>CAWCQJ010000002.1:0-96278 GCA_963797735.1 uncultured Chloroflexia bacterium
TCCTGGGCGTGCATCGTGCGGAGTTCCTGGTGGATTCCGCCCTGGATAATGGCGAAGGTTGCGAGTTCCGGCTGGGCCGTACGGCAGCGTTCGAACCAGCGGAGGGTTCGTTCAACAGCTTCCTTAGCGGCCTTGAATTCGGACTCACCGGGCAGGACCTGGTCGAGAGGCATGGCGATATCGACGCCGAGGGCAGCCTGAACGGCCATCGCGAGTTCAGGCGTGTAGAAGTGCTCGGAGCCGTCGATGTGCGACCGGAAACGGACTCCCTCCTCGCTGATTTTGCGGAGACCTGAGAGGGAAAAGACCTGAAATCCGCCGCTGTCGGAGAGGATTGGCCCATCCCAGCCCATGAACTGGTGCACGCCGCCAAGACGTTCGATGAGCTCGTGCCCGGGGCGAAGGTAGAGGTGATAGGCGTTTACCAGGAGGATGTCGGCGCCGGTTGCGCGCACTTCGGCTGGGCTCGTTGTCTTGACCGTGGCAAGGGTTCCCACCGGCATGAAGGCCGGGGTGCGGATTTCTCCGCGCGCCGTCGTGAGGCGACCCGTGCGCGGCCCGACGGGGTTATCGGAGCCACCGGTGCGGGCGAATTCGAAGGTCATAGCGAGTAAGGAATCCGGATCATGGGATCCGACTCCGAGAAATCTTTGGTGTTGCGGGTGGAAAGTTGGCAGCCGCTCGTTGCCGCCGTGGCCAACACGATGGCATCCGGCAATTTGAGCCTTGACCGTTTCCTGATAGCGATCGCGGCTTCGGCAACTTCAACAGAAATTTCCATCACCTGTAGCGTCGCCATAAGATCCCGGGCCAATCTTTCGGCTTCAAGACTTCGGCACCCAACGAGCACCTCGATCCAAGAAATCCGGCTAATGCGGCAATCGTCTTCTGCAAGAATCTCGTCCACAGCCAATTGGTGGTCGTTCAGAGCGTCGATAACGATATTGCTATCAATGACGCGCGCCACTCAGTCGCGATCCCATTCCGCCCGAATCTGGCGTTGGTACTCTACCCCGTCAATCCCGTAGCCCTTCCAACTTCCGCGGGCAGCGGCCAACGCCGCGGCGCGGGTGGCCATGCGTTCCTCGCGTTCACTAATCAGCAATGCCACGGCACGCCTGACCGCCTCGGCGCGCGAAATTCCTTCGCGGGCGCAGATTAGCTTTAGCTCCCTCAGCTGCTCATCCGAAAGGTCGATTATCGTTCTCACGGCGTCATCATAGCATGATGACGTTTACGCTGGAGCGAGCACTGCTTCGACCGCTCGCCTGACTACATCATCGGGGACGTCGTCGCGCGTTACCGCGTTGCCGATGCCTTCGAGCAGCACCCAGCGCACCTTCCCGCCCCGAACCTTCTTGTCGGAAAGCGTGGCATCCAGCACTGCGTCGACGTCGAGCCCGGGCGCAGAGGCGGGGAGGCCGAAGGTTTTCAGGAGCAGTTGCTGGCGCTGGTACTCGTCTTCCTGGAGCAGGCCCAGGTCTTTCGAAATCAACGCGGCGACACGCATGCCAATGCTGACTGCCTCACCGTGCAGGTACTGCGAGAAGCCCGTCACCGATTCAATTGCGTGCCCGACCGTGTGTCCGTAGTTCAGGAGGGTCCGGCGTCCGGCCTCGCGCTCGTCATCCGAGACCACCTCTGCCTTGATGGCCACGCTGCGCGCGATAAGTTCCGCAGACGTGAGTGGCGGGCCATCGGTCGATGAATCTTCAAGGTCTCGGAAGAGGGCTTCATCGAGTATCAATCCGTGCTTGATCAATTCTGCCCAGCCGTTTCGCAGGTGGCGCGGCGGGAGGGATTGGAGCACTTTGGGGTCGATGACGACGGCGCGAGGCTGGGCGAAGGCGCCGATCATGTTCTTCGCCCGGGGATGGTCTACACCGGTCTTGCCGCCGATTGCGGCGTCCGCCATCGCCAACAGCGACGTTGGTGCGTGGACGAAGTCGATCCCGCGAAGACATGTCGCCGCGGCGAAGCCAGCCAGGTCGGTGACCACGCCGCCCCCGACACAAACGACAAAGTCGGAGCGTTCGACTCGATTCGCAATCAGCCAGTCATAAACGGTCTCAACGGTGGCCAGGGTCTTGTGGTCTTCGCCGGCCGGGATCATGAAGCGCTGTGCCTCGTAACCAGCCTGCGCGAGGCTCGCGACTGCTCGCTCCGCAAACAGCGGTCCCACGGCGGTATCGGAGACGACGAAGGCGCGCCCGTTAAGCCCGACGTTTCGGCAGACCGCCCCGATGGCATCAAAGCTGCCATCCGAAACGATGACCGGATAGGTCGCCGTGGGCGTTCGCACGGTCGCCGCCGGCTGAAGTGTCGCCGGCAGATGATCTTCGCTTCGAGCCTCGCGGTCGTGGTGGTGCTGCCTTGAGTATTCGTCCCAAAGAAGCTCGATTTCGAAGGCCACTGATTCGGGGCTGAGCTCCTCGACGTCCACGGCGGCATCTGCCGCGCGGTACAAGTCGGCCCGGGCCTCGAGCAGGGCAGTCATCTTTTCGATCGGAGGGCCGGCAGGTTGACCCAAAGGGTCAGCGCCAGCGAGTAGCGGGCGCTCGGTTCCCCCAGCTTCCGCGGTCGCGCGCCGCGCCGCCTCGGCAGGAGAGACTGAAAGCCAGACCGCGAATCCAGAACTCAAGACATTTCTCGATGGGGCGTACGTGGGCGCGCCGCCGCCGGTCGCTATCACAATCGGCTCGCGGGATGCGAGATTCGAAAGGGCAGCAGCTTCTAGCTCTCGGAAAGCACCTTCGCCGTCGGAACTGAAGATTTCTGGGATTGTGCGCCCGGAGGCGCGTTCGACCTCGTGGTCAGAGTCCTCGAATGCCCAGCCGAGGCGCTCGGCGAGTAGCTTGCCGGCGGTAGTTTTGCCGCTACCGGGAAGGCCAACGAGGAAGATGCGGAGTGGAACCATCAGTCTCGACGGGCTCGCGGCCCGATCGTCGTCAGGTAGTGCTCGAAGTTTGCGCGGGACTCTTCAACCGTGTCGCCGGCGAACTTCTCGAGCCAGGCGTCCGCCAGGACGATGGCCACCATTGCCTCGGCGACGACACCGCCGGCGGGGACGACACAGACGTCGCTGCGCTCGTAGTGAGCCAATACCTCCTCGCCGGTATCGAGGTCTACGGATGGGAGCGGATGTGCGAGCGTCGGGATCGGCTTGATCGCTGCTCGGACGATGATGTCTTCGCCTGTGCTGATGCCGCCCTCGATGCCGCCGTGATTGTTGGTCTTGTGCCGCCACGCCTGTCCTCGCCACTCGTCGATCGGCAGGATGACGTCGTGCACCTGGGAGCCGCGTACCTCGGTCGAAGCGAAGCCGAGCCCAAAGCCGACGGCCTTGAAGGCGTTGATACTGCAGATGGCCTGGGCGATGCGGCCGTCGAGCTTCCTGTCCCAATGGACGTGTGAGCCGAGGCCGAGCGGGACACCTGAAACGCGGACTTCGACTTCGCCGCCGACGGTATCGCCTTCGGGCTTGGCTGCGTTGATTGCGTCGATCATCTTTTGGCCCGATTCGGCGTTTGAACAGCGCACCGGGTCTGCTTCGACCGCGTCCCAATCGATCGTTTCGGGGACATCTGCGTGCACGCCGCCGATAGAGATGGTGTGGCTGTGGAACTGCACGCCGAATTCCTCGAGCAGGCGCTTGGCGACGGCGCCGACCGCGACCCGTGCCGTCGTTTCGCGGGCGCTGGCGCGCTCGAGCACGTTTCTGACGTCGTCGAAGCCGTACTTAATCGCGCCGGGCAGGTCGGCGTGGCCGGGGCGCATGCGGGTGACGCGTTCGATCTCGGTTTCTACCGGTTCGATGGCCATCTTCTCGGTCCAGTTCACCCAGTCGCGGTTCTGGACCCACATCGAAAGCGGCGAGCCGAGGGTGTAACCGTGGCGTACGCCGCCGGTGATCTCGGCGTGGTCTTTCTCGATTTTCATCCGGCCGCCACGACCGTAGCCGCCCTGGCGACGGGCGAGGTCGGGGGAAATGTCGCTTTCCGCGAGGCGCAGGCCAGCAGGAAGACCTTCGACAACCATTGTGAGGCCCTTGCCGTGGCTTTCGCCGGCGGTCAGAAAACGGAACTGGCCCACTAGTCGAGTCCTCCATCGAGAGATGCCGCAAAGTCGGCCGCTGCCTGCTCCGTCGGACGCGGCGGTACGCCGGCTACTTCCGGCAGTTCAATGGGCACAGGCTGACCGTTGGCTGACCGTGAATAGGTAGCGCCGAACCGGCCAAGAATCTCTTCGGGCGTGAGCGCTTCCCAGGTCATTTCGTCAGCGGTAGCGCGCTCGGCAGTCACCGTAAGGATCGGCAACTGCGAGGGCGTCCCATCGGCTCCGGTGAATGTGGAATACACGTCGACACGGGCGTACCCGAGCCGAAGATTTGGGACATCGTACATGATCATGTCGAGCAATCTCGCGGCTACGGCGATCCCTTCGTCGAGGGCCGATGCGACCTGGACTCGACGACCGCTTTCGGTTCGAAAGTCGCCTTCGGCGGATGAGGAAAGCGTGACTCCGTCAGCTTCGACTGCGACAAGCTGAGTCGCCTGGACGCCAGCCCAGAGGCTGGCGGGCGTGCCTCGAGGAGGGCGACCCCGCCGCCAGATTGCCAGTGCCTCTTCTATGAGCGCGGCGACGATGTCGGTGTCACCAGATTCGACCCGGCGGCGCCATGCTCGATGCTGAAACATCTCTGTCGAAACCGCCCACCCAACGCCCAAAAAGATGATTGCGAAAATCAAGACTCCGACGACGATCATCGTCGTGGCTCGGCGAGCTTTTTTCGCGCCGCGTCGAACATCACGTCTACTGGCGCCGTCACTCCGGTCCAGAGTTCGAAGGCGAGCGCACCCTGATAGATGAGCATCGGAAGGCCGCCGAGCGTCTTAAGGTCGGCAGCTTTGGCGGCCCCGAGAAAGGCCGTGACTTCGGGCTTATAGACGATGTCGACAGCGAGTGCCGAGGGACGCACGTTGGTGAAATCACACGGCGTCGCAGATTCGGTCCCGGTGCCCTCCATGCCCACTGAGGTGCAGTTCACGATGCAATCGAAACCTTCGACGCTGGCCGAATCAGCCGCGGCAATGTTGGCGCCCGTGGCCGACGACGTCTGAGGCGAGCTTCTTGGCGCGTTCCAGCGTCCGGTTCCAGATACTAATTCGTTGGGCGCGGGACTCCGCCAGGGCGAAGGCGATACCGCGGGCTGCGCCACCGGCTCCGAGCAGGAGGACTTCTTTCCCGGCAGGATCGAATCCGGCCTCATTTCGGAGCGCCGCGACGAAGCCTGGCCCATCGGTGTTAAACCCGAAGAGTCGGCCGTTGCGGTTCACGATGGTGTTGACCGCCCCGACTCTCGCGCTCTGCCCACCAAGTTCATCGAGAAGTGGGAAGACCGACTCCTTGTGAGGAATGGTCACATTGGCGCCGAGGTAGGACGGCGACGTCAGGGAGACGACGCGGCCCGCGAGCGCGGCAGGCTCGGTGTCCCAGGCCTCGTAACTGACATCCAGGCCGCAATGCGCGAACGCTGCGGACTGGAACACCGGCGAGAGCGAGTGTGCGACCGGGTGCCCGATGATGCCTGCACGCCGCGTCATGGTGAGCCGTACAAGGCGATGTTTTGTTCGTGCTCGTTGAAGGTCACCGCGAACCTATGGGAGCCGTCATCCGCTTTGGCGTCGGCCACAAAGTAGTAGTAGTCCGTGGCCTCTGGATTGGCGACCGCTTCGATCGAGGCGAGGCCGGGATTCGTAATTGGACCGGGGGGCAATCCCGGGAACTTTCGCGTGTTATACGGCGAATCGAGGTCGAGGTCTTCTAGTGTGAGTTCCTTTTTCCAGTAGCCGTACGCTTCCACCGACCCGGTCACCAGCGAAACCGCGAACTGCACCGTCGGGTCGGCCCCGAGGGCATCGTTTTCCGCTAGCCGGTTGTAGAAGACGCCGGCGATTCGAGCCCGTTCCTCGGGGCGGACGGCTTCGCGCTCGACGATTGAGGCGAGTGTGAGCGCCTGATGGGGATCCAGGCCGTGCAAAGCGGCCGCCGCTCGCAATTCTGGTGAGAAGCGCAACTGGAACGTATTCAGCATGTACTGGATGAGCTGCGCAGGCGTCGAGCCGACGGGCATGATGTACGTGTCCGGGAAAAGGTATCCCTGGAGCGTGGAGCCTTCGGGGAAGGCGTCTTCAAAGCCTGGCGGGACCTGGGCATCGGCCGCTGCCGCCAGGAACTCCTCCCGCGTGCCGAACCCGGCTTCTTCGGCGATCACGGCCATCTCCTCGATGCGGATGCCTTCGGGGAAGGTGACCTTGAGGACAGGGACGGCGTCTTTGACCGTGAGTTCGCGAACGATGGTGAGTGCCGAGGAGTTCTTCTTCAGCAGGTAGTCGCCGGTGCTAAGCGAGCTCTGAAGGCCCATCAGGCTGACGAGAAACTCAAACTGAGATCCGGACTTGATGATTCCCAGTTTCTGCAGGTCGCTTCCGATGTCTTCGGCCGAACGACCATCCGGGAGTGTGTAGCCGACCTGTTGGCGGTCCGTGGCGAGTTCGGGCGTCGGGATAATGTCTTCGCCAAGCTGCGTCGAAGGCGTCTTGGCCATGCAGTAGCTCGCGACAAAGACGGCGCCGATGACGACAGCGGCGCCAAGGATTCCCAGTGGGGTGATGCCGCGGAAGTTCATCGCACAGCTCGCGATCGGCGCGAATCAAGGACACTCTGAAGCACCACGGCGGCGGACGCCGAATCCAGGGTGCCGTCGCGTTTGCCGCTCAGCCTGGGTTGGGTGGCAACGGCCTGGGCGGATGAGAACCGTTCGTCGACTTCTCGAACAGGGACTTCGAGCGCTTTGCGGAGTGCCTCGACCAGTGGGCGGACCGCTTCGACCTGGTGCCCACGAGCACCCGCAAGGGTCAGCGGGAGGCCAATGATCACCTCAGAGATAGATTCTTGTTCCACGAGGCGGGTCACGGCGCGCACGGCTTCGGCGACGGAGCGGGTCTTGATCGCGGCGCGGGGGTGCGCATACAGACCGAGGTCATCGCTGACGGCTACGCCGATGCGGGCCTCACCGGGATCCAGCGAGAGCAGTCGGGGTTGCAGCTGTTGTTGTGGTTGGTGTTGTGTCATTCGGGATGGCGAAACCAGATCCGTTCGTCGCCTCTCGAGCCGCAAGGTTCACGTCGATGCGGAACCCGAAGCGCGGCAAGCGCGGCGCCCAGCCGGAGAGCCGGACCTCTGCGTCCTGAATACCATACCGCTCGGAGAGGGTCGACAGCACGCCGTCCTCGCTCTTGCCTTTTACCGCGCTTCGAATTGCCTCGGAAGTTACTCCGCGGGCGAGTTCGCCCTGGACCTGCAGTTCCGTCTTGATGGTAGCCGAATCGGCGTCGAGTTGACGCGCGCCAGTCTCAACTGCTCTCACTGTTCCGGGAACGAATTCTCCGTCGGCCCGCTGGCCGCCGAGCACCTGGCGAGCGACCTGGTCGAGAGTGCCCTCGAGCACGGCGAGGGCCGAAAGGTTCACCTTTACTTCGAGGAAAACCACGTCCGCAGGGGTTCCGACTGCCGGGTGCGAGGCCCCAACCTCGATCTTGCTAGAGGCGGTACCCATGAAGACGGCGTCATGGGGGCGCGCTTCGATGAGCGACTGCTTTACCACATCCGAATTCTCGAGGGTCTTGGCGAGCGCGTTGAGACTGGCGACATCCTCGGGCGCAACCGCCGGCCGTGGCTCGCTCACGCCCCCTGCCGCCGCCGCTGCATTTGTGATCTTGAGGAACCGCAGCCGTTCTGGCTCCCATCCGACGATCGATGCGACAGGAACGTTTCCGGCGACGCCGGGCCGAACTGCCGTGACGACGGCATCGATCGAGCCGGCGGGCGGGACGGTGATGGTTTCGTCGAACGTGAACGGGAAGAAATCGGCGCCGGCGAAGACGATCGTGCCTTGCGCGACCACGACGGCCGCCGCGGTGGCGTTCGTGACGGTGACCGTCGCCTTTGCAGAAACCGTCCCGACCATGGTGGTCCCTGTAGTCTTCGCAACAAGTGTGAATTTCTCTTCGGCCGAAACGCGGCTCGCCGGGACCTCGAGCGTTTCGAGGTTAACCGAGTCGCGCGACTCCGACGCAGTGATCGTGATGACCTCGGTGACCGTTTCGGTGGGCGGGTAGGCGGTAATCGTCGCCGCGGGGGCCATCGCGAAGATCAGGAAGAGCCCCGCGAAGGCAACACCCGCGATGATGGCCACCTGCACATAGCGGCCGATGCTAGGAGCGGCGACGTTCAATCGGCCAACGCGGACGACATGCCGGCCGCCGGCATCCCAGCGAATGCTTTGCGGCTTCCTCGCCACCGGAACGTTGAGTTCCCGGGCACGTGAACTGAGCGAGCCGGAGCGGGTGGCGATGGCGATTACTTTGCCGGCTTCATCGGCATGGTGGATGAGGCGCCGCATGCCGAGTTCGGTGCTGAGCTGGCGGTTGCCGCCGGGTGCGTGAATAACCACCGCCCAGGTAGGCGCGCCATCGATGCGACCGCAGACCGCGGCTACGTCCTCAGAGCGCTCGACAAGAACCACGCTGGCGACATCGCCCCGGGACGCCGCCTCTTCACCACCGATGATTGGCCCGGGTTCCTCCGTCGTCACG
Source organism: uncultured Chloroflexia bacterium (assembly GCA_963797735.1). Classification (GTDB taxonomy): domain Bacteria; phylum Chloroflexota; class Dehalococcoidia; order Tepidiformales; family Tepidiformaceae; genus Amarobacter. Next base: position 8,658 of record CAWCQJ010000002.1, read on the forward strand.
CTGTTACCTCGCTCTCGCCGGGTGAGCTACCCGGAAAGTGCCTCCGTTGCCCTGCGCCGACCTTCGGCAAGGGCTGCATCTATGAGTGAAGCGTCTTTCGCACCCGCCTGCGCAATGTCCGGGCGACCGCCGCCACCGCCGCCGGCAACCTTGGCGATTTCTCGAATTAGGTTCCCCGCGTGAATGCCCTTCTCGACCAGTTCGGGAGTGGCAGCCGCGAGGAACGCCGGGCGTCCATCGATGTTGGCGCCGAGCACGACGAGCGATGGCTTGAGCTTGTTGCGGATGCGATCAGCGATGTCACGGAGGACGTCCTGGGAAGAAGCATCAGCCCGGGCCACGATGAGGAATGCATCGCCGACCTTCTGCGCGCCTTCGATGAGGCCATCGCTCATCGACGCCCCCTGGAGGCGCTGAAGCTCAGTGCCCTGCTTTCGCAGACGTTCCAACTCGGATTGCATGGCGTCGAGGCGTTCTTCTATCTCAGTTGGCCCCGTCCCGAGCTTGTCGGCGATACGCAGCAGACGTTCCTGCTGTTCGATGAGATGGAGTTCCGCTGATCGCCCCGTGAGTGCTTCGATTCGCCGAGTACCGGCGGCAACCGCAGATTCGCGGAGCACGTGAACATAGCCGATCTCGCCGGTGTGGTGGACGTGCGTACCACCACAGAGCTCGGCGCTGAAGGTGCCGTCGAGATCTTTGATCTCGACGACGCGGACCTCGGCCCCGTATTTATCGCCAAAGAATGCCAGGGCGCCACCTTCGACCGCCTGCCGGTAGCCGGTGGTCCTCCATGCGACATCGAGGTCGTGGCGAACCTTTTCGTTCGCGAGTTGCTGGACATCTGCGAGGACGCCACGCGGAGTCTGCTCCAGATGGGTGAAGTCGAACCGCAGCCGGTCCGGCGTGACGAGCGAGCCCTGCTGGCGCACATGGGAACCAAGAATCTGGCGCAGGGCGGCGTGCAGGAGGTGCGTGCCGGTGTGATTCCGGGCAGCACCGTGGCGATTCGCAATGTCCACGGTCGCCTGGGCGGTCTCTCCCACGCGAATTGCCCCCTCGGTCACGCGGCCGCGATGGATGATTGCTCCACCGCTGGCCTGTGTGTCTTCCACCTGAAAGACGCCGGAGAGGGTCCGAATGTTCCCGCGGTCACCAACCTGGCCGCCACCTTCCGGGTAGAACGGTGTAATCGTGAGGATGACTTCGCAGGCGTCGCCCTGTGTCGCGAGATCCGCAACGGCGCCGTTCTTGAGGATCGCGACCACGCCGGCATCGCTTTCGATGTGGCTGTAGCCGATGAAATTCGAGTGGTCGTCGCCAAGCGACTGGAGCGCAGGGGAGACTTCGCCCTTGAGGAACTTTCCTTGTTGGCGGGCACGGGTTCGTTGAGCTTCGAGGGCAGCCTGGAAACTGACATCATCGAGGTCGAAGCCTTCACCGGCGGCGATTTCGCGAGTCAGCTCAAGGGGCATTCCGAAGGTGTCGTAGAGCGTGAATGCCTCGTCGCCCGGGACAGTCGTGGCGCCACCTTCGCGGAGACGGTCGAGGATGGCCTCGAGCCGGGACTGACCGCTCGCGAGCGTTCGGACGAAGCGCTCTTCTTCGGCATCGAGGGCCTGTTCGATGAAGGCGCGCGCTTCGACGAGGTGGGTGTAGTAGCCGCCCATCTTTTCGATAGCTGCTCCGCCAACCCGAGAGGTGAAGAGCGAAGTCACACCGGCGCGCCGGGCGAGATAGATGGCACGGCGAATGACCCGGCGGAGCACGTAGCCACGTCCCTCGTTGCTCGGGACCACACCGTCAGCGATCAGCAAGACCGCCGCGCGGCAGTGCTCCGACATTGCCCGAATCACGTACTGGAGGTCGGGCGACGCGGTCGCGTAGGTCTCTTCGAAAACACTTGCAGCGCGTTCGAGAATCGGTTCGAAGATGTCGGTTTCGAAGACGGAATCGACGCCCTGGATGACCATCGCGACGCGCTCGAGGCCGCTACCGGTGTCGATGTTCTGTGTTGGCAATGGTTCCCGATGACCGTCCGGGTGCTGGTAGAGCTGCATGAACACGAGGTTCCAGATCTCCAGGAAGCGGTCGTCGTAGCCGACGCCGAGGTTTCGGGCGGCCATCTCTTCGAGCGAAAGTCCTGGTTCGACCGGTCCGAGTTCGGGATGAAGGTCGTAGTAAATCTCACTGTCGGGGCCGCACGGGCCGCTGGCGCCCGGGGTGCCATTCGGGAAGCTGAACCAGTAGTTCAGGTCCTCGTCGCGACGGTGGATGCGTTCCTCGGGGACACCGACTTCGCGCCAGTAGCCGTGGGTATCGTCGTCATCCAGGTAGATGGTGACGTGCAGACGTTCCGGATCGAGCTTGTAGACGGTGGTCATCAGCTCCCAGGCGTACTGGACGGCTTCGCGCTTGAAGTAGTCGCCGAAGCTGAAGTTCCCCATCATTTCGAAGGCGGTGCAGTGGCTCCTGTCACCGACCTCTTCGATGTCGGTGGTTCGGAAGCAGCGCTGAACTGTTACCGCGCGAGATCCCGGCGCGGCTTGTTCGCCCATGAAAATGGGCTTGAACTGCTGCATGCCAGCACTGGTGAACATCGAGGTGGGGTCGCCAATGGGCACAAGGGGCCAGGGCGGCAACAACTGGTGGCCCTTCTCGCGGAAAAACGAGATGTAGGCCTCACGAATCTCATCGGCGGTACGTGGCTGTTCGGTCATAACTGTGTCCGCATCCTATGTGGCGCATTGTTCCAGTGTCGATACGGAACGCCTCAGTTAGGCCCGTTGAACCGGCCCGAGCGGGCGCATCTCGGTGAATAAATATCTTGACAGCCTATTTCGGTCGCCCCACGATGGGCTTGGACGTGCGATTCACGTCCCCTATGCGCACTGTTTCAGAGCCTCCCAGTACCGACTTCTCCGCTAGTTTTGGCCTCGTGTCACCGTGGCTTCTGGCATACCTGCCATGAGCGAAACCCTCGGCGTGATTGTGCTTGCGGCCGGTATGGGTACACGCATGAAGTCGCGCCTTCACAAAGTCCTCCACCCGATTTGTGGCGTACCCATGGGTGAACATGTCATCCAGGCTGCGCGCGGTCTCAAGCCTCATGTCATTGCGGTCGTCGTTGGCCACCAGGCGGACGAGGTGCGAAAAGCCTTCGCTGCTAGCGATGTGACTTTCGTACATCAAACGGAACTCAACGGCACCGGAGACGCAGTTCTGAGATGCCGCGAAGCGCTGGCCGGGTGCGATGAAGTAATGGTCCTCAATGGGGATTGCCCCCTCATCACCTCGGAACTGCTGACCAGCTTGCGAACTGCCCGGTTGCTGCGGCCACTGGCCTTTGTCTCTAGCTTCGTCGAAGAACCGGGCCGGCTTGGACGCGTAGTGCGAGACGACAACGGCGACCCCACAGAAATTGTCGAGGCGACCGACTATCGGGGACCGGACGGCGCGGCGGAAATCAACGCCGGACAGTACGTTTTCGACGCCGCTTGGCTGTGGCGGACACTGCCGTCGGTGCCGGTGAGCAGCAAAGGGGAGTACTACCTGACCCACCTCGTTTCGGCGGCTGCGAACTCGGGAACCCCCGGGGCGACGACTATTGCAGAGCCGATTGAGATTCTCGGCGTGGACGATCGGCTACGACTTTCGGAAGCCGAAGCCGCAATGCGGTCACGGATCCTCGAACGGCACATGCTCAACGGCGTCACGATCGTCGATCCATCAACGACCTACATCGACGCGAGTGCTGAAATCGAGGTTGACGTTACCGTTCGGCCCAATTCACACATCCTTGGCCGTTCGGTAGTGGCCTCCGGTGCCGTGATTGGACCTGCCAGTACGTTGCGAAATGCGACCGTCGGAAACGACTCAACCATCCAGCAATCAGTGGTGGAAGAGTCCGCGATAGGCGCGCGCTGCAGTGTCGGGCCGTTCTCACACGTCCGAGGCGGCGCGACCATCGACGATGACTGTTACCTCGGGAACTACGCCGAGGTGAAGAACTCCCATCTCCACCCGGGCGTGAAAATGCATCACTTCAGCTACATGGGCGATGCAGAGATCGGCGCGCGGGCGAACATCGCGGCTGGCTCGATCACGTGTAACTACGATGGCGAACACAAGCACAGGACGGTCATCGGCGAAGACGCGTTCATCGGATGCGACACGATGCTGATCGCACCGGTGACGGTGGGCGCGCACGCGTTCACTGCAACCGGCTCAGTGGTCACCCGGGACGTCGCCCCCGGCGAAACCGTTGCCGGGGTACCGGCCAAGCCATTCACGCGACGGGCCGCAAGCGAAGGAGACGCTTCCTGATGGACATTTCCACAATCGCGTCGATTCTCGTCATTGTGCTCTCATCATTCCTGTTGGGTGCCGTTTCAGCGGCAGAAGCGGCGATCGAACGGGCGAGCGACGTCCGCATCCAGGCGCTGGCTGCGCGCGGAAACAAGCAGGCGAGACGAATTGCGGGAGATGTTGGCCAACCCGGGCGTTTCCTTGGGCCACTCACGGCGGCGCGCGTGCTTTCTGCCTCGGTGATCGTTGGACTTTTCGCCTTCCTTGGCGCGCGGGAATACGCCGGGTTCTTCGGCACGCTCGGCTTCGCGCTCATCGGCGGAATCTACATCGCATTCATCCAGATGACGGTCGGACTCGTCGTCGCCCGTTCCCCGGAAATTGCGGCCCTGCAACTGAGCGGGATTGCGCGGGTGACCAGCATGGTCTTCGCCGTACCGGCGTTCATTCTCGGGCTGCCTTCGCACCTTGTGGCGCGGTCAATAATCACCGTCGCTCGCGATCCGGACACTGACATTCTTACGCTCGTCGAACGAGAAGAGGCCGCCGGTGGAGTCGAAGAGCAGGAACGCCGAATGATCCGCGGCATCATCGCGCTGGAGGACAAGTCGGCGCGAGAGATCATGGTCCCGCGCATCGACATGGCCGTCGCCGATGTCGAATCCCGGCTCGAAGAGGTCGCCTCCATCGTCACGGAACGCGGCTACAGCCGAATCCCGGTTTACCGCGAGAATATCGATGACATCGTCGGAATCGTTTACGCCAAGGACCTTCTGCGCGCGATGAGCAACGGCGGCGGTGAGAAGCCGCTTTCCGAACTGTTGCGCGAACCCTTCTTCATCCCGGAATCGAAGCATCTCGACGAACTGCTCCAGGAGATGCAGCTGCGCCGGATTCACCTCGCGATCGTCGTGGACGAGTACGGCGGAACCGCCGGGATCGTCACGATCGAGGACCTGCTCGAGGAGATCGTTGGCGAGATCGAGGACGAATACGACGTGGCCCGCCCGGCGATGGAAGTTATCTCCGAGGACGAGGTCGTCCTCGACGCAGGGACGACGACAGACGTGCTGAAGGAACTGTTCGACTACGAAATCGAATCCGAAGACTTCGACACTGTGGGCGGCTTCGTGATCAATCAGCTGGGACGGCTGCCGTCGGTTGGCGACGAAGTCGAAGTGGATGGCCTGAATCTGCGAGTGCTGAGCATGTCGGGCAGGCGTGTTCGGCGGTTGCGGGTCGCGCGCATCCACAAGATGGAACCAGAGGGCGCGGGCGCACACTAGCCTGTACAGTTCACGCCGTGGAGCAACACCCGGAACTTCCTTACTGGTTGGCGTTGCGTCGAGCGGGACTCGGAAGCACGAATTTTGCGTTGCTGCTGGCGCGCTTCGGCACGATCGAGGCCGCCTGGAACGCTTCCAACGACCAGCTGAAGTCAGCGGGCCTGGACCCGCAGTACATCCGCTCGGTGGGTAAGGCGAAGTCGAGTTTCGACGGCGACGCGGAGCTTTCGCTGATGGTGAAGCATGGCGCGTACGCGCTCACATGGCTGGACGAAAGCTACCCGACGAGCCTCAGGGACATTCCGCAGAGCCCACCCGTCATTTTCGTGCGGGGGACCAAGGGGCCACAGTTCGACGAAGCAGTCGCAGTGGTTGGGACGCGCCACGTAACGCCGTATGGACGACAGGCTGCCGAGCACTTCTGCTCGGTGCTGGCGGACGCGGGCGTGGCGATCATCAGCGGGCTGGCGCGAGGCGTGGATGCAATCGCCCACCGGGTGGCGCTGGAGCATGGCGCGCCAACGGTGGCGGTGCTCGCAGGCGGCATCGACCAGGTGTACCCGAGGGAAAACGCTGGGCTGGCGGAACGAATCACCGAAAACGGCTGCCTCGTGAGTGAGTACCCCGTGGGTATCCCAGCGCGCCGCGATTACTTTCCGCGAAGGAACCGAATCCTCTCGGGACTGGCGAAGGCGTCGCTGCTAGTTGAAGCAGGCGAAGGGAGCGGGGCGCTGCACACCGCGAACTGGGCGTTCGAACAGGGTCGCGACGTGTTCGCTATCCCGGGAAGCATCTTCTCGCGGCAGAGTTACGGGACCAATCAGCTGATCCGCGAGAATACCGCGAAGCTGGTGGCGACACCGGAGCAACTCTGCCAGGAACTCAACCTGATCGCGACCGGCATTCCGGCGACCATTGCCGCCCAGCCCGAGGCGCAGCCAGCGCTCTTCGAAAAGCGCACAACTCAATCCGAGCCACCGGAGAAGGCTCCGGTAAAGCACGACGATCACCCGCTGCTAAAGTGGTTAGCAGATGGCCCGCTGCACATCGACGAGATCGCTCGCAACGCGGGCCTTCCAATCGCGCAGGTGAGCGGTTCGCTGCAAATACTCGAGCTCGAAGGACGCGTCCGATCGGCCGGCGCAATGACCTACGCGATTTCCTGATTTTCCGCGCATCGCGCGTGTGGCGCGCGGGGCCCTTCGGGCCCACCCACTAGACAGAAAACGAACAGGCTCTCTACTCTCGAAAAACGCGCCGGTCGATTTACACCGGCGAAAGGCATTTCTTTGGTAACTGAAACAGCAACCCGAAAGGGTACATCCCGGACCTCGGGATCGAAGACCACTCGTCGGCCGGCGGCCACGACCAGAGCCAAGCGAGCACCAGCGGCGCCAGTCGCTGAGACCCCAGCACGCCGTGGCGCCGCCAAGAACCTGGTGGTCGTCGAGTCTCCGACGAAGGCCCGGACGGTCAAAAACATTCTCGGCGATGACTACGAAGTCATCGCTTCGGTTGGTCATGTCCGCGACCTGCCGCCATACGGCTACGGCGTCGAAAGCGTCGAGAAGCTGGACTTCACCCCGAAGTACGTGGTGGTGAAGGACAAGCGACGCGGAGTCGATAAGAACGAGGTCGTGAAGGACATCGCCGAGGCTGCGAAAAATGCCACGCGAGTCTTCCTCTCGACAGACCCCGACCGCGAAGGCGAAGCCATCGCCTGGCACATCAAGGAAGCTGCGGGCATCCCCGACGACAAGGTCACGCGGGTGGTTTTCCACGAAATCACCAAACCGGCCATCGAGGCGGCATTCGCAGAAGCGACGGGCCAGCAGGTCGCTGGAGCGGCGGACCATGGCCGCAAAGCTCCAGGCAAGATCGATATGGATCTCGTGGACGCCCAACAGGCGCGCCGGGTACTCGATCGCCTGATCGGCTTCCCACTGACGTGGTTCGTGCAGAAGAAAGTGAGCCGCGGAGCTAGCGCTGGACGCGTCCAGAGCGTGGCCCTTGGCCTCATTGTGAACCGCGAAAAACTCATCCGGAACTTCGTCCCGACGGAGTACTGGTCGATTCACGCGGGCCTCGAAAAGGCGGGCCGCGCATTCGAAGCGGACCTGGCGACGTTCCCTTCGATGACCACGGGCGCATCGATGAAGCCGCCGTTCCGGGCGGCAGGGCCAGCGATCCCGAACGAGGAGACAGCCGCTTCGCTAACGACGACCTTCAAGCGGTCGCAGTTCTCGGTCGCATCCGTGACCAAGGGAGAAAAGCGCCGAGGCCCTGTGCCTCCATTCACTACGAGTACGTTCCAGCAGGCTGCTGTGAACCGCCTCGGCATGAGCGCCGCCCGTGCGATGAGTTTCGCCCAGGAGCTCTACGAAGGCATCAGCGGACAGTCCGGACTCATCACCTACATGCGGACCGACTCGGTGAACATCTCGCCGATTGCGCGAAAAGAAGCCCGTGATTGGGTCTCAAGTACGTGGGGCGGGCAGTTCGTTCCCGATAAGGAACGCGTGTACGCCACCCGCAGCAAGGGCGCCCAGGAGGCCCACGAGGCGATTCGGCCGACGAACCCGGCAGCGACGCCAGATAGCCTGAGGCGCGTCCTCAACGCCGACCAGTTCCGCGTGTACGAGCTCATCTGGCAGCGCTTCGTGGCCAGCCAGATGACCGACGCTCGCTATGCGACGGTCGCGATTGAAATCGCGGCTCGCGAGAACAACGCCGTCACCGGCACGTTCCGGGCCAGCTCGAGCACATTGGTGTTCGAGGGCCATCTGAAGGCCTACGGCGCGGATGTAAACGATCGGCAAGCGGAAGACGACGACGAAGCGACATCAACGGCGCTTCCCGACCTGGCCGAGGGCGATGTCCTTGGGCAGCGCAACATCGATCCGCGGCGACACCAGACCGAGCCGCCGCCACGCTTCACCGAGGCGTCGCTCGTTCGTGCCCTCGAAGAAGAAGGCATCGGACGCCCAAGCACCTACGCGAGCATCGTGCAGACCGTGCTCAAGCGAGACTACGTGGAGAAGCAGGGTCGCCAGCTCGTACCGCAGGAGCTCGGGTTCATCGTCCACGACCTGCTGGAACAGCACATGAAGCAGTACGTCGACCTGCCTTTCACCGGTGCGATGGAGAAGGAACTCGACGAAGTGGCAGCGGGAGACCGCAACTACGACACGGTGTTGCAGCACTTCTGGCCGGAGTTCAAAAGCAAGCTCGACGACGCCGAAGAAACAGCGGTCAAGCAGCAAGAAGAGACGGACGTTCGCTGCAACGTTTGTGACCAGGCAAACCTCGTCATCAAGTGGGGCAGAAACGGCAAGTTCTTCGCCTGCCCCCGCTACCCGGAATGCTCGAACTCTTTGCCGATGGGCGAAGACGGCAAGCCGATGGTTGTGGCCGCACCGCAGGAGACGGCATTCAAGTGCCCGAAGGATGGCGGAGCCCTCATTCAGAAGAGCGGCCCTTACGGCGCCTACGTGGACTGTGTGAACCGTGAGAGCGGTTCGTGCGACTTCCGCGGGGGCGTGCCCGTTGGCATTGCCTGCCCGGAGGAACCGGAGACGGGTCAGCTCGTGGAGAAGCAGACGAAGCGCGGTAAGTTCTGGGGCTGCTGGAACTACCCGAATTGCAGCTACACCACGAACAACCTCGAAAAGCTGCCCCCGGCTCGACCCCAGGCAGAACGCGAAGAAGCGAACAAGAAACTCCTCGAGCGCAGTGCACGCGGGAAGGCGGCGTTCGCAAAGCGGAAAGCGAACGCGAGCGTTACACGGGCGAAAAAAGCCAGCTAGCCGCGTTTCATTGCTCGCGTAGCGAAGTATCCCGGCATGAACCTGGCCGTGGCGTTGCGATGGTGCGGCGTCTCGGCGGGGGCGAATGCTTCACCCTACCGGCTTAACACTCCACAATCGCGTTATGCCAAGCGAAGCCGCCAAACACAAGTCGGCCGAGGCCTTCCTCGATGCCTATTTGCGCGACCTTTCGGCGGGCAACCGCTCCGCGTACACGCTTCGCAACTACCGAAACGACATCGGTAACTTTCTCGCGTGGTGCGCTGAGCGAAAGACTGATCCGCTTCGGACCAACCGCGCGATGTTTCGCGAGTACCTCACCGAGCTGAAGGACGGCGGAATGGTCCCCGCTTCGATTACGCGGCGGACAAGCACGGTTCACGGCTTCTACAAATACCTGCTCCAGGAGGAGGCCACGGAGCGTGACCTTCTCTATGGCGTCGCGCTGCCCAAACGGCCCAAGCGCCTGCCGAAGGTGCTCGATCCAGCAGTGCTCAATACGCTGCTGAATGCCCCCGACCCCGAGACCCCTTCGGGGCTGCGCGACCGGGCGATGTTCGAACTGCTGTACGCCGGTGGGCTGCGAATCTCGGAACTGGTTTCGCTGGAAGTCCAGCAAATCGACCTCGGCGAAGGCAGCGCAATCATTCACGGCAAGGGCGCCAAGGAACGCGTAGTGCTTTTCGGCGAACCGGCGATGCTGGCGTCTGGAACGTTACCTCGAGTTTGGGCGACCCGATCTTGTCGCGAAGCTACGGGTGAGCACGCAGTCTCGCGGCGTTGGCAGCCCATTGTTCCTCAATCGATTCGGCGGCCGATTAACAGCCCGTTCGGTGCAGTCGTTGATTAAGCGGCATGCCATCCGGGCCGGGATCTCAGCCGATGTCCATCCCCACCTGCTGCGCCACTCGTTCGCGACGCATCTTCTCGATGGCGGGGCGGACCTGCGCATCGTCCAGGACCTGCTTGGCCACAGTTCGGCCAACACGACTCAGATTTACACGCATGTCTCGCAGGCACGCCAGGCCAAGGTGAGCAACGACGCGTGGGAGAAGCTCGCGGAGCAGGCGCTGGAAGGCCCGCGGAGAAAGCGCTCGCGTTCGGCCTGACGTTCGGCCGTTGACTTGCACTGCTCGCCGAAGAATGGTCCCGAAATTGGCTCGCCTCACCCGCCAAAGCCCTCCCTCGGTCGCGGCCTAAGTTCGCGGGCGCACCGCGAAGGAGGTGACATTACGGGGTGGCGAAGCCAGAATCCGCGCCATGTCACTCAAATTCGGAATATTCGATCACATGGAACGGCGCGACGACGTGTCGCTGGCAACGGAGTACGACCAGAGACTCGAATTGTTGGCTCGCGCTGACGAGCTCGGCTTCTACGGCTACCACCTTGCGGAGCATCACCAGGAGCCGCTTAGCCAGGCTCCGTCGCAGTCGGTGTTCCTCGCGGCGGCGGCCCGGCACACGAAGCGACTGAAGCTCGGTGCGCTCGTCTACCTGCTTCCGTTCTACCACCCACTGCGGCTCATCGAAGAGATTTGCATGGTCGACCAGCTTTCGAACGGGCGGCTCCAAATCGGGGTTGGCCGAGGAATCGCCGCGATCGAGCACGAATTCTGGGGGCACGGCGCGGCCGAGGCGCAGTCGCGCTTCGATGAATCGTTGGAGATCCTGATTTCAGGACTCACCGGCGACGTACTGGATCACGCGGGCAAGCATTACCGCTTCGAGCGAGTGCCGATTGAACTCCAAACAGCCCAGAAGCCGCACCCGCCTTTCTGGTATGCGGGCAACGCTACGAGCGCCGGGCGGCTCGGGATGAACTTTATTGGCGGGGGCCGGCCCGAGAGCGGCCGAGCGCTGATGGAGCAATACAACACTGCCAGAGCCGAGTCCCCACTCCCAAGTCGCCATGGACCTGATGGACCCGTCGTCGGGACGCTGCGCCACATGTTTGTGGCCGACAGCGACGAGGAGGCTGCGAAGATCGCCCGGCGTTCGTGGGCGGCGTACCACGGTCACTACACTCGGCGGGGTTGGAGCGCCGGGAGCGGCCCATCAACCACCCGTGAAGGTGCGCCAGCGCCCATTGGCGGTGGACCATCGCTTGGTGGCGACTTCGACCTGGCTATGAAGGTAGAGGCGTGTGTCGCGGGCTCGCCTGAGACCATTGCGGCGTATCTGAAACGGTTTGAGGGCGAGGGCATGCCGAACTACATGGTCGGCGCGTTCCAATGGGGCGACCTGACGCACGCGGAGGCGCTGCATTCGTTGGAGTTGTTCGCGGGGGTCGCCGGGCTGACCGGCTGACCAAACGGAGCCGGAGGCCACCCTTTGACCTCCAACCGAAGGACAGCGTACGTTCCGCCTTCAATAGACTCGAACCCAATAGGAGTCGTTCCATGGCTTCACCAACGACAGTCACCGGCGTCCCCACGATGCTTGGACATCTGGCCCTGCGGGTCAGGGATGTCGATAGGGCCGTCGAGTTCTACCGCGACGCGCTCGGTCTCACTCTGAAGAACAAGGGGCGTGTGGCGTTCCTCGGCGCGCGGCCCGACGCTTCGCACGAAATCGCGCTATTTCCACTGCCCGAAGACGCAGAAGGCCCCGACCAGAAACGCGTCGGCATGTACCACATGGCCTGGGAGATGGCCTCGTTCGATGAGCTCGAAGCGCTGCACAAACGGCTAGTAGAGAAGAACGTGAAAATCGTTGGCTACAGCGACGGGCAGTGCAACGTGATGTTCCATGATCCGGACGGGAACGAACTCGAAGCCATCTGGGAACCGCCCGCCGAAGTTGCTGCGAAGCTCAAGGAAGATGGCCGCTGGCCGAAACTCGAGCGCGCCCCGGGCTTCTAGCGGATATCGACAACGGCCGAAGAGCAATCGACAATCACCGGCGTGAACCTGCTCCTCGTACATGGACCGAACCTCAACCTCCTCGGTGAACGAAAACCTGAGGTGTACGGGACGACCACGCTGCTCGACATCGAGGCCGATGTGGCGGCAGCCGCTGGCGCGCGCGGCGCGGCAGTACTGAGCTTCCAGAGCAACCACGAAGGCGCGATCATCGACTTCCTCCATGAACACCGGAAGCTCGCGAACGGCGTTGTCATCAATGCCGGGGCGTACACGCACACATCGGTCGCGCTCCACGACGCAATCGAAGCGATCCGAGATCCCGGTGGTCGAAGTTCACATCTCGAACACGCACGCCCGGGAAGGCTTTCGTCACCGGTCAATGATCGCTCCGGTATGTCTTGGGCAGGTGACCGGGCTCGGGCGCGACGGCTACACGGTCGCGACGAACCTCTTGCTGGACCACCTGGGAGCATCGAAGTGAACTCCCGCCTCGACCGCATCCGGGCAGCGCTCGACGAAGCGAATCTCGACGCCCTGATGATTTCTGCCCCGGGCGAAGAGAACATGGGGATGGAATCGCGGTATTACACGGCCGGGTTCACCGGGTCGGCCGGCGTGGTGCTGATTACCCGAGACCAGGCGGTCATCGCCGCCGACTTCCGCTACACGGAACAGGCGGAGGCAGAATGCCGGCCGCACGGGTACCGGGTGTTCCCGGCGTTCGGCGGTAGCAGGCAGTGGTTCGGCAAATTCGTCGGCGAGACCGGCATCGCTGGCAAGCGAGTCGGTCTTTCGACTCATGACCTCACCTACGCGGCACGCCGCTCGCTGACCAGGCTGGCAAGTTCGCTGCCGACTTCTGACCGACCGAAGTGGCTACCCGCGCCGGACATCCTCGGGAAGCTTCGTAAGACGAAGGACTCAGACGAACTCCGCCTGTTGCAGGCCGCGATCGACATTTCGGACCGCGCATTCGAGCAGCTTGAGACGGCTCTCGTACCGGAAACCAGCGAACTGATTGCGGCAGAAATGTTCGCTGCCAACGTGAAGGCCGAAGGCGGGACCTCGATTTCGTTCGACACAATAGTCGCTGGTGGGCCGAACGGCGCCATGCCCCACGCGAAGCCGACTCCGGCCGCGGTTGGTGCGGATCGGCCGATCGTGATCGACATGGGGGCCAAGTTCGGCGGGTACTGCAGTGACCTGACCCGAACCATCGTGCTCGGCAAGCACGATGCGAAAGTTCTGGGAGATTTACGGGATTGTGTACGAGGCCCAGCAGGCGGCAATCGAGGGCGTCGAGACAGGGATGAATGCACGGTGCGGCCGATGATCTCGCCAGGGATGTGATCGAGAAAGCGGGCTACGGCGAACGCTTTGGCCATGGCCTCGGACACGGGGTTGGATTGGCCGTCCACGAGGATCCCTACCTTGGCAGCAGCGCTTCGGATACCTTGGAAGAGGGAATGGTGTTTACCATTGAGCCAGGCATCTACCTCCCCGGCTGGGGCGGTGTTCGCATCGAAGACATAGTCGTTCTCGAAAACGGCAAGGCGCGAGTGCTCAGTAAGGCCAGAAAACTCACCCCCGCAGGAGTGTGACGACGTGATATCCACCGCTGAACTGAAGAAGGGCGCGACCATCGAAATGGATGGCAAGCTCTTCTCGATCATGGACTATTCCCACATCAAGACCGGGCGCGGATCTGCCCAGGTCAAGATCAAACTTCGCGACGTTCGCAGCGGTTCAACGATTGAGCACACCGTGCAGTCGGGTACGAAGTTCACTCGCGCTCGCGTCGAGCGTCGCGAGATGCAGTACCTCTACAGCGACGATCAGTTCTACTACTTCATGAACACTGAGACCTACGAACAGATTCCCGTCGGCGCCGAAAAGGTGGGTGACGCGAACAAGTACCTCAAGGAATCGGACCTCTGCGAAGTCGTGCTCTTCGGCGATGAAGTCATCGGTATCGAAATGCCAATTTCGGTCGAACTGACCGTTACGCAGACGGACCCGGGCTTCAAGGGCGACACCGCGACCGGCGGCAATAAGCCGGCCACGCTGGAAACTGGCCTCGTGGTCGCGGTCCCGCTGTTCATCGAAGAGGGCACCCGGATTCGCGTGAACACCGACCTCGGGACGTACATCGAACGCGTGCAGTAACAGAGCAAATCAGGCTTCGGTGAGTAGCCAGAGCAGCGCTTCGTCGTAGTCCCAGAACACGCGGAATCGACGCTCTTCATCGAGGCCGGCCGTCAGGATCGTCTGGCGGCTGATGCCGAAGGCGAGGGCGCTCGACGCGACGACGGCAACCTTCGCCCCAAGCCGTTCCAGCGTTTCTCCTGCCTCCACGAAAGACTGGAAAGGCACGAAGATCTGCTGGACAGGCCGGTAGTCCACCAACATCTTCTGACCCTCTCGAACTGGGAGCGTGCCCGCATCCACCCAGTTCGCCGGCGAAATCACTGATGCCCCGCGCACTTCCATGTAGCCGTCTTTCACGACCAGCGTAGGCCCTTCGACCTCCTCCACCTCGCGAATGAGTTCTTCCCAACTCTGCCACCGGTCGCGGCCCGAGAGGGAGAGAATTCCTCCTTCGTTGGAATTGACCGTCGCCGCTACTGTGATGTCACGCGGCAGCAACAGCTCCGTTGAGGCACCTTTCAACAGTTCGGGAGTGACACTGCCACTGAAGAACCGGCCGTCCCACGAGGTCAATTCACTATCGACGGCCTCAAGGGAAATCTCAGCAAAGCCGGGCAACACGTCGTCTTCGCGAAGTTGTAAAGAAGCGATTCCCGCCCAATGGTGAATCGAACTTGTTGGCATGTGAGCAGCACGATCAGTCTACAACCGCGGACATCACGCTAGGAACAACAAAAGGCTCAGTCGTCCAGTTGCGCCCTGGGGTCAGCATCGCCTTGCGTCGACCCGGTCGAATCGATACCGAACGCCTCGGCGAAACGGCGATACGGTTCGAGTGAGTCGCCATACTTGATGTGCCCGGCGGTGTGCTGCGCGCAGCCCATCAGGAGCAAATCCCGATTGTGGGCAGTAGTCTTCTCGTAATCTTCGAGAAAGCAGAGGCCCAACTCCTGGTTATGCGGATCGTTGCCCTGTTTTGCCGCGCCGAACGCCAGCGTTCGAACGAGCGGACGCCGATCGTGGCCCGCGTCGAGATACGCCCGCACCCACGAGACCGATTCCGCCGGGCTGCGAGCCTCCATCGCGGCATCGAGCCGCTGCAACAGTTGTTGGCGCGATAGGCCTCCCGCCTCCCGTGGGGGTTTCGTATCGACTTCGCCATTGCCTGCTGTTGAGTGCACCCAATGGGCGGCCTGGTTAATAAACGAGCCGGCCACATACAGCAGTTTCAGCCGATGCGGATGATCGAAGCGGTCATAGAACCAGCCGAGCGTGTTGGTGTATTCGTAGGCGTGCTGCGACATGCTGAAGTTCCGAGGATCGCCAGTCTCGAGGACCACCCGGGAGGCGGCAACCTGCAAGACGTCCACGATCTGTCGCGCACTCTTGCCCGCCAGCAGCAACGACGTGATGGCTTCGATGTAGGCTGGCTCGGGCGCGCGCAGCAGCGTCGTTACCAGCATATCTGCCTCTGCGGGCGAAACCGCCACCTCGTTCGCCAGGAAACGGCGCTCCGGCGGCAGTTCTGGGCTCGGCGCGATGGACGAACGTTGGCGCTCTTCCTCTTCAGCCAACAGCGTCCATGCGACTTCACCGGCCATCTCGTAGGCCGAATACCAGCGCGGACCTACGGCGATATCAGGCACGCCCGCGTAAACGAACGGCCGCGCGTTCTCCCAGCCGACAGCTTCGCCCAACTCCACGGTCGCCCGGGCGCGATACGACTTGTGGCCTGTGGTGTAGGAGCGATTGAAGAGTACCCGATCCTGCACGTCGATTAACCCGGCGAAAACGAGTTGCGCAAGCACCTTGTCCCGATTCGGTTCGTCCTCGAGCAGTCCGAGGAACGCACGGTATGCCGGGAGCACCTCGCCACGCTGGACGAGCGTTAGCCACTGGTTCAGGCGCTCGTCGATATCGCCTTCCAGGTATTCTGGCTCCTGGTCCTCGCGATGGATCTGGGGCGGCATGATGTCGCCCTGAAACTTCCGCATTTCATCTCGTTCGAACCGCGCCCGGCTGTAGTGGCCCGGGCTCTTTCCCAACAGCTGATTCCAGGGATCCAGCCCGGTCGGGACATACCAGGTCGTCTGAGCCATCGGCAGGAAGGCAAACTCTTTGCCCAGGAATTTGTGCATCCGAAGGCTGGTGCGGGCGCTCAAGAGGCAGTGATCGTTGTTCACGAAGCGGACGATGCCGTTATCGATTCGTTGGTGGTACGGCACGTGCGTATACGGCGCGTGGATGCGGACGGTCTCCCGCAACATCTCTTCGAGCGGCCTCCCCGCCTTCACGAGGTCGTAGAAGGTTTCGCTGGCGCCCACCTGATCTCGCCCGACGATGCGTTCCTCGAGTTCGAGGTACAGGTTGGTGCTCTCTCGCGTGGCTGTCGCAGTCCCGGTCATCAGGTCCCTCCGAGCAGCGCCAGTCTACAACTCTCCGCAAGCCAAACCCGAAGCCTAGCCCGTAAACTCTGTCCCCGCCTTGACGAACGAGATCGGATTTCCGAACGGGTCGAGAGCGTAGAACATCGTTTCGCCCCAGGGCATCGCGCGAATGGCGGTTACTTCGCCGGCAGCGGCGGCAGTACAACGCTGGTGTGCCAGTTCAAGGTCGTCGGTCGAAAAGTAAGCGTATTGCAACGGGTGCATCACCCAGCCCGTTCCGAGCGCATCGCCGTCTGCGGCTGGGTCGTAGCAGGCGAGGATCGCGCCTTCCCCAGCATTGCCGAAGTAGTGCCGCCCATTCGAAACGCGCCGGCCGGGTTCGCCGAGTACAGCCGCGTAGAAGGTGGCTGCCAACTCGATGTCGTTCACGGGCAGAATCACGCGATACAGCTTCACGGTGAGATTGTATGCCAACGCGTAACAGAGTGGTGCCGGACGCTGCGCGCTCAGCAACACTCCCATATCCTCTAGCGGTGAATCCTCCCGCCGCCCTCTCCGTTTCGGCCGTGGTCTCGTTCCTTCGCGAAGTGCTGGAGGCGAACGAGTTCTTTAGCGACCTCTGGGTGCAGGGCGAGGTTTCGAATTACACGCGCTCGCAGCCAGGGCACCGGTACTTTTCGCTTAAGGACGCCGGGGCTTCGCTGCGCACGATCTTGTTCCGGGACAACATGCCGGGCTTTCAGCTCGAAAACGGCGAACGCGTGATCGCGCACGGCCGAATCACGGTGTATCCGCAGCGCGGCGAACTGCAGTTTGTGCTGGACTTCGTACGGCCAGAGGGGGTCGGACTGCTCGCCGCGAAGTTCGAGGAATTGCGCCTGCGTCTCGAAGCGGAGGGTTTGTTTGACCCCGCACGGAAGCGACCCCTGCCCGCGTTCCCAAGGCACATCGGGGTTGTTACCTCACCCACCGGAGCAGCCTTGCAGGACATCCGGAATGTGCTCTCGCGGCGCTGGCCGTTGGCCACGCTGTTGGTTTCCCCAGCGCTTGTCCAGGGAGATCAAGCGGCGGGGCAGGTCGCCGGAGCTCTTCGGCGCCTGGCGAAGGAGCCGCAGCTGGACCTCGCCATCGTGGCCCGCGGAGGCGGAAGCGCCGAAGACCTTTCGGCCTTCAACGACGAACGCGTGGCGCGAGCGATCTATGGCTTCCCCGTGCCCGTGGTGTCCGGCGTTGGGCACGAAACCGATATCACGATTGCAGACATGGTCGCCGACCTGCGTGCGCCGACGCCGAGTGCAGCAGCAGAACGTGCGGTGCCGGACATCGGACAGCTCGAGCGAGCGATCCGCATCACCGATCGGCAGATGGCTTCGGCTGCGCGAGCCGCGCTGGCCGATCACGCCGGCCGCGTCGAATCGCAGCTTCGCCGGCTCCAGTACGGGGCGCCAGACCCCGAGGAACTCGCGACACGCGTTCGGTCGTTGCTCCGGGACATGCAGGCAGGCCTTGAACGGCGAACATCGACTGATCGGGCGCGATTCGAAAATGTCGCGGCGCGTGTCGATTCCCTGAACCCGATGGCGACCCTCGCCCGTGGTTTCGCAATCGTGCAGAAGGAAGGCTCGACGAAGAAGCCAGTGGTGAACAGCGCGCGAAAGGTGAAGCCGGGCGACCGGCTTTCCGTATCGGTCGCCGATGGCGCATTCTGGGCAGAGGTGAGCTGACGATGCCCGACAAGACTGAACCGACCTTCGAAGCCCTCTACGCGACCCTGGAAGAGAAGGCGCGCCGCCTCGAGCAGGGCAACCTTCCCCTGGAGGAGTCGCTCGCGCTCTACGAAGAGGGCGCAAAGCTCGTGGACCAGCTGCGGACGATCCTGGAGAAGGCGGAACTGCAGGTGAAGACGCTGCAGGGCCGGATGGAAGAGGACGAATTCCAGCTTCGCGAGGTCGAGGCTGGGTACGAGGCCGAAGAATGACTGCAAATTTCGGATTTCGAATTTTGGATTTTGGATTGCCGGCTCGGGGCAGTGCGGGCTTTCGATTGGGCGAGCGAACGCCAAAGGGTCACGGTTCGGCATCCTGATGACCCAATCTGAATTCCGAAGTCCGAAGTCTCCGCTCAGGGTCGCGTGGCTTACTACTGGGCGCGGCCCGGGTTCGTACGGTGCGCTGGAATACACGCTCAAGGCGATTGACGGCGGTCTCCCGGTCGAGGTGGCGGTGGTCTTCGTTAATCGGGACCGGGGAGAGTACGAGGCTACCGACCGTCTGATCGCCATGATCGAAGCACGCGGCATCCCGGTAGAGGCGGACTCGTCGGTTCGTTACCGGAAGTCGGTTGGGGGCAAGATTGGCAAGGCGGGCGAGCCGTTGCAGCCATGGCGGTACGAATTCGATCGCAGAGTCGCGGAATGTCTCGGCAAGTACGATTTCGACCTGGGCGTAATGTTCGGATACATGCTGATAGCGACCGAGCCGCTGTTCAGCCGGTTCACGTTCATCAACGACCACCCGGCGCTGCCAGACGGCCCAATCGGCACGTACCAGGAAGTGATTGCCGAGTTGATGCGAACGCAGGCACTCGATTCGGGCTGCATGATGAACCTGGTGACGGGTGACGTGGACCGCGGGCCGGCAATCAGCTTTTGCCGCTTCGCCATCCAGGATGAGTTGAACGAGCCGGCCTGGAATGCGCTCTCGGGAAGCGACATCGATTCCGCGACGCTTGAAGAGGTCATGGCCTCGCCGCTCTATTCCGACATCCGGGCGAGGGGCGTCGCACGGGAGCGTCCGTTCCTGGTTGAGACGCTCCGAGCCGTGGCCGATGGTGCGCTTCAAGTGCCGCCTCCGGATCCGATCGACCTCACTGAAGAAGTCGAACGAGCGGTTCACTCGACACGGCCCGTATAATTCCCGCCATGGCCCAAACGTTGCCCAACTGTCCCGATTGCCAGGCGGAATACCAGCCAGACGACAACTACTGCCGCCAGTGCGGCATGTTCCTGAGCGCGGTCCGCGACACAGCGATGGTCGCCGCACCGTCTTCCGCCCTGCCGGAGCGCCAGCCGCGCCAACGCGCGCCGCTTCCGGCGCCGGTAAAGAAAGCCGCGACGGCAATGGCAGTGGGGACTGCTCTGCAAATCGGGGTGAGCCTCACCGGGAAGTACCTCGCCCGGCAGGCGGGCAAGCAAGCGCTCAATGCCGTGACCGGAAGGCCGAAGGCCGAAAAGAAGTCCCGGCGACCCGCCCGGTCGAAGGAAGTCACCGCCGTTGAGCCGACGCCTATGGCCGATCCATATCCGCATGCTGCAGCGGTGAGCGAAACAGTTGTGATTCGAAGGGTTTGGATTCGGCGCTAAGAAGTTCCGCGACAACCTCGTATTTCTCACGCAGAAGGCCCGCCACAAATGTGGCGGGCCTTCGTGATTGTTGCTCGCGAGACGGTCGGTTATGGCGCCGCGTAGTACGTGTAGTCGTTGTATTGCCAGCCGGTAGAAAGCAACGTCCACAGACGGACGTAGAGGGACTGACCTCCGCGGGGCATGTTGGAAAGGGTCATGCCGGTATTGAGACCAGTTGAAGCGCCAAGAAGATTGTTGGAACCGGGGCTGGTCCCGAGGTAGAAGAAGTACTGCTGTGCTCCGGTGCCCGCGTCCCAGCTAAAGCTCACGGTGGTTCCAGGGAGCTGGGAACCGTTCGCTGGACTTGTCATTTGAGCTTTGGCGGAAGCTGAACTGCCGCCGGTGTTCGCGGCCGTATAGCTGAAGTCACGATACTGCCAGCCGTTCGAGAACCGGGTCCACAACCGGACGTAGATGGCGCCGCCGGATGTCGGCAAGTTGGTGACGGTTGTCGAAGTTCCGAGGCCGACGGAGCGGCCGACAATGTTGTTCGAACCGGGCGCAGTGCCGGCATAGAAGAAGTACTCAAGGCCACCGGAAACCGCGGCCCACTGGAAGGTGGCGCCTGAACCAGTGAGCGTTGAACCATTTGCCGGGCTCGAAATCGAAGCCGGTCCAGACGACGCTGGCGGCTGTGTTGGCGTGCTGGTCGGAGTTGCGGCGGCCTGAGTTGCGGTCCGAGTCGGAGTCGCGGTCGCTGCAGCCTGGGTTGCAGTGCGCGTCGGAGTGGCAGTGGCGGCTGCCTGCGTGGCAGTGCGTGTGGGCGTGGCGGTGGCAGAGGTGCCGCCGCCACCGCTGGTACCGTCGTTGACGAGGCCAAAGTCGGTGACCCAGTACCAGCCATATGTGCTTCCCGATGTGTAGACCCGGGAGATGCCGATCTGCCGGTAGGAACCGTTAAGCATGTTCGCGTTGTGTCCAGATGAGTTACGCCAGGCGTTGAACACGGAGGTCGCGGAGGCCCATGCGCTCCCGGCGGCGATGTTTTCGCCCGCACCAGAGGGATAGTCGCAGTTCTGAGCGCGCGTAGAAGGCGACCTTCCGAGCGAGTCGGTGTGCGAGAAGTAGTTCTTGGCGCCCATGTCCGCCGCCAGCCACGTTGCCGACCGGTTCAGGTTGGTGGACATAGTGAGGGCGCCCAGACCGTTCTGGGCGCGATAGTTGTTGATCAGACCAAGGAAGGCCTGCTCCTCCGAATCGATACTGTTGTCGGCAACGGTGCAGTTGGTCAGGGCGGAAGCGCTTCCATCGAAACCGATACCAAAGAGCGCCGCCGCACCAAGTGCGAGTCCTGCGACTCCCCCTGCCAGCGGCAAGTGCCAGCTATTCCACATCCTCATCGTCAAACCTCGTCTCGGGGGCGCTGTGCCATGGGACTCCTGGAACTCCGTATGAACGTCAGAAGGACGTAACGCCGCCGAAAAACCTGCGGAAAGTCCCGGGATGGAACGGTTCGACAACGAAAACTGCCAAATCCACAATGGAAGTTGTGCCGCGCGTCCGAGTTGAGCCCCTGGATATCGAATTTGAAGCACCCGAAAATGAAACCGTCATGGACGCGGCGAACGCTGCCGGTTACTGGTGGCCTATCGGCTGCAACCGCAACGGCGAGTGCACAAACTGCGCGATGGACGTGGTCTCCGGGGTGGGCCGGCTGAGCAAGATGGGGCGCTTCGAACGGGCGAATCTCGTTCGCCAGCGAGGGCAGACATCCGTCCAGGACCCGAGGCTTCGTTTGGCCTGCCAGGCGCGTGTGGAAGGCGACGTGGTTGTGTATAAACTTGGAGTCCGTCTGGATACGCTGTAAGAGGAGCCGCCTTCGTGCCTTACATCATCACTGAGCCATGCATCGGCGTAAAAGACGCATCGTGTGTCGATGTCTGCCCGGTGGATTGCATCCACACTACGGACGACTCTGAGCAGTACTTCATCAACCCGGATCAATGTATAGACTGTGCCGCCTGCGAACTGGCCTGTCCCGTGAGCGCGATTCACGATGAGAACGACCTTGAAGATGACCAGCGCCGATACATTGAGATCAACGCGAAATTCTTTCGCTAACCATCAGCATTCCGGGTGCAAGCCCCGGTAGGAGCATTCTTGGAACTCGCCCAGCTCGAAGCCTTCATCCAGGTGGCGCACCACCGGTCGTTTAGCCGCGCGGCCGAGTCCCTCTTCCTCACGCAGCCATCGGTCACGGCGCGCATTCAATCGCTCGAGCGAGAAATCGGCGACCGACTGTTCGAACGAACCGGCAGGAGCGTGATTCTGACGGATGCCGGGCACGCGTTCATGCCGCACGCGCAGCGGGCGCTCACCGCGGTGCAGGAAGGCACCGACGCAATCGAGGCCGTCCGTCACGGCGATATCGGAAACGTGCGGATCGGCGCCAGCTCGTCGATTGCGACGTATGTGTTGCCTCGGGTGCTGAAGCAGTTCCGGGAGCAGCGCCCGCGCGTGCATGTGCACATGACTACTGGCCAAACAGAGGACCAGATCGACAAACTGCTGGCAGGCGAAATTCACGTCGCGGTTACGCGCCTGAGCCAACATCCGGAAGTGGATTCCCTGCATCTCTACAACGATGACCTGGCCCTGGTAGTGGCTCCGGGCCATCCCTTCGCAAAGAAGCGACACGCCACCATCGCTGAGGTTGGGAAGGAGCCGTTCCTGTTCTTCGAACGCGGCTCCAGCTATCACAGCCTGATTTACAGCATGTTCCTGCGTG
The DNA here is from genome assembly GCA_963797735.1 of uncultured Chloroflexia bacterium. GTDB lineage: Bacteria > Chloroflexota > Dehalococcoidia > Tepidiformales > Tepidiformaceae > Amarobacter. The sequence continues at coordinate 31,588 of CAWCQJ010000002.1, forward strand.
CGGGTGTGGTGCCCGAGTCGGTCATGGAACTCGACCTGATGGAGGCCACGAAGTACCTCGTGGAGGCAGGGCTAGGGGTCAGCATCCTGCCTGAAATCTCGATCAAACGGGAACTCGACACCGGCACGCTGGTGCAGGTTGAGATCAACGAGATGGAACAGCCAGCCCAACGCGAGGTCGGTGTCCATGTGCTCCGGGGCCGAATCCTCGCGCCACCGATTAAAGACTTCCTGGCACTCCTTGCGGAGGATTTCGGCGTAGAGAACACCTTCGAAAAGTAAGGCAGTTGGTTACCCACCGCCCAGCGCCGGGAAGGCCGTGCGGGTATTCAGGGACAACTTTTCCCGAGCCTCGCTAAAGGTCCACCCTCGAACCATTGCCAGTGTTTCGCCCACCTTTGAAACGTGCGCCGGCTCGGTGTTTCGATTGGGAAGCGGGTAGCTATCGGTTTCGATGAGCAACAGGTGTTCGGGGTAGTTGCGGGCGATTTCGCGAATCTGCTGATCCCGGCGGAGCGGATTTCCGAACGAGAGGTAGTCGCCTCGTGAGCCATGCCACTCAGCTTCGGCGGCATCGCCGGTGAAATAGTGCCGAATGACGGTCAGGCCCTCGAGTGACGTCGCGTTGGCGGTGAGCCGATCCCAGCTACCCTCCCCATCCACGTGCAGGACCAACGGCAAACTGAGTTCGCGAGCGAGGGCGCACTGGATCGCGAACGCCTCGGTCTGAGCCTCGGGCGGTGCGCCTCCTGCATCGAATCCGCACTCACCAATTCCAATTACCAGAGCGCTGGTGGCGAGCTGCTCGCAGCGCTTCCTGGAAGGGCTCACGTAGGTGATTGGGGTGGACACCCACGCATACGCCGAGGGCTCCCTCACAAGCGAGTAGATCGCCGGACGAAGGTATGTCGACGCCGACCGAAATGATCCGAACTTCGGCCTCGTGGGCGCGTTGGAGGAGGGCGATTCGCTCCGTCTCCGAGTAGCGGTCCCAGTGAACGTGTGTATCGATCCACGGCTCCACGCGCCTATCGTGCCATGGCTGCGTAGAATCCGGCGCAATGACTACATTGATTCTTCGCGGTGGACGTGTCTGGGACGGCACTGGAAGCGAGTCCAAAGAGGGCTCTTTAGCAATCGACGGGCCGACCCTTCCGGGCTCCGACGGCGGATCGGGAGCTAGCCTCGATATTTCCGGGTGCACGGTGATTCCCGGCTTGATCGAGGGTCACGCGCACCTTTGCTTCGATACGACGCCAGCCTGGCGGACGACCTACGACACGGACACGCCCGCGCGAATGCTCTTGCGGATGGCAGGGTATGGGCGACGGATGCTTCGCGCCGGGATCACGACGGTCAGAGACCTTGGTTCGCCGACCGACATTGGGATTGAACTTCGCGAAAGCATTTCTGCTGGGCTCACCGAAGGCCCCCGACTACTGGTCGCGGGTTCGCCGATTACCACCACGGGCGGCCATTGCTGGTTCATGGGCGGCGAATGCGACGGCGAGCTGGGAGTGCGGCGGCAAGTCCGGGAGCATGTCAAAGCAGGGACCGATTGGATCAAGGTGATGGCGACGGGTGGCAATATGACCCCGCGCACCAATACCTTCGCCGCTCAATTTACAGTCGATGAACTGCGCGCCTGCATCGAAGAGGCACACCGGCTTAGGCGGCGAGTAGCGGCCCATGCGCATGGAGTCGAGGGGATTCGTGTCGCGACCGAGGCGGGCGTCGACTGCATCGAGCATTGCTCGTTCACGACGCCGGGCGGGTACGAGTTCGATGAAGAACTCATCAAGCAGATCGCGGCCAAGGGCATTCTCGTTTCGCCGACGGTATCGATCGGGTTCCGGAATTGGCCGGACGATGGCCGCAAGGAGCAGCGCGGCCGGGTACTCAAGGCACTCCTCGATGGCGGATGCAAGGTGCTGATGAGCACTGACTGCGGTATTCCGGGTGTGCCGCATGAGGCCCTCGGTGGGGGCATGGAAGTGCTGCAGGAAGCCACCGGTTACGCACCGGTCGAAGTGCTCAAGCTTGCCACCAGCCGGTCTGCCGAATTGCTCGAACTGAAAGACCGAGGGGTCATCGAACCTGGACGTCTCGCGGATGTCGTCGTCGTCGAGGGCGATCCGACGAAGGATCTCCGGGCGCTTCAGCGGGTGAAGCACGTCATCAAGGGCGGCGAGATCGTCTACTCGGCGCGCTAGCGTTACGTCTGAGAGCCTCGAACGTTGGCAGAACGATGACCGACTCTACCGAATGGACGACGCAACCCCTGACACCAGAGCGCTGGGCGGACTTCGAGCAGCTCTTCGGGCGTTCGGGCGCGTACGGCGGCTGCTGGTGCATGTGGTTCCGCCAGACCGGCAAGGAATATGAGAACGCGAAGGGCGCCGAGAATAAGCAGGCGATGTGCGAACTCGTGAATCGCAACGAGGTCCCGGGTCTACTTTTGTACGCGGGCGAGATACCCGCCGGGTGGGTCTCGGTGCAGCCGCGTTCTGCGTTTCCACGACTCGAGCGGTCTCGAGCGGCGCGCCGGATCGATGATGCCGACGTGTCGTCGGTCGTGTGCTTCTTCGTGCATCGGAAATTCCGCGGATTCGGGGCAATGGCTCGCTTGCTGGGTGCCGCCATCCAACACGCGAAGGCGAACGGGGCCAGCGTTCTTGAGGCGTATCCAAAGGACCTGGCCGAGTTGCGGCCATCGGCCGACGCGGCCTACGTCGGGCTTTTGCCCGTCTTCATCGCTGCCGGTTTCCGGGAAGTAGCACGGCATGCGAAGGGCCGCCCGATGGTTCGCCTCGAGCTATGACGCGAGGGCTAATGGCGAGTAGCCATTGGCTGGCCTAGACTCGAAGTCCGTGATCTCCGCGATTCTCCTGGCCGCCGGCATGTCTACCCGTATGGGAGAGACCAAAGCACTCCTGGATTGGGACGGCGAACCGCTCGTGTGCTACCAGGTCCGACAGCTCCAGGAAGCTGGCTGCGACGAAGTGATAGTGGTGCTCGGTCACAAGGCCGATAGTGTTTCGCGACAGATGCGAGCGATGGACTGCCGCACGATGCTGAACCCCCGTTACCAGCACGGTCGTGCGGGCTCGCTCCGAATTGGCGCAAAGGCCGTCTCACGCGACGCTGACGCGATACTGATCGAAGACATCGATAGTCCTCGGCCGGCATCGTTTCTGAAGACGCTGATTGAAGGTCACCGGGCCGAAAATGCAATCACACGCCCCGTCCACAACGGCAGCCGGGGTCATCCTGTGATCGCCGCGGGCCGCCTGCGCGAAGAATTGATGGCGGTAACCGACGAGACCGAGGGCCTTCATGCCGTCCTCCGCGCCCATGCCTCTGAAGTGGGCGAAGTGGACGCCGGAGAACTTCTCGACGTCGGGTTCAATACGCCCGAGGAATACCAGGCCGCGCGCAAACGGTGCGGCTTAGGCGGCTAGGCCGTGGGTCTCGCTGGCGGACTGCGGCCGCATCCGCGCGCAATCATCTTCGATCTCGACCGATGCCTTATCGACTCGCGTGGCGCATGGCGTTACTGCATCGAGGAATCGATCGCGGCCGCGTTGGGCAAACGCATCGACAGCGGCGAGCTCGTTGAGGAATACCACACGCGGCCGTGGCGCGATGCGCTTCGAATCCTTGTGGCAGAGCCGGCAGATGCTTCCCGGTGCGAAGACCTGTGCACCACGATGTTCGAACGGAGCGCGATGAAGAAGCTGCTCGTGCATGAAGGCATCGGCATGGCCCTCGACGCGCTTCGCGGCGAGGCAATCGAGCTGGGGGCGATTTCGCGACTACCGCATTCGCTGACGGTGAAGCAGGTGCAGAGCACAGGCCTTGATCGATTCCTCGCGGTGGTCGCTTCGACGCCATCCAGCGCACCCTGGGATGTGAAATCTCGCATCGAACAGTGCCTGACGTTCCTCGAAGCCGACCCGGCGAAGTCGGCGTATGCGTCCGCCGATCGTTTCGATATCGAGGCGGCGAAGGCGAGTGGGCTTCGAACGTACTTCGCCGCGTGGGGCGCAGGCTCATCCGAAAACGTGGACGAGATCACGTTCGAAGTGCCGAGTGCGATGCAGTCGGTGGTGCTCAGAGACTGGGCGACTTCGGGCCGAAGTTAGGCGCTCTCGGTTTGACACGGGCTGAGACAATTGAAAGATCAGCCCGTGCAGGCCGTTAAACAGGCTGCAGAACGACAGAATTCACTCAAGAGGTACTGATGCTCAATGGCCGGCGATTGTGGATCCTTCTGCGACAGGCTGCGAAGGAATTCTCTCGCGACCACTGCACACATCTCGCGGCTGGCATTTCGTACTACGCGGTCTTCGCGATATTTCCACTGCTCATCTTCGTCAGCGGCATAACCGGCCTCTTCCTCCGCGACACGAATCTGCAAAAGGATCTGATAAGCACGATCCTGGATGCGGTCCCGCTCGATTCGGGCCAGGGACGCAGCGACCTCGAAGACATTGTTTCAGGCCTCGGGCAACCTTCCTCCGGGGTGATCGGAATCGCCGGGCTGTTCCTCACGGCCTGGACCGCCAGCTCGCTTTTCGGGGCGATTCGCCGGTCGATTAACCTCGCGTACAACGTCGAAGCGCCGCGACCGTTTGTGCGACAGAAACTCCTCGACCTCGGGATGGTCCTTGGTCTCGCGCCATTCTTTGTCGGTTCAATCGTTCTCACCGGGGTTGCGGCCTTCGCCCGGACCACCCTGGACGATGTTCCCGTTATCGAGATCCTCAGCCCGGCAACCAGCCGCGTGGTCACTGGCGACTCTTGGGATTTCCGCCGTCCTCTCGTTCGCGGCCTTCCTCATCCTGTATTGGATTGTTCCAGCCGCGCCGCATGGTCTCCGGGATGTCTGGCTCGGAGCATTGGTTGCCACCGTGCTCTTCGAAGGTGCCAAGCTGGGCTTCTCGTTCTACCTGGCCAACTTCGGGAGTTACGACGCCGTGCTGGGAACACTTGGCGCCGGCGTCGGTCTGCTGCTGTGGGTCAATTTAAGTTCGAACATCATGCTTTTCGGCGCCCAGGTAGCCTCGGAATATCCAAAGGTCCGCGCGGGCCAGTTCGACGATCAGCCAAAAGACGAACGCCCATGGCGGCAGCGCGTCATGGGCGGAGTTCGAGCGTTATTTGTGAAGAGTTGAGCCGGGACTAGCGGGCGGCAACCGCCTCCACCATCTGGTGGCATCCGGGGCAATAGGTCTTCTCGCGAGCACTGGTGAAGTGCAGGTCGCAGTTGGGACAAACAACAATTCTTCGGTTCATTTCTCAGGTCTCCCTTCCTGTATCTGAGACCAGATTCGGTGGAACGGAACTAGCCAGCTACCGCGACTTGCTGATGGATTTCGTGATATCCATAGCGTGGCCCTATCGATCCATCAGGTGAGTGGAGGGTCAGTGTCCGACCGGGACGGAGTATTCGGGCCTCATGGCCGTTACGAAGGGACATCGGCAAGAGAAACGTGCAACGTGTAGCCTATTAAGCAACGATCGGTAGGCTTACTCGCGTTCTGGAGGGATTTCTTACGTGGTGACAAAAGTTGGCATTAACGGTTTCGGGCGCATCGGGCGCCAGGTCCTTAAGGCGATCACGGATCGCTATCCCGGGAAGCTCGAGGTTGTTGCTATCAACGACCTCGTCGCGACTGACGTCAATGCGAACTTGCTGAAGTACGACAGCAACTACGGCCGCTGGAACAAAGATATCCGTTCGGAATCGGACGCGATCATCGTCGATGGCCGCTCGATCAAGGTCTTCTCTGAGCGCGACCCGGGAGCCATCCCGTGGGGCAGCGTCGGCGCCGACATCGTTATCGAATCGACGGGTCTCTTCACCGACGGCACGAAGGCGGTGGCCCACAAGCGCGACTCCGTGAAGAAGGTCGTTATCAGCGCGCCGGCCAAGAACGAAGACTTCACCATTGTCCTTGGCGTGAACGCCGACAAATACAACCCGGCGACCCATCACGTGGTTTCCAACGCCAGTTGCACCACGAACGGCCTCGCGCCAGTCGTCAAGGTCATCGTCGATAACCTCGGCATGCAAAAAGGCCAGATGACGACGATCCACAGCTACACGAACAGCCAGCAGATCCTCGATAAAGCGGCCGGAAGCGACTTGCGAGAGATGCGAGCCGGCGCCATGAACATTGTCCCGACCTCGACCGGGGCGGCGAAGGCCCTTCGCCTGGTGATCCCGGAGGTTGATGGAATTCTCGACGGCCTCGCCTACCGCGTGCCGACACCGACCGTCTCGATCGTCGAAATTGTTGCCCTGACCGAGAAGGACACGACCAAAGAGGACCTCAACAACCTTCTTCGCGAAACCTCGATGGAGAAGATGAAGGGCATTCTCGGGTTCACGATGGACCCCGTGGTCTCGATGGACATGAAGGGTGATGAGCGCTCAAGCATTGTCGACGGGATGTCCACCAACGTCGTCGGCGGCAACCTCGTGAAGGTGGCGGCCTGGTACGACAACGAGTGGGGTTATGCCTGCCGCATCAGCGACCTCTGCGCGTTCCTGGTGGACAAGGGCCTCTAACCTTCGGACTTGCCTTCTATCGGGCAGTACAGCGCGTTCGGTTCAATTTGGAATACACGGTTGAACCGAGCGCGGAAGTTCTCCATGGCTGCAGTCGCCGCAAGTTCCACCAACTGCGCCTCGTCGAAGTGCGCACTTAGCCGACCAAACAGGTCGTCTGGGATTTCGACCACGCCAGCGGACATCGCGTCCGCGAGTTCGAGCGCGACGCGTTCCTCGTCGGAGTAATGCGGGCTTGTGGCGTAGTCCGCCAAGGCGGCGATCTTCTCGTCAGAAATCCCGAGTTTGCTGCCGCCGGCAGCATTGATATCCACTCAGAACGGGCACCCGACCAGTGAAGCGACACGAACACAAACGAGCGTGCGCAACTCGGGAGGCAGCACGCCGCCTTTGCCCACGGAAGCGCCCAGAGCGCGCGCCGCAGTGAGGACGGGCGGACGATATGCGAGAACGCCGGTGGGATTCAGTACGAGACCGAACGCTCGCATGTCCTGGTCGTACGCGACGCGTGCATCCGGGTGGGCTTCGTCTTGCGGGAGCGGGCGGATTCGCGACATGGGGTTCTCCACGTGTTTGGGCTCGTGACGATGAGCATCACGGCTCGCGCGCGGAGGGAATAGGGCCAGTGGCGCATCGAACCAGCCAACCACTTGAGACGGCCCGTTGTTGCACACCACCACATCGAGTCCGCTACGCTGAAAGCATGCCCGACATTCCTGACAACCTGCCCGTCATCGACAATGAAGACAAGAATCGATACGAAGTTCAGTTCGAAGGCGTAGTCGCCGTCCTCGAGTACATTCGCCGCGGCGATCTCATGGTCCTCGTCCACACGGGTGTACCGAAGGAAATCGAGCGGCATGGCATCGCAGGACAGCTTTCAAAGTTCGCACTTGAAGATGCGCGCGCACGGGAACTCAAGGTCGTTCCGCGCTGTCCGTACGTTGCGACCTATATCGAACATCACCCGGAACACGCAGACCTTGTGGTCGAAAGCAACTAACTGAGGAGCCTGTCGCCGTGACATCAGACGAACGAGCATCAGAAGGGCGTTACCGGCCCGATGTCCTGAAGAGTTATACGGGCGACGGCATCGTCGTCGGCTGGGAGCCGAAACTCTGCATCCATATCGCCGCGTGCATTCGGGCGCTGCCAGAAGTGTTCGACCCGAACGCGCGCCCGTGGGTGAACGTCACAGCTGCGAACGCGGACCAACTATCCGAAGCCATTTCTGCGTGTCCGACCGGAGCGCTGACGTACCGGCGGACCGATGGCGCGGCTCAGGAATCGGCTCCCTCGCCGACAACGGTTCAGCCACGCACGAATGGCCCGCTCCTCGTCCGGGGTGAAGTGGAAGTGGTCGACCTGGCAGGCAACGCGACCCGCGAGGCACGTCGAATGGCGCTTTGCCGCTGCGGGCATTCCGCGAACAAACCGTACTGCGACCTCTCGCATCGGGCCGCGGGGTTCCAAAGTTAAGAACGTGACGTAAAATTGCCGGGCAGATTGCCGAAAAGCCCTTTACGAGGGCACCTATGCGCGGAGTAGAGTGGCAAATGTGCTGGCGGCGGAGTCGTCACCACCGCCAGCCCGTTCCCTCCGGGCAGGGCCAGGGTATGTTTCCCCTCTCCTGGCTCTGCCCCTCTTCACTTGAATACGAATCACCACCGTTTCCCGGATCTCTCTAAACCCGGCGGAGGCGAACGGTATGGCAGAAACCAAGATTCCCGAGGCATGGGTCGAAATCGCACGCGATCCCGGCAACGCTCGCCGCGGCACGGGATACGACTTCGGCTTTGTCCCTGCGATGGGCCGGCTGGTAAACGCCCACCCCAGAATTGCACCCCAGTTCGGGCGCCTCTTCGCCTCGATCATGTTTGAGGACGGCAGGCTCGATCGTCGCGAGCGCGAGATGATCGCTGCGGTCGCAGCCGCCGCGCAGGACTGCCACTACTGAACGAATTCGCACGCAGAGTTTCTGCGTGTCGAAGGTGGTTCCCGAGAACTTTCCGAAGCAATCAAACAAGGAACGTGGCACGAAGCACCGGACCTTTCCGATCGCGACAGGGCACTCTGTACCGTTGCGGAGAAGCTCAGCGCGACGCCCACGAGGATGGTGGAGGCCGACTGGCAGCCCCTGCGCGAACTCGGGTTCGACGACATCAGCATCATGGAAGTGGCCCATGTCGTTGGCATCTTCAACTACCTGACCCGGCTAGCGGATGGACTCGGGCTGCAATTGGACCCGGCGACCGAGGAGGCAGCTGACAGCGGCGTGCCGCTGCAGCGGGCCTGAAAGACTTCGCCTCATCGGCTGGCGCCACGTAGACTCGGCCACTATGACCAACCCGTTTCCTCCCGGCGCCCTCGCAGGCGTGAAAATCGTCGAATTGGCGCAGGCCCTCGCCGTACCGTTTGCTGGCGTTCTCCTCGCTGACATGGGCGCCGACGTCGTGAAAATCGAACCGCCAGCGGGCGACGGCATTCGTCACACGATGGAGCCGATCCTCGACGGCGAAAGCAAGGGCTTCACGCTGATCAACCGTGGGAAGCGGGCAATTTGCCTCGACGTCACCCGCCCAGAAGCGCGGCCGGTACTGGAGAAACTGGCGCAGTGGGCAGACGTTGTGATGGTCTCGATGAAGCCAGCGGACCTGCCTCGCTACGGACTGACCTACGAGCACTTCCGGGCCATGAATCCGAAGCTGGTGTTCCTGGAACATGTGCCCCTCGGGAACAAGGGCCCATTCGGCGGCGAGCCCGGCTACGACGTCATCGTGCAGGGAATGTCGGGTACGTCTGTGCTCACGGCACGGGAGCGCAACGGGGTGCCGATCAACATTCGTCCGGCCTTTAACGACATGGGCACAGGGGCCTTTTCCGCGCTCGGCATCGTGGCTGCGCTGCGGCACCGCGACCTGACCGGCGAGGGTCAGCGAGTCGAGACTTCGCTGCTGGGCACGGCCATGGCACTCGGAAATCAGCTGCTTAGCTGGTTCGGCGTCACCGACGCGCCCGTGGAAGAAAGCTACCGTGCAGCGATCTCAGAAGCCCGGGCCAACGGCGAGGACTTCGAGACTCAACGCGGCATCTGGGAGCACCACTACACGCGCGGCGGATTCGCCAACATCTACTTCCGGCACTACCGCACGGCTGACGGGTTCATCTCCATCGGATGCCTGAGTCCGCAATTGAACGCGCGGTTCCGCTCGGTCACGGGCATCAAGGACCCACGAAGCGAGCCCGGTTTCGAATTGGGGACGGACGCGGCCACCGAACGACTCGTTGCGCTCGTCACAGAGGTGGAGGCGCTCTTCGCCTCGAAGACGAGCAAGGAGTGGCTCGAATTGCTTCGGGCGGGGAAGGTCCCGTGTGGGCCGCTCAACTTCCCGCCGGATGTCTTTTCGGACCCTCAGCTGCTCGAAAACGAATATGTCGTCGAAATCGAGCACCCGCTGTTCGGGCCATACAAGACCTTCGGGCCAGCCGTGAAGATGGACGGCACGCCCACGCGGGTGACCGCTCCGCCGCCACAGTGGGACCAGCACACCGATGAAGTGCTGGGACAGCTGGGATTCTCGGCCGCAGAGATCGAAAGCCTGCGCGCGGCCGGAGTGGCCGGGCGACTCGGGTAAGCAGTCCCCCGCTAGCCTGCGCCCATCCCTCGCGGGGCCGGGTTTGTGCCGAGCAGGCGGGTTGGGTAGGCGATCGACCTCGTCGTTATCAGCGCCCGCTCGCGAAAGTTTGCGGCGGCCTCGGGATGCGGCGTTCGCGACCGTTCCCATGATTCGAGGCGGTCGTACCAGGTCACTAACAGCATGAGGCCGCCCGTCTCCGGATGTTCGCGCTGGCGAAAGAGTCCCTGCGGTTGCGAGACGTACTCGTTCGTGGTCTCGAACGTGGTCCAGGCGGTGTTGGATAGCTCGACGAAGCGGTCAACGTTGGCGGCATCAACCCCGAACAGTCGATGGACGTAGATTCCCGGCTGGGTGGGGGGTTCGTCTGATTGGGGGCGGACCGTGGCGACGAAATCGTAGGCTTCCACGACGGATGCGCCGTCGGGAAGATTGCTCGCGACGGAGGGACCCGCATTCGTGTCCTGGGGCCACGTGGTAACCAGGATGACTTCGTGGTTCCAGAGGCCAAAGAGCCCGTTGGCCAGCACCCAACGGCTCCCGCCGAGAGCCTCCAGGGCCGGTAACGTGTGTTCAACGATTTCGCGCCCAAGGGCTACAAAGTTCTTGCCAGGTGCGGCAATTCTTGCCCAGTGAAACAGCGAATCTGTGGGCATCGCGCCATCGTACGCCAGATTCGCGATTCCGCCTGCGGCGCTTCTCTTTCCTGATTCCTCCCCTTCCCCGATTCCCCGCTCCGCGTGCGGCGGTATCCTTGGTGGAATTGGCGGAACGGGAGGGCGCTTGGCCGAAACGCCACCTGAGCGCGGATCTTCGCCTCGCAGTCGGGCCGCAGCGCTCCTCAGATATGAAGGACCGCTGAGTTTCGCACGCCTCTGGCTAGTCGCCTTACTTGCGGTGATCGTGCTCGGCGGCGTTCTCCGTTTCCATGGCTTGGGATGGGACCAGCCGGAAGGCGCCCCAGCACCGTTGCAAATGCACCCGGACGAACGCTTCCTCTCGCTCGTCTCGGACCGGCTCGACTGGCCGGATTCGGTTGGCGGTTACTTCGACACCGAAAACAGCCCGCTCAACCCGTACAACGACGGCCAGACCAACTCCTACGTCTACGGCACATTCCCGCTGTTCCTCGTGAAGGCGGTGACATCGATAGCCGGCGAGGTCTGCGACCGGGACGCCAACGGTGCAATCATCGAATCCAGTTGTCACCACAAGGGAGTCATCGGCGCTCTCGACAAAGTCTCTCCTTCTTTCATCGATGCTCGCGCGACGGCAGCAATAGGCCCGAGTTGCGCAGGTCGTGAGTCGACGTACACCCGTGTCGTGGAATGTGGCCGGCGCGTCACAGCCGCTTTCGATACGGGCACGATCCTGCTGGTCTTCCTCCTCGGAGCGAGCGTCTTCAACCGCAAAGTCGGATTACTGAGCGCGTTGCTCTACGCATTGGCCGTGCTCCCGACGCAGCTGGCCCACTTCTGGACGATGGACCCATATCTGACCTTCTTTGGCACACTGACGGTATTGCTCAGCGTGCGCTGGGTGCGGGCCGGAGACGTGGCGGCGTGGGGCTACGCCGCTGCATTTGGGGTCGCGCTGGGGCTTGCCGGTGCATGCAAAGTCAATGCGGCTGTGTTCGCGGTTGCACCGGTGCTGGCCCTCGCCCTCCGAATTGCCCTGCGTGACGCGCCGCATCTCGGTCTTCGCTGGCGCATCGGTTCGCCGACCGAACGCAAGGCGGCCCCACCATGGCAGTGGGCCTACGACGTTTCGATGCTTTGCATGGCGGGCGCGTTCGCGCTGATCGTGTTCCGGATCGCGCAGCCCTACGCGTTCAACGGTCCCCACTTTTGGGATATGGCGTTCAACCAGCGATGGCTCGATGACATCCAACGGGAGCGCGACTTCCAGAAGGGCAACGCTGACTTCCCACCATTCGTCCAGTTCGCCGGGACCACGCCGTTCCTGACACCGCTCAAGAACCTGGTCATATGGGGTCTCGGGCCGGCGCTGGGGCTGGCCGCGCTGGCCGGCACGGTTGCCGCAGGCATCGTGATGTTCCGAAAGCGCGATATTTCCATCGCCCTTCCTCTCGCGATGGTCGCAACGGTGTTCCTGTTCCAGGGTCCGCGGTTCGTGGCCTTCATGCGGTACTTCCTTCCGATGTATCCGTTCCTGGCGCTGTTCGCTGCGTGGGGACTCTTTGCGCTCTGGAACTGGTCTCGCCGGGTCGAGCGTCCGCTGCGCATCCCGGTTCGGCGCGGACTCGCGGGCTTCGCGAATCTTCACGACGCGGATGGCAACCCCATTGAGCAATATCCGAGCCCGTCCACAGTCCCACTCAGCCAACCGACGCAGAAGGATCGCCTGCGCCGATGGTCGGCCATAGGTGCGGTGATCGTCGTGCTCGGCGCTACCGCATGGTGGGCCCTGGCCTTCCAATCGGTGTACTCGCAGGAGCACCCTCGGATTGCGGCCAGCCAGTGGATCTATGACAACGTCCCTCCCGGAAGCTCAATCACCGGCGAGGTCTGGGACGACACGATTCCCTACGGGATCCCCGGGGAGGACAAGTCGTACCGGATTGTTGAGACCTTCCCATACGACACCGACTCGGAAGAGAAGGTCCAGAAGCTGGTGATGGGAGACCCCGGGAACCCGAACGCAAGAGGGCTCGTGGGGGCCGACTACGTGGCCGTCACTTCGAATCGCGTGCGTGACTCGGTGAAGAAGCTGGAGCGGGAGTACCCGGCAACCCTGCGCTACTACGAATTACTCGATTCGGGCGAACTCGGCTTCCAACGGGTGGCGACCTTCAAGGTGCATCCGACCTTCCTGGGATTTTCCATCGACGACTCCGGGGCCGAGGAGTCGTTCACGGTCTACGACCACCCGGAAGTACGGATTTACAAGAAAACTGATGCCTTCGACGCCGACCGCGCGATAGCCCTCCTGAACGAGGCTCACCCGGAACGAGCGGTGAACCTCCTGCCGCGGCAGGGCCGAACCAATGGGCTCCAGTTCACGCCGGAAGAGGCTGCGGTCCAGCAATCCGGTGGGACGTTCACCGATGTCTTCGATGCCCACGGTTGGGCAAGCGGACTGCCGTGGCTGTGGTGGCTCATTTGGCTTGAGGTAGCGGCGCTCGCGACTGTCCCCTGGGTGACATGGCTCTTGCGATCACTACCCGCGCGTGGCTACGGGCTGAGCAAGCTCCTGGGGCTCACCTCGGTCGCGCTGCCGACCTGGATGCTGGTGGCATGGGGCGCGGTTCACTATTCCGGGAGTCTCGTCTGGGTCGTCTTTGCGAGCGTGCTCATCCTTGGGGCGGCAACCGCGATCATTCGGCGCGAACCTCTGTTGGCCGACGTGAAGGATCACTGGGTTTCGTGGCTCGCCGCGGACGCGGTGTTCCTGGTCGCGTTCTTTGTGTTCCTTTTGATTCGGGCCTACAACCCGGACCTCTGGCATCACCCGCAGGGCGGGGAAAAGCCGATGGAGATTGCGTATCTCACGGCAGTGACGCGTTCGACGATCATGCCGCCGTATGACCCCTGGTTCGCGGGCGGTTCGTTGAACTATTACTACATGGGCTGGTTCTTCCTCTCGGTACCCATCCGCGCGCTGAAGATTGTGCCGGAAGTCGCCTTCAACCTTGGTGTGCCGACATACGCCGCGCTCGCTTCGAGCGTGGCCTTCACAGTGGTGCACTCGCTGGTGGGCCTGGGTTCGAAAGCCCGGGCGGTGACCGCGTCGGTTTCGCGGCGGCCGGCCATTCTCGCGGGGGTCCTCGGTGCGATTCTCCTCATCGGCATTGCGAACCTGGACGGCGCACACCAGTGGATCGAACGACTGCAAGCCATCAACACCTGGAGCCTCGCCGACGGAACCCCGGTTGTCGGCGGCGCCGTCGGCATCGTTGGCGGCCTGAAAGCATGGCTCATTGATGGCGCAAAACTGCCGCCGTTCGACTGGTGGCGCAGCTCACGCGTGCACTTCGGCGTCATCGATATCACCGAGTTCCCATACTGGTCGATGCTCTTCGGCGACCTTCATCCGCACCTGATGGGGCTTCCATTCTTCGGTGCGGTGGTCGCCCTGCTCATCGGCTATTGCGCGAGCGTCCGGAGCAAAATGCGCGCCCAGGGCTGGGTGCTGGCGGCCGTACTCGGCATCGCCGTTGGACTCGTGCGGACCGTGCACACGTGGGACTTCCCAACGGTCGTGTTGATGACGGTGGTAGGGATACCGCTTGGCCAGCTATTGCGGACCGAGGGCCGCTGGCAGCAGCGCTTCTGGGATGGGGCAGCTCATCTTGCGCTGGCGGGAGTTCTCGCGAGCGTCGCATTTGCCCCATACACATCTCACTTCGAGACCTTCGACCCCGGGATCAGGCGGGCGGTGGCGACAACGAAGGCGCACCAGTTCTTCGTCCAGTTCGGCGTCTATGTCGCATTCGCCGTCGCGTTTATCGCCGTCCGGTACCGGGAAGAACTGGCAGCGCGGAACTTCGACCACGGCCGAAACCCGATCCTCGCGATGGTCAACGGATGGCTCGAAATGGCATCGCTGCTGATCTTCCTCAGCGGCCTGGTCGCGGCCACCTGGCCGTTCGGACTGACGACGATCGCATTCGGCGTGGTGTTCGAAATCTTCCTTCTGAACCTCCTCTGGATCGAGGTTCGGCGCGGCGAAGCGGACTTCGCCCGGACACTGGCTACCGCCCTGTTCGTCCTCGCGTTCGGTGTGGCAGTGGGTGTCGATGTCGTGACCCTCAACGGCGACATCGAGCGGATGAATACGGTGTTCAAATTCAGCCTGCAGGCATGGCAGTTGTTCGCCCTCGCGAGCGGATTCGCCGCCTGGTACGTCGGGAGTTTCCTCTGGGACGCGCGCGGATGGCGCCCGAAGCCACGCTCAGGGCGGACGGTCACCGCTATTGCCGGAACGACGGTCATCGCGGGACTGATGCTCGGCGCGAGCCTGTTCCTGATCTCGGGGACTGCCGCGAGACAGAACGCGCGATTCCGAGACACCGGGCCGACCCTCGATGGGTTTGCCTTCCTCCCCGGCGCTGTCTATGTCGAATCGGTCGACGGCGACCCTTCGGCGGACACACCAATCGTTCTCGAAGACGACAAGATCCTGATCGACTGGCTCAGAAACAACGTCGAAGGCTCGCCGGTCATCGTCGAGTCGGTTGGCGGGCTGTATCACTGGACCGGGCGAATCTCGGAGTACACCGGGCTCCCGGCCGTGATCGGCTGGGACTGGCACCAGATTCAACAGCGCACTGACTACGTGGACCTGGTTCAGAAGCGCAGATTCGACACTGAGCAGTTCTACCGAATTCCCGACCCGGTGTTCGCGGACCAGTATCTCGAGAAGTACAACGTCAGGTACGTGATCGTGGGCGCGGAGGAACGGTTCCACGGCAGTGACGAGGGCATCGCCAAGTTCGCCGCCATGACCAACCTCGAAGAGGTTTTCCGGCATGGGGAAGACATCATCTACCGCGTGAAGTAGCGGGCGTGTCGGCGGTGGCCCGGTGCATGGCGTACCATCCGGACATAGCCTGAGCGACCCTGGAGTTGATGAATGTCCGAACCCACCATCGTTGAAAGTGACTTCTTCGAAGTCATCGGCACGCAGCGCGCGATGCGCCGCTTGAAGCCCGATCCGGTTCCCGAGGAGTACATCAAGAAGATCATCTGGGCGGCGACGAGAGCGCCGAGTGGGGGCAATCGCCAGGGCTGGCGATGGATTGTTGTTACCGACCCGGACAAGAAGAAGAAAATCCAGGGCTGGTACAACGAGTCATGGTCGAAGGCAATCGCCTCGGGCTATGGCGCTGGCGCGAATCTGCCGTCTGAGGAACAGGCCAGCAACGAACGCGTGATGAAGAGCGCGACCTACCTCGCCGAGCACATGCACGAAGTGCCGGTGCTGTTGTTCGCCTGTTCGCTCACGGGGAACGGCGACATAGTTTCGGGCTCGAGTATTTATCCGGCGGTGCAGAACCTCATGCTGGCTGCGCGCGCACTCGGCCTGGGCACTGCGCTCACGACCGTTCATCGCGCGCATCAGAAGGAGATCCGGGAGCTGCTCGGGATTCCCGAGTCCGTCGAAACGGCTGCGCTCATTCCTGTGGGCTGGCCGAAAGGAAAGTTCGGGACCGGGCTGCGAAAGCCAGTCGAAGACATCACCTACTGGGAAGCCTGGGGCGCGAAGAAAGCATGAGCGACGGCGCGAAGCGACTGGCAGTTGAGATCGCGTACTGCGCGCGCTGCAACTTCCTGCCGCGCGCCACGTGGGTAGCACAAGAGCTACTGCATACGTACGGAGACTTCGTATCGGGACTGACGCTTGTGCCGGGTCACGGCGGGATCTTCGAAGTTCGCGTGAACGGCGAACTCGTGGCCTCGACGAAGACGGAAGGCGGGTTCCCAGAAATCCGCACGCTGAAGGAAGCGCTAAACCGGTACCTCGAAGAAGACGAAATCGCGACACTCAAACGCCATCCCAAGAAAAGCTGAAGAGCCGCGTGAACAACGACCTGGTCGTCGTCCGGAAGCTGAAGTTCGACGGGTCAGTCAGGTATGAATGGGAAGGGGAGGTCGTCTCCGAACCTGAAGGATGGGCGGTTGTCCTCCACGACCCTCGACGCCACGAGAAACGCGAAACGCGAGCGGTGACGGCTTCGGTGGGTGGCCTCGGGTTGCACTACATCGGCTTCGCCGTCCCGGTGAGCGTTCTCTTCTGGTTCGATGACGGCGGTGTTTTCGTTGATGCGAAGTGCGACGCCGCCTTCCCTGCGGTTCATTCGAAACATCGGGCTGGATTTCGTCGACCTCGACCTGGATGTGATCGTCCTGCCCGGCCTGCAGCACTACGTGCGGGACCAGGAAGTCTTCGCTGAGCGCAGCGTGACGATGGCGTACACCGAAGAGGCGAAGCGCACGGCGCACCTTGGCATTCTTCATTCGCTGCGGATGGTCCGCAGACAACAATTCCCGTTCGATGGCCATGCGAACGAACAGATTCAGCGGGCCCTGAGTGGAACGGCCCGGCGCAAGTGACTAGACTGTGGGAACACTCAACCCCTTTGTGAGGGTTTTCATTTGTCGTATTCCATCGTCGAGACCTGCATCGGATGCACTGCCTGCACCAAGCGTTGTCCAACCAACGCCATTACCGGCGAGCGCAACCAGCTCCACGTCATCGACCCGACACTCTGCATCGACTGCGGCGCCTGCGGCATCGTCTGCCCGCCTGAGGCGATCCTCGATACCGTCGGCAACGTCTGCAAGACGCTGAAGAAGAATGACTGGCCGAAGGCTGTCATCATCGAAGAAAAGTGCATCGGGTCTGGCTGCGAGCTTTGCATCAACATCTGCCCGTTCGATGCGCTGAGCCTGAAGCACACTGACCGCATCGACGACTTCTTCGGTGTCAGCACCGTGGACGAGAAGAAGTGCACCGGTTGCCGCCTCTGCGAGGACGTCTGCGGCTGGGACTCGGTCCATATCTTCCCGTTGAAGGACGAGGTCCTCAAGCCGTTCGAAGAGCTGACTGCCGAGGAGAAAGACATCGTCACGGCGGCACGGAAGATCAAAGAGGCGAGCGGTTTCTCCGTCTAGCTTTCCGACGAATTCGCATTCACTCGAGGGCCGCTGTTGCGGCCCTCTTGCCATTTCGGTTACTTCACTGCATCGATTTTCGCGGCCAGTTCGAAGTCCTTAGCGGTTACGCCTCCGGCATCGTGAGTGTTCAGGCGGATGGCGACGTTGTTGTAGACCCAGTTGATCTCGGGATGGTGGTCTATCGTCTCGGCGGTGGTCGCCACCTTCACGACGAAGCCGAGGGCGGCAATGTGGTCCTTAAAGGTGAATTTCTTCGCTATCGCTAGGTCACCTTCGGACTTCCAGCCTTTCAGGTGCGACAGTCCTTCGGCGACTTTCGCCGGGCTGAGTTTCGTGCGAGCCATGCGCTTCCTCCGAGGTAAATGGGGCTTCGCGGTCTCTAAGTCCGCCTCGCGATAGTATGGAATCTGGCATGACGAGGAAACGGCTCGGGGAGAAGCGCGTTTCCCGCCGCTGGATGCTAGGCGCTATGACCGCCACGGCAAGCGCGGCTGGATTGGCAGCGCTTCGCTGCAGCGGCGGGGATAACCCGGGTCTCCTCACTCCCACTGAGGTCGAAGACGAGACTCCTGACGTCAGGCCGACGCCAACGCCACGGACCCAGGACGGCAAGCGCGGCGAAACCCTCAGGTACACGGGGTTCGTCATCCGCGACCAATCGTTCGACCCGCACAAGTCGCAGGCGGGGCCGTTCTATGGCCAGCAGGCGCTCATTTACAGCCGCCTGCTGAACTACCAGGACCAGGCCAAGGGCACAATTGTGCCGGACCTTGCGACGGCGATGCCGGAGCAGCCGGATGGCCAGACGCTCGTCTTCCAGCTGAACCCGAAAGCGCGCTGGCATGACCTTCCGCCACTCAACGGACGTGCGGTAACAGCCGAAGACGTGAAATTCTCAATAGACCGTCAGCGTTCGGAAGACCAGAGCTTCGTGAGAAAGGCTCAGTGGGCGATCGTGGATTCCGTCGAGGCATCTTCACCGACGACGGTCACAGTGAAGCTAAAGTCGCCCCTGGCTGCGATTCACCACCGCTTCGCCGATGTGCACAGCTTCATCGTGGCGCCCGAAATCGCGGGAGACGGCAACGACATCGACCTGAACTCGCAGGTCGGGAGCGGGCCTTTTCAGTGGGTCGAGTGGGTGGACGGCCGGCACGCCAGCGTCCGCAGGAATCCGGACTGGTTCGGCGGCGACCGCCGGCCAAACCTCGATGGCATCTCGCTGGTGCAGCCGACTTCAACCGCAGATGTCGAAGGCGTGCTAAGAACGCGGGAGATCGATGCGGCGATGGTCGGAAGGATCCTCGCTGACCGGCTGAAGAAGGCCATACCGCAACTCACTGAGACCACGATGGGCCACTCACAATTCTTCGGGATGCGCTTCTCCCTGGTGAACGACCCGTACGACGATATCCGTTTCCGCACCGCGGTCACGATCGCCCTCGACCGGCGTGCGATGATCGACAAGTTCTTCGGTGGCTCGGGCGGGATTAACCCGTGGGTCAGCTGGCCGATGACCGACTGGGCGCTCCCTGAAAGCGAATTGACCACGTTCGCGGGCTACCGCCCGGGCGACGGTGGCCGGCAGGAGGACATCCGCGAAGCGAGAGCGTTGCTCGATGCGTTCAAGAGCGCGAAGACGCTGAAAGACGACCTGCCGCTTTTCGTTCTCGACGACACCGAGAACGCCCTGGAGTTCGGCGCGACGATTCGAGACCAACTGGCCGCGAACCTCGGGCTGGACCAGGTACGAGTCGTGCCGATCCCGCTGACGCAGCTCTCGAGTCTGCTCCTGACTGGCGAGGCGCCGTGGGTGGCAGCGCCCGATAACGGCTGGATCGACCTGGACGACTGGGTCTACCCGTACTTCCACGCGAACGGTTCGAAGAACAGCTTCCCGCTGCGAGACGACGAAATCACCTCAATGATCGATGCCCAGCGAGTGGAGTTGGACAAGGACGCCCGGCGCCAGATCGGCTACAACATTCAGCGACGACTGCTCTCGCTGAACGCGGGCGTGAACCTCGTGAGTGAACGAGTCGTCGCGCTTTCCTGGCCATACGTGAAAGGCTTCCCTCTGGACACCGCTGACGGCTACCAGCATCGCTTCGCCGACACCTGGATAGACCAGACGGATCGACATTCAGGGGGCGGTGAGGCGAGCGCACTTACCTGAGCCGGATGAAGTCGTCGGGGGTGTAGCCGGCGTCCTTCAAGACCTTAACCGCCATTCCTCGACCTAGATCGCGACCGCCATGCATCGGGATTACGACCTGCTCGCCCTTGGGACCAATCAAAAGCAGGTGGCTTCCTCTTTGATGCAAAACTCTGAAGCCACGTTTCAAGAGGAAGCGTCTAAGCTCCTCGCTCGAAACTTGCGGCATTCGGCTCACGCGGGAACTGCAACCGACAGTTCTTCCACAACAATAAGGCTGCTGTCCGTGGAGCTTGGTACAGGCTCGCCCCGCTCAATTAGCCCGTCAACGTAGAGTTGAACTGCTTCCTGCATGTTCACGCGTGTCTCTTCGATGGTTAGCCCGTCGGTAAAGCACCCTGGAAGCAACGGGCTGTGCGCGAAGTAACCGGGATCTTCCGGCTCCTTCTCGATGATGATCGGGAACGTATATGTCCGTGTCGCCATGGTGGAAATCATACCATTCGGCGTTACGCCGTAGCCGGACGACCAACGCCGAGATAGCGCACTCCCGCGCCTTCGATGTCCGCGCGATCAAGGGCGTTCCGAGCGTCGACGACGATGGGGGCGAGAGATGCCCAGTCGATGGACTTGTAGTGCTTGTGGTTGCTGTGGACGACGGCGATGTCGAAGCCCGACAGGTTCAGGGCCGGCTCGAAGCCGAGTTCTCGGACTCCCGCTTCGCTCAGGAGCGGGTCGTGGCCGA
Organism: uncultured Chloroflexia bacterium; assembly: GCA_963797735.1. Classification (GTDB taxonomy): domain Bacteria; phylum Chloroflexota; class Dehalococcoidia; order Tepidiformales; family Tepidiformaceae; genus Amarobacter. Next base: position 52,339 of record CAWCQJ010000002.1, read on the forward strand.
AAACAGTCGCACCGCGTGCCTCGAACTCGCGCAGCAGGTCGACAGCGTTGGTGTGGAAAGTCACGGCCACATCGGGACGGAATGTCAGGCCCATGATGACTACGCGCTTGCCCGCCAATCCCCCGGCGAGCTTGCCCGCGCGGTCCACAACGTAGCCCGGCATCGCGTCGTTTACGCGCCGGCCGAGTTCGGGAAGGTCGCTTGGGCCCTCGCCCTGCATCAGGAAGCGCGGGTACACGGGGATGCAATGCCCACCGACTCCGGTACCGGGCACATGAATGTGCGAGTACGGCTGGGAATTCGCTGCCGCAATGACCTCAGTTATGTCGATTCCGTGCACGTCCGCAATCATCGCGAGTTCGTTGGCGAGGGCGATGTTGAGGTCGCGGTAGCTGCCTTCAGCGAGCTTGCTGAGTTCGGCAGCTTCGGCGCTGCCCAGTTCGAGTACCTCACCGCCGAAGACCTCGCGGTAGAAGGCGGCGGCCTTCGGTCCGGCTTCTGGATCGACCCCGCCAACGACTTTCGGGTACTTCGTCAGGTCCTCGATGACCCGGCCCATCAGGAGGCGTTCGGGGCTGAAGGCGACGTGGAAATCAACGCCGAGCTTCTTGCCGGTCGCCTCGAGGCGCGGCGCCAGTTCGCTGCGGGTCGTGCCCACGGGAAGGGTGGTGTCGAAGATGCAGAGGGTGCCCGGTTGCAGGCCTTTCGCAGCTTCTTCTGCCGCGGCATACAGGTACTGGAGGTCGGCCCGGCCCTCGGAGTCGATGTCGACGCGGACGGCGAAGAGGACCACCTGGGACTGGGCGACGGCTTTCGCTGTTTCGGTTGTCGCCTCGAAGGCGCCCGATTCGACCACTTCGCGCAGCATTGCATCGAGGCCCGCTTCGTCCGGGATCGGGTTCTCGCCCCGGTTCACCCGCTCGACGAGGGCGGCGTTCACGTCGCAGCCGAAGACGTGGTGGCCTTTCGAAGCGATGGTCGCGGCGACGGGAAGGCCGATGCGGCCAATGCCGACGACAGCGACATTCATGACGAGCGGGACGACCTGTTCCACCTGAACGGGCATCCCGGACTGACCGGAACGGACGAGGGCTTCGGCGACCGCGAGCGCCGTCATGCCGTCGCGGGCGCTGACGGGAGCCGGCCCGCCTGCGAGGACGGCATCCCTGAAGGCCTCCAGTTCGACCCTGAGCGGCTCGCGGTTCGGAATGGGGTACCGAGTCATCGGGCCTTCGGTGACGCTCGCATAGCGGCCCTCGCGCGCTGCAGCGTCGAAGTTCTCGTAGAAGGTGAGCGACTGGGCCGCGTAATCCACCACGAACATGCCCTTTTCGCAGAGGACGGTCAGCGACCGTTCTTTCGTGGGCGTCAGCCAGTTGATGTCGAGAAGGCCCATTGCCCCGCCGCTGAACCGGATCAGTCCGGAGAACATGTCTTCGTTGCCGGTGGCGATATGACTGCGGGATTCAGCGAACACGCGCTCGATTTCGTCTCCGAGGAGGTAGCGCATGATGTCGATGTCGTGGGGGCCGAGGTCGTGGATGACGCCGACGTCGCGGATGCGGTGCGGGAACGGGCCAACGCGCCGGCCGCGCAGCTGGAGCACCTTGCCGCCCTGGCCGTCGTCGAGGCGACGCTTCAGTTCCTGAATGGCGGGGTTGAAGCGCTCGATGTGGCCGATTGTGAGCACCACGCCGGCATTCGCGGCAGCGTCAGCGATCTTCCGGGCGGCATCGAGGTTGGCGGCGATGGGCTTTTCGACGAGAACGTGCGCGCCGGCCGCAATCACCTGCAGTGCGACTTCTTCGTGGAGCTGCGTGGGGACGACGATGGAGACCATGTCTGGCTTCGTTTCGCGGAGCAGCGAGCTCGCATCCGAAAAGCCAGCGATCGGGCGCCCGGCGATGGCCTTCGTGACGGCATCGGGGTTCGCATCAGCAACGGCGACCAGTTCAACCTGGGCGATATCGGACAGCACACGGGCATGATTTGCGCCCATGGAACCAAGGCCAATAACGGCAGCGCGGAGGGTTTGGGACATTGGAATTCAGGGTAGCAGGGAACGGGGAACGGGGAACGGTCAGGAATGGAAACCGGTTTCAGCTTCAGCGATGAAGCGGCAATCGTCCCACGCCCGGAGTGTTCTCCAGTCTCCCTCATTGCGTTGCTTCGCCGCCAGCATGTCGTCGATTTCGGTCCGGATTGTCGCGTCCCTAAACTCAGACCTTCCAAGTTCGGAATTCATGCACTCAGCGAGAATCGCCGAGGACCTTACCATCGTGTCTTCGTCAATCGGCTGAGCGGCTTGTACCGACTCGACCACTGACAAATAGGTTGCAACGCACTCCCCTAACTTTGTCTCCGACGCTCGAAGTTCAGCGTCGTCGGAGGCGACAAAGCCCAGGCGCGTCGGCCTCAACCCCTCTCCTGGTACCGGTCGCATGGTCACGCCCGCAGCGCTGGCACACCCGATCGCCTTCTGAATCGCGGCCTCATGTTCGGCATGGGTGACATATCCATCCGCTAGCGCCGCGTGTTGTTCTGCCGGAATTCTGGTTCCTGCCAAGTAAACCTTTACCCCCAGTGGATCGCCGGCCTGATTCGAACTCTCCCCGCCCAGATTGAGTGATTCCATGAAAAGGACCGCCCCAACAGCGAAAATTGCAATGGCAACCCCGAATAGAGTCAGCACGCGGTAACGTGTTGCCTGCCGAACTCCGTGCGATTCAACCGTACCTCGAGACAAGTCAGTGAGTGTCGGCTTCAGCGAGGAGTCCAACGACAGCCAGACAGCAGTTGCACCGGCGCGGTTTGACACACCCAATTTGCCGTAGATCGACTTCAGGTGATCATTGACGGTGTAGGTCGAGAGTCTCAACTCCTGCGCAATTTCCTTGTTTATCAGGCCATCAGCGAGCAGCTTAATGACTTCTCGTTCCCGGGGGCTCAATTCAACTGGTACCAACGTCAGCCCCTCCTCCTCCACTTGTCAGGAAAGTTCCCGGTGGCGCTTTCTTACCAACACGAGGCTAGGGGAGAAAGCCCGTTTGAGCTTCGGCGACGAAGCGACATTCGTCCCACGCCCGGAGCGTTCTCCATTCTCCATCATCGTGTTGCTTCGCTGCCAACACCCCGTCGATTTCCGTCCGTACTGTTGCTTCTGTAAATCCAGTGCCTTCAAGCTTGGAGTTCATGCACTCCGACAGCACGGCCGCGGCTCTTCCTATCGTTTCTTCGTCGACCGGCTGGGCAGCTCGCACCGATTCGATCGCCGACAAGTAGGTTGCAACGCACTCGCCTAACTTTGTCTCCGACTCTCGAAGTTCCGCATCGTCAGCAGCAACGAACCCTAAGCGCGTCGGCCTCAAACCTTCTCCGGCGGTCGGTTGCATGGACACACCGGCAGCGCTGCCACAGGCGATCGTTTTCTGGATCGCGGCCTCATGCTCGGCGTGGGTCACATATCCGTCCGCCAACGCCTCTTGTTGATCCGCCGGGAGCATCGTCTGCGCCAAGAACCCCTCGATGCCCGAAGGGGAGACCGCCTTCGCATTTCCACCACGCAACGGAATACGAAATGCGGAAACAGCCACTACAAGAATTGTTAAGACGAGTGCCCCAGAGCACCACCAGCGAAGCGAGTTCGTATGCATTTGTTAACTCCTGAGGTCGTTAGAGGTCGTTGGCCGAAGTAAGCCGCAACTAATTCGCCAGAACTGAAACGACGGAGCTGTAGGTGCCGATAGGCAACTGAACGACCGAGTCGTCCCGTACGTATGTTGTGTTGTTCCAGTAGAAGGTCACGACGTTTGCGTGACCATCCCTCATTCGAGGGGGTGAACCTGAAATCGGTAAATTTTGCTCAGGTCCCCGGGTGCTTGGTAAATCTCTTTACCCGATCCGGTTCACCACACTCGCGATGTATTCCACATCCTCCGGCCCCAACGACGGGTGCACGGGGAGCGACAGCACGCGTTCCGCGGCAGAATCCGCTACCGGACAGTCGAAGTCGCTGAAGCCCATCTTCTCCATGATCGGCTGGTGGTGGATCGGGATGGGGTAGTGGACGGCGCTTCCGATGCCGGCTTCCTGGAGCTTCGCCTGGAATGCGTCGCGGTCGCCGGTGACGCGAATGGTGTACTGGTGGAAGACGTGGCGGTCGCCTTCCCGAACGCGCGGAGTTTCGACCGAGCGGATCAGGTTCGAGAGCTTCTCGGCGTTGGCGATGCGGGCGAGGTTCCAATCCTCGATGTAGTCCATCTGGACGAGCCCGATGGCCGCGTTCAGGTCCTGCATGCGCCAGTTGAGGCCGAAGTAGTCGTGCTTGTAGCGCTGCTCCTGGCCGTGGCTGCGGATGATTCGACTCATGCGCGCGACTTCGTCGTCATTGGTGGTGATGATGCCGCCTTCGCCCGTGGTCATGTTCTTTGTGGGATAGAAGCTGAAGCAGCCCGTGCCGTACGAGCCGACGCGGCGGCCGTTGTGTTCGGCGCCATGGGCCTGGGCGGCGTCTTCGATGAGCGCGAGGCCGTTATCGTCGCAAAGGTCCGCCAATTCCTGGATGCGCGCCGGGTGGCCGAAGATGTGCACCGGCATGACGGCCTTCGTGTCGTCGGTGATGGCAGCTTCGACCTTTTCCGGGTCGAGATTGAAGTCGAACGGGTCAACATCGACGAAGACCGGCTTGGCGCCGCAGGCGAGGATGCTGGTAGCGGTGGCGATGAAACTGAACGGCGTCGTGATCACTTCGTCGCCGGGGCCAACGCCGTGGGCCTGCAGGGCGACGATGAGAGCGGCCGTGCCGCTGTTCACGCCGATGGCGTGCTTTACGCCGATGTAGTCCGCAAAGGCTCTCTCGAATGCCTCGGTGCGCGGCCCCTGCGCGAGGTGGCCCGAATCGAGGACCTCCATCACGGCCTTCTTCTCGGCTTCGCCAATGAGTGGCTTCGCAACGGAAATGAACTGGCGTTCGGTCGTGGTCATGTGCGCCTCCGGGTCGCCCTCGTCTGGACGAGGAGCATTCGCGACGCACTTCGGACGTCGCACTTCGAGCGTATCAAGCCAGTTGGATGTGCGCATGATCGAACCGCTTTCCGACAATAGGCAGATAGGTGTATATTCCCGCGCTCAGAGGTGGCGACGATGACAGTTGAGCTTTTTGGACAAGGCGACGCTTCCGCGAACAGCGCTCCCCCGAGGCTTAGGGACGACGTTCGAACTGCCGCGAGAACCGTTTCGCTGGGCATTGCCGCAGGCGGACTCGGCGGGCTGATCGCTGGCGGAATCGGCGGCCGGCTGGGGATGTTCGCCCTTCGGCTCACCTCCAACGACTATGTCCGCGGAATCGAGAGCGACGACGGGTTCACGATCGGGAGGTTCGACCTTCCCTCAACGCTCAGCCTTTTCTTTGTGACCATGTTCCTCGGCAGCACGTTCGGCCTCTTCGTCGTCCTCGGGCGAATCTTCCTCAAGTCTCGCTGGATGCCGCTGGCCTGGACCGTGGCCGGTGCCTCAGTGGGCGGCGCAACTCTCATTCACGAAGATGGCGTCGACTTCAACCTGCTCGAGCCGCATTGGTTCGCGGTCGCTCTCTTCATAGCCATTCCCGCCGTTGGGGCCGGCCTCATCGCCGTTCTCGTCGAGCAGATGGACGCGTTTTGGTGGAAGAGGAAGCTGGCCACGGGACTCGGTGCGCTGGCCGCGATTCCGGGTGTCGTGTTCTTCCCGGTCACCATTCTGGGAGTTCTCGGCGGCGCTGCATTCGTCGCTATCGGCCGCGCGCCGGTCCTGCGCGAAGCGCCGAACTGGCGCTTCGCACGGTGGTCGGCGATCGGCGTTTTTTCTGCTATCACCGGCTGGGGCGGCTTCGACCTCGTAGGGGATATCCAGGCCGTGCTCTAGGCGCGTTCGGTGAGGCCGCTCGCGGTCAACTCGTACCCTTTGCCGCACTCGGCGCAGGCGAGTGATTCCGGCAACGGGTGGGCACAGACGCACACCCAGCCGCGCGGTCGCGCCGGGTTGCCAGCCACAATCGCATGGTTCTGTACGTCTTTAGTGACCACCGACCCGGCAGCCACCAACGCCCATCGCCCTATCGTCAGGCCCGGCAGAATGACGGAGCGCGAGCCGATGGCGGCGCCGTACTTCACGAGCGTGCCTTCGAGTTCCCAGTCGCTGGCTGCTTTGAGCGTCCCATCCGGGTTGATGGCACGTGGGTAGCGGTCGTTCGTGAACACCACCTCCGGGCCCACGAAGACGCCGTCTTCCAGGGTGTTGCCTTCGTAGACGCAGGAGTAGTTCTGGACTTTGCAGTTCTCTCCGACGGCCACATCCGCGCCAATGTAGACGCCTTTCCCGATGATCGAGCCAGCGCCGACTGAAGCACCTTCGCGGACCTGGGCCTGGTGCCAGATGCTCGCGCCCTCGCCGATTGTGGCCTGGTCGCTGACCTCCGCGGTGGGATGCACGCGAAAGTTGGTCATGGGTTGGCTGGTTCTGCGGCGTGAAGCTCTTCGGGGTCGTTCGAGTAACGCCTTGCCACAAGGTGAATCCGGCGCCGCAGCTCGTCTTTGTCGGTCCAGCCAACCGCTTCGACCTCTTCGATGAGACGTCTGATTTCGGCCTCGGTGACCTCGGCGCTCGCGCTCAGGCGCATGACCTTCGGATGTTCGGTCGATTGCATGTTCTCGAAGTCGGCGACCAATTCTTCGCGGAGCTTCTCGCCTGGTCGCGCCCCGGTGAATACGACTTCTATATCGTCGCCCGGGCGAAGGCCGCGGAGGCGGATCATGCGCTCCGCCAGTTCGAGCATGTTGATTTCCTGGCCCATATCCAGCATGTAGATGTTGCCACGGCCACCGAACGTACCGGCCTGGATGACGAGGCTGACGGCCTCGGGGATGCTGATGAAGTACCGCATCATGTCGGGGTGGGTAATGGTGACCGGCCCGCCGCGCTCGATCTGGCGCATGAAGGTGAGCGGCGCCGAACCACGGCTCCCCATCACGTTGCCGAACCGAACCGCCACGAACTTCGTGTTCTCGCTGGTCCGGGCGAGGGCCAGGACGAGGAGTTCGGCGATTCGCTTGGTTGCGCCCATCACGCTGGTTGGGCGAACTGCCTTGTCCGTGGAGATAAGGACGAACGTCCCGGTTTCGAACGTCTTCGCGGCGGTCGCGACATTGAGCGTGCCGAGGACGTTGACGCGGAAGGCTTCGTCCGGGTTCGTCTCCAGCATCGGGACATGTTTGTAGGCCGCCGCGTGGTAGACGAGATTCGGGCGAACGGTGTTGAAGATCTCCTCGACCTTGCGCTCCTCCACCACATTTGCGGGCCAGAGCCGGATTGTGGTCTGGGGCGAAATGCCCGCAATTTCTGCGGCGAGGTCGAAAAGACCGCTTTCGTTGTTGTCGAGGAGGTGCAGCTCCATCGGCTGGAAAGTCGCGACCTGGCGGCACAGTTCAGAACCAATCGAACCTGCCGCACCGGTGACCAGGACAATGTTGTCCTTCACCGACTGGCTGCAGGCGACGTAGTCGATCTGCACCGGTTCACGGCCCAAGAGGTCATCGAGTGTCAGTTCGCGAAGTGCGTCGTTCGTCTGGCCGCTGGATATCCAGCGTTCGACGCCGGGAACGATGCGGACCGGTACGCCAGCGGCCTGGCACGTCGCCACAATCGAACGGACGACGGAACCAGGTGCCCGGGGAATCGCGATTGCGACTGCGTTGACGGCGTGATCGTGAATTTGCGCATCCAGGTCCGCAACCGAACCGAAGACGCGGAGGCCGTGCATCCGGCGGTTGAGCTTCCGTGGGTCGTCATCGAGGTAGCCGATGGGCTGGTAGTTCAGGCCCGGGCTGTTTTGTAGCTCGCGGGCGAGGGCCTGCCCGGTGTGTCCGGCGCCGATGATGAGGAGGCGCTGCGAAGCAACCGCCACTCGTGGGAGCCGAATCAGAAGGCGGCCTCGCATTTTGACGATGGCCATGCCCGGGAAAATCAACTCGCCGGCGATGAGGACGACCGACAACGGAAGGTCGCGCTGGTTGTCCCAGAAGTTGACCGCGAAGATGGCCACGGTCGCGAAAAGGATGGGCCGGAAAAGGGCGAGGATGTCGCCGAGGCTGCCGTAGGCCCACATTGTGCGGTAAACACCAAAGACGATGTTGGCGGCGATGTAGGCGGCCGCAATGAGTGGGAAGACCGCGAGGGCGAACCTTAGATTCTGGCGAGGGACTTCGGCGTCGAATCGTAGGAGAAGCGCCGCGGCATACGCTATCGCGATGACCATGACGTCGAGCACCATTGCGCCAAGAGCGCGGGCGTTATCGCTGGTGAAAATACGGTCAGAGATTGAGTTTGATTGGCTTGTCATCGGGCGCCGCTTCCGCGGAGGACACCGAGAGCGGTGCCCCAAAGGATCTTGAAGTCGGTTGGCACCGAATGGTGATCCACGTACTCGAGATCGTAGGTAACCGTTTCGTCATAGGTCAAATCTGAGCGGCCGTTCATTTGGGCCAACCCGGCGATCCCGGGAAGCACTTCGTGCCTGCGATGATACTCCTGTGGGTACTGGGCGACGATTTCCGGTATCTCTGGGCGCGGCCCTACGAGCGACATTTCCCGCTTCACAACGTTGAACAGGTTCGGTAATTCATCCAGCGATGCCTTGCGTGCGAGGGCACCGAAACGCGTGATGCGGGGGTTCGGGCGATCGGTTGGGGCGAACACGAATTCACTGAAATCGGCGACAGGATAGTGATCCTCTTCGCCCGATTTGGGATGGCGCATCGTGCGCAGCTTCAGCATGCGAAACGTTTTGCCGTGCAGGCCTACCCGCTCCTGGATGAACAGGGGGTTGCCGCGCAATTCGAAGGCAAGGATGGCCGCCGCGATCAGCATGATCGGCACCCAGATCGGCGCGGTTAGCAGCGTGATTCCGACATCCATGATGGTTTTGCCCACGAATCGAGAGTACGGCGCAGGCAACCTAGGGGCGACGACTATTTCTCGAGGAGGACGACGGCGATGGCTGCCATGGCTTCGCCCCGCCCGACGGCATCGAGCCCTTCGCCCGACTTCGCCTTCACGCTGACGGCGTCGAGCGCGATGCCGACAACCTCGGCGATCCGTTCCCGGATGTGCTGGATGTATGGCGCGAGCTTCGGGCGCTCGGCGCGCACGGTGGAGTCGATGTTCGCAACCTCCCAGCCGTCGGCGCGTGCGAGTTCGAGCGCTTTGCGCAGGAAGTCGGCGCTATCGGCATGGGCATAGCGTGGGTCTGACGGCGGGAAGTAATGGCCGATGTCGCCAAGAGCAGCGGCACCAAGGACCGCGTCCGTAATCGCGTGGAAAAGGACGTCCGCGTCGCTGTGGCCAGAGAGGCCGGGGCCTTCTTCGATAATGACGCCGCCGAGGACCAGCGTCCGGCCGTCATCGACGCGATGGAGGTCCTCGCCGATGCCCACTCGCATCGTCATGCGGCACCCCGGTTGCGGAGGATGGCGGCGGCGACTTCAAGGTCCGAGGGACGGGTGATCTTGAGGTTTTCGGCGCCTGCATCGACCACGGCACATTCGAGTCCAAGACGGCTGAGCATGGCCGCGTCATCGGTTTCGTCGTTGTCGCCCATTGCAGCTGCATCGAGCCAGGCCTGGCGCAAGACAACCTGGGGCGTCTGGGCTGCCCACAGCCGCGAACGTTCCGGATGACCGGATATCAGACCGTTGCTCACTTCCTTAATGGTATCGGTGACAGGCGTGGCGGCGATGGCGCCGGACTTGCCGTCGGCGGCCCTTATGACCCGGCCGATGAGGTCAGCTGTCAGCATCGGGCGGGCGCCGTCGTGGATGGCCACGTAGCGTGCGGAGCATTCGCGCAGGCCGGCTTCGACGCTGTCCCGGCGCCGGGAACCACCCTTCACGATGCGGAAGCAGGCTTTGGGGCACCACTGCTCCGCGAGGGTGGTTGTCGCCTGCATTCGCTCCTCGCCCGTGACGATGACGAGACAACCGAGGTCATCAACCGCCTCGAACGCTGCCAGCGACCATGCAAGGACCGGGCGGCCGCACAAATCGGCGAAAAGTTTGTCATGCTCGCCGAACCTGGTTGAGGAACCGGCTGCCACGATGACCGCATCGAATTTCATTGCCGTTGGAGTATCCCGCAGGACGGCCACAAGGTCAGCATTCCGACCCTTACAAGGCACCTGCTACCATGGATGTTCGCCCCGCCGGCGCGCCGCAAGCCGGTAGAGGAGATTACAGATGACAACAATCGACGAACTCTTGACCCGTGTTTCGAAGCCAGCCCGGTACACCGGGGGCGAATGGAACAGCGTTACCAAAGACTGGAATTCCGCGTCAGTGCACATCGCACTGGCGTACCCGGATGCCTACGACATTGGTATGTCGAACATGGGGATCGGGATCCTCTACGACCTGCTGAACAAGGTCGAGGACGTCTCGTGCGAGCGCGTGTTCGCGCCTTGGGACGACATGGAAACCGAGATGCGGAAGGGCGATGTCCCACTGTGGAGCCTTGAGACGCGAACGCCAATTCGTAGATTCGACGTGCTCGGTTTCACGCTGCAGTACGAAATGACCTACACGAACATTCTGAACATGCTCGACCTCGCCGAAATACCGGTGTGGTCCGTGGAGCGCGGCGAAGACCATCCCATTGTCATTGCCGGCGGAAGCGGGGCCTTCAACCCCGAGCCGCTCGCGCCGTTCGTGGATGCATTCTTCCTCGGCGAGGGCGAAGACGCGGTAATTGAACTTGCCGACATGGTGCGCGAGTGGAAGGCGGCAGGGACGCCACGTTCTGAGCGCCTGCGGAACCTCCTCTCGCTGCCGGGCGTGTACGTGCCTACGTTCTACGAAGCCAGGTACGGCGACGATGGCCATTTCAGCGTTCTCGAACCAACCATTCCCGAGGCTCCAGCGACCATCACTCGCCGCATCGTAGAGACTCTGCCTCCGGCGCTGGTGAAGCCGATCGTGCCGTTCCTCCAGACCGTGCATGACCGCGCCGCGGTGGAAATTCAGCGCGGATGCACCCAGGGCTGCCGGTTCTGCCAGGCGGGGATGATCTATCGCCCGACACGGGAACGCAGCCCCGAGGAAGTCGTAGAGGCGGCGCGCCAACTCATGCGTAACACCGGCTACGACGAACTTTCGTTGCTCTCTCTCAGTACGACGGACCACAGCCAGATTGTGCCGATGGTGAATCAGCTGACCTCCACCTTCCAGGACTTGAAGGTCGGCATCCCGAGCACACGCGTGGATAGCTTTTCGGTGGATGTCGCGAACGCGGTGGCAAAGGGCAAGAAGCACACACTGACTCTCGCTCCCGAAGCCGGCAGCCAGCGGCTCCGAAACGCGATCAACAAGTTAGTGACCGAAGAGGACCTGCTCGGCGCGGCCGAAAACGCGTTCCAGCGCGGCTGGACCGGCATCAAGATGTACTACATGGTCGGCCTTCCCACAGAAACGATGGAAGACGTCGAAGGCATCGTCGAGATGGGCAAGAAAGTCAAAGCGCTCGGTAAGCACTACGTCGGTGGCCGCGCGAAAGTTCGTGTCAGCACGAGCAACCTCGTTCCTAAGCCGCACACGCCGTTCCAGTGGGCGCGCCAGGATACTGACGCCGAACTGCAGCCGAAACACTTCCTGTTGAAAGATGGCTGCCGTTCTGCAGGCGTTGAGTTCAGCTGGAACGACCCCCGCGACAGTTTTGTCGAGGCAGTCCTCAGCCGCGGCGACCGGCGAGTAGCTAGATTCCGTCTACGAAGCCTGGCGACGGGGAGCGAAGTTCGACGCCTGGGGAGAGCACTTCAACTACGAACTCTGGCGGCAGGCGTTTGAGGCGACCGGCGTGGATGCCGAATGGTTCGCTCACCGCGAATGGGACACCCGAGAGCCGCTCCCGTGGGACCACATCGATTGTGGTGTCACGAAGAGCTACTTGCGCGGCCAGTGGCGAGACGTCCACACCGTGAAGACTGTCGCGGACTGCCACCACGGCGCCTGCAACGTCTGTGGCATGCAGAACTTCGAAGCCATGAACGGCGAGAAGGGCGTTTCGGACTGCATGGTGAAGCTGGACAAGCTCGTCGAGCTCCGGCGGGGTTCGAAGAAGTACGAGGGCGAAGCGCTCGAGCTCGTTTAGGTACGGTTCGCCGCCCGGGTTCAATCCTCAGGGAGTGCGGCGAAATCCTTCTTTGCCGTTCGGTACCAGCGCATCCCGGAGATCGGGTGCCTCCAACGGCCGCGCATGTCTTTGTTGGCTGGCTCATGCGCAGTATCACCGTCAGCGACCATCCCCTTAAGATGCGCGTCCTGGGCCTTGATCACTTCGTCGGCGCTTTCGCCAAGGTGCTTGTGGTCGCACGGCCCACCGAGTTGCTTACAGGTCATCGTCTTCATCGACTTCACGCTACCTTCGGCGGGATGATTGGCCGCCACTGAATTGAGAGTGTTACTATCACTTCCGTGCGAAAAGATGTCAAGACCGGCACGATCCCGCGCGTTCCGGGGCAGGCTCGCACTCGCCTGGCCCGCAGAACCGTGATCGACGCGTCCCGAACCCTCTTCCTGGAACGTGGGTACGCAGCAACCACCATTGAGGCCATCAGCAACCTCTCCCAAGTCCCACCGGCTACCGTCTACCGGCTCTTCAAATCGAAACTCGGGATTCTCAAGGCACTCCTCGACTGGTCCATCGCCGGCGACGACTTGCCAGTAGCCGTCGAGGAGCGCCCGGTCGTCGTCTCGCTGTTCGCAGAACCGGACCCAGTCAGGCTGCTGAGCGGCTTCGCAGGCGTCACGGCCTCAATTAACCAGCGGACAAATGACATCTATCGAGTGCTCGTGAGTGCAGCAGGGGCCGACCTTGCGGCCGCGGAACTGCTTGAGGATTTGCAGCAACAACGCGACAGCGGACAAGGCCAGATCGTGCACGCCCTCGCTCGCAGCGGGTCACTCCGGGACGGCCTCCAGGAAAAGGAAGCGATGGACTTGATCCATGCTCTCATGTCGCCCGAGGTCTATCGGCTCCTCGTCGCCGACCGGGGCTGGACCCCTGAGAAGTACGAGGTGTGGCTCGCGACAACGCTCATCCAGCAGTTGACTGACTGATAGCACCCGGACCGGTCCGCCATTCTTCGGCCCGGGTAGAGCGCGGGAACTCCCGAAAACAAATTAAAACGGGCCTCTCTTGCGAGAGGCCCGTTTCGTTGGTGTTGTTGCCGGAGCGACTAGTCGTCGTCCGTGCCGCCGATGGTGAAGTCTTCGTCCTCGTCGATTGGGAGGGCGCCGATTTCTTCATCGTCGTCGTCGAGCAGGCCAACCGCGCCGGGCCGCTTGTAGGCGGTCGCTTCGCGTTCGGCGAGGATGCGCTCGAGATCCTCTTCCTCTTCGAGGAGGAGGGACTCGGGAACATCCAGCTCTGCGTAGTGCTCACGCTTCGGCACTTCGATTTCGCTCCGTGCCGGGATGAGCTTACCGATGATGACGTTCTCCTTGAGGCCAAGGAGCTTGTCAGTGGAGCCTTCGACTGAGGCATTCGTAAGAACGCGGGTCGTTTCCTGGAAGGAAGCGGCCGCAAGCCACGAATCAGTGTTCAACGAGGCCTTGGTAACGCCGAGGAGTACCGGCTGAGCCGTTGCCGGCTCGCCGCCTTCGGCGATGATCTTGTTGTTCAGCTCTTCGAAGGAGCGTCGATCCACGAGGTCGCCCGGCAGGAGGCCGGTATCGCCCGGATGGTCGACCTTCACGCGACGGAGCATCTGGCGCGTAATCACTTCGATGTGCTTGTCGTTGATGTTTACGCCCTGGGACTTATAGACCTTCTGGACTTCATCAACCATGTACTTCCGAACCGCGTCGCGGCCCTGGATGTGGAGGATGTGCTGCGGGTTGCGGGCGCCTTCCGTGAGCTGGTCGCCGGCGTAAACCATCTGGCCGTTTTCGACGAGCAAGCGGGAGGCCGCCGGGATGGCGTACTCGCGCTCTTCTCGCTCTTCGTAAACAACTGAGAGCTTGTTCTTGCCGGACGTACGAACCACACCGGAAATACGCGAGATGACCTGTTCGGCAACTTCGGTACTCTTGGCGGCTTTGCTTTCGGGACCCTGGGCGACGGCCGCCCCCGCGATGATGCGTTCGCCATCGGCGACGAGCGCCTTACCGCGCGAAGGAATGGTGTATTCCTCGACGAGGGTATCGACGTTGCTGACGCGGACGATGCGGCGTTCGTTCTCCTGAACGAGTTCCACCACGCCATCGGTTTCGCTGATGATTGCTTCGCCCTTCGGTGCCCGAGCCTCGAAGAGTTCTTCGACGCGAGGGAGACCACTGGTAATGTCGCTCTGGGACGCAACACCACCAGTGTGGAACGTTCGCATGGTGAGCTGCGTTCCCGGTTCGCCGATGGACTGCGCGGCGATAATCCCAACCGCGGTGCGCTGCTTAACAAGCGTCCCACGGGCGAGATCGCGACCGTAGCAGGGGGCGCAAAGCCCGCGCTCGGCTTCACATGACATCGGCGTGCGTACGAAGACTCGCATGATCTTCCGAGCATCGATCTCGTCAGAGACCGCCTCGTTGATCTCTTCGCCACGGGCGCAGATGACTTCGCCGGTGGATTCATCGACGACATCCATGGCGGCGTAACGACCGAGGATACGGGGGCGGAGCGAGTCCACGGTTTCGACGGCGGCGTCGCGTTCGATCCAGAGACCGCTCGTCGTGCCGCAGTCCTCTTCGAGGATGATGACATCCTGCGAGACGTCGATCAGACGCCGGGTGAGGTACCCGGAGTCCGCCGTCCTGAGGGCGGTGTCGGCGAGACCCTTGCGGGCGCCGTGGGTGGAGATGAAGTACTCGAGGACGGTGAGGCCCTCGCGGAACGAGCCGCGAATCGGGAGTTCGATGACCTTACCGTTCGGGTCGGTCATGAGTCCGCGCATACCGGCCATCTGGCGAATCTGGGTGATGTTACCCTTCGTCCCCGAGCTGGCCATTGCGTTCAGCGAACCGTATTCCGGCATGCGCTCCTTGATGGCGTTTTCGATCTTGGTCGTGGTATCGGCCCAGATCGAAACGGTTTCCTGGTAGCGCTCATCGTCGGTGATGAGACCCATTTGATACTGTTCGCGAAGCTCGTCCACCTTGGCATCAGCCTCGATGAGCAGCGCTCCCTTGTTCTTCGGTACCTGGATCTCGTGAATCGCGATCGTGATTCCGGAGCGGGTCGCGTAGTGGAATCCTGTCGACTTGATGCGGTCCACGACCTCGCCGGTCTCCTCGCTACCCATGGTGCGGTAGCAGGTGGAGACCACCTTGCGGAGGTTCGGGCGGTCCATGATGACGTTCTGGAAATGCATTCCTTCGGGAAGCACTTCGTTGAAAATGATTCGGCCAACTGTGGTCTCGATGAAGCGAGTCTTGGGGTTGCCGGCTTCGTCCAGCGTTGGCTCATCGACGGCGCCGTTGTTGCCATCAATCGACGCGTTCCGTGCGAACGCGGATAAGGGCACGAAGGTCGAGCATTCCGAGGTCGAAGGTGAGTTTGGCTTCGGCGAGCGAACCAAAGACGCCCTCGGCCTGCTGGCCTTTGACCTCTTTGTAGCCACCCTTCGCCTTGGGATCGATGTCGGTCATGTAATAACAACCGAGCACCATGTCGAGCGATGGGGCGACGATTGGGTCGCCGCTGGCCGGTGAGAGCAGGTTCCGATTCGACATCAGGATCTGCTTCGCTTCCGCAACAGCCTCACGGCTGAGCGGCACGTGGACGGCCATCTGGTCGCCGTCGAAGTCGGCGTTGAAGGCCGAGCAGACGAGCGGATGTAGCTGGATTGCGGAACCTTCAATCAGCACCGGCTGGAAAGCCTGGATACCGAGACGGTGGAGCGTAGGTGCGCGGTTGAGCAGCACCGGGCGGTCGTGAATGACCTCGTCGAGGACGTCCCAGACCTCAGGTCGGGCACGCTCGACGATGCGCTTCGCGCTCTTGATGTTGTGCGCGAGGCCCTTGGCCACGAGCGAATGCATCACGAACGGTTTGAAGAGTTCGAGCGCCATGCGCTTCGGCAGGCCGCACTGGTGCAGCTTCAGTTCCGGGCCGACCACGATGACCGAGCGGCCAGAGTAGTCGACGCGCTTACCGAGCAGGTTCTGACGGAAGCGGCCCTGCTTGCCCTTGAGCATGTCGGAGAGGCTCTTGAGCTTGTGGTTACCACTGCCGGAAACGGCACGTCCGCGGCGACCGTTGTCGATAAGGCTATCGACGGCCTCCTGGAGCATGCGCTTTTCGTTTCGAATGATGATTTCCGGCGCGCCAAGGTCGAGAAGACGCTTGAGGCGGTTGTTCCGGTTGATCACGCGGCGGTAGAGGTCGTTCAGGTCGCTTGTCGCGAAGCGGCCACCGTCGAGCTGGACCATCGGGCGAAGGTCCGGCGGGAGGACGGGGAGCACCTGGAAGACCATCCACTCGGGCTTGTTGCCCGAATTCTTGAGCGCTTCAACAACGTTGAGTCGCTTGGTGGCCTTCTTCCGGCGCATGCCGCTAGCAGTGATGATTTCTTGCTTCAGGCGGGCACGCATCGCATCGAGGTCGACGCGCTTGAGGACTTCAAGCACAGCCTCGGCGCCCATGCCGGCGGTGAAGACGTGGCCGAACAGATCCGAGAGTTCGCGATAGCGAGTCTCGGTGATCAGGGCGACCTGGTCGTCGCGAATCGGGTCCTTGAGGTCCTCAAGGTCCTTCAGTCGCTCGCGGTACTGCTCCTCGACTTCGTCGCGGAGCTGCTTTTCCTTCTGCTGGAGCGGGTGAAGCTCATCGAAGAGCGCCGCCTTCGCGTCGTCGAGGGCCGAGTCGGCAGCGTTGCCTTCGAGGCCCTGCAGCTTCACGGTCTCCTTGTCGAACGCGACGAGCTTCTTGTCGCCTTCACGCTGGACGCGGTTGACCATCGCGGCAGTCGACTTTGACGCCAGCTTCGAGGATGACGTCGCCAAGCAGCGAAATCTCTGATTCGAGGATGGCGCCGCGGGATGCCTCGGCGGTCTCCACGCCGCGCTGGACGGAGGCAGCGAGAGCATCCCGCGAGAGCTGTCGCTCTTCGCCGATCTGCTCCTGCTTCTCGACCACTTTGGCCTGGAGTTCGGTGTTGGCTTCCTCGAGCTGACGCTCGAGCTGTTCACGCTTCGGTCGAATGTCGGCAACGCGCTCTTCGACGACGTTGAGCATTTCGGAACGGAGGTGCTCAAGTTCGCGGGTGCGGGCTTCCTCATCGACTTCGATGACCATGTACTGCGCGAAATAGAGGACGCGCTCAAGGTTTCGGGGCGACATATCGAGGAGCAGACCGAGCTTGCTCGGGGTGCCCTTCACGAACCAGATATGGCTCACCGCGCTGGCGAGTTCGATGTGGCCCATGCGTTCGCGGCGAACCTTCGCGCGGGCGACTTCGACGCCGCACTTGTCACAGATGATGCCCTTATAACGGACACGCTTGTACTTGCCGCAGTAGCACTCGAAGTCCTTGGTCGGGCCGAAGATCTTCTCGCAGAAGAGTCCGTCCTTTTCAGGCTTCAAGGTTCGATAGTTGATGGTTTCCGGCTTCGTTACCTCGCCGTAGCTCCAGGAGCGAATTTGCTCCGGGCTGGCAAGGGCAATGCGGACCTGGTTGAAATCATTGACTTCGAGCATTGAAGAAATCCTCCTCGCGTTCGAAGCCGGAGAGGTTGAGGCCCAACTCCGGTAAATCGTTAGCTGTTTCGTCGATGAAGGAGACGTTGCCGCCTTCATCGTTGGAGACCTCAACCGAGAGGCCGAGGCTCTGAAGTTCCTTAACGAGGACCTTGAAGGATTCAGGCACGCCCGGTTCGAGCACGTCTTCGCCCTTCACGATGGCTTCGTAGGTTTTCACGCGGCCGACAACGTCGTCCGACTTCACGGTGAGCAGTTCCTGGAGGATATGGGCGGCGCCATAGGCTTCGAGTGCCCACACTTCCATTTCACCGAAGCGCTGGCCACCGAACTGCGCCTTACCACCGAGCGGCTGCTGGGTGATGAGCGAGTACGGGCCCGTGCTGCGGGCATGGATCTTGTCTTCCACGAGGTGGATGAGCTTGAGCATGTAGATGTAGCCAACGGTGAGCGGCTGGTCGAACATTTCGCCCGTCCGGCCGTCTCGAAGGATCATCTTTCCGAAGAGTGGCGGTGCGACACCGGTCTCCCGATACACGGCCTGGGCCAGCGCTTCGAGGTCTTCGCGGGAAAGTTCGCCCTTCTTAATGAGCTTCTTCCCCTCGACGGCGTTCTTCTCGTTGAGCCAGATTTCGAGACAGGCTCGACTGGCTACACCGCTCTCGAGGTTGTCGAGGATGCCGGCGGTCTGATAGCCCTTGTCCTGCAGCCAGGCGGCACAGGTTTCGAGGTCAAAACCGCGGTCGCGCGGGTCGATGAAGTAAACCGCGCCGGATTCAGCCGCCATCCACGCACGTGCGAGCGCATCGTCGATCTGGACGTCGGTTGCACCGTCGAACACTGGCGTTACGGCCCGGAAACCAAGCGCGTTCGCTGCCCAGCCAAGGTGTGTCTCCAGCACCTGGCCGATGTTCATTCGGCTCGGTACGCCGATGGGGTTGAGGATGATGTCGATCGAGGTGCCGTCTTCGAGGTAGGGCATGTCTTCGCGCGGAAGAATCCGGCTAATGACGCCCTTGTTCCCGTGGCGGCCGGCCATCTTGTCGCCTTCAGAGAGCTTGCGCTTCTGGGCGATGCTGACACGGACGAGCTTGTTCACGCCCGCCGGGAGGCCTTCGTGGTTCGTCCGGTCGAAGACTTTGACTTCGATGACCTTGCCCTTTTCGCCGTGAGGAACACGAAGGCTCGTATCCTTCACTTCGCGGGCCTTCTCACCAAAGATGGCGCGGAGGAGCTTTTCCTCTGCGGTCAGTTCGGTTTCGCCCTTCGGGGTAATCTTGCCGACAAGAATGTCGCCTTCGCGTACTTCGGCGCCGATGCGAATAACGCCGTCTTCGTCGAGTTGGCTCAGGCTCTCTTCACCGACATTTGGAATGTCGCGCGTGATCTCTTCGTCGCCCAGCTTGGTCTGGCGCGCTTCGACTTCGTGCTTCTCGATGTGGATCGAGGTGAACTTGTCTTCGCGAACCAGGTTCTGGGAGATGATGATCGCGTCTTCGAAGTTGTAGCCCTCCCAGCTCATGAAGGCGCAGAGGACGTTCTGGCCGAGGGCCAGGTCTCCACCCTGCGTGCTCGAGCTGTCGGCAATCGGCTGGTCCTTCGTGACCCGCTCGCCGCGGAAGACCAGCGGACGATGGTTCAGGCAGGTGCCCTGGTTGGAGCGTGTGAACTTCGTCAACGGATAGGTGACGTTCCCCACTTCGAGGTCGTCGTAGCGAATGACGATGCGCTGGCCGTTGGATTCGATGACTTCGCCATCGCCTTCAGCCGTCTTCACGTGGCCGCTATCGACCGCCGTTCGACGCTCCATGCCGGTGCCTACGAGCGGGACCTCTGGGCGAACCAGCGGAACTGCCTGACGCTGCATGTTCGCACCCATGAGGGCGCGGTTTGCGTCGTCGTGTTCGAGGAACGGAATGAGCGCCGTCGCCACCGAAACCATCTGCTTCGGCGAAACGTCGACGTAATCGACTTGGGTGATTGGTACAACCGCGAAGTCTTCGAACTGGCGAATCTCGACACGCTCTTCAAGGAAGTGGCTCGAGGAGTCCAGCAGAGTGTTCGCCTGGCCGACCTTGTACTTGTCTTCCTGGTCCGCCGTCAGGTAGATGATGTCGTCGGTTACCCACGGCACAATTTCAATCGTCCGCTTCGCAGCGGCAATCTTCTTTGCGGTGGCTTCGTCGATGACCGTGCCCTGAGCGGCAATAACCTTGTCGTTATCGTCGACCGCATCGGAGCGAAGGATCCGGCCAACCATGTTCTTATCGTCCGAAACGAGTTCGCGAAGGACGCGCCGATAGGGCGTCTCGATGAACCCGAATTCGTTCAGGCGGGCGTACGTTGCGAGCGAGCCGATGAGGCCGATGTTCGGACCTTCAGGCGTCTCGATCGGGCAAATACGGCCGTAATGGCTGTGGTGAACGTCGCGAACGTCGAAGCCGGCGCGGTCTCGGGAGAGACCGCCAGGGCCAAGGGCGCTCAAGCGGCGCTTGTGGTTCAGCTCTGAAAGCGGGTTCGTCTGGTCCATGAACTGGGAGAGCTGGCTTCCGCCGAAGAACTCCTTCATGGCTGCGACGACCGGCCGGATGTTGATCAACGCGCTCGGCGTTGCCTCTTCCGGATCGGTGATGGTCATGCGTTCGCGGACAACGCGCTCCATGCGGAGCAGGCCGACGCGGAACTGCTGCTGAATCAATTCGCCCACGGCACGCACTCGGCGGTTGCCGAGGTGGTCGATGTCGTCGTGATGGCCGCGGCCATTGTTGATGTTCACTTGCTCGCGAATGATGCTCACGAGGTCGTACGGGCGGAGCCAGCGCTGAGTCGTCGGTTCATCGAGCTCAAGGCGAGTGTTCACCTTGTGGCGGCCGACGCGACCGAGGTCGTAGCGGCGAGGCTCGAAGAAGAGCGTCTTCAGCAGGTTACGAGCGTTGTCATGGGTTGGCGGATCGCCCGGGCGAATCTTGCGGTAGAACTCAAGAAGCGCGCCGTGCTTGTCTTCCACCAGGGGCTCACGCGGTTCCTTGGCGATCGTGGTGATCAGGAACTGGTGAATGTCGCTGGTGTCGACCGCCTCGAACATGCGGACGAGGCGTTCGTTCGTGCCAAGGTGCTCGCGCTCAAGCTCACGCAGAGCCTGCTCGCGCGCCTTGTCTTCGGTGGCAGCGAAATACTTCGCGAAGCGCGGTTCATCCTTGTCGCCCGGCAGCAGGCCAGGGACATCGATCGCGCGAATTAGCGTGGTTACGGGAATCTTCCGCTTGCGGTCCACTTTTACGTAGAGCACGTCGCGGTTCGATGTCTCGAATTCGAGCCACGCGCCCCGGTTCGGGATGAGCTTGGCGTGACAAAGGCGCTTGCCCGTCGCCACGTCGGTCTCGATTGTGTAGTACACGCCCGGCGAGCGGACGAGCTGCGAGACAACGACGCGCTCGGACCCGTTAATAATGAACGTGCCCTTGTCGGTCATCAGCGGGAAGTCGCCGAAGAAGAGGCGCTGTTCCTTGATTTCGCCGGATTCCTTGATTCGGAGTTCGACATCGACGAACAGTGGGGCGGCGAACGTCATGTCGCGCTCGCGACACTCATTCATGTTCGCCTTGGGCTCACGGAACTCGTAATCGCCGAAGATGAGGTCCATCTTCGAGCCGGTGAAGTCCTGGATTGGAGAGATTTCGGTGAGGAGCTCCCGGAGGCCTTCACGCTTGAACCATTCGAAACTATCGAGCTGGATCTTAATGAGGTTTGGGAGGTCGAGGACGTTAGGGATCTGACCGTAGGTCTGGACTTGGAGGGGTGCAAAAGCACCACTGCGCACCACGTCACGCGTAGTGGTCATCCTGTGGCAACTCCTTCAGGACTACTGGGCGATGGACACGTTAGGGATAGCGTGTGGGCAAGCCGATGCACTGGGAAGACTGGGCATGGCAAGCCAAATACCAATGATAGGGAACTTCCGAAGTTTCGTCAATGCCAGCCAGCCGACCGGGCAGAACCCGGTCGGCGAAGCCGTAGTGTGCGTTGAGCGCTAACCGACAGCGGCCGGCTCGCGTACTGGATCGATGGTGAGCGCACCATCGACGGCATCGATCTTGACCGAATCGCCCGAAGCGAACTCGCCGGAGAGAAGCAGCTCACTGAGGCGGTCTTCGATATTGTCCTGGATGACCCTGCGCAGCGGGCGGGCGCCGAAGACCGGGTCGTAGCCCTTGTCCCCGAGCCAGTCCTTGCCGGCATCCGTGACTTCCATCGTCATGCCCTTGAGCATGAGTTGCTTTTCGACCTTGCGCAGCTCGTTATCAACGATGCGGCGGATGTCTTCGCGGGACAGCGAGCGGAAGACCACTGTGCTATCGATGCGGTTCAGGAACTCGGGCTTGAAGACGTTCTTCAGTTCCGTGAGTACCTTCTCCTTCATCCGCTGGTAGCGATCTTCGCCGGTCTTGACGTCGTCCTGCGTCGTGGAGAAGCCGAGACCGGAGTCCTTCTTGATGAGGTCGCGACCCGACGTTCGAGGTCATGATGATGATGGTGTTGCGGAAGTCCACCTTGCGGCCCTTCGCATCGGCCAAACGGCCTTCGTCGAAAATTTGGAGCAAGAGGTTGAAGACTTCCGGGTGCGCCTTTTCGATTTCGTCGAGAAGAATCAGGCAGTAGGACTTGCGGCGAACGGTGTCAGTCAGCTGGCCGCCGTCGTCGTAACCGACATACCCGGGAGGCGCACCGACCAGTCGCGAAACGGTGTGCTTCTCGCTGAATTCGCTCATGTCGAGCTTAATCATGTTGTCCTGGGAATCGAACATGAATTCGGCGAGCGCGCGGGCGAGTTCGGTCTTGCCGACACCGGTGGGTCCGCAGAAGAGGAACACACCAATCGGGCGGCGAGGATCCTTCAGTCCGGCGCGAGCGCGGCGGACTGCCCGGGCAATGGTCTCAATCGCTTCGTCCTGACCGATGACTCGACCCCGAAGCTGATCTTCCATCTTGAGGAGGCGGGCGCTCTCTTCGCTGGCGATGCGAGCAACCGGGATACCGGTCCACATCGATACAACTTCAGAGATGTCCTCTTCCGTCACTACGGGAGTGGCGATGCCTTCTTCGCCTTCTTCCCACTCACCCATCTCCTTGATCTTGTCCTGGAGCTTGAGTTCGCGGTCGCGAAGTTCCGCAGCGTACTCGTACTGCTGGGAGGCGATTGCCTGGTCCTTCTCGCGGCGAAGACTTTCGAGGCCCTTCATCGCTTCCTTGAGAGAAGGCGGAGTCGCGGCGCGGCGGATGCGGACACGGCTTGAAGCCTCATCGATGAGGTCGATGGCCTTGTCCGGCAGGAATCGGTCGCTCACGTAGCGCGAGGAGAGTTCGGCGGCGCCGACGAGGGCGGCATCGCTGATCTTGAGTTTGTGGTGCTCTTCGTAGCGAGGTCGGATGCCCTTGAGGATCTCGATGGTCTCCTCAACTGAAGGCTGCTCGACGATGACCGGCTGGAAACGTCGCTCAAGGGCGGCGTCGCGTTCGATGTGCTTGCGGAACTCGTCAAGGGTGGTGGCGCCAATGCATTGCAGCTCGCCACGGGCGAGCGACGGCTTGAGGATGTTCGCGGCATCAACCGCACCCTCCGCCGCGCCTGCACCGACAAGCATGTGCAACTCGTCAATGAAGAGGATGCAGTTGCCTGCGCCCTTGATTTCTTCAATAACCTTCTTCAGGCGCTCTTCAAACTCGCCGCGGTACTTCGTCCCTGCGACGAGCGAGCCGATGTCAAGCGTGATGAGTCGCTTGCCCTGAAGGGTCTCGGGCACATCGCCGCTGACAATGCGCTGGGCGAGCAATTCCGCGATGGCAGTCTTGCCAACGCCTGGTTCGCCGATCAGCACCGGGTTGTTCTTGGTTCGGCGCGAAAGAATCTGGACGACACGCTCCAACTCGTTCGAGCGGCCGATGACCGGGTCGAGCTGGTTGTTTCGAGCGGCCTGGGTCAGGTCGGCGCCGAGCTGGTCAACGGTAGGAGTGCGGGTGGCCTGGCGCGCGCCAGCACCGGCAGTAGCGCCACCGGCGGCCTGCGGGGCGGACTGGCTGAGGATTCGCGTAGTCTCACCGCGAACGCGTTCGAGGTTTACACCGAGGCTTTCGAGCACGCCGGCGGCGATGCCCTCACCTTCTCGGACGAGGCCGAGGAGCAGGTGTTCAGTGCCGATATAGCTGTGCGAAAGCCGACGCGCTTCATCGACGGCTAGCTCGATGACCTTCTTGGCCCTTGGGGTAAGGCCAATTTCACCAAGCACGGTGCGATCGCCGCGGCCAATGATGAACTCGACGGCCGAGCGAACCTTGTTCAGTTCGACCCCGAGGTTGGCGAGGACCTTGGCGGCTACGCCATCACCTTCGCGCACCAGTCCGAGCAGAATGTGCTCGGTGCCGATGTAGTTATGGTTGAAGCGATGGGCTTCTTCTTGAGCGAGCGTTAGCACACGCCTCGCTCGTTCGGTGAATTTATCGAACCTATCGGCCATGTGCTTCTCCAACCCCACTGGGAACGCCCAGGGAACGACTACGAACCGCCAGCAGACTCCCCCTCAGTTGAAGGTGCTGCAGCTTTTGTTTCTGAGCCGTCCGATTCGGCTTCATTGTCCACGACCGGCGCATCCGCCGTCGCCTCGGAAGAATCCTGAGATTCGGCTACGACATCCCCCGCATCTTCGGCGGCCACCGCGACAGGTTCAGCAATTGCTTCGACCGGTGCGGCCACTTCAGGTTCGGCGGCCTCTTCGGCCGGTGCGGTAACTTCAGGTTCGGCAACTGCTTCAGCCGGTGCCGCCACTTCAGCTTCAACGACTGCGGCAGTTTCCGCTACTGCCTCTTCGGATGGGGCGGCGGCCTCTGCCGGTGCCTCTTCACTTACGGCATCCGTAACAGCGACACCGCCCTCGGCGTTTTCCAGAGCACGAGAGAACGCGTGAGCGAAAGCCGAAATCGGCTCGGGGTCGCGGGACACTGCCTGCTCGATCGCCTCCTGGGCGGTCTTGGGCTGGCGGCGAACCGGGACCGAAGCGTCACGCTCCGGGAGCTGGAACTGTTCACGAACATCGTCCGGATAGTCGATAACCGCGCCATTCGCATCGAACTGGAAGCCCATAGCTTCGGCGTCGTTGCGCGCCTGGCGGAGGCTGAGTCCGAGGCGGTGACGATCCTTTTCGATGCGGACCAGCTTCACCGGCACGACATCGCCTTCTTTGACGACGTCCTTCGGATGCTGGATGCGACGGTTCGAAAGTTCTGAAATGTGAATCAGACCTTCGACCGGCCCGTCGAGACGGACGAATGCACCGAATGCCATCAGCTTGGTCACGCGGCCGATAAGGATCTGCCCGATGACGAAGCGGTCGACAGTACTGTCCCACTTCTCTGGCTGAGCGCGCTTAAGCGAGAGCGAGATCTTCTTGGTCTCGCGGTCGATCTTCAGAATGTAGGCCTGTACTTCGTCGCCGACGTTATAGAGGTCGCGGGCTTTCTTGCCCCGTTCCCACGTCAGTTCGGTCATATGGGCCAGGCCGTCGGCGCCGCCGAGGTCGACGAAGACGCCGAAGTCGGTGATCGAAGAGACCTTGCCGGTCCGAATCTCGCCTTCCTGGAGTTCGTCGAGAACCTTGTCCTTCTGTTCCTTGCGAACTTCGGCCATAGCGGCGCGTTCAGAAAGGATGACTCGGTTTCGCTTGCGGTTGAGCTCGATCACTTTGAGGCGAATCGAGGTGCCGACGAGGTTCGCGAGCTGATTCGAGGCGTCCGGATCGTCGCGGCGCACACTATCAATCTGCGAAAGCGGCACGAACGCATTCACGCCATCGACGTTGACGAGGATTCCACCACGGTTGTGGCCAGTGACCTGCGCGTCGAATATTTCGCCCGATTCGTGACGAACGGCGAGTGTGTCCCAGCCTTCTTCTCCACGGGCACGGTCGAGCGAGACGATCGCGTGGCCTTCGGAGGAGGACGGCTGAAGGACCATGACCTTCACGGTGTCGCCAGCCTTAAGCTTGGCGGCGCCATCGACGCCGAGCGAGAGCATTTCGCTCTGGGGGATGACGGCTTCGGTCTTGGTTCCGACGTCTAGCATCAGGCCATCGGGAGATGCACCCATGACCATCCCCTCGACAATTTCGCCGCGGCGAAGCTGTCCCGGTTGGGAGTCCTCCATTTCGAGGAGCGCCCCCATGTCCATTTCGGCTTCTGGGGTTTCTGGCTGGGCGGTATCTGCTGACAATTTGGGCTCCGATTGGTGGGCCGAGTGCCCTCGATAGAGGCAGTACGACCAGGGTGAAAATTTGGGATCTTGTTTGGATTGTAGCAGCGGCTGATCCTTCCGGGAAATCAGCGGCTGTGGCGGTGAAGGTGGCGCCATATGAACCGGATTCGTTGATTCCGTTCGGGAAGGCAACGGCGCCATGTCATGAGGGAGCGGCGGGAGTTTGGGAGACGAAAAAACCGCCTGGTTGGGCGGTTCTTCTTTTTGACCGGCGGCGGCCTATTTTCCCACCTAGTTGCCCGGGCAGTATCGTCAGCGCTGAGGCGTTTCACTAACCGTGTTCGGGATGGGAACGGGTGGGACCACCTCGCTCTAGCCACCAGAAACATCAGTATGCCAACGCAACGAATATCGCGCAAGTGATTTCGGGACCAATTTTCGCCGGGCCCAGTTGCCCGATTCCGTCCAAGGACGCATCGTAAGCGCCCGATGAAGTCCCTGCTCCTCTTGGCTCTCGGTGGACTGTGCGGAGTCATCGCCACAGTGCTCTTTTTCACCGTCGATACCGACTTCCGGTCCACGCAAGCCGAGGGCGGAGGCGGCGGGAACGTGACGCTCGTACTCACTGAAGTTGCACTTGCGCAACTGATTTCGGACGAACTCGACGGTTTCGAAGGATTCGGCGAAAAACCAGTTGCCGAGATTACCGTCGGTTCCAACGGGATCGTGCGGGCGGCAATTACGTCGGGGGGACTAGGCGTCGGCTTTCGATCGAGAATCACCGTCAATCCCAATATCGTGGACGGCCATCTGCGACTCGATGTGGTCGATTCATCGCTTGGTGAGATCGCCGATCCTGAAGCTGTCGCCAGGGCTATCGAACGCCCCATACAGCAACGGCTCGATGCGCTTGCTGATGGCGTCGAATATCGCGTGACCTCGATCCGGACGGTGGAGCACCGCCTGGCTATCGAAATCGAAATCTAATCTCGTCTAAACGCCGGTCCCCGCGCCAATCAGGCCACCGACGGCGAACGAAAGTACCGCTCCGACTATTCCGAAGGTCACCATTCTCGTACCCGAAAACATCACGCTCCGGCCCGTAAAGAGCGTGGTGATCGCCCCGGTCAGGAAGAGTCCGATCGCGCTCAAGATGGCGCTGACCGTGATCCCTGCCGCGCCGCCGATGAACAACCACGGGATGATCGGAAGCACGGCGCCGACCGCGAAAGTGGTGAACGACGTGCCACCGGCGACCCACGCGTTGCCGGCTTCGGATTCGGACATGCCGAGCTCTTCGCGTGTGAGCGTGTCCAGGGCCACAGCATGGTTGCCAATGATCCTCTCGGCCATGCGGCGGGCCTCCGGTTCATTCAGGCCTTTCGCCCTATAGATAAGGAAAAGTTCTTCCTCTTCCTCCTCGGGATTGGCGTCGAGTTCCTCTCGCTCAATGGCCACCTGGCGCTCGAATGCTTCCGCAGAACTTCGAACGCTGATCCACTCACCGAGGGCCATGCTGATAGCGCCCGCCAGCAGCCCGCCGAGGCCAGCGAGAAGCACGAAGTTTCGCCCAGGGGCGGCGCCGGCGACTCCCATCACGAGGAGGAGGTTTGAGACAAGCCCGTCATTCGCGCCAAGCACGGCTGCCCGTAACGCATTGCCACTGGTGGCGCTGTGCCGTCCCTCAACCCTTGCGATGTCCACGTCGAGGCGGCCCGGGCCAGACCGGCTGATTTCGCGGAACAGGCGCGCGTGGGAACGTTCGTCGGCCGGGAGGTTCGCTTCGATAGCCTCTGGCTGCGTGTCGTACATCGAAGTCGCGGCCATCTCCATTCGCGTGACGATAGGACTCACCGTCGCGGTACCGAACCGGCGCGCAAGCCAACCGAGCGTCTTGACGCGAAATGATGGCCCGTAGTCGGGAACTTCAGCGCCCGCCGTTCGTAGTCGTTCGGCCCATAAGTCAAGGTGGCGTCCCTCGCTCTGCGCAAGCCGCCCGTACACCTCTTTGAGATGCGGATCCTTTTCCGCGTCTTCCAGAAACCGGTATAAGGCGGCACCGTCAACCTCATCGCGAAGGTTGCGCTGGTACCGTTTGATGTCGGCGGGAGTGGCCTCGGACTCGTTCATTCGATCAGGATAGAGCGCTACTCATTCGTGCCGCTGCCGTTGATGCGTTGCGCCAGGGTTCGTCGCGCCTAATGGAAGTGCATTGGCGAGCGAAATGCGGTAGGGCTAATTCGGCTTAAGGAAGGCGACGCCGTCGCACGCCTTGATGTTCTCGGCGGCCGTTCGCAAGCGCTGCTTGGCATCTGCTGGCGGGTCGGGCACAGGGCTATCGCCGAAGCCTTCCAGTGACGCCAGTGTCTTTTCGGTCTTGAATTTCTCGACGGCGGAATCGAGCTGTTTTGAGGCAGCGGAGTGCCAGTCCTTTAGATCCTTGGGCGGCTTTGCATCGTCGAACGCTTTGACGAATGCCTCAAGGGGTGGGACGAGTCGCTCGACGGCTTTGGCGGAGTCGGTTTGGCCGCTGGCGTCCTTCACCGCGGCGGCAAAGTCCGTATTGAGTTTGGCTGTCGCGCTGCAGAGTTCGGTGACGAACTCTTCGTCAGTCGACGATCCACCACCGCCGCAGGCAGACAACGTGGCCGGCAAGATAAACAGCCCGAGCAGTGCCAGGCGCAACTTAGGTACCAACTTGAGTCACTCCCGGCGATTCTCTCACCGATGTAAGCATCGGTGGAACCTGGCGGAAAGAACAGATGGGCCTCCAGTTGGAGGCCCATCTGTAATTGGTGAACGTTGCCGTTAGCGGCGGCGGCCGAAGCGCCCGCCGGCCCCGATGGTGAACAGACCAGAAGCGATGGCTGCGAGACCGATGAGGATGAGCACGAGGTTCGTGCCACCTACAACCTTACCCAGACCACCGTCGCCGGTGCTCGGAGCTATTGGCGTAGGAGCAGCGGGCCCTGGCGTCTTCTCGCCCTGGACTGTGCTCACTGGAGTCGGCGACGCCGGGGTGTTCGTCGGTGCGACGGGCGTGTTGGTCGGCGGCACCGGTGTGTTGGTTGCCGTCGGAGTCGGAGTGGGCACCTGGTTGCAGTTCGCGCAGGGAGGATCGACAACGGTCTTCGTGTTCACGAAGGTCACTGTCGTCGCCTGAACCAGGCCCGGCGTCAGATTGCTGATGGTCGTAGGCCCCGAAGGTACGAAGCCCGGAGAGGCTGCGTTAACCGGGTTCTCGCTGACCTGGTAGTCGTTGCAGATCAACAGGTCGGTGAAGCTCGCGTTGCCGGAGGCATTCGTGGCCTGCTGGGTATTCACATTGCAGGCGACCGACGTCAGGGTGATGACCCAGCCATCGGCGTCCTGCGGTGAGTCGCGATCGATGCCGTTGAGGCTGGACACCGCACGCTTGTGAACGATGATCGACCCGCGCGGCTGGTTGTAGAAGGTGATCTTGTCGGTGTCGCTGTATGCGAGATCGACCGAGGCGGAGGAAGACACCGAGAAGACCGGAGCATCGTCGTCTGCGATGACGCCGACGAGATGGTAGCCGGGCCTGGAGCCTTCAACCACCGTGTAAACGCCGGTCAGAACGCCCGGAAGGACGATTCGACCGTTGCTATCGGTGAGGAATTCCTCGCCGCCAGGGAACTGCGGCCCAGTGATCGTCATCGACCAGTTCGACAGCATCGAGTCGTTGCCATCGAACACATGGTTTCCGTTGATGTCCTCGACCTTTTCGACCACCAGGGTGCCGGTGCTGGCGACAACGCCGCATTCGGAGTTGGTGAAGGTGAAGGTGATGAGCAGGTGGTCCGCATCGATCACCTGGCTGCCGCCCGGTCCGGTGGAACGGTAGGTACGAGTTGGGTTCGGCTCCGGGCAGACGCCAGGAATCGCTTCAACTTCGGCAACTGAGTAGGTGCCGAACGGTACCTTCTCAACGCTTGTAGCTCCGCCGCCGACTGCGATGGAGTCAGTTGCAAAGGCATCGGCGCCACGGTTGATGGTGAAGTCCCAGTCGTTATCTCCGGGCAGGTTGGGGTTGTCGGCGCCGACCAGGTCGATTTTCACGATCTGGATGGTTCCGCACTCGACCTCAACCGTCGCTTCGGCGGTGTTTTCGCCCGTCGTGTCGTCGGCTTCGTTCGAAGCAGTGACAGACACGCTGTTGACGACCGGCTCACAGGTTTCGGGCGTGCTTTCGCTTTCGACCACGATGGTCTTGGCGTTCTCATCGCCGGGCAGGATCTCGTCGTATTTACAGACGATTCCGGAATCGACTTCGCAGCCGTCGGACGAGGTGGTCCAATCGATTCCCGCAGGGAGGTCTTCAGTGACGACGACATCCTTCGCGGTCCCCGGACCGAGGTTCTTGACGACGATGGTGAACGAAATCGATGCGCCGTACTCAACCGGAGTCGCGTCGGCGACCTTCGTCACTTCGATGTCCGGGCAGTTGATGGTGACGAGCCCGTCATCCGAGTTGTTGGCGAGGTCCGACTCAAGTTCGAAGGCCTCGGTTATCACTGCGGTATTGGAAACTTCGCCGCATTGATCCGGAGCGGTCGGTGCCGAGACGCGAACCTCGATCGTTTCGTCCGGCGCCAATTCCTTGAACGAACAGTCGAGGACCTGTGGGTCATCGCTGATGCTGCAGTCTTCGTTGCCGAGGTCCAGCGTCCAATCGAAGCCGGATGGCAGGTCGTCCGTCATGGAGACGTCCTTGGCCGTGCCAGGCCCGAGGTTCTTGATGACCACGGTGAATTCGATCTTATCGCCGGCGCTGATTTCGCCGTCGTCGGGAGTCTTGGTGACTTCGACATCGGCACAGTTCACGACGATGGTTGCTGAGTCGGTGTTCGGGCCGTCCGACGCCGCTTCGTTGGTCGAAGTCGCACTGGCGAGGTTCGGGATTTCGCCGCACTGGGCGGCAGTGGTGTCACCGGTGATGGTCACGCTGAATGAAGCGCTCGGGGCCAGCGTGCCAACATTGCAGGACAAGACGCCAGCAACGATGGAGCAGGGAGCTGCTCCGTAGTCCCAGTCGATGCCAACGGGAAGGACGTCGGTCAGGACGACGCCGGTGGCCGTTCCCGTGCCTGCTGCGCTCGCATTCTTCACCTTGATGGTGAACGAGGCCTGGTCACCGGCACTGATCGGCGAGTTGTCGGCCGTCTTCTCCACCGAAATGTCGGGGCATTCGACGGTGATCTGCGCCAGGTTGGACGAGCGCCAGTCGGCGGTGTCCTGGGCGTTGTCGTTGCTTCCGGTGAACTCGTCATTCGCGGCCTTCGCGAAGGCAAGGTTCGGAAGCACGCCGCAGTGCGCGGGAGTCGTGGTCGCGTAGACATCGATGTCGATGTGGCTACCAGCAGCCATCGATGCGAACGCTCCACCCGAGCAGTTCAGCGTCGGCGGTGCTGCGGTGATGGTGCAGTCAGCATGATTGTCGGCCCACGTGAGGCCGGTGAGGTTCGGGAGCGAGTCCTTCACCTGGACTCCGGTGGCGGTGCCGCCGCCAGCGTTCGTAACCGTGATGGTGAAGCGGGCTTCGGCGCCTGCGGAGATGGGGCTGTTGGCAGCCTTCTTTTCGACGGTGATGAGCGGGCAGTTGACGGTGACGCTGTCGAACGACTCGTTATCGGCTCCTGCGACTTCGTTGCCCGCCGTAACGGACGCGGTGTTCTTCAGCGGGCCACAGGTGACCTCGCCGAGCGCACCAATCGCCTTGCCGGAGATTGTGATCGTGTACGTCGTACCCGCCGCGACGTTTCCGAAGCTGCAGAGGAACTGGTTTCCGACCGGTGTGCCGCAGGCGGCGGGCGCAGCGGCGTCGTTGGTCACGGACCATCCAGAGGTGTTGCCGGGAAGGGTATCGGTGAGCATCACGTTGTAGGCGGTGCCTGAGCCGAGGACCTTCACGACGATCTGGAAGGAGATGTCTTCGCCGGCGCTAACGGTGGTCGGCGCAAGCGCCGTCTTAACGACGGTTACGTTCGGGCAGTCGACCACGATATTCGCGCTCGAGTTGGCCGTGCCATCGTTCGTCGTGCTGACGTTCGAGGTGTTGCCAATCGTCCCACAGGTCTCCTTTGTGGTGGTGGAGCTGATGTGGACGGAAGCGCTGACATGAGCGCCGCCAACCGCATCGAGGTCGCCGAAGTTACAGGTGAGGACGCCAGCGGCGATGCTGCAACCGGCAACGGCGGGGTTGATCGACCAGTTGAGGCCGGCAGGAGTGGTCGGAAGCGTGTCGGTGACGACCACGCCGCGGGCGATGCCGGCACCGGTATTGGTGGCGGTGATGGTGTAGCCCACGCCGTCCGTCGCGTTGACCGGGGACTTGTCCGCGGTCTTCAGGATGCTGATGGCTGCGCAGTTCACATCGATCCGGGCAGTGGCCTGGTTCGAGGCGTTCACAACGCTTGCCGGCTCATTTGTGGCACTGACGGTGACGTTGTTAACCAACGGACCGCAATTGTCCTTGGTGGTCGTCGCGGAAACCTTGATTTCGACCTGGGCGTTCTTCGCAAGCGAAGTGAACGTGCAATCAAGTCGCCACGGGTTCGAGCCATTGCCTGACGCAGTAACGGCGCAGCCCGTCGGGGTAGCTGGCGTAACCGTGCCGAGGGTCCACGGGAGGTTGCCCGGCAGCGGGTTGTCGGTGACGACGACGTTGGTGGCGGTGCCTTCGCCGACGTTCTTCACGACGATAGTGAACTCAGCGAGGTCACCGGCCGAAAGCGTCGAGTTCGTCGCGGACTTGGTGACCTGGATATCGGGGCAGTTCACTGCCGTTTGAGCGGTCGCGGGGCTCACTGCCGTGGGGTTGTTGGTGACGGTGATGCGAGCCGTGTTTTCGGCGGTGCCGCACGAGGTCTTGTCGGTCAGCGACACTACGTGGACGACGATGGGATTCGCTCCGGTCGGAGCGAGGTCGACAGTGCCCGCTGATGGGCAGTTCAGGGTCTCGGCACCGGGCGCTCCATTGATGACGCAGGCGACCGGGCCGCTCTGGGACTGGATCGACCAGTCGATGCCCTTGGCCGGGAGCGGGTCGGTGAGCGAGAAGCCCTTGGCGGTACCGGGGCCCGCATTCGCAACCGTGACAGTGAAGCCAATCTGTTCTCCGGCGTTCACCGAAGCGGCATCCGCCGTCTTGGTGAGCGAGAGGTTCGGGCACTGGACGGCGATGCTCGCGGTGGCCGAGTTGTTGTTCGTGTTGACGTCGCCGGTGGACGTGATCGTCGCAGTGTTCGAGACGGAGGTCCCGCACTGAGTTGTCACTGACGTCGCCGTAAACGTAACGGTGCGGACGTCACCCGGATTGAGGTTGTTGAAGTCGCAGGTATAGGCAGAGCCGCTGTTAATCGGACCGGTTGGCGAGCAGTTGGCTGCGTCGGCGCCGCCCTTTGTCCAGCTCAGACCAGAACCTGGCATGGTGTCGGTGAGGTGGACTGACTGCGGTCCGGTGCCTCCAGCGGTCACCTTGACCGTGAAGACCAGGTTGTCGCCGGCGTTGACAGGGCCATTGCCAGACTTCTCGACCTTGGGATCGGGGCAGTTCACGGTGACGGAGGCCGAGGCCAGCTGGTTGCTAACCGTGCCCAAAAGGGTGGCGGTTGCTCCTGTATTCGTGATTGGTCCACAGGTGACCCCGGTAGTCGTGGTCCCAGTGACCGAGACGGTAATGGACCCAGAGGCGGGGATGCTCAGACCGGTACAACTGAGGACACCCGCGGCTACGCCACAGCTTCCTTGAAGCGCGGTGGTTGGCGCGGTGGAGAGCCAGGTCAGTCCGGCCGCGGCGGGAAGCGTGTCGCTTACCGCTACGTTCGTTGCAGGAACGTTCGAGGTGTTGCTGACCGTAAACGTCCACCCGATATTCGAACCCGAGTTAACGGGGCCAACCGGGTTGGCGACCTTCGCGAGCGTGATGGTCGGGCACGTGATGGTGACTGAGTCGTGCGCCGGGCTGCCTTCGACGATTCCCGGGTTCGCGCCAAAGGACGCAGTCGCGGTGTTTTGATGCGAGGTGCATTCGGCGCGAGTAGTCGCAGTCACCGCTTTAACTGGGATCACGATGAAGTAGTTCCCATTGACCGCGCCCGAGGCGAGGCTGCAGCTGACGCTTGTCGAACCGACGGGTGCCGGGTCGCAAGACAACTTCGAGGCGTCCTGGCTGCCGGTGAAGGCAATGGCACCGTTAACGGTGAATCCCGTGGGGAGTGAATCGCCAATTGTCGGCGCGGCGAGCGTAGGACCGTCACTGATGACCGCTTTGACGGTCCAGTTGAACGTCCCGCCACTCGCCAGCGGCGAAGGGGCGTTGTTGCTCTTGGAAAGCACAAGTTTCGGGTTCACGCAGTCGGTGACGGTGAGGCCATCGGTTGCCGGGTTCGAGCCCGTGATGGTGCTGCCCGAGCCCGCGAGCGTGGCGGAGTTGGTGTACAGCTTGCAGTTCGTGTTGGGGTAGCTCGCCGGAGCGGTCACCGGGATGGTGATCGTGTAGAGGGCGACCGGAGAGCCTGCGAGCAGGGTGCAGCCGGCCAGGGCGGTCGTACCGATGAAGTTGCTTCCGACGTTAGTCGGGCAGTTGATGAAGGATGGGGCGCTCACACCGCCAGCGCGGATGGTCCAGCCCGTCGGCAACGTGTCGGTCACGGTGAAATTGGCCGATGTTGGGTTGCCGATGACGTTGACGTTGATCGTCCAGGTCGCGTCGCCGCCTGCGGCGACGTTCAGGTCAGGCGAACTGACTTTTCCGATGGAGATTGTCCCGTCGCAGCCGGTGTTCTTGAAGTAGACGTGGACGGTCTGCGCAGCAGCGACGGAAATGCCGCTCTTGGTTGGGCCCGGGTTGCTGGGGTTTGAGACGTCACCGTTGAAGGTGCGGAAACCGGTGCCATCACAAACGGACTTGGCGCTGCCGTTGGTTTCGTTGACGGCGTAGGTGCCTGCTGCGAGGCCGGTGAACGTGGTCGTCCCGGCATCCTGGATGCCCTGGTCGGCCTTTGCCGTGCCGCCGCTGAGGGCGAAGTTCCAGAGGGTCAGGCTCCCAGCATTCGCGAGGTACCCGGCCTCTTCCTTATGGACGACGATGGTGCCGAGGCAGGAAGGGTCGTCGGGCTGCGCCGGGATGGTGAAGGTGGCGGTACTCGAACCAGTCGCGCCCCAGACACGGTGACGGTGTTCGAGCCGCTTGTGCCGTTGCAGATGTTGTAAGTGCGAGAGTAGTGCGAACGACCTTCAGCGTGAGCTGCCGTTCGGTACTGTTCGCCTTGGCGGGGATCGTGCAGATCCACGGCCCGGAGCTGCCGGAGGCGGGTGAACACGATCGCGCCTGGGCCAACCGAAACGA
Organism: uncultured Chloroflexia bacterium; assembly: GCA_963797735.1. GTDB lineage: Bacteria > Chloroflexota > Dehalococcoidia > Tepidiformales > Tepidiformaceae > Amarobacter. Next base: position 87,666 of record CAWCQJ010000002.1, read on the forward strand.
GGACTGCAAGTTATGGTCGCTCGGCGTCGGTGACATTGACGCGCCTTAGGCGTCAGCGCAGAGTTCGTGAGCGTGATGGTCCAGTCGACGTATTCGAAGATGCCGCCCGGATTCCCGGCGTCTCTGAGTGGGGACACCGTTTGCCTTGTTGACGGTCGGGTCGCATCCAGCGGAGGCGAGGAGATTGGCAGCAATCTGGTCCCACGAGCCGGAGAGGAACGACCCGCCGCCGAGGCCGGAGAGGACGGCATTGGCGAACGCGATCTTGTCCGCGTTGTCTGGCCAGGGCATGTTCGAATCCGGATCGCCGGCGTAGACGGCGCGGACGATGAACCCGGCGGTGCGTGCCGCGTTCGCGGCATCGATCGCGTCGTTGGCTGCGTTCACCCAGAGCATTTCACTGCTGAGGTTGGTTTGACCGGTGCCGTCGACCTGGTTCGGGCCACCATCGGTGACGATGAACATCATGTCCGGGTTGGCCGTGGCGTTGGCCGTGTTCGTCGTAGCGACCTGGATGCCGCCCTCAGTCCACGTGTATGTGCCACTTGCGATGCCGTTAACCAGACCATTGAAGGTCGCGGCGGACACGTACCCGGTGGTCAACGCCGAAGCGGTCGTGTGGAAAGTGGTGCCGGAGAAGACGCTGCCGGCGGAGAGCGCCGTGGCGAAGGAGGTAATGCCGCCCTTCAGCTGTCCGAGTTCAGTGCTATCGATGGAGCCGGAGCGGTCGATGACGAAGTTCGCATCGATGCCGCCACAGGCGTTGGCCGGGTTGAGCTGGGCGAAGTTGTAGGGATGGAGCAGCGCGATACAGGCGGTGACGTTGCCGCTCTCGCAGAGCGTCTCGTTAGAAGCTGGAGGGTTGACCGTCACGGTGCTCGAGCAGGTGTTGTTGCCCTCGTTGGACTCGGTGACGGAGCCGGAGTTGTCGGCCTTGCAGACGCGCCGCCGTTCGCAGGGTTCGTGAGGCTTCCGGACGCTGCGGGATCGACGGAGATGGTGACGAAGAGCGACTGGCCCGCCGCCAGGGTGCGGCTGGCCGCATCGCCGTTGCCGGTCGTACAGGTAATGGTGCCGGCGGCAATTCCGCAGGCGTTAAGGGATGTAGGGCACGGACGCCGGGTTGGCGGCGGTGACGGTTACCGCGCCGCCGTAGGTGGGGCCTGCCGGGAGGTTATCGAGGAACCAGGTGGAGGCTGCGGGGAAGACGGCCGCTGCGTTGTCTGCGTTCTTGACCTCGATGCGCCAGTCGAACGTGTCGTCCGGCTGCGTGACCTGGGTGATGGTGGCGTTGTTCTTGCGGGCGGTCTTGGTCGCAGTGAGGTCGGGCTGCGGCAGCCGCGTACTGCGATCACAGCTCGATGTTATCGATGCAGATGCCGCACAGTCTTGCTGTGCTGGCTCAATGCAGCGAAATCTGAAGCTGTCGAAGCGGCGACCGATGTCATTCGCAGCGTGACAGTCGTTATAGGTCCGCAGTCGACGCTCGTAGCGGAACCGTCGTAGGAACTTCCGTCCTGAGTCGGCTCATCGTGCAGGTGCTGCGGCATCGTATCTGAATCGCCCAGCCACGATGTAGTCGCAGTCTATCGTTCCGTGATGGCACTAAGTTGTCGACTGTCAATCGGTCGGCACGAGCCCGTCATTCAGCTCGGATCATTTGGTCGCTCGTGTCGATGGTCGGTTAAGGTCAACTTGGCCGAGTAAGCGCTGCAGATCACTGGTTGGCACGGTACTCGCAGTCGAAAGTCCCGTCGTTGCCGTCCGTCGTCACGTCAGTTCGTGCCGCAGCTTGGGCAGCGTCCGGATTAACGCATTGTTCGATGCCGTCCAGCGTTGCTGGGCGAGAGGATCCGTTGCAGCGGCCGCAAGTGCCGTTCTCGCATTTCTGAACGGTCACGCCCCCAATGAGGGCGGCGAAGACAGCAAAAAGGCCGAGCATGACGAGCATGCCCTGCCTTCGGCGAGTTTTTCCATAGAGTGCGAGTGTCATCTGTTAGCTCCGTCCAGCTTTCGACCCATACAAGAAAGCGCCCGGCAATTCTCCCCGCCGGACGGCATTCATCGCTCAATGCAAAAGGTCGAAAGATCCCACAATCGGTGGCCAGTGCGGCAAAGAGGGGTCACCGCTGGCTCCACGGCGCGTCGTGGTCCGTGCCCCGCTCGTATCTGTAGTTGGGGGTGGGGCGCCCCCGGTTGCCTCGCACACAGGTTGCAGGCCAGTCACTCAATCTCTACCGACCGGTAGCTCGAGTGACTTTGGAGTGAAAATGTAGTGGTAAACCCTTAGTTACGACAAGTATTTCGGGAAGTTTATGTCGTAAGAGGGGCGTTAGAAGTTTGTGGGGCGTGCCTGCCCGTCTCGGTGAACAGGCGGAAAGCATCAAGAGCGCGCGAGCTACTCGGCGTCGGACAGAACCCGGGGCCGAATTCTCAGTTGCCCTGGACTGATCACCGTGAATGCATCGTTCAACTGCGGCCCGAAGTCTTCGATTGCCTGTAGGACCAGTCCGGACCGGGCAGCGGGCGACAGCCCATGCAAGCGGAGCAGCAAGACGCCCGTCAACTCTCGGCGTTGAAGGAACACTAGTTCGCCAAAATCTTTATCGGCGGTGATGAGTATCGCAGTTCGCTGAACGGCTTCATCGAGCACGGCTTCGTCTGGAATTCGCGGCCGCGTTTCGCTGATCGAACGGACTTCGTGGCCGTGATCACGAAGGGTCGCGATCAGTGCCGCAGGTATGTTTTCGTCAGCCACAAAGTGGGCCAACGTCGTTTAGCCCGTCGGTGCCAGCGGGAAGACAAATTCCGACCGAAGTGAGTGTGCCGCAAATTGCAGGGCGGCAAGGACATCGTCCCGGTCGAGCACGGGATACTCGGTTACGAGTTGGTCGATCGGTTCGCCAGAAGCGAGGGCCTCAAGGATGAATTCGACGGTGATCCTGGTGCCAACGATAACTGGCTTTCCAAGCATGACACCCGGAACGCATTCGATCCGATCTTCCATGCCCGGAGTATACAACGCGCCGAATCGTGATCCGCGGCGAGAATCCGCGTTGCTCACCACGGTTCACTCAGGCACGCTTGCGGGACTACGTCTCGGGAGCACTCATGGGATACCGCGCAATCGTCGTCGACAAGCAGGGGGATGCGTTTAGCACCTCCGTCAAGGAATTGAGCGAAGGCGATCTGCCGGCTGGTGAGGTCACGATCAAGGTCGAGTGGAGTTCCATCAACTACAAGGATGGGCTCGCGATGAGTCCGACCGGACGCGTTGTGCGGAGTTATCCGATGGTCCCGGGTGTCGACCTGGCCGGAACAGTCGTGGATTCGAAAGACAGCCGTTTCGCGAAGGGCGCACAGGTCGTGGTCAACGGCTACGACGTCGGTGTCGCGCATCCGGGCGGGTTCGCCGAACTGGCGCGGATTCCCGGCGACTGGGTGATGCCGTTGCCGGCCGGGCTTTCGACCAAGGAAGCCATGGCGCTCGGGACGGCAGGCATGACCGCCGCGATGTCGGTCGAGGCGCTCGAACACAACGGTCTGCGCACAGACCAGGGGACGGTGCTGGTCACCGGTTCGACCGGCGGCGTCGGCAGTACGGCAGTGAACATGCTGGCCCAGCTCGGCTACACGGTCGCTGGAAGCACCGGTAAGACTTCCGAGCACGACTTCCTGCGCTCGCTCGGTGCAACGGAGATCCTCAGCCGCGAGGATGTCAGCGCCGAGAGCACGCGTCCGATGGAAACCGAGCGCTGGGCCGGAGCGGTGGACCCGGTGGGTGGAGCCACGACGGCGTACCTCATCCGTTCGACGAAGTACGGCGGCAGCATCGCCGTCAGCGGACTCACGGGCGGCACGTCGGTGGCGACGACGGTGTTCCCGTTCATTCTGCGCGGGGTGAACCTGCTCGGGATCGATTCGGTGATGTGCCCGATGGCCAAGCGCCAGCACATCTGGAACCGCATGGGGCAGGACCTCAAGCCCAAGGGATTACTCGACTCGATCGCGGTCGAGACGGATCTCGACGGCGTCGCGGCCGTGTGCACGGAGATTCTGGCGGGCAAAGTGAAGGGCCGGACGCTGGTGAAGCTAGGCTAGTTGCTGTCGGAGTTCTGAGGGGCGAAGCGAAGAGAGGGCCGTCCATCGGCATCACCGGTGGGGGCACCAGGTCGTTCCCGGACCCATGAAAGAAGCATGTCGTCGGATCGATTCTCCCGAGGCTTCAGGATGCCGTCGCTTCAGGTTCATCCGCATGATTTCGATCCCGGCTTCGTTGAGTTCAAATGTGACCCGGGCTGCCTGTCGCGTATCCATAGCGCATCGAGTTTACCATCCACTCCCAGGGTTGGAGCCCTCAGTCTCCGTATTTCTTCCTGACAGGATGCTGTCACCATCCACCTAGAACGTGCGTTCTATCTTTGGTACACTCACCACCGCCGCAACCATTCCCGGCTACACTCGTAGGCCCGAGCGATCGGCGGTTCAATTCGTATCCGGAAGGCACCCGTGCCCCTCGATCACATCCTTGTCCGCGGCGCACGCGAGCATAACCTCAAAGACATCACGGTCCGCATCCCGCGGGACCAGCTAGTCGTGATCACTGGACTCTCCGGGTCCGGCAAGTCTTCCCTCGCTTTCGACACCATCTACGCCGAGGGGCAGCGGCGGTACGTCGAATCGCTTTCGGCCTATGCGCGACAGTTCCTGGGGCTGATGGAAAAGCCGGACGTCGACCACATCGATGGCCTTTCGCCCGCGATTTCCATCGATCAGAAGTCCACATCGAACAACCCTCGTTCGACCGTCGGGACCGTCACCGAAATCTACGACTACATGCGTCTCTTGTGGGCGCGGGCCGGCCGTCCGCACTGTCCCGAGTGCGGGCGACCAATCGAGCGCCAGACGGTGCAGCAGATTGTGGATGCCACGCTGGCGTACCCCGCAGGCGCTCGTCTCCTCTTGCTTGCGCCGGTCGCCCGGGCGAAAAAGGGCGAACACACCGGAGTCTTCGATGAGGCGCGCCGGGCAGGTTTCGTTCGCGTTCGAATCAACGGCGAGGTTCGCGACCTCGACGAGGTGACGGCGCTCGATAAGAAGAAGCGCCACGATATCGACGTCGTGGTCGACCGACTGGTTGTGCCCGAACCGGGCAGCGACCCGACCGCGACGAGCCGCATCGCCGACTCGGTAGAACAGGCTCTCAAGGTGGGCCAGGGAGTGATGCTGGTCGCACACAATTCAGGCGACGAGCCCGAGCGCATCTTCTCTGAGCACTTTTCGTGTGCGTACGACGGCACCTCGATCGGCGAAATCGAGCCGCGGACGTTCTCGTTCAACAGCCCGCATGGTGCCTGCCCGAAGTGCACTGGCCTCGGTGTCGAGATGCAAATCGACCCGGGCCTGATCATTCCCGATCGGACGAAGTCCCTCACGGGCGGGGCGGTCGAGCCGTGGTCGAAATCACCCAGCGTGGCGGGCTGGTACATGCGGCAGCTCGAGGCGGTAGCCGAGGACCAGGGCTTCAGCACCGACACGCCAATCTCTGAGCTGACTGAAAAGCAGATGCACGCGCTGCTCTACGGCACGGGTGACCGCCAGCTTCGCCTGAAGTTCACGAACCAGTACGGCCGCACGCAGACCTATGACACGAAGTTCGAGGGAGTGGTTTCGAACCTGCAGCGGCGCTACAAAGAGACCGACTCCGACTACATCCGGACCGAGATAGAAAAGTACATGGGCTCGGTTCCCTGCCCCGATTGCAAGGGCAGGCGGCTCAGGCCTGAGGCGTTGGGAGTGCTCATCGACGAGAAGCCCATCGTCGAAGTCACGAACCTGAGCATTACCAAGGCGAAGCAGTATTTCGACCGACTGGCTGCGCCGGATTCCCCGTTGAACACGCGCGAACGGACCATCGCATTCCAGATACTGAAAGAGATTCGCGGACGGCTCGAGTTCCTGGTCGATGTGGGCCTTGAGTACCTGATGCTCGACCGCGTGAGTGGGACCCTCTCTGGCGGGGAATCGCAGCGGATTCGGCTGGCCACGCAGATAGGTTCGGCGCTGATGGGCGTTCTCTACATCTGCGATGAACCGTCCATCGGGCTGCATCCTGTCGATGGCGACCGGCTCATCAAGACGCTTGAGCGACTTCGGGAACTCGGCAACACCGTCCTCATCGTCGAGCACGACGAAGCGATGATGCGCGCGGCCAACTGGATTATCGATATGGGCCCGGGCGCCGGCGTCCATGGCGGTTACGTCGTTGCGGAAGGCGATATCGACGCGATCAAGGCGTCAGAGGAAAGCATCACCGGAGCGTATCTCTCGGGTCGCCGCGAAATTCCGGTGCCGCGAGAACGCCGCGAGGGCAATGGCAAGACGATTCGGATCCGCGGGGCGAAAGAGAACAACCTGCGCAACCTCACGATCGATGTGCCGCTAGGCAAGTTCGTTGCGGTAACGGGCGTTTCGGGCTCAGGTAAGTCGTCGCTCATCAACGAGATCCTGGTGAAGCGCGCGGCGAACGTCCTGCACGGCGCGCGTCATCGGCCGGGCAAGCACGACGCCGTCGAGGGCCTCGAACACGTCGACAAAATCGTCGATATCGACCAGTCGCCGATTGGGCGAACACCGCGATCGAACCCGGCAACATATACGGGCGCTTTCGGCATCATCCGCGACATGTTCGCCTCGGTGCCGGAAGCGAAGGCTCGCGGCTACAAGGCGGGCCGATTCAGCTTCAATGTGAAGGGTGGGCGCTGCGAAGAGTGCTCCGGAGACGGCTATAAGGTCGTCGAGATGCAGTTCCTCCCCGACGTGACCGTGCCCTGCGAGACCTGCAACGGGAAGCGGTACAACCGCGAGGCGCTCGAGATTCTCTTCCGTGGCAAGAACATCGCGGAAGTCCTCGACATGACGGTCTCTGAAGCGGCGGAGTTCTTCGAACGATTCCCACGGGTGAAGCGAATCCTCGATACGCTTGAGGCAACGGGTCTTGGCTACGTCCACATCGGCCAGCCCGCGACGACGCTCTCCGGCGGCGAGGCGCAGCGCATCAAGCTGGCGAGCGAGCTCTCCAGGCGCTCCACCGGTCGGACGCTCTACATTCTCGACGAGCCGACAACTGGACTTGAGCTTCCAGGATGTGGCCCATCTGCTCGATGTCCTCCAGCGGCTCGCGGATGCCGGCAACACGGTCGTCGTGATCGAGCACCACCTCGACGTCATTAAGTGCGCCGACCACCTGATCGACCTCGGCCCATACGGCGGCGACCGCGGCGGCGAGCTGATCGCCGAAGGCACGCCAGAAGACATCGCGAGAGTGAAGAAGAGCTTCACTGGCGATTACCTGCGCCCGATCCTCGAGGCCGCAGGAACGCTAAAAGCCGCGGCGCCAAAGCGGGCTGCGGCCTCCAAGAACGGGAAGGCACCGGAGGCCACTGAACCAGCAGAAGCCGTTGCGACCAAGCCGGTGGCTCGTGGCCGAAGCAACGGCGCGAAGGGCATCGAGGAGTCCGCCAGCGCCGCGGCGGCGTCTATCGGAGAGCGCATTTCGCGTGAATCGGCTCCCATGCAGGAGCGACCCAAGACCAAAGCCGCTCTCAAGCGCGAACGCCAGGCGGCTCACCCGCGGAAGGAAACCGCCAGCGAAAAGGATCTGCGCGAAACGCGGATCCGGCGTCCGGGGAAGGCTGCCGAGCCGACACCTGACAAGAGCGCGAAGAGCTAGCTCAGCGGCCGTTCGCCCGGTAGCGGCAATAGATTTCGCTTGTGTCCGGGTTCGGCACTGCCCAAACGAGATCGAAATGCGGGAGCGTCTTTCGCGTGAACGGTGAGTCGCCGGTGACTGGCGTTTTCGTGTCCCGACCACCAACGACCACCGGGCCGATTGTCACGAAGAACTCGTCAACTGCGCCGAGGCGAAAAAGTTCGGCATTCACGGTCGGACCGCCTTCAACAAGCAGCACCTCGGCGCCGAGTTCGGTTCGCATATGCCGCAGCATTGCGGTCATCGGCTTTCGCAGGGGCAGGTCGAAGACCGGGCGTCCGGTCTCCTTGATCGCTTTCCGACGGTCCGCTGGCGCCGCTTTCGAGAGATAGATAACGGCATCGAAGTCTCGTGCCGTGAAAAACAGCTTGTCCAGGGGAAGGTTGCCGGATTCTGACATGGTGGCGGCGATGGGGTACCGCGGCTTGCCTCGAGACTGGCGAATCTGCTCAAGGATTGGATCGCCCAAACGCGAAGACGTGCCGCTCGCGCGGAGGGTGTTTGCGCCATTCAGGACGATGTCAGCGCTGACTCGAAGCTCTCGCATCAGTCGCTGGTCCACGTTCGAACCGATGCCCTGTTCGGTGCCTTCCACAACGACCTTGCCGTCGATCGACATGACCATGTTTATAAGGACGTACGGACGGTCCGAGGGTGCTGGCGGTAGGTCGAGGGTGGTGTAGTCAGGCTTGGTCATGTACGTACACGATTGCCCAACGGAGCCTGGATAGCAACCGGACGGTCGATGTCGCGCCTAGTCTGGCTGCGGAATTCGGCTGAAATTGTTAGCCCACAGCCGCTGCTGGTGCGTGTCGGGCACATCCCGGCCGCGAGCCGTTTGA
>CAWCQJ010000003.1:0-1884530 GCA_963797735.1 uncultured Chloroflexia bacterium
CGAGCTGCCGGGTCATGGCTACCTGGCGGCGTCACAGGCCCGGGGAGCTGATGACGCCCGCGGCCGGATCCATCTGGCACGCGCTGCTCGCGGACCTGGGACACCGGCAAGGCGCTGGCGCTCTTACCGGAAGGGCTACCGGCCCACGCCGGAGATGATCGCCCACGTCCGCGCGGTCGACGGCGTCTGCCGGGCACCAGGGTGCACGGTCCCGGCGGGCCGGTGCGACCTGGACCACGTGAAGGCCTTCGACCACAACGACCCCGACGCCACGACCACCACCGGCAACCTGTCGGCAGCGCCCGTCGCCACCACCGGCTCAAGACCGCCGGCCTCTGGGACGCCGAACGAGACCCCGACAATCCTGACAGCGGCCTGGTGAGGTGGCGCACCGCAGCCGGCCCCCGACCTACACCACCCACCCCAAGGACTGGCTCGAGCACCTCCGTGACCCTTGGCCGCACGGCCCCGTCTGCAGCTCACTCGTCGGGCAGCTCCCCGCCACCAGAGCCGGGACTGGCGAGAGGTGCGGAACCACCACCCTTCTAGGGTCGGGGGAACCCATCAGCGACGCCCTGTCCCGGCCCCAGCTATCGCCAGCAGTCGCGACTCCGGGTGCTGTCGCTCGGTCGTTGCCCCAGGCCCCCAGCAGACAGAAGGTGAAGTGAATGAGCGACACGACGCGGACCCCGCCGGATCCGAAGCGGCCGCTGACTGAGGCGGAGCTGATCTGCGAGGAGCTGTCTGACTGGCGCATGCTCATCGACCGGCTCCGCGCCAGCTCGACACCGGCGACTTCGTCACCGCGGTCAGGCTCGTCGACGCCATCACCCTGGTCGCCGAGCAGATGGACCACCACCCGGACCTCGATCTGGCCTACGGGCGGCTGGACGTTCGGCTGCTCAGTCATGACGTCGGTGGGGTCACCTCGCTGCGACGTGGCGCTGGCCCGGGCCATCAGCGACCTGGCGCGGGCCGCCGGGGTCGCCTCGTGCCCGGAGCGCACCAGTGTCCTCGAGCTCGGTCTCGACTCCGCCGACGAGGCCGAGATCGGCCGTTCTGGGCGGCCCTGCTCGTGTACGACTCCAGTCCAGGCCCTGGGGGGAAACCCAGCTTCGCGACGCCACCGGGCGGCAGGCGACGATCTGGTTCCAGCCCACAGGACGCCCACGAGGTCCCTCGGCAGCGTTGGCGCCTCGACCTGCGCATCCCGCCCGAGGCGGTCGAGCGCGGCCTCGCCGCCGCGCTCGAGGCCGGCGGTGAGCTGGTCGACGACACGTCGGCTCCCGCGTTCTGGGGGCTCGCCGACCCCCAGGGCAACCGGGCCTGCCTCACGACCTGGCAGGGTCGCGAGGTCGCCTGGAGCGTGAGGCGCCCGTACCGACGAGGAACGGTCAGGCGGGCGGGGCGATGTCCTGCTGCGCGGGGAGCTGGTCCTGACGCACGATCCCGACCGGGCAGGTCATCCCGTTGGGCCCGTGGTTGCGGTACCCGCCGGGGTTCTTATGCAGGTAGCCCTGGTGGTAGTCCTCCGCGAGGTAGAACGGTCCGGCGTCGTCGGCCGTGCGCATCTCGGTGCTGATCTCGCCGTGACCGTTGTCCTCGAGGACCTTCTGGAAGGCCTCGCGGGTCGACTCGCCGCGAGCCGCTGCCCTTCGGTCGTCCGGTAGATCACCGAGCGGTATGCGTGCCGACATCGTTGCCCTGACGGTTCGCCGTCGTCGGGTCGTGGTTCTCCCAGAAGGCCTTGAGCAGCAGCTCCGGCGAGATCCTCGAAGGGGTCGTAGACGACGCGCACCGTCTCGGCGTGGCCGGTGAGACCGGTGCAGGTCTCCTCGTAGGTGGGGTGCGGGTGTATCCGCCCATGTAGCCGGCGGCCGTCGAGAACACGCCGTCCTGGCGCCAGAAGATCCGCTCGACCCCCAGAAGCATCCCATCGCGACGTAGAGCACCTCGAGCCGTCCGGCCAGGGCCCCTTGAGCGGGGTGCCGAGGACGACGTGGGTGGGGCTCACGGCATACGGACGATCGGGGCGTCCCGAGAGCGCCTCCTCGCGGCTGGGCATCTGGCTCTTCCTACCGAATCCGAACATGCTTCAGTCTCACATCCTTGGTCTCTGCGTGCTCTCGCACGGTCTTACCTGTCCCTAACGTCGACGGACGCCCGGGTATGCCGTCACGCGCAACGAGCGCGACAAATCGCTCGCCCTCACCGCCGCCGGGCCGACAGACTGACCGCCATGACGGACCCCTCCTTCACGATCCGACCGATCGACCTGCTCGACCCGGCCCAGCACGAGGCGGGCACGACCTGGATGGACGTCCACGCCGCGGTCCAGCGAGAGGCGTTCGGCGACCGGGGCAGCGCGTGGACCCTCGCCGAGATCCAGCAGTTCCACCGCAGCGACGACAAGCGGCGCATCGACGTCGCTGCGTGGAGCGGGGGTCGCCTCGTCGGAGCGCTCGAGGTGATGCTCCCCGTCCATGACAACCTGCGGCACGCGATGCTCTGGCTCTCCTGCTGCCCGGGGAGCGGGCCGGGGGATCGGGTCGGCCCTGCTCGCCGAGGGCGAGCGCATCGCCGCCGGGGAAGGGCGCAGCGTCCTCACGGCCGAGACCGAGTGGGCTGCCGGCGGGCATGACCTCGCCGAGGGGTTCGCAACGCGTCACGGGTTCGCCGCCGCGCAGACCGTGCTGCGCAGCGAGCAGCGGCTCCCCATCGACCGGCAGCTGCTTGCCGACGTCGTGAGCGCAGACGGCGCCGAGGAGTATGCCGTCAAGGGCTTCGTCGACGAGATGCCCGAGGACTGGCTCGACGACCGCGCCGTGCTCCAGCAGCGGATGAGCACCGACGCGCCCACCGACGACCTCGACGTCGAGGAGGAGGTGTGGGACGCGGACCGGCTTCGTCGCAACCAGGCGCGCGACCGGGCCGCCGGCCGGCGGGTCGTCGAGTCCGTCGCGCGGCACCGGCCCAGCGGTCGCCTCGTCGGCTTCACCACGGTCTCGGTGTCGGTCGCGACCCCGGACCTCGGCTACCAGCAGGACACGCTCGTGCTCCGCGAGCACCGCGGACACGGCCTCGGGCGGCGGCTCAAGGCCGCGAACGCCCTGCGACTGATGGACGCGCTGCCCCTGGTGACGTGCGTGCGCACGTGGAACGCCGCGTCCAACACCCCGATGCTCGTGGTCAACCGAGACCTCGGGTATGCCGTCGACGGCACCAGCCGCGAGTGGCAGAAGACGACGGTGGGGGTGCCGCGATGAGCTGGCGGATCGAGGAGCTCGAGCTCGCCGTCGACGACCCGGCGAGCGAGCGCTGGCTCGAGGTCCACCTCGCCGCCAACCGCGCGGTGTGGGGCGCCGGGGCCGAGCGGACCACGGTGGCGGAGGTCCTCGACGCCCCGGCGCGGCGCCACGAGGTCCGCCGGGCGTTCGGCCTCTGGGTGGACGACGGGCAGGGGCCCGACGGTCTCGCGGCGGCAGCCCAGACGATCCGCAGCACCCGGGACAACCTCGACACGGCCGGCCTCTGGCTCTCGGTCCACCCGAGCCACCAGCGCCGGGGCCTCGGCTCCGCCCTCCTGTCGCACTGCGAGGCCTCTCTGCGCGCTGACGGCTGCACACGGATCCACGAGCACTCCGGCGCACCCGTCGAGTCCGGTGACGCGGCAACGGGGTTCGCCATAGCCCGGGCCTACCGGCAGACCCTCGTCGACCTGCGGCAGGACCTGGCGGCTGCCGGTGGGGGAGGACGAGCTCGACCGGCTGGCGCCCGACCTCGACCCCGCGGCATACGTCCTGGAGACCGCGGTCGGCGGGCTGCCGGAGGAGTGGCTCGAGGACCGAGCGATGCTCGCCCGACGGATGAGCACCGACGCTTCCGTCCGGCGACATCGACCTCGACGAGGAGGACTGGGACGCGGAGCGGGTGGCCCCGGGTGTGGAACACCCCGGGCGAGGTGCGGTCGATCGAGTCGGTGCGCGAGGCACGTCCCGTCGGGCCGGCTCGTGGGCTTCACCGACCTAGGGGGTCGGAGGCCGGGCTCGCCGGACCTCGCCATGCAGGGCGACACCTCGTCCTGCGTGAGCACCGCGGGAACGCGCTCGGCCTTGCGCTCAAGGTGGCCAACCTCCGGGCCCTCGCTCGGGAACAGCCCGGGAGTGACGTCGGTGCGCACGTGGAACGCCGAGACCAACGCCCCGATGCTCGCCGTCAACGACCGGCTCGGTTTCACGGTCACCGGGTGGACCCGCGAGTGGGTGCAAGGGCCTCTGAGCCGGCCTCTCAGCCCGGCAGGCCCGCCCGGTCGAGGGCGCCCCCACGACCGTCGCCATGTCGGCATAGCCGAGGTCGTTGGGGTGGAACAGGTCGGCGGCGAGCCGCCCGCGCCAGGACCGCGGTCCCTCCTCGCGCATGTCTGCCAGGACGAGCCGTCCGTCGGCCGCGCGCTCGCGGAGCAGGGTGGTCGACGGCGCGGGGCCTCCCGCCGGGGGTTCGGGAAGTTGGCGACGACCGAGGTCAGGCGGGAGCCGGTCGAGCATCTGCGCGAACCGCTCGACCAGACCGTCCCGGTGCCTCGCCGCGACGATGTCGTTGCTGCCGATGACGACGGTGACGAGGGCGGCGTCGGCGGGCCCGGACGCACCAAAGCGGCGTCGAGGGCCGGAGCTGACGGTCCAGCACGTCCTCGACGCGCGCGCCCGACGCCGAGAGGTTGACGAGCCGGTGGTCCCACCCCGCACCGGTCAGCCGCTCGCTCAGCTGACCGGCCCAGCCGCGCTCGGGGGCGAAGCGCCGATGCCCTGCGTCATCGGTCCCCGAGGGCGACCCAGATGGTCCCTCCTGCGCGAGCACGCGCCGGTTGTGCGCCTCCCAGGCCCGCGCCCACGGGTGACCTGGTCCTGGACCCAACGCACCCCGGGCAGCAGCGCGGACGGGGTCCACAGCACCGGACCGGTCGGGCGGTCGCTGAGGTTGGAGTAGTCGAAGGCCGGAGCGGTCACCGACCGAGGATGCCAGACGGCCGTGGCCTAGGCTCGGGCGCATGTCTGACGAGTACGGCTTCTCCACACGTGCCATCCACGCCGGCCAGGAGGCCGACGAGCTGACCGGCGCGGTGGTCCCCCCGATCTACCAGGTGTCCACCTACAAGCAGGACGGGATCGGGGGCTTCCGCGGCGGCTACGAGTACAGCCGCTCGGCCAACCCGACCCGCGCCGCGCTCGAGGAGTGCATCGCCGCCCTCGAGGGAGGCAGCCGCGGCTCGGCCCTGGCCTCCGGGCTCGCCGGCCAGGACACCGTCGCCCGCTTCGCTTCTCGTCCCCGGCGACCACGTGGTCGTGCCCGAGCGACGCCTACGGCGGCACCTACCGCTACTTCGACGAGGTCGCGGGGCCCCGGGGATCGACCACTCGATCGCCCGCATCGGCGACGTCGACGCGGTCCGGGCCGCGATCGTCCCCGGCCGGACGAAGATGGTCTGGGCCGAGACCCCGACCAACCCGCTGCTCGGCATCGCCGACATCGAGGCGATCGCCGAGGTCGCCCACGAGGCCGGCGCGATCTTCGTCATCGACAACACCTTCGCGACCGCCTACCTGCAGAACCCGATCGCCCTCGGCGCCGACATCGTCACCCACTCCACGACGAAGTACTCCGGCGAGCACAGCGACGTCATCGGCGGCGCGGTCGTCACCGCGAAGGACATCCGAGTCGCAGGCATGGAGGACGCCGAGGACCGGATCGCCTTCCACCAGAACAGCATCGGCGGCATCACCGGACCATTCGTAAACCGGCTGGCCGGTCAGCGCCGCACGCACGCTTTCCAGTTGGCCGGCCGAGCCGAGCATCTGGTTCTTGTGCGTGATGTACTCGGCGTAGGCGGCCATGAACGGCTTGCCCGGCGTGCGCGGGATCGAAGTCGCCCGGCTTGTCGCGGAACGTTTCGCGATAGACGCCGCACCAGACCAGGCGGCCGTCGGTGTCGATGTTCACCTTGGTCACGCCCAGCTTGGCGGCCGGCAGGTACTGATCTTCGGGCACGCCGCTGGCGTCGCCCAGCTTGCCGCCGGCCTCGTTGATGCGCTCGACCCATTCCTTGGGCACGCTGCTCGAGCCGTGCATCACCAGCGGAAAGCCGGGCAGCAGCTTCTGGATCTCGGCGATGCGGTCGAAGTGCAGCCCTTGCTAGCCGGTGAACTTGTAGGCGCCGTGCGACGTGCCGATGGCCACGGCCAGCGAATCGCAGCCGCTGCGCTCGACGAACTCGACGGCCTGGTCCGGATCGGTCAGGCAGGCGTGGTCGGCGTCGACCGAGATGTCTTCTTCGACGCCGCCCAGCATGCCCAGCTCGGCCTCGACCGAGATGCCCTTCTCGTGGGCCCGCTCGACGACGCGGCGCGTGATGGCGATGTTCTCGTCGAACGTCTCGTGCGAGGCGTCGATCATCACCGACGAATAGAAGCCGCTATCGATGCAGTCGTAGCAGACTTCTTCGGTGCCGTGGTCGAGGTGCACGGCGAAGATCGCCTTGTCGAAAACCTCCTCGGCCGTGCGGATCATGGCTTCGAGAAACCGCTTGTCGGTGTAGCCGCGGGCGCCGCGCGAGAGCTGGATGATGAACGGGGCGCTCGTGCTTCGGATCGACCGGCTCGTCGTTCGAGTTCTTCTGGCCCAGGTTGCCGCGGAACAGGCCGACGGTCTGCTCGAGGTTGTTGATGTTGTAGGCGCCGACGGCGTACTTGCCGTAGGCCTGCTGGAACAGATCTTTGGTCGTGACGATCATTGCGGATTCTCCTCGTTTCGGCCGGAGTGCTAGCGGCCGACTCTCCGCCACGACGGCCTCGAACAATGCGATAACGGCAATTTCTGCGAACCCAGGCGGCTCATTATAGGCAGAGTCAGTCGCAGTCTGCGTAAGCCGATGCCGCCCGACAGCGGCTTAACACGCGGACCGACGTTCTACATTGCCCGCCTGTGGAGCCCGGCGATACAATCCCCCGTCCCAAGTTCGCCGCCGCATTTCGCACTCGGCTCCGGACTCCCAGCGTCGCCTATGAGCATGCCCGCGCCGCTGCCGCCGGCACCGCTCACCCCGCTCGAGCAGTTGCGCTACGCCCGCGAGATCATCGAGCTCGAAGGGCAGGCGCTGGCCAACGTTGGCCCAGCGGCTCGACGGCGAGTTCTGCCGCGCCGTCGACACTGCTGTTACGGCTGCCGCGGCAGCGTGATCACCACGCGGCATGGGCAAGGCCGGGCTGATCGCACAGAAGATCGCCGCCACGCTGGCCTCGACCGGCACCCGCAGCCACTTTCTGCACCCGGCCGAAGCGGTGCACGGCGACCTGGGCCGCATTCATCGCGACGACGTGCGTGCTGATGTTTTCGCAAAGCGGCGAGACCGAGGAGGTCGTGCGGCTGCTGCCGTCGCTGGCCGACTTCGGCGTGCAGCATCGATCGCCGTCACCGCGCCGCGCACCAGCACGCTGGGCCGCGCCGCCACGGTCGACCATCGAGCTGGGGCCGCTGCAAGAGGCCTGCGCGCTGGGCCTGGCGCCCAGCACCAGCACCACGGCCATGCTGGCCTGGGCGATGCGCTGGCGCTGGTGACCAGCCGCATGCGCGATTTCCGCCGCGAGGACTTCGCCCGCTTCCATCCGGCCGGCAGCCTGGGCCGGCAGCTGAGCAAGGTCGACGAATTCATGCGGCCGCTGGCCGAGTGCCGCGTGGCGCCGAGTCGCACACGCGTGCGCGCAGGTGTTCGTCGAACACGGCCGCGCCGGCCGCCGCACCGGCGCGATCATGCTGGTCGACGCGGCGGGCAAGCTGGCCGGGCTGTTTACCGACAGCGATCTGGCGCGGCTGTTCGAGCACAAGCGCGACGCGGCGCTCGACCGGCCGATCCGCGAAGTGATGACCGCCCGACCGCTGCACCGTGCCGCAGGGCTCGATGATGCTCGACGCCGTGGCCATCATGGCCGAGCGCAAGATCAGCGAACTGCCGGTGGTCGACGCCGACGGCCGGCCGGTGGGCATGATCGACATCACCGACGTCGTGGCGCCTGTTTCCCGAAGCCGGGCTGACGCCGCCCGTCGGACCAGCGCCGACGATGCCGCCCGACAGTGCGCCGACGATCGTCCCGCATTCGCCGGCGCCGCGAGCCGGCCAATCGTCCGCCAGGAGCCCCGCCGCGGGAGTGCGCATGAAACTCGAACAGCGCTGCCAGGAGATCGAGCTGATCCTGGCCGACGTCGACGGCGTGCTGACCGGCGGCCAGATCATCTTCAACAACCAGGGCATCGAGACCAAGCAGTTCCACATTCGCGACGGCCTGGGCATCCGGCTCTGGCAGCGGGCCGGCTACAGGTTCGGCCTGATCACCGGGCGCAGCTCGCACATCGTCAAGATTCGCGCCGCCGAGCTGGGCATCGAGATCGTGCGGCAAACGGCCGAAGACAAGCTGCCCGTCGCGCAGGAGATCCTCGCGCAGTCTGGGCCTCGAGCCGCGAGCAGGTCTGCTACATCGGCGACGACCTGCCCGACCTGCCCGTGATCGCGCACGTGGGCCTGGGCGTGGCCGTGGCCGACGCCTGCGCCGAGATGCGCGAGGCGGCCCACTACGTCACGCACACTGCGCGGCGGCGAAGGCGCGGTGCGCGAGACGATCGAGATGATCCTCAAGGCACAGCGCCGCTGGGACGACTTGATCCAGAAGTACACGAGTTAACGGATTCATGCGACGGCTTCCGCCGCCACACCACGTCGCCAGGCCGTCCGCGACGACGACCCGCAGGCGTGCGCACCAGCGAAGTCATCGGCTGGTTCGTGGCCGTGTTTGCGCCTATTGGATCTACTGGTTGATCGCGGTGCCGCTGATCGAGCCGGACATCGAGCCCGAATCCGTCGGCCGTCACTCCGCCAGCGCCGACCACGCTGAGCCGCAGCAAAGCCAACGCAAGCTGGCCCTCGCCAAGTACTTTCCACCCGGTTCGTGGGAGCTCAACAACCCACAGATCTGGGAAACCGACCACTCGATGCTGCTGTTCAAGGACCTGAAGCCGCAGCCCAACAAGATCGTCAAAATTCCCCATTGTACGCTGCTGTTTTTTCCGAGCGACGCGGCCGGCGCTGCCGCCGAACCACGCCCGATCATCATGCGCGCCGAGCACGGCGCCGAGCTCGAATTCGATCGAGCCATCGACCTCAAGACGGTCGGCCGCGATGTGACGCTCGTCGGCGGCAAGCTGCTCGGGCGCATCCGCATCGAACGCCTGCCCAGTCAACCAGGTGCTGGCGACGACCTGCTGATCACCACGCGCGACGTCGTGCTGGTGGGCGATCGCGCCACCTCGCCGCATCCGGTCAACTTTCGCATGGGCGCAGCACCGGCAGCGGACGTGATCTGGAAATCCACCTGCAAAACGACGGCCAGCCCGGCGGCGCCTGCGCAGCGGCAAAATCAAATCCCTCTGGCTCAAGCGCGATGTGATCATGAACTTGGTGCTCGACGATCCGGCATTTTCGCGAGGGCGTCGCCCCGGCGCTGCCGGCGACATGTCGGGCTCGACTTTGCGAGTCACCTGCCAGGGTCACTTTCAGTACGATCTCGAACTGCACGCCGCATCGTTTCGTGACCGCGTCGACGTCGCTCGCATGAGCAAAGGTCCCAGCGATCTTTTGAATTGCGAGCTGCTGTCGATACTCTTTCGCACGAAGGAAAACTCGCCTCCGCCCGAAACGCCCGCCGATCCGCACGCGACAGCCGCTGCCGCGCCGCAGGACTCGCCCATCCGCCGCATCGAGGCCCGCGGCGAACCCGTCACGCTGCAATCGCCCTCGCGCGGCATCTATGTGCAGAGTCTGCACGGACTCGATTTCGAGCCGATCCCCGGCGATCAACTAGGACGCATCCTCGGACTAGGGCAGGGCGTGATGCAAGGCGTCACGCCGGGCGACGAGGCGAATAAGTTTCTCGTTCGCTGGACGCGCGAATTCCGTTTCGAACCCACCGAGGGCGGGCAGTACGTGGCCTCGCTGCATGGCGGCGCCAGCGTGCGGATGCCCAACTTCGGCGAGATCACCGCCAACGACAGGCTCGATGCCCAAGGCAAGTTGTTGCAAGAAGGCGAAATCTTTGCCTGGGCCACACCCGTCAAGGCGCCGCCAGCAAGCGATCAAGTGGCCATCCGGCCCGTCTCCGTGCAAAACGGCGGATCGCATTCGGCGCCAGCCACGCCACCCGCCGACCAGTGGCAAATCGATCGACTACTGGCTCAAGGCAGTGTCGTCGTCAGCACGCCGCAACTCGATGCCAACACGGGCAAGATCGAAGTATGGGTCGAACGCCCCACGTCGGCCGCACAGCCGACCGCTCCGGCGCCGGCGGATATCGCACCCACACCGCCGCCTCAACAAAAACCAAAGCAGCCGCTCGCGCCGGGAACCGGTCAGCGTTATTCCGTGCACGCAGGCAACGTACAAGTAAAACTGATTCCTCATGGCGAAGAGTTCGCCGTGTCCAGCCTGACTCTCGAGAATCAGGCGCACCTCGAGGAACTCACTCCCAAACCGTGCGCCAAGCCCATGGTCGTCGACGGCGACCGGTTGCACGTGGCAGGCGCCGACGGCGAGCAGACCCGCGTGACCGTCGCGGCCAATCCTGGCAAACTCGCGCATGTCGACGCCGGCGGCATGGTGCTCTTCGGCCAGGCCATCGAGTTGGAAAAGCATACCAATCGTTTGTGGGTGGACGGGGCAGGGCGAATGATCATGCCCATCCAGCAGGATCTCAACGGTCAGCCACTGGCTCAGCCTCAGACCGCAGAAATCACCTGGCAAGGCGGCATGCGCTTTCAATCCCACACGGTCGTTTTCGAACGCGACGTCATGGTCAAATCAGACAATCAGCAGCTTAGAACGCCGAGTCTTGAGGGCGTGCTCGACCGGCCCATCGATTTCTCGAACCCGCGACTGGGAACTCCGCCCAATACTCCCGGCGCGGCGCAGACCGGGCCGCAACTGGCCGTGGCCCGCTGCCACGGCGAAGCCACGCTCGAAGGTCGCCAAGTTGACGAACAAGGCCAGCAAACCGCCATCTACGAAATGAAAGTGTTCGATCTGGAAATCCAGCGGCAATCGGGCGACGTGCGTGGCCGTGGCCCCGGCTGGGTGCACTACGTGGCCCTGGCGCCCGAAGGTGGCGGCGGCGGTTTCGCGCTGCCCGGTCAACCGGCGCACCGCAACCTGCCGAGCGGCCGCGCTTGCCCTACACCTGCATACACACCACGTTCGAGCGCGAGCTTGCTGGCAACATCAACAACCGGACGATGTCGTTTTCCAATGCAACCGAAACGGCTTACGCCCCCGTGGCCAACTGGCATACCCGCCTCGACGCCGAGAAACCAGCCAGCCTGGGCCCCGAAGGCATGGTGCTCCACGCCGATCAGCTTACGGTCCGCCAAATGCCGCCACGCGTGCGCGGCGAGCAAGGTTGGTTCGAGCTGATGGCCGAGAAGAACGTCCTGGCCGAAAACTCGACGTTCGTCGCCGTGGGACATCGAGCGATGTATAGCCAGGACAAGAACCAGCTGATCCTCGAAGGCGACGGCCAAAGTCCGGCGCATGCCACCTATACGCCCCAGGCCGGCGGTCCGCGTTCGACCACGCGCGTTGCGCGTCTCACCTATTCGCTCGGCACACAACACGTGCAGATCACCGGCACCAGTCCGATCAACATCGAAGCCCCGCGCGGGCGCCGCAGCCGCAAGCCAAGCCGCCGGCGTTGCCACCCGGGCAACCGCCCGCGCAGCGCGAGGCTCTGCTCAAGCCGGTGCGGCCAACAACGCGCCTCAACAGCCTCGCGTCCGGTCATGCCGGTCTTCACGCCCAACGCTTCGGCGGCCTTGCTGACTTCCAGGATCTTGGCCTCGAACAGATCCTCCGGCTCGCACAATGGCTTGGCCGGCGTGCCACGCGCAATGGCCACGGCTAGATTGAACTCATTGGCCGAACGGATGTCGTAGATACCGCAGCCCACGAGACCCCGCGACGTGTGAATCGCGGAGTACCGCCCTCCCTGCCAGCGATAGCTGGTGCCGATCGCCTCGCCCCCGGCAAATTCGAGGGTCGTATTCTTGGCAACAGGCAGCGTCATCGCGGATTCCTCAGGTGCTTATCGTTTGCTCCCACCAGTGTACCCATTGTCCAACGGCCCGTTCAGCCCCCGGCTCCGCGGGGGATCTTCTCGCCACGCAAGAACTTGGTCGTCCCAACCCGCCGGAGCGACAAATCGCTTGACACCTTACGACAGTCGCCGTATATTGACGGCCATCGTACGGCACTTGTCGTAAGACCCTCAAAACCGTGAACCGCGACGTTGTGATGGCCAAAGAAACTCCTTCGCTCGGCGAGTTGGAAGTGCGCGTGCTCCGCGAAGTGTGGCGGAACCAACCCTGCACAGAGCGGCAAATCTGGGATCAGTTGCGCGATCAACGGCCCGTCGGTCGCACCACTGTGCTCAAGACGCTCCAGCGGCTCGAGGCCAAGCAGCTCTTGGTGCGCGTCAAGGGGCAAGATCCCGTCCAGTATCGCGCGGCCGCCTGAAGAGAAACGCCTCCTGCCCGCCATCGTGCGTCGCTTTGTCGATAAAGGGCTGGCCGGATCGCTCGAGCCGCTGATTGCCTGCCTGGCCGACTCCGACAAACTCTCGGCCAAGGATATCGCCGCGCTCAAGGCCATTTCGCAACGCGTGAGTGACAACGAAAAACGCAAATAGCATTCCTGAGGACTCGACCATGTCAGGGCTACTGGACTTGCTGAACGACGTTTCACCCCACTGGATCGCGCTGATGATCGCCATCACGTGGCAGTCGTCGCTATTAGTACTGCTGGTGGCCGTCGTCGCGAAGTTGTTGCGCCGCGCTTCGCCGGTGGTGCGCTACTGGCTGTGGCAGTTGGTGGCCATCAAGCTCTTGCTGATGCCGCTGTGGACGCAAATGGTGCCCGTGCCGTGGCCGGCCGTAGCAACTCTGAACACCGTTCCATCATCGAGCGACGTCGCCGTTCCTCCTGCAACGGCCGGTAACGCCGCACCGCCCGCGCAGCAAACCGCCGTTGTGCAACCCAGCCCTGCTTCACCGTTGCTCGCCGTCGCGCCGACTCGACCGAAACTGACCTGGCCGAGCGCTCTTGGCGGCCTGGGCAGCCGTCCTCGTCGCACAAGCTGCACGCCTGGCCTCGCAGCGTTGGCGACTATCGAAACTATTGCGACGGACTGAGCCGGCGCCGGCAACCGTTTGGGCTATCGCCGAGCAAGCAGCGGCCGAAATCGGCTTGCGCCGCGTGCCGCCGCTGCTGGTCGTCGACGAAAACTGCTCGCCATTCGCCTGTGGCATCGTGCGCCCGAGAATCGTGCTGCCCCGGACGCTATTGGCCGAATTGACCCCGGTCGAATTGCGACAGACGTTGTCGCACGAACTGGCCCATATTGCCCGCGCGGACCTGATCTGGATATGGCCGGGCCAACTCGTCCACGTGGCGTACTTCTTCAATCCTTTCGTGCATGTGCTGGTCGGGAAGATTCGCCTGGAGCGCGAACTGGCCTGCGATCAATGGGTGGTCGCCCGCGCCGGCCATGCCCCAGCCGAGTATATGCAAACGTTGATTCACGTTGTCAGCCACTTGTCCCATTCGCCGCAGGAGGCCACGTCATGAGCAAGTCTCTGGGACCTTGGACCACGTCCATTAACAGCGGGGCGACCTTGAGCGCTTTTTGGAAACAGCGCGTGACTCGGCTACCGGAATTGATTCACACGTCCTCGCGCCTGTCGGGCCGCAGCGCGATCGTTCTGGCGTTAGCCGCCGTGTTGGCCTTCGGCTGGCCCACGGTGCGCTTGTCGCTCGAAGTCGTCGCTGCCGATTCGCCCTCGACGTCGAAAACGAATTCGAGCGCGGTTGAAAAACCACCAGGGCACGAACACGTGTTTGCCGTCAACCTCGATGACGGAGTTCGGGTGGAATTGCTCGGAATCTGCGAACATCCTTCCCAAGGCAACGCGTGGTGGGCGGCGGACGGGCAGCCAATCGCGGCGCCGTACCAATCGCTGCTCGCGCGGGCCGGTACGCTGCGTCCCGTACGCGAAATTGCGGTGCTGTGGAGTGTCCCTGAGAACCGAGCGATCGCCACGCACTGGTACGTGAAAAAGTGCGCTGTCTGGGTCGGAGGTACGACCAAGAACGTGGCAGGAGCCGGCCCGCGGGACCTGCGCCGCGGCATTTTCCATGCAGGAGCCCGGTGATACCGCAATCGTCGAATTGAGCGTGGCCGCGGGCGAGTGGCAAACGATGACTCAAACCCACGGCCGAGGTTTCGGGTCGGAAGGAAAATGGGCAAACGGCCAACGCGCCCATGGTTTCGCTTATAGCCCGGCCATCGAGCACAACGACCGGGTGACTATCACAATCTCGCACGATGTGCTCAACCGCGATCTGCGCATCATCGCCGTTGACGCCAACGGCAAGACGCTGGCTGATGGCGGTGGACAAGGCAGCGGTCCCCGCGGCTTCATGCAGACCACCGGCGTCTTTGACAACGTGGCCCTTAAGGACATCCACGCCTTTCAACTCCAAGCCCGGCCATTTCATCGCTACGAAATCCAAAACGTCTCGCTCAAGCGCGATCAGCACACCGTGCCAACGATGATCGATTTGGGGGTGGACGAAAAAGATCCGTCTCAGGAGCCCGCGACATGAGCAAGTCTCTGGGACCTTGGACCACGGCGATCGATAGCGGCGCGACGCTCAGCGCCTTTGGAAACAGCGCATGATTCGCTTGCCCGAGTTGGCTAACACTTCTCCCCGGCTGTCGCGGCGCAATGCAACACTCTTGGCGCTGTGCGCCATACTAGCGCTCGGCTGGCCCACGGCGCACCTGACGCTCGAAGTGGCCGCCGCCGATCCGACGACGAAAGCCGACGAAAAACCAGCAGCGGACCAGAAGGCCCAGCAGCCGGGCCAGGTCTTCTCGGTCGAACTCAACGCTGGCGTGCGGGCTGAAATACTGGGGTTGTGCGAGCATCCTTCCAAAGACAAAGCCTGGTGGGCAGCCGACGGGCGCCCCGATCGCGGCGCCCTATCAAGAGTTTCGCTCGTCGGTCAATTCTCCCGGCTCGACATTGCGGGAATTTGCCATGATGATCCACGTGCCGCCGGGCGCCGACGTCGCGGCCCATTGGGGCCCGGTCGGCAACTCGGCCTATGCCGGCGGCATGCCAGCCGACGCCCAGGGCAAACCGCTGCGGGCGATCGACGCGGCGGCGATCGCCTTGCCGCCAAACCTCGACACGGCCGTCATTGAACTGAGCGTGGCCGCCGGACCTTGGACGACGATGGCCGAAACCGATGGCCGTCACTACGCGGCACAGGGCAAGAAAAAACATGGCTACGCCTATACGCCGGCCATCGAAGCGGACGGCAAAGTGACGATCTCTATTGCTCACGACGTGCTCGATCACGATTTGCGCATCGTGGCCATCGGCGCCGACGGGAACATCATCGCCAATGGCGGCGCCCGCGGCGGCGGTGCCGGCAACGTCCGGCAGACCACGGGCATTTTTGAGACCGTCTCGCTCAACGAAATCCGCGAGTTCCAACTCCAGGCCCGGCCCTATCACCGCTACGAAATCCAAAACGTCTCGCTCCACCGCGATCGACACACCATCCCCACTATGATCGACCTGGGGGTGGATGAAGAAGAGAATTAGGTGAGGCACCCAGAGAAGGAATACGCTGGGTGATCCAGACAACTCGTTGTCTGGCGCCGAAGGCGCGAAAGGCGCTCGTTCGAGCGTCACAGCAAACACGCTGAAGCGTGAACGCCAACGTTAGCGCGGCTCGGCGGGAGCCTCGCCCTCCCGATCAGAACTCCACCGCCAACCCCCGCGCCTTCGCCACCTTGTAGATTCCCGCGAACACCTTGGGAATCTCCCACGGCGCGTCGTGTGCTTCGCCGCGGAACTCGCGATAGGCGCGGCACACGTTGAAATACAGCCGGGCCGGCGCGTTCCACTCGACATACGGCCCTAGCTCGATCTGCTTGGCGGCCTCGAATTCTGACAGCCCACGATCGAAGCACCGCCTGGCTTGCTCGTACACATATTGCAAGTACGCCTTCAAGTCCCGCACGCCCTCAACATTGCAAATCGGTCCATGCCCCGGGCACGATCACCGCGGGGTTCAACTCGAGACGCAATCGAGGTTCCTCTGCCAATCGCGAACGTGCCAGCCCAGCGCAATCGGCGTGCAAAGCGAAACACCACGTCGCCGCTGTAAATCACGCGCTCGGCCGGCGACGTGAACCAAGGTGTCGCCCCATTGATGCCCCGGGCCGACATGATCAGGTGGACCTGCACGCCGTCGAGTTCAGCTCGTAGCGTCCTCGAACGGCGTATCAGGCAGCACCAGTTGGATGCCGCAAAATCGTAGTCCTCGGCCAGTTGATCGGCCAGCGCCAGCACGCCGGGTTGGTGAGCCGCAGCACGATGCGGGTGAGCCAACGCCGCGCGGCGCGTTGCAGCGTTGCAAACCAGCCGGATCGGCACTGTGCGGCAGCCGCTCGACGATTTTCGGCTGGGCGATGATCTGGTCGGGAAAAAGCTGGTTGCCCCACACGTGATCGGGATCTTCATGCGTGATGCCACCCGCTTGGCAATGGCCGGCGCACCGTGGCGAACAGCTCGATCATTCGCCGGGCGTGCGCCAGGTCGCACTGCGTGTCGATGACGAGCCCTCGCCCAAGTTCAACAGGCCTGAGTTCGAGTCGCACAGCCGATTCCGCTCGTTGATCGCCGCAAAACAGTGATCGCCGACTTGCTCGAGTTTCATGCGCGTAGTTCAGCAGTGTTGGAGTTCAGGCCTTAGCCTGCTCTTCCCATTGGGCGGTCGCTCTCAATGCGGTACGCCAACAGCCTAAAGGCTGGACTCCAATGCAAGCAAGCGTACTTCTTCGGCTCGCCCAGCACCGTCAACCACACGTCGCTGGTGCGCGTTTCGTAGTTGGGGATCGCAGCCGTGGCGATATGCACAATCTGGCTGGCGCCGGTGGCCGTGCCGACGACGCGAATCGGTCCCGAGAAGGGTCCTTGATCCGCGGTCAGTGTGATTTTCACGGTCTTCGCCGAATCTCCCTCGGCGGAAGACTTGGCAGCCGACGCGGTGACGAACGCGGGCAGGCCCATCACGGTCAGCGCGATCTCTTCGGCGAATCCCGCCCGTCGCTCGATCGTGATGGCGATCTCCGCCGGCTTGCCCGCCACCAGCACATAGGCGTGCGCGTCCGTGGATAACACGAAGTCGGGTTGGGGCTCGCCGCACGCAGCCGATACACGCTTCGCGAACTGCCTTGGCCGTGCAAATCGCTCACGGCCAGCCGATAGGTACCCTCCGCCGGTGGTGTAAACGCCAACACGGGATCGCGGGCGCTGCCCACGTCGTCGACCCGGCCAGCGACTTGCCGGCTTCGTCGAACACCTCTAGCACCCCATCGATCGGAAATCCCAGCGACCGGCTCGCCAACTCGAACGACAAAGCCTGACCCTGGACGCCGGTGAACGCGTAGACGTCAACATCGCGGGCGACGTCCAGGCGGCCCGTGATCGTCACCGGCAGTTCGACCGCTTGCGGCGCCGCCAGTTCGTTCGGTTCGCGCTCGATGGCTATCGCATGTGGCTCGACAGCCACGGCAAGCACGTTGGCCAGTTGCATCCCACAGCGTGGCCACGTCGCCTTCGCCGCGCACCCCCAGCGATCGCAAACTTTCAGGCAAGTTCCAGCCGGACAGTTCTACTTGCGCGTCGCTTCCTCGCGCAACCGCCAGGGGCCACGCATAGTCCGCAAAACCCGTCGTGGCCAATGTCAGTCGATAGACATACGCGTCGCTGCCCGCGAAGCCGATCGTGCTGTTCGGCGTGGAGGGGAATCCGAACACGCGAACGACATACCGTCCGTCGGCCGGCGCGACAAACTCAATCTGCGGATCGAGACCATGCGCGTCGTGATTGTAGGCAACAACATTGCCGGCCGGCCCGACGATTTGCATCGCGCCATCGAACGACGAGCCTAGCGTTTCGTGCGCCGCGAGCGACGCGACGAGCGTCTGACCGGCCGAGAGGTTCACGGCCACGTGATCCACGTCGCCACGACCAGCAAGCCGGCCGTTGACAATCGTATGCGCATCAACCGTGGTCGCTTCCGCCGGTTTGTTGTTCGGCTCGGTTTCATTCACTTCCGGCAATGTGCCGACCACCAAGGGATGGGCGCAGCCGCCGTCGCCGTGTCATTGACTCGCAGCCAGTACACTCCCGGCACGGCGTCGGCGGCCGCGGCGATCGCCAGCTTGCCTTTTTCTCCCGGCGTGACCGTCAGGCCCGGACGATCGACCCACACGCCGACGGGCCAGTTAGGAAAGTTGCCGCCGACCGTCACTTCCGTTGTCGCGCCCCGCTGCACACCCTGTGGAAACCAGTGGCTCGGCTCCGGCCCGGCCGCGTAGAGGCGGCGCGTGCGCAGAGCAGGCATGAGAGCACAGCAAATTGGAGGCGGACAGAGCTCATCGTTGGATTGTGGGCAGCACAGGTGGTGCTGCCACCTGTGAAACCAAAGCAACAAAGATGCAGGGCAGGGGGAGTTAACCCATCAGTTCGCTGATCGGCGTGGGATCGCTCACCAGGTGGGCGGGGCGGCCCTGCGGCGTGTGATAGATCTTGCCGGGGTCGATGCCCAGCTTGCGATAGACGGTCGACACGAAGTTCTCCGGCGAGAGGATCCGCTCGCAGGCCGAGTGGCCGTTGCGATCGGTGGCGCCGACGACCTGTCCGCCCGGCGTGCCGCCGCCGGCGAACAGGATCGACATGGCGTTGGCCCAGTGATCGCGGCCCGGCGATCTGCGATCGGCCAGTTGCGAAATCTTGGGCGTGCGGCCAAATTCGCCGAGCGCGACGACCAGCGTCGTTTCGAGCATGCCGCGCTCTTCGAGATCTTCGATCAGCGTGGCGATGGCGTTCTCGAACGGCGGCAGCTTCTTGGGCAAGCCGCTGAAGATATCCGAGTGATGGTCCCAGCCGCCGTCGTACAGCGTGACGAACGGCACGCCGGCCTCGACCAGCCGCCGGGCCAGCAGGGCCCGCTGGCCGAACGCGTTGCGGCCGTAGGCGTCGCGCACGCTTGTCCGGTTCGCTGTGAATGTCGAAGGCCTTCTGCGCCGCGGCGCTGGTCATCAGGTTGTAGCCCTGGCGATAGTACTCGTCGAGCGGCGCCGACCGGATCGGCGGCCGCCTTGTCGGTCGATCCGCTGGAAGCGATCGACCAGCTTGCCGCAAGTCGCGCCGCGGTGTGAAAGCGATCGTCGGTGAGCCCCTCGGGCAGGGCCACGTCGCGGACGCGAAAGTTCTCGCTGTTGGGATCGTCGCGCCACGACGAACGGCGCATACTTGGCACCCAGGAAGTTCGGCCCGCCGGAGCGCGACATGCTGCGGCATCGAGAAATACGCCGGCAATCCCTCGGGCGCACTGCGCTCGTAGGCCGCCACCGAACCCATGCTGGGATGAAAGCTGACGAACGCGCCGCAGCCGACCGGAATCCGCGGCGGCGCGCCGGTCATCATGTAGTGATTGCCGGCGCCGTGGTTCCCCTGGTTGTGGCGAACCGAGCGGACGACCGCCAGCTTGTCGGCGATGCCGGCCAGCCGCGTCATGTGCTGCGAGAAGTGGACGCCGGGCATCTTGGTGCGGATGGGCTTGAACTCGCCGCGAATCTCGGCCGGCGCGTCGGGCTTGGGATCGAACGTCTCGAAGTGCGTCGGCCCGCCGTCCATCCAAATCAGGATGCAACTCGTCGGCCGTTTCGCTGGCGCGCCGCTTCGGCGCGCCGGCCCTCGCAGCCGCAGCAGGTCGACCAAGCTGCCGCCGGCCAGCACGCTCAACCCCAGTTGCAGGCAATCGCGGCGCGTCATTCCTTCGCAGTTTCGTGTGCGATCGCCATGTCGCGTCGTCTAATCCTTGAACATGAACTCGGGCGTGTTGATCAGGGCCCACATCAGGTCTTCGGTCGCTTGCCGGCGGTTGGGCTCTGCGTCGATGAATGCGGCGGTAATGTCCGCCGATTCCGTCGGCCGTGGGCAAGCGGCTGTAGTCGCCAGGTAAAGCTCTTCGACGATCTGCCGCGGCCGTGCGTCGCTGGCGGCCAGTTCGGCCGCGCGGCCGTCGTCGCTGGTCACCTTCTTGTGCAAGCTCGGGCGCGTTCATCAGGTGCAAGCGCCTGCACGACCGTCGTGTCGGCCGTCCGCTCGTAGGGCGGATCCTGATTGGCGTCGGGCCGGCCAAAGGCGTCGAGAAACAGCGACTCGACGCGATGCGTCCAGATCTCCATCGCCCGCGTGCCCTGGGGCATGCCGTCAAACTCTTCGCGCACGCCGGTGATGTCGCACACCGCGTCCAGCAGCACTTCGGCCCGCAGCCGCTGCGATAGTGCCGCGAGTAGTTGCGCGTGTCCGAAACGTTTCGCTCGTTCGGCGTCGACGACAGCCCATAGACGTACGACGTCATGATCCGGCGGATCAGCTTCTTGAGGTCGTAGCCATCGGCGGCGAAACTCGTCGGCCAGCGCGGCCAGCAGCGCCGGATTGCTCGGCGGATTCGTGGCCCGCAGATCGTCGACCGGATCGACCAGGCCGCGGCCCATCAGCTCGGCCCACACGCGATTGACCGCCACCTGGGCGAAGTACGGATTCTCGGCCGACGTGATCCAATCGGCCAAGCACGTCGCGCGGATCTTCGCCCGGGGCGATTGCTCGGGCCTCGCCGAACAGCGGCCGCGGCTCCAGCATCTTGCCGGTGATCGGATGCTTCACCGAGCCGCTCGTCGGCCACGAAGACGATTTCCTCGCCGCCGGAGATCGGCGGCGAGATGCCTTCGCCCTTGTGCGTCACGCGGCGAAGTACGCGGCCAGGCTGTAGAAGTCGTCCTGCCCCCAGACCTCGAACGGATGATGGTGGCACTTGGCGCATTCCAGCCGGATGCCCAGGAACAACTGGCTGACGATCGGCGTGATTTCGTCCGGCGTGCGGCGATCGCGAAACAGCGTGGCCGCGCCGTTGCGCCAGGTGCTTCCTTGGGCCGTGACCAGCTCGCGCACGAACTGGTCGTAGGGCCGGTTCTGGCGGAAGGCATCGCGAATCCAGGCGTCGAAGGCCATCGTCGGCTTGATGCCCACGCGATACGGATTCGGCCGCAACAGGTCGGCCCATTGTTGGCCCAGTAGTCGGCATACTCGGGCCGGTCGAGCAGGCGTCGACCAGTCCTCGCGCTTGCTCGGCGACGTGCTCGGCCAGGAACGCGCGGGCTTCGTCCGGCGTCGGCAGCCGGCCGATCACGTCCAAGATACGCGCGCGCAGAAACGTGCGCGTCGCTGGCCGGCTGGCTCGGCACGATGCCCAGCGTTTGCAGCTTGTCCCAGACGTGGCCGTCGATGAAGTTCTGCCGCGGCAGCCGGGCGTAGAGCTCGGCGTCGACCGTGCCTGCCAGCGGGATGGCCGTGTTCCAGGTGGCGATGTGGTTCATGTAGCGGACCATCAGCGTCGCTTCGCCCGGCAACGTGCCGGCTGTCACCAGCCCGCTCTCGACCGACACGACGCCGGCTTCGTTCGACTGAAAGTCGGTCAGCCGCGTGACGTCGCGCACCGAGCCGTCGGAATAGTGCGCCAGCACTTGCAGTTGCTCGCTCGAGCCGGCGGGCATGCACGTGCTCGGCCGGCTCGACGGCGATCCGATCGAGCGTCGGGCGCGTTCGCCGTCGCGCGCGGCATGCCCGCGGCGATCCAGCGGCGCACGGTTTCGTACTCGGGGCTGTCAATCGGCAGCCGCTCTCCGCCGCCGTGGGGCATCGCCAGCGACGCCTTGCGCAGCAGCAGGCTGTTTTCCGGCGCCGCCGGAAACACGCGCCGGCCGTGGGCCTCTTCGACGATCGCCGCGTAGTCGAACTCGGGATCGAAGCCCAACAGCGACAGGGCAAAGCCATTCTGGCCGCGGGCCTTGCCGTGGCAGGCGCCGGCGTTGCAGCCCGGCGGCCGTCAGCACCGGCATCACGTCGAGCTCGAAGTTCACCTCGCCCGAGACGATGGCCGGCGCGGCCTCGTCGGCCCACGCATCGACCGCGCGAACCGCCAGCGCCGGCACGAGCGCAGCAAACAGGATTGAGCGGCGCGAGGCATGGGCAGGCTGGCAGGGAAGGTCAGAGGGCAGGGGCTCTTGCCAGGACCTTCAATGTAAGCAAAAACCAGCCAGCAATCAATCTTTCTTGATGGATTGCCGGCCCGGAAGAAGGGCGGACACATCACGTAGCTGAACTCGCAAGAGTTCAGCAGAGCCCGAGCATACTCGTCGAGGAAAAGGGCCCAACTCGTGCGAGCGCAGCTACCGCCTACTTCACGACCGTCACGTCCGGCAGCGCTTCCTTGAGCTTGGCGATGCCTTCGTCCGTGACCTGGCGTTTGCCAGACGTAGAGCTTCTGAGCTTCGTGAGCCCTTTGAGATGCTCGAAGCCGGCGTCGGTCACTGCCGTGCCATAGAGGTTCAGATACTCGAGGTTGCCCAGGTCTTTCAGGTGCGCCAGGCCCGCATCGGTGACCTTGGTCTTCTCCAGGTGCAGCGGTCCAGCGTGCCCAGCCGGCGAGGTTGGCCAGTCCGGCGTCGGTGATCTGCGTGTCCTTCAAATTCGAGCTCGCACGACTTTCGGCAGCACTTTGACCTGGGCCAGGCCTTCGTCGGTCAGCGCCGTGCCGCCCAGGTGGAAATCGACCACCAGCGAATCGTCGTTCATGCGCCAAAGGCATCACGGTGCCGCCGATCTTCTCGATCGCAGCCGACCGCTTCTGGCTTAGCCGGAGTCGCGGCCGGGGCAGGCGCCGGGTGCTTGGCTCGGGCGTCGGTTCCGGGCTCGGCGCGGGTGTGCCGGCTTGCTCTTCGGCGGCCGGCGCCGCGCCGCCGGGCAGCTTGCCTTCGGCGATCAACTCGCCGAACGTGGGCGATTCGTCGCCGGCCGATTTCATCGCCGCCACGGCATCGAACGCCGCGACGATTTCCGCTTTGCACGGCGTCGGCTTCGTTCTTCAGCCGGTCGGGCTTGAAATTGTCTTTCTTCAGAATCTTCGCCAGCTGCGTGCCGATAGGCATTGCGCATCTTCTTGCTGGTGCCCACGTGGCAGACGTTGCACTTGGTCTTGGTGTTGACCAGCTCGGCAAAGGCCTTTTCCTTTTCGTCGGTCGAGTCCGGCTTGACGTACTTGGCTTGAAACTCCTTCAAGAACGCGGGAATGGCCAGGGCCGTGGGCAACTTGCCCAAGAGCACGCAACCGGCAACGCAGACCGCAAGCGCAATACGTCGTTCTCGGCTCATCGCAGGAATCTCCGCAAGAGAAGTTTCGGCGGGACTTTGGCAGGATCGATCCGTAGTATTATGAGCCGCAAAACCAGGTCGCGTCAAATGCCTGAAAAACGCTGCAAATCCTAGCGTACTTGGGCAACTTCCATGCTCGAAGGTGGCGGATTTCGCAGACGCAGTCCGCCCACGCGCAACGACGGCCAGTCGATTTTTCACCGCGCGGCAACGGTCAAGAAGCTCAAGACGCGCGGTCTCGAGTTGAACGAGAGTCTCCCGACTTTGCGAGCCAGGCGAGGACCACCCTCCCCCGCGCGATGCGTGGCATTGGCAACTATATCGCGTAGTCCGCCCAACGGCTGGCAATTAACGCATTCGTAAGGCTATCCGCCCTTATGATTGCCAGAATCGCGTTATTGGGGTCCAATATCGTGCAGGTGCATGAGATTCACCAGCACGATCCCACCCCACCGAGGTGGCAATTGTCGACGGATGCGTTTGTCCAAACGCGTCAAGCCAAAGCACACCGCAGGAGCCGATCATGTCCGTCACTTGCTCAAGCGCCGATGCGTCGCTTCGTCGCCTCCTTATTGCATTGCCGCTGGTGGCTGTCGCCATCGGTTCGCTGTTTGCCAGCGCAACGGCCAGCCGCGCTGCCGAGCCCAACGTCGTCGGACATTGGAAAGGCACTCTGAAGGCAGGCGCCATCGAATTGCGCATCATCTTTAACATCAGCAAGACGCCGCAGGGGCAACTCTCGGCCAACATGGACAGCCCCGATCAAGGCGCCAAAGGGTTGCCGATGGACACGGTCAAGCTAGAGGGCGACACGCTCACGCTCGAAGCCCGCCGCATCGCGGCAGGTTATCAGGGCGCCGTCAGCGCCGACGGTCAGCAAATCAAGGGGCAGTGGAAGCAGGCAGGCCAGTCCATGCCGCTGGATCTTGTGCGGCTGGAAAAAGAGCCCGACTACACGCGCCCCCAGGAGCCAACCAGGCCCTATCCCTACGATCAGCAGGAAGTGACGCTGGAGAATAAAGCCGCGGGCATCAAGCTCGCCGGCACGCTCACGTTGCCCCGATCCTCGTCGCCGGTGCCAGCCGTGGTATTGCTCACGGGGTCGGGCGCAGGACCGCGACGAGAGCATCGTGGGACACAAGCCGTTCTTGGTGCTGGCCGATTATCTCACGCGCCGCGGCATCGCGGTGCTCCGCCTCGATGATCGCGGCGTGGGTGGTTCGACCGGCTCGGTCGCCCAATCGACGTCACCCGATTTTGCCGACGATGCGCTGGCGGGCGTGGCATACTTAAAGAACATCAAGCAAATCAACCCTCGCAAGATCGGCCTGATCGGCCACAGCGAAGGTGGCATGGTCGCGGCACTGGCCGCCAGCCGGTCGCAGGACGTCGCGTTCGTCGTCATGCTCGCTGGCACCGGCGTATCGGGCGAAAAGATCATCTTGCATCAAGGCGAAGCCATCGCACCGCGCAAAAGGCCGATGAAAAACTGATCGCCTCGGCCCGCGAGCTACAACAAAAGCTCTTCGCCATTGCGAAGCGCGACACCACGTTAGAACAGTCACGCGACGAAATCGTCAAACTGATGCTCCAGAGCGAATCGTTCGCGGCGGCGCCCACGACCGAAGCGCAGAAGGCGGTCGAGGCCAACGTTGCGGCGCAGCGCAAGTGATGTTCACGCCTTGGTTCCGCGCGTTTTTGGTCTTCGATCCGGCCGTGGCCATCGAGAAAGTGCACTGCCCGGTACTGGCGCTGACCGGCGAAAAAGATCTGCAAGCCGATCCCAAGCAGAACTTGCCCCCTATCGCCGCCGCACTCAAGAAGGCCGGCAACAAGGACGTCACCACACGCGAACTACCGGGCTTGAACCACTTGTTCCAGCATTGCGAAACCGGCTCGCCCACGGAGTACGGGCGAATCGAGGAGACCTTCGCTCCCGAGGCTATGGCGATGATCGCCGATTGGATTCTCGAGCGGTCAAAATAAGGCGCACGACATCCTTAAGGCCCAGAGGAACGAATCCGCGGCGAAGCCCGGGGGCTAAACGAGCGCACTTGCGCCGTGCTACGATGGATGGTGTCGCTTCTCTCCGTATCCGTCCGTTCGCCGTGCCCCTGAGCTCGCCGTGAATCATTCTTCCGATTCTCGAAAACGCGTTATCGTCGTTGGCGGCGGGATCTCCGGCCTGGCGGCCGCGCATCGGCTGGTCGAGCTCGATCCCGCGCTCGACGTTCAGCTGTGGGAAGCCGGCGAACGATTGGGCGGAGTGCTGCAGACCGTGCAGCGTGACGGGTTTCTCATCGAGCGCAGCGCCGACAATTTCATCACCGATCCTCCGCATGCCGTGCAGCTTTGCCAGAGGATCGGCCTGGCCGACGCGCTGATTCCCACGCGTACGCAAGAGCGCGGCGCCATGGTCGTGCATCGCG
The DNA here is from genome assembly GCA_963797735.1 of uncultured Chloroflexia bacterium. Classification (GTDB taxonomy): domain Bacteria; phylum Chloroflexota; class Dehalococcoidia; order Tepidiformales; family Tepidiformaceae; genus Amarobacter. The sequence continues at coordinate 25,878 of CAWCQJ010000003.1, forward strand.
GGCGTCTGGAGCGCGTGCCGCCGGGATTCATGCTGATGGCGCCGGCCAGATTGTGGCCGCTGCTGACGACTCCCATCCTTAGCCCACTGGGCAAACTGCGCTTGTTGGCCGAAGCGCTCGTGCCCAGCCGGCCCGTCGACGACGAGAGTCTGGCGTCGTTCGCGCGGCGGCGATTGGGGCGCGAAGTGTTCGAACGCATCGTGCAACCGTTAGTCGGCGGAATCTATACGGCCGATCCAGAGCGCCTGAGCCTGCGCGCCACGCTGCCGCGCTTCCTCGAGATGGAACGGCAGCACGGCAGCCTGATCCGCGCGGCCCGGCGACAGCAGGGCAGGGCGAGTGAAGCTAACGATATCAACGGCGGCGCCCGCTACAGCATGTTCGTCGCGCCGCGCGACGGACTGACAAGCCTGGTCGATGCGCTCGCTGCGCGATTGCCTGCCGGAGCCGTTCGGTTGCGTCACGGGGTCGAAAGCATTGCTCGTGGAGAAGATGCGACCTGGCGTGTGCGAGCGGCCGGCCGATCCGAGACCGCGCGTTGCGATGGCTTAATCGTGGCGACGCCTGCTCCCAATGCCGCGCGTCTGCTGCAATCGCTCGATCGCACGCTGGCGGTGGATTTGGGGCGCATTGAATACGCCGGCACGGCGATCGTGACCTTGGCCTATCGCCGCGGGCAAATCAGCCATGCGTTAGACGGCTTTGGCTTCGTCGTTCCGGCGGTGGAACGGCGTCGCATCTTGGCGGGCAGTTTTTCGAGCGTCAAGTTCCCCGGCCGCGCCCCGGACGACGCGGTGCTGGTGCGCGTGTTCATCGGCGGGGCGTGCCAGAGCGAACTGCTCGACCTGACGGACGAAGAGCTCTGTCTGATCGCCCGCGAAGAGTTGGCCGCGCTCGTCGGCGCCGCCGGCGAGCCCCTGTTTGCCGACGTCACCCGCTGGCCCAAGGCCATGCCGCAGTATCACCTGGGACATGAGGCGATTGTGGCGGAAATCGAACGTACCGCGGCCACCTGGCCCCATTTCGCACTGGCTGGCAACGCCTACCACGGCGTGGGCATCCCCAACTGCATCTATAGCGGCGAGCAAGCTGCCCAGCGGATTGTTGCCGGGCTGCAGCAACTCCTCGCGACATCCGGAAGCCAGGAAAATCCTTAGAATACTGTTGACACACTCGGGTTCGAGGGCGCATGCTTACAAGCGCGAAAGACTCTAACCCTCAGACGCGCCCCATGCGCGCTCCAAGTCTAATGAATCGCTGACGTCGCGCACGCCGCCTTCTCTCAAGAAGACCGTGGCTTCTCTATCGCGACTGTTACCCGTGTGTTCTCGCTGCACAACGTGCTTGCGCATGCGCACTTGTCACTTTGGGTCGGGGCAAATGAACTGGTGAAAAAGGTGTCTTGAACATGTCCGTTTTCCGTGTCTGCGTGGGTCTTGCGTCGCTCGCCTTGCTGTTACTTGGCGGAGGGCTCGTATTCGCCCAGACGCCGGTTCCGCCAACGTTGCAGATACCGCTCTTCCCGGAGTTCGACCTCTACGGCAATCAGTTCGAAATCGTACAGGCTTACGAGAACGAGCTGGGCCAACGGAGCATCACGTCGGGAATCTACGACACCGGCGCGTTGCTGATCTCATTTTCCGTGCTCGACCAGGAGTTCCTCTTCGATTTTCAAGGGCAACCGCCGATTCCCACGATTCCCGGAGCGGTTGCCGCGGCCGACGCGATCGGCGGCTCGCTTACGGGCAAGGTATCTGCTCCCGGCAAGATCCTTGCTGCCGGCGCCAGTGCGCTTAATCTTGACTTCACCAACTTCACCTTCGACTTCGATCTCACCAATGCCGTCAACGTGGGTGGCATCCAAGCCATGATCGGAACCACGGAAGGTTCGCCCAATCTTCCGTCCATCGTGGGTACGCCAATCAACATTCCTTCGGCAAGCAATCCAGGCGGACTGGCCACGGTGATGGACCAAATCGGATACGAGCTCGATTTGAGCGGCTTGGATCCCGCGCTCGGCCGGCATACCTTTCAACTTTCCGGACGTTCGCTTCGAACCATCGGGAGCGAGTTTGGCGCCTAAAGCGAGCACCTACGAGTCCGTCACCATTCCCCTTTCGCTGTTCGGAGTCGACACGACGGGCAGCCCTGGGAACGACATTTCGTCGGCCCCCAACCCCTTGCAACACAACACGGGCGTTTCCTTCACACCGTCGGCGCCGGGCAGCTTGACCGCCGCCTTGGCAGACCAGTCGTTCCTGTTCGACACGGGCGCACAAATCAGCATCATCTCCACGGACATTGCCATACAACTCGGCTTGATGGACGAATTTGGCAATCCGATCGAAACACCGTTCGACGTCATCGACGTGCAAGGCGCCGGCGAGAAGGTCGCCGGGCTGCCGGGCTTCATCCTCGATACGCTGAGTTTGCCGCGACTCGACGGCGGTCTGCTGGAGTTCACCGATGTTCCCGTCTACGTGCTGGACGTCGGCTTCGGCATCGACGGAATCCTGGGCATGAACCTGTTCAACGGGGCCGACTCGTTCGTGTACGATCCGTACAACGTCAATGGGCCCCAGTTCAGTGCGCTGTTTCTAAACGATCGCAGCCTGGAAGAGATCATCGAAGAAGCGGAGATGTTCGGCCAAGTCGACGAGGAGCTGGCTTTTCTCTCCCAGCTGGGGATAAACTTGGGGACACGTTACGCGGTCACAACTCCGCTCATTCCCGGACTGCGCCAGGTGCCGGAACCCTCCACGCTGATGTTGGCCCTGATCGGATTGATCGCCTTCGGTGTTCCGCGGCGATGGTTCGGCCGCCGCTGATTCTCACGTGCCGCACGGCCATTCACGAGCGCCCGCAAACGGTCGCGTTGGCCATTCATGTCGTGTACCATAGGCCGTCTTGACAGTCGCGCCTCATGTTATTGAATTCGACGAATAGGGAGTCCCACGCGCATGAATGCCCAGCCCACTTGGTGGTTCCAAGAAGTGAACCGCTATCAATGGTTCGTACTGATCGTGGCGGCGCTGGGGTGGCTGTTCGATACGATGGATCAGCAGCTTTTCACGCTGGCCCGGCAACCAGCCATGATGGAACTGGTACTGCCGACACGAAGCCCCGGCGAAGAGCTGACCGACCAGCAAAAGATCGATGACGCCGCGTTGGTCAACGAGTATGGCGGCTATGCCACGTCTATCTTCTTGATTGGTTGGGCCAGCGGCGGATTGGTCTTCGGCGTGATGGGCGATCGGATCGGTCGTGCCAAAACCATGCTGATGACCATTCTGCTGTACTCGCTCTGCACGGGCCTGAGTGCGCTGTCGATAGGATTCTGGGATTTTGCATTCTATCGTTTTCTCACCGGGCTGGGCGTTGGCGGCGAATTTGCCGTCGGCGTCTCGCTGGTTGCCGAGGTGATGAGCGACCGCGTGCGCCCTTATGCCTTGGGTCTGCTGCAGGCTCTTTCGGCCGTCGGCAATGTTTCCGCCGCCTTTATCAGCATGGGCATCGGATTCATCGTTTCGCTCGGCACACTCGAAAGCACCTGGGCCTGGCGAATGATGTTCGTCGTGGGCACGGTCCCTGCGCTGCTGGCCCTGTTCATTCGGCGACGACTCAAAGAACCCGAACGCTGGCAGGCGGTCGCCTCGGGCGAAGTCCAGGAAAGGCTCGGTTCCTACAGCGAGTTGTTCAGCGATCCGCGCTGGCGGCGGCACGCCATCGTGGGCATGCTGTTGGCATTCTCCGGCGTCGTGGGCCTCTGGGGCATCGGCTTCTTCAGCTACGACCTATCGGCTCGGTGATGACCAAGCGCTTTCAGGCCGAAGGCATGGCGGCGCCCGATGTGGTCGCCAACGTCGCCTATTGGAAGGGTATTACGTCGATCGTGCAGAACGTCGGCGGGTTTCTGGGCATCTTTGCCTTCAGCCTCATCACGCCGCACACCGGCCGCCGGGCGGCATTTGCCGTCTCGTTTGTTCTCGCCATGGCCAGCACCGCTATGGTCTTCGCCTACCTCGACGAGTTCAGCGAAATCTTCTGGATGATCCCCATCATGGGTTTCTGCCAATTGGCCCTGTTCGGCGGCTACGCCATCTATTTTCCAGAACTGTTTCCCACACGATTGCGCAGCACGGGCACGTCATTCTGCTACAACGTCGGACGCTTCGTGGCGGCCGCGGGCCCCGCCGTGCTGGGCGTGCTGACCGCCTACGTCTATCAAGACAAAGCCGAGCCGCTCCGCTACGCCGGCGTCACGATGTGCGGCATCTTCCTGTTGGGTCTGGTCGTCTTGCCATTTGCGCCGGAGACCAAAGGCCGGCCGCTGCCGGAATAGCGATCGACAGTACACTACTGGCTCACGCCATAAAACGGCGCCGGCCTGCAATGCCGGTGCGCGTCTTCACCAGTTCCACGATCGCGTCGACTTCGGCGTCGGTCAAGCGGCGCGACAAAACTCTCGGCCGGTCGCCGGGCGACGGTGTAGATCTGCACCAGCTTGATCTGCCCGCCGGCGGCGATGATCTCGTTCAGCCGATCGCAAAAGGCATCCAACTCGTCGGCGACGGCGGCTCGCCGTCGACCCGCATGAAGAGCGATTGAATCACCAGCGGCCGCACTTGCGCCGCGGCGGTGATGTTGTCGAGAATCTGCTGAAACGGAATCGGCGTGCGCTCGACGAGCTTGATAATACTCTTCGGTGCCGGCTTCGAGCTTGGCCCAGATTTCGCCCTGGTTGGCGTCGAGAATCTCCAGCCCGCGCTGGACGTGCGGCCGATGGAACATGCTGGCGTTGGTGATCAGCACCATCTTCACGTCGTCGAGCCCGTGCCGCCGCTTAAGCTCGGCACAGGCGGCGATGATCTCGTCGAAGTTGCGATACGTGGTCGGCTCGCCGTCGCCACTAAAGGCGATGTCGTTCAGCCGCCGCAAGTGCCGGCGGCGTGTGCGCGAAACTTCTCGGTCTCGATAAATCTCGCCGCCGAAACGACCAGTCGCAGCATGTCGTCGAGTTCGGCCAGCAGTGCGTCGATCTCGACGAACTGCGTTTCGCTCTGCCGCGTGCGATCGACCTGGCAATAGATGCAATCGAAGTTGCAGATCTTGTCGGGATTGAGATTCACGCCCGATCGAAATTCCGCCGCGAGCGCCGGCTGAGCACCGGATAGACGAAGCGATTCGTCGCGAAACGATCGCTCGTGATGCTGCGTGCAGCGATTGTGCGGATTCTTTGCTGGTGCTCATGACCACGCTCCCATGAACGATTATACGCCCGACGGATTCTCAAGGCCCGAGAGCGTCTAAAGTCCAGGCGCAACTCGGTGAATTCGTCGATCGTGACGGTCGTCTGCTCGCCGTCGTCGCGCTTGAGCATGATCATGTCGCTAAACACTTTGTCGTCGGTATTGCGGCGGAAGTGCAGGCCGTGGCGGCGGCGCTCGGTTCGCACCACCGTGCCGACGGTCTGTCGTGGTCCAGGTCTTCGGAAGCCCACTTTACCTCGTGCACCACTTCGATCCGGTCGCCCGGCCTTCAAGCTCGGTGAACAGTTGACGCGGCATCGGTCTTCGAGTCGGCATCGACATGGATCTCCTTGGCCGAGAACTGCCAGTCTCATACTTCCTTGGCGTTGATCCAGGGCATCAGGCGGCGCAACTTGCGGCCGACTTCTTCGATCGGATGGCTGCGCTCGCGGCGACGGGTGGCTTTGAACGCCGGCGCGTTGGCCTTGTTTTCCAGAATCCACTCGCGGGCGAACTGGCCCGATCTGGATCTCTTCGAGAATCTTCTTCATCTCGGCCTTGGTCTCGTCGGTGACGATCCGCGGGCCGCGGGTGTAGTCGCCATACTCGGCCGTGTTCGACACGCTATAACGCATGTAGTTCAAGCCGCCCTGATAGAACAGATCGACGATCAGCTTCAGCTCGTGCATGCACTCGAAGTAGGCCATTTCGGGCTGATAGCCGGCTTCGACCAGCGTCTCAAAACCCGCCTTGACCAGCGCGCTCACGCCGCCGCAGAGCACCACTTGCTCGCCGAACAGATCGGTCTCGGTCTCTTCGGCGAAGGTGGTTTCGATCACGCCCGCCGCGCGTGCCGCCGATGCCCTTGGCATAGGCCAGGCCGAGCTTGCGCGAGTCTTTCGCTGGCGCCTGTCGCTCAAGGCGATCAAGCAGGGCACGCCGCCCCCTTTTCGAATTCGCTGCGCACCAGATGGCCCGGGCCCTTGGGGGCGACCAGCAGCGATGTCCACGCCCTCGGGCGGCTCGACCTGCCCGAAGTGGACATTGAACCCGTGCGAGCACATCAGCATGTTGCCCGGCTTCAGATGCGGCTTGATGCGATTGCGATAGATGTCGCCCTGCACTTCGTCGGGCAGCAGGATGTTGACCAGGTCGCCTTGCTTGGTCGCTTCCTCGACCGACATCGGCTTGAAGCCGTGGCTCACCGCCAGATCGTAATTGGCGCTGCCCGGCCGCTGGCCGACGATCACCTTGCAGCCGCTGTCGCGCAGGTTCTGCGCCTGGGCGTGTCCTTGCGAGCCGTAACCCAGGATGGCGATCGTCTTGTCTTTGAGCAGCGACAGGTCGGCGTCGTTGTCGTAATAAATCTTTGCCATGCGAAGCACTCCTCGATCGTTTATTGCGTGTATAGGTTGGGCCGACGGCCTGTTCGCGGCTGCCGGCGTTTTGAGTTTGACAGGTCGCGGACGCGGCCGAATGCTTTTGTCCCCGCACCATGGCAATCCGGCCGGTGCGCACCAGTTCGACGATTCCGAACGGCCGCATCAGGTCGATGAACGCCTCGATCTTTTGCTCTTGGCCGGAGATCTCGACGATGACCTCGTCGATGCCAACGTCGACGATGCGGCCGCGGAAAATCTCGGCCAGCTCGCGAGTCCTCCTCCGCCGCCGGCAGCAGCATGCGCGACTTGATCAGCGTCAGCGTCGCCGCCATCACCAGAAACTCGCCGGCGACGTCGAGGTTGAGCTCGCGCATCATGCCGAGGTAGCCGAGGTACTGCTCGGTGATCGTCGCGATCGGGATGTCGACGATCTCCATCTCGTTCTTCTTGATCAGATGCAGCAACAGATCGAGCGGGCCTTCGAAGACGTCGAGCTTGACCACAGGTCACTCGAGGGTGAACGTCAGCTGGTGCGGCTCCGCCCAGCTGTCCTGCTTCGATTCGCCATTCACCATGCACTCACCATTCGGTCAGTCCGACGGCAAGCCGATCGCGCTGTCGCACCTCGCGCATGGTCGCCGCCGCCACCGTCGCGTGCCTGCTGGTTGCCGTCGTGCGAGGACCGCGGTCACGTCGTCGGCGCTGTCAAGCGCGGCGCGGCGCTCGTGGATCGGCGTCAGCTCGGCGATGACGTGCTTGATCATGATCTTCTTGCAATCGAGGCAGCCGATGCCGGCGGTGCGGCAGCCCGCGCTCACGTAGTCGATCTCGTCGGGCGTGCAGTAGATGCGGTGCAGGTTGAAGGCGGGGCAGTCGTTGGGCTCGCCCGGGTCGGTCCGGCGCACGCGGCGCGGGTCGGTCATCATGCGCGACAGCTTGGCGTCGACTTCCTGCGGCGCTGTCACTGAGGAAGACGGCGTTGTTGTAGCTCTTGCTCATCTTGCGGCCGTCGGTGCCCGGCACCTTTGGCACCTCGGTCAAGATGGTGTCGGGCTCGGGAAGACGTTGCCGTAGAAGTTGTTGAAGCGGCGGGCGATCTCGCGGGTCAGCTCGATGTGCGGCGCCTGGTCGACGCCGACCGGCACGCCGCGTCGCCTTGTACAGCAGCACGTCCGCCGACTGCAGCACCGGGTAGCCGAGCAGGCCGTAGTTGAGCTTCATCACCTCGGCGTCGTCTTCGGAGCCCAGCAGGCCGAGGTCGCGGGCCTGCTCCTTCACCGTCGGATTGCGCACCAGCCACGGCGTCGGCGTGATCATCGACAGCAGCAGGTGCAGCTCGGCGTGCTCCTTCACCGCGGATTGCGTGAAGATCACCGCCTGCTGCGGATCGAGGCCGACGGCGAGCCAGTCGGCGACCATGTCGAGCGTGCTCGCGGCGATCTTGCCGGTGTGCTCCGGATCGGTGGTGAGCGCGTGCCAGTCGGCGACGAAGAAGAAGCAGCGCGCCGTCGTCCTGCAGCCGCACCCAGTTGCGCAGCGCGCCGTGCAGATGGCCGAGGTGCAAGCGGCCGGTCGGCCGCATGCCGCTGACGATGACGTGCTTCATGCGATGATCAGCTGCAGGCCGCCGTCCGCCCGACAACCGCGCCTGGACCGATCCCTGCAGGCGCAACGCCCACCGGGAGCATCCCGCCGACCGGCACCGGCCGCAGGTCTCAAGCAGGATACGCAGGAAGACATTCACCACCGGCCCCACCACCTGCCCCAGCACGTTGGTCGCCATGAGCAGCAGCACGATCAGCATGCCGAACCGTTCGAGTCGCGAAAACGCAATCGCCTGGCGCAGCGGCAGCAGGCCGGTCAGCACGCGCCCGCCATCCAGCGGCAGGATCGGCATCAGGTTGAACACCGCCAGCACGACGTTGATGACGACGCTGTGCTGCGCCATCATCGCCAGCGGCGATCAGCACAGCGACCAGCGTGTCCGTCGAGGCGCTGTGGCCGGCAGCTGCAGATGCATGATCCACGGAACGCCGCCGCGCTGAGCGATCGCCAGGATGAGGTTGGTCACCGGACCGGCCGCCGCGACGAAGATCATGTCGCGCTTCGGGTGCCGCAGCCTGCGGAAGTCCACCGGCACCGGCCGCGCGTAGCCGAAGAGGAACGGCGAATGCACGACGATCAGGAAGAGCGGCAGGGCAATGGTGCCGAACGGATCGATGTGCGGCAGCGGGTTCAAGGTGAGCCGCCCGTGCTCCTTGGCGGTCGGGTCGCCGAGCCAATTCGCCACCACTCCGTGCGCAATCTCGTGCAGAATGACGGCCATGAGAACCGGCACTGCCCAGAGGGCGATTTGTTGAATGACTGGCGCCACGCGAGGGTGAGAGGTAGCAGAAAAGGTGCGGGGTCGCCACTTGGGTGCGCTCTTCGCGGCACGTACGTGTCGTCGATTGACGGTCGTACGCCGCGCTGCTTAGCTAGCGCGCGATGGTGCTGACCGCCTCGAAGCTGCGAAGAAACATCTACCGGATTCTCGATCAGGTTGCCGAGACCGGGGTTCCTGTGGAGATTATCCGCGGCCGGCGTCGCCTCAAGATCGTGCCGGCAGAGCAGGCTGTGAACGCGGAAGATCGACCGCTTGAAGGCCCGACCCAAGGTGCTGATCGGCGATCCACAACGGCGTGGTTCACAATGGATTGGTCGAAGGAGTGGAAGCCCTGATCTGACTTGGAGACGCACGTTGCGGCATGGCGCTGTGCCGGCCACGTCGATCTCCTGTCACCACGCGCAACCAAACTCACCAACGCTGAAGAGCTGCGAATCTCTCCTTCCAGAATTCGAGACGCGGTGCCTCGCGGCCCCCTCCCTAATCCTCCCCGTGCCGGAAATGGCACGGGGAGGGGACTTCATTTTCATCGTCTTCAGACGACCGCCAGGTTATGGGTACTCCCGCGGTTGGCCGGCAACAACCGCACTATCCTTGCACCGGCGCGGGTCTCCCGCCATGCTCGACCTATGGCAGTCGAGTTCATTCCGGCGGCGGACGTGCGTGCCGCTACCGAGCGGTCGCGGCGGCCCGCCAGCGCGCGCTGGATCGCTGCGGTGTTCCGCCGCCCGCTGCGGATGCCGGCTACTGGCAGGTGGTCTTCGAAGCGACGGCCGCCGAGGTCCTCGCGGTCTTGCCGGCGGTTCACATGACGCCGGGATTCGTGGTGCGCTACCGCTTCTTCGGGCAACGCGGCGGCGATCTCCTGGTCCGCCCGTTCGTGGCGCGACCAACGACCGAGGTGGAGACGATCCTGGAGTTGCTCGATTGGCACCCGGCGCCGGACTCGGTGGCCTCCTCCGAGGCGCATCGTCCGACCCAGGACGTCGCGTTGCTGTATCGCCACTTCTCGTATGACCCGTCGGCGCTCGGGGTATTCGAGTATTGGCTGGCGATGCAGGAGCTCTGGGCCAGCCAGCGCTGGGCGCACTCGCATCTGATTGCCTCGGCGGCGGAGTTGAGCCAGATCACAGCGCGCCCGGGTGGGAAGTCGTCCACCCGGTCGAGGCCTACGAGCCCGCTGTCGTGCGCAGCGACGGCGCGGCGCGGCTCGCCGTGCTCATCCAGTGTCCGTTGCGCTGCTTCGAGGTCCGGCTGGACCAGATCGAGATCGGCGCCGATCTCTCGCTGCGCTACGACGAGCCGGTACTCGTTGCGACCGGTCCGCGCGGCTACATGTGAGCGGCGGTGACGCGAATGTCAGCCGGCGAGACGCTGTTGGCGAAGTCATGCGGCGCACCGCCTAGGAAACGGAGCGGCCCAAAAGATGCGACCAGTTCCCCTTAGGGTTGCTCCAGGTGGAACCGATAGGTTCCCCAAGCCGTTCACGGCAATGCTGAGGAGAATCAGCGCCCCGACGCCGGCGCAGGCGCCCGCGCATGCCGAAGGCGACGAGGATGAGCAAGAACGGCATGGTGTCGAGCAAGTAGCGCGCGCCGAATTGATACCAGCCGGTGCCGTGAAAGAGCATCAACAGCCACCGTGCCGGGGATAGCGCCGGCTGAGCACCGCCAGCAGCAACACATCGCGCCGGCGCCAGCAGGTGAACATGAACAGCATGAACGGTGACACCAGAAACAGACTATTGCCTTCCGGGTCGAACGACCGCTGTCCATCAGTCAGCCGCTGGCCCGCCGAGCGGCCCGAGGCGCGGGTTCAGGAAATAGTACCAGACATTGCGCGGCACATAGTGCAGGCTGAAGCGGCCGTACTGCTTGAAGTCGGCGGCAAAGCGTGGATTGCCGCCCTCCTCGGCGAGGTGCTCCTGGCCGAAATCGAGCGCATCGCCGAAGCGGGCGTGGTTGAACAGCCAGTTGCGTATCGATCGCCAGCCGCAGCGCGATACTGAACACCGCCGCCCAGCACAGGTAGCGGCGGACGGGGCTGCCGCGCGGCGCGCACGGCGATCCACAGCACCAGCGCGAAGAACGGCACGGCAAGGATGATCGTATTGCGCGCCAGGAATCCGAGACCGAGCGCCACCCCGGCCGCGCCGATCCATGCCGGCCGGCGCTATGGCGTTCAAGCCGCACCAGATGGCGATGATCAGAAAGAGCGTCGCACTCACTTGCGCCAGGTACCAGACCTGCCCGATACACGCCTGATACATGTGGCAGGTCCCCAGACCGTAGGCGAGGGCGAGCGCCGTGCACGCCGCGGTCGTCAGCGCCGGCCATTACAGCCGCAGCGCCCGCAGCATCAGATAGACGAAACCCACGCTGAGCAGACCGAGCAGATTGGTCAGCAGCACGTCGCTGGCGCCGGGCCCACCCAGCAGCACCAACGGCAGCATCAGCGGGCCGGCAGTGGTGGCCAGTAGGCGTAGTAGCGGTCGCCGCGGCGTACCCAATCGTGGAAGGCGCCGGCCATCGACTTGTGCATCGCCGCATCGATCTGCCCCTCTGCATAGCCCCGGCTACGCAGCGAGCGTGGGGCCCGATAACTCTGCCGGAATCTCGGGCCAGCTCATGTCCGGTGAAACCAGACTGTCCCCGCCGGCGTTCGCGGTTCAGCAGGTACTGGCCGGCAATCTCCTCGCCGGTAACATAGAGCCGCCCATGCAACCAGGCGTTGGCGGTCAAGGTGTGATGGACGTACGTGGATGGCAAGAAGCGGAAGCGTTCCCCGCTGCCGACCGCGAGATAGGTCAATCCGCAGATGGCGGTGACGACGAGCCCCGGCCAGAGTGGGATGTTCTCGGCGCGCGGCGTGGGGAGCGCCGCAGGTGCGCGTGGTCTCGATGCCTGCGGGTGCCCGCCGCGCCTTCGCGGCCGCCGCTTTCATGGCGCGGCACCGTGCCGGGTCGGACGGCGCGGGCATCCAGCGCGGCACGTCGCGGCAATAGGCGTCGTACTCCGCACCGAACTGCCGGCGCAGCGTCGGCTCCTCATACATAGGGACGAAAAGATGGAACAGGAGCGCGACGCCGGCCGCGTAGAGCAGGATGCCGGTGCTGCCGAAGAGCAGCCCTTGGCCGAGCAGCAGCGACACCACCGACATATACCCGGGATTGCGGACATACCGGAAGCCTCCGCCGACCACCAGATGACGGGTCGGCGCGATCGGTGCGGGGTGCCGCGGCCCTCGCGCGCGAAGCGGATCACGAAGTCGATGAAGACCGGCGCGGCGGCCAGACAACAAGCCCCATGCCGAGCCAGCGCATCAATGGCCAGCCGAAAAACGGCGGCGCGATGCGTCCAGTGCGACAGCAGAAAGGGCACGTACCCGACCACCGTTCCCGGGACCACCAGCACGAACACGATCGTGCCGATTGCCGGCCACCACAAGGGTTCGCTGTTACGTGCCGCTTGGACCATACCGGATAATATCGGTTATCCGGCGCCCACCTTGCAAGCGGTGTCGGCGCGGAATCTGTACCAACGGGGAGGCGCACGTCTCCCCCGTCACTTGCCGTGACTGCGGCACACAGATAGGTTCTGGCGCATGGTGGCCGGGGCTGAAGCAGCAGAGGACGGCGCGCACGTCGTGCTGCGCGACGTGCGCATGGCGTTCGAGGACCGTGAGGTCCTGCGCGGGCTGTCGTGCGCCTTCCCGCGCGGCAAGATCTCGGTGATCCTCGGCGGCAGCGGCTCGGGGAAGACACGATCTTGCGGCTCATCGGCGGCCTGGTGCGCCCGCAGAGCGGCGCGATCAGCGTCGCCGGCCACGACATCAGCCGCCTCTCGGAAACCGAGATGTACACGGTGCGCCAGAAGCTCGGCATGATGTTCCAAGGCGGCGCGCTGCTCGACTCGCTCACCATCTTCGACAACCTGGCCTTCCCGCTGCGCGAGCACACGCGACTGCGCGAAGCCGGAGATCGCCGACGAAGTGCATCGCCAGCTGCAGCGCCGTGGGCCTCGCCGACGTCGACGAGCTGCTGCCGGGCCAGCTCTCCGGTGGCATGATCAAGCGCGCCGCGCTGGCGCGCGCCATCATCACGAAGCCGGAGATCCTGCTGTGCGACGAGCCGTTCTCCGGGCTCGATCCGATCTCGGTGAAACGCATCGAGGCGCTGCTGCGGCGCATCAACCGGCAGCTGCAGATCACCATGCTGGTGTCGTCGCACCACATCCCGTCGACGATGCGCATGGCCGATCAGGTGCTGCTGCTGCTCCGGACGGCGCGCCGTCGCCGGCACGCCGCGACGAGCTGCGGCAGAGCCCGGACCCGCGCATCGCCGGCTTCTTGAGCGAGGAGGCTCGACGAGTCGACTCCGACGCGGCCGAGGCGGAGCCGCGCGCGCAGCGGCCGCGCGAGGACGTCGATGATGCAGCTCATCCAGGACCTGGGATGGGCGGCGATCGCGGATGATCGATCATTTCGGCAAGATCACCGTGTTCGCGGCGCAGATCGCGCGCGCGCTGGTGACGCCGCCGGCGCGCGTCGCGGCTGTTCGTCAGGAGGTGTTCAACCTCGGCGTCCTGTCGTTGGTGATCATCTGCGTCTGCGGCCTCGCCGTCGGCATGGTGCTCGGCCTGCAAGGCTACAACACGCTGGTGCGCTTCGGCGCCGAGCAGTCGCTCGGCGCCGTCGTCGGCCTCAGCCTCATCCGCGAGCTCGGGCCCGGTGCTGACGGCGCTGCTGGCCACCGGGCGCGCCGGCTCGGCGACCGCCGCGGAGATCGGCACGATGGTGGTCACCGAGCAGCTCGACGGGCTGCGCATGATGTCGATCGACCCGGTGCACTACGTCGTCATGCCGAAGGCGCTGGCGATGATCTTCGTCATGCCGCTGCTGTCGGCGCTGTTCATCGTCTGCGGCCTCGGTCGGTGGGTACTTCGTCGGCGTCAGCCTCATGGGCGTCGATCGGCGGCACGCTACATCTCGAGCCTGCAGTCGGCGGTCGACTTCCATGATGACGTCGTCAGCAGCCTGCTGAAGGCGTTGATCTTCGGGCTGCTCGTCGGACTCATCGCCACCTATCGTGGCTACACCTGCGCGCCGACGTCGTCCGGCGTCAGCGCGGCGACCACGTCGACCGTGGTCATCGCCTCGGTGTCGAGCAATACGTCGGCGCGCGCGGCTACGTATTGCTGATCGCCAACTTCATAGTCGCCATAGCGGTAGTGGTACCGATCGAACAGCAGGTTGAGCCCGGCACTGGGGCCGATTTCGATCAGCGCGAGTGGCTGGCCGGAGCTTTCCGCGACCTCGGCGAACGCCGGGAGGAGCAGTGCCGAGCGGCGTACCTCGTTGGTTTGCACCAGCCGGGTGCGAATCACGGGAAGGAGTTCTTCGCGATGAGCCTCGCAAAACTCCGTGAAGAGTGTCCGCACTTCAGGCGAGGCAGGAAGCGTTCCTCCCAGGGTCGCGTAGTAGGCGGCAAGCGGTTCGCTCGGCCGCTTCGCGAGCAGGGCATGGACTGCGCCGAAGAGAATGTTTGGCGGCGGTTGTCCGGGCAGCGCTTCGTTGGCAAGCGCGAGGAGACTGGGATCGTCGGCGACGACGTGCCCGAGGAAGCCGTAGAGGGGGGACAGGTTGGAAATCGCCTCGATATCGCTCCAGCGACGGAAGAGCGTGATAAGGCGATCCTGATCCACGGCACGGATTGTATACAACTCTCCTGAAGAAGCGAGACGGGCGTGCGCCCGTGGTCTTTTTCGCCCCAACTGGGTAGTATTCCCGCGCATTTAGCGCTTCGAGGAGGGCACCAATGCACCGGGAGAAGGCATGGGACATCCTCGTCGAGTACTCGCAGGAGGAGCGGACGCGCAGGCACGGGATCGCAGTGGAGGCGGTAATGCAGTCGTATGCGCGGCTGCTTCACGAAGACGAGGAAAAGTGGGGCATCACCGGGTTGCTGCACGACTTCGACTGGGAGATTCATCCCACTGAGGACCTTCACCCGAAGGAAGGTTCCAAACTGCTGGAAGCGCGGGGCGTGCCAGATGACATCCGCTATGCGATTCTTTGCCACGCACCGTTCCTCGGGATGGAATACACCTCGAAGATGGACCGGGCGATTTACGCTTCCGACGAACTTTCCGGGTTTGTCATCGCGTGCACCCTGGTGAAGCCAGATAAATCCCTCTCCTCAATCGAACCGCAATCGGTGCGAAAGAAGATGAAAGACAAAGCCTTCGCGCGAACCGTTCGACGCGAAGACCTGATAAACGGCGCCGCTGACCTCGGCGTGGAATTCGACGAACACATACGGTTCGTGGCGGAAGCGCTGAAGCCGGTAGCAAGCCAATTGGGAGTGAATCCGTGAGAAACGAACGCGTACCAGACCGCAACATCGCGATGGAGATTGTGCGCGTCACCGAGGCGGCTGCTGTCGCCGCGGCACGCTGGATGGGTCGCGGAGACAAGATCGGCGCGGACGCCGCTGCCGTCGACGCGATGCGAATGATGCTCGATACGGTGGACATGGACGGCGTCATCGTCATCGGCGAGGGCGAAAAAGACGAAGCCCCAATGCTGTTCAACGGCGAGCGAGTTGGGAATGGCCATGGCCCGCAAGTCGACGTTGCCGTTGACCCGCTTGAAGGCACTCGTCTGACGGCGCAGGGCCGACCTGGTGCGGTCAGCGTGATCGCTTGCGCACCGCGGGGAACGCTCTACAACCCACATGAAATGTTCTACATGGAGAAGATCGCGGTCGGCAGCTTCGCCCGCGGCAAAATCGACCTGGCAGCTCCCGTGGAGTGGAACATTCAGCAAGTTGCCAAGGCGAAAGGCGTTCCGGTTGAGGAAGTGACCGTCGTGATCCTCGACCGCGACCGGAACACCGAGATTGCCGACCAGGTGCGGGCGGCCGGGGCAAGAATCAAGTTCATCACCGATGGCGACGCTCCTGGCGCGGTCTCGGCTGGCATCCCTGAAGCCGCGGTTGACGTGATGCTCGGAATCGGAGGTTCGCCTGAGGGCGTCATCGCCGCGTGTGCATTGAAATGCCTCGAGGGCGACTTCCAGGGTCGGCTTTGGCCACGAAACGACGACGACCGGCGCACGGCCGAGGAACGCGGCATCGACCTGTCACAGGTTCTTACGATTGATGACCTTGTGAAGGGCGACGACGTGTTCTTCGCGGCTACCGGTGTCACGGGCGGCGACCTGCTGCAGGGCGTGGAATACACGCCACATGGTGCTCGAAGCGAGTCGCTGGTCATGCGGTCTCGTTCCGGGACGATTCGCCGAATCATGACTGAACATCACTGGCGGAAGCTCCAGGGAATCGACGCGACGGTAAATTAGTCGTAGGTCATTTGCCTTCGGTCTTAGGGCTGGGAGTTGAGCGTGGATTTCGAGTTCCTTTGCGATGGGTCCGACGATGCGAGTGCGACCGTTGTGCTTGCCCACGGGGCGGGCGCTGCCATGGATTCTGAGTTCATGAACTATGTCGCGAGCGGCATTGCCGCCGGCGGCATTCGAGTTTTGCGTTTCGAGTTCCCGTACATGCAGAAGCGGCGCGAGACCGGCAAGTCCCGACCACCCGACCGAGAAGCCGTGTTGTTGGAAACGTGGCGCGAGGCAGTGAAACAGGCCGACGGCCAGCGATTGTTTATCGGCGGCAAGTCGATGGGCGGGCGAATGGCGAGCATGGTCGCCGATGAGTTGGATGTCGCCGGCCTTGTCTGCCTTGGCTACCCCTTTCACCCGCCGGGTAAACCGGAGAAAACACGGACTGCTCACCTCGAGGGCCTCAAAACTCGAGCGCTTATCGTCCAGGGCAGCAACGACGCGTTCGGCACGCGGGAAGATGTCGCGAACTACTCGCTAAGCAAGGAAATCGAGTTTCACTGGATCGAGCGGGGAAATCACGACCTCCGCGCTACGGGCCAGCCGCGACAGGCTGGCTGGGATGAGGCAATCGCCGCGTCACTGCAGTTTCTGCAGCGATAAATAGTGATGAATTAGCTAGTTGGCGCGAACGACATCCTCAACGAGCGTCCGCACTTCTTCGGGCGTGTAGGGACCAAGGGCAGCTCGCTGAACCTTGCCGTCGGCATCGAGGACGATGAATGCCGGCTGGTAGTTGATTCGGTACGACTCGGCAAAGCTACGGCCTTCAGAAGAGTCCCTATCGACCTGAATGAGTTGGACCTGGTCGCCATATTCGGCCTGCAGTTCCGGCCACACGGGCCGGATTCGTTTGCAGTTCGTTCACCAGTCGGTGTGTATCCAATAGACCACCGGCTTGCCAGGACTGGCGCCGAAGACGAACCCGTCGGGCGCGGAGGCCGCGGTACCGGCCGTTGAACCATCCGAGGACGGATTCGCTCCATCGGAACTTCCACAGCCAACCAGGAGTGTTCCCAGGACGATCGCAGCGATCGCAGCGCCGAAAAACAGTCGCATTGATAAAGAATAGCCTTCAAGCATCCTCGGGCGGGGAAAGAGAACTTACCCTGAGCGACAGGACGTGGGAGAATGGTTTCGCGATGGACGGAACCAAACTCGTATTCATCCTTGTGGGCGGTGCCATCGCCACTGTCCTAATCTTCCAAGCCATCAACCAGTTCTCGTAAAAGGCGGGTGTGCAAAATGCCCAAAAGTTACAGACCGTTTACGTGGGACTTGGAGGCCGGGGGCCGTATTCGTTGACCCTACTTCTACGCGCTTCCTACACTGCCGAGTGATGAGGAGAAATTTCATGGAGCGAATTCATATTCGGCGACTCGTGCTTGCAACAGCGCTTGGAGCCCTGACCCTTATCCCGTTTGCCTCTGCGAATGCAGGGAGCATTTCGGGCGAACGTCAGGAGCTAGTCCCGGGCCGAGGCTTCGATCACGTCGCCGTCCTCCCCGCGCTGCTCCCGAACAGCAAGGAAAACACCAGTTCCATTGCGCAGAACAACGGGAACGCTCCAGCAACCATCGTCATGGACATCTACACGCCCCAAGGCGTTCAGATTCCTTCGGCCACGGTTGTTTTCGCGAACGTTCCCGCAGGTGGTACTCGCGTATTTGCGCAGGCGTTGAACACGGGCCTCACACCTGGCTTCCGTGGCGTTGGTGTGATCAGCAGTGATCAGCCAATCAACGCGTTGCTCGTTCGAGACATCGAATCAAACACCTATGCGAAGTCGTATTCGATTCACAATGCGTATCCGACGGGCGGCACGAAAGTGACGCTCCCGTACGTGGCAAACGCGCTCGAAGCGACCTACAACACGCGGTTCGCGATTGCCAACACTGGCGGCGCTGAAGCGTGCGTTACCGTTCTCTACACCTTCCCCGGTGGGGCGAAGTCTCCAGTGTCCGATGCCGGATCTGGCAGCCTTGCCTGCGCAGGCGGCGGCTACAAGATCCCGGTCGGCGGGCAGATTAGCTTCGCACCGACGGCGATCGACGGGGCAATCCCAATGCCGGCGAGCACGTCAAATGCCATCATGGCCGCCACCGTGACGACGAGCGCATCGACAGTGACCGTTGGCGTTGACGCCTACCTTTCTGGTGGACTTCGCAAGCTCGCCTCCTACGACGGTTTCATCGTCGGCGGTGCGGGCGACACAACCGACGATGTCGGTACGGCGATTTCAATCCCGCTCGCGATCAAGCTCGACGGCTACTACAGCCAGATCCTGTTGTCGAATGCGAATCCGACAGCAGCGAGCGCGACAATTAACTACGTCGGCAACACCGGAAGTTACAGCGTTCCGCTGAGCATCCCCGCGAATGGAACGGCCAGCCACTCGGTATACGAAGCGGCAGGCGGAATCCCCGAAGGCTTCGTCGGCGCCGCGACTATCACGTCCGACCAACCACTGGCTGCGGTGCTCTTCCGCTCGAAGATGACTTCCCCGGGAAGCTACATCGACGAGGACCTGTACACCGCCGTCAACGGCGTGCCAACTGACCGTGCGACAACCACGGCGAAGTTCCCACTCATCTTTCGACGCGCATACGCCGGCGCTGGCTTGTTTGGGTACAACACCTGGTTCAGCGTGAGCGTCGCCGGAGGCGGAACTGCCAACCTGACGATCACCGCCATCAACGACACGTCGAACTCGGCCCCCGGTTGTAGCGCAGCTGCGACCTACGTCTCGAACAAGACGATCACAGGGTCATTCATCTTCTACCAGAACCTTGACTCGGATAACGGCTTCGGCCAGGCTCCTGGCTGTTTCTGGGGAGGCGTGACGATTACGAGCGACGTTCCGATCATCGCGGTGGCCAATGCCACGAACGACCTGAATGTCGGCGATAACGACGGCTTCTACAACGCGTTCGCGAACTAAGCGACCGCACCAGCACACTGCCGAAGGGCGTCCCCACCGGGGGCGCCCTTCTTCTTTGTCCCGGATAGCCCGTCAGGCGGTTCCGGATAGGATTGCGATATGTCGATAGCGTTCGGTGGCATCGTTGCGTTCGCCTTCCGGGGAATGAACCTGCTGGTGTCGCTCGGGTTGCTCATCCTGTGTTCGAACCAGCTGACGAAAGACGAACTTGGCACGTTCGTGCTCGGGCTTACTGTCGTCGGAGTAGTGAACGCCGCGACTGGCGGTCTGACCGCTGCTACGGGGTTTCAGATCTCGTCGAAGCGGAAGCTGCCAGGCACCGCGCTGTCCAGCGGTGGGATCGTGGGGATGGTGCTGGGTGCGGTGGCGGTGCTCACGGGACTGGCCGTTGCCTCGTTCTTCTCCGGTGGAGCGCAGCGAGAGCCTATTGCCGTTGGGTTCGCCTGCGCCGCCGTGATTCTGGCGGGTGTGCTCGCGGGAACGTTCCTGGGGCGTGAGGCATTCGTCCGCTACAACCTGGCACTGGTGTTGCCGCCGCTCTTTTCGCTGACGCTGATTGCAATCGCATTCTTCGGATTTGGCGGCACGTCCCCGGATGTGGCTCTCGAGATGTACGCGATCGGACAGTGGCTGGCCATCATCACCCTGGTCGCAGGCTCGGCAAAAGTCATATCGGTGGGGCTTGGGGCGCAGCGCGCAGTCGTGAAAGAGATTGTGCGGTTCGCTGTAGTTGCCGGGGCGGCGAGCGGCATTTCGTACCTCAACTACCGGGCGGACCTGTTCATTGTCGACCACTTCAAGGGCAAGGAAGCGGTAGGAACCTACTCCCTGGCGGTTTATCTTGCTGAGTCCATCTGGCAGGTCAGCGGGTCACTCGCCCTCGCAACGTACGCGCGCCTGGGCGGTATGACGCGGACGGACGCGGCCCAGCTCACGACTCGAGTGATGCGACATACCGTTCTGCTCTTGGCGGGCATCTGCATAGTGATGTTCGCAAGCGCGGATATCATCCAGAGCCTTCTCTTTCCCAAGCAAGACGGCATGGCCATGGCACTGCGCATCGTGCTGCCGGGCGTGTTGCTGTACAGCCTCGCGCAGTCGTACTCGGGCTTTTACACGTGGCAGCGCGGGATGCCCTGGGTTTCCGCTGTGGTGGCTGGGACCGGCCTGACCATCGACATCATCCTCGCGCTCATCCTTGTGCCCCGAATGGGTGTGAACGGCGCTGCCCTGGCAAGCGCGATCGCGTACAGCACTGCCATTGTTGGGGGACTCGCGGTGTTCGTTCGCAGCGAGCATCTTTCAGCGTTCCAGGTCTTTCGGTTCGGGCGGGAAGATGTCGAGGACTACCGGTCACTGCTAATTCGCGTGCGCGGCAGGCTGAGCTAGACGGAACCGGCGGCACCCGGGCGGGCCACGGGACAGAGTTCCGGATCCGGGCGGGGCAGCGGGATAGGCAGCCCGGTCTCAGGATCGGGGATGACCATCATCGCCACACCGAAGACCTCGCCGAGGCCTTGTGGCTCGAGAACGTCGATTGGCGCTCCATCGAAGGCGATACGTCCATCGCGCATGGCCATCACGCGATCGGTGAAGCGCCCGGCAAGCACCAGATCGTGGAGGACGGCAACGACTGTCATACCCTGGTGATTGAGGCGCCTCAAGAGGTGCATGACCTCGACCTGGTGGGAGATGTCGAGGAAGCTCGTCGGCTCATCGAGGAGGAGGACCTTCGGCTGTTGCGCGAGTGCCAGTGCGATCCATGCCCGCTGGCGCTCGCCGCCTGAGAGGCTGGCCATCGGCCGCGCCGAGAGCGACTCTACGTCCGCGGCATGCATCGCCCAATTCACGGCTTCGACATCGATCCGGGTAACGCGCTGGAGCAACCCCTGGTGCGGGAAGCGACCACGGTAGACAAGCTGTTGCACGGTCAGGTCTGAGCCGCCATCCGGGGACTGAGGGAGGATGGCAAGACTTCGGGCCACCTGTTTCGAGCCGAGCGAACGAATGTCGGCGTCGTCGAGGAGGACCCGCCCGGCCGTGGGCCGCTGTAGCCGGGACATGCCGCGAAGGAGGGTGCTCTTCCCGCTGCCATTCGGGCCGACGATCGAGACCATTTCTCCGGTCTCGATGGTGAAAGAAACCCCATCGACCGCCTTGCGGCTGCCGTAGCCGAGAGAAACGTCCTGAACGGTGAGCCTCACTGGCGGAACCTCACCAGGTAGAGCAGGAATGGCGCTCCGACACCGGCAGTGATGATGCCCATGGGCACTTCGCTTGGCTCAATGACGAGGCGAGCTGCAAGGTCGGCGGCGCTCACGAGAACGGCACCGTAGATGGCGGCGACCGGGATGACGAGACGGTTGTCGCTGCCGACGGTGTATCGAGCGATGTGCGGGCAGACAAGGCCGACGAAACTCACCAACCCGGCCGTGGCGACCGCCGCCGCCGTGAGAATCCCGACGACCGCCAATATGCCAAGCCGCGTTCGGTCAGTGACGACGCCGAGGCCAGCGGCGACGTCATCACCGAGGGTCAGGATGTTGAGACGGCCGGAAAGAAGCATCGCCCCGAGAAAGCCGGGAACGAGGTACGGCACCATCGCGCGAAGGTCGCGCCATTCGGAGCCGTAGAGGCCGCCAGCGAGGAAACCGAGGCTCGTCTGGAGAAAGGTTCGAGAACTGGATAATAGGCCAACAATGGCGGCGCCGAAGAGCGCGGAGAGGGCAACACCGGCGAGAGCAAGTCGAACCGGCGAGACAGCGCCCTGGTAAGCAACCACGAACAGGATGGCGGCGCCAACAAGTCCGCCGCCGGCACAGGCGGCCGCGATTCCCCATTGAGGGATCTGCGGATTGATGACGATGGCGATGGCACTGGCGAGGCCGGCGGCGGCGGTCACCCCGAGGATGGTGGGGTCGGCGAGAGGGTTCCGAGTGACTCCCTGGAGCAGCGACCCGGCGACAGCGAGTGCGGCCCCGACGAGCATCGCATCAAGAAGCCGTGGGAAGCGGATCTGCCAGACGATATTGCGGGCCAGTGGCTGAGAGTCGGACGTCAGGCCGCTCCAGACCTGGGACCAGCTGAGGCTAACGGCGCCGAGCTTCAACGAGAGCCCGCTGACGACAACCAACGCAACGATTCCAACGACCAATACCAGGACAGGTGCACGCATGGCAAAAGTGGTGCGAATGTTCGCACCACTTGCCTGCGTTGATTCGACTGACATGTGGGCCATGGTAGGCGGATCGGCTCTAGGGTGCGCCGACCGCAGCGACAATCGCGTTGAAGGCTTCGATTACCCGTGGGCCTGGCGCCTGAAGAAAGAGTTCGACATTCGAATCGACAACGTGCTTCGGGGTAGTGACGGCCTTCAGACCCTTGAACGGTGGAATCTGGGGAATCAGCGAGGCCAGCCGCGGCGCCGGCTCAGGAGCGGGCGTGATCGCGAAGATGAAGTCCGGGTTGTATTCAATCAGTTTTTCAGGCGAAAGCGTGGTGTAACCAGGGAATGGACCCGAGTCCGGCTGAGCGGATGCCGGGTTCTTCACTCCGAGTTGAGCGAGGATGTCGCCGGCATAGCTCGAGTCCTTGGCGGCGTACAGGGTCTGGTCACGGTCGGCGATGAGCGCGACGCCGGTCAGGTTCTTGCCTGCGAGAGCCTTCGCCGCGTCAGCCTTCGCCTTTTCAATCTTGGCGATTTCGGCGTCGGTTGTGGCCTTGCTGTCGAGCACTTTGCCCATGAGGTTCAGCCCGTCGAGAACTTTCTGGTAGCTATCTGCGCCAGCGAACACAACCGGGATTGAGAGGTCTTCGAGCGGCTTTCTGAGTGTTGGCTGCGCATGAATGATGGCGTCGGCCACGATGAGGTCGGGATTGAGGGCGAGGATTTCTTCGAAGTTCGGCTGGTAGGCAGTGCCAACTTCCTTGGCGGATTTAGCGGCGGCCGGGAAATCCACCGAGGCGCTGCGGCCGACAATCGTGCCGCCAGCGGCGTAGACGAATTCGACGGCCGTCGGGCTGATAGCCACGATCTTCAATGGTTTGGACTTAATTTCGACGCTGCGGCCGAGCATGTCGGTCACCGTCATTGGATACGTGGCAGCGGAGGCGGGAGCGGAGGCACTCGCGGCGGCCGTCGGGCTGGCAGTGGAGCCGCCGGTGTCGTCGTCATCGTCGTCGCCGCAGGCAGAACCCACCGCGAGGAGTGAGATTGCCACGAGGCCTAGCGAAATCAGCCAGAATCTGTTCTTCTTAGAACTTATCATTCTTACCACAACCCCCTTTTTTGTACCGCTGCAGCGAAGATTATGCGGGTATACCATGGCTACGCGCCAACCCAGGGGAAAGCCCAATGACCGACGCCATCTACTATCTGCCGCTGGCAACGACCGTGTTTTCGGTGCTCTTTACGCTCGCGATCTTCCGCCGCTGGAACGATCGCGAGCGTCCGCCGCATCTGCTCTGGTGGGGCGCAGGAGTAGCGCTGTTCGGCGTCGGCACCTTCTTCGAGGGATTTACGGCGCTGTTCGGATGGCACGAACCTGTCTTTCGCGGCTGGTACATCTCCGGGGCGTTGCTGGGCGGAGCGCCGTTGGCCCAGGGCACGGTGTACCTGCTGCTTTCGAAACGGGCTGCGGACCGGCTGGCGATCATCCTGGTCCTGTATGTGGCAATCGCCGCGGCCTTCGTGATGCTGACGCCGGTCGATGCATCGTTGGCAAGCGACAAGAAGCTTTCCGGCGAGGTGATCGAGTGGACATGGGTCAGGGCATTTAGTCCGCTGGTGAACACGTACGCGTTCATCTTCCTGGTCGGCGGCGCCATTGCGTCGATGGCGCGCTATGGACGTTCGGGAGACCGCCCGAGGGCGATTGCGAACTCTCTGATTGCAGTTGGCGCAATCCTCCCGGGCATTGGCGGCAGCTTCACTCGGGCTGGATACACCGAAGTGCTTTACGTTACGGAATTCGTGGGCATCGTCCTCATCTTCGTTGGCTTCAGGATCAGTACGCAAAGTCATTCGGCGGATAGTGCGCAGGCAGACACGAAGCAAGCGACCGTACCCGCCCTCTAACGTGATGCGTGGCAAGATGAAGGCAACCGACAACGAGGAACGACGCTGTGACCCATCCCGAACTTCCACAACTTCCCGGTTCGCCGCTTGAACTCGAAGGCGTTGAGAAGGCGCTCCTGGCGCTGAGCTACGGCGTCCACGTCATCGGTTCGCGAGCCGCAGATGGCACGCTCAACGCGATGCTGGCGGACTGGGTGATGCAGGTTTCGTTTAAGCCGAGGCTGTTGGCGGTTTCTATCGAGAACGACGCACGGACCTTGCGGTTCATTCGAGAGACAGGCGGCTTCACCGTGAACCTCCTGCATGAGAAGGATGGGATGGACATCGCGCGCAAAGTGGTCATGCCTTCGGAGGCGAAAAAGGTGCGGGGCAGGTCAGAAGAAGCAGCCGCGCAGGTGATCGACAAGCTCGCGGCAATTCCGTACGGACTGCACGACAACGGCTGCCCGGTGCTGGATACGGCCCTCGGATGGCTGGCCTGCGAAGCCGAGACATTCCACGAAACCGGCGACCACACCATCGTCGTGGGGCGTTGTATCGATGGCGAGCGCGTACGAGCCGGGGACATGCTGATTGAGCGCGAGCTCGGCTGGGAATACGCCGGTTAGCCTTCAGTGAATCTCTGGGGTGGAAGCCGCGAGGGAAAGGTCTGCCTCAGTTGCGGGCCTGAGCAGCGATTCAGTCCATTCGGATGCGTGCTGCCGGCGATGGTAGGCATACCGCTGGATGAGCAACGTGCCGATCGCGGCCGCGAGGATTGCGGCAATGTTTACAGCCAGCTGGAGCTGGGCACCGCGCCACTCGTGCCAGTCGCCGTAGGCGGCCGCAACGGCGATGTTCGCCGCCGCAGGAATCGTTGTCACAGAGACGAGAACTCCAATCAGCGCGCCGGACTTGATGGTCGTAAGGCTGAGAGTGCCCGCGATACCGGCAGCAAGCGCCACGAGGAACGAATACCAGTCAGGGTGGGAGATGAAGAATGTATCGCTGCGCCCAACGGGAAGTGAATCCGCAGCAACGCCCGTGAAGTCCAGGGTCACCGTGAGCAAGAACGCCGCGGCAATTCCGACCGGGAAACCGACTCCCAACGCAAGCACCGAACGGGCCACCAACGACCAACGGCGTTCGACCGTGGCGACGGAAATACCCGCCAGCGGGCCGAATTCGGGACCGACGATCATCGCGCCAATGATCATGACCAGGGAGTCGGTGAGGATGCCCATTGCCGCGATCACTGTGGCGATGGCCATGAACGCGACGAATGTGAACGAGAGGTCGGCTTCTTCGAAGGTCCGAGCGCGCACCGTCTCCCAGATCACTGCGTCAGCGACTGCCCCCGGAGCTGCGCGCTCAGCGGCCCGGGCGGCATCAGAAATCGCAGTGTCGACGTACTCGACCGAAATCGTGCCTTCCTTGTCGAGGCGGAGGGCACGCAGGGCTGTGATTACGCGGGTCGCATCTTCCCGGGCAACATCACAGAGAACGACGTCACCGGTGGGTTTGCGGGCGGCCCCTTCGAAGCGCACCAGGTTGATGACCGACGGCGCCTCTTCAAGGAGCCGCATGGTTGCCTCGGAGCGGTCTTCGGGAACGACCAGTCGCAGGTGGATCATGTACTTGTGGAGAGTACGGCCTGTCTGTTTCGGACTTGTGAAGCGAACCTGTCAGAGATTACGAGCCCTCAGTGCATGTCGGCCGGAACGAAGACGGCGCTGAGGAACCAGAGGGGTCGGAAGCCGCTGGCCAGGCCGTTGTTCATAGAACGGACGTTGGTGAAGCCATAGGTGTAGATGGGCCAGCGACCCTGGGCGCGAATCCAGCGCACTGCATGGATTGTGAGAGCGGACGCAAAGCCGTTCCCGCGATGTTCGCGAAGGACGTCCACGCCGATTTCGTCGATATTGGGGTATTGGTCCCAAACGCCGGTGCACGCAACGACTTCGTCGGCCGCGCTCACTACCGCGAAGGCGATGCGATGTGCGTTGATGCGGCGCGTCTCGTCGGATTCACCAAGAGCGTTTTCGAACTTCGTTCCTGTGCGAAGATTCGTGACTTCGTCGTCGGAGAGTGAACGGATGCGGAAACCGGGTGGTAGCTCTCGCGGCGCGACGTCTGCCGCGAGGACCATACCGCCGGAAGCGCTGTGCGACTTCGCATCGTCGTGGCCCAGTCGGCGAGCCTCGGCGGCCATACTTTCGAGGAAGTTGGGAAGGAAGATCCGGTGGTTGGCTTCGATCTGCTGGCCCCGCGCCCATTCGGCGAGCCGCGCATCCCGAGTCGAAACGACCGAGCCCGTGCCGCAGGTGGTCACCAGGGCAAGGTGAGGCTCGCGGGAAGCCGCAGGCCGTTCGACCACGGTGAGTTCATTGGATTCATATGCTGCTGTCTCGCAGCCCATTTGTTCCGCGAGAACGGCTTTGAATACGGATGACGATTCGGCAAAGATGCTACCGCGCATAGTGCAACCTCAGGCTTTCAGAGTTGTGGCGCGGGCCACGGAGGCGACAGGAAGGAACCCGCAGGCGAGTGCGTTTCGATGCGAGCGCACATTGGTCGGCGAACAGTAATAGCTGGGAACTTCTCCCTCGTCGGCGATTATGGCCGCGAGGTTCGTGACGGCGACGCGCGCGAGTCCGATCCCACGGTAACTGCGGGCGACGTCGATGCCGATTTCCATGACCCCATCGTAATCGCGATAAGCTCCGGCGACGGCCACCGGGCTCTCACCGGAATAGAGGACGAAGCCGTAACGCCAGAGTGAGGCGACATGCTCGTCGCCCGGTTCGCCCAGGGCATTGTCGAAATCGCCGGAATCGACTTCGCCTGCCCGAAACTCGGGGCCGACGCGCGATCCGGTCAATCCGGGAGGGAGCGGGAGTGCAACCGGGCGACTTTCCGGCAGAAAACTGAGGTTCGGGCTGCGGTATCCAATCGACTCGCCGCGCGACTTCGCTTCTTCAACGAGCGGCCCGAGGAGGACGTTGGGGAATAACGCTCGGTAATGCATCTCGGGGGCGTTCGATTTCACCCAGTCCATGTACTCGGGCGCGACGGAAAGAGCCGTCCCGGTCCCGAACGTCACGGCCATCAGAATGAAGTTCGATGCCGATTGCGCCGGCCGTGCAGTGATGGTCAAGGCGTGAGAATCGAAATCGAGCGGGTTGCACCCAAGCTCGCCGGCCCGAGCCGCGCGGTAGGTATCGAGGGCGCTGAGAAAGTAATCAGACGTCATGGTTTAGCGAGTATATCGAGCGGTTAGCTAGCGGAGACCGACGCCACTAGTCCCTCGGGAGTCCGAGTCCGCGAGTCGCGATGATATTGCGCTGGATTTCGCTCGAGCCGGAGTAGATCACCGGTGAGACGTTCACGAGGTGGCCCTTTTCCATGTTCCCGTCGAACTTTGCGTACTTCGAATCCGGCTCGAGGGCGCCGGCCGGGCCAAGTTGGTTCACGCCGAAGTTCGTGATTCGGGCGCCCAGTTCGGTCGCGAACACCTTGATTACGGAGGCTTCATAGTTCGCGATTTTCCCGGTCTCTTGCATCCAGGCAGTTCGGTAGCTCAGGAG
Organism: uncultured Chloroflexia bacterium; assembly: GCA_963797735.1. Taxonomy (GTDB): domain Bacteria; phylum Chloroflexota; class Dehalococcoidia; order Tepidiformales; family Tepidiformaceae; genus Amarobacter. Next base: position 53,883 of record CAWCQJ010000003.1, read on the forward strand.
GCGGCCCGTTTCGTTGGAGAGCCAGAGCTCGGCGAGCCGGTGACGGAGGATGTCGCGGTAGACACCGCCCGGCTTTCGCTCCTTCATGTCGCCGATGAGCATTTCGAGCTGGCGCTGGTTGGCGGAGATTGAGGCAACGTTCGAACGTTCGAAGTCGAGGAGAGTCATCGCCACGTACCAGCCGTTATTTTCCTCACCGACGCGGTTGCGCACGGGGACGCGAACGTCTTCGAAGAAGACTTCGTTGAATTCGTGGTAGCCGGCCATGTTCACGATGGGGCGAACCTGGATGCCAGGCGCCTGCATGTCGACGAGGAGGAAGGAGATGCCCTTGTGTTTCGGGGCGTCGGGATCAGTGCGGACGAGGAGGAAGCACCAGTCAGCATGGTGGGCGCCCGTGGTCCAGATCTTCTGACCGTTGACGACGTAGTCATCGCCGTCACGGACGGCGCGGGTCTGCAGGCTGGCAAGGTCGCTGCCGGCGCCTGGTTCGCTGTACCCCTGGCACCAGGTGACGTCGGCGTTGGTGATGCGCGGAAGGTGCTCGGCCTTCTGCTCCGGGGTGCCGTGGACGATGAGCGTCGGGCCGATCATGCCGACATTGAAAACGCGCCCGGCGTCCGGCGCGCCGGCGTAGGAGACTTCTTCGCTGAAGACCATCTGCTTGATGTGGCTCCACGCGAGGCCGCCGTATTCCTTCGGCCAGGCCGGGGCGATCCAGCCCTTCTGCGAGAGCTTCTTCGCAAAGGCCATCTGTTCGGGCCAGTTTTCCTGGCTGGTGGGCCGGACGGGGCCAGCGCCGCGCTCTTGCGGCATGGCACCACTGAGGAACTCGCGGACTTCGTTTCGGAGGGCGATGTGTTCTTCTGTGAACTTAAATTCCATATCGATTCACCTGCTGCTGGCCGGATTGGCGGCAATCGTCACGAGCTTACCGCAGGGTAAGTCCGATGTCGCCCATGTTCACCTCACTGGGGCGCCCACCAAGGGCGTTGTGCGGTTACGATTGGCCCACTCAATTTGACGAAAACAGGTAGCAGCGGTTCGTGAACATCTTCTTCGACGTCGACAACACCATCATCACGTGGGATGTGAAGCTGCGGCCTGGCGTGGTCGAAGTCTTCACGCGGCTCCGTGAAGATGGACACACGATCTACCTCTGGAGTGGGATGGGGCCGCGCTGGGAAGTAGTCAAGCGGTTCGACCTGCACGAGCACATCGAAGACTGCTTCTGGAAGCCGCTGCACAACCACCACGCGCGCATGGAAGAGCTGGGCATCACGGTGATGCCGGACTACGTGATCGACGACCACGTGGAGATCATCCACGCGTACACGACGGGTTCTCATGTACCGGAGCCAGTATTGCCGCTGGATCGGGACAAGGTGATGTGGCGCGTGTACGACGAGATCCAGGCTCACGTGGCACGCACCTCGCAAGAGTGAGCGCGATCATCCTCGTTCGGCACGCGATGCCGGAGGTGGTGCCAGGCACCGCTTCGAAGCTGTGGGGATTGGGCGAATCGGGCAGAGAAGACTGCGTCCTTCTCGCCCACGCACTACCACAAGGTATCTCCTCGGTCTGGAGCAGCGACGAGCGCAAGGCGAGAGAGACCGCAGACGTCATTGGTTTACGGCTGGGATTACCAGTTTCCATCGACTCACGGTTCGCGGAGGTCGACCGGCCGGCCGTTTGGGACCGTGACTATCGCGAAGTGGCGGCTGGCTATCTCGGCGGTCGAGACGAACCCGGCTGGGAAACACGTGAAAATGTAGTCGCCAGGTTCTCGGCAGGGCTCGAGTCGATGCCGGAACCTGCTGGCCCGGTCGTCGTGGTCAGCCATGGGCTGGCGTTGACACTCTGGCTGGCGAGCCGGACCACTATCGAAACCGAGCGATGGTGGCGCGAGCTGACATTCCCGGACGCGTGGGATTATGAGCCGAGCAGCGGCACGCTGCGGCATCTCTGGATGGGCGGGACCAGGGGCGATTAGATCTGAGCGTTCGCCTGAAGCTGTTCTTTCAGCGATTCGAGCGAGGGGACCGGTTTGCCATTGAGCGAGTCGAGCGCGTCGATAACGTCGTCGTTAGCGTCTTCGGCAAAGGCGAGATCGACGAGTTCCTGGCGATCGGGCTGAAGGCCCTGTTCAAAGAGATGCTTCACAAGGGCTTCGACGTCGGTCCAGTTTGCTGCCATGGTTCGGTCCTTCCTTCGCAGAAACAGGCGGCACTGGCCGCCTGTTGGGAATGTGTCATGGGATTGGTTAGCGGCTGAAGAGCTCGCCAGTTTGTGGCTTGTCGTAATCGATGTACGGCGGCCAGAGCGATTCCAGCTCTTTTCGAATCGGGTCGCCATCCGGCAGGTAGCGCTGGAACTGAGGTTCGACATCTCGCCGGACCCAGCCCTTTTCGATGGTGTCCTTCTTGATCTTGTCCTGAAGGAGCATCAGGCCGGTGAGAAGCGATTCGGGCCTCGGCGGGCAACCGGGCACGTAGACATCAACCGGAACCAGGGTGTTCACGCCTGGGGTGACGCTGTAGGCGTAGGCGAACGGCCCGCCCATGATCGCGCAACCGCCCATAGCCAAAGCCCACTTAGGTTCCGGCATTTGGAGCCAGATGCGGCGGACGGCCGGGGCCATCTTCCAGGTTACGGTGCCGGGCACGAGCAGGAGGTCGGCCTGGCGCGGTGAGGCGCGGAAAATCTCGGCGCCGAAACGGGCGATGTCGTACCGCGGCGTGGCGGTAGCGATCATTTCCATGGCGCAGCAGGCAAGGCCGAACATGCACGGCCAGAGCGAGGAGCGCCGGGCCCAGTTGAGCACCTGATCGACGCTTGTGACGAGCACATTTTGCTGGAGTTCTTCTTCGATTCCAGTGTCGATCAGGGGGAGGGGTTCGTAGATTTTGTTGGCCTGCGGCATTGCTCGTGCAGTCTATCACAAGCATTGGGGCCAAACGCCACCTCGCTCAAGGCGCCTTGCCGGTCGTCGCGCGTTCGACCCATGTGGCGCCGGGTACAAGTGTGGTGCGTTGAGGCGCCTCTCCTGAAAGCCAGAGGAGAATCGTTGCGGCGGCTGCCTTACCGAGTTCGGCCAGTTCGACATGAATCGCCGAAAGTGGCGACTCCATCAGCTCGATCGTCGAGGGTTCGTCGCTGACGGCGACGAGCGACAATCGAGCAGGAACGGCAACGCGCTGCTTTCGGCATTCGGCAAGCAATCGGAGCGCCACTGGATAGGTGGCGATGATTCCAGTTGGGCGCCCTGGAGCGCGGACGAGATCTTTCACAACTGTGGAAGCGTCGAAGCCGCGCGCAAACGGATCGGCGAACTCCGATTCCATTCGACTGGCCCTAAGGCGCTGATAAATAGCCCGAAAGGGACCGCGTTCACCGGCGGGGAGTAAGGCCAGTATCCGCCGATGTCCGAGGGTTTCGAGCCGGGAGATCGCCTCATCTGCGGCGCCACGGAGGTCCGGGGTGAGCAATGGAAGGTCGCGCGCTCCGCGGCCACGACTGATGAGTGCGGCCGCTGGAACGCCGGACTGAAGGTAACCGTTGATGGCTTCGCCAATGCCGTGGGGATTGACGCAAATGAGTGCATCGACGCGGCGCTCAAGGAAGCGGTTGAGGATGACATCGAATTTTGCCGGCTGGCCCCCGGTATCGGCGATGAGCAGGGTGTAGCCCTCGGCATCGAGGCCTCTAGAAAGTGACTCGAGCATATCGAGAGCGCCCGGGAGCTTCAGGCTGAAGAAGGCAACACCGACCGTCATCGTTCTCTCGTTGCGCAGGCTGCGAGCCGCCTCGTTTGGGATGTATCCCAGGTCGCTAACCGCGGCCTGTACCCGTTCGCGACTTCCCGGAGACGAGACGGCGCCACTCAGGGCGCGAGAGGCCGTGGCGATGGAAACACCAGCGCGATCGGCGACCTGCTGCAGTGTTGGACGCTTGCGCGGCGGACTTTCCACTCAGGCTCCTTGTGGGGGCTTGCCAACTGCTATTGCCTTCGCTAGGCTTCGGCGCGCTGTAAACGATTCCACTGTAAAGCATTACAGAGCAAACCGAGGAGAAGAACGCATGAAGGCAGCACAACTCCTGGACTACGGGCCGGCGGAGAACTTCCGAATTGTCGATCTGCCCAAACCGCAAGCAGGTCCCGGTGAGGTATTGATCCGTGTCGAGTACGCGGGGCTTCGCTGGGGCGACATCATGGGCCGCAACGGCATCCCGGTGCGCTCCAAGACCCCGCCGTTTGTCCCGGGACAGGAAGCAGCGGGGGTAGTGGAGTCGGTGGGACCCGGGGTGACGCGTCTTTCCCCAGGAGACCGCGTGACCGCACTCCCACAAGGCGGGGCAGATGCGGAGTACGTCGTCATCTCGGAGCGTGCGCCGCGCAAAATCCCAGACGGCGTATCAATGGAATCGGCGCTGGTCTACCCGGTGAACATGCCGACCGCATACATGCTGGTCTATGAATGGGCGAAGGTGCAGGAGGGGGAGATTGTCCTTCTCCATGCGGCTGCGGGTGGCGTCGGATCGCTCGTTGTGCAAATCCTGAAGCGAAAGTTCAACGACGTAACGGTGATCGGGCTTGCCGGCAGCGATGAGAAGGTCGCGGCGGTGAAAGCAAACGGAGCCGACTACGCGATCAACTACAAGACGACCGACTACGTATCGGCCGTCGGTGAAATCGCAGGAGTTAAGCCGCGCGGCTTTAACCCGGCGGCGCCTCCGGCTGGCGTCCACGTCTGCCTGAACGGTGTCGGCGGGGACACGTTGCGAACCGACCGTCGCGTTATCCGGAAGTTGGGGCGATGGGTCCTCTTCGGCACGCCAGCGGGAACGGACCCGATCAACCTTTTCGCGAACTCCTATGACTCGATCACGATCATGCCGTTTTCGAAGATCCCGTACCGCGGCACCGACGAGGATCGGCGAGCGGAGGACTTCACCGCCGAGTGGGTGAAGACGGAGAGACTCGACTCGGCGACGGTCTATCCCATCGAACGGATTGCGGAGATTCATGGCGCGATGGAACGCGGCGAGACGATGGGGAAAGTGGTCTTCAAGCTGTGAAGCTCGTGGACCTGACCCGGCTGCTCGACCCATCCGACCTGGAGCGGCTTCCACCAGAACGCCGAGCTGGCGCGACACCATTGTTCCCGTTGGTGAAGCACATCGAACCGCAGGCCGAGGGCGCTCGCGTCATGTCACAGATCTTCGGATGCACCCCGGACGATCTTCCAGATGGAGAAGGGTGGGGAGACGAACATGTGCGCATGTCGACGCACCTTGGCACGCACGTCGATGCGCCGCTCCACTACGGATCCATGTGCGAGGGGCGGCCTTCGCGGACAATCAGCGACATTGCGATCGAAGAGTTGTACTGCCCGGCGGTGGTGTTGGACCTGCGGGGAAGTTGCACGGCAGGAGCGGGCATCGAGGTGTCGGCGCTAGAGGCGGCTCTTCGAGCCACCGGCGCGGAAGTGGCTCCGGGGTCGGCCATTTTGCTGCGCACCGGCCAGGAAGCGTTCGGACTCGGCGACCGGGAGTTCTTCAACTACCCGGGAATGACTCGCGAGGGCACGCTCTTCCTCTCCGGGCTTGGGGCGAAGGTGCTCGGAACTGACGCTCTCGGGTGGGACCGTCCGTTCGCCGTGATGGCGAAAGCGTTCAAAGAGACTGGCGACCGTTCGCAGATCTGGGACGGGCATTTCGCCGGACGAGAGCGCGAGGTCTTCATCGTCCAACAAATGGCCAACCTGGCAGCGTTGCCGGTTTCAGGCTTTCATGTTGGCTTTTTCCCGATGCGATTGAAGGGCTGCAGCGCCGCGCCGGCGCGGGTTGTGGCGTTCGTGCCATGAACGGCGCCCTTTGCGTAGTGAGGAGTTTTGAATCATGCCGCGATTGCCGATCCTGAATACTCGCGAGTCAGTTTCGCCGGAGGTCCAACCGGTTTTCGACGCGATCATGGAGAACCGGGGCGCTGTGACAACCCCGGTGGCACTACTCATGCACGCGCCGGAGACGGCTCGGCATGCGGCGAACCTGGGTGCCTACCTTCGCTTCGAATCCGGAATTCCGCCGGACATCTTCGAACTCGCGGTCATCACTGCGGCGCGCGAATTCGATTGCGAGTTCATCTGGGCGGCGCATGCGGTGACTGCCGTGAAGGAAGGCGTACCCCAGGAGGTTGTCGACGCGGTTGCCTTGAGGGGCGACACGAAGTCATTCCCGCCGCAATACCAGCGAGTCATCCAATTCGCCCGGGAAATCGTTAAAGAACACGCGGTTTCGCAGGCGACGTTCGATGCCATGCGACAGGAGTTCGGGGACCGGGGGCTCACGGACATTACGGCGCTCATCGGCTTCTACCTGATGCTCGCATGCACCCTGATCGCGAACGATATGGAACTGCCTGCCGGACGAGCGGGATTTCCGCGCGAAGGCGCGAACTAACACGAGAAAACGACCCGCCGGTTCCTGCGCGGGCTGAGAGGCTAGAGGAGGCGTAACAATGGCCGATTGGGAGAACTTCAAGGCGAACCACGTCAGTCAGATTGGGGACCGGGCCTACGCGTACACGCAGGTCGGCGGCTGGGGATTCAACAACATGGCGCTCGTCGTCTCCGAGGGCGAAACGCTTCTGATCGACACGACCAGCGACATCCCGATGACGGAACGCATGCTGGGGGCTTTCGCAGCGGCCGACCCGGCGGCCGCTAACATCGCCGTGCTCGCGCTGACGCACTGGCATGTCGACCACGTGCATGGTGCGTGCATGCCGAACTTCGCCGAAACGCGAATCATCTGCACTGAAACGGTCGAGGACTACATGGCGAACCTGCCACCGAAGGCGTGGCTCGGGCAGATCGAGTCGCTCACCGGGGACGCCAAACTGGCGATGGATCGGAACCTGCAGGACTTCTTCGACTTTTCCGGACTCGAGCCAATAGTCCCGAGCGAGAGCTTCAACGGCAGGACGGAGTTCACGTTCGGGCGGCAGCGGGTTCAGCTCATTGAGGCCGGACCGTGTCATACCGCGAGCGATACCGTGGTCTACCTGCCCGACGCCGGGATTGTTCACTTCGGCGACATCACGAGCGCAGGAAGCTACCAGAGTCTGCAGTACCCGGGCCTCGGGAACGTAATCGCCGTGTTAGAGGAAGCCGTGCGCTGGGAGGCGAAGTCCTACGTTCCGGGGCACGGACCTGTGATGGACCTGGCCGACGTTCGAGACCAACTGGACTCCTGCCACTGGCTAATGGGCGAGGCGAAGCGCCGCCACGAGAAGGGGATGGAGGCTGAAGCGGCTGCAGATGACCTGATGCGGAGCCTCGATCGGACAAAGCTTCGCCGGAGCCCGCAGGGCCTGTATGCCTCAGTCCAAATGATTTTCAACGAGCTCGACGGCCGCCTGAACTACCACCTGCGGAAGAACTATCCGAGATACCTGGCGAACTCATATCGGCTGAGCCAGGAGTTCCCCAAACGGCACCCGGACCTCAGCGGTGGCGCAGGTCACGCCACCGCAGCTCGCTGAAATTCGCGAAAGTCAGCGGCTGCGGCTGTAGTGTTCTTGCCCGTCGTTGATTGGCTCGTCGATAAAGACGTCGCCATTTCGAATCTTGATGTTGTAGCCGCAATCAGGATTCGTGCAGACCCACGCTTTGTAGTGGATCGGAGCGCCCTGGCTACCAAAGTCACTGAACGGCACAAGATCGCCGTAATCGCATTTTCGACATTTAGGAAACTGGATCATCCCAACATCCTCCCCCGTATGAGGGCGGATATTACGGCAAGTTTTTACAAACAGGCAATCTGCTCGCATCCGAGCGTTTGCCGGGCGAACAACCAGAGGGCTTCACACCCGTTTGCGCACGACCACGTAGTGACCCTGCTTGCCCACTTCTTGGAACCCGGAACCGAGGTACATCGAAAGCGCCCCATGATAGGCCTGACCGGAATCCTTCGGGTTTTCGAGGGGGTAGGCTTCCAGCACATTGAAGCCGCGGATGGCCATTCCTTCGCATGCCGCCGTCAGGAGCGATTTTGCAACACCCTGGCCGCGATGCGCGGGCTTTACGTTGAAGCAGACGATCGCGGCGACCCGATCATTCCCCTCATTCGTTGCTCCGGTGTCCAACAAGGGGAGGTCGCCGCGCGGCGCGGCGTGGCACCAGCCAACGACCGCACCGTCCGCATAGGCGAGGAAACCGGAAGCCTCTCCGATAGCGATCGCGTCCGCCTGGGCCGAGCGGTTCTCTTCTGCGGTGCGCTGGTTCCAGCGCTCCTGACCACCATCAAAGCGGTAATAGAAGCAGTAGCAGCTTGCCCAACCCGGGTTATCGGTGAAAGCATCGTGATCGAAGTAGCTGAGGAAGTCTTCCTGGCGGTCGGGCGTCAGGGGATGCACTTCAATCGGTCTCGCGAGGGACTTCGGTTGGCCGTCCCAGGGCGTCATCTTCGCCATCATCGCCAGGTTTCCGCGCACCTGGTCATCCGTTATCCCTAGTTCCGCATGGACCTCGTCGCAATGATTTCGCAGGGCCTCGAACAGAGATTCTTCAGTCTCGGCGGTAACCTCCGCACGACAGACGCAGATCGTTCGCATCATCACTCGCACCTCCCGCCGAGCAGCTTAACCGGCTGAAGCGCGACTTCCTCGCGCACCGACACCGCGAAGCTAGCCTACCTTCGCCTTCGCCGCAGCCTTCATGTCCTTCATGAGGAGATCCATGTCCTCCTGGGGAATGGCATGAAGATTTCCCTGGTAAGCGAGCGTCCAGTTGGCACGTGGCCATTTCTGGGTCCACTGGAAACGATCGTGATAAGGCTCCGCATCAAGCCAGTGCTCCTCGTCTGGAGCAATGACTTTTTCAATGCCGGCGCGATAGGGGTACATCTCGTTTGGCTTCTTATCGTTCTGCCAGATGCGGGTCTGTTCCTCAACCACGGGAGAGGTAACTCGGGCGATCGCGGCAAACTGCTTCCGGCCAGTCACGTAGAAGGCGAGCATGTCACCCGGCTCGATACTGTTCGCCATGATTCGCCGCGTGCTCTTGAACCCATGCCGGGTAAAACCCATCTCGCGGGTCTTCGCGAAGATTTCGGGGCCACCGACGACTACCCAGTTCTTGGCCATGAATTCCTCCTATGCCACTTCGGGCGACCAGCTACCAGTGTAGCCACGAACGAGTACGTCCGGGGCAAGCGACTCGACCTGAACCTCGCGCAACACGAGTGGGTCGCCGATTTCTGCCGGGATCAGCGGGATTCCCTCAGCCCCCAGAACGAGCGGAGCAACATACGCGTGAACCTCGTCGACCAGGCCATCCCTGAAGAGGCTGCCGAGGAGCGTCGGACCGCCTTCGGCTATCAGCGACATCACGTTTCGCTGGCCCAGGACGCGGAAGAGTTGGACGAGGTTGAGGCCGTCCGAGTCGTACTCAAGTTCAAGGATCGTCGCTCCCGCGGCCAGAACAGCCTCACGCCAGGCGGCTGGCGAACCGGCAGTTGCAACGACTGGTCCCGGGACGGAAGACTATCGAAGCAGGGTCGGTTCGACCGCGGCCGTCGAGGACAACTCGAAGCGGTTGACGCGGGCCGTCCGTGTCTCGGATGCGGGCCGAAAGCCGCGGGTTATCGGCGATGACGGTGCCACTCCCGACCATGATTGCGTCGACCCACGCACGATCCTCATGCGCACGTTGAACGGCTGCTTCGCTCGTGAGCCAGGTGAGCCCGGCGGCCGGAGCGCCGACTTTTCCATCGAGGCTGACCGCGAATTTGGCGATGACGTACGGCCGTCCGGTGTTTCGGAATTTCAGGTAGGGACGGAGGAGCTCGGTGACTGCTTCGGCGCCGTCACCAACTTCGACTTCGACGCCCTTCGAACGGAGGAAGTCCACCCCGGCGCCGCGAACCGGCGCATGCGGGTCCTGGAGGCCGATAACCACACGCCTTATACCGGACTCGACGATGACTTCGGCGCAGGGCCTCGTTCTCTTGCCCTCGAAAGGCATACACGGCTCGAGCGTGGTGTAGAGATCCGCGCCGCGAGCGTCGACGTTCGCAAGAGCAGCAGCCTCGGCGTGAGTTCCGCCGTAGGGGGATGTGGCTCCACGGCTGATGATCGCGCCGTCGCGAACCACGACCGCGCCAACCCACGGGTTCGGGCTGGTGGTGCCGCGTACGGCCGCGGCGGCGGCAAGTGCCTCGCGCATGGGCGCGGATGGAGCAGTCTTCATCGATCAGAGCGTAGACGAAGCCAGCACAGGGCCGCGAGCGACACCGGATATTGTCGCCGGGGTTAGTCGGCGCCGAGGGCTATTTCGTAGCGGCAGTCCTCGTCACCTTCCAGGCGATGAGCGGTGCGCACGACCGAAGCACCCGGAAGCACGCTCTTGATCGCCTCACATTCCACATCGCAGAGACGAGGATGTTGCGATGCGACACTCAGCAGCGGGCAATGCCGCAACGTGAGCAGAGCCGGCGCATTCTCGACGACCTCGAGCTTTGGAAAGTAGCCGTATTGTTCAACCAACTTGGTCAGCTCGAGCAGCCGGTCGGCCTTGCTGGATGCCTGAATGTTGGAACGAGCGAGTTCGACCTGTTCACCAAGGAGGCGATTCAAAATCCGGTCTGCCACAGCCGGGTCTTCCTGTTCAACCGCCGCGAGAATGATGTTGGCGATCTCGGAATAGAGTTGCGGGAACAGTTCTTCGCCGTGGGCCGTGAGTCGGAACACATGGCGTGGCCGACCAGGGCCTTCGCGCACACGAACAAAGGAGACCAGGCCCTGCGCGACCAGCGCCAGGAGATGCTGGCGAACGGCTCCGGGGGAAACTAACGTGGACTGAGCCAGTTGTTCAGTTGTGGCTTCGCCATCCTTCTTGAGCGCCTGGAGCAGCACTTGCCGTGGCGCACTGAGAAGCTCAAGGCTGCTTCCTACCACCAGATCTTGCATTGATTCCTACCATACAAATGGGCGCCAATATTGGCGCATGCTAATCGCTCTCGAAATCTGTGCCCTTAGGCGGTCAGCATTTTTAACGCGTACTCCATATTGCTCTGGGCCGAAGGGGCGATGTCTTCCCAGTGGGGGTCGTGGCGCTTCCCTCGGCGATGAAGCATGAGATTGAAGCCAGTGATAATACCGAACTTATACATGGCCAGAGCCTTGAACCATCGAATATCGCCAGCGACATCTCCGTATGCCTCGCGGTACCACTCCTCCAGTTCGTCTCCGTGGGGCATTCGGGAGGTCTCGCGCTGGTGAGTCCATGCATCGGGATCACTGAAGGCACAGATCCAGCCGACATCGTTGAGGCCCGGACCGATGCCACAGAGCTCCCAGTCGATCACCGCCAGGAGGTCGGAACTGCGCGAGTAGAGCAAGTTCGACCACTGAAAGTCCCCGTGGAAGATGCTGATGCGGGCATTATGCGGCACCTTTTCGAGCAGAAGTTCCTTCACGCGGGGCTGAAGCGCAAGTAGCTGGGGCTCTGCGGCGCGTTCGTAGAAGCGATCCCAGCGGGTGACATCGAATTCGTAGCCCCAGTGTTCGCCGAGGTAGGGAGCGAGCGCCGGGTCCACTTTGTGGATGCCCGCGAGGGCTGTCATTGCGTCCCTCGCCATATCGCGGAGCTGTTCCGTGCTGAACTGCAGCGGCCAATCGTCTTTCAGGGTGTCGCCCTCAAGGCGCGGCTGGACGAAGTAGGGAACACCGAACCACTCTTCCTCGGTACCAGCCCAGAGGATGGGGGCATGAGGGACAGTAGTGTCCCTCAGGGCGCGCACCGCGGCTGCCTGCCGCATCACGTCTGCGGTTCCCTCAAGCTTTACGCCAGGCGGGGGGAGACGGACGAAATAACTCGTTCGGAGGCCATCGGAGAGGGCGTCGAAGAAGTAGGAAAAGCCGGCGTGGCCGGGGCCTTTCTCCACGTTTTCAACGCTAGCGTTCGGGTCGTCGAGTTTCGCCCGAATGAATGGGACGAGGCGGCCGCCAATTTCGTCGAGTTCCATTTATTTGTCCCCTCGGATAGCTCAAGGCGGCGGGCACCGCCCACCGCCTCAGAATTGCTGCGAACGCCGGTGCCCTACTGGACGCCGAAGTCCCACTTGTTGCCGGCCTTGAAGCTCTGGAGGATGCGGCGCGAGACGACCATTCGGTGGCTCTCATCCGGTCCGTCATAGATGCGGGCGGCGCGAGCGTTGCGATACATCGCTTCGAGGGGGGTGTCGCCTGAAACGCCTCGGGCGCCGTGGACCTGGATGGCACGGTCGATAACGTCGTGGAGAACCTTTGCCCCGAAGAACTTGATGGCGGAAATCTCGACGCGAGCTTCATCGCCCTGGTCGATTTTCTTGCCAGCGGCGAGGGTGAGTGCGCGGGCCGCCTGGATTTCAACGTAGCTGTCGGCGATCCAATTCTGGACCGTCTGCTTCTCGGAGAGGGTCGAGCCGTAGACCTCGCGGACGAGCGAGTACTCGATCATGAGCTCGAAAGCACGCTGCATCTGGCCGAGCCAGCGCATGCAGTGGTGGATGCGGCCTGGGCCAAGTCGCTTCTGGGCGATACGGAAGCCGCCGCCGGCCTCACCAAGAACATTGGTCAGCGGGACACGGACATCCGTATAACGGACTTCGGCGTGAGAGCCTTCGGTTTCCCCCATCACGGGGACTGGTCGGATGATTTCGAAGCCAGGCGTATTGGTGGGGACGACGATCTGGCTCATGCGGCGGTGCGGCGGCTCATCGAGTTCGCTGGCGCACATGACGATGGCAAAGGTCGCGCCTTCGCCCTGGCTTGTGAACCACTTGTGACCGTTGATGACCCATTCGTCGCCATCGCGGCGGGCGGTGGTCTGCAGGTTGGTGGGGTCGGCACCGGAGACTTCCGGTTCAGTCATGGAGTAGCAGGAGTAGATGTCGCCGTTGACGAGCGGCTTCATGAACTTGTCCTGGAGTTCTTTGTTCCCGAACTGCCAGAGGATTTCGGCGTTACCCGAATCTGGCGCCTGCGAGCCGAAGGCCATCGGCGCGATGGGGCTGCGGCCGAGAATCTCGTTCATGTAGACGTAGGGCATGAAGCCGATGCCCATACCGCCGGCTTCCTTCGGGAGGTGGGGAGCCCACATACCCATGGCCTTGGTCTTGGCCTGGAGTTCCTTCATTTTGGCGACGCCTGCAGTGCTGCGGCGGGGGCTGTTCTCGTGGAAGAAGCCTTCGTTAGGGTAGACGTCAGTCTCCATGAACGCCTTTACACGTTCGCGAAGTTCAGTGATTTCCTCTTCGGTGAGTTTACGGTCGGTACCGTGTGCATGGGCTGGTGCTGTCATGAGAACTTCCTTGATTAGCGGGATTTCGGCCTTGGAACTGTAGCGCGAAGGCGAAGGGGTTGCCAGTTATGGAGGAGGTGCGCGGGGCGGAACGACAATTGGACTAAGGCCGCACCCTCGCGATGCGAGGTATCAACCATTCGACCACCAGAAAATGCGCAACCACAGCGCAGCCGATTGCGAAAGCCGCCAAGGCCAACGCCAAGCTTTGAACCGCGCTGGCCAGTCCGAAGAGCACGACCGAGAGAAAGAACGCGAACGCGGAGTACAAGGATTGTTGCGTGTTGCGGTAGTTGGCGGGCCACTGGTATCGGCCGAACTGCGTTGCAGGCATGCGCCGCATCCGCCCATCCCGATCTCTAAGTGACCTCATCTCTTTGGCCGCCACTCGTTGAACCGCTCCACGAAGCTCGGGTCCTGCCTGACGCATTGCCGAACGCCGCCAGGCCCGGACCCGAGTCTTTTGAATCGCCCAGGCGTTGTAGGCAGGAGCCGAACCAAAAAGGAAAAGGCTCCAGACGACCATAACTGCTGCCCTCGGCGGAACTCTCGAAGCAATCAAAATCGCGAACTCGGCCAACGAAAGTAAAGCGATGGACATGGATGCCAATGAGTCTCTGCTTGAAAAGCTTGACGGGGGCAGGGAGATGCCAGCCGCATGCAGTTGGGTCCGTGCCTTCCAGTAGTCCATCTCCTGCTGTTCCACACGGCGGATCGTACGACGTACGTCGCGCAATTCACTACTAAAACTAGTTAGCTGACTTCGACTTCTTCGTTCGAGTGGAAATGGTGGGCGTGGTGGCGGCCGCTGCGCCGGGCCAGGTATCCGGCAAGGAGGCCGTGATTCGGTGCGAGAGCAAGACAGATGAGGAAGGCGACTGTCGCCGTGAGGACCACGGTCGCGCCGGCGGCGGTGGCCGCGTGGAACGAGATGTATAGCCCGACGATGCCGCTCCCGACAGCGATGGCGACACTCGTGACGATCATGTAGCTCAAGCGGTCAGTTAGCAGGCGAGCGGAGGCGGGCGGCGTGACGACGAGGGCCAGGATGAGAATGTTCCCGACGGTCTGAAGGCTCACGACGATGGTCGCGGAGACGAGTAGTAGGAGCAGAATGTCGAGTGCGAAGACCGGGTAGCCAGCGGCGCGAGCCATGGTCGCATCGAATGCAACGAGCGTGAACTCCTTCAGTAGCGCAAGGGTGATGGCGGCCACCCCGATTGCAACGAAGAGCGTGACCCAGACATCCGTGTTCGAAACCCCGAGGATGTTTCCGAAGAGGAGCGACCCAAGGTCCTGGCGGAAGCCACCTTGCTGGCTGAGGATGACCACGCCGAGGGCGAAGAAGGCGGCGAAGATGACGCCGATAGCGGAGTCTTCGGTGACCCGACGGGAGCGGGACAGCACGCCGATGCCGACCGCCGTTAACGAGCCAAAAATGAACGCGCCGATAAGGATGCTTCGATCAGCGGCGTAGGAAAGAACGACGCCGGGGAATACGGCGTGGGCGAGGGCGTCGCCGATGAATGCGAGGCCACGGAGCACGACGAAGCAGCCAACGAGGCCGCAGAGCACCCCGATGATTGACACTTCGATGAGCGCTCGTTGCATGAATGGGTATTGGAGCGGTTCGGTGAGCCAGTTCATGAGGCAGACTCGAAGACGGCGACCTGGCCCCCGAAGGTCGCCCGCAAGTTTTCGGCCGTGTAGGTCGTGGCGGTCGGCCCGAAGGCGACCAGCCGGCGATTGAGGCACATGACGTAGTCGGTGGTGGCCTGCACCTCCGCGAGATCGTGGGTGGCGATCAAAACGGTGATGCCGGCACGGGCGAAATCCTGGATGGCCGCGTGGAAGACTTCGCGGTTGTTGACGTCGATCCCGGTGAACGGCTCATCGAGGAGGACGATTTGCGGGTCCTGGACCATTGCGCGAGCGAGGAAGACGCGCTGTTGCTGGCCACCGGAAAACTGGGAGATGTGTCGGTTCCCCATGCCCTCGAGCCCGAGCCTGGCGAGCGCCTCTTCGGCGCGACGGCGGTCATCCCGGCCGGGCCACCGGAGCCAGCCGATGGAGCGATAACGCCCCATGAGGACGACGTCGCGGGCAGTGACCGGGAAATCCCAGTTCACTTCTTCTCGCTGAGGGACGAATGCGACGCGCGCTGCATTTGAGCGCAGTGGTTGGCCACCGAAGAGGATCTCGCCATCATCGGGACGGATGACTCCGGCGATGGCCTTGAGCAGGGTGCTCTTGCCGCTGCCGTTCGGGCCGACAAGCCCGGCAACGACGCCCGGAGGGATGCTCGCCTCAATTCCTACCAGCGCGGTGTTGGCGCCGTAGCTCACGGTGAGGTCGCGTATTTCCAGGCGGGGGCGCTCCGCGTTCGGTGCTGTCATCGAAGAGCCTCCGCGAACTTGCGCGCGTTGGAAAGCAGCATGCCGTCGATAGTATCCGCGCCGCTCCCGGGAGGCCCAAGAGAATCGGCGTAGAGGCCTTCAACTACGGTGACTCCACTGTCGGCTGCGAGTTCGCGTGCAACCTTGGGGTCAATTTCTGTTTCGGCGAAAATCGCTTTCACGCCCTCTTCCTTAATTAGGTCCTGGAGAGCGGCGAGCTCTTTCGCGGAAGCCTGGGCTTCTTTGTTCGAGGTGGGAATGACGGCACCGACGAACTCGAGTCCGTAGTAATCGAAGAAGTAGCCGAAGGCGTCGTGGTTGGTCACAACTTTTCGGTTCGCCGCCGGAATGCCATCTATAAGGGCACGGACCTCCGCATCGGTCTCGTCCAGCCGGGCCTTGTATGCCGCGCCGTTGGCCGCGAAGAATTCGGCGTTGGCGGGATCGGCCGAACTGAGCGCCGTCACGATGTTATCGACCATAGCTTTGGCATTTTGCGGGTTGTGCCAGACGTGTGGGTCTTCTGCTCCATCCTGGGTCCGCAACGCGATGTCCCGGGTGACCGTGACGACTTCGGCATCTCCGCCCGCCGCATTGATCGTTTTGTCGAGCCATTGGTCGAGGCCGATGCCGTTTCGCAGCACAAGTCGGGCGTTATGGATGACTTTGACCGTCTGGGGATTGGGTTCGTAGTCGTGAGCATCAGCGCCTGCTTCGAGGAGGACGGTGAGGGCGACTCGGTCGCGAGCCACTTCGCGGGTGAGCGCGCCAATCTGGGTTGTCGTTGCCACGACGCTCACCCCCGAACCGGAAGTCTTCGGGCCTTGAACCCCGCAGGAAACCCCAGCCAGTGCGAGGGCGGAGAGCAGGGATATCGCAACAAGGCGGACCATTCGAAGGAACTTCCTGAGACTCAGTATCAGCGAATTATATGAGATAGAGTCTCAATAGCAAGCCTCGAAATGCGAGACAGGGGCGCCACTGAAGGCGCCCCCGTTACTACCGGACCAGAGGGGAGGTCAGGCTTCTGCGCCAAGGCCGAGCGCGGGGGCTGCGCCGTGGCCCTTGCCTTCGATATCGATCTTCGGGAGCCATGCCAGCCACGAGGGGAGGTACCAGTTCCGGTCACCGAGGAGTTCCATGCTCGCCGGGACGAGAACCGTCCGGACGATAGTGGCGTCGAGGAGGATGGCGACGGCCAGACCAAAGCCGAACTGCTGGAACATCACCATCTCGCCGGCGGCGAAGCCACTGAAGACGGCCACCATGATGAGGGCGGCGCCAGTAATCATCCCCGCCGTGCTTCGAACGCCATACGCAACCGACTCGGCGTTATTGTGGGTCTGGTCGAAACGCTCCTTGATCCGCGTGAGGAGGAAGACGTGATAGTCCATCGAGAGTCCGAAGAGAATCGCGAACATGAAGAGCGGAACCCAGGCCTCAATACGTTCGACTTTCTGGAACCCGAAGAAGCTGGCTCCGATACCGTGCTGGAAGACGAGGACCATCAGCCCATAGGCAGCGCCGACCGAGAGGAGGTTCATCACCATCGCCTTGAGCGGGACGACGATGCTTCGGAAGACGACCAGGAGGATGACGAAGCTGAGTCCGAGCACGAAGGCCATCACGGGAATGGTGTAGTCGCTGATGAGGTTGGTGTCGTCGATGCCGGCCGCGGTGGCGCCGCCGACATAGACGTTGGCGTTCGTCGAGCCAAAGGCAGCGGGCACGAGGTCGTTGCGAAGGTGCTTGCACGGCAGCCTGGGCGACTTCACCCTGGGGGTCGCCATTGATGGCGGTTTCGATGACTGCGAGGTCGTGCGCATCGTTGGTGGTGATGGTGGCTTCGCCAAAGACCGGGTCGGCGGCGAGGCTGCTAATGAGTGAGTCGATGCCCGACTGAACCTTCGCGCTATCGAGTTCGGTGCTATCGACGACGACCTGTGCGGGAGCGATGACGCCGGCAGAGAACTCCGTATTGAGGAGTTCGAACGCCTGGCGGGCCGAGCTGTCGGCAGGGAGTGTGCTTACGCCAGCCCAGCCGAGTTCCACGGTGGCGTAGGGAAGGGTCGCCGCGATGAGCACGGCCGAGGACGCAATCACGCTGATCCACGGGTGGGCCATGACGACCTTCGTGCTCCGGTCCCAGATGCTGCGGCGGGGCGCAGTATCGCGGCGCCCGGGAATGCGGATCGCCACGGCGTTGACGCGGTCACCCAGGAGCCTGAGGACGGCGGGCAGCAGCGTCAGCGCGGCTGCCACGGCAGCGACGACGACGACGATCGCGCCGATTCCCATGCTTCGGAAGATGCTCTGGGGGACAATGATGAGGCCGGAGAGAGCGACCACGACGGTCATACCGGAGAAGAGGACCGCTCGACTTGCCGTGCCACCGGCCTTTTCGATGGCCGCGTCGCGCGAAAGTCCGCGGGCGCGTTCTTCGCGGAAGCGCTGGATGACCAACAACGAATAGTCGATGCCGACTGCGAGGCCCATGGTGGTGATGATGTTCACGACGAAGACCGAGAGTTCGAAGGTGCGCCCAATGATCGCGGTCAGACCAACGGCAACGATGATCGAGAGAATACCGAGAAGCAGCGGCACTCCGGCGGCTACAAGGGCGCCGAAGACCACCACGAGAATGATGAGAGCGATGGGCAGGCCAATGATTTCGGCGGTCTGAAGGTCGCTTTCGGAGGTTTCATTGAAGGCGATGGCAGTGGATCCCTCGCCACCAACAACCGCAGTGATGCCGTTCCTACCGTTCACGCCGTCCAGGACGCCGATGATTGCCTTCGCCTGATCCTCGGCATCTCCACTCGTGACGATCACGGGAACGACGAGGGACCTGCGTGACTCAGAAACGAGCGAAGGGGCGGGAGTATCGAGATAGCTCACCACTTCGAGCCCGGGAATTTCGCGGATGCCGTCGATGACGGATGCGGCCGCAGCGATGAATGCCGGGTCATCGACGGTGGTTGATTCGGAGTGGAGAACCACGGTTTCCCTGGCCGGTTCGGTGCCGTAAAGGCGCTCAACAAGGAGGTCATCAGCGCGGCTGGAGTCGCTGGCCCGGTACGTTTCGGCTTCACTCGTGAGGACGCCGCCAATTGTCGAGGCGGAGGCGATGGCGGCGAAGAACAGCGCCACCCATACGCCGACTACGGCCCACGGGTGGCGGGTAGCCATTCGGGCGAGACGATCGGGAGAGAGGAAGGAAGGCATTCGCGGCAAAGCTCCTGGTGTTGCTGATTGGTTGGAAGGTTCTGTAAATGAATGACGGTTCATTCAACTTAGCTACGGTAGCCGAGGCCGTGTGCGAAACGCAAGAGATTCGGTCTCATCCTTTTGGGTGATCTTCGAGAGTCGCGTACGCTCTGCTGCGCCAACTGACGTGGGTCTCGGAGGGAAACTTGGACACGCTTCATATCGACTACGACGAACAACTGCCGGGGCTCGTGACGGTCACGCTGAATCGACCAGAAAAACTGAACGCGATTAATTTCAGGATGCACGCCGAGATCCAGGAGGCCTGCCGAACGCTCGCCGACGACGCGGAAGCCCGGGTTGTGATTTTCACCGGCGCTGGCCGGGCATTCTCGGCGGGCGCAGACCTCGGCGGCGGCGCCTCGGATCCAAATCGCGCGCCACTTGCGTCGGTCAACAGTGAGCCTTCGCCGCTTCGGGAGCGGATTCGTTCGAGCGCAGGCAACCGGACTTCCGCCGCGATCGAAGGCCTGGACCAGGTCACAATCGGCGCCGTGAATGGCCTCGCGATTGGCGGGGCGGTGGTGTTTCTTTCGTGCATGGACATCCGAGTCGCTGCAGAATCCGCCTGGTTTTCGATCCCCGAGGTAGACCTCGACATCCCTCTGACATGGAACGCGTTGCCGCGCCTGATGCGCGAGATCGGCCCGGCCCGGACGAAGGAACTCGTTATGACATGCGATCGATTCTCAAGCGAGGACGCGCTCCGATGGGGATTTCTGAACCACCGCGTCCCCGATGCGGAATTGCTCACCAGTGCTCGTTCTCTGGCGGAAAAGCTCCTGGCGAAGGACCCAATCTCACTTGCGCTGACGAAGTCGACCTGCAATGCGCTCGCGGAGTCGATGGTGCCAGCGAACACGACTCACTCTGACCGGGATTACTTAATGCTTGCCCGACTCCTGAGCGAAGAGCGACGCCGGCATTGATCAGCCAATGACTCCCGCGGACGCCGCCCGGGAACTCGGGCACCGATTGGACGCGCAGGGCCGTCTCTCGCGCTGGCCCACGAAGCGAAAGTTTCAGCGCGCGGCTGTTTTCTACCTGGTGGCGAAATTCGAACGCGACCGCGCCTACACCGAAGCGGAGGTTGGCGAAGTCCTCGATCTGTGGGCACCGTTCAAGGACGCGGCGCTGCTCCGCAGAGCTATGGTCGAAGAACACCTGCTCAAGAGAACTGCGGACGGGAGCGAGTACCGGGTCGCAGTTTAGGAAGCCGCGCCCCTCAGAAATGCGCCAGCCACGACGCTTGGGTATTCTGGCTGCGGGCCTGTAGCTCAGCGGTAGAGCAGTGGACTTTTAATCCATTGGTCGAGAGTTCGAATCTCTCCGGGCCTACCAATCTTGGACGTTCTCGCTCGAGATGCGCCGACGTACCAAACCTCGGCCTGCTGCCGGTACCATAGGCTTATGAACTCGGCGCCACGAATGCTCGCCGTCCCAGGCGGGACGTTTCGGATGGGCAAGGATGACAGCCGGGCCGACGAAGCCCCCGCCCACGTCGTCACAGTGTCGGCGTTTCTCGCGGCCGAAGCGCCGGTGACGAACGCTGAGTACAGCGCCTATGTGCACAAGACTGGCGTCGCCGCACCGCCGTTTATCGATGACGAACGCTTCGCGGCGCCAGAACTACCGGTCGTGGGCATCAGCTGGTTCGACGCGACGGCGTATTGCGACTGGTTGAGCGGTCTGACTGGCCGGCATTTCCGACTCCCCACGGAAGCCGAACGCGAATTCGCGGCACTTGGCGGTCTCTCTGGTGGCGATTGGCCATGGCCCAGCGAGGACTCGGCCTTCGTCGATTGGATCAATGCCCTTGACGGTCCTCATGCTCCGTCGTCGAAATGCGCCAATGGTTACGGCCTTCGATGCATGGCGGAAAACGTCCACGAGTGGTGCCTCGATTGGTACGACGCAAGGTTCTACACCGAGTCGGGCAGCGAAAACCCGCAGAACTCCGTCGCCAGCAAACGACGGTCGAGCCGCGGCGGAAGCTGGCGCCATCGAGAAAAGACCACGCGGATCAACGCGCGTTCGAGCCTGGACCCGAGTTTTCGATACAGCGACTTTGGATTCCGCGTGTATGCCGACTCCTGATGCCACGAGGGCGCCGACCGCGCCGCCAACAGCCGGTTGTGGCCCGTTCGCCTCGCTACCCTGACAACCCGTCCAACGTCACGATTCGCGCTTCGGCTCGCTCGCCGTCCAACTCCAGGATTGCCACCGTGCCCAGCTTCACCTGTTGTCCCACCAGGCTTGGGCTTCCCGGATTGACCAGCAAGATGCCAGCGTGCCTCTCCACCATCGCCTCGTGCGTATAACCAAACACCACGATGTCGACCGGCTTGCCGAAGATCTCCGTGATCGCATCCGGTAGGGACTCCTCACTGGGAAAGTACTTTTCGATGAACCTGGAAGCACATCATCGGCGAGGCTTCGAATGATGAGCTCGTGCAGCATCCCGATAGTGTGACCTTCGACTTCCATGACTTCGACACGGATATTGCGGGTCCAGTTTTCGCCCGAACCCTCCACCCACGATTCGGATGTCACTCTGAAGTAGACGAACGCGAGTTGGTGTGTTACGCGCGGGCAGATCAGCGGCACCATCCGGCACACTGAAGCGCCACGTCTGATCAGAGCGAGATTTGGCGAATCCGACGGCTATACCTTTCGGAGACTCGAATTCCAGAAGAACCCTTGCTGGATTGCACATAGGAGCGTTAGTTCCTGGAAGCTCGCCCCTGCACCGGCAATGGGTCAACCACTCAGAAGGTTCCAAAGCATCATTCGTCGTTGGCGCAGCTCGGCCTCCAACGGCTGTTCGGACTTAGAGTCCCGGGCCCGAGTTCCGAGCAGTGCCTCTTTCATTGAAGCCTTCCTTAAGGATGCCAGAGATCCTCACGCAGCGCGCCGTACTTCTCGTGGCTCGTGAACATCGCGCCAGCTTGAGGGTTAGTTTTGTCAAGGAAAAAGACGATTGACTCCAAGAATCGATCGACGAACAAAGCCGGATTCTTGCCAAGGTCAGTCAGATATATGTAAAAGTCCCTCTGCTTGTTTTTCGCAAATTCAGAAGTTGTGCCTTCACTATCGATCGCTGTAATGCGTGACTGCACCGCGCGAGGTAAGGCCTTGGTATCATTCCCTTTCTTGATCATGATGTTGCCGATGTTCGAAAGTCCCTGCTTCATGATCCTGTCCACGTTCCCCGCGATAGCGTCACGGACCATCATCGACGCGAGCTGCTCACGCACGTTCGCCGTCGAGAGCAGCACCACGAGTTGATTTATATTCTCGGCGAGGTCCTCCGGTGTCGCACCATTGGCTGCCTTCTTTGCGGTCTTTGAGAGAGACGATCCAGAAACTGTGCTCATGACTTCGACGAAGTCAGTAGATCCATCTTGTGTTAGATCGACGCCAGCCGCGCGGCGCGCCGCGAGTATGATGTCATGCCATTCCCTTGAGCCGCGATCCACAATTCTTCCCTTCGGCACCGGAATCCCCGCTGAAGCAAGGAGATCCTTGGCGACGTTCTTGTCCTTTGCGTCCCCGTATGCCTCTGGCTTGACGACAACCTGTTTGACCGGTCCACGCTTCGACCCGAAGAAGTACACTCCCCCGGACACGCCCTCATCCGACTTGCTGACGCTCTTGGTGTATTTTTTCCAATCCTTGTCCTTGAGCGGCTGCTCAAGAACACCGGAAGGATATCTCATAATTTGGGCTCCGCCGACGCGGTGCCCGATCGCTAACAGTGCACGAGCGGTGGCTCTGTTTCCTGCGGACTTCTGCAGTTCAAGCACGGGATTGGATGGCTGCAGTGCGCGTGCGACGCTCGCATGGGACGAGGCGGAGTGATTGTGCGCGCGGGCCTGGTCATACTCTTGAGCTGGTGCTTTGCGGATGAGCGAGTGGCGCGCGATAGCACGCCGTCCTGAGGTCTGAGTCGGCATCTAAGGCACCTCCGATACACCCCTTAGCTCGTCTCGATCGGAGACGGAGCGAGTTCTACGTCGCATTCTGTGCATGCGGTCGGTTAGACCGCGATCGAACGCCCGCTTCGCCTTGGCTTAGCCGCAGGAATCTACGAGACCCCGCAGCGACCTAACGAAGGCCCAATTATTCCCCCTCTGGAACGTGAGAGCTAATCGGAAAGGCTCAGGTCTGGTTTAGTCAGGACTGAGAAGCGCTGTTCGCTTGCCCGCCCGCCAACTGTTCCGCGAGCTGTTGTTGATCGCAGGCAGGCTGGGGCGTCTAGAAGGTTGGAGTTACCCTCTTCACACTGTCGAAAACACCTTCTTTCTCGCAGGGTCCGAAAGGACAACCATCTGCGCCGCGAGGTCACCACGGCCGCTGCATCATGTCGATGCTAGAAATCACTCGGGGCGGCTAACGCGCAGCGGTCAGGAAGCTGACCGCATGGGCGCGCCGGCCCACTCCAAGCTTGGAATACACATTGGACAAGTGACGGGCTACGGTGAATGGGCTCACGCACAATTCACGGGCGACCTCGATGTTGGTATTTCCAGCAGCAACGAGGCGCAGCACTTCTTCTTCCCGTGACGTTAATTTGAAGTCACCCGCGACGCCCGACGTTGGCGAATCGGCAGTCTGCAATTGCCCGGTCACATTCGGACGTCGAGCGGGGCTCAGCGCTTCAACCGCTAACTCACGACTCTCCACTCCGGGACCTTCTGCCCCGTGGCCGGGGTCGTCTCGAAGAACACTTCAACGGTCGCCCCAATCGGGACCTTGTCCACTGGTACACCGGGCAGATGTGAAAGCATCGTCAGCTCGGGTTCCTCTTCGAGCGCTATGGTCGCTACGTTAAACGGCTGGTCGGGGATCAGCGTCGAAACCGGGCTGTCGTACACGACCACGCGGCTCTGGATGCGACCGCGGCCTGCAACCTGCCGCCACGTCAGTCCCGGATTGCCACAGCGCGGACACATCGCCCGAGGAGGGAACTGGAAGCGGTTGCAGGCGCGCAGTGCTGCAGCACCAGGCGGTCTTCGTTGCAGGCTTCGTAGAACGGCCGATCGAGTTCGTTCGGCACCGGTGATTGTTTTCGCAACGGCGCACCTCTGGAGCAAAGTTTTCGGCGGTGCGATTGTGGCCCGCCGGTTAGGGCCGCAGTCTACGGGGGTTTGCGAAAAAAGACGCGCCGCTGTTGCCTTGTGCCTCGCTAGCCGGGGCGGGCCTGATAGACTCCTGCCTTGTTCGGGCGGCACGAGCATTGTGGGGCATTTTGTCGTGTTCGATGACAAGCGACGGGAGAGTGAAATGGCATCGCCACTAGAGGGTCTGCGAGTGCTCGACCTGAGCATCGGGCCGGTCGGCGGGATGGCAACGATGGTGCTGAGCGATTTCGGCGCTGAAGTCATCAAAGTTGAACCGCCCGGCGGGGATCGTTTCCGTTCGCTGGCTAACTCGCCGCTCTGGCTGCGGGGCAAACAATCCGTCGAACTGGATCTCAACCTGGCGTCGCAGCGGCAACAGGCCGCGCGCCTTGCCCGCGCGGCCGATGTTCTTGTTACTACTTTGACCGACGAACAGGCCCGGGGCTTCGACCTCGGGTACGAAAAACTCGCCGCCGAAAACCCTGCACTGATCTATTGCCGCATTTCGGGTTTCGGGCCAAGCGGTCCGTACGCCAGTTACCCCGGATACGAAGGCCTCGTGGCCGCGAAGTCCGGGCGTATGAAAGCCTTCGTCGGTCTCGCGGGGCGGGAGGGACCTTCGTACGCGGCCGTCCAGGTTGGCATGCACGCCTGCTCCCAGTCGGCCGTGACCGGCATGCTGGCTGCGTTGATGCACCGGGAGGCGGGTGGGAAGGGTCAACTCGTCGAAACGAGTCTGCTCCAGGCGTTGACGGCATATGACCTGCTCGGTCTCGTTCGGACGGAACTTCTACAGAGACACCCGGAGGAGTTCGCGAATGACCCGCTGATGACGGCGGGGCGCGTGCCTACCCTGAATTACCATCCACTGCCCACTTCCGACGGTCGCTGGCTCCAGATGGGGAACCTCCTTCAGCATCTGTTCGACAATTACCTGGTCGCGGCTGATCTGAGCGATGTCTTTTCGGACCCTCGCTACGAACGACCGTCCGCGACCTGGGCCGAAGATGATCGCGAGGCCTTCCGAGACCGCATGCTCCTGCACATGAAAGAGCGGACCGCGGCGGAATGGATGGGGACGTTTGTGGAACACGGTGGGGTGGCAGCCACGGAATACCGCAGCACCCAGGAGGCCATGGATGACCCCGACCTCATCCTCAACGGCCATGTGATTGAGCAGGATCACCCGGAGCTCGGGAAGGTTCGCCAGCTCGGTCTCCTCGCGCGCTTGCCGGAGACGCCCGGCACGCCGGGATTCCCGTCGCACGAGTCCGGCGGCGACAATGCGGCGCTCGGTTCGCTTTGGGTCAGCGACCGCGACAAACCAGAACCAGCGGGTGCTGCACCTCCAACCGACGGCGGTCCGCTCGCCGGGGTCACCATCATTGAGTTCGCAACGATCATTGCGGCCCCACTCGGGGTGTCCATCCTCGCCGACCTCGGAGCTCGGGTCATCAAAGTGGAACCAATCGGCGGGGACCCGTACCGCCAGATGGGGCCTCTGGGGATCATGGCCTCGAAGACGAACGCCTCCAAAGAAAGCATCGGAATCGAACTCAAACACCCTGAAGGTCAACGAATCGTGGACGCTCTGATATCCCGAGCGCAGGCGGTCGTCCACAACTATCGGCCCGGCGTGCCGGAGCGCCTCGGCATTAGCTATGA
Source organism: uncultured Chloroflexia bacterium (assembly GCA_963797735.1). Taxonomy (GTDB): domain Bacteria; phylum Chloroflexota; class Dehalococcoidia; order Tepidiformales; family Tepidiformaceae; genus Amarobacter. The sequence goes on from CAWCQJ010000003.1 coordinate 79,680, forward strand.
GCACTGCCGCGCACTCCAGCCGACTATCGTGCACGTCTCAATGAACGGGTATGGGCCTCTCGGACCGGGCGCCAACCGACCGTCTACGCATCCGGTGCCCGGGGCGGCGGTTGGAGGCGCAACACTGCAGGCCGGCGGAGCCCATCGGTGGACCGGCGACTCCACTGACGAACTGAGAGCCATCGCCTGGCGTCTCTTCCGTGCGAACGAGGCCAACCCGGACCCGAACACTTCGGTGGTCGTTGCTTCCGCGACGCTCCTCGCCCTGCTTGCGCAGCGACGGTACGGCACCGGGCAGCAGGTCTTCGTGGACATGCTCGGGGCCAACGCCTATGCCAACGCCGATGACTTCATCCAATATCAGGGAAAACCACCCCGACCCGAGCCAGACGCGGATCTACTAGGTCTTGGTGCCACCTACCGCCTGTACCAGGCCCAGGAAGGCTGGGTGTTCCTGGCGCTGACCACCGATGCGGAGTTCCAGCGCTTCTGCGACCGAGTCGGTCAACCGGCTCTGGCCAGCGATCCCCGGTTCTCCAACAGCGTGGCCCGTCGAACGAACGACGATGAACTCTCGGGAGCTTTGACGAAGGTATTCTCGGGGACGCACCCGCCGAAGACTGGGAGCTTCTGCTCGCACCAGCGGGTATCGGCTGTGTCCAAGCGGACTCTGGAATGCCGGCGGATTTCTGGCTCAATGACAGGCACGCCCGGGAGAACGGCTTCGTTACAGAGGTGGAGCATCCACGCTACGGCAAGCACCTGCGTTGGGGTCCGCTGTCGACCCCCCACGGCTCGCCAGCAGTTCCCGGTCCCGGATCGCTGGGCGGCGACCACACGGCGGCAATTTTGCGAGAGATCGGGTACGGCGAAGCGGATGTCGCCCGATTGTACTCAGAGCGCGTGGTCTGGTCGGAAGAACTCCACCCGCTTCCCTCATAGGTCCGACCGGTCCGGGCTATTCGACCTCGTTCACGGCGCATCGTGAGCACCACGGCCACGAACGCGGCAGAAACGATCGGTACCCAGGCTGGCGCGTCGCCGAAAAAGCCGGGAACGACTAACAGGGCATTCACGATCAGCGCGGCGGCGTTGATCCGAATCGCCAGCCGGTTGCCCGAATTCCATACGATGGCAGCCACTAATCAGCCAAAGTAGTTCGGTCGCCCGAACGCGCCGCGCGTTGTTCGCCGGTCCCTGGCGTCCTTAGAATCGCCCAACCGTGACTATCGATTGTTCCCCTCGCCCGAAAGCCCTTTCGCCAAGTCGCTTGAATACTGAAGTGACTGAATGACGGCCGTCCTCGAAGGGGTGCGGTTATTGGGGATCGGCGGCCGCGGCGCAGAGGTCTGCGGCCTCTTGTTCGCCCAGATGGGGGCGGAAGTTGCGCATGTGGCATGGCCACCGGGCACACAATCGGATTCCGCAAGAGCGGCAGAGCGGTCAGTCCTCGCCGCGGGTAAGACGGCCCTGGATATCGACCTCAACTCCGACGCGGGGGTGGGCCAACTCGAACGACTGCTCGGAATGGTCGACGCCGCGGTCATTGACCTGCCGTATGCCCAACTTGAGGCCCTCGGGCTACTACCCGAAGCGGTGACGGCAAGGCACCCACGACTTGTGGTCGCGAGTATCACTCCGTTCGGAGCATTCGGTCCGCGGCGAGAATTCCGGGGAAACGACCTGGTGGCATTCCATTCGAGCGGTATCGCACGACTGCTCGTGGGGCATGTCGAGGATGTGGAAATGGAGCCGCCCGTCCGAGCAGCAGGCGATCAATCCGATTTCATCTCTGGACTGACGGCCGCCTGCGCGGTAATGAACGGGGTCTTCCAGCAACAGCGCACGAACAGTGGGCAGGTCATCGATGTGTCGGCGCAGGAGGCGCTTTCGTTGATGGCCGCGAGGGAACTCGCGATGCCTGGCTTCGGAGGGCAGCCTGCTGCCAGGGCTGGCCGGGAACGGGGTGGCAGCGCAGTCATTCCGGTGTTGCCCACCCTCGACGGCTTCGTCGCCATTTCGCCCCGGGAGACGCACCAGTGGGAGAACTGGCTCGATGTACTCGGTCGACCGGAGTGGGGTGCCGACCCACGTTTCGCAACCCGGGCCGGGCGCACCAGAAACTATCCGGCGCTGTTCGAACTCATGGCGGAGTGGAGCCGATCCAGAAGCAGCGACGAGATCTTCCGAAGTTGCCAGGCCGCCCATGTTCCCTGTTTTCCGTTCGGTTCTGTGAAAGACATGCTCGAGGAGCCGCAACTCGCATTCCGCAACTTCTTCAAGACGGGTCCGCTCGACGACGGAACAGTAGCAAGTGTTCCGCGGCCGCCATTCGGCCTGCCTGCCTCGGACTACGCGGATGAAGCGGCCCCGATCGACCCGCTCTCATGGTCGCCACGAACCGACAAGACCGAAGCAGCAGCCATTAGCCAAGAACCGCGATTGCCTCTGGCGGGGGTGCGTGTGCTCGACTTCTCTTGGGTTATCGCAGGCCCGACCTGCACGCGATACCTGGCCTTGATGGGCGCCGAAGTGATCAAGGTTGAGGGTCCCGGGCGGCCCGATGCCGGGCGCGCATCCGAACTCCACGATGTCCTCGGCCAGTCCAAGTACGGCGTTTGTCTGGACCTGAGAGCCGCCGGAGCGCTCGATGCCGTTCGGACACTCCTCGCCGAGACCGACGTAGTTGTCGAGAATTTTGCGACCGGGGTAATGGAGCGCCTCGGGCTCGGGTATGAGGTGCTCCGAGCGATTAATCCGAACATCGTGCTCCTCTCCGCTTCCGGATCTAGGGCGGACCGGTCCAGGGGCTGAGTGGGTCGCGTACGGCAATCTGCTGAGCGCCTATTCGGGATTCGCGGCGGCGAACGGAGTCCAGGGCGCTGAACCACGGACGGGTCTGGCGTGGGCAGATCCGCTGTGCGGGCTATTCATGGCGTTCGGGATTGTGGCTGCGCTCTACGACCGCGAACGGACTGGTGGGCGGCACATCGATTTTTCGATGCTCGAAGGACTGCTCTGGACGATGCCGGCGGCACTCCTCGCGGCCCAAACGAATTCGGCCCCGCCAGAACGTCTCGGCAACCGGCACGAGTCACACGTCCCGTACAACGCTTTTCGCGCAGAGGGAGACGATGCCTGGTTGGCCATCGGAGTGACCTCTGATGACGAGTGGAAAGCGTTGTGTGGAGTCATCTCGACGCTGGAAGAAGTTCAGGGGCTCTCACAACGAGAACGGATGGACGCGAGAGAACTTATCGAGAATCGCATCGGCGAGTGGGCGCGTATTCGTGAACCCATTGCGGCGATGGACCTGCTGCAGTCGGCGGGCGTGCCCGCGAGCGCCTCTTATTCGACGAACCAGATGTTCGAAGACGCGCACCTCTGGGACCGCGGCTTCTATCGCACGGTGCTGGAGGGTGACGGCACGCCGCGCGTACTTCCGGGACTCCCGTGGCGATGGGGCAATGACGAACTCGTGCAGCCGGGGCCGGCGCCGAAGTTGGGCGAACATTCGGAGCGCGTGCTACGAGAACTGGCGCGCCTTTCGGACACTGAAATCGAGGCACTGCGCTCGTTGGGAGCGCTCGGGTGATACAACGGGTCGTCACTGAATCGGCCTGACGCGAGGTAAGCCAATGGATAGCTACGAAACGATCATCCTGACGACCGATGGTCCGATTGGACGCATCACCTTGAATCGACCCGAGCGACTGAACGCCATCAACGTTCGCATGGGATACGAGCTTCTCGACGCGCTTTCGAAGCTCGAAGAGGACGGCGCCGTTCGCGCGATCATTCTCACGGGGGCGGGACGTTCATTCTGTTCGGGCGACGATCTCTCCGGGCTGGAGTCGGACGGGTACCAACGGGCCAAAGGGCCCCGACGAGATCAAGAACTACGTGCATGCTCCGTACCGGTGGATTCAGGTGGTGGATGCCATTCGAAGGCTGCCCAAACCGGTGATTGCAGCCGTGCGGGGACACGCTCACGGCGCGGGGCTCAACCTTGCGATGGCCGCGGATCTGCGGGTCGCCTCGGAAACGGCCAATTTCGCCATTCCGTTCGTGAAGTGGGCAATGGCGACTGGAGTGAATCAGCTGCATTACTATCTGCCGCTCGGGATCGTGATGGAGATGGCCTTCACCGGCGACAGCATCGATGCGGCAAGAGCGGAGCGGCTCGGGATGGTCAACCGGCTCGTGACTGACGCCGAGCTTGATAACGCCAGCGAGCAACTTGCGATGCGACTGGCGGAAGGGCCAACGACATCGCTTGGGCTGACCAAAGCCGCTATCCACAAGGGCTGGTGGAGCGCCATCGATGAGGCATTCGATTACCAGGCGGTGGCGCAGACGCTTGGCCGGCCAGACAGCCGACCGAGAAGAGGGCCGGCGCGCGTTCCTTGAGAAGCGTAAGCCAGAGTACACCGGACACTGATCGGGGCATCCCTATTTCAGGGGGTGTCGTTTGGAGCCATCCGGGCCTTCCGGCGTTCGTAGTTTTCGAAGGCGCGCTGGACCATCGGGCGGCGTTTGCCTTCCGGTTTGCGCAGGGCATAGTCCGGGTCCGCCTCCCCTGTCGAAGAGAGCATGTGGAGAGCGTGCGCGCCGTAGATGTGGCTGGTGAAACCCTGGGCATCCTGCGCCTGGTTGATGGCGAGCTTGATCATGCGGAGCTGGAACGGGTCGTTCTCGGCGACGCGGGCGGCATACTCTTCGACTTCGTCGTGGAGGCGGTCGCGAGGGACCACCCAGCTCACGAAGTTCAGCTCCTCAGCTTCTTTGGCATCGACGAGTCGACTTTCGAAAAGGATGGCCTTTGCCTTGCGAGGATGCAGGTCCCACGGCACAGAGAAGTATTGGAAGTTGGTCGGGAGGAAGAGCGCATCGTCGGCAGCAATGACGACATCGCAGGCGGAGGCAATCATCCAGCCAGCGAAGATGCAGTAGCCCTGCACGGCGGCGATGGTTGGCTTCGGGACATTTCGCCAGCGCAGGGTCGGGTCGATATTCAGATCCCATGAGCGCGTGTAACGACCCCGGAGTCCGGCGCCAATCGGGCGGACTTCGCGGTCGGCCATTTCCTCGGGGCTGCCGAGGTCGTGGCCTCCCGAAAAGTTGTCGCCCTCGCCCTGGAGGACGATGACGCGGACACCGGTATCGTGCGAAGCGGCATCGAAAGCGGAGTCGAGTTCTTCGATCAGGATTCGGCTCTGGGCGTTTCGCGCGCCGGGCCGATTCAGCGTCAGCCAGGCGATCCCGTCGCGGGTTTCGTATCGAATCTGGGTGTAGTCCATCGTTGCTCTCCTCGCTTATTTCGGCGGTTCGGTCCCGCTTACGCCGGCCGAAACCAGCGATTCGTATTCTTCTGCCGTGGTGCCAAGAAGTTCCGCCAGCACCTCGGCGGAGTGCTCGCCCAGCCGCGGTGCTGGCCGCAACGCCGGGTTAATGACTGCGGAGTAGTGCCACGGGATTGCCCGACTGTGGCCAGGCCCCGGCCTCGGGATGGGTGACCTCTTGCACGACATTGCGTGCGCGCAGGTCGGGGTCGACCGCAACTTCCAGGGCATCGAGTACCGGGGCCGCGATAACTCCTGCTTTGCCCAACGCATGGACAAGCTCATCACGGTCGCGGCCAGAGGTCGCTGCTTCGATTGCGGCATCGAGCGCGTCTTCGTTGGATTTGCGGCCTTCACGCGTAGCGAATTCCTCGCGCCTCTAGATCGGGCCGGCCAAGTGCATTTGCCAAAGCTCTCCATTGCTCTTCGGATTCACAAGAGATTGCCACCCACTGCTCAGTGCCAGAGCAGCGGTAGATGCCATGCGGCGCCCACAACGGGTGACGGTTTCCGAGACGAGGGCGCTGAACTCCGGTCCGAATGTATTCAAGCGCCGCATCGCCGACAAACACGAGGTTCGCTTCCTGCATGGAAAGGTCGATGTACTGGCCTTCGCCGGTCTGTTGGCGGTGGCGGAGGGCGGTATACCAGCGCGGCGAACCCGTTGAGGCCGGCCGCGGCATCGGGGTACATCTGGCCCGAGTTCATTGGGCCACCGTCCGGGTATCCGAGGAGGGCGGACATGCCGGAAGTGGGCTCAATCGTCCCGCCGATGCCCGGAATGTTCGCCCAGGGCCCTGTATGTCCGTAGGCCGAAAGGCTGCAAAGGATGATGTCAGGCTTAATCTCGCGCATGGCTTCGAAGTCGATGCCGAGGTTGCCGAGGACACGCGGCGAGAAGTTTTCGACGACGAAGTCGGCGAGCGGCAGGAGTCGCTTGAAGACGGCCATGCCATCCGGGTGCTGGAGGTTCAGCGTGATGCAGCGTTTGTTCAGGTTCACCGAGTTATAGAGGAAGTTGCAGTTCCAGGAATGCTCTGCCGTCGGGACATCCTTCATGCGGCCGGCGAGCGGCGCGTCGTAGCTTCCGCGCCAGGCGTCAGGGCGCTGGAGCACTTCTATCTGGATGAGATCGGCGCCCATGAATGCCATGAGTTCAGTGCAGTAGGTGCCCGCCCATGCCTGGGTGAGGACGATGCCGCGCATCCCGGCCAGTGGTCCGCTCATACTTGCCAGCCCGGCCTTGCTCTCGCCAACCGCGGGCGCGGCGGCACGGAGCTGCCACGGTGTCTCCGACATTCGAAAGGGAGGACCCGGGAAGGCCTCTTCGCCGACGGTGGCCCAAAAGTTGCGTTCGGCCAGATGTTCATTGTTCCGAAGCTCGTCCATCGTGAGGACCGGCCCGGCGACCACGCGTCGCGCTGCCAGTTCCTCGAAGAGGTCACTCTTCGTCCAGGTGGACATGGCCTCGCCGACGCGGTCGGTGTACTCGGACTTGTGGGCGGCGCGGTACCAGGAGGTCTCCCAGCGTGGGTCTTCCGCGAGGTCGCCCAGGCCCAGGACGTTCATGGCGTCGCGCCAGAAATGGGCTCGGCTGATGGTCAGGGCAAAGTGGCCATCGCGGATCGGCACCGGTCCGGTCGTGATGTCGACTGACTGGCGGCGCGAGGCGGGGACACCGAGGTACTGCCCACGAAGGATTGCCGGCGAGGCTGCTGAGACCATCACATCGAGCTCTGCGATGTCGATCTCCTGACCTTTGCCGTCGTTGGCATCCCGATGTATCAGGGCTGCGACGATTGCGCCGTAGGCCGCGGTACCCGTGCAGAACCCAACCTGGTGGCCGGACGGCTTCAGGGGGTAGCTATCGGCATCGCCGTTGAGTGAGGCCCAGCCGGAGAGAGCAGCCACGGAAAGTTCATTGCCGGGGGTGTTCGCACGAGAACCGGTCATGCCGAAGGGCGTCACATGACAGAGAACCAGCCGCTCGTTGCCGTAGGCACTGTAGTCGAGCTTCAGCTCGGCGAGTGATGCCGGAGCGAAACCCGAAACAACGACGTCGGCGTCTCGAGCGAGAGCAAGGTAGGTAGCCTTGTCAGATGCAGACTGCAGGTCAAGCTGGACGCTGCGTTTATTTGCGAGGAAGAGCTCGCCGGCGATGCCGTTTCCTTCGGCATCGAACGGAGGTTCCGCACGCAACGGATGGCCGTCAGGGCCTTCGACCATCACGACATCGGCGCCGAAGTCCGCGAGTAGGCGCGAACACCACGCACCAGAGGCGGAGGTCGAGAGGTCTAGGACCCGGAGATTGGCAAGCGCCCGTTTCAGTTCGTGCTCCCGTGGCAGGACGGCCGAAAACCGATTCTACCGAAGACGCGCGAATGGGGAGTTCGGCCCGGGCTCGAACCTTTCGTCGTATCTCGGGCCGGGCGTCGCCTAGGATTCGTCTCTGGTTAGTGCCCCAGGCAATGGCGGATTGGTCCTTGCCCTCCCCTGGTCGCGCTGACGCCCAAGGATAGTCTCCAGGGAATTCCTCAACTTCCCGACCGCACCCGCGACTGCTTGTTCCCATGTGGCCGCGTTCTCGGTGACCGCAACCGGCCGACGGCCTTCGATATCCGCCGACATCATGCAGCGGATATCGTCGATGCCGCCCTTCTTGTTGCTGTTCTCATCTCGGAGGTGAACCGAAAGATCGGTGATGTGGTCGCTCATACGACTGAGCGCACTCTCTACCAGACCGGTGACCTGAGCGATCAGTGTTTCGCTCCCTTCGATGTTGGCGTCTGTCTCAACTTGAATCTGCATTGTCTTCTCTCCTGAGCTTGGGAATTGGGATTGGACTCAATATCTGTAGGCGGCCGCCAGCCCGCTATCTACGGGCATCCGTTCGGCGGGGATAACCAGAACCTCGCCATCCATTTTTTCTACCAGTTCGGCGAGGTCGTCGAGCAGGTCATCGACCTGTGGGTTGTTGAACTCCGCCATCTCGAGCCGACCCGTTGAGCCTTCGAGTCGGCCCGGGATTTGACGGCCGGCCTCGATGAGCAGCGTGGCGACCCGCCCCGATGCGGCCGCCTCCGCCACCTGCGAGAGTTCGCTGCTGCCAAGCCCACGAGACTGAGCAATATCGAACTCCTCGGCCCGCGCGGCGAGTCGCGCCCAGTACTGTGGTTCGACAACCTCCCATGCGCGTTTGCGAAGTTCGTCAATTGGGATGACGTCAGGATTGATAAGGAGCCCATCCGCCATGACGAAAGGGTTGTGGCTGATCTGCAGGAAGAGTTGATGCTGCTCCGGCACCGCGGCCACCATCAAAGGTAGTCCCGAAGGGTGCGAGTGGTGTTCCAGTACTGCGCGGTCAACGGCACGGAAGAACCTCTCCGCGTCAATCTCTGACTGGTCCTTCCTCCCGCCATGGCCGTGGTGCATGCCAACGGTAGCCTGACCGACTCCGCCATGGGAGGCGCCTGAAGTGACAGACGAATACGGTTCGGTTAGCTCGTCGCCCAGCGCCTCCGTGAGCGTGCGTGGAACTCCGGGAGCCAGGTCGATTTCATCGAGCGCGTCCCGGTTCCCCTCGAAAAGTTGGATCCGGCCGAGGCTCAAACCCAGGATTTGATAGCGATCCACGCGACTGTAAAAGGCGTCGCAGCGGCTTGGTATGCAATGTGTCAGCCACGACAGCCAATTCAATCACCGGCCGCTGCAGCCGGAAGACGCGAAATAGTGAGGAGCCGCCAAACACGGCCAACCCATCGAGCGTGTGGTTCCAGAATTCTTGGTCGCGACCGAGAGCTTCGAAAGGTTCGAGAACCGTATCAGTCTCCGCGGCCGAATATTCCTGGCTGAGCGACTCTTTCATCTCTCCTACAAGATTGCGAAACCGGATCGGGTCTTGCTTATTGTCGGGGTGCCGCCGATGCGTCGGCTGGTACAGCGAGAGGCACGGCGGTTGGCGAACCGCTGCTAACTCGGCCAATGAGGCGAGCGTGAGTACATTTCCGGTTCCTGTCATTCCTGCCTCCTAGCGTTCCTATCCAAGGTACTCCCTGCTGTCTGTACTCAACTGTCGGAAGGCGCGGCAGTGCCAACTCGACACCACGAAACGCTTGAGGCGACTCGCGACGAGGCTTTTCTTAGGTTGTGCGGAGCGCGGGCGCCCTCCTCGCACGCACGAAACGTCTTATGCGTCTGTCGCAACAAAGGAGAGGGGAGGGAGTTGCATGACAAGCGTGGCGAGAACTAACTCTTTTCCGGCTCGCTGCTCATCTGGGACATGATGTCGATTTTAGCGCCGCCAGCGCCGCCCGGGATGGGGATTTCCACCACGCGCTCGGCTACGTCGTCGTACTCCAGGCGGAGGGCCTTCGTGAAGATGGCGTAGGACATGTAGAGCAACGAGATGTACGTGAGTTCGAGGATGGCTTCGTCGGAGAAGTGCTTCTTGAGCACTTCGAACGTCCCGTCCTGCACTCGGCCATGGGAAAGCACGAGTTCATCGGTGTAGGCGAGCACCGCGCGTTCGGGTTCGTCGAAGAGGGTCGTTACGGACCAGTGGGGAATGGCATCGACCTTCTCTTCGGAGATGCCGGCGCTGCGCGCGCCTTTGCAGTGTTGAGAAAACACGAACTGGCTGCCTGCAGAGAAACCAATGCGTACGAGGGCCAGTTCGACGAAGTAGCTCGGGATGATGCGGTTCTTTCCTTTATAGAGCGCGCCACCTTGCTGAAAGTAGGTGAGGACATCGGGGACAAGGGAAATGACGGTCCACCAGTCTCCTGGCGTTCCGGTGGCTGTGCCCGGCTCAGCGACAGGGTCCTTGTCTCCGAACATGCGCTGATATGCGGCGAGCGCGGGTGGTGATGCTTCGGAACGGGGAACCTGACGAAGCCTAGGCATGTGGCTGCTCCAGCCTCGGCGGAGGCGGCCGGGAGTATAGCATGGGCTATTCTGCGGACGTTTCGAGCGGTTCCGAAGCCTTGCTTGCGCTCCCCGAGTAACTCGAAATGCATCGTGCGAAGCGAAAACTCTGTGAAAAACGCGAGGATTGCAATCCCGTTGCAAATGGCCCGGGCGGCGGCGCCAAGGTCCAAACGCGTATTAATCTGTTAAGGCGATGACTCAGCTAAAACATCTTCGCCCCGGGATGAGCCTCCGAGACATTAACCAGCGCCCGCTTGGCACCGTTCGAGCGGTTCTGCCTTCTTCTTATGTCGCAAAGATCGACGGGACGGAAGTCGAACTTCAACGCGAGTCTTTGTTTTCGGTCGGTCCTTTCAGCGCGACTCTGGTCTGTGAAGCGGAAGCGGTGGAACGGTACGAGATTCGCCAGGTCGACTCCCAGCGACCAAACCAACGACGGTAGACGATCTGCTTCGCGGGCCCGGTCCGGGCTTACTCCCTACAAGTTGACGCTCTCGTGGGTCGGGGGTGTACTTCCAACATGCTAACTACCGCCTTCACGCGCACCTTCGGGGTGCGCCATCCGATCATCCAGGCCGGGATGTCGAGCGACTGCGGTTGGCAGCTTGCCGCCGCGGTTTCCAACGCCGGAGGGCTCGGCACGATCGGGAGTCTGGGGCGGACCGCCGGAAACCTGCGAGACGAGATTCGCAATTGCCGCAAGGCAACGGACGAGCCGTTCGCAATCAACATCGTCAACTTCCAGTGGGCACCGTTCGCCGGCGAACTCTTGAGCGTCGCGCTGGAAGAGAACGTCCCGGCCGTCACGCTGTCATTCGGTGATGTGTTGACCGCGCTCCGAAAGGCCAACGCAGCCGGCGTCCGAACCATGGTGCAGGTGCAGACGATGGCCATGGCGCAAGAAGTCCTCGCCGAAGGGACGGACCTCTTGATCGTCCAGGGCCATGAAGCCGGCGGGCATACCGGACAGCGAGGGACGCTGAGTTTCGCGGCACAGGCGCTCGGCGCGGCCGGCGAAACTCCCGTCGCCGTAGCAGGCGGCATTGGAAACGGCCGAGGCCTCGCCGGAGTGCTCGCAATGGGCGCGGCAGCGGCGGTGATGGGGACACGCTTTAAGGTCACGCCGGAATTCGGCCCGCTGGGAGCGATGGATGCAGAACAGAAGGCAGCTTTGGTTGCGAGCAACGGCGACAACACGGTACAGGACGAAATCACCGATATCGCGCTTGGGATGAATTGGCCGGCCGGGATTGCCGGGCGCGATCCTTCAGAACCGGTTCACTGAAGAATGGCTCGACCGTCGCGGTGACCTTCGCGCTGCGGTAGCGGCGATCCCGGAACCGTTTGGCTGGACATCACGAAACAACCAGGCGCCAGACACCATCCTCAACTGGAGTGGCGAATCGGCCGGTCTTGTTGACGCCGTCCGATCCGCGGCCGAAATCGTGGCGCAGACGGTGGAGGAAGCAGAAGCGTTGCTGCGCAACGCCTCGAGCGTCATCGTCTAGCCGGTTCTGGATCACCGGAATCGTTAGACAGCGAGCGCCTCTTGCAGCCGGGCGACATCGAGCTCCTTGGGCGTACCTGAAAGCGTCACCTGACCGCGTTCGAGGACGTAGCATTTGTCCGCGTTCGCCAGGGCGAAATCGAGGAACTGTTCGACGAGGAGAATGGTCATCTTGCCTCGAAGCGAGCCAATGACGTGTTCGATCTCTTCGACGATGTTCGGCTGAATGCCCTCGGTGGGCTCATCAAGGAGAAGTAGCTTCGGCCGGCCCATAAGGGCCCTCCCAATGGCGAGTTGCTGCTGTTGTCCACCAGAAAGCACGCCAGCGGTGCGCTTCGCCATCTGCCGAAGCACCGGGAAAGTAGTGAGGACCTCATCGAGCTGGCCGGTGTCTTTGCCGCCGACTGGTTCGAGTCCCATTTGCAGGTTTTCCATCACGCTCAAATACGGAAAGATGCCGCGACCCTGGGGGACGTAGCCGATTCCGGCGCGAGCACGCGAGTAGGCGGGCGAGCGGGATACGACCTTGCCAGCGAAGAACACGCGGCCCGACTGGATCGGGACGACACCGATGATCGACTTCAGGAGCGTGGTTTTCCCGGCGCCGTTTCGGCCCATGATGCAGACGACTTCGCCCGCGCTGACTCGAATCGAAACATCCCGAACCACAACGCTGCGGCCATAGGCGATTGAGACGGCTTCGGTGCCGGCCAGGAACTCCTGCATTCCGGGAATCGCCACATCGGCGGCACGAAATCGTTCACCAAGCAGGCTCCCCAGCGATAGCGTAGTCATGCGGTTGCTCCCTCAGGCGTCTTCTGGCGTCCGGTGTAGACCTGTTGAACGAGTGGGTCGCTCTGGATCTGGTCCACGTTGCCTTCGCGGAGGACTTTGCCCATGTGGAGGACAGTGACCGTGCGGGCGTATTGCCGCACAAATTCCATGTCGTGTTCGGTGATGATGATCGTGTGGTCACCTGCCAGCGCATGAAGCAGTTCGCCGGTGCGTTCGCGCTCACGGCCGGTCATGCCCGCAACTGGCTCGTCGACCAGCAGGAGTTTCGGGTCCTGGACCAGCACCATGGCGATTTCGAGCCATTGTCGTTCGCCGTGGGAGAGCGCTGCACCAAGCACATGGCTGCGTTCCGATAATCCGACGGTTTCCAGTGCTGCATGAATCTGCTCGCGCCGGCTTTTCGAAAGCGGCGTGAAGAAGCGGAAGATTCGATCTCGGAAGCCCGCCGCGACCTCGACGTTTTCAAAACAGCTGAGGCTGCCGAAAACGGCCGGGGTCTGGAACTTGCGCCCGATACCGGCCTTCACAATCTGGTCTTCGCGCATCTTCGTCAGTTCAAGCCCTTCGAAGCGGATGGCGCCCTGAATTTCGATGGTTTCCGGGGCCGCCTGACCATTGCGCGTGGATACCTGGTCAAACATCACCCGGCCCGACTGGGCCCGAATCTTCCCCGATATAACGTCCATCAACGTCGTCTTGCCGGCGCCGTTCGGACCGATGAGGAAGCGAAGCTCGCCATTGCCGAGCGTGATCGAGAGGTCATCGAGCACGCGGAAGCCGTCGAACGAAACGACGAGATCTTCGATGCGCAGGATTGCGTCACTCATTCGGCACGCCCCGCCTCGATTTCGAGCGGCTGCGACGACGCCGTGGCTTGGCCGGAAGCCCCACCCAAGAAGCGGGCGGATATTTCCGCTACAAGCCTTCGGTAGGCGCCGACGATGCCGGTCGGGAAGAGGACGACGGCCCCTACGAAGAGCGCGCCGTAGAAGTACTGCCAGGTATCCGGATAGTTTTCGCTTAGCGTGCTGCGGGCCCAGCTGACGACGATCGCGCCGATTACGGCGCCGGTAAGCGTGCCACGCCCCCCGACCGCTACGAGCAGGACAAACTCGATCGAGGGGACGATGCCAAGGTTCGCCGGCGAGATGATTCCCACCTGGGGGACGAAGAGCGCGCCGGCGAGACCGGCAATCGCCGCTGAAATGGCGAAGACGAGAGCCTTCACGAAACCGACGTTATAGCCCGCGAAGCGGACGGTATCCTCGTCGTCGCGGACGGCGATCATGAGCCGCCCAAATGGCGACCGGGTCATCCATGTCGCAAACAGGAGCGTGACGAGGAGGATCGCGGTCGTAGCGTAGTAGAGGATGTGCTGGGTTGAGGTCGACGCCAGGTTCATGCCGAAGAGTTCGGAGTAGTTCGTCAGGCCGTTGGTACCGCCGGTGTACTGCTGCTGGCCCACGAAGAAGATGCTCATGATGAGCGCGAGCGCCTGGGTAACGATCGAAAAGTAGGCGCCTTTAACGCGGCTTCGGAAGACCAGGTAACCGAGCAAGAAACCGAGAATTCCGGGGCCAATCAGCGCCATTGGAAGGGCGAACCACGGATAGCGGAATGGCTCCCAGAACCACGGCAATGAGTTCAGTCCACTCCAGTTCATGAAGTCGGGGATCGAATCGCCCGACGCCTGGAGCTTGAGGTACATCGCCATCGCGTAGCCACCCAGTCCGAACCAGACCGCCTGGCCCAGGCTGAGCATTCCGGTATAGCCCCACATGAGGTCGATGCCGATTGCGAGGATGGCGTAGCAAAGGAACTTCGCCAACAGGTTGAGTCGGAAATCGGACAGCATTGCCGGGGCGACGATGAAGAGCAGCACCGCGGCGATGACGAACGGGGCGGCCTGACGAGCCCAAAAGGCCAGGCCGGTGGCCGGAGCGGTCGGTGCGGGGGAATTGGCTTGAGCCATGTCGGTCCCCCTACCGCGCGGCCCGGCGGGAGATCATCCCGGCGGGGCGCCATTGAAGGAATGCGATGACCATCACAAAGACAATCACCTTCGCCAGCGACGCGGTCGTCTGGTATTCGAGGATTGCGTTCATCCAGCCGATGGAGAGTGCCGCAACAGCGGTACCGATGACCTGGCCCACGCCGCCGAGAATGACGACCAGGAACGCGTCGACGATGTAGTAGGTCCCGAGCGACGGCCCGATAGGGCCAATCAGCGCCAGCGCACAGCCTGCGACCCCGGCGAGACCCGAGGCCAGCCCGAACGTGATCAGATCGATGCGCGGAGTGACAACGCCGAGGGCGCCGGCGATTTCGCGATTCTGCATGACCGCACGGGTACGACGACCGGCCGAAGTCTTGGTGAGGTACAACCAGACGAGTGCCAGGCAGACCGCGACCATAGCAATGATGAAGAGGCGGATGTAGGGCATCGAGAACTGTCCGGTTACATCGATGCCGCCACGGAGCCATGGTGGGCTGGTTACCTGGACGTTCGGAGCCCCGAAGACAGTCCGCGCGCCCTGCTGCAAAAGCAGACTCACGCCCCAGGTTGCCAGCAGCGTGTCGAGCGGTCGGCCATAGAGGCGGCGAATCAGTGTGCGCTCGAGGATCATTCCCATGCCGCAGCAAACGACGAATGCGAACGGGAGCGCGACGAGAAAGTAGTAGTCGAGGCCGGCTTCGCCCATCAGGTCCTTGAACCAGTTCTGGGCGACGTAGGCGGAGTAGGCGCCGATCATGATCATTTCGCCGTGCGCCATGTTGATGACGTTCATCAACCCAAATGAGAAAGCAAGCCCAAGTGCAACAAGCAGCAGAATCGATCCGAGACTGAAGCCGTTGAAGAGCTGCTGCAGAAAGATGTCCATGTCCCCTCCGAATGCAGCGGGGGAGGACAAGCCTCCCCCACCGGGCTTTCCGCAGCGCGCGGCTAGCTCTTCTTTTCCTTTGCGAACTCGCCGCCCCAGCTGTAGGTCTCCAGGTACGGGTCGGGCGCGACCGGCGACGGAGTCGCGTTAATCTCGTCGATGAGTGCGTCCTTGCGAATTTTGCCGACGCGCACCGTCTTCGAGATGTGGTGGTTGGTGGCGTGAACGGTGACTTTGCCTTCCGGTGCCGCGAACTCGAGGCCAGCCATAGCTTCCTTGACCTTCTCGACGTCCGTGGTGCCTGCCTTGTTGGCGGCCATCGCCCAGAGATTGACGCTGATGTAAGCCGCTTCCACCGGGTCCGAAGTCGGGCGCTGCTTTCCCGACTTGGAGGTGAAGCTGTGGTAGGCGGGGACGAATTTTTCGTTTTCCGCCGTCTTGGTGGTCTCGTAATAGTTCCAGGCCACGAGGTGGCCTTCCATTACGTCGCCGCCAATGGCGACGGCTTCTTCTTCGGCGATTGAGACGCTCAGGGTGGTGAGATCCGTTGCCTTGATGCCGGCATCGCGCAACTGCTTAAAGAACGCGACGTTCGAGTCCCCGTTGAGGGTGTTGTAGACGACGTCGGCGTTCGACGACTTGATCTTGGCGATGAGCGTCGCGTACTCGGTGTGGCCGAGCGGGGTGTACTCCTCAGCGATGGTGTCTCCACCGGAGGCCGCGAGCTGCGCCTTGATGATCTTGTTCGCAGTGCGCGGGAAGACGTAATCCGAGCCAACGAGGAAGAATTTCTTCTTTTTCTCGGCCAACAGGTATTCCACGCTAGGGACGATTTGTTGGTTGGTGGTGGCGCCGGTGTAGAAGATGTACGGGGAAGACTCGAGGCCCTCGTACTGAACCGGGTAGTAAAGAAGTGCCTTGTTGGATTCGTATACCGGCAGAACGGCCTTGCGGCTCGCGGAGGTCCAACAGCCGAAAGTGACCGCGACCTTGTCGCTCTGGATCAGCTTCTTGGCTTTTTCGGCGAAGGTCGGCCAGTCGGAGGCACCGTCTTCGACCTTGGCTTCGAGCTTCTTGCCCAGGACTCCGCCGGCAGCGTTGATTTCTTCGATGGCCATCAGGTCCGCGTCGCGGACGGCGACTTCAGACACGGCCATCGTGCCGCTGAGAGAGTGCAGGATGCCGACCTTGATGGTGTCGCCGCCACCACCGCCGGTACCGCCGGAAGTGTCATCGTCATCGTCGTCACCGCAGGCAGCGGCGATGCTGGCCATCGCTGGCGCGGCAGCAAGAACGGCTCCAGCCTTGAGGATCCCGCGCCGCGAGATCCCACGCCGGAGCCAGTAATTTCCACCTTTGATTTCTTCGTTCATTCGGAAGTTGTTTCCCTCTCTCCAGTAACTGCGCCGGGCCAATAGCTCGCCACCCCTGGTTGGGCGAGCGACCTGCAACGCGTTGATGGAAAGTTAGGGTCGGGGCGTTTCGGGGTTGATTCCGACTCGTTTCGTGAATGCTTCGGGGAGATGAACAAAAGTTAACAACGGACCGCTTGCTCTCAAGCGAAATCGGACAGCGAATCGCAGCGTTTCATAAGTCTTCTAGTATTCGTTTCAAGAACGCCAAGGAACTTCTGTGCGGCGCCAAGATCGGCGAATACTCCGCGAACGATGTGGCCACCCACTCGCAACGGACTTGCTCCAAGGAACGCATTCGGGCCCGCCAGAGCCTGCCATTCCGCAAGTTCGAATTCGGTCTGAGCACCGACGAATATCACGGTCACCAGCGCTTCAGTGTGGCTGACCAACGGGCTACTCGCCCATTCGTCCGGGTCGACCTCCAACTCCTCGCGGAAAGCGAGCGAGCCGCCAACGGTGACCTTTGTGTGCAGCCGGAGCCGTTCATAAGCGCCCCGCTCTCCGAGGCCCATGCGGCCGGCGACGAGCGTTGACGCCGCGAGAACGAAGGCACCGTCGTCGGCATCAATGTGGAGAGATGCGTCGTGCGTCGAGCCCCGGTGCGGCACCACCGGCCCGGGAATGTGCAGGACTGCCCCGCCTCGGGCGACCCGGAGGTGTGTGGCCGCCATCGAGGCACCGCAACCTCGGAGCGCTGTGGCCGTCACGCCCTGTACGAGCAGTTTCGCGCCGGGCCGCACGCTGACGATCGTCCGGCTGGTGTCGCCTCCAAAGCTGCCGTCTCCGAGAAGCTGATGCGTTGCTGTCGTCCAGCCATCGATCGATGGGGACGACACGGTCCACCGCTGCGGAGAAGCCGCGAAAGCCCTTGCAACCCGCGTAGCGCCATTGACCGACACCGCATCGAGTCGGGCGACCGAAGCTGTCACGGGCGCGCGGACGCAAGCTGGCCAGTCACCCATGTTGCGATGGCGGCGCGGTCCGCCGGTTCGCGCATGCTTGTGACGAGGTAGGGCCGGTCGCCGCGGGCCGCGCGGGTGTCCTTCTCCATGACTTCGATACTGGCGCCGACGTGAGGCGCCAGGTCTTTCTTGTTAATCACGAGAAGGTCGGAATTGCAGGTCCCCGGGCCGCCTTTGCGCGGGATCTTGTCGCCGCCCGCTACATCGATGACGAAGATCGTCCGGTCGACGACTTCCGGGCTGAAGGTTGCAGCAAGATTGTCGCCACCACTTTCGATGAGGATGAGTTCGAGGCCGGGATGTGCCGCGATAAGGTCATCGACGGCTCGGAGGTTGAGCGAAGCGTCTTCGCGGATTGCGCTGTGAGGACATCCACCGGTGGCGACTCCAACGATCCGGTCAGGGCCCAGGGCAGCATTGCGAGTGAGGAACTCGGCGTCTTCGTGGGTGTAAATATCGTTCGTGATGACGGCGAGGTTCACCGAGTCCCGGAGCTGTTCGCAAAGCGCGAGAACCGTGGCCGTCTTGCCCGACCCCACGGGTCCGGCGATGCCGACGCGGAAGACGCCGCGCGGGTCGAGCATGCCTGCGCGACGAGAAGCTCCCGCGTTGTCGTGCGTGTGGGGGTGGAGTGCAGTCATGAGGCAAACATCCTGAACTTGAGAGTGGGTTGGAGCAGTGATGCCATTTCGAGAAGCGGTGAAAACGAACCTATGCGCAGACGTTCAGTTGTCGAGACGGATTGCACCGCGTCGCTGACGGCGGGCATCGCTTCGGCCACCAGTCGCGCTCCAGCGTCGGCCCCAATCACGCCAAGACGAATGGCCGCCTGCGTTACGGAGTTGACCATCGAGTAGCCGAGGGCCCCGAGGGCGTCGCTTTCGGGGACTCCAAGTTCGTTGGACACCGCTCCAAACGCGACCGCGAACTGACCAGGCGATTCGTTCGCGACGACCGAAGCACGAAGTCGGGCGGTACCGGGGGCTTCCAGGGTGGATGCGGCCAGGTCGAGTAATCGCCTGCCCATCGCTCGACCTGCATTCCGTTCGGCGACGGCCGAGATAGATGCGTCGAGCCGTTCATCGGCGTGGCACGTGGCCGCAAGACTTCTAGCGCGGTGGGCCATCGCTGCCGCCGGAAGCCACTGTCGTCGAATCGTTTGGCTGACGAAGCTTCGCAGCACGCCAGCAACCTGGTCCGCATTGTTCGCGCGCCCCTCTGCCACCAGCCATTCGAGGCCGTGGCTGTAGGCGTACCCGCCGACGGGGAAGGACGAATCGGTGAACTGAAGCAAACGCAGCAAGGGTAGGACGGCGGGTGAGGATTGCATCAGAAGAGGAAGTAGCGCTGGGCCATCGGGAGGGTGGCAGCCGGTTCGCAGGTCGCGAGCTCGCCATCGACGAAGACGTTGAAGGTTTCCGGGTCGACGTCGATCTTCGGGGTCGCGTCGTTGAGAACCATGTCCGCCTTGCCGATGTCCCGCGTGTGCGAAACGGCCATCGCGGGAGTCTTAACGCCGAGGCGGGCGAAGAGATCGGACCGCAAGGCAGCGCTCGACGTGAAGATCTTGCGGGTGCCGGTAAGCTGAGCGCCGAACATGGGCCGGTAGCGGACGGGTTCGGGCGTCGGGATACTGGCGCCGGGATCTCCCATGGCTGCCCACGATATGAAGCCGCCTTTCACGATGAGTTCGGGCTTTACGCCGAAGAATGCCGGCGACCAGAGCACGAGGTCAGCGAGTTTCCCGACTTCGATGCTGCCGACTTCGGTCGCAACACCCTGGGCAATGGCCGGGTTGATCGTGTACTTGGCAATGTAGCGCTTGATCCGGGCGTTGTCGGCGCCGGGCGGGTCTCCGGGGAGCGGCCCGCGCTGTTGCTTCATCTTGTGCGCGGTTTGCCAGGTGCGAAGGACTACTTCGCCGGCGCGGCCCATGGCCTGGCTGTCGCTCGACATCATTGAGATTGCACCGAGGTCGTGCAGTACGTCCTCCGCGGCGATCGTTGAGGGCCGGATGCGCGATTCCGCGAAGGCAACGTCCTCGCGGACGTTCGGGTTGAGATGGTGGCAGACCATGAGCATGTCCAGGTGTTCCTGGATCGTGTTCACCGTGTAAGGGCGTGTCGGGTTGGTTGAAGACGGCAGCACGTTCGGCAGCGATGCGACTTTGATGATGTCGGGCGCATGGCCGCCGCCCGCGCCTTCCGTGTGGAAAGTGTGGATGGTGCGGCCGGCGATCGCGGCGATTGTGCTTTCGACGAAGCCGGACTCGTTCAGGGTGTCAGTGTGGATGGCGACCTGGACATCGAAGGCGTCTGCGACTCGGAGGGCGGTGTCGATCGCGGAAGGCGTGGAACCCCAGTCCTCGTGGAGCTTGAGGCCACAGGCGCCCGCTTCGACCTGCGCCCAGAGGGAGGTCACGTCGCTGGAGTTACCTTTGCCGAAAAAGCCAAGGTTCACCGGATAGGCGTCGGCGGCTTCAAGCATGCGCTCCATGTTCCAGACGCCCGGGGTGCAGGTAGTTGCATTGGTGCCGGTGGCCGGGCCGGTGCCACCGCCGAAGAGCGTGGTCACGCCGTTGGTGAGTGACTCCTCGACGATTTGCGGACAGATGAGATGCACGTGGGCATCGATACCGCCGGCTGTGGCGATCAAGTGCTCGCCGGCGATGACTTCGGTGCCAGGTCCGATGACCATTCCCGACGTAATCCCGTTCATGGTGTCGGGGTTGCCGGCGGCGCCGATGCCGGAGATACGACCGCCTTTCACACCGATGTCGGCTTTAACGATGCCCCAGTGGTCGATGATGACGGCGTTCGTGATCACGAGGTCGAGTGCATCGCCGGGCGACGCGGATTGGGCCATGCCATCACGGATCGACTTGCCGCCGCCGAAGGAAGCCTCATCGCCGAGCGTGTGGTAGTCGGCCTCGATGAGTGCAAACAGGTCGGTGTCGGCGAGGCGAATGCGATCGCCGGTGGTCGGGCCGAACAAGTGAGCGTAGCGCTCGCGCGAGATTTCGTAGCTCATGCGCCTGGCTCCGGGCTGGTGATGAAACCGCGTTCTGTCGCCTTCGACATCGAAGCTTCGACATCGTTACCCACGGCCAGCCCGTTGAAGCCGATGATGACCTGGCGACCACCGAAGGAAATCAGCGAGACGGTGTGCGTTTGGCCCGCTTCAAACCTGACCGCCGTGCCCGACGGAATATCGAGCCGCCGGCCGAAGCTCGCTCGGCGATCGAAGTGGAGAGCGGCGTTCGCTTCGAAGAAGTGAAAGTGCGAGCCGACCTGGATCGCCCGGTCCCCGGTGTTGGTGACCGAGAGTTCTACGGCCTCACGGCCTGCGTTCAGGATGAGGTCTTCCGCCCCAAAAATCGTTGCGCCGGGTAGTGGCTCGCTCATGGAATCGGGTGGTGGAGGGTCACGAGTTTCGTGCCATCCGGAAATGTGGCTTCGATTTGGACACTCTCAATCATCTCCGGGATGCCCTCCATCACGTCGTCTCGCTTGAGGAAGCCGCCCTGCATGCCCATCAGTTCGGCGACCGAAGCGCCATCGCGGGCGCGTTCGAGGAGGCCGCTGGCGATAAAGGCGACGGCCTCCGGGTAGTTCAGTTTCACGCCGCGCGCTCGGCGATCCCTGGCGACCATCGCAGCCACGGAGACGAGGAGCTTGTCGATTTCACGCTCAGTGAGCCGCATACGCCCGGACCCCTCCCAGGCGGCCTTCGACTGGCCGCGAATGGCAAGCTACCGGCGAGACGTTTCCAACCGGTTTCGCAACAGGCTCCGTGGCGAGCGGCGAAACACAAACGAAATATCGACGACACCTGCGCGTCACGGGGGATGGCCACGCTCCGAGGTGGGATGCAAAACCGTTTTGCGAGGCACCTGCTGGGGGGCGCGGCGATTAGCTGTGGGCTGGGGTTGCAGTGGTGGCTTCACGCCATCAGTTCCACGGTGCCATTTCCGCTCTATGGGGCCGGCAACTGGGTGATTCGTCACTCTCCCGGGTCGTTGGCGACGTTCGCCATCGAATCGGCCGGCAAAGATGCGAAACCGTGGCTGGCGATTACGCTCGCCGCACTGCTCATCGCGATTGGGGCGATCTGCGGCGCGCACCGGATTTGGACTCCGATGCTGCTGGCCGGAGCCTCTCTGGTTGCCGGAATTCTCGATCCCGTCCGTTCCGCGGATTCGGGGCTCTTGCTCTCATTGTGCGGAGGAGCGCTCGCCGCGCTGTTGATCGTCGTCGTGACGGAGCAGGTGACTGAGACGTCAAACCCGCTGGTAGGGCGGCGACGCTTCCTCGCCCTCGCCGGCAGCGTTGCCGCCGGCGCGCTGATTGTTGGCATCACCGTTCGGCGCCGAGAGCCAGCCACTTCGGCCGCACTGATACTCCCGGCGAAACGATTCGTACCAACCGTCGATCCGACTTTTCCGGCAGTCGCCGGTCTTTCGACCGCGATTACTTCGCCAGCCGACCATTACGTCGTGGACATCAACTTCGAGGCGCCAGTGGTTTCGGCCAAAGGCTGGCAGTTGAAAGTCGTCGGTGCCGATAGGTCCGTTTCGCTCACGCTCGAACAGATTCTGGCCCTGCCGTCTCAAGAGTTGCCGGTATTCCTCGAATGCGTTTCCAATACTGTTGGCGGTGCGCTCGCGAGCAACGGACTCTGGGCCTGCGTCGCCCTGACTGATGTCGTCACGGCGGCGGGCCTGACCGGCGACTTCGCAACGGTCGTTGCCCGGGCGGTCGATGGATATTCGGCAGCGATCCCCGCGGAGCATCTCGATGAGGTGCTGCTGGCCTACGCGATGTCCGGCGAGGCAATTCCGCGTCGCCACGGATTCCCGGTGCGGCTGCTCTGGCCCGGACGTTATGGAATGCTGAGCGTGAAGTGGCTAACAGGCCTGGAGCTAACCAAAGAGCCCGCCGAAGGCTACTGGGCGGAGCGCGGCTGGGACCGAGAGGGATTCCTGAAGATCGGGTCGCGTATCGACGTGCCGCAGCGGGCGGCCGATGTATTCACCGAGGTCACGGTCGCGGGCGTCGCGTGGTCGCGCGATGGTGTCGCCGCCGTCGAGGTATCCGTGGACGACGAGCAAACGTGGGTGAATGCGCAGATCGAGGCCCCGCTGAACCAGATCAGCTGGCGGCGATGGCAGACGAGCGTTGAGCTCCCACCGGGCCGTTCAACCCTGGCGGTGCGCGCAACCGACAGCAGCGGAACGCTTCAGGAAGAGGAGTCGGTCGCGCCGCATCCCGGCGGCGCGACTGGCATCCACCGGGTGATCGTCGAAAACAAGCGCTCCTAGCTCAGCTCTTCTGCGGCTAGATCGAGAGTCCTGACCCTGCTTCCCGAAGACTCTTCCGTCGCATCTCGGTAGTCGGGGACGAACCTTTCGACGACTGCCCAGAACTTCGGCGAGTGATTTCGCTGCGCGAGGTGGGCCAGCTCGTGGACAACCACGTAGTCCAGGATTGCCGGGTCGGCGAGGACCAGACGCCAGTTGAAGCGAAGGGTGCCATCCGGTGCGCAGCTTCCCCAGCGACGGCGCTGGTCGCGCACCAGAACGGCTTTCGGCGCGAGGTCCATGGTCGGCGCCCAATGCGCGACGGATTGGTTCACAGCGGATTCGGCCTGTTGTCGGTACCAGCGGATCATCGTGTTTCGAATGGCAGCTTCCCGGTCATCCCCCGTGAGGCTGTCGGGAACCGAAACCACGAAAGAGTGACCGCCGAACTCGATCTTCACCCTGCGGAGATTTGTGGGCGTGACTTCGAGAGGGATGTCTCTTCCGAGGAATGGGATTGTTTCGCCGGAGGCGAATCGACGGGCTACAGCGGCGCTCTCTTCGACGGCCAGTCGCTTCAGGATCCAGTCGGCCCGCTTCGCGACGAGGTCGTGGATGAACTTCTCGGACGTCGCGACGGGAGCGGCGATCCGAACTCCCGAATCTGCGCGGACGCTGATGGAGATCGTTTTTCTGCGGCGCTTGCTCCGCGTGACGCTGTACGAGATGGTCCGGCCGAGGTGCTGCAGTTGGAACGACTTCGCAGTCGATGCGGGACCGGCAACTCGAAGGTTCAACGGGGGCCGGCGGCCGCGAGAAATGGCCGAAGTTCACGCATGAACGCTTCCGGCTGATCGTGGTGAATCCAGTGGCCCGCGCCCTGGATTTCCACAGTGCGCGCCGAGCGAAGATGGTCTTCAGGGCTGGGATGCTGGCGGCGACGAGCATGGGATTCACTGGCGACGAATAGGAGCACCGGACAGGTAACCGCTTCCCAGAAAGCGGGAAGTTCGCTCCGGCGAAGCTCCATTGATGTTCTTGCGTTGACCCAGTGGTCGTACTTCCAGATAAAGCCGCCATCGACCGGCTTCGAGGCGTATGCGGCGAGGCCGGGAACTATTTCGTCGGGGAGACGGGAATTCGCCTCTTTCATCCGTGCCTCGGCGTCCTCGAGCGTCGGATAGACGCGTGGCTTCTCGCCCTCAAACGAACGAAGGCGGTCTGCCCAGCGGCGGACCCACGCGGGGCCGACTCGCTCCTCATCGGGCGGGTTGAGTGAGTGCGTGCCCTCGATCGCGGCGAGCGCTGTGAAGTACTCAGGGAAGGTGCCGGCGGCCACCAGCGAGACCGAACCGCCGTAGGAGTGCGCGACGACTCTTGCGGGCGAACCAATCGTCTCAATGACGCGGACGACGTCGAGGGCGTTGTCCGGGAAGACCGTAGTTCCCGCCGGGAGTCCAGCCGGAGTCTCCGTGGCCGCGGAGGTCGAGCGCGACGACGTGGTAATCATCCCGCAGTGCCCGGGCAGTGCCGTCCCACGAGCGTGCGTGATCGCGGCCACCATGGACGAGGAGGAGCGGAGGCGCGCCCTCGTTGCCCCAATCCCAGTACGAAATGGGAATTCTCTGGGACGCGACAAAACGCTGCTGGGGCTCATCCGTCATGACCTACCTCCGGGGCATGAGCATCCCCGGTAGCGGCGACACGATCCACCGCTTGAAAGAAGGTGCCGAGGCTAGGTGGCCGACGACATGCCTCCGTCGATGTTCATCGCGACTCCGGTGATGTAGCTGGCGGCATCAGAGAGCAAGAACGTGATGACGTTCGCGGCCTCTTCGGATTCGCCGACGCGACCGAGCGGCACGTTCGCGCCCATGAGGGCGTAGCCTTCGTCGGCCGACTTTCCTCCCGATCGGGCGAGGGCGGCACGGCTGATCTGGCGGCTCTTAATAAGTCCGATGCAAACCGCATTCACGCGGATGTTTTGGCCGGCAAGGTCTTTCGACATGCCTTTGCTCAGCGCGATACCGGCAGCGCGGCTGACGCTGGTAGGCATCGAACTCGCTGCCGGGTGTTTCCCGTTGATGGCGGTGACGTTGACGATCGAGCCGCCACCAGCCTGCTGCATCAGTGGCACGACGAGGCGCGAGACACGAATCGCGGCCATCAATTTGAGGTCGAGGTCGTAGCCCCAGGTTTCGTCAGTTACGCCGGGGAATGGCGCCGCCGCGGAGGTTCCGGCGTTGTTCACGAGCAGAGTGGGCGGGCCGAGTTTCGCGGTCACTGTCGAGACGGCGCGCTCAATATCCTCTTGTTTGGTCACATCGGCGCTGATTGTGAGGATCTCGACGCCTGTCGCCGCCTTAATTTCCGCTGCGGCGGCATCAAGCGCCTCCTGCCCGCGCGAACAGATCGCGACCTTCGCGCCCTCGGCGGCGAGCAGTTGTGCGGTCGCGCGGCCGATGCCTTCGCTCCCGCCGGTAATCAGTGCAACCTTGCCTGTCAGTCCCAAATCCATGGCATTCCCTCAGTACGTTTGGGCGAGAGTGTACGCGTGGAGGCGATTGTTCACCGGCGGCCACTGGATCTCCACGCCACGAGCGGGAGCCAGCCCGCGAAGATTATTCGCGCGCCAGGCTTCCCCCGGCGCGTCGGTGCGGCCCGGTGCCTCCCATTCCGGGCCGCACCAGCCTTACGACTCAACGCGACCTTTCGCCAAAGGCGTAGACTCCCGCGCCATGACAGTGACCAGATTTCAGATCCTCAATCGCCGGCCGTACGAGGGTGGGCGAGCGTTCGGCTCAGCAGGTGCATACGAGCGGATCGACGGAGTCCTGCACTTCGCTGCAAATCCCGCCGACCCCATGAACGCGGGTATTGCTGACCTCGAACTCGCTCCACGTGACGCCGCTGGAAACGTTCATTTCGCGGCCGACATTCGGTTGTTGCGGCCACTCGCGAAGCAGCCGGCCGGAAAGCTCTACACCTCGGTGGTGAACCGTGGACGTTCTGGAATCGTGCCATTCAGCTTTCCACCGAAAGGGTTCCGGCCAGTCTTCGATGACACGCTCGTGCCCGGCGACGGATTCTTGCTGGAGCGCGGCTACACGGTCGCGTTCTGTGCCTGGCAGTGGGACGTGATCCGCAGGCCGGGCGCTCTCGGCCTGGTCGCGCCGCTCGCTTACGAAACAGATGGGCAGCCGACTTCGACGACGGTGAAAGTCCGATTCCAGCCGCTCACGGCGCGTCCGAGCGAGCACCTCGCTCACTGGCCGGCGCACCCGAGTTTCCGCGAGGACGAGCACCATCAGCCATATCCCGTTGCCGACCTCGACCAGCCCGACGCCGTGCTGACGGTGAGAGATGCACCCGGCGACGAGGGCACGGTGTTACCGCGTCACATGTGGCGGTTTGCACGGGAGATCGACGGAGTCACGACGCCGGACTCGAGCTGGGTGACCCTTGAGGGCGGCTTCGAGCCCGGGCGGATATACGAGGTGTCGTATCGGAGTGAGGAATGTCCGGTTGCCGGGCTTGGACTACTCGCGATCCGCGACAGTGCCAGCTTCCTCCGATACGGGACGGCAGCGGAGGGCAACCCCTGCGCGGGAACCATCGAGCACGCTTTCACTCATGGCGTGAGCCAGACCGGGCGGTTCCTGCGGGAGTTTCTGCTGACCGGCTGCAACACGGATGAAGCCAGGCGGCAGGTGTTCGACGGCATCTTCATTCAGATTGCGGGCGCGAGACGGGGCGACTTCAACGTCCGCGGCGCACAGCCGTCGGCTCAGTACGGCGCAGGCCCTGTCTACGAGCCGCCATTCACCTACGCGCCAACCTCGACGTGCCCTGCGACGCTATTCGACGAACAGCGACGTCGCGGCGGTGTGCCGAAGGTATTCGAAGTGAACACTGCCAACGAGTACTGGCGTTCGGACGGAATCAGCGTGCATACCGACCCGGCAACCGGGAAGTCGCTGAAGCTGCCGGACGATGTGCGGGTGTACATGATGGCAGGCTGCCAGCATGGGCCCGGTGTACCGTTCGTCACCGACCGTCCGCCGCTGACTCCCGAGCAGCGGTTGGGAAATGCGATGTCCATCCTGAACTACACCCCGCTGACTCGCGCAGCGATGGCGAACCTTGAAGCGTGGGTTGTGGAAGGCAAGGCACCCCCACCGACCACCGTGCCAAGGCCTGAAGATGAAACCTCAGTCTCGCGCGCGGCGGTCCTCGCGACGATCAGCAGGATTCCTGGGGCCGCGATTCCGGAACCGGGATTGATCGGCAAGTCTTCGGTTTCGACCGTGGATGCAGACGGGAACGAAACTGCTGGCATTCGGCTCCCGGAGCTACAGGTGCCGTTGGCCACATCGGCCGGGTGGAACGTGCGTCACGCGGAGAACGGGGGCGTGGGCCAAATGTCCGACATGATCGGGACGACGATCCCGTTCCCGCAAACGGCGGCCGAACGGGCGTCGAGCGGAGACCCGCGTCTTTCGATTGAGGAACGGTATTCCGGCGTTGAGGACTACCAGGGAAAGGTACGCGCCGCCGCGAACCAACTCGTGGGTGAGGGATTCCTGCTTGGGAGCGACATCGAACAAGTTGTCGCAAACGCTGGAGTACTCTGGTCGCGAATCGTTGGGTCGAACGACGCCTAGCGTCCTTTGAAGTCAGGTGTCCGACGTTCTGCGCTGGCGCGGGTACCTTCCTTGAAGTCGTCGGTGGCTCGCAAGATCGCCTGCTCCTTGCCCTCGTGGGCAGTGGCCGCGCGATAGCGAGCGCCAATGTCGGCTCGCATCGTCGCGCGAATGCTTCGAACGGCAAGCGGAGCCGACGAGGCGATCTCGGCGGCGAAACGGTGGGCCTCTTCGCGGACCTGTTCGATGGGCACGAATCGGTCGAGCAGGCCGATCCGATGGGCCTCCTCACCGTCTATCCGGCGCCCTGTAAGGAGCAGATCCAGCGCCTTCTGCTGGCCGACGATGGGCGGCAGCGTGATGGTGAGCCCGAAGCCATGGTGGAAGCCCAACTGGGCGAAGTTGGCCGCCATCCGGGTTTCACTGCAGCCGACGCGGAAGTCCGCCGAGCAGGCGAGGCCAAGGCCGCCGCCAATCGAGGCGCCATGTACCGCAGCAACGACCGGAACCTTCGCCTCCAAGAGGCGCGCTGCCTCGGTGTAGAGGTCGAGCTGCGGCTCGCCGGCCTTCGGCGGAGCATCGCGGTTTGGGGAGCTGAAGTTGGCGCCGGCGCAGAAATGCTTGCCTTCCGCGCAAAGAACGATGGCGCGACAGTCGGCGATCGCGTCGAGCGCCTCGTAGATTTCGGACAGCGAGTTGATCAGATTTGCATCGAAGAAGTTGGCCGGGGGCCGATGCATTTCCACGGTCGCCACCCCGTTCGAAGCGAGTTCGACGGTGACATCGCCGTAGGTCTTTTCAAGTGCCATGTTTCCAGCCTCCCGGTGCGTCGCACACGAGGTGCGCGCCGCGGGGGATGCTAAGCGTCCCGGCGGAGAGTCGGCAACCGGAGGCAGAGTGTCGAGTAACCCGCTACCCGACACCTCCCGGCCTTCGGCGCGAGCGCGTAGGATGCGCGGGAACCCGAAAAGGTGTGTGACTGACGATGAACGCTGCTCTCGATGGGCTCCGCATCCTGGACATGACGCAATACGAAGCCGGGACGTCTTCGACGCAGATGCTCGCGTGGCTGGGTGCGGATGTCGTGAAAATCGAATCCCCTCGCGGAGACCCGGGACGAAAGGCGTTTGCCCTCGGCGATGCGGACTCCCAGTACTTCCTCAATTACAACAGCAACAAGCGAAGCGTCGTCCTCGACCTCAAAACGCCGAAGGGCCGGCAACTGCTGCTAGACCTCGTGCCGAAGTTCGATGTGTTCGTCGAGAACTTCGGGCCGGGCGTCATCGAACAACTCAACATCGGCTACGACGTGATGTCCGCACTGAATCCCGGGATCATTTACGCCCGGATCAAGGGGTACGGGCTTTCAGGGCCATACGCCGACTGGAAGTGCTTCGACCCGCTCGCACAGGCTGCAGCGGGCGCATTCTCGATCACGGGCGAAGCCGACGGCCCGCCAGTGAAGCCCGGCCCAACGATGGCTGACAGCGGCACCGGCATGCAGACCGCGCTCGCGATCACCGCCGCATGGGCACAGAAGCTTCGCATGGGAGAGGGCCAGTTCATCGAGGTTTCGATGCAAGAAGTGATGACGATGTTCATGCGAACCACCGGGGTAACGCAGTGGGGACGCGAGCCGGTGATGCGTAAGGGCCATCGCGGCGGCGCGCCTACCGGCATGTACGCCTGCGCCCCGGGCGGGCCGAATGACTACGTCTACATGTTGATTTCTGACACGCGAATGTGGGATCGCCTATGCGTGACCATTGGGCGAGACGACCTGCTCGTCGACGAGCGATTCACGTCGGGGCGCCTGCGGATCGCACATGCGGATGAGCTGGATGCTGAGATCGCCGCGTGGACCATCAAGCACTCGAAATTTGAGGCGATGCGGATCCTCTGCAATGGCGGGGTGGCAGCAAGCGCGATCCTCGATTCGATGGAGGTGCTGAACGACCCGCACCTTCGAGCCAGAGGGTTCATCGAGGAGGTCGAACACCCGACGGAAGGCACCATCACGCTGATGAAATCGCCGTTGAGGATGTCGAAATCGGAAGTGCCGCTGAGGGCGGCGCCGCTGCTCGGTGCGGACACGTGCGACGTGCTCGCCGCGGAACTCGGACTGGATGACGACGCAATTTCAGAACTGCGCGCCGCTGGCGCAATCGCCTGAACGAACACAACACCACCTGAGGAGGATGGCATGGCTGACGAAAACACAACAACGGGAGCGGCACTGCTCGCACGAAGCCTGAAGCAGCAGGGAGTGGACTACCTGTTCGGCGTGGTTGGCTTTCCAATCACAGCGTTTGCATCGCAGGCGCAAAAGGCCGGCATCACCTACATCGGGATGCGCAACGAGCAGGCGGCCTCGTATGCGGCGCAGGCAGCCGGATACCTCACCGGACGGCCTCAGGCCTGCACTGTCGTTTCGGGGCCCGGCGTGATCCACGCGCTCGCCGGATTGGCGAACGCCCAACAGAACTGCTGGCCCATGATCCTCATCGGCGGGGCTTCGGCGGTATACCAGAACGGGCGCGGCGCATTCCAGGAAGAGAACCAGGTGGAAGCAGCGCGGCAGTTCTGCAAGTACGCCCACGCGATCGAGAGTCCTGACCGCATCCCGTTCTACGTGGAGCAGGCCGTGCGATACGCCCTCTCCGGGCGGCCGGGAGCCTCGTACCTGGACGCGCCAGACGATGTCCTGACGGCGCCGATCAATGAGGCGGACATCCGCATGGCGCCGACGGTCGGCGAGCCGCCCCGGACGCTGGCACCCGAGGAATCCATCCAGGCTGCCCTGGCGGCCGTGAAGTCGGCATCGAATCCACTCGTGATCGTGGGCAAGGGCCTTGCCTGGGCGCGAGCCGAAACGGAAACGCGCGAATTCATCGAAAAGACGCAGCTGCCCTATCTCGCGACACCGATGGGCAAGGGTGTTATTCCGGACGACCATCCGCTCTCTGTGGCGGCGGCGCGGACGTTCGCCCTGCAGAACGCCGACCTCGTCGTGCTCCTTGGGGCGAGGTTTAACTGGATCCTCCACTTCGGGCTTCCACCCCGGTTCCGGCCGGATGTTCGCGTGGTTCAACTCGATATCGCACCGGAGGAGATCAGCAAGAACGTCGAATCTGAAGTCGCACTCGTGGGTGACGGGAAGGCGGTGATGGCCCAGCTCAATCGGGCTCTCGACCAAAACCCATGGCAGTATCCCGCGGAGACCACCTGGCGAACGGGCATCGCGAACGCCGCAGCCGAAAACGAAGCCGTGACAGCGCAGATGATGGCCGAAAACGGTCCACCGCTGAACTACCAGCGCGTCCTCAAGGATGTCCGCGACACGCTCCCGAAGGACACCATCGTCGTGAGCGAAGGCGCGAACACGATGGACATCGGGCGGGCAATTCTCCCGAACTTCGACGCGCGTCGCCGGCTGGATGCCGGGACATACGGCACGATGGGCGTGGGCATGGGCTTCGCGGTGGCTGCCGCGGTTGCAACGCCCGGCCAGCGAATCGTCGCCGTCGAAGGCGATGCGGCCTTCGGGTTCAGCGGTATGGAAGTGGAGACAATGTGCCGCTACAACCTGCCGATTACTGTCGTGGTCATCAATAACAACGGCATCGGCGGGGGCGTTAGCGAGTTGCGACCGGGTGTCGCACCGCCGCCTTCGGTGCTGCTGCCCGGCGCGCGGTACGAAATGGTGATGCAGGCCTTCGGGGGCAGAGGCTACTTCGTCGAACGTCCGGAGGAACTTCTGCCGGCGCTCGAGGCCGCCAATTCTGGCGAGGGGCCGGCGCTCGTCCACATCGTGATCGACCCGCGGGCGCAGCGGAAGCCGCAGCAATTCGACTGGCATACCGGCCGAACTTAGGAGTTCGGCTGGATGCTCCGGGCGGACAATCGCCCTGGAGTTGGGTAACCTTCGGGCCGTGATAACTCTCCACGTGAACGGCGACCGACAAGAAGCACCCGGCCCGCAGCGGAACCTGCTCAGTTACCTGAGGTTCGACCTCGGACTAACCGGGACCAAGTACGGCTGCGGCGAGGGCCTTTGCGGCGCGTGCACTGTTCTGGTCGATGGCCAGCCCCTGCGCGCCTGCCTTGCAACGGTTGGCAGTGTCAGCGGCGGGCAGATCACGACCATTGAGGGACTGGCCAACGGCGACGAGCTCCATCCGGTGCAAGCGGCGTTCGTCGAGGAATCGGCGGCGCAGTGCGGGTATTGCATCCCAGGGATGGTGATGTCGGCGGTGGGGTTGCTTTCACGCGTGCCAAAGCCAGACGCCGGACAGGTGCGCGAGGCTCTCGCGGAGAACATCTGCCGCTGCGGGACCTACCCGCGCATCGAAAGCGCAATCTTGAGGGCAAGCGGGGCTGGCGAATGAGCGCGGCGCTGACGATTCGCGGCGCTGCAGCACTGGGCCTCCCATTACCGACCACGGGTTATGCGCGGGGCGCCTACGGCAACGTGAACGTGGACTACGGGCCTGCAACATGGCTGACGATCGCCGATGACGGCGCAGTCACTGTCTACGCCGGGAAAGTCGAATACGGGCAGGGGATTCGCTGGGGACTTGCGATGGCCGCGGCGGAGGAATTGGGGCTGGACGTCACCGAAGTCGAGGTTGTACTCGGCGACACCGACCGAACGCCGTGGGACATCGGCACGTTCGGGAGCCAATCGACACGCCACACCGGGCGGCAGATCCGCCGGGCGGCGGCGACGGCGAGAGAGGCCCTGCTGGGGCTCGCGAGCCTTCGCCTCGACCTGCCAAGCAGCGAGCTGACACTTGCGCACGGCCGTGTGGCGTCGAAAGCTGACCCGGCCAAATCCGTTACGTTCACCGAGCTTCTCACCGGCCAAACCCTTTCGATAGAGATCCCGGAGGACATCGAGGTCCACGCACCTTCGACGTTCGGCGTGATGGGCACCGAAACCCGGCGCACTGATGTCGCTGATCGTGTTACGGGAAAAGCCATGTATTCCCAGGACGTCTCGCGGCCGGGCATGCTCTTCGCAAGAGTTCTCCGACCAATCTCGTTTGGGGCGAGGCTGAGGTCCGTTGACAGTTCAGTCGCCGGGCGAATGCCGGGCGTGGTGCAAGTTGTGAACGACGATGGGTTCGTCGCGGTGTTGGCGGAATCCGATCAGCAGGCTGACGCGGCCCATGATTTGCTGCAGGCCGAGTGGGAAGAGCGGAACGACCATGTTTCGCAGTGGGATTTGCCCGCGCTGTTGGCTTCGGAGCCGCGCGACCCGGTCACGATGCAAGAAGCGGGCGACGTCGAATCGGCGCTGGCCAAATCGAAACATCAGCTCGAAGCGACCTACTTCGTTCCGTACATCGCGGTAGTCCCGATGGAGCCGCGGGCTGCGGTGGCCGAGTGGAACGGGGACCGGCTGACGGTATGGGCGGGGACTCAGCGGCCGTTCGGGATTCGGTCAGAGCTGGCTGCCCATTTCGGGTTGAAAGACGACGACGTGCACGTTATCGCTCCCGAAATCGGTGGTGGCTTCGGCGGGAAAAGCATCTACCGTCCGGCCATGGAGGCGGCACGATTAGCGCGCATCGCAGGCCGCCCCGTGCGCGTCGCCTACAGCCGCACGGAGGAGATGACCTGGTCGACGTTCCGGCCGGCGGCGCTGATTACGATTAGGAGCGGCTTCGACGACAAGGGAAACATCACCGCCTGGGACTACCACACGATCACAACCACGACTGACCGCCCGATGATCGGGCAGCGCGGATCGGAGACGCCCTATCGCGTTGACGATGTACGAGTGGTTGCTTCAGCGGGGCCATCGCCGCTGTCGCCCGGTTCGTACCGGTCCCTCGGATGTGCGGTGAACCATTTCGCCCGGGAAGTCCACATGGATGAAATCGCGGCGACGATCGGAGCCGACCCTGTGGAGTTCCGGCTGCGGAATCTGCCGGACCCAAGATTTCGGGCTGTGCTTGAGGCGGCCGCGAACGACTTTGGCTGGAAGACCGCCACGGTGCCATCGGGTGCCGGGGTGGGCGTCGCAATTGGGCTGGATGTCGGCTCGTATTCCGCGGAATGCGTTTCAGTCGATGTGCGCGGCAAAGAGATCGATGTGAAGCGCGTCAGTTCGTCCCTGGATTGCGGCGTCGTCTACAACCCGGAGGGCGCTCGGAGCCAGATGGAAGGCGCCATCATCATGGGACTCGGGTCCACATTGTTCGAAGCGACGGAGTTCGAGAACGGCCGGGTCCTGAACACCGGGTTCGCGCGCTACCGGGTACCGCGAATCAACCAGGTACCGCAAATCTCCGTCTCGCTCGTCGGCACGAAGGAGAACCCTTCGACCGGTGCTGGCGAGCCGGGCATCGTGCCGATTGCGCCTGCGGTGGCGAACGCGGTGTTCGACGCAACTTCGAAGCGAATCCGGGAACTGCCGTTGCAGCGGCACCTGTAGGAGAAAACCGTGGCCCCAGTCATCGACATCCATTGCCATGCCGCTCAGGCGGCCGGAATCCGCGAACTCGTTAGCGGGCTTGTCCGGCCTGAAGACGAGCCCTCGAGCTATTTCAGCAACGAAGCTTCACTGGCGCACAACCGCAAACTCGGCGCCGAACAGTACGGCCGGGCGCTTACGTCGATCGAAGAACGACTCACGCGCATGGACCGCTCCCGAGTCGACATCCAGGCGGTGTCACCATCGCCGCAGCAGTTTTACTGGGCCGAACCGGAACTCGGGAAGCGCATCTCGCGCCTACAGAACGAGCACGTCGCCGGGATGGTTTCGCAGCATCCTGACCGCTTCGTGGGGCTCGGATCTGTGCCGCTCCAGGACGCCACGGCGGCGGCCGAGGAGCTTGAGTATCTCAGCGCCACGCTCGGTTTGCGTGGCGTACAGATTTCAACCTACGTTGCCGGAACCGAACTTGGTGACCCGTCGATGGAACCGTTCTGGGCGGCCGCCGAGGCGCTAAGTTTGGTTGTGTTCATCCACCCGCTTGGGTTTTCGCACGGCGAACGATTCCGCGAGTTCTACCTGAACAATTCCGTGTCGCATCCCGTGGAGTCGACACTGGCAATTTCAAGCCTGATTTTCAGCGGGGTACTGCACCGGCATCCCGGGCTGAAGGTTGTGGTGGCGCACGGCGGGGGCTACCTGCCCTTTCATTCGAGCCGGCTCGACCATGCATGGAAGGTTCGGCCCGAGTGTCAGGTGCACATTGACCGCCCACCGAGCGAGTACCTGAAACAGCTTTACGTAGACACAGTGGTGTACACGCCGGAAAGCGTTGGGCAGTTGGTCGAGACCATGGGAATCGAGCACGTGCTGCTCGGTACCGATTACCCGTACGACATGGGAGAGGACGACCCCGTTGGCCTTATCGAGCGGACCCCGGACCTGAGCGCGGACGAACGGGCATTGCTGACAGGCGGGAACGCCGCTCGATTGCTGAGCCTGTAGAGTCGGGGCGAGGGCGGAACAGGGCAGCGAGAGCGTACCCCCGCGAACCCGAAGTCGAGGGACCTTCGAGCCGCGGGGGCACCGCGAGAGACTCTAGGCTTCCAGGATTACCTTGAGCGCGCTGGTCTTCGCTGCATCCCGAAACGTGTCGTAGGCCTTCTGAATGTCAGCCAATTTGAAGTGGTGGCTGATCAGGGCGCCCGGTTTGATCTTCCCGGACTGGACCATCTTCAGCAGCATGGGAATGGTCGAGGTGTCCACAAGCCTTGTTGTCAGGGTGAGGTTCTTGAACCAGAGGTTTTCCAGGTGGAGTTCGACGCTCTCACCGTGCACTCCGATATTCGCCAGGTGTCCGCCTGCGGTGACGATGTCCTGGCAAATATTGAATGTCGCGGGAATGCCGACCGCTTCAATTGCCACGTCGACGCCTCGGCCGGAGGTCATTTCAAGGACGGCCTTCACGGCATGGCCATCTTTGCTGTTCACGGTCTTCGTCGCGCCCATTTTCCGGGCCGCCTCGAGGCGGTTGTCATCGAGGTCGATCATGATGATCTCTGATGGCGAGTAGAGCTGCGCGGTCAGGAGGACTGAAAGTCCGATCGGCCCCGCTCCGACGATTGCCACGGTGTCGCCGGGCTGGATCTTCCCGTTGAGCACTCCACATTCGTGGCCTGTGGCCAGGATGTCGCTGAGCAGCACCATTGCGTCTTCGTCGACCCCTTCCGGAATCGCGTAAAGACTCATGTCGGCGTGGGGAGTGCGGACGAAGTCTGCCTGGGTCCCGTCAATCGTGTTCCCGAGGATCCAGCCGCCGGTTGTGCAGTGCGAATACATGGCTTGCTTGCAGTATTCGCATGCACCGCAGGCGGTGATGCAGGAAATGATCACGCGTTCTCCGACTTTGAACCTGGAAACCCCGGAGCCTATCTCCACAACGGTCCCGGTACCCTCGTGCCCGAGGATTCGGCCATCGGTAACGGCAGGCACGTCTCCCTTGAGGATGTGCAAGTCCGTGCCGCAGATAGTGGTCTTCGAAATCTGCACGATTGCGTCGGTCGGAGCCTCAATACGAGGTTTGGGTTTGCCCTCCCAGGCAGACCGGCCGGAGTCGTGATACACGAAGGCTTTCATGTCGCCAGGAGTGGCTTCGTCGCGAGTAAGCGTTGCAGTCCGTGATGTATGTGATGTCATGAGTCGATCGTACGGACCGCTGTCTGTCCCAAAGTAGCGGAGCATCGTGCGGGCTCAGCAGAGCCGGACACAGGCGATCCAGCGAACGCAACGACGGTCGCTTACGCCCGAGGACCATCAGCCCGGTCAATAAGTGGCAGAATAGCGCCACTCACAGGAGGCAGCAGATGACTTACGACCACATTCTCTACGAGACCGACGGACGGCTTGCGTTCATTACGTTGAACCGGCCGGAGAAGCTGAACGCGCTTTCGAACGACCTCCGCGGCGAGGTCTTCCATGCGATGAAGGAAGCCGAAGCAGACCGGGAGGTTGGTGTCATCGTGTTGCGGGCCAACGGCCGGGCGTTCAGTGCCGGCTACGACCTCTCGCCATCGCGAGCGGCAGCCGAGGGTTCGACGTTCGTGCATCCGCGATCTGGGTTGCCCGACACGGGAACGACTCACCCTGCGCACTACGACTGGTCGCGTCACGTGTTCCTCGCGAACTGGACCATCTGGGAACTGGCGAAGCCGGTGGTCGCGCAGATCCAGGGATACTGCCTCGCGGGCGGGACCGAACTGGCGACGTTCTGCGACTTCCGGATCGTGGCCGAAGATGCACAGATCGGGTACCCACCGGTGCGCGCAATGGGGACGATGGACATCATGTGGGCGCCATGGCACCTGCCGATGACCAAGGCCCGCGAGTTCGCCTATGTCGGCGATTCGTTCTCGGGGAAGGACATGGCCGGCATGGGCTGGGCCACCTACGCCGTGCCGCCCGCGGAACTGGCGCAGTTCACCGAAACGTTCGCGCGGCGGATGGCGAACATCGACAACGACATGCTCATGTACTCGAAGCGAGCCGTGAACCGGCAGTACGAAGCAATGGGCATCCGCCAGGGTATTATGTCGGGCACAGACGTCGAAGCGATGAGCAAGCACCGCCCGGCCGCCCAGGAATGGAACAAGCGCCTCCGTGAACAAGGACTGAAGGCTGCGCTTGAATGGCGCGACGGTCCGTTCCGGGACTTCCGCGGCGCCCAGGCTAGCGCGCCCCACGAACGTCCGGTCGCCGGCAAGGGCATGTCACAGCCGACGAAGGGTGAAGATGCCTGAACGCGAACCTGAACTTGTTATGGCTCCGTAACACGGCGTAACAACTCCGTAAGTTCCTTGGCATGTTCCCGCGCCAATATGGGTGAATGGAGCAAACCGGGCGCGAAAGCGTGGTGGACTACTACTTCGAGCATTTCGTCCCTGGGATGGTAGACCTGTCGTCCTCCAGTCCCA
The DNA here is from genome assembly GCA_963797735.1 of uncultured Chloroflexia bacterium. GTDB lineage: Bacteria > Chloroflexota > Dehalococcoidia > Tepidiformales > Tepidiformaceae > Amarobacter. Next base: position 117,363 of record CAWCQJ010000003.1, read on the forward strand.
CGGGACACCCGCGCTCGGAAACCGACGCGAGCGTCGAAGAATACCCGGCTCCGGGCGGGCTCCCTTCGTTGCGGGCGGCGATTGCCGCGCTCTACCCGGGCCTTGGCCCCGAAGACGTGGTCGTCACGAACGGAGCCTCGGAGGCGCTCGCAGCTTCGGCGCTGGCGTTTGTTGTTCGCGGGGATGCGGTAAGCATTCCGACCGGTGCATACCCTAGCTTCCGGCAACTAGCGCAACGTCTCGGCGGTGAGGTTCGGACCAGCGAGCAACCCGATTTGTCGGCAGCGGTCGTATTGGTCAACAACCCGACTGTCCCCGACGGACGTCTTCTCGACCTTGGCAACTGGCTGCATTCGGTGAAATCGGGGGCGGGACGAGTCATCGCCGATGAGGTCTACCTTGACCTTCGACCCGGTTCGACCACGAAACCAGCTGCCTGCCAGGGCGAACGTGCAGTCAGCATCGGCGATCTTTCGAAGCCGCTTGGGCTTGGTGGGCTACGAATTGGCTGGGCCGTCAGTCGCGACCGCGAAGCAATTCGGGCCATTAGCAGAGAGGTGCAAATACTCTCCGGTGGGCCTTCTGTGGTGGCGATGGAGATGGCCACGGAAGCACTCGCCGAATACGAACTTCGGCTGACGAACCGAGCGGATCACGCCGCGAAGAATGCACCGGCCGTTTACGCCGCGCTCGAGTCGGCAGGTTGGAGCTATCGTGCACCGGAGGCCGGATGGACCTTCCTCGCAGCGCCCCCTCGACCGTTGACCGAGGCCGATGTCCAGGAGCTGTTTGCCGCGGGAACCTTCCTCGTCCCCGCGAGCGTGTTCGGCGCCGGCGAAGGCTATCGAATGAGCGTCTTCGCAGATGTTCATGGTCTTCGCAAAGCGTTGCGGCTCGTCACGAGGCCGTCCGAAGATCGGGCAGTTCCAACGCTCGTAGTGCTGGCGAAATCGCCCGAGCCCGGTCTTTCGAAAACGCGACTTGCGGCCGAAATCGGCGAGACGGCGTCAGCGGCGCTGGCGCAGTCGTTCCTCGATGACACCCTGACGCTGGCAAAGGCAAGCGGCCAACAACTCCTGGTTGCGTTCACGCCGGAGGATGCTCGCGGGGCATTCGCCCGCCGGGCGCCGCTGGCCAGTTTGTACGCCCAGCCAGAGGGTGACCTCGGCACACGAATCCTTGCAGCCTTGAATGCGGCCCTCGAACACTCGTCCGCGGCCGTACTCATCGGTTCCGATACGCCGCACCTTCCCGAGGCAACAGTCGCGCAAGCGTTCGATGACCTCAAGACCGCCGATATGACTATCGGGCCGGCCTCCGACGGCGGCTTCTACCTGATCGGCTTCAGCGCCGCGCGCGTCTCGAGCGAGGTGTTCTCCGGCGTGGCGTGGAGCACCGATTCAGTGTTCGCAACGGTCATGGCCAATGCTCAGCGACTCGGAATGACCGTCGAAGTTCTGCCGGAAGTCACCGACATCGATGACCTGTCGAGCCTCGAGGTCGCCATGGATGCCGCGCGGTTGGCGGGAAACGCCCATCAAACGCGCACGGCCGTGCGGGCGCTCGGACTGGAGACTGTCCATGTCTCATGAAGTTCCTCCCTATTCGAGCACGAGGCTCACCGCCCAACTCGGGCTGATCCTGACGTTGATGCTGGCGCTGATGTTCTCCAGCGGTGCGTTCTTCTACCTGTACACGTTCAACTACGACCTGCCGCCCTGGTTCACGACTGTCCGCTTCTTCCACTTCTATACCGGGCTGGCTTCGATCCCGATCCTGCTCGCGAAGTATGGAAGTACCGCATTCCGGCTCAGCGGCTATTACCTGAAGGTGCCGCGCTATAAGGCGGCCGGCCCTCCGCAGCTCATTCCGAGGCTGCTCTCTCCGCTGCTGGCGGCGGACTTCTTCGTCCTCTACTTCAGCGGGCTATACATGCTCTTCCACTATTACTACACGGTGACGAACATCTGGCCGCTCGATGCCAAGCCGGTTCAGGTTCATCTCTGGGCCGCAATCATCGGGGCGCCGCTGGTCACCATTCACCTGCTCTGGCACCTCACTTCGGCGTTGCGAAGCGTGAGTTCGAACCAGGAGTCTGCGGAACCCGTTGCGAAGTACGCAGAATCACCCCGAGGCGTGATGTCGCGCCGGGCGATGCTCGCGGGGCTCGGCGCGACCGGCCTGGCGCTGGCCGTGGCTTTCCAGAACACGAGGGCTCGTAGCTGGGAAGTGGCAAACCTGTTCATCGGCCGGATTCCCGAAGAGGAGCGCGGGGGACCGGGCGACTTCCCCGTGGAGACGCTCTTCGGGCGACAGGATCCCGTCGATACAGCGAGCTACCGCCTGGTCGTTGAGGGCGAAGTCGACGAGCGACTCGAGCTCACCTACGAACAGCTGCTGGCCCTGCCGGCGGTGGAGCACAAGATCCGAATCAGCTGCGTGAGCGGCTGGACCGAAGTGCCGACCTGGCGCGGTCCGCGAATCGCGGATGTGCTGGCGCTCGCGAAGGAGCGTGCCGGCACCGGTTCGGTGGCGTTCCATAGCCTCAGCGGCTACGGACTGAGCTGGCATCGCCGCCGGCTCAACGACGACAAGGCGCTGCTCGCGACGCATGTGAACGGCGCTCCCTTGAGCACCAACCATGGCTATCCGGTGCGACTGATCGTCCCCGGCTATCCAGGGCAGAACATGGTGAAGCAGATCGACCGTATTTTCGTTCGCGGCGATAACGAAGAGTTCCACCCGGACTTCAAGATCATCGCGAACCCCAGCCAACCGGAGGCGAGAGCATGACGCAGACGATGACCACGGGTCAGCAAAACGCGGTGGGCCGTCCCCTGCCGGAGGAGCTGTACCTCGAAGTAACGAACCGCTGCAATCTCAAGTGCACGACATGCCCCCAGTCGTGGGGTATGTCCGAAGAATCGGCGGACCTCACCCCGGAACGCGCGAGCGAACTGCTGTCGCAGTTGCCGACCGTCCGGAGAGTTGTCCTGCACGGCATTGGCGAGCCCACCTTGAACCCGCAACTTCCGGAAATCATCGATGTTGTGAAGGCACGCGGTGCCTACGCCCTCTTCAACACGAACGGGCTACTCCTTCGCGGAAAGCTTCTTACAGCACTCGTGAATTCCGGACTCGATGAAGTCCGTATCTCTGTCGATGCGGCGACACCGGAGACGTACAAGCTCGTGCGAGGAGCGGACATGTTCTCGCGCGTGATCGCCAATGCAAAGGCGCTGAATGAGACCCGCGCGCGGCTCGGCGCCACAACCCCGCGAAGCTCGCTCTGGATGACCGGCTTGAAATCGAACATTCGCGAACTGCCGGACCTGGTAAGAATCGCCGCCGAAGCGGGAATCACCGAGGTGTACATCCAGCGGCTCGTGTTCTCGGAGCGGAACCTGGCGCGAGAGGACGAAGCACTCTACGGACACATGGGCGACGCGGAGAAGGCCGGACTGGCAGAAGCCGAACGCGTAGCCGTGGAACTCGGCGTGACCCTCCGGGGTTCAAGCGAAGCAATGCCGGCCGAGCAAGCGCCAGCCTTCGCAGAGCGGCCCTGGAGCGCTTGCCGCCGGCCTACATCGCTGATGTACATCACTGCGAACGGCAACGTGTTGCCGTGTTGCATCGCACCATTCACAGACGCGCCATACGGCTCGCTTATCCTCGGCAACACTGGCCGGATGAGCCTGGAGGAGATATGGAACGGCAACCAGTACGAGGAATGGCGGTCGCGGATGCAGTCGGACGAACCTCCGGCAGCATGTCGCGGTTGCGGTTCCGCCTGGGCGCTCTAGGCCAATCCCGGCAGGAAGCGGCCTGGTTCGGCGGTTCGCTGTGCGCCATCGCTATCGCGATGGCGGCGTTCATCCGCGTCGCGATGGTGCGCTGGGATTCCTTCGAAACGAACTCGTTCGACCTGGCCTTCTTCGACCAGATCATCTTCAACACTTCGCGGGGGCGATTGTTCGACACATCGTTCGTCAGCTACAACTTTGCCGGTCAGCACCTCGAACCGATCCTCCTGGCCTTCGTGCCGGCGTACTGGTTCGGCGCCGGGCCCCTCTCCCTCATGCTCACGCAGGCCGTGGTTGGCGCGGTCGCCGCTGTCCCGCTCTACTTCTTCGCACGACGGCTCGGGCTTCACGCGGCCATCGCCCTGGCCGCAGTGGTCGCGTATCTCGCGAACCCGTATCTGCACCGGGCGATGGCGTTCGACTTTCATCCCGAAGTGATGGTGGCGCTGCCTGCGTTCGCATCGGCATGGGCGATTGTGGCGGGACGCAAACGACTCGCGGTGGTCACGGCGCTTTCAGTCTTGCTGTTTAAGGAAGACGCGGTCTTCGTCGCAGTCGCGCTTGCCGGGCTGATGTGGATGGAGGGTCTGAAGTCGCAGGCCAAGCTGACGGCCTTGGTGTCCATCGTTTACGCGGCGGTGGCAGTGCTGGTGATCATGCCGCTCGTCCGCGAAGGACAGAGCAGCGACCTGGTCGAGCGCTTCGGCTACCTCCTCCCGAGCCACAGTCTCGGAGACGTTCTGCTGGTCCCGTTCCGCGCAACGAAGGTGCTCCTTGACCCGAGCCAGCTATGGACCGTGGTCCTGTTCGTCGGCGCGACGTCATTGGTTTCCCTCCGGCGTCCGTGGCTGCTGGTGGCTTTGCTACCGGGATTGGCGCTCGCTCTGCTCTCGGCACACCCGCAACAGCGGCACCTTGAGTTTCACTATGCGGCCGAATTGCTTCCGGTCGTAATAATCGCGGGCCTCATCGCGGCCGTGCCGCTGCGAGAGCGAGTCGGTTCCGGCGTCGTTGCCGCGCTGATCGTGCTGCCAACACTCGCCGGGCTCATCATCCTCAACCCGCTCGCCGATGCGCACGGCGATCCACCATCAGAACAGCACAAAGTCGCGGTGCTCAACGCGCTGGCGCTCGTCCCTGACGCCGAAACGCTTGAAGTGTCCGCCCAGTCGGGGCTGTTGCCCCGGCTCTCCCAACGGGAGAGCGCTCACGAGTTCCCCGGAAACGCCGAAACGGCCGAGTGGATAGTCGTCGATCGGTATGGCTTCCGCAGCTCGCAATCGCTGGCCGCGGGCTTCGACGAACGGTTGGCCGTGGTGCGCCGGACAGCCGAACTTGTGTACTCGGAAGATGGAGTCGAAGTGTTCAGGAGGCAGCCATGAACGCGGTCCTAATCCTGCCAGCACGCGACGAAGCGGAGTGCATCGGCCAGGTGGTCGAAGAAGCTCGACGATATTTCGACGGCGAGATCATCGTTGTGGATAACGGCAGCCGCGATGACACGGCCAAGGTCGCAATTTCGGCGGGCGCACGAGTCGTTGCCGAACCACAAGCCGGATACGGGCGCACATGCATGGCCGGCGTCGCAGCGGCGCCGCATTGCGAGGCATACGTGTTCATGGACGCCGACGGCAGCGACTGCCCGGAGGACATTCCAGCGCTGATGGAGTCGCTGGCGGGGGGCGCAGACCTTGCCCTCGGCGTGCGCACCGGGGAACGCGTGACCAAGGGCTCGCTCGCCCCGGCAGCGCGATTCGGTAACTGGCTCAGCGGCGGACTTATCGGGCTTTGGACGGGGCGACGGATGCATGATCTCTCGCCGTTGAAAGCCGTGACCGCCACGGCCTTGCGACAGATCGCTCCACGTGAACAGACGTATGGCTGGACCGTGGAACTGCTGGCCGTTGCGGCTTCGAAAAAGCTGAAGATTGCCGAAATTGAAACTGGGTACCGCCATCGCATCGGCGGGCAATCCAAAGTGAGCGGTACGCTTTCTGGTTCCTTTAAGGCCGGATACCGCATCCTGTTGGTCCTTGGGAGGGTCGCGATGAATCAGATTCAGCCAAAGTCGATCGGCGCGATCGCTGGAGCGGTCGTTGGGTTCGCCGCGCTGGTGGCGTATTCCATCTGGCTGCTGACCCAGGGACCAGCGAGTCGCGACGTACTCGTCAGTTCGTGGTTGCTTGCCTGGCCAGTCCTCCTGCTGGGCGTCCTCGGGGGGGCGGCGGCGGGCGGCGCGCTTGGTGGTCTGCGACGAGGGCGAGGATGAGCGGTCCGCGCGTGCTGGTCGTAGACGATGAGCCGATGGTGCTCGAAGTCGTGGAGCGCTACCTCGCCCGAGAGGGTTTCGCGGTGACGACAGCGCTCGATGGCGAACTCGGGCTGGCACGGTTTCGCGACGTCCATCCGCACCTGGTGGTACTCGACCTGATGTTGCCAAAAGTTGGGGGCATGGAAGTGTGCCGCGAAATCCGGCGCACCGACCAGGTCCCGATTATTATGTTGACCGCCCGCGGCGACGAAATGGACCGGATTGCCGGCTTCGAAGTGGGCGCGGACGACTACCTCGCGAAGCCATTCAGCCCGCGGGAGCTCGTCGCCAGGGTGCGGGCCGTGCTGAAGAGGACGTTCGACCCTGCCGAACTTCCCGGCGGGGTGCGGACCAGCGGAGAGATCATCGTGAACCACGACACGCGCGAAGTGACGCTCAACGAAGAGCCAGTGAACCTGACGACGCGCGAGTTCGAACTGCTCTGGTTCCTGGTCAATCACGCAGGCAAGGTCTTCAACCGACTCGAATTATTGCGCCAGGTCTGGCGCTTCGACACCCCCGGCGATGAGAGCACGGTGACGGTGCACGTCCGGCGCCTCCGGACCAAGATTGAATCCGACCCGGAGCACCCTCGACATCTGAAGACCGTGTGGGGCGCAGGGTACCGGTGGGACGTATGAGCCGACTGAACCTTCTCCGCGGCGCATCATCGGTGGCAGGCATCCTCGCAGCCTCGGTGTTCGCGGCATTCGCAGCAAACCGGGTCTCAGACACGCCGAACGGCGACATGCCAGTCTTCATCGCGACGCTCGCCGCGACTGGCTGGCTGGGGTTGGTGGCCGGGCTTGCGGTGCAGCGCTGGTCGAGGCCGCTTGGCTTCGGTGCGCAGATGCTCATTTTCACCGGGCTTGGGATCGGCGTGTTCGTGGCGAATATGGTCGTTGCCGCCTCGATGATGTTCATTTCGACCCATGACGTTCGCTTGCTCCTGGTGCTCTGTGGATATGCGCTCGCTGCCGCCGTCATACCGGCTCTCGCGCTGGGGCGAAGCCTCGGACAACGGTTGGAGCGGGTGGAACGCGCGGCGGATCGAATCGCGGCTGGCGACCTAACTGCCCGGGTGGAGCTCACCGGGGGCGACGACATCGCCCGCCTTGCCGCGGCATTCGACAGCATGGCCGCGCGCCTGGAGGAAGCCGACACGCGACGCGACGCCATGGAACGATCACGGCGAGAGCTATTCGCCGCAATTTCCCATGACCTGCGAACTCCGCTTTCGAGCATTCGCGTAATGGTCGAAGCGCTTTCCGACGGTGTGGTCACCGACCAGGTCACGACAAGCCGGTACCTCACAACCATGACTTCGGACATCGAGCGGCTTTCAGTGCTCATCGATGACCTGTTCGAACTGGCCCGTATCGAGAGCGGAGCACTGCAGCTAAGGCTCGAGCAAACAGCAATCGACGAGGTTGTCGCGGCCGCCGTGGCGGGCGCCCTGCCGAGCGCGGAACTGGCGAAAGTAGCGGTGATGTTCGAACCCGGCACTACCGCGACGAAGTTATTCGCAGACCCGCAGCGACTCACGCGGGTGCTGGCGAACCTGCTGCAGAACGCAATTCGCCACACGCCGCCCGATGGCAGTGTGACCGTTTCGACATCGGCTGCGGGCGCCGAGGTGCTGGTCACCATCGCCGATACAGGCGACGGCATCCCCGCGGAAGACGTAGCGCATGTGTTCGAACGCTTCTACAGGGTGGACAAGTCTCGCAGCCGTATTGGCGGGGGCAGCGGATTGGGTTTGAGCATTTCGCAAGGCATCATTGAGGCGCATGGCGGACGAATCTGGATCGCCGAATCGAGCGGTTCTGGCACGCGAGTGACTTTCGCGCTTCCGGTTGGCTAACGGTCATCCGGGACGGCCCCGTAATAGTTTGGCAAGAATCCCCTCGGCCCCACGCGACATACTCGCGGTCAGATGACTGACACCTGTCACGCAACGTTCTCGCCGCGCCTTTGGGTGTACACGAACTTCGATTGCAATCTTTCGTGCAGCTATTGCTGCGCTTCCTCCAGCCCGAGGGCGGAGCGGCGTTCTCTGAGCCTTTCTGCGTTCCGGCGCCTCATCGATGAGGCCGTGGCGAGCAATATCGAAGAGGTCTTCCTCACCGGGGGCGAACCGTTTCTGCTGCCCGACATCGGAGATCGCATTCGATATGCGGCGGAGCGAGTCCAGACGACCGTGCTCACCAACGCGATGCTGTTCAAGGGGTCACGCTTGGCGACGCTGGAGTCCCTGGCGGACGTGCCGGTGCGCTTTCAGGTGAGCCTCGATGGGCCTTCGCCGACGGCGCACGACGCTATTCGCGGCGCGGGCAGCTGGGAAAAAGCGGTAGTGGGCATCGGCCAACTCCGCGACCTCGGCTTCAGCGTTTCAGTGAGCACGACGGAGACGAGCGCGAACCAGGATGTGCTGGAGCAGACGAGAGCGTTCGTCGCCACGCTCGGGGTGGCCGAAGAGGACTATTTCGTGCGGCCGCTGGCGAAGCGCGGATTTTCGGACGCGGGTATGGAAGTCACAGCAGCGAGCCTCGAACCAGAAATTACCGTGAGCCGAGATGGTGTTTTCTGGCACCCACTGGCTTGCGAGGACGACCTTCTTGTCACGCGGCGCGTGTTTCCGTTCGCGAGCGCGCTGGAGGAAACACACACGCTCTTTCACCAGGTACTGGACGCCGGGGGGCTCCCCCAGCGGTTCAGGTGAGGATAGACATCGGTTCCCGTCGGGAACCTCTCAACTTATCTCGGAGGAACGAATGGCAGTTCGAGCGTTTGTACTGATTGAAGCCGACCAGACCCGGGTCCAGGAACTCCGCGAATCACTTCCGGAGATTGAACTGGACGGTTCGCGCGTGGTGCGCGCGGAGATCGTCACCGGGCCTTACGACCTGGTCGCTGAGGTGGAGAGCACCGACATCTCTCAACTCGGCCACTGAATTAGCGAAGGTATTGCGAGCGCCGGTGGCGTTCGTCGAGTAACTACCATGTTGATTGTGGACTTCTAGATGAGTGACAACTCCCTCAACCAAGTCGCCCTTGAGCTACAACCGTGGCAACAACGGTCGCTACCGCTGGCCATCGCGCTTTTGCGGGTGACCTTTGGTCTGCTCTTCCTCGCGAACGGCCTCGCGAAGCTTCCGGGCTTCGAGGACCTGAACTACGCACCTTTCCCGGGGTTCCTGATCAGCTATGACGGCGCGCGAAACAGCCTCGCATCGGACACAAGCAATCACCCAATCGGGCTGTACAAAGACTTCGTCGACAACGTGATCCTGGAGCACTACACCCCGTTCGGCGTGGCCCTGGTCGCAAGTGAAATCGGAGTCGGCGCACTGCTCATTGTTGGAGCCTTTTCGAGCGCGGCCGCCCTAATCGGATTCGCGAGCCTGTTCCACATCTGGTTCGCGAACTGGGGACGCTATGGCGACCGATCGCTTTGGGCGTGGGAGGGGCCGATCGAATGGCTGCCGCTGCTAGCCCTGGCATTCCTCGCTGCGGGCCGTTTCTACGGTATGGATCGCGCGATCGCCGCCCGGCTACCAGAACGTTGGCGACGCTGGCCGCTGGTGCGGTAGTCGCTCGAAGGGCGCCGCTGGGCGAGTATGCCGCCTGAATGCTAGTCGCCACATTTTGCGCGCTTGGTGCTGCGCTGCTTCACGCCGCGTGGAACCTTGCGCTCAAACAGGGCGGCGACCGGTTCTCGGCGGCAACGCTGCAGTTCCTCTTTGGCGGGCTTCTCTTCTTGCCGGTGATGTTCATTGCCGGGCCTCCGGAGGGTGAGGCGCTCGGATGGCTCGCGCTTTCGACCGCAGTTCACCTCGGCTACGTCTCGTTCCTGGTGCGCGCCTACCACCACGGCGACTTCTCGATGGCGTACCCACTGGCGCGAGGCAGCGGGGCGGTGCTGGCCGCTCTCGGCGGCGCCGTTCTTCTTGGCGACCTGATCCCGCCAGTCGGAATTGTCGGGATTGCCATTGCAGGAGTTGGGCTGCTCTCACTGATGCGGTTCGGTGGGACGCGAGAGGCCTACGCGTGGGCACTCGCAACCGGCGTCCTGATTTCGACCTACACGCTTGTTGATACACAGGGTTCGCGAGCTTCCAACGGACTTGGGTACGCCGCCGCCCAGGGCGTGACCGTCGGTGTCAGCCTGACGCTGGTGGGCATGGTCAGTGGGCGGTCCGCCACGCTCGTCGCTGCGGCGAAGCGCTCCGGGAGGCGCTACGCCCTTGCGGGAGTCGCCTCCGTGACCGCTTACAGTCTGGTGCTGATCGGCGTGAACTACGCGCCGGTTGGCTACGTCGCGGTGTTGCGCGAGACCTCGGTCATCCTCGGGCCGATTGGCGGCTGGCTTCTGCTGCACGAAGGACTGGGACAGCGGCGAGCCGTCGCCGCTGCCGTCGTCGTCCTGGGCATGTGCGTGCTTATCGCGGCTCGCTAGGCGCCGAGCGCCGCCGCGACCGCTTTACCTACCTTGCGGGCTGCGTCGGAGCCGTCGTCGATTGCCGGATTTGCCCACGTGATATGGGTCTGACCGTCGTATCGCTTCAACTCCACCGGCACGCCAGCAGCACGCAGCTTTTCGGCATACGCCTCTCCTTCGTCTCGGAGCGGGTCGAATTCAGAGGTAATGACGAATGCGGGCGGCAGGCCAGCAAAGTTCGTGTGCCGCAACGGGGAGGCTTTCGTGCTTGCGCCATTCGCTTCGGACTTCAGGTAGTGGCCCCAGAACCATTCCATTCCGGCCTTCGTCAGGCCGTAACCTTCCGCATTTTCGCTGTATGAAGCGGTTCCGAAGTCGTAGTTCGTTACCGGGTTAACGAGCGCCTGGAATCGAATGGCCGGCCCGCTCGCGTCGCGGGCAAGCTGAGAGACAACAGCAGCGAGGTTGCCGCCGGCGCTAAAACCACCCACGGCCATGCGCGAAGCATCGATGCCCAATTCGGCGCCGTTTTCGGCGATCCACTTCGTCACTTCGAAGGCATCATCGGCAGCGGTCGGGAACTTTGACTCGGGTGCGAGCCGGTAATCAACGGAAACAACAACGCAATTGCTCGCGTTGGCGATGATGCGGCAGCCGAATGCGTCGCTGTCGAGAGTGCCGATTACCCAGCCGCCGCCGTGGAACCAGACAAGCCCCGGCTTCAATGTTGTGCTTGCCTCGGGACGATAGATGCGAACCGGAATGTCAGCTCCGTTCGCTGGAATCGTGCGGTCGACCACGGACGCCACGGGTTCGCCTTCAGGAAGGGGTGCCATGGCCATCATCGCGCGAATGGCGACAGGATCGCCGGCCAACTGAAAACCAGTCGCCGCCATGATGTCGAGTACGGCCTTGGCCTGGGGATTGAGGGGCATCTCGTGAGTGTCCTTTCGATTTGGCGCTCACCCTGACGGGTTGGGAACAGGGTGAACGCCCCGCAGAAGCGGCTTAGATAGGTCGGAAGATCGGGATCGGATATTCGCCGCTGTCCTGCTTTTCGTAGTCGACGCGGACGCGTTGGCCGATCTTCACGAGTTGCGTCGGGTCGCCATCGACCATGACGTTCGTGAGCATGCGGAAACCTTCGTCGAGGTCGACGTAGGCGACCGCGTAGGCGCCCAGTTCCTGGAAGCCGGGGATACGGTTCTGCATGACCACCGAGAACGTGTAGACCGAGCCTTCGCCCTTCGAGACGTTCCAGGCGAGGCTCTGCGAGCCGCACTTCTGGCAATGAGCGGTGGGGTAGAAGTTGACCGACTTGCAATCGTTGCAGGTCTGGTAACGGAGCTCTCCAGCCTGGACACCTTCCCAGTAGTGCTTGGTGTCCGGCTCAGGGAAATGTGGTTGGGGTCGATTTGCCATTGTCGAAGGAGTCCTTTCTAGTCGGCCGCGAGGATGACGGTGCCACCGGTGTGGGTACCGCCGAGGAGGCCACCGTTCCCGTGAGCGACAGCGAGCTTCGCGCCGTTGACCTGGGAGGTGGATTCGCCGCGCAACTGGCGGGTGGCTTCGAGCAGGAGGAAGAGCCCTCGCATGCCCGGGTGGTTCGAAGAGAGTCCGCCGCCATCGGTGTTGATGGTCAGGCCGGGCTTGTCGAAGGCAAGGTGGCCATCACCGATGAAGGCACCGACTTCGCCCTTCTTGCAGAAGCCAAGGTCTTCGAGGCAGGTGGCGACGGTGATCGTGAACGAGTCGTAGATCATCGCGATATCGATCTCGGCGGGCGTGACACCGGCCTGGGCGAAGGCGGCTGGGCCGCTCATCGCGCCCGCGCTGACGGTGATGTCGCCGCCGTTTTCACGGTACTTGGTGGCCTCACCAGAACCGAGGACCCAGACGGGCTTCTTCTTGATGCCCTTCGCGACTTCTGGAGAAACGATGACGAGCGCGCCGCCGCCATCGGAGACCATGCAGCACTCGAGCAGGCGGAGCGGCGTAGCCACGACGCGCGATTCGAGCACGTCAGCAACCGTGATGTTGTCGACCTTCACGAACTGGAGGTCGGTCATCGCCTTCACGGCTTCGGGGTTTCGCATGGCGTGCTTGCGGGTAGCCACCGAGATCTCGGCGAGCTGCTCGTTGGTCGTGCCGTACTGGTGCATGTGGCGCTGCTTCACCATCGCGTAATTGCTGATGAGCGTGGAGCCGTAGGGCGCTTCCATGTTCGTTGACCAGGAGGCGCCTCCACGGCCGCCGCCAGTCCCGATAGCGAAGCGCTGCGACGCGGCTGTAGAGCCGTAGGTGGTCACTGCGACTTTGACGCGGCCGGCGGCAATATCTCGCAGCGCGTGGGCGACGTGGAACTCGTACGAAGAGCCGCCAACCTGGGTGGTGTCGATGACCCGGGGCTTCAGGCCAAGGTAAGCCGCGAGGCCGAGGCCGCCGCCACCTTCGCCGTCTCCTGCGTCGTACAAACCGTCGACATCGGACCACTTGAGTCCGGCGTCATCGAGCGCGGCCTTTAACGAGGCCGCCTTGATTTGCATTGCCGAAACACCCGGTGCGACTCGCAGGGGGTATTCGTGGATGCCGGCGATTGCCGCCTGGCGATTCTGAGCCATGAGCTGTCCCTCCTCCAAAATATCTGCCGCGATACGGGCATCACGAAGGAACGAAGCCACCCGAATTCGGGGGTCGGCGATCGTGGCTCTCTCACGGCTTGTCCGCTCAGCCGCGCAAGGATAGCGTACTCGGGTGAGAATCGGGCTAATCGCCGACACCCATCTTCCTTCGCTCGTACGCAGCCTCGATCAAATGGGGCCGCAAATCGCTGATGTGTTGCGTTCGGTGGACCTGATTTTGCACGCCGGCGACGTCACTGCACCTTCCGTCCTCGAGTGGTGCGGACAGTTCGCCCCGCTGCTTGTGGCCGAAGGCAACAACGACCTCTTCGTCGACCCGCGCATGGATAAAAAGCAGATGCTGGACATCGAGGGCTGGCGAATTGGGATGACGCACGAACTGCGGCCCGAATCACGCCCGATCGCCGACATCCTCCGTTCGTCGCTCGATGGCGAACGCGTCGACATCCTGATCGGCGGAGACACGCACGTGGAGCGCCTCGAATTTCGCGACGACGTGATGCTGATCAATTCGGGCAGCCCGATATTGCCGCACCACCTTTCGACCCGACTCGGGACGGTAGGAGTGCTGGAGATTTCGCGAAGCCGAGTTCACGCCGAGATCGTTGTGCTCGGCCACAGCGAGGGCCTGCCGAACCCGTGTACGGCAATGCAGCTGGAACTGACGCCGGAGCAGCTTCGGCGAAACGGCGGCGGTGCAGCGGCGGCCGAAGCGGCGCGGTAGCCCTCACCCCAGCGGCCTTCCAAATCCGCGTATGTTTCGCCCATCAAGACTTTGATGGGTGGGACGAACTATGGATGGACTGCAACTGACGGGACTCGAGGGCAAGGTGGCCGTGGTCACCGGAGCAGGCCGGATGCGAAGCATCGGCCGGCCGATCGCGGTGGAGATGGCGAGGGCCGGATGCAAGGTTGTGCTCACCGGATCCGGGCGGCCGAAGGAACAGTATCCGGACGACGAGAAGGAGGCCGGATGGCGCGACATCGAATCAGTTGCCGAGGAGATTCGAGACTTCGGTGGAACAGCGCTGCCGGTGGTCTCGGATGTTGGGGACGAAGCCGCCGTGCGGGCGCTACTGAAGACGACGCTGGACGAGTTCGGGCGAGTGGATTTCATCGTGAACAACGCGGGTGCGGCGCGCGGGCGAGACCGGGTGCCGGTGGTCGACATGCCGATCGACGCGTGGGACACGGTCATCCGCGTCAACCTCCGGGGCACGTTCCTGATGTCGAAGATCTTCGGGCAGCAACTCATCGACGCCGGCAATGGCGGGTGCATCATCAACATCTCGTCGATCGCCGGGAAGCTGTTGCCTCCGAACACCACGGCGTACGCGGCAAGCAAGGCGGGTATCCAGGCGCTGACTGCCGGGATGGCCCAGGAGGTGGGCCAGTTCGGGATTCGCGTAAATGCGATCTGCCCGGGACTGGTCGATACGGTGCGCATCGATGACATCCGCGGCACGCCGGCGTGGGATATGGCCACTGCTCGGATCGCGCTACGGCGAATGGGTTCCGGTGAGGAGATCGCCTACGGGGTTATCTACCTGTGCAGCGATCAGGGCGCCTGGTTCTCGGGCCAGTCGATCAATCTCGACGGTGGGCATGCGGTGCAGCACTAGATTGCGGTTGGCGTTTGGCCATTCGCGCTCGCGTGATGGGTGCCGGAAAGCCAGACATTTCCGCACGCCGGACGAGCGCGACCTCCCGGTCGCGCCTCTGACTTGTTGTTAGCCGAGCGGCGGTTGGCTGCTTGCGTAGGCGGTGCGGGTGGCGCCGCATTCTTTGAAGGCGGCGATTTCGTCCCAGGTGTAGCCCACGGAGAGAAGGATCTCCTCGGTATGGAAGCCGAGGATGGGGCCTGCCGAATCGACTCTCGGTGGTGTTTCGCTCATGCGGATCGGGGCGCCGGGCACGCGCATGTGTCCCAGGTGCGGCGTGTCGATCTCGACGAGGTAGTCGTTCGCCCAGTACTGGGGATGTTCGGACATGCCGGCGTAGTCCAGGACCGGGGCGTGCGGGACGCCCTGTTCCGCGAGGGGTTCGAGCCAGTCGTTCATCGGACGCTGGCGGAAGATGCGGTCGAGTTCTCCGACGAGTTCGTCCTTGTTCTTCGCTCGACCATGCGGCCGTTCGAATCGAGGGTCGACCTTGAGGGCTGGTTCGCCGAGCGCGTCGCAGAGCTTCTCCCAGTACTTCTGGTCCTGGGCAGCGATGGCGACGTGCCTGCCATCGGCGCATTCGTAGTTGGTGTAGGTCGCGGCGCGGCGGCGCTGGAAGCCGGACTGCTTGCCGGTGCGGAGGAACTCCATGATCTGCTTCGACTGCATCGCCACCATGCCGCCGATGAGCGACCCGTCGATGTGCTGGCCAATGCCGTCGCGCTGGCGGACGAAGAGCGCTGACGAAACGCCGAAGGCGAGAAGCATCGCGCCGATCTGGTCCGCGAACCCACCAATCAACGCCTGAGGTTCGCCACCGGGGCCTTCGCCCTGTTCGTACATGACCCCACTGAGCGCCTGGGCGACGTGGTCGTAGCCACCACGTTTGGCCCACGGGCCATTGCGGCCCCACGCCGAAGCTGAGGCCATGATGATGTCCTCGCGCAGCAGCTTCAGGTCTTCGTAACCGATGCCCATGGCCTCCATCACGCCAGGACGGAAGTTCTCGACGACGACATCGCAAGTCGGGGCGATGCGGCGGACGATTTCGATGGCTTCCGGGATACGGAGGTCGAGGGTGATGCTGCGTTTGCCGCGGTTGTGGCCTTCGAAGTAGGAGGAGAATCCGTCCGGCCCGAGGCCGTTTGCCCGGCCCTGCTCGCCGCCCGGCGGCTCGACCTTGATGACCTCGGCGCCCATGTCGCAGAGGAGCATGGTCGCGAACGGGCCCTGCTGCGCTCGCGTGAAGTCGAGGATGCGGACGCCTTCGAGTGCCGGTCTGCCGCTGGGCATGGGGCGAGTCTACACCGTGTAGGATCGGCGTACTTTCAATCCCCATCCCGGAGTCACACGCGCATGGCCATCGTCGAAACCGAAGTCACAGGGACCTATCTTCACCATCCGAATGAACCGCCCGGAGCGTCTGAACGCGCTTGGAAACGAGCTTCGCGGCGCACTCGCCGACGCGTGGAACGAGTTCAACGACCGCCGCGACCTCGAGGTAGCCATCTACACCGGCACGGGGCGGGCATTCTGCGCTGGCGAAGACATGAAAGAGTCGCTGCAGCGCGGTGCGCCGGGCCTCGATACGAGCGTCCGTCGCGACCCATTCACATCGGGGACGTTGGATAAGCCGGTGATCTGCGCGATCAACGGTTACGCGATGGGCGGCGGCTTCCAACTCGTCGAACGATGCGACCTTCGGCTGGCAGTGAAGGGCGCGGTCTTCGAGATGTCGGAAGCGAAGCGCTGGCTGCTCGGCGGATTCCAGCACGGGCACATCGCCAACGTCCCACACGCGGTCGCCACCGAGATGGCGTTCGCGTTCCGGTTCGACGCGGAGCGCCTGTACCAGGTCGGCTTCCTGAACCGTCTTGTCGAGCCAGAAGACCTGATGCCCGAGGCGCACAAAATGGCGGCCCACCTGATGTCGCTGCCGCCGGCCTCGCGGGCGAACACGCTCGCAATCATGCGCGAGATTCGCCCAAAGGTGGCGCCAGAACTGGAGAAGCTCGGCGATGCGCTTCGCGACCATGGCGCGAAGTCGGACCTGATGGAATCGCGCTCCGCATTCGCCGAGAAGCGCACCCCGAGCTTCAAAGGCTGGGACGAACCAGAAGACCGCTACCGCCGGCCCACGCTGAAAGGGTGACTAAGCGCCAAAATGCGAGACATAGCCGAATGACCCGGACACCCAATCACGATTTCAGTTCAATGCCGATGGACGAACTCTTGACCATGGTGGGTGACGGCACTGTTCAGATTCCGGACTTCCAGCGCCCGGTTGTACTGCGAGACGAGTGGGTCCGGACGCTGTTGGCCAGCGTTTCGCTTGGATACCCAATCGGCGCCGTTATGTTGTTGCCGCGGACGGTTGATGGATTCCCCTTCCCGGTTCTTCCCCTCCGCGGAGCACCTCCCAGTGATCTCGAACCTGATGCGGTCCTGGTCGATGGCCAGCACCGGATCACTGCGCTCTTTCAGGCGTTCAAGGCGTCGGGTCGAGTTACGCTGGTCGGCGGGGAACAACGCTCTTATGCGTTTGAAATCGCGACAGCGCTGGACGAGAACGTTGATCGCGTGTCTGCGATTGTTCCCGCGGTGGATGGCGACACTTCTCAATTCCCACTCGTGGAAGTCTTCGGCGAACGCGGCGCCGACACGCGAGGAAGCGACATGGAAGAGTTCGAGCGCGGCGTCCTCTCAAACATTCGGTCATACCGGCTGCCCGCGATCACGCTTGATGCCGCAACAACCTTGTGGACGATCCGCGTTCGCAGTGGCCCGAATGGACTTGAACTGGCGACGAAGTACCGGGCAAGGTTCCGGGGCGATCGCTAGCGAAGCACGCTCTTGGGCATCGGCACGATACGGCTGACAACGATCTTTTCGCGGTCGAGGAGTTCGGCGATCTTCGGGCTCATTTCGTTCTTCCACTCGTCCGACTGATAGACCGCCTTGTAGAGCACTTCGCGCTCTGCTTCGTTTTCGAAGCGGCGAATCCAGACGTAGAGGTTTTCTTCGGTCTCGCCGGTGAAGCTGCCGGTGATGACCATGCCCTTCGCGACCTGGAAGGGAATGATTACGTCTTCCATATAGCGGGCGAGTTCATCGCGCTTGCCGGGAAATGACTGGTACTGACGCAATTCGTAAAACAATCGGTGGCTCCTGTGGGTTGTGGGACCGACTTTACAGGGTTCGCGAGCAGCGACGGCTATTCGGCGACAACCACACCTCCGGCGATCAACCCGTCGATTTCGTCAGCCGTCAGCCCGAGATCCGAAAGTACGGCCTGGGTGTGCTCGCCGAGGCCCGGAGTAGTCTCCGCTGAATGATAGCCGGAACTGGAGAAGGTCAGCGGGGTGGTCGGCATGGTGATGGGGCCGACACGCGGGTGGTCGAAGGTCGAGACGAAGGCGTTGGCCCGGGCCTGCTCGCTCATGAGTGCCTCTTCGAGGAATTGCACCCGGGAACAGGGGATGGCCGCTGCTTCGAGGGCGGCGATAAGGTCGTCGCGCTTCCATCGAGCGACTCGTTCGCGCATCGTCGCGACGACCTGGGCGAAGTGCGGCCGGGGGTCGTCGGGCTGCTCCCAGTTGGGGTCGGTGACGGACGGCTCGTCGAAGCCCATGACCTCAAGCAGCTTCCGGCGAAGGATTCCCGGGGCAGCGATGGCAAGCGCTCCATCCGAGGCTTCGTAGGTGTTGAAGAACCATTGTCCGCTGGCCATCTGCTCCTGGCGGCGAGCGGCGCCTTCCTGTGCGGTCGGCTTCTCGGTTTCGAGCCAGTCAACGAAGTCGTGTTTCCAGGAGTCGACGGCCTCGATGATGCTTGCGCCATGGTTCTGGACCGCGAGGCCCGCCTGGAAGAGCGATGTCGCGACTTTCTGGCCTTTCCCAGTGGCATCTCGAACGCGGAGCGCCGAAGCGATGCCGAAAGCGAGGAGCGTGCCTGCGAGGTAGTCCGTGATCATCACGTCGGTAGCGATCGGGCGAGTCCCGTCGAACGCACGCAGGCTCAACATCAGCCCGGATATCGCCTGTGCCGTGATATCGAGGCCCGGCTTGTCGCCTTCCGGACCTTTGTGCCCAAAAGCCGTGACTTCCCCGTACACCAGCCCCGGATTCGTCGCGGCGAGCGATTCGTAGTCGAGGCCAAGCCGTTCCGGGAGACCGGGCCGCAGGTTCGACAGCACGACGTCGCTGGCGACCGCCATGCGCTTTACGAGAGCCAGCCCCTCGGGCGAACCGAGGTTGAGAGCGATGCCGCGCTTACCACGCGCTTTGTTGATGTACTGGCGGCCCTCGCCCGGAAAGATGGGGCTATTGTGGCGCGTCTGATCGCCGGTAACCGGCTCGACTTTGGTGACGATCGCGCCGCCGTGCGCGAAGAGTTCGCCGCAGTAAGGCACGGAGATGTACTGCCCGAGTTCGAGGACGCGTACGCCTTCGAACGGCCCCGGTTCGGGACTCATCCCTGCACTCATGGAACGCGGGCCATCGCGGCTTCCGCTTCCGCGACCAACCGGGCCATGACGGCTGCGGTTGTCGTTTCTTCGTTGAACATCGCGATGCTCTGGCCGGCAGGGCTGTGCATCAATGGTTCGATGGCGTGCTGGTCGATGGCGCCCAGCAGGTCACCGACGAGGATATCCTGGTAGGGCATTTTCAGTGGGGCCGGCGCATCTTTCGCCGCCCACTCTTCGCTCCAGGACGTGCGGATCTGGCGCAGCGTCTTCCCGCTGTCGGCACGTGAGATGACGGTGTCATCCGAGCCAGCGGCGAGCAGCTTCTGCAGGATCAGCGGGTGGGTGTGATTTTCCTTGGTGACGAGCCAGGCGGTGCCTATCCAGACTCCGACCGCTCCGAGCGCCAGTGCTGCCGCAATGTGGCGACCACTCGCGACGCCGCCCGCTGCCAGCACCGGGAATATCGCCTGCCACATCGACGATCTGGGGAACGAGCGAAAATGTCCCGATGGTGCCGGTGTGGGCGCCGGCGTCGTAGCCCTGGGCGACGAGCATATCGACGCCGCTAGCGATGGCGGCACGCGCATGCTTCGGTGCGCCAACCAGAGAGATGACCTTTTTGCCGCCGGCCTTGGCTTCGCGGATGGCTTCTACGGGGCTGCCGATCCCGCAGGCGAAGACGTCGACGTCCGAGGCAAGGACCACGTCGATCTGGCGTGCGGCTGTCTCTTCAGAACGGACGAAGCGCGAACGCATCCCTGCCTGCGTCGCCGCCGGAACGTTGTACTTCTCGATGATGTGGTCGACGAAAAGACGATGCTCATCCGGAAGCTGCGCTTCGATCTCTTCGCGGTTGTTGCGCTCAGGCATGCCCTTCGGCAGGACAAGGTCGACGCCGAAGGGGAGGTTGCCAACGCGAGAGCGGATTTCGGCGAGGTCCCGCTTTATCTCTTCCGGCGTGCTCCGCGTGGCGCCGAGGATGCCCATGCCGCCAGCCTTCGTGACTTCCACACAGACATCGACGCTGTGGGTAAATCCGAAAATGGGGTACCGCAGGCCGAACTGGTCGCAGATCGCGGTCTTCAAAACGGTCATGAAGTGGCTCCTCCCCGGGCGGAACTGAAGAGTTCTGCGCTCTCTTTTGCGGCGGCGATCAACCGATCTTCGAGTTCGTAGTCGAAGATTCCAGCGAAGGCCGGCGAAACCGACGGCCCGAAGCCGGGGTTCTCGTAGAGCCAGCGAGCGGTGGCGCGCGTCGCTTTCTCCACATCGACCACATCGCTGTAGCCAAGGAGTCTCCGCGCCTTGGAGAAGTCGAGGATGAGATTCGACTTCTGCGCGAGCGGATAAAAGCCCCTGGCTTCGACGGCGGGAACATCCACGAATTCAAGATCCCCGCCGAGCTCTGTCGAAATTGCATCAGCAACTCTGCGCGCGCTCATGACCCGCTCGTCACCGGAATTGAATGCTTCACCCGCGGCGGCGGGCACAGTCGCTGCAAGAAATACCAGCCGACCAAGGTTCTCGATGTAGCCGCGCTGGAAGTACGTGATGCCGCCCTGGGGCAGGAGCATCTGCTTGCGGCCGTCGAGGATTCGTTTCACGACGGCCCATTCATGGGCGAGGTGCCCGCGGGCGCCATACACGCCGGGATAGCGAACGATGACTGCTTCGAAAGCTTTCGCCGCATGTTGTTCGAAGAGCTGGTCCTCGCCAATCGCGACTTTCCCGGTGTAGTTGCTGGCGTCGTATTGGCGCGGAGCATCTTCCGGAATGGGGAGTGGGAGGGTGCCGGCGGGGGTGGGTTCCACGGTGCCGAGATACACCGGCTGGCCGGTAATTCCGACCAGGCGCTGAACTTTGCCTGCAAGTTCGAGAGCAAGTGCACGGAGCCGGCCCGACGTGCAGACCGCAACATCCCAGCGCCGACCGGCGAACACCCTGGCGATATCCGCTGCATCTCTTGAATCTGCGTGGATGTGGTCCGTCTCGCCGATGAATTCGGCTTCGTGAGCGCCGCTGTGGAATACCGTTACCCGGTCGCCGGCGGCAAGGAATGCGTTCACGATTGGCACGCCGGAAGGGCCGGTACCTCCAACCACCAGGATGTCTCTCACCATTCACAACTCCTTAACCGCCACGTTCATGACTATACCGACGGGCCTAGTGAGCGTCAGATTCGGCGGTACGCACGGGCCGCTGTGGCGCGAACTTCAGCGGCGGTGCAAGCTCCGGTCACTCCATTTCTGCGAGGCACCATGACAACAATCACGGCGATTCTCGGGAGCGTAACTCCCCCGGGACGACTCTCTTCCGCCATCTCGGGGGCACTGGATCGGGCCTCAGCGGCGGGCCATTCGACGACGCTACTCGACCTTGGCCAACTGACTCTGGGGTTTGCCGATGGCCGCCCGCTGGAGCAATTGAGCGACGACACGCCGAAACTTGTGCACTCGGTCGAGACAGCAGACGCGGTGATTCTCGCGACTCCGGTCTACCGGGCGACGCTGACCGGCGCCCTGAAAAACGCTCTGGACTTGCTGCCAATTGAAGCGCTGATGGGGAAGCCGGTCGGGGTCGTGGCGATGGGGACGACACCGCACCACTTCCTTGGGGCGGAAAGCCACCTGCGCGACATCTTGTCGTGGTTCGGGGCGTGGCAGGTCCCGACGAATGTGTACTTGTCTTCGGCCGACTTCGCCGATGGGAAACTGACCGACGGGGCAGCGTCCCAGTTGGATTCGCTGGTCGACGCGCTTTCGAAGCTGGCCAGCGCCTCGCAAGGTCTTTCGGCCGGACCGACACCGTTAGCCGCTCGCCACTGACTTCGATTGAGACAGCGGGTTCGAGCCTGTAGCGTATCGGCCCATGGAAACCCTTCCGAATGCCTGCATCCAACTCCTGGTGGGGTCTGAGGTGCAGGCGAAGATTGGCGAAGTCTGTGCCCCGATCCACCTGGAACCCGGGTATACGCTGGAGCAGCTTCGCGCCGGACTGGCCGACGCCGAAGGCCTGCTGTGCAGCAACCAGATTCCGATCACCGCGGATCTGATGGATGCGGCGCCCCGCCTTCGCGTGATTTCCGGCTTCGGGGTTGGCTACAACAACGTCGACGTCGATGCGGCGACGGCGCGTGGGATCGCCGTTTGCAACACCCCGGGCGTCCTCAGCGCCGCGGTCGCGGACCTGACGATTGGCATGATTGCCATGGCCTCGCGCGGGCTTTTCGCCAACGCTGCGTACGTTCGCGAAGGCGGATGGGCGAATCGCGAACCGGCACCGGGCCTCGGTTGGGACCTTGCCGGCAAAACGCTGGGACTGATCGGTTTTGGTCGAATCGGCAAGGCCGTCGTCGAGCGGGCACGTCCATTTGGGCTGAAGTCGATCTACTACGACACGTTCACTGATCCGGGCCCGGGCTGGGAAGACTGCCCGTATCGACCACTCGACCAATTGTTCCGCGAGTCCGACGTTGTTTCGTTGCACGTGAACCTCACCGAGGAGACGCACCACATCGTGAATTCGCGAACACTTGGGCTGATGAAGCCGACCGCCTGGATCGTGAATACGTCGCGGGGGCCAGTCATCGATCAGGCGGCACTGACAACTGCGCTGCAATCGAAACAGATCGCAGGGGCTGTGCTGGATGTTCTGGAGACTGAACCACCGGCGCGCCGACGACCCAATCCTTACGCTGGATAACGCATTCATCCTGCCGCACATCGGCTCAGCCACGGTTGAAACACGCGAAGCGATGCTGCAGCTGGCCGTCGCCAACTTCATGGCTGTGATTTCCGGCGCAGCGGCCGCCAGAGTGCGTGAATCCTGAAGTACTCGATATGGCGCTGAAGCGCCGCTAGTCATCTCGCTGGAGGAATTTCAATGCGAATCAACACCGTCAAAGAGAAGTGGGCACGGGGCGAAGTAACGCACGGCGCGTGGCTCTCAATTCCGAGTTCGTTTTCGGCTGAGATCATGGCGCACCAGGGTTTCGACTGGGTCTGCATCGATATGCAGCACGGTGTCATCGACTACCAGGTCGCCCTGACGATGCTGCAGGCGATTGGCACGACCGAGACGATCCCGATCGTCCGCGTGCCGTGGAACGAGTTCGGCATCATCGGCAAGGTGCTCGATGCGGGAGCGATGGGCGTCATCATCCCGATGGTGAACTCGGTTGAAGAGGCGAAACAGGCCGTCGCCGCCTGCAGGTACTTCCCCAAAGGGAGCCGAAGCTACGGCCCGACCCGCGCCAGCTATTACGCCGGGACCGACTACTTTGCGGGTGCAAACGACCAGATTGCCTGCATCCCGATGATCGAAACAAAGCAGGCGGTAGAACGGCTCGACGACATCCTCGCAGTGCCGGGGATCGATGCCGTCTACGTTGGGCCGGCCGACCTGAGCATCACCTACGGACTTCAGCCGGGGATGAACAACGGCAGCCCCTTCGAAGAAGCGCGAGTCCTCATCGCGAAGAAGTGCGCTGAGCACGGCGTGACGGCTGGAATTCACGCGAACGCGAGCCTCGCCGAAAAGCACGCCGCCGCCGGTTATCGGATGATCACGATCAGCGGCGACGCGGTGGCCATCCCGGTGCAGGCGCAGGCCGACCTGAAAATCGCTCGCGGGACCGCGGACGGACAAAAGCCCGCATATGGGTAAGGCTGCGAGAGCAAGGCGCGTTGCTCTTGTCGTCATCGCCCTCGGTGCGGCCATGTTCGCCCTCGTTGCCTGTGGCGACGACGACGAAACATTGCCGACCGCTACCACGGGCACAGGTGGCACGATCGCTTCTCCGACGGCTTCCAGCGGCACGCCCGCCGCAACAAGTTCTTCGGCTACTAAGGCGAAGTTCAAGGCGGAGGTTTGGGCTGACAACTGGTTCGCCCTGTACGTGAACGGCGAAAAGGTCGGAGAAGATTCCGTCCCGATCACGACAGAGCGGTCCTTCAACGCTGAAACCATCACCTTCGAGGCGACCTATCCGCTGACCATCGCCATCGAGGCGAAGGACTTTAAAGAGAACGACACCGGACTCGAATACATCGGCACTGATCGGCAACAAATGGGCGATGGCGGGCTCATCGTGCAGATTACGAATGCCGAGAGCGGCAAGCTCGTCGCCGCGACGGACGGCAACTGGAAGACACTGGTCATCCACAAGGCGCCGCTCAACACCAGCTGCGAAAAGGATTCGAATCCAACGCAGACCTGCAAGTTCGAGAGTTCCGACGCGCCGGCCAACTGGACAGCCGCTTCATTCGACGACAGCAAGTGGAGCGCCGCAACCGAATGGACCGCGGCGGACGTTGGACCGAAGGACGGATACGACCAGATAAGCTGGCAGGCCGCCGCCAAAGCTCGTCTGGTCCGGAAACCTGAAGACCGACAACACCGTGCTTCTGCGAACTTCGGTGAAGTAGGCGGTCTAAACAGATTCGGAGGCTCCAGCTAAGCGATCGGAGCGGGCATCGCCAGGCCTAGCTCTTTCGCCAGAGCGTCAAGCTGTTCGATGGTCTCCGCATCCAGCGGAATCCCAAGCCGTGTGCGCTCGTCGCGGGCGGTCGCTTCCGGATCTCCGGGTACGAGTACTGCTTCCACGCCGGGTCGAGGGCGAAGCCCGCGCAGGTGGTCGACCATCTTCTTCATGTCGGCCTTGAATTCGCCCACGTCGCGGAATGCGTCAATGCGCCAGGCGGCGAACCACTGGCCCTGCATTTTCGAACCTTCGAAGATGGCGCTGCCCATTCCCGGAAGCACACCGGTCAGGATGTCGACCATGATCCCGAGTCCGTAGCCCTTGTGCGAACTTGTTTCGACGTACGAACCGAGGGGCTGGAGGGCTCCGCCCTGCCGAAGGATCGTTGGGTCGGCGCTGTCCGAGCCGTCGGCGTTGACGGCCCACCCGGCGGGAATTCGCTTGCCCTGGCGCTGCGCGATTTCGAGTTTGCCGCCAGCGACCGCAGTGGTAGCGATGTCGAGCAGGAACGGATGGTCATCCTGGACGGGCGCGCCAAACGCGATTGGGTTCGTGCCATAGGCGCGGTCGAGGCTGCCGCTGGCGACGGCAAGCGGTGGAACGTTGCACATCGCCATGCCGATCATGTCGCGTTCAGCGGCGATGCGGGCGTAGTAACCTGCGGCGCCGAAGTGGCGGCCGTTGGTGAGAGCGATCATGCCAATGCCGGTTGCCTCGGCTTTGGCCATACAGGCCTGCATAGCCTTCGTCGCAATCAGGACACCCAGTCCGCCGTCGGCATCCCAGGTCGCGGCCACTGGACTGTCGCGCAGGACCTTCACCGCTGGCGTCGGATTAATAAGGCCGCGCTGAAAGCCCGGCGCGTAGCCCGGGTGCCAGGGAAGGTGGGCAATGCCGTGGGATTCGATGCCGGAGAGGTCGGCATCGATCAGGACTTCGGCGGCAAGTGCGGCATCTTCGGCGGGAACGCCAAGGCAACGAGGACGCGAGTTGTGAGTTCAACAAGGTCCGAAGGGCGGTAGCGGAGGCGGGTGTCGGTTGCTACGGATGTGGTCATGATTCCTCAAAGACGGACGATGGGGGTCGGGGTGAGTAGCGGTCGCGATATTTCCGGTGACATCCCGTCGCTTGCTTCGAAGCGTAGTCTGCACGAACCGGAAGTAGACTGGAACACCTCGGCTATGCCCCAGACACCAGAACCCTCGCTGATTTCTTTAGCCGACGGAGACGGCGAGGTGCGCCAATTCGAACGCATTCGTTTCGGCGAGGAACGTGAGCGGTGGACACGAGGGCTTTCAAGTTGTCATGACTGCGGCGCAAGCACCGGCGAATATCACGTGACCCTTTGTGACATAGAAGAATGCCCGCAGTGCGGCGGGCAATTGCTTAGCTGCGAATGCGGATCGTTCGATGACGACTAAGTCGAACAGTCCATTGAAATGTTGGTCATGTAGCCCCGTGGCGGAATCGGGTGCGACTTTCGCTGCTCGGCATGTCAACCTCCGGATCGGGAGCCTACAACAACTGGTAGCCGCGCCCCACCGGGGGCGCTGTCTCAGACCACCTTCTTTTCCACCCACGACCCAACCCATGGCCATTCCTCATCCCGAGGTGCCAGGCCTGCAGCGCTCGGATTGTTTAACACATAAGCCAGGGCTGTCTCGAAATCCCCCAAGTCCCTCAATCGGCGGTCATAAAAGCTCGGATGCCATAGGAATCGCTGAGGTCGGAAGCCCTTACTAACGTGGGTCGTGAACGACTTGAAGTCGTTCATCCAGCGAATTATGGACTTCTCACGAGGCGAAACGAGAACGTGAAAATGGTCCGGCATCAAGCACGCCGCACTAACTTTCACAGCGTTTCGCGTTTGTTCGCCAACTACGACCGCCCAAATCGCGTCGCCAAGGGCAGCATCCTCAAAAGGAGCCATTCCCGGGAGCGTGCTCACGACTACGTGAAACACAGCGTCCACGTTGGAATACGCCTCGTGAGGTAGCCGAATTGTCTTAGGAAACTGCACATGCGAAGCGTATGCGATTGAGGGCAATCTGTGGCGAGAAAGCGCCCCCGGTGGGGCGCGGGTACCAGTGTTCTTGGTGATCAGCCGCCCTGGAGGGCCGGCAGAATCAGCACCTCGCCGTCCGGGCCGACCGGCGTGTCGAGGCCCTGCGCCTCAACATTATCGACCACGAGCATGATTTCCGGCATGACGCCGGCGGCGTCGTAGACGCGGTTCGCAAGGCCGGGCTGTTGGCGGACAACGTCGGCGAGGACTTCACGCAAATTTGAACCGGCGGCCTGCAGTGATGCAGTGCCGCCGGTCAATTCGCGCAGGAGCGCCGGGATCTGGACCGTCGCCACGACGGACTAGTTCCCGCCGGTGGTTTCGAGGATCCGGCGCGGGTTCATCGGAAGTTGCGTCTGACGCACGCCAGTGGCGTGAGCGACGGCATTCGCGATGGCCGCGAGCGGCGGGACGATGCCCGGTTCGCCGACTCCGCGGACACCGAATGGGTGCAGCGGGTTCGGAACCTCGACGATGATCGTGTCGATCATCGGCACGTCGAGCGTGGTCGGAATGCGGTAATCGAGGTAGCTCGAGTTCGCCATCCGGCCTTCGTCGTCGTAGTAGTACTCCTCGTTGAGCGCCCAGCCGATTCCCTGGACCGCGCCGCCCTGCATCTGTCCTTCGACGTATGCCGGGTGGATTGCGGTGCCAGCGTCCTGGATGGCCGTGTAGCGGAGGATGGTGACTTTGCCGGTTTCCGGGTCGACTTCGACATCGACGATGGCGTGAGCAAAGCCGCCTCCCTGGAGGAAGCCTGCGTTCACGGAGCCGCTGGCGGTGAGGCCAGGGCCGCGGCCGACAACTGCCTGGGCGATTTCGCGGAAGGTGCCGGTCTTGGCGCCGTCCTTCGACTTGAAGGTGCCATCGGCAAATTCGATGTCCTCAGCCGGAAGCTGCCAGGTCGCAGCGAGGCGTGTGGTCATCTCTTTGATGACGTTCTTGCCGGCTTCGTGGACCGCCATGCCAGTGCCGAAGGTAACGCGGCTGCCAGCCGTCACGTCGTTGTAGCCGACCGAGTCGGTGTCCACGACGGTAGGCGTGACGTCCTCGTAGTTGATGCCGAGCGTTTCAGCCAGCTGCATCGCCAGAGAGGCGCGGGTGCCGCCGATATCGGTGCTGCCCTCGATAAGGCTCACGTTGCCGTCCGGTTGGACGGTGACGGAAACGCTTGAGCGAAGGCCAACGTTGAACCAGAAGCCGGAAGCCGTGCCGCGGCCGCGGTTCGGGCCCTCGAGCGGAGACTTGTAGTGCTCCGAATTCATCGCCTGGCGGACACACTCTTCGTGGCCGGGCGCCTGGTGGGGCATACCCATTGGGCCACGCGTGCCGGGCTTGCAGACGTTGTTCATGCGCAGCGTTTCGACGTCCATGTTGAGCTTCTGGGCCATCTCATCGACCAGCTGCTCCATGGCGAAGGCTGCCGCAGGCGAGCTGGGGGCGCGATAGTCCTGCGTACGCGGCTTGTTCACAACCACGTCGTAGGCGTCGAGCTTCACATGCTCGATGTCGTAACCGACTGCGATGCACATGGTTGCGTAGTTGGCAGCGGAACCGGCGAAGGCAC
Organism: uncultured Chloroflexia bacterium; assembly: GCA_963797735.1. Lineage (GTDB taxonomy): Bacteria > Chloroflexota > Dehalococcoidia > Tepidiformales > Tepidiformaceae > Amarobacter. The sequence goes on from CAWCQJ010000003.1 coordinate 145,803, forward strand.
CGTTTTCGTAGGCCATGTCGGCGTAGAACGCGATCAGTTTGCCGTCTTTGGTTGCACCAAGCTTTGCCCGAATCGAAGTGCCAGGAGTGGGGCCGGTGCCCTCAAAGACATCGACGCGATCCATCGTCATCTGTACGGGCTTGCCCGAGTGCTTCGAAAGCAGGGCCGCGACCGGTTCAAGATAAACGGCAATCTTGCCGCCGAAACCGCCGCCGATTTCGGTCGGGATGACCTTAATCTTGGACACCGGATGATTTAGCATCGCTGAAATCGCCTGGCGTGCCGGGAATGAACCCTGCGTGCAGGTCCAGACGGTGAGATGCCCATCCGGATTCCACATGGCAGTCGCGGACTGGGGCTCGATATAGCCCTGGTGAACCATCTTGGTCTTGAAATCGCCCTCGACGATGACATCGCACTCGGTGAACGCCTTGTCGGCATCGCCGAAGGAAACGGCCGCATGGGCGACGATGTTCGATGGTTCGGTACCAGGACCGGCAGGGGTCTTGGTGCGCATGTTCGGGTGCAGGATTGGGGCGCCAGGGAGCATTGCTTCGCGGACATCGAGGTTCGGCTCGAGCACTTCGTACTCGACTTCGATCAGGTCGCACGCCTGGCGAGCGACGAGGTCAGTGGTCGCGGCTACGGCAGCAACCGCGTGGCCGCGGTAGAGAACCTTGTCGCCGGCGAGAACGTTCTTTGCGGTGTCCGGGAGACCCGCCACATCGGCGCCGAAGTCAGCGGCCGTCACGACGGCTCGAACTCCTGGAAGGGCGAGCGCTTTGGCGGTGTTGATGCGCTTGATGATGGCGTGGGCGTGCGGGCTGCGCTTTACGCTGCCGTGCAACATTCCGGGCAGACTAATGTCGGCGCCGTAAACCGCACGGCCTGTGACCTTATCGATCCCGTCCGGACGGATCGGGCGTGTACCAATGACTTTGTAGGCGGGCTTATCAGTCGTCACCATGAAACAACTCCTTGTAACTAGCGGGAGCCAGCGGACTGGCGCATTTCAGGCTCGGCTTTGAGAACGGCCTTGATGATTTTGTCGTAGCCGGTGCAGCGGCAGAGGTTGCCGGCAAGCCAGTGGCGAATGCGAGCTTCGTCGGCGTCCGGCTCGGCATCGAGGAGCGCCTTGGCGGCGACAATGAAGCCGGGGGTGCAGATGCCGCACTGGAGCGCGGCTTCCTCGAGGAAGGCCTGCTGCAGCGGGTGCAGGTGGTCGCCCTGGGCGACGCCTTCGATGGTGGTAACGGTTCCGCCGTTCGCTTCCACGCCGAGGACGCAGCACGAGTTCACGAGCTGGCCGTTCAGCATGACGTTGCAGGCGCCGCAGTTTCCGTTTCCGCAGCCTTCCTTGGAACCGATGAGTCCGAGCTCGTTGCGGAGGACTTCGAGCAAAGTGTCATAGGGCTCCGCGAGGAACTCATTGACCTCGCCGTTGATGGTTGCGGTCACAATTCTCTTGCTCATTTAACCCCTCGCCCGCGCTACGGCTTTGTTGATGACGCGCTTCGTGAGCACGCCAACGAGATGCTTTCGCTGCTCGATCGAGCCGCGCATGTCGGTGATTGGCGTCGCGGCGGCCTGGGCGGCTTCGCAGGCTTTCGCGATGGTCGCTTCGTTCACCGGTTGTCCGGCGAGGGCAGCGCCAGCGGCCTCGACGTAAAGCGGCGTCGGCGCGACGGCACCGATGGCGATGCGTGCTGACTGGAAAGTCTGGCCGTCGGCGGAAAGCGTGATGCTCGCTGCCGCGTTAGCGACGGCGATGTCCATCTCGTTGCGGGGAATGAAGCGTTCGAAGGCAGCGCCGCTCTTCGCAGCCGGAGCGGGGAAGCTCAGGGAAACGAGCATCTCGCCGTTCTGGAGAACATTTCGACCGGGCGCAGTGCAGAACTGCTCGACCGGGACCGTGCGAGAACCGGAAGGCCCGGTGATTTCGCAAGTCGCGCCGAGAGCGATCATTGTCGGGATCGAGTCGCCCGCGGGTCCGCTGTTGCAGAGGTTTCCGCCGAGGCTCGCACGCGACTGAATCTGGATGCCGCCAATGAGCGAGGCCGAATCGACGATGCCGGGGAACCGCTGCTTCACACCGTCGTCGTTGTAAATCCGGGCGCATGAAGTCGCGGCGCCGATGCGGAGCGAACCATCGCTGTTGTGCGTGAGTTGGGTGACTTCGGCGATGCCCTTGACGTCAACCATTACGGCGACATCGCGGCGGCCCTCACGGGCCTGGATGATGATATCGGTGCCACCGGCGAGCACACGGGCTGCCGGTCCGTGCTTCGCGAGCACAGCTACCGCTTCCTGCACCGTGGTGGGTGCTACGTAGTCGAATGCCTGCATTCTTCCTGCCTTTTGGCCCCTGCAAAAACGGGGCCATGAATCGGACCCCGATGAGGGACCCGGCGCATTCTAGCGGGAAAGCGAACGCTATTCATCTCGGGTGAATTGAATCGCAGGAAAGGATCTGAACTCTAGTCGGCATCGGGTCGTTTTATTCCTCGGCCACCAACCAACGCCGCAACCACGAGCGCACTCACGGAAGCCACCGCGATTGCCGTCGTCATGGTCTTCGGGCCTGGTTCGAGGAATCCGTTGAAGGCGATGCTGTAGATCGAAGCGACGCCGATCTGGGAGAACCCCATGAGCGCCGAAGCGAGCCCGGCCATCTTCGGGAACGGCGTGAGGGCGCTCGATTCTGGCGGCCGGCCCGGACATACCCGTCGCACCGGCAACAACCATCATTGGGATGAGGATGAAGGCGACGCCTTCGAGGCCGGCCAGGGCCATCGCCGCCATCGTGGCGCTGCTGGCGCCGCCGAAGGTGGCCGCGGTTAGGACGATTCGACGCGGAGTCCAGTTTCCGGCGAGTCTGCGAGAGAGCGTGGCCCCGACCATGATGCCGAATGCGACAAGACCGAAGCTGAATCCGAAAAGTCGTTCGGAGAGCCCAAGGTCGTCCACGAGAACGAACGAAGACGTGGAGATGAAGATGAGTTGGCCAGAAAAAAGCAGTGCCATCAGGAGCGCGTGCGCAGCGAAAACCGGTGTCGTCCAGAGAATCTTGTAGTTGCCGAGCATGCGGCCCGCACGGAGTGCGCCCGGGTCGCGAAATTCGTTCGTTTCGGGCAGCAGGATGGAATAGCCGAGGGCGAGGATGGCGCCGACTCCAACAAGCGTGACGAAGACCGACCGCCACCCGAACGCATCGTGCAGGAACCCACCGACGATTGGGGCGAGCATCGGCGCGAGTGCCGTTACAACCGTCATTGCGGCGAGCGCCTTGAGCGCACGATCCTTTTTGTAGACGTCGATGATTATCGCGGAGGCAATCGCCGGTCCCGCGCCGCCACCGAGCCCCTGGACGATGCGACCAGCCACCAGTGTTTCAACCGAAACGGCGAAGAGGGCGATAACCCCGCCAATCACGTATAGGCCGAGCCCAGCGAACATGACGGGCTTTCGGCCCCAGCGGTCCGAGGCCGGACCGTAAACCAGTTGCGAGCCGGCAAACGCGAACAGGAAGAGCGTTACAGCGAGGCTGACCGAGCCCTCACTGGTGTGGAAGTCCTCCGCCATCTGAGGCATGGAAGGGAGGAACATGTCGATCGAGATTGGAGCTATCGCCGTCAGGGCGATGAGCATACCGAGGGCGGTCCGGGACTCGGGGTTTCGGAAGCCATGCCTCGGTGCGGCGGCGGTTGCGGCGGTCAATGAAGGTGACGGCGCGTGATCATGTCCGAAAACAGTACAGGCTCACAGCAACTCGCGGCAGCGGCCTCGACGCCGTTTTGCGAGTGAGCCAGACACTGGCCTTCGCCCGTTACCCCGCATAGGCTACCCACACGAAGTAACCAGAGGAGAACAACCTTGCCGATTGAACTGACCGATGAGATGAAGGCGGCGTTTGAAACGTCGCTGGCCGATGCCTCGCCCGTGATTTTCGCGACCGCGAGCAAGAGCGGGATGCCCGACATTGCCTACAAGGGCAGCGCCATGGTTTTCGATGGCGAGCACGTAGCGTTTTGGGAGCGCGCACTCGGAACAACGTTCACGAACCTTCAAGAGAACCCGGGAACCTGCGTGCTCTATCGCAACGCGGCGACGCGAGTGGCCTGGAAGATGTTCGGCGAGGCCCAGGTCCTGACCGAAGGCCCAGTCCGCCAGCAGATCATGGACCGGACCATTCAGTTCGAACTCGACCGTGACCCTGAGCGCAAAGGCGCCGCGGTGCTTATCCGTATCGACCGCGTGCTACAGGCAGGCAAAGTGGTGATGGAGCGGTAGGGCGAGCCAACCTGAGAGTTCGACGACTCGCCCGGTGGCTTAGCGTGGGGCGGCGCTCAGCCAAATTACGTCGCCGCTCTTAACGGTCTTCAAGTCGTTGAGATAGCTCGGGAGGTTCGGGCCGTAGCGCTGCCACCGGCCGGTTTCGGCGTTCCAAACATAGATGACTTCGATCGCAGTTGGGTTCGAACTTGAAAGTGCTTCCTCGGGAGACATTGATTCTCCACCCCATGTGAGGAGGTTCCATCCCGGCGTGAACGGCAGCACCGGCACGTGCTCGGATTTGGGAGTGGAGGTGGCGGTCGGAGTCGTTGGCGGCTGCGACGACGTCGGAGCCTGAGGCCCCGCGACCGCAGTGGCCGAGACTGATCCGGGCGTGAAGCTGGCGACCATTGGGGCACCCGCTTTCCCGAGAACGTTGTTTACATCGCCCTCGATCTGGAGCAACGAAGAACCCGCGGCGACAGCTTTCCAGTTGACCGTGAAGAGTGGGCAGTAGCTCGCGCAATCAGCGAATCGAAGTCCACTTACGCGAAGCGTGCCCGCGACATTGTCGAAAGCGGGCTGAGGCGCGAATGACCATCCAGCTCCGGGCGTAATCGAGTCAACATTGGCGATGGCGGGATCGAACATCAGAGCGAGGTCGAACGAGTCAGGCGTGGACGCACCGGAGCCAACGCTGGCCGATGCGGTAGTTGTGAACGTTGCTCCCGTGGCGGCCCCACCGCTGCCCGCGAGGATCGCTGCCGGGGCGCCGGGTGCGGGCGTCGCCGGTACGGTCGGGGTGGCGGTAGGGCTCGCCGTCGGGCTCGAAGAGGGCGAAGCGGTCGGGGTAGCCGTCGCAGAGGGAGATGGTGTGGGCGTTGGTGTCGAGACTGCCGTCACAATGACCGACCCGGGAGTGAAGCCCGCAGTGATGTATTCACCGGTTCCCGCGAGAGACTGATTGGAGTCGCCGTTCAGGCTAAGTTCAGAGACTCCAGCAGCGAGACCGTTCCATGTGATTGTGAACGCGGGGCAGTTCGCGGCGCACTGATCGAAGCGGACGGCCACAACTCGGACGGTCCCGCCCGCGTTGTCAACCATCGGTGCCGGCATAAGCGACCATCCGGAAGCGGACGAGACCGCGGCGACCGAAACGACCGACGGATCGAAGGACAGCGATATATCAAAGGCGTTGAAATGAGCATCGGCGGATACTCGGTTGATCACCGTCGTCGTCGTCCCCTGGGAATTCGTAGGAACGGAAGTGGAACCGGCGGAAATCATGGTCCCGGCCGAGGCCAGTGAATCCACAACTCCCACGGAAAGCGCCAGGACAACCAACGCCTGGACCAATAGCAGCTTCGGAAAGAGATTCCGCCTCACTCTCAAATTCACGACACGCCCTCCAACTAGAGACGAGCGTTGTATGTCGCCCGCCGTCGCCTTGGTTATCGGTACCTGCACGCGAAAACGGAGTGGCAGCGAAGTGAATTTTCTCTACGGAAACAATAAATAGGGGATGACGCCAGTGCAGCAAGCTGCACGCCGCGGCTTACTTGCGCGACGGAGCCTCAGCCCAGAAGTCTCGCTGGAGAAGTTCGAGGGAGAGACCGAGGGGATTCTTCGGGTGCATCCAGGCGATGTTCTCCGGGTCCGCGCCCTGGCTGCCGATCATCCGCGCGCCTGCGGACTCGAGCGCGGCCGATCCGGCGCCGACATCCGGTACGGTGAACCCAACTGAATCGACGCCTTCGCCGCGCTTGTCGATGAGCTGCGCGAGCGGGCTGTCGGGGCTGCCAGGGGCGATGATTTCCATGACCAGTCCGCCGAGCTGGACCATGGCCATCTCACCAAAGGAGATCGTCGACCGCTCTCGCAGCACTTTCGCGCCGAGAACATCACGCGCATATGCGACCGCAGCATCGAGATCGCGGACGCGGAAGTTGATTTTGGCGAAGGCAAGATCAGACATATAGGGCTCCTCGGTTGTTATCCGCGGAGCCGGGGCTTCACGGAAGGGCAATCGTAACCGGAATCAACTGGCCCGCGCCGTCTCCGACTGAACGGCCCGTTGGGAAGTACTGGCCGTTCGCAAATACCGAAATGGCGGCGCCGACGCGGTTCGCACACTCGGAAGTGTTCGCATAGAAATCGATTCGGAACGCCCCGGCGATGTTCATCGCCGAAGGACCAAGGACACCATCGAAGGCGAGATAGAGTTCCACGGCGTCCGGCGCCGCATCTACTCCGGCAACGGTGACCGCGCCCGCAACTCGACCCGAAGGCAACGAACCGGAACCGGGGCCAACAGAACTTGGAGAGCAGTACGGTCCGCCTGCCGCAACTGCGGGCGAAGTGGGTTCGGGGGTCGAGGTTGCGACGGCCGGCTGGCTACCCGAGCCGCCGCCGCTTGTACCAGCATTCGATGCTGGAACCGTCGTGGCGGTTGGGCTCGGCGTGGCGCTTGGCGATGGAGTCGGTGACGGCGTCGCAGTGCGCGTCGCAGTCGTAGTCGCCGTCGCAGTCGGGCTTGAGGTGGCTGTTGGAGAGGGGTTGGACTCCGCCGCGGCGGGCTTGTTGCCTCCGTCGTCGGAGAGCAGCCAGACGCCGCCGGCAGCCATAAGGATTCCAAAGACGCCGAGCAGCGCCCAACCGATCGCCTGGCGTTGCGGAGTTGAAAAGAAAGCCTGGAGTGCACCCATCTGGAATAGGTTAAGCCGGTCTCGGCCCTATCGTCCCGACATTTGGCAAGTCCGGATTACTTTTCGTAGTTCACGACTCGAGCCAGTGGTCGATCGGCTTCGCCTTGTCGCTCGCGAAAGGCAGATCGATTTTGCGGCCAAGCCGCGCCGATTCGTAGGCGGCACAGATGATTTCCAGCACGCGTCGACCGTCTTCGCCGCTCGACCGCAGTTCGGCCCGCCCTGCAATCACATCGACGAAGTGCTGGAGTTCCTGTGGAAAGCCAAACTGCCAGGCCTCTTCGTACATGGAGTACTGCCAGCCGGAACGGGTCGATGAGTTGAGCGCAGTTTCGCCATCGGGAGCGGTGTACATCGAGATGGCTGGCCCACGTTCCAGGTTCGCGACGAGCCGCCCCTTCGGCCCATACACCTCGAGGTAGTCGTTGCCGCCCGGCATGGCCCAGGAGTTTTCGGCAATGCCGATCGCTCCGCCCGGGAAATGAAGGATGACGGTGGAATGGTCTTCGCCGCGGCCCTTTTCGGCATGGGCGTAGCGGCCCATGGTCGCGGTCACGGCTTCGGGCCAGGCGCCCATGGTCCAGCAGATCGCCGAGATGCTGTGGCAGCCCATATCGAGGACCACGCCGCCGCCAGCCCGATCGATGTCCCAGAACCAGGGCGAGTACGGGCCGCCGTGGCATTGCGCCTGCTTCACAAGGAAGATGTCGCCGACCTGACCGCGTTTCGCCAGTTCCTTCACGCGCTGGTACATCGGGACGAAGAGCAGGTTCTCCGCGTACATGAGAACTGTGCCGGCCGCCTTGCTTGCAGCGATCATCGCATCGGCCTCCGCGAGGCTCATGGAAAGCGGCTTCTCGCAGAGGACATGCTTGCCGGCCTTGGCGGCCGCTATCGCGATTTCGGCATGGAGATCGTTGGGTGTGGCGATGGCCACCGCATCGACCTGGTCGGAGGCGAGCATTTCGCGCCAATCGGTGAAGTGCGCCGGGATTTCCCAGCGCTCCGCGAACTGCGCCGCCGTGTTGGGCGACGCGACAGCGACCACTTCCGCCCCCTCAACCTGGCGGAGGGCATGGCAGTAGAGATTGCCGATGAACTGGGTACCGATGAGTCCGATGCGAAGCATGCGCGGGATTGTCGGCGGCTTAGGCGGTGATGTCGATCAGGCGGCCGTTTCGACGGGCTGCACGCGCTGCCCCGGCTTGGGTATGAACAACAGCATCGCGGCCGCGGCGATGTTCAGGCAGGCGACCGTGAGGAACGCCCCGTTGTAGTTGCCGACGTGGTCGAAGTAGATCGAGACCAGCAACGGGGACCCGGCGCCAAGGATGAGCGCGAAGGGCAGGCCCGCGCTTCGTACCGAACCGAGGTAACGGCGCCCGAAGTACGAGGCCCAGATGACTTCCTGCAGTGGAATCATTCCGCCCCAGCCGCAACCGAGCAGGAAGAATCCGAAGTAGACGAAGATGTCCGCGTTCTGGTTGACGGCCGCCGTGATGATGACCATCGAAGTTCCGGTGATCAGGGCTCCGGCCGAGGCGAGCTTTTTCGGGTCCCAGTGGTCCATGGCATAGCCCCAGGCTGGCTTTGAAAGCAGAGCCGGTATCGATGACATCGTGATCATCAAGGAGGCGGTGGCGCGGCTGTACCCGGCATCGGTCATGAACGGGATGGTCTGGAGCAGCATGACGCCGATAGTCACGCCAAACATGCCGAAGCCGATTACGAGCATATAGAACGTCGCAGTGCGGACCGCCTGTTTCCGCGTCATCGACATCGCGTATTCGGCGCGGGCGCGGTCGCCCATGCCCGAAGCCATCTGTTCGTTGCTGCGACCGTCCGGGTTCAGTCCGTAATCCTCAGGAGCACGTCGCATGAGGAAAGCGGTGGGCACGATAAGGACGGCTGCGCCAACCGCCATCAGACGCCATGCCGCGCGCCAGCCCCAGTTGTCGATGACCTCGGTAATGGCCGGCGTGAGTGCGACGCCCGCCATCGAAACCCCCATCGAGGCCATACTCACCGCCCAGCCTCGGCGTTCGACGAACCACTTGGAGAGCGTCACGTTTACGACGAGGTTGCCGATCATTGCGGCGCCAACGGTCAGGATGAGACCGTTCAGGACGATCCACTGCCAGAGTTCCTGGGTGAAGCTGAGCGCGTAAAGCGATGCACTCAGGATCACGATGCCGATGAACATCAGCCTCCGCCCGCCATGCCTGTCGACGTGGCCGCCAATGAAAAAGCCTGTGAATGCCATGACGAACTGGCCGACCGTTCGGCCAAGGGTGTACTCCGAACGCGTCCAATCGAGGTCAGTGGTCATCGGCTTAAAGAAGGCGCCGACCACGTAGTTCTGGGAGCCAATCGAAACGAACTGGGCGATGAACGCGGCGCCGATGAGGTAGTAGCCGTAGTAGAGGCGGTTGGCGGCTCTCTCGGGAATTGATGCCGGGGCTTCCGCTACTTCACGAGCCATGAATGGTTTCCCAGCCTCGAAGAATACGGCGAGTCTACACGCGCGCAGGCCGGGCGCTAGGGCATCAATCGCAGGGCAAGGCCGTGGCCTTATCGAAGCAGGATCTCCATGGCACGCGTTGTGTCAGAAAGATCCGCCAAGGCGAATTCAGCGCCCGATGCAAGGAGTTGCTCAGGGCTGTAGCGGCCGGTGCCGACGCCGAGCGCTTTCGCGCCGGCGAGATGGGCGGCTTCCACATCCAACGGGGTGTCGCCGAGGACAATCACTTCGCATTCGCCTTCCTGAAGCCCGAACGTAGCTTCGAGTTCCACGATTCCAGCACGCACGAGGTCGGCGCGGACGGTGTGGTCGTCGCCGAAGCCGCCGCCCGCGAACCTGTCCCAGAGATCGAAGTAGCCAAGCTTGTGCGCAGCCCCGCGGCGCAGGTTTCCGGTTGCGAGGCCGACCACCGCATCCGTTTCTTCGAGGGCGTTCAGCAGTTCGGTAACTCCGGGAAGGACAACGCCGCCCTTGCGACTGATCCAACCTGGGAACAACTCCAGGTAACGCTCAGAGAACCGCTGGAAATTCGGGACCAGGTCAGGCCCGCCGAAGCCATGTCGTTCGAGGCACTCGAAGAAGATTCCGCGGTCGGTCCGGCCATCGAAGAGGATGCCCTCGGTCGCGCGCTCGACACCGAACTCGTGCTGGAAGGCTTCTTCCATGGCTGCGCGGCCAGCGCCATCGGTGCGGATCATCGTCATGTCGATATCGAAGAGCAGGATGCGCGGCATGGTGCCGCAGTTTACGGCGAGCGTTGCCTACAGGGCGGAGTGGCCGTCACGATGCGGTGTGACGATCGAACTACGTGCGCCTGGTGCCCGAGCTCTTATCGAACCGCGATTCGGCGGACGCCTGCATCAGGTGTTCATCGAAATCGATGGCGTGGAAACGCCTCTGCTCTGGGCGCCAGACGACGTTGCGGCGTACGAAGACAGCCCGTTACTTGGCGGGTGCTATCCCATGGCACCATGGCCAAACCGCATTCGCGACGGGCTCTTTCGATGGAACGGGCGCGAATTCCGCGTGCCCATGGACGCGAACGGCGAGGCATTGCACGGACTTGTACTCGAACAACCGTGGGATGTTGTCGCACGCGTCGGGCGAATCGTCGAGATGTCGTGCGAGCTCGGGCGCGGGTGGCCGTGGGAAGGCAAGGCCTGGCAGCGAATCGAAATCGGGAGCAACTTCCTCGCGATGAAGATGGAAGTGCGTGCCGCGCGAGAAGCGTTTCCCGCGGGCTGCGGCTGGCACCCCTGGTTCCTTCGAGGCGTGGCCGGGTCATCGGATGTTGCAGTAACGCTGCCTGCGCAACGTCGATACGTCCTGGAGAACCTGCTTCCCACCGGGGAAGTCATCGAGGTTACGGATGACTACGAACTGAATGGCGAACTGGTTGGCCAACGGAAGTTGGACGACTGCTTCACCGGGTTCGAACGTGGCTCGGCAACGCTGGAGTGGGACCTGTTTGAAACTGTCCCTTGCATTCGATTGCCCTCAACCGCATGCGCAGGTCTACACGCGGCCGGACTCTGATCTGCATCGAGCCGCAAACCTGCGCGCCGGACGCGTTCAACCTTGCCGCGGGCGGGGCGATCTCAGATGGCACCGCGGTTGTCGCGCCGGGAAGGCCACTGGCGCTTTCGATGCGCTGGACGTGGGAAACGACGCCTCGCAAGCTTACGTGAAGGTTCGCCTGAACCTACTTCCGAATCGCATTCGGATTTGCTACAGTACGCGGAACCCAAACACGAATCGAGCCGCACGATGACCCAGCAGCAGGAAAAGCCCGCCCTCGGCATGCGCCTTTCGCCGATGAATCCCGAGTACCAAAAGGATCCGTACACCCTCCTCGATGAGGTGCGTGAACAGGACCGCGCGGTGAAGGACGACTTCCTTGGCCGCTACATCGTTGGCCGCTTCGAAGACGTCCAGCAGATCCTGAATGACCGGGATCTGATGGTGGATCCGCGCAAGGCCGAAGAGAACGGCTTCAATGCCATGTTCCGGCAGCGCTTCAACGACGACACGCGCGAGCCCTCGATGCTTTTCCTCGATCCGCCGGATCACACCCGCCTTCGCGCGCTTGTCAGCAAGGCGTTCACCCCACGCTCGATCGAACAGATGCGCACGCGTATCGAAGAAATCGCCAACGAATTGCTCGACAAGGTTGAGGGCCAGGCGTCGTTCGACCTGATGACGGCCTTCTGCCAGCCATTCCCGACCATCGTGATTGCGGAAATGCTCGGCGTGGACCCGAAGGACCAGGCCGACTTCAAGCGCTGGACCGACGACGGCGTCGCCGCCGGCTTCGACCCTTTCGCGACGGAAGAGATGCAGCGCAAGGCGAAGGTCGCGCGTGAAGCGCTGGAGGAGTACCTGCGCAAGGCGATCGCAGAACGGCGCGCCGAACCGAAGAACGACCTCATCACCGGCCTGCTGAATGCAGAGGAAGCCGGGAGCTTCTTCAACGACGAGGAAGTGGTTTCGATGATTTCGCTGCTCCTCGGGGCAGGGAACATCACGACGACGGACCTCCTTGGGAACGGAATGAAGAACCTGCTCCAGAACCCGGACCAGGTGCAGAAGCTTCGCGACGACCCGTCGCTCGTGATCAACGCGGTCGAAGAGATGCTGCGTTACGAGGGGCCGGTTACGTTCTCCGGCCGCATCGCCGTCGATGACCGCGAAATTGCGGGCTGCCCGATGCACCAGGGCCAGTCGGTGACGGTGGCACTGGGCGCCGCCAACTACGACCCCCGCCTGCACAAGGACCCGCACAAGTTCGACATCACCCGCGAAGACATCGACCACGTAGCGTTCGGTGGTGGCCGCCGCTACTGCCTCGGTGCGCCGCTGGCCCGTCTCGAAGCCCAGATCGGCGTGACCGCGCTGCTCAACCGGCTCCCGAATTTGCGCATGCCGGATCAAGAGCTGGTCTGGAAGACGGTCCCCGGCTTCCGCGGCCTCGAAAAACTGATCGTCGAGAACTAAAACCTGGAACGGTTGCTGAACCTCTGGAGAAATCCGTGGGCGATCGGCGTGCTGATCGTCGTGGTGGGAATCCTGGTCTACACGGGCACGCTCGTGGCCGTTGGTGCAGGGTTGACGATCGGAATCGTCTTGGGTGGCGTGTTCATGGCGGCGGGCAGGCTTCGGAGAAGGTCCCGGACACAATCTGCGCCAGATTGATTCGACTGTAGAAGCGCCCGGTAAAACCCGGCGCTTCTTATTTTCGTGTTTTGCCTGCTGCTTCAGGCGGCCTGTTCGAGCACCTCCTCAGCGGGCTCGCTGCCGAGCATCACACCCGCCCAGCGCGCTCCATAAACTGGTCGCGGGAACTCCGACCTGTAGAACTACTACCCCACGCCGGGATTCACCGGCGCATCCGCGATAACCTCCGCTGCCCGCAGCGCGACCATCTCGGAATCGCTGAGTCCCAGCAATCCGCGCAAGATTTCGTCGTTGTGTTCGCCGAAGAGCGGGGCATGGCGCTTCAGGGTTGGCTTCGCTTCGCGGAACTGCCAGGCGCTCCGGGGCTGCTTCCAGGTGTCCATCTTCGGGTGCGGCAGTTCGACCCAGAAGCCGCGGGCGTTCAAGTGCTCGTCTTCGTGGATCGCGACCGTATCGAGCACGCGTGAGGCACGGAATGCGAGGGCCTGAAAGCATTTGGACGACCCAGTCCGCGGTCTTTGTCTGCGAGGAAAGCCGCCAGCCGTCGGTCGAGCTCTTCCTGCCGCTTATCAACAGCTTCTGGCAGCGGGGCCGCCCCGTCCGGCAAGCCGAGGACGAGTCTCGCATCGAGCCAGTCCCCTTCGGTCGCGCATCGTGATCGCGACCCACTGCTCCTCGCCCGCGCAGCGATAGACACCCTGGGCGAAGAACCGGGAATCCCGGTTGCCGCGCTGGACCGGTTCCTCGCCGCGAACTGAGGCTGCGACGAACGCCTCGCCGATAAGCGTGGACATCACTTCACGTTGGCCAAGGTCGATGAACGTGCCGTTGCCGGTCTTACGCCGCTGGATGAGCGCCAGAGCGACGGCGGAGGCGGCGGCCATGCCGGCGACCGGGTCGCCGTAGGAAAGTCCAGTCTTCATCGGGATTCCGTCGTCGCCGTAACCGGTCATCGAGGCGAGGCCGCTCATCTGCTCGATGATCGGACCGAAGCCTACCTGGTCGCGCTCGGGACCGGTCTTTCCGTAGCCCGCCATGCTGATGAGGATGATGTCGGGCTTCGCCGCCTTCAGGACCTCGTAGCCAAGGCCGAGGTTGTCGAGCACATCGGCGCGGTAGTTTTCGATGACGACATCGCACTTCGCGACGAGATTGAGGAAGGTCCGCCTGCCGAGTTCCTGGGCGAGGTCCAGCGTCAGCGACTTCTTGTCGCGGTTGTAGTCGTTGAAATAGAAGGACTTGTTCCACGGTTCCTCGATGCCCGGCTGCGGGATGAGCGTGCGGATGTTGTCCCAGGCTCGGGGCGACTCGATCTTGATGACTTCGGCGCCCATCTCCGCGAGGACTTTCGTCGCGTACGGACCGGCCCACATCATCGTGAGGTCGGCGACGCGGATCCCTTCGAGCGGCAGCTTCTTCATGCCGTGCACCCCCAGCCAATCGGCGACGACTTCGGCAGTATCGGCGCCTGGTTCGTGCAATTCGCCCGGCACCCACGGGATGCCGAGGAAGGGCCGGCCGGGGATCATCGCCATCCCGTCGAGGGTTGCGACTGCATCGAAGAAGCCCCGCTCGGCGAGGCTCGCGTTCTCCAGCAGGTCGTTCGGGGTCATCACGGCGCCGAACGGAACCTTGTACTTCGCGCCAAGGTCGAGGATTTCCTGTTTCGTGTGTTCGGCGAACCAGCCGTAGAACTTCGCCTGCAGTTCGTCGTCGTGGTCGACACGTTGGAGGCGGTCGCGGAAGCGTGGCTCGTCGAGTTCGGGGTCGCCAACGACGGAAAAGAAGGCAGGGATTTGACGTTCGAGAGCGCACACACCGGCGAAGCCGTCGGCGCACGGGTAGATGCCCCACGATGCGCGCACATGGTTGCCGGCACGCACGCTGGGAACTCCGTTTACGGCGCCGCCCGGGCCGTAGAGTTCGAGCATGCCGGCCATGCACTCCTGGATGGAGATGTCGACCCAGTCGCCTTCGCCGTGAATGAGTGCTCCGAGGTAGGCCGTCACCGCCGCGCCGAATCCATTGATGCCGCCGAGGTAGAACGCCTGGCTGCCACCGGTAACGAGCGGTTCGCGCTGGGGCATCCCGGTGAGGGACATGATCCCGCCGCTCGCGAAGGACGTGATGTTCGTGGACTGCCCGGCTCGCGTTTGGACCGTCCTGGCCGTAGGGCGTGATCGAAACCACCACGAGTTCGGGCTTCTTCGCGCGCAGCGCTTCGACATCGAGTCGCTTGCCGGCCGGATGATCGCCCTCGATGACGATGTCAGCGGCAAGGGCCAGTGCTTCGAGGTCGGCATCTTTTGCGACCCTTCTCTTCCCCGTGAGCAGGTAGACCGCTTCGTCATCTGTAAGGGCTTCGACATCGGCATCGACGCGCACGACGTCGGCGCCGAAGCCCGCGAGCCATTTCGCGGCGAAGGCAACAGAGATGCCGGCGCCAACTTCGAGGACGCGGACGCCGTTAAGTACTGGTTCACTCATGGGGCGGGATTGTACTGGTGGGAGGTGCCCGGTGCTTGGTGCCCCGACCGGGTCGGATTGGTGCCCGGCCAGTAATGGCCGGGAGAGTGGATGCGCGGGAAAGGCTGAGAGTGAAGGAGCCCGGGGCTTGGTGTCCACCGACCAAGGTCGGATCAGTGCCCGGCCAGTAATGGCCGGGAGAGTTGATGCGCGGGAAAGGCTGAGAGTGAAGGTGCCCGGTGCTTGGTGTCCACCGACCGGTCGGATCGGATCAGTGCCCGGCCAGTAATGGCCGGGAGAGTGGATGCGCAGGAAAGGCTGAGAGTGAAGGAGCCCGGTGCTTGGTGCCCACTACCGGGTCGGATTCGGTGCCCGGCCAGTAATGGCCGGGAGAGTTGATGCGCGGGAAAGGCTGAGAGTGAAGGAGCGCATCTTGGGGATACGGCGCGCGCGTACCATCGCTCCCCGGGATGACTCCCGGGGCACGGATTTCGGTTCCACCGTGCCAGGTGGGAGGTGCCCGGTGCTTGGGTGTCCACCGACCGAGGTCGGATCGGTGCCCGGCCAGTAATGGCCGGGAGAGTTGATGCGCGGGAAAGGCTGAGAGTGAAGGAGCGCGATGCTTGGGGGATACGGCGTCGCGCGTACCATCGCTCCCCGGGATGACTCACCGGGGCACGGATTTCGGTTCCACCGTGCCGCTTAGGTCAGCTTCGCGTCACCTATCGGGGTTCGGGGGACATCCTGGTTTGCGTTGACCATGTGGTGGGCGAGGGGGCCGAAGCGCTCAAAGACGATTTCGATGACGTCCTGCGGGACGGCGGCTTCTTGCCAGGCGCTTCGCATGTATCGAAGCCACTTGCCCGCGGCGAGGTCGTCTATAACGAAGGGGAAGTGGCGGATGCGGAGACGCGGGTGCCCGTAGCGCTCGGAGTAGGTCTGCGGGCCACCAAGCCACTGCGCGAAGAAGAGCTTGAGCTTCTCCTTCCCCGGACCAAGATCCTCGGGGTAGATCGGGCGCATGTGAGTGTCCGCTTCGACGTGAACGTAAAACGCCTCAACGATGCGCGAGATCGCATCCGAGCCGCCAGCTCGGTCGAAGAGCGAAGTCGAGACAATTTCTTGAACATTGCCTTCGATTGTCCGGGAGGCATGGGGCGCTGTCGACCGCGGTTGTATCGGCACGTGCGCTCGCCTACCGTTACGTCACTTTCTTCGACAGGAGCCGCCATTGGCTTCCGCACCCGCTTCCCTTGACCTTGAAGGCGTTCTCCAACGGGCGACCTCACTTCGGGACCAGTTCGCGCTCACGGCCGCCGACCACGATCGAAGTGCCGCGTTTCCATTCGCGAACTTCGACGCGCTGCGAGACGCCGACATTCTGAACCTCACGGTCGATGCGAAACATGGTGGGCCGGGGATGGGGCTCGAAGCCTCGTGCCGGGCGGTCTCGCTGATCGCCCAGGGCGAGCCGAGCACGGCCCTCGTGTACGCGATGCACCTCATCTATAACGCGGTCCCGGCGCTAATCGGCGGATGGAATCCGGTGGCGCACGCCGACATCTGCCGCGAAGCGCTGGCCGGGATCGCGCTGATAAACGTCATGCGCGTCGAACCAGAACTCGGCACGCCCGCACGGGGTGGCCTGCCTTCGACCACTGCCACACGGACAGCCAACGGCTGGAAATTGAACGGCCACAAGCTTTACGCGACGGGAAGCCCGCTGCTGCGCTACTTCGTCACGTGGGCGCGGACTGAAGGCGACGACCCGAAGACGGGCTGGTTCTGCGTCCCCCGCGAAACGCCGGGGCTCGAAATCGTCGAGACCTGGGACCACATGGGCATGCGCGCGACGGGCAGCCACGACCTCTACCTGCGCGACGCCGAAATCCCGTTCGAATACGCGCTGGACGTGCGCGAACCGGCGGCGTGGCTCGCGGACCCGGCTCTCGGAGCGTGGAACAACCTCGTGCTCGCGGCGCTCTATCACGGGGTCGCACGTTCGGCGGCGACCTGGCTCGAGAAGTACCTGCACGAACGGAAGCCGACGAACCTCGGGGCGTCCCTAGCTACGTTGCCGCGAATGCAATCGGCCGTGGGCGAAATCGAGACGCTGCTGTACACGAACGAGCGCCTCATCTTCGGGCTCGCGGCGGAACTCGATGCTGTCGGCTATGTCGGCAAGACCGCATCCGGCACTTCGATGGCGAAGTACGTCGCCACGTCGAACGCAATCAAGTCTGTCGACATCGCGCTCAGCCTGATCGGGAATCCCGGCCTCTATCGTTCGAACCCGCTGGAACGCCACCACCGCGATGTGCTCTGCTCGCGCATCCACCAGCCGCAGGACGACATCGTGCTACTGAACACCGGGAAGGCGGCTTTGGGATTGATGTGACGAATGCGCTCGACTTCGGCAAACCACCCTCACCGGAAGCGAAGACTAGCCAATGACGTGGCGCGCGCTCGAACTCTCCGCACCGGAACTGGCCGCTTTCGGCTTTGAACGGCTAAACGGAAAGGTCGCATATCTCGCGACTACGAAAGCGAACGGAGCGCCGCGCGTACATCCGGTGACCCCCGACATCGGTGAGGGGCGGCTGTTCATCTTCATGGAACCTACTTCTCCGAAGGGAAAGGACATCCAAAGGAATGGGCAATACTCCCTCCACTGCGGCGTTTCCGACAACAGCGGCGCCTCGGGCGAGTTCCAGGTCTGGGGCATGGGGCGCCTGCTTACTGATCCAGCCGACCGGGCGATAGCCGCCGCCGCTTCCTCGTACCCTCCAGCCGACCGATACATCCTGTTCGAACTCAACGTCGCCGGGGCGTTTGCCAACGAGTACATCAACGGGCGTCCGACGATCAGGCGTTGGGGGGACTAATACTGCCGCGCGCTTTGGTGCACAATGTCTAGCAACTTAGTCATGTTTAACGTCTGGTCGGAGGATCGCTATGAGCATCGAAGTCATCGGTATGATCGGCACCCGGTCAGCCTCCGAACTGGACGGACCGCAGGCGAGCCTCGTCGGCGGGCACATCGACGCCGACTTCCTTAAGACGTTCGCGCTCGCGCACGAGAACGCCGGGTTCGACAAGGTGCTCATCGGGTACGGATCGAGCGGGCCCGGATGGCTTCTCGGTAGCCGGATACGTCTCCTCGTTCACATCCCGCCTGGGGTTCCTGATCGCCCACCGCCCAGGGTTCGTCGCGCCGACGCTTGCCGCAAGGAAGGCCGCAACGCTCGACCAGCTCTCGAATGGCCGCGTTTCGTTGCATTTCATCACCGGTGGCAACGATGCCGAGCAACAGCGCGACGGCGACTGGCTCGGTCATGACGACCGCTACCGCCGCACAGACGAATACCTCGACGTGATGAAGCTCGAATGGACGAGCGAGGCGCCGTTCGACTACGAGGGCGAGTTCTACAAGTTCCGCAAGGCAACTTCCGAAGTGAAGCCGCTGCAGCAGCCCCACGTGCCGGTGTACTTTGGCGGTCTTTCAGGCCCGGCTAGAGAGGTCGGAGCGAAGCACGCCGACGTGTACATGATGTGGGGCGAGCCGGTGGCCGCGGTGAAGGCCGAAATCGACGAAGTTCACGCACTGTCGGCGAAGTACGGTCGAAAGCCGAAGTTCAGCGTTTCCGTTCGACCAATCATCGCGGCGACCGAGGAGAAAGCGTGGGAGAAGGCCCAGGACTACCTCGAACGCATCACTTCGTTGCGGAAGGCCGCGGGGGCCACTCCGCCAGCCAACTACAAGCCGCAAGCGGTCGGTTCGCAGCGACTGCTCTCACTGGCCGACCGGGGCGAAGTACACGACAAACGCCTCTGGACAGCGATCGCCGCAGCCGTCGGCGCCTACGGCAACACGACGGCGCTGGTCGGCACACCTGACCAGGTTGTCGATTCGCTGCTGGACTACTACGACGCGGGAGTCTCGACGGTACTGATCCGCGGCTTCGAACCACTCTCCGACGCCATCGAATACGGCCGCGAACTCATCCCGACCCTGCACGCCGAGGTAGCGAAGCGAGGGCGCGTCCCGGCCGGCACGCGGTAGCGGAACCAACCGGAATCCCCTGCTACACTGTGTTCACGCCCTCGTAGCTCAACGGATAGAGTGTCTGACTTCGGATCAGAAGGTTGGGGGTTCGAGTCCCTCCGAGGGTACCAACTCACTCCCCGGCAGTTCGCGGCGGCTCAAACGAGCCAGCTCAATTGCCGCGCGCCTAGCGGCCCCGGGCCTCATACAGCTTTCTAATACTTCAGTTCGAATCCGGACGAGATGGCGACAAATGCTGTCGAATTTCCCTCGGATGTTCACTATTCGTTGACTAATTGTTTCCGCTTCTGTCACTATACGGCCCTCGCTGAGAGCCTCGGCGTAATCTCGTATTTGAGAAGAATTTTGGGAAACCCCCGGCCGGCTGCAACCGGCCGAGGGTAGGTCGCAAGGAGAACGAACGGACCGCCCCCTTGCATCGCCAATTATACGAGCGGCGAATTGGCGGCGAGCATCGCATTCCAGGATGAGCTTCGGCCATAAGGGAATGCCCCAGTTTCTCCAGCGACCCGGGAAGGAGCCGGCCGGGTGCAAACTGCCGCAGGAGCGGCGCCCCACGCATTGAATCGGCATAAAGCACCGAAGGCTGGACGCAATTAGCGCCCGGCCTCACGTCTCGTCCCCCGGAATTGGTGGGCGGCCAATGCATTTCTCTGGAGAAACAAGCACATGACGCTTGCATTACACGGTAAATCGCGCCAACGCAGGACATGGCTCCTGATGGCGGCGCTCCTCGCCGTTGTCTTCGGTATCAGCGGGAGCCTCATGCTCAACCGCACCGAAACAAAGGCAGACTCGAACACGATCGAGTTCAACGGCTATGCCGCTGGGCAACATCAACGGACAGGATGGCTGGTTGAAGACAACGCCGGTTACGACGTTGAAGTCGTTGACCGATCGGCCCCGGCAACAAAGCGCTTCGAGCTTCGAACGCTGCAATCGCGGAGCATTCGGTGACCAGACGTTCTCGAAGCCGCTGGTCGATGAAGCAGGTGAGACGTTAGCGACTAACGGAGCGCTTTCGGGAGGCACCCGGCAGAACCACTTCGAAGTTTCTTGGGATATTAAGTCCACCCAGGCAGGGCAACAGCCAGGCCTGTTCCTTTCGTTCTCGCCAGACCGTGGGGACGGCGGTCGAATGGGCTACCTCGGAGTCGAAGATGACGTCGCAGGGTTGGACATTCTTTTCTACGATGTCCAGCAGCCGGGGCCGTGTGTGCCTTCGAGCTGTGCGAACTTCGTGGGCACGTACGTCGCCCAGGATCTCGACCGCACGGTCTATCACAACCTCAAGCTCGTCATGGATTTCCTTGATGGCCCGGCCAACGACGTGGTTCGCGTGTACGTTGACAATGTCCTGGTCCACACAGGCACGAGCTGGGAAGACTACCATCGCTACGACCCGGAGGCTGTCGCTGACCAGCACACGCACACAGTTGACTCGCTCCTGATTCGGGCCGGCGGAACAGCGGTTCCGGCCAACCTGACCAAGGGCTATCTCATCGACAACCTGAGCCTTTCCTCCTCAACGGTTCCGCCTCCGGCACTGACGACCACTGTCGTCCAGGTGGCAAACCTGACCGCCCCGGGTGGCGGCGGATGGCTCTTCTATGACGACAACACCGAGACGTTCAACAACACTCCAGGTGTGCTTGGGACAATCGTGAGTGGCCCTGCGAGCCCGCCTCTTGGTAGTGCTGGAAGCGCAGAAATCACGATCGGGGCCGGTGGCCGCACGAACATCTCGACCTACCAGTTCGCGGGAACTCCTCTCGCGAGCATCACAGACCTCGGATTCGCGGCCTACAACACGGTCGCCGCCGCCCCTGCCTACCTGGTCATGAACGTCGACTTCGACTTGAGTGACACGTGGCAAAAGCGTCTTGTCTTCGTCCCAACTGGTGTTGCCGCCAGTACGTGGCAGCAATTCGATGCACTCCAGGGAGGGGCAGCTCTCTGGGTTTACTCCGACGCAACATGGCCAGCACCGAACGCGGTTGCAGGCACGACGCCGAAAACCTGGAACCAGATCCTCGCTGACTACCCCAATGCCCGAATCAGGGTTTCCGATGCTCACGTCGGTGTCCGGGTAGGTAATCCCGGCCCTGCCGAGACATCGAACATCGACAACTTCATCTTCGGCACTGACGTCGTCCGGAAGGCGTTCGACTTCGAGCCGACCGTCAACTGCACGACCGTTTGCTACGTGAACGCCACGACCGGCAACGACCTCAGCGATGGTGCAACGCCGGGAACGGCCAAGAAGACCATCCAGGCTGGCGTCAACGCGGTTAACGCGGGCGGCACCGTCAACGTCGCCGCAGGCACTTATAACGAAGATGTGACAATCCCCGGCCCAGCCAAGGACGGCATCACCCTCCAGGGCGCAGGCGTCGACCAGACCATCATCGTTGGCCAGAAGGGCGGCGATATCAATACGCTCTGGCTCTTTGGAGTCGACAACGTCCTCGTCGATGGCGTTACGGTCACTCGCGATGGCAACAACGTCGCTGACTGGAACAACGCCAACGGTACTCTGAACAACCAGGGCGTGAATATCTCGAGCGGTTCGACCGCGGACACCTTCCAGAACTCGAAGATCACGGGCAACCGAAACGGCCTGTACATCGAGAACTCAACCAACATCAACATTCTGAACAACGTCATCGACTTCAACCGCACCGGAATCCACATGGTCGACAACGTTGACGGTGTGAACATTCAGAACAACTTCATCACCAACAACTGGACGATGGGTGTGCTCTTCCGAGGCGGCGACGAATACCTCGCTGCCCGCGAGCTACACCAACACGACCGCAACCGTTTCAATCAACAACAACAACATCAGCGGCAACTGGTACAGCCAGATCGAGGCCCGGTCGCAAGTTCGGCGCCGTAACGCTTGATACTCGAAAACAACTGGCTCGGCACCATCTCACCGACCGTCGCTTCGCTGCAGTCGTCCGGCGAGGCCGGTTATTCAGGCCAAATTCCAACAGCCTACGGTGGCGGGTCCGCTCCGCTCGTGGCAACGAACTCGATCGTGTGGAATAACTTCGCTGGCTACAACGCCAGCAACCCACTCGACTTCGATCCTTGGCTTTGCTCTGGCGAGGATGCCTCTCCCGCGATTGGCTTCCAGCCAGTGCCCGGGTGCGGAGACATCGTTGTGACAACCAGTGCCGGCAACGTCGGGAACACCGTCAGTGTCCAGGTCATCGCGAACAACGTTGTCGACCTCTTCGGAGTTCAGGCGTACCTCCAGTACGACAGCTCCAAGCTGAACCTCAGCAACATCATCCTTGGCCCGGGCCTCAACCCTGAGGTCAACGTCGCGACCAGCCAGCCCGGCAACCAGATCAACTTCCAGTTCAGCCAGCTGGCACCAACGCTGCCGAAGACCGGGTCCGGGTTCGTGCTCGCCACCCTCGAGTTCACGGCAACGGCTCCTGGTGTAGCGGCAATCGACTTCCGAACTTCGCCGCCTGCACCGCAGACGTTGTTCTCGGATGACAACGGCTTCTCAATCGGTCCGGCCTCAAAGACGAATGGTTCGATCACGGTCTCGGCGCCTCTGCCGGGCACCGTCACCGGCACCATCCTCCTGCAGAGCCGCAGCAACCATTCCGGCGCGACCGCGCAGATCGACCCGCTGGGCGGGCCAATCTCCCCGGCGACCAGTTCCACCGGTGCGTTCACCATCAGCAGCGTCTCGGTCGGCGCCCACAGCCTCCAGGCCGTCATGATCGGCTACCTGAAGGCGGTTAAGCCGTTCGCAGTCGCTGCTGGGGCTAACCCGGCGGGATCGGTCACACTGCTTGGCGGCGACGCCAACATGGACAACACCATCAACATCCTCGACCTCTCGTACATAGCGGCGCGGTATCTACAGATCCGGCCCCGTGTATGCACCGGTCGCGCCAGCCGGCACAACGCCGGACATCAACGGCGACGGCGTCGTCAACATCCTCGACCTCTCGGTCACTGCAGCGAACTTCGCTCAAGACAACGCAGGTCTGGCCGTAGTCCGTCGGCATCGACTCAACTAATTTCGCACCTATCGCCGTGGCCCGGGATTCTTCCCGGGCCACAGGCGGTTCCAAGAACAATCACAATTTGGAGCCACGTTGGTCGCTTCCGCGCGTGTCCGGGCAATGGGTTGGGTAGTGGTGATGGTGGTGGTCGCCGTGGGCTTGTTCGCCCTCAACGGCAGCGCTGCATCCGGCCAGGAAAGCAAGGCGACGCTGGCGTTTTCGCCTCCGCCCCAGGCCATCGCGGCCGGGCAACACGCCACCTACGTGCTCGGAATCGCCAACGCGACGCGGCTATTCGGCGCTGATATCGAACTGTCCTTCGACCCAAAGGTGGTGGCCGTCGTGGACGCAGACCCGGCGAAGGACGGCGTCCAGGTGAAGCTCGGGCCGTTCCTCGACCCGGGATTCGTGGTCTACAACCTCGCAGACAACGCAACCGGAAAGCTCCGAGTCACCTTCACGCAGGTAGCGCCCAGTTCCGCCTGCCACACGGATCGGGCGCCTTACTCTCCTTCGAGATCAACGCGGTCAGCGGGCGGCGACCCCAAGTTGAGGATCACGGCAGCACTGCTCGCCCGCGACGACGGCACCGAACAACCGGTAACGATTCCGGTGGCCGGGAATGCCAACGCCGGCGCCGCCGCAAAGGTTCACCAGCGCCGAACCCAACGCGAGATCCCGGAGTGCCAACCGGGACTGCCAGCGCGGCCCCTATCGGTTGCAACAACCGCCACAGTGGCAACGCGGAATCACCGTCGCCGGTCTTCAGACAGGCACGCCGGGGTCGGACGTGGAAGTGATCTCAAAGGCAAGACAGCGCGGACGAATGACAACAGCAGCGCCTGTGGTGGTGGCTTGCTCGGGGCAGGCGTGTTAACCGGGGCAGCGGTGGTGGTCGGGCGGAAATATCTCAAACGTAACGGAGAATCGAAATGAACCCAAGACAACGAACGGGAGTTTCGCTCGGCGGCCACGCTGCTAACAACCATGGGCGGCGTTTTTCTGTTGCTGATGACGTTCGTGGTCGGCGCCGGGGCTCGCAGGGTTCGACCGCGTCTGAACGCTGCCGGGGGGACGATCACTGGCGTTGGGCTGACCACGACGACGAGCGTCTCCGTGACTGATCGACGGCAGCCGACGGCGCGATCGATGGCACGCCTTCGACCTGAAAGTTCGCCTTTGATCAGACTAAGGTGAACGTTCAGAGCTTCGCGTACTCGGTCACCCAGGTGGACTCCAATCAGTTCGAACGTCGACAACACCTCGGGCACTATCTCCGTCAGCGCCCTCTGGCGAAAACTGCGAGTCACTGACCCCACTTGCGTCAGCTCCTTGTGCGCTTTTCAGCATCACCTGGGTCGGAATCGGCTGCGGGCAGCTCGCCAATAAGCGATGTACTCGAATCCCGCCAAATGTCCTCATTAACGCCGGCACCGCGATGACCTACAACTTCGTTGGGGGAACAGTCACCGTAAACGGCCCGGTCAGCACCAACACGCCCACCAACACGTCCATCCCTCCGACCAGCACGAACACGACAATCCCAGGGACTTCCACCAACACGCCTACCCAGACGAACACGCCGATCCCGGGGACTGCGACGAATACACCCACCCAGACCAACACGCCGATCCCCGGGACCGCGACAAACACCCCAACTCAGACCAACACGCCAATACCGGGCACGGCCACGAACACGCCTACACAGACCAACACGCCGAGCGGATCGACGACCCCGAGCGGTTCGCAAACGGCGACGGGGTCGGCCACAGCGGTGGCGACGAGTACTTCGACTGCAACCCCCACGGTAATCCCCGGCGGGCCTCGAACGAACGTCCTCTACCTGCCGATGGTCGCCGATGATGGCGTCCCCGGGAACGGGGAACTGAATCGCGCCGCCATCGATGCGCTCGCATCGCGGCTGCTCGCTTCGACTATCGGAGCCTTGCTCGGGCGCTAGACCCTGCCCATCGCCTGGTAGGTGAGCCCGAGGCCCACAACGGTGACGATGACCGCGCTGATGACTGGCATTGCTGTCACGGCGCGGGCGACCAGCGGGCTGCTCGAAGAAGCGCCGCTGGCGCGCGGGGATCTTTCGTCCCAGGACGAGCGAGACACCAAGCGCCATCAGCACGCCCGCGAGCCCAAGGCTGAACGCGACGATGAGGAGCATGCCGAGCAATACCTGACCCTGCGAGATGGCGGCGACCATCACGACCACGGCTGAGGGACAGGGCAGCAGCCCACCGAGGACTCCAAGGCTAAGCAGCGAACGCCACGTGACCGCGCCGGTGGGCGAGTGAGGGTGCGGGTGTTCATCGGCGTGGTCGTGGTCGTGGGCATGTTCCTCGTGGACGGCGGGTGCGTGCGAGTGTGCTTTGCCGAAGATGCCATGGCGATGTTCGCCGGTCTCGACTCGGGGCCTTCGCATGCTGAGCGCGCGCTGGACGACGAGTACCAGGCCGAAGCCCATGACCATCACGCCCGCGGCCACGCCCATCCAGAGGTAGACCGTTTCGGGCGTTATCCAGGCGGCGGCAACCAGGGTCACGAGTCCGAGCAGATAGACGGTCGACGTATGCGTCGCGGTGACGGTCAGACCGAGCGCCATCGCGTGTTTCGGGGTGCCTTTGCTGCCCACCAGGTAGGCCGCGACCATCGTCTTGCCATGGCCAGGCCCGAGGGCATGTTGCGCCCCGAAGGCGAACGCGACGAGCAACGAAAGCAGCAGGAAGCCGAGGGTCACGTGCCCATCGGAAAGGTCTGCGAAGATGCTCGCGAAGCCGCCACTCGCGCGGCCTTCACTCGCGAGCTGGAGCGTGGCACTCACCGGGGCCGCCGAGCCCGAGCCGGCGACCCACTGGAAGCTGGCCTCGGAGACGTTCGGCGCCGAACGCAAGGTCTCCGCGGGATAGCTTCGGAGAGCGTCGGATTGGTCGACTAAGAGCGCGGGCGAGGCAGTGATGGCGGCGCCTTCGGAGCCCTTGATGACGATCTCTTTCCAACCCTGGTTCCCGGAGAAGTTGGTGTCGGTGAAGCCGATATCGACGTTCGCTCCGGGGGTGACTCCGGTGATTGGCGCGTCGTATACGACGACAGTTCGCAACACGTCGAGGCCGCCCTGGCCCGTCAGCAACTGCGACTGCGACTCGATCATTGTTACCGGGGCGACGGCGCCGTCGACAGTGAGTTCGAACTTGCTCGGGAGGTCACGTGCGGTTTTCGCGGCGAACGCGGCGAGTTCCGTCTCGGAAGCTGTCCCGTCGCCGTCAGTATCGATTCCGGGAAGCGCCTGGAATGTCGGGATTTCGGCCATATCGACCACGTAGTGGACCTGCACCCGGTCGGCGAAGACCTCGAGGCGCGCATAGCGATTCACAGTGAAGTTGCCCAGCGGGTGAGCCAGGGCGCCGTGCGCGAAACTCGGGGCGAGTACGACCATCACGACTGCGATGGCGGCGAAAATTCGCAGCTGCCAGGGTCGGGAAATCCTGGAGATCATCTGGCACCTCCGGCTTCTTTGAGTGCCTGCACCGCTTCGGGCGCGTGAAGCGGGTGGAAGTTGGGATTGAGTTCGAGCGCGGCGGTGAGATACCGCGCGGGCCGTAGTCGAGTCACCGCGCGCCTTCGCGATCATGCCGGCGTGGAACAGGTAGAGCGGCTCCTTCGTGCCAAGGTGGAGTGCCTCATCGGCGTACTTTTGGGCCTCATCGAAGCGCCCGGCGCGGTAGAGCGCCCATGCGTAGGTATCGGCCGCGGCAAGCGATGGGCGTGCTTCGTAGGCGGCCTTCGCGCTCGCAACAAGCGCATCGTCCACGGTCCCGTGGTCGACCTGAAAGAGAATGAGCGTGAGGTCATTCTTGATGCCGTTGGCTTCGAACAGTTGCCCGAGAGCGCCCATGAGCGCGGCCTGCTGTTCGGCGACGGCTGTCTTGCCTGCACGCTGCGCAACTTCGGCGTACTCGGCGACGAAGATTGGCGAGGGGTAAGCGGCTGTTACACGGGCGAAGCGCTCGAGTGATTCGTCGAAGTCGCCCCGCATGGCCGCAATTCGCGCCAGGCCAGCATCGGCGAGGGTGTAGCCCGGGAAGACTTTCGAAGCCATGTCGAATTCGTTCTCGGCGCCCTTCAGGTCGCCGTTTGTCGCAAGCAAGGTGCCGAGCTGGACGCGCGCCCAGGCGGAATCGATCGGTGATTCGAGCCGGGTGGAATCAATGGCGGCATTCCAGAACTGTTCGGCGATAGCCACGTTGCCGAGGGCTTCTTCGTAGGTTGCCTTGCGGCTAAAGGCGCTGAATCCGGGAGCCTTGTCGAGGAACTGGCGGTAGTCTTCTCCGGCTTCGTCGTAGCGGCCGAGGGCCATGTTTGCATCGCCGGAGATCGCGAGGGCATCAGGTTCGTTCGGCTTGAGTACCTTCGCCTGTTCTGCCAAAACCACGACTTCTTCGAAATCGTGCTGGGCCAGGCGGACCAGCGCCATGGAGACGACGCTTGAGTAGGCGTTGGGCGCGACCTCGAGCGACTTCGTGGCCGCAAGTTCAGCGCGAACCACATCACTGGTATCTCCATGGAGACGGAGTCGCTCAAGGTAGAGGCCAACGAGGCGGTTGTAGCTCAGGGAATCGTGCGTCTCGATGACGCGGGTTTCGAAGAATTCGATGTTGGCGGCAAGCCGCTGTTCGTATTGGGCATCGACCCTGGCGGACGGCGAGGTGGTGCCCTCGCCGTTGCCAGGGCCGCGCGCCAGGAGGAACGCGCCCAGGGCGATGACAGCCACCGGCAGAACCTGCCAGGTGATGCGCTGCCAGCTCCAATGAAGGGAAAGCCGAGATGTACGAGGCCGTCCTGGTGCGCGTTCCATGGTCAACTCCTTACGCCTGGACCTTGCGGCGCTGGGCGACACCGGCGGCGCCCATCAGAGCTCCAGCTGCGATGAGTCCGGCGGGAAGCGCCCAGGAGAGGTTGTTGCCACCGTCGTTCGCGACGAGACCGTTGCCGGTGTTCGGGGCGCCAGGCGCCGCGCCGCCGGTCGAAGGGGCCGCGAGATACGGGAAGCTGCTGCTGAAGGCCTTGTCATTGGCATTCACACCATCACCGATGGAGCTGTTGCCCGTGATCGCCTGGAGCGAGATATCGATGACGTCGTCAGCGAGGCCACGGCCATTGAGGTAGTTAACGGGCTTGCTGAGGTCGACGGTGAGGATGTCCGGGAGCAAGAGTCCGGCCAGGGCATCCGTCGCCGGGCTGCCGAGCGCGTTGAGCGTGGCTGTGACTTCGTCCGTGTAGATGCCCTTGTCACGGTCCGGCGTGTTGTTGTTGTAGGCATCTTTCTGGTCCGCAGGGATGAAGACGGTGTTGATCGCCGGGCGGCCCATGCGGTCGAGCTGCACCCAGTTACCAAGGTTGTCCTTCTTCGAAGTCGTCGCCCAGAAGCCAATGGTCGGCGTGGGGACAGACGGAACTTCGAAGACGATGGCGGTGACATTCGTGCCCTTGAAAGCGTCGACGCCCGTGAACTTGAGGCCGGCCTGGAAGCCAGCGAGGTCGAAGAAGAAGGGATCATCGCGAGGGCCGACGTAGAGCTTGCGGCCGGTGGAATCGGTGATGACGGTTACGCCAGCGCCCGCACTCGACTTGCCCTGCATGATGATGTCGCCGGAGATGTCGTTGGTTACGGCATCGGCGCCGGTGGCGCGACGAAGGGTGATGTCCTGGACGGCGCCGGTGCCACTCGCGGTGAGCTTGTAGCTGACGTCGGCGACGGAATCGCCATTGGTGTCGGCCTTCAGTTCATACAGCGTGTCCGGGTCGAGTCGGAGGGTGCCGGTGTCGGCTGGGCTCGTCAGTGGGTTCACCGTGATGACGGCTGTGTAGCCGCCCGTCGACTGGCCCTTGAAGACGAAGAGGTCGTTGATGTCGCTGCGCGGGGCAGCGGCTGCGAGCGGTGAATCTTTGTGATCCGCCGCGAAGGATGGGATAGCTCCGAGGACGCCGACGGAAACCGCGGCGACTCCGAGCAAGAGAGAAAGCTTTCGCAATCGCATGGTGTGAAGATTGCCTCCTGGTGATCTGCGGGTCGGTGCACCTTCGAACCCGCCGTCGAGAGTTCTTTACGCTGGGTCGGGCCGAGGTGATCACACGGGGGCGGGTCCCTGGTCGTTGAAAGATTTATACAACGGTGTTTAAACTGCGATCCGGTCCCTTTCCCGAAATTCGTTGACAACCCCACCCCAAAGCGAAAGGATTCGGGGTGCCGGCTATCCGCAAGGAAGTCGAGCTTGAATGACCTGGTTATGACCTTCGTCCGCCTGGACCCGAGTGGCCGGTACGGATAGGCAAAGAGCCAACGGCGCGTACGCCTGCGCCCATACCGCTCCCCCTCTCCTACCCGCCCTCCGTGGCGGGATTGTTGTCTCCAGGGATATGGGGAGCATCCAAAAGATGCGCACAATGATGTCCGGGAAGATTCACCGGGCGACCGTCACCGAAGCGAACCTCGATTACGAAGGTTCCATCACCCTGGACCCGGACCTGATGGAAGCGGCCGGGATCCTTCCCTACGAACAGGTCGCGGTCGTCGATGTGACGAACGGCGCCCGCCTCGAGACCTACGCGATCAAAGGCGCCCGCGGATCGGGAGAGGTCTGCATCAACGGCGCTGCAGCACACCTCTGCCGCTACGGCGACACGGTCATCATCATCGCCTACCAGCAGGTTTCCGAGGACGAAGCGCTCTCAATGGAGCCGCGCAAGGTCTTCGTTGATGGCCGCAACCGAATCAAGAACATCGAAACGGGCGACGGTTTCGCCCATCACCCGCGTGAAGCGGCGATGGCCCTCTAGGGACAGGGAGGAGAAACAGCCATGGGACGCATTTCAATCCACCAGCTGAAGCAATGGAAGTCCGAAGGCAAGCGGTTCGCAATGATCACGGCCTACGACTATCCGTCGGCGCGACTCGTCGAACAGGCGGGCATTCCCATCATCCTCGTCGGCGACTCCGTCGGGAGCGTTGTTCTCGGTTACGACAGCACCGTCCCGGTGACTATGGAAGACATCGTCTATCACACGCGCGCGGTCGCCCGAGCCACGAGCAGGGCCATCGTTTTGGCCGACATGCCCTTCATGAGCTACCAGGCGAATGCCGACGAAGCCGTCCGCAACGCCGGACGGCTGCTCCAGGAAGGCGGCGCGACGGCCGTGAAGCTTGAGGGCGGCAGCCATGTAGCTCCACTGGTGCGGCGGATGGTCGAATCAGGAATTCCAGTCATGGGTCACCTTGGTTTAACGCCGCAGTCGGTCAACCAGTTCGGTGGACACAAGGTCCAGGGAAAGACGCCAGCAGCGGCCGCGAAACTGGTCAACGACGCCCGGGCGCTGGAGGAGGCTGGAGCCTTCGCTGTGGTGCTCGAAACGATTCCCGCGCCGCTCGCGAAGATGGTCACCGAACGCATCTCGATCCCGACCATCGGCATCGGCGCAGGGGCATCGTGCGATGCGCAAGTCCAGGTATTTCACGATATGCTTGGCATCTACGATGACCGTCGTGCGCTGAAGCACGCAAAGCGATACGCGGTCCTCGGAGAGACCATCCGCGAAGCGGTACGCTGCTACATCGATGAAGTCGAGGGCGGCGAGTTCCCGACGAAGGAACACAGCTTCGAAATGGAAGAAGCAACGCTCAACGAACTCGCCCTGGTCTGAGCGAAGAACCCGCCGGGAACGGCAATCGTTCCCGGCTCCTCGGGACTTTGGAGGTCTCGATGGCACAAGTACCTGCCGATCTGAGAGACGCGCGCTTCTTGCTCGATGAGGACACGCGCCCGCCGCAACCGGTGCCACCGGTCATCCTCACGACACCGGCGGCGATGCGCCGCTGGCGCGCCGCGAATTCCGGGAGCCTCGGGTTCGTCCCAACGATGGGCTACCTCCACGACGGCCACATGGAACTCGTTCGGCGGTCGACCGAGGAAAACCTGCACACAGTCGTCAGCATCTTCGTGAACCCGACTCAGTTCGGGCCACTCGAAGACTTTTCGCGCTATCCACGCGACGAAGTCCGCGACCTCGCGCAGCTGAGCGCCGCGGGCGTCGATGCCGTGTACCTGCCGGGCGCAACGGACATGTACCCCGAGGGTTACCAGAGCTACGTGGACGTCGAGCAGGTGACCCAGCACCTCGAGGGCGGAGCCCGGCCAGGCCACTTCCGCGGTGTGACTACGGTGGTGCTGAAGCTGTTCAACGCAGTCCGACCCGACCGAGCCTATTTCGGACGGAAAGATGCGCAGCAACTACGCGTAATTCAACGGATGGTGCGCGACCTCGACATTGGCGTCGAAGTCGTCCCGTGCGACATCGTGCGCGAGCAGGATGGGTTGGCCCTCAGCTCTCGAAATGTGTACCTGAGCCCGGAACAACGCTCGGCCGCGCCGATCCTCAAGCAGGCGCTGGACGGCGCCAGGGCGCTCTGGGATTCGGGCGAGCGGGACGCGGATGCGCTTCGCGACGCTGTGACCGGCAAACTCGATGGCGAACTGTTGGCAGACGTCGAATACGTTTCGCTCGCCGACAACGTGACTCTCGACGAACTCAGCGGACCGGTCACTCGGCCGGCGCTGCTTTCGTTGGTGGCAAAGTTCGGAAAGACCCGTTTGCTCGACAACATCGAACTGGCGTGACGAACACGATGAACCGAAAGAACCGCAAACGGGTTGTCGGACCGCTCCTTGCGTGGGAACTCATCTGGAAAGCGCTTGCCATACGCCGGGCGCTATCCCGTCGAGAGTTCGGTTGGGCAGCCGGGATCTTCGTCGCGAATTCGGGCGGGCTCGTGCCGATGTACTACCTCTGGCGAACACGAAGTTCGAAATCGGAACGCAACGAAAAGGCCGCGTAAGTTACGCGGCCTCTTCTATTCCAAATTCGCGGCAGACTTATCCGCCGCCACCGACATCGCGGTGCGTCGACTCATAGATGAGTTCCGACAGCCGATTGTGGTGCCGGGCCAGTGCCATTTCGAGCAGGATCGCCCGTTCGCCGAGTTCAATCATCTTCCAGATATCGACCGGCGAGGTTGAACCTGCATCGGCAACGAGCTTGTCTACGTTTTCAGAGAACAGATCGTGCTCCGAACGCTGAATCGATACCTGGTAGTTGAGGCGCGGCTCAGCCTGTTCGACATCGTTGAGCGGCGACCCATCGAGGCTTGCCAGCCAAATATGGCGGCGGATGTCCGACCGCGCATCCTGGGTCAGCTCGCGAAACTGGCTCTGCCAGGAACTGGGCTGCGATGCGTGAAACGGCAGCCGTGCAGCGTGGCGCAGCTTTTCGCGTGCCTCGCCCAGCGGGTCGCGAAACTCAGTCGCGCCGCTGTCACTGCGGTTTGGCGTATACGAACCTGAATAGACGGTCACAACAACCTCCTGAAGACCGTGAGTGGCTCCCCCGAAGGGAACCGCGTGCCGGGACGGGAGGGTTGACACCCTCCGAAAGCCTGCGAGGTGAGCTGACGGGTTCGGCGTCGGAAGTCGCCTATGCACCAAACGGTGCAATTCACCCCAATTGTTGGGTCCCCCGCCTTCGCCCGTGGGACGAAAGTTCGGCTGCCTCTAAGGTACCGCGTTTCGGGCCGGAACGGGTACTTATCGACCACAACTTTATTAAAGATCCATTGCAAATTTCCGAACCGTTTACGGATCGACGATTTCGCTAATGCGAGTAAGTAGCTCCCCAATGACAAGCCCGACCTCTCGCAGTTTGTCCGGAGCGATTGCCGTTGAATCGTCCCCGTTGCCTTCCCTGAAGACCTGAAGGGTTCCGGTGCCGGGCGCGTTGAAATAGCCAAGGTCACTGGCGAATGGGGGCGAAGACACCGCCTGGATCGGGATACCGAATTCCCCGGCGATTTTCGTGGCATCGCTGAGCAGCGTCGTTTCACCAGAGACCAGCATCTTGCCACCTGCACCGATCGCGTGGAGGTCGATAACTGCCGCGGGCTGGCTCGCGGCACGCAGTCCAGTGGCGTAGTCGGCCACCCCAGTACTTCCCGCCGCGCCACCATCCATGGCGATGAAACACACGGCGGGGAGTTCGTCGCGAGCGGCGAACTGGCGGGCAAGTTCGAGCATGACCGCGATGCCGCTTGCTTCGTCGTTCGCACCCGAGAAACCGGGAGCAGTGTCGTAGTTCGCCATCAACAGGAAGACACAGGCGTGGGCCGTCGACGAGCGGGCAATAATGTTCATGCCAGTTCCCAGCTGCGGCGGAACCACCTCAATCGAAAACTGGTGGCCATCCAGAATGGCACCTCGAAGCGTGTCACCGTTCTGACTCGATACGCTGACGACCGGAATCACCGCCGCGATGCCAAGGTTGGCGATTAGTTCGCCTGGCTCTGTGTTGGCGATGATGAGAGCGCTCGCCCCGGCCGCGCGAACAGCGTCGTATTTTTCGCGGAAGCTTGTGCCGCCCCGGGTTGCGAGTGCGACTTTGCCGGTCAGCGAACCGGGAGCAACGTCATCCGCTTCGCCAACGTCGACCGCTGTCCCGCTCGCAATTCCGGTCTTGCTTCCGCCTGCCGTTGCTGCCGGGATCGTGGTGCCGGCGACTCGCACGGAAGCAGTCCGATTCGGATCGAGCTCGTACGTGTAACTGGCGCGAAGGACTCCGAAGCGCGCGCCGCCGAACTCAGCGGCAATGTAGTCGGCCGCCTCCTTGGCTGCATCGGACCCGGAGGGACGCGGCCCGATGACTGAAGCGAGTTGCTCAACATCGGCCATGGCACGCTCTGCATCGAACCCGCCCGTCGGAACAGGGGTGGAATCACCACCAGAGCCGCATGCGGCAACGAGCGGAAGAAATACGCAGAGAGCGAATAGCGCACGGAACATGCTTCGCATTCTCAGAGAGTTGGGACTGAGCCGCATCTCTTGGGAGATTGGAGAAAGCTCGGTGGCCGGTGCGGCGTTGCAGCCGGAGCCTCGCGGCATCAGACTGCGTGCACTGTGAACTGGAACGATTCCCCCGAACAATCCGAATTTCGAGCGGCAGTGCGTGAGCTCATCGAGACACGACTGCCCCAGCGCTACAAGACTGCTGCGGCACGCGGCGGCCCCGGCGAACGCGCCTGGGAAAACGACCGCAAGTCATCGGACCCGGACGCTCGCGAGGCTGCCATCCAGTGGCATGCCGCCCTTGCCGAGCACGGATGGGTAGCACCGCATTGGCCGAAAGCCTACGGCGGCGGTGGCATGACGCCGATGGAGCAATTCGTCCTGAACCAGGAGATGGCAACAGCAGGCGCACCGGCAGTCGGTGGTTCGGGAGTCGCGATGCTTGGGCCAACGCTCATTCTTCACGGCAACGAAGACCAGCGTGCGAAATATCTGCCACCGATCCTGGCGGGCGAGGCAACGTGGGCACAGGGCTACAGCGAACCGGGCGCAGGCTCGGATCTCGCATCGTTGCAGACGCGGGCGACCCGGGATGGTGACGACTTCATCATCAACGGGCAGAAGATCTGGACTTCGGCGGCGCACACCGCTGATGCGATCTTCGCGCTCGTACGTACTGATCCCTCGGCGCCGAAGCACCGGGGAATTTCGTTCCTGCTGCTCGATGACATCAAGTCGCCGGGGATCTCGATCCGGCCTTTGGTGGACCTGAACGGTCGCCACTACTTCAATGAGGTCTTCTTCGAAGATGTGCGCGTGCCGGCCGCGAACCTGGTGGGCGAGGAGAATCGTGGCTGGTACGTCGCCATGACTCTGCTGGACTTCGAGCGCTCGAACATCGGTGGCGCTATCGGGGCGAAGCGAACCTTGAACCGGTTGCTGGCTACCGTGTCACGCGACCCACTGCTCAAGCAGCGCCTTGAGATCTCAGTGCTCCGCCACGAGATCGCGCAGCGTTTCATCGAGGCGGAAGTCATGTACCAGTTCTCGATGCGCATCATTTCGATGCAAAACAAGGGACAGCTTCCGAACGACGAAGCCTCGATGGCCAAGCTCTATAATTCTGAGCTGTCGCAGCGCGTGGCTCAGACCTGCATGCAGGTCATGGGCCTTCGCGGACAGGCAATCGAGGAAGACGAGTCCTCGTTCGGCAGACACTACCTCGGCATGGTCCCGGCGACGATTCGCGGCGGCACGAGCGAGGTGCAGCGAAACGTGATCGCGACGCGCGGCCTGGGGCTTCCACGAGGTTGACGTTGAGCACAGGCCCACTCGCCGGGATTCGCATTCTCGAGTTTTCGCAGATCGTCGCTGGCCCTTTCGCCGGGGTCGCGCTCTCGGACCTTGGCGCCGACGTGGTGAAGATCGAGCCACCAAAGGGCGAGGACCGGCGCAATAGCGGCGCCGTCGTCCCGAACGAGGGCAAGTACTTTCAGTCGCTGAACCGGGGCAAGCGCAGTCTGACCGTCGATCTTTCGAAACCCGAGGGGCAGGCACTGATCCATCGCATCATCCCGCAGTTCGACGTGGTCCTGCTGAACTTCCGGGCAGGCGTCGCCGACCGGTTAAACATCGGCTACGAGCGGCTCTCGGCGATCAATCCGGGCCTGGTTTTTGCCAACATCACGGGTTTCGGAGAGCGAGGCCCCTACGTCCACCGGGCCGGAAGCGACATCGTCGCGCAGGCCTACAGCGGCGTGATGGCCGCCGAAGCAAAGGTCGACGAGCACGGCGCACCCCAAACACTCCAGAGCAGCACCTACATCGACCGTTCGACGGGGCTCGCGGCGGCGATGGGCATCTGCGCTGCGTTGTATCACCGCGCGCAGACCGGGAAGGGCCAGGAGATTCACGTCTCACTGCTTCAAACCGCCCTTGAACTGCTTTCCGACAAGGTGATGCGAGAGCCGGTTCACGACGCGGTGATCCGCGACCCGCTCATCGAAATGCTCCATGAGAAGCGCGATTCCGGAGCGCCCTACGACGAAATTGCCGCGCTCCGAAAGTCGCAGGGGCCCCGCTTCGCGAGCCATCGGCTGTTCTACGGTGGCTATCACACGCGGCGCGGCGCCCTCGTGCTCGGCGCACTTACGATGCAGAACCGGAACACCATCCGAAGGATCCTCGGCATCGACGACCCCACCGATTCCGCGGACTTCAACGCCGCAGCGCCAGGGAGCCGCGAACTGATCGAAGAATGGCGCGGTCAGATCCAGGCGAAACTCATCGAGCGCGACGCTGACGATTGGGTCGCGCTGTTCATGGAAGCCGGCGTGCCGGCGAGCGTGGTGAACCAGCCGGAGGACCTCGCCGACGACCCGCACGTGATTGACGCGGGCATGATGACGCCGCTCGAACACCCAATGACGGGGCCGCAGCGGGTCGTTAGCCCGTTGGTCAAGATGTCGCTCACGGCGACTGCCGCGACGCGTCCGTCGCCGCCACTCGCATTTCACACGCGAGAAGTGC
This sequence comes from uncultured Chloroflexia bacterium, assembly GCA_963797735.1. GTDB lineage: Bacteria > Chloroflexota > Dehalococcoidia > Tepidiformales > Tepidiformaceae > Amarobacter. Next base: position 182,462 of record CAWCQJ010000003.1, read on the forward strand.
TCCTGGAATGTGGCCTGAGCGAATCGGAAGTCGAAGAACTGGTTTCCGGTGGAGTTGTCACAGCGTCGGATTGATGCGGATGCTCCGCAAACCGGCCGCGCTCGGGTAGGATTCCGGCCATGAGCACCGCACCCGCGATCGACTGGGATTCATACATGGAAGAGGCCACCGAACTGCTTGGCCAATTCCTCCGCATCGACACTTCCAACCCGCCCGGAAATGAAGTACTCGCCTGCAACTTCCTTGGGGCGATCCTCCACCACGAGGGCATCGACTACGACCTTTACGACGCCGGGGATAAGCGGGTTTCGCTGCGGGCAGTGTTGAAAGGCGATGGATCGAAGCGGCCGTTCATGCTGCTGAACCACACAGACGTCGTCCCGGTGCAGCGCGAGTTTTGGGACGAAGACCCGTTCAGCGGACTGATCAAGGACGGTCACATCTGGGGCCGCGGCACACTCGACATGAAGGGCCTCGGCATTGCACAACTGATGACGTTTCTCTCGCTGAAGCGACTCGGCATTCCCCTGGCCCGGGACGTCATCTACTTCGCCCAGGCAGATGAGGAGGCCGGGAGTCACTTCGGCATGCGCTTCATCGAGCGCGAGTACCCCGAGACCCTCGACGCGGAGTACGTCATCAATGAGGGCGGCGGCGGCAGTACCGAGGTTTTCGGAGTGGAGCGCCCGGTGTACAGCATCGCTGTCGCCGAAAAGGGGCCGCTCTGGTTGCGGCTCGTCGCCGAAGGACGGCCGGGTCATGGTTCGGTGCCTCACGACGACAATGCCCTCGATCGGCTCGTCCGGGCGATGTACCGCATCCAGGAATGGGAGCGGCCTTTGACCGTGGCGCCGGTGCTCACCGAGTACTTCGGACGCCTGGCCCACGCAGGAATCTACAAAGGCCAGGCAACCGTCGAAGCCCTGACGGCCGCCGCGGAGAAAGATCCGCGAATACGAGCGCTGCTTTCGAACACCATCAGTGCGACGACCGCCACTTCAGGAATCAAGCACAACGTCATCCCGGCGCGCGCCGAAGCAACCCTCGATATCCGGCTGCTTCCCGGCGTGAAGCCCGAGGATTTCGAAGCCGAGCTTGTGAAAGTCATCGACGACCCGAAGGTCACGATCGAACACGTGCATGTCGGCTGGTCGGACTCCAACACGCACGACACCGAACTCTTTCGCGTGATGGAGGACGTCATCCACGAGCATGTGGAAGACGCCGTGGTCGTCCCCGGCATGACCGTCGGGTTCACCGACAGCAGCGTGCTCCGCAACCGCGGGATGATCTCCTACGGGTTCTCCGGCGGCATGACGAGCCCAGAAATCGCTCGCGGCGTCCACGGCCACAACGAGCGCGTCAGCCTGGAATCGTTCCGGCTGAACTGCCAGATGGTCTGGGAACTCACACGCCGCATGTGCTCGGTGTGATCTCACCACGGAGGCACGGAGAGCACGGAGGTTTCCGAGTTAGAGGACTCGGCGGAGTATTCCGTTCCTGAGCACTGCGACGTTGAAGTTGATGAGCAGACCGACTTGGCAGCCAGTTAGTCGAAGGTAGGTCAGAAGCTGCGCCTCATGGACCGGGAGGACTGCCTCCACGGACTTCAGTTCGACAACCACAGCGTTTTCGACAACCAGGTCGAGCCGGAGTTGGGAGTCAAGTGATTGGCCCTTATAGCTCAACGGCACCGCGATTTGGCGGGCGAATACGAGCCCGCGCTGCGATAGTTCGAAGGCGAGACACTCTTCGTACACCGATTCGAGCAGTCCGGGCCCGAGCTCGCGATGAACGTCGATCGCCGCTCCAACGATGTTCCTCGTCAATTGCTCGTGCTTCAACAACTACCGACTCCGCACTCAAAAAAACTCCGTGTACTCCGTGCCTCCGTGGTGAAGATCACCCGCCTCCGCGAACTCAAACGCAATCTCCGTGCTCTCCGTGCCTCCGTGGTGAACTAACCGCCGTAGTTCACGCCGCAGTCCTTCAGCGTGAGGATCTGGTAGTCGCGCTTGAGGACGGCATCGACGACTCGGCCAACGACGCAGGAGTGATCGCCCATATCGACTTCACCGACGAGGGTACCCTCGATGAAGCCCGGAGTCGCCGAGATAATCGGGGCATCGCTGACCGCGCCGCGTTCGAATTCGTAGCCGTTGATGTGGTTTCCATCGATGGTAGTCGGCTTGAAGAACGCAAAAGCGAGGTCCTTCTGGCCCGCCTCCAGGAACGAGAGCGCAAATTTGCCGCTCTTCTTCAGCAGGGCGTAAGCGCCGCTGTCCTTCTTCACACCCATGACGATAAGCGGGGGTTCGAACGAGGTCTGGGTGACCCAGTTAATCGCCGCAGCGGAATCTTCACCCTCGTGGTGCACGCCGAGGATATAGAGGCCGTAAGGAATTGTTCGGAGGATAGTCTTTTTTGCGGCAGCGGTTTGTTCGTCCATGGGTTCGCCTCGGAGTTGTGATGTCGCGATTCTAGCGGGCGATGCCGAGGCTAGCGCAAGAGGCGGGCGTGTGCCCAGTGCGTGATCGCGACCGCGAGGGCATCGGCGGCGTCGGCGGGCGTTGGCGCTTTCGAGAGCAGCAGTTGCATGCGGACCATCTCCGCCACCTGTGATTTCTCGCCGCGGCCGTAGCCGGCCACCGTAGATTTCACCAGCGCTGGCGCGTACTCGACGATCTCCAGGCCGGCATCGGCAAGGCCGAGGATGCATGCGGCCCGCGCTTCACCGAGCGCCATCGCGCTCCGGGGATTCGCGCCTACGAATCCTCCCTCGATGGCGCCATGCGTAGCCTGGTGTTCGCGGGCAAGTTTGCAGACGGCGTCACGCAGCTGGACCAGGCGGTGCGACTTTGCATCGGCGGGCTTCGTGCGAATGGCGCCATGGGCCGCCCAGGCGCATTCGTTGTTCACGGTCTGGACGACTCCCCAGCCGGTGGTATTCAAGCCTGGATCAATCCCGAGAATTCGCATGGCCCGATGGTGCGCGATCGGGGGCGCTATGCCCAGCAAAGCGTGTCATGGCGACGCGGGTTGGCGGGGAAAGGCGACGCTCGAGAGGCGGGCATCCACGACCTGTGTCCCGGCGAGGAGGTCGTGGAGTGAATACCTGCCGGAAACCGTAGCGACCACCAGATCCCAGAAGGCAACGTTCATAAGAATCAGCATGATTAATGCCGGGCGCACCTCGTCAAACGCAGTGGCATTCGAATCGAAGCTGATCACGAACCCGGTCACCGTCGCCGCGACCCAGATGGCCAGATACGGCAGGTCACGGACCAGGACTCTCGTACGCGAAGGCCGTTTGTCTCCTCTAGAAATGATCGTGAGGGAAAGAAGCGACTTTCCGAACGTATCGCGGCCAAGAGCAGCGAAACACATCCGGTACGCGATCACCAAAGGGATCGCCCCGACGTAGGCGAGCGGACCGACCAGCGGGATTATCGCCGCGATACACAACAGTGGGCTGACGTCGATGAAGAGCGCGCCGAGCCGGCGCAATCGAATCGAGCCCTGGCCGACGCCGTATTCCATGAGTTAATGATCGGCACCCTGCGGCTGACGCGACATGCTCCGGTAGGAACCACGGCAACGGCGGCCACCGTCAGGAGGCTTTCGAGTCTCCGATGATGCCTTCGCGCTTTTCTTCCTCATACAGCCTCTCGGAGACGAATTCTTTGACGAGAGTCTGATAGCCCTTGTTGCGGAGTTTCGCGAGAGCTTTCAAGCGGGCGACAGTGTCGGAATCGAACCGGAAAGAGAGCGGTGTCGTTCGTGGGCGCGGTGGCGGAAGAAATTGTCGAAGTCATGGGCGCCCGGAGCATCGACGATGCCGGGCCCAAGACTGTGAGTTCCCCACCAATCGAGCTTCTTCCCGGCTCGTTCGGCGAGAACTCGGGATCGTCATCCCACGAGTTCACTTCGATGAGTTCTTCTTATTACAGCTGGTGAGGGTCTTCTTCATTGGCTCTTCCGTATATTTTCGAGGACTCACGGTCGCTCGGATTCTCGCTGTCACAACGCGAACCCGGCGACCACGCAGCGTATACACGACAACCAGCGAACGGCCTCGCATCGGTTTGACCAATGACCAGGAACTCGGTGACTCTCCAGCCGACGTTCGTCACGCGCAAGATTGACTCGATCAGGGTCGATGAAGAGCTTCTTCGGCTTCCCACCACTCCACACCGTGACGCGAGACGTGCCCCTCGTTGTCTTCGTCCCAGTCGAATTGCCCATCCGCTCGAGTATATACCATGGTAGCTACCTGCCGGTAACGCCGCCCTCTATCCCGGCCCCCCGCCTGGCTGCGGCCGAAGCGGAGCGGGCCGCTGCGGCCGGCTGCGTCGGCGAAGGCGGCGAGTTCCTCGGCATCAGTACCAACGAGTTCACGGCGGAGTTCGACCACCTTGTCACGCAGGGCGGCCGCCTTCTCGAACTCAAGGTTCTTGGCCGCGGTCTTCATCTGCGTTTCGAGTTCCTTCACCATTCGCATGAGGTCGTCTTTCGCCATGGTCGCCGGCACTCCCGCGTCGTACGGGGTCTTTTCTTCGGCAACCATGCGGACATGGTCAGTGATGTCCCGCACCGACTTGATGATGCTGGCGGCCTCGATGCCGTGCTCCGTGTTGTACTCTTCCTGGATTTTTCGGCGGCGGTAGGTCTCGTCGATCGCGTTCTGCATGCTCAGCGTGACCTTGTCGGCGTACATGATGACGCGGCCTTCAAGGTGGCGAGCGGCGCGACCGATGGTCTGGATGAGCGAGCGGTTCGAACGGAGGTAGCCTTCCTTGTCGGCGTCGAGGATGCAGACGAGTGAGACTTCTGGCAGGTCGAGGCCTTCGCGCAGCAGGTTGATCCCGACGATCACGTCGTACACGCCAAGGCGGAGGTCGCGGAGAATCTCCACACGGTCGAGAGTTTCGACTTCGGCGTGGATGTAGTGGGTCTTGATGCCCATTTCCTTCAGGTAGTCGGCGAGGTCTTCCGCCATCTTCTTGGTCAGCGTGGTGACGAGGACGCGCTGGCCCTTGTCGATATTCCTGCGAATCTCGTCCATCAAGTCGTCGACCTGGTTCTTGGTCGGCTTGATGATGATTTCCGGATCGAGGAGTCCTGTCGGGCGAATCACCTGCTCGACGACCTGGCTCGAGTTCTTGATTTCGTAGTCGCCGGGCGTCGCCGAAACAAAGACGGCCTGGTTAATGTGCCGGTCGAACTCCTCGAAGGTCTGGGGACGGTTGTCCATGGCGCTGGGGAGACGGAAGCCGAACTCGACAAGCGTCTCCTTGCGGGCGCGGTCGCCGAAGAACTGCCCCTGGACCTGCGGCAGCGTGTTGTGGGACTCGTCGATGACGATGAGCCAGTCGTCCGAGAAGTAGTCGAGCAGGCACCACGGCGTGGACCCCGGCTCGCGCAGCTGAAGGTGTCGCGAGTAGTTCTCGACACCGGGGCAGTAGCCTGTCTCGCGCATCGACTCGATGTCGTAGTGCGTGCGCTCTTCGAGCCGGGCGGCTTCGAGGATCTTGCCCTGACTGCGGAAAACTTCGAGTTGTTCCGCCAACTCTTTCTCGATGCCGACGATCGCCTGTTCCATTCGGTCGGAGGTCGTGACGAAGTGCTTCGCGGGGAAGATCTCCATCTCCTCGTGCTCGGATAGGATCTCACCAGTCAACGGGTCCAGCTCGACGATCCGTTCGACTTCGTCACCGAAGAAGTCGATACGCACGGCGAGCTCGTCGTAGCTCGGGAGAATCGTGAGCGAATCGCCCCGGAGCCGGAACTTCCCGCGGACGACGTTCATGTCGTTTCGCTCGTACTGCATCGAAACCATCTTGCGGATGGCATCCTGTCGGCTGAACTTCTGGCCGCGCTTGAACGAGAGTACGAACTCCGCGTACTGGTCGGGCTCGCCGAGACCGTAGATGCAGCTCACGCTCGCGACGATGATGACATCGCGGCGAGTGAAAAGTGACCTCGTGGCCGCATGACGGAGCTTGTCGATCTCTTCGTTGATGTCGGCGTCTTTCGCGATATACGTGTCGCTTCGAGGGATGTAGGCCTCGGGCTGGTAGTAGTCGTAGTAGCTGACGAAGTATTCGACCGCGTTGTCCGGGAAGAACTCTTTCAGCTCCGAGCAGAGCTGTGCGGCGAGGGTCTTGTTGTGGGCCAGCACGAGTGTTGGGCGTCCGGTTTGCTGGATGACGTTCGCCATCGTGAACGTCTTGCCCGAACCCGTTACGCCGAGCAGCGTCTGGTAACGGTCGCCGCGATTCAGGCCCTCAACCAGCTTCTCAATGGCGGCCGGCTGGTCTCCGGTAGGTATGTAATCGGCTACAAGGTTGAAGTTCGCGGGAGCAGCAGGCGGCAGAGCAGTGACCATGAAATGAGTGTAGCGGATGGCGGAAGCAGCCCGGGGAAGAATACTGACAGCAGAGTGTCAGGAGGGTTTATGGGAGTACGGCCGGGCACCGCAACAGCGCGCCGGTAACCTGCATTGAGCGCGTTGAGACGTCCTGGAACGAACTCGGCCTGAAAAGCCGCAGTCCCGTCATAATGTTCTCTACGTTCTCCCACACGATTCGCGGGGGATGGGAGGGGCGCGTGGCTGATCTGAAGGACAAAGTCTGCATTGTGGCGGGTGCCAGCCGTGGCATCGGCAAGGGCATCGTGTTCGGCCTGCTCGAAGCTGGGGCCACGGTCCATGCGAGCGCGCGGACGCAGACCGAGGGCAGTAACCCGCTCGGCCGCACGAGCTCGCTCGATACCCTCGCCGGTGAGGCGCGGGCTTTCCCCGGGCGCCTCGTCACACATCGCGTCAACCACGCCAACGACGCCGAGACGGAGGCTTTGGTCGCGGGCGTGATCGCGTCGGACGGCAGGCTCGACATCCTGGTGAACAACGCCTGGCCGGGCTACGAGAAGATGGAAGAGGTCGTGCCCGACGGCCGCAATCCCTTCACCTGGGTCGATCCGATGTGGGACCAACCGATGTGGCGCTGGGACGCCATGGTTGGCGTTGGCGGCCGGTCGGCCTGGTGCGCCTCGCGCGTCGCGAGCAGGCAGATGGCGGCACAGAGGAGCGGCCTCATCGTCAACATCTCGTTCTGGGCCGCGCAGAAGTTCATGGGCAATGCCGTCTATGGGATCAGTAAGGCTATCGCCGACAAGATGGCGGCTGACATCGGCCACCAGCTCCGCGAGTTCAACGTAGCCGCCGTCTCGATCTATCCCGGCCTCGTCCGCACCGAGAGCGTGCTCGAGAACGCGCAGCATTTCGACATGTCGAACTCGGAGTCGCCGCAGTTCATCGGCCGTACCGTCGCGGCCCTCGCGACTGACCCGAACCTCATGGAGAAATCCGGCAAAGTCCACGTCGCGGCGAGTCTCGCGATCGAGTACGGCTTCACAGATATTGACGGCAAGCAGCCTCGCCCGGCGACTCTCGAAACGTCCTAGCGCCGCCGATCCGGCGCGGGCATCATATCCGTGAACCGCGGCCGATAAGCACTGACGTCGTCCTCCTCCCTGTCACCTCTTGCCAGTAGGCTGTCAGGAGTCTCGCCTGACAGCCCGGCGGAATCAGTCCGCGCGGCGTACTGTCAGGAGACACCGACTACGGAGGGCAGACATGGCAGGAGACGGCAACGGGACGCGCGAAGAACCCTGGGTGCTCAAGACTCCGAGCGGTGGGGCAGAATTCATCGCCTTTCGCGATCCTTCGCTCGACCCTCCGGCGCTGGTCATTCGCGCGGGCACGACCGAGCTCCGCTATCACCTGCGCGCTATCGAGGACCTGCAAGAGATGTTGAAGGCGCACGGCGACTGGATGCTCCTGGGAAACGCCGACGAACAGAAGCCAGCCGCCGACGGCACTGTCGAAAGCTGGGCACGCTCCGAATCGAACCCTGTGGGCGGTTGGTATGGGCTGCGAAAGGGCTATCGCGGTCGCTTCGGCATGTACCTGCCGCCGGTGATGGAAAAGCTCGGGCTTGCAGAAGTTGAAAAGCAGGCCCGCAACAACCGAATGCGTGCCATTTAGGTCTCGCTTACTCGACCTTTAGTCCAAGAATGGCTGGATCGCCCGGCGGGTAACGAAGGTCGAGCGCCTCGAGCCGGTCGATGATCGCGCGCGCGATGATTACGTCGCGGTACCACTTGTGGTTCGAAGGAACGACATGCCAGGGCGCCACCTTCGTGTTACAGCGCGAGATCACGTCGCTGTAGGCCTCGATGTACTGGTCCCAGAGCTTGCGGTCATCGAGGTCGCCCATGCGGAACTTCCAATGCTTCCGCGGATTGTCGATGCGCTCCTGCAACCGTTCGCGCTGCTCGTCCTTCGAAATCATCAGAAAGAATTTGATAACGATTGTGCCGTTTCGGACGAGGTAGTCCTCCCACTCGTTGATGTCGTCATAGCGCTTCTCCCAGACGTCCTTGGGGACGATGCCCTTCACTCGCTCCACGAGGACAGACTCGTAATGCGAACGGTTGAAGATCACAACCTCGCCCTTCTCTGGCGTGACCTTTCGGTATCGCCAGAGGTAGTCGTGGGCCAACTCCTCGGGGGTGGGTACTTTGAAACTCTGCAGCCGGCACCCGATAGGCCCAACATCCTGGAAGACGCTATTCACGGTGCTGTCTTTGCCCGCCGTGTCGATGCCCTGGAGGACAACGAGCACTCCGAAGCGCTCATCCGCATAGAGCAGGTCCTGGAGTTCGCCGAGGCGGGCGCGCAGGCGCACGATTTCTTCCTTCGCGACGTCCTTCTCCATCGAGTCCGTGTATTCGGGGTCGTATTCGCTGATATCGACCTTCTTGCCGGGCTCGGGGACGATAACGCGGGCATTGTCTTTGCTCATTGGCGAAGTTTAACGCTGACCAAGGCACGAAGGATCGTTTCAGGGCCGCCGGGCGGCGCGGCGCTTTTGCTCGTCCGCCGGAAGCGCGTCCTCGAAGTGGTCTTTCCAGTCCGGGTCCGGGGTCTGGCAATCCGCCCGTGGTACGAACACCGAGCGCTCGACCGTTTCCATCCGGTGGATGTACCTCGGGCAGTTTGGGAAGACTTCCTCGGCGTGTACGCGGACCACGAATTGCGCCTCGGGCCACTCACTCACGAGAGGGTCATTGAAGTCGATAGTCGCGGTGCCGTTGAGGCGCATCCGCCACTGGTTCTGGAAGTCGATGAAGAGCAGGCCTACCTTGCCCGTCTCGAGAATGTTCCCCGTCGTGAGGTACTGGCCGTTCCCGTCGTAATTGGGGAAGGCAATCGTGCGCTCATCGAGCACTTTGACGAAGCCAGGCTCTCCGCCCTTGTACGAACAATCGAGGCCGCCATCGGGTCCCTGGCTGGCGATGAAGAACATGTCCATCTCTTCTATGAACTGTGCGTCGTTCGCGGAAATCGTGTCGTGAATTGTCCGCTGGGTAATCGTGTCGGCGAGCCGGCGCGTATCGAAACGATCCTGGATTTCTCGTGAACCTTTGCTGTGTTCGAAGGCCATGCGGTGCTCCTTGCAGTGACCGCGTGCAGCGGCTCTACTGTGCGCACAGATTCTAGTTACCGGAGCAAGCAAATGCCGAGCCGCCGCGGGGCCATCGCCCTGACCGAAGAAGAACAGAAACAAGTCCTCGATGAAAGCTGGACGCTCCAGGTGGCGTCGAATGGCCACAAGGGATTCCCGCACCTGGTCGCCATGTGGTACGTGATGATCGACGGCAAGATTCACTTCACGACCTTCGGGAAGAGCCAGAAGATCCTCAACCTTCGCCGCGACCCAAAGATCACCTGCATGCTCGAATCCGGAAAGGGCTACGCCGAATTGCGGGGCCTGGTCATCGAAGGCGAAGCGGAACTGCTCGAAGACACAGCATTCACGGCGAAGGTAATGGGGCTTGTTGGCGCGAAGTACAACGGGATCCCCGCGCCGACCGAAACACCGGAAGCCGCGCTGAAGGTCGCAAGCAAACGCGTCGTGGTGAAAATTAACCCCGTCGACATCTATAGCTGGGATCATTCCAAGCTGGGCGGGCGTTACTAGCCCGGCCCGAATTCACCGAGATGAACGCAGCGGCGAGACCCATTCCCGCCGCCAACCGAGGAGTTCAGGATGACCACGATCGAGAAACCGCAATTTAAAGTGATTGGCACGCGCCCGGTGCGCCATGACGGCGTTGCGAAGGTCACCGGCCGAGCACTGTACGCGAACGACATCGATGTCCCCGGTCACCTGACGGGCAGATTCCTGCGTTCGCCGCATGCGCACGCACGCATCATTTCAATCGACACAAGCAAAGCCGAAGCGCTTCCGGGCGTGCACGCGGTGGTCACCGGCGCAGACATGCCCAATGTCACCGCCATCCTCCGCGAGCAGACCGAAGGCTCGCTGGTGAACCTGGGCCTGATGAGCCGGAACAGCATGGCCCGGGAGAAGGCGCTCTATCGCGGGCACCCGGTCGCGGCGGTCGCCGCCGACAACGCGTTTATTGCCGACCAGGCGCTCGATCTGATCGAAGTGAAGTACGAAGTACTGTCGCCAGTGCTCGACGCGCTCGAAGCGATGAAGCCCGAGGCACCGATTCTTATCGACGAGCTGCGGACGAACGTCGGCTCGACGTTCCGTGGGGGCGGACTCGCCGCTCCCGGGGAAGATGCGTCCCGGTCGAATGTGGCCACCACGTTCACGATGGAAGTCGGCGACCTCGCCAACGGTTTCGAGGATGCCGACATCATCCTTGAGCGCGACTATCACACGACGGCCGCCCACCAGGGCTACATCGAACCCCAGAGTGCCACGGCCCACTGGACCTCGGACCAGCAACTGACCATCTGGACGACGACGCAAGGCCCGTTCGGTATTCGCGACTCCGTAGCGACCGTGCTCCAGCTCAAGCCCGGCCAGGTGAAAGTGATCCCCACTGAAATCGGCGGCGGGTTCGGCGCAAAGCTTCAGATTTCAATCGAACCGGTGGCTGCGCGGCTGTCACAGAAGTCCGGGAAGCCGGTGAAGATCACGATCAATCGCACCGAAGTTTTCGAAGCGATGGGCCCGGCCTCCCCGGCGTATGTCCACCTGAAGATGGGCGTGACCAACGACGGCCGAATCACTGCAGCCGATGCGCGCCTGATTTTCGAGGCCGGAGCCATTCCCGGTTCGCCGGTCGCGGGCGCGGCGAACTGCATGTTCACGCCTTACGACATCCCGAACGCCCGCGTCGAGGGCATCGACGTCATCGTGAACAAGCCGAAGACGCTTTCGTACCGGGCGCCGGGCGCTCCTTCCGGGGCATTCGCGGTCGAACAGATGATCGATGAGTTCTGCGAGCAGCTGAGGATGGACCCGATCGAATTCCGTCTGAAGAACGCCGCCGTTGACGGCTCTCGGCGAGTGAACGGTATCGCGAACGCAAACATGGGCTTCAAGGAAACGCTTGAGGCGGCTCGCGCCACTGACCACTGGCAGACTCCGTTCGAAGGCCCGCTGCGCGGCCGTGGCGTTGCCGGCGGCTTTTGGGGCAACGCCACGGGGCCAGCTTCGGCAATCGCCGGGCTGCTGCCCGATGGACGAATCAGCTACATCGAGGGTTCCGTCGACATCGGCGGCACGCGCACGACGTCCGCGATGCAGTTCGCCGAAGCACTCGGAATTTCCTCGGACGACGTGAAGCCTACGGTCGCGGACACCGACTCGATTGGATTCACCTCGAACACTGGCGGCAGCAGCGTCACCTTCAAGCAGGGCTGGGCCGCGTTCGAAGCAGCCGAGGACATGAAGCGCCAGCTAGTCGCCCGCGCAGCCAAGATCTGGACCGTCGAAGTCGACCGCGTCGGCTACGAAGACGGTGTCCTGACGAACCTCGACGATCGCGAAAAGACGCTCACGATCGCCCAAATCGCCGCTCGCCAGACGGGAACAGGTGGCTCAATCATCGGTCACTCGAGCGTCGTCCCACGGGGGGTCGCGGGCGGGTACGCCGTACATATCGTCGATGTGGAGATAGACCCGGAAACCGGGAAGGTCACCATCGTCCGGTACACATCCGTTCAGGACGCCGGACGCGCAATTCACCCGAGCTACGTCGAAGGACAGATGCAGGGAGGGGCCGCGCAGGGAATCGGCTGGGCGCTGAACGAGGAGTACGTCTATTCGGCAGAGGGACGGATGGAGAATTCGAGCTTCCTCGACTACCGAATGCCGACATCACTCGACCTGCCAAACATCGACACAGTCATCGTCGAAGTGCCGAACCCGGGGCATCCCTTCGGCGTCCGGGGCGTTGGCGAGGCGGCGTTCGTGCCACCGCTCCCAGCGATCGGCAACGCGGTGGCTGGTGCACTCGGCAAGCGCATGTTCGACCTGCCGTTCAGCCCGCGTCGCGTCCTCGAGGCGATGGACTAGCGCCGGAGGCAGGCTTGGCAACGGTATTCGTCCCGGCGTTGTTGCGCCCGCTCATTCCGGCGGCGCAGTTAGAAGTGCCAGGCTCTACGGTGGGCGAAATCATCCAGGGTCTCGAAAACTTGTACCCCGGCGTGGCCGAATTCCTGATCGAAGATGACGACATCAAGGCAGGCATCGCTATCGCGATCAACGACCAGATGGGCCAGATGGGGCTCTTCGATCCGGTTGCCGAGGACGCTGAAATTCATATCCTCCCGGCCCTCTCCGGAGGCTGCTAAGCCGCGGGTGGTTTCGCGACCATCACCGCATCCGCCTCCGCGCAGACGACTCCAGCAACAAACGCCTGGGCTGCGATCCTGGTGCGCGATCCTTCCTTCGCGATGACGCGCCCTTCGAAGGTCACATCTTCGTCAAGTGGGATCGGTTTCTTGAAGCGGACGTTGAGTTCGCCGGTGTAGCGGATACCCGGAACGAACGTGTCGAAGAGCCCGCAGAAGTCGTCGAACGCGTGGGCGATCATCCCGCCGTGGGCGAGGCCCTTGTGACCTTCATGGCGCTCCACGAACGTAAGTCGCGCCGAAATCGAATCCCCCGTGCTGCTCGCGACGGCCGAAAAGCTCCCCAGAACGGGCATGCCCATGACACCCATGATTCCGCGATGCCCGGAGATTCCCCAGAGCACAGCCTCGGGTGGGGCGTCGGCAATACGCCCGTTGAATCGTTCGATGATCTCCGACCAGGCGGATAGTTGCTCCGCCGTGGCGTCCCGAGCGACGAACTTGTCGAGCAAATCGTCGAGGGCTGCACGAAGGCGAGCACGCTCTGCTGGAATGGCTGCTGCTACCATGAGTCACCCCCTAATTCCAACGCTAAGCGTTTGATGGGCGACTTTCCAGCGCGTCATTCGACGATGATTTTGCCCTTCATAGTCGGGTGGATTGATGCATGTAAACGCGTACGTGCCGGCCGTCGGGAACTGTACCGTTCGGCTGTCGCCGGTGGAGATCCCACTTTCGAATCCCAGGCTGGGCACAGCTCAGGTCGTGTGCTGCTCCGCCACTCCACGAGAAGGTAACGCTCCCGCCGACCGCCAGAGATACCTGACAGCTCGGCGACCAGAAGTATCCCGCGCTACTTTCGGTCACACCTACCGTTGCGGAAAGTGGATTGCCGCTCGATGGCTTTGGCGTCGAGGTGGGCGGTGGCGCCTGTGTCGCCGCGGGCTGCGTGGCAGCAGGCTTGGTTGCTGGCGGAACCGTCGCCGGCGAAGAAGTTGAACTGGCGGGAGTCGTCGGGCTCGTCGCGGGGGCCGATGGTGAGGACGACACCGTCGCCGGAGCGACCGAGGCCGTGGCGGAAGGGCTGCCCGTAGAGGTGGTAGTGGCCGCTGCGGCCGTTGCGACGGGCAGCGCGGTTGGTTCATCTTTCGACGAATTTCCTCCGCACGCCACAGCGATCGCGACGAGCAGAACGAAAGGGACGACAAGAATGAAACGCTGCACGGGTGGCTTCCTCAACGTGGTCGTGGCTGGTTTCGGCGGCTGGGGTTTTCGCCGGAAAATCGAGTGGCCACCGCTTGCGCGATGGCCACCGAATCTGTTTCAGGTTCCGGAAGTTATTTCCGGGTTGTGGCGAATGCGACTCCGGTCGCGGCGAACGCAAGGGCGACCGCCCCGAACACAAGCCAGAGGCCAGTGGTCCCGGACTGCGGCGTCAGTGCAACAACCGTGTCACCGGTATTCGGCGGCAACGGCGCGCCGACGACTACCTTGGCTGCCATTCCCTGGTCGAGATGCAGGATGCAGTAGTAATCGTAGGAACCGCCCTTGGTGAAGGTCAGTTCGAACTTGGTCCCCTTGGGGTAACCAACTCCGATGACGCCACTGTTGACGATGCCAGTGCCGTCGAACTTCCCACCTGCCGGCACCGACGCGGCAATGTCGAGGATTGCTTCACCACCACCGGGTGGGATGAGGGCGGCGATAGCGCCCGGGTTACCGATGGAGATGGTGTGCGGTGTCTGGACGCCCGAGACCCACTCGATTGAGTCGTTGACGCCAATGTTCACGGTTGCGGGGAAGAATTGCTGCACGTCGCCAACGGGAAGATCCGTGGCGGAACTGACGGCAAGGGTGTACTTCCGCCCGCCGTTGGCGTTAGCGCCCACGGCGACGGGCTTTGCAGCCATGCCGGCAGCGACGGACTTGAGCTGCGCCAGCGAAGAATCGAAGAGCGCTTTCGCCCGGCCATCAACCGACAGCTGGTTGTCCGGCGTTCCGAGATCCGACGTCTGGACGACGACTGTGCCGGTCATCAATGGATGCAGGATGCAGAAGTACTGGTAACTGCCCTTGTCAGGGAAGGTCACTGAGTAGGAGCCTGGGCCAGACTGATCGCCAGCGAGAAGGCCGGAGCTGATGAAATCGCCAGCCTTGTAGCTGGGATTGTCGCCGCCGACGAGGACGCTCGGGTCGCCCTTGGGCTGACCGAAGGTCACGCTGTGCGGCTCAGCCCAGGTGAAGCTGAAATTGACGGTGTCGCCGGGCTGGACGTACACAACTTCTGGACCAAAGAGGTTCACCGTGTAGCCGGTTGCGCCGGTCCCGGCCTTTACTGTGATGGTCGTAGCAGCCTGAACCGACTGCCCTGTCGATGCGAAGACAGCCATCATTGCGATGGCAAGCGCTGGCAATACCAGCAAGTATTTTTTCATTCCGTTGTGCTCCCCAGTGTTGTGAGCCTTGGCTCGATTGGGAAACGTAAACCTGTCTGAACCACGATTCAAGTGGTTTACGTTGCACAAATCACAGTTGCGATTCGAATTCCGCCGAAGGACGGAGCGTCGACAGAGACTGCCATGACAGACGGTCGTGAAACCGGCGAAGCTAGCTCGTTTTCCACTCGGTGACGGATGGAAGTCCCCCGAGAGACGTGGCGAGCATGATGCTTCGGAGGATGGCCAGTTCCACCGCCCGGGCGGCGAGCACGCCAATGGTCAGCGCGTGATACGGCGCGACCTCAAGCGAGCCCATCGAGACGGCGAACGCGATGTCTCCATCTCCAGTGGTGTGAGCAGGGACGACTGCCCGGGCGAAGCCGTCGTGCGCGTGGGTACAGATCCGCTGGAGTTGATGAGGCTCGAGCGATGCGTTCGTGGCCACACAGATGAGCGTCGTGTTTTCGCCGGGGCTCGCCTCGAGGGCCTCTGTTCGCTTCGCAAGCGCTTCGGGAAGCGTATGGAAGCGGCCCGGCCTGCTGCGCGGGCCCGCGACGATTTTCCCGGTCGTCGAATCGACCACCGACCCAACGGCGTTGGTCGCGACCAGGGCACCAACCACGATGCCATCCGGGCCAACGAGGCTGGCAGTGCCGAGGCCACCCTTCACCGCGTAATCCGGCCCCAGCATTTTGGCAGCGGATGCACCGGTACCAGCCCCAACGCTGCCTTCTTGAACCGCGCCACTCTTCGCCCGGCTGGCGGCCCGGAAGCCGTCTTCGGCCGTGGGGAAGGCGTTCGGATTCCCGAGGCCGAGGTCATAGAGGACGGCAGCGGAAACGATAGGCACCGGACGGTGGGCCGTCGGGAACCCCACTTCGCGATCGGCGAGGTAGCGCATGACACCATCGGCAGCGCCAAGGCCGAAAGCGCTGCCACCGGTGAACAGGATGGCGTGACACCTTCGAACCAGATTGGAGAGGCCGAGCACATCAGTCTCGCGTGTCCCGGGTGCGCCGCCTCGGGTGTCTACCGCGGCGGCAGTGCTCGTTTCGCAGAGGATCACGGTGCAACCCGTTGCAGCCCGCTTATCAGTGAAATGGCCAACGCGGATGCCGGGAACGTCGGTGATAGCGTTTCGAGGGCCCGCCTGCCAGCCGGCCATAATCAGGCTTGTTGGCCGGCGCCGCGCCGTGCGTTCAGATAAGACATGAGAAAGTCGCGCGCGATCGTCGAAATGTCCGCCGTGATATCCGCGAGCGTCGTCGCATCGCCCTCAGCCGCGCCGAAGCTCGACGCGATCGGCTCGCCATCGGAGTTGATACCCGCGAGCCAGACTTCTTCGGCAACATGCCGGCGTGCAAGGTCGGGAATCAGCAGCATGGGATTGCCCGTCTCGGCGGCCGCAACGAGGCCAGCGAGCTCGCCCAATTCGGGTTGCGAACGCAAGAGCTGAGCGGCTTCGAGTGCGTCGTTGCCGATCGAGAGTTCGCGCAGCATTTGTTCAGGCGAGATCGTGCCCGCTCGTTGGACGAACTCCATCCATTTGGCCTGACCGGGAAGAGGCTTGAGTAGTGAGCGCGGGACGCTGTGCGTCCGATCGGCGAGCGCTTCGTAGACGGCGACGAGCCGGCGGCACGCTTCGGCGAGTTCCTGCGCGATGAGCCCAACGAGAATCGCGCGGTCGCCTGATTCCGAAAATACGAGCGTGCGTAGCGCTGCATCGGCGGCCATTTGGGGCTTTCGCAACGCCGACTTCGCATACGCCTCGACGAAGTCGAGTTCGGTCATGTTGCCGGGGAAGGTCGCTGCCGGGCTGGTCACATTTGAATTGTCAGGGGCTGGCCACAGGTTGTCGAACGAACGCGAGTCGCTAGCGGGCGGGCCAGAGGGCTGTTCGGATCGCCGCGGCCACAGACGAGTCGCCGGCAGGTTGACGGATACCGCGCTCAACCCGGGTCGAGGCCAGCTTCAGGGCATCCGTCGTCGTGTCGTCACCGAGGTTGATGATCAGGCGGCGGGGCAATTCCAGCAGCCATCCGATACCCCAGAGGATGCCAAGCAGGTCGACGAGATCCGCCGCCGCATCCGCAGAGACTCCGCGATGGCGAGCATAGGCAGCAGCCAGGGCTCGGCGGCCCGGAGCTTCGATGCCCGACGTCAGCAAGAATGCGGCGACGTCGAAGTATTGCGGCCCAAAGCCAGCCGCACTGAAGTCGGTTAGCCACGCGGTGCCCGGAGCCAGAAGGACGTTGGCGGCCGTCGCGTTGCGGTGGGCGAACCCGAATGGCGAGGCGAGCAAGTAGTCGCGGGCTTCCTGTAATGGGAGAAGGGCAGGCTCTCGCTCAGCCGCGGCGAAGCCCAACCGGTGAAGAGGGACCTCCCCGGCAGGGAAGAGGTCTTCAGGCGTACGTTCCCAGTCGAGGCCCTCGTGAAGTGGCAATGCGTGCCAGGCTGCGAGTGCTGCCATTGCAGCCTCCGCCGACCCGGGCGGGGGAACGAGTTGCATCGCGGTCGTTCCCGGCGGTGGTTCTTCGATGGTGGCGTTTCCGACGACCGTCACAAGTTTTGGGGCGTGCTGGTAGCCAGCATTGGCAAGCGCTTCGAATACGGCCGCATGGTTCTGAGCGTCATCGAGTTCCGCTGCCTCGCGAATCAAGAGTTCACGACGAGACTCTCCGCCGACGGTGAGCATCACCGGGCTCCACGGAGAATCGCTGACGGACTCCCATGTCACCGGCGCGTCGGGGCCATACCCGAGGGCCGCGAGGATTTGATGCTCGTCAACCACTTGCCGGCCTCCTTCGGCGCGATTTCGGCTGGCACTTCGGACAGAAGTGCGTGGCCCGTCCGCCAACGACGGTGCGCTTGATTTCGGACCCGCAGGTGTAGCACGGCTTTCCAGTCCGGCGGAAGACCTTGACGTGCATGTGTTGCGTCCCCTGCTCTCCCTGCCCGTCTACATAGTCCTTAAAGCTGGCGCCACGATTCTCGATGCCTCGCTCCAGCACACTTCGAGCGGAGGCGAACAGGCGCTTCGTCGCCGGTGGGGTAACTTCTCCGGCGGGCGTGTCCGGCCGGATACCAGCTTCGAAGAGCGCCTCATCAACGTAGATGTTTCCGAGGCCGGCGAATCGGCGCTGGTCTAGCAGTACAGCCTTCACCGGGGCGGTCCGGTTTGCCAGCCGACTGCGGAACTCCTTGAGCGTGAGAGAGTCATCAATCGGCTCCGGCCCGAGTTTGTCGATGACTTCGGCAGTCGAGTTGTGCAGCCGCCAGGTGCCGAATTTCCTGAGGTCGGCCCAGCGAAGGTCGTAGCCGTTCTCGAACTCGATCACGGCGCGCTGGAACTTCTCGGGGTCGGCGTCCCGTTTTCGCCACACGAGCCTGCCGGTCATTCGGAGGTGGATGACGAACACCTTGCCGTCGTCGAGGGACAGCATGAGGTACTTTCCCCGCCGGCCCATCTCGATGATCGTCCGTCCAACGATGTTTTCGCGGAGTATTTCGATAGGCGCGCCAACAAGCAGCGGAATGGTCGCGGGGTCGACGTCTACATGAGTAATGGTGCGCCCGACCACAAGCGGTTCAAGGTCGCGGCGAATGGTCTCGACTTCCGGGAGTTCGGGCACGCAACGATTGTCGAGCGTGCGTTTCCGGTTGTCGATTTGACGCTGGGATCGAGTGACTGTTCGCTGTGCAGGTGATTACGCACCTGCAAGGACAGTTGGCACGAATGGACGCGGGCGGACCGAGCGTCGAAATCGACGTACAGGGCGTTCGCTACGAGGTGCTGGTCCCGATCATGCTCTGGCCTGAACTTCAGGGGATCGCCGGTGATTCGGACTTCGGGACGTCGGCCGGGCCATCGATCGGCCTGCACATCTTCTACCACTCGACGGCCAACAATCCGACGCCGGTGCTGGTCGGATTCCTGCGCCGCGCCGAGCGCGAGTTCTTCCGGAAGTTCACGACGGTGGAAGGCATCGGGCCTGCCAAGGCCGCCAAAGCGATGAACATCTCCGTAAGTACCATCGCCCGAGCCATAGAGCAGGAAGACCGGGCCGTGCTTTCGAAAATGCCCGGGATCGGCGCACGCAGCGCCGACAAGATCATCGCGACCCTGCGCGGAAAGCTCGTAGCGGAGGCCGCCATGCACGACGGCGGCGTCGCGCAACCGGTCGACGCCGCGAAGATGGAAAACAAGCGAACAGTGGCGGACGCGGTCGAGGCGATCGCCGCACTCGGTTACAACCGCGGCGACGCCAAGCGCCTCGTGGACGACGCGCTTGCCGCCGATTCCGAACTGGAAGGGCTCGAGGCGATCACCTTGGCAGTGCTGCGCCGGTTAGACACCCGTTCTTAATCCCGATTCGCCCCAATCGGAGTCTCACGGCACGATTGAGTTGTGACTGAGTCCGAAAACGACCTGAACGCCACCCCGGAACAAGAAGTAGCGCCCCCGGCTGCCGACGCTGGCACGCCATCGAACGAGGTTGCCGGGCCGGTTTATGTGAAGGATCCCCCGGCGTGGAGCTACTTCCTCACGCCCGCGGCGCTTGTCCTCGGGTCGCTCATCGTCGCCGGGACCATTTGGTGGACTCGGGACGACACGAAGACTGCGACACCGGTGAAAGCCGACGTTGTGGCATCGGTGGGCGGTGTGAGCACGGTCGTCTCTCCGACCGAGCCCGCCGCGAGCACCGCTGCTGGCCTCCTGGATACGATGAAGAAGTACGCCCGCCAGACGGGCCTCGACGAAACTCAATTCACGCAGTGCATTTCGAGCCCTGATAACGTAGCCGCACTCAACACGAGCCTGCAGAACGGCAGTGCGCTGGGCGTCACGGGCACGCCCACATTCTTCATCAACAACAAGAAACTCGTCGGGGCGCAGCCAATCGCCCTGCTCCAAGAGATCGTCGATGCCGAACTAAAGGGCAGCCCAACGTCGCTCGATGGGTATTCGCCGGCACTGCGGGCGCTCGCCGCCAACAGCCCGCCCGGCTTCGCCATTCTCGATAGCAAACCGGATGTCAGTGGCGCCTCAATCGAGGGCAGCCCGACCGCAAAGGTGATGATCGCCGAGTACAGCGACTTCCAATGCCCGTTCTGCAAGCAGTGGACCGATTCGTCGCTCCGCCAGCTTCGATCGGAACTGGGAAACGATGTGGCCCTCGCATTCCTGCACTTCCCGATCGTGCAGATTCACCCCAACGCGGGGAACGCTTCGCTGGTGGCGATTTGTGCGGGCCAGCAAGGCAAGTTCTGGGAAATGCACGATCTGCTTTTCTCGCGGCAATCGGAGTGGGCCAAACTGAACTAGCCCGCGGCGTTTGAACCGTCGCTGGTCTGCATCCGTTCGAGGATGTGGCGGACGACGCGCCCGGTGCGGTCCATCCCTGCGCTGCAGTGCACGAGAACTGGCTTCGGCAACTGCTGGAATGACTCCCACGCGTGTTCGTACTCTTCGGGCGTGAACGGGTGCGTCTGCTGGTCCTGTGTGGGGATGTGGCAGACCCCGAAACCTTCGCGTCGGTAGCGTTCGAGCAGGCCTTCCGGCGTTGCTTTGCGATACAGCCAGAGCTGGTCGTTGCCGATGAGGCACATGACCGAGCGAATCCCGAACTGACGAGCTTCGGCGATCCAGTCGTCGACGACCTTGTCGTGGACGGTCAGTTCAGGCCCAGGTGAAAAACCCGGGCGAGGACTGGTCGCGATGATTCCTTCGAGGACCCAGTTCGGCATTGATTCTCAGTTTATCGCGAGAGCTCGAATCTGCGCCCGGCCCAGATGGGAACATCTGTCGGCCCATTAGCGTCTTCATCTTTGAACGAACGGACTTGAATGCTCGGGGTTCAGAGAAGAGCATCAATGCGACGAGAGCAGGCTGCATGAAGACCTTGATGTTCGCAATTTGGCTATTGGCCGCGGTTGGCCTTACGGGATGCTCTAACGAAAAACATTCCGCCGCGACGCCTACGACTACAATTTCGAAGGCCCCCGCAACTGTGGCGATGACGCCCAACCCGTCACCAACCTCAGGGTCGGCAGCTACCCCGTCCGAATTGACGGCGACACCTACTCAATCCGGCTATTACCCAACCTCTTTTCGCACCGGTACTCCGGAGATTGACGTGGTTCTAGATGCCATTTTCGCCGCAGACTCTGAGATGCTCACGAGTCTGTTCGAGCCGACGCCCAGCCCGTGTGTTGTCAAACCGCAAGGCATCCATAATCCGCCTGCTTGCCCCGATGGAGTGGCTGGCGGAACTCTGCTCCCAATATTCCGCGCCATGGCAGGAGAAGCTGTGTGGCCCGATTACATGCCCGAGGCCATGTCGGCCTGGCTCGATCGACCTCATGCCGTGTATGCGGTATTCCGCGCCCCTGAACCCATGTTCAACGGTTGGATCCCGGACGCTGACTACGCCATCGTCCTGGCGGACCTTGGGAGGGAGACGGAACCCTGGTTCGCGAGCGAAGTTCGAGTCACCGATGGTCGGATAACCTCCATCACCTTTGGCGGGAGTTCAGGTGTGGAGCGTTACGTTGAAGGCATACCAGCGGACCGCTTCATACTGGCGCCACGGTAATTCGCGGCACGATCACTCGCCCTTGAATACCGGCTGGCGCTTCTCCGCGAAGGCGCGCGGACCCTCCTTCGAGTCCTCGGTCTGGCCGATTGCCCAGCGCATCGTCGCGGCAAGCCGCATCGCTTCTTCGTTGGGCATGTTGCCCTGGCGGCGGACGAGCTCGTGCATAGCCCGAACCGCGAGCGGTGCGTAGCCGGCGATCTTCTTCGCCATCGTCTGCGCGGTGGTCAGGAGTTCGTCTGCGGGGACCACGCGGCTGACGATGCCGAATTCATAGGCGGTCTTCGCATCGAAGCGCTCACCGGTGAAGAGCATGTCGTTCGCCATGACGCGTGGGATGGCGCGAGGAAGGCGGACAGGCGCGCCCGCGAGCGGGAAGAATCCGAGCGTGATTTCCGGCAGGCCGAACTGCGCCGCCTCGGAGGCAATCAACAGGTCACAAGAGAGAGCGATTTCGAATCCGCCGCCGAGGCAAAAACCGTTGACCGCGCCAATGAGCGGCTTCTTCGTGTCGAACTCGTGGAAGCCAACCGAATCATCGGTGCGGAACAGACCGGCGACGCCTGCGGAGGCGGCTGGGCCGCCTGCACGACTGCGCAGGTCCGCTCCGGCGCAGAAGGCGCGCCCATTGCCGGTGAGAACCGCGACACGGATGTCATCTCGGGAACGGACCTGGCGCAGTGCGTCCATCAGCCCGGCCGAGAGGTCGGCGTTGATGGAGTTCATCTGGTCGGGACGGTTGAGGGTGATGGTGGCGACGCCTTCGGAAACGTCGAAAAGCACTGCCGGGGCATCGGGTGTGGACATAGCAAACTCCGTGTAAGTTTTAATTTGCAACGGACTCTATTCCTGCGCGATGCAGCTTGCAAGACAAGAGGCTTGCCACCTGCGGAACCGGTGCCCTACTATTGTTGACAGAGTTACTCGACTTTATCAGGAGTGGCTCTTCCGGAAGGTAATCGGGCTGCTCAAATGCGTGTTTCCACTCGAAGCGACTACGGCCTCCGCGCTCTCATTGAGCTCGCGGGGCACTACGGTAGCGGCCCACTGCAATCCTCCGAGATTGCCCTCCGGCGCCACATCCCGGAGCAGTACCTGGACCAGCTCCTGACATCGCTCCGCAAAGCCGGATTCATCCGTTCGGTCAGAGGCCCGGCCGGTGGCCACGAACTCGTCCGGCCACCTTCAGAAATATGCGTCGAATCAGTCATCGCCGCCCTTGAGGGAACGCTCTCTCCAGTCGCCTGGCTCGACGAGCCACCCGAACAAACCGACCATCCGCACCATTGCGGTCAGCGGGAAATCTGGGAGCGCATTCGCGATGCGACCACCGACATCCTGCACTCCTATTCCGTCGCCGATCTGCTTGAGCGCGAACCCACTGCCGTCAGCGGCCGGTGGGTGATATGACCGCCCCAGTCGCACGGCCAGCAATAGCAGATTCAGTCCTCGATCTCATCGGCTCGACGCCACTTGTTCGGCTTCGGCACATCGTGCCGCAAGAGGCCGCGACCGTGCTCGGCAAGATGGAGAGCCTGAACCCGGGCGGCAGCGTGAAGGACCGCATCGCGCTCGCCATGATCGAAGACGCCGAGCGATCCGGACGACTGAAGCCCGACTCAACCATCGTTGAGCCAACTTCCGGAAACACCGGCATCGGCCTCGCGCTCGTCGCCGCCGTGAAGGGCTACCGAATCATCCTGACGATGCCCGAGGACATGTCGCTTGAGCGTCGCCGATTGCTCGAGCGCTACGGAGCTGAACTCGTCCTGACGCCTGCTATTGAGGGAATGACGGGAGCGGTGTTCGCAGCCCAGCAGCTGTGCAAAGAACACCCGGATTACTTCATGCCACAGCAATTCGAGAATGAGGCGAACCCGGAAGTCCACTACCGGACGACGGCAAAGGAGATCCTGGAAGCCACGGGCGGCCGGATCGATGCCTTCGTCGCCGGCGTGGGGACCGGCGGAACCATCACCGGCGTCGGCCGGCTTATTCGCGAACAAGTTGGCAAGGATGTCCTCATTGTGGCGGTCGAACCTTCGAGGTCACCCGTCTTGAGCGGCGGTCGTGCCGGGATGCACGGAATCCAGGGCATTGGCGCGAGTTTCGTGCCAGGCGTCCTCGACCGGGATATCTACAACGAGATCCTCCGCATCGAGGACAAGGACGCCATTGCCTACTCAAAGCGGCTCGCCCGCGAAGAAGGCATCCTCGCCGGCATTTCCGCCGGGGCGAATGTCTTCGCGGCGCGCAAAGTGGCAGAACGGCTTGGAGCGGGGAAG
Source organism: uncultured Chloroflexia bacterium (assembly GCA_963797735.1). Lineage (GTDB taxonomy): Bacteria > Chloroflexota > Dehalococcoidia > Tepidiformales > Tepidiformaceae > Amarobacter. The sequence goes on from CAWCQJ010000003.1 coordinate 206,463, forward strand.
ACCGTTGTGACAATCATCTGCGATACCGGGGAGCGCTACCTCAGTGTCAACATGTAACTAAGACCAATTTCGCCTGCATCCGCGCGAGTCGCGCGGTGTGGGTTTCAATGTGCAACGATTGATCGCCCGTCCAAGGAGGCCACCATGTCCGTCAATGTCTATATCCCCACGCCGTTTCGGCACCTCGTCGGCAATCGCGCCAACGTGAAGGCCCGCGGCGACACCATTTCCGATGTCCTCACAGACCTGGACACGCAGTTCCCCGGGTTTAAAGCCCAGGTTGTTGGCAGCACCGGTGAACGGGCTCCGCACATCAACATCTACGTGAACCAGGTGGAAATCGAAAACCTCCAGGGCGAATCCACCTCGTTGAACGATGGCGACGAAGTGGCCGTCATCCCGGCACTGGCCGGCGGCGCGCCAACGGTGATGACCCCGGAGATGGTGGAGCGCTACAGCCGCCACCTGATCATGCCGCAGGTCGGAAGCGTCGGGCAGCGCCAGATTATCGAAGCCAAGGTCCTGATGATCGGCGCCGGTGGGCTTGGTTCGCCGGTGGCGCTCTATCTCGCGCTCGCTGGCGTGGGGACGGTCGGCATCGTGGACTTCGATGTCGTCGACCGTTCGAACCTTCAGCGCCAGATCCTTCACCAGACCGACGACATCGGGAAGCCAAAGGTGCAGTCGGCGAAAGAAACGCTCCTCGCGCACAACCCGAACATCGACGTGATCACGCATGAAGCGCCCATCACGAGCGAGAACGCGTTCGAGATCATCTCGCAGTACGACATCGTCGTGAACGGCGCGGACAACTTTGCGACGCGATACCTGGTCAACGACGCCTGCTACCTGCTGAAGAAGCCGCTCGTCGATGGCTCAATCCTGATGTTCGACGGCCAGGCGACGACGTACATTCCCGGCAAGGGCTGCTACCGCTGCCTGTATCCGGCGCCGCCACCTCCGGGACTGGTCCCGAGCTGCGCCGAAGCCGGCGTACTGGGTGCAATGTGCGCCACCATCGGCAGCATCCAGGCCACCGAAGTACTGAAGCTCGTGCTCAACATCGGCGAGCCGCTGGTGAACCGGCTGTTGCTGTACGACGCCCTCTCGCTCGAGTTCCGCATTGTGAAGGTGCGCCGCGATCCGGAGTGCCCGCTCTGCGGCGACAACCCGACGATCAGCGAACTCATCGACTACGAGGTGTTCTGCGGCGCGCCAATCCCGCACCGTGATGACCCGACTGGCGGTTAATCAAACTCGGTTCGTATTTTCGACGACGCCACAATTTCAAGGAGAACTGCACCAATGACGAGTGCGACTGCCCCGACCATCAACGTCCGCGTTACTGCCGTACTCCAGAAGGTGACCAACGGCCAGAAAACCGTCGAAGCCACAGGCTCGACGGTGGCCGAAGTCTTTGAAGACATGAACAAGAACTTTCCGGGCTTCAAAGACCAGGTATATGGCGGCGACGGCAAGCTCCATCGATTCGTGAATATCTACCTCAACGACGAAGACATTCGCTACATGGGCGGCGTTGATACGCCAATCAAGTCCGGGGACTCGTTGGACGTGCTCCCGGCCCTGGCCGGCGGCTAGGCAATCCCGGGACAAGGGGAACGATATGACGGTCGTGGTCTTCCGTTCGCGCGTTCGTCCCGAACACGCTGACGAGTTTCAACGACTCGCAGACCGAATGTTGGAGTTGTGCCAGACGATGCCGGGATTCATCTCGTACAAGGTGTTTCGTAACGACGACGGCGAACGCGTCTCCATTCACGAATGGGAGAGCGCGGAGCACCTGCGCGCCTGGCGCGAACACCCCGAACACCGCGAAGCACAAGAATTGGGACGCGAGCGCTATTACGCGGAGTACACCTCCTACGTTGCGGACGCGCCGCGAGAATCGCGGTTCCCGGTCACCGACGTCGCGAGCGTGGGCTCATGACGCTTTACAGCTCTGTGATAGACATGATCGGCAATACGCCGATGGTGGAACTCAAGTCGTTCGCGCCCAGGCCAGATGTCCATATTTATGCCAAGTTGGAGGGCCAAAACCCAACCGGTTCGGTGAAGGACCGCATCGCCAAGTACATGATCGAAGCGGGCGAACGCTCGGGTGAGTTAAAACCCGGCGCGACGATCCTCGAACCGACATCGGGAAACACCGGTATCGGGCTGGCGATGATCGGCAAGGTCAAAGGCTACAAGGTCATCTGCGTGATGCCCGAGAGCGTGAGCGAGGAGCGGACGTTCCTGCTGCAGGCGTTCGGCGCGGAGATCATCTACACACCCGGAGACCTTGGCTCGAACGGCTCCATCGCGAAGGCGAAGGAAATCGTCGAACAGAACCCTGGCAAGTACTACTTCCCCTACCAGTACGGGAACGAGGCAAACCCTCGGGCCCACTACGAAACAACCGGACCCGAGATCCTCCGCGATTTGCCGCAAACCACCGTTTTCGTGGCCGGTCTGGGCACGGGCGGCACCCTCACCGGTACTGGACGCTACCTCAAGGACGCCAAGCCCGGCGTCCGCATCATCGCCGCCGCTCCACACCCGGGAGACCTCGTCCAGGGACTCCGGGCGCTCGAAGATGGCTTCATCCCGCCGATTTTCGACGGCACCGTCCTCGACGGAAAAATCGTGGTCGACAGCAAGAGCAGCTTTGCGATGTCCAAGGAGCTGACGACGAAGGAAGGTCTGTTCGTCGGCATCAGCTGCGGGGCGGTCGTGCGAGCGGCCATCAAGGCGTCCGAAAGACTCGAGGGCGAGCAACATATCGTTTGCCTGCTGGCCGACGGTGGCTGGAAGTACCTCTCATCCAACCTCTGGACGACCGAATGGGACGACCAGCCGGACGAAGTCGAGCACAAGATCTGGTGGTAGCCGGCTCTCGGTAAACCCCTGACGCAAACCGGAGCAGTCCGCATGTGTACGCAGATCGCAATCGACGGCGAAGAGATCCCGACCGCTCCCGGGAAGTTGATGCCCGTGCTCGGCCCCTTCAGCGAGAAGACACCGATCCAGATACCGCTCTCGAAAACCGCTTTTGCGCGAGAGATTCACCTCTGGCGTGCCGGCGGCCAGTTGCCGTGCACCGACGAAGACGAGGCCCGGCGACGGGCAGTCGAGTCCGTCACGAACAAGTACGGCGCGAACCAGGTGATGTGGTTCCACTCGGGTTTCGCACGGGGCTACATCGATGGCGTATCGCGCTTCGCCGAAAAGAACCCTGAATTCGATGAAGAACGACCGGTGAACGAAGAAACGAACCCGTTCTTCCTCTGGTTCGATGCGCCCGAAGGTGTGATTACACCGGTGGTGTTGAGCGTCGACACGTTTCGATGGAACGCGAAGAAGCAGCAGGGGCTCCGGGTGGTTGCCAACATCCTCACCCGGGACGCGGGGAAGATTGTCCCTCCAGAAATCCACGGTCGCGAGCCATATTTCATGACGCGCGAACGATGGCTAAGCGGGCCTTCCCGGCCGACGACTTAGGGCCTGAAAATTCAGGTTGACACCCTTCCGTCGGCGGGCGTAGGTTGCCAGTGTATGGGTGTCTTCCATTTCATCCATTGTAAAAGCGGCGGCTCCACCCGGGGCCGCCGTTCGTGTTTTCTAGAGGAAAGGAGTTAGCCCTCATGCAGTCGAGCTTGATAGGCAAAGTTGAGAAGGCGAAGGTGTACGCGGGAGAGCGTCACCGCATGCAAATCGACGACCTCCACGTTGCGTTCCATGGTGAAAATAGCGAACACGAGGTAGTCCTTCACGAAGGCAAATGGCGCTGCAACTGCGACTTCTTCGTGGATTGGGCCACCTGCAGCCACACCATGGCTCTATCCCGCGTCCTCAAGGGAATGGTTCCGGAATCAGACGTTCCGGAACTCGCCGCCGTTTAGCCGACCACGTCAGGAAATGCTGGTGCTCATGTACGAGCACCAGTGTTTGTGCGCGCCAAAAATCCGACAGCGACGAGCCGCGTGGTTCTTACGGGATTCTCCCTGTTCTTATACTGACTGGCGCCGATTGCGGGCTGTAGAGTAGGGGCCGAGGAGCGAGTTTATGTTGCCACTCGGTTTCAGTTGGGGAGCATTTTTCGTCTACGTCGCAGCGTTGGTCTTCGTAACGCTCGGCGGCTTTTGGGGTCTGGTGGAAAGCCATCACCCCGCATTTCTCGTGCCGATCCTGATCGGGCTCTTCTACTTCTACCTCTGCTGGGAAGCCGTGGTTGAGGACGACGAGGACGCGCCTCCCGCACCACCCGCCAAAGGAAACATGGGCTGAAAACCGGCGCAGACCGCTGGCTTACCGTGAACCATCTAAGGTGAACGTATGAAGTTTGGAAACCTTCGGGTTGGTTCGCTTGCCGGTATTCCGATCCTCGTCAGTCCGAGCTGGTTCGTCCTCTTCGGGCTCACCACGTGGCTGTTGGCCACCCAGTTCTACCCCGACGCACTTTCGGACGTGAGTCGAACAACGCACTACGCCATGGCGGCGAGCAGCGTCATCCTCTTCTTCGCGTCGATCGTCTTGCACGAACTCGCGCACAGCCTGGTAGCACGGGCCTACAAGATCCCGGTCAAGAGCATCACGCTCTTCATCCTCGGCGGGGTCGCGCAGATCACCCGTGAAGCCGCGAAGCCGACGCACGAACTTCTAATGGCAGCCGCAGGACCCCTGACCAGCTTCGTTTTGAGCGGGGTTTTCTTCGGCGTATGGTTCGCGCTCGGCGCCGAAAACACCCGGCCGGTCGACTTCGTTTTGGTCTGGCTGGCGCTGATGAACGCGATCCTTGGCGTATTCAACCTCCTTCCGGCATTCCCGATGGACGGCGGCCGAGTCTTTCGGTCGATCTGCTGGATGGTCACCGGCAACTACAACCGGGCCACGAGCATCGCGGCATGGACAGGCCGAGGTTTCGCGTTCGCCGGGATGGCCGCCGGTCTCGCTGCCGTCGCGGGTCAAGACGTGTTCATCGCGAACAACGCACCGAGCGGCGCGTGGCTGATCTTCCTCGGGCTTTTCCTTGAGAATGCCGCACGCCGAAGCCTCCAGCAGAACCGGCTGGTCAGCGAACTTCGGCTCTATCGCGCTGAAGATGTCATGAGCCACGACCTGCCCGTTGTCGACGGTGGCCAATCGGTGGGCTCCCTGGCTCGCGGTGTTATCGAACTGAACCCTCGGGTTTGCTACATGGTCGAAGACGGCGGTTCGCTCGCGGGACTGATCAGCGGCTACGAGCTGCGAGGCGTCCCCGAGACCCAGTGGGACTCGATCACCGCTCGCCAGGCAATGGTCCCCAGCGCAACACTGCGGGCCGCAGTTCGCGACCAGTTGGTATCGGATGTGCTGCTCGAGATGGAGACCGAGAACCTGCTCCACATGCCCGTCGTCGAGAATGGCCGTGTGATCGGCGTCGTCGCGCGCGATCGGATCATGAAGCTGCTGGTGCAGGCGGGGCTGCTTCCGGCGCGCGCGTAGCTTTGATTGCTGGCTTGGCGCCCGCCACCATGATCCTGTGACCAATCTTCGAACCGCCCTGGCAGTGACCGCAGGGAACGCCGCATCACTGGCGACGCGCGTCTCCCGTCGTGGCGGCGGCACGGCCGTACCCGGGCTGGTCGCCGAGCGTTTCGACCCGGCCGTCGTGGCGAATCTCGGACGGACGCTTGGCCGCGGACGGATCGTCGTCACCGGAACGAACGGCAAAACGACAACCAGCCGAATGATCGCCGAGGCGCTCTCGGTCGCGCGTATCCCATTCATTCACAACCGCGAAGGCAGCAACCTGATGCGTGGCATGGCGAGCACGCTGGTCGCGAGGGCCGGATTCACCGGCTCCATCCGCGGAGCGGAGCGCATGGCAGGTCTCTTCGAAACCGACGAGGCCACCATGCCGGCAGCGGTGGCGGCCCTGCAGCCCAGGGTGCTCGTCTTCACGAACCTGTTCCGCGACCAACTCGACCGCTACGGCGAAGTCGACTCGGTCGCCGGGCTCTGGCGAACAGCACTGAAGAAGGCACCGCGCGACGCAACACTCGTGCTCAACGCCGACGACCCGTCAGTCGCCGAAATGGCGACGGGCTGGACCGGGCCGGTTCATTGGTTCGGGCTGGACGATTCGTCGTTCGCGACCGAGACGGCAGGAGCGTTCGACGCCCGCTGGTGCGCCTGCGGCGGCGACTACCGCTACGACCGGCGGTATTTCGCGCACGTCGGTTACTGGCGTTGCACGAACTGCGACCGGAAGCGCCCCACGCCCGACACATCCGCAACCGAAGTACGACTCGCCCTCGAGACCGCATCGCTCGAAGTCACTGGGTTGGGACGAATGGAAATGCCTCTTACCGGGCTCTATAACGTGTACAACGCACTTGCCGCCGTTGCTGCGTGCAAGGTTTTTGGCGTTCCCGACGCATCCATTCGGGCCGGACTCGCGCGAGTACAACCGGCCTTCGGTCGACAGGAGATCGTTGAACTCGAGGGCCGTCGCCTACGGCTCTTTCTCGCGAAGAATCCTGCCGGGGCCAACCAGGTGCTGCTCTTGCTGCGCGAAATAGCCCGCGAGGGTCCGAAGTTAAAGCTCGCGGTGTTGCTCAACGATCGGTTCGCCGACGGTCAGGACGTGAGCTGGATCTGGGATGTCGACTACGAAATGTTGGCTGATTCCACCACTGACTGGTGGGCGGGGGGAGATCGGGCCGAGGACCTGGCCGTGCGTTTGAAGTACGCAGGCTTTCAGCCGGCGAAGGTCGTGGAGCACGACCCGTCGAAATTACTCGATGCGATCCTCGCCGGCTCGACACCCGGGGACGATGTCTTCGTCATTCCGACGTACACGGCGATGCTCGACCTGCGCGCGGAACTGCACAGACGTGGGGCGGTCGCGGGGAGATTGGACTAGCCGCTTGTTAGCGGTGGTACATCACCGAACCGTCGCCACCGCGGCGAAGCATGATGACCTCGGCCATGATGCTGATGGCGATCTCTTCGGGGGTCTCGGCGCCGATGTCGAGGCCGATGGGTGTGCGGACCTTCGCCAGTTCGGCGGGGTCGAAGCCCTCGGCAGCGAGGTGCTCGAGAACCGCGCCAGTCCGCCTGCGCGAGCCAATCATCCCGAGGTAGCCCGCGCCGCGCCCGAGGCACTTCCGCAGCGAGAGCTCATCTTGCTTGTGTCCGCGCGTGACCATCGTGATGTACGTGTTCGCATCGATCGGGAACTTTTCGAGTGCTTCTTCGTAGTCCTCGCAGAGGATCTGGTCGGCCTCAGGGATACGCTCAGAGTTGGCGAAGTCCTCGCGGTCGTCGAGTACAGCGACCTGGAAGTCGAGGAAGTCGGCGAGCTGCGCCAGCGAACGTCCAATGTGTCCCGCGCCGACGACGAGGAAGACCGGCTTCGCCTCAACGACCTCGACGTAGATAGCGGTCGCGCCCTTGATGGTCCGTTCAGAGAGGCCATCAGGGCTGACGTAGAGGGTCTGTGCGAGGTGCTTCGGGAAAGCGTCCGGCGCGTAAGCCGCTATGGAGTCGTCGAGCATGGTGTCGCCAAGCGAGCCGAGGCGGTCGCCGGAGCGTTCGACAAGGAGCCGGGCGCCAGGTTCCACCGGCCGCGGGCCTGCTTCGAGGATGGACGCGAGGAAGACTGGTTCGCCACCTTCGGCAGCCTTGAGCAGTCGTTTCGTGATTTCGAGCACAAGGGAATGGTATCGGAAACGGAGTTAGGCCGCGTGCTCTGGCGAGTCGCGCGGAACTATTCGTTGACCGGAGACGTTAGCCTGAGTAGTGATGAGACTGCTACCGCTTTCGGCGATTGCTTGTGCGCTTGTCCTAGCCTCGTGTTCCGGAGGCGGAACGAAGCCGACGGCGACGCCGACGCCGACCGAATCGGGGACACCGGAAGCGACCTCGTTGGTACGACCGACGCCATCCGCCGAAGCCACGCCATCAACAGCTCCAGACATCGAAGCAATAGCCCTGCTGCCCGGGCCTCCGGTGACGTTGCCGGCCGGAGTGGCCCTCTATGCCTTCGATGGCGTTTGGGAGGGTCCGAGCAACGCGTTTCGTCGGTATTACAACGATGCCGCGGGAAACCTGCAGACTGACACGCTCATCCAGACCGTGTACGGCCAGGGCAGACCGAACGACCGGGCATTCGTTGGCGCCATTCAGGGGCCAGCAAACCAATTCGCCGCTGCTCTCTGCCACGGCACCTGCTACGGGGAGTTAGAACCAACAACCATCGTCCGGTCGTCAGACGGAGGAGTAACGTGGAGAGACGTTACGACCATCGACCGGGGCGGCTGGGGCCTGGTAGTCGCCATCGATGGCGAACGGATACTCCTCCGTGAAGTTGATGACTCGAACCAGTGGAAGTTCGTCTGGTACAACCCCGAAGGGACTAGTGAAGTGGTGCCGCTGCCACACGGCGTTTCCGCCAATACGACCGTGCGCTCCGCTTATACCCCTGACGGGCTTGTCGTAGCCGTCGTCGCGGAGGACAAGCACACCGTTTGGAATCTGATGACAGGCGAAAGGCTCGTGGTCTTGCCTCAACCAGCGAACGGCGACGAATCGTCCCTGGTTGCACTCTTCGAACGCTCGGGCCGGCTTGAGATGCAGGTGGCGATGCCGGGATTTTTCGGCTTCCTCGATGTTGCGACGGGTATGTTCCGCGCGGAATACCAAACTCGACGTGACGATGGAATTAACGGGTTCCGGGTCACGGGCTGGCTCTCCGATAGTGTGGCCCTCGGGTGGGCGAACTTCGAGTCAGCGCGGTACTTGGATGTGGATACCCCGTTAGGGGAGTTCTTCCGAGGCGTCCCCTCAATCATCGACTTCGGCAACGAGACCATCTCCCCAATAGTGAATTTCGTCGACCTCTTGGGCGCCAAAGCCGGTGGGCCGAACCCTGTCGCAATCATGGTCGGGCCTTTCGCCCGCGTCGTCACGCCCGGTGATTGCCTCAACGTCCGCACCGCGCCTCAAACAAATGCGGAAGTCCTCGGCTGCTACGCGGACGGAGTGCTGCTGGCCGTACGCGGCGAGCCTGACGATTCAGACTGGCTAGCCGTCGAGACACCCGACGGGCGCGCGGGCTGGGCGGCGAAGACCTATCTTGAAGTCGTCCCGCGCTAGCGGACGCATTTTCACCCGAGACCCTGATTTCCCCGAATCCCGAAACCTGATACCTTCATTGGCGACAACTTAAGAGCCAGAGACCGCAGGTCCCTATGCGATCCGTCTTCATGACGGGAGGGGTAATGCCGAAAGGCACCTGCCGAGGCAGTGATTCCGCGCCAGCCAAGGCTAATCGCGGTTCGATCCCTGCCATTGCGCAGGGATTTTTGGTCTCCGGGCTCTTCCGCCCCGGGCCGGTGCAAACCGCAGCCCCATTCGCTATCGGGAGGTGGCTATGCCGACTCCACGGAAAGTCGAAATGCTGGCAGAAATCAAGGACCGCATGGAGCGGGCCTCGATCGCCATCAGCGCTGACTATCGTGGGCTCTCCGTTGCCCAGATCACCGAGCTTCGCCGCGCCCTGCGCCCGGCCGGAGCGGAAGTGAAGATCGTCAAAAACACGCTCGCAGTCATGGCCGCCAAGGCAGCCGGGCGCGACAACATGGCCGACATCGTCCAGGGGCCAACCGCCCTCGCGATCGGCTTCGAAGACCCCATCGCACCGGTGAAGGCGCTCACAGAGCACCTTCGCGCCAAGCGCCTGACCATTGAAATTCACGGCGGCTGGCTCGAAGGAAAAGTCCTCACTCGCGAAGAGGTCGAAAGCCTCGCAACCATGCCTTCGCGGGAGCAGATGATCGCCGACGTCGTCGCCAAGTTGCAGGGTCCGCTCTACAACTTCGCCGGTCTGTTGCAGTCGACCATCCGGAACTTCTCCGGGCTCGTCGAAGCGCGCGCGAATCAACTCGAGGCCGCCGGCTAGTCCGGTATCCGCAAATTCAGCCCGTATGGCTCGCGCTTGCGATGCCGTAACCAAAGGAGAACACCGTGGCCAAGATCGAAGAAGCACTCGAAATTATTAAGGGCATGACCCTGCTCGAACTCCGCGACCTGAACAAGGCGATCGAAGAAGAGTTCGGCATCACCGCCGCCGCCCCGATGATGATGGCCGGTGGCGGAGCCGCTGCTCCCGCCGCTGCCGCCGCCGCTGAAGAAGAGAAGACGGAATTCAACGTCGTCCTCAAGAGCTTCGGCGACAACAAGATCAACGTCATCAAGGCCATTCGCGAAGTCGTGAGCGGCCTCGGGCTCAAAGAAGCCAAGGACCTCGTCGAAGCCGCCCCCGCGAAAGTGAAGGAAGGCATCGGCAAAGAAGAGGCCGAGACCATCAAGGCCAAGCTGACCGAAGCCGGCGCTACCGTCGACATCGAGTGAGTTCGCTTCTCTGAAGCAAAATCAGCGAAGGCCCTTCGGAGACGGAGGGCCTTTTCTGTTCGCCGGTGTAACATCTCTCGACCCAGCGAGGAGCGCGAACCGTGGACTATCCGATCCGACCTATTACTCCCGAAGAAGCGCCGAAGTTCTTTCATTCGAACGCGATTGCGTTCGGCCACGACCCGCGCCCCGAAGAAGGCATCGCCTCGACGCTGAAGTACGCCGACCTTTCGCGTTCGATTTCCGTTTGGGATGGCGAACAGGTCGTTGGTACGGCGGGGACGTGGACCTTCGAGATGACGACACCCGGCGGGTTCGTCCCGTGCGGCGGACTGACGTGGGTCGGCGTGCTCCCGAGCCATCGCCGCCAGGGAATCCTGACTGCGATGATGCGCTACCAGCTCGACCAGGTGCGGGACCGGGGCGAGGCCATTGCCGCCCTCTGGGCTTCGGAAGCGTCCATCTACCAGCGTTTCGGCTACGGCATGGCGGCCGAGGGCCAGGAATTAACCATCGACCGGCTGCGAACCGGACTGCGCACATCGACACCGTTTTCCGGCCGGACGCGATTCATCGACCGGGCGCAGGCCATGGCAGCGTGGCCGGGCATCTGGGACGAGGTGCGACGGACATTCCCCGGCATGCACAATCGCACGCCGGGCTGGTGGGAGAATCGCGTCCTCCGCGACCCTGCCTGGCCGGCGCCTCACGGCTTCAGCTCGAACTTCGACATCCAGTACGAAGAGAACGGCAAGGCCCTCGGATACGCGCGCTACCGCGTCAAAGAACACTACGAAAACGGCAGCGCGGCCGGTGTGCTCTCGATCGGTGCCCTCATCGCCACAACGGACGCGGCGTACACGGGTCTCTGGAACCACATCTTCGGCGTGGACCTCATCGCGACCATCAACGCCGAATGGCGGCCTGTCGACGAGCCGCTCTACGCGATGCTCGACGACCCTCGTCGGCTCGTCCGGCGTCCATCGGACACGCTCTGGGTACGGATCATCGACACTCCGCGGGCTCTCTCTTCGCGGCTGTACGCCACAAGCGGCGAACTCGTCATCGAACTGCGCGACGACTTTTGCCCGTGGAACGCCGGCCGTTACCTGCTCCAGGGCGGGCCAACCGGGGCGCAGTGCTATGCCACCACCCGCGAACCGGACCTGACGATGACGGTTAATGAACTCGGGGCGCTCTACCTGGGCGGGATGCGCGCATACCAGCTTGCAAGGGCGGGGCGGATCGAGGGGTCGGCGGAGGCGGTCGCGCGGGCTGATGCGATGTTCGCGTGGAACCCTCAGCCGTGGGCTCCCGAAATCTGGTGAGACAGCGACCAGACAATCCAAGCGCTCGAAAACTAGAGCCTATCTCAATGTTCTTCGTGTACGCTGGATAGACCTCATGTACCGGCCTCTCGATCACCCGCTGTTGCACCGTTTGCGGGAACAGGTGCTCTACTCCGCTGGCCCTATCGGCTCGACGCTGTTGTCGTTCAACCTTGGGCCGGAGGCGTTCGTCGCGCCCGACGGCGAAGCCCACGACGGTTGCCCGGAATGGCTGAACGTTTCGAATCCCGCCGTCCTCGAAAAGATCTACCACTCCTTCTATGCAGCGGGCTGCGACGCGGTCGATTCGTGTTCGTTCGGCGCGAACGAGGTGGTGCTTGCCGAGTTCGACCTCGCCGACCGGACTCGAGAATTCAACCGCCTCGCGGCTGAGGTCATCGGGCGGGTACGCGACCAATACAGCACTCCCGAACAACCCCGGTATTCCTTCGGCACAATGGGTCCGGGGACGAAGCTTCCAAGCCTCGGCCACATCGGTTGGGATGAGCTTGTTCACGGCGCCACCGAGCAGGCCATTGGGCTCATCGAAGGGGGCATCGATGTCCTGAAAGTTGAGACCTGCCAGGACCTCCTCCAGACCAAAGCCGCCCTCGCCGGATGCGAAGCTGCCTTCGAGGCCACCGGAAAGCGCATCCCGGTCATCGCCAGCGTCTCGATTGAGACCACCGGAACCATGCTCCTCGGCTCGGACATCGCCTGCGCACTGACCACTCTCGAGCCGCTCGACACCTTCGACATCATCGGCATCAATTGCTCGACCGGTCCGGAACAGATGGTCGAGCACGTCCGCTACCTGGCGGAGCATTCGCGTCGCCCGGTGATGATCGGGCCGAACGCGGGCCTGCCGGAAGTCATCAACGGTGAAGCCTGCTACACGCTCACGCCCGAGCAGTTCGCGAAGCACCAGTCAGTCTTTGTGAACGAGTTCGGCACGAACATCGTGGCGGGGTGCTGTGGCACAACACCCACGATGTTCGAAGCGGCAATCGCCGCCATCGGCCGCAAAACACCAAAGTTCCGGCCTGCTGCCTCGGAATTCCTCCGCGGGGAACCCTCTCCTTACGAGGCGAACGTCTCATCGCTCTACACGAGTGTGCCGATCGAGCAGGACACGTCGTTCCTCGTCATCGGCGAGCGCACGAATGCCACTGGCTCGCGCGCATTCCGAGACTTGCTGCTCGCAGAAGACCTCGACGGGATCGTCGGGGTGGCCCGCGAACAGGCCGCCGAGGGTGCGCACGTCCTCGATGTGAGCGTCGACTACGTCGGCCGCGACGGCACAGAAGACATGACGCGCGTCGCAACGGCTCTGCGAACGCAATCGACTCTTCCCCTGGTCTTCGATAGCACCGAGGTCGCCGTGGTTGAGACAGCGCTGAAGCTGTACGGCGGCAAGGCGATGATCAACTCCATCAACCTGGAGGACGGCGAGCGCAAGATTCGCCGGCTCTTGCCCCTCATCAAGCGGCACGGAGCCGCCGCAATCGCGCTCACCATCGACGAAGAGGGTCAGGCGCGCACCACCGAATGGAAGCTGCGAGTCGCCCGGAAGATATATGACCTCGCAGTCGGCGAATACGGCATGGAGCCGGGCGACCTGCTGTTCGACTTCCTCACCTTCACGCTTTCCGGCGGGCAGGAAGACCTGCGCAAAGACGGCATGGAGACGCTGAACGCGATCAAAGCCGTGAAGCAGGAATTCCCCGGCGTCCATACCACCCTTGGGGTTTCGAACGTTTCGTTCGGACTCAAGCCTGCAGCGCGGCGGGTGCTGAACTCGGTGTTCCTTGCGGAAGCCATCGAGCATGGCCTCGACTCGGCAATCGTGAACGCGAAGCAGATCGTGCCGCTGAACCGCATCCCCGAAGAACAACTGAACACGGCGCGCGACCTGATTTACGACCGCCGCCGCGAAGACTACGACCCGCTCCATCACTTCATCTCGCTGTTTGAAAACGTTGAGGCGACCAAAGAAGCGAAGGTCGACCGGGCAACCCTCCCGGTCGAAGAACGGCTCCAGCAACGAATCATCGACGGAGACCGGCGCGGCCTCGAAGTCGACCTCGAAGAGGCGCTCTCAAAGTTCGACCCTTTGGTCATCATTAACGAGCACCTGCTGGACGGGATGCGCGTAGTCGGCGAGCTCTTCGGCTCCGGGAAGATGCAGCTCCCATTCGTCCTGCAGTCAGCAGAGACGATGAAGCAGTCCGTCGCCTACCTCGAACCGCACATGGACAAAGTGGCCGGCTCGACGAAAGGCAAGGTCGTGCTCGCGACCGTTCGCGGCGATGTCCACGACATCGGCAAGAACCTGGTCGACATCATCCTGAGCAACAACGGCTACACGACCTACAACATCGGGATCAAGCAGCCGATCCAGAACATCATCGACAAGGCTCAGGAAGTCGAAGCCGACGCAATCGGCCTTTCCGGCCTGCTGGTGAAGAGCACGGTCGTGATGCGCGAAGACCTCGAAGAGCTGAACAGCCGCGAGCTGTTCCACTACCCGGTCATCCTGGGTGGGGCCGCGCTGACACGAAAGTATGTCGAGAGCGACCTGCGTGCGAATCTACAAGGGCACCGTCTACTACGCGCAGGATGCGTTCGAGGGACTGGCGACGCTCGACAAGGTCGTCCCCGCGGCCCGCGCCGGGAAGCCGCTGCCGCTGCTCACGCGCGGCGGGGCCGAAGTCACCCGCACCGAAGACGACGTTTATGACGCTGTTCAAGTGGCAGTGCCGGGCGACGGAGACAGCGGCAACGGTCCGAAGACGACTGACTATGCCCCCTCGGAAGTGAAGCGCGACATGCCGATCCCGACGCCACCTTTCTGGGGCAGCCGGGTAGTGCGCGGCCTGCCCCTGCGAGACATCTTTCCCTGGATCAATGAGGTCCAATTGTTCCGCGGGCAGTGGCAGTACCAGCGCGGCGAGCGGTCCGAAGCCGAGTACGAAAAGTTCGTCGACGAAGAAGTTCGGCCCGTATTCCGGACATGGTCGGAGCGGGCGATTTCGGAACAATTGCTCACGCCGCAGGTGGTGTACGGGTACTTCCCGTGCCTCTCTGACAAAAACGATCTGATTTGCTGGCCAGATGTGAAGGACGGCAAACCGTTCGGCGAGCCAGTCCGTCTGACGTTCCCGCGCCAAACAACCGGGCGCCGGCAGTGCATCGCCGACTTCTTCCGTTCGGTGGATGAAGCGAAAACCGGCGGGCCGCAGTTCGACGTTGTCGGCATGAGCCTCGTAACCATGGGCGAACGTGCCAGCGAGTTTGCCCAGGAGCTCTTCAAATCGAATGAGTACCGGGACTACCTGCATTGGCATGGCTTCTCCGTGGAAAGTGCTGAGGCATTGGCAGAGATGTGGCACAGGCGAGTGCGTGAGGAACTGGGCATCGCCGGTCTTGATGGCCCCACCACTCGGAGCCTCTTCCAGCAGACCTATCAGGGTGCCCGATACTCGTTCGGGTATCCGGCGTGCCCTGACCTCGAAGAACAGACCAAGATGGCTGTCCTGCTCCAGCCGGAGCGCATTGGTGTCGAGCTGAGCGAGACATTCCAGTGGCACCCGGAACAGAGCACGAGCGCCGTTATCGTCCACCATCCAGATGCTCGCTACTTCGTCGTGAAGTAGGCCCCCGTTTCGGGCTCGCGCCTCGCGTCGACAATGCCATCCCGACGTAAACTTCACCAACAATGGAGAACCGCTTCTTCGCGTCGGACGCATTCTTCGAAGTCCTGAGAGACGTGTACTTTCCGGGCGCGACGATTCGCTATGTTGCCTGCGAAAACGTCATCGCAAGGGCCTTGGTACGCGGAGGCAAACCCATCTCCGGCTTCTGGAACTACCCGTTTCCTCTTATCCCCGTTGAACCGCCCTTTGAAGTTCCGGTCATGTCCGTTTCGCACTTTGCGGAAGTCGTCCGTGGCGTCACGAAAGCAGGTGAACCCGGACCGCCGGGAACGCGGCCCTCGCCCTTTATTCGCTGGAGCGATTTCGATTCGTGGAACGCGTACGAGCGGTTCGCAACCGAAGAATTGGGGGCACGGGCCAGTTCGCTAGAGCGAGACCAGAAACGATTGGCGCAGGCCCTGGGGCCAGTGGTGTTCGTGCCGAACGACCCCGACCCGGAAGCGTTCGACGCCACTATCCGCTGGAAGGCCGCGCATTATCAACGAAGCGGAGCGGGCAATCGCTACTACATTGAGCAGAACATCGAGTTTTATCGGGAGATGCGAAAACGCGGATTGCTGATGATATCCACGCTCCGCGCCGGCGGGCGGATTGTGGCCGCCCAATTCTCCAACCACTGGGAAGGGGCGTTCCTCTACCGGCTGACCTCGTACGACCACGACCTCCGGACCTTTTCGCCGGGAGCCATTCATCTGAGCTATCTCCTGCGATACAGCTACGAAAGCGGCGATAGCGAATTCGACTTCCTGTACGGAAGCGAAGCCTATAAATACAACTACGCGACCCACGTCCGTTGGATAGGAAGTGTGGGGAGAGAACCGCGAGTTCAGAAGTGGCGGCGACGTGGACGCATGCACGCCGGACGGGCCGTTAGCAGGTTCCCGGTGGTGCATCGCAATTTGCGTATCGCGGAATCAACTGCGACGAAATTACTGCGCAGGCTGCGAGCGAGGTGATCGCCTCTGCACCGGCGATTCTCCTGGAAGCGCATCTCGATGCGGTCCGAGATCTCGGAAGACATGGCGTGCGAGTCATCGCCTGCTCGAGCGAGCCGAACCACCCCGTCCGTTCGTCACGCTACGTGTCGGCGTTTGTTCATTCGCCCCGCATATGGGACCCACAGTTCGGTGCATGGTTCGAGAGACTGCTCGACGAGAACCCCGGGGCGGTTGTCTTTCCGAACGCCGAATCCGACTCCTTTTGGCTCGCGGAATGGCGCGCGGCACACCCTGACTCTTCGGCGCGTATCGCAGTGCCCACGTTCGAGGCGCTCCGGAGTGTGACCCTCAAGCAGGAGCTCTACGAGGCCTGCATTGCGAGCAGCCTCGCGGCACCCAAGACCTGGCCAGCGCCGACAGTCGAAGCGGCGATCGATGGGCTAGGGACGGCGAAGTTCCCCCTTGTCGTGAAGCCGCAGACGCGGTGCGGGAACCTTCATTGGGGGCAGGGCCAACTCGTCCGGGACAAGGCGGCACTGGAAGAAGCCCTCGAATGGTCCCTTAGGAACGTTCGGTTCCGGGACGAAGTAACAAGCGCCTGGCCCTCGGCCGCTACTCCGCTGGTGCAGGAGTTCATCGGCGGGAGGGACCGGCCGATCTACCACATCAGTGGCTTTTTGAACGACCTTGGCGAATGGGCGGCGCTTGGTCATCGAAAGCTCCTGCAGTTCCCGCGACGCTTCGGCAGTGGCATTTGCATGGAAAGCGCACCGCTCGACGAAGAACTTGCCGCTCAACTTATGGCGATGTTGCGATCGCTGGGATTCTCGGGAATGTTCGAAGCAGAATTCATCGAACGCGGAGATGAACGCCTCCTGATCGACCTCAATCCGAGGAGCTACAACGGAATGTGTCTGGACCTTGCACGTGGCCTCGCCCCGGCGTGGTGGTCCTATCTGCAGGCGACGAATGCATCTGAGCAGCTATCGTCGGAGATGCGCCGTTTCCGCGAATCCTCACATCCATCTGAGCATTTCGCTTTCTGCCGAAGGTTGGAATTCGCAGCGATGCTCGTCGGCCAAACTGCGTCTGGTGGGTTCAATCCGAAGGAGTCGCTCAACTGGGCAAAGTGGTACTGGCGAAATCGGAAAAGGATGATCGATCCATTCTCAGCGAGTGACGACAGAAAAGTCGGGCGGGCCCGGTTAGTCAGGCAGCTCGACCGATGGCGAAAGAAACCGCGGCAATTTCTAGGAACCTATGTTCGCGGTGAATCAGGCAGGTAGGGGGCCGGCTCCCCGCTTTCGGTTGCATCATCGTCGTCCTCGTCGAGATCACCCCGTTTAAGTCGACGACGCCTCGAGGGCAGGGACTTCTTGGGGCTTTCAGCGAGAAGAGACATGAGTGCCGCCGGAAGCTCGCCTCGTCGGCCTGCCGCCTGCAACGTTCCAAGCGAATCCGAAGCGTTGGCGGCGGCTGCGGCGACAAGGATTTCTACGGCAACCTGTTCAAAACGGGAAGCAGCAGGAGCGCCGGCGCCCCCACTGGAGGCTCGTTGCGGCGAGGAATTCAGTAGCTCCCGGACCAGTGCGCTAATCACCGCAGGCTCCGGCGTGTTCGCCAGGAGTGCGCGGACGAGTGCCCCCGCGAGAGAGTCGGTAACGGGTGCGCCGGGGATCCCTCCCGGCAAGCCCTCCGACACCTGGGCGACCAGGGATACCAGGCGCTGTATTCCGGCCGTCGAACGTGGAGAACCCGGCGCAACTTCGATGTCGCGGAGTATTGAGACGATTTCGGTTGGCGAGGGCAGGGCCGAAGTTAAAACTGGTGACCCGGGGAAGCCAAACTGCGCGGCCCTGGCTTCGGGGGAAATGTGCACCGAGTCGAGCAGCGGGACGGCGAGACGAGTCGCGCCCGGGACCGGTTCGGCGAGCCTCGCAGGAAGGCGCATCGCTTCGGATGCAATCTCGTTGCGCCGCGAAGTGAACTCCTTGCCGACCGAATCCTCGAGCTCGCCGACTCGCATGCTGTCGCCTCTTCTGATCTGTTCGCGCCTGCGTGACTTGGTTTTCGGCATCTGGCTGGACGGACTGATGCCCTCGCAACCTTTACGCCACACAATCAGCCCCTCGCTTGTCAAGAACGAAGCACACAAACTGACCGGGTGCGTGGACGCCTTCTGATTCTGCTCCTGGCTCTGGCAGCACTCTCCCTGGCCGTCCGCTCCGATGCACCGGTGCTGGCGGCGAATACTGCCCACCATGACAGCACGGCGACCGGGGCCATCCTTCCCTCAACGCAAAGAGACAGCCGGACGGAAGAAGTCGTCCTCGGCGACGACGGCCGGAGTCGCGTCGACGACACGAGTGTCTTCCCCTTCAGCGCAATCGCATTCATCGAGCTCGAGGATTCCGCCGGCGAAGTGTTCGGCTCGTGCACCGCAACGTTCATCGGTCCGGACGCTCTCGCTGACCGCCGGGCACTGCCTCTGGAGTAAATCGGACCAGGACTGGGTGGCCGAGCACATCCGCGTTATCCCCGGCAAGGACGGCGACTTCGAACCGTTTGGCTCGGAGTACGCCTCCGACTGGTGGGTTCCCGACCAGTACGCACTCTCCGGTTCGACCCTCTGGGACTGGGGGCTCCTGAAGCTCCCGAACGACCTACTGGCGTTCGATACCGGCTGGCTTGGGGTGACCGTCGCCGATACCGAGGCGCTCGAGGACCCGGGCTTCGAACCGGCGATCTTCGG
Organism: uncultured Chloroflexia bacterium; assembly: GCA_963797735.1. Taxonomy (GTDB): domain Bacteria; phylum Chloroflexota; class Dehalococcoidia; order Tepidiformales; family Tepidiformaceae; genus Amarobacter. Next base: position 225,595 of record CAWCQJ010000003.1, read on the forward strand.
ATACCCGGCCGACAAACCGCTCGGAACGATGTGGGGAATGATTCGTCCCGCATTCTTCCTGGTCGAAGATTTTCGGCTGCTTTACGACATCGATACTGCCGCCGGACAAAGTGGCTCGGCAATCTGGTCAGCGGCCGAGGGGCCGTATCTCGGCCTGGTCGTCGGCATCCATACGCAGAGCGGGCTCTTCAACAACGGCTCACGCATCGACCATGAGCTGTTGGACGACCTGCTTGTCGGGTGCGACGCCATGGAGTGCACCATCGACGTCGTGACCGCGCCTCAGCCCGAACCTCCGCCGCCGCCCGGCAGCCTACCGTATCGAAGCTACGGGGTCGCTGTCGCGCGCGACTGACGCCTTCTATCCGGGATGTCCTGAATCGGCCAAACTGTCGCATGGCTCAGGGGGCGCTGGCACACCGCGATTTCAGATTGCTGCTGGCTGGTTCGGCCGCTGTCGCTTTTGTGATGCCCATGCAGTTCCTGACCCAGATCTTCTGGATTCAGGACCGCTACCCGGACCGGGACGTGTTGTACGTCGGAATGGTTGCAGCGAGCCGTGGTTCGGCGATGTTGCTCTTCGGCCTCATCGGTGGCGCTTTCGCCGATCGGTTCGAGCGGCGGCGGGTGCTGCTGAGCTGCGAAATCGTCTCGCTATGCATTGGTGGCGGCGTCGCGATGCTCATGATTTTCGAGCCGCTGGGCTCGGCGAACATCGCCGTCCTCGTCTGTCTCACGTTCTTGAGCGCTGGCACCATGGCAGTGGACCAGCCGGCGCGGACTGCGAGTACACCGACGATTGTCGGCATGGATGCATTGCCGAGTGCCATCAGCCTGCAGATGGCTGCTCAGCAGATCATGTTCCCGCTGTCGTTGCCGCTCGTCGGTTTTCTGAACTCAGTCTTCGATGCGGGGACCGTCTACCTGCTGACGTTGAGCGCCTGGGTGGTGATCCTCCCGCTCATTTCCTCGCTACGGTTCCGGAGCATGGGGACGGCGAATCGGTCAGTTGGGATGCTCTCCAACATTCGCGAAGGCCTCGCCTATTCCCGCCGGGACGCCACGATTTTCGGCGTCATCGGGCTTGTTGTGTCGTTGCAGGTGCTTGGCATGCCCGGCCCTGCCACCCTCGGCCCGGTCTGGATGACCAAGGTGCTCGGGTTGAGCACGACGCAGTTCGGGTTCATGGCGATGACGTGGGGATTCGGGACATTCGCCGCATCACTCTTCTACGTGTGGCGGCGGCAACTTCCGGGACAGGGACGGACGCTTTGCGGGGCGGTCCTGCTGTTCGCGCTGTCAGCAATCCTGTTCGCCCATTCGAGGATTGTGTTGCTCACAGCGCTCGCAAACTTCGGGCTTGGTTTTGCGATGGTCAGCACGATGGTTTCGAGTTCCACGATCGTCCAGCAAACGGTGCGCGAAGAGATGCGCGGCCGGGTGATGGGGCTGTTCCCGCTGGCGATGGGCCTTTCGATGCTCGGCGGTTTTCCTGCTTCGGTCGCAGGACAGGCATACGGCCTGCCCGTCGTCTTCCCGGTCCTCGCGTGGAGCATGCTCGCGGTGAGCGGGACCATCATTCTTCTTCTGCCAGCCCTGCGGAGCGTCCGGCCGCCCGGCACCTGTCGTCCTGTCTCCGTCCGCTCGCGCCCGCAGGGGGCGGTGGCCGATAGGTCACCGCGCGCGAGCCGTATTCGTCAGACGTCGAACGCCCGCCCAGAGCAACAAGGGGACAAGCGCGACGAGCCAGGCGACCACAAATACTGCGGACATCACAAATCCCGGACCTGCGGTCATGGTATGTCCGGCCTTCGCCTGGTACCCGCCCGAAACCGCGTCTGTGGTGTTCAACTTTCCTCGAAGCCAATCGATTCCCGGCAGTGCCATTGCTAGCCTCGATTCACCACGCCGCTGACCCGTTCGGGGGTGACCCGAATGATCACGCGGCCCTGGGCGCGCAGGGTCTCTTCGTAGCCCTCCGGCGGTTGCCAATCCGCAAGACCGCGCATCGCGCGGTTCACGGCGATGTGCCCCGGGATGATGTTGTCGTCTTCGACGGTCGCATTGCCTTCAACGCTGACGAACCGGTAGGGCGCACCCTCATCCAGCACCGTGACCGCAGCCCTCGGATCGCGCTTGAAGGTTCTCGTCTTGATTCGGTCTTTCGTCGTGCTGAAGAGCAGGTCGTCGCCATCGACGGCGTAAAACACCACCGAAGTAGTCGGGCTCCCGTCCTTTCGCAACGAGGTAATGCTCGCCCACTTCATCGAGCGAACAAATGCGTCCTGTTCTGGGGTACCAATCATGTTTGCGCTCCTGGTTGATCGATTTCTTGAAGAAACGCGGACACCGCTGCGTTGAACTCGGCAGGGCGTTCGAAGTACACCGAGTGTCCTGCGTTTGGGACACCGACGAAGCGACCGTTCGGCACGCTCTCGGCCAGTATCCTGACGGTCTCGGGCGGGATGACGATGTCTTCTTCTCCTGAGATGCAAAGCACGGGCATGGACAGCCGGGTCAGCGATTCGACGGGCTCGGCGCGGAGCTCTCCGAGCTGCCGACGGAGTGACATCCTTGTCCACGCCCGAGGCGAGGTTATTGATCTGCCAGTAGAGGTAGTGGAGTGCCGGCTGCTCCGACGCCATCCGTTCACCGCCGGCGGGATGGATGCCGCGTTCGAACAGGCCTTGTTCCCGCCCGCGAGGTTGCGCTGCCCAGATTGCCGGGAAAGCCGGGTGGGCGAGAGTCCCGGTGGAGTCGCACATGATGAGTGCCCGGACCTTCTCCGGGTGAGCGAGAGCGTAAGCGAGGCAGGTCCAGCCGCCCATCGATTGGGCGACGAGACGGACTTCGGCGAGTTGAAGCTCTTCGATGAGCGCGGCGAGGTCATCCGCGAATGCGTGCGCCCCGGGGCCGCCAGCATCTTCGCTTGATGGCGCGAATCCACGGTGCGCAAACGAAATGCAGGTGTACCGGTCATTGAAGGCAGGAATCTGCTGCCACCAGCTCATGTGGTTTCCGCCGAGTCCGTGGGCGAAGACCAGGGCCGGGCCGCTGCCGGAGACCTCGTAGAAGATTCGCGCATCAGGACGTTGCAGATAGGGCACGGGCGCAGTCTACGCGGACGGCAGATGGCTCGTTTGGCGGTCTGTACCTCGCCTATTTGTTCGCTCTATGGCGCAAATCGACCGTGGTGTAAGCTCCGCGACCCTAAGAGAAATGTTAACGGCGGAGGTTCACGGTTCATGGATCCATGGATTGTTGGTAGCAAACCGAGCAAGCGGTATCCGCTCTGGACACGAGCGAATGTCGGGGAGGTCTTCCCCGATCCTGTGGCCCCGCTGACGTTCAGCGTCTTCATGAAGGACCACACCGAAGCCGCCTGGCGGAAGGCGCTCGTCGACATGGGCGCGTTCACCGACGACGAATTCGCGCCCGACGAGATGGAGACGCTTGGCGTGTTCGGCGGGTATTGCTACCTCAACGCCTCGGTGACGCGAATCCTTGGCGAACGCGGCCCCGGCCTGACAGCGCAGATGATGGACGACCTGTTCTTCGGCGCTCAGCCGGGAATCCCACCGTACGAAGTGGCGCCGGGCGACCAGAATGACGAGCGCACTGCTGCCATTGGCGCGGTCTTCCAGTGGGCACTGACTGCACAGTCGCTGGACATCGCGGCCGAATCCGAGAAGCTCGTCGACAGCATTCGGGCGGCGCGACCAAACCTCGAAGCCATGTCGAACAAGGAACTGTGGGAGTACTCGCGCGACCTCTACGTCACCTACCTCGGTCGTTTCTTCTCCGAGCACATCTTCACGACGTTCGTGGCTACCGTGCCGGTGGGAGCGCTCACCCAGATCTGTGCGGCCGTGGGCCGCCCGGACGACGCAATGCGACTCATTTCCGGCCTCGGCGATGTTGAATCGGCGGCTCCGTCAATGGCGATGTGGAAGCTCGGGCGAAAAATCGCCGCAGATGCCGACCCTGACGGCCGCCTTCAACGCGGGCGTCACCGGAGTGTTGGATCGACTCAAAGGGACCACCCAGGGACAGGCGTTCCTTGAGGACTTCAAAGGCTTCATCAAGGACTACGGCTCCCGCGGCCCGAACGAGTGGGAGGTGATGTACAACACCTGGGAGACCCGGCCTGAGCTCGCCCTGGCGGCGATCGATCGTATGCGCCTCGCGGCGCCGGAGCAGGACCCGGCCTCGAGAAACAAGAAAATGGCGGAAGACCGGGAACGCATCGGCGCGGAGATTTCGGCGATGCTGGCGGGAGACCCTGAAACCCAGGGGATGTTCAACGCGGCATCCCATGCAGCGGTGATTTTCCAGGCCGGGCGGGAACGAACCAAGACGAACAACGTGAAGCTCATCCAGGAAGCACGCATGGCGATGCATCTCATCGGGCGAAGGCTCGTTGACCAGGGACTGGCGGACCAAATCAACGACTTCGGGCTGGTCCTCAAGGATGAAATGGACGACTGGCTCCGCGACCCACGGCCGCTGCGGGCTGAAATTACCCGCCGCCGCGACCTGATGAAGCTCTATTCGAGCCTTCAGGAGCCGTTCGTGTTCTGGGGCGAGCAACCCGACCCATCGACCTGGAAACGCAAGGGCGAGGAAGCGATCGAGCCGGTTTCTGTTGGCGACGTCCTCGCTGGCTTCCCGGGATGCCCGGGACAGGTCACCGGGGTCGCACGCGTCATCCTCGACCCCATCGACCCGACCGCGCTCGAACCCGGCGATATCCTCGTCGCTCCCATCACTGACCCATCGTGGACGCCACTCTTCGTGTCGGCTGGCGGAGTCGTTGTCGATGTCGGCGCTGCACAAAGTCACGCGATGATCGTCAGCCGAGAGCTTGGCATCCCCTGCGTGCCCTCCGTGACCAACGGCACACGGCGCATTCCAAACGGTGCGACCGTCACTGTTAATGGTGACGCTGGAACCGTTACCATTGTTGCTCTCCCCTGATGACTATCGAACTTCCACTTGTTCACGCATTCGAAGACGAGCTCCCCGGCATCGACAACCAGGCGAGCTTGCTCGGCGGAAAAGCTGCCGGACTCGCGACAATGGCTCGCGACCTCGGATTGCCCGTACCTCCGGGATTCGTGGTGACCACACGTGTCTGCCACGAGTTCCTTGCAAAAGGCTGGCAGGCGACGCTCGACGACCTGCTGCGTGAACACCTCGAGCGCCTGGCGACTAAGACCGGCCGGCGTTTCGGCGATGTCCGGGCCCCTTTGCTCGTTTCGGTCCGTTCCGGCGCGCCAGTTTCGATGCCGGGGATGATGGACACGCTGCTGAACGTGGGTATGACGCCAGAGATCCGTCAGCGCCTTGCGGAGGAATCGGGAAACCTGGAGTTCGCGGCCGACACCTGGCTGCGGTTCAACCGCATGTACGCGGAGATCGTTCTTGAGCTACCGCGCGGACAGCTTCAATCAGCCGCAGCGAACGACGGCACAGAACAGTCGCTGCTCTCCGCCGCGGAACGCATTCGAGGACTGGCAATTGGCGCCGGCGGCATCCCATCCGAGCCTTTTGATCAGCTTCGGGGCGCCATCCAGGCCGTCTTCCGATCGTGGATGTCCGAGAGAGCCATCGTCTTCCGGGAAAAGGAAGGCATTTCGGCCGACCTGGGCACAGCGGCCACAGTCCAGGCCATGGCGTTCGGGAACCTCGACGACCAATCCGGCACCGGCGTCGCCTTCACGCGAGACCCTGCGACCGGAGAAGCGAAGCCCTGCGGCGATTATCTCAAGCAGGCCCAGGGTGAAGACGTCGTCGCCGGCAGCCACAAGGTGCTTGGACTCGAAGCACTCGCCGAGCAAATTCCAGCAGTACATGAAGAGCTCGTCGGTGTTTTGGCCCGGCTCGAGCACCACTACCGCGATATGTGCGACGTCGAATTCACGGTCAGCGGCGGAAAGCTCTACCTGCTCCAGACGCGCGTCGGGCGGCGAAGCCCCCTGGCGGCGGTCCGCATCGCTGTCTCGATGGCCGAGGATCCTGATTTCCCGCTCTCCAGGAATGAGGCCGTCGATCGCGTTGGGGACGACACGCTTCGAGAGCTGGCTCAGCTCGGCCGCGTGAAGCAGCACTCCACGCCCCTTGCATGGGGACTGGCAGTTTCGCCGGGCGTTGGCGCAGGCCTGCTCTGTTGCGATTCGAATCGAGCCGCGGAATGGGCTGCCAACGGGAAGTCCGTCATCCTGGCCCGTCCCGAGACCTCACCCTCTGATGTACACGGAATGGTCGCCTCCGCAGGACTCGTGACAACGCTCGGCGGCATGGTCAGCCACGCGGCGGTGGTCGCGCGGGGCTGGGCCATCCCCGCCATCTGTAGCCTCACGAATGCTGTCGTGGAAAGCGACGGGCTCCATGCCGGATCGGTCATAGTCCACGAAGGCGACATGGTCACGGTCGACGGCACCACCGGGAATCTCTATCTCGGGGACTGCCGGGAAGACGCCACCCTTGACCTCCCCGAGGTGCGCAAATTGCGCGCATGGGCCCTGGAAGAAGAAGGCGAAGCCTCTGCTGGAGTTCAACGAGGCCACCGGTGATGTCACCCCGTTCGAGCTGCTGCGTGCGCTCCAGTTAAAGGGCCTCTGTTCTGTGGAACGATTGGCAGCGGCGCTGGCATGTTCCGAGCAGGTCGTCTCAGAAGCGCTCGAACCCCACGAGGCATTCCTGAAGACCACTCCGCGCGGCTTCGCCCTAACGCTGGAGGGCCGCGAATGGGTGCAGCAGCAACTGGCCGAAGAACACGCGAGTGTGGAAGGCGACCTCGAACCCGCCTGGCAGCGCTTCCAACCGCTGAATCATCAGCTCAAGGTGCTGGTCACCGAGACCCAGATGTCATCGATCAACGCAGAACATGAGCGCTGGGGTTGGCTCGTGGAGTCGATGACCACGCTGCACACAGAATTCCGCCCGGTGGTGGACGAAGTTGCATCGGTCGCGCCGAGACTCCGCGGCTACGGACGACGATTCGACGCTGCGCTCGCTGCGCTGGCCGCGGGCGACCATTCGATGTTGGCTTCGCCACTGAAGGACAGCTACCACACGGTCTGGTTCGAATTCCACGAAGAGTTCATCGCACTCACGGGGCGCAACCGCGAGGATGAGGAGCGCGCCGAGAGTCATTGAGGCTCAGCTCCGTTGAAAGGGACCCATGCTCCACGTTTCTATCCTGACAAGCGACCGCTCCCGCGATACCGAGTTGTGGGCCACCGTCTGGCACGGCAAAGCACCGCCGACGCTCAAAATCCTTGCCGTGTACAACCTCGCATCGAACAAACGCGTCCTGGTCTGGGAGGGCGAGGGCCGTGCCGATATCCAGTACATCGACCGCCTGAACCAGGTGGGAGTCCTCGAGACATACGCGGCGTTCGACCAGACGGGTGGCTGGCAGCACGCTTTCGCGGGCGACCTCGAAGCGATGCGCGGATGGTTCGGCGAACGCGGAATGAGCGAGGCGCAGATGGCGCCGGCGATGGACCTTCGAACACGAGGGCACTATGCCGCGAATCCGGCGGCCGCCCGAAAAGCCGCACGCGAATGGGCCGCCGAGCAGGAGTCGCTTCCCGCGCGCAAGCCAACCGATGGCTGATAGCACCTGCCTCCCCGTACAATCGGCCCACACAAACCCCGGTAAGGAACTCGTCCCATGCCCAACGTCCCGACTCGCGACATCATCACGTACTACGAAGAAGCCGGGAGCGGCGAGCCGCTCGTTCTGATTCGCGGGCTGGGCAGCGACCTGCAGGCCTGGGCACTTCAGGTTCCGGCGCTGGCGAAACACTTCCGCGTCATCACCTACGACAACCGCGGTGCGGGCCGCACGAACGCGCCGGACAAGCCCTATTCCATCGCCGGAATGGCGGATGACCTCGCCACGCTCCTGACCGAACTGAAAATCGAGAAGGCCAGCGTCCTCGGCTACAGCATGGGCGGCATGATCGCGCAGGAGTTCGCACTCAAGTATCCGAACAAGCTGGATAAACTCATCCTCCTCGCGAGCTCCGCGAAGCTCGACGGCTACTCACGAGTGGTGGTACAGAACATGATTAACATCCGTCGCTCGAACATGAGCCGCGACCAGATTGCACGTTCGTCGGCGCCATTCATCTACAGCGCGGAACTGCTCAACGATACAGATCGGTTCGAACGCGCCGTCCAGGCAACGGTCGACAACCCGTACCTGCAGCAGGATCACGCCTTTATCCGCCAGGCGCAGGCAATCCTCGGCTTCGATGCCTCGGCCCGGTCTGGCGATATCAAGGCGAGCACGTTGGTCGTCGCCGCCGCGGACGATTCGCTTCTGCCACCGCGCCACTCGGAAGCACTGAGCAAGCTCATCTCCGGCTCAAAACTGGTGACACTGCAAGGTGGCCATGCCGGTGTGACCGAATATCCGAACGAATACAACGGCGCGTTCCTGGAGTTCCTTGGGGCGGCCGTCCCCGCCTGATCGCGTTCAGCGGCCGGTAGCCACCGTGCTGTGAATTTGCACCGTGAGCGCCTGGATCTGTTCGGAGAGTCGCTTCACTTCTTCGGTTAGTCGCGTGTTCTGTTCGAGCATCGTGATAGTGGTCGCCGCCAGGTCCTCGCGGTGCTGAGCGTCGGCGGCCGACCAGTCTTTGTCGCGGTCGGCCTGGCGCGTCTCGGCGAGGAGAATCAGCGGGGCGGCATAGGCAGCCTGGGTGCTGAATGCCAGGTTCAAGAGGATGAATGGATAGGGATCGAAGTGCGTCAGAGCGACCGCGTTGATACCAATCCAACCAATCACCACGAACGTCTGGATGATGAGGAATTGGGGCGTGCCAAAGATGCGCGCGAAGCGCTCGGCGAGTGCGCCGAAAGTGCTGGCCCCGAACGGGCTGGCAAGATGCGCGTGAGGGGTAAGAAACCGCAGGTGACGATCGTGATCCAAGGTTGTGGCCTCCCGTAATGTCCGCCGTTCATCGTCAACTATCCTCGGTAAACACTCGGAATCGAACTTCCCAGTCACGCTGCGGGGCTTTGGCCTACACTGGAGTAAGTGACCCCCCGGGCAATTTTCTTCGATATGGACGACACGCTCCTCGACACCTCGGGTGGCGTCAAAGAGGCGTGGGAAGCTACCTGTCGCGATTTCGGGCTCGAACTCGGGTGCGAGCCCGAAGACCTCCACACGGCGATACGCGAGCAAATGGCGTCCTTCTGGAAGGACGAAGCGGCCGTCGAACACTGGCGGACAAAGCTCCACGAAGCCCGTGTCCACAATGTTGAACTGGCCCTCGCGGGACGGAAGTTGGATACCACTAGAGCGAAGCTCCTCGCAGACCGCTACTGGGACGAGCAATCGAGCCGCTTCAAGTTGTTCGATGACTCGCTGGCCACGCTGGACCGGCTACGTTCCGAGGCCTTCCGCATCGGTCTCATCACCAACGGCCCGCAAGAGATGCAACGCTGGAAGATCGAGCGATTCGACCTCGCCCGGCACTTCGATGTAATCGTGATTGAGGGTGAGTTCGGGCGCGGCAAGCCGCATCCCGACGTCTTCCGCCACGCGATGACGACCGTTGGCACGAAGCCCGAAGAGTCCTGGCATATCGGCGACAACCTCTACGCCGACATCGGCGGCGCGCAGAGCGCAGGCGTCCACGCCGCATGGATTCACCGCGACCGGTTGGAAATGAAAGCTGATTCGGCACAGGTGCCGGACCGGGTGTTCGCCCACCTGCCAGAACTTCTTTCGGCGCTCGAACTCTAAACCGACTACGGAACCACCACGATTTTGCAGTCGTGTGGCTCAGCGAGCGCTTCGAACGCGGCGGGCAACTCATCGAGACCAATCGTTCGCGTGACCATCGGTGATGTGTCGACGGATTTGTCTCCGAGGGCGGTCAGAGCCTCGGCATACTCAGCAGGCGAATAGCCGAGTACGAATTTCATCGTCAGCTGCTTATTGATGCCCACCATCGGGTGGATCCGGTCTTCCTTCATGCAGACGCCGACGACAATGACGCGTCCGCCGCGGTCGACGAGTTGCATCGCCAGGGAGAGCGTGCCTTCGACGCCAACACACTCGAACACTACAGGGATGCCCGTGCCGGGCGTGGCGCCGATGGCCGCGCGATGAGCTTCAGCGACATCGCCATCGGCCGGGTTCACGACGAGATCGGCACCTAGCTTGGCTGCGAGCGCACGGCGCGCCGGTGCGAAATCGCTGACCGTCACGTGTGCCACGCCCTCCTTTTTCAACCAGATGAGCGTCATCAGGCCAATCGGACCGGCGCCCATCACTACCGCGGACTCGCCCGGCTGCATCGCCGCCTGCCGGACTGCGTGCAGGCCAACGGCGCAGGGTTCGGTGGTCGCGGCGATGACATCCGAGAGGCCGTCTGGAACTTTCAGGAGCATCGGCGCACTCATCACGACGTACTGGCCGTAGGCGCCCGGATAGACCGTGCTGTAGCCGATCGAGGCGAATCCGTTCGGCGCCGAGGGCTCGATGAGCACCGGGACCGAGGTCACGCGAGTGCCCTTCGCCCATGATTCCGCGCCGGGGCCGGTTTCGACGACCTCGGCGATGAATTCGTGTCCCATGACCATGCCAGCGGTCTCAGCGCGGCTGTCCCATGCGACGCTGCCACTGAGTCGGGAGGCGGCAATCATGTCTTCCATGTACTTCGCGGCGTGCAGGTCGCTGCCGCAGATGCCACAGGCCAGTACCTTCGCCAGCACCTGGCCGGGACCCGGCTTCGGGACATCAACCTCTTCGATAGCCAGGGCTTTGCCCCGAAGAACCATTGCGCGCATTCGTTCGCCTCGCAAGAAATTTTGGCGACTCTACCACAGGCGCTCTTAACCGTTGTCCGTTGCCGAACGAAACATTCAGGCCCGAAACTACAGCCTGTGGCAGAACGGACGCGGATCCTCCTCGCGACGAACAACCCGGGCAAAGTACGCGAGTTTCGAAGACTCCTCGCGGCCGCACCTTTCGAAGTGCACACGCCCGCAGAACTCGGCATTTCGCTCGACGTCGAAGAGACCGGGAGCACCTACGCGGACAACGCCCTGCTTAAGGCGCGGGCCTTCGCCGAGGCCGGTGACTGCCTCGCGCTGGCCGACGATTCGGGTATCGAAGTCGACGCTCTCGACGGCCGACCGGGCATGTACTCCGCCCGATACGGTGGCCCAGGTCTGGACGATATCGGCCGAACTGCCCTGCTTCTGCGCGAACTGGAAGGAATCGAGCCGGCACGGCGCACGGCGAGGTACCGGGCCGTCGTTGCGATCGCCTGGCCAAACGACGACGAGCCCCGCATCTTCGAAGGGGTGCAAGAAGGCGTGATCGGCTTTGAGCCCCAGGGCGACGGCGGATTCGGCTATGACCCGGTTTTCCTGGTTGATGAGCGGCGAACCCAGGCACAGATCTCGGATGCCGAGAAGGACACGCTGAGCCACCGCGGCAAGGCGGTGAGAGCGGCGATGGCGTGGCTCGCGGAACATTCCCGTTGAGGGCGCTGGCGCTGGCTGCCTGCTGCGCGGCATCGTTCTTGGCCGCCTGTAGTGGCGCTCCGGCGAGCTTCCCGGAGGAAGTTGAGTGCCCCGTGCCGACGCCGTTACCCACTTCCAGGGCCAACCCGGGCCGGGTCTCGCCGAACAGCTACATCTCCGAGATGCGCAACTCAGCTGAGAACCTCGAACGGCTCCGCGCGAACCTGAGATCAAAATACCCCGATGACACATTCCATAAGCGAGAGGCGTTCCGACCGGACTTCGCGGACTATGCCAGCCAAACGGTCTGCACCGCTCAGGCAATGTTCGACCTCAACCCGCCGGACGCACGGTTCGCTGACTACAACACGAACCTCGATCTGCTACTGGAAGACCTGATCGCTCACACTCGAGCCGGACGCGAAGCCGTGAAGAAACGAAACGTCAGCGACTATCGCGACTGGTTCAAAGGCGTCGACGGGAAAATCGCCGCAGTGCGCCAGGCGGCCAATGCTAGCGGCCGGTAGGCACTGCCCGAGAACCTGACTCTGTGTACATGAAATCGAACGTGAAGATGTACTCCGTTTCCCCAATTCCGGGAGTGGAGATCCGGTTCTAGTGTTCAGAGGAAGCCTCAATCCGCCGAAAGAGTTATCGATGGGCAAGGACGCGAACGAACTACTAGACCGGGTGGATGACCTTCCGCCGCTTCCAGCCGTCGCCGCCAAGGTGATGGGCATGGCCGAGGACGACAGGACCAGCGCGATGGATCTCGCGCAGGTTCTGGCGACTGACCAGGCACTAACAGCGAAGTTGATCCGCATCAGCAACTCGGCCTACTACGGGTTCGCCCGTCGGATCAGCACGGTCCGCGAGGCCGTGGTCATGCTGGGCTTCAAGCAGGTCCGCCAGGTGGCCGTCGGCGCAAGCATGATGAACACCTTCAAGCGTTCCGGTGTCGATGATGGCTTCGACCTGGACCTCTTCTGGGGTCACAGCGTCGGTGTGGCCGTCGCGGCCGAGGCGCTCGCCAGGAAGACGCTCGGCGCGAAGCCCGAAGACGCCTTCACGGCCGGCATCCTTCACGACATTGGGCGGCTCGTCCTTCGCCAGGTGCTCCCACAGGAGTTCTCGCAGGCCATCTCCATCGCCCGAACCGGAGAGATCTCGTTGCACGACGCGGAGCTCGAAGTGACTGGCTACGCCCACGACGAAATCGGCCAGGCGCTCGGCGAACGCTGGAAGTTCCCGGGCCACCTTGTTGACGCGGTCCGTTGCCACCACGACGACAGCCTCACCGCTGCCGCCGACGGTCTGGCCGGGGTGATCGCTCAATCAAATCACCTGCTGCTTCACTACGGCCTGTTCTGCGGCTATGACCTCGACATAGGTCAGGTACCGCCGCTCTCACTTGAGCTCGAGCAGGTTGAAGCGGCCTGCGGTGGCATGGACCGAATCCTCGCGAAGGCCTTTAGCTTCATCGAAAGCGCCAGTGGGACGCCGGAGAAGTGGTACGCCAAGGCCGGTTAAGCCCGGACCAGCGCGGCGTCTCGGAACTGCGGGTGAATTGACTCCCGGGCCACACGGCCCAACGATTCGCTTATGGCACGCGAACCGGCCGTGCAAGAGCGGAGTCCTTGGGTTCCGTATTTCATTCTCTCCGTGGCCGTTTTCGCCGGCAGCCTCGTGGCGCTCGCGATAGTCCTCTTCGACGTTATTTCGGACGGCGAGATGCGCGGGACCTCAGGCGAACCGACTGTTACTGCCTCCAATACCACCACGCCGACAAACACCGCATCGCTGACCTATGCCGGGCCGCTTCCCCCAGGTGCTGAGTCGCTCAGGCTCGTCGCGGCTACCGGCGGGGAAGAAACCGGACATCGAGTTCGGGACGGGCGCTGGCGAAGGATCAGTAGCGGTCAGGTACTTCGTCCCGGTCGCGGCCCTCGGCGCGGGGGTAGATGCGCTGACCGCGGCGCAACTTCAAGACATCTGGGCCGCACGCACAACCGATTGGGGAGACGTTGGCGGGGTTCCCGGGCACATCGCCCTCGCCTCTGGCCCAGACACCCAGGCCGGCGACCTTTCGCTCATCAAAGAAAACGCAGACCACTTCAACTCCTACGATGCGCTCCGCAGTGCGATGACGATTGATTCCGGGATCGTGACCTTCGTGCCGATCGAAGAATTGCGCCCCTCGATGGTGGCCATCGCAGTTGATGGGACCGATATCGCGCGCGGCATCGGCGATCCCGCCGCCTGGCCCTTCGCCGAACGAATCGAAGTGGTGGCGAACACGAAGGCTGGCGAAGCCGCCCTTGAGTCAGATCCGGGAGCTGGTGGCCGCGAAACTTCCGACTCATCACGAAGATTGTCGCGACCGGCGACGTCTTGCAGTCGCGGTGCTCGCTCGCTGCTATTGAAGCGACCGGCGATTGGGGCGCCGCCCTTCGCAGCTCCGTAGGGGAATACCTCGCGGCGGCCGACCTCGCCTTGAGCTCACTCGATGGAAGCATCCAGGGGCTTGGCGAGCCGTACCTGTGTGTCCCCCAGGAGTACCCGAATCTCACTTCGCCGCCTGAAGTCATCGAAGCGCTGACGCTCGCGGGAATCGACGAGATGACGCTGGCGACGAACCACGCCTTCGATTGCGGCATGGGTTCGTGCGGGAGCCAGGCGCTCATCGAATCGATGACCCGGCTGAACGAGGTCGGAATCAAAACGGTCGGCGGCGGCCGAAACCTGGAGGAGGCACTCGCACCGGCCATCTTCGAAGTAAACGGCTTGAAGATTGGTGTGCTGGGATTCGATGACATCGCTGCCGAGGACCTCGAAGCCACGGCGGATTCCATCGGCACCGCGCCGCTCGACGACAGCTACGAAAACGAGCGGAATACGCCCCCGCGAGAGCCAGCCTTTTACAAGCCCGCGGAGATGCTCGGCGTGACGCGCCTCGAAGAGCGAGTCCGTGCCCTGAAGGAACAGGTCGACATCGTGATCGTCCAGATCCAGAGCGGGACTGAGGAAACGCACACGCCGAGCCCGCGGAGCATCAAAGGCCTTCGCGCAGCCGCCGATGCGGGCGCCGACCTCGTCGTTGGCAACCAGGCGCACTGGGTGCAGGCGATGGAAGTTCGCAACGACGTCTTCATCGGCTACGCCCTCGGGAACTTCATTTTCGACCAGGTCTGGACGCCCGAACACACACAGGGATACCTCCTCGAAGCAACATTCCACGACAACCGGCTGGCAACGGTCAGGATGGTGCCCTACCAGATCGAGGATAGGTACAAGCCAATGTTCGTGACGGGCGAAACCAGGGCAAAAGTCTTGAAGGACGTCGTCGACGCTTCCATTGCACTCGCGCCATGAAATTGCCTTGACTGGTTTGAAGTTTGGGTTTCGGCGAAGCCGCGGGAATTCAGGGGTTCGCCCACTTGTCTTGACCAATGCGTAAGACGTTCTATTAATCAACGGAGAGTTCTCGGCGGAGGAAACGATGAGAGACCTCGACCTGGTCCGGGAAGACATCGCCATCCTGCGAGACACAATTCGCGCGAACGACGGCGAAAACATCGCGACGACCGCATTCGCGCGAAAAGTCGACCAGCTCATCAGCGATTTCTACGACGATATCGGCGAACTCACCGGGCTCCAACTCGGCGATATCCTTGACCTCTTCCTCATCAAAGTGCTCTACGTGAACCGCCGCAGCCGCGATGCCGAGACGATCACCTACCTCGGCCAGCTGATGGAACGCTATCTCTCATCCGGAGAACTGGACCTCGGCCCCGGCAAGAGTCACCTTCCCTATCTGTCGGATTTGATGGAAGAGACCGCTGCTCCGAGCGGCAACTTCGCCGGGAAGTTCGAGACCTACCGCAAGTACGGCGACAACGCCCTGTTCATCACCGGCGTCTACCCCTCGAGCCTCGGCCGCAAGCGCGGCGGCGGGCGGATGGGTGGAGCGGCATTGGCCGACAAGGGCTACTTCATCACGCTGGGCAAGCGCTACTACGAAATGGCGGCCCGCCAGGACACCGCTCAGTGGACTCACCTTCGTATCACGCTCGAACGGTTGTCCCGCTTCTTCGACGTCTACGTCGAAGCCCTGAACGAGATGAGCGACCGATACGTGATGGGCATCGACATGCAGCTCATCGCGGACAAGATGCTCGATGCCTTCAACCGCTACCGCGAAACGCAGGATCAGCGAGACCTGGACGCCGCGCGTAAGTACGCCGGGCTTCTCCGCCTCGATGGAAAAGCCTGGCCGGCACTTGAACAACTACCGGACGACGGCCCGGCGTACTTCTAGTCCGGCGGAGCCACCATCTTCGCGATCCGCTCCGTATGCCACGATGCCGACTGAAGCATGCGCCGCGAGAGGTTGGCGTACGCCGGCCCAGTGTGCGTCCGGTCCCAATCGATAACCGCGCTCACGAAGAACGCCGCCTGCGAGAGATTCTGTTCGGCCGATGCTCGCCTTCCTGACAGTGCGTCATCCCAGGCGGCGATTCTCGCAGCGAGGTGGTTGGCGTATGCAACCTGAATCGCGAGGTCCTCGCGGCATTCGGCACCGAGTCCTGCAGGCGTGAGTGGAATTTGGGCAACGGCCAGGTTCATCGCGTCGACCGCTTCGCGGAGCTGCTTCGCCTTCGTCGCCAGGGCGGAACGCGGCGAGTCTGAGAAGTCCAGCACATCGTGGCGAGGGATGCGTTCGAGGTCGCCAAGGTCGAGCAATCCGCGGTACGCGTCATCCAGCCCCAGGTAGAGGTCGACGAACTTCGCCCCATCTGTGCCGTAGGCCGCCGAGCAAAAACGTTCGAGTTCGGCGCGAACGTCTGGCTCGGAATTCCAGGCGCATCGGGCGAACCACCACGCGTGCCAGGTCGGTCCGACCCACGGCCGTGGAGTGACGGCGAGATTCCCGAAATCGAAGACCCCGGCGCGGGAATAGGCCTGTGCATCTCGCGGGAGCACTTGGAGGTTCGGCGGGTCGAGCCACTTGTAGAGGATCGCGTCGCTGTAGTACTCGAAACAGGCAAGAGCCTGCGGCCGGTCGCGGAAGGTTTCGCCCAAACCCAGGAGCTCTGCGAAGTGCCCATCCGCGTTTCGCTTGCATGAGGCGTCGTCAATCGGGAACGCGTAGTTCCGGTTCCGCGGCGCATACAGCGCCGAGACATTCGCCGCCGGTGAGCCGACCGTCGGCGGCGCGATCGTGTCGTGGTAGGCGAGGTGCGCGACTACCGCCTTCGGGTCGACCTCGGCCAGCACCTCGGCAATGACATTCGTTGCCCGGAGGGCCTGGTCAGAGGGCGAAAGCCCCGCGCAATCTGAGCACGAGCACCACCCGCCACCGACGATGTCGTCGGCCCAGAGGTGGTACACGGCGGCGCCGCTGAATCGCTCGAAGAATTCCCGCGCGCGGGCACGAACCTCGGCGATGGCCCCCGGACTCGAGGTACACAGGTTGTAGCGGGCGTCGCGGACACCGTTGCTCAGCGGGAACCACTCGGGATGGTCGGCAAAGTGCTCCCGTTTCAGCAAGCCGGGAAGATGGTGGCCGCCAAATTGAAGTGCGATCCCACGCCTGGCGGCTTCAGCGCGAATCTGTGCGCCATCTGCGTCCCAGCGCTCGAACATCCAGCCTTTGCCGTCCCGCGCTATCTCCTCCGCGGAGCCTGGGCGGCGAGCGCCTCCCCGGTCGATCACGCTCGGCGGCGTGTCATGAAAGAAGACGCTGTTGTACCGGTTGCGACTTGCGAATTCGAGCCAGTCGCGCCACTCATCATGCAGGGCGTCGTTCCCGAGGATGAGCGTTCGTCGCGGAAAGGCTGGCGTCTCGCGGTAACGGCCATCGGCAAGCTTCTTGCCTGCCACAAACCGCGTGCCCTTTTCGCCCGGCCGTACCCAGAGGAACCCCAGCTGTTCGAGCAGCCAGTACGCGCCATTCAACGCCCCGCGGGGCGAGTCCCCGAGAATGTCGGCCGTCTGTCCGTCAACCAAAACCTCGAACCCGTCCGACTCAAGGTTGCTGCAGTTCAGTCGGACGGTCCCACCCGACCCACGAACATCAATCGAGGTCAGGTGCCGAGCGAACTCTTCCTGCGCAAACGCTACAAGAGGGTCGCCAGTTCCAACCGAGATCGAAGACGGTGAGAGGTCCGCAACGGTGAGTGCCACGACGCGGATAGTAATTGGACGGTCTCGGGGTCGCTAGGAAGCCTGCGCGTCGGCTTCGGTCAGCCATGCAACGAGCTGCCGAATGAAGGCCTGGTGCGGCGGCGTCAGTTCGCGAAAACGCAGGTGAAGCACCGTGTCGGTGCCAACCTGGGAGCTTGAGAGCAAGTCGCAGAGAACCCGCGCCGAGTAACCCTGCGCGGTGATCCCGATTTCGACCTGGCTACCACCCGGCTTCGAGCCTGTTGCAATTGCAGCCCCGCTCAGCGAGATGTCGATCACGCGGCCGGGCTGGCGCGAATTTCCCAGGACGGAACGAACTTCCGCGGCGAGGTCGGTGGCGAAGCGCTGGTCGCGCCGGAGGTCCAGTGCCTTCCAGGGTGATTCCAGCTTGAATGCTGCCGTACCGCCGTTGCGCGCGACGAAGCTTGCTGGCGCCTTGAATCGCGAGCCGGGTGTTCCGCAAATGATGTAGTAGGGAAGCGTGCTATCCCAGGATTCTGGCGCATTGGCGACGCGAATCGCGAGCGCGGTTTCCCGGACCGCGACCAGTTCGGCCTGCCACTGGACGGGCTGCGGCGAACGAAGGACCACTACAACCGGCATGCCCGGTTCGGGCGACAGGCTCATACACTAGGTATCGGCAAGTCTCCTCGAAAGTGGAGCGCTGTTACCGGCCCTCTAAAACTACGAAGATGGAAAGCAGTGACGCACCCACCTGTGCTTTCGATGATGCAACCAGGCGATATGCCAGAAGTCGTGGCTGTCGAACGGGCTTCATATTCCGCGGGCTGGCCATCGACGGCATTTGAGCGAGAACTGACACAGAACGCTATGGCCCGCTACGTCGTACTCCGGGACGCTGAAAGCAAACGTGTTGAGGGTTTCGCCGGCCTCTGGCTCATGGTGGACGAGGCGCACGTTGTGACGGTTGCAGTACTGCCAGAGGTCCGCCGCCGGGGCTATGGCCGGGCACTGGTCCATGCACTAATGGCTGTCGCCATCGGGCACGATATGGCAGCAGCCACGCTGGAGGTGCGGGCGTCGAATGAGGCCGCGCGAAACCTCTACCGCGCTTATGGCTTCTACGAAGTCGGCGAACGAAAGCGGTACTACTCCGACAACCATGAAGATGCCGTGATCATGACGACCGAGGACATCCAATCGCCCGCGTATCAGCGGCGCCTTCAGGGGCTGGGCGACCAGATCCGGTCGGCATTTCCCGAAATCGTACTAACGCCGGCGGGCCTGGTTTAGGCGAGAGAGCTTGCGAATTCCTTGAGGACCGCTTCAGCGCGTTCGAGCCGCTTGAGGATGCCCCAGGGCCCATGGATGTTGAGGGTCATGTTCTCTGCCTGGCCACGCACGCCCGGAAGGCGGCCACGTTCGCCCGCGGCATCGAAGTACTTCTGGACTTCGGCCGAATCCGCACCATACGTCGCGTGAAGAATCTCGATCGTCCGGCTACTCCAGAGGTCGTAGTCGAACGGATTCGGGCCACTCCCGCGAAGCCGGCCGATGCGGTCGATCTGGCCCTGAATGCGGGCGCGGGCGCGAGTTGGATCGGAAACGGTGCTCATGCGTGCGAGTGTACAGAGCCTTGAAGAAAAGAGCACCGCCAACGGGCGTTCTCAGGCAGCCTTGCTGGAGGCGCCCCGGCCATTGAGCTCGAAGGCGATGTCGCCAAGGCTGAGCAAGGCGCCGATCATTTCGCCCGAGCCGCCATCGAGGACCCGGCCCGCATCGCCAAGGAAAGCGCGCACCTGGTCGGCGCCATCCGCTTCGTAGAAGCTCGCCGGGCGAAGGACGCCGAGGCTATTGCTGCAGATGATGCGACCGGAATCGTCTCGCGCCGCGAGGGCCAGTGCCACGTGGTCAATTCCGTAGGGCCGGCGCATCGCGCCCATCTCCGTGCGTACCCACGAGACGACGTCTTCCACGAGTGCATCCGCGTTCTCGGGGTCGTCGGATTCGAGGCGCCAGCAGGCCTCGCGAACACCGACCCCGTCACGGATGAGCCGTTCCACCTTCCGGTGCGTCGAGAACCTGCCGAAGATTGCCATCAATTCATTAATCGACACGCACGCTCCAAACTTAGGTGACAGTTGAGTGTTGACAGGGCGGGCAGGTGGCCGAGGCGGGTGCCAACCGATACACTCGGCAGTGGTGGATAACGACTTCAATATTGATCTCAGCGAAATAGCCTCAACGATTCGCAGCCACGATGTGGTTGTTCTGCGGTTTGTTACGGTTGGCCAACGACTGCTCCTCGACTTTCGATGCAGCGACATCGATGGCCCGGCGGTTCGACTGGTCGAGCCAGTGAAAAGCGTCCAGGAGCGCTACGCGAGCCTCCGCAAGATTCGCCCGCGCTTCCGAGACCCGGAGAAGATCGTGATGGTGTATTGGCCGCGTTTCACGCGCTCGCTCGGCGAAACCGAGGCCTGGCGCGAAGTAAACGCCCGCCTTGTCGAAGCTGGCCATCCGGAATCGGTGCGCGAGGCCGAGCAGGCCCTGGCAGAAGTGATCGCCGCTGAAGATGCACACCAGCGTGAGGCAGTTCGCGGCGGCGAAGGCTTCAAAACGCTTTGGGACGCTTCTCCCGCAAAACGCTGACCTGTGGAACGCGCTGAGTTTCGCAAACTTGTGCGTGAAGCGGTTGCTTTGTTGCCCGCTGACCTCCTGAAGACGGTGCACAACGTCAACATCGTCATCGAGCGCCGCCCGACTGCGATGGACAAGAAGCTGGCGGGAGTAGGTCCTCGCGGGATACTCCTTGGGCTCTACCACGGCATCCCCCTCACACATCGAGGGGAGTTCTACAACCTGGTGGCACCGGACAAGATCAGCATCTATCAGGAGAGTGTCGAGGCGATATGCGCCGACGACGACGAGATTCGCGAACAGGTGCGGAAGACCGTCCTCCACGAGCTCGGGCACTACTTCGGGATTGACGATGACCGCCTGCACGAACTCGGGATGGGCTAACCGGCACCCGCCGCGAAGCAAACGCACGGTAAATTCGCCTGCGGCCAACGGTAATCTTCGTTTCCTTCCCAATTGACCGTGAAGGAAGCCCCTGCAACGGTGGAACGAGATGGCAGGTGGTGGATACGCAATCCGGCAGCCAGGGCCGCGTAGGGTTCGCAGGGCACCGGAGTTAGCATCCGGAAGCCAGCGCGCCCTTTATGCGTTCGCCCTCATCACACTCTTCCTCGCGGCCACCTACACCGGCGTCGCGACCCTCGCACGGGTTACGCCGGCCCTCTTCCCCGGACGTTCGCTGAAGAGCATTGGGGTAGTAGCGCTGATCGACAACGTCGTGCGCGTCCCAGAAGCATCAGCCACTGGTTCGTTTACAGACCCAATCCACGTGCTTGTTCTTGGTATCGATAAGAGGCCCCAGTTCGAATTCCAGGAAGACGAAAACGGGACCTATCTCACCGACGTTGTGATGGTGATGTCCCTGGATCCTGTCACCAAGAAGACAACCCTGCTCAGCTTCCCGCGCGACATGCTTATCAACATCAACCGCAAAGACGGCCGGGTGTTCGAGGGCCGGATCAACCGTTCCTACCAGACGGGAGTGTTCGATGGTGGGGGCAGGGCCGCGGGCATCGAGCAGGTCAAGCGGGACATGAAGGCCGACTTCGGGATCGATATCGACTACTCCGTGCTGGTCGACTTCAAGGGAGTCGAAGGGCTCGTAAACGCTCTCGGCGGCGTGACCGTGGACATCCCCGAAGACCTATCGATCTATGACTGGTACTACAGTGACGACGACGTCCACGCCCAGTACGTGAGCTTCCCTACCGGTATCAACGAACTCAACGGATACATGGCGGTGGCCTTCGGCCGAAACCGCGAAGGTGATAGCGACCTCTACCGGATTAAGCGGCAGCAACTCGTGGTGAAGGCCGCCGTAGACAAGACCTTCTCTAGCGGGCTCATCGGTACGAACATGTTCGAACTTTGGGACGCCTACAACTCACTTGTGAAAACCGACGTGCCGCGCGGCGCGATGCCGGGCCTTGGTGACCTGGCGCGGCGTACGAACGGCAGCATGGTCACTTACTCGCTCGGTGACCCGGTGGACGACGTCCCGACGATGATCCCGTTCACAATGGAGGATGGCGCGGCCGTCCTGAAGTGGAACCCGGAGAACGTTCAGTATTGGCTTTCCCGCGCCTTCCCGGTCACGCGCCACGCCGACGCGGTAGTGGAACTTCAGAACGGGTACGGGAATCTCGGGCAGGGCGCTTCGAGGATGGCGGCGCTCGGCAGGTACCTGGTCTATTCCCGGGGCCTGGTAACCGTGTACTACGGCGACGATGTGGAAGCCCAACCGAAGACGCTCGTGATTCTCCATCGCGAGGACCAGCGTGTCGCCGCCGAGGATATTGCGAACTGGCTGAAGCTCGGGAAGGCGAGCATCATCACGAACCTTGTGCCTTCCGACGACATCTCGTCGGCCGACATCACAGTGGTGGTCGGCGCCGACTTCGTGATCCCGGGAACCGATTAACGCTGCCGTTACCCGCGCAATGAACTGCAGAATTGACCCAGAGCTTCGACTGTTCATAGTTGGAAGTCGTGACAACCCGCGTTGAACAAGCGACTCCTGCACTCGCTGTAGCCCGAAGGCGGGCGGAGTCCCGTACGAAGGTAACTCACATCAGCCGCACCCAGCGGCTTCTCTTCGTTCTCGCGCTGCTGACCTTTGGTTTTTCTTCGACCTATTCCAGCATCGCCCTACTCGCGCGCGTAACCCCGGCGTTGTTCCCAGGGAAGGACCTGACCAGCCTCGGATTCATTCGACCGCTGGCGAAACTGGACCTCCCGGTGGTGCCGATCAAGGCGCCGTCCGACTCGAGCGTCTTCAACAAGCGCATTAACCTGCTGATTCTCGGCGTGGACAAGCGCCCGTCGTATGGCGACGACGGCCAACCGCTGCCGATCCCCGAGGGCGAGAACGCCGGGTACCTCACTGACACAATCATGATTGCAACGGTCGATCCGATCGCCAAGACGAGCGCAATACTGAGCTTCCCCCGCGACATGCAGATCGACATTCACACCAAGGATTTCGTGTACGAGGACCGGATTAACACCTCGTACGGCGTCGGAGTTCGTGCTGGTAAGACCGTCGGCGCGGGGATCGAGCAGCTCAAACTCGATATGAAAGAGAACTTCGGGATCGACATTGATCATTATGTCATTCTCGATTTCAAGGGCGTCGAAAAACTCGTGAATGCTGTGGGCGGTGTCGAGGTTGATATCCCTTACGACCTGTCTGTTCCGAACTGGTTCTATAGCGACGACGACCTGAACGGTGTTTGGGTGAGCTTCCCCTCGGGTATCAACAAACTCGACGGGTACAACGCAGTCGCGTTCGGGCGTCACCGCGAATACGACAGTGACCTGAAGCGCGTGAAGCGGCAGCAGCTCGTGCTGAAGGCCGCGCTGAGCAAGGTGTTCTCACTTCACCTCCTGAACGACCCCCTGGGCCTCTACGACGCGTACAACAGTACGGTGCGCACCGACGTCCCGAAGGCAAAGATGCCGGGCTACGCGCTCCTGCTAAAAGATACGAACGGAAAGCTCGAAACCTATTCCCTCGGAGACCCGGTGAACGACGTGCCGACACTTACCGGCATCACCACTGCGGGCGGCGCGGCCGTCCTGCTCTGGAACCCCGAAAACGTTCAGTACTGGTTGAACAAGGTCTTCACAAAGGCGCAGTACACCGCCTCCTCAGTGGAGATCCAGAATGGCTACGGCGAAGGCCAGGACGGCGCTGTTCGAACGGCGGCGCTTGGACGTTACCTCGCCTACGGCAAGGGTCTGCCGACGGTGTATTACGGCCCGGACCAGCCTGCGCAGCCGCACACGACCATCACGCTCTATGGAAGCGAGAAGCAGGCACTCGCAGATGACCTGGTGCAATGGTTGGGAGTGTCCAAATCGGCCGTTACGGTGCTGCCGAAGGACGACGACACGCTGCCTGATGTGATCATTGTCATCGGCCGGGACTTCAAGATTCCCGAAGGCTAAGGCCAGCCCGGCAGGCTTACTCGGCCGCCTTGGGAGGCTCCACGGCTTCATCGAGGGCGGCACGAGCCAGCATCTCCAGCGCGCGGTCCTCGATCGGTGGATTGTGCAGAGCAGCGCGGACGTCCCGGTAGTAGCGTTCGATGGGCCGCGACTTCTGAAGGCTGACACCGCCAACGACGCGCATGGCGAGGTCCACGGCCTCGATGCAGTTATTCAGTGTGTCGATTTTCGCGGCCGCGACCCGATTCAACAGAGACATGCCCGTCGGTTCGCGGGCTTCCCAGGCTCGGCAAGCGTCGTCCATCAACGCCCGGCTGCGCTGGATGAGCAGATCCATGCGGGCGATCCGCATTCGGACGCCCGGGTACTCCTTGATGGCACGGTTGGAGTTCGGGGTGCGCTCGCGCGCATAGGCGACTGCATAGTCGCGGGCAGCAGTAGCGACCCCGATCGTGACCGCAGAGAGTCCCAGTGCGAACCAGGCCATGCCGGCTCCACCGCGAGCGTCGGCGCTGCCCACGATGCGCTCGTTGAGGAAGCGTTCGGCGCCCAGGCGGACATCCTGAAGGATGACATCGTGCGAACCCGTGGCGCGCATCCCGAGACTGTCCCAGGTCGGCACCACCTGTAGCCCGGGGTCCGTCCGGAGGACCATGAAGTTCCCGATGCGGGGACGTTCGCCCTCGGCAACCGGGATCTGGGCGAGGATGATGAAGTAATGGAGCACCGGCGAAAGCGTGGTGAAAGTCTTGTGGCCCTCAAGTATCCAGCCGCCATCGGAAGGCGTCGCAATTGTGTCCGGCAGCCCGCCTCCTGCCGGCGATCCCAGCCCTTCTTCGGTAGCAACCGTGTTGACCAGGTACCCGTGAGTCACTGCTCCGCGTGCCATCTGCTCCAGCCATTCGACTGGATATGACGGCGCTTCGCGTTCCTGCCCGAATGTCTTCAGGTGCATCATGAACGAGAGGGCGGTTGAACCATCGCCATGGGCGATCGCTTCCAGGACGCCGAGGTAGGTGTGAAGCGGAGCCTCGGCACCACCGAAGCGAGCAGGAATAGTCAGCCCGAAGAATCCAGACTCGCGAAGCTCTTCGAAATTCTCGTACGGGAACGAGCCTTCTCGGTCGTGTTTCGCGGCTCGTTCCGCAAATCCGACGGCGAGTTCCCGGGCGCGCTCAATCCAATCCATCCTTGATTGTGAGCCGAGAGCGCGCCAAAACAAAACGGCCCGGCAATTGCCGGGCCGTTTCTGATGGATGAGAGAACTCGTACTACTTGCCGCCGCCGGCCGCGCCGGGCAGAGGCTGATGTTCGATAGGTCCGTCCACGTCGATATGCGGGAGAATCCGGTCGAGCCACTTTGGCATCCACCAGTTCGCTTCGCCCAGCAATTCCATCGCAGACGGCACAAGGAAGATCCGGACGATTGTCGCATCGACGAAGATCGCCGTGGCCAACCCGATGCCGAACTCCTTGATGATCCGGTCTGGCCCAAGCACGAACGCCAGGAAGACCGAAACCATGATTGCAGCAGCGGCGGTGATGACGCGTGCTGTTGCAGTCAGTCCGTTGGCCACGGCCGTGGCGGTGTTACCCGTTCGCAGGTATTCCTCTCGGATGCGGCTGATGAGGAAGACTTCGTAGTCCATTGAGAGGCCGAAGAGGATGGCGAACATCATCATGGGCAGGAAGACTTCCACCGGCCCCTTGTCCACCCCGAGAATGCTTCCGCCCCATCCCCACTGGAAAATGGCGACGACCACGCCATAGGCGGCGCCGATCGAAAGCAGGTTCATGATTGCCGCCTTGATCGCAATCACCACCGAACGGAAGACCGCGGTGAGGAGCAGGAAGCTCAGACCGATGACCCCGAGGAAGAGCAACGGCATGCGGGATTGAATCTGTTCGGCTGCGTCGACGTTGCCTGCGGTGGAGCCGGCAAGGTAGTACTGAGCACCCGAAGATTCGAACCCCGGAGTGACCTTGCTCCGCAGGCGATCAACGAGTTCAGTGGTCTTGTCATCCTGGGGGCTGGTCTTCGGGAAGATGCTGAAGATGACCGTGTTGCCGCCAGAGCCACCATCGCCGTTCGAGAACGGCGGCGCGACTGCCTGGACACCAGGATCCTTGGCGATCGCCTCGCGGGCATTATCGATGGTGTCCTGTCCACCCTTCGAAACGTCCACAACGGCGAGAATCGGCCCGTTGAATCCGGGGCCGAAGCCCTTCGCGAGGAGGTCATAAGCTCGGCGGCTGTGAAGCGAGGTGCTCCCGTTGCCAGCATCAGTGAAGCCAAGGTCCATCGTCACGAGCGGGAAGGCGAGAAGCAGCAGCAGGCCGGCTGAGACGGCCGCAAACGGCAGCGGGCTGCGCTGAATGCGGCGGCTGAGCTTGTACCACATGCTGGTCTCATCGACGCCTTCGGTCTGATGGAGGAACGGCACCTTCAAGCTATCGATACGGTGCCCGACAAGAGAGAGACCGGCGGGCGTAACAGTGAGCGATATGAGGACCGCGAGGATGACAACGATCGCCCCCGAAGTGCCGAGCATGGCCACGAACGGGAGGCCCATCACGAACAGTCCGAAGAACGCGAGGGCCACAACGATCCCGGCAAAGATCACCGACTTGCCGGCCGTTGTCACCGCCATCACCACTGAGTCTTCGACGGAGTTGCCGGTGTGAAGACCTTCGCGGTAGCGCGTGACCACCAGCAGGCTGTAGTCGATACCGACGCCAATCCCAATCATGGCGGCGAACTGGCCGCTAAAGTCCGGGAACCCGAAGAAGTTGGCGAGCAGCGCGATAACGGCGAACCCACCAATCAACCCCATGATGGCGGAAACGACGGGTAGCCCCATCGCCACCACTGATCCGAAGGCAATGAGCAGGATGACAACGGCCGCGAGCATGCCCAGCATTTCGGAACCGAACGCCGGCTGCTCGTTGAAGTAGATGGCGTCGCCACCGGTTTCGACCGTCAGTCCGTCGGTGTTGTTGGCATCAACGATGTCGAGCACCTTGTTGACCGCGCCAAGTTCTACTTCGTCGACGGGAACACTGAAGCGAATCACTGCCCTGGCGATCGTCCCGCCTTCAGCGATGTAGGCAGGGTTGTCGTACGGCGATTCGACTTCTGCGACCTGCTCCGAAGCTTTGACCTCGTTGATGGTGCGTTCGATGCGCGTCTTGATCGCCGGGTCGTCGATGCCAGCGTCGGCTTCGAATACGAGGTCGGCCTCGCCCGCGGCGCGGGCCGGGAACTCAGCTTTAAGAAGGTCGAATGCCTTCTGTGATTCCGAACCTGGCAGGGTGAAGTCGGAAGAGAACTCTCCTCCGAACTGGACCATTCCGAAGACGAGCGCGGCAAGTCCGACGAACCAGGCGCCGATGACGGTTCCACGGCGGCGATGGGTGAATCGCGCCCACCGTTCGAGAAGTGGATGGCTTTGAATTAGCGGCGTTTCGAGAAGCCAAAGATGCTTTCCTCCGGGGCATGGGCGCGTTGATCCACCGTAGGTTGGGGCGCGCTCCCCGCGCCTCATCCCTTTGGGGGAGATGTCGTTTCGAATCCAATCTGCCCGTCCAGTGTGTAGGGCCGAAATGCTCACAAACAACCCGCTCAAGAGGCTAGTCGAATTCTTTTAACATGCCGCCAAAACCCGCTTCGTACCTGTAGTTCGGACGGATAGGTAACTTAACCGCCTTGCGATAGGAGATTGCTATAATCCGCGCCACGCACACGGGAGCCGCGTGGCACATATTCGACGCTGCCACGTCCGTTATTTTTCAGCGGGAGTCACACCTTCGTGGAAGACCCAAAAATCGTCGCAGAGCGAATCATCTCAAACGTCGAGAACGTCATCGTCGGCAAGCAGCGTGAACTGCGCCTTGCCGTTACGGCGTTGCTCTGTGGCGGCCACATGCTTATCGAAGACGTCCCTGGCGTCGGCAAGACCATGCTCGCGCGGGCGATGGCCGTCTCAACCGGCTGTTCCTTTCGCCGCATCCAGTTCACTCCGGACCTGTTGCCCAGCGATGTGACGGGCGTCTCGATTTACAACCAGAAGCTCGGGGACTTTGAGTTCCGCGCCGGGCCGATCTTCGCCCAGATCGTTCTCGCCGACGAAATCAACCGCGCGACGCCGAAGACCCAGTCCGCGCTCCTCGAGGCGATGGAAGAGCGCCAGGCGACTGTCGACGGTGTAACACACAAAATGCCTTCGCCGTTCATGGTGTTGGCGACGCAGAACCCAATCGAGTACGAAGGAACGTTCCCTCTGCCAGAAGCGCAGCTCGACCGGTTCCTGCTTCGAATCTACCTGGGATACCCGAGCCCTACCGACGAAGTGCTCGTCCTCGACCAGCAGCAGGCCGCCCACCCGATCGAGTCGCTCGCGCAGGTCACCGACGCAAACGAAATCCTCCAACTCCAGAAGGCGGTCCGCGAAATCTACGTCGACCCGCTCATCAAGCAGTACATCGTGCAACTCTCCAACGCGACGCGGGAGCATGAGGCGGTATACCTCGGCGCCAGTCCACGAGGTTCGCTGGCGCTCTTCCGCACTTCGCAGGCAAAGGCGCTGCTCGAAGGCCGCGACTTCGTTACCCCCGACGATGTGAAGGAACTCGCGCTCTTCACGCTCGCGCACCGCGTGATCGTCAGCCCTGGAGCCAAGGTGAAGGGCATGACGCAGGCGGACGTCGTGGCTCAGTGTCTCTCCCGAGTTGTGGTGCCGGGCGCACGGGCGAAGGTCTAACCCTGTGATTAGGGCGTGGCGAAAACTGGTTGCGCCGGAACGGCGAATACTTTCCCTCGTCATCCTGATTCTGCTTGCCTCGATGTTCACTGCCTTCGGGACCGGTTTCTGGCTCTTATTCAGGCTCGTGTACATCATCGCCCTCGCGATACCGTTCGCCTGGCTGCTGGTCTGGTGGAACATGCGCCATCTGGAAGCCGATGTTGACCGCCGTACAGCGCGTGCACAGGTCGGCCAGGAAGCCCAGGAGATCATCGAGGTGCGCAACCGATCGGTTCTGCCTAAGGTCTGGCTCGAAATTGAAGACCCCAGCAATCTGCCGGGCCACCGTTCGAAGCGGGTCGTAATCATCCCGCCGCGACGCAGCCGCAACTGGGTGGTGAACACGCGACTCACGCGCCGTGGGCTGTTCGACTGGGGCCCCCTTCGGATAACGGCGACCGACCCCTTCGGAATTTTCAAGCGCGACCGCTACATCGGTGGAGAGCAACAGATCCTGGTCTATCCAGCCGTGATCGACCTGCCGCACTTCCAGGCCCCACCCGCCAACCTCCCGGGAGAGGGACGGTTCCGGCGTCGAACGCACTACATCACGCCGAACGCCTCTGGCATCCGCGAATACGCTCCCGGCGACGCCTTCAGCCGCATCCACTGGAAGAGCACGGCGCGGACCGGCGAACTCATGGTGAAAACCTTCGAACTCGACCCGGCCAGCGACATCTGGGTGATCCTCGACCTCGAACGGCGCGTAAATGCCGGCCGCGATGAGGAGAGCACCGAAGAGTACGGGGTCCGGATCGCAGCCAGCGTCGCCCGGCACTACATCGTGAACAACCGGCCAGTCGGGCTGATCAGCTTTGGCAAAGACCTTCGCGTCACCGAGCCGGAACGGGGCCAGCAACAACTCACGCGGATCCTGGAAACGCTCGCAACCGCGAGTGCCGTCGGTGATGCGCCGCTAACGAACATTCTCATGGAGGAGCAGCGCCGCTTCGGCCGCCACACCACCTTAATCGTGGTCACCTCCTCCACCGACGACACATGGCTAACGGCCATCCAATCGCTGACGCAGCGAGGCGTCCGGGCTGCGGTGGTGCTTCTTGATCCTTCGACCTTCGGAGACTCGCGCTCGCCCCTTATGCTGTTCGGACAGTTGACCGCGAGCGATATCCTTACCTACGTGGTTCGGCGCGGCGATGACCTGAGCCTCGCGCTGAGCCCAACCGGGAGCGGGGTGAACGCATGGCAACAATAAATCCCCCACTTGAACGTCCTACCGCTCGGCGCATAAGCACCGCCGCGATGCGCGCACCTCGGTTGGTGATGAGCTGGGAAGACTGGCTCACGTTCACCGCTGCGGTGATCACGTTCCTTGCCGTCGCGGTGTCGCTCGAGCAGGCGAACTGGGTGCGGCGAATGCCGTCCTTCCCGCCGACCGCTATCGCCGGGCTCCTCGTTGGCATGGTCGCGGCGCGAATTCGATACCACGCGGCCGCCATCCACCCCGTGGCGCTGCTCCTCGGGTTGGTCGTCGTTGTCATGGCCACGCAGACGTTCGCCGATGGCCTGACCCTGGGTGAGCGACTTTCGGATTACCGCTTCCGCATGGAAGAGTGGTTCCACGTCGTCCGTGCGGGCGACATCAGCAACGACAACCTCCCGTTCGTCGCTCTCGTCCACGCGCTAATCTTCCTCTCGACCTATTTCGCGGCCTGGTCCCTGTTCCGTTGGCGAAATGCATGGCTGGCAGTAGTGCCCAGCGGCGTCATTCTGCTCACGAACATCAGCTTCCTGAAAGGCAAGCCGAGCGAAGCGTTCGTGGTCTTCCTTTTCGGCGCCATCATCCTCATCGCACGCCTGCACCTCCAGAAGAGCCAGGACGAATGGAAGAAAGAATCGGTCGATTATCCCGAGTTCATCAGCGTCAGCGCGATTCAACTGACCGTCGTCGCCACCATCGGCCTCATTGTTGGTGCGTGGCTGATCCCCCTGGGCAACCAGGCGCACGCAGTCGAGAGCGTCTTCAACACTGTGGCGAAGCCAGTCACCGGGCATTCCGACACGTTCGTGCGCCTCTTCCACAACATCGATTCGCGAAAAGGCTCCCAGCTGCACAGTTTCGGCGACACGCTCCCGATCCAGGGAGACGTGAAGCTCGGGACGAAGCAGTTGTTCGAAGTGAACAGCCCGGACGCAGGACTAATCCGCGCGACCAGTTACGACGATTACACCGGGGCCGGCTGGAAAGTCACCGGGCGTGAAACCGACCGGGTCGACGCCAGGACCTTGGCTCCGAACGAGGACGTCGCTCAGTCCTACACCTCTCGCGACGTCTCGATCCTGCGCGTGACGGTCCTCGCCTCTGAGAGCACCCTGCTCACGCCTGGGACCCCGCTGATCGCGAACGTCGATACCACCGTGGAACACCCCAAGGGCTTCGATGGCGACATCGAGGAGATTCGAAGCCGGCGAGGCCTGAACAAGGACGACACCTACGTAGCTATCGGCTCGATTTCCAAGGCCACCGTCGATCAACTGATTAGCTCTAGTACCGACTACCCCGACTGGGTAACGGACCGCTATCTCCAGCTTCCCAAATCGCTTCCGGATCGCGTGCGGGACGAGACACAGCGTGTCGTCGAAGAGGCCGGCGCGACCACGCCATACTTCAAGGCACAGGCCATCGAAGGATTCCTCCGCGAGATGCCCTACGACCTCACGGTGCCCTCGCCGCCGCCCGGCCGCGATGCCACAGACTTCCTGTTGTTCGACCTGAAGCGTGGGTATTTCGACTACCAGTCGACG
The DNA here is from genome assembly GCA_963797735.1 of uncultured Chloroflexia bacterium. GTDB lineage: Bacteria > Chloroflexota > Dehalococcoidia > Tepidiformales > Tepidiformaceae > Amarobacter. Next base: position 256,896 of record CAWCQJ010000003.1, read on the forward strand.
GCGATGTGCGTGATGCTCCGGACGCAGGGCGTCCCTTGCCGGCTCGCAGTTGGCTATGTCATCGACCCCGCAACCGGCGATGAGACGAACTACGTCATCAAGAAAGACAACGCCTACACCTGGGTTGAAGTCTTCTTCGCCGACTATGGGTGGATCAACTTCAACCCCACCGCCGACCGCCCCGCCGGTGGCGCGAACGGTCTCGGCTCCGGCGATTTCGAGGCCAGTGGCGACCCGTTCGAAGAGCCCAACCTCGACGAGATCTTCCAGGATGTGCCCGGTGTCGATATCGACCCGAATAGCCCTGCCGGCGCGCTCCAGGAAGAGGCAGTCGTCAACGAACCCTTCCCGTGGTCGCTCGTGTTTGCATTTGCGGGCGTGCTCATCGCAATGGGTGCCATTGCCTTCTCCGGGCGCCTGGCATGGAACTGGGGCCTCGGTAGCCTCGACGGCCGGGCGAAGCTCTGGGCGAAGACGCAACGACTCGCAGGCTGGGCGAAGTTGGGTAGCAGACCCGCGGAAACACCGCGCGAATGGTCGCGACGCATCGGCAAATCTGTCGACCGCGAGGATGATGCGATGCTGCTTTCGAACGCGTACGAAGAGGCGCGGTATGGCCGCCCGGACCTGGTGCGCATCGACGACGAGGACGCGGAAACTTCGTACCGAAGCCTCCGAGGAGCACTCGCTGCGAAGCTGTTCCGTCGCCAGCCCAAGTCTGCCAACAAGAAGAAGTAGCGCGGCCTCGTTTCTGCGTTACCGAAAACCCCGGGAGCCGTTGTCCTGGCATGACCAACCTGACTGCCGCTTGGACCAATACGGAGATGGGCTGGGCTGGTGTAGCCCTTGGCCAGTCCGGCATCAGCTATGCGACGCTGTTTCACCGTTCGGAACCGGCGGTGATTGGTGAGCTGCAAGCCTTCGGGGCGCGGTCAGGCGTCCATCCGTTGGCCGAGGAAGCCATCAACATACTCGCGGCCTATGGTGCGGGCGCCCCGGCGCTGATAGAGGAGTTCCCGGTCGAGCTTCCCGAATGCACCGAGCTACAGGCGAAGACCTGGCTGGCGCTGCGTGAGATCCCGCGCGGCGAAACGCGCAGCTACGGCTGGCTCGCCCGCCACGTCAGCGAAGGTCACGCTCCGCGCGCAATCGGCGCGGCCGTTGGGTCGAACCCGATTCCCCTTTGGCTCCCTTGTCACCGCGTTGTCGCCAGCGATGGGTCCCTGCACGGCTTTGGCGGCGGTCTCGCGATGAAGTCAGCGTTGCTCGAACTCGAGGGCGCACTGCCGAAACGCTTCGTCGGCTAGCTCCCCCAAAGCAGCAGACAAAGAGAAGCGCCCTCCTTGCGGAGGGCGCTTTCTTACGTTTGGTCTCGGAAAAGACTAGGCGTCGCGCCAGGTCTTCATGAGGTGGGTGTACGGGAACCACGCCGTCGGGCGGTAGTTCTGGATGTCCGGGTTCCAGAAGTAGGAACGGGTGTCGGTCGAGAAGTAGATTTCGTACTGCTCTTCAGCGACAAGCTCTTCGATCTGCTTCACGGTCTGCAGGCGCTCTTCGAGCTTGAGCTGCTGGCGCTGCTTGTCCATGAGCACTTCGAGGGCCGGGTCGGTGACGTAGCTGAGGTTAATTCGGCCACGCTTCGGCTTCTGAGTGAACCGCTCGGTGATGAAGTCCAGGTAGTACGAGACGGCGCGCGGGCTGTGGCCCATACCTTCGTAGTTGCCCTGGTACGTGGTGCTGATGTAGTTGGCGTACGGCTGAATGTTGTCGGTGATCGTGATCCCGATTTGCTTCAGTTGCGCCTGAGCAAGAGTGGCGGTGTCGAGGTATTCCTGCCCATAGGCCGTGACGTCGGCATGGCTCCAGGTTGTCTCGATCTCGCCAACACCCGCAGCGGACATCATCTTCTTCGCTTCGGCGAGGTTGTACTCCCAGTACTTGCCCTGCGGGAGATCCTTCGGCTGGCGCGCGAACGGGTACCCAACGAAGTAAAGCTGATCCGGCACGCCTTCGCCGCCGCTGATGGCGTCGCGAATGGCCTTTCGGTCGAGCGCCATGGACATGGCCTGGCGAACGAGCTTGTTGTTGAACGGAGGCTTATCGGTGCGGAGGTAGATGTATCCGCCGATGCCCTGCGTCTCTTCGAACTTGGCGTCTGGCCGGTTCTTCTTCACCTGGTCGCGCGGATCAGGGAGGAAGAGCCAGGTCAGGTCAACCTGCTTCGAGGAGAAGTCCGCGACACGCTTCTGAAGGTCCGAAACGCCGAAGGCGGTCAGATCATCGAAGTACGGGTACGGCTTGTCGAAGTAATCCGGGTTCTTCTTCCATTTGATGCTCACGCCGGTCTGGAGTTCGGTCATGATGAAAGGACCGGTGCCGACCATTTTGGTGGTCGCTTCGGCGCTCTCGGCGTGTTCCTTCGGTGAGATCCAGGCTCCGAGGTTACCGCCGAGGTACGAGATCGTATCGGCGTACGGCGCCTTAGTCGTGATCTGTACGGTGTTGGCGTCGGGGGCCGTGATCTTATCGGTGAATGCCAGGCCGGTCTTGTGGACGGACTTTTCGTAGTTGAGGTAGCGGTCGAAGGCGTACAGCACGTCCTCCGAAGTCATCGCCCGGCCATTGTGGAACTTGATGTTCGGCTTGAGCTTAAAGGTGTAGGTAAGCTCGTCGGGCTGCTCGGGAAGCTTCTGAGCGAGGTCCGGCTCCATCGTGTTGTCAGCTGGAGCCACTGCTGGCACGCCTGCCGCGAAGCGAAGCAGCTTGCTGTAGCTGAGGCCGTTCACATACGCGTTCTGGTAAGACGTCTGGGTGTACGGGTCCAGGCTCGGCGGAATTGCCGGCATCTGGAACGAGAACGCTCCACCGGGCTTCGGCTGCTTAACGGCCGTGGTCGGGCTTGCACCTGCCGTAGGCGAACCGCCAGCAGCGGTTGTTGCTGTTGGCGAAGTATCGTCGTCGTCATCATCGCCGCAGCCAACGAGGGCGAGCGATGCAGCGCCAACGCCTGCAAACGCGGAGCCGCGAAGAGCGGTTCGGCGGCTTAGCTTTTTACGTAGCCAATAGTTCGAGTTTTGTTCCATAGAGTTTTCTCCCTGCAAGCGGCCTGAGCCGCGTTGTCCCCTTGGTATTACGACGACTGTCGTAGGCGCGGATCCAAAACGTCGCGCAGTGCATCTCCAAACATGTTGAAGCTGAGTACCGCGATGCTGATCGCCATTCCGGGCACTACCGCAGTCCACCACGCGACCTGCCAAACCGCGCGAGTGTCCTGCAACATCTTGCCCCAACTTGGGTGCGAATCATCGGAAATGCCGAGACCGAGGAAGCTCAGGGCCGCTTCAGCCAGGATTGCGTTTCCGATCTGAATGCTCGCAATGACGATTATAGGCGCAACTACGTTAGGTAAAACGTGCCGCAGCATGATGCGCATTGGCGTGTTGCCAATCGACTCTGCTGCCTCCACGTACTGAAGGTTTCTGATGCCCAGGACTGACCCACGCACAATTCGCGCGGTCGCCGGCGCAATGATGATGCCAATTGTCAGCGAAAAGATGAAGAAACCCTTGAAGCTGAAGCCCTTCTGGGTAAGGAAGATCGCGAGAAGGAAGATCGCAAGCACGAGTGGCGGGAATCCCAGCACTACTTCCATTCCCCGGCTGACCACGAGGTCAATCTTGCCGCGGAAGTACCCGGCTACCAGCCCGAGAAAGGTACCGATGATGGTGCCGAAAAACACGGACATGAACCCAATCCCGAGCGAAATGCGGCTTCCGATCAGGATCCGCGTGTACATGTCCCGGAAGAGGTTATCGGTGCCCAGTGGGTGTGCGAACGACGGCGCAAGCAGTCGCGGGTTCTGTATCGGGTCGACGTTACTCGCCGCCTGTGGCGCAAGTACGTCCGCGAAGACCGCCATGAGTATGAGCAAGATGCAAATGACCGCTGCGACGGCACCGATGGGCTTGCTTCGCGCGATACGGGCGAGCTTGGTCCACCGGCTCGGGCTGGCGAGCATTTCACGCTGGACTGGCTGGATAGCAGTTTCGAGGGCCATCAGGCGTACCGAATCCGTGGGTCGAACCACGCGTAGCTGAGGTCGACCAGTAGGTTAATGCTCACAAGTACAGCCGCGAAGAACAGAACGACGCCCTGGACCTGGGTGTAGTCCTTCACGGTGACTGCCTGGAACGTGAGGAACCCGAGGCCCGGCAGCGAGAAGATGCCTTCGAGCACAACTGTGCCTCCGAAGAGCACACCCACCTGCAGGCCGAACAGGGTAACGACCGGGATCATCGCATTCTTCATCGCGTGCTTGATCACGACGACGCGGTCCTTCAGTCCCTTTGCACGGGCGGTCCGGATGTAGTCCTGACGGAGAACCTCAAGCATCGATGATCGGGTGATTCGGGTGAGCGACGCGCTCAAAGCCAGGCCGAGTGAAAACGCCGGCAGGTAAAGCTGTTCGAGGTTCTTTAGCGGGTCTTCCCAGATGTCGACGTACCCGACGGGCGGGCTATAGCCCCACCACTTCGCTGGAAAGACGATGAGCATGGTCGCGATCCAGAACGACGGGAGACTCAGCCATCCGATCGACGTGATGCGAAGGAAGTAGTCAATCGGCGTGTCCTGCTTCATCGCGGAGATGATGCCCATCGGCAAGGCGAGGAGAATTGCGAAGCCGGTGGCGAGCACAGTGAGCTCCACCGTGAGCGGAATCCGAATCTTGATCTCGTGCCATACATCCTGGTGGCTAATGAGAGCCCTGCCCCAGTCGCCCGTGAGGACGCCGCCCATGTATTTCACGTACTGAGTCGCGATTGGCTGATCGAGGCCAAGTTCGGCTCGAACGGCGTCGCATTGGGCCTGATCGACATCCTGCACGTTTAGGACGATCTTGCAGATATCGCCGGGAATCGCGCGCACAGCGACAAACACCAGGATGCTGATGACAAAGAGCACCAGTAGCGAAGCCAAAAGGCGCTTCGCGATGTATTGCGTCATGTCCCCTCAACTTTTCCGCGAAAACCAAGTTTGGAATCAAACGCGGATTGCCGAGTCTGGCTGAGCGCTGCACCTATCGTCAAGTAGACTACACCTAATAGTTGTTGTGCAAAGAACTACTTTTGGCTGGCAGCGTTGGCCGTTGGCTCGGATCGACGCAACCTATACCGATGCAATTGGGGATTATTGGACTCGCGCGCTCTGGGAAGACCACCGTTTTCAACTCGGTCACTCGCGGCAGCGCCCAGGTCGGCGCCTACAGCTCTTCAAGCCAACCGAACGTCGGCGTGGTAAACGTCCCCGACACACGAGTCGACAAACTCGCCGAACTCTATAAGCCGAAGAAGGTCACGTACGCGACGATTCAGTACGTGGATTTCCCTGCAGCCGGGGAGAGTTTCGGAAAAGGCGAAGGCCCTGCTGGCAAGTTCATCAACGACCTCGCGCGAATGGACGCCCTCATTCACGTCGTACGCGCTTTCGAAGACGACTCTGTCCCGCATCCGGAAGTGACCATCGACGCGGAGCGCGACATCGCCACGATGGACCTCGAACTCTCGTTCCTCGACCTCTCCATCATCGATCGCCGTCTCCAGCGATTGGAAACCGAGATGCGCTCCGTGAAGGCCGGCGAGCGAGATCAGATGCAGCGCCTGAAGGACTTGCTCACTCGGATGAAGGCTGGCCTGGAAAACGAACAGCCGCTGCGCGAACAGGGCCTGACCGAAGAAGACGAGAAACTACTTGAAGGCTCTCAGTTCCTGACGGCGAAGCCACTGATGGTGGTAGTCAACATCGGCGAAGGGCAGCTGGCCAACCGGGGAGAACTCGAAGAGAAGTACCGCGCCAGGTTCCGCAAGACCGGAATGGACGTCGCCGTGTTCTGTGGCAAGTTCGAAATGGACCTGAACGAACTGAGCGACGAAGAAGCCGAAGAGTTCCGCGCATCCGCCGGCGTAACTGAGAGCGGCATGGCCGGCGCGATCCGCATCAGCTATGAGCTGCTCGGGCTGATTAGCTTTCTCACGGCCGGTCCGGATGAATGCCGGGCGTGGACCGTGGCTCGCGGCTCAATCGCGCCGATCGCGGCCGGAAAGATCCACACAGACCTCCAGCGCGGCTTTATCCGCGCCGAGGTCATTCGATTTGAGGACCTCGTTGAGGCCGGTAGCGAAGTCGAAGCGAAGAAGCGCGGAGTGCTTCGCACCGAAGGGAAGCAGTACGTCGTCCAGGACGGCGACATCATGAACATCCTCTTCAACGTCTAGCCCGGACGATTCATGGCGTCAGCGAAAGCACGGACTCCGCAGCCGCGTTCGCCTGCTCAGCAAGGCGGTTCATGGGAATCCGTTCGCACTTCTCCCATATCGCCAGTTGGTCGGCGAAGTGCGCGTTCGTCGAATCTCCCGAGACGCCACCGGGGATGACGAACGACGCATTGTCCGGGTCTCCGAAATCGACCACCTGCCGATAGACCGATGTCGACGTGATCACGAAGTCGCGCTTTCCGCTCAAGGCGTACCCCGCGCACCGAATCGTGTCTGCGTCGCCACCAACGGATGCCGAAGGCGGGTCGAGGGCTGCATCGGGAAAGACCGAACTGAGTGGGTTTCGGCTGGCAGTCCTGTGGGATTCGCCCCAACGCCACGCTGCCGGATTCGGCCCACCAATCGCATTCGCCTGCTCCCAGGCGCGGACCAACGCCGGGGCGAGCACTTGCGCCCAGGTCCCGCCGCAGGGAGGGGCCGTACCCTCGTTTAGGTGCGCCACTACCTCACCGAGGAGGCCGCTGACAATTCGACCAAGCCCCGGATTTGAGTCACCGGTGAGCCACGCCCAGGTTTCCTCACCAACGACCGGAGCGAACATCTCTCGCAGGAGGGCGCGGCGGAAGTAGGCATAGAGCAACGGCTCCGGGCGTTCCGCTCGTAGGTCTCCGTCCCAGGCTGCGAGCATCGCGCGCGCCTGCTCAGCCGTTCCGTTCATAGCTGGTTGGGCTTCGAGGAACCTCGCCCACGTTCGCGCGAACTTCGAAACCGTGTCGGCCTGCATCGCTGCCACCTCTTCTGGTGCGAACGTCGATTCGCCACCGAGGAGTTCAACCAGCCGATCCGCCCGTGCGGGGTTCGCGAAGTAGGCGCTGATGTAGGGCTCGTCAGCTGCGATGACTCGCTGATTCGCCGTGGCGTAAAAGCCTTCCGGCGGGTTTATCGAGCGCGGGAGCTGCTCGAAGGGCACCGAACCAAGCCACTCGTGTTTACCGGTCCAGCCGGGCACCGGCAACCGCCTACCGGCCTTGGATGCACGAACGGGCAGGTCCCCGCGAACCATGAATCCGATGTTGCCCGAAGTGTCTGCCGCGATGAGGTTGTTGACCGGGTCGACCCAGGTGCGCTGCGCCTCGAACAACGACTCGACGTCCTTCGCCATGAGCGTTGCGCGCAGGCCATCGAATGGCCGCTTGCCGCTCTTCAGCGCTGTGTAACTCAGGGCAAGAGCCATGCCCGCGCGCGGGTCGCCATGCACAACCGGTCCATGGCGAGTGGCCCAGGTATCGATCGTCTCGGCAGCTGCGCCGCGCACTGAAATGGTTGCTCGGCCACGCTGAGCATCTTGAGCTCCGGATTCCGTGAGGTAGCGCTCGCCGTCTGGCCCCTCGAACTTCTCGATGAACAGGTCCTGGTAGTCACCCTGCGTGTGGGTGATGTTCCAGGCGACGGAACCGTTGAATCCGAAGTGCGGGAACCCGGGGAACCCGGCGAACGTAGCTCCGGCTACGTTGAATTCCGGGCAGGCGACATGTACTTGCCAATAGGCATTCGGGACATCGAGCGCGCGGTGCGAGTCGTTGCAGATGACCGGCTTGCCGGTCGTCGTGCGCGCTCCACTCACCACCCACGAGTTGGAGCCAGCCTCGATCTCCGAAAGGAAGCCGAGCTGTTCTGCGACCGCGCTGATCTCTTCATTCGCAGTGTTGTAGAGCTGCTTGATCTGGCTCGCCGGTGGAACAATCACCGATGTCCCCACGGCCGGGAGGAACTGCAGCGACTTCCACTTTTCGGGGCCGACCCTGCCAAGTAGGCCGGCGCATGCCACCTTCCACTGCCAGAGCCCCATCAGGATGTGCCGAATCTTGAAGACGGCGACCGAATGCCACGGCTCCCAGGGCTCGGGTGCGATCCCGGTCAGGGCGTATTCCGGCGGCAGTTTTGGCTTGGAGCCGAGGAAGGCATTCACGCCCTGTGCATACGCCTCGAACATGGCGCGAACCTCGGCAGCCATCACTTCCAGGTCTGCCTTCGCAGCCGCCTCTATCCCGAGGCGCCTTGCCAACCGGTCGGCGGCCAATCCGGAAGTCCCGGCTGCTTCCGCCCAACGGCCGACGGCCCGGCGACGGTCGTACTCCATCTGCCAGAGTCGGTCCTGCGCCGCCACGAAACCCTGTCCGAACCACGCGTCGTGTTCGTTTGCGGCTTCTATGTGAGCGACACCGAAGGTATCGCGGCGGATGGTGAGCGGCGCATTCAGGTCGGGACAGGCAAGTGTGTCAGGCATCGCCGCGATTCTGGCCGCGTCCCGGTGCGCTGGCAACCGGGCGACGTAACTCAGCGGCGGGCGAGCACCAGTCCATCTCCAGCGTGATGTGGTGCAGCAAACGCTTCACGGGTCTGCGCGAAGGGCCAGAGCAGGTTGATCGCTTTCGCCCACTCGGCCGCGACTTCGCGACCGAGCGAAGCGCTGAGGTACTCGAAGCGGTACGGCCGGTGGATCCGACGCCAGCTCTTCGTCCACTCCTCGAGTTCCCATTCGTCGCCCAGTGCCGCGCGGATCTCATCGTGGTGCTCGGCGATGCGACCAGCCCAGTATTCGTTCTGTTCGACAGGCCCCTCGAAGTGCAAACCCACTTCGATCAGGGAGCGCGATGGCTGGGGCTGGATCTCGAAGTGAACCAGCGGATGGTCCCAGTAGAGCTGGAGGATCGTCCACATGACCTTGCGTTGGGGGCGCGGCACCGACTCTTGCAGAGCGGCAAGCGCGAGGTCTTCAGTGTAGAAGAGCCATTCCCGAGCCTTCATTCGACCGTCGCGTGTGGGCATGCCCCAAGCTTACGGCCCGACACGGGCCCTTCAAAGAGTGTTGTTACACTGGCTTGCAATGCGTCGTACAAAAATCGTCTGCACGCTCGGCCCGGCATCGCTTCACCACGAGACGGTCGCCGCGATGATCCGCGCAGGCATGGACGTTGCCCGATTGAACACCAGCCACGGCACAATCGAGAGTCACGGAGAGGCCGTCGAGCTGGTTCGAAGAGTGTCGGCGGACATCGGCAAACCTATCGCAATCTTGATGGACCTGAGCGGCCCGAAACTCCGTACCGGCGAAACGGAGTTCGGACGCACCCTGGAACTTGTTGCCGGACGCGAGATTCAGCTGACGAACAGCGACGTCCCGGGCAACGAACAGCTGCTGGGGGTGGAATATCCGCGGCTGACCGAAGACGTGCAGGCCGGGGAACGCGTGCTTCTCGACGACGGAAAGATCGAGCTCGAGGTCCTGCGAGCCAGTCCAGCCGGCCTCGACTGCCGAATTCTGACTGGCGGCTTATTGAGCTCTCACAAGGGCGTGAGTTTCCCCTCGACGAATCTGACAACGCCGGCCCTTACCGACCGTGACAAGGAATGCATTGAGTACGGGATCAAGCTGGAGGTCGACTACTTCGGACTGAGCTTCGTCCGCGATGCCGACGATATTTCGCGAACGCGAGACTTCATCGCCGCCTTGGGGGCAGAGATTCCGATCATCGCCAAAATCGAACGCCGCCAGGCAGTCGAGAACCTCGATGAGGTCATCGCAGAAGCAGACGGGGCGATGGTGGCGCGCGGAGATCTCGGGGTGGAACTGCCGCCCGAGGACGTGCCCATCCAGCAACGCCGAATCATCGACGCCGCCGCAAAGAACAAGATCCCGGTGATCACTGCAACCCAGATGCTGGAGTCCATGATCGACTCACCGCGACCGACGCGAGCGGAAGCATCGGACGTGGCGAACGCGGTGTGGGAGCTCTCGGACGCTCTGATGCTGAGTGGCGAAACCGCGGTCGGGAAGTACCCGGTCGAGGCGGTCGCGATGATGGATCGCATCATTCGCCGGGCCGAGGACTCTATGTCCGAATACGAACGAACGTCACAGGCTCTGCCAGAAATGGATGACCATTCGCTGGTGGTCTCCCTTGCCGCTCGCCGGATCGTCGAATCTGACCCGAACATGCGCGGTGTGGTCTGCTTCACCAATAGTGGTTACACGGGGATGTTGATGAGCAAGGTGCATCCAAACGCGCCGATCTTCGCGATTTCGCCACACGACACCATTACCAGGCGCCTCGCGCTCGCTCGCGGTGTCGTCCCAATTCGGAGCGACCTTGTCGCCACCTCGGAAGAGCTCATTGAGCTCGTCGACAACCTTCTTCTCGAAGGAAAGCATGTGGCGGAAGGAGAAGAGGTGGTGGTTGTGGCGAGCTTGCCGGTGAGTCAGCAGGGGACGACGAACTTCTTGAAACTTCACGTTGTCGGTGAGTCCCGCAGAAACAAATAGGGTCCGTCTTCAGGCGGCGAGCGAATCCATGCGCGGCTGCTCGCGGCGGCGAAGCGGCTTCATCTCTTCCAGGTCGCGGAGCACGTCGGTCGCGTAGAGCGATTCAAGGTCGTACTGATGGACGCGAGCCGTCACCGGGATGTCGAGCATCTGGTGCCCGTCACTGACCGAGATATTTCCCGGAACCCGTTTCAGGTAGATGTACGACTGCTCGAGCGTGCACTCGACCAGCATCACGGCGAACCGCGGGCCACCGAGGTGCGCCAGGAAGTCTGAGCTGCGGGTGAGCCGCTTCAGCGCATCAACCAGCGAATTCACCGCACGATCGACGAATTCGTCACCGCGGCGTTCCCGCACTTGCTCAAGGTTTTCGAGCGACAGCTGGATCAGGACAAACGGTGCGTTGTGTGTGCGCGCACGTGGCATCTCGCGACGCAGTTCGGCGAGCACGTAGTTCCGGTTCGGGAGGTTTTGGAATTCGCTGAGATAAGCCGAACCGTGAAGCTTGGATGACACCCGGCGCCAACTGCGGCCACTGAGCCATCCCATGAGAAGCAGGTTCAGGTTGACCAGCGCAAACAACAGGAGGAATGCGCCGGACACGATCATGTTGGAAACCGAAGGATTTCCAATTGTGCTGGCGACTTGAACCGCGAGCACAAGACCCCAACCTGCGAGCAGTACGATGCGAATGACAAGCTTGCGCGTGACATTGTCCGACTGCTCGGGGGCTTCAGCTGCTGACTCCGACCGCTGCTTCATACATCGTCCTCACTATCGGATATCGGCTGGAAGGTGCCGGAACATCAGGCCGCGCCGACTTCTTCACCTTTATCAGTCTCAGAAATGTCAGTTTCCAGGCGAGTCGCGTACCAGCGCGGTGCCCGGGAAGTGACATGGAGCAGGAATGCGCGCGCTTTTTCTTCGACCGTGGTCATGCCACCGTGCACCTTGCGGATCGCAATATCGACAGCCGGAGGCACCGCGCTCATTTCCTTGCGGGATTCATCGCGTGTGAAGTCGAACCCGCAGGCCAGGCCTTCACGGTTACAGGCCAGGTCCGCAGCGGCGACGAGTTCACTCATCGAACTGACACCGTGGATGCCTTTGGCAGGGTGGTGGTCCCGAATGGCGGAAACAAGCGTCTCCGGGAACTTCCACCGCTGGGCGAGCCGCGAGCCGACGTGCTCGTGCCCGATCTGGAACACCGCCAGCTCTGCTTCGCGGTACTTCATGCCCTCGTGGTTCACCAGATCGATGACTTCGCCGAAGAGCTGGGGTTCGGCCAGCATCATCGCGAGCTTTCCGACGTCGTGGAGGACACCCGCGGTAAATGCGTCCTCAGGGCGGCTTAACCGGGTTTCGCGCGCGATGAGTTCGGCGACCAGCCCGACGCTCACCGAGTGAGCCCAAAAGAGATCCTGGTCGAATCCGCCACGCTCGAGTTCAGGAATCTTGAAGGCTTCGATGATCGCGGACGAGATTGCTACCGACCGGACCGTCCGCATGCCGAGCAGGATGACGGCTTCGCGGACATTTGAGATTCGGCGCGCATACCCGTAGTAGGCCGAATTCGAAAGCTTCAGCAGCTTCGCGGTGAGAGCCTGGTCGGAGCTTATCACCGTCGAAAGGTCCATCGCGGCAGAACGTTCGTCTTCCGCAAGTTGGATAGCCTTGGTGGCGACACTCTTGAGCGGCGTAAGGTCTGTCGTGCGATTGACGATTAACCGGAGCCGGTTTCGTGCGTCGATATCTAGCGATGATTGTTCGGTCGTCATGCGGCACTCCTGCGCTCATCACTGTCGGTGGACACCACCAGATTTCTGCCCCCGTGTTTGGCCGCATAGAGCCGGTCGTCAGCTACGCGGAGGGCCTCGTTCAAGCTATCGGCACACGACGGAATCGCGGCCACTCCTGCGGAGACCGTAATCGACAGCGTAATGTCGTCCACCACGTGCAGCCGTGATTTCTCGATGCCGGCGCGTACGCGTTCGGCAAACCCGGTTACGGCGACGATGTCGGCGCCGGGAAGGAAGGCGACGAACTCCTCGCCACCGAAGCGACCGACGATGTCGGCCTGTCGCGCCGTGCGCCGAAGGATCCCTGCGAGCGTCGCCAGCACCTTGTCGCCTACAAGGTGCCCGTACGAATCGTTGATCAGCTTGAAGTGGTCAAGGTCGAACAGTGCGACTCCAAATGGCCGGCGGTCGAGGCCCGACGCAAGAAGTGCGTCCTCGGCGGCTTCAAAGGCGCTACCCCGACGCAGCAGCCCGGTGAGCTGGTCATGCCTGGCGAGGTGGTCCAATTCGGACACGAGATGGTTGAGCTGCGTGTTCTTGAGGCGCAGCGCATCTTCAATTTCACGCACGCCGCTATGGTCGCGAATGTAGAAGATGGTTCCGAGGATTCCGCCGTAGCGGTCTTTCATCGTCGCGGCCGAGAATGCTGCGGAAAACGCAGAGCCACCCTTCCGAGTCGCCGGGACTTCGTAGTTCGCAATCTGGCCGCGCAGCGCCAACTCCTTCTTCACGTACTCCGCGGAGATCGGGTCGGCGATGAGGACTCCATAGTCCCGGCCCATAACCTCGATCGGCTCGTGGCCGAACATGCTCTCGCTAGCGCCGGCGTAGAGGACGATTCGGTCCTCCGCATCGGTCGCCAGCACGCCGTCCGGGCAAGCGATCAGCATCAGCTGGAGCAATTCCGGATCGGTGAGCAATGCTATGAAGTCGGTCTGAGCGGTCAACTATCCTCCGGGGCACCCGCGTATCCCCGTAGGTATCGGTCGAATTGCCCCGTTCGTTGAGGGAGACCGCGAAAGTCACCCGAACGACGTGGCGTCGGATTTCGACGCGGCTTTCTCTGATTTCGCTTTAATGGAACGGAGCGTGGCCCACCAGTAGATCGAGTACGCATTGCCAGCGCCGACCCGGTGATCCACCTCGGGGACATCATCGAAAACCGCCGCCGGCACTATGAGCCCGCCTCAGCGACCACCAGAGGTTGGCCCGTCTCAAGCAGAGACTTGAGGCTGCTCAACAGGGGCGCCCAGCCTTGAGAAATAGATTTGTAGGTCACGGTCTCTCCGTCGAAATCGTCGTGCGTTAGCCGCAGCAGTGTCGTCTCGCCCATCGGCGTGAGTTCCCAGGTGACGCGGCTGGGCCGTTCGTTGACGTAGTCGGGACCCCAGTTTGCCTTCCACGTGTGTACGAATCGCTTTGGCGGGTCGACCTCGATCACCTCGCCGTCAACCGCGGTCTGACCGTTGGACTGGAGAAACTGGCAAGGCGCACCAGGCTTCAGTTCTCCGGACCGAATAGTTCCGTGGAACCAGACTTGAGTCATCTCGCCGTTTGTGATCGCATCCCAGATGCGTTCGGGAGTGGCACGAATGTAGACGTCGTAAATGTGCTTCGGCTTGTCCATCGATTCCTTCTCCAGTTCGTATTTGAGCCCTGTGAGCGCTCCCACCCACGGCCGGGCGAACTTCGAAATCCACCGGTCCGCAACTTGCTGAATCGGCACCGGGTTGAGGTAGTGGAACTTCTCGCGGCCCACTTTGTGGGTCACCACAAGGCCAGCCTCTTCCAGAACGCCAAGGTGCTTCATCACACCAAAGCGTGTCATTTGCGGCAGGAACGCCTGCAACTCTCCGAGCGTTTGGCCGTCACGCTCATAGAGCTGATCCAGGAGTTGCCGCCGACTGCCATCGGCCAGTGCCTTGAATACCGGTTCCAAACCGGCTGGATAATATGTGAGCATATGGTCACATGTCAACAGGTAAAGGCAAGGTATTCGGTCCGCAGCCCGGTCTCATAATTCTCTAATCATCGAGACCTAGCCTTGGCATTAGATATTCGGACGAGGTCGACTCATGTCTGGTGGTTCATCAAAGCGCGCCCAGGGATCGGCGACGGAACGCGGCAGAAGTCTCTGGCAGCCAGCGCGACTCCGGACCAAGGCCGGACTCGTCGGCCTGAGTTCGGCTGCGATCCTCTCGGTCTACGCAGTCGGCTACTTCAATACTTCAGCTGCCGATTCGGGGGTCGCGAGCGCGAACCTCGACGCGGTACTGGCGGCACCGACGCAGATCGCCCCAACGGCGACCCCAAACACGGTCATTATTCCTGGGACCACCGGGACGACGCGGACCACTGGTAGCGCCGCACCACCGACTACTGCGCCGACGGCGACGCCAAGAGCCCAACCCACACCAACGGTCGCGGCCTCGGGTCTCAAAGACGGCAGCTACGCCGGGGTGGGGACGAGCCGTCACGGCAACATCGGCGTCACGGTAGCTGTGAGCGGCGGCAAGATTGTCTCTGCCGAAATCGTGAGTTGCCAGACACGTTATCCGTGCTCACGGGTTGCCTCCCTTCCGGGCCAGGTGATTTCAAAGCAATCCGCGAACGTGAACTATGTCTCGGGCGCCACCGACAGCTCGAAAGCCTTCAAGGCCGCCGTCGCCCAGGCAATTTCGCAGGCGATGGCCTGATGACCACGGCGATCAATTCGGCCAAGAGCCGCGAGCGTGTCGTTCGCTACCGCATCGCGATGGACACGACGGTAATCATCGAGGCGGTGTCAGCGGCACCTTTAGTTGAGATAGACGAGCGCATCGACCGTGCTTTCGAATGGTTCGCGCAGGTAGAAGCCTGCTGCAGCCGGTTCGACCCCGAGAGCGAACTCTCACGGCTTTGCGACCGGCCCGGGGAACCGGTGAAGGTGAGCAACCTTCTCGGCCGCGCCCTCGCATTCGCTCTTGCAGTGGCGGCTGATTCGGGCGGGGCCTTCGACCCGACCATCGGCGACTCCATGGTCCGAGCAGGATTCAGCGAGAACTACCGTTCCGCGGAACTCGTGGCGCCGCGCGCCGTCGATCGCCCCACCTTCCAGGATGTGTACTTTGATTCGACGGGTTCTGAGGTCACTCTGCTGAGGAAACTCACGCTCGACCTCGGCGCCGTAGCGAAGGGATTGGCAATCGACCTCGCCGCCCGGGAACTCGCCGGTCTCGAAGGTTTCGTGATCAACGCCGGAGGAGACATGTTCGCCTCTGGATTGAATACGAGCGGCGAACCGTGGTCGATCGGCGTGCGAAATCCTCGCGATCTCGACTCATTGGCCGATACCTTCGCCATTTCAGATGAGGCTATTTGCACCTCTGGGGACTATGAGCGGACGTCGCCGGACAATCCGGCGCAGCACCATCTGCTCGATCCCCGGACACGCGGGGCCGCTCGGGGCGCCGCGAGCGTCACGGTAATCGCCCCCACCGCTATGGCCGCGGATGCATTGGCGACTGCGGCGTTCGTTCTCGGCGGACGAGATGGCATTGCCTTTCTCGAAGAGAACGGCGTCGATGGACTCATCATCACTCCCGAGGGCGAAACCTATGAGACTCCCGGGCTCGGGGACTACCGGCGATGACTGCGATGGCGATGGATACAAGCATTGACCTGAGACGGCTGAAGCGGGCAATCCGCAGCCCGAAGGGCAACCTGCTCCTGATCTTTGGGGGCCTCGCGGTCGTGGCTATTGCCGTGCAGGACAGCTCTCGCGCATTGCCCTCCGTCGTCCTTGCGGTGTTGGCCGCAGCAACCGCCGACATCATCATCCAGAGAATCGGACGCCGGATGTGGGTGTTCCCTACGGCAGGAATCCTCTCGGGCATCATCGTTGCGATGGTTCTCAGCCCCTACGAATCAGCAATCATCGCGCCCATCGCGGGCATCCTCGCGATCACAACCAAGCATCTATTCCGCGCGCGACTTACGAACATCTTCAACCCGGCGGCCCTGGCCCTTGTGATCGTCGCGGTCCTGTTCAGCTCCATCCAGAGTTGGTGGGGAGCAACCCCGGACGCCGGATGGGGCGGGGTCTTCCTCATCGGCGGAATCGGCTGGTACACCGCCGACCGAGTCAACAAGTTGCCCATGGTGCTGATGTTCCTCGGGACCTTCTACTTGCTTGCAACCGGCATGAGTTTCGTTTCGAGTTCCCCGGAAATTGCAAGCGTCTTCCGCTCTCCGGACTTGCACGCCGCACTTGTTCTTCTCGTTCTTCATGCTCGACGATCCGCCGACTTCGCCCGTGAAATACCGCGACCAACTCTTCTTCGGTCTGCTCGTTGCCGTCGTGGCCTTTGGCGCGCTCGAGATGTTCGGCTGGCTCTACTACCTGCTGGCAGGGCTACTGGTTGGTAACGCCTGGTGGGCGGCGCAACGAACCTATCGAGACCAGAAGCGGCGAAGGGCCGCTACTCCTCCGGCGAAGGAGAATTGGGCTCGGCCAGGTCGGGCACCGGCAGCATCGGCGAGGCGCGCCCGGTAGCGACGGGTTCCGCCCGAAAGACAGCTGCGCACCGGCGACGGCCTTTGGTCACCATCAGGTCAGATTGTCCCGGTTTGCTGCGCTCGCTCGAGTGTGACCTCGTGGGAGCGCGCCATCGCTGAACAATCAGGCGAGGCTGCCGGGTGCGAGCGTAATCTGCTCCCAGCCCGGCTGGAGGGGCATCGGCGATGGGATCATCACGAACGATGCCGAGAGCCCCTGAAGAGGATTCGGAGAGATGACACGGCGGCCAGGCCGGTCACCAAGGTAGCCCGCCCACCAGCTGAACGTCCCCGCCGACAGGATGACGTGGTCGCATCGGGCGAGTGCGAACATGTCCAGGACCGGGTCCAACCCATCACCAAAGGTGACCTTCGCTCCATCGCCCAGCCCGAGATGGTTCCGGCACCAATCGATATCCTCGGGCGTATCGGAAAACACCAGGAAATTGGAATTCGCGGGAAACCGGCTGGCCGCCTCCCTGTAGTAGTCGGCCGGGAGGGTTGAAAACGGCGAGAACGCGTTGCCGCCAGGCCCGCGGTCGCCACGTCGAAGGTGCACGCCAATCACAGGCCCATCGTGTTGGCGAGCGCGCTGAACAAGAGACTCGACAGCCTCGGCAATTGAGTCGTCCCGCGGGCGGAACCGGCGGCGCACCGTGGGGACGATATCCGCGAAGTAGGCTGGATCTTCCCAAAAGCCACAAATCCACGCGGGCCCATAGTCGCCGAACATGAAGTCATCGAACGCTCCGCGTGTTTCGCGATGTGGTCGGATCCGAGCCCTGAGCACTTCGAACGAGTTCGCACGCCGTACGGGAACACGAAGACGGCCGAGTAGAAACTCGCGGTCGTTCGCCCCGCTTTCGTAGTTGGCAAGATCGAAACGAAGGGGAGCCCCGACGCGACGGGCGTAGGCAAGGGCGGCGGCGTACTGGAAAATTGGTTTCCAAAGCCGCCACTCAGTGCGCACGACGACGCGGCGCAGACCCAAAGTTGCGGCAGAGCACTTCGCTCTGGGCGCGGCTCAAAGTGGCGCCATCGACAGTATGTGTTGCTGAGCTCCCACCGCGAACTCCGGCCAACCAGCCTCGTACGGCAAACGCCCGAGCACCGAGTCCGAGGCGGCGGCGGTCTCCTGCAGGTGCGCACCCATCCGTCGATGCACCCGCGTTGAGATCCGCGGGGCGGTAACAAAGTTCGAGGAACGCCAGGAGTCCTTCGGAGCGGGAACGATTGCCCGACGCGAGGGCGAGGGCCAGTGCGGCGAGCGTCGCATCGATCGCCTGCGACGGTTCGACGGCGGCCCGAAAGGCGCGGTCCAGCACGGTAGCTTTGGTCGGCGGATTGGGCGAAGCAGCCAGCCGGTAGACGGGGGCAAGATCGAACGCTCCAGTTGGCTCTCGCAGGACTGCTACAGGTCGCGCCCTGCTGAGGAGTGCCTTGGCCTTCCGCTCGACTCGCGTGCTCAGCAACGGCCGGATGACGCCATTCGAGGGCCAATCCGGATACGGAGACTGTCGAACACCGGGGCTCAACGCGTGGTCAGCCATTCATCCAATGAACGCGCCACTTCATCCCGATCCTTGGTCGCGAAATACCAATCGATCGTGCGATGGAGGCCGTCCTTGAACCGAACCTCGGGCCGCCACCCGAGAATGCGTTCCGAAAGCTCGTTGCTGGCGACGCGGTTGAGTGGTCCGGTGGGCATTGCCGGCTGGAATTCGATGCGCGGATTGAGGCTCTTGTAGTTGAGCACCTCGCGAACGGCATCGATCACGCGGATCCGCTCCATCGTCCCGATATTGACCGCCGAACCATCGTCGATCGCCTCGGCCACGCGGATTGTCCCTTCGGCGACATCGCGCACGTAGGTCCAGTTACGAACCTGTTCCCCGGTGCCCCAAACGTAGAACGGGTCCTGGCCGATGAAGGCGCGAGCGATCATGGCTATGACAGCGTGGTTCTCGCGTCCGCGTTCGCCATACACGGTGAAGTACCGGCAGGATGCGCCTTTGATCTTCCCCTCGCGACAGAGGGCGGAGAGCGTCATTTCGCCCATGAGTTTCGCCCACCCGTAGAGGTTGTCTGCGTCATACGGCGGCCCTGCCGTGTCTTCGGTGAGGAAGACCTCCTCAGAAGGATCCATCTGCCGAAAGTTCGGGTAGACACACCCGGACGAGGCGTAAACGACGTTTTCCACGCCGGCGGCAACGCTTGCCGCCAACACCACACCGTCCAGGACAAGATTCGTTGCGCACGCCGACTGATTGAGGTCGACGTATCCGCGCCCGCCATGATCAGCGGCGAGATGGAAAACGGTGCGGATGCCCTTCGTGGATTCCGCGGCAAACGTCGCGTCACGGAGGTCGCCCTCGCGAAAGTCAATCCGCCCCGCATCCAGGTGGACGCGAAGGTTATCGACCGTGCCGCTGCTGAGATCGTCCGCGACGCGCACCGAAGCTCCCCGCGCAATGAGCGCATCGACCAGGTGAGAGCCAATGAACGAGGCACCCCCGGTCACCAGGACCGGCCGTTCAGCCCACGTGATACTCATTCCCGCCTCCATGAACAGTTAACATCCAGCCGGCCGCGCTCATGAACGCGGCCGAATGCCTAGATTTTCCCCGTCTGCCGTGCACGCTCCAGTGTTACTTCATAAAGCCGTGCCGTCGCCGCGTCGATCATCACGCCTCCGGCATTGGCAGCACCGGTTCCGGCCTCTTCGGCCTCTCGAACCTGGGCGATGACCTTCTGCGCACGTGCGATCTCGGAGTCAGTCGGCGAATACACGTCGTTCGCAATCGGCACCTGCGCCGGGTGGATCGCCCACTTACCGACGGCGCCGAGGGCTGAGGCCCACGTGGCCTCACGACGGTAGCCTTCGTCGTCGCGGAAATCGGCGAACGGACCATCGATGGCGTCGAGTCCGTTCGCCTTTGCCGCGACGATCATGCGGTTACGGTGATAGCTCCACGGGTCGCCCGGGTATTTCCCTTCGCCCTTTCCATGGAGGCTGAGGCGCATCCCCTGGCTGGCGGAGAAATCGCCGAAGCCGAGGATGAGCGCCTCAAGCCTGGAGGAACAGGCCGCGATCTCCTCAACCCGGGCGAGGGCTTCGGTCTCTTCGATCAGCAGTTCGAGGCCGATTCTGCCTTCTTCCAGGCCCAACTGGTTCTCGAGTTGCGTCAGCAAGGTATCGACGAACCACACGTCTCGCGGCGACTTCGGCTTGGGGACGATGATGACATCGAGGTTCTTGCCCGCGCCCGTGACAACCTCCACCAGGTCCTCGTAGCACCAGTGCGTGTGAGTGCCGTTGATGCGCACAGCCCGGGTCTTCTTGCCCCAGTCGAGGTTGTTTAGCCCCTCGATGATGAACTTCCGCGAGGGCACCTTCTCGTTCGGGGAGACGGCATCTTCGAGGTCGAGAAAGACGAGGTCCGCATCTCCGGCGGCCGCGCGCTCGATCATTTTCGGGTTCGAGCCGGGCGTAGAAAGTTCGGAGCGGCGAAGGCGGGTTGGTCGAGTCATGCGTTCTCCTCGTCTTCGATTTCGGCGAAGACTTCATCGTTGTGTTCGCCGAGCTTTGGAGGCCGGCGGTAGATCCCTGAGGGTGTGGCCGTGAAGTGGATTGGGCTGTTGGGCAATACGACGGGCCGCGGACTACCCGGATGGTCAACCGCAACCAGCATCTTGCGGGCGTGAAGGTGAGGGTCGTTGAACAGGTCCTCGGCGTCGTTCACCGGCCCCACGGGTACAGCCCCGCCGAGAATGTCGAGGATTTCGGAAGTTGTCCGCGCTTTCGTCCAGGTCGAAACGGTCTCTTTCACGAACGCTGCGTTGTCGACTCGATCCTTGTTGCTGATAGTCCGGGGGTCGTGGATGAGGTCCGCGCGGTCCATATGCGCGCAAAGCAGCGCCCAGTGGTTTTGCGTGGGCGCTGCGATGGCGCAGTTGCCGTCCGCGGTCTGGTAGACATCGAAGGGCGTGAGTTGCGGGTGGCTGTTGCCGAGCGGCCTGGTGACGGTCCCCGCATAGGTGTAGCGGTACACGGCTGCCTCGCAGAGCGCAGTCACCGCATCGACCATCGAGACATCCAGGAACTGGCCTTCGCCCGTCGTGCGCGCGTGGAGCAGCGCGCTGACGATTCCAAGAGCAGCAACAGTCCCCGGATAAAGGTCACCGACACTGGCGCCGACCTTGAGAACCTGCCCGTCTTCCGTGCCGGTCATGCTCACGATTCCGCCCATCGCCTGCGCCACGACGTCGTAGGAGGGCCACTCCGCATACGGGCTGACACCAGTGCGTGGGTCGCCGAACCCGCGAATTGCCGCGTAGACCAGTCGCGGATTTCGTTCATGCAATTTTTCGTAGCCGAGGCCTAACTTCTCCATCACCCCAACACGGAAGTTCTCAACGACCGCGTCGGCCTCATCGACGAGCGCGAGGATGCGTTCGTGTTCCACCGGGTCCTTGAGGTCGACCATGACACCGCGCTTGTTGCGATTGATGCTCGCGAAATAGCCGCCGAATGCCTTCTCGGTGTCACCTTCGGGATAGGGCTCGGAGAAGCGAGAAAAGTCGCCTTCCGGCGGCTCGA
Source organism: uncultured Chloroflexia bacterium (assembly GCA_963797735.1). Classification (GTDB taxonomy): domain Bacteria; phylum Chloroflexota; class Dehalococcoidia; order Tepidiformales; family Tepidiformaceae; genus Amarobacter. The sequence goes on from CAWCQJ010000003.1 coordinate 278,427, forward strand.
CTTTAATGACGTCCGCGCCGAGGTCCGCCAGCAGCATGGTGCAGAACGGTCCGGCCAACGCCCGCGTGAAGTCGATAATCCGGATGCCGCTCAGCGGACCAGTCGGCCCGGCCGCCATCGGCGCGGCGCGCTCATGGGCAGTCCGGTAGTCGGGCCGGTCGCTCACCGCTCACCCCAATGTGAGCGGCGCTTGATGAGGACCGTCCGTTCGCCGTCGAAGACCGTCTGTCCGTTCTGGTTCACGCCGCGGTGCGCGAACCGAACGATCCCGGCGTCCTCACGGTCGCTCGCGCGCGTTTCCAGCACTTCGCTGAACGCGTACAGCGTGTCGCCATGGTGCACCGGCACACGGAAGCGGATGCCAGTCATGGCCAGTTCGGCCAGCGCCTGCTCGCCCGTGTCCTGCATCGCAAGCCCGACGACCATCGCAGCCGTGACACCACCGAAGACGATGCGCTGGCCCATTGGGCCTTTCGCCATCTGGTCTTCGTTGAAATGTCCCTGCGCCGTGTTCATGACCATGTTGGTGATAAGCACGCCGTCCATCTCGGTGACGGTCTTCCCGCGCGCGTGCTCGTACTTCGCCCCGACGACGAAGTCTTCGAAGTAGTTGTCGGTGCCAGTGAGGCTGGAAAGCGGTCCGGGCATGAGGCACCTCCGCAGTGCGCAGCGATTCTAGCAAGGATCGGGGGGATGGCACCCGGAGCTACTCGAAGACTGCGCAGCCGACCGCTTCGGCCGCGTCACGTAGCCGACGGTCGAGGGTCGCAAGAGTCGCGTTCTCTCGCATCGCGAGATGCAGGTATGAAGCGTCGTAAGAAGTCAGCCCGGTCCTGCGGGCAATCAACGCCACAGCGCTGAACGTCTCCTCCAACGAGATAGATTGTTCTCGGACGCGAAGGCCTGTTAGGACATCGATCGCCTTGGCCACATCGGACTCATCGATTCGGCGGCTACGTTCGCTTCCGAGGAGAACGTTCGTCACCTCCGACCCCCAAATCGCAGGAACTATCGCGTTCTCCGAGACCAATGCGTCCAGAACACGGTTCGCGTAGACGTTATCTTCATCCGGAAAGCACCAGGAGAGCGCAATCGAAGCATCGATGACGATCGGCACTACTAGCGTCGACCCTCGTCGATCAACTCACGAATATTCAAGCCCGCCAAAGCGCCTCGATGCTGGCGCCCGAACTCGCGAAGGTCTTCGATCGCAGCAGATCGGCTATGGGTTTCGCCCGCGATCGGCCCGAGGCGAGCGATTGCCTTTCCGTGGCGAGTGATCGTGATGCACTCACCGCGTTCGACCTCGTTTAGCAGGCTCGCAAGATGAGTCTTGGCTTCGTACACGCCTACTGTCTTCATCGCTCTATTTTGGTCTGGTCAGACCAGAATTGTCCAGAGGTCAGTCATTCAGCAGCCGGTCCGAGATAATCCGCAGCTGAATCTCCGAAGTGCCCTCGAAGATCTTGGTAAGGCGGGCATCGCGCCAGTAGCGCTCGATCGGCAGGTCGGTGGTGTAGCCATAGCCGCCATGGATCTGGAGAGCCTCACTGGTCACGCGTTCAGCCATCTCGCTGGCGAACCACTTGGCCATTCCGGCTTCCTTGTCGCAGCGTCGGCGGCTGTCCAATTCGTCAGCGACGAAGTACGTCAACTGCCGCGCCGCCTCGATTTCGGCGGCCATCGTCGCGATCTTGAAGCGAATCGCCTGGAAGTCGCCGATCGGACGGCCGAACTGCACGCGATTCTTCGCGTACTGGATGGAATCCTCCATTGCGCCCCGAGCGAGGCCAACGGCCCGCGCGGCGGTATGGGCGCGGGCAGCCTCGAGCCCAGACACGGTCGCATGGAAGCCGCGGCCTTCGCCGCGAAGCTGCAGTGCTTTCGTGCCGTCGAAGTGCAGTTCCCAGGTTCGCCAGCCGTGGTAGCCGATCTTGTTCACCGGCGTCCCGGTGCAGCCTTCGGGAAGCTGGCCTCGCGGCTTTTCGATGAAGAATGTCGACGTACCGCGGTGGCGATGCTTGATGTCCGTGATCGGCTCGGTGCGGGCGAGGACGCTGATGTAGTCGGCGCCGTCGGCAAACGTGCACCACATCTTCGTCCCGTGCAGCGTGAACACGCCGGGGTCGTCCGTCGGTTCTGCCTTACAACTGATCGAACCCAGGTCCGAGCCTGCATCGGGCTCGGACAGCGCCGCGGCGCCCAGGAATTCGCCCTTCGCCATCCGCGTGAGATAGGTCTTCCGCTGCTCTTCCGTGAAGGCCGAGGTGCCGAAGAAGCCATTGCCGCGAGCGATGATGCTGGCAACACTCATCCAGCCGCGGGCCAGTTCTTCGGTGACGAGGACGTACTCGAAGACGCCGAGGCCGAGACCGCCGTACTCCTCGGGGATACGGATGCCGAAGTACCCCAGTTCGCCCATCTGGTCGCGGAGCGACATCGGAATCTCGCCCTTCACCGGGTCGAGCTTGTTGGCGACTGGCAGGACTTCCTTCATCGAGAATTCGCGCGCACTGGCCTGGATCATTCGGCGCTCTTCAGTCATGTACGTCACTGGCGGGGCCTCCCCTTGGCTACAAAGTTGGTTCGATGAAATTCGATGACCTGTTCGCCGCGCTGGTTGTGTCCGCGCGTATGCCAGGTCACGATCCCGGATTCAGGCCGGCTGTCGGATTCGCGCATGTCGGTGACGGTACTGCGAGCCGTAACCGTGTCCCCCGGGTAGACCGGGGCGCCATAGGTCAGGTTGTCGACGCCGAGGAACAGGCCTCCTGCCTCCGAAAGGTCTTCCACTGAGAGGCCGAAGACTGTCGTGAACACCAGCATCGGGTTGACCTGGACTCCCGGATGGCCGTGGGCCTTCGCGAATTCAGCGTTGAAGTAGTTCGCGTTGTAACTCAGCGTGAGCGACGAAAAGAGGCTGTTATCACCCTCGTTGATGGTTCGGCCCCAGTGGTGGACGAACTCCTGCCCGACCGTGAACTCCTCGAAGTGGTTGCCTTTGCGCCACTTAACGGCGTCCGTCATGCGACACCTGCGGGGACGTTGGCGGTGAGGCCCATGAGACGTTCCACCGAAGCGTCGGTCTCGAACCCGGAGACAGCCGCCACGATGGAATCTGCTTTCGCAGCACCTACAACGGGCGATGCCAGGCCACGGAATTTCAGTTCGAGCCGGCCCCACTGCCGCTCAACATCATTGGTGGGAATGTTGAGGTTCACCTGCTCGCTGAACTGGCGCCCGTCAGTGGTCTTGATTGACACGCGCGTACCGCGTTCCCAATCGCCTTCCTGTGGAACGACCGAGACACGGTCACGGATCGTGGTCAAGCGCGGGTCGTGGACACTCTCCACGCTGAAGGCTTCCTCACCCGCGCGGCCATCGACCAGCGCTAGAGCCGCCGTGAAGCGAAGGCTGAATTTGCCTTCGAGGGCGGTGGTCGGTTGCTGGATGTTGCACATCGCGAGGTGGCCCTTCGGCACAACCAGTTCTATCTCCGAAACAGATCCCGGCTGGATGCCGTTGCCTTCGGCGATGCGCTTCACGCCTTCGATGGTCTCGTGGGTGCCATAGCAGGCCGCGTAATACTTGAACAACGTGTCGCGGACTGCGTAGCTCTCCCCGAGGCCCGAGAGGGCGCGTTCAGGGTTTGGGCTTGTGGTCTGTGTAGCGGCGAACCCCTGTGCGGTTTCGAGAACCTCGGGGTTGCTGGTGAAGCCTCGCTCCGCCATCAGTGCCGCGAAGAGTCCATTTTGAGCGGCTTTGCCGGCGTGCAATGGCTTGCACATGGTGCCAAACATCGACTTCAGGCCGGCGGCCTGGGCGCCCGCAATTCCCATCGTCCGGCCCCACTGCTCGGCATCGAAGCCGAGCAGATGCGCGCAGGCAGCGGCGGCTCCGAAGGTTCCAAGCGTTCCGGTGGAATGGAACCCGATGCTGTAGTGCGCAGGCATCACAAGCATGCCGATCCGGCACTCCATCTCGTAGCCGGCAGCGAATGCGGCAAGCACGTCCCGGCCTGTCCCGCCCCGGAGTTCCGCGAGGGCGAGCAGCGCCGGCCAAATGGGCACAGATGGATGCCCGCTCATCGCTAGATGAACGTCGTCATAGTCGAGGGCGTGCGAGGCTGCGCCGTTGACCAGCGCGGCTTGCTTCGCAGTCACCCGCTGGCCCGATCCAACCAGTGTGGACTGAGCGTTTCCGCCGTCGGCCAGGGCTTCTTCCCTGAGCATGACGGTGAGCGGTTCGGAACTCCCGGCGAGGGTTACCCCGAGCCAGTCGAGCAAGCACTGCTTCGCGACGCTCGCTGCGTCACCCGGGAGGTCGTCGTAGCGGATTCCCCGACAGAATTCGTTGAGGGCGGCGGTTACTGGAACGTTCGACACTGCGATCACCTCGTGCCTCGATAGCCTACAAATGCGCCGCGAGTGTACCAGAGCAACCGCCGCCCCGAAGCGACCCACAATCGACAATCCCGAGTCGGAAATCCAAAATATGAGGATGTGCCGAAGCATCAAGAAACTCAGGAACAATGAGGTCCCTGCGACGCCCGAAGAAGTCCAGGCGGCAGCCCTTCAGTTCGTACGCAAAGTAAGCGGTTATCGAGTCCCGGCGAAGAAGAACGAAGAGGCGTTTGCCGCCGCCGTGGAAGCGGTGACCTTCGCCACCGCCAACCTGCTTCAGGAAATGGACGCGCCCCGCCAGGCGTGAATGATCCTACGTGGTCAGCGCCCGCCCGGATTCCGCGCCGAATGTCCGACCGATTGGCTTCCAAATCAGGGCGATGGCCAGGGGCAATGCGGCCACGGTCATGACGAAAATCAGGTACGCGCCCGCGAAGATGGCAACAGCGGCCGCGCCGTACAACAGCCCCGTGATCAGTCCGGTCAGGCCGACACCACCACCGCAGGTCCGCCAGATGGCAAGCCCCCCGCACAGCCATGCGATTCCTTCGAACAGCGCGTACCCGTACAGAATCGGCACTCCCGCGTGGCTGAAAACTAGAACCGCCGTACCAACCACCCCACAGCCGGCCGCAACAGCGGCGCTCCACAGCGACACCAGAGATAGCCGCGCGGACCTCTCCCGCGTCACCCCGGACAACGCCGCCAGGGCAACCGCGAACAAAAGGCCGACGAATACGTTACCGATGGACAGGAACGCCCGGTCTCGATGCGGCAAATCTGCGGGGACGAAGTCGCCTAGCACCGCTGGCGCGATCACGATTCGCCAGACAATCGCTCCAAGGATTCCCAGGATGATCGCTCCACCTGCCTGCCGTGAGCTTATTGACATTGAACTCCTCCAAAGTACTCTGTAATGCAGAGTTTCTGGCGGCAGACTAGGTCCATTGACACTCAGTTGTAAAGTACTCTGCGTGGAAGAGTTTTCTGAAACCCGGAATCCGACTCTTCTCCTCGAGGAGATCTCCTCGCTCCACGCCCTGCCGCGCTCACACCGCCGCGCTGTCTGGTTCCCGCTCATCGCCTTCGGACTTGTCGACCTCGTGGGTTCGCCCGTCACGCTCCTGATAAGCCGCGACCATCTGGGCTCATTCATGTTTCCGGCTTTGGTCACCGGTGGAATCCTTAGCGCCCTTCACTACCGGCGCTCGGACAGCCGTGCCGGAGCGCAGACGGCGATCTGGCCGTGGATCGCCGTCATTGCGATTGCTGCCTTCGTGGCAATGGTCTGTTCAAGTGAGGGCCGCGAGGCCGGCAGCCGAACATTGAACCTCCTCGGACCGTCGCTGGCACACATCTTCGGATTCACCGTCCTCGCCCTCTGGGCGCAGAGCACCCTGATGGTCGCGCTCACTGGAGCCCTCGTCCTGGTGTCCGTCCTGTGCATCACCCTGCTCAGCGGCGATACGGCTATCTCTACTGAACTCCTCGGCTTCGGTTTGCTCATGACCGGGGCCGGGTTCTTCCAAAAGCGGCGGCTTCAGGAGGCCAAATGACACATCCAGCATCACGAATAAGTGACGACGTCCACCAGCGCATTCGCCTCGGGATACTCGCCATTCTTAGCGGCGCTCAGCGAGCGGACTTCCGCTTTCTCAAGGATTCTCTCGGCGTCACCGATGGCAATCTTGGCCGGCACATCCAGGTCCTCGAAGAGGCTGGACTTGTCTCGGTGGAAAAGGTCTTTGAAGGCCGAAAACCTCGAACCTGGCTGAAAATTACGCGTGCAGGAAAGGCCGCGCTCGAATCCGAGGTGGACGCGCTCCGGGAACTCGTTGCCGCTGTAGACGAATCGAGGACCTCATTGCCGAAGGCCCCCGCGCCACGCCCCGCGTAGCACGCAAGCCACCGAACCGGCTAGGCTCGATCACATGACCAACGGAACCATCGTCCAAATCAGCTCATCCAAGGGTGGCGTCCCGAAGCTGCCAATGCTCGAAGCCGTCATCGGCGAGCTGGGCATCGAGGGCGATGCCGTCGCCAACCCGGATATCCATGGTGGACCGGAGCGAGCCGTCTGCCTGTATTCGGCGGATCGGATCGACGCGCTAGTTGCGGAAGGCCACCCGATCTCACCCGGGTCCACAGGAGAGAACATCACCATCCGTGGCATCGATTGGGATCTCGTGGTACCAGAGACGCGCCTTCGGCTCGGCGATGAGGTCGTGCTCGAAATCACCCGACAAACAACTCCCTGCACCACCATTCGCGGGTCGTTCAAGGACAAAGACTCGAACCGGATTCACCAGAACCTGCATCCCGGCTGGAGCCGCATGTACGCCAGGGTGGTGACCGGTGGCACGGTCCGGCCGGGTGCTCCGGTCGAAGTCTTGAAAGACTAGCCCCCTGGACTTGGCGGCCTTCCCACGCAGCCCGAAGTCTAGGTCGTCGGCTGAAGCAACTGGAAGATGTTGCCGTCCGGATCAGCCAGCGTGGCAACCATCAGGTTCGGTCCCTGAAGGCTCGGTGGTTCGATTACCTCGACACCGGCATCGCGGAGTCGCGTGAAATCGGCCTCAATGTTGTCGCTTCGGAGCCCAACCATATGGCGCGCACGGTCGGCGTTCTGGCCGCGTACTTCGCTATGGGCGCCCACGAGAATGGTTCCGGCGGGCGATCCGAAAACCGCGAATCCTTCGAAGTCCCCCATGACCGGCAGTTGGAGCAGATCCCGGTAAAAGCTGACGAGGCGGTCCTTGTCTTCGCCCCAAATCGAGACGCCATTCAATCCCGTGATCATCGCTACACCTTCTCCAACGCCGGGATGACCTTCGTCGCCATGGTCTCCATGACTCGAGGGTCGTGCACATTTACAAGCGAACCGAGCGCCGCTTTCACACCAATTGCCGCGAAACCTGCGAGCCGCTCGACTTCCTGTTCGGCTCGTTCGCCGTTTGGACCGGGATCGAACCGAGTCACGATCGTGCGCTCGATCGAAGCCGGGTCGCGGCCTTCCTTTTCGCAGTGTTCGTCGAGAATGCCCATCAGGCGCTCTGTGCTCTCGACATCGGTCCCGCGGACGTTGCAGGCATCGCCGTAGCGGGCGACCAGTCGCAGCGTCTTCCGTTCGCCGCTCCCAGCGACGAGGATCGGCGGCCGAGGCTTCTGCACCGGCTTCGGCGAGCAGAGCGTCTCCGCAAGGTGGAAGTGCTTGCCATCGAACGGGCCGTCGTTGTCGCTCCACATCTGGTGGCAGATCTGGATGGTCTCCTCGAGCATCTCGAACCGCGTCTTGAGCGGCGGGAACGGAATACCGAGTCCATGGTGCTCGCGTTCGAACCAGGCGGCGCCAATCCCGAGCCACGCCCGCCCACCGGAGAGCACATCGAGCCCGGTGATCTGCTTCGCCAGGAACCCCGGGTGCCGGTAGGTGATGCCCGTCGCGAGGACACCCAGCTTCAGGCGCGTCGTCTTGGCCGCGATGAAGCCGAGCAGTCCGTATGCCTCGAACATCTCGTTCTCGACAGGCCCGACGTTGGGAATCTGGAAGTAGTGGTCCATCACCGAAAGCCGTTCGAACCCGGCGGCATCCGCGCCAGTGGCAATCTCAGCGATCGTCGCGCCGAGCTTTTCGACGGGCACGCCGTAAGTGAAGTTGGATACGTGGAGACCGAGTTTCATGGGGCAAAACCTGGAGCTGATTCACGTGCGAAAAAGCCGTGGCGCAGATCGAGTCTAGCCGATGCGACGCGTGGGCTGGATCTATCATGCGATCCGTGGTCAGCGCATTCACTATCTGGCTGGTGATCACGGTTCCAATCGGGATTCTGATTGGGCTTTGGGGTGCCAATTCCCTTCGGCATGCCCGGCGAATTGGCTGGGCGCTCATCTGCCTGGGCATTGGCGATTGCCTTTCGCGCCGCCGCTCCTGACATACCTGACGTGGCTTCGGTACGGCGATTCGGCTCCGGACGCCCCGGTGGGCACGGAGCCATGTACATACACAGGCAGTGTTGCGTTCTTAACCCTCGGCCTTGGGATTCTCGGAACGCCCGATCTTTCTCCTGTTTGCGTGGGCCGTTTCGGCGGGCACGGCCACCGAAAAGGATGATTCACAAACCGCCCTCGACTGACCTAAGCTAGGCAACATCACCGCGAGAGGTCTCCGTTGACGCGATAACACCGGCGAAGCGCAAACACGAACCAGGTCAGCCCTGAGCCCCTGCCGTGTCCCGGTGTGTCCCAACCCTCCCGCTCCCCCACCGACTGCGTTCTCGTCCCCCATCGATCCGTTCCGAGCGGGAGCATGTCCCGTGGAGAACCCGGCATGTTATCCGTATCCAAAATTGGTCGCGAACTTGGCGGCCGCCCGTCCTGAGTGACGTTTCCTTCAACCTTGAGCGCGGCGAACTGCATCGGCGTGGTCGGCCCAAACGGCGCCGGCAAGACGACGCTACTGCGCATCCTCGCCGGGTTCGACCGGCCTGACGCCGGTCGCGTGACGTTGGCACCGGGCGCAACAATCGGCTACCTCGCGCAGGGATTCGCCGGTCGCGAATCCGAAACGGCGGCGAGCGCCTTCCCCGGCGCCTTCGCTTCGGAAGATGCTGCCCGCGAACTCCAGCGCCTCGCCGAAGCCATGGCGGTCGAGGCCGATCCTCAGCGCGCCGAACACCTGGGCGATGAATACGACGCCCTGCTGGCGCGGCTTTCGAACTCGGCCGAGTTCGACCTTGGCGCCGCCCGAGCCGCGCTCGGTGTCGAACATATCGGCCCTGATGCGAACCTCGGCCGGCTCTCCGGCGGCGAACTGACTCGCCTCGGACTGCTCGACCTGGTGGCGCGTGCCCCAGACCTCATGCTCCTCGACGAACCGACCAACAACCTCGATGTCGCGGGGCTCGCATGGCTCGAGAACGCTCTCCGCACATTCCGCGGTGCGGTCGTCGCCGTATCGCACGACCGCGCCTTCCTGGATTCGTGCGCCCGACAGATTCTCGAACTCCGGACAGGCGGCCACGGCGCTGAGGTCTTCGCCGGCAACTACAGCGACGTCATCGCCGAGAAGGCCCGCCGCCTCGAAGAACAGCAGACGGCCTACGAGCGCCAGCAACGCGAAGAGGCGCAACTCAAGCAGGCCATCCACAAGATCGAAAACCGCGCGAAGGGCATCGAGAACCGGACGATCGATTTTTCGAAGCGCAAGAAGGCGCTCAAGATTGCCCGCCGCGCCGTCACGCTCAAAGCCCGACTGGAACGGGAACTCGAGTCGGCGGACCACATCGACAAGCCGGGCCAGAAACCCCGCGCCTTCTACGGCGGGCTCGAATTCGGTTCATCGAACGGCGGCGCCAGCAGGCTCGTTTCGGTGACCGCGGCCGCTTTGGAGATCGGCGGGCGGCGGCTCTTCGAAGGGCTCGACTTCAACGTGAACAAAGGCGAGTGCGTGGTCATCAGCGGCCCGAACGGACGCGGAAAGACAACCCTCCTGCGCGCGATCCTTGGCGAACACCCTGTGGCCGAAGGCGAAGTCTCTCTGAGCCCCTCCGCGCAGGTTGGCTACCTCTCGCAGCAAGATGACCCGGCAGTAGTGGCGGACGACCAGTCGCTAACGCCCGTGCAGCTGCTCCGCCGGGCAGCGCCGATGACCGAAGCCGATGCGGCGAACTTCCTTCATCGCTTCCTGCTCGGGCACGCCCAGGTCGCCACGCCGGTCGCGAAGCTCAGCTACGGCGAGCGCCGCCGGCTCAGCCTCGCCCTGATCGTGCGTGGCGGCGCCAACCTGCTCATCCTCGATGAGCCCACAAACCACCTCGACCTCGAGAGCCGCGAAGCCTTCGAAGACGCGCTCGAAGGCTACGACGGCGCCATCCTCGCGGTCAGCCACGACCGCCGCTTCATCGAACGGTTCGCTGATGAGGTGGTGGAGTTGTGAGCGGCTAGCTCGACGCCAGGCGCTCTTCGACTGCCTGCCCGGCCATGGGATGACTTGGGATGTTGCCGTTTCTCATGTCGGCGCATCCATTGGCCATCGTTCCGATGACCTGCTTGAGCGTCAAGTTCGAGGCGTCGGCGGCCCGCTGAAGCGTGTCGACCGTGATGTTCCGTTCGTCTCCGTGGGACTCGTTGTACTTCCCACATCCGCATGAAATACACATGTTCTTTTGTTCCTTTCGCTCGGGGTTTGGTATTAGGTTATTTCGAGGGCTGCATATTTCGCGTTAGCACCAATGCGCAGCGCCTTGCAATGCCGTGACAAGTCCCTCAAACATCCTCGAAGCCAGCCCCTCAACGAGAACTGCAGAGACAACTGCGTCCCGGGCAAGTACCATCGCAAACCTCAAGCGCGGCGAATGACGCTCGCCAATAGATAACCCACCTGGAAGGCACCCATGCCCGGAGAGTCAACCTTCACGTTCGCCAAACCCGAAGATGCGCAGATGTTCTGGCGGCGCGACCGGTGGCACGGCCCGGACGCCATGACTACCTTTGCGACCGACTCGGTTGGAATAGTCCAAAACGGGTTCGAGCGCGGCATGAGGGCGGCGCAAGTCCCGTTCACGTCGGATTTCCAGGTCATCAACGGCTACCTCTACATGGGCGTCGGGCCTGCTCGGCCCGATGGACTCCCTCCGCTGGGGCGTGAGCCGCAACCCGAGAGGTTGGACAACCACAGAGCGTGGGACGAGATCTGGTTGCCGGAAATTCAGGGTTACCACGCCCGCTGGGCCGCCTTCGACCGCGAGAACGCGACCCCCGAGCAGCTCGTGGCGCACATCGAGGAGTCGCTGATTTGGGCCGAGCGATGTTGGGAGGTTCATGCGCGTCTCGACTTCGGTATCGAAGGGTTGCTGGCTTTCGCAGGCACTGAGTTGGGTTGGGACATGCCCACGACACAGCGAATGGTGGCGGGGCTGCCCAGCAAGAGCATGGAATCGGACGAAGAGCTGCGAAAGCTCGCGGACCGCGTGCGTGCATCGTCCGAACTTTCAGAGTCGTTCAAGCAGCAACGCGCCCGAAGCCATTCTCGCTGCACTCCCCGCGAACGAAGACGCCGCGAATTTCCGCAAGGAACTGGATGCCTTCCTCGCAGAGTTTGGGCGCCGTTTCGACAACGAGTTCGATTCGGCGACACCCTCATGGCTCGAAGACCCCACACCTGTCATGGCTGTGATCCGCGCCTACGTTTCGCAACCTGCGCGAGACCACCAGGCGATGCGCGACAAGCTCGCGGCAGAACGAGAAGACACGATCAACGAGGCTCGCCGCTTACTCGCGGACCGGCCGCAGGAAGTGCGGGATACGTTCGAAGTCGAACTACGCTTCGCCCAGCGCGCCTCGGAGTTGAACGAGACCCACAACTTCTGGATCGACCAACAGGCCACCTACTGGACGCAGCAGAACTTCCTCGCTGCGGGCCGAATACTGGTGGCACGCGGAATCATCGACGCTGAACGCGACATCTTCCACCTGCACATGAACGAGATCCTCGATGGCGTTCGCGGAAACAGTGCTTCGAGGAAAGCAGATGTAGTCGCGCGCAAGGCCGACCTGATTCGCTACCAGGCGATGGAGGCTCCTCTCGAATTGGGTGCACCGGCCCCGCCGGAAGTCTCTGGCATGCTGGACGGGGTATTCGGTGGGCATAAGCGGAGCGACGTAAGCACCGAGGTCCACGGGCAGGCCGCGCTCTCCGGGCGCGGTCACCGGTACGGCCCGCATCATCCTGTCGCTGAAGGACTCCGACCGGATTGAGGAAGGCGACATCCTCGTCACGAAGACGACTTCGCCGCCATGGACGCCGCTGTTTGGCATCGTCTCGGCGGTCGTCACTGACGCCGGTGGGGCACTGAGCCATTGCGCGATCGTGGCTCGCGAATATGCCATCCCTGCCGTGGTCGGCTGTGTCGATGCGACAGAAAAGATTGCCGACGGCGCTCGCATCCGCGTCGACGGCGACACCGGCATGGTGACTCTGCTTTAAGCCCTACCGCCGCCGCTCCGCTGCAGGCGTCGCCAGCGAGCAGAGCTTCATGACCAGCAAGTCCAGCGAGACCTCCTCGGCAACTTCGCCGAGCTTGTTCGTGCGGTCGGCTTCGACCAGGAACTGGTACGCCTGCTTGATGCGTCGCCGGGCTGTAGCGTTTCGCGGCGGCCACATCCTTCTGGAGCGGATAGTTGTTCGGGCGCTTGAGTTGTTCCGCGATAGCGGGCGCCGCCAGGCCTTCAGCCGCCAACTCGACAACCGGCGCGAGCGACCGGTAGCGCGCCGTAATCAGACCGAGCAGCCCCTGCAGCGCCTCGCCGTTTTCTTCCAGCGTCTTCGGACTGAGTGAGTCCCAATTACTCTCATCCGTCACTCTCTCCCTAGAGATTCTCCCGTCGTTCACTTTCGCGTCGCGGCCGTCGACGGTCGACATATTCGTGACGAGCATCCCGGAGCCGCCGTCGGCTTCGTCCTTAAGTTCCTGGAGGCGCCGGCGCATGGCGAGTTCGTTGGCGCCGAAGAGAACGACAATCACCGCCGTAGCGTACCCGGCGCGCCGACCGATTGCAGCGTTCCGCTTGCAGCGAGTACCTCATAGGGGTGAAATGCGTTCGGCGGAGGTCTGAAGACATGGCAACAGGTCTGCTAACTCTCCTAGCCTGCCTGCCGCATCGGCGTCGTGTGACGCCGCCTGTTTCGCGGATGGCCATAGCGATCGTCGCGACGGCGTGCGCGATGGCGTCCAGTGGGTGCGGTGACGATCTTGAGACTACGACGATTCTCGCGCGATGCCCCACGGGCGCGCTCCCATTCGCCCGGCAAGAAGGTTGGGAAATCGGGGGTGTTCGGATGATGATGGCAGGAGACATCGACACCGTTGGGCTCAAGTTCCCCGGTCCAAAGTATTCGGACGTGGCGTTTGTCAAAGTAATGCTTCAGATTGACCCGAAATTTGTCGGGCACAAGCTGCGTGTCCAAGGACGAAGTCTCGACGGGGCCAAGGCACTTCGCACCACCTATGCGATCTCAAGTGTCGATCCAAGAATCGTCGACCCGGAACAGCAGCTTCGGGCAGTGGTCGATAGCGCTCAGACTGATGCCAAGTTGACCATTCCCGGCGACCGTAGCGGAGGCGTTGACTCCTGGGTCGACCTCCCGGGACAGTTCGTGTTCGACGCGCCAGGCTGTTACCAGGCATGGGTCGACATCGACCAAAGCCGTTACGGTCCGTTCGGCATATGGGTCAGAGGTTCAGAGTAGCCTCACCGAACATCGCAGCGGGTGGGAACTGACCGGTGGTAGCCACAAGAACAAACAAAATGGGGCGCGGCTGCTCCCTTGCCGCGCCCCATCGAACTCCCTGCCCCCGCCGAAGCTAGGCAGCCTGCTCCCCTGACTCTGCGAACGGTTTGATGTTCTGGTTGTAGTGAAAGACGTTGTCCGGGTCGTGTTTCGCCTTTACAAGCGCGAGCTTGGCGAACGTGTCACTCGGATAAGCCTCGCGCACCCGGCCCTCATCTCCGATGAAGCTCGTAAACGCTCCCGCTCGGTCGCCGGCCAGTCCCTCCCACGTCCGCCGCGACCAGGCCTGGTGAAGCGCAGCGTCCGCGCTTCCATCGAGCCACGAGTTGATGGCCGTCACGAGGAGGTTCTTGTCGCGGTGGGCGTAAGCCGTGGCCCCGGCCGAGACGCGGCGGATGGCACCGCCGAGCGGTCGCAGCTGGACCATGCTCAGTGGCGATGTCCCGTTGCTAACGCTCTCTACGATGTGCTGGAGGGACGCATCGGAGAGGTCGTAAGCGAACGACGACTTGACCGCGCCGAAGGCCGGCCGGGATGCCTCGTTGGTGAAGTTGAACATCACGGGTACGGCATCGCGGAGAGGGTCTCGGCGACGGGCTCCGCGAGCTTTCGTAGCGGCGCTACTGACGCGCTCCCCCTGGTTCGGGTTACCGGCGTAGACAAGCTTGATCAGCAGGACGAGTTCGCCGACACGCTCGGCCGGGACGAACGGCGCCGGCGGCGCATGCATCACCGTCCCGATAGTCGTCAGTTCGTTCGGTGCGCTCGCGGCGAACTCCAGGTACCCCCGGAGCACCTCGGGCGTCGCCGGGAGGGCAAGCGCCCCTCCGTAAACGGCGCCATCGGGCCAGAGCTTCAGCTCGAACTCCGTGACGATGCCGAAGTTGCCCCCGCCGCCGCGCACCGCCCAGAACAGGTCGGCGTTCTCCCTGGCATTCGCACGAAGGACTTCGCCATCGGCCATCACGATTTCGAACGAAAGCACATTGTCGATGGCGAGCCCGTGCTTTCGCGCCATCCAGCCGATGCCGCCGCCGGTGATGAGCCCGCCAAGGCCCACGGATGCAGTGTCGCCGGTCGAGACAGCAAGGCCATACGCGTGGGCGGCACCAGCCAGCTGACCGGAATTCGCTCCCGCTCCGACGCGGGCAACCCGCCGTTTCGCATCGATCGAGACGGAGTTGAGCCCTGCGAGGTCGATCACCAGCGAGCCGTCCATCGTCCCGTGCCCGGCGATGCTGTGGTTACCGCTTCGGACCGAGAGTTCGTAGCCGCGAGTAGTCGCGAACCGCACCGACTCGGACACGTCCTCCGCATCCTGGACGCGGGCAACAATCGCCGGGCGTCGGTCGAGGAGAAGATTGTGCATCTGGCGAGCCTCGTCGTATTCGGGTGCTCCCTCGACGAGGACTTCGCCCTTGAGGCGTTCGCGCAGGGCGACGGTGTCTGCCGAACAGGCGGACTTGAGAAGTGCATTGATGTTGTTGGTAGTCAACTGCTTGCTCCGTGTTGTTTGTTGCTCCAACCATCGCGCCGAATTCTGTTGCCCGTTCCTAAATCCTCACTACCCATTCCTAAGCGTTCACTAAGGGGATCCTCTAAACTTCCTAGTACGTGAAGTGGCCCACATTCCGGCAACCGTTCCTGGCGTTTCGGTAGTTAGAGATGTTTCGGATAGACACTGCGCTTAAAGATTTTCTGGAGTCCGGGATCGCCGCCCAGGCGGGCACCGCGGACCTCAAGGGACGCCCCTTTTCGACCAGTGCATGGGGCCCGCGGGTTAACGACGACGGCTCCGTGACCGTGTTTCTCGATGCCGAGCGCTCGATACGGCCGCTGGCAAACCTGGCCGAGAATCCGAAAATCGCGGTCATCTTCGGCGACCCTATTTCGTACCGGTCCGTGCAACTCAAGGGCCGATGGATCGCAACTTCCGCTCCCACGTCGGAAGAGCGCGATTGGGTCAGGCGACACCGGGAGCGCTACGCGAGCGTCACCGTGCTCGTCGGCGATCGGGCAGAAGCAATGCGGAACGCCTGGATGGAAGAGGTGATTCGCATCGACTTCGCCGTCGATGCTGCGTTCGACCAGACTCCGGGCCCGAACGCCGGGCTGCCGCTATGACGCAGACTTCGCTCACGGTCGCGCTGGAGGACATCCCCAGCTGCTTCGAAGGGATCATCCCCTCGACGATTTGCACCGTCGCCGACGACGGCACTCCGAACATCACCTACCTTTCGGTCGTCCACCGCATCGATGAGAACCATGTCGCGCTCAGTCGTCAGTTCTTCAAGAAGACTGAGGCCAACACGCTGGTCAACCCCTTCGCACAGGTGCAGGTCTTCGAACCTCCAACCGGGCGCCAATTCCTCCTCGACCTGATCTACGAACGAACCGACACCTCCGGGCCGCTGTTCGAGCGGATGCGCACGAAGCTGGACGCAGTGGCGGCGCACGAAGGCATGGAACAGGTCTTCAAGCTCCGCGGTGTAGACATCTGCCGCGTGATGAGCTGCGAGATGCTGCCCTGCGAATTTCCCGACGGACCGGCCCGAAAGGATGTCGCCATTGAGCGCGTCGAGGCAGTTTCCCAGCGGATCGCGGAAGCGGACGACCTCGAAGATGTCTTCGCGATCGCACTCGCTGCCTGCGCCGAGATGCTGAGCTATCCCCACGCGTTCGTGATGCTGACGGACGAATCGGGCGAACGCCTCTACACGGTTGCGAGCACGGGCTTCCCGTCTTCGGGTGCCGGCTCAGAGGTTCGTATCGGCGATGGGCTAATCGGGCTCGCAGCAGAACGCCGCCAGACGGTGCGCCTTGCAAACCTCGGGCGCGACCTGCACTACTCGCAGGCCCAGCGCCGCCCTTCGAAGGAACTCTCCTTGGAGCAGGTCATCCCCCTCCCGTCGATCGCCTCGATGCGGAGCCAGCTGATCGCGCCAATGCTGGCCCACCGGAAACTGGTCGGCGTGATCTGCCTGCAGAGCCACGAGCCCGGGGCATTCCAGGCAGCCGACGAGTGCGTGGTCGGCATCCTTGCGAGCCAGGTGGCAATGGCCATGGCCGCCCTCGGCAACGAACCCGCCGCGTCCATGCCAACACTCAACGTGGCCCAACCAGAAGCCGCCGATGCGCTTCAGGTGAAGTACTTCTCCGAGGACAGCACGGTCTTCATCGACAACGAGTACCTCATTAAGGGCGTCGCCGGAGGCATCCTCTGGAAGCTGCTGAATTCCTACGTCGAAGAGAATCGGACGGACTTCAGCAACAAGGAGATTCGGCTCGATTCCTCGCTCGAGTTGCCCGACATCAAGGACAACCTCGAGGCGCGCCTGATTCTCCTGCGGAAGCGGCTCGAAGAGCGTTCGACCGCGATTCGCATCGAGAAGACGGCCCGTGGCCGATTCCGGCTCGTAGTGGAGAAGCCGCTCACGCTGGTTGCCGTCGAAGCCGCGAGCCCGCTCTAAGACTCGCTCAGTCCTGTCGCTGCCAGGCGGGCCTGCACGCGCGGCGGGGGCGCGGGTTTCCGTGCCAGTAAGAAGAACACCGAGCCGGCCAGTGCGATCCCGGCGAGGATATCGAAGCCGACCCTGTAGTTACCGGTGCGGTCGTACAGGAGTCCGGCGATCAGTGGTCCGCTGATCGTGCCGAGGATGATGACCATGTTCGAAGCGCCCATGATCCGCCCGAAAGCCGACCTGCCGAAGTAGTCGGCGCGGATAGCGGTCATCTGTGGGCCGCGCCAACCCCACGCCAGCCCGTGAATCACCGTGAAGGCCGCGACCATCCAGAAGTTCACCGCGTGCGAAAGCAGCAGCAGGCCGACGCAGTGCATGACCATGCAGGTAACCACCAGCATTCGCTTGTTCACACGGTCGCCCATGATGCCGCCGCTGATGTTGCCGACCATGAACACGAACGTGAGCATCAGCACGATCGTGGATGCCTGGCCGAGGCTGTACCCCTGGCTCTCCTGCACGTGCGACACAAGGTGCACGCCCATCGAAGACACGACGAAGAGGGCGCTTGTGTGGCCCAGCGCGATCAGCCAGAAAGACCGTGTTCGGATGGCCTCGCCAACGGTGAAGTCGTTCTCCGCCGGGTTCACGACATTGCCTTCGGGGTCCAACGCGAGCGGTTTGCGCGGCTCGCCGTCCGGCTCGAGTCCCATCTCCTGCGGTCGGTGGCGATACAGCTGCGTCAGCGGAAGCCCGATGGACCACACGATGAGTCCGGAGACGAACGCCGTATGGCGCCACCCGAAGTGCTCCATCGAGAGTGCGGTTAGCGGGACAAGCATTCCGCCCAGCCCGAATCCAGCGGAGGTGAGGCTAATGGCCGTGGCACGTCGGCGCTCGAACCAGTTCACGACGGCGGTTGTGGCCGTTAGGAAGCCGCTCATGCTGGCCCCGACCGACATCACCAGGAACGCGCCGTAGAAAGTCCAGATCGAATTGATCTGGCTGAAGAGCATGAACCCGACGCCGAGCACGAGCACCCCGACGGTCGCCACCTTCCGCGGCCCGAACCGATCGATCATGAATCCGTGCATCGGCCCGAGGACACCGCTTTCGGCCTCCCGGAGGGAGGAAGCCGCCGCGAGGCTCGTCTTGCTCCAGCCGAAGTCATCACGCAGGAGCACCACGTAAGCGCCGTACGCCTGGCCCATCAGTGCCGCGACCGTCATCTGAAGACCGCCGCCAGCGAACACGATCCACCATCCGTAGAAGATGGATTTCGGGCGCCAAATACGACCGGCTACGGGACGAGAGTCACTCTCGGCCAAAGAAACCTCCGCCAAAGCTCGATGAGTTCGGAGTCTACGCGGTCAGCCTCAGCGGGCTATCTCCGGCGGCCGACTCGGCTACCGAGAACCACGATCCCACCCACCAGTACAAACGCGATCGCCGCAAGCACAACCGCCCAGACCGCCACACGCATCGAGCCGTCATCCCGTCCGTCCCCGGTTGAAGGCGGCGCTGGAGGTTTCGCAGTCGCCGAAGGTACACGCGGTCCGGGGCCCTCGTTTGGCGCGGCTGACGGGGTGGCCTGTGCTGCCTCACCCGGCGGAGGTGGGCCGTTGCCACAGCTGATGCCTTCCGCCGGGACTGCCAGGTTGAGCAGGTAGGCATTCACGACATCGTCGATGCACTTGTCGCCCTGCGCGTAGATGGTGTGGCCTTCGCCGCGGTGAGTGACGAGAATCCCGGATTCGAGTTGTTCGCTGAGCGCTTTGCCCCACTCGTAGGGGGTAGCAGGGTCGTTAGTCGTCGCGATCACGACGATCGGGGGCGCTCCCTTGCCCTGCGGCGTCGTAACCGGGTCAGGGCGTGGCCGACCAATAGGCACAGGTGAGCCCGATCGTCGCCGCCGAAGGACCGAACGTCGGCGCGTCCTTGGCGAATTTCTTGCCCAGGTCGCGGTAGGTCTCCGGATCCTTCGGGCAGGTCTGATCGGCGTAGTTCACGGCCGAATTCGCCTCGATCAGATTCGGGTAGTCGCCGTTGCTTTCGCGCTGGAGGTACGAGTCTGTAAGACGGACGAGACCGGTGCCATCGCCGCCCTGTGCGTCGGTCAGTGCCCGCGTCAGACGATGGCCAGCTCAGCTTGTTGTACATCGCGGAGATGATGCCGAGTTGTACCTCGCCAGGCCCGGCCGGTCGATCGGCGTTCTTCGCGGGAATCGGCTTCGCTTCGGCCGCGGCGATGATTGCTTGCACCGCCGCGCGCGGTTCGCCGTTCTTCGCCAGCGCGCACGAGGTCGCCTTGCAGTTCGCGAGGTAGGCATCGAACGCGCGCTCGAAACCAATCATCTGGGTCCGGTTCACGTCTTCGAAGCTGAGGGAGAGGTCTGTGCCACCATCGAGCACCATGCTGCGGATGTGGCTGGGGAACATGTCGGCGTAGACGCCGCCAATCGATGTCCCGTACGAGTAACCGAGGTAGTTGATCTTCTCTTCGCCGAGGGCGGCACGGATTGCATCCATGTCCCGCGCGACGTTCTTCGTGCCCAGGTAGGGAAGGATATCGCCGTAGCGCGACTCACAGTTGTCGGCGAACTCTTTCGATTCAGCCTTGGCTTCCTGCCACTCGGCATCCGTGTCGGGGTCGGGGTCGACCGCGATGAGCGCTTGCAGGTTGTCGTGGCAGTCGATCGGTGAGCTCTCGCCTACACCACGCGGGTCGAACGAGACGATGTCGAACCGATTCCTAATGTCGCCTGCTAACAAAGCCTGCCAGATCCGGGTGAAGTCATTCGCTGAGGCGCCAGGGCCACCGGGATTGCCGATAAGGACTCCGATGCGCTGGTCGGGGTTGCGGGCCTTGATGCGGATCAGGGAGAGCTGAATTGTTTTGCCGTTCGGCTTCGCGTAGTCGAGGGGAACGACAAAGGTGGCGCACTCGATCTGGCCGCACTGGCGCCAACTGATCGTGTCGTCTGCAGCGGCCATCGAGTGTTGTACCGAAGCACCGGACCCCGCGAACAAGCGCGAGCGCCAGGCCAACCACAAGGAACAACGTTCGTCTCATGCCTTAAGAGACGGTAGCAGGGTGCTTGATAAGGAGGGGTAGGGCCTGAAAGAAGCCGTGAAGAGCTACCAGTGCAACTGCCAGATGCGCACCGGGTCTTCGAGGCCGCGCAGCGGCTGTTCGCCGCGATCGTTGAAGAGGAAGCCTTTTCCGGCGACAAGCTCCCGGACGACGTTGGCCACAAGGATCTCTCCCCCTTCGGCGAGCGCCGCGATACGCGCCGCCGCGATAACCGCCGTGCCGAAGAGGTCATCATCCTCGGCGATCGGTTCGCCGGCATTGATGCCAACGCGGACACGCAGGCCGTTCGGGAGCCCCTCGAGTTCGGCGCCAAGTTCTTCGCGAAGGGCCTTCTGGAGCGTGATGGAACACTCTAGCGCTCGCTGTGCCGAACCGAACGAAGCAAGGAACCCATCGCCCATCGACTTCACTTCGCTACCGCCGTGCGCGCGCAACGCTTCGCGCGTGATGCGTTCGTGTTCCCGCAGTAGTCGTCGGCCCTCGGTGTCTCCGAGCAGCCGCAAAAGGTCGCCGTGGCGCTCAATGTCGGTGAACAAGATGGTTCTGAAGGCGGTGCCGCTGCGCAGGCCAAACCGCGCCCGGTTCTCGGCCGCCGAAACCTCGAGGACAAAGCTTCGTACCGATTCGACCACACTCTTATCCCACGCAAACGGCGACTTTCCACTCAAAACTGAGAGGCGGGCGTCGGGAATGGTGGCGACGAGTTGCCTCGCCTTTTCGATCTGAAAGAAGGGCGTATCCATCCGGTGGAGCACCAGAACGGGGGTCTTTAGGTCCGGCAGGATGTGCTGCACATCCGCCGATGCGAGGGCGATGTTCGCGGCCTCGAACTCGGCCGCCGTTACGCTCTCGCGAATGAAATGCGCGACGCGGGAAGTCTGTGCTCCATCATCGAGACCGTTGAGCGACGTCGCGAGGAGGTTCGTAAACAGGTCCCAGTCCTTGCTCAACAGCCCCACCAGCGAGGACCAGCCGGGGCCGCCAGCGGAGCTTCCAACGGCCGCGTTCGTCCGGAAGAGCGAGATCGAAGCCACGCGCTCCGGGTTCTTCGCCGCGAAGTCGATGGCGACCTTGCCGCTGTCAGTCCCTGCGAAGATGTGCGCGCGAGGAACGTCGAGGCGATCAAGCACGCCCATAAGGTCGCGCTCGCAGGCTTCTATGTTGACATCGGCGACGCCGCGCTCGGAAAGCCCATGATTTCGATGGTCGAAGCGAATAAGCGTTGCCCATTCGGCGACGCTCTCGTACGTCTCCCGAAACTCGGGAATGTCCCATTCGAACTGGATGTTGCTAAACCCCGGGGGGTACATGAGGACTATCGGGACACCATCGCCCATCGCCCAGAAGGCGATGGACACCTGGTCCGACGTTTGTGCGTATTGGATGCGCGGCAGCATTCGGCGATCTTCCTCGCGGAAATCCTAGATCACAGTCGCAAGCCCGAAGCCGTCCAAACCGGTGGTTCTTCGCCTCCTCCTAAAGTTGGAGACGCACGCCAGTCGAGGAACGCAGAGCGACGGGTCCGGGCCCTCCACGGCCGCGCGGAGGAGACTGCTGCCCGGTTCCAGCGTTAGCAAATGCGTGGCCCCATCAGCCTGCTCCACGATCCATTCCGCGCCTTCCCCGTTGCTGATCTCGAAGTAGAAACCGCCTTCGTCCTGACCCCATGCCCGAAGCGTAGCGGCCGAGTTTTCAGGCCTCCTCAGCCACACGACCACGCGCCCCCAACTGAGTACGACCGCGCCGACGCCAATCCCTATCGCCAACCAGGAAACGAGCGCCAGGCTATCGAACGTCTGGCGCACCTGGTGAGCGGCGTGCAGGAAGACGGGCATGGCCAAATGCTACTTGAAGTGGCTCATCACCTCGGCACCGAAGCGGTCCATCACGGCCTTCTTCTCATCGACCGTACGGCCCAGGTTGAAGTCCGGGATGATGACTTCGTCGACACCGGCCTCAACGTACTGTTCGATGATGGCGCGGACACCCGGGCCGTCGCCGCCGATGACCGGCCGGCCCGACGCCTTCATGCGCTCAACGGCCTCGGCATCATCTGTGAGGACAAGCATCCCCTGGGTTGAATGCTTGATCGACTTCGGATCGCGGCCGATCTCCTCGCAATAGCGATTGAGGATCGCTCCCTTGTGCGCGAGGACTTCGGGCGTGCCCCAGACGTTCCACTCATTGGCGTACTTTGCGGCGATGCGAAGCGTCCGCTTCTCGCCGCCGCCCCCGATAAGGAGCGGCAAAGGCTGCTTGCACCGGCTTGGGAGCGAGTGGGGCATCGGTGAGCTGGTAGTACTTCCCGTTGAAGTCCGACTTCGCGTTCGTGAGGAGCGAGGTGACGACTTCGCAGGCCTCTTCGAAGCGGTTCATACGCCCGCCGAGCGTGAAGAAGTCGAGGCCGTAGGCCTTGTGTTCGTTTTCCTGCCAACCGGCGCCGAGACCAAGGACGCAGCGGCCGCCTGAAATGTTGTCGACGTTGGCCGCGGCCTTGGCGAGGACCGCAGGGTGGCGGTAGGTGTTGCCCGTGACGAGCGCACCGATGCGAACGCGCGGCACGGCGGCGCCAAGGGCCGCGAGCGTCGTCCAGCATTCGGACGTTGGCCCGCTGGTATCAGCGGCATTCGGCATGAAGTGGTCGGCGTACCAGATGCCGTGCCAGCCAGTCGATTCAGCGTGCTTTGCGAGCGCGAGCGTATCCGCCCATGGGTTGCCCGGGCCTGGCCAGAATCCGAATTTCATGTTGATGCCTCCACGAGTAAGTGGGGCATTCTGCGTGCGTTCGGTGAGGTTTGTCGATTGTGGCGCTGGCTAGACGAAGGTCCGGAGCGCTTCAGCGTCATCGATAATGACCGCACCGCGCGAGAGCGTTATCCAACCGTCACGGGCGAACAGGTTGAGCTGCTTGTTCACGCTTTCTCGGCTGACTCCCAGCATTGAAGCCAGTTCGGCCTGGGTCACCTGGAGCCTCGGACGGCGCGAAGTAGCGCCATCGGCCTGCGCATTGGCCAGCGTGATCAGGTGCTTGGCGAGCCGCTGCGGCAAATCAAGGAAGACAAGGTCGGTCACGATCTCATTGGTTCTTCTGATGCGCAGCGAAAGCGTCTCGAGGAGCGCGAGCGAGGCTGCGGGCCGTTCCTGGACCCAGTTCACGAAGTCATCGCGCGATACGACGAAGGCCTCAGTCGTCTGCATCGCGGTCGCGCTGGCCGAGCGCGGTCGTCCGTCGAATAGCGCCAGCTCTCCCATGCAGTCGCCCGCAGAAATGATCGCGAGCGTGGCTTCAGTGCCCGAACCAGAGATTCGACCCATCCGGATTCTTCCATTGATGACCACATAGGCCGCGTCTCCAGGATCCCCCTCGTGGAAAATCGTGGCCCCGGCGGCGAAGCGGCGACGACGACCGCGGCTGCCAAGAGCCTTGAGATCATCGTCGGAGAGGCGCGCCAGGAGCGGCACGTCTCGGATATAGGCATCGTTCGCGGGTTCGTTAGATGGCACTTGGCATCTCCCTGGGCAAATCTTGTACCACCCCGGCGGAATCGCCGCCAGTATGTGACGTTTGTCTCAAATGAGATTCCGGAAGTGTGAAGCGGATCAACGTTAGGCGCCGTCGAAGGGCGGATGCTAGTTCAAGCACAAAGAAACCAGGGTTCGACCGAATTTCGGCCAATCCCGCCACACACCACCTGTCCGCTCCGGCGCGCGAAAAACGTTCGCCGAGCTCCGTCCGCCGCACCGCAGACCGGAATCTGTCGGTACGGCTCATGGAAAGGGAGGTGCAACACGTGCACAACTTCGGAATTGACTACGCCCGCTTTGAGGTGGCTCGACGTGAGGAGCGCCTTCGACAAGCCCAGCGCAATGGGACGGCGTTCGAACGCCCGACCAAACAAACCCGGCGAAGCTCGCCAGTACGAAGCAGCATTTCGGCATTCATTCGCCGAAAGCCAGCAACGGCCAACTAATCAACCTTTGCAACCCAAATCTCGAGGCCCGGCAGAAATGTCGGGCCTCACCTCGTCTTGAGAATCCGCGATTCGCCGGGTTCTCACGAGACTCGTTCTCAGGGTAGGCTTTGCCGATGCCTTCGCCGGGGTCGGGCCCTCACTACACCCCAGTTGCCGATCAGAATGGTCGCGTATCCCGATATCGGGTGGAGTTCCCGCACGCCGGGATCGTCGAAATGGAAGAGGGCCACTTCGAGGCAACCGAGTTCGCGGAACGCCGCTCGGGCTGGGCCGGCCGTTTCGCTGACTTTAAGGATTCCCTCGTCGGCTCCTCGATGCACAGCAAGCAGCTGTCCGGCGAGCGACTGAGCAAGAAGGTCGCTCTCGCCATCTTCTCGTCTGACGCGCTCTCCTCCACCGCCTACGCGACCCAGGAAATCATGCTTGTGCTGGTAATCGCCGGAACGAGCGCGCTCACCTACAGCCTGCCAATCGTCGCGGCCATCGTCGTGCTGCTGGCGATCGTCGTGACGTCATATCGCCAGACCATCAAGGCATACCCCAGCGGGGGAGGCGCCTACATTGTTGGTCACGAAAACCTGGGCGCCTTGGCAGGGCTGACGGCGGCTTCCGGCCTGCTCATCGGCTATGTACTGACCGTCGCCGTGTCCATCGCTGCTTGTGTGGAGGCAATCATTGCGGCCGCGCCCTCGGTCCATTCGTTCGCGCTACCACTGGCCATAGGTTTCACTCTGCTCATGGCCCTCGGTAACCTTCGGGGCCTCCGCGAGTCGGGGACGATCTTCGCTATCCCCACCTACGGCTTCGTCTTCGTCCTCGGTGCGACGATCGCCATAGGCATCGTCAAAGCCGTCCTCGGTGATGGGGAGAATGTGTTCGAGACTGGCGACCCGCAGCGACAGGTCGAACGCGCGACAGAGTCCGTGGGACTGCTGCTGATTTTGCGGGCGTTCGCTGCCGGGTGTAGCGCCTTGACCGGTGTAGAGGCGATTTCCAACGGCGTGACGGCCTTCAAGAAGCCCGAACCCAGGAATGCTGCGACAACGCTCACGGCGATGGCCATCATCCTTTGCACACTCTTCGTCGGGACGACCATCCTCGCCCGCCACTTCGGCATCGTTTACGAGGATGGCGACAACGCGACCGTAATGTCGCAGGTTGGCGAAGGCGTATTCGGACGAAATGTCTTTTTCTACATCCTGCAGGCGTTCACTGCGGGAATCCTCTTCCTCGCTGCGAATACGGCGTTTGCCGGCTTCCCGCTGCTCACTGCGATCATTGCGCGGGATGGCTACCTGCCTCGGATCTTCCATCAGCGCGGAAACCGCCTGGTCTTCAGCTATGGCATCGCGGCCCTCACGGCGTTCGCTGTCCTTCTCCTGATCGCCTTCAACGCGGATACCAACAAACTCATTCCCTTGTACGCACTCGGCGTATTTATGTCGTTTACCATTGCCCAGACTGGCATGGTGAAGCGATGGCTTACCCTGCGGGGCGCCGGGTGGCAGACAGCGTTGGTGATCAACCTCATGGGAGCGACGGCCACAGGCGTCGTCACGCTCATCATCCTGCGGACCAAGTTCGTCGAAGGCGCATGGATGGTTGTCATAGCTATTCCGCTACTCACTTTTGGCCTCTGGTGGATCGGCCGCTTCTACAAAATGCTGCAGCGCCAGCTCTTCGTCTCCCCCGACGCACAGCTCGACATCGTCCCGAGGGGACCATCTCGCATCCCCATCATCGTCCCGATCGAGGACATCACGTTGGCGACTGTCATGACCCTCGGAGCAGCCTGCGAGCGCTCAATGGACGTGACCGGTCTGCACGTGGCGGTCGACCCGGATGAGCATTCGACCGTTGAGGAGCGATGGGAGAAACAATTCCCGGACATTCCTCTGGTCGTGATCACGTCACCCTTCCGAACCGTCGCGGACCCTATCGCAAGGTACGTCGAGGACCGGTTGAGGCGTGCGCCTCACGAGGTGAGCGTCATGGTTCCGATGATCGAAGTGCAACGGCCCTATCATCGCTGGCTCGTAAACCAGAGCCTCTCGCGCCTGACGAAACTGCTCGAGAACCAGCGTCACGTGAACTTCATCCCCTTCGCCTTCAGCGCTGGAAGCATGGGGCGGCGCCGGCGCCGAAACTCTCCGATCTAGCCACAGCGGAATCCAAATAAGGGGTTTCTCTTAGAGTCTGTCCGCATGTTCGTCATTTAGGATCAGCGGAAGGTACGTAGAGGGGACTCTTCCCGACAGTGCCGGTAAACCTTGTCCAAAAGGCGGCCACCACTGTGAACGTCGTTGTCGCCGTGGCCCAGTCCTCGATTTGTCGGCAGCTGGCCAGCGCAAACCGCGACGCTGCCTGGCGATGGGTGCCATTTCTGCCGAAGACGCAGTCGGTTCCCCAGTCATCCGTAGCAGGCGTCTCGCAAGTATGAACGAGTCGTTGTTTCTCGTAGACCGCGAACTCTGCTTCATCATGGCCAACCCGCTGGCGATCGCCCGGACCCGGGAGAACTCGGGCGAGGCCCCGGTTCCTGGTGGCTCGATGAAGGAGTATGTCCGCCCGGATCAATGGGACGGCCTGCAGAGGATTCACCGCCGTGTCATGTCCGGCGAGCACATTACCCGGGAATTGCAGGGGGACTCAGAGCTCGACGGCGGCGCCACCTGGTGGGAGCTCTCCTACCATCCGGTGCAGGCGAAGGACGGAGACGAAATCACGGCGATGACGATCATCGCTCGCGATATCACTGAACGAAAACGAGCGGAGATGGCCCTGAGCGCCGCAACTGCGCACCACCGAGCCGTTATCGACAACACATCGGATGCCATCTTCGCGCTGGATGTCGAAGGAGTCCCGGGCGCGTACCAATTCCGCGTCGCCATGGTCAACAAGGCGTTTGAAACGCTAACCGGACTCCGCGCGAACCGGATCGCAGGAAGACTCGTAGTCGATGTTTTGCCGGTGAGAGCACTGCCGCATGCACTCGGGCGCTACCACGAGGCGATACGTGCCGGCAGAGCGATCACCTATGAAGAGACAATTGCGACCGAGCCGAAGGCGTACATCCAAACCACCATGACACCGGTCTTCGACGAATCGGGAATATGTGTCCAAATCATCGGCAGTTCGCGCGACTTCACGGAGCGAGTCCAGATGGAACGGCGGGAGCGAGCGCTGAGAGAGCGGGCGGAACACCTGGCGCTCATCGTCGAATCGGCCAATGACGCCATCTTGAGCATCGGCCTGGACCGCAAGCTTATTTCGTGGAGCACTGGGGCTGAGCGTGTCTACGGTTGGACAGCCGCGGAAGCCATCGGGCAGCACATTTCCATCACGTATGTCCCAGGTTCTCGACAGAAACTCAAACGGCACCGACAGGGTGTTCGCCGGCGAATCTGTCGTCGACACGCCAACTCGGCGGCGTCACAAAGACGGACACACTCTTGATGTGCTGATCTCGGCATTCCCACTTCGCGACGAGAGCGGCACGATCATCGGCGTCGCGAGCACAGCAACGGACGTTACCGGACAGCGCCAGGCAGAGGCCGCCCTACGCGAAAAGGCGGCCGACCTCGATGCGATCTTCTCGAACTCCAGGGATCAGTTGGTTCTGCTGGATCTGGACGGACGGATTCTGGCTGCCAACCCTGAAGCCCGCGAAGCGTGGCGGCCTTCGCACGGTGGCGCCCACTTCGAGGGCCTCTTTCGCAATTGGGTCCCGAGAGAGGGCCGAGAGGACTTCGATGAGAAGTTCCAACGCGCGGTCGCGGGTGAATCGTTCAGCTTCGAGCGCCTCGTACCCTGGGCGGACCGAACCAAACTGGTTCGATGTCAGTTACAACCCGGTACGTCTGGAAGACGGCGGCGTTCGAGGGGTGATGATCACCAGCCGCAATGTCACGGAACGAAAACGCAGCAACGAAGCCCTGATGCAGGCGCAGAAGTTGGAATCGCTGGCAATACTCGCAGGCGGAATAGCCCACGACTTCAACAACCTCCTCGTCGGCATTCTCGGAAACGCGGGGATCGCCTTAAGCGAGCTTCCAACGACTTCCCCCGCCCGGCCGACCATCGAAGCGATTGAGCTCGCGGGCCAGAGAGCGGCGGAGCTCGCTCGCCAAATGCTCGCCTACTCAGGAAAAGGCAAATTCCTGATTCAAGATGTCGATATCAACAGCCTCGTCCAGGAAATGACGCACTTGCTGAAGGTGTCGATCGGAAAGTCCGTCGAATTGCGGCTGCATCTCGCGGAGAACCTCCCCGCAGTCAAGATCGATGCAACCCAGATCCGCCAGGTAGCGATGAATCTCGTCGTAAACGCGAGCGATGCCATCGGCGAGCACGGCGGCGTGATCGCTATCACCACCGCGAGGTCGACGCATCGGCGGAATTACTGGCCAGCGCCTACCTCGCTCCAGAACTTCCGGCCGGGAAGTACGTCTCGCTCGAAGTACAGGACTCGGGCGCTGGAATGGGTCCGGAGACGATTGCGCGAATCTTCGACCCATTCTTCACGACCAAGTTCACCGGCCGCGGACTGGGACTCGCGGCCGTACTCGGGATCGTCCGAGGGCACAACGGCGCAATTCACGTCGAGAGCGAACCGGGCGATGGCACCACTTTCCGACTGCTGCTCCCGGCGGCCGGCGTTGCGTCTCCTCTCGAGACTCCAGTCGCTCAACCGGCGCAGTGGAAAGGCGAAGGCACCGTCCTTGTCGTCGATGATGAGCCGAGTGTTCGGGCCGTAACCTCGCGCGCCCTGAAGGTCTTCGGGTTCACAGTGCTCGAGGCGGCGGACGGAGTCGAGGGCCTGGACATTTTCCGCAGCGTCGAGACGAAATTGTGTGCGTGCTCCTCGATATGACGATGCCGCGGATGAATGGCGAGGAAGCGTTCCTCGCCATCAAGGAACTGGATCCGGATGCTCGCGTCATCCTCATGAGCGGCTACACCGAACAGGACGCGACTGACCGATTCAGCGGCGAGAGCCCTCGCCGGCTTCGTCCAGAAGCCGTACGAACTTCCGCATTGCGCGCCGCGGTGCGGCAGGCCATGGAAGGTCCCTCGGCCGGATAGAACATCCGTGCGGTATACTGCTCCATCGTGACCGACGAAGGACGCATCGTGGCCTCCGAATTGGGCAGCGAGGACGGCGACGAGCGCTCGCTTCGTCCGCGCTCGCTCGATGAGTTTCCCGGCCAGGACCGAATCAAAGAGAACGTCAGCATCGCTGTGCAGGCGTCTCAGGCGCGAGGCGAAGCCCTCGATCATCTGCTCCTCTACGGGCCCCCCGGACTCGGCAAAACGACGATCGCAAACATCATCGCGAACGAAATGGGCGTGGCCATCCGGACGACCAGCGGCCCGGCATTCGAACGTCCGGGAGATCTCGCAGCGATTCTGACCGGACTAAAAGAGCACGACATTCTGTTCATCGACGAGATCCATCGCCTGTCCCGAGCCGTGGAAGAGATCCTCTACCCGGCGATGGAGGATTACGCGCTCGACCTCGTTATCGGCAAAGGACCCGGCGCGCGGACCGTACGGCTCGCCATGCCGCGTTTCACCCTAATCGGCGCGACCACCCGCTACGCGATGATCAGCGCACCATTGCGCGACCGCTTCGGGTCGGTGTTCCGTCTCGACTTCTACGACACGCCAACGCTGACCCGGATCGTGAAGCGCTCGGCCGACATTCTGCACACGGAGCTGCCGGATGATGCCGCGCTGGAGATCGCCCGGCGTTCACGCGGCACACCACGAATCGCGAACCGTTTACTCCGTCGCGTCCGCGACTACGCTGAAGTGCGAAACAATGCGGTGATCACACTCGAATCAACTCGCAGTCGCGCTGGAAAAGCTCGACGTCGACGACCTCGGGCTCGATGAGGCCGACCGCGCGGTGATCCGATGCATCATCGAGAAATTCGGTGGCGGGCCGGTCGGCCTCGAAACCATCGCCGCCGCCATATCCGAAGAATCGGACACGATCATGGACGTCTACGAGCCGTTCCTCCTCCAGTGCGGTTTCCTGAACCGCACTCCGCGGGGACGAATGGCCACCGCCGCCGCCTACAATCACCTGGGAATTCCGCTGCCAGAACAGCCGCCGGTGGCCATCACCCCACAAACGTCGTTCTGGGACGACTAAACCGCGCAGACACCCGGGGACTAGCGCGTGACCCGTCAACTGATCTCTTCCGGTGGCCCATGGGAAGGACGTGTCGGTTATTCGCGGGCTGTGCGCACCGGGAATCACGTCTTCGTTTCCGGGACCACTTCGGCCGAAGCCGACGGGACGATTTACGGCGCTGGCGACGCCTACCTGCAGGCACAGCCGCTCCTTCGAAATCATCGAACGCGCGCTGAACGAGGCCGGCGCCGAAATGCGCCACGTTGTGCGAACTCGCATGTTCGTGACGGACATCAGCCAATGGGAAGCGTTCGGTCGGGCACACGGCGAGTTCTTCCGAGAGATTCGACCGGCCGCCACGATGGTTCAGGTCAGCGCGACTGCATCGATCCGGCCATGCTGATCGAGATCGAAGTAGACGCCGTTATCGACGACTAGGGTCGCCGGCGACACTACCGGCTGGCGATTTGGATCGCGTTTGCTTTCGCCGCCGATCTCGGCTTCATCGGCAAGCGGCTCGAGCTGCGACAGGTCGCTGTAACGACGCTGCAGGCCCTTCAGGATCAGCAAATCAGCCAGCGCCGGGTTCTTCGGCAAGAGGCTGCCGTGGAGGTACGTCCTATCGCGTTCTTGCGCCGGGCCCCTTCCGTGCCGTCCTCGTGGTTGTTGCCGCCGCCCTGTCGAACCCGCCCAAAGGGCTCCTGGCCGGGTGCGAGGTACGTTCGGCCGCCATGGTTCTCGAAGCCGACAACCTCGCCCTCTGCGGTCTCCAGGATCACATTGCCAATCGAACGGTCGGCGACCGGGCCCGGGTGACGCGTTTCTAGGTCGAACACGCCGATCCCCGGGATCACTCCGCCTTCATGGTCGACGTAGCGATGGCCGAATAGCTGGAATCCGCCGCAAACCGCGAGTGCAGGCATCCCATCGTCAATGGCGGCGCGGATTGCCGGGCCACGCTCGACAAGGTCATCCGCGATGCGGAGCTGCTCCCGGTCCTGGCCCCCACCGATGAGAATGACGTCGAAGTCTTCGGGCGCGAACGAGTCGCCCACGTTCACTTCAGTCAACGAAAACGTGATGCCTCGCGCCTCGCACCGGTACCGGAGCGCGATCACGTTCCCGCGGTCGCCATAGATGTTCATCACGTCCGGATAAAGATGTGCGACGCGCAATTCCATCAGACTCAGTCTTGCACCAGCCTGACCACGAAGATCACCCCGCGGCAGCAGGCTGCGGTGGCCCTGCCGCCATCATCTCGAAGGATTTATGGGCTTGGGTTCAGGTCCTGGCAGAGCAGGTTGGTGAGCCCGTAAATCATCGCGGTCGCTTCGTTTCGGTTCGTCTCATAGGCGGCAAGAGCGCGTGTCATCGAACAATTCGCCGCCGGAGAAGACGCTTGTCGAGGGTGCCGGCGAGGACTTCGGCGTCGCGGAAGGCATCGTTGATTCCCTGGCCAAGGAGCGGGTCACGGTAGTAGCCCGCATCGCCCACCAGCGCCCAGCCCGGGCCATACGGCTTCCGATAGAAGCTCTTGTGGGGGGCCAGTCCGAAAATCTTGCTCTGTCCGCTCGGCCGCCTTAAACCGCTCCGCCAGTGGCGCGAAAGACTGAGAGGTCGCTGCTCATATTTTCCGCAAGGTCTCCACGGAAAGCCTTGAACTTGTCGGCCGTCATTTCGACGCCGATGCAGACTTCGCCATCGTTGGTCGGGAAGACGAAGTGGGCCGCACCGGCACCAAGGTAAAGTTCGGGGCCTGAGTGCGGGAAGTTCTTGAAGTAGGAGTAGAAGCCGGCCGTGGTGCCGCCGCCGGGGTTGTATTCGCCTCGCCTCCACCTGGCGCGCGACGAACGACTCGCGGCCATCGGCCCCGATTACAACCTTCGCGCGTTCTTCAAACGTCTCAGTTGCCCTTGTGGGCCGTAATACCAACGATCACACCGTCTTCAACGATGAGTCCGTCGACCGAGACGCCTTCTCGCACCTCGGCGCCCGCTTCGCGAGCGGCGTCCACGAGGATCTTGTCCAGGACCGTTCGACGGGGCGCGATGCCGGGAGGGTCGTTCGGATCAGCCGGTATGGACATCCCCTGCATCGTCCGTGCCATACCGTGATAGGGCTCAACGCCAGTCGCGACGACTCGCTCGAAGAGACCCCACGACGCGAGGCGCGCGGTCCCATCGGGCGTGATGTAGTGCGTGGAAATGGTGTCGCTTGGGAATGTGGCACGGTCCACAACGAGGACCTTGTGCCCCTTTCGGGCCAACAACATCGCCAATGGCGAACCTGCGCAGCGCGCTCCAACCACAATCGCGTCGAACATCTCGATTACCTCAAAACCCTATTTCGTGAATGGCGGTTCACTTTAGCACGGAGTTGCAAGTTTGCTAGTCCATAAATTTCGATGAACCTCGATTCGCGACATACTCTCGTTATGGGCCACCGGAATCTTTCCGACCTGAGAACTCCTGCGCATCGAGTTGCGCACGATGTTTCGGTTCACACTGCACGGAAGACTTTCGGCGGTGAATGAGCCGCCGTGGCTGCCCGGGCCTCGCATGTTCCGTGCGAGAGCAGGCAACGAGTCCCTGATTCGAATTCGCCACGATGTTCCCGAATCGGTCGCCCGGACCTGGCTGGCAGCCACAAACGAGGAACAACTGCGGACTGTCGTGGAAAAGCACTGCCCGGTTGAAACCGAATACAGGGGACCCGCATACGTACTGCCAACGATGCCTCGCGGGTCCGAGGCCGTACCCGTTGATTCGACCGTCACGCTGCATCCGTCGCTCGTCGCCCGCGGCTGGCAGGCCGCGAGACCGAGCCCTACGTTGGCGTCAATCCGCGATGGACTCGTCGTGGCGGTCTGCTACAGCTCGCGGCTCTCGGACGAGGCTGCTGCCGCCGGCGTCGAAACCGCCGAAGGCTATCGAGGGCAGGGGCTGGCGCGTCGAAGCAGTGAAGGCATGGGCGGCGGCCGTTCAGGCCTCCGGCCGAATCGCCTTCTACAGCACCCAGTGGACCAACGACGCCTCCCGGCGCGTCGCTGAAAAGCTGAACGCGCGGGAGTTCGGCGAGCACTGGCACCTGACCTGAATGGCAAGACCTATTCGAAAAGGATTCGCCGCCGCTTTGGCGGAACCTGGTACTTCAGTCCAAAGTTCTTCATCGCGTTTGTGCGGATGTATTCCGCCGCATCCGCTGGCGAGTCAGTCACATAGAAGCGAGCCATGTCTTCCGGGTCGATGGTGCCCATCGCGACGAATCGCTCCCGCAGGAACTCCATCAACGGCTCCCAGAAATCGCGGCCCACGAGCACGCACGGGAAGTTTCGAATCTTGCCGGTCTGGATGAGGGTGGAGATTTCGAACAGTTCGTCCATCGTGCCGAAGCCACCGGGGAGGGCGACATAGGCATAGGAGTACTTCGACAGCATCACCTTCCGGACGAAGAAGTAGCGGAACTCGACGAACAGGTCCAGGTACCGGTTCGGGGCCTGTTCCATCGGGAGCTGGATGTTGCAGCCGACCGAACGCCCACCAACTTCCATGGCACCGCGGTTTGCCGCTTCCATCAGCCCCGGCCCGCCGCCAGTCATGACCGTGAAACCGGCTCGCGCGATCTCGTTGCCCACGGCCCTGCCGAGCGCGTAATACGGGTGGTCTTCCTCGAATCGGGCGGACCCGAAAACGGTCACACAAGGCCCCACCCAGTGGAGCTTTCGGAAGCCCCGCAGGAACTCCGCGCCGATGCGCAACGTCCGCAAGAACTCTGAGCCGCGCTGTTGCGGCCCTGAGAGGAAGCGGAGTTCTTCCTTCGCCGGAGACTGCTTACCCCACTGGGGGGTTTCTGGGTGGGCTGGCGGCGCGGGAAGTTCGTGAGGCATGTGCTGTTCGGGCATTGCGCCATGCTATCCGCTGCCGCGTCTTCATTGGAGCGGTCAGGCTTCACCTCGGTGTCGGGTGCCACTGGATGTTTGCGAGTGCCGCATTCTTAACAATTTGGGGGATTCCCCTACTTTGGCGAGACGCTCGCCGGTCGAACTTCCGTATGACATGCCTACTGCAACTGTTGCCAGCCTTCCGAAACCCGTCCACGTCTTCCCCAAGACCGGCGGCTGGGTCGTGGTCCGCGAGAGCGAGACGGAAACCGCGCATCATTACCCGGACCTCGGGCGGGCGCTCGACGCGGCAACCTGCGGCGACCATCCCGTGCATGTCGTGGTCCACGAAGAGGTTCACGACCGCGAGCTCGTCGGCAACTCTGGCGAAGACTCGAACTAGAAGAGCAGTCCCTTGTTGGGGGCGGGTGCAGGCGGTTGCGGAGCCCGAATCACCCATCGCTCCAGGTCCACCGGGTCGAAGTTCCCGATCGCATCGAATTCGCCAGCCTCAAACACAACCGTCCGCCGTGCGTCGTCACCTGCCGGCCGCGCGTTCAGTTCTGCGCGAAAGATGAGCGCCAACTCCCAGCCGCCGCCGCCCACCGGAAACGACATTGCATCGGCCAGTGAAAGATCCGTGACGGCGCCTTCGCACCATTCGTCCGAGAGCGTTGCCGCCGCCTCGTACGGGTTGCCGCCAAATTCGAGAATGTCCCATGGCAACCAGCGGCCACGCGCCGCGCTGGCAGCAACATCGAAAACCACAAGCCTGCCCTCGAAGACCGGCACGAGATAAACCGCGACGTGCGCGCCACCGGGTACGAACGTGTTCGCTGGTTTGCCGAAATACGCTTGAGGCACGGGATCGATTCTAGTCGCCGAGGAGGCCGGTGAACTGCGCGTCGTCGCTGAACGGGCCAACGATAGCCATCGCGGCGTGTTTCGGAGTTAGGACTCGTTCGGCCATCGCCATCACGTGGTCGTGGTTGACGGCCTCGATCTGTTCGACGACTTCGTCGACGGAGTACACCCGCCCAAGCAGCAATTCTTGCGAACCTAGCCAGCCCGCAACTGAACGAGTGTCTTCCATCCGCAGCTGAATCCGACCCTTGGCCATCTCTTTGGCCTTGAGGAGTTCTTCCTTTGGAAGTCCCTTCAGTAGGGCGCGAGTCTCCTCGAGAACCGCCTCGACGGTGACGCGCGCGTTCGACGGATCGCAGCCCGCATAGATCGTGAACGATCCGGTATCCCGGAACTCGCTGGGGTAGCTATGAACGTCGTACACCAGCGCACGCTCTTCGCGCAGTTCGAGGAAGAGCCGGCTCGACATCCCTTCGCCCAGGACGGTGCTGAGCAGGTCGACCGCGTAACGGTCCGGATCGCTGAGCGACACGCTCGGATAAGCGATGCAGATGTGGGCCTGTTCGGTGTCCTTCTCACGCACGGCGAGCCGCGAAACCCCGGTCCTTGATTCGACCGGGTACCACTTGCCGGGAGCGGTCTTCGGAAGGTCTCCCAGCCAGCGCATTGCCGCATCCACGACGGCCTTGTGAGTGACGTTGCCGGCCACCGCGAGGACCGTGTTTTCCGGCACGTATTGGGCTTTCATGTACGCGTTCACGGCTTCCACCGGGAGCGCCGTCACCGATTCGGGCGTACCACCGACATTCCGGCCTAGTGGCTGCGAAGGCCAGAGCGTCTCGTCGATCAGGATTGATGCGAGTTCGCCCGGGCTGTCTTCGACGCTGGCGAGCTCCTCGAGGATGACGGAGCGTTCCTTCTCGAGTTCGGCCGGGTCCATGATCGGGTCGCGAATCATGTCCGCAAGGATGTCGATGGTTTCCAGTGCCGCCGTGTGTGGCACCTTCGCGTAATAGACGGTCACTTCGCGGTCGGTCGCGGCGTTGTGGCTGCCACCGACGGATTCGATCGCCTCGGAGATTTCCCGGGCGGTGGGTCGCCGCGAGGCGCCCTTAAACAGCATGTGCTCGAGGAAGTGCGAAAGCCCCGCCTCTTCGTCGCGTTCGTAGCGGCTCCCCGCGCCGACGTACATGCTCACAGTCGCTGAGCGTGTGTGAGGCATTTCGTCGGTGACGATGCGGAGGCCGTTGGGCAGTATTGTTCGTTCGTGCATGCGTTCCACGCCGTCCGGAGAAGGCGTGGCTGATGTTACGGGCCAGCACGCGATAGTGATACTGGTTAGGCCGCCCCGACCACAAAGCAGACGCTCGTCGTGCCGCTGCCACCCAGGTTGAGCGTGGCGACCTTCTTAGCGCCTTCCACCTGGTAAGCGCCTGCAGCGCCCGTCACCTGCCGGTGAGCGTCCAGCAGCTGACGCACGCCCGTTGCGCCAACCGGGTGGCCGGCGCCAATCAGTCCGCCGCTCGGATTAAACGGCAGCTTGCCATCGAAATCGATGACGCCATCTTCAATCGCCTTCCACGATTCACCCGGCTCCGTGAGCCCGAAGTGGTCGATGGCCATGTATTCCGAAGTCGTGAAGCAGTCGTGGGTTTCGACCGCGTCCATCGCCCAGCAGTCTTCGACGTCGGCGCGCTTGAAGGCATCGACAATCGCGCGGCGCGTGTGCGGCAGGACGTAGGGCGCGGTCGCGCTCTCTTCCATCTTCGCCGCGAAGCTCATCGTGGCCGTGCGATGGCCCCAGCCCTCGATCTTGCTGACCTGGGCGCCAGGATGCTCTTTCAGGTACTTCTCGGCGTACGACTTCGAGGCGAGAACAATCGCGACCGCGCCATCGGTAACCTGCGAGCAGTCGCCGATACGGATGCGGCCCGTGAGCTGCTGCTGCATCTTCTCGGGGTTCGCGGGCCATTCGCGCGTCTGGGCGAGCGGATTGCGGCGAGCGTTTTCGAAGTTGAGTTCCGAGATTCGCGTCAGGTAGTCGTCATTCAGGCCGTAGCGGCTTTGATACTCATCGCCGAGCTTACCGAAGAGCGCCGGGAACGGGAACGAAATGCCTTTCGCTTCGCGCTCGTACCAGGCGGCCGTGCCGAGGTACTCGCCCCCGGCGGCCGCATCGACCGTCTTCATGTTTTCGATGCCAACGACGAGGGCGACGTCGTAACGTCCCGCCTCGATCTCCGCGGAGGCGGCGAGGGTCGCCACAGAACCGGAGGCGCAGGCGGCTTCGTGGCGAGCCGTTGGCAGTCCGCGGAATGCGGGATGCGTCTGAACAAGGAACGCGCCCAGGTGACCCTGCATCGCGTACAACTCGGCCGCGAAGTTGCCGACATGGCCCGATTCGATCTCGTGAGCAGGGACTCCGGTCGCTTCGAGGGCGCCTTCGACGACTTCAGTCAGGATGTCGGGGATTTGTTGGCCCTGCCGCATCCAGTTTCGTGCGAAGTCGGTTTGGTATCCGCCGAGAATGTACGTTTCTGTTGCCATCGGTTGGCCCCCTGTTCGTTGTGTCGACAAGCGTACCAGCGTCCGAAGTCCGTTGCATGATAGGACTTAGTCGCGGGCGAAAGAAAGGCCCGCATGTTTCGCGGGCCTTTCGAGTTCGAGTGGGTGCCTAGCGCTCGACCGGCACTCCAACGGAGTTGCCCCATTCGGTCCACGAACCGTCGTAGTTCCGGACGTTCGGGTAGCCGAGGAGATTCTTGAGGACGAACCAGGTGTGCGAGCTTCGCTCGCCGATGCGGCAGTAGGCGATGACATCGTCGCTGGACTTCAGGCCCTGCTCGTCTTCATAGATCGCCTTAAGTTCGGCGGCCGTCTTGAAGGTGCCATCTTCCGGATTCGCTGCACGCGCCCAGGGCACGCTGTTCGCTCCGGGAATGTGGCCCCCGCGGAGGACGCCTTCCTGCGGGTACTCAGGCATGTGTGTCCGCTCGCCCGAGAATTCTGCAGGGCTGCGGACGTCGACGAGTTTTGTGCCGCCGCCGAGCTTCTTCAGGACTTCGTCGCGGAAGATGCGGATCTTCTTGTCATCCCGCTCGGGGGCGGAATAGCTCGTGGCAGCAGGCTTTGGAACTTCGCGAGTCAACTCGCGGCTTTCCTTTTCCCACTTCAGGCGGCCGCCATCCATTACTTTCGCGTTCGTGTGGCCGAAGAGCTGGAAGACCCAGTAGGCATAGGTCGCCCACCAGTTGCTCTTGTCGCCATAGAACACGACCGTCGTGTCCTTGGTGATGCCGATTTTGCTGGCGAGCGCTTCGAAACCAGCCTTGTCGAGGTAATCGCGTCGAAGCTGGTCGTTCAGGTCAGCCGCCCAGTCGACCTGGACGGCGCCGGGGATGTGCCCCGACGGATAGAGGAGCTGGTCCTCATTGGATTCGATGATGCGAACGCTGGCATCGTTCAGGTGCTTGGCAACCCAGTCGGTTGAGACCAGGGCGTCGGGATTGGCATAGCCGCGATCGGCAATTTCAGTCACTGCGAAAACCTCCAACAATTCTTTGAGAGTGAAATGATTGCGGGTAGTCAGCGTACGGGTAATCCCGGATAAAGTCGAGCGAGAAGGTCAACAATACGATTTTCGGAGTCTCGCGACGCACTTGCCCTCGACTGAATCGACAAGCCGCCGCCGAAATTCCACAATCCGGGCACTATGCCTCTGCCTTCGTTTTCATTGACCGACCTCAACGGCGCCGAGCGCTCGTTCCCCACAGGGCGCCACGCCCTCCTCTGCTTCGTAAAGGAAGACTGCCCGACCTGCGTACTGACGATGCCGCTGATCCAGGCAGCGGCTTCGGCCTTCGGTGAATCGATGGATATCTGGTGCGTCGGGCAGGATGCGGAAGGCAACTCCCGCCTCGCCGCAACCTTCGAACTCAGTGCCCCGATGCTCGACGATTCCGCCCTGCACGTGTCCTATCACTACGACCTCGACACCGTCCCCACGATCATCCTCGCCGATGCAAACGGCGAGGAACTGGAGCGATTCATCGGGTTCGGCAAGGAAGACTGGCAAAGCCTCTTCCAACGGCTGATTACGACAACACTCTCCCCGGCGCCGGTTGTCGACTGGTCGAAGTACCCGGAGAGCCGCCCCGGCTGCGGCTCGAAATCAGTCGAACCTGGCATCGCCGAGCGCCTCGAAGCGGAAATGGAAGGCAGCCCCATTCGCGCGCGCCGCATCGACATCGGCGAGTCCGATGACCCGTTCGAATTCATGTTCGACCAGGGCCTCACCGATGGACTGCCCGTCGTACCACCGACGCCCGAACGCGTTGTGCGAATGCTCGCCGGCACGAAACGCGACCCGCAAGAAATCGTCGGGATCGTTCCGCCCAACCTCGCGCCGGTCACCGTCGAGAAAGTCGCGATCAACGCCGTCATGGCCGGCTGCAAACCGGAATACATGCCGGTCGTTCTGGCCGTGGTCGAAGCGATTACCACCGAGCAGTTCAACATGCACGGCGTTCTCGCCACCACCCACTTCCCGACACCTGTGATCATCGTCAACGGCCCCATTCGCGACC
The DNA here is from genome assembly GCA_963797735.1 of uncultured Chloroflexia bacterium. GTDB lineage: Bacteria > Chloroflexota > Dehalococcoidia > Tepidiformales > Tepidiformaceae > Amarobacter. The sequence goes on from CAWCQJ010000003.1 coordinate 318,120, forward strand.
GTATCGGCATGAACTACAAGATGAACGTCCTCGGCCAGGGCAACCGCGCCAACGCCACCATCGGCCGCGCCGTACAACTCATCGTCCGAAACGTCGGCGGCGGCCGCCCCGGCGAGGTCGACCGCGCCGCGCTTGGGCAGCCGGGCAAATACACCTTCTGCTTCGCCGAATTCGAAGAACGCAGCAACTGGGAGCCCCTGCACGTTGAGCGCGGCTACAAGCGAAGCGACAGCACCGTCACCATTTACGCCGGCGGCGCGCCAAACGGCATCATCGACCAGCTTTCACGCGATGCGAAATCACTCGCGACCAGCTACGCACTGGCTCTTGCGACCGCGGGCCACGCCAAACAGCACGCCCACGGCGAAATCGTCGTGGTCGTGCCGCCCGAGCACGTGGACACGTTCGCGAAAGATGGCTGGACCAAGGACCAGATCCGCGACCGAATCCAGGAAGTCACCGCGAAACCCGCGCGCGAACTCATCCGGGATGAGTTCTGCGCCGAAGGGCATTACACCCGAACAGGCACAGCGCATCGGGCTGGATACGCTCGTCCCGAAGTTCCGCGTCAAAGAGAACATCACCTTCGTGGTGGCCGGCGGCGAAGCAGGCAAGTTCGGCGCCTACCTCGGCGGCTGGGTCAGCGGCCCAATGGGCAGCGTGATGACGACGGTGAAAATCCGGGACTAAGAGATGCGAGCGAGAGAGCGGATGTTGGCCGGGCGAGTGCGCCGGAATTCGAACCGGGCGCCTCAGTTCGACTACCGCAGCGTGGGCTTCTATTTCGTCACCGTCGTTACATATGGGCGCGAATGTCTTCTGGGCAGTATTGAGCAGGGGATGTTGCGGCTGAGCGAAACTGGAAGGCTAGTTGAAGAGGAGTGGCAAAATACGCCGATCCGACGACGAAATGTGCAGGTAGACGAGTTCGTGGTCATGCCCAACCATCTGCACGCCATCGTTCAGATAGTCACGGAACTTCCGAGGCGGGCGCTCCCGGAAAGCGAAACCCATCGCCGGCTTTCGGTCACCGCTCGAAACTCGCTCGGTGCAATCGTGCGCGGCTTCAAAGCTGCGACAACGAGCGAGGTGAACCGCCGGCGAGGTACTCCTGGCCAGCCTCTCTGGCAGCCCAATTTCCACGACCGGATCATCAACAGCGAGCGCCACTTAGAACGCTGCACGACGTTACATCCGGAACAATCCCTCGAATTGGTGAGAACTGACCCTCACTTCGTGCAACCGTTGGCGAACCTTTGTAGGGGCGGATTGCAATACGCCCCTACCACTAGGGAAATGCGCATCATCCCACCCGCTACCAATCTCTTCTCCACGCGGCCTACAATCCGCGCATGGCAGTAATCCTTGACCCAACCGACGAGCGAGTCCCCGTCCGGCGCAGCCTGACACCGCGGCCCGAGAGCATCTCCGGTGTGGTGGGGTTCCTGAACATCTCCAAGCCGCGCGGCGACATCCTCATCGCGCGCCTGGAAGAGCGGCTTCGCGAACGGCTCCCGAACGTCGAATTCCGGAACTACGCGAAGCCCACGTTCACCAAGCCCGCGCCGATGGACCTCCGCCAGAAAATCGCCGAGGAGTGTGGCTTCGTCATCGAAGCACTCGCTGACTGAGGATCCTGCACAACGTGCAGTGTGCACGACACGACCTGGTTCGAAATCAACGGAAAGCCTTCTGTGTTCATCGCCTCGAGCGAGTTCATTGGCGCCGCCATTTCGCAGTCTGAAGCACTCGGTTTCCCCGACGTTCGCCGGATTTTCGTACCGCACCCGATCCAGGATGCGACTGACGAAGAGATGCGAGCCAAGGCGGATGCAATCGTCGATGCCGTTATCGAGGCCCTGGTCGACTGAGCTAAGCGTTCGGCCTCGGTATTTGGACTTTCACATCTCCGGCAGATCGCGGAGGTGCGCGGGAGTTCTCCGCCAATCGGCCTAAGCGACTTCTGGACTTCCCGCTCGTGGGCAAGTCGGCGGAAGCCAACAAGGATTGGCTCGAATAGGGCGATGCCGAGTACCGCCTTTTCTACCGCGAGTTCAGGTTCGAGCTCGAAAAGCCCCGGCGTACTGGCACGTTCGATTGAACTAATCTGAATTGCAGCCTGCGCGTACGGCGCCAGGAATTCTGCTGGCATATCGGGGAAGAGCATCTCCCGAACTGACGCAAATGCCGCGATGAGCTGATGGCGGGCGAGCGATTCCGGCCGGGTGGGTAGGTCCATGGATTCGAGAAACCGGTCGATGTCGACGGCGGCCGACTGTTGGGCCGGGCTAAATTCACCTTCGATGGTCTCGCCGCCGAGTGAATCAACCGCCGACCCCATGACGTCGAAGAGTTCCTCGCCCTGCTCGAGTGCGTCGACGATTGCCTTGATCTTGGCGATCGACAGGCCTGCGATGTCGCGGAGCGCGCGAATAAGGTCGGCCCGCCGCACGTGCGTTTCGTCGTAATCCGCCTGGTTCGGGGAACTGAGGTGGCCCTGCGGAAGCAGGCCTTCACGCAGGTAGAACTTCAACGTAGGAATCGAAACGCCGGCGCGTGAGCTGAGTTCAGAGATCTTCATCACGTTTCCACTTGTGGAAGGTGTTGACAAGGATAGTTTCACTATCGGATAGTGTCACTGTCCGATATCTAAGGAGACCCTCATGTTGAACGAAATCGCACGCGCCAGGCAATCCGAATTGCTCGGTAACTCCCGAGCCATCGCCCTCCGGGCCGAATGGGAGCAGGTAAGCTCGCTCGAACGGCTGCAGCGATCTGTTACCGTTGTCCGCGCCCGCCTTGGGCTGCTCCCTGCCAAAATCACAGGCTGATCCATGACCGCATCCATCATCGCCAGCGGCATTACCAAGCGTTACGGAACGGTCGAAGCCCTCCGTGGCGTCGATCTCGAGGTGAGTAGCGGCGAAGTATTCGCCCTGCTCGGCCCGAACGGCGCCGGGAAGACAACCTTCGTCGAGATCCTCGAAGGTTTCCGTGAGTCAACGTCCGGAAGCGCCTCGGTACTTGGCGTCGACCCGGCCCGTGGCGATGCGGCATGGCGAGCGCGACTCGGCATCGTCCTGCAATCGGCAGGATTCTTCGAAGCGCTCACCCCACATGAAGTCGTGAGTCACTTCGCGGGCTTCTACCCCGCCCCACTCGATCCCAACGAAGTCCTGGCGATGGTGGGGCTGGATGAGAAACGCGACGCGCGCTGCCGGACGCTCTCGGGCGGGCAGAAACGCCGCGTCGACCTCGCACTTGGGGTCATCGGCGACCCGGAGCTGATATTCCTCGACGAGCCAACGACCGGCTTGGACCCGCAGGGCAGGCGCCAGATCTGGGACGTTGTCCGGAATTTCACGGCACTCGGAAAGACGGTCCTGCTTACGACCCACTACCTCGAAGAGGCCGAACATCTCGCCAGCCGTGTCGGAGTAATCATCAACGGTCAGCTGGCCGAAGTCGGAACGCCGCGCGAAATCGGCGGGCGAGAGCGAGCACTGGCCACCGTGACGTTTTCACTGAACGACGGACTCGAGGGCGTGCCGCTTCCCGAAGGCATCGTCGCCACACTGGCCGGGAGACTCGCGACTATTCAGACCGCCAACCCGACAAACATTGTGGTCGCCCTGAGCCGCTGGGCCGAGTCGCACGGAGTAACGGAACTCCCGGGGCTCGCCGTGACGCGTCCAAGTCTCGAAGACATCTACCTCGCGATGGTCGCTGCGGCCGAGCCGGAGAAAGGATCCCTCGAATGACTACCGCGGCAGCATCCGCGTTCAATCCCGGGAGTCCCGGGCGATTCGTGCGTCTCTCGGTCGCGCGAACCCGGATCGAACTGAAAACATTCTTCCGGACTCCGGAACAGGTCTTCTTCACGTTTCTGTTGCCGGTCCTCTTCGTCGTGATCTTCTCGACGATTTTCAGCGGCCAAATCGATGGCCCGCCAGGCTCAGAAAAAGTCGAATTCGCCCAGTACTTCGTGCCCGGAATGATCGCCTCCGGGATCGTCAGCGCGACTTTCGCGAGCTTGGCGATGACCGTTTCCATCGAGCAACACGAAGGGCTTCTTCGGCGCCTTTCGGCGACACCACTGCCGAGAAGTGCGTACTTCGCTGGCAAGATTGGCCTCGCCCTCGTGACCTCGATCCTCGAAGTGATCCTGATCCTGGGAATCGGCGTAGCGCTGTTTGGCGTGAAGCTGCCAACCGAACCGGAAAAGTGGCTCGTCTTCGCCGCCGTGTTTGTCCTTGGCGTAGCGAGTTGCTCACTGCTCGGGCTTGCCTACACACGCCTCATTCGCACTGGCGGTTCAGCCTCAGCCATCGTCCAGCCGCCCTACCTGGTGCTTCAGTTCATCTCGGGCGTCTTCCTGCAGTACAGCCAGGTGCCTTCGGGGCTCAAAGTGGTCGCCTCAATCTTCCCGCTCAAGTGGATGGCGCAAGGTCTCCGCTACACCTTCCTGCCCGAGTGGGTTGCCCGCGACGACTACGGTGGAGGCTGGCAGACCGAGCAGGTCTTGTTGGTGCTAACCGGGTGGTTGGTCTTGAGCTTCTTGCTCGCGAAATTCTTCTTCCGATGGAATCGCGAACAGGCCTGACGGCCCGTGGTCCAGCGTTGCTCAGTTCGCAGGGCGGCGCACCGAAATGGCCGCCCTGCTGAGTCTTACGCAGCTTTCCGCTGTCGCTGATACGAACCAACTCCGAAGAGTTCGTAGGCATCGAAGCTCTTGCCACAATCGCCGCAGGTCATAACGGCATCGACGCGCGCCTTGCCGTAGGCCGGGCCTGAGAGGGACTGCTTTGAACAGAATGGACAAATCATGGTTCACTCCTCCTTGGAGAACGTTTCTCCGCATTGGATCAACCGTTGCACCAGACGGCAGGGCCGTTCTGTCGAAGAGTTCACACAATTGAAATCGAGTGTGCGTGAAACGTGAACGTCACCACAGAGAAATATTCCCGAAATCATTTGGAAACCCCACAGTAATCCGCCGTTCTTAGCGTTTAGCCCATCCAACCGGGTCTTCGGTCAACACCGTCAACTTCGAAGTTGGTGTATCTCGGCGCTCAAACGCGTCCAATTTGGGGGGTCCAGGGAATGTCTCAGTGGATCATGAAAAAGAGGTTGCGTAGGCCGCTTGGAATGCTGGGCGGGGCGCTACTCGCGATGGCAATCTTTTCCAGCGCATTCGCACAGGAACCGACCGCAGACGACCAGATCACTGACCTGATCTCCGCCGTCGACACCGGATGGCTCCTCGTCACCGCGAGCTTGGTCTTCTTCATGCAGGCGGGATTCGCGATGGTCGAATCCGGCTTCGTACGGTCGAAGAACACCTCGAACATCCTCATGAAGAACCTGCTCGACGCCTGTGTCGGCGGCCTGTTCTTCTGGGCCTTCGGATACGCCATCGCCTTCGGCGTGTCCGGGGATTCCACGAACGGCTTCATGGGGACCGGCAACTTCTTCCTAAGCGGCAACTTCGACGGTTGGGCCTTCTGGTTCTTCCAATTCGCCTTCGCAGCTACGGCGGCGACGATCGTTTCAGGGGCCATGGCTGAACGAACCAAGTTCTCGGCCTACCTCATCTATACCGCGTTCATTTCGGGTGCCATTTATCCCTTCGTCGTCCACTGGGCATGGGATGCCAATGGCTGGCTGAGCGCATTCAAAGATGACCCATTCCTCGGCGAAGGCTACATCGACTTCGCAGGTTCTGGTGTCGTCCACATGGTCGGCGGTGTGGCCGCCCTGGTAGGCGCGAAGGTCGTTGGGCCCCGCATCGGGAAATTCAACAAAGACGGATCGACCAACGCCATCCCGGGCCACAACATCACGAGCGGCATGCTCGGACTCTTCATCCTGTGGTTCGGTTGGTACGGCTTCAACCCCGGCTCGACTCTTGCTCTCAGTGGCGGGTTCGCCGCACTGGCAGGCAAGGTTGCAGTGACCACCACGCTCGCCGCAGCGGCGGGTGCCGTAATGGCAGTCATCGTTACGAAGTTCAAGACCGGCCGATACGACCTTGGTCTCGTCGTCAATGGGACGCTCGGCGGCCTCGTCGGAATCACCGCCGGGTGCGCCACCGTCGAACCGTGGGCGGCAGTCGTCATCGGCGCCATCGCGGCCGTTGTAGTCATCTACGCCGTCGACCTCCTGGACAACGTCCTCAAGATCGACGACCCGGTTGGCGCTGCGCCGGTCCACCTCTTCGCTGGCCTTTGGGGCGTCATCGCAGTCGGCCTGTTCTCTTCCGAGAGCGGAGTCGCGGCGGCCTACGGCGGCGAGTCGGGAGCTTACGGGCTGCTCGTTGGCGGCGGGTTCGACCAGCTGATCGCGCAGATCATCGGCGCGGCAGCGATCATCGCCTGGACAGCAGCGCTGTCTGGATTCATCTTCCTCGCGATTAAGATGACGATGGGTCTCCGAGTCCCACCACACGAGGAAGAACAGGGCCTCGACCTCCTGGAACACGGCATCGATGCCTACCCCGACTTCGGCCCTTCCGGTGCTGGTATCTTCAGCACCTCGGGCGGGAAGTAAACTCCATCGCGCGCGAGTTCGGCCGCGGCCTGCGCCGCCGGCCGGACTCCAGCGATCCGCTCCCGGGAGGGACACTGGCCTCCCGGAGTTGAAGAAAGCAGAGGTCGAAACGAATCATGAAGCGCATAGACGCAATCATCCGCCCATCACAACTGAACTTCGTACGTGAGGCCCTCGACACACTCGGATACGGCGGAATCACCGTCTCCGAAGTCAAGGGACACGGAAAGCAACGCGGAATCACCGAACAGTGGCGAGGCCGTGAATACAGAGTCGAGTACCTCTCCAAGGTCTGGATCCTCGTTGTCGTCAACGATGCCGACCTCGAGAAGGCCATCACCGCCATCACCGAAAACGCCCGCACCGGAGAGATCGGAGACGGCAAGATCTTCATCTCTGAAGTACTGGACGTTGTCCGCGTGCGGACCAACGAACGAGGAACCGGCGCCGTCTAGGCGTCAGCAACTGCAGTAGGCCCATGGGAGAGACGCACGTCCCACGTCCAATGGACAGTCTCTCCCCAGGCTCTCCGAGCCGGGTAGCCTCGCATCCCGGATTTGCAGGCTACCCGGTCCAATTTCCCCTAGCGAACGGCGGTGCAGCAGAAGCCAGAGGCCGCTGATCCCCATAAGCAACTCTCAAGTTGGCGAATTCCGGAGCGGAAATGAGCAAGAGAGGGCAAACGTGCCGATGAGTGGCGACAGCTTTCAGCAACGGGTGGAGCTATTACGGGATTCCTGGGCTGAACGCCGACATCTCAAAGGACTCGCGGGAGCACACGACTTCGAATCCCAGCTTGGCCTCCTCCGCACGCTCCACGAATGGAGCGAGGCTGCCGCTAAAGACATCCGGGCGGTCTACGGCAAATCACTCGCGACCAGCATCAGTCCTGCCCCAACTGACACAACTTCGAACCCCGGTTTCTCGGTAACCCTCGGCGATCAGTACACCCTGACGTTCTCGCTCAATGAACGGCGACGGGAGGGCGGCTCCCGATGGTTCGTCTCGGTAACGGTGAGCTCCGGCGGTCCAGGCGGAAATATGGTCACTGCCGGTCCAGAACGCCGCAACGGCCAGTGGACCCGCGGCCGAGTGGAAGACATCCTGCTTTCGGTGCTCGGCGCCTACGAACGAGCCGCAAGCGAGCAGACGCGCGGCTCGGGCCAGCGAGCCCGGGGGGCATAGAAATCGAACAATGCCGAAGGGGGTGGCCAATTGGCCACCCCCTCGTACGTCGCAGAGCGAAGGCTCAGGACCCGATCGTCCCGCCGCCCTCCTTCATGACGAAGACAACACTGGGCCGCGGCTCCTTCCCATCGGGGAAGTGGCTTGTGAGATTGTCGAGCGTGGAGCCCTCGCCCGGGTGCTGAATGCTCACGAAGAGCGTGTCATCCGTGTCGCTCAAGATCAGCGATGAGGTCTCGCCGCCCGGGACACCGCTGAAGAACTGGCGGACAAAGCCGCGCTCCGGCCCATCCACCGGCACCACGTAGACGCCGTCGTTCTTCTTGAACGTGCTGATCTGTCCGTCAGTGGAAATCCAGAGGTTGCCGGTGTTGTCGAAGGTGATGTTGTCGGGCGACGAAATCGGGCTCACCAGGCTCGGATTGTAGCCGCCGAAGTAGGTTCCCTTGTCGACAGCCGGGTCTCCGCAGACGAGGAACAGGTCCCAGGTGAACGCTGTCGAGGCATGGTCGTTCCCGGAAGGCGTGATCTCAATGATATGCCCGTGCTTGTTGGCCGCGCGGGGGTTGGGGCCGTCAACACCTGCCTTGCCTTCAGTCCCGCGTTGCGTGTTGTTGGTCATCACGGCGTAGACCTTGCCGTTGACCGGGTTGGTCTGGATGTCTTCCGGCCGGTCCATCTTGGTCGCGCCAACGTGGTCGCCGGCGAGGCGGGTCTTGATACAAACCTCGGCCTGGCTGGCGAATCCGTTCCCCGCGGTCAGCCCGTTCGAGCCCCAGACCAGCGGGATCCAGGCGCCGGTCCCATTGTCGTTGAACTTCGCGACGTACAGCGTCCCCGAATCGAGCAGGTCGACGTTCGCTTCACGGTTCGTGAGGTCGGCCTTCCCGGAACTGACGAACTTGTACATGTAGTCGAAGCGTTCGTCGTCGCCCATGTAAACAACTGCGCGACCATCATTCGCGAGCACCGTCGTGGCGGCCTCGTGCTTCACGCGCCCAAGCGCCGTGCGCTTTCGCGGCAGCGATGCCGGGTCGTGCGGATCGATTTCGACCACCCATCCGTAGCGGAACGGTTCGTTGGGCTCCTGTGCGATATCAAATCGGTTATAGAAGCGTTCCCACTTCCGTTCGCTGGCCTTTGCCGTAAGCCCGTAGCGGCTGTGGACCGCCTTCTTCTTCGGATCCGGGTTGAGGTCGTTGTTCGCGAAGTACTGGTTGAAGTTCTCTTCGCAGGTAAGAACGGTGCCCCATGGCGTGAGACCGGCCGAGCAATTGTTCAGCATGCCAGTCACGTTGAAGCCGCTCGGATCTTCCGAGGTCTTCACGAGGGCGTGGCCCGCCGCCGGGCCGGTGAGGCGCGTATTCGATTTCGCGGTAATACGGCGATTCGCCCAGGCGCCCATGGTGTAGCGCCAGCCGCGCGTGGCATGTCGCTCGATGTGAAGGACGCTGAAGCCGTGAGCGGCAAGTTCGTAATCCACCTGTTCCTTGGTCGGCGCATCGGCCGAGTAGTTGGGGAACATGAGTTCGGGGTTCGTGTATTCGTGGTTTGCGCAGAGGAGCGCCCGACTAGCCGTTAGCGGTATGAATCCGATCCAGTCGCAGTTGTAGCCGAACTGTCGTTCTTGCTGGGCCGCCGTCTGAGTCCCGAACTCGAAGCCTGTGCCGGCATCGGTGAACATCGGATCGCCCCAGCGGATGAGGATCTCGCTCTTGTATCCGGGCGGGACTGTGATCTTGTCGTCGCCGTTGAGCGAGATTGGCGCAAAGGTGAGGCCCTTGGTCGTCCCGGTCGCTTCTTCAATAGTCCCGGCAGCGAGCGCCTTGCCCGCCTGGGAGAGGCCGGACGTGGAGATGACGAGCATACCCGCTGCCGCCGCGCCACCGCGAAGCAGCCCCCGGCGGGAGATCATCCGGCGCGCTATTGCCTCGAAGTAGTCGTTCTGGGAGTTGTTCGGCGCCGGATGCGCGCACTGGTTTCCGCACCCCCAGCGGCAACTTTCGGGGTGCACATGGCACATGTTGTCTTCGGTCATGGAAACCACGGGTAGTTCATCACCGGAGCGATATCGCGGGCGAAAATTCACAGGGACCCTCAAAACACAAGGTCGGGCGCATGCCCGCCGCGGCGGACGCTACGGAGCGCTGGTTAACCGGATTGGAATGGACGATGAACAACCATTTAACGGGACGTTAGCGACACGTTTTGTTCATCAACGGCACCACCGTGGAGGACGCTGCGGTCGATGCTCGGAGTCGGTGGAATGGGATTCCTCGGCATCGTCGGAGTGGCTGCGCGTCGCAGAAGTCGCAGCTAAGCAAAGCGCCCGAACAACAAAAACGGGGGTGGCCAATTGGCCACCCCCATTTTGTGTGTCGTTAGCTTCGACGGCTCAAACGTCGAAGTAGAGGTGGAACTCGTACGGGTGCGGCCGCATTCGGACCGGGTCCACGTCGTTTTCGTACTTGGATGCGATCCAGGTTTCGATGACGTCGGGCGTAAAGACGCCACCCTGGAGCAGGAAGTCGTGGTCCTCCTCCAGCGCCTTCAGCGAGCCATCGAGAGACTGGGCAACCGTCGGGATGTTCGCCAGGTCCTTCGGGACTCAGGTCGAAGAGGTTGGTCTTGTCGAGCGGTGGTCCCGGATCCCAGCCGTTGCGAATCCCATCCATGCCAGCCATGAAGATGGCGGCGAAGGTGAGGTACGGGTTGCCGGCCGGATCCGGTGGTCGGAATTCCACGCGCTTCTGGCGCGGGTCCGGGCTCACGAGCGGAATGCGGCAGGCAGCCGAACGGTTGCGGGCGGAGTACACGAGGTTCACCGGCGCTTCGTAACCGGGGACGAGCCGCTTGTAGCTGTTCGTCGTCGGGGCAGCCAGGGCCATGAGCGCCTTGCCATGCTTGATGATGCCGGCGATGTAGCTCAGGCACATCTTCGAAACGCCAGCATACTCGTCGCCAGCGAAGAGGTTGCTGCCGTTCTCCCAGATGGAGAGGTGGGTGTGCATCCCCGAGCCGTTGTCGGCGAAGAGCGGCTTCGGCATGAAGGTCGCGACCTTGCCGTGGCGCTTGGCGACGTTCTTCACGATGTATTTGTAAAGGAGCGACTTGTCGCCCATTTTCGTGAGCGTATCGAAGCGCATGTCGATTTCGCCCTGGCCGGCCGTCGCCACTTCGTGGTGATGGAGTTCGATCTGGATACCGCAGGCTTCCATGATCTCGACCATTTCGTTGCGGATGTCAGTCTGCGTGTCGTGCGGGCTGACCGGGAAATAGCCTTCTTTATAGCGAGGGCGATATCCCTGGTTCAAATCGCCGCGCAGCGTCGTATCGGCGCCACTGTTCCAGATGCCTTCGTCGGAATCGACTGAGTAGAAGGCGGAGTGCTGGTCACTCGCGAAGCGGACCTCATCGAAGATGAAGAACTCGAGCTCCGGGACCGATGTAGACCGTGTCGCCGACGCCGGTTTCCTTCACGAATGCCTCGGCCTTTTGCGCGATGTAGCGCGGGTCGCGGGAATACCGGGCCCGTGTGACCGGGTCCTCGACGTTCGCAATCACGGAGATGGTCGGAGACTGGATGAACGGGTCGATGAGCGCCGTCTCCGGATCGGGGATCAGGAGCATGTCCGACTCCTCGATCTTCTGGAAGCCCCGGATGGACGAACCGTCGAAACCGTAGCCATTAGCCCACGGAGACCGAGCAAGATCGGTCCAGTCGTTAAGTTCGTGGATGGGCCGGGTGATGTGTTGCCACTGGCCAAACAGGTCGACGAACTTCACATCGACGAAGCGGATGGCGTTCGTTTCGCAAAACGCCTTGATTTCCTCGGGGGTCATGAGTGCTCCTGTGGTGGATGGTCGCGGGGATCCGAATTCTGCCGGGTTTAGAGGTTGCGGCCAACGTCCAAGGCCTTTAGCTGAGATAAAGCTCTTGTTTCGTCGTCTCGCAGCTCATCTGCCCCTTCGCGTTCGCGGGAAGCGTACGACCGAGCGATTTCCGGCGAATTGCACGAATGTTACGAACACATTTCGGACGGTGAATTGCGTGACCCGGATCTAGCTCGCAATCGCCCCTTCTGCAGCGGACAGTGGCCGCACATCGGCGCGCCGGGCGCGCCACCACAGCGGCACTCCGAAGCCAATGGCGCAAACAAGCGTCATTACTCCGCCGATCACAAATGCCTCCGCAATGCCCCACTGATCTGTTGCAAAGCCAAGCAACGGCGCAAGGAATGCGAGCACCAGGCTTCGGACCATGCTCACGATTGAAAGCACGGTCGCTCGCTGTTCCGAACCGATTCGCCGGTTGATGTATCCGGTGGCAATCGGCTCCACAAGAGAGCTCGTGCCGACGATCAGGGGCAACGCCGCGTACGCCCAGAGCCCTGGGCTCACCGCGAGGATGACATACCCTGCGCCACCAACGAGTGGACCAAAGAGCAACGCCTTCACGCCAACCTGCGCCATTGCGCGTTCGGCCACGAGTGCCCCGCCGAGGCCCGCTAGCAGCATTGGAACCTGCAGCAGCGGAAAACCAGACACCGACTTCAACATCCCGGTCCAAAAGGAACGGCTGGATCAGATAGTGAACTGCTTCCAGGGCCGCGAACGACGTACCCGCCAGGAAGATGAGAATGCGGACGTCGACCGTTCGCCACGCCTCGCCGAAAGCATTGCTTATTGTCGAGAGGTACTTTGGCTGAGCTCCATCGGTACGTTCGCGCGGCGGCTCCCAGATGGCGAACGCCACAAGCGACAGAACCACACACGTCGCAGCGCCAACGAAGATAGTGAATCGTGTGCTGGTGAGGGCGGCAACCGGGCCACCAAGAAGCGTCGCGATGCCGATACCCGCCCAGGCCAGGGCGATCCCACGGCCCGCGAGGCGTTCGTACTGGCTCTCCCGGCCGGCGGCCTTCAACGTGTCGAAGAGCAGCGCCATATCAGCTCCCGACATCAGCGCGGAAGACACAGACCAGAGCATGAACGAGGTCAGCAGGATCGTGAACGAACTGGTGAAGGCGAAAAGCAGGATCGAGACCCCAAGGATCAGACCACCCAGACCCATCGAGACGGAACGCCCGTAACGGTCTGCCACCGCGCCAGTAGGGACTTCAAGAGCGAGCACGCCGACCAGGTAGAGTCCTTCGGCGAAGGTCACCTGCGTCAGGCTGAAGCCGCGGTCGATCGTTAGAAACACGATCCAGACGGGAATCCAGAGCTGGAAATCCCGCATGAACCAGTACACGAACAGCAACCGAATGTTGCGGTCTGGATGCGACGCGTGCATCGAGCGAGCGTAGCAGTCGCCAACGTTCTGATCCGTGAGGTGCGTTGCCTAGACGGCTACATCTCCGCGCTCGCCCGTGCGGACCCGCACCGCGGTCTCAACGGGAACGACGAATATCTTGCCGTCGCCGATGTTACCGGTGCGGGCGGCCTCGATGATCGCATCGATCACGCGGTCAACCGCCTGGTCGGCCACAACTACTTCCAGCTTCACCTTGGGCAGCAGGTCGACTGTCACAGTCTCGCCGCCGCGGCCCTGGTGAACGATGCCGCGCTGCGCACCCCGTCCGGTCACCTGCGAAAAGTTCATCCCATGGAAGCCAAGGTCGTCGAGCGCCTGCTTCACATCGTTCACCTTTTCGGGCCGAATAATGGCTTCGATCTTCTTCATTGGTACCTTCCACGTTCAGTTGTTGAGCGATGCGACCACCGGAGTATGGACGCACCGCTCGCATTCGCAAGCGAAGACCTCAAGGTCCGCTATCGGGCTCTGGCATCTACGGAGGCCGCGTAGGTTGCGGGCGGCGCCGGCAACACATTGCCTCCTCCGAAGTCGACACCAGACTCTTCCGACGTGTATCCGCGTTCTCCGTGCTGGGTGATGTCGAGGCCGAGCTCTTCGTCGTCCTCGGAGACGCGAATGCCCATCGTGACATCGAGGAGTTTCAGGAGGATGAACGTCACGATGAACGAATAGGCCCCCACTGCGCCGATACCGACGAGGGCATCCGTCAGGCGGTGCCAGTTGCCTTCGAACAGGCCGTCGGCATAGGGCAGGCCGCTCACGGCGGCGTTCGCGAACAGGCCCGTGCCGATAGCCCCCCACATCCCGCCGACCCCGTGCACGCCGACAACGTCGAGCGAATCGTCGAAGCCGATCTTCGCGCGAAGACGGACGGCGCCGTAGCAGAGCAGGCCTGCCACCAGCCCGATGACGAGCGCCTGCATGGGCATCACGTAGCCAGCTGCCGGCGTCACGGCAACAAGTCCAGCGACCACACCTGCCGCTGCCCCGACAACGCTCGGCTTGCCGCCGAACTGCCACGAAGCAAGCGTCCAGGCGAGTCCGGCGGTGGCGGCGGCGACAGCGGTGTTCACGAATGCGTATGCCGCCTGGCCGGTCGCGCCCACGGCCGAACCGGCGTTGAAACCGAACCACCCGAACCAGAGGATCGCCGCGCCGAGCACGACCATGGTTATGTCGTGGGGTTCCATCGGTTCGGAACCGTAGCCCTTGCGTTTACCGAACACGAGGACGGCAGCGATAGCGGCCACACCGGCGTTCACATGGATTGCGAGCCCACCGGCGAAGTCGAGAGAGTTGATCCCGATATCTGGCGCGTCCGGGTTCGAGCTGAAGGCGCTAAGCCATCCGTCGGTGGCGAATACCCAGTGCGCGACCGGCACGTACACCAGCAGCGACCAGAGTGCCGTGAACAGCAGGAACGGCCCGAACTTCGCCCGTTCGGCGAAGGCGCCGGTTATGAGCGCCGGCGTGATGATGGCGAACATCAGCTGGAACGCCATGAACAGCAGGTGCGGCACACCGTTCGCGATCGGCTCCGGGCCGACATCTTTCAGGCCGACGAAGTCGAAGTTCCCGATGATTCCGTATCCCTGGTCGGGACCGAAGGCGAGCGAGTAGCCAACGATCACCCACAGAATTCCGACCACGCCCGTCGTAATGAACGACTGCATGATCGTGGCGAGCACGTTCTTATTGCGGGTCAGACCGGCGTAGAAAAAGCCGAGGCCCGGGATCATGAACAACACCAGCGCAGACGCCATCAGCATCCACGCGGTATTACCGCTGTCGATTTCCATTCAGCCCTCCGAGTCGCGAAAGGGGCCACGTCCTGCCCATCTCCGTGGCCGAGGACACTACGCTTGGTCAATTTCCAATACGTTTCCTGTCTGTTTCGACCATGTTTCCGCCAAAGAAACGAACGTTACCCGGAACAAGCCTGAGCCACCGATCGCAACGCTTTCGCAAGAAGGTGCGTATCGGACTTGGGCGTTTTGCAATGGCCGGCCCTATAGGGTGATCCAAAGGAGTCAAAGATGACTGAATGCATCGTTGCCTACACAGGCGAAGGTCAGCGCTACTGGCCCCTCATCGAAAAGTCCATCGACGTCGCCAACTCGCGCTCCGCGCGATTGATTCTCTACAACGTCGATTCGGCCTCGAAGTTCGCGAACCCATTGCCCACCCGGTGGTCCGCCGATGGCGGGGAAGAGCAGGTCCCGGCAGTCCTCTCCCCGGAAGACCTGGAGAAAGCCGGTCAAGGCGAACTGAAGCGGCATGTTGAGAACGCGCGCGGCCGCGGCGTCGACGCGTACGGATGGTTGGCTTCCGAACGGGGCGCCGAGACATTCTCAGAGTATGCCGCCGAGCAGGGGGCGACCTTGTTAATCGTGCCTTCCTCACTGGAAGAGGGCGGCTTTGCGAATTGGATGGCCGGACAGCCCAGCGGCGAAGACATCGCGGAATCGACACATCAACCAATCCTCAGAGTCGAAATCGAGCTTGAGTCGGCGAACGCCTAGTCCACCCGTCCCGAACTCCGTTCGGAACCGTTGATCTTCCGTTAACACTCTGCGACCATCCGCCGAACTTGGGAGGATGCCGCCGAATGCCTGAACTTACCCCGCTACCTGTCGCACCCGAAGGCCTGACACCCGAGTGGCTAACCACCGCCCTCCGAAGTTCGGGCGCGCTCCCTTCCGGGAGCGTGACCGCCGTAGATTCTGAAGTCATTGGCGCAGGTATTGGCTTCATCGGCACTGTCGCGCGACTCAAGCTCACCTACGACGGCGCGCCCTCGGACGCGCCCGAAACGGTGGTCGCCAAGCTGCCCATCTGAAGACCCCGGTTCGAGAATGGTCGGCGTGGCCTTCGGCCTCTACGAACGCGAAGTGCGCTTCTATACGGACCTCGCTGCAACGTCCGGAATGGCGGCACCGGGGTGCTATTTCGCCCACTACGACGGTGACGCCGGACAGGCAGTCATTCTCCTCGAGGACCTTCAGCGGCGGCTCATTTGGCGACCAGGTGGCCGGTGCTACTCACGAGCAGGCTGTGCGTGCGATCGATGCCCTCGGCCCATTCCACGCAAACTGGTGGGAGAGCCCCGTCCTCGACAATCACCCGTGGATTACTTCCGGGATCGAAACGATTCGGCAGCCAATTCAGATGATGTACGAAGGCGTCTATCGGACCGCTCTCGAACGTTTCGGTCATCTCTTCCCCGAGGACATCCGTGCGCTGATTCCGGACCTCGGGCGCCGAACTATGGCCGCTTTGGACCAGATGGCCGCCGGCCCCGAAACGCTCGTCCACGGGGACTACCGTCCCGATAACCTTTTCTACGGCTCGGCCGACTCGGGACGTCCCCTCGTAGTATGCGACTGGCAGAGCCCGGGCCGTGCGACGGGCGTCGTGGACGCCGCCTACTTCATCACTTCAAGCCTCGGGATCGACAATCGCCGCACGCACGAAGATGAATTGCTTCGGCGCTATCACAATCACCTGCTTGAAGGCGGAGTCAAGGGCTACAGCTTCGACCAGCTGAAACTCGACTATCGGGGGTACTTCGCGGGAGTTGTGGCCGGTGCCGTGGTCCTATTGGGCACCCTGCCAGAAGGGAACGAACGCGGGCGCACGATGATCGAAAACACCGTGAACCGGTTCATCGCTGCCATGCAGGATCACGATTCGCTCGTACTGCTTCCTGAGTGACCCGGGAGGCTCGGGGAACTTTCCGCGGGCCGGCGGCGTCTTGGTTGATATGAAGACAGCGCGTTCGTGCGAATGTTCCCAGCCATCGTGGCGCTGAGCCTTCTGGGCGCTTTCGGTGCCTGCTCCGGCGATGACGATTCGTCGCCTCAAGAGCGCAAGGTCGTCGATGCTCCAATCGACCGCATCGAGATACTCGTCCGCGAAAGTGCGCCTCCCGGCTACACCGCACACATCACCTCTGGATTGCCATCGGGGTGCGCCCAATTCGACTCGGCAGTAATTACCGGCCGCGCCGACGACACCATCACGATAAAGGTGACGAACACCATCCCGGCCGACCCTAATGTCGCGTGCGACGCGATCTACGGCCTGCACGAAGCAAACCTCGACCTCGGCCAGGACTTCGTTTCGGGGCGAAGCTACACCGTCAAAGTCAACGACAAGACCGAGCCGTTCGTCGCGCAGTAGCGCGCTCGTGGAATCCGACCTTCAGTGAACTTCGTCACAGATCGTCGAACCGTGGTGTAAGAATCCCCGCTCCCGGCTGTCCAAAGGACATCAAGTAGTTGGGAGCAACCAAAACCATGCATTCGATTCGAAAGACCCTGATTGCGGCATCCGCCGCTATTTCCGCCCTCGCCATGTTCGGCGGGGCCGCCATGGCCGATGGCGGTGCCGAACAGCTAATACAGTTCGAAGACCTCGTCCAAAACGGCTCGTTCACTGCGGACGCGAGCCATTGGACACCCGCTGACCACACCCTCATTCAATCCGGTCTCGGCAAAGGTTCGGTATCGAACACCACGAACGTGGCGATGGTCACCACCGAGGCCGTTGCCTCACAATGCGTGCCGTTCGAACTCGGCGCTTCTCCGGAATTTAAAGGCAAGATTTTCATTCCCGGCGGCCAGGTTCGGACGGGAAGTGCCAAGTACCGGCTCACCTTCTTCAAGAGCACCAGTTGCACCACCTTCGCCGGTTCGGTGGACCTCCAAACCGTAACGCAGACCGGGGTCTCCAAGACGTTCAATTACGCCCCCGACGCCTGGATGGCTGGCCAGGCCAAATCCGTCCTCATTCAACTGGTCGTCGAAAAAGAGGCCGGGAAGGTCAAGGACCGATATGAACACTTCTCTGCCTCCTTCGACGAAGTGAAGCTCCTGGTGGTGAAAGCCCCCGAGCCGGGTGAACCGGCCGGTCCGTATGCTTGCTTCGGCGAGTGCCCGGGTGGCGACGATGTCGCCGATGACGATGGAGTGGTCTGCCTCGGAGTCTGCGACGACGAAGCCGAAGAAGCGCCCACCGTTCCGCCCGTAGTTGAAATCCCGCCGACTGTAGACCCGGTTGGACCAGTCGACGAGCCCGCCTCCCACGACTCTGGAACGCCCTCGGACGACACCGGAACCGTCGATGACGAAGACCCGACTCCTGCGAGCGGTTCGGAATCCCCGGCGACCGCATCGGGTGGCGAGGCTCAACCCAAGGACGGCAGCAAAGTCGATGCCAAGACCAGCACCGACAAGCCGGCGGCCGCGTCGAACGACAAGCCGGCCACCGCGCCGACGAACGAACCGGCCGGCAACTCCACAGGCGAGAACCTGGTCCCGGACGCCGCGCCCAAGACCCCGCTCGCTCCTGCTACCGGCACGGCCAGCGCGAACGAGTCCGAGGCCGGCACGAACAGCCTCGCGATGTTCGGTATCGGTGGCGGACTGCTTGTCGGCCTGAGCCTCGCAATTGTTGCGCTGGTCCGTCGCCGCAAGGAATCCGCCGCTCGCTAACAGGGCTTCGTAAAACAAAGGGCCGGCTCCCGAATTGGGAGCCGGCCCTTTTTGTCGTCCATGAAGTGACGCCGTGCGAACTTCCTAGACCTCGCGGAATTCGCCTTCGACAGTGGGCACCAGACAGGGTTACGCCTCGTCAGCTACCTTCTGGTTTCTGTTGCGCCCACAGCGGGTATCGATGCCACCCATTAGGGACTCGACGCGAGCTGCGGCCTCCTCGAAACGATCATCGACTTCGGCCAAGGACTTCGTGTCTGGGCGAAACTACACCGTCAAAGTCAACGACAAGACGGAGACGTTCGTCGCGCAGTAGGACCGAAGGTCGCCGAACCTATTTCTTTTCCTTCTGCTTGTATGCGCCTTGAAAGTCAGCGCTGTCGAAACCCGACGCCACCGTTCCGTCCGACGCCCAACGGTATAGCGCCGCGGTGAAAATGGTCCCAATCGCGGACTGCATCGCGAGAATTGCAGCTGCTAGAGGAACCCCAATGGCTACCGCTGCCCAGGGTCCGCCGAGTAACGCAGTTACAACAATAATTGCCAGGGCCGCTATCCAAATACCAAGAAACGTGAGACCAATACCAAATCCGCCGATCAGCTGTTCTCCCCACGTTTTGCGTAGGAGCCGAGCAGATTCAAACAGGGCATCGACTGGGCCAACGTCCTTCACAACGAGCACCGGAATAACGAAGACGGACGCAAAGGCCCAAACGGCGTCGATCATCCACGCCAGTACGAGTCCGACGATTCCGCCCTTTCGATACATCACGTTAAGCACGAAAGTGACGCCGCCGGCGAGAATGGCCCAACGCAAGATATTACCCATCTTCGGGCGAATGACGCGGAAACCGTCGCCAGCACGCGCGGGGCGACCCTCGAAACTCTCGAACACGGCCGCCAGCAGTACCGAGGTGAAGAGTACGGCAATGAAGGTCGTGCCAATCCACGTTGTAGTGGCCAGTACGACATCAAGGAAGGTCACGTCGCTGAGGCTCGAGAGCGACCGCTTGAACAAGATTGCGGCCCAATGATCGAGGCCCCCCGAAGCGACTGCCAGTGATGCCATCACGCCAAGAAAGAGAGCCTGGCAAACGAACATAGCGACGGGCAACATCAAAAGCGAGCGGTTCTGTTTCAGAATCGACCAACTGCTACTTACAAGGCCCATTGAACGTTCTACTTTTTCCATGGCAAGCAACGCCTCGCAGATATCTTATTTAATCAGAATTCAGATAACAATCTGAAGACCATAAGACTGAGCATCCAAGGGGATCGTGATTTGTCGACCACGCCTGCAAACAAAAAGGGCCGCCCACCCCTTGGTGGACGGCCCCTTCGCTACGAATCCGGTGAACGCGGCAGATTCCGTGTCCTCCGTGCCTCCGTGGTGAATTAGACCTCGCGGAATTCGCCTTCGACGGTGCCTTCTTCGGCGCCGCCTGGAGCTTCTCCGGTCTCGCCGTCGGCGAAGCCTTCGGCACCGGGCTCGCCGGCAGCGCCGTAAACGGCCTCGCCGATCTTCGAGAGCGAAGTGCTGAGAGCATCGATCGCGGTGCGCATCTGGTCGGCGTCGTCGGCTTCGATGGCGGTGCGAACATCCTTCACCTTCGCCTCGACGTCTTCCTTCAGTTCGGCCGAGATCTTGTCCGCGTTGTCACGCAGCGTCTTTTCGGCCTGGTAGGCCATCGAATCCGCGGTGTTCTTGGTTTCGATGGAGTCCCGCTTCTTGCGGTCCTCATCGGCGAACGTCTCGGCTTCGCGCTGCATCTTCTCGATCTCTTCTTTGGAGAGACCGCTCGAAGACTGGATGGTGATCTTCTGTTCGCGTCCGCTGCCCTTGTCCTTGGCGGAGACGTTCACGATGCCGTTGGCGTCGATGTCGAACGTGACTTCCACCTGCGGGATGCCGCGAGGCGCCGGCAGGATGCCGTCAAGGATGAAGCGGCCAAGCGACTTGTTGTCGCCGGACATCGGCCGCTCGCCCTGGAGCACGTGGATTTCAACGCTGGGCTGATTGTCGGCCGCAGTGCTGAACGTCTGGCTCTTGGCCGTCGGGATGGTCGTGTTGCGCTGGATGATCGGCGTCATCACGCCACCGAGCGTCTCGATGCCGAGCGTCAGCGGAGTGACGTCGAGAAGGAGGACATCCTTCACTTCGCCCTTGAGGACACCGGCCTGGACGGCCGCGCCGATGGCAACGACTTCGTCCGGGTTCACGCCCTTGTGGGGCTCCTTGCCGAAGAAGTCAGCCACGATCTTCTGGACCGATGGCATGCGGGTCTGGCCACCAACGAGAACGATCTCGTCGATGTCCCCGGCCTTCTTGCCGGCGTCGGCGAGCGCCTTCTTCACCGGCTCGAGTGTGCCCGTCAGCAAATCGCCCACGAGTTGCTCGAGCTTCGAGCGGCTGAGGGAGACGTTGAGGTGCTTCGGGCCGCTGGCGTCAGCAGTAATGAACGGAAGGTTCACTTCGGTCTGCTGCGCGCTTGAGAGCTCGATCTTCGCCTTTTCGGCTTCCGCCTTCAGGCGCTGAAGGGCCTGCCGGTCCTGGCGAAGGTCGATGCCCTCGGCCTTCTTGAACTCGTCGATCAGCCAGTCGATAACGCGCTGGTCGAAGTCGTCGCCACCGAGGTGGGTGTCGCCGTTGGTGCTGAGCACCTGGAAGGTGCCTTCGCCGAGTTCGAGGATCGAGATGTCGAACGTACCGCCACCGAGGTCGTAGACCGCGATCAGTTCGTCGTGCTTCTTATCGAGGCCGTAGGCCAGCGACGCCGCCGTCGGCTCGTTGATGATGCGCAGCACTTCGAGGCCGGCGATCTTGCCGGCGTCTTTGGTCGCCTGGCGCTGAGCATCGTTGAAGTACGCCGGCACGGTGATGACGGCCTCGTTCACCGGCTCGCCGAGATACGCTTCCGCGTCGGCCTTCAGCTTCTGAAGGATCATCGCGCTGATCTCCGGCGGGCTGTACGAGCGTTCGCCGATTTTCACCGAGCTGTCGCCATTCGAGGCGGCCTCGACGTTGTACGGCACGAGCTTCAGGTCTCGCTGGACTTCAGAATCGTCCAGCTTGCGCCCCATGAACCGCTTGATGCTGAACACCGTGTTCTCCGGGTTCGTTACGGCCTGGCGTTTCGCTACCTGGCCCACGAGGCGCTCGCCGGTCTTCGTGACGGCGACGATCGACGGCGTGGTTCGCGCACCTTCTGCGTTCGGGATGACGACAGGTTCGCCGCCCTCCATCACAGCCATACAGCTGTTGGTGGTCCCAAGGTCGATTCCAATTACTTTTGGCATAGTTTTTCCTCTTACTCGTTGGTGGCTTCCCCGACGATGACCATCGCCGGGCGGATGACTTTGCCCTGCAGTTCGTAGCCCTTCTGGACCACGTGCAGGACCTTGTTTTCTTCCCCAGGCTGCTTGCCCACCGCCTCGTGGCGCGCGGGATCGAAGACCTGGTTATCGAGCTTCGACTTCCTTCACGCCCATGGCTTCGAGCAATCGGCCGAATTTCTGGTGGATGGCGGTAACACCCTGGACCCAGTTCAACCCCGCGAGCGTCGAATCAACAGAACCAACCGCACGGTCGAGGTCGTCGTAGACGGGCAGGATGTTGATGACCAAGGCCGCCCCGGCAAGCCGGGCAGACTCGCCGCGTTCCTGTTCGATGCGGCGCTTGTAGTTCGCGAAATCGGCGGCCGTGCGCTGCCAATTCTTGTAGTAGCTATCAGCCTTCTCCCGCTCGGCCGCCAGCTCATCCACCGGGCCGGTGGACTCTCCTGCTGTCCAGCGGGCGGATCTGCCGCGGCTCGCGCCAGCATCGGCCTCGGAATTCGCCCGCGAAGCTGCGCGCTTGTCGACGAACCGCTCGTCTGCTTGTTCGCTCATAGACACCTCCGATTGGTCACCACACTGAACCGTCGAAGCAGAACTGCTTCGGGTCCGGGCTGAGTCGTTGTCCGGACCGATGGAACCCTGTGGGCTATTCGTTCTCTCCATAGAACTCGCTCATGAGTTCGGTTAGTACGCGGCTGACGTAGCGCACGTTGGCGATGGCTTCGCCGTACTGCATTCGCGTTGGTCCGAGGACTCCGAGAATGCCGCCAGCGCCACCTTCATGGCCGTACCGGGCGAGCACGAAACTCATCTCCTGGTATGGCCCGCCGGTGTTTTCGTCGCCAATGACGACGGCTACGGTTTCATCCTGGAGCGACCCGGAAGGAATTGCTTCCCTCAGGCGCCGCTCATCAACGGCTTCAAGCGTATCGAGCATGCGATCGCTGTGACCGAATTCTGGTTGGCGGAGCATCTCCCGGACGCCTTCGATGACTGGTGACTCCACCAGCGCCGCCTGCTCGTGGAGCATCAGCTCGGTAAGCATGGCGACGACGGCAGATTCAACTGCGCCGAGCGAATCCTGACCGGGGTCTCGCTGGGGGAATTCGGCGACGGTTTTGCCACCGAATTCCGCGTTGAGGCGCGCCGCAAGGCGCGTCAGGTATTCCTGGTGGGCAGCCACCGGAAAATCGATCGTCCGCTGGTGCACACCGCTGTCACTCGTGACAGCAACCAGCAACGCGCGATTTTCCAGCAGCTCCACCAATTGCAACTGCTTGAGGCGAACCTCCAGCAGGCGCGGCTGCGTTACAAGGGCAACGTTGTGCAGGCTGTTCGCCAGCACGCTCGCCGCCAGTCCAACCCACTCTTCGAGCTGGCGCGAAGCCTGGTGGAACTGGTGCAGAATCGTGAACTGCTCCTGGTTCGTCAGGTTTCGCTCCGGCATAAGGCTGGAAACGTAATAGCGGTACCCGCGGTGGCTGGGAATGCGACCCGCGGAGGTGTGGGGGTGGGTAATCATGCCCTGGTCTTCCAGGGCGGCCATTTCGTTGCGCACTGTCGCGCTCGAAAGGGTGAGTTGGTGACGCTCGACCAGCGACTGGGAACCTACCGGCTGGGCAGACCCCACAAAGTCATCAACGATGAGAGCGAGAATGCGCGCGCGGCGCTCTGACAACGTCATTATCAACTCTATGATGCCATATTGGCACTCTCATTGGAAGAGTGCTAACGCCATCACGGAGATTGTACCACGCGCGAACGGACTATTCAGTCGAAGGTATCTACGTCGATTCGCCGATTTGCCAGCGCTGGAGCGCGCGAATCGCAAACCAGACAGATACGCCTATCACGAGCGCCGTCGCAACCGCAGCAGGTGCAAAGCTGAGTCGCGGATCGAAAGACGAGTCCGGCGCGGTGCTGATGCCCTTCGCGATTCCCTGGGCGTACTCGCCCACAGAGAGGAATTTCACGCCGCTGAACAGGTTCACGACGATTCCTTCCCAGATAAACACGTAGAGCAGGCCCGCGATGAGCGCCCTGCTCGTGACGATGCTGAGCCACAGGAAGGCGCCGCTGTACGCAAGGCTCCCGAAGATCACCGCCGATTACGAAGCCAATGACGATGTTGTCTTGCGGCACTCCAGTGAGGCCGATGAGACCCGTCGGGATTACCGACAAAAGCACGACCCCGGTGGTCGCCGCCCATGCGACGAGCAGCTTCGAAAAGACGATCGTGGACCGGGGAATCGGCTTGGCGAGGAGATAGACCGCGGTGCCGTCTTCGAATTCCTGTCCGAGTGCGGCCGTACCGAACACGAGCGCGGCGAACGGCAACACCAGCCCGACCACGAGGCTTCCGAGCGCCGTCTCCGCGGTCCATTGCTGTGCCTCGGATGCATCGTTTTCGATGGCGTAGAGGGCCGCGAGCAGCACCGGCAGTAGGGCCAGCGCAATCATCAGGATCGTCCGCTTCTGACCGAGGACCTGCCGCATCGTCAGGCGCACGATGGTCGAATCGATCATCGCTTCACCAGGTAGGAGAAGACGCTCTCCAGCGATTCGTCTGTCGGGCGAATCTCGAAGATGGAAACGTTGGCGCGGCGCGCGACGCCGGCGATTGCTTTCGTGAACGCCGCAAATTCCGACGTGCGCACCTCGAGGTCATCGCCGGTCAGTTGCACACCGTAAACCGATGGATCGGCAACGAGGTCCGAGGCGAGCTTGCGGTTGTCACTCGCGCGGACAAAAAACGTATGCGGGCGGTCGGTCATCAGCTTCCGGATTTCGCGGAAGTCCCCGGAAGCAGCGAGTCGGCCAGAGACGATGACAAGGACGTCATCGGCGAGTCGCTCGACCTCTTCGAGGATGTGCGACGAGAAGACGACCGTGCGCCCTTCGGCGGCCATAGCCTTCAGCATGTCCATGAGTTGGAGGCGCTGACGCGGGTCGGCGCCGTTAAAGGGCTCATCGAGTAGCAGGATCTGCGGCTCGTGTACGAGCGCCGCCGCGATCTTGATCCGCTGCTTCATCCCTTTTGAGTAGCCACCGGTGGCGCGACTCATCGCCGGCTCGAGTTCGACCATCTTGATCGCCCGGATGGCAGCTGCTTCGGGGTCCGGGATGCGGTGAAGGCGAGCGCTATCGAGTACGAATTCAAGCCCGGTGAGGAATGGGTAAACCGATTCGCGCTCCTGCACGAGGCCGACTTTGCGGTACATCTCCGGGTTCCCCCAGGACGCTTCGCCGAGCACGCGTACTTCACCGGACGAAGGCCGAAGGAACCCGGCGAGCATGTGGAGCATCGTCGATTTGCCAGCGCCGTTGGGGCCGAGCAAACCCGTGATCCCGCCCTTCAAGCGAAAACGAAATATCGTTGACTGCCACGATGTTCCCGTACCAGCGGGAGACGTGGTCGACCTCAACCGCAGCAACGTCGACGGCTGGAGCGGTCACGCCGAAATCCGATCGAATCGCCGGATGACGATCGCAAGGCCACCGATACCGTAGGCGAGGACGGCGACGAAATAGGTCCAGAGCGGGAATCCCGCGCGGTCGGGCGGCGAATCAACCGCCGGTGTCGAGTTGAAGATCCAGAGCGTGCAGCCGTGCACGAACTGGAACGGGCTGAAATAAATGGCGGCCTTGCCCACCCCGCCAATGCCGTAAATCAGGACGCCGGCAACCGGGAAGGTAATCAGGAACCAGGCCACCACGGCGATAGTCGCATAGGCCCGGCGATGCGTCTGGCTGGCGATGGCGAGACAAACACAGGCGGCCATCCCGGCAATCAACAGCCCCGCCGCGATCGTCCTCGGCAAATCGAGCCAGTTGTCCGTGATGTAGCCCCAGAGGTCGCGAGTCGCCAGTCCGTTTCCGATGACGAGAACGGCCTGCGGCACAAGCGTAAGCACGGTTAGCGCGCTTGCGAATGCGGCCACCTTTGCCAGCGCGTAGTCCCTCCGGCGCAAAGCCCGCGAGAAATAGAGCGAGAGCGTCCGTTGGCGCATGTCCCGGCCCGCTATCTCCGGTGCGATTGCTGCGCAGAAGAGCGCGATCGGAACCTCGACAAAACCGAAGTAACTATCCGGAGTGATGACTTCGACGTTCTCGGAAACGAGTGCCGAGATTGCGAGCTGCGCAATCGCCGGCAGGAACGCAATGATCGCAATGGCAACGGGAATGATCTTGCTGGAAGTTCGCCTCCCGAGGCCGAACGAACCGCGCAGCGTATAGAAGTAGAGCGAAATGACCGCGTGGCGGCGGCCGAGCCGTGCGCCGTCGTAGTTGCGATAACCAAGGTCATAGATGTTGCCCGTCCGGGCATCAGTTGGCTGCACTGGGAGCCTCCACGGCAGCCGGCCGGAAAATGTCTTCGAGGTTTTGTCGGCGTAACTGAATGCGGACCAGGCCAAGGCCAAGGTCGTCGCAGGCGTCGCGGATGAGATCGTAGGTGCGGTCGCCGTCCAGCGCGACGAGCACCTGCCGGCCTTCGGCGTGCACCACAAGCCCGGCCTCTTCGAGCCGGCGGTGAAGAGCACCCACCTCGCCTTCGCCTTCGACTTCGACGGCGAGGCTTCCCGTAGATTCGGTGAATTCGCGAATCGGGCCGGTACGCATCAGGTGCCCGCCGTCGATGACGACGAGGTGTTCGCAGACCCGCTCGATCTCTCCGAGCAGGTGCGAAGCCATCACGATGGAGATGCCGAATTCGGTGCCGGTCCGGCGAACGAGGTCGAGCATCTCGTCGCGGCCAGCCGGGTCGAGACCGTTGGTCGGCTCGTCAAGGAACAGGATGCGCGGGTCATGCACAAGCGCCTGGGCCAGCTTCACTCGCTGCTTCATCCCGGTGGAATAGCCACGAATCTCGCGGTAACGCTCTTCGAAAAGCCCGACGTGCCTCAATGTCTCGGCCGTGCGCTCGCGAGCGGCCGAGCGTGGCAGCCCGTTGATCTGGGCCATGTGAGCGACGAACTCGGTTGCACTGACATCGCCGGGGAGGCAATCGTGTTCGGGCATATAGCCAACGAACTGCCGCAGCTGGGTGCCTTCGGTAAAGACGTTGTACCCGAGCACTTCCGCCGAACCCGATGTCGCATCGATGAGACCCAGGAGGATCTTGATGAGCGTGCTCTTGCCGGCACCGTTCGCCCCAACCAACCCGATGACTCCCGGTTCGAGGCTGAGATCGAGTCCGCCAAGTGCCGTTACGGAACTGCCGTACTGCTTCACCAGGGCGCGAGTTTCGAGGATGGGCATTACGGAAAGTGTAAACCTCGGCCACGAACACGCGCGGTCAAGGCGTCTGGTACGTGGGGCAAGCGGAGAAGATAAGGGAAAACAAGTCGAAACTTTCGGCTGCTACCACTGGCCCGTGCAGCGATTGTGACCGATTGTGAAGAGGATGTTGAGGTTGGTTGGGAGGAAACTCCCCGGCACGCACGCCGTGCGGATCATGCTCGGGGGCACGTTGCTGGCTGGTGTCGCGGCGATAATTGCGGCGCGCTCACCTGGTGATTCGCCGGGCAACGAACGCGTGGCTTCGGCGGCAAGTTTACCGGTGGCAACCGCACCCGCTGATCCAAAAAACCCGAACACGCCCGCCAATACCGCTGTCAGCGAAAAGAGTCCCCAGGCAACGACCGACGAGGGCGCGGTTCCCGAACCGCTACTCGGACAGCTCCCGAATAGCGACCAGGTCTCCGCCGCCTCGGGCAATCGCTTCTCCATGCCGCTCAAGGAATGGAGCAAGGTCACCGACCGGTATGGCGCCAGGAACCGCGGCGCGGGTCTCATCCACGGCGGAATTGACCTCGCGCTTGAAGGCCTCAGTCACTCGAACGTCTATGCGGCCTGCACCGGGACAGTCTCGGACGCCAGCTATTCAGGTTCGTTCGGTAACCACATCTTTGTCGATTGCGGCGATGGCTGGAGCACGCTCTACGGCCATCTCAGTCAAATGCTTGCGAAACTCGGCGATCCCGTGAACCCGGACACCGTCATTGGCATCAGCGGCAGTACGGGCTTCTCAACCGGGGAGCATCTCCACTTCGAGATTCGCTGGAATGACACCTCCGTGAACCCGGAGGACTTCCTGGACTTCCACATCGCTCCCGGCACGCCGCTGGACGATGGCCCTATCTGGTTCCCGAGCTCCGGTTCCGGCTCTGGTTCGGCCGCGACCGCCACCCGTATCCCACCGACCCCGACGAATACCCCGACTCCTACGAACACGCCGACGATCACGCCGACCCCGACCATCACCCCGACCCCCACCTGGACGCCCACGCCCACCGCTACCCCTCGGCCGCCGACAAAGACCCCGACCCCGCCGCCAATCGCCCGTTAGCTTAGGCGAGGGCCAGCGCACCTTCGGTGTGTGCGTGGTCGTTGAAGCCCGTGAGCATCATTCGGCCGCTCTTGCTGAACTGCATGCGCGTGATCGACGTGTTCGCTACGGCGAACGACCACGTACTTTCATTAGGGACGTCTAGAAGCTCGGCGAGCATCGCCATGATGGCGTTTCCGTGTGAGACGACGAGCACCGTTTCATCCGGGTGCGTTTCAACAATTTTCCGCAGCGATGCAGCGGTCCGCGCTCTCACCTGCTGGATCGATTCGCCACCGGGCGCGGGCGCGCGGCACCGAAAGAACTCGCGCATCAAATCGCGGTCCTTCTCGCCGATTTCTTTGCCGGTGAGCGATTCCCACTCGCCGTAGTGCATCTCGCGCAGTCCCTGGTCGAGCGTCGGGACCATCGGCTCGATATGATGTTCAAGCGCGTGGATGGCCGTGCGATGCGCTCGAGAAAGGTCCGATGAGTAGGCCGCGTCGAATTTCTGCGCCCTTCAGGCGCAGGCCAAGTGCGCGAGCCTGCTCGATGCCCTTGGGCGTGAGTTCGGTCTCGGAATGTCCGCAAAAGCGGCCTTCGATATTGCCGTAGGTCTCGGCGTGGCGGACAAGGAAAACGGTTGTGGGCATGGCAGCCAGTGTAAAGGACACAGGGAGAAAGGCACTCGTTCGCTCGTTTTTACGAACGTTTTACAGCGCGATGGCAACTACGCCGACTCGCGGAGCGTTTATGTTGGTGCGTGTACATGAGTGCATTGCTACGGTAGTGAACTGAACCGCAGCGAATTGCGCGGGAGGAATAATGAGCTGGATCCATCGAAAAGCTTTAGCGGTCGTCGTCGCTGGCGCGGCCGTCTCTACAATTCTTGGCGCATCCCTGGGCATCGCGGTGGCAAAGCACGCGAGTACCGTGGGCGGTGTCTGCTCGGGCGGCGGCAGTGGATGCAACATCTACTACGTCGGCGCGATTAAGAACGGGAGCGTCAGCCCAAGCGTCTTCACCAAGTGCCTGCCTTCGAACGACTGGGAAGCCATCTACATCTGGGACGGCCCGAACCAGGAGTGGGAGCACTTCTTCAACGAAACGAAGACTCCGGCCTTCGTCAACGCGACGGCCGCGGGCGGCATCAACAACATTCCCGGCTTCGCCGGCGTCGTGCTCATCATGAAAGCAGGCACCCCGATCCAGCAGGTCACACTGCTCGATGGGAACAACGAGACCTGCTAGCAACGCTTTAGACAGACCTACCTCTTAGAAAACCCCTTGCCTGGCCGCGAGGGGTTTTCTTTTTCACTGAATTCTCGCCATTCAACCTCGAGCGACGAGCCGCTCGCCCTCGACGACGCCAACCCGGCACAATGGATCTACATGAATCCGGAGGACTGGATGACGGTTGCTATTCGCCTGAAGCGGGAACACATCGATGCAATGGTGGCGCACGCCCTGGAAGACGCCCCAATCGAATGCTGTGGCTTACTCGCCGCGAACGACGGCACGCTCGCCGAAGTGATTCGCGCGAAGAACAAAGAGGCGAGCCCCTACCGGTTCGATATCCACCCGCTCGAGACAAGGCGACTCCTCGAACAGATCGAGGAGAACGGTGAATCCCTCGCGGGTTTCTACCACTCCCACACCGGTTCTCCGGCGGTACCGAGCCCAACCGACATCCGCATGATGGGACCGCTCTTTGGGCCGCCCTACGTCCATTTCGTGATTGGCGTCGCTGACCGCGAAAACCCGGAAGTGCGCGTCTGGCATATCGAAGGCGACTGAGCGGATCGAGCGCGAGTACGAGGTCATCGACTAACCCATGTCATTGGATGGTCCCGACCGGCGTCGGCTTCTCGAACGGCGCTACGTGGCTCCCTCGCTGACACTCCGCGGACGCGAATTCGCGCTGGGGCTCCCGGACGTACGTGATGGGCATCGTCAACGTGACCCCGGACTCCTTCAGCGGCGATGGACTGGACGCTGACGTCGACGCGGCCGTGGCGCTCGCCCGGAAGATGGAATCGGATGGCGCCGACTGGCTGGACATCGGCGGAGAGTCATCGCGCCCCGGCGCCGAAGAACTCGACCCGGCGGAGGAATTGCGTCGCGTTGTCCCCGTAATCGAGGCAATCCGCGCGCAGACCTCCCTGCCGATTTCTGTCGACACCTATCACGCCTCCGTCGCGCGAGAAGCGCTCCGCGCGGGAGCGGACGCAGTCAACGACATCTGGGGACTGCGGCACGACCCGGAAATGGCTCGTGTCGTTGCCGAGGCGGACGCAGTGCTCATCGCGATGCACAACCAGCGTGGCCGAGCACCGGGATTCGTGACCCGCCTCGTTCGCGAAGGGCTGAATGAGTCACTTCGCATCTGCCGCGCATCCGGCATTGCCGAGGCGAACATCATCCTCGACCCGGGGTTTGGATTTGGCTGGGCGCCAGAAGAGAACCTCAGGATGATTTCGGACCTCTCCGAACTCCACCGGCTGGGGTTTCCGCTGCTCGTCGGTACGTCGCGAAAGTCGACTATCGGCCATGTTCTTGGTGATGTGCCGGTCGAAAAGCGCCTCATGGGCACCGCGGCCACGGTTGCCCTTGCCATCGCCAACGGCGCCGACATCGTCCGCGTCCACGACGTCGCGGAAATGGTGCAGGTCGCCCGAATGTCAGACGCAGTGATTTCTCGCGGCGATAAACATGGGGCAGAGAGTGTATTCATCGCCCTCGGCTCGAATCTCGGCGACCGGCTCGGCAACCTTCGGGCCGCGGTCGATCGGCTTGGAACGAAGGCACGGTATCCGAATCGCCGCAAAGTCCTCGGTCTGGGAAACGGCGCCGGTCCCGGCCGATCAACCAGCCTTCCTGAACGCGGTGATCCTCGCGAAGACGACGCTCAGCACCACTCGATCTGCTGGCGGCCCTCAAAGAAGTCGAACACGCCCTCGGGCGGCGCCCGGAACGACATTGGGGGCCGCGCCCAGCCGACCTCGACTTGCTGTTTTACGGCCAGCAAACCCGGTGAACCTTCCAGACCTCACCGTGCCGCATCCGCGAATCCTCGAGCGGAACTTCGTCCTCGCGCCACTCGCCGAGGTGACCAGTGGAGCGCTTCCCGTTCTCGGTGTCTCCGCTGCCGCCGCACTGGCACGCGCCGGTTCCGACGGTCTCTCGCGGTTCGGCAGCCTCTAGGACCCCGCCCGCGCTTCTTTACCTTTTGCGTGGAACCGAACGCGTCTTCGCGACGTTCTTTCGGCATGAGCGCTATGTGTGCTCATGGAGGGTGAGCTATGAAGACGCATTGGATTGCAGCGGGAGCAGTGGCAGCAGGCCTCGCACTCGTCGCCTGTGGCGACGATGACGGCGGAAGCAGCTATTACGCTGCTGGAGACTCAGCCGGCGAGTCAACGAAGTCGCTGGGAGTGCTCGCCACGCCGGGCATTCCCAGTACCGGAAAAGGCGATGACGTGATCGCGGGAACGGATGGCGACGAACAGCTTTCAGCCACCGACGCCACGCGGAAGATCATCTTCACGGCCGACCTTTCATTCACTTCCAGGACGTGGGCCGGTCGTTCACCGACGCAAGTGCGCTGGCCCGTTCCAACGGGGGCTACATCGAACGGTCGCAGTATTCGAACGACCCGAACGACAATCGAAAGCGTTCGGCCACGTTGAGCATCCGCGTCCCTGTCCAGAACTACGAGTCGCTCGTGGCGAGCCTGCGGACCATGCCCGGTGTGACGGTCGACACTGAAGGCTCGAATTCAAGCGAAGTCACGGAGCAGTACACGGACCTCGTCAGCCGCCTGCGAAACCTCGAGAAGACCGAGCAGCAGTACCTGACGCTGCTTACCGAGGCGAAAACGATCCCCGACATCCTCACCGTGCAGGACCGCCTTAGTGGCGTCCGCAGTCAGATCGAGCAGATCCAGGGACGCCTGAAAGTCCTCGACGACCTCACTGACTTCGCCACTATCAATCTGACGCTGGCGCCGTTTGTAGTGGGCGCCGCTGGTTCCAATGAGTGGAGCCTGGGCGAAGTGTTCGCTGAAAGCGTCGCCGTCTCGTTCGAAGCGGCCCGGTTCGCAGTAGCGGCGGTGATTGTTCTCCTGGTTGCCGGCGTCTGGCTGGTCATCCCGGTGGCGCTCGCACTGGTCGGCTCGCGGAAGTTCCGGCACAGGACCGCATCTTCGCAAGGAATCAGCGAGGCCTCCTGAAAGCAAAATGCCAGGGCAGGCGGAGGACGCCTGCCCTGGCAAGGACGGAGGGCGAGTGGATTACCGAGCGCGGCGTGCCGCGAGCGTGAGCCCACCTGCCGCGACTACCAACGTCGCGCCGAGGAGCATGACGAGCGGACATAGCCGGGCCGCCGGAGGCAGTCGAGCGTATCGCCGGTTGCTGGGGCGGATGGAGCGCCGGGTGCTGCCGCATCGACGAGCGGGATGACCTTCAAGGTTCCGTTGCCCGCAAGGCCGACGGCGACGGCCGTATAGACGGTCCGCGCTTCGAGCTTCAGGCCAGGAATGGTCAGGACCGTAGCGCCTGAGGCGTTGACGTTGACGTCGAGGCTGTAGGTGCCGGCGTCGACGGGTGTGTACGGTGCCGAAGTTTCGGTAGGCAACGCCGGTGAAGACGTTGGTGCTCGTGCCAGCCACAGCCACATTCACGGGCGGGGCGTCAGGGGCAGCGTGAATCAGGCGAATATGCGCTTTGCCTGCCGCAGGTGTGGAGTTGTTGTCTTCCAGTACATAGAGCCCGAGGGAGCCTTTGCTCAAGTTCGCCAACAGCGAGGACCGAGTAGTCTTTGCCGGTGCCGATGTCGAGAGTGGCCTCGAGCGCCGGTGCGCCGGTACCATCAGAGGGCGAAACGAACACCTTTACGTTGTGTCCGCCCGCAGGAAGTGTGACGTAGGGCGTGTTGTTCGGGAAAGCGAGTGCAGTCACCGCCTTGGCGCCATCGACGAAGATGTCCACAGCTGGGGTATCGGGCGAAGCGTGCATGACGCGCACGCGGCCCGTGTCGGCTGCTGATGCCTGTTGTGGCAGCACGAAGAGTACCGCTGCGAATGCGGCGACGAGTGCGGCAACTGCGAGCCAAAGGCTCTTTCCGCCGAAGACTGTCCGTGAAATTGACACTGGATTGACCTCCGAAGTCGGTTGTTGTCACCCGCCGGCCGGTCGGGGTTCGTGGCATGTACGTGAGCAGGGTGTCATTTCGATCACCGGAGTTCCGGGAGCATCATGTTGACCGCCCCGGCTACTGCCTTTTCCCGGTTCCGGGCGGGCGATCAGGCCGCGTTCGATGAACTCGTCGCCGAATACACCGGGCCCGCCTATGCCACCGCGATACGCGTCCTGCGCGAACCAACGAAAGCCGAAGAAGCCGTCCAGGAAGCCTTCGTCCGTATCTGGCAGCGCGCCCGCCAGTTCGATCCGGAGCGCGGGATTGAACGAAGCTGGATCCTCTCAGTGGTCCGCAATTCGTCGATCGACGCCCTTCGCCGGGACAATCGAGCCCGCGAGCGATCGATTGATGAGGGTCCGGCCGTATATGAGTTGCGCGATCCGGATGACGTCTGGCAACAGGTGCTTTCCCGGCTCACCCGTGAACGCGTGGTAGTCGGCTCTGCAGTTACTGCCGCCGGATCAACAGGAAGTGGTCGTGAAAGCGTATTACCAGGGGATAAGGCCCGTAGACATCGCCCGTGAACTCGGCATCGCCGAGGGAACGGTCCGGAGCCGCCTGCGCCTGGCGCTGGTAAAGCTTCGAGAGTCGCTAGGGCCCGTTCGAGAGGAATTAACGCCGTGAATCACGACGAAGCGCAGGAACTGTTGGCGGATTTCGCGCTCGCGCTCCTTGAGGAGGAGCGAAGCTGCCAATGTCCGCGACCATCTCTCCGGGTGCGCCATTTGCCAGGACGACCTGCAACTCTTCCTCGAGGCCGGCGAGGCTCTTGCCATGTCTCCAGAAGAAGTTCAGCTACCCTCCGGCGCCAGTGAGCGAATCGCCTCCGGAGTGGCGCGCCGAATTGGATCGCAGGCGCGACCGATATCGCAGACTCGAGGGCAGCTGGTAATCGGTCCGTGGCGCAACATCGCGCTCGGAACAGCTGCCGCCGTCCTGCTTCTGGCGATTGGGCTGACGACGGTGACGATCGCTTGGCTGGGTGCCCGGGACGATGTCGATCGGCTGGAAGGGCAGCTCTCTGCCCGCGCCATCGAACTGCCACTCAGCGGGGATGGCGCCCAGGGCACCATCTACGTCGCCGCCGACTTCGGCAGCGGCGTCGCCCGATTCAGCGGCCTGCCGGTCGCGCCCTCGCAGCACCACTATCAGATATGGAGCGAAGGTCCGGACGGCGCCAAATCCGCGGCGGATTTCACCGGCACAGACGGTGAGCTACTCGTTCGCCTCCCCGCACTTCCAAAAGAAATGACCCGGATGTTTGTAACCATCGAACCTGACGGGGCCGATGGCCAATCGCCAACCGGTCCGGAAGTGATGACAACCCCTCGCTAACGGCGTTCGTTGTTCGTTGCACCCGGCCGGACGTAGCATGGAGCCTTGAACTTGCGCCCTCGGGCACCGGGAAGCAGATGCGAACCGCGAACTACATCTTCTCTGTTGTTTCGATTGTGCTCGGTCTCGCGCTCATCCTTTTCGTACTAACTCAAACCACCAGCCCCAATATCGGGTTCGCAATTGGCATCGTTTTGGTGCTGAACGGCGCGATTCGGTTGTGGTTCGCCCAGGATGACCGGTGATGCACCTCATCACACGAACTGCCATTCGTTGGCCTGGAGTCCGATAACTCAATGTCGTTGCCACAGGCGATTCTTGTCCCGATTTCTCATTCCGATGCCAGCCTCGAAGCTGTCACCATCGCGGCAACGTTGGCGAAGCCCAAGAAAGGCCGCGTCTACGTGGTCCACGTCATCGAGGTGAATCGTTCACTCCCGCTCAATGCGGAGCTTGATGCAGATGCCCGGCGGGGCGAACAGTTGGTTCACCGCGCCGAGGAACTGGCAATGCAAGCCGGCTACCCGGTTTCGGGAATGCTCCTTCAGGCTCGCGAAGCGGGCCAGGCGATCATCGAAGAGGCTTTCGATAACGCCATCGACGCGATCATCATGGGCGTCGGCAACTCGAACGTTTCAGGCTCCACCAGCGAAGTTCGCCTCAGCCGAACAGTTGCCTATGTTTTGAAACACGCCACCTGTGCGGTTTGGGTGGTTCGACAATCGACGGTCCCGCAAGTGGATCATCACGAATGAAATGGCAAGTGACATGAACGTCATCATTATGGGTTGTGGCCGCCTCGGCTCCCGAATCGCAGCCATGCTCGATTCCGAAGGGCACCAGGTTACGGTCCTCGACACGAATGAGTCGGCTTTTCGAAGGCTCCCGGAAGGCTTTAAAGGCAAACGCGCCGTGGGCAACGGGATGGACGCGAAAACGCTTGAACGAAACGGCATCCTCGAGGCCGACGCGTTTTTCGCGGTCACCCAGGGGGACAACCGGAACTACTTCGCCAGCCAAATGGCCCGCGAGGTCTACTCGGTGAAGCGCGTACTCTGCCGGATCTATGACCCGGTCCGTGAAGAGATCTTCCGCGACCTCGGCCTCGAAACCTTCAGCCCCACGAGCATCGGTGCGGGGATAATGGTCGACATGCTGAACCAAGAACCGGCGAGGAAGTAACCATGTACATCGTTGTTGCAGGCGGCGGAAAAGTTGGCTTTCACCTCGCAGAAGAATTGCTCCGTGACCACCACGAAGTGCTGGTGCTGGAGCGCGAAGCTTCTCGCGCTGCACAGGTGCGCGACGAACTCGGCGGCAGCGTGATGGTCGGCGATAGCTGCGAAGCCACCACCCTCGATGCCGCCGGCATTTCGCGCGCGGACCTCATCGCCGCGGTCACCGGCGACGACGAAGACAACCTCGTGATCTGCGACCTTGCCCGGTATCGCGGAGTTCCGCGGACTATCGCGCGGATCAACAACCCGAAGAACGAGGCCCTCTTCGCGAAACGCGGCATTGAGACGACGATTTCTGCGACG
This sequence comes from uncultured Chloroflexia bacterium, assembly GCA_963797735.1. Classification (GTDB taxonomy): domain Bacteria; phylum Chloroflexota; class Dehalococcoidia; order Tepidiformales; family Tepidiformaceae; genus Amarobacter. Next base: position 354,408 of record CAWCQJ010000003.1, read on the forward strand.
CATGCCGTCCTTGCCCAGATCGAACAGGAGCTGCCAACACAGCAGATGATCGCCCTGCTCCAGCTTCACAGCGGCCTCGAACTCGTCGAGTTCAAGATCCCCGACACATCGCCAGTGGTGGGCCGCTCGATCCGGGAAATTCTGCTTCCGGCCGAATCACTAATTTCGCTGATCGTCGACCCCGGCGGGGTCCCGCGAATGCCCAGCGGCGAGACCCGGCTGAGCGCCGGCGATGCGCTTGTTGTCGTCTGCCGAAAAGAGAGCCTCGAAATCTTGAAGGATCAGCTCATCGGCTCCACCCACGGGCTCGATACCTAGATGCGCCTGGCGTTCCTCGGACCGGCCGGGACCTTCGGCGAAGAGGCGGCGATTCGATTCGCGCCCGACGCCGAACTGCTCCCCTTTCCATCGCACCCCGCCGTCGCGGCCGCAGTGGAATCCGGAATGGCCGACACCGGAGTGGTCGCGGTTGAGAATCTGATCAACGGGTCAGTCCCGGAGACGCTCGATATCCTCATCCACGAAACAACACTCCAGATCCAGGCGGAACTGATCCTCCCGGTCGTGCTGAACCTCGTCGCGAAGGCCGGCACGCGCGCCGACCAGGTCAAAGTCATCTATTCGCACGCCAATCCGCTCGGCCAATGCCGCAAGTTCGTCGAGCGTTGTTTCCCGAACGCTCAGCTCGAGGCCGCCCTTTCCACTACCGCGGCGGTTGACCTCGCCCTCGCCCGACCGGGCGATGGTGCCGCCATTGCCACGCTTCGCGCAGCAGAGCTTCGTGGCGGGGATATTCTCGCAGAGGGCATCCAGGACAGTGATTCGAACGTCACGCGCTTTGTTATCCTCGGCCGCGGCAAACCTGCACCGTCAGGCAACGACCGCACATCCATCGCGTTCACGTTTTCGACGGACCACCCGGGAGCGCTCGCAAGCGTGCTGGACGAATTCGCGAAGGCGAAGATCAACTGCACCAAGATCGAAAGTCGCCCAACGAAGGCGACTTTCGGAGAGTACGTGTTCCTCATTGATTTCGAAGGCCACCAGGATGAACCAGCTGGCCGCGCAGTCTTGGATGCGATTCGGCCACTTTGCGGCGAACTCAAGGTGTTCGGCAGTTATCCGCGGGCCTAGTAAAATTCCTCGCAGCTTATGGGAATGTTGAAAAACGCCTGCCCATAGCACACGTCGTAGCCGCCGCCACCGTTGAGGATGGCGAAAAGGCTGCCGCCACTGATCAGGACATCGTTGCCGCCTTGGCCACGAAGCAGGTCTGAACCGGCGCCACCGACAATGCAGTCGTCGCCGCCGCCACCGCTGAGCGTTTCGCCCGAATCGGTCCCGAGGATCAACGCGTTCCCACCGCCATTGCCGGACCCGCCAATCTGCAGGCGCGTGAGCCCCATGCCAGCACACTCAGGTGGCGCGAGTTGGTCGATCAACAGGGCAGTATCGGTCTGGCCCGCGTAGGTCGGTGGGACCGTGTTGGCTGCAGCGGCAGCGCTGATCACGCTCACCGCGATCAGCGCAATCAGGCTGCCAATCGCGATGCGCGGCAGCCGGCGGCTCATGCGGCCCTCGTCGGGAAGATCGGCTCGGTCGAGTGGTCGTCGTCTTCAGCGAGCGCCTCATAGCGGTACGTCAGCTCCATGTCATGCACGAAGAACGCGTGGTACCCGGGGCGCACCTCTTGCAGGACCACGGCGCCGAGCTTCGCAGCAATCCGGCCAAGGTCGTCCAGGCTCGCCACATCGATCACCCGCTGGCCGGGCACGCCACCACGGACGTTAACAAGGGGACTTCGGAATGATCGGCCGCCAACGACGGTACCCTCCGGCGTCCGCCCAAGGCGAACAGCCGCGATCAGAAGCCAACCAGCCGCCGCTACAGCGAGGCCGGTGCCCGCGATCGAAATCACTCGCGCGAGCGACACCGGGAGCGAAATTGCCAGCAGGCTGATCGTGTTCGCCCGTGTCTGCAGCGCCGAGACGAGCCCGTCTTTCCGAGGGGTCAGCGGGGTCTCGTTGTCCGACCGGACATCCATCTTCAGTTGGATCTTGTCCAACGACATCGGCAGCGTCGGTGCGAAGGAATCCGTGAACGGCGTTCCCTTCACCGAGCCGGAGACCTCGACTTCGGGCCGAATCGTCACGGAGTACTTGTCGTTTTTCACTCCCGATTGTTCTTCGAGAATCGAAATCAGCGACTGCGCCTGCGAAAGGTCAAGGACGCCCTCGGCCGTGAACGTGCTGCCGGAGAAGTTCGTGCTCGGAGTCAGTTCGACCGTCCTGCGCCAGCCGTTCTGGTCGCCCAACTCCGCAACCATCTTGTAGCTGCCTATCGTGCTCGATGCCGCACCGGTCTCGAATGCGTAATCGAAGGTGAAGGCAACCTGTTCGCTCAGCCGGCGATAGACCGGTTCGCCCGATGTCGCGATGCCGGTGTCGTAAACGCGGCCATCTGCCGGAACAGCGGAGTACGCAAACGTCCCCGACTGCGAGTAGGGCAGGTTCGCGGGCACGTCGTGTTCGGCGGGCCGATTGAACGCCACCCATCCGAGCACGACGAATGCGATCGCCGCCGCGGCGAGGATGGAGACGGTGTCTTGCCAGTTGCGAAGCAGCTGGTTCATGGGAGTTCCCCCAGTGTTGGGCGCCGGTTGTTTGGCGCGATTCGTGTGCCGCCCCGCGCGGCTCGATTGCCCTGCCTTCGATTTCGCTGCCGCTCCGCCGAATCCAATGAAGGCGACGAACAACAGGCCAACCATGTAGAAGGGGTTGTGGAAGCGCGTCAGCCAGCTTCCAACTCCGGGAATGTGGATCCAGAGCTTGCCAATCAGCTCTTCTTGAGCCGGGTGGTAGCTATCGATGAAGTCGTTGTGGTCGCCCTGGAAGACGTAGCGAGCCCCGTCCCTTTCGATGACCCGGTGAATTACCGGGCCGATCTGCGGGTGACGGTAGGTCACCACATCGCCGACCTCGTAGCTGCTCGTCTTGCGAACGATCGCAAGGTCGCCGCGGTGCATTCCCGGCTCCATGCTGTTCCCGTTGACGATCACGTACGACGTCTGCCCGCCGAGTTGAGGCGGGGCGAACAGGATCCACGCCGTGATGACCGCCACGACCGTGAACGCCGACGAGAGCGAGGCAACGAGACCGCGCCTGGACTTCATGTTGGTCCCCCATTGGTGGCTTCGCGCCGGCGCCTGACCACGCCGAACCGCGCGACTCCGCGTTCGTTAATTACTGGGCTGCGACAACTCGCAGATTGGTGAGGGAAGTGGCTGTAACGCCTGTAAGGTTGCAAGTCACTGATGACGTCCCAGTACATGGCGCGGTGATAAAAGTGGTTCCATTAACGGAAATTCGAATCGACCCACCCGGAACCATCGCTGGCGCGAGCGTGAACGTCACCTGATTGACGTTCGACGGGTTGGTGCTGTCCAAAACGTAGTGAACGTTGGAAACGGTGTACCCCGTTACTCCTGACTGTCCGTCGCCACCAACGGTCGCGGGAACCGTGTTTGCGGCCGCGAAGCCATAAGTGGCCAACGCGAGCAGTGCCAGCAGTCGCGAGTGAAAGAAGACGCTTTGGAGAAATGGTGATTGTGCGATTCATGTCCGAGCCTTTTCAATTGGAGTGAGGCGTGGACCGGCTCTTAGGACCGTCCACGCCTGCTCCGAATCTAGTCGTGAGAGGTCACCTGGAGGTCTTCAACATCCTCCACGTTGACACCGGTGAAATCGCATTCCCACGCGTCGCCCGAAGTGTTCGAGCAGGTCGACGTCGAAGTCGAAGCGCCAACGTCAAGCGTGGCATCCACGTAAGTAGGCTTCTTCGAGTAATTAACGTAGTTGAACTGCACTTTCGTGAGCTCAGATGGGTAGCCACCCGAAACCACGTAGTGGACGTTCTGCACTATCACCGCCACTTACTGGCGCCGTGGCCGTCGCCAGCGTTGCTGGGATCGACGGTGTTCGCCGCGGCGAAGCCATAAGTTAGTACCGCGAACAGGCCGAAGGCGCTGAGCAAGACCAATCGGCGAGGGCTGATTGAAAATGTTTTGGTCACTTTGAATCTCCTAGCAAGTTGGCCGGCGACGGTTCATGTCGCCGGCCCTCATCGCCTTCTCAGACGAACTGAGAAGGCAAGGACATACGGATTGGTTGACTAGCCAGCCGCGACGACGCGGATGAACGCCGCATCGAGCGCAGTCACATGCAGTGCCACCGACATTGCACGTCCAGCTGTTCCCGCTACGACGGTGCAGTTGGACAGGCTTGTGGCGTTCGTGCCAGTTGCGTCGTCCGCGAATCCAACCTTCACGCTGTTGGCGGTCGAGTTGAGAGTGAAACGTCACGGTCGCGAGTTCGTCGTTCCCATTCTTCAGCGTGTAATGGACGTTCGTGACGTCGTATCCGGAAATCTCCGCCGTAGCCGTCACCGGCCTTGCCGCCGTCGGCGATGGTGTTGACCGCCGCGAAGCCGAAGGCTGACATCGCGATGATGGCGAAGACGGCCAGCGCAATCAGTCGGCGCGGGCTCTTCATTTTCTTGACCATGATTGGTTCTCTCCTGTTTGGCGGGTCCTCCCCGCCCATGAATGGGTGTAAGGCCCGATTCACCGGGTCTCCACCTTGCACTTCGACTGTTGGAAACTCGCATGAAAGAGCGGCGAACTTGGATTCGCCATATTGCCGTCCTCGCTATATCTAATTAGCTATTCAGAATCACACTTAAGTGCCGATTCAGCGTCTGCTCGGTACATCAGGGTTTCCCCCCGGTCCTCCGTGAGTTGCCAGCCTTCGCCAAACAAGCGACGATCAAGGCGATGCAGGACGAGATCTACAAGGAAATACTTGCCGCGGTTGAACGCGGCGAACCGGTCGTCCTGGCGACCGTCGCCCGGACTCGCGGGAGCACCCCGCGCAAGACCGGCGCGAAGATGGTCGTCCGCAAGGACGGCACGTTCTTCGGCACGATTGGCGGTGGCTGCGGCGAAGCCGAGGTCTGGCAGGAAGCCATGGATGTCCTCGGCGATGGCAAAGCACGCATCGTCACCGTCGACCTCACCGAGCCGACCGACGGCGACGATAAGATCTGCGGCGGCGTGATGGACGTATTTGTAGAACGGGTAGGCTAAGCTCCTCGCCGTAACGCGAACTTGACCTGCGGGCCATGGCGCGTTTGGAGAGGCGCTCTATCCTGTACCATGATTGCAAGACTTCGATAAGCCGAAGTCGGGAGTAGACATATGTTGGGATCACTGGGTGGACCAGAAATCGCGATCATCGCGGTCGTCGTCATTCTCATTTTCGGAGTTGGCAAGTTCAGCAGCCTCGGCCGCGACCTCGGAACCTCGATTAAAGAATTCCGGAAGGCCGTCAAAGACGAAGACCCGGCAGCATCGCAAACACAGCAGGCCGCTGCGCCTCCGCCACCACCGGCGCAACAGCAGTACACCGCCCCCACGCCGCCGCCGGCCCAGCCGCCGCAGCAGAGCGACAAGCCGAACCTCTTCTAGGTCTGGCTGGATTCGAGAACACGAAAGCCCCCGGAAATCCGGGGGCTTTCTGGTGTCATTCGCGCGTTTTTCGTTCCCGAAGCATCGCTTCCAACGTATCAACTGCGAGCCGCCGCGTGCCTTCGTCAGCCAGCTCTGCGGCTATTCGCCTCGCGGCAACGAGGTACGAAGAAGAAGCCAGGACTCGCTCGACGGCCTCGGCAAACATCGCAGGCGCCGCTTGGGTTGGGAGAACGAGGCCCGCGCCAACCGCAGCCACGCGGGCGGCGTTCTCCGGCTGCTCCAAAAATATCGGCGTGCACACCATCGGTACGCCGAAGGTGAGTGCGGCGCCCACGCTGCCAAGCCCCGCATGCGTGATGAACACGGCCGTGTGCGGTAGCAATCGAGAATGCGGGGTGAACCACACAGCAGCGGCGTTGGCCGGAAGCCTGAGTGCCTCGGGACCGGCAGGAGTGCTGCGAGACCAGGGCTGGTCTTCCGCGCGCGGCAGCGTAACGAGGACGTTAACGTCGCTATTCGCGAGGCCATCCAGCGCCGCCTGAACGATGGGCAGCGCGAGTTGGTCGGGAGCGACACTCCCCATGCTGATGTGGACGAGGGGCCGAAAGTCCTTGAATGGCGGCTGCCACTCGTCGACGGCGTCTGAGCGTTCCAGAAGGGGACCCGAAAACACTACGTTCGCAGGGGCGCTGGCGGGTGCGCCGTCGAGCGTCTTCGATGTTACGACGAGCACTCGCGCGCAGCGGTCCAACAATGACGGCAGTGTTTCGATCGCTTCGAGCCCCAGCTCCCGGCGGAGCGCGTTAGTCAGCTCGAGACCTCCGCTCATTGCCATCGGTGTGTTCGGCGCGATAGCGACGTCGCTGTAAAGCGTGTGGACGAAGGCAATCGTGGGCACCTCGCTCGCCTCCATCGCGCACACTGCTTCGGGCATCATGAAGTCGACAACCGCCAGGTCCGGACGATCGAGCGACACTTCGGCACAACAGTCCTCCACGGCCGCACGGAGCAGTGCCAGCCGCCGTTCGGCGAGCGAAACCCCGGGAGCGATCTCCTCTACCGGCCTCATGGGTCGGAATTCGAAGCCATTTGTTTCGATGCGGCTTCGCAGCCCGGGTGCGGCAAGCACCCTGATGTGATGCCCGCGCTTCGCGAGTTGTTGTCCGAGGGCAATGAGCGGGTTGACGTTGCCGCCCCCGGCCCAGGTTACGAAAAGAAGAGAACCCCCGCGCCCGGCCGAGGAGCCCTGCATCTCGCTAACCATCTGGTCTCTAGCCGCCCTAGCCGCCAGCCACCGCAGGGACGATGCTGATCTCGTCGCCGTCCTTCAAGGCGGTGCCGAGACCCTCCATAAAGCGGACGTCCTCGCCATTCACGTAGATGTTCACGAACCGGCGCATCTGGCCGGTCTCATCCATCACGCGCTCGCGCATTCCCGGGTAGGTGCTATCGAGATTCGATACAAGTGATTCGAGCGTGGAACCATCACCGGAAACCTTCGAAAGGTTGCCGGTGAGGCTCCGGAGGGGCTGAGGAATCAGGACAGTAACGGACACGGAGTTTCTCCAGTTTTGAAGTAAGGAATGTGGAACGAGCGAGCGGCTAGCCTTCGACGACATCTCCGACGACAGGGTCGACGCGCACGCCCTTGAGCTGGGCCCAGGCAAGGCTGCGGTCGATCTCCACCGGGTCGCCCTCGAGTTCAAGCATGACCCAGCCGGTGTTTTCATCGACGTCGGCCATGCGGACGTTCGTAATGACGCTGAATTCGTGCCCCAGGTTGTAAATGAGGGGCTCTTTGATCAGGTTTTCGGGGAAGGTGAACTTCACGCGCTTCAACGTCATCAGGCGACTCCCTGCGCCACCGGGGCGCGATACGCAGCTTCGAAACTCTCGAGCGTCGCATCAATCTCCAGCGGAGGTTCGAGATGGTCGCTCACGGCCTCAGCCGTCTTGAATCCCGCACCGGTAATGAATGCGACGGTCAGTTCGTCGGGGTGAATTCTACCCGCTGCCGCAAGTTGCTTCAGCGAGGCAACCGTCACTCCGCCAGCGGTTTCGCCGAAGATGCCTTCGGTCTCCGCCAGCAGCTTCATGCCGGCGACGATTTCCGGGTCGTCGACCATGCCACAGGCGCCGTCCGTCTCCTGCAGCTGGACGAGGCTGTAGTAGCCGTCGGCCGGGTTCCCAATGGCCAGCGACTTGGCGATCGTGTTCGGGCGCTGCGGGCGGAAGTTCGTCGTGCCTTCCTGCCAGGCGACCGCGACCGGCGAACAGCCGGTGGCCTGTGCGCCGCTCATGCGCGTCTTCGGCTTATCGATCAGGCCGGTCTTGTAGAGCTCATCGAAACCCTTGCGGATCTTCACGAAGAGCGACCCGCTGGCGATCGGCGCGACGCAATGGTCGGGGGCGCGCCACCCGAGTTGCTCAGCGACTTCGAAGCCGAGCGTCTTCGAGCCTTCGGCGTAGTAGGCGCGGACGTTCACGTTCACGAAGCCCCAGTTGTACGAACCCGCGAGCTCGGCACAGAGCCGGTTCACGGCGTCGTAGTTGCCGCGCACCTTCACCAGCGTCGGGTTGTAGATGCTCGAACCGAGCACTTTGCCGGCCTCGAGGTCATGGGGGATGAATACAACCGCTTCCATGCCGCCGGCAGCTGCGTGGGCGCTAACGCTGTTGGCGAGGTTGCCGGTGCTCGCACAGGCCAGCTTCTCGTAACCGAGTTCGCGCGCGCGGCTCGAAGCCACGGCCACTACCCGGTCCTTGAACGACCAGGTGGGGTTCATCGTGTCGTTCTTCAGGTAGAGGTTATTCAGGCCCAGCGCCTTGCCGAGGTTCTTGGCGCGCACCAGCGGCGTGAACCCGGCGCCGATATCGATGGCGTTCTCAGCTTCGACCGGCAGGAAGTCCTTGTAGCGCCAGAGGCTGGCCGGACCGGCCTGGATGCTCGCACGGGTCGTGTTGCGAGCGATCGCGTCGTAGTCGTAGGTGACTTCGACCGGGCCGAAACAGAAGTCGCACACGTGGCGCGCTTCGAGCGGGTATTCGCGATGACACTCGCGACAGCGAAGGTTGGTAGCAAAACTCATGCGTTGTTCTCCGAAACGCCCTTCTTGAGAAGGACGGGTACTGGCCGGCGCCGAAGTTCGGCGGCCGAAAGGCACAGGAACGGTGTTCGGGGATGCCCCTTCTAGAGAGGGGCTAGCGCATGACCATACGGCCCAGAGAGGAAACCATCTGACACTCCTCGTCCGCGTGGGGCCGTTCAATTCGAGCGAAGTCGCTCTCATCTTTCTCCCGGCGCGCCGGGAGTCCGGATTTGGCACCTTGTCTGATGAAACAGGTTGCCGGGGTTTCAAAGGGCCGGTCCCTCAACCCCATCTTGATAAGTGCGGCCACGTTCGCGGTGATTAGGAGACATAGTAGCAGAGGGTCGGGAAACGGGGAATGCGCCCCTACCGCTCCGGCACCAGCCCAAACGCACCAATCGCGTTCGCGAACACACCCGCGTCCACCGCCCGCCCCAGCAATTCGTCGAGGTAGGTCAGGTTGAACGGGTCTTTGGCCTCGTCGCCAGTCGCGCTGGCGATGATGCTGGCATACGAGAGAGCAACAGTTTCCGCCGGCGAGCCGCCCGAAGGCACCTCGCTATAGGCGTTCGCCACCAGCTCGGCGAACGAACCGGCCGTGCTGTTCGTGAACGGGAGCACCCTCGAGACCCCAACACTCGGCAACACCCCCACCGACTCCGGGTACCGCTGGCCGCTGTTAATCATCGCAATCGCATCGATGTTGAGTTCGCGGGCAACCTTCGTCCGGCCCTGCGCGAGATCCGGTTCGATGGCCACCAGCTGGAGGTAGAGAAACGAATCGAAGGCGGTGGCCGCGATCTCCTCGATAGTGCCGGCTTCGTCGTCGCAGTGGATCGCTTCGTGGGCAAGAATCGGCATGAGGTATTCGAAGCGCTCGCCCTCCGCAAATGGGTTAATCGAAATCACGCGCGCGCCGTTCTCATGCGTCATCCTCGCGAGCAGTTCAGGGGCTTCTGGTGGCGGCTCGAAGGCGATACGCGCGGCGGGCTTGTTCGTGCAGTTGTTCGCGGTCATGAACGAAGCGACGGCGGGGTCGGCGAACGTCCCGCTGAGTCCGGCGAGGGCCGCCCGCAACTTCGGCGAGGGCACGATATCGGTGGGTATCGCGTCGTAGATCGCCAGCACTTTATCGACGAACGTGCCGGGGTCGCCCGGGCGAAGACGAAGGTGCGCCTCGAGGGCGGCACGCTGCGCGACCGGGTCGTTGTCGGCGTCCGTCACCGGCGCTAGCTCTCCGCCATCGAACAACGACGGTTCGGAGACAGCCAGCGCCTCCGATGCGAGCAGCACGAGCGCCGGGTCGAGGGCGCTATCGACTTCCCCTGAAACCACACCCGAGGCATTCCGCACGAACGCCTTTCGCTGAATCGTCAGCGTCGCTCCCTGGGGCACGAGCGACTTTACGGTCAGCGTGGCCTGGCGGTTGTTGTTGGGAGATCGCTCGGCGGTATCGATAAGTACCCGCTTCGAACTGCCGTCGGCCAACGGCGCCCGCAGTTCGAACAACGAAGCGAACGGCAAGTCGGTTTCGACGAGCTTCCATTCGCGGTCGAGCGTGACCTTGAGCGTGGAGGTCAGCAGCGCCTTGCCATCGACGACATCGCGGTCGGCCTGGACCGACCCAATCTTCGGGAACGAGTCGGCCTGCTTCGAACCCGATGAGCACGCCACCGCCGCCAGTCCCACCAGCGCGGCGGCAATCCACAATCCACAATCCGAAATCCGAAATCGAAACAACTAGCGGCCTTTGTAGTCGGGCTTCCGCTTCTCGGCGAAGGCCCGTGGGCCTTCCTTCGCGTCTTCCGTGGCCATCAGCCGCGTGAGGAGCACATCTTCGTAGGCGAGCCCATGGTCGAGAGGCATATCGAGCCCGCGCTGGATGGCCTCTTTGGCCGTGCGGACGGCAAGCGGGCCACGTTCGCAAATGGTGTTGGCGATGGCGTGCGCCTTATCCATCAGCTCATCGAGCGGGACGATGTGCGAAACCAGTCCGGCGCGGAGGGCCGTGTCCGAATCGATCTGTTCGGCCGTGAGGATCATGTAGTTGGCGAGCGCCTGCGGGATGGCTCGCGGGAGGCGTTGCGTGCCGCCGGCCCCCGGCATAATCGCCCACCGAACTTCAGGCAGTCCGAAACGCGCTTCCGGGGTGCAGATGCGAATGTCGCAGGCGAGTGCCAGTTCCATACCGCCCGCAAGGCAATACCCGTTAATGGCGGCGATGATCGGCTTGAAGATCGGCAGCCGCTTGGTGAAACCGCCGAAGGGCACCGGTCGGCCGCCTTCGAATTGGTTCTCCCCACGAGCCGTCGCAACGAGGTCCATGCCGGTCGAGAACGACTTGGCGCCGGTACCGGTGAGGATGCAAACGCGCAGCGAGGAATCGTCGCGGAAGTCCTCCCATGCGCGGAACATCTCGCTCGAGGTCTGAGCGTCGACCGCGTTGAGCTGCGGTTCACGGTTGATGGTGAGGACAGCGACCGGGCCATCCTTCTGGTAGATGATGTTCTTGAATGAAAGGTCGGCCATGCGTTACCTCGTGAGCCTCGAATGAAGGGCAAGGATACGACTGCGAAGGCCGGGGCCGATACAGGCGCCTTTCCGTTTCGCGAACGAAAACTCAAGCTCGACGGGACAATTCACGAATACGAAACCGAGCTCCTCTACCGCGACGGGCGAGTTGCGATCGTGCGCTTCGTGATGACCCGTGGCGGCGGGCCACCCCGATTGCCGGTCTCGGTGCCGCCAGGTTCGGTGTCGTACGGATACTTCTGGGCAAGGCGGCCCGTACAACCTCTACCGAATGATTGACCCCGAAGGGCAGCTCCTCGCGCATCGTTTCGACGCGGTGGCCGACGTGAAGCTGAGTGCCGAGACCGTGGAGTACCGCGACCTGATCCTCGACTGGTGGGCATTCCCGGATGACACGCTCATAGAAGAAGACCGGGACGAACTCGAAGACGCCATTGAGCGGGGTACTATCGACGCGAAGGACGTAGAGCGGGCCAACGAAGCTGCCCGTCAGGTGTTCAGCCGCTACCGCCACATCATCGATGAAGCGGTCGAACTGGAGCGGAAGTTCGTCCGCAGGGCTGACATTCCGCTTTACAAGCGGTCGGCCGGAAACAATACTGCGCCCATGTTTGCTGCGCTGCGCCGCTACCTGAATGCCATCCTCATCGGATTCATCATCACGTTCGTGATCTACCTGTTCGTGCGCTTTGACCCGGACAAGATCATTACCGGCATCGTGATTTCGCTGGTCGGTGGCGCCGTGGCCCTGGTCCTCTATGTGTTCCTGGACAAGAAGCTCTCGCCCGGCGAGCCCGTGCTGTACGACAAAGAAGGCAACCAGGTCGATTCCCGGGGCAAGATCCTCAAGGCAAAGTCCCAGCTCTAGCGCTCGCACCGAACAACGCCTGTATCGTTTCTAAGCTGTGACATCCCGCGTGATTGCCCGCCCGCGCGCCACCTTCGGTTCGCTAAGCCCTCACCACCAGGGGCTCGTCGCCGTGCTTTGTGCAGCCGTCCTCTGGAGTTCGGGCGGCCTCTTCATCAAGTGGGTCTCGATCGATGCACTGGGCGTCACGATGTGGCGTTCGCTCCTCGCCGGGATTGTTATCTGGCTGGTCGCGCGCCCACCGATTCGCGCGCCCTGGCGGACGAAGCGCGTCACCTGGGGCATCGCGATCAGCTACGCGCTGACACTCGTTATGTTCGTTAGCGCGACCAAGCTGACCACCGCCGCAAGCGCGATCTTCCTGCAGTACACCGCGCCGCTCTATCTATTGATCACCGGGGCCGTATTCCTCCGCGAGCGCACCACGAAGCTCGACCTCGTCACCGTGGCCGTCGCCTTCGGCGGCATGGCGCTCTTCTTCGTAGGCAAACTCGATACCGACGCGATGACGGGAAATCTGCTCGCCGCCGGCTCGGGCGTCATGCTCGCGGCGATGTTCACCCTCCTGCGCGCTCCGGGCTGCACCAACGAAACGCGCCCCGAGGCGATGGTCCTCGGGAATATCCTCCTCGTCGTCGGCCTCCTCGCCGTGAACCTCGGCCGCGGCTCCAGCGAACCGTTCACCCCCGGGCTGAAGGATTCCGTCGGCCTGGTCTTTCTCGGCGTGGTCCAGATCGGCTTCGCCTACCTGCTCTTCGGGTACGGCGTTGCACATGTCCAGGCACTCGAAGCCTCGCTCATTGGGATGCTCGAACCGGTCTTGAATCCGGTCTGGGTATTCCTCTTCCTCGGCGAGACGCCCGGCTGGTGGGCGGTGCTCGGCGGCGCGATCATCGTCGTCGCGGTAGCCGCCCGCACCTTCGCCAATGAGCGCGGGCGGGCAAACCTGCGCACCGCGCCGATTCCGGCCGAGATATGAGCGTAAGCACCGACCAGAAGGACCTTATCGAGGTCTACCACGCGCTCGATGCCATGCACTCCTGGCGAGGCTGGCACTGGTGGCCCGATGCCGACCCGTTCGAGGTCTGCGTAGGCTGCATCCTCGTCCAGAACACGATGTGGACAAACGTTGAGCGAGCCATCGACCGGCTAAAGGCGGCGAATGCCCTGACCCCCGCCGCGATGGGAGCACTACAACATGAGGAGTTGGAGGAACTCATCCGGCCGAGCGGCCAGTACCGCCAGAAGGCGCTGAAGCTCCGAGCATTCCTCGACCTTTGTGGCGCTCAGGGCGGTTTCGAATCGCTCATGGCGATGGAGTCCGCGGAACTCCGGCCCGTGTTGCTCGGATGTTTCGGCATCGGACCCGAAACCGCCGACGCGATGCTCTGCTATGCGGCGAAACAACCGGCCTTCGCCGCCGACGCCTATTCGATGCGCCTCTTCAGCAGGCTCGGGCTTGGCCCAGTCGAATCGAAGGACTATCACACCTGGCAGCGCTGGGTGGTTGGCGCGCTCGATGGCGCTGAGCCCGACGGCTGGGGGCCGCGCGACCTGCTCGCGCGATACCACGCGCTGATCGTGATGCAGTGCAAGCACCTCTGCCTCAAGAATCGACCGAAGTGCGGTGAATGCAGCCTCCGCCCGCGCTGCACCTACGCGCGCAGTACGCTGGGCGAATGATTCGCGAGCGAGTGCTGTCGGTGGCCACCTTTATCCGACGGTGCGCCTGGGAAGGCGAACGCCTGCGCTGGAGGCTGTTCCACCCGATGACGCTTGGCGCGCGCGTCGCCCTGCTCCGCAACGACGAGGTCCTGCTCATTCGCCATACGTACAGGGACGGGTGGTTTCTGCCCGGTGGCGCAGTGGACAAAAACGAGTCGCTCGCCGACGCCGCCAGGCGCGAGGCCGAAGAAGAAGTCGCCGCCACGGTGGGCGAACTGCGTCTCCTCGGCGTCTACAGCGACTTTTCAGAAAGCAAGAGCGACCACGTGGCCATCTTCTACACGCGCGAGTTCACGCTCGCGGAATTTCGACCAAACAACGAAATCGCGGACCGCCAGTGGTTCGCTATCAACTCGCTGCCCGCGGAAGTTTCAGCGGGCACGGCACGCCGCTTGAAGGAACTCGCCGCAGGCGAGTCCCCGGTGGCGGGCAACTGGTAACTCGGAGTTAGGCCGGCTCTTCGACTTCGCTGTGGCTGTCTTCTCTTGGGCGGACAGCGCGCACGTCGGATTGGCTCGGATCCAGCACTTCAGCGGCGGTTTCCATGAATTCCTTGATGTCTTCCACCGGGTCGAGGTGCTTCAAGTAGTTGACCGCGCCTTTGATGTCCTCAATCGGATTGAGGTCTTTTAGGGCCTGTTCTCGAGTCTTCTTGTCGGTCACCTGGTCCTCGCCTTCTCTGTTCAGCCGAGCTGGCATTCGTCGTACTACGCGGTGTGAACGCAGATCGACAACCCATTCCCGGCTTCGCGCTTCTCGCGCCGGTGCCATCATGGAAACCTCCTGTTTATCTCGGAAATCGAGTCTAGTCCCGGCGACCGGGCAACAACAGGCCCATTCGGGAAATCTTTACAGATCGATAGGGATTTGCAATCAGTTGGCTTCAGCGTCGGCGAGCGTTTGCTCGACGAGTGCGAGGAACTGATCCGCCGCGAACGGCTTCTGCACGAAGATTGTGTTGGCAGTGCGGGAAGCAAACTCCGCAGGACCTTCGGCGCTGTATCCAGAAATGAGAATCACCGGCAGGTCGGGCCACCGCTCGAGGATGCTGCGACGGAGCTCAATCCCGGATTCGCCCGGCATCACGATATCGCTGATCACCAGGTCAGGCTTTTGTGCATCGAGCTGGGCTCGAGCTTCGGCGGCGTGGGCAGCCTGGAGGACAAGGTAGCCTTGGGTACGCAGGAGCCGCGCGAGCATCACCCGGACGGGGTCGTCGTCGTCAACAACCAAGATGGTCCCGGCCACGAGTTGCTCCTGCTCTTTAGAGGCAGCGGTTCCCGTGCCTAGAGATTCCTCGCGATTGCCTGCCAGAGCGCGCACATTACTCCCCGGCCCATCGCCAGTTGGTTGCATCAATTCTCACCGAGCCATCGTTATCCGGTCATTGGGGATAACCCTGATAGGCGCATCCTGCACCCTACGGTAGCTAGTCCGGCGAATGATAACTCCCTTTTTTCGAAAAATCTCCACCGATTTGAGCTGGCGCCGATCGCAAAGTTCGACACGCCCGCTATGATTCCGCTCCAAGTGGATTTGCTGAGAAATTCTCGATTCAGCGTTGCCTCATTCGGCCCGGCCGCGGCATACACCGGATGGCTGTTGAAGAGTTTCGGTGCCGATGTCCACCACACCTCGGCTCTCGATCCCGAAGGCATTGGGCGCGTTCCTGGCACAGGGTGCGATATTCGCTTCGGAACCCTCACTCTCCAGCCCCCGGGGAACATTCGTTACCGATGCCCCGGTCACTGCGGCCAACCTGAAGACGCTGCGGGCAATGGCCTCGGATCGGCGAGTGGTCTGGATTACGCCATGGGGAATCGAGAACGAGTGGTCCGACCGGCCAGCAAGCGACCTCGCTCTCTACGCCGCCAGCGGCTGGATGGCCTCCGTTGGCAGTCCGGACCGCGAACCGCTTGCCCCGCCCAACAGCCAGGGCCGGCTGACGGCTGGCCTCTTCGCCGCGATCGCCGCCCTCGAACATGCCGTTTCCGGCGCCGAACCCGCTCCAGGGCTGGTCGACCTGCCGGTCATCGAGGCGCTCGTGGCCACGCTCATCTACGATCCGGTCGGCTACCAGTACTACGGATTACCCCGCGGGAGGGTTGGAAACCGCTTCAGTGCCAACCAGCCCTTGCTGGCGACGCTTGCTTGCGCCGACGGCTATATCGGGCTGCATAGCCCTCTGCACAGCCAGTGGACGTCGCTCGCAGGCCTGCTGCGGCGCCCCGACATGCTCACCGACCCTCGGTTTAAAACTGCGGTCGAACGCGCGGCAAACGTGAAAGACCTCGACGCAGAGTTCTTGCTGCCCTGGCTGGCAAAGCGCACCCGTTGGGAGGCCTTCCATGAACTTCAGTCCGCGCACATCCCGGCGTCGGCGCACCCCGACATGGCCGAAGTGCTCGCCTCGCCTCAACTAAAAGCCCGAAATAGCTGGGCAACCGCTGAAACTCCATCAGGTACTCACCTGACGGTGCCCGGGCCGCCCGCCCGAATTCGCGCCGAGTCCGGCCCAGCGCATCCTCCACCGGCCGAAGGCGGGCCATGGCGCCCGGGCGCGCTACGAGTGGTCGACCTGTCGATGGGTTGGGCAGGGCCCATGGTGGCGCTCAACCTTGCCGCGATGGGCGCAGACGTCATCAAAGTCGAAAGCCACACGCGCTTCGACTGGTGGCGGGGTTCAAGAGCGCCCGGCGACAACGACAATCTTGGACTCCACGAACGCAGCCACGTGTTCAACACCGTCAACCGCGGGAAGCGTGGGATCACCCTCGATCTCTCCACTCCTCGCGGCCGCGAAATCCTTATCGACCTCGTCGCGACAGCCGACGTCGTCCTTGAGAACTTCGCAGCTGGCGTGATCGAGAAACTGGGACTCACCTACGACGTGTTGAGCGCCCGAAACCCATCGCTGCTGATGTTGCGACAGCCCGGTTTCGGATCGGACGGTCCCGAAGCCGGGTACGTGGTCTTCGGCAACACCATCGAAGGAATGTCCGGGTTGTCGTCGCTCGTCGGCTACGAAGACGGGCCGCCGAGCATGCTCAGCAACGCCTTCGGCGATCCGGTCAGCGGGCTCGGCGGCACTGTCGCCATCCTTGCCGCGATCGCCGCCCGAGCGAATGACGGCAAGGGCCGCGTCATCGAGTGCGCCCAGCTCGAAGGATTTCTGCCGATGGTCTCGGAAGGCCTAATTGAGTATCAGCGGTCGGGAGTGATCCCGGCCCGGCGCGGAAACCGGCGCCCGGGGCACACACCGTCAGGGGCTTTCACCGTGGGCGACGACCGCTGGCTGGTGCTCGAGGTCGAAACCGACTGACCAGTGGGCGGCACTGGCCGGAAAGATCGGCGAAGCGTGGGCCACAGACCCTGCTCTTGCCTCAGCAGCGAACAGGGAATCGCAACCGGTCGGCCGTGGAACGAAAGATTGGGCGACTGGATTCTCGCGACCGGCGAAGAAGGCGTCCTCGCAGCCTGTTCGGCGGCCGGCGTGCCCGCGTCTCCGGTGATCTCCGAAGGCGAAACGCTCGGGCTGGAGCCGCTACTCGCGAGCGGGTTCTGGCAGGGAATGGACCGCGAGCCCGTCGGATTCCACCTGTACCCGAGCCTCGCCTATTCAGTCGCTGGCGAACGCCCGATGCCGCAGTTCCCCGCGCCGTTCCTGGGCCAGCACACGGTAGAAGTGCTATCAGCAATGGGCCTGGACGAGGCGGCAATCGCGGATCTCGCGGCCAGCGGCGTGACAGGACAGTCTCTGGCGCCCGCCTAACGCAGGGCTTCAATCAGCTCTCGCTTCGACATCCTCGAACGGCCGGTGATCTTTTGCGCTTTTGCCCGGTTGTACAGTTCGTCACGGGTCAGTTCATTGAGCGGCAAATTCGGATTTCCAGTTCCCTGTGTTCGCTTTTGCGGGGTGCGACCCTGTTCGCGGCGAGTCTTGTTGACGGTTCTGCCGGCGATCTCTTCTGCCGTGTCCAGCGACTCACCCCGCTCAAGTTCGCTCCGCTTTACGTGTTCGTACTGTCGTTCGTCCTTCTTCGACCATGCTTTCGGCACTTGTGGATCCTCCTCACCAGTCGAGCGTCCATTCACGATGCCCGTCTCTCCAACGAGTTCCCAGGTGCGCAAGCACCCCTTCGTTCTCGCCGAACTGAACCCGCACATCGCGTTTTCCCTTGGCGAAGTAGTACGTGAGGAGCACCCCGTTGCCTTCCACGCATCCAAACGGACGCGCCTCGGCGCTCGAGTCTTCAAGCCGTTCTCCGGTAGCGAGCAACTGCAGGGACTCGGGCTCGTAAACCCGGAGACCCTGCCCGAAGCCAGCCATTTCAGGCTGCATATTCAGCTCGCTGGAGCACCTCTTCGGCGGGGGCGTTGCGAAATTCACGCACCGCGTCACACGCGAGGCATCGGCCCTTACTTGTCGGTCCTTTGGCTTCTTCGATCAGCCAGTGATGGGCGTGATAGGCGGCAACTTTTGTTTTCCGTTCGAAGCATCTTCGATCGCTCCTATTGAGGTGCGACGAAGCATGCCTCTCGGCCCATATCAGCAGCCTAAGCGAACACTCTGGGCAAGTTGCAAATCCGCAACAGCCATCAGGTATCAGGCTCCCGGGAGGCGCCGCAAAAACTGCACTTCGAGCGTCAACGTGCGGGCAATGATCCACTCGAAAACCGATGCCGCGAGCTTGGGGTCGAGGGCATACCGCTCGGCCGCCACCATGGCTTCCGCCACGACGCGTTCTTCTCGCACCCGATCCCGCAGGCGTTCTCGCAGCGTCTCTTCGTCGTCCAGGATGTCGAGCAAATCCGGCTCTCGCTCGACTTTCGAGCGGGCCACATCCCGTCCAACATTCACCCGCTCGTTGAGCAGTTCGAGGAGGTCGGCGTCCGCGTAGGCAGCTTCGCCGTAGCTGTTCGGGTCGTCTTCATCCACGCAAAGCCGCGGGAGCACGGTACCGGTGTAGAAGCCCACGAGGTCGTCCCGTAGCGGGATCTCAACCCGCCCCCCTACCGGTGTAACCGGACGCTGAACCGCGATCGCTGCCGCACGGCTAGCTTCGCCGAGGGGGAACTGGTCCGGGAACTCGTACCGGCCGAGCGAGGCGTGGTACGTCTCGAGCCCCTCGACCGCGAAATCGAGGAGGCTCATACCCGGGCGTCCCGGGATCGGCACCCCGCCCGGCTCATAGATTGCGCGGTTAAGCGGGAACCCGGCACGGTCGTGAAGCCGCATCAAGAGCCGGTCGGTCAT
Organism: uncultured Chloroflexia bacterium; assembly: GCA_963797735.1. Classification (GTDB taxonomy): domain Bacteria; phylum Chloroflexota; class Dehalococcoidia; order Tepidiformales; family Tepidiformaceae; genus Amarobacter. The sequence goes on from CAWCQJ010000003.1 coordinate 373,406, forward strand.
CTTGGTCAGGCGAAGCCGGACCAGCGAGAGATCGAGGTTCGTTTCCAAGGTCGGCGACTATCGCTTCGCGATGGCGTCGACTTCCGCGAGTTCTTCCGCGGTGAGTCGCCAGCCGCCAGATGCGACGTTCTGCGTGACCTGCTCGGGCTTGGTCGCCCCTGCGATCACACTGCCCACATGCGGCAGGCTCGCCAGCCAGCCGATCGCGAGGTCCACCATCGACTTGCCGCGCGCCTCAGCGAACCCTTCCAGTTTGCCGAGCATCTCGTAGTTCTTGTCGGTCAAAACGCGGGCGGCCATCGGGCCGGCGTTCGCGAGCCGCGTCCCGGCGGGAAGGTCCTGCCCCTGGCGGTACTTTCCGGTGAGGAAGCCGCTGGCCAGCGGGAAGTACGGCAGGATGCTGACGCCATAGGCGTTGCAGGCAGGGACGAGTTCCGCCTCGATCCGGCGGTCGAGCAGGTTGTACTCGTTCTGCGCGCTGATGAACGGCGCGAAGTTGCCCTTCTGCGCGACGAAGTGGGCCTCGGCGGTTTGCCAGCCCGCGAAGTTCGAATGCCCGATGTAACGGACCTTCCCCGAGGAGACCAGGTCATCGAGTGCCCGCAGCGTTTCGTCGATCGGGGTCGACGTATCGGGGCGGTGAAGCTGGTAGAGGTCGATGTAGTCCGTCTGCAAACGCCGGAGCGAATCTTCAACCGCGCTCATGATGTACTTGCGCGAGGCGCCGCTCTTGTATGGGCCTTCGCCCATCTTCATGCCCCACTTGGAGGCGATGATGACGTCGTTTCGGCGACCCTTCAGGATCTTGCCGAGGAACTCCTCGCTCTTCCCCTGTCCGCCGTAAACATCCGCTGTGTCGAAGAGGTTGATGCCTTCATCGAGCGCCTTGTTGACGACGATTTCCGACTGGTCGTAGTCGCAGCGCATACCGAAGTTGTTGCAGCCGAGTCCGACGATCGAGACCTGGAGGCCGGAGCGCCCAAGGTTCTTGTAATCCATACGTGAGCTCCCGAAAGAAAGTGAGTGCAGCGAGTATAGCGAGTCTCCACCCGGGAGGAGTCAGTCCCCGAGCCCAGCCCTCCGCGCCCGGACAATCGCCTCTGCCCGGTCGGCCGCCTGCAGTTTGTTCAGGATGTTCGAGACATGGTTGGCGACCGTCTTATGGCTCAACACCAGGTCCCGCGCGATCGCTGAATTGCTCATCCCGCCAGCGACCAGGCCGAGGACCTCCAGTTCGCGGCTCGTGAGTTCTGGAAACACCTGCTCCTTGGTTTGCTGCGGCGCCGAGAAGAACCTCAGCACCCGGTCGGCAATTGCCGGGCCGAAGATCGCATCGCCATTTGCGACGGACACTATGGCCCGAGTTACCTCTTCCTGTTCCGAGCCTTTCAGCAGGTAGCCGCGAGCGCCAGCCCGCATCGCAGCGAACACCGTGTCGTCGTCGTCATGCATCGTAAGGACAAGGACAGCCACGCTGGGGCTCTTTGCAACGACCTGCCGCGTCGCCTCGATGCCGTCCATCCCGGGCATATTCACGTCCATGACGAGTACGTCCGGAAGCAGCCGCTCGGCGAGTTCGACGGCCTCGAGCCCAGACGCCCCTTCGCCGACCTGCTCGATCCCCGGGGTGGTCGAGAAAACGGCCTTCAGTCCGGTCCGAACGACGGGGTGGTCGTCGATAACAACGACGCGTACGGCAGCACTCATGTCGCGACCGCGACCGGCAGAATCGCATGCACGCGGCCGTGTCCGTCCGTATCGGGGCCAGTTTCGCAGCTGCCACCGAGCTCGGCGGCACGCTCGCGCATCGAACTAATGCCCACACCCGCCCGCCACGGCGTACCGTTCCGTCCGTCGTCCCGAATATCGATCTCCAGTGCCCCGTTGAGGTTGATGTCTATCGTGCAGGTAGTGGCGGAAGAATGGCGCGCAGCATTGGTCACGGCTTCGGAGATGATTCGGAACGCCGCGACTTCGACCGCCGCGGGAAGCTCCGAAAGCGGACCTTCGGCGTTGATCGTCACCGTCACCGGTCCACGGTGAACCTGCTCTTTCAATGCGCCGACCAGCCCCAACTCATCGAGCGCCGGTGGCCGAAGCGCGTAAACCAGCCTGCGGACGTCCTCGATGGCGCCCTTCACCTGGGCCCGCGCTTCGATGAACTGCTCGTTGGCGTTCTCAGGGTCAGTGGAAATCAGGTTCCTGCCGGCGTCGATCAACATCGCCGCGCCGGTCAAAACAGGCCCAAGACCGTCGTGCAGATCCCTGCGCAGCCTGCGGCGCTCCTCCTCACGCGCTGTGACGATGCGCTCGCGCGAACTCTTCAGGTCTTCGGTCAGCACAAGGTTCGCCACGGCAGCCGAAGCCTGTCGTGAGAGGTTCGCCAGCAACTCGCGTTCGCCGGCGGAAAAGCTTCGCTCGCCGCTGCGATGCCCAACCACCAGTCGACCGATGTCCGCTCCGTGCTGGGTAAGCGGAAACGCCTCAGCGTCGGTTTCCGAAAAGCTCCCGCCTGAAGCGGTCGCTGAAACCCGTTGTATGGTCCGGCCGGCCTCGTACTCCACTACCACGAATGGGACGCGCAGTGCGGAGACGACCTGTTCGGCAAACGCCGGAAGCAACTCTTCCGGCTGCCCAAGGGACTCGAGCTTGGTGCCGACCTGCGAGAGTACTCGGTACGGGTCGTTGCGATCGCCGAAGAGCAGTCGGTTGATGAACTGCTCGATCCGAGTCCGTGCGGGTGCAAGCGCGAGCGCCGCGACGATCGCCGCGGCGAACGAAGCTCCGAGACTTGCCTCGCCCACCAACAGGACGACACCGCCAATAATCGCGGCGTAAATCGCAGCCACCGCCGCTGCAAGGGCGAAGTAGACGAACACCCTGTTCACCACGATTTCGACGCCATACACGCGATGGCGAAGCGTCGCTGCCACCAGTGCCCCAAGCACGAGAATGGTCGGCAGCTGGACCGAAAGCAGGAACCATTCGGAGCCGAGGAAGACAAGCGGCGTGAATACCACACCAGAAATGTTCGCCAGCGCTATCCAGCTGAGGACGCGCCGCATTTCGCCCTGCGCTCGAAGCCAGCGGACGATTATCACCAGCGACGCGCCTATGCCCGACGGGGCCATCCAGATCAGACCACCCTGTTCGAAGCTCTGGAAGAACGTCGTCCCGATCGGGTTGTGCAGATGGGCGAGGCTACTGTTCGGGTCGGTTGCAATGTTGTTCAGGGGATCGAACAACGCCGTGAATGTGCCGATGGCCCCGAACGCGACGAAGACCAGCGCGGCCGCCCCCAGCACCCCAGGCGGTCGCTTGCCGTCGGGGTAAAGCGCCAGGACCGCAGCGATGATTGGCACCTCGATAGCGGTCCCCGGACCAATCACAAGTGCCGCGAAGGAAGGCCAGATGTAGTGGTGGCCACCAATTTCCGAAGCAATCACGTAACCCCAGCCGGCACTGCCGCAACCATGCCCAATCGCCCCCGCAAGCAGCAGCCAACCAAAGATTTTCCCGGGCACTCGAACCGCGAGGTACCAGCCGGGGACGAGGAAGACCACCGACGCGAGGGCCTGCTGGGTGCCATACCACTTGGGAGCGTCCCGGATGACCGACTCGATCGGCAGGCCGCGATTCCAAAAAGCGAACGTCAAACCTGCGACGACCAGCACCAGGCTGATCGCCGCAAGCGTTGAGGCTACAAAAGTGGCAGCGGTTGGTCTTCGCATCTCAATTCACGGTGAATGATGCCGACATGCCATTGATCCAGTGCGGCAGACCACCCTCTCCCGGTATCCAGCAGATTATCGCGTAGCTGCCGGGTTCGAGATCGGCCTCAATCCAACCACTCTTGCCTCCGTCGAGGGCACCAAATCCTCCCGCTTCGGCGAAGGGCGGAGGGCCTTCGAAGCCGGCTTCAACCCACTTCGCGGCATCGTCCATCGTTTTGCCGTCTTCCAGGCGAACGAAAGCTGCCTCATGCGTCTCATTGTCTTTGTTCACGACTTCGAAGGTTCCCTTACCTTTGAACCCGGATGGCACGGAGAATACCATGCCCGGACCCATCCCAATTTGGCCCTTCGATGATGGTGCAGACGTTCCTTTGTCCTTTCCGTCGACGGTGAAGTACGAGTCTGCAGCAAGGTCGCCGTCCTGGGTAAATGTGACGACGCCGTAAGTTCCAACCTCAAGCGCAAACGTAACAACGGCTTTCGAACCCATGGGCATTCCGCCGTTACCACCGACAATTGTGACCTGGCCGTCTCCACTTCCATCATTCGCGTGAACGCCAGCCTTCATGTTGTCCAGCGACACGCCGTCATTCGCGCGGATAAAGAGCAGATGATTGCTCCCCTCGCCCTGGCCATCGATTTTGAACGTTGTGAATCCCGGCGAGAGGCTCGTGGGGATGTCGATTGCAGCGTCGCTCACTCGTACCGAAACCTCGTTCGGCCCCGCGTCATCGCCGCCGCATGCGGCACCAAACAGGGCAGTTGAACTGACTGCGAGAAGGCCAACCCAAAGCGCTCGCATTATCGCAATGCCTTTCGGCTGGAGTTGGCGAGAATGAAGGCAATCGTTCCAGCACAAATCAGGACACCAACTACTCCGAGTGTCCGGTCAATAGCGTCAGGCGATCCCTCGGGAGCACTGAAAATGCTGCCGAACGAGATCAAAAGGTTCACGGCGCTGACAACGACCATCGCGATGCCGGCCTTCTTCGAATGCATCCAGAGGCCCCAGGCGCCAAGCGTGAACAGCACCGAAAACGCGATGGTCGTACCGACGATGAACCCGTCGAGGCCGTTGATTGTTGGTAGGAAGGGATAGGGGGCGAATGCGTTGACGAGCAGGAGCACGATTGCGGCATTGAGGGTTGTTGGACGAGCTTCGGACGACGAGCGTCCGCGGGCAGCTGTGGTCAATTTCGGTTCTCCTTCGATTTGTTGCGGCGAACAGTCACGCCCGCGGTTCGTCACGGGTGTGACGTGTTTCAGTGCAGGGCGGCGCGGGTCTGCTTCTTCGCGATTAGGACGCAGGTCGCCACGAAAATCGGAACGCCGATGATGCAAGAAACCTTCACCACCGCGTCAGGCCCCGCGAAAATCCCGGGGATGGAGAACAGACCGTTCAACGCGGTGATGACGAAGACGAGGATGGCCGCCCACTTCCAGGAATTCCACATCCCCCACGCGCCGATGAGTGCCACGACAGCGAAAGCGATGCTGAGAACGATGGCCGCTCCGGGGATGTCATCCGTGATAAACGGCAGGATCGCCACGCTGCCAATCGCGTTGACAACGGTCAGCGCAATTGCCGCGTTTAGCGCCCAGGGGCGCGCGGATGGCGCTCGGGATGGAAAGGTTGCGGTGGTCATGTGAGCTTCTCCTCGGTTTCGGCTGGTTACGCCGTGCGAGGAGATTGCGCCCGCAGCATTCCCGGCCGCATCGGGCGGCAATCCCGGGAGAACCGGGAAGTTTCTTCGGGAAACGTCGCGGTCCAGCCACCAGAATTGGTATCGTCTCCGCCGTGATTCCCCAGGGGACCGTCGCAGAACTGTTGGAGATGCTGGATCAGGACCGATCGCGCCTTAGCTCGATTCTCACGGGCAAGGACTCAGCGGCACTCTCCCTTTCTTCGAACGGCAAGTGGTCCGTGATCGAGAACCTCCGCCACCTCCTGTTCTTCGAACAGAACCTCGGCCGCTTCACGGGTGCGGATGTCGCTTTTAGTCCCCTGGGGTACCCACCGCCCGGTCTCTGGAAGCACAGGCGCTTCAGCCATTTTCAGTTCGCAGCTACTCCCACCGCCGCTGAAGTCATCGCCGAATGGGACGCCGCCCAATCCGCCATTCGAGGCTCGTTTACCCGTGACGACGATGAAGTCCGCCTCGCCCTTGGCAAGGCGGTCAGGCACCTTCGTGGCCACATTCGCCAGATCGAGTCCGCATTGCGAGTTCGCCGCTAAAGTCTGTGCAGGCCCGACATTAGTCCGGAAGCAGTTCCCCGAGCGATCTGATTATCAAGTCCGGTCGCACCGTCGAATCTTCCGGCAGGCCTGTACCCGCGTGGTCATGCCATACGCCGTAGATGCCCAACCGTTGTGGCGCCGCCACTTCCCACTCCAGGTTGTCGCCAACCATCCAGGTGTCCGCCGGATCTGCCCCCAGCACTGCCATCGCGTGGCGGTAGGCACGCTCATCAGGCTTGCCGAAACCCATTTCGCCCTCGATCTGGATGTGGTGAAAGCGGTCACCGAGATCGAATCGCTCAATTTTCGGCCGCTGAATCGGGCCTGCGCCATTGGTGATCAGGGCGAGCAAAACGCCCGCTTCGCGAAGGTGGTCGATGGCTTCAAGCGCGCCAGGAAAGAGATGAAGGCGGGCTTCGCGGTAAGCGGTGAAACGGTCGGCCAGCTCTCGGGAAACCACCTCGGAAACGACGGGACCACCGCGCGCTGCGATGGCATCGAACGCGCCCCGGACGATCGCCCGCCGCGAGTCACCCAGCTGTTGCCGCCAGATGCGATGCCGCTCAGGGTCGGACCAGAAGACTTCAGCGAAGGCGAGAACCTCCGTAGTCACGCTCTCCGGCGTCAGGTCGCCAATCTCGGCTCGCAGCTCCGTGGCAACTTCCAGCCAGACCGCACCGGGGTTCGAGTAGGCCGAGATAATGGTGTCGTCGAGGTCGATGAGCATGGCCCGCGGCAGGTCAGTCACCCAGCGATTCTAGCCGATGGGAAAGCGCACACCCCAATCTTCCAGTTGGACTTCTGCCACTCGGGCCATAAAGGCGACACCGTGGTAGAACCCGGCGACTTCGCACGCCTCGAGAAGTTGCTTCTCATCCCAGCACTCTCGCAAGGCTGCAACGAGCTCCGCTGGCGCGGCAGACTCTGCGTGAAGCGCGTCGGCAAACTGGAGCACCAGCCGATCGTGGTTCGACCAGTTGGCGTCATCAAACGATGGCCGCGCAGTCGCGGAGTACTGCTCCTCGGATAGGCCGGCAGCTGTCGCATAGACCTTCGCGTGGACGCCCCATTCGTATTCGCATGCGGTGAGATAGCACGTCCGCAGAATGATGAGTTCGCGGTCGCGGATGGCGAGTGCTCCGCGTGTCAGATTGTGCGCTCCAAGCGTTCCCCAGGCTCGTGCAAGTGGGAGATGTCGAGCGAGAGTCCGGAAGAGCTTGAGCGGCTCTCTGTCGGAGCGCCCCATGAGCCGGGAGAGTTCTTCGGCGGCATCTGGCTCATAAGGCGGGTTCAATGGTTCGATTGCTGGCATGATTGTGACTCCTGCTTCGAAATTCGTAGCACTATCGTAGGTGCTACGATTTCCGAAGCAAAGTGATGCAGAACACAGATGCAAAGGGTTAAGATGAGCAAGAGTCCCACCCCACTGCCGGGCAACCCCGTTCGAGGCTCGAAAAGCGGTCGTCCGATAATGGCCCTGCTCGACCTGCTTGGCCGGCGGTGGGCACTTCGGCTGCTCTGGGAGTTACGCGCGGAGCCCCTCGGATTTCGGGCGTTGCAGGCCCGCTGCGATGGGATGTCGCCTTCAGTGCTAAGCCAGCGGCTCGACGAACTACAGGATGCTCGAATCGTTTCCCAGGCCACGGACCAGGCGTACGGACTTACGGAACTCGGTGCCGAACTGCTCGCTGCTCTCGAACCGCTCAACGCGTGGGCAACCACCTGGGCCTCCGAGTTCGGCCGAAACGAGCTAGCTCCGCTTCGTGCGTTCCCGTCGCCGGTGGTGAATAATCCCGCGCATGCCAAAGCTCACCTTTCCCGACGGATTCCTGTGGGGGGCCGCCACGGCCTCGTACCAGATCGAAGGCGCGTACCGCGAAGACGACCGGGGCCTCTCGGTCTGGGACACGTTCACGCACCAGCCCGGCACTATCCAGGATGGCGCCACCGGCGACGTGGCCTGCGACCACTATCACCGCTACCAGGAAGACGTCGACCTCATGGCCGAGCTCGGCCTCCAGGCCTACCGCCTGTCGATTTCGTGGTCTCGCGTAATGCCCTTCGGAAAGGGCGCGATCAACGAAAAGGGTCTGGCGTTCTACGACCGTCTCATCGACGCCCTGCTTGCGAAAAACATCGAGCCCATGATCACCCTCTACCACTGGGACCTGCCGCAATCGCTGCAGGACCTCGGCGGATGGGCGAACCGCTCGATCACCGACTGGTTCGCGGACTATGCAAACCTCCTGTACGAGCGCTACGGCGACCGCGTGAAGAAGTGGGTGACGCTGAACGAGCCGCATATCTTCACCGACATGGGCCACCGTACCGGGGTGATGGCCCCGGGCATCAAGGACCTCGCGATCTATGGCCGCGCCATTCACCACTCGCACCTCGCCCACGGCAAAGCCGTGCAGGCGTTCCGCGCGAGCGGCAAGGGCGGCGAAATCGGCATTACCAACGCAAACTCAAGCTACGAGCCCGCGGATGACACCCCTGAAACGGCCGCCGCTGTGGAGCTCGCCCGCGACTTCGACTCTCGCTTGTTCCACGGGCCGGTCTTCGGCAAGGGCTACCCGCAAAGCGTGCTCGACTATCACGACGTCCGAAATGCCTCGCTCCCGATCGAGCCGGGTGACATGGAAATCATCGCCAGCCCGACCGATTTCCTCGGCACAAATCTCTATTCGCGGGCACTCATCCAGGCGTCTCCCGGGCGAGGCGTTGGCTACGCCTACGCTGCTCCCCGCCTGCCGCTCCTGCCCATGGGCTACGAGGCGGCACCGCACTCGCTTGGCGACTTCGTGCGCTGGGTCTCGAAGGAGTACGGCAACCCGAAGATTTACATCACCGAAAACGGCGTCTGCGATAACACCGAGCCGGGGCCTGATGGCAAGATTCATGACGCGACCAGGGTCGATTTGCTGCGTGGATTCCTCGAAGGGCTGCACGGCGCCATCCAGGATGGGTGCGATGTGCGCGCCTATTACCAGTGGTCCTTCATGGACAACTTTGAGTGGGCCTTCGGCAACACCAAGCGCTTCGGCATGGTCTTCACGGACTTCGACTCGCTGAAGCGCATCCCAAAGGACAGCGCGGCGTTCTACAGCGAGGTCATCCGCAACAACGGGCTGGAAGCATAGTCAGAGGCGCGACCGGAAGGTCGCGCTCGTCCGGCAAAGCAAAATGCCAAACCAGAGGCGCCTCGAGAGACCTGCGCGCGAACACATCATCGCCCGTCGAGGAAGTGCTCTCGCAGTCGCCGCCAACGACTAATCTGTGCCGTCGCCCGCAACCATGGCGCCCACTAGTTGGAACGCCAGTTCGGGGCCGAGGTCGACATCCACGCGCTGACTGCCAGCCGCGAACAACGGCTGCTGAACGGCAATCCTCCGGGACCCAACGAAATACAACATGACCGGGTCGCCCGCTTCGCCGCAGCCTGTTCGCTGCCCGGTCTGGTCGCCCGCAGCGAGGATATCCACCACGTAAACCGTCGCCCCAACGTCGGCCAGCGGCACTCCTGCTCCGGCCTCAGCCACCTTTGTGGTTGCCTCGCCACACGCCCTTCCACGAATCAGACCAATGACCGTCTGCTCGCTCGGCTCGGCGTTCTGTCCATCAAGAGACACACGCCCATAAGGCCAAAAGAAATCGGGTTGCGGCGGGTCCACCGCAGAGGCAGTCCGAAATCCCACGATCGCCAGGAATGCCAAAACGAGCATTCCTGCCCCCGTGATGCCGTAGTCACGCCATCGGAGGGAGTAATGCTCGTTCGGTTCCGCGTTCACGCGGGAATCTTAGTTGAAGCCGTCCTTCGCCACATGTGGCAGACGGTTCTTGGGTGTCAGCGAGGGGCCGAGGCCCGTGAGATCCTTCGGCGCTGGGCCGGGGCCAGTCCAGGGAACAATGTCAGTGCCGAGGCGTCGCGGGCCGACGAAGTAGAACTGAACCGTTCGTCCAGTCTTGCCACAGCCCGCAATCTGGCCGTCCGCTACGACGTCGACAACGTACACAATTCCACTCGCGTCGCTGGCTGTAATACCATCGCCGCAAACGGTCGAAGCGTTGCCGTTGGTGACGATAGCAATCACCGTGTCGCCTTGTCCGATTCCTGCCGGTGCCTTGCCGTAGTAGGTGGTCGGCGGCTCAGGCGGGAAGTTGGCCGCCGAAACAAATGCCGGGACGGCGGCCGCAGCTACGGCAACTGCACCAATCCCGAGAAGAATCGCTCGTTTCATCGTGCCTCACTAGCAGGGCTCAAAGGCCCCATTGCTTGCAGCGTAGGAGTGCCTTCTTATGCAGGCAAGGCGGCAGCACCACGTTGCCCGCCACTCGCTCCAACTGTTTACTGACAGTTTACAGCCGTGTGAATGGAAAGACGGTGCATCCCATTGAAGACGCTGCGAAGAATGATCGCACCAATCGGCCGACCGGTTCGCCGCGCCCTTGGCGTGTTTGGAAGCTCGCGGCGAAAAACTCGCTACCTGCGGGACGGGATCGAAGGCATCGCGATGGAGCTTCGAACCACGCCAAATGCTCACGTCGAAATCTTGCGCGAGTTCGGCGCCACCGTTGGCGAGGAGGTTTCCATTCACGGTCCGATCCACATCGTGAACGCGGATGGCGACTTTTCGAAGCTCCGACTCGGCAATCGCGTTCACCTCGGGACTGACGTCCTCATCGACCTCGCTGACGCCGTGACCATCGAGGATGAAGCCACACTCTCTATGCGCTGCAGCGTGATCACCCACATGGATGTTGGCCCCGGCCCTTTGAAAGAGCGCCGACCGCGCGTGCAGGCGCCCGTGACTATTGGCGCGGGCGCCTACCTCGGCATTGGCGCGACCGTACTCCACGGCGTGAACGTCGGCCCTGCCGCCACCATCGGCGCCCACGCCCTCGTCGACCGGGACGTAGCGCCCGGCGCAACCCTTCTCGCGCCACGCGCACGCATTTCGGGCGAGCCAAAAGCGTGATGGCCTCCGAGGACGGCGAACGCCGAGGGAAGATTCTCATCCTCGGGCTGCCGTTCTTCGGCAAGATGCTCGCGAACGACCTCTCTACCCTCGGTTGGAGCGCTGAGTTCCTCGCCCACCCGGGCAAAAGCGCGACTGGCTGGGCGCGCGTCGCGAAATCGGCCGCCCGTGCCGACATCGTCTATCTCATCGGAAGCCGCATCGACCGGTCGTCACCGCAGGATCGGCTGCTGCGCCTGCGGCGAAAGCCCGTCGTCATTCACTGGGTCGGCACCGACGTCCAGATCGCCATCGAAGAGCACCGTCGCCACAACGTCTCGCTTCGCGTCGCCGAACGCCCGACGCACTGGTGCGACGCTCCGTGGCTGGTGGAGGAACTGCGGACGATGGGCATCGTCAGCGAATACGTACCGCTGCCGATACCGATCGAATCCGCGCCGTCGCCCCCGCTCCCCGAACAGTTCCATGTGTTGCTCTACTACCCGGTCGATGCGTTCGACCGCGAGGTCTTCGACATCGAGACGATGATGCGCCTCCCGCGCGAGTTCCCCGGGGTGCAGTTCACCCTCATTCCGTCGCCCGCGAACACCCTGCCCCAACCCGTGCCCGACAACCTTGAGGCGCTGCCCTGGGTCGATGACATGGATGCGCTCTACCGCCAGACCACCGTGGTTGTTCGGCTGACTTCTCACGACGGGCAGTCGTTCATGGTCGCCGAAGCACTTTCTAGAGGGCGATATGTCATCTGGACTCACCCGATGCAGGGTTGCACTCGTGCCCAGACCTTCGAGCAGGTCTCGAAGGCACTTGGCAAGCTGGTAGAAAAGCACGAGGCCGGGACCTTAAAGATAAATACGAGCGGTCGTCGCGCCGCTCTCGAGCGATTCGGGAAAGGACGACCGCTGAGCGAGCTCGATGAACGGTTGCGAGCGCTGCTGTCTTAGCGACTGCTGCTCTGAGGTTCCTCGCGGAGCACCGCGACGGACCACCCCGACTCGACCATCGGCCGCCAGAATTTCTCAGCGCACGACATGATCGCCGGTGAGACGGACCTGGCACCTGGCCACGAAGTTCGAGTGAAGACCGCCGCAGTTCCGGTGCGACTCATGCCGTTGACCCACCATCTCGCCTGCGGCTCGGAGAGCAGGTTTTTCACCCAGTTCGAGCGCGCGCCACGGAAAGTGGACACGATTAACGCTCCATCAAGAACTGCGGCCATCAGCGGCGTTCTGCGAGGCTGACCAGATCGGCGCCCGGTTGTCTCCAGCACGATCGCCCCGAAAGGCAGCCACAGCGGCCCTCCGATTCCCGCGCGAACCAGTGGTTCGACGAACGCATTCAGCGTTCTGAAAGCTTCTCGTTCCAGATTGGCGCCGGCTCCGTCCTGGTCCGTCAATTGGGCCTCCATCCACCCGCAACCCTCTCGCCCTATGGCTACGGAAAGTCGCTGCCCGGCACGCTTTCAGGGTCGTGAACCAGTTCGCCCCAGCGGCGCGCGATCACATCGAGCGGCGACGGTGGCGGTGTCCATGGAATGCCCCGCACGATAATCCCGCGATTTGGCGCGTGCTCCACGAGCCCCTCGCTTTCGAGGCGCCGGAAGGCCTCCCGCACTGGCGTCTGGCTCACTCCAAGGCGTGCCGCGATGTCCTCTTGCCGGAGGTGTTCACCTTCGCGAATGTTGCCGGACATGATCGATGACTGAAGTGCTTCGTAGACCAGGTCGGCTTTGGTCCGATTCGGCGGCGTCGTTGCCATGATTGTTAAGGATACGCTTCGAGGCCCTGAGCGATACGAGCCAAACTAATCCCGTACAATTCGTGCATGCCTTACGTCATCACAGAAGCCTGCATCGATGTGAAGGACGGCACATGTGTCGACGTGTGCCCTGTTGATTGCATCAAGACAACGCCCGAATCACCGATGTTCTACATCGACCCCGACGCCTGCATCGATTGCAACGCATGCCGCCATGTCTGCCCGGTCGATGCGATCTACTCGACCTACGAGATCCCGGCGGGCCAGGAACACACCGAGCAGCTTAACGCCGATTTCTTCCGCAAGGCCTGATACGCCACCGCCTGAGATGTAGGATTCCGGCATGGAATTCGACTTCGACACAGTCCACGAACGGCGCGGCACTTCCAGCACGAAATGGGCGCGATTCCCCCAGGACGTCCTCCCCATGCCCGTCGCGGACATGGACTTTCGCTCACCCGAACCGATCCGGCGGGCTTTGCTTGAGCGGGTCGACGAAGGCTTCTACGGCTACGGGCGGTTGTTCGAAGAGTTCCACGAGGTTTTCAAAGCGCGGTTGATGCGCCGCTACGGCTGGGATGTGCCGATAGAGGCACTGCTTCCCATCACCGGAGTTATTTCGGGATTCAACCTGGCATTGCGCGGTCTGACTTCGCCAGGCGAAAGCATGGTCGTGCAGCTCCCGTCGTACGGCCCGATCCTGAACTCATACAAGCATCACGGGCTCGTGCGCCACGACGCATTCCTCGTACGAGGAGATTCCGGACGTTACGAAATCGACTGGGAGAGTTTCGAAGCGGCATTCGACGAAACCACGCGCGCGTTCGTGCTCTGCAACCCACACAACCCGGTTGGCCGCGTGTTTTCCCGGGATGAACTGCTCCGGATGGCAGAGATAGCGATCGGGCACGGCGCCTACATCGTCTCCGACGAGATCCATTGCGACCTGATGCTGGGCGACAGCGTGCACACGCCCATCGCCAGCCTCTCGCCCGAAATCGCGGACCGGACCGTCACGATGATGGCGCCCAGCAAGACCTTCAACCTTGCGGGCTTGAAGGCAGCCGTCGCGATCATCCCGAACGAAGAGATTCGCGCGAAGTTCGAGGGGGCCAAGGGGGGCGTCGCCGGCGCGGTGAACGTCCTTGGCTACGTCGCGATGGCCGCCGCCTACCGCGACTGCGACGACTGGCTCGCAGCCCTCACGAAGTACCTGACGGCGAATCGCGACTACCTGACGACCTTCGTCTCCGAGCGACTACCGGGTATCCGCATGTATCCCGCGGAAGCGACCTACCTCGCCTGGCTCGATTGCAACGACCTCGAGCTCCCGGAAAACGACCCGTTCAACTGGTTCCTCGAGCACGCAAAGGTCGGCTTCAGCGACGGCATCAACTTCGGTGAGCTCGGCGAAGGCTTCGTACGAATGAACTTCGGAACCCCACGCGCCCTGCTCGTCGAAGGCCTCGAACGAATGGAACGAGCCCTCGCCACCCGATAAGTCAGAGGCGAGTGCTCCCGCACTCGCCTCTGACGTTGTCTCGTTCTGCTATGCTCCGCCCGCTTCGGAGGTGCCCTGATGTACGACGAGATTCTCTATGAAGTCGAAGACCCAACCGCGGTCATCACCTTCAATCGACCCCAAACACTGAACTCATTCACGTACAAAACGCTCGCCGAATTTCGCCACGCCATCGCCGCCGCCGAGGCCGACCCGAAGGTCGTCGGCATCATCGTCACCGGCAGCGGGCGCGGGTTTTCGGCAGGCATGGACATGAACGCCCTCGCCGAGATGACCAAAACCGGCGAATCGGGCGGCGGCGACTTCGGCCTTCGTGCCCACCCGGGTGACCCCTCGATGGGCGAGAACTTCGCGAAGATGAACACCTACCTGATGGCCGTGCGCAAGCCGGTCCTCGCTGCGGTGAACGGCGCCTGCGCGGGGCTCGGGTTTTCGCTCGCGTGCATGTGCGACATGCGCTTCGTCGAACGGCAGGCCCGGTTCATCACATCCTTCTCCGCGCGCGGCCTCGTCGCCGAACACGGCACGAGCTGGATTCTGCCGCGGTTGATCGGCCCGTCAAAGGCTCTCGATATCTTCTGGACCGGCCGACGCATCGAAGGTGAGGAAGCGCTCGAACTCGGCATCGCCAACCGCCTCTGCGAAAACGGCGAATCCGTGAACGACGCGAAAGAGTTCGTCCGCGGGCTCGCGAAGACATCGTCACCACGGTCGCTGATGGAGATGAAGCAGATGGTCTACCGCCACCTGAACATGGAACTCGGCCCGGCAATCGATGAGACCCAGCGCCGCCAGGACGACAGCCTCAAACGCCCCGACTTCACCGAAGGCGTCCAGTCGTTCGTCGAAAAGCGCGCGCCGAACTTCGGCCGAATTGGGGAGTAGGGAGCCAACCTTGCTGCTTTGGGCGGGAGCATTCTCAGGATGGATCGCGTTGGCTGCGGCTGCGGCCATCCTCGCCGATCCTCAATTTTCCAAACAGGGATCGAAATTTCGACCACGCGTTCGATTGGCTGCTCGGCGTTTGACGGGACTCGCCAGCCTCAGCATTTGCCTGTCTGGTGGCGGCCCTCGCGTCGAGACTTCACGACGCTCATCGGGTTGGCAATCGTCGTGGGGATTCCGGCCGTTTGACACTCATTGCGGTCTATCCCGAGCCAGAAGACTCGAGACCGAGAAGCCAACGTTGGGCGACGCTCACGCGCAAGGCATAAGATCGGGGTCTCTCTAGGGTACGTCATTATTTGGACCCAAATCACTAGTTCTCACATGGTTCTTAGTTCCCACCTTTAAGTGTTTACGGAGCCATCTTACCACCCGACACTTCGGCCGAATCGGCGAGTAGCGACTACAGCCTCCGCGAATCGATCCACTCCACCTTGCCCTTCCGCTTCCGCACTTCATCGATCATGTGGCGGGTGCCGCCGCGGCCTTCGCCTTCGCCACCGTCCCACAGGCAGATGAAGCGGAGCTTCTCCGCACCGTAGGCGAGTGCCGTGAACAGCAGCCAGCGGTTGCAGCGTTCGAACTCGTCATCTTCAGCCGAGGTCGGCCCGAGCTCCTCGGGCATGTAGCGGTGCGAATCCTGCGTCCGCGGCAGCGCCAGCCACCGTTCGCCCCACGTCGGCCCGTCCACCGACGACAGGACCGATCGCTCGACGAATTCCGGTTCGAGGAACGGCACGAGAAGTTGAAGCCGTACCCCGCGTGCGTGGCAGGCTTCGGCGAAGATCAAATCGCCCCCCGCAGCTCCCTGTGTCAGCGCCAGGTCTTCCGGGCCTGCCTCGAACCCATCGAGCACGCGCTCAATCTCCCGGGTTGCTACAGAGACCTTCTCGGCAGGGAACCGGGGCTCATCACGTCCCGGTTCATCGACACGATGCCCGGAAAACAGGAACACTTGCCGCGGCATTTCGTTGCTGGAATCGGCCGCGAACAGTTCCACGAGCCGCCCCGAGTCGTCCGAATCGAATCCCAGGTCGCGCGCCAGCTTGCCCAGTTCCGCACTCGATTTCACCGGACGAAGCATGGCTGCGCACCCTCAACCCGGCAACTACGTCAGAGGCGAGACCGGGAGGTCTCGCTCGTCCCGCAAGGGCAAATGCCCGCGCGAGCGGCAGGTGAGTCCGAGCACGAGGCCACGACCCGCCATGCGGTATCATCAAACCGATGGCTGGAAAAGTATCCGCGGCGGATAAGGACTACATGCGCCGCCTCGGCGAATTCATGGCCGCCGTCCATGCCGATGAACTTGCCGAACACCGTGCGCTGACCGTCAACGAACGGCTCGTTCGCAGCGAACAGCTGTCCAAGCGCAATGGTGGGCGCGATGCCGCCCGCGCCCAGCAGGACGACATCTCAGCATTCTTCCGTAGGGCCAGGGCACTTGGACTCTGCGACGCTTGATCCCGACGGCTCCTCGTTCGCGCGCGAACTCTCCCAAATGATCGCCGCTGCGAAGCTGGAAGTAGCGTTAATTGGCGGTGCGGCGGTCAACACCTACGTAGAGCCTCGCTACACGAAGGACATTGACCTCACCGTGGCGGCAGACCGAGTGGCAATAGAAACGCTCACCAGGCTGCTGCGTGAGGCGGGTTTCGTCACTGTTCGCAACCAGCAGGAAGACCAGGCGTCGTCGGGCCCGGATTTCGTCCAGCTCAAGCGCGAAGCCACGATGGACATCCTCGACCTAATCACTGCCAAGACTCCGTTCCAGCAGTTGCTCATTCGGCGGGCGTTGCGAAGCGAGGGTCAATGGCTCCCCGTCGCGACACCCGAAGACCTCATCATCCTCAAGCTGATCGCAGGAAGGTCCAACGACTGGCGGGACGCCGAAGGACTCGCCCAGCACAACGAAATCGACTGGGACTACGTGACTCACTGGGCCAAAGTTTGGGAAATCACGGACCGGCTCGAGCGTCTCAGAGCCGGCCTGTCTGAATAGCTAACGGGGCGCCGGAGAGTTCCTCCGCCGCCCCTCGGTCTGTTCGTCCTACCCCACCGCCACCTCCGCGAACGCCTCATCCAGGATCCGGTGAACCTCTTCGTCAGCGATAGCGATGACGCGACCGTCGTCGTACAGGCCCATGACCATGTCGAGCGCTCGCATCAGGCGCGGGTCGCGCTTATCCAGGCCGGCAGCTTCGGCAGCGCGGTGAGTCTGCATCCACATCAGCAGGCCTGCGGCGCCGCTCTTGTCGGTAATGGCCACTCCCGGAGGCCGGTTGAGTAGTCGCGTCGTGTCGAACGGGTTGTAGATCTCCTCGTCCTTGATCATCCCGTCGGCGTGGATTCCGGCGCGCGTGACGTTGAAGTTCGAGCCGACGAACGGCAGCCGCTGGTCCACCACCTCGCCAATTTCGCGGTAGTAGTCGGCGATCTCGCTAATGACCGTCGTGTCGATGCCATGCGTTTCGCCGGTGAGACCGATGAGCCAGAACACCAGCGCCTCGATCGGCGTATTGCCGCTGCGCTCGCCGATACCGAGGAGCGTGCCGTTGTTCGAACTCGCGCCATACAGCCAGGCCGAAACCGCGTTCGGGATGATCGCGTTGAGGTCGTTCTGTCCGTGGAACTCGAGGAATTCGCTTGGAACCCCGCCCTCGGTCTTAAGCAGATGCGTCAGGCGCGGGATGCCGCGCGGGCAGCGCGACATGCGGGTCGCTTACACCAACGCCCATCGTGTCGGGGTAGCGGACCTTCACCTGGATGCCCGCCTGCTTGCCGCGCTCCATCAACGTCTGCACGAACGGCAGGACGACGTTGTAGAAGTCGGCGCGGGTGCTGTCCTCGATGTGGCAGCGCGGCGTAATGCCATCGGCCAGCGCCGCATCGACCACCTTCAGGTAGCCGTTGATGACATCCTCGCGGTTCGAATTCAACTTCTTGAAGATGTGGTAGTCCGAAATGGACGTCAGGATGCCGGTCTCCTTGAGCCCGGCGCTCTTCACGAGCTGGTAGTCGGCAAGCGTGCCGCGAATCCAGCCCGTTATCTCCGGGAACCGGTACCCAAGCTCCTGGCAGCGCTCGACTGCCTCGCGGTCCTTCTTTGTATACAGAAAGAACTCGCTCTGGCGGACCATGCCGTTCGGCCCGCCGAGGCGGTTCAGGAGCGAATACAGGTGGACGATCTGGTCCGGAGAGTAAGGTGCGCGCGACTGCTGTCCGTCGCGGAAGGTGGTGTCGGTAATCCAGATGTCGTGGTCGGGATCCAGCGGAACAGGTTCGCGATGGAACTGGACCATCGGCGGCATGGTGTACGGAAACTGGTCGCGATAGTAGTCCGGGCCAGTGGTGGATTCATGATTCTTTGGGTCTGCGTAGGTGAGCCAGGAAGCGCCCATGTCGGCGGTCTCCATGTTTGAGATTTCTCATTGTATACAATCACTTGGGCCGCTATTTTGCTACCCCCAAACTGCAAATACCTCAGCCGCCTGCCATAGCTTCCGCCGGGGATGTGCCACCCTCCCAGCCAGGCCGTCCACCCACCAACACACAACCAAGGCGCGACTACCAAGGAGCGCTGCACGGCTGATGAGCGCGACACCTCCTACGCCAACACCACATACCCGTTGCACCCGCCATCGACCTCTCGCCACGCGCGCCCGCGATAGCGACCCACGAGGCGAGCCTCTAAACTCCCCGCAAATGAGTGATTCCGAACAGCTAGTCATCGAAGAACGGCGCGGCGGCGTACTCTGCATCGCCCTCAACCGCCCGGAGCGCCATCACGCGCTCAACAACTCCCTGAGCGACGCAATCAGCGAAGCCCTCGAACGAGCCGCCGCCGACCCCGGCGTAGCCTGCATCATCCTCACCGGCACCGGCCTGAAGGCGTTCTGCGCCGGCGGCGACATGCTCGAAATGAGCGGCGTCGAAGAAGCGAAAGCCGCGAAATCGCGCGGGGCCGGCGGCCTCTTCGGCGCAATCTCGCGAATGTCCGTACCGGTCATCGCGGCCGTCAACGGCTATTGCTTCGGCGGCGGCGCACGACTCGCTATCGGCTGCGATATCCGTATCGCCTCGACCACCGCGAGCTTCCGCCTGCCCGGCTCCGAATATGGCCTCGTGGTCGCGGCCGCTTCGCTCCCACGTCTTGTGGGCGCGGCCCGAGCGAAGGAACTCATCTTCACCGCGCGGAAATTCAGCGCGCAGGAAGCCTTCGACTACGGCCTCGTCACTTCTCTGCACGAACCAGCCGAATTGATGGACGCCGCCTGGGCGATGGGCGAAACCATCGCCGGGATGTCTCGATCCGCAGTTTCCGAAGCAAAGCGCGTTATCGACACCGCAACGCTCTCCGACGAGGCCCGCCATATGGAAGACGACGCGAACAAGCGCCTTCGCGGTAGCCCCGAGCAAGTGGACCGCTTCCGCAACGCCACCCGAAAGGTCACGGGCCGATAGCGATGGCTGGACCACTCGATGGCATCAAAGTTCTCGACTTCACCTGGGCACTGGCCGGGCCGTACGGAGTCATGATCCTTTCCGACCTTGGCGCCGAGGTCTGGAAGGTCGAAACAGCCCACCAGAACGAGACGCGCCGCGGTGCCGGACCCTACGTCCACGGCGTGAGCACCTACTTCTTCTCCGTGAATCGCGGCAAGAAGAGCATCATGCTCGACCTCAAGGCGCCCGAAACCAAGGAGATCATCTACAAGCTCGTCGAGAAGGTGGATGTCCTCACCGAAAACTTCTCGCCGGGGACGATGGAGGGTCTCGGCTTCGGCTACGAGAAGATGAACGAGGTCAACCCGAAACTGATTTACGCCTCGACATCCGGCTTCGGCCAGACCGGGCCGTACCGAAAGCGCGGCGCGGTCGATGCCATCGTCCAGGGCATGGGCGGCGTCATGAGTATGACCGGCCACGAAGGCGGCAACCCCGCTCGCGCCGGCTACTCCATCGGCGATATGGGCGCCGGCATGTACACCGCCATCGGCGTTCTTTCGGCCCTGGTCGAACGCGACCGTTCCGGCCTCGGCCAGCACGTCGACGTAGCCATGCTCGATTCGCAGGTCGCCCTCATGGAGAACGCGATGGTCCGCTACGGCGCGACCGGCGAAGTGCAGGGTCCGGTGGGCCTGCGCCACCCCCTCAGCACGCCCCACCAGGCGTTCCCGGTGAAAGACGGCTGGGTCGTCGTCGCGAACGTGAAAGACCACAACTGGGACATCTTCTGCGCGACCATCGGCTGCGACGAACTCGCGACCGACGAACGCTTCAAGACAAACCCAGGCCGGACGAAGAACTACGCGATCCTCGAACCCATCCTCTTCGAGGCCTTCCGCCAGAAGACGAAGGCCGAATGGCAGGAACTGCTCAGCCCATTCGCCCTCATCGGCCCAATGAACCGCGTCGATGAAGTGGCGGCAGACCCGCAGGTCGCAGCCCGCGAAATGCTGGTCGACCTCCCGACGTGGACCGGCGGCACGCTCCGCGTATCGAACACCCCGGTGAAGCACTCGCGCACCCGTGGCGGCGCCGTTCGCGGTGCATCAAAGCCCGGCCAGCACAACGCCGAAATCCTCGCGGCCGCCGGCTACAGCGACGCGGAAATTGCGCAACTGATCGAATCGGGCGCTGTCGGGACTTTCCGCGAGTAACGTTTGCGCCTAAAAGTGCAGCGGATTCGTGGTATACTCATCTGGTATTGCGAACGGGGATTGGAGCGTCAGGTGATCATCGGCAGTGTTAAAATCGATCAGTCGTTCACGACCGAATTCACCGACGGCGAAATCGCCTCACGTCGGCGTAAAGGTCTTTCGCGCTTCTCCCGAATCGAGTGGGCACTGGCCGCCGCATTCTTCGCGGCCTGGGCCGTATTTCTGGCCTGGGGACTCTTGACCTGACCCTCGGCCAGCCGTGCTGCACCGAGTGATATTGTGATCTCCGTATGACTGCGCGGTGGCTTTGGGCAGTGGGACTGCTCTTCGTGGCAATCTGTGCCGCGGGCTGCAGCAAACGCGAATCCTCCAGCCAGATCAACGACTCCTGCGATCGGTTTCCGGGACTCTGCGAATCGGGCGACCTCCTCTTGCAAGTGGGACGCGCTATGGACGAGGCGGGGGCCTACCGGCTGACGGTGAATCAGGAGAACTTCGTCCTCCCGCGATGGGGCGGCTCGGACGGCGGCACTGTCGACGTGGACCTGAATTCGGGCGATGCAGTCGCCAACCTGCACCGCACCGGCGACGGCAACTACGCCATCGTGCTCCGCGACGGAGAGACCTACTTCAAGCGAGAGACCTGCCCCAATTGGGCGAAGATCCAGGATGGCGCCCAGGTGCTCGCGCCGTTCGTCATCACCTCCGACGAAATCGCGCATTCAAAACTCATCAAAATCTTGCCGTCGTCCACATCGGCGGCAACGGGTGTTGCGAGACTCGACCTTGAGGGTGTCGGAGAAGTCACGCTGGAGATGGAGCAGCATTCTTTGTTACCGGTCCGAATCACTTCGGAAACGCTCACAAGCAACGGCAAGCCCCTCGAGTGGACGTTCTCGAACTGGGGCGATCAGGTGAAGGTGCCGCCGGTTTCGGGCGACAGGCTGAGCGGCCCAGGCGGGAACCCGTGCTGAACCGATGGGTATAGGATGAAGTCATGGGTGCTGACCAGAGCCAGGTAAGTCAGGCGTTCACGCCGGGGTTCGCCGAAGGCGAAGATGCTTCGCGGCGGCGCAAGGGCCTCGCGCGATTCTCACGAATCGAGTGGGCGCTCGTTGGCGCATTCTTCGCGGCGTGGGCCGTGATCCTGGCGTGGGGATTCTTGTTCTAGCCGAAATTGTGGGTACAGGATTGAGTCATGGATATGCCGCCCCAGATCGACCAGGCGTTCACGCCGGGATTCGCCGAAGGCGAAGATGCTGCGCGGCGCCGCAAGGGCCTCGCGCAATTCTCGCGAACCGAGTGGGCGCTGGTTGGCGCATTTTTTGCAGCGTGGTCCGTGTTCTTAGTGTGGGCTTGGCTGTTCTAGTCCGAAGGAATCATGGATTCAGCTGACAGACGCTTCTATTCCTGGCTCGGCATCGTCTTCGGCCCGCTCTTTATCCTTGGTGGTTTCATCGCGGCCTTCACCATTGAAGGCGCACTCTTCATCTGGCTCGGACTCTCGTTGATGGCCGCCGGCATCGGACTTCGCACGCGGCTGCCATTCCCCGCGGTGCTCATCGGCGCTATCGCCATCCTGGTGGCGCTTTGCTGCTACACGTTCTTTGTCTACCCACTCGGCTAGCGGCCGGTCGCTCGCGACGCTAGTCTTCGAAGCGTGAGCAAACCGAAACTTCTCGTGACGATGGGCGACCCCTCCGGCGTTGGCCCGGAGGTAACAGCGAAGGCACTGGCAAAGGACGAAGTGAAGGGTCTCGCCGACCTCACCGTCGTCGGCTCCGCCAAGGTCCTCTTCGAGACCTGGCAGAGACTCGGCCTCAAAGGCGCACCGCCCCCCGTCACCGAAATTCCGGGAGTTCCCGAGGGCCCGTTCCCAGTCGGTGAGCTATCAGTGGACTCGGCCCGCGCGGCGCACGGCTGGATCGAGCACGCAGCCCGGCAGTGCATCGCAGGCACCGTCGACGCGATGGTCACCGCCCCGGTCAACAAAGAGGCATTCCAACTCGCGGGCATCACCGACACCGGGCACCAGGAAGTGCTTCAACGTCTCAGTGGGGCCGGTCACGTCGCCACTCTGCTTGCGTCGGGAAACTTGCGTTGCATGCACCTCAGCACCCACAAGTCCCTGGCCGAAGCCTGCAAATACGTCACACGCGCCAACGTCCTCCGCGCGATCGAACTCACCCACGACCACTTCGTCCGCTGGGGCGTCCCCGCCCCGCGCATCGCCGTCGCCGCCCTGAACCCACATGCCAGCGACAACGGCCTCATCGGACGCGAAGAACTCGACGAGATCGCACCCGCCATCTCCGATGCGGTTGCCAAGGGCATTCTCGCTACAGGTCCGCACCCGGCGGATTCGGTCTTCAATGCGGCCATCGCGGGCAAGTACGACGTCGTCGTCGTCATGTACCACGACCAGGGACACATCGCGATCAAGGTGCACGGCTTCGAACGCAGCATCACCGTGAACCTCGGCCTGCCCTTCATCCGCACCTCGGTCGATCACGGCACCGCCTTCGATATCGCCGGCAAGGGCCTCGCCGATGAAACCAGCATGATCGAAGCAATCCGGCTCGCCGTCGGCCTGCTCAACGGCACCGCATTCCGCGATTAGTCAGAGGCGAGCGCGGAAGCACTCGCTCGTAGATGTCGCTGCGAAACCTTCCATTGCAGCTACGTCGCGGTGGGCCTTGGACAAGCGCGACCGTCCGGTCTCGCCATTGACTCGATTCCTGCCCTAGGTGATGCCCTGCACTTGGGGCGGCGCAATCGACATCAAGAAGTCAGAGGCGAGTGCGGAAGCGCTCGCTCGTGCGGCGTTTACGAACACTGCTCCTTTTAATCCGACACGCCCAAGATCCCCGCGACGCGATGGGCTGTGCCCTACGTGTTACCCTACATCGTAAGGAGGCGCCGCGATGGACATGAAGAAGACCAGCGTCTACCTGAGCGAAGAAGACCGCGAGCGCCTTAAGCGCCTCGCCGAACGAAAAGGCGAATCGCAGGCATGGGTGCTTCGCGAAGCGCTGTTGGCCTACGACGCCGCCATGCCGGACCGGGATTTTCAGATATTCAAGATGGCAGACGAAGCAGTGACCAACTCAATCTCCTCACCCGACGAGTTGCAGGCGTACAACGATCAGCTCGATCGCGAAATGAGTGAAGGCCTACTCAGGGAGTACGAGGAACAGATGCGAGAGGCCGAAGAAGCCATGAAATCGCGGCCCACTCGTTGAGGCTGATCGCTGATACCGGACCAATCGTGGCGCTCGGCGACCCAAGAGACGCGCGCCGCGTCGACGCGCGAGCCGTACTTTCAATCGAACGCGAAACTCCAGTTCTTTCCGCCTTTAGCGCAGCTGAAATTGATTACCACCTCCAGTCATTGCGAGGGCCCCAGGGCAATTCGTGGTTCGTTGCCGACCTGGCCGCAGGCCGGTTCGAACTGCCAACCGTTTCCCGCCAGGAATTGCGCGACATCGAACAGTTGAATCACCAGTACCGCGACCTGAGTCCCGGCATCGCGGACCTTTCGATAGTCGTCCTGGCCGCGCGCTACCGCACAACCCGCCTCCTCACCTTCGACCAACGTCATTTCCGTGCAATTCGCCCGCTCCAGGGCGGTACCTTCACCCTGTTGCCATTCGACGACGATATCGACGCCTGACCCTGCTACAATCGCACGAATGCACACGAATCCCGTGCTGCCGGTGAGAACAACCCCGCGTCCATCACGCGGGGCTGCCATTTAGCGCCTTTCCGCCTCCCGCTTTCCCGTTTACCACCGCCCGATACCCTTGTGAGGAAAGGTTCCTGCGCCATGCCGACTGATCGCGTCCAACTTTATGACACCACTCTTCGAGACGGCTCTCAGATGGAGGGCATTTCGCTTTCGGTCGAAGACAAGATTCGCATCACCCGAAAGCTCGACGAATTGGGTCTCGAATGGGTCGAAGGCGGATTCCCCGGGTCGAACCCCAAAGACGCGGAATACTTCCGTCGGCTTCGAACGGTCGAACTGAAGAACGCGAAAGTCAGCGCCTTCGGCGGCACGCGCAAGCCGAACATCACCTGCGAAACCGATGCCAACATCCAGAGCCTCGTCGCCGCGGAGACGCCCGGTATCACCCTCGTCGGCAAGGCCAGCATGTACCAGGTGCGCTCAATCCTCGAGACCAGCGCCGAAGAGAACCTCGCGATGATCGCCGACACCGTCGGCTACTTCAAAAAGCTCGGCAAGACGGTGTTTTTCGACGCCGAGCACTTCTTCGACGGCTTCGCCATGGACCCCGATTACTCGCTCCAATGCCTCGCGACTGCGGCTCGAGCAGGCGCCGATGCACTCGTGCTTTGCGACACGAATGGCGGGATGACCACGCGTGCGATGCTCGCTGCGATCAGCGAAGCGCAGGAACGCGTCCGCGACGTGCGCCTGGGTATCCACTGTCACAACGATGCCGGGTTGGCCGTCGCAAACTCGCATGGCGGCGGTAGAAGCCGGAGTCTGGCAGGTGCAGGGCTGCGTGAACGGCTACGGCGAGCGCTGCGGCAACACCGACATCCTGACGATGCTCGCGAACCTCAAGATCAAGATGGGCCTGAACGTCATCGAAGACGAGCAACTCGCCCGGCTGACCGAAGTCTCGAACTACGTCTCCGAGCTGGCGAACCTCGTGCCCAACGCGGGCGCTCCATACGTCGGCGCCTCCGCCTTCGCGCACAAGGCCGGCTACCACGTCGCCGGCATCATGAAGGACGAGAAAGCCTACCAGCACGTCGATCCGGGCCTGGTCGGCAACTCCTCGAGAGTGCTGGTCAGCGAACTCTCGGGTCAGCGCAACTTGTTGATGAAGCTAGAAGAGCTCGGGATCGACTACCCGCTCACGCAGGATGAGATCCGGTCGCTGCTTGAAGTAGTGAAAGAAAAAGAGAGCCAGGGCTTCCAGTACGAAGGCGCCGAAGCTAGCTTCGCTCTGCTCGTCCGCCGGTCCCTCCCGGGCTATCGCGCTCCGTGGGAGCTCGAAGACTTCGTCATCGTCGAGCGGCGCCGCCGCAGCCATCTCGGCGAATCGCTCAACGAGATGCTTGCCGAAGCGATGGTGAAAATCGTCATCAACGGCGAGCTGCAGCACACCGCCCACGAAGGCAACGGTCCGGTGAACGCGCTCGACGGCGCCGTGCGCAAGGCGCTCGTGCAGGTGTATCCACAGCTAGAGAACGTGAAGCTCGTGGACTACAAAGTCCGCATCCTCGATTCGCAGGCGGCGACCGGCGCGAAGACTCGCGTCCTCATCGAAAGCACCAACGGCTCGACCTACTGGACGACCGTTGGCTCCTCGACCGACATCATCGAGGCCAGCTGGCTGGCGCTCGCAGATGCGTTGGAATTCGCACTTACTGCCGAGTAGCGGTTAGACCTGCATCCAGTAGAGGTGCTTGCCACGTATCACCTTGGCGAGGCGGCCCTGCTCGAACAGGTATTCGAGGTGGGCAAGGGTTTCGCCAACCGCCGAACGCTGAATGTGCGGCTCGAATTCCGCCAGCGTTCCGGTCGCCCACTTCACCCGACCAGCCACGTCCCAGGCAGTTGAACCGCCGCTATCAACGCAGTTCACCATCTCGTCGAGGCGGACATCGTGGTGTGCCTCAATCTCGAGGATGCGCTTCTTGAGGTCGTGGATTTCGAACTCGTGCGCCGGGAGAACGATGTCGACATCGAGGTCGATGAGCAGCCGCAGCGAGCGCATGTAGTCGCCGAGGGGGCTGCCATGCGTCTGCGCGTGGATCGAAACGTTCGGCGTAATAGTCGGGAGGATGTGGTCTCCCGTGAGCAGGATCTTCCGGTTCGGCTCGTACAGGCAGATGTGCCCCGGCGAGTGCCCGGGAGTCCAGATGACTTCGAAATCGAAGTCACCGACCTTGATGGTCTCGCCGCCTTTGACCTGCGTATCCGGTGGAACCGCCGCGACCATCCCGATCATGCCCATCGAGCCGCGAGACATCGAGGGGCTGTCCATCGCCGGGACACCGTTGCTCTCCATGAACCCGGCCATGTCATCCATGAGGTTCTTTGGGGCAAAATAGCGGGTCTTGATGACCTCCGCGTCCTTCTCGTGAATCACGAGTTCGCAGCTCGAGAGCTGCTTCAGCCGGCCGGCCATGCCGTAGTGGTCGGGATGGACGTGGCTGATGACGAGTTTGCTGATGTCAGTCGGATGGGTGCCATGCTCCTTCATACCCTCTTCGAGGGCCGCATAGGCAGAGTCAGTGTTCCAACCGCAGTCCAGCGAGGACGGTGTCGCCCCCGTCTTTCAGCAGGTACGGGAGCACGTACGGGAGGCCCTTGGTCACGCGCGGGTGCTCTTCGAGTTGCCGCCGAAGCATCTTGGCGTCTTCGAAGGTGAACTGTGGGAATGGCGTGAGTAGCTGGTAGATTCCGTCGATGATCTTCATGGACTGGGTGCGGCCCCCTGCTGGCTCGCCGTCCGGGAACGGTTGGCGGCTCGCCCGATACTACAGGAACCACCGCCGACCCGCGCCCGCGGGCCTTCGGCCGGCCTAGCCGATAGCGATCGCAGCCGCCCACAGCAGCCCCAGCAACAGGTGGTAGCGCGCGGTCGCTTTCAGGATCGGGTTGAGTTCCCGGCCCCGCGTCCCGGCCAGGATCGGGCGGTAGAGCCGTACGCCGAGCGGGATGCCAACGACCAGCGCCAGCCACAGCGAACGGCGCCCCAGCGAAGATGCCCACCGCCATCGAAACCCAGGCGCCGAGGAGCAAGCGCGCCATACCACCAGCGCGTCCCTCGATCCCCCATCACAACCCCAAGGGTAGTCTTTCCCGCCCGGCGGTCCGTCTCGATGTCGCGAAGGTTGTTGACCACGAGGATGCAGGTCACCGTGCAGGCCACCGGCAGCGAGGCGAGCAACGCGAACCAGGTGATCTCCTCGGCCTGGACGAAGTACGTCCCCATCACCGCGACCAAACCGAAGAACACGAACGTGAACACGTCACCGAGCGCGTGGTAGCCCACTGGCCATGGCCCCCCGGTGTAGACGATCGCCCCGGCGATGCTCGCAAGTCCAACCGCGACGATGACCCACCCGGCTTCATACGTGAGGTACACCCCGCAGAGCGTCGCGGCTGCGAACGCCAGCCACATGCCGAGCTTCATCTGCGAAGGAGTCAGCAGACCGAGTTGGGTCGCTCGCGGTGGTCCCAAACGATCCGCGGTATCGGCGCCGCGCTCGAAGTCGAAGACATCGTTCGCAAAGTTCGCACCGACCTGGAGCGCGACCGCGCCGAGCAGCGCCGCCGCTGCCGGTCCCGCCGAGAATGCGTCATCGTGGTAAGCCGCGGCCGAACCGACGATCACCGGTGCAAGCGCTGCCGTGAGCGTCGGCAAACGCACAGCCATCTTCCACGCGGTCGCCTTGCTCGGCGCCGCCGCCGCAGCAGCTGTCACGATCGAACCGCGCTGATGGCCTGGATCGCGCCAAACATTGGCGTCTTCTTCTGAATCTTGCGGAATCCGGCATTCATCAGCATCGCCACCAGCTCGTCTTGCTCTGGCAGGTAGACCGCCGACTGTGGGAGATACCGGTAGGCAGGGTCGCGCCCGATCAATCCGCCAAGCCTCGGGACGATTCGGTCGAAGTAGACGCCATGGCCAGCACGGATGACTGGATTCCGCGGCCGGTCAACCTCAAGCAGCCCGATCCGGCCACCCGGCGCAACGACTCGGCCGAGCTCCTGGATGACAGGTTCGATCGAAACGAAGTTTCGCAGCGCGAACCCGGAAACGGCCACGGTGAAGCTCGAGTCTGCGAACGGGAGGCGAAGGGCATCTCCCTGCAGCCAGAGACCGAGTCCTGGCGTCCGTGCGTTCGCTGCCATCAGCATCCCACGAGAGAAATCAAGGCCGACCGTCTCGGCGGCCAGCCGCCTGCAATGTTCCGCGAAGTCCCCGGTTCCGCAGGCAAGGTCCAGCACGCGGTCTCCTGGACCAACCTCCAGCCGGCGCACGAGTTCTCGTCGCCAGCGCTGATCCGCGCTGAACGTCATGAGCCGGTTCACACGGTCATAGCGCGGCGCGATGCGGTCGAACATCGCTCGCACTGAGGCAGCTTTTTCGTCTGGGGCCGGCAATACGCTCACAACGCCAACTATCTTCTCGCGAGAAATCTTTAGGGGGACGTACGGACGCTGACTTTCCACAGCCGATTCATGAGTAATTGTGACGCCACACACAATCTCTGGGGGGACCTTAGTGAAGAAATGGATGCTGGCCGCGCTTGCGGTCCTGGCACTCGTTGGGGCAGTTGCCTGCGGCGACGACGATGACGACGACACCGGCGGAGACGGAACCCAGGCGCCGAAAGAAGTCAAAGATGTCACCGTCGGGTACATCCCGATCCTGATCGATGCGCCCTTCTTCGTCGGCATCGACAAGGGCTATTTCGAGGCGGAGGGCATAAACATCAAGCTCGAACGCCTCGCCGGCGGCGCGGACATGCTCGTGCAAACCGCGGCAGGCAACTTCGATATCGGTTCCGGCGGCATCGGCGCTGCGGTGTTCAACGCCGCTTCCGCAGCCATCGAAGCAAAGCAACCGGTCCCGTTCGAAATCGTTGCCCCGCTGCATTCCGAGAAGTCGCCTGTCACGACACCGCTCGTGGTCAGCAAGGCTCGATATGACTCGGGCGAAATCACCAGGGTCAGCGACCTCAAGGGCAAGAAGGTCTCGATCAACGCGAAAGGCGCTTCGACCGAGTACTGGCTTTATCGCGCACTCAAGAGCGGCGGCCTGAAATACAGCGATATCAACCTCCAGACCGTCGGCTTCGGTGACGTGGCCGCGGCCCTCGAGAACAAGAGCATCGATGGCGCCATGCTCGGCGAACCCCTCGCGACCCTTGGCGAAGACAAAGGCCTGGTGAAGGTCCTCGCCGAAGACTTCGTCGACGGCGACCAGCCGACCGGCGTCGTACTGGAACCGCTCCTGGGCGGAGAAGAACCCGGAACTGGCAGCAGGCTTCCTCCGCGCGTACCTCAAGGCGGTCGGCGACCTTGAGAACGGCGGATGGCAGGACGAGACAATCATCGCCATTCTGGAGAAGTACACGCAGGTCCCTGCGGACGTCATCAAGCGCTCCGCGCGGCCGTACAACGACCCCAAGGGCAAGCTCAACATCCAGAGTTTCCGCGACCAGGAGAAGTTCTTCGGCGACCAGGGCCTGCTCACCTACAAGGGCGAACTGGACTTTGACCTCTTCATGAAGACCAAATAGCCAGAGAGTGACTGCAACCAGCCAGCTAACGATCCGCGGCCTCACCGTTGACTACGGTGGGGCTGGCGGCGTTCGTGCCCTGGAAGACCTCGACCTCGCTGTCGAAGCCGGTTCGTTCCACGCACTCCTTGGCCCAAGCGGCTGCGGCAAGTCCACCCTCATCAAGGTCCTCGCCGGTCTCGTTTCGCGTTCCGCCGGCGAATTCAACCTTCCCGGCGATGGCTCGGTCGCCTACGTGCCCCAGGGCAACAGCTGCTTCCCCTGGCTCCGAGCCGAAGAGAACGTCGCCTACGGGCTGCGGCTTCAAGGCGTAGCCAAACGGGAGCGAATCGACCGATCGACGAACGCTCTTCTGCGGACACTCGGCCTCGAACAATTCGCCCGCGCGTTTCCGGCGCAACTTTCCGAGGGGATGCGTCAGCGGGTCGCCATCGCGCGTGCGTTTGCGGTCGAATCCCCAGTGCTCCTGATGGACGAGCCACTTTCGGCGCTCGACTTCCAGACGAAGGCGAGCGTCCAATCAGAACTGATGCAGCTTTGGGCCGAACGCCGCTGCACCGTCCTCTACGTGACCCACGACATCGACGAAGCGCTCACCCTCGCTGACCGGATCTCCGTCCTCTCCGCCCGGCCCGGCCGAATAGCCCTGGCTGAGGACGTCCCCTTCGCACGCCCGCGAAATCACGCCACCCTTCGCGAACAACCCGGCTACGGCGCGCTCTTTCGAAAACTCTACGAGGCACTTGAGACATGAAGACCGTCTCCAATCTCGTGCGAACGTTTGTCGTGGGGCTAATCCTGCCCATCGCCCTGGTCCTCCTGTGGCAGCTCGCCAGCAAGCAGGGCTGGATTAATCCGTTGTTCTATCCCGCGCCATGGGACGTACTCCAGCGCACGAAAGACCAACTGACCGATGGCAAGCTCCCAAACGATGCTTGGGCCACGACTCAACGGCTGTTCTGGGGCTTCGTCCTCGGGGCGCTGCCGGGACTGGTCGTTGGCCTGGCTGCTGGCGTCTCTCGCACGCTGCGCCAGCTGCTCTACCCGCTCGCCACGGCGCTCTACGTCGTCCCTCGCATCGCCATGCTGCCGCTCGTCCTTGGTGGCGTTCGGCATCAACGACGAAGCGCGCATCTTCATGGTCGCCTTCAGCGTGTTCTTCATCGTCTTCTTCAGCGCGCTCTCTGGAGTGGAGCAGGTCGAACGAACCTACATCGACGCAGCCCGAGCATTCGGCGCTGGCCCGGTTCGATTGGCGACCAGCGTGCTCCTGCCCGGGCTCGGCGCCGACGGTCTTTTCAGGATTGCGCGTGGCGATGGGTTTCGCCCTCATCGTCATCGTCGGCACCGAATTCCTGGCGGCGAACGATGGCCTCGGCGCGCGGATCTGGCAGAGCTACCAGATCTTCGATTTCCCCACGATGTACTCCGGCATCATCGCGGTGACGGTGCTGGGAGTCCTGTTGGCGTGGCTGCTTCTCGTCGTCGAGTGGCTCGTCGTGCCATGGAGACGGCAGCGGTAATCAGGCGAAGTCAAGGTCGGCAACCATCATCGAATGATCGCTCAGGCCGCTGAGCCGAACCTCATGGTTGTAGAAGCAACCCGAAACAGTGAAGTGCCTGCTCGCCATGATGTGGTCGAGGCGGTACCCACCGGTCCTTCCCCGATTCTTCCAGTACCAGCTTGATCCGTTGACTTCGTAGCCATTCGCCGAACGGAAAGCATCGACCATCCCGAACTTCGCCAGTCCATCCAGTAGCCCCAGTTCCGCGGCAACGGCACGTTCGTTCTTCTTCCGAGAGAACGGCGTGATCGTTCCGTCGACTTACCTTCGCCCTTCGGGGAGTTGAAGTCGCCGCACAGAATGTGGGGAACTTCGACCGCCCGTGCCATCCGTGCGGCCGCCGCTTCCTGCGTTGGAACCTTGAGCTGGTCATCGCGAGACTGCACTCGGGACGTAGAGGCCGATGACCTCGAACGCCCTCAGCGGGCGCGCAACAACAACCGAAACACCGACCTCTGGGGCAGGTGCAGCTACGCGCTCAGCCGACTGGAGCGGCCAACGGCTTCCGATCGCAACAAATCGACCCAGCGCGGGCGTGTACTGCTCATCACAGTGATCGAGGCTGGTCGTGAAATGCGGCAGTCCGGCGGCGGAAAGCTGCTCAGCCATTTCGCCGAAGCCGGCAGCGCGTACTTCCTGGAAGACGGCCACATCTGGAGACATCGCGCCCAACGGCGGCCATCTGCGCGGCAACGTTTCGCCGAAAGTTGAGGTTCCAGCTTGCTATCCGCACCCGTTCTGTCTACGCGCCGGGGAGGTCGTTCGACAAGTCCAGCGCATCCGCGAGCCGTTTCAAAAGGTCCAGCCGTTCTCTGTGCCATTTGCTCGCGAGCCCGCTCGAACTCGGGATGACCCACGGCACCGTCGCGCCGATGCGCTCCGGCTGCGCACCGTATTCGCGTCTGGCGAGGTCTTTCGCAGCCAACCCAAGCGCATGACGCCCGAAGTGTTGGTAGATCCCACGTCCGCTGAAGCAGGCGATACGTGGCTGGAACTCCAGCAGCTCACCATGAAGCCGAAGCGCTCCCTCGGCGATTTCGTCCCGCGTTAGGTGCTCCGCGCGGACCGTGGGACGGCAGCAGAGGTCGGTGAAGCCAATTCCGGCCTCGTCCATCAGCAGGTCGTCGTCCTCGGGCCGCACCTCCCGTCCGGCGATTCCCGACTCGCTCAGCTGCACCCAGAACCGGTTCCCCGAACGGGCGTAGTAGTGCCCGGCCTCCGCTGAGTAGATCGCCGGGTTGTACCCGATGAACACCAACCGCAACCCCGGCCGAAGCAGGTGCGGCAGTGTCGGACCGTCGTAGGTGTCGCTCATTCGATGGCGAAGCGGACTCGCGGGTCCGAAAGGTGTAGCGCCTTCGGCGTGATCATGTCCGCCTCTTCAGGTGAGAACTCGACCACGAAATGCAACTCAATTTCTGTCTGGATCCCGGGCGAAACCTTGTCGAACGGCTCACCGTTCGAGGTCGCGTCAATCGCCTGCTGCCACTCGTCGAGTTCCTTCATCTCCAGCGAGAAATCGGTCACCTTCGGCTGCCACTCGTCTTCGGAGACCACGACGATGGTCACGAAGAAGTCCTCCCGTCGCATTCCGGCCGCAGCCTCGCCCAACGGTTCAGATGCCTGGCCAAGAGTGGCGATGCGGATGGCCTTGCCTTCGCCGCGGTAGAACTCATCGGCCGCCACCTTCGTCTCCCCGTAGTAGTGACGAAGAATTGGCGGCAGCGCATAGACACCCACCATGATCCCAACAAGCACACCGAGCACCGCCCCCCAAATGAGGCAGCCAGAACGCTTGGCCCGATCTTCTGAGGGCTGTTCGATTCGGCGGCGGACTGGCTCGGTCACCCGCATATTGAGCAACGAGCGGCGGACAATGGGCAACGCCACGCGGTTCTCGCCCACGTTTACCACCCAATTGGCGAGACTTCGCGCCGCATCCTTCCCAGTACTCCCGTACAATCGCCAGCGATGGACCGAGACCAGATCCTCCACGAAGCGGGCGCAATCGCCGCCACCCAGCCCGGCGGCACACTCGCCACCACACATGCCGAAGACGGCACGCCATACGTCACGTTCGTGCTCTGCCACCTTCGGCCCAACGGCGAAGTGCTATTCGGCAGCAACACGAGGCCCCAGCACGCGCACAACATTGCCGCGACGCCGGAGGTCTCGTTCTTGATCGACAACCGCGAAGTCATTCGCGGTGATTGGACCGCCTTCAATCGCGTCGTAATCGAAGGCCGCGCCGACGAAGTGGCCAAAGAAGACCCTGAATACTCCACACTGCTCGCCGAACTCGCGGCGAAAAACAATATGGCGGCCGTGTTCACGGACTCGGGGACGCTGTTCAAACTCGTCCCCCGCCGCCTGCTCCTGATGAAGGGTTTCGAGCCCGGCCGGAACGTCGTCGAATTCGACTAGCTCCCGAGCAGCTCGATCGCCCGTGTGAGTCCCGCCATCCCAAATCCCGAAATCACGCCTCGACAGGCTCCCGAGACCGGCGACTGCGTCTCGCCGTCCCAACGCACCATCCGAACCTCGATGCACGGCGCCGACCTTTCGCGGATCACGTTCGCCAACGCGCCAAGGTCTTCAGCGTCGAGGCCGTCGGTCACGAGAATTCCCGGTGCGTCACTCGCACGCAGCGAGATGACGGCATCCACCGCAGTGTGAAAGTGCACAAACATCGTGTCCGCCGGCAGAGTCGGAGCGGCCATGGACTGTGGCACGAGGACAAGAATCGCCGTCACAGGGCTGGCCCGGCGGCATAGATTGGCTCGAATCCTGTCACACCATCCTCGGCGAGTTCCCGGACCGCCCGTTCGTCCAGGCCGAGCAGGCCTTCGAATACCTCGAAGTTGTGTTCGGCGAACATCGGCGCGGCCCGGAACACGGCTCCCGGCGTCTTTTCGAACCGCCAGGCATGGCCCGGAAACATCCGCGTCCCCGCGGCCGCATGACGAACCGGAACAAAGTAGCCGCGGTCGTTCAAGTGGTTGTCTGCGAAAATCTCCCAGTTCGCCATAATCGGCGCTGCAGGGATGCCTGCAGCCTGCAATAAGATCCGCGGCGGTCAGGTGATTGCGGACCAGCAACCACTTCCGCAGGGCCTCTTCGCCATGCCCCCCCGTCACCGCTGCAAGCCGTTCGGCGTCAGCCTCGTCCCGCACGGTGAGGGCCAGCCAGCAGTCGTTACCGGCCGTCGGGAAGGCACCCTGGAGGATCCAGCCGTCGCCCCATTGCGAACCCTTCGGAACGGGCACCTCGCCGGACGTGGTGTACCGCAGGAATTCCTGCGAAAGGAACGGCTCCACCGCCTCAAGCAGCGCCATGTCGATCCACTGGCCGCGCCCCGTCGTACGTCGCGCGTTGAGCGCCGCGAGGATCGCCACCGTCGCGTGATTTCCCGAAACCGGGTCGGCGTAAAAACTTCCCGTCCCGAAGAACTTCGTGTCGTCGTAGCCAAGGACGCTGCCCAGGCCGCTCGTGGTCTCGATGTTGCTGCCATAGGCGGAGTAGTTCCGCTCCGGCCCGGTGGAGCCGTACCCCGAAAGCGAACACATGACGATGCGCGGGTTGACTGCGCTCAGTTCGGCGTAACCGAGGCCGAGCTGGCTCATCACGCGCGCGGCGTTGTTCTCGAGTACGACATCTGCCTGTTTCACAAGCTCGAGGAACATCTCCTTGCCCTTCGGTTTCGAAAGGTCGAGCGCGATGCCCCGCTTATTCCGGTTTAGTTTGTTGAAGTACCCGGCGCGATGGTAGAAGTCTGGCCACACATCTTCGCCCGGGTAAATGAGCGCGCGAGTTGCCGGCTTGGTCTGGAGTTCAACTTTGATGACGTCCGCGCCAAGGTCGCCGAAGTGGCGCCCCGCAATCGGCCCTGCCCAGTTCGCGGTCACTTCGATCATCCGAAGTCCGTCGAGCGCGTGCGAGCCGCCATGATTTTCGATTTCCGGCTTCAGTTCGGGACGCACCGGCAGCTGGATCGAGCCGCTGAGAATCTGCACGGTGTGCGCGCCCAACTTCGGAGCGCGCCCTGAATTTTCGCAGGGCGTCCCCATGAGCTTGTATGGGAAACCGGGTCCGGTGAACGTCTTGCCACCGACCTCGACCTTGCCAAACCAGTCCCGCGCCGCGAGCTGCTCGCTGTTCGCGACATCCGCCATGGTGTTCACGGGCGATGCGGCGATGCGCAGTTCCTGGCAGGCGTGGTAGACCTCCTGCTTGGTGTGCGTCGAGGTCCATTCCTCGAAGATCGCGAACAGTTCCGGAAAGCGTCCAACCCAGTTAATCGGCATCGTGAGCGATTCATCTTCAAGCAGGTCGAAACGTTCCATCAGGATGAACAGGTTGGGATAGGGAGCCAGGTTGAAGAGATAGACGAAGCCATCCAGGCAGCGCGCATAGAGGCTCCCCGTCCGCTGCTGGACCTTGCCCATGTGCGTCCACATCGAAGTCAGCCAGGCATGGTCGTTGAGGCAGGCCTCCTGGTGGGAGATCTCCACGCACTGGCCCTCGCCGGTTTCTCTCGCGTGCCAGAGCCCGGCCATGGCGGCAATGCCTGCGTGTAGGCCGGCGTGAAACTCCGCCTGGTGCCCCGGGAGCGAAAGCGGTTCGCGCGCAGGGTCGCCGCCGAAGTAGAAGTACCCGCCGGTGGCCCATTCCGTGAACGGCGTCGCCTGCCACGAACTCTTCTCGCCGCTCCGTCCATACGGCGAAACCGAAATGACCACGGCCGCCGGATTCGCCGAGGTCGCAGTAGCCTCCAGCGCTCGGGCCGCCTCTCCGAGCAGGTCGTGGATGACGATGTCGGCGCGCGCGAAAAGCGCAGCCAGTTCCGCCGAATCTGGCGAAGCGACAACGCTGCGCTTCCCCGCGTTCAGGTAGTTGAAGAACGCGCTTTCCCCGGCGACCACGGGCGAAGCGGAACGAAGCGGATCACCGCCTTCCGGTTCAACCTTGATGACGGTCGCGCCGAGGTCACTCAGAAGGCGACCGCAATACGGTCCGGATACGTTGTTTGCGAACTCGAGAACGACGACATCGGAGAGGGCTGACATGGCGAGGAAAGGTAGCAGGATTCTTCGCGGCAAGCAGCATCAGCGGCCGCGGGCGAATTGATTTGGTTTCCGAGCCGGACCCGTTGAACCGTCAGTCCGAAGCCTCTAGCGCAGGGGACCGACCTCGATGGCGTCGTGAATCTCATCGCATGGGATGCGCGAGCGCTCCGCGTGCTCGCGAACAAGATCGTGTGTTCGCGTGCGAAACAGGCAGTTGAGCTGGTTGTTTCCGACATCCCAGTACGAACGAAGCCAGAGCATGTCGTCGTATTCGTGCGCGCACATGATGGCCTGCAGCGCGACCGCTCGAAACTCGTTTTCAGTCATTGGGTTCAGCTGCCGCCGGACGAGGACCAGCTGCAGGCCATCGCCCTCGCCAGCGGCAGGTTCCACTGCGGGCGGTCCGTACTCTTCCGACGTGATTGGTAGCACCGAAAACACTTCGGCCGCTTCGCCCGTGAGCACCTCGGATTGCGATGAACCTTCGAAGACGGAAAACAGCTGCCCTGGCCCGGGAGTCCAATACGCTCCGACCAGAGGGGCCGAGCTCTTCGCCTGCTCTGCAGCCAGCTGCTCAACGTCGGCAACTTGGACGGGCCCTATCGTGGTACGACTGGCGAAATGTGGCATTGGATGCTCCTCGGGCTTGGCGTCAGAACGGTCACTGGACGCCGAAACTAATCGGTTTCGCCGGGTTCAACGGGTTCGAGAAGACGGTTCAAATCAGTCGAACGGATGCGCAGACACACGTTGTCCTGCGAGGCGGCTTGCCGGCAGTCGGCCGTTCCGTATCCAGTTCCGCACAGTCTTCACGTGTACACCAAGGTACTCGGCTGCCTCTTCCGGTGAGTAAAGGCGTCCCGACTCCGCCTGCGCCACGGCCCCCGGCACGAACGACCGCACTTCCTCCGGCGAAACTCCAAGCTCCCCAAACACCCGCCCGGGGATCCCTTCTGCCGACTCGCATGAACGCCAGGAGAAAGTGGACCTCATCGATTCGGCGTCGCCCGCTTAGCTCGACTTCGTCCGAAAGGACGCTGAAGAACCGGACGCAATCGTCGCCATACCGGGTCTTCGTCCCCGCCTTCGGGTCGTTCGAACGAATAGCCGTGCGCAGAACAAGGTCTTCGATGAGACGGACATCGATGGTGATCGGCCCAAAGCTGAAGAAGCCGAAACGCGAGGTTTTCAGAAGGTACGCAAGGAACAGCAGGTCGACGGTTGCTTCCTCGATATGCAACTCGCGGTCGAGCCGCGCAAGCTCGCGCTGCACCTCCGCGAGGAAGTGCGCATCGCGCGGAGGGT
Organism: uncultured Chloroflexia bacterium; assembly: GCA_963797735.1. GTDB lineage: Bacteria > Chloroflexota > Dehalococcoidia > Tepidiformales > Tepidiformaceae > Amarobacter. The sequence continues at coordinate 411,473 of CAWCQJ010000003.1, forward strand.
CGATTGTCTGGCTGCCGTCTGGGTTCGAGCTGGTCATACCCGCTTTCCTTCGTCCCATACGATAGCCCTTGCCAGATTGGGAAACAAGGGAGTATAAGAGTACTTAAGGGATACTAACCTAGAAGGATTGCACCTCGTATGACTCAGCTCGAATCACCGCCAACAACCAAAACCCTCTACGAACGTCTCGGCGGCGCCGAAAAACTCCGCGCAATAATCGGCGATATTGTCGACGCGCACCTCGACAATCCGGACATCCACACTCGCTTCGAACCGTTCGAACGCGAGGCAATGAAAGCCGGCGCATTCCAGTTCTTCGCCCAGGCAACCGGTGGTCCGGAGGTCTACGAGGGCCGCGGACTGGTGGAAACCCACAAGGGCATGAACATCAGCGAGCAGGAATTCGTCTGCGCCACGGATGACGTGCTCGCGGTCCTGCGCCGCAACGGTGTCGGGGAGCAGGAGCAGTTAGAAGTTCTCGGCGCCTTCTTCGCAATGAAGGGCGAAGTGCTTCACCTGTAGCCCCGCAGCGCGAACCTCCGCGGCGCATTGACCGGCCCAGTTCGTGACCCCACGATTCACCTACACGAGTGACTGAGCCCCAACACCAACGCCACGACCCCATGGCCGCGCTTCGCCAACCGAACTTCCTCCTGTATTCGATCGGGCGGATCTCTTCGGGCATGGCGATGACGCTGCTGAACGCCGCCATCGCCTGGCAGGTCTATGAGATTTCCGGGTCCGCGTTTCAGCTGGCCATGATCGGTCTCGCGCGATTCGGTCCGTCGCTTGGGCTCACGCTGGTCGGTGGTGCAGTCGCCGACGGGCACGATCGCAAGCGGATCGTGATGCTGACGCAGCTCGCGCCGCTCATCACGTCTGCCGCGCTCTTCGCCGCCACGGTCACCGACTCGATCGAACTTCCGATGATTTACGGGCTCGTGCTCTTCATCGCCGTCGCCAACTCCTTCGAGAACCCGGCGCGGCAGGCCTTCCTACCGCAGGTAGTCTCGAAAGAGACCTTCGCCAACGCGATTGTGGTCAGCTCGACCCTGCAGTCGTTCGCCTTCGTTACCGGCCCCGCCGTGGGCGGTCTCCTGATCGGGACTACCGGCGTCGACGGCGCCTACGCCGCACACATGACACTGATGGTTGTTTCGATTGTCTCGCTCGTCTTCCTCACACTTCGGGAGCAAGAGGGCGCTCGCCGGGCGGTGAGCCTTGCGGCTATCAAAGAAGGCGTCCAGTTCGTCTGGAGCCGTCAGGTCCTGCTCGGAGCGATGACCCTGGACATGTTCGCCGTGATTTTCGGGGGCGCGACCGCCCTGTTGCCCATTTACGCCAAGGATGTCCTCCACGTCGGCGGGCTCGGATACGGCATCCTGTTCGCGTCACTCGACGCGGGAGCGCTCATCATGGCGGTGGCGCTCATCTTCCTGCCCCCCATTCGACAGGCCGGACGAGCGCTGCTCGTCACCGTGGCGATGTTCGGCATCGGTACGATCGTCTTCGGGCTCTCACGGAGCATCTACCTTTCGGTGGCGACATACATGTTCATCGGCATGGCCGACCAGGTCAGCGTTGTCCTCCGCCAGACGACGGTGCAGTTGAGCACGCCCGACGACTTGCGTGGCCGCGTGAGCAGCGTGAACGGCCTTTTCATCGGCGCATCGAATCAGCTTGGCGCGGTCGAGTCGGGTTTGGTCGCGGCCGCAACCAATGCCACGTTTGCCGTGGTAAGCGGCGGAATCGGATGCCTCGCGGTGGTTGGCATGGTGGCGGCGAAGCTGCCCGGTCTGCGCAAATACGAAATCGACAGGACCCCAACGCGACAGGTCACCGTTGCCCCATTGCCGCCGCTTCCCGCCACCGCAAACGCAGACACCGCGCCGCCAAAGTCCATCGCCGACTAGCAATCTTCGACCGTCCTCTGAACGTTCACCTCGTTGAGGCTGTGCCAACGTCGAACAGCGGCGATCTTTCAATCTTTAGATTTGCACTTAACTTGTCGATTACAAATCAAATGGCTGCTAGCCATCACGTCCTTGCGGATACGGAAATTGACGAACGCCCTTAGAGTAGCGCCGAACACATTCCCGCAGTTGAGGCGCCTAGAGGCACGGCAACTGCTAGTCGCCGTGGCCTTCATCCTCCCCATGGGCCTAAACTTCCTCTTCTTCACCGAACCGTTCGATCGTGACGAAGGGGCTTATGCGACCGTCGCCCAGGGCATCCTTCACGGCTCGCTTCCGTACCGCGACTTGTTCGACCACAAGGCCCCCGCAATTTACCTCTGGTATGCGCTCTCGTTCGTGCTCTTCGGCGAACACGATTGGGCGCCTCGCCTCCTCGCGACCTTAGCCCTCACCGCTACGGCGTGGTTTGTTTATGACGCTGCTCGCTCGCTGTTCTCGAGAACTGCAAGCACAGTAGCGTTGGTAGTTTTCTCCTCGGCAACCGGCCTGGCCCTGTTGGAGCCCGCGGTAAATACAGAGCCGTTCATGTTGCTTCCGATGACGGCGATGTTGTCCTTCTACCTCAAGTCGCTTGGATCGAGCGGACAATCTCAGCGGAACATCCTAATTGCTGGCCTGCTCGGGGCGTGCAGTCTTCTCACGAAGCAGGTCACGGTATGGAACGTCCTTGTGGTTGGAATTCTTATCGGGTTTCCAACCCTGCGCGTGCATTCCGCGGCGCTTCGAAAGCTCAGCATCTTTGTTTTCGCAGTGCTGGCGCCACTCGTAGCCGTCCTCGGCATTTATCTGGCGGTGGGAGCGTTCCGCGAGTTCGAGTACGCGAACGTTGACTACAACATTCTCTATTCCAACGACGTGCCCTTTACAACGAAGACTTGGCTCCTGTTCATCCGCTCCCCGTTCATCGCTCTGGCAGCGGCCCCGTTCTTCGCGTTATCGATTGCTGGCTGTCTCTCGGCGTGGCGGCGTCGAACGTCGAAAAATCTGACAGTAGTACTTTGGGCTGGTGCCTCGTTCCTCGGGGTCGCAACCACCGGCCGATTCCTCCCGCACTACTACGTTCAACTTCTTCCAGCCGTCGCGTTGCTTTCCGGCTGCTTCGTAGACGGCAACTGGACCTTACCTGCGCAAAAGGCCGGGAGGCTCGCTATCTTCGGCGTCGCTTCGGCCTGCGTTCTGGTTTGTGTCGCGTTGAATCTCCCTCCCTACCTGGCCCAGGGACCCAACGCAAGAAATGAATCCCGAGGGCGCGCTCCTGCCACGCTGAACGCGGGTGCCAGTGAGCAAGTCGGCCTGTACCTCAGGGAACGTACTACACCGGACACTGATATCTGGCAGGCCGGACGCGAGAGCGGAATGTACTTCTATGCCAAACGCCAGCCCGCGATTCCGATGTTCTATGACCGGCCATTTTGGCTCAATCCCGCCACCCTTGAGAGCTCCCTCAAATTGTTGCAGGAATCGCCACCGCTCTATGTCGTCGACGCGCTTGAAAGCGTGGAAGAGTTCTCTTCCGATGCTCCGCAAGTCGTCCGCATTCGGTCGTTCATCGAGCAGAACTACGAGTTAGAGACGACCATCGCCTACGCAAAAATCTATCGACGACGATCCTCGTAGGACACCTAGGCCCGTCCGTTTCCACATCGACAACCCTCGCCCCGCAACTCACAATCCGCCCATGTCTTACGAACACATCGCCTACGAAGCCAACGATGGCGTCCTCACCATCACCCTCGACCGTCCCGAGCAGCTCAACGCCTTCACCGGCAAGATGCAGACCGAACTCATCGACGCCTGCGACCGCGCTGACGCGGACGACAGCATTCGCGCCATCATCGTCACGGGCCGCGGACGCGGTTTCTGCGCCGGCGCCGACCTTTCCGGTGGCCCGAACACCTTCGCCCGCGACCGCGGCACAACCGACCCCTCGAAATACCGCGATGGCGGCGGCCAACTCACACTTCGCTTTTTCGAACTGAAGAAGCCGATCATCGCCGCCATCAACGGCCCCGCAGTCGGTGTCGGCATCACGATGACGCTGGCCATGGATGTCCGTCTCGCATCCGAAAACGCCCGCATGGGCTTCGTCTTCGCGAAACGCGGCATCGTGCCTGAGGCCTGCAGCTCCTGGTTCCTCCCGAGGGTCGTCGGCATTTCACAGGCGATGGAGTGGGTCTCCACTGGCCGCGTGTTCGACGCCCAGGAAGCGCTCGCCGGCGGGCTCGTGAAGAGCGTTTACGCCCATGCCGACCTCCTGCCGGCCGCCAACAAGCTCGCCCGCGAAATAGCCGACAACACCGCGCCAATCTCCGTGGCGCTCTGCCGCCAGCTCATGTGGCGCGGCCTCGTCGCCGACCACCCGATGCAGGCGCACATGGCGGACTCACGCGGCATCCTGCTCATGGGCCAGCACCCGGACGTCCGCGAAGGCGTCGCCTCGTTCCTCGAAAAGCGCAAGCCGGACTTCAAAGGCAGCGTCGCGAACGACCTCCCCGACCTCTTCCCGTTCTACAAAACCCCAGAATTCGCTTAACCAGCAGCGAAACTCCCCCTCTCCATGAAGAATGGAGAGGGGGCCGGGGGGTGAGGTGACGCACTACGCCTTCGGCTCTTTCCCGAGCTTCTTCATCAACGATTCGAAGACCGAGTAGTCCTGCGCGCCGACGACGGCCCACTTGTCGGCGACGACGAACGTCGGCACGCCGGTGACGCCAATCTGGCGCGCCCAGTTGATCCCGTCGTCCACCTGCTGACGGTACGCGCCGGTCTCGAGCGCATCCCGAAGTGCAGCTTCATCCAACCCCGCGCTCGCACCAATGCGCACCACGCTATCGACCGTCCCGATGTCTTCCAGCTCATCGAAATACGCCTTGAACATCGCCCGATGGAACGCTTCCGCGTGTTCCGTCTCCGCCGCGAACTCGCCCGCCTCGAGCGCAAGGTGCGAGTTCGAGGTCCACGTTCGCCCGCGCGAGAACGTCAGTCCCAGTTCGGCGCCCATGGCTTCGATCCGCGTTGGCGGGTCATCCGGTCGCGTCTGCGGCTTCCGTGGCTTGCCCTCAGGCGGCGTCGTGGGATCGAGGAAATAGGGCGCCCACCGCACCTCTACGTCATATTCGCGCTGCAACCGTTCGACCCCAACGAGGCCGATATAGCACCACGGTCAGACGAAGTCGGAGACGACGAGAATCGAGACGGGCCCTTCAACGGGCTCAATGGTTGTCATTCCCCAAGTATACCGGCCCGCGGTGGTTCGTCCCGGAGCGCGCAAATTCTCCTAAACTCGCTCTCATGCGCAGTTACCGATTCGTCCAGGTCGATGTCTTCACGAACACGCCCTTCGGGGGCAACCAGCTCGCCGTCTTCCCCGAAGCCGAAGGCATCAGCGATGCACAGATGCAAACGATCGCTCGCGAAATGAACTTCTCCGAGACGACGTTCGTCCTGCCGCCAGCCGATGCGAAACACGACGCCCGCGTCCGCATCTTCACGCCCGGTCAGGAGCTACCGATGGCCGGCCACCCGACCGTCGGCACAGGCTTCGTCCTCGGCGCCGAGCGCGGCAAGACCGAGCTAGTGTTCGAACTCGGCGTCGGCCCGACACCCGTGAAAGTCGCCCCCGGCGACGGCATGTCGGGTTCCGCGACCATGCAACAGCAGGCTCCCCGCTTCTGGGAGTCGCCGCTAGACGGGTCCTCAGCCGCGAAACTCATCTCGCTCGCGGCAGATGATGCTCACCCGACGCTACCCATCCTGAACGGCTCGGCGGGAGTGGATTACCTGTACATACCGGTGAGTTCGCGAGCCGCCGTTGCCGCAGCCCGGCCGAACCCCACCGCCATGGAAGAATTCTTCGGCGATGCATTCCACCGGGCCGTCTACGTCTTCTCCGTCGAACCGGACTCCAATAGCGACGTCCGCGGTCGCATGTTCTTCCTCGTCAACGGCGCACCATTGGAAGACCCCGCCACCGGCAGCGCCGCCGGACCCCTGGGCGGCTACCTCGTGAAGTACGGCGTCTGCCCTCCCGGCAAAATTCGCCTTCAGCAAGGCTACGAAATGGGTCGCCCCAGCGACATCGAGCTAACGATCAGCGAAACCGAACACGTCATCTCCGGCGTCGAAGTCGGCGGCGGCGTGGTCAAGGTGGCCGAAGGCACCATGTTCCTCAATGACTAACCACCTGTGCGGAGCATCGGCATGACGGTTTCGCTCGTCTACGAGACGCATTCCCTGACCGAAGACAACGCCTCCGGGCATGCCACTGGCTGGTTGCCCGGCAAACTCTCCGCCGAAGGTCGGCTCCTCGCCGCAGAGCTTGGCGCACGCCGAAAGAATGACGGCATCTCGGCGGTATTCGCGTCGGACCTCGCCAGAGCGGTGGAAACGGCCACCATCGCATTCGAAGGCACCGGCATCCCAATCCTGCTGGATTGGCGCCTCCGCGAATGCAACTACGGCGACCAGAACGGCATGCCAGTGGCAAAGCTCCACGGCCACCGGCGAGAACACGTCCGCCAGCCGTTCCCCAGCGGGCAGAGCTACGAGGACGTGGTCGAACTCACGAAGGGCTTCCTCGCCGACCTGCTGCGTACCTTCGACGGGCAGCGCGTTTGTGTCATCGCCCACACAGCGAACAAGTGGGCCCTCGACGTCCTCCTCCAGGACAAGCGCCTCGAAGACCTCGTCGACGCCCCCTTCGATTGGCGCGAAGGCTGGGAATTCGAGGTGCACTAAGTCACGCCGAAAGAGTTGCCCGAACCGCCGATCCCAACAGTCAGAGGCGAGACCGGAAGGTCTCGCTCGTCCGGCGAAGGCGAATGCCAAAACGAACACACCGAACGCCCGGCCCAAACCACGCCGTTCAACCGATAGCGACTGAGGGAACTTGCCCGGCATGCCACAACTCCCCTCTCCCAGACTTGGGAGAGCAGAATCCCTACCCGGGGGTGAGGGCCTGACTGCCACGCAAACCACTGAAGTCAGCCGATAGCGACTGAAGGAACTTTCTCGACCACGCCCTCCCCCGACGCCCCAGTCGGGAAAGAGTTCGGCGTGATGCCAGAAGCGGCGAACCGCCGATTCCAACAGTCAGAGGCGAGACCGGAAGGTCTCGCTCGTCCGGCGAAGGCGAATGCCAAAACGAACACACCGAACCCCCGGCCCAAACCACGCCGTTCAGCCGATAGCGACTGAGGGAACTTGCCCGGCATGCCACAACTCCCCTCTCCCAGACTTGGGAGAGCAGCCCGGGGGTGAGGGCCTGACTGCCACGCAAACCACTGAAGTCAGCCGATAGCGACTGAGGGAACTTTCTCGACCACGCCCTCCCCCGACGCCCCAGTCGGGAAAGAGTTCGGCGTGATGCCAGAAGCGGCGAACCGCCGATCCCAACAGTCAGAGGCGAGACCGGAAGGTCTCGCTCGTCCGGCGAAGGCGAATGCCAAAACGAACACACCGAACCCCCGGCCCAAACCACGCCGTTCAGCCGATAGCGACTGAGGGAACTTGCCCGGCATGCCACAACTCCCCTCTCCCAGACTTGGGAGAGCAGAATCCCTACCCGGGGGTGAGGGCCGAGATTGGCGAAAAAGCAGCTCCCAACACCCAACCTCACTTAGCACCACAACTCCCCTCTCCATGAAATGGAGAGCAGAATCCCTACCCGGGCGTGAGGCCTAAACCGAAATCCCGTACAGCCGCTTAGCGTCCTTCTTCAGCTCCGCCTGGAAATCCGGATGCGCGACCGAAATCAGCTCACCAATCCGCTCCCGGATCGACTTGCCCCGCAGCCTCGCAATCCCCTGTTCGGTCACAACGAAGTCGACAAAGCCCCGGTGAACGCTCTGGACCGTCCCAGGCGGGTGCCCGCCCACGATTCGGGTCGCCCGGGAACCGCTCACCAGCGAACTCGAAGGCAACACGATCACCGAACCGCCCGCAGCCGTCGATGAGGCAACCGCGAACGCGGCCTGCCCGCCGGTGCCACTGAACAGGTTCGGCCCCTGCGTCTCGGAAGACACGTTGCCCGTGATATCCACCGCCATCGCATTGTTCACGCACACAAAGTTCTCGATCTGCAGCAACACTCGGAGGTCGTCGGTGTGCGTGAAGTCGTACAGCTCGAAAATCGGGTTCCCGTCGATTCGGGCAAGGTCCTCAGGCGTCACCTGTCCCACCGCGCTCGCGACCACCTTGCCGACATGGTGCGGCTTGTTCTTCCCCGTGATCACGCCCTTCTCGACGAGGTCCGGGATACCGCCCGGCAGCAATTCCGTGTGCACTCCGAGCTCGTGGCGCTCATCGAGGAACGCCGGTAGCGCCGCCGAAACGTCACCGATCCCGAACTGAAGCGTGCATCCGTCGTACACGATTTCGTTGGCTACCAGCGTGCAAATGACGGTCGCCGCAACTTCTGTCTCCTCGCTTCGCGGCGGAATCGGCGCCGCCGCCGGCGGTAAGGTGTACTCGATCACCCGCTCGAATTTCGAGATGTGGATCCGGTTGTCGCCGCCGGTCCGGATGAAGTTCTCGTGGATTTCGCCGACCAGCTTGCCAGCGATCTTCGCGATCGTCGGCCCGAAGAACACACCGCCCCCGAAAGAACACCAGCCTTCTTCGTCCGGCGGCGAAATCGGAATGAGCGCAACGTCGAACTTGTCCAGTCCCGGCATCATCTGGCCTTCCCGGAATTGGGCCACCGGGATGTACTCAATTCGGCCTTCACGGACCGCCGCCCGGTCGTACGGACTCGCGTACGCCGTCACCACCTTGAAGTGCTCGAGGTTCTCCGGCGTGTCCCACTTGTACGGCGTGAGGAACGAGACAATGCTCACGTCCTTCAATTCCGAACCGCGAGCCGAGAGCGCACCACACAACTGCGGCGGGACCGAAGTCCATCCCCCGGCCCAGACCGAATCGCCATCTTTGATGAGGGAAACAGCCTCCGCCGGCGAAACAAGTTTCCCTCCGAGTTGGGCACGCCAATCGAGTGCTGTTTGCGTCATGTATCACCTCGACAGATGGAGTGCCGGGAGGATAGGGCAGGCAGAGGAGAATGTCAGCATGGCGGGATTGGACGTCGCTACGCGGAGGCATTCGGTGGGTCTTCGGTCTGCTGGAAGTAGTCTGCGTGGTCAGCGTCCCAGAGTTCCGATGAATCCTTCAACAAGGCCTTGAGAACAACCTGTCCGAGTCGCGCCTGCAGGTTCCCTGCCTCTCGCTGAGCCGAGAGAACAAGGTAATTACGTTCCGATGAACCCAGACGAGAGTGAATCGCCACTTGGGAATTGTATCCGCCCAGATGCACCGGAGCGTCCGACGCGCCCAAGGCCTCCGGCATTCGGAGCACCGAACGACGCACGACGGTTGGCAGGTCGGCTTCCCTGATTCGCCTCCCGTTTGGACTGACAAAGGTAAGGTCAGACAAGTCAATGCCTGACTCCGCGAGAATGTCCATCCACCGTCGCCACTTGCTCACGATGGTCGACTCTGACTCTGGCCGGTCTCGCCATTCGAATCTCAAGTAGTCGATCATGGTGTAGCCTTCAGGGTCGGTTACCCCGGACTGAAACCGGTGGCCGTCACCTCGACAGATGGAGTGCCGGGAGGATAGGCCAGCCAGCGAAAGATGTCAGCAGGTTCGAGCCATTGCCGCCGCCTACGACGAGAGTTCGGCCCGGCGCGACCACCACGCCTCGGCGGCGGTCATTGCGCTCTCGGCCTCCTGGATGCCGTCGCCCACGAGCCCTGCGGTCGCAGCCCAGTGCAACGGTATAAGGGCTAGAGCCCCGGGGAGCCAACGGTGCTCGTTGCGAGTCAGCGGTCCCGGAGCCGTGCCTTCGTAGGCCTCGAGCAGTCGTCGCGGCTCGAGCAATTTACCGCTCCGGTCGACGTGGTGCAGGCTGGCCGCGATGTCGTACAGCACGCTCTCTCACCCTCGCCAAATCCAGGTCAAAGGTGACCCATGAGCCGTCTGGCAGTTCTCCTACGTTGCCCAATTTGTAGTCCCCATGAATCGGAGCGCATGGCAGCTCGACCTCCTTCCGGAGCTTGGAGAGCTCGCCCGCCAGTTGGCGCATCCGATGCACGACCGGCTCGCTGCGGGGCCCGAGCCTGCGGTGTGTGAAGCCCACCGAGTAACGCAATTGGCCGAACGTCCTGTGGTCGTCGAGAGGTTCGGGCGGGCTGGGCTCCCAGGCTGCTTCCAGCGCAGTGTGAAGGCGTCCGAGCTCCTCGAATAGGCGGACGTAGGAGTCCTCGTCCGCCCGTGGCTCGGCGTGATCGATGAACTCCTCCATCTCAGCCCAACGACCAGCGACCCTCAGAAGGTCGCGGCCAAAAATCGGAACCGGCCGCGCGACGCGGACCTGCGTCCGCTGGAGCCGTTCCCGCAGGCGCCGCAGTCCCGCCACCCGGCCGCGGCGGACCCACGGCCGATGAACCCGGAGGACAACCGGCGGCTCAGCGTCTATCCGCACGTTGAGGTTGAACCCACCGCCAAGGTCTGCCCACCCAGCCCCTCGCGCGACACGGGCGATCAGGGCCGAGACGGCCGGGTCATCTGGGCTGGCTCTAGGTCCGAACCAGCGCGGCAAGGGAGGGCGAGAGGTCGAAGCTTCGATTCCGGTCATGGCAATGGCCCACCAGCGCACCCGAAGAAGGGTCCCGCCGGCGAGCATCCCACCGTTCTACTCCAGCTGGAAGGGCACCAGGCGATGACACGCGCTGAGCTGCTCACCACGAAGATTTGTTGTTCACCGATCAGGGAACACTTCAAGGAGACTTTGACGCGTGACTTGAGGATCCATAAACCTCGACAGTGCGTCACGCGCGATAAGCGCGGTCGTCTTTGAGAGCACCAGACCGATCATGAGCACCAGGACTGGGGGGGCGCCATCGGTGGCAACGGCAACTCGTTCAACGCGATTGAAATCAAGTCGTTTTCAGCCGGGCTTGGAGGGGCCCCCTGGTAAACCTGAATCAAACGCCGAAGTGACTCGGAGTAGCCTTCGAACGTTACTCGGTCCTCCCGAGGCGTACCGGTCGTAACATCTCTAATTCGCCTCGCCTCGTCATAAGCGACTCTCCACTGCGCGGTCGACTGCGCGTGTCGAGCCACTTCAAAGAAGAGACCTTCCCAAAACGCAACACACTCCTCGAAGGCACCTTCGCTGTCCAAGAACGCCGGAAAAAGTTGCTCACTCATCTCAGTGTTTGAAAGTTCAAGCCTCCCGAGATATCACATCGACCCGGGGTCCAACTGTCATCGCGCCATTGTACCTGGCAGGGCGTCGATAGCGACGTTATGTTCAAAAACCTCATCTGGTCAACCAGGGCCACCCCCCACCCTACCCCGCCGCCGCAACGCCAACCGAGCCTTCCCAGCCCGGCACGAACTTGCGCCACTCTTCCTGGTTCCCGAGGTACGGGAAGAACGCGTGGTAGATCGACACCCGCGGGATGGACGGCTCGAGGTTCATCGCCATCCGCGCCTCCTGCGGCGTTCGGCCGGCCTTCTTGTGGTTGCAGACCTTGCACGCGCTGACCAGGTTCTCCCACGTGTGCGGCCCACCGCGGTGGCGCGGCATCACGTGGTCGAGGGTCAGGTCACGCGTCTGGCGTCCGCAGTACACGCACTGCCAGCCGTCGCGCGCGAAGATCTCCTTGCGCGTCAGCCGAATCTTCGGGCGCGGACGCCGAATCATGTGGACGAGCCTGATGACCGAGGGGAGGCGGAACGAATTGGTGGCAGTATGAAAGGCGGCTTCTGCCGCCTCGATGACTTCTGCCTTGCCACGCAGAACAAGCACCAGAGCGCGCCGCACATTGCACACGTTGAGCGGCTCGTAGTTCTGATTCAGCACGAGGACGGATGTCACATCCATGCCCACGCCCGCCTTTGCACGATCGTAGCAAACGCGAAAGCGGCTGCGCAATTTGTTTCGTTAACAACCCGGTGAATGTTCTCCCCTCTCCCAAGCTTGGGAGAGGGGTCGGGGGTGAGGGCTAGCTCGCCGAAACGCGCGCCACATCCAGCCCGCCCGGGACATCGAATCGCACGTGCAGCGGGTTCCCGGGCACGAAATCGCTCGAAACCGGGACGGTCACTTCAGTCCACTTCCCTGCCGGCGCGTCGAACTTCACCGAACCGAGCAACACGAGGTCGCCGCCGTTGTCGTGCCAGCACTGCGCTTCGCCCGCTCCGTTCGCGACCGTGGCCGTAGCGCTGGTCACCGGCGAATCGCTCAACAGGTACACGTCACCGACGTCGCCGCTTCGCCGGTACGAACGCCCGTCCGCGCCCTGCTGCAGGTCGTGCCAGCCCATCGCGATATGGATGGTCTCGTTTTCACCGAACACCACCGTCGAATCGCGCGGCGACATGTGGAAGGCGAGGTGCCCGCCATCGAACAGCCGCGAAGGGAAATTCCAGCGGAACGGCTTCTCAGTTTTTCGGGCACGTACGAACAGGTGGTAGCGGTAATGTCCCTTCGTGAACCGCGCTGCAACGTTGTTCAGCAGCCAGCGAAACGCCCGGCGATTGCGGCTCTCCGGCTCGTAGATGTCGATGTCCTGGATGCGATCGATCCCGTATCCGCAGCCTTCGAGCAGTTCCCGCAGCTCCGAAAGCGTGTACTCGCGGCTGTGCCGCGAACCCTTGAGCGGCGCTCCGAGGTGGTACGGGTCGTAGATGTTGCGCCCGCCCAGGAAGTTCGCGATCGAGTCAGCCCGGCTCGCATTCGGCGTCGAAAGCACCAGCGCGCCGCCCGGCTTCAGCACCCGGTGGATTTCCGCGAGCGTGTGCACCGGGTTCTCCGTCAGGTGCTCGATGACTTCGCACCAGGTCACCAGGTCGAACGTGTCGTCCGGGTACGGGAAGCGTTCCTTTTCCGCGTCGAAGCAGGTGCAGGTGAAATCGTAGGCCTCGCCGAACTCGGCGCTCTCCAGGTGTTGCTCGATCTGCGGGCCGTCCATCGGCGGCAAAGCCGGTTAGCGACAGCTCGTAGTTCCGGAATCGCTGCAGCAGCAGCGTGATGTGGAACGGCGGGCTCCCAAGTTCGAGCGCCTTGCCGCGCTCCTTCGGGTTCGGCACGAACCGCAGCACCTGGCGCCACAGCGGCAGCCCACCCTTGACCAAAATCTTGTGCACTTCCTCGTTTCGGAAGGCCCAGTCGAAGCTCAGCAGGTAGCGAGAAAGCGCCTCGGGGTCGCGCTCGGGGACAGGCTTCAGATCATTGGGAGCCGACATGAGCGCGAATGATACGTCGCGCCCGCAAGTAGGTCTGTTCCACCCGGCGGGCGGTATGATCTGCGGCGTGGAACCGACCGAAGCCCTCCGCAGCATCGCTTTCCTTTTGGAGCGGGCGAACGAACCCGACTACCGCGTGAAGGCATTCCGCGGCGCAGCAGCCGTCATCGATCCGCTCTCTGCTGAAGAGCTTCGCGACCTCGCCTCGCGCGGCGCACTCAAGAGCCTGAAAGGCGTTGGCGATGCCACCTCGAAGGTCATCACCGAAGCACTCGCCGGCGAACTCCCGGGCTACCTCGCGAAACTCCAGGACGAGGCCGTCTGGCCTCCCGAACGCGGCCGCGACCTGAGGGCAGCGCTCAAGGGCGACTGCCACGTCCACTCCGACTGGTCCGACGGCGGTTCGCCCATCCGCGAAATGGCAGAGACGGCCATCGCCCTCGGTCACGAATACATGGTCCTCACCGACCACTCGCCGCGCCTGACGGTCGCGCGCGGCCTCACGCCGGAACGGCTGCGCAGCCAACTGGCAGTCGTCGCCGAACTGAACGCCGAGCTCGCACCCTTCCGCATCCTCACCGGCATCGAAGTCGACATCCATGACGACGGCGCGCTCGACCAGGAGCCCGAACTCCTCGAACAGCTCGACATCGTCGTCGCCAGCGTCCACAGCAAACTCCGCATGGAGCGCGATGCCATGACGCGCCGCATGGTGATGGCCATCGCCAACCCGAACATGGACATCCTCGGCCACTGCACCGGCCGCTACGTCACCGGCAAGAATCGGCCCGAAAGCGAATTCGACGCCGAGATCGTCTTCGAAGCCTGCAGGCAGTTCGGCAAGGCCGTCGAAATCAACTCCCGCCCCGAACGCCTGGACCCGCCGCGCCGGCTGCTACGCCTCGCCGAGGAGATGGAGTGCATCTTCACCATCGACTCCGATGCGCACGCCCCCGGTCAGCTCGACTGGCAGCCGTACGGCTGCGACCGGGCAGAGCAGTGCAACGTCACCGCCGACCGGGTAATGAATTCGCGGGACGCCGAAGGCCTCCTGGAATGGGCCAAGAGCCACCGATAGCTCAGGCTTCGGGGCCATGCCGGTGCGAACGGCCCGTCGTTCGTTCTAGCTCGCTCACGAAGTCCTCAAACGTTTCTGAGCGCCACGCCGCGACCTGCGCCAGTTCATTCGCCACCGTTGACCACGGCCGCGGGCCGTCATCGTGCCCGGGATGGATACGGATATCGGAAGGCAGATCGCGCAGTCTCTGGACGCTCTGCCAGAGCGCTTGAACCGACTGCCTGTCAGGTCCGGGTCGCCCGACACTTCCGACGTTTAACGTGTCCCCGCAGAACAGCCGGCCATCGCCCAGGAACGACAGCGAGCCCTCGGAATGGCCGGGCGTGTGGAGCACCTCGATCTCGTGTCTGCCAAGAGCGATGCGTTCGCCGCCAGTCACCGCGACCCGCCCATCGCTCGATATCGGCGCCTGCGCGAGTTCATCCGGGTGCCCGAAAACCCGCGCCCCGGTGGCTTCAACAACCTCAACCAGCCCATTCACGTGATCGGAATGCCCGTGCGTGATCAACGCGGTTGTAATCGCCCACTGGCGCTCCACGGCGGCCGCCAACAGTCTCGGGACATCCCAGGCAGGGTCTATGACTGCAGCTTTTCCCGTTTCTGCGCAGCCAACGAGGTAGCTGAAGTTCCAAAACGGCCCGTGCCGAAACGTGAGGACCTGAAGCGGCGCCAAGCTAGTTGATGCTCTGGTAGAGCGAGATTGGGAACGCGGCTGACCAGAGTTCGATCAAGAGCTCTTCCAGGTCCGGTTGCCATCGTTCCCAAGTACCTCGGGCGTACGACGCCTCGGGGCTCGCGAGCGCGGGCTGGATGGCGTCGGTGCTTCCGAATGTATAGATGCCGACGCGGGTGCCATCCGAATTTCGTCCCTGCAACACACCAATGACTCCGGGGATCTTCGCAACATCCTTGAGGTGCACGCGGTCGAACCATTTGTCGAACTCCGCGCGCGCATCTTCCCGCGCCCGGGCACGAATCAACATGAACGGGCGCTCGTTATCCATTCGTGCCATTCGACACGAGCGCTCGAACGAGGGCCAGCGCTGGCCCAAGGTCGAACCGCGTGTCCACCACCACCGTCGGGCACTCGAACGGTTGCGGCCTGCCACTCATCCGCTCATAGATTTCGATACCCGCCCGCGAGTTGCCCGTCCGGGGCACCGCAAGCCGGGCCCGAATCGTCTCCTCTGGCGCGACAAGCCGCACGGCTATCAGCTTCGCCCCGAGCTGCTGCGCCAACTTCACGAATCGCTTGCGATCTCGGCGCGTCAGGTTGGTCGCGTCGATCAGCGCGTGACCGCCAGCCTGCAGGGCCGAACGCGCTTCGCCTTCGACGCGGGCGAACACCCGGCCACTCTCTTCGAACGTGAATGTTGGCGTGGGGGCGATCGCAAGGCGGATGCCGTCACTCTCGATGTGGCGTAATTGGAAACACGCCCCGAGCCGCTGGGCGAACGTGGTCTTCCCAGACCCCGGGAGCCCGGAAAGCAAAATGAGAGCAGGTTCGCTATCCATAAAATTGCCGTTAGCCATTCCCTCTGATAGGTTGTTCGATGTTCATACGTTAGGCAAAGGAAGACTGAAGAAGAAGGTTGCTGACCAACGAGCAGAAGACCACATTAATTCGGGACTTCGGTACCCACGGTACTGATACAGGTTCCCCTGAAGTCCAGGTTGCGATCCTCACGGAACGAATCAAATACCTGACGACTCACCTCAAGGCGAACAAGCATGATTTCCACACACGTCGTGGACTCCTAATGCTTGTAGGCCAGCGGCGCCGTCAGCTTCGTTACCTGAACAATCGTGACGTCAACCGGTACCGCGAAGTAATCGCCCGGCTCGGCCTCCGCAAATAGCGGGGGCCTTTGTCTTTTTGAGCGAACGGCAACCTCTACCCACCTCCATATTTTCCTTGCCGCCGTCCCATCGAATTGCGGGCGGTATCGAATCGTTATCCCTCCGCGCATGAACCGGGAGGGAAATGTGACCGCGTCTGAGAAGCAGAGACAGAAACAGAGAGCATGAAAGAACCACGACAGTACGAACTCGAAGTTGGGGGAAAGACCCTGACAATCCAACACGGCATCCTCGCCAATATGGCCAACGGTTCCGTAACCGTTCGCCTCGGCGATACCGTCGTCCTTGTTACGGCCACCATGGCCGATGCGCGCGAAGGAATCGACTTCTTCCCGCTTACGATTGACTACGAGGAGCGCCTTTACGCCGTCGGCAAGATTCCCGGCGGCTTCCCCCGGCGCGAAGGTCGCGCCAGCAACGACGGCATCCTTTCGATGCGCCTAACCGACCGCCAACTGCGGCCGCTCTTCCCGAAGGGCTTCCGCCAGGAAGTCCAGGTAGTCGCAACAACCCTTTCCGCGGATCGCGAAAACCAGCCCGATACCCTCATGGCAATCGGCGCCAGCGCTGCCCTCATGATCAGCGATATCCCGTTCAACGGCCCTGTCAGTTCGGTGCGCGTGACTCGCCTCAATGGTGAGTTCATCGTAAACCCGACCTTCCAGGAAGCCGAAGAAGGCGACCTCGACGTCATCGTCGCGGGCACCAAGGAAGCCGTCGTCATGGTCGAGGCCGGCGCCAAGCAGGTCTCGGAGGACGTTGTCCTTGAGGCGATCGACATCGCCATGGAAGCGAATCGCAAGATCATCGCCCTCCAGGAAGAGATCGCCGCCGCCGCTGCGCCAGTGAAGAAGCCCTTCACCGCCATCCTCGACAATGCCGAAGCCAACGCCGCCATCGGCGACTATCTAAAAGACCGGATCCCGGAACTGGTCGCGACCGCAGCCAGCGAGCGCAGCGATGCCAACAAGGCCGTTCGCCAGGAGCTCAACGAGAAGTTCGGCGAGCAGTTCCAGAAGAACGAAATCGGCGATGCGCTCTATGCCACCATCAAGAAGGCCATGCGCAAGCAGATCCTCGAGCAGGGCAAGCGCGCCGACCAGCGCGATGTCACCCAGATTCGACCCCTGGATATCCATGTCGGCGTGCTCCCTCGGACGCACGGCACTGGCCTGTTTACCCGCGGCGAAACGCAGGTACTCACCGTCGCCACCCTCGGCGGCCTGACCATGGCGCAGAAGCTCGACACGCTCTCCCCGAACGAGTCGAAGCGTTACATGCATCACTACAACTTCCCGCCCTACTCGGTCGGCGAAGCCCGTCCGATGCGCGGCCCCGGCCGACGCGAAATCGGCCACGGTGCCCTCGCAGAGCGCGCGCTGGAACCGGTCATCCCCAGTGAAACCGAATTCCCCTACGCACTCCGACTCGTCAGCGAAGTGATGTCGTCCAACGGCTCGACTTCCATGGCGAGCGTCTGCGGCAGCACCCTTGCCCTCATGGACGCGGGCGTGCCGATTTCGGCTCCGGTCGCGGGCATCGCGATGGGACTGATCATGGGCGAGGACGGCAACTACAAGGTCCTCACCGATATCGCCGGCCAGGAAGACTTCATGGGCGACATGGACTTCAAGGTCGCCGGCACCGCAGCGGGCATCACCGCCCTCCAGATGGACATCAAAATCGGTGGCGTCTCGCACGAACTCCTCACCACCGCCCTCAGTCAGGCGAAGGATGCCCGTCTCTTCATTCTCGACAAGATGAAGGACGTCATCTCCGAACCACGCGAGGAAATGTCGGAATACGCTCCGAAGATGTACAAGGTCAAGATCAACCAGGATCAGATCGGGACGATCATCGGCCCGGGCGGCAAGACTGTCCGCAAGATCCAGGAAGAATCCGGCGGAGCGAGCATCGAAATTCAGGAAGACGGCACCGTCATCGTCGGTTCGCCGAACGAGGCCGTGGCACGCAAGGCCATCCAGATGATCGAGGGCCTGACCAAGGAAGTGAAGATCGGCGAGATCTACACCGGCAAGGTCACCCGGCTTCTCAACTTCGGTGTGTTCGTCGAGATCCTTCCCGGCAAGGAAGGCCTCGTCCACATCTCCCAACTCGGTGAAGACCACGTCGATACCGTTGAAGACGAAGTGCAGGCTGGCGATGAAGTGACCGTGATGGTCACGGAAATCGACAACCTCGGCCGAATCAACCTCAGCCGGCGCGCAGTCCTCCTCGGCGAAGAGCCGCCTCCTCCGGGTTCCGGCGGCGGCGGTGGACGCGGCGGCCCTGGCCGTGGCGCTCCTCGCAGCGGTGGCGGCGGCGGCGACCGTGGCCCTCGTGGCGGCGGCGGTGGAGATCGCGGCGGCGACCGTGGCCCTCGCAGCGGTGGCGGCGGCGGTGGCGGCGGCTTCCAGCGCGGCGGCGACCGTGGCGGTCCTCGCAACGGTGGCGGCGGCGGTTTCGGCGGCGGCGACCGTGGTCCGCGCAGCGGCGGTGGTGGCGGCGGCTACGGCGGCGGTCAGCGCAGCGGCGGCAGCTCACCAGTTGGCGGCGCGAGCCGCGGCTGGGTACGTCGCGACGACGCGTCCGAAGGCGGCCCGGCACCTGCGCCGCATACCCCTCGCCGAGACTTCGGCGGCGGCATGGACGAGGCCGAGTAGTCCTCGCCCAAACCTCTAAAATTACGAAGGCCCCGGCAATTGCCGGGGCCTTCTGCGCTCCTAACCCCACCGCGGGTTAAGGAGCATCCGCAACCACCTGCGCCGGTTTGTGCTCCGACTGCCGTTCTGCATACAACCACTCCCCCCGTTGCTTCAGGACCTGGAGCCAGCGCCGGACCATGATGAATGCGGCGACATCCATCAGCCCCATGAAGACCTTGCGGTCGAAAGCGCCACCTCTGCCCGTGTTCCTGGTCACGAGGCGCGTCTTCCCGTTTCCCATGGGATACAGGGCGGTCGACCATGTCCACGCGGCTCCGTCGGCCTCCCCGGCAAGAAGCAGGAATTCATCCTTCTTCAGATCAGCGACAGGGAAGTTTCCGCCGCGACCGACCGGTATCTCGTCCCCGGCCTTGAGATCCTGGAACTCCGGGATGATTGCCTTGGAGCTTGCGGCATCGAGTATCCCGAAAAGCCGATCGAGGAAGTCGTAGCTATACAGACCGCCGCGGCCTTTGCCCATCTGTACCAGCCACGGGTAGATGTCCTTTGATTCCGCATTTACCGTGATCGCCCGCGTAGTGAGGTACGGCGGATCCGGGACGCGCTCGTCGCCTGGAAGAACCCGCAGAAGTTCATCCTCGGTGGCGCCCCAATGGCGCTGCCAGGCACTGAACCTACGAAATGCGCCGACCATTGCCGCTGCGGCCGCAAGGGACGCAATCAGGAATTGAAGCCGCGAACCTCGGAGCATCGAATTCCTCCTTCGGAAGAGTCTGCTCCGTCTTGCTTGCGCCACAAACGGCCAAACGTACCCTTCGAACCAGCACCTTGGATCCCTGACTTGCTCGCGAGTTGGTCCCCTTTCCGGTAGCATCCGCCATGCTTAGGGACAGGCTAACCATTTCGGCTGTGCCACCCCTCCCAGAATCACGCGAAAGGCCATTCCCATGACCGTTGAAGCAAAGACCATCTCGATTCGTGGCGGCATGTTCGAGCCGCCGACTTTCCGCAAGGGCACGGGAGCGCCACTCCTCTACCTGCACGCGGCGGGCGGTCTCCGAAATGGGTTCTCCCCCGACCTTGAGGCACTCTCGCAGCACTACGACGTGATCGCCCCAACCCATCCTGGATGGGATGACTCGCCTGGCCTCGATCTCATCGACGACATCCACGACATGGTTGGGTATTACTCGGACTTCGTCGACGAACTCGGGCTGACTTCGTTCAACCTTGCCGGGCACTCCATCGGGGGCCTGTTCGCGGCGGAGTTCGCGGCAGCGCGGCCAGACCTCGTGAAGAAGCTCGTCCTCACGTGCCCGGTTGGCCTGTGGATGGACGAATCGCCGGTCACCGACATCTTCACCCTCATGCCGAACCAGCTTCCAGCCGTGCTCTTTGGCGACATGACGAACCCGGTCATTCCGACCCTCTTCAAGGCGCCGGCCGACGCAGACGAAATGGCCGAGAACTACTACTTCCAGCTCGCGAACTTTTCGGCGACCGGTAAGTTCATCTGGCCGATCCCGGACAAGGGGCTAAAGAAGCGACTCCACCGGATCAAGGCTCCGACGTTGCTCGCTGTGGGGCGACAAAGACGGCCTGACGCCGCCCGCCTACGGACCACTCTTCCAGTCGAAGATCCAGAAGTCCCAGCTGGTAACGATTCCCGGCGCTGGCCATATGCTCCCGCTGGAAAACACCCCCGCCTGGTCCAAGGAAATCATCGACTTCCTCGGGTAGGCACACACCCGCGACACGTCCGAAAGCGCCCTCTGTGAGGGCGCTTTCGCCGTTCTTGAAGCCGGAGGGACGGATTGGCGGCGCAGGGCGTAGCATCGGTCGCGCCTACCTATCCTTGGAGAACTTGATGCCTGAACTATCACGACGAACGCTCGGACGAACCGGCCTCGAGGTAACCGCCCTCGGCTACGGCGCGATGGAACTGCGCGGCGAACCCCGTGGACCTGCCGTTACCGATGCGGAAGCTTCGACAATCCTGAACGCCGTCCTGGATGCCGGCATCAACTTCATCGACACGTCACCCGATTACGGCAACAGCGAAGAGCACATTGGCCGTTCGATTTCGAACCGCCGCAGCGAGTTCTTCCTCGCTTCGAAGTGCGGTTGCGCCGTCGGTGCTCCCCCGGCGCCAGCCGGCCAGGTGAACCCACACGTCTTCACCGCCGAAAACGTCCGCGCCGGCGTCGAACAGAGCCTGCGCCGGATGAAGGTCGACTATCTGGACCTCGTGCAATTTCACGCCAGCCCATCGAAAGAGACGCTGGAAAAGGACGGTGGCCTCGCCGAACTCCAGAAACTCCAGGCCGAAGGCAAGGTGCGATTCATCGGCATGTCCGGCACGCTTCCGAACCTGCGAGAACACATCGCTATGGGCGTATTCGACGAGTTCCAGATCCCGTATTCGGCCCTCGAACGCGAACACGAAGCCGCCATCGCCGAGGCATCGGCTGCCGGTGCCGGCATTGTCATTCGCGGCGGCGCGGCCCGCGGCGCGCCAACGAACTGGGATCGCGCCCGCCCCAATCTCCCCGTCAAGGATCGCTGGGAGGGCGCGAAGCTGGATGACCTCCTCGATGGGATGAGCCGAATGGAGTTCACCCTTCGCTTCACGCTTTCGGACCCGGCCCTCGACACGACGATCGTGGGCACCCGAAACCCTGCCCACCTCCTCCAGAACCTTGAAGCCGCCGCGAAAGGTGCGCTCCCGGACACGGTGGTCGCCGAGGCAAAGCGTCGCCTCGCAGCCGCGGGGTCGGCGCCACAATGACCCCGGAAGAACGCGAAGTCTTCGTCTCTGCGCCGAATACCGCCGTCCTCGCTACCGTCGATAGTCACGGGCGCGCCCACGCGGTGCCCGTCTGGTACCTGTACGAAGGCGGGAAGTTCCTGGTGCTCACCGATCGCGGTTCACAGAAGCACAAGAACGCGGTCCGCACCGGCCGCGCCACCCTCTGCATCGACGATCGCCGTTCCTTCAAGACGGTTACGGCCGAAGGCTCCGCGGAAGTCCAGGATCCTGTCACCTACGAGACCCGCCTTCGCCTGCACACCCATTATCGCGGCGAAGAAGGCGGGAAGAAGGCCGCTTCGAACGGCGCCCACGAGCACATGGTCGCGCTCATCCTCACGCCCGAACGCTGGTACTAGCCACCCACCAGGAGCCACCGCATGCCTGATCTTGCTCTTCGCGAAAACCTCCTGGAACGGGCTCGCTCCCTCGCTCCGCTTTTGCGTGCTTCGGCCGAAGAGATCGACGAGGCCCGGCAACTCCCGCCGCACATCGTCGACCGCGATGAAGGACGCGGGAGTCCTGCGGATGTCGATGCCAAAAGCGTGGGGAGGCTGGGAAGCGGATTCCGTCACGCAGAACCTGGTCATCGAAGAGCTCTCTGCTGCGAACGGCTCAGCTGGCTGGTGCACGATGATCGGTGTCAGCGGCGGCTTCCTCTCGGCCTTGCTCGATCAGGAGGTCGGGCGGGCCATGTTCCCCGACCCGAACATGACGAGCGCGAACGCATTCGTTCCACCGGGCCGTGCCACACGAGTCCAGGGCGGCTACAAAGTCAGCGGGCGCTGGCCGTTCGCGAGCGGCATCACCCACGCCACCTGGGTGCAGGCAACAGCGATGGTCGAGCCGTTGGACGGGGAATCGCCCAATCCCTTCCCCAAGTTCTTCTTCATGCCCGTCGCCGACGTGGAAATCATCGACACGTGGCACACGACCGGCCTGAAGGGCACCGGAAGTCGCGACTTCGCCATGGACGAAGTATTCGTTCCCGAAGAGCGAGTGGTCGACCACGTGAGGGGGCCGTGGAACCGATCAGGGCCACTCTATGGCTCGTTTATCCCGGGTCTCTTCAATCATTTCGGCGTCCCATTGGGAATCGGAAAACGGGCGCTGGAAAGCTACACCGAGATGATGAGGGACAAACCGGGGAAATTCGGATCAGCTTCCCGGGATGAACCCTTCATCCAGATTGCCCTCGCCGAAGCGTCGGCGATTGTTGGCGCCAGTCGCGCCTACACCTTCAGCCTCCTCGAACGCCTCTGGGGAACACTCGAGTCCGGGGCAGCACTTTCTGACTCGGAGCGTGTCGAATGGCGAATCGCCAACGCGTTCGTCCACGACTCTTGCGCCCGAGCCATCGAATTGCTCCAGCATGCCGCCGGTTCGAAATCCGTCTACCTCCCCAGCGACCTCGACCGCTGCTTCCGCGACATCCACACCGCCCGCCAGCACGGCATCGTCGCTGGCCGCGTCTACGACCAGGGCGGCCGTGCCATGCTTGGCGGCCCCGTGCCGCGCGGTTGGTAGCCATCGGCCCGAGCCCATTCCGACCTTGTTTTATTTTTGCGAATCCGTAAAAACTGGGTTTGAACCAATGAGCCTCCGAACATCCGATTTGCATCCTTATCCCTTGGTCAATCGTCACTCTCGGCTTGGCCATCGGTGTTCCCTGGGTACTCGCTGAAACGCCCGGCCTTCCGGGGCAACGATATGGCACGTGACGACGTCGTCACGTCCCTGGTCGCGAAAGCCAGCAACGACCAGCGCGAAGCCCTCGCGGACGGCCAGGCCGACGACCAGGAGTGGCTCGCCGCCGCCAACCAGACCATGCAATGCCTCCGGGACGCTGGAATCACGGTCGAACTGACGCCAGACCAGGGCCCCGGCCAGTTCACTTTTGGCGGCGGAACCTACGAAGAAACGCAGCATGCGAACGCTATCTACGACGATTGCTACGCCCGCTACCAGCGTGAAATCGACATGATCCACGCGCTTCAGCAGACGTCTTAGGCTCTTCGGTTCCCTCTTTCCACTTCCCTGATTACTCTTACGCGCATGGGCAATCTCGAAGGAAAAACCGCGCTGATCTTCGGCGTTTCGAATGACCGCTCCATTGGCTGGGGCATCGCAAAGGCATTGCACGCCGAGGGCGCAAAGCTCGCCTTCTCCTACGCCATGCCGATGGAGAAGCGAATCATGCCGCTCGCCGCAGAACTCGGGGTCGAGTTCGTCGAGCCCTGCGACGTCGGCAGTGACGAGGAGTTGGACGAAGTGTTCCGGAAGGTGCGGGAGCGCCTCGGGACCATCGACATCCTCGTGCACTCAATCGGATTCGCGAACCGCGAAGACCTGGCGGGCCGCTTCGTCGATACCTCCCGCGATGGGTTTCTGCTGGCCCACAACATCTCCGTCTACTCGTTCATCGCCCTTGCGAACCGCGCCCGGCACCTGATGCCAAACGGCGGCAGCATGCTCACCCTCACCTACTACGGCTCCCAGAAGGTGGCGCCCAAGTACAACGTCATGGGCGTCGCCAAAGCCGCCCTCGAGGCCACCACGCGCTACCTCGCCTGGGACCTGGGCGCGGACAAGATCCGCGTGAACGCCATCAGCGCCGGACCGATCCGGACCCTCGCCGCCAGCGGCATCTCTGGCTTCCGCGATTACCTCAGGCAGTTCTCATCGGTCGCCCCAATCCACGAGAACATCACAATCGAACAGGTCGGCGCCGCCGCGGCCTTCCTCGCCAGCGATGGTGCCAGCGGCATCACCGGCGACGTACTTTACGTCGACCACGGCTTCAACATCATGGGCCTCGCTTCCGAAGAACGGGAATGACGCCGCGAACGCCGAACGTTCGCGATCGTGCCGTACGACCGCGCCCGGCACGCTGACGGCCCGTGGCGGGTGGTCTCATCCGTATTCGAGGAATACGGATTCCCGTTCGCCGAGAGCGACTACGACGCCGACCTCATGGCGCCCGAACAGCACTACCGCGACGAGATCGGCTGGTTCTGGGTCGCCGAAGATGAATCCGGCGCGGTAGTCGGATGTGTAGGGCTCACAGACGAGGGCGGTCGTGAGTTCGAATTGCACCGCCTCTATCTCCTCCCCGAAGCGCGCGGACACGGCCTCGGCGAACGCCTCTGCCAAACCGTCGTCGAAACCGCCCGCGATCGCGCCGCGGAACGCCTGGTGTTGTTCAGCGATGTGCACTTCACCCACGCCCACTCGCTGTACGAGCGCGTCGGATTTCGAGCCAACCGGTTTCGTTACGCCCCGGACCCGTGGCAAAGCCGCGAGTGGGGCTTCATCATGGAGTTCGGAAAGAACGGAGCTACGTAAATGCCAAGACCACGCTGCACCTGGTGCACTGAGCCACCGTTCCAGGACCTCGCCGTCTTGAAATGGCGCGGAGAAGAGCGCGAGCGCCTCACGATCCCACTCTGTCGCAAACATCTTGTACGGCTCAAGGAAGCCGGCCAAAAAGGACGCGAATTCAAAGGCTGGTTCTACAAAGACGGCTGGTGGTAGTCACGCCCGCTTCGTCGTCCGGGAGCCTACAATTCCGCCGTGCAGGTTCTTCGCCTCGGCAATAGTTACGAACGCGACCCAAACATTCCGCCCGAAGCGAACAAGTCCGCCGTCGCGGATCGATTGCTTGCGGAAGCAACAGGCGAGGCCGTCGAAACCACGAACCGCACAATTTGGCCTGACCCAGGCTTGCCGGACCTCGTTGACCGTTGGCTAGACCGGTATCAACCCGAATTGGTGCTGCTCGTTGTGACCTCGTACTGGTTCACGCACGTGTCACTGCCTCTCGCCATCGAACGCCGCTTCGGCCGAGTTGGGAAACCCATCGCCCGAGCCGGAGATCGCCTGGTCCACAAACCGTGGCTGGCAAGAAACCGAGCATTCAATGTCGCGCGCAGCGCCGCTCGCGGAGCGATTGGCGGAGATACGCACTTCACACCGGAGCAGGTCATCGAATCGATGGAAACATGCATTCGACGCATCCTCGCCCATGAAGAAGTCGCTCTCGCCGTTCGAGGTCCGCGAATCGCGTTCGCCACAGAAGGCTCCGCCAAGGCGAAACGTGTCGCAGAACAGCGTCGCAGCACGGTCGACCGTCACATGGCCGAGTTCTGCCGCCAGCTCCACGTCGAATACATCGCTTACGACACCGGGGTCGCGCCCGATGCGGCACAGGAAGAGTTTCAGGCCGACGGGGTACACGTGACCGAAGCCGTGCACGCTGAACAGGGCCGGATCGAGGGCGAGGCCATGCTCCGAGCGTGGAAGCAGACGCACGGCCCTGGGGCCACGGACCAACGTTAAACCGCGCGACCGACTGCCCAGAGCGCCGCGACAACCCTCTTTGAATCCATTACCCTCACCGGTACCGGCGTACCCCGAGGCCGGCTGGGAGGCCTCATGGCACTGCGATACCGCTACTCGATGTGGGACGGAACACAGGAAGTCCCCGCGCTCGAAGCGAATGACATCCTCGACAATCTCACCGATGACCTGATGAACTTCGGTGACCTGCAGCACGCACTTCGAAATTTGCTGCAGCGCGGGATGAAGAATCCCGCCGGCGACCGGATGCAGGGCCTCCGCGACCTTCTCCAACAATTGCGTCAGCAGCGCCGCCAGCAGCTCGACAAGTTCGACCTGTCCTCGGTCTTCGACGACCTCAAGCGGCAGCTCGACGAAATCGTCAACATGGAGAACACGACCCTCGACCGGCGGCTCGATGAGGCTGGACAGCCTCAATCCGGCGAGCAAGGCGAACCCGGCGAGCAGGGCCAACAGTCTCCGCAGGGTCAGCAAGGCGGCCAGCAGCCGCAGGGTCAGCAAGGATCACAGCAGCGTGGCCAGAAGGGCCAGCAATCGGGGCAGCAGCAACCAGGACAGCAGCAGGACGGCCAAGAAGGTGGCCAGCAGCCTGGTGGCCAACAGCAGGGCGGCGGCGACGAAACGCCATCCGAATTCGCCGACATGCTCCGCAACATCGCCAACAAGAAGAAGCAATTCCTCGATCAGCTCCCCGAGGATGTCGCCGGGCAAGTCAAGGAACTCCAGAACTACGAGTTCATGGACCACGAAGCCCAGGAGAAGTTCAACGAACTCCTCGAATCCCTGAAGAAGGCCATGATGGATACCTTCTTCAAGGACATGTACAACCAGATCGCCAACATGTCGCCGGAAGACCTCCAGCGCATGAAGGACATGGTCAAAGACCTGAACAAGATGCTTCAGGACAAAATGGCCGGCAACGAGCCGGACTTCAACAACTTCATGGACCAGTACGGCGACCTCTTTGGCGACAATCCGCCGCAGTCGCTCGAAGAGCTCATCGCCCAGATGCAGCACCAGATGGGCCAGATGCAATCGCTCCTGGATTCGCTCCCGGGCGACATGCGCCAGCAGTTGCAAGACCTCCTCGGCGACAAGATCGGCGACTCGGAGCTACAGCAGTCGCTGAACGACCTCGGCCAGAACCTTGAATACCTCTACCCGATGCGGGATCTCAAGAACCAGTACCCCTTCCGCGGCGAAGAAGAGATCGACCTCCAATCGGCCATGAACCTCATGGACCAGATGCAGTCGATCGACGAGCTCGAACGCCAGCTCGAACGCACCCAGTACGGCGGCGAAATCGACGACATCGACGCGGACAAGCTCGAAGAGCTCCTCGGCCCCGAGGCCAAGGAGACGCTAGACCAGCTCAAGCAGTTCCTCGAAGTCCTCGAAGATGCGGGCTACATCCGTAAGAAGGGCAACCAGTACGAACTAACCCCGCGCGGCACCCGCAAGATCGGCCAGCGGGCACTTGTGGAGATCTACCAGTCACTGAAGGCTGACTCCTTCGGCAAGCACGAAGTCCGCGAATCGGGCACCGGCGGCGAACGCACCGACAGCACGAAGAAGTACGAGTTCGGAGACCCGTTCTTCCTGGACATCCAGAAGACGATCATGAACTCGATGCACCGCGAAGGGCCGGGCACACCCATCAAGCTCAAGCCCGAAGACTTCGAAGTCGAGCGCACTGAGCTGCTTACCCAGACCGCAACCGTCATCATGCTCGACCTGAGCTGGTCGATGGCCTTGCGCGGCAGTTTCCAGGCGGCGAAGAAAGTCGCCCTCGCTCTCAACAACCTCATCTCATCGCAATACCAGCGCGACAGCCTCTACATCATCGGCTTCAGCGCCTACGCACGAGAACTGACGGCGGACCAACTGCCCTACGTCCGCTGGGACGAATCAGTCCTCGGCACGAACATGCACCACGCCCTGATGATCGCCCAGAAGCTGCTCGCCAAGCACACGCAGGGCACGCGTCAGATCATCATGATCTCCGACGGCGAACCAACGGCGCACCTCGAAAAAGGCCGCAGCTACTTCGCCTACCCGCCGAGCCCCATCACCATCCGCGAGACGCTCAAGGAAGTGAAGCGCTGCACGACCAAGAACATCACGATCAACACCTTCATGTTGGACCGCAACTACTACCTGAAGGAGTTCGTGAACCAGGTCGCACGCATCAACAAGGGCCGCGTCTTCTACACGACGCCGGACAAGCTCGGCGAGTACATCCTCGTGGACTACGTGGCCAGCAAACGGAAGAAACTGAGCGGCGTGGGCTAACGCGCACCTCAACTTGGTTCGTTCCGTTCGCGCTGGGGCTGACTCTGCTGACCTCCCCGCTGTCGGTTCGTGACCCGATTTTGATGGCACCGATCCTCGTGGCGGCGACGGCCTTCGGCGCCTATTCGCTTCGAACCGACCGACCGCATGGCTTCATGGGTGCGATTCTGGCGGCGCAAGTAATCTTGCTTGGTCTCTGTTCGTTAGCGATGGTGACTCTTGTGTTTGCGGGGCTGCGGTGACTCTCTCGCCGTTTTGTTAAACTCAACGCGATGAAGACGCAAGACGAACTTCGCCGCGAATACGAACAACTCTTCGAGGCCGAAGATTACGAGGCCGCAGGCAAAGTACTCGACCTGATCGAGCCGATAAGCGACGAGGCGTGGCTCAAGATTCTCCACGACGCGCCACTGGACGATGAGCCGCTAACTCCCACGGAGAAACAACGGATTGCCGAATTCGACGCCTTCCTGGCCCGGCGCATCCGGACCCAAACGGGTTGAGACGTGACGTTCTCTGGCAACATTCGGCGGTCGAGGACCTCCAGCTACTGACGGTTCGAAGTACCAGGCAAGCAAACCGGCTAATGATCGCGGTTCGAACGTTCAGCCAGGGCGGCCGCATAGACCTCAAGAAATTGTCAGGGAGCGACCATTGGCGGATACGCGTTGGCGACTGGCGAGTTCTCGTCCGCCTGGTGGGAGATGTCGCGTACGTAGTCTCGATTTCCGACCGCCAGGACGCTTACTAGTCCGGCGATTCCGCAACCGGACGAAAAGCGGTCGAACGCCCACCAGATAAACTGGGCAAGTAAATCTCGTCGACTACTTCAGTCGCGGCCATCCGTCAGAAGTTGAGATACCAAGGACGGGGCCAGAAGCAGTCCGCTTTCCTGCCTGGGATTCAAAGGCTCCTCTGCACACCTGCGGTGAACACCGCCCTCGCTACAGCAGCCCCTTCTCTTTCGCCAAATCCTCGTCGAACAGAATGTGCCCTGTGAAGCTCGGCCCCTGCTCACAGATCCAGCGCGTCCCCTTTGCCATGGCCGTCGCCGGCTCGAAGTCGAGGTCGGGATTATTCGGGTCGTTCGTCGCGAACACGTTACCCGGTGTCTTGATGCGACCCTGCGGGCTGAGGACGTTGACCGCGATCTTGTCGTCCTGGAGTTCCATAGCAAGGCCCTGGCTAAAGCGTTCGAGCCCAGACTTGATCATGCCGTAGAAGGCGCCGCCTTTGCGCGCCTCCGGGATACGGGCCCGGACCCGGGAATACTCCGGCGCGCGACGACACATTGATGATGTGGCCCTCCCCGTTCTTCCGCATGTGGGGAATGGCCTCGCGCATGAGGAGCAGCGGGCCGCGAAGGTCCACCTGCCAGATAAGGTCGATGTGGCGCGGCTGGATGCTTTCGAGCGTGCCGGGCACGAGGATTGCGGCATTGTTCACGATGATGTCCAGCCGGCCGAACTTCTCGACTGTCTTCGCCACGCCGGCAGCGATACTCTCGGGGTCGCGCATGTCCATGAAGATGCCTTCGGCCTTGCCGCCAGCATCGCGAATGGCCTGCGCCACCGAGTGGATCGTGCCCGGGGAGGCGCTTGTCCTTCACCTCTTCGGTGCGCGCGCAAACGGCGACCGCGCAGCCTGCGCGTGCGAGTTCGAGGGCCACGTACTCACCGATACCGCGAGACGCGCCCGTGACGAGGGCTACTTTTCCATTTAGTTCCATAGTGCGGCGATTGTACCCATTGGGCGGCAAATCACCACGCCGGCACTACTTGAAGTGCGGAAGCACCGTCTCCGCGAAGAGCTGCGCCGGCTCGCGGGTGTCGCGTCCGAAGAACTCCATCAGGAACATCGTGCAGCCCAGGTCGATGTGCTTCTGGATCTGCTCCTTCACCCGCTGCGGGCTCCCGGCAATCGCCAGCGGGCCGGTCGGGTCGCCCATGTGACCACCGAAGATCTTCTTAGCGGTGTCGACCATCGGCCCAGCACTCGCCTCATCCGGGGCGATCGTGACCAGGCACTGCTGGCTGATGGTGATCTCTGAGAAGTCGCGGCCCACATCGACGCAGCGCTGCTTCAGCACTTCGATCTTCTCTGGCAACTGCGATTGGCGAGCGGCCTGGTGGTTCCAGATGTTGGCGTGTTCGGCCGCAATCTTGAGCGTGACCTTCTCGCCCGAGCCGCCGATCAGCAGCGGGGGCATGCGAACAGGCTTCGGCTCGCAGACGACGTTTTCGGCCTTCACGTACTTCCCTTGGTAGGTGACCGAAGGTTCGGTCCACATGCGCTTCAGCAGCTCGACTGTTTCGCGAAGCTGGACGAGGCGTGCGCCAGTATCGAGGAAGGGGACATCGAAGTCGGTGAACTCGCGTGGCATCCAGCCCGCTCCAAGACCCGGAATGATTCGGCCCTCGGCAATGTTGTCGATGGTCGCGATGACCTTCCCGAGCTGGGCCGGGTTCCGCATGCCCGCAGGCGTCACCAGCGTGCCGATCTCCACCTTGCTCGTCACAGCCGCGACCGCAGCGATCAGGGACCATGCCTCAAGAATCGGGATCTGCGGCGACTGCGGCCCGTAGAGATGGTCACAGACCCACAAGGAGTCGTAGCCCATGGCTTCGAACTCGAGCGAATTGGATTTCGCTTCCTCCCAGGTGCGCTTGATCTGGGGGATGGTGACGCCGAAATGAATGTTCGCCATGGAGTTGCTCCGAGGATATCGATGTGCCCAGAAGACTACGCCGAGCCGTTAAGTGTTGCTACCGGTTAGGGAGCGCCACCTAAAGACACCCCCTGCCGTCCGCCCCTTCCACCTCCGCGCCTACTCCTCCAACCTCACCCCATGGCCTCGCACGCCGCAACGTCGCCACCTAAGCCAGTCGCACCTCATTGCTCATCGCTCGTTGCTCATCGCCCCCGACTCTTTCCTCTTTCCTCTTTCCTCTTTCCTCTCTCCTCTCAATCCCGACACGATCTGTCAGTACACCTGAATCTAAACGCACCCACATACCTGAATCTAAATCAACCAATTTCCGCACTAAAAAATTGCACTGCCCCGCCCCAAACCTGCGCCTCGAACCAACAGCCCTTGCGTCGTCGTCAACGCAACGCACAACGCACAACGTCAACGCGCCCAATGCAACAAACACGCAGTGCACGCAGAAATTCGATTTCCGTGGCACTCCTCCTTGCTCGACGCCAGAGCCAGCCGAACCTCATCGCTCATCGCTCATCGCTAATTGCTCTTTCCTCTTTCCTCTTTCCTCTTTTCTCTCCCTCTCCTATTCTTCGCGCACCTTTGCGCCGGAGCATCAGCCATGGCCTACGAGACGATCCTCCAGGAACAGCGCGGCCGCGTCGCCGTCCTCACGCTCAACCGCCCCGAAAAACTCAACGCGTGGACCCCCAACATGATGGTGGAGCTCCGCTCGGCGATGGAGGCCGCGGCCGCGGACAACTCGACCGGCGCGGTCGTCGTCACGGGTGCAGGTCGGGCGTTCTGCGCGGGCGCGGATATCGACGCCGTATTCAAGACCAACGTAGAGGCCCGCGAGGCCGACCAGCCCGAGAACACGGCAACTGCCAACTCGGGCAACTGGGTCTCGTTTCTGCAGAACTTCCCCAAGCCGACGATTGCCGCCGTCAACGGTGCGGCCGTTGGCATCGGGGTGACGCAGGTCCTACCAATGGACATCCGCATCGCCAGTGAGCACGCCCGCTTCGGGATGTTCTTCGTGAAGATGGGCCTCGTCCCGGAACTCGCCAGCTCGGCGCTCCTGCCCCAGATGGTGGGCAGCGCGCGAGCACTGGAGTGGTGCCTCACCGGGCGACTCATCCCCGCCGCCGAAGCGCGCGAGGCCGGCCTCGTTTCCGAAGTGGTCGCAGCCAACGACCTGGTGAACCGGGCGGTCGAGGTCGGTGAACAGCTCTCGGGTCAGTCAGCCTTCGCGATGACCAAGATCCGCAAGCTCCTGCTTCAAAACGCGTCCCAAACCGACATCGCAGCGGTCATGCAAAGCGAAGGCGAGGCCCTCGCCGAAGCCTACCGCTCGTGGGAGCACAAGGAAGCGATTGACGCCTTCCTGGGGAAGCGCCCGGCCGACTTCACAAAGCAGGCCGGGACGCCGGTCAGCTAGATACCGAGTCGCCGAGCGGCGAGACGCAAGTCCTCGCGGTGGTCCGGGTGCGCAACGTTGATGAGCTCGCGCGCCCGCTCCCTGTCGCTCTTCCCGAACAGGCTCGCGATTCCGAACTCCGTCACCACGTAGTCCACGAACTGGCGCGGCACGGTGATGACCGTCCCGGGCGGGTGTTCGGCGACCACACGGGAGATGGTTCCGCCGCGCGAACTCGCCGGCAAACAGGTGATGCTGCGTCCGCCTTCCGAGAGCATCGCACCGATCACGTACTCCACCTGGCCGCCGGGTCCACTCCACATCTCGTGCCCAATGGACTCGGCTGCGACTTGTCCGGTGAGATCGATGCTCATCGCGTTGTTGATAGCCACCATGTTCTCGTGAGCGGCGATCACCCCAATGTCGTTCGTGTAGTGGACCTCGTACACCTCGTAAACGGGGTTCTCGTGGATGAATTCCATCTCCTCGGCAGTCGAAGCTGTCAGCGCGGTCGCGACGAACCTCCCGGGGTGGATCTTCTTGCGAGACCCGTTGATCACGCCCCGATAGACCAGGTCGTTCAGGCCGGGAGTCGAGACCTCGCTGTGTACCCCGAGGTCGACCTTCCCATCGAATGCGCCGTTCACCGCGAGCTGCAGGGTGGTCATCCCGGTCCCGATCTGGATCGTGTCGCCGTTCTTCACGAGCTCGTTGACGAAGCCCGCTACCGGCTTCGGGAAAGGTTGGATTTCGCGCATGCCAGGGCGCGGTGGTATCGCATCGCCCCCGTCGACGAACGCATCGATCTCCGAGACGTGGATCTGATTCGTCCCACCTGTGCGGGGATAGCCCGGGAACACTTCCGCGAGGACGGTACGGGCACGCCGGCAGTAGCTCAGCTTGTTCCAGAGGCTCGTGCCGAAGCTGCAAAACCCGAATCGGTCTGGCGGCGAAACCGAGACCATCGCGACGTCGCACTTGTACTGGCCCCCGCCACGTTCGTCCTCTGCCTTGAACCGTCGGCTGAAGGGCATGGAGACGAAGTCAGTGCGCCCGGCGTTCATCGATGACCGCCCAACAACCGTGTTGAACAGCTCGACGTGCATGTTGAAGGTGGGATGGCCCGGTTCGAACCAGCCGGGATCGACAAACGGCGCGCACGTGAGGACATCGATGTCGCTCAGTTCGTCTCGCCGCTCCCAGAGGGCCTGGGCGAGGTTGGGGGTGATCGCTCCGATTGGAATGACGACGGTGTCGCCGGGCCGGACGAGCTCGGCGGCGCGGGCTGGATCGACGAGTTTGTTGGCGTAGTCCTCTGGCCAGTCGCTATAGCGGCTTTCGTTCATGTAGGCCGGAGTATACGGAGGGTTGGCGCAGAGTTCCGGCCCCGGAGACGCTAGAGCGACTCGACGATGTCGGCGTAGTACTCCATCGACTTCCGGATCGCTTCGCGTGGCATCAGGCCGTTGTACTGCCATGCCATCACGTACTTCAGCGGCAGGCGATCGAGCGTCTTCCGGATCTGCTCGCGGACGGTGGCGGGGCTGCCGACCCACATAAGCCCGCGCTCGTGCATCACTTCAGGCGTCACCGCGCGCGGGTCCTCGCCCGGCAGCGGGACCGCTCCACCGAAGCCGAACGGCGCGAACCATGCCGCACCGACGAACGACCCCGACTGTCGCCAGAGCGCCCATGCTTCCTCGTCGGTGTCGGCGATGACCACATCCCGCAGGACGCCGATGCCCTCGCCCGGCGCGAGACCACGGCCGGCGGCGTTCGCCTCCTCGTGGTACACGCCGAACAGGAACTCCTCGAGCGGGCCGTTCACCGGGGCGAGGATTGGTTGCACCGAGTTGCGCGCGCACCAGCGAATGGTCGGTTCGCTGAAGCTGAACGGCTGCATGATCGGCGGGTGCGGGTCCTGCAGTGGCTTTGGCACCACGCCGAGTTCCCGGACGATGCCGTTCTCGATGCCGCGGCCCATGCGCCGGGTCGCCTCAAGGTCCCATGGGATGTCAGGCGGCGGGACCTGCCAGAACTTGCCCTCGTAGCGGAACGTGTCCTGCGTCCACGCCAGCTTCACAATCTGGAAGAACTCCTCGAAGGCCGCCCGGTTCACGCGGTCGACTTCGGCGTCGCGCTCCTTCGAGGGGGCCGCGTGCACCGAGTGGTACTGCTGCGCGAGCGTATCGACCCAGCGGCGCTGGTAGCCGCGAGCGAAGCCGGCGAACGCGCGCCCACCGCTCATGTGGTCGAGCATCGCGATGTCTTCGGCGACGCGGAGCGGCGAACTGGCCGGCAGCACGATGCCCAGCTGGCCCACGCGGATGCGCTTCGTCTGCATCGCGACGAAGGTGTCGAGCAGCACCGGGTTGTTCGAGATCTCGAAGCCTTCGATGTGGAAGTGGTGCTCGGTGAAGGCGATCGCGTCGTAGCCCATGTCGTCGGCGGCGACCGCGAGCGCCCCGATGTCGGCCAGCATCTCCTGGTACAGCTGCGGGTCGCGGCCAGCCATCCCCCGTTCCATCGCTGCCCGCGAACCGATCGAAGGGAGGAAGAAGACGCCGGTCTTGAATGGTGCTGTCATGGCGGGATTCTAGTGCTTAGCGAGCCATCCCGTGGTACTCGACATTCGGCATCACGCCTGCGCCGCTCATGAGGCGGTTCGTGTAGTTGAACATGGCGGTCACCTCGATGATGTCCCAGGTGTCCTCGTCGCTGAAGCCGATGGCCCGCAGGTCGTCGATGTCCTCTTCGCTGACCGTGACCGGATCGAGCGTGAGCTTCACCGCGAAGTCCAGCATCGCCATGTGCTTCTCGCTGAGGCCCGCACGGCGGTAGTCGAGGACGATGCGGTCGCCCTTCACCGGGTCCTTCAGGAGAGCGCGGAGCGCGAAGCCGTGGCTCGTGAGGCAGTAGAGGCACTGGTTCTGCATCGAGACGACCACCGAGATCATCTCGCGCTCGACCTTGCCGAGGCCGTCCGTGGGCGTCATCAGGTCCTCGAAGTGGGCGCGCCACTTGTTCATCCGGGTCTCGCGCCAGGCGAACGCGCGGAACACGTTCGGCGTGAAGCCGAGCTTCTCTTCGAGCTGCTCGAACAGCGCGCGCGTCTCGGGCGCGCAGGTCTCGCGGTCAGCGATGGGGAACCAGGAGATGCGATCAGTCATGTGCGCAGGGTAACCCCCCGGTCGTTAGTCGTCAGTCATAGGTCGTTGGCAGAAGACGTACGACGTGCGACTGGCGGTTAGCCGAGGGCCTGTCGCACTTCCTTCATCCGCTCGAGGGAGCCGAGCACCTTCTCCTGATCGTCGGTGAGGTGGCGGACGATGATGTCGGTGTAGCCCTGTTCGGCGAACGCGCGGAACTTGGCCGCCACTTCGTCGACCGAGCCGTAGATGGGCGCCGAGGGGTCGAAGCCGCGGTAGCCCGCATCGACGATTGGCTCGGCGAGGGCGCGCGCTTCGGCGGCGTTCTCGCCGACGTAGACGTCGCGGCGGAGGGCGACGACGCCCGGCGGCTTGCCGAGCGCATCGCAGGCCTGGGTGTAGGTCGCGATCTCCTTGGCCGCACGTTCGGGTGTGGACGATGGTGCGCCGAGCCAGCCATCGCCGAGCTTGGCGGCCCGTTCGATGGAGACGCGGGCGCTGCCGCCGAGCCACCATTCCACCGGCTCTGCCGGGAGCGGCGAGACGCGCGCATCGGTGAAGGTGAAGCGGCCCTCGCTGGAGACCGTCTCGCCGGCGAGGAGGCGCTTCACGCAGTCGAGCGACTCTTCGAAGGCCGACGGGCGGTGCTTGATGTTTGCGCCCATGGCTTCGAACTGGCGGCGGTCGTCGCCGAGGCCTGTCTGGATGATGAACGGCCCCTCGGCCACGGAAGCGAGCGTGCCGACCTGTTCGGCGAGCAGCACCGGGTTCCAGAGCGGCAAGAGGAAGAGGCAGCCCACGGGCGCATCGCCCCACTCGGCGATGAGGCGGCCGAGGATGGGGACGTTCTGGTAGTAGGTGCCGCCCGTCGAGTGGTGGTCGCCGACGAAGAGGGAGTCGAGGCCCGCTTCGCGGGCGGCGACGGTTCGTTCGATCATCCAGCGCGCGCCCTCGCGGGGGTCGCGCACGCGATGGGCGCTGGCAAGGCTAATGCCGACACGGATAGTCATTGGTCTCCTCCGGCAGTCCTTGGTCGTCAGTCGTAAGTCGTAAGCCCCGAATCGCGGCGTGGCCGCTGACGACTTACGACCAACGACTTACGACCCGAGGGGCTATCCCCTCGGCAGGCCGAGACCGCGGGTGGCGATGATGCCGCGCTGGATTTCGCTGGTGCCGGCGGCGATGGTCCCGCTGACAGAGCTGAGGTAGCCGGTCGCCTGGTCGATGATCTGGTGCGGCGTGCCATCGCGGAGCTGGCCGAGGGTGCCGAGCAGGTGCATGCCGGTGAGCGAGATGCGCTGCCCCATTTCGCTACCGAACAGCTTCGAGGCCGAGGCTTCGTGGTTCGGGACCATCCCCTTCGCCTGCATCGTGGCGACGCGGTAGGCGAGGATCGTGCCGACGTTCACTTCAATCGAGCGGTCGGCGAGTTCCATGCGAATCGAGGGGCGGTTTGCGATGAGTTCCGGGTGTTCCTTCGCGACCTTGCCCAGCCGTTCGACGCTGCGTCGGCCACCGGCATAGGCGGCGATGCCACTGCGTTCGAAGTCGAGGGCGACGGCCATGTGGTACCAGCCGCGGTTGACTTCGCCGACGACCTGCGAGGCCGGGACGCGCACATCTTCGAAGAAGACCTCGTTGAAGCCGTGGCGGTCGCTCATGTTGATCAGCGGGCGGACGGTCACGCCGGGGGACTTCATGTCCATCATGAACATGGTGATGCCCTTGTGCTTCGGGGCGTCCGGGTCGGTGCGAGCGGCAATCCAACCCCAGTCGGCGAGGTGCCCGCCGGAGGTCCAGATCTTCTGGCCGTTGATGACGTATTCGTCGCCATCGCGGGTGGCACGAGTCTGGAGGGCGGCGAGGTCGGAGCCTGCGCCGGGTTCGGAGTAGAGGGTGCACCACCAGTCATCGGCGCCGGTGATGCGGGGGATGAACTTCGCCTTCTGCTCTTCGGTGCCGTAGAGCATGAGGCTGGGGCCGACCCATGCGATTCCCATGTTGCCGGCGGGTGCCTGGTTGTAGGCCATCTCTTCGTTGTAGACGAGCTGGCGCATGTGGCTGGCGCCGCTGCCGCCGTACTCCTTGGGCCAGGCCATGGCGAGCCAGCCCTTTTCCGAGAGCTTCTTCTGGAAGCCCATCGTGTAGTCGTACTCTTCCTGGTTGGTCTTGAAGCCGCCTTCGTAGCCGCGCTGGAGGCGCACTTCTTCGGGCGGGAGGTTGTCCTTGATGAACTGGCGAACCTCGTCTCGGAACGCTTCGACTTCAGGTTCGTAGGTGTAACGCATGTGGGTGTGGCCCCCGGTTTAGTTTGTGTGGGGCGAAGCATACGCGAGGAGGAGAGGAAAGACGAAAGAGCAAAGAGGAAAGAGAGCGATGAGCAATGAGCGATGAGGGGTACCGGGAGGCGAGGAGAAATCGAATTCCTGTGCGTACTGCGTGTTTGTTGCGTTGATCGCGTTGGCGTTCTGCGTTGTGCGTTGCGTTGACGACGACGCAGAAGCGGTTGTTTCGAAGGGGAGAGCTGGCGGCGGGGCGCTGAACTTTTTCGTGCGAGATTTTGGTTGTTTTAGATTCAGGTCTACCTGTGCGTTTAGATTCGAGTGTACTGACAGATCGTGTCGCGATTGAGAGGAAGGAGAGATGAGCCATGAGCGATGAGCGATGAGCAATGAGTGGCAGCGGCGTGGAGGAGGGCGGCAGAAAAGGTGCGAGGGCGAGGGCGATGAGGAGCGCGGCCATGGGGTGAGGTTGGGGGACGGGAGGCCGGAGGTGGAAGGGGTTGAGGGCAGTCCCTTAAGTTAAACGGGACTTCTGGTCGAGTTTCTGTTGCCCGACTGCGGCTGCCTCAACGGCTACACAGTCAAGAATGAGGTCGCGAAATAAAGGGACCAAGTGAATGGTTAGTGGCAGGCCGGAAGGGCGAGCGGAACTCTGCCGCTTCTTCAACCGCTTTGTTTCTGAGACCGGGCCTGATCGTGCCGCATGCCGGCAACTGGCGCATCGTTTCAAGAAGGATGCGTTTTGCAGAGGTCTCATGAGTGCTTGTTCGCTTGCATGGGCGGAGTATACCTGAATGTCAGCGGTGTGATTCTCTCGGCGACCGGACGCGCCGAATCGACGCATGGTCACAGGGCGGGCACCGACAGTTGTGGAATTGCTCGGAGGCTGCGGGGGACGATCTCGCGGATTCCGTCAGGGGAATCCAGAACCAACTGTAGTCGAGAAGTCGCCGATGGCGAGTGAGACGTACTTTCACAACTAGGTGGAAAGCCTGGACAGAGAACTCGACGAATTCAAGCGGTTTAAAAACGCGCCAATCCGCGAGCAGGTGCTAGCCGGTCTCGCCGTAGCTACCGTGAGCGATGTGCTCGACGAATCATTCGCCGTCGCGCACCTAAAGTCCCGGGGCGTCGATGTCTTAGTCGGCGGCCCGCCCTGTCCAGGGCTTCTCCACGCGGGCAAAAGGAATCCGGCAGACCTCGCAGAGACCTGGTTTGGGAATCTCCTGCGAGCAGTCGTCATTCTCCAACCGAAAGTGTTCGTTATGGAGAAGGTCCCGGGACTAGGAATATCGCTTCAACGTGAAGGCGTCTGGCCCCCTGCAAAACCTTGCGGCGGTACTCGTTGAAGTCGACCCCGGATACATTGTCTTTCGGTTTCCGTGAACTCGCCCAGAGTGTTGGGGTGCCGAGCATCGGCCGCGGACGTTTCTTCTGGGAGTCGGAATTGGGGCTGCGGCGCGTGTGCCGTTGCTGGAATCTAGGGCCGTCCGGCTTTCAGTTACCGAAGCCCTGTGGGACCTAAATGATCACGGATATTTGGTACCCGCCCACCACCCGCTCTACGATCGACCCGACGGGCAATATGCGGCGACTATGCGCTTCGACAAGTCGTGGCTGCCGCCGGCCGCGCGAGAAGCTCGGTGCCCGACCATTGCCCTGAATCAGAACTTCGACAACACAGTGAAAAAGTAACATCTCGATTCCGGCTGTCGCAATACCTCAACACCTGTGAAACAGACGGTCGAAATTACCAACGAGATCAACGGTCGTTGGCGCTGGTGCGAGCTCGAATTTCCAGCGTGTTGGCCCGCGGGGGAAGAGCTCGCCAAAGACCGTACAGCCCTCGACTCGCTCGCCGAGTCGCTTAAAAGCAAAAAACATAGCCAACGAGCTCTGGCCCCGTCGAAACCGGCCCCCACAGTGATGTCGTTACCAGAGACTCGTGCACCCCATGAACTGCCGAACACTTCGGGACGGGAGATGGCGAGACTCCAATCGTTCCCCAACCTCTTCGAATTCCGGTCTAAGGCAACGACGGGCGGCTTAAATCGCAGGCATGAAGTTCCGCAATACACTCAGGTTGGAAATGCCGTGCCCCCACTTTTTGCAAAGGCAATCTCTCGTGCAGTAGCGGAGCACGTCGACGTGACACACCCAATGCTGAGGGACTTCAGTACGCAGCCATGGATATGTTCGCGGATCCGTCAGGCTGTCCGCCAGAAAAGACTTAACCCCTCGCCGCCTTATCAGCGCAAAGGAGTCTGGTCCGAAAAAAACAAAATCGCCCTGGTGGAAAGCATCATTCTCCATTTCCGATGGTGAGCCCTTGACACAGTTAAGACGGCAAATTCTAACGGCGATGCTCTGATTGCGGAATCGACGGCAAGCAACGAGTTTCCGCTATCAATGAATTCTACTCAGGGAATTTCGGCCTGGCACCAAACGACTTACGGCGTATGGCGATCTACGGAACGATTCAGGAACTCGTTCTCAAAGAGGCGATCACTGCTACGGCCGAAGGCCCCTTCCTATAGAAAGACTGTCCAAGCGCTTTCACGAACGGTTTGATTCCTACGTATTCCAATGGTGGACCGACAAGGAAGTATCAGCGACGCACAACAGGCGTTCGAGCGAATGAACTCCACCGTCTATCGACTCGTGGATCAGGAGATTCGCAATGCAGTTTTTTCGGGCTACGCTGTGCTCGATTCTTGCAAGAATCTTGCCGAGAAGCCGTGGACCGGCTTTTCGAGTACCCCGTTAGAAGCATGGGGATTTCTTGACGCGTCCGCGCTGCGAAGAATGCGAGACGTAGAGCTCTATTCAGAATTGTTACATCTACTGCACAGTGGCCCCCAAAACGTTCGTCGTAATTTGTCGCAGTTCTATCGTTCCTTTCCGCCAGAAGATCACAATTCTGGTAAAATAATCGGCGGGCTGGAAGACCGGCTTCAAAGATTGTTGCCCAGCTGGCGCAGGTTTTTGGGTTCACAGATTTTCAGCAGTGGAGTTTCCGTCGCAACCCAGAAGATCTCTATGCGATTGTTGGGGCCTTCCATCGCGGGATGCTGAACGTACCTCAACTGAATCGCTTTCATCTGGACTTGAGGTCGACGCTTTCTTCGTTCATGGGACTACTAGACGACGTGATTAATACCTTGGCTATTGGAAAGACTCCTTCGATCGAGCAGGCGGAGAGTAATGTTTTGGCATACGCAGGAACCTACCTTAAGGGTCAAAAGAACAGCGATAAACATCGAAAGATTCGGGAGGACATTCTCTTCGCAATCATCACGGACGTCGTGGGGACGAAAAATCCCCAAGAGAGCATTTATCAAGTATGAACGCAGGAAGATTTGGCGAGCCAGCCCGGATAAAAAGTGCGTAACCTGCGGCAAAGTCGTCAATTGGAAGGATTTTGAGGCGGGACACGCTCAGGACCACGGTCTCGCCGGGCCAACAACGGTGAGAATGGGATTCTTCAGTGTCGAACATGCAACCGGGCAGCGGGAGCCAGGCTAAAGTCCTCTGTAACAGCGCGGGTTCAGGGGGCAAGCGACGCACTCCCTCCGGCGAGCCCGACAAGCGACATAGGCCAGGTCTAGCACGGCCCATCCGGCTTCCCGGCCGCTGCAGGACCTCCGACTCAGCGCCTGAAGCCACGGATCGTCCCGAATGTCCGCCAGCTCGCGGTCGCCGAAGAATCGCTCCAGGACTCGCGCCATGTTTACGTCGAGTAGCGGCTCAAGCTGACCATACTTAACCGCCAGCAGCGCGCTTGCGACGTATTGGCCAATTCCGGGAATGAGTTCGAGTTCCTCGCGTGTGCTGGGCAATTGCCAACCGTGCCCCGCGACCCAAGCAGCCAGTTGCTTCAGGCGCGTCGTGCGTTGATTCACCAGGCCCAAGCCCCTTATTGCGTCCGCTAGCTCCATATCGGTGGATACGTTGAGCGATTGCCAACGCGGGAAGCGTTCGTAGAACGGCTCATACAGCTTTGCGACCGCTGACGCTGTCGTTTGCTGTAGCAGGATCTCGGTCACGACGATCCGGTACTCGTCGTCTGTGTGGCGCCAAGGAAAGTCCCGCCCGTTTTCGGCTGCCCACTCGAGGACGCGGGTTCGGAACCACTCGGTTTCTTCGAGTAGCGGAAGTGGGTTCTTCGCTTCGCGGAGGAGATTGGTCGGTCGATGCTTCGCCACCAAGCTAGTTTAGTCGCCGCCGTGTTTGGGTTTTGTGGTCAGCGCCAACGCCCCCTTCCACCTCCGCCGCCTTCTCCCGCACCCTGCCCGGATGGCACGACTCCGCCCATCGCTCGCGTTCACCATCCTTGCGCGCTCAGGCTGCTCTTCGTCGAACTGCCCATGTGGTCCACAAGAGGTTCACTGGTTACCTGTTGTCGACCACTTCGGAACCACTTCACCAACCACCGAAGCAGTCTCGGTTTCGAATCTGGGAGACTACTTCGGACTGGTTCAAGGACTCGAAAAAATAATTTCGCAGCGAGTAGCCCAACGAACCGGTCTCAGCCGCCGGCGAGCTTGGCTTTGTGGCCGAGGGTGGTGAGGCGGGCGAGGAGTTTTTCGCGCTGGTCGCCCTGGAGGATGAGGGTGCGGTCTTCGCGGGTGCCGCCGGTGGCGCAGTGTTGCTTGAGGGCTTTCAGGAGGGCGTCGAGTTCGGTTTCGGTGCCGGGGAGGCCGGTGATGGTGGTGGCGGTCTTGCCGCCGCGGCCCTTCTTGTCGCGGGCACCCGGACGACTCCGTCCTGCGGGACGGCTGTTTGGATTTGGATGTTGGATGTTGGATTGCGACGGACGGCGGCGGTTGGTGAGGCCGGCGGGCGGGAGTTTCACGCGGCCGCCGTCGGTGGAGTAGACGAGGCGGGAGTTGGCTTCGCGGTCGTTAGTCATGAGTCGTAGGTCTTAAGTCTTAAGTCGTTGGGGCGTCGTCAATCCGAAATCCACAATCCGAAATCCGAAATCAGTTGGTGTGGATGCCGACGGACCTGCCGAGGTCGTGGAGGATCTTCTTGTATTCGGCGGTGGTGTGCATGGGGAGCTTGTTTTCGCGGAGCTGGCGGGCGACGTCGGGGCGGTTGGGGTTGTATCCGCGGGCCTCGAGGGTGGCCAGTTCTTTGCCGGCGATTTCGAAGTACTCGGAGATGCCGCGGGTGGTGCGCGACATGTTCGCCACCATGCGCGCGCGGTCGGCTTCGACGTTGGCGACGGTGCCTCCGCCCAGGTGCGAAACGAAGTCTTCGAACTGCTCGTCGGACATCTCATCGGCGGCTTCGCCGAGCTTCTTGCGGAAGGATTCGACGCGCTCATCGGCGGGCGTGCCGCCGGGGACGATTCGGACGGAGCTCTGGAGGCCGGCTTCGTAGCCGAGCGCGCGGGTGCTCATGTAGCGAATTCGCCCGATGGCGGTATCCAATCCCGAGACGTGCGAGACGTAGGCGTCGTAGGGGGAAGCGAGTTTGTAGAGAAGTGTCGAGATGCCCATTGGGGACCTCCAGTGGATTACGTGTCGTTGCTGCCGCGGAGGAAGTCCTCGACGTCGCGGAGGATGTCGTCGGCGGATGGTAAGATCTTCTTGGGGCTCGTCGTTGGCTTCCTCGGCGGCTTCGCCGAAGTGCTCTTCGAGGGTGCGGACGTATTCGGCGATCTGTCCGTCGCCGCTGGAGGCCTCTTCGACGCGCGACCGGAAGCGGACGATTTCGTCTTCGAGGTCGCCGAGGGGCGGGGCGACGCCGATGACGGGTTCGAGGGCCTTGAGCAGGGCCATGGTGGCGGCGGGGTTCTCTTCGACGTTCAGGTAGTGGGGGACGCCGGCGGCGAGGCTGATGAGGTCGGCGCCGCGGCGGCGTAGCGAATCGTGGAGCACGCCGAGGATGCCGGTCGGGCCCTGGTAGAGCGACCGGCCGAGGCCGAACTTCGTCGCGAGGTGCGGGTCGGCGGAGGAGCCGGTTACGGGCACCGGGCGGGTGTGGGGCGTGGCGGCGGGCCGGGCCACCAGCGTGCAGACGAGCGACGGCTGGAACTTCCAGACGGCTTCGGAGAGGCGCTCGGAGAAGGTCCGCCAGCGGAGGTTCGGCTCGACGCCACGGACGATCACGAGGTCGTGGTCGTTGTCGGGGAGGCGCGCGGTGTAGCCCTCGTTTTCGGGCCAATCGAGCTTGCGAATGTTGCCCTCTTCGATGCGCACGTGGGGCCGGGTATCGGTGAAGACGTAGTAGTCCTCGGGGTCGACGGTGAGGAAGCGCTCAGCGTCGTACGCCTCGATGAGCCGGGTGGTCAGGTCAGTCGTGACCGTGCCGGTATCGCTCCAGCCGGTGAAGGCCATGATGACAACAGGGGAACGAAGGCCGCTGACTTCGTTAACGGTAAATCCATCC
This sequence comes from uncultured Chloroflexia bacterium, assembly GCA_963797735.1. Taxonomy (GTDB): domain Bacteria; phylum Chloroflexota; class Dehalococcoidia; order Tepidiformales; family Tepidiformaceae; genus Amarobacter. Next base: position 455,712 of record CAWCQJ010000003.1, read on the forward strand.
ACGAAGGACATTGTACGCCGAGTGTTGCGCTAGGGGGTTCGGGAGGTGGCTCAGCGGGTGACGAACTGCTTCAGCGACCCAGCCGGTTGTCTGGAAGTCGGGGGAGAGGACGGGGAGCCAGCCGGGGACGGGCGGCGGTGCGCCGTCGAGCTGGCGCGGGAGGAGGACGCCGTCGGCGAAGCAGCCGAGGGTGGGGCTGGTGGTGGTGGGTTCGGCGCGGAGGTTGAGGCAGTCAGCGCCGGTGTTCACGCGGACGGTGGGGCGGGCGACGATGGCGTTGACGAACTTGTGCCCACCGTTGGAACAGTCACCGAGTTCGATGATGGGGTGGATGGTGCCGGTGTTCCAGTTCACCAGGGCGGCGTAGATGGGCTGGGTTTCCTTGCAGGCGTCAGAGTGGCCATCGACGCCGAAGCCGAAGGGTGATTCAAGCTGGACGTTGCCGACGAGAAGCCCGGTGGGGAGCTGGCTGCCGCGTAGGTCGGCGAAGCTGGGGCTGCGCAAGGCTGCGACCAAGGTGCCGCGTGCCGTCGTACAGGCCGTACACCTCTCCCGGCGTCGACTCTCCTGCCCAGTGCGCGAGCCATCCACCACCGGGAAGTGTCGGCGCGTTGACGAGCCTTCCGCGATGGTGACGTCGGGATCAGCAGCTTGCCCGAGTTGTCGTAGTAGCCGGTCGTGGGGCCGTAGTCGAGCCAGCCGATGGTGCCATCGTGGTCCGGGAATGGCGATGCACTGCCGATGCCTGGCGGCGGTGTCAGCGGAGTGTTGGAGGGATAGAGGAAGTAGCGTTGGCTGTACTCGGTGCCGCGACGTTCGCTAACCCGAGACAATCGCTTCGTCGCCAACGAAGCCGATCAGCGAGGATTCAATGGGGAAACCGGTGGCTGGTTCCTCTGTGAACGTGACGCCGCCGTCGCGCGAACGAAAGAGGCGGATGGTGGCGTCGGGGGAGGGGTCGCCTTCGCCGCCGCAGTAGCCGGTCGCACAGACCTGCACGAGGAGATGTCCGTAGTCCCAATCCGCGGCGACAGAATTGGGATAGCCTCCAGCCTTCGCGAGGAGGGGGCCGAAGAGGTCGTCTGTGATCAGTTGTCCCGCCGAGTCGCGGTATAACCGGAAGAGGTTGGGGATGCGGGGCCGTCCGCATTGGGCGCATCCGGTGGAGTAGTAGACGACGGTGTCGTAGCCGATGGTGGCCTGGGTGCCGGGCTGGAGGTCTACGATTTGGACGCCGGCGAGAGGATCAGACGATGGTGTTGGGGCGGGGGCGGGCGTTGGATCGCGGGCGAGGGCGGGGCCGGTGACGTAATTGTGGAAGTGGGTGCCCTGGCAGGGCTGTTCCTGGGGCCGGCCGGACATCTGGCAGTCGCAACGTCTCGTCCATTCGGTCGCGATCGCATCGACGCCGCCTACGAGCTTGTTGATGGTCACGATGGGCAGGTATTGCCGTCGCGGAGGAAGCCGAGGAGGACGCGATGGTCGCGCGCCTGCTGGTCGTCCGCCGGGTAGGAGGTGAGGACGAGGGAAAACGCATCCGAGCACTCGGGGACGGACGGATCGATGGGGCAGCCGATGGCGATGACGCGAGGCTTCAGGGGGCCGCCGAGGGCGATGCTGGCGGCGCGAAGGACGCCGACTTCCGGGTAATACGTGCTCTTTGGCGACATGAGAGCGCGGAGGTCGCCTTCGCGGTAGACGCGTTCGACCTCGGTAGAGAAGTCGCAGATGGCGGGATCGACGGGGCACTGCCCCGGCTGAGCTGAGGGGGTCGCTGCCGAAGCCACCGCTGTCGGGGTCTGCACCGGGGACGCGACGAGTTCGGGTCCACCGGGATCGTATTTCCAGATGGCGAGCGCGCCCACCGCGAGGAGCACGCCACCGGCGCCAAGAACGGCCAGAATGCGAGACTTCACATTGGGAGAACGAATTAGCTCTCCGGAAAGTTCCCTCTGAGTGCGTGCTGTCGTGGGATTGTTAGACGCCGGCGTAGCTGTGGAGGCCGCTGACCCAGAGGTTGACCGCGAAGTAGGTGAACATGACGAGGCCCCACATGACGATGAGCCACCACATGGGGTCAGGGCGCCAGCCGCGGCGGATGCGTTCTGGGACGACTTTGCGGATGCCGGGTGCGCCGGCGACGGAGCCGGTGCCGGCGCGGGCGTGGAAGTAGGCGGCCATGCTGAGCCAGGTGACGAGGGCGCTGGTTTCCTTCGGGTCCCAGCCCCAGTAGCGGCCCCAGGCGCTGTTGGCCCACCACGCGCCAAGGGCGATGCCGAGGGCGAGCATCGGGAAGCCGACCATGACGGCCTTGTGGGCGAGGTCTCCGGCGGCCTGGGCGCTGGGGAGCGAAGCGAATCGGCGCTTGTCTTCGCCGCCCTGAACGAGGTAGACGGCTGCTCCGCAGAAGGCGACGGTCAGGACCGCGTAGGACATCATCATGACGCTGACATGGATGGTGAGAAGTGGGCCGTTCTGAAGGGCCGGGATGAGCGGGATGATGTCGGACGGGAAGAGCGTGGCGATGCCAAGCATCCCGGAGACGATGGGGAGGGCGAGAAGGCCGAAGCGGCGGTTGCCGATGTAGGTTTCGAAGGCGAGGTAGGCGGCGGAGATGCCGAATGCGAAGGCGGCCGTGAATTCGTAGAGGTTCGAGATTGGCGCGTGACCGGTGGCCGACCAGCGGGTGGCGACCTGTGCGCCGAGGAAGAGGACCGTGAATGCGGCGAACGAGGTTGCGAGGCGGCCGATGCCGGGGTTCGGGAGGCCTGTGGACTCGCTGATGGTGACGGTGCCGGCGGCGGTCTGGGCGCTCAGGCGGCGCACGCCGAGCGAGGCGCTCGCCACGTAGGACACATAGAGGCCCGACGCGATCAGCGACGTGACGAGTCCAGTCCAGAAGAGGTAGATGCTGAGGTCGGCCATAGCGTGATTGTTCCCGGCGTCACAATGCTAGCGCAGAAAAGGCTCTCGGTGGGAGGAGGTCGAGGAGGGAATCAACCGGACCTTAACTGACGGCCGGTGAAGCTTCGTGACGGACTGTCTTGAGCAACATGAGGTGGGCGGTTACCGCGAGGGCGATGCCGAGGAGGAGGAGGCGGACCCAGAGGATGTCGATGAAGACTTCGCTGAGGCCGATGCCGATCCAGAGCGAGGCGATCGACATGACCTTGGCGCCCATGGTGGCGCCTCGGTTTTCCTTGTACTCGCGGAAGTGCTTTCCGAAGAGGCGGTTCGTCGTCATCCAGCGATACGCGCCGGGCGAACTCTTCCCGTAGCAACCGGCTGCCATCAGGAAGAACACGGTTGAAGGGAGGAGCGGCAGGAAGATGCCGAGAACGCCGATACCGACCAGGAGCGACCCGAGCGAGATGTAGAGCCAGCGCACGAGGCGGTGGCGGCTTGGGGCTTGCAGCGCTTTCTGCTGAGAAGCTCCCAAATCTGTCAATTCGGTAAGAGTTGTCTGGGTCACGACAGCTTTAGTATTACATGTCCGCCTACTGGGTTGCTACGAAGGGAAAGCCCGAATCTTAGAAAATTACACGCCGAAGCTGGGAGCCACTGAAGATGAAGGCTTCGCCGTTGCGGATGACGAACGCGCTGGCGCTGGTGAAATCGGGATGCCGGTACTGGCGATCGAATCCGCCGTCGCGCCGGAGGATGACAATGCGGTCATTCGGGGCATCGAGAATGGCAATCTCGCCGCCGGGCTCGAAGACCTGGGCTGTTTCGGGCGAAACGAGGTGGCGGTCGATGCCGGCCTCGGAGAACGTGATAGCAGTCTGCGGGTCGGCGATAAAGCGATGGACGGCGCCATCGGCATCGGACGTGATGTAGTCACCGTCGACCATGATGCGGCGGGCGGCGCTGAGTTCGTCGCTCTTCACGGCAACCAGCGGCGGATCGGAGAAGCCGACGCGTCCGAGAACGAACCGGAAGATGGTGGACTGCCCGGCATCGAGCACGAACAGGTCCGGCCCCGCCGTGGTGATGTCGTTTATTACGAGGTTGTCCGGCGCGGCGAACGACATGGAACGCAGGCCGTTCGCTTCGGAATACGCCCAGAGCTTGTTGGAGGCGTCGGCGATGAGTAGCGCCGGACCACCGGTTGGAGACTGGCCTAATTCGGCAATCGCGACTGGTTTCGCATGCTTGTCCTCTTTGCTCTCCTGGAACACGACCCTGGGTTCGGCGCCGGCGAAGGGCACGAGTTACAACCTGCGAGGAATTGACATCGAGGACGTAGGCTGCGTCGCCGACCACTGCCATTCGGGCGACGGCCACCGCCTTCGTACCGAACTGTTCGAGCGAGGCGAGCGTCTCGACGCTGGCGGGTTCCTGGATGTTGTCCATCTGGGAGAGCACGCCGGAGACCTGGCTGATGAGTTGTTCGGTTTCCGGCGAGGTCCCTCTATCGCGAATTTCGAGGAGCATCGCCTGGGCCTCCGTGAGCAGGTCGCGCTTTTCGGCCGGGTCAGTCTTGTTGCTGGACTCAAGGATTTTCTGTTGCGCAGTCTGCATGAGGACGGCCGTCTGCTCGCCGTCGTCGCCCTTAAGCAATTGCGGGACAGTCGCGAAGCCAGCGATGACGAGGAGCAGCACAAGGCCACCGGCAATGACCATCCACACGGGCGGCAGCTGGCCGCCGATCATGGTGCGTTTGCCGATGGAACCGCCACCCTTCCAGCGGCCCCCCATGTTGTCGCGCGGGCGGACCAGCGGCGGGCCACCAGAGATGGCGGCCGTGTCTTCACCGGCAGGTATGCGGGCATGCCGTGTATACGGGAAGTACTGGCGCGCTCGCCTGCTGCTAGCTCCGCGACGAGGGGAAGATCCTCGGTGAGCAGTTCAGGCCGAGTGCGAGGCGTTTCGGAGGTGACAAGGCCACGGGAGAAGCTCCGTGCCTTGCGCGGTGGCGACTTCGGATCGAGCGGCTCGGGCGCGGAATCAAAAGATGTAGGTCCGCAATGGGCGCAGCCGGAGTGGACGCGGGCGGAGTCGATTGCCAGGTGGGGCGACCTGGGGTTGCTTCGAACTGGCTGGCTTCAGCTTCGATCGTTGCGACGGCGGCGCTGGACCGAGCGGCGCGCGCGGCACCTTCGGCAGCCAGGCGGTTGATGGAAGTGGCAGATTCGCCGGATGCCCGGAGGAGCGGCGTCGGCGCTTCCATTGCAATCATCGGCACCGGGCCGTCCATGCTGCGCCGCGGGGTGATCGTCCATCAGCTGGGCACGGGCGCTCGTAACCGCGGATTCGGATTTGTCCTCAATGAAGAGGCTGGGCTGGAAGTTACCGTCGGCCTCGGGATGGTCTTCGGAATCGGCACCGATGACATATCCATCGTCTTCCGGCGGCTCCTCTTCGGGGAGCAGGATGCGCCTGGCCCGGGCCAGTCACGAGGATGGCGGTTACCTGCCGCAAGTCCTGGACGCTGCGGTAGAGGTCGGGAAGGACCTGTTCGACGGGGAGGGCGAGGATTCCCGCTATGAGTTCGCTATCGAGGGAGCGGATGGCGTAGCTCGAAAGGAGCAGCAGGCGGTCGCCCTCATCGAAGGCAATCCGAGTGAGTTGAGGTTGAACGGGGGCGACACCAATTGGCCTGGCGTGCTCACCCTCTGTGGAGTACTCGCTGATTTCGCCGTTGTGGAGGTGGAAAGCGACGGTTGGTCCCGCCTGCGCAATGACGGCCTGCTCACCGCGGCGACCGAACGCTGAAAGGCCGATCGACACGCGATGCTGGACGATGCTCTTGCGGTTCCAGTCTTTGAGGTTTCTCTCCGCTTCGAGGAAGAGCCGACCGAGGGAGCCTGTGAGGCTCATATCGAGGGAAGCGAACGTCTGGCCGAGATCAGAGATGACGTGGCCAGCGAAGGCCTCGCCGGCAGGCGTTGTGCCTTCGGCGAGGAGGAAAAGCTCAGCGCGGTCGTCGGAGGGACCTTTGCCGCGGAAAACGCCGGCATTCGGTCCCCGGTCGACCGGCTCACCATCGACGATGGCGAACTGGCCAACCTGGAGGGGTTCGGTCAAACGGAGACCGTCCTTTAACTACCAGGATGGACACGGGGAACCATGTCGATGCACCGGCTGAACGAGTTCAGACGGCCCCCGCAACATCGAACAAACAGCATACCACCGGCATTTCGGGGAACTGCAACACGAATGTGAAGCTATGGAGAGGGGATTCACCCAGTTTTCATACAGGTTTCTCCCTATTTCCAACGACTCGGTTGGGACTAGCCGAGCGCAGGAGGGAAGTCGGGGGTGGCTATACTTGATCCGTGCCCGGAACCTGTAAGAACTGCGGACAGTCGCTTCATTCAGATCTTTCGCGGCTGCATGGCCTTTGCGGGCCGTGCCGGTGGGGCGAAGAGGCGGCCCATATCCCCGACTGGCAGCGACTGGTCCCTGCGCCTCGCCCGAAGGAAGAAAGCACGAACGAGCCAAAATAAGGCACGAAAGTCCAGTTGTCGTATAGGTGATTCGCAATTGCTCCAGAATGGGCTACCATTCGACCCGTTGCGGGCATAGCCCGGTGAAGTCGGACAGCCCAGATTTACACTAAGGAAAAGCATTTGGAACTTCAGAACGCTGTCATCGTCGATGGCGCCCGCTCGGCATTCGCGCGCGGCGGCCGAGGCAAACTCGTCGCGACTCGTCTCGACGAAGTAGGCGCACAGGTTGTGCGCGCGCTCCTCGAGCGTAACCCCAAGGTCGACCCGGCCATGATTGAAGACATTGCCATGGGCAATGTCGGTGGCGCTGGCGAACTCGCCGGCATCGGCGCCGACACCATCGCCCGCCTCGCGGGACTCCCGGCCGAGATTTCGGCCGTGGACAGCAACCGCCAGTGCGGTTCGAGCATGGAGACGCTGCACCGAGTTGCGCAGTCGATCATGGTCGGCGCGACGGAGGCTGGCATCGCGATCGGCGCAGAGCGCATGGGCCGACAGCTCGGTGGAGGCGCTCGCGGCACGGCCACGCGCATCACCGAATTCAACCAGAAGCGCCTTCAGCAGAACGACGTTCAGCGCAACCTTGCGAAGAACCACTTCGAAGACTTCTCCGTACCGTTCCAGGACGAAATCCTGGACTACTCCCCCGTCCTCTCGATGACCCAGACGGCGCAGAACGTCGCTGAGGTTTACGGACTCACCCGTGAAGAGATGGACGAATTCGCCGTTGCCAGCCACCGGAAGGCTGTTGCCGCCTACGAAAAGGGCATCTACAACGACGAAATCATTGCACTTGAAGTTGAAGAGCCAGTCTTCGACGCCGAGGGCAACTGGGTGGAATCGGAAGTCGGCAAGCGAATCATTTTCGACCGCGACGAGTGCATTCGCCCGGGCACGAACATGGAAACGCTCGGCAGCCTGCCGTCCGTTAAGGGCATCGTCAGCCCGACCGGTTCGGAGCTTCGCATCACGGCTGGCAACAGCTGCCCGACGAACGACGGTTTCACCGCCGCGCTGATCATGAGCGAGAAGCGCGCCAAGGAGCTCGGGCTCGAGCCACTGGCCCGCATCGTTGGCTTTGGTATTGCTGGCGTGAAGCCGCAGGTCATGGGTCTCGGCCCTATCCCTTCAACCAAGAAGGCGCTTCGCCACGCTGGCATCACCGCCGACCAGATCGACCGCGTCGAATTCAATGAGGCCTTTGCTGCCCAGGTCATCCCGAGCTGCAAAGAACTCGGTATTCCGATCGACCGCGTGAACGTGAACGGTGGCTCGATCGCCATTGGTCACCCACTTGGCGCGACCGGCGCCCGGCTGGTCCTCACAGTCGCCCATGAACTGCGACGCAGCGGCGGCCGCTACGGCCTCGCCACGCAGTGCATCGGCGCCGGCATGGGCATCAGCACCATCATCGAGCGCATGTAATTCCTGGCTTCGGCCGCAGACTCAACGGGGGAGGCAATTGCCTCCCCCGTTTTGCGTGCCGTGCAATTCACCATTTCTTGCGGGCGGTTCGTCTAGCATCGGACGAAGTTGCTGCCATTCTCAGGAAGTTCAGAGCATTGGCGGCGAATATGAACCAGACGACATCGCGGAGGACTCTGTTTGAATTTGAAGACGATAGTGGGCGGGTTGGTGGGACTTGCCGTCCTTGTAATTGGCGGATTCTCGCTGTGGTATTTCGTGTTGCGGGACGATGCGCCGGCAAAGGTATCGACCGATGCGGCCCTCGACGCGCTCGCGAGCCGGACGCCGGCGACCTCAGACGGAACGCCAGCCGCAACGAGCACGGCGGGGCAGTCCCCATCCGGTGCCCCCACAGGAATCGCCGGGAACTGGACGATCGACGCGGCACTTGGTTCGTTCGTCGGCTATCGCGTACAAGAGGAACTCGCAGGCATCGGCGGGACTACCGCCGTTGGCCGGACTTCGGGTGTGACTGGATCCGTTGCAATCGCCGATGGCAAGGCTTCGGCCGCGACGATCACCGCGGACATGACGAAGCTGAAGAGCCAAGAATCGTTGCGCGACGGGCAACTTCGCAACCAGGGAATTGAGTATTCGAAGTTCCCGACCGCGACCTTCGCGCTTTCGACGACAGACATTCCGAGCGACCTCGTCGACGGAAAGACTGTTTCGCTGACGCTGAAGGGTTCGCTCACGTTGCATGGCGTGACCAAAGAGATAGAAATGCCGGTGGAAGTGACCCTGAAGGATGGCGTGCTGGTCGTCGTCGGCGAGACGCAGATTCAGTTCGAGGATTACGCCATCAAAAAGCCGACCGCGGCGAAAGTGGTCGGCATGGAAGACCATGGCGCGATGGAAGTGCAGCTCTTCTTCAAGAAGTCCTGAGTGGCGGACGGACGAGCAGTCAATTGGTCGTGACGCCCCTTCGAATCCGGCACGATCGTCGACTCCTGCTGGAGGTGCCAGCATGGCGAAGAGCATCGCGTTTGTTCTGTTCGAAGGAGCTGAGGAGCTCGACTTCGTGGGTCCGTGGGAAGTGTTCACGATGGTGAGTGCGCTTGCTCCTGGCGAAGTCAACGCTTTCACCGTGGCGGAGAAGTCGGGGCTGGTGAAGTGCGCGAAGGGACTGAAGGTGGTCGCGGACCACTCGTTTGAGGACTGCCCGGCAGCGGACATCATCCTCGTGCCGGGTGGGATGGCGACGCGAACCGAAGTGGACAATGCGGCGATGATTTCGTTCCTGGCGAAGATGGATGCCACTGCTGAGTACAGCACCTCGGTGTGCACTGGGGCGCTGCTGCTGGAGCGGGCCGGCGTGCTGAAGGGGCTTCGGGCGACGACGCACTGGATGGCGATCCCAGACCTGAAAGCGACCGGCACCGAGACCGTGGAAGGCACGAGATTCGTGGACAACGGGCGGGTGATTACATCCTCGGGTGTTTCCGCGGGAATCGATATGGCGCTTCATGTGGTCGGCAAGATATGGGGGCCGAAGATGGCGATGAATACACAGAAGTACATGGAGTACTACCCCGACCCGCCGAAGTGGGAGTGAGTGAGCCAGGCTGTCGTCATTCCCCGGCCCGTTCTCCGACTCATGCGTCGCGGGCGGCTTCCCTCACCCCCAGCCCCCTCTCCCGCGACCGGGGAGGGGATTCGAAGTGGGATTACGGTTTAGCGGTGGTGGCCCGGGAGATCGTGCGACTCGGTGAGCCGACTTCAGGGTTCTGGGCGACAATAGGAGCCTGTGAACGTTTTCGATTCGGTGAGAGGGATGGTCGGCGGGACGCCGCTGGTGGAGTTGCGGAGCCTGTCTCCGAATCCGAACGTGCGGTTGTTCGCGAAGCTGGAAGCGCAGAACCCGACAGGCAGCATCAAGGACCGGATCGTGCTGCGGATACTTGAGGCTGCGCGGGCTTCGGGAGAACTGGCGCCGGGACAGGCGATTGTCGAGGCATCGACGGGAAACACTGGCGTGGCGCTGGCGCTGTTCGGGCGACTGCTGGGGCATCCGGTAGAGGTGTGCGTGCCCGAGAGCGTCTATCCCGAGATTGAACAGCTTCTCCGGGTGCATGGCGCGCGGATTCGGCGGGTGCCGAGGCAGGCGGGCATCAAGAGTGCTCGCGAGGTTGCACGAGAAGTGGCTCGGGAAACGGGGGCCTATTACCTGGGGCAGTTCGATAGCAGCGAAAACGCGAAAACTCACTATGAGACGACGGCTGCGGAACTGCTGGCTGACCTCGCCGATGCCGGAGGCGTGAACGCCCTGGTCGCAGGGATGGGGACAGGCGGGACTATCACCGGGGTTGGCCGCAGGTTGAAAGAGGCCGATCCGACGTGTCACATCTACGGGGTAGAGCCACGACTCGGTGTGCACGTGCAGGGACTGAAGTCGCTGGAGGATGGATTCATCCCGCCGGTGCTGGATGAGTCAGTGCTGGATGGGAAGATCCTCGTCGGGAACCGTCATGCGTTTTCGCATGCTCGCCGGGCGATGTTGGCCGAGGGCATTTTCGGCGGCATCAGCAGCGGGGCTGTGCTCCATGCGGGCGTGCGGCTGGCCGGGCGGATGACGCACGGCAACGTGGTGCTGATCTTCGCGGACGGCGGTTGGAAGTACCTGGGGACCGACCTCTGGCGGGGCGACGAAGGCGAAGAAGAGCCACATCCGCATGAGGATCCGCTGGACGATATTTTGTGGTGGTAGGGGACATCACGAAACCGCCAAGACACCAAGTTCGCCATGGCTTCGCTGGTAAGGATTCGGGTTGTGCCGGAGTCGAGTGACCGACTCGCAACTCGCAACTCGTACACGTATCCTCGATCGTATGCCTGAGCAGTACGCGGCGACCGATAAACGAACCGGCCTCGAAGTGGCCGATTACCGGGGAATTCCCGCCGCATCACGACGATCGGATTCGGATTGCGCGGACGACGACGCTGTTCACGCGGCTGATGTCGACGATTCTTTCGACGGAGAATGAAACCGACCGGCGTGAGCGCTTCCTTGCAATCGAAACGCAGCTGGAGATGGCTGAGGCGCTGATTCGGCAGGACATGCCCGAGGTTCAGCGGCTGATGAAGTCGACGCTGGAGAAGATGGGCATTTCGGCCGACCAGATGGACGAGATGGCGAAAAAGATCCTCGAACAGTTGCGCGACGGTGGGGCGGATTTCCCCGAGTTTCCGGAATTCCCGCCGCCGCCGCCGCCTGAGGATGAGGGGCGGGTCCTCACCCCTGCCCCGATCTCCTGCGTCGCGGGACGAGGGAAGTCTTGCGTGGCTTTGGCGTGGTGGTGGTGGTTGGCGGGCGGTTCTTCCCTCACCCCCTGCCCCCTCTCCCGCTTCGGGAGAGGGGATTTTGTGGCTTTGGCGGTCGTGGTGGTTGGCGAGCGGTTCTCCCTCACCCCCTGCCCCCTCTCCCGCGACGGGAGAGGGGATTTTTGTGGCTTTGGCGGTCGTGGTGTTAGGCGAGCGGTTTTCCCTCACCCCCTGCCCCCTCTCCCGCTACGGGAGAGGGGAGTTTGTGGTTTTTGGCGGTCGTGGTGGTGGCGAGCGGCTGTCCCTCACCCCCTGCCCCCTCTCCCGCGACGGGAGAGGGGATTCTGTGGTGGGTAATGGCGGTGCGTGGGGTTGCGATCGGCCCTCACCCCCAACCCCGCTCCCGACTCCTGCGTCGCGGGCGAGGGGAGTTTGTGGTTTAGGCCGCGTTGGTGGCCTTGTAGGCGATGAGCATGGTCGAGCCGAGTTTTGCGAGGTCTGGGGTTTCGGCGACGCTTTGGACGTTTGAGGCGACCTGGCCCCAGAGGTCGAGGACGGCGGTGAGTTGTTCGCGGTGGCGGATGGCGTACGTTGCGCCGATGTCCGTGAGGGTGGCGGCGAGCTTCTCTTCGGAGGTGTCGTTGGAACGCGACGCTTCCCACGCGGCCTTGGTGGCGAGGTGATCCCAGGGCCAGGCGATGACGGCGTTCTTGCGGTCTGCGAGCGAGGCTTTAAAGCCATCGGCAGTGCGCCGGGAGAGGAGCGCCGCTTCGCCCGCGAGTTCGTCGGTTATTGGCACAGCATCGATGAACTCTTCGGGGAGAGCGTAGGCCGCGCCAAAGAGTAGCGAGCCCGCATTCGCGCAGACCCGCTCCACCTCGGAATAGGGCATTTCGGCCATTGGTTTGCCGCCGTTGAACTGCCGTAAGAGCCATGCGGCGAAGCCACGGTCGCGTTCGGGTGCGGTTCGGATTGCTTCTTTCCGGGGAACTTCACGAACCCATCTTCGACAAGAAGCCGGGGCCGGCGCAATCAGGCAACACCCTCTTCTGGACGTTTCACTCGCAGTACTGGCGATACCGCGAGGACCGTGGCCGAAACGAACATGAGTCCCACCGCAATGAACAGCGTTTCCCTGAAGCCGATGAGTGACCCAAAAACTCCACCAATGGCGGTTCCGACGACGGCGAAGCCGAAGTTGAGGAGGCGGAAGTTCGCGAACATGCGACCCTGGAAGCGCTCGGGCGTGATGGACTGCCTGAGGCTGACGTCGTGAATCTCGTAGAGCGACCAGAAGGGGTCTGTGACTACCTGGTTCGCGACGAGAAACGAGACGCCGACCCAGTTGGCGCCCATGCAGAGCGGCATGAACAGCGCGCCCGTGGCGCGCATGTAACGACGAAACGACGAGGGTTGGGCCGACCCCACCGAAGAACAGCGTGCCCCGATTCGCAAGCCAGGCACCGCCGAGAGAGGTGACGCCGCCGACCGCGAAGATCAGCCCGAGGACGCCAGGACTGAACCCGAGTTCGTCGTTGAGGTAGAGCAGGAAGACGGTCGTGAGCGTCTTTTCGGCCATGGCCTGGATGGCTTCGGCGATGGCCATGGCGCGAAGGATGCCATCGCGAAGGACGATGCCAGCGCCCTCTTTGGCTTCGCGCCAGAAGTGGGGCGCCTCGGCCGTCAGCCTCGAATCTCAAGCTCAGGCTGCTTGATTCGCCAGACGAAGTAGGCCGAGACCAGAAAGCTCAAGCCATCGATGGCGACGGCCCCGGGGGCCTTGAGCAGTTGAACCAGCCAACCGCTGAGGCTGAAGCTCGCGACCTCCGCGACCGAGGCAGTGCCGGCGAGCTTGGCGTTGCCTTCCAAGAGCTCCTGTCGCTTTACGAGCGTTGGCAGGTAGCTCTGGTAGGCCGACATGAAGAAGACGCCGAGGGCGCTGTTGACCGCGGCAACCGCATAGAGCTGAACCATCGTGAGGCCGCCGAAAACGGCCGCGATCGGCACGCTGAACAGGGCAACTGCGCGGCCGAGATCGGTGACGATCATGATTGGGCGACGCCTGAGTCGGTCGACCCAAACGCCGGCGAAAGGACTGACAAGGAACCCGGGAACAAGAAGGCAGGCGCCGAGAATCGCCACCTCGGGGGCCGAAGCGTCGAGGTAGACGATGGCAGTGAAGCTCAGCGCTAGCTGACCGATCAGCGAGCCGAAGGTGGATGTGGTGGTGCCCGCCCACAGGCGGACAAAATCGGGGTGGGCCCATAGCCCAGTGAAAAATCGCGAACGCATAGTGCTGTGAAACGCCCTTGGTAACTAAGCCTCGAAAACGGGGCGGGTGCCGGCGCAGCGCGAAGAGGCCGAGCGAATCGCTACGGCTTTGAACCGGAGTAACCGATTCTTCGCGCGGCCTTTATGCCGCGGCGGGACGGAGGATGGTGCGTTCGCAGACCTTCATTTCACAACCTCGTTGGCGAATCGTGAATGGTTGGCTGGATATGCGAAAGTGGCCGTCAGCCCCCGGCCCCTTCTCCCGAATCCTGCGTCGCGGGAGAAGGAGACTCGCGAGCCGAATTTGAAAGTTCTTAGCGGGAGTCTGCCCAGACGCGAACGAAGTCGCGCGATTGCCGCGAAATACTCGGTGGCGCCCACCCAAACGATGTCGTTGTGACCGGCGTTGGAGATGACCAGCATCTTGCGTTCGGAGGATTCGAGGAGGTCGTACACCTCCCGGGCCGTGGCGAGTGGAATCAGGTCGTCATACTGTCCGTGGATCATCAGGCACGGGAGTTGAATCGAGCGCAGCTTGGCCTCGTGGGCGGCAAGCAGGCGGGAACCTTCATCGCCAAGGTCGAGACGGTCAATCCAGCGGCGGAGATTGCCGGCACCGCTCTCAAGGATCAGCCCATTGAGACCGGAGGACGCATTGGCCGCGATTTCGAGGGCGGAGTGGGCACCCATGCTCCGTCCCATGACGAATCGCACCTTGCTGAAGCTAAGGCTATCGAGAAGTTCGTGGGCGAGGCGAATTGCGGTCCGGGCATCGGAAACGAGTGTTTCGAAGGTGGGCTGGCCGTTGCTCGCTCCGTATCCGCGGAATTCGATGACGAGCAGGTTCGTGCCGGCAGCGAAGTAGAGGGACGCGATGTCGTCGTGGTCGCTGACGACTTCGCCGTTGCCGTGGAAGTAGATGATGGTTGGGAATGCGCGGTCGGTGGAGTAGAGGCGGGCACCGAGGCGGACCCCGGGTTCGACTTCGAACAGGTGGTCGGTCGCGGATGGCGGTGGGGTAGAGCGATCGGGGCGCGGATAGAAGGCCGTGCGCGCGGCGCCGGCGCGATCGAGGGCCGAATAGTCTGGTTCAGTTGTCATGCTGGTTGCGACCTCTGACGTGCATTCCCGTCGTGGTGATGTAGCATGCCCGCGAACCCGCTGGGAGGCGAACGATGCGCGCAGGAGTCCACCTTAACTTTCAGAACTACACCGACTGGGATCGTTTCGAAGGCCAACGAGCCGAGCAGTACCGCGTTTCCGACCAGCAAATCTACGAAGAGGACATGCATCTCGCGGGCCTTGTAGAGCCGCTCGGATTCGATTCGTACTGGGCGATCGATCATCACTTCGGGCCGTACATCATGACGGGCGGGGCGATCCAGCACCTGACCTATATGGCCGGCAAGACCCAGAAGATCGACTTCGGGACGATGGTGGTGGTGCTGCCGTGGTACGACCCGGTCGTCATCTCGGAGCAGATCAGCGTGCTCGACAACCTGCTCCAGGGGCGGAAGCTCACGCTCGGCCTCGGGCGAGGGGCGGCGAAGCGCGAATTCGACGCGTATCGGGTGCCGATGGACGAGTCGCGCGACCGGTTCGCCGAAGCGCTGGAAGTTGTGCGGAAGGCACTGACGCAGGAGTGGTTCTCGCACGACGGGACCTTCTACCACATCCCGGAGACAACTATCCGTCCGCGCCCGCGTAACCCGGAGAGATTGTTGGGGAGCATGCGCGTTGCGTGGACGAGTCCGCAGACGCTGCCGATTACAGCGAACTCGGGCCTCGGGATGCTGATGACCAACCAGAAGACCTGGGACGAATATCGGCAAGACGTTGTGGAGTTCAACAAGGTTCGGGCAGGGCATGGCTGGGGGCCGACGCAGCCGACGGTGGTCGTGCACGTTACCTGCTTCGATACCGAAGCCGAAGCGTGGGACGTGATGCGGAAGCACACCATCGAGGCGCAGGACAGCATCATGCGGCACTACGGCTGGCGAGAGGCCGAGCGGTTCAAGCAGACGAAGGGCTATGAGCAGTACGCGAAGTTCAGCGACGTCGCGAACTCACGGTCGATCGAGGAAATGGGCGAGCATTCCGCGCGGCCGCAGGCGTGGGGAACGCCGGACCAGGTGTTCGAGAAGCTGAAGCACATTCAGCGCACGACGAGCGCCGAGGAACTCATCTTGAACTTCCGGTTCGGCGGGATGCCCGTAGAGACGGCTGAGCGCTCGACACGGCTGTTCTCAAAAGAAGTACTCGACCGCCTACATGCGCTGGACACGCCACTGAATGCCGATGTCGAGGCGGCGGCACCGGCTTAGGCTACCAGCCGAGCGCGCGCTCGACGCCTTCGACGGTGGCTGCGGCTTTCGTGATGTCGGGCTTGTACTGCCCGATGGCTGTGTCCGGGTCCTTGAGGCCGTTGCCGGTGAGGATTGCTACTGCGCGGCCGCCACGAATGCGCCCCTGCCGGTACTGCTTCAGGAGGCCAGCGACGCTGGCGGCGCTGGCCGGTTCGACGAAGAGGCCTTCCTTGCGGGCCAACAAGCGGTAGGCCTCCAGGATTTCGTCGTCGGTGACGGCTTCGATGAGGCCTTCGCTTTCATCTCGCGCGCTTGTGGCGCCTTCCCAGCTGGCTGGATTGCCGATGCGGATGGCGGTAGCGATGGTGTTCGGTTCGGCGACGGGAACGCCGCTAACCAGAGGGGCCGCGCCGGCGGCCTGGAAGCCGTACATCTTCGGGTGAAGGGTCGCGCGGTCCGTTTCGGCGCATTCGCCGAAGCCTTTCCAGTAGGCCGTGATGTTGCCGGCGTTGCCGACGGGAATCGCGAGGATGTCGGGAGCGTCGCCGAGCGATTCGCAGATCTCGTAGGAGGCAGTCTTCTGCCCCTGGATGCGGTCGGGATTGACTGAATTCACGAGGGCGATCGGATGCTTCGCGGTGAGTTCACGGGCCGCGTTCAGGGCGTCGTCGAAGTTGCCATCGACTTCGATGATTCGGCTGCCGTAGGCGACAGCCTGGGCCATCTTCCCGGCTGCGACTTTGCCGCCCGGGACGAGGACGAAGCATTCGAGGCCGCAGTGGGCGGCGTAGGCGGCCGCGCTCGCGCTGGTGTTGCCGGTGCTGGCGCACATGATCGCTTTGGCACCGGATTCCATCGCTTTCGCGACGGCGACGACCATTCCGCGGTCCTTGAAGGAGCCTGTCGGGTTGCAGCTTTCGAGCTTGAACCAAAGTTCATCGAGGCCGCACTCGCGTTCGATAGCGGCAGAGCGAACGAGGGGTGTATCGCCTTCGCCGAGCGAAATGCGGGGAGTGTTCTCGGTGAGGGGGAGGACGGAGGCCCAGTGGTACAGCACACCACGAGGTTGAGGGGCGACGGTGGTCACGGTTCCTCCGGAGGACGGAATGCGTGGAATTTGGCTTCGCGCAGCTCCTGCTCGAGCACCTGGATCTGCTTGCGTCGCTGCTTCTCCATCATCGCGTTGTACTTCGCGAACTCTTCCCGAACGTGGTCGACGACTTCGGCGATGTCTTTGCGGATGTTGGAAACGCGCTCGCCGAGGCCGCTGTGGCGGCCTTCGAGCAGGGTGATTTCGCCGTGGACCTTGTCGATCTGGGCAACGACGCGCTCGCCGGTCTCTTCGAGCGCGTTGAGGCGGCCATCGATTCGGTTGTGCTCTTCTCGCCAGACTGAAAGTTCGTCGATCAGTTCCTGGCGGAGGCTGCGTTCGTTCGTGACGCCCGCAATCATGTCTTCGTTGCGCTTCACCATCTCGCCGACGACCTGGAGCCGTTCGTAGACGACTTCGAATTTCTCATCGAGGTCACCGAGAACGACGGCCTTGATGCGCGTCTCGAGATCGCGGTTGACTTCGATCGAGCGGTCGAGGCGGAGGCCGAACTGTTCGAGGTGGGCTTCGACTTCGCGTTGACGTTCGAGGACGGTCTGCAGGGTTTGGTTCACCTGAGATGACTGGTGCTGGACCTGCGACATATCAGCAAGGACAAGACCGAGCTGGTTCGCGGCGGCGTCGATGCGGCGGATGGCTTCGCCACGCTCCTGGCGGTCGTGTTCGGCCTCAGAGGTGAGGATCCGGAGCGAGTTTTCGATCTCGGCGCGGTTGGCGGTGAGTGCCTGGCGAATGTGCTCAGAGCCTTCGTCGAGGCTGCGAATTTTTTCAGGGAGGCCCTTGAACGGTGCGAGCTTCGGATCGATCTCACGGACGGAGCGTTCAGCGCCGCTCATCTGCTCAGAGAGGTCGTGGATTTGGCGGCGGAGCTGATCGAGCAAGGCTACCTGGCGGATCTGCTCTTCGCGGTTCGCGCGCACCTGCTGCTCGAGCCAGGTGATGATTTCGCCGATTGCCTGGGCCTGTGACTCACCGGCCATCTCAACCCTCCACGCGGAGGAACGACGAGACGCGGACAACAACTGGAAGCGATTCGATCTCGCGAAGCGCCGACCGCATCGAGCCTTCCTGGGCGCGATGAGTCATGACGACGAGTTCGGCAGCCTGGTCGTCGGCATCGGCTTCCTTCTGGGTGACAGCGGCGATGCTCACGGAATGATTGCCCAGCGACTGGGCGATCTGCGCCAGTACGCCGGGACGATCGTTCACGGTCACGCGGACATAGTAGCGCGACTGCAAATGCTCCGGACCGAGCACCGGGAGTTCGGCCTCCGGTCCCCAGTATTTGCGTTCACGATTGCCGAGCACGATACCGTGCGAGAGGTCGAGGAGGTCAGCGACGACTGCGGAGCTTGTGGGCTCGGCGCCCGCGCCACGTCCCTGGAAGAGGACCGTGCCGGTCAAGTCTCCCTCGATCTGGACCGCGTTGTAGACGCCGTCAACCTTGGCAAGGGGTTCGGTCTGGGGGAGGAAGGCGGGGGCTACACGCGCGACGATGCCACCATCGAGGCGTTCGGCGATCGCGAGGAGCTTGATGACGTAGCCGAGTTCCTGGGCGTACTGGAAATCGCGCGGGTGGAGCTTCGTGATGCCGACCGTTTCGATCTGTTCGGGGCGGACGCGGCTACGGAACCCGAGCGTGGCCATGATGGCGAGCTTGTAGGCGGCATCGAAGCCTTCGACGTCGTTGGTCGGGTCGGGTTCGGCATATCCGAGGCGTTGCGCTTCGGCGAGGGCTTCGGCGAAGCCAGCGCCGCCAGGTGGTTCGATGCCCTGCGAGCGGAGGGCGTGCCCGACCGCGCCCGAGCGAGCGAGGCCTGTGAGGATGTAGTTCGTGGTGCCGTTGATGATCGCGCGAATCGAGGTGATGCGGTTCGCGAGGAGGTCCCTGCGGAACGGCGCGATAAGGGGGATGCCACCGCCGACGCTGGCTTCGAACATGATGTCGAGTCCACGGCTGTGCGCATCGGCGAGGAGTTCGGGGCCGGACTTGGCCATGAGCTCCTTGTTTGCGGTTACGACGTGCTTGCCTGCGGCGAGGGCCGCGCGGATGAAGGAGCCGGCCGGTTCTTCGCCACCGATAACTTCGACGACGATGTCGATTTTCGGGTCGGACAGGACCTCGTTGACGTTGGCGGTCATGAGGCCGGGCGGGAGTTCGACGGTGCGAGGCTTCGAGAGATCGCGGACGGCGGCCTTGCGTACGACGAGGGGCGCGCCGACCTGGCGCGCGAAATAGTCGCGGCGTTCGATGAGCGCCTGCGCTACACCGCCACCAACGACGCCGAGGCCGATGAGGCCGACGCCGATTTCCCGGCCTTTAGGGTCACTTCCCGACGTGGTCATTGACCCAATTGTAGTCGTCGTTGTTGATGTTTCGTTTGACGGTGACCGAGGGACGCTTTTCCTTCACTGCGTCAGCCAGCGCAAGGTCAGCCAATTGGCTCTTTTGGGTTTCGGAGTAGAGGCCCTCCGGATCCCGCTTTTCGATGCGGAACACCCAGAAGTTGCCGGACACTTCGACCGGTCCGAATAACTCGGAGCCTTCGGGCTTGTCAGTGATTGCCGCGCGGACCGCATCCGGAAGGAGGCGTGCCGGTTCGGGGTCGAAAAGGCCGTCGTTCTGGCGTGAGGTGAGGTCAGCAGATTCGGACTGAGCGACCGATCCGAGATCCTCTCCGCCCTTGACGCGAGCGAGGATCGCCTCGGCATCAGCTTTGGAAGAACTGACAACGCCGCGAATCGTGATGAGTTCGCCTTTGTCGCCGATATCTCCCGTCAGGGCGTCTTTCAACTTGCTCACCCAGACCTGGGCTTCGGTGTAACGGCGGTAGGCGCCGTCACTCATGAGGACGGTGCGAAGGCGCTGGCGGTAGAGGGTATCGAACGAGCTGCCGGCGCCGCCGACGGGAACGCCGAGCTGTGCCGCGATTTCTTCGGTGACTTCCTCTTCCGTGACCGTGATACCACGTTCTTCCGCGATGACGCGGGCGATCGCCTCTTGCTCGAGGTCGGTGAAGAGCGTCTGTTCCAGAATCGAGACGTTTGCACCGGAACCGGAGTTGGCCTGGGCGGAGAGGAAGAGCCGATCGGTGTAGTAGCTCAGCGAGAACTTCTGCTCGGCAACGGTGAGGACCGTCTTTTTTGGCTGCAGGAACTGCGTGTTGAACCACTTGTACCCGAGCAACCCAAGAAGCAACACAATGAGGAGACCACCGGCTATCCAGACCGCACGAATCTGCGCGGTCTCGCCGAATGAGAACCTGCCCTGTGACTTATTGGCTTGGCGGGGCTTGGGCCGTGGGAGGCCGGTTGTTCGATCGCGACGGGCCATGAATCTCCTCGGGGTGGGCGGGGGCCGCCCGGGGCTGGTTGTGGCTTAGCCGCGGATTGGGAACACGCCGGTTTCGCGGACGTGAGCGAGTGTGTAGGGAAGCAGGGCGAGGTGCCGGGCACGCTTGATCGCGGTGCAGACGAGTCGCTGGTGCTTCAGGCAGGTGCCGGTCTTGCGGCGGGGCTCGATCTTGCCGCGATCGCTAATGAAGATCCGGAGTCGGCCAACGTCCTTGTAATCGGCGCCCTTGATGTGATCGACGCAGAAGCGGCAAACCTTGCGGCGGCTGCCGTAACGCGGGCGCTGCGGCCGCGAGGGCCGATCGTCGGAGGACCGTTCGGAGCGTTCTTCTGATGACATGGTTTAGTTCCTTCCCGATGGGTCTGCCTTCCAGTTCATGGAGGCCGGGTAAGCGGTCGCCGGTTGGCGGCCCGCGTGCTTGTTATTCGAAGGGCAGGTCGTCGACTTCGACGTCGCCGCCGCGGCTGTAGCCGCCTGCGCGGGGACGGGCGGGAGTGCCGCTGCCCCAATCGTCGCTGGCGCCCTGGCCACCGCCGGCGCCGCTTTCGCGGCCGCCGAGGAGCTGGACAGTCTGGGCGACGACTTCGGTCATGTAGTGCTTCTGGCCCTGGTCGTCGTCCCAGCTACGCGTCTGGAGTCGTCCCTCGATGTAGAGGGATTTGCCCTTGGTGATGTACTGGGAGACTCGTTCAGCCGTGTCTCCCCAGATAAGGATGTTGAACCACTCGGTCTGGTCTTCCCATTCGTTCGTGGTCTGGTTTCGGCGGCGGTTGTTCACGGCGAGAGAGAACTTGCACTGAGGGGTCCCAGTGGCCATGTAGCGCAGTTCGGCATCCTTGCCGGCGTTACCGATGAGCATGACTTTATTCAGATTCGCCATGATTCGCCTTCCTTAGCTTTCGGCGGGTGGTTCGGTCGCCTTCGAATCGTCTGCCTCAGCAGCTGGAGCGGCTTCCGCAACGGGAGCAGCTTCCTCAGCCGGAACAACTTCTTCGACCTTGGCCTCTGGCTCAGCAGCTTCCACTTCAGGAGCGGCGGCGGGTTCAGCGACAGCTTCGACAGCGGGCGCCTCGGCAACCGGCGCTTCGGCAGCGGGCGCTTCGGCAGCGGGTGTTTCCGCTACAGCTGTCGGTGCATCGGCCGGGGCTGCGGAAGCGTCCGCGGCAGGCATCGGGCGGGGCTCGCGCGGTTCACGCGGCGGCGGTGGAGGTGGCAGTTCGTCGGCCCGGACGGTCAGGTAGCGATACACCTTTTCGTCGATTTGCAGGGCCGCTTCGAGCGCTGCGACGTCGGTTGGTTCGAAATCGACGCGGGTGACGATGTAGTCGCCATCGAGGGCGCGGTTAATCGGATAAGCCATCCGACGTCGTCCCCAGTGGTCGATCTTGAGCATTTTCCCGCCTCGGGCCTCGATGAGGCTGGTGAGACGTTCCGGGCCGGCATCAGGGCCGCCCGCTTCTGCGACGGCAAGGTCATAGACCACCGTCAGTTCATATTCCCTCATGAATCCTCAGCCGGGCGATGGGTTTGCCCTTCTCGAGAAAGGGCCGGACTCCCGGCGCGAATAAGGAAGGTAGCATGCGCGCACCTTCGGCTCAACGCGTCGAGATATGGGATTTGCGGAAATCGAGTGTACGCAACTCATTTACGCAGCCAAACCTCAGGTTCCCCGATTAAAGCGGCGAAGGTTCGGAAGCGACGAACCGTTCGTTCAACGCCGATGACACGTTGGCGATCTTGCCCATAGCTTCCCGAAGTTCAGTTCGGGCCTCGGCCGTCGATATGCCAAGGCGAACTCCGATCCGGGCACAGTCGAGTCGCTCCCTATTGATGAGGACCAGGATGCTCCGTTGGGACTTGGACAGCGATGCGAACGCTTCCTGAGCGTCCCGTCTCGACGGCCCGTTTAGGTTCGTGGGTGCGTGTTCCAATGATTCCCCCGCGTCCGGATTGTGGCCGTTCGTGCCCGGGGAGGTGTTGCAGGTCAGCCCGTTTGCATTACAGAGTCGTATCACTTTCCTCGAGGGAGGTCAGACGGTCAGTGCGTCGCTGATGCCGGGGACGGGGAAGGCACGGGCAAATTCGGCGACCTCTGCATTCACGGCTTCGCGGACGCCCGCTCCATCCGGGTCTTTGAGGACGCGAACGATCCATTTGCCGACTCGTTTCATGTCGTCGACGCCCATGCCGCGCGAGGTAAGCGCGGGGGTGCCCATGCGAAGGCCACTGGTGATGTAGGCGGAGCGCTGGTCGTAGGGGACTGTGTTGCGGTTGGTGATGATGCCGGCGCCCTGAAGGGCGTTCTGGGCCTTCAGTCCGCTGATGCCGGCGGAGTTGCAATCGATGAGGAGGAGGTGGTTGTCGGTTCCATCGGAGACGAGGCGAATGCCGCCGGACTTGAGTTCTTCGGCGAGGGCGGCGGCGTTGGTGACGATCTGCTTCGCGTAGGTCTTGAATTCGGGCTTAAGGGCTTCGGCGAAGGCGACGGCTTTGGCGGCGATGCTGTGGAGGTGTGGTCCGCCCTGGGTGCCGGGGAAGACGCCGCGGTCGAGGGCGTCGGCGTGTTCGATTTTGGAGAGGGCGAGGGCGCCGCGCGGGCCGCGAAGGGTCTTGTGGGTGGTTGTGGTGATGACGTCGGCGTGGCCGACCGGCGACTGGTGGACGCCACCGGCTACGAGCCCGGCGATGTGCGACATGTCGACCATCAGGAGTGCGCCGTTGGCGCGGGCGATCTCGCCGAAAGCGGCGAAGTCGATCCAGCGGGGGTAGGCGGTGGCTCCGGCGACGATGATCTTGGGCTTCGTCTCTTCGGCCAGCCGTTTCACTTCGGCCATGTCGATGATTTCGGATTCGCGGTCGACGGTGTACGGGATGAAGTTGTAGAGACGTCCGCTGAAATTCACCGGCGACCCGTGGGTCAGGTGACCGCCCTGGCTGAGTTCCATGCCCATGATGGTGTCGCCGGGATTCACGAATGCCTGGTAGACGGCCATGTTCGCTTCGGCGCCACTGGTCGGCTGCACGTTGGCATGTTCGGCACCAAAGAGTTGCTTCGCGCGGGCGATGGCGAGTTCTTCGAGACGGTCGCTGTGCTGGTTGCCGGCGTAGTAGCGCTTTCCCGGGTAGCCCTCGGCGTACTTGTTCGTGAAGACCGAACCGGTGGCTTCGAGTACGGCCGCCGAGGCGTAGTTCTCGCTGGCGATCATTTCGAGGGACTCGACCTGGCGCGTGCGTTCATCTTCGATGATGCCGGCGACTTCTGGGTCGAGGCGAGAGAGTGCGGACATGGGAGCCTCCGCTGGTTGGGTTGTGGGAGTGGGTTTAAGAGTAGGGGGAGATTGTGGGAGGGTGAAGCGGCCCCACCCATCGAGACGGACGTTTCATCGTTCGTGTGGAGAGGGTCGGGAACTAAGGGCACCCCTTTGCCATCGCCCCATCCAATCTCCACAATCAACCATCCCTTCCGCCGGAGTCCCTCATGCCCGCACTCGATGGCGTCAAAATCCTCGACCTCACCCAGTACGAAGCCGGCACCAGTTCAACCCAGTACCTCGCCTGGTTCGGCGCCGATGTCTACAAGGTCGAACGCCCCGGCGTCGGCGACCCCGGCCGCCACGTCGCCGGCAGCGACACCGACTCCTTCTACTTCCTCAGCTTCAACAACAACAAGAAGAGCGTCTCCATCGCCCTCGACACCCCCGAAGGCCGGGAACTCTTCCTGAAGCTCGTTACGAAGGTCGATGCCGTCGTCGAGAACTTCACCCTCGGCACCATGGAAAAGCTCGGCATCGGTTACGACGTCCTCAAGGAAACCAACCCGGCCATCATTTACGCCACCATAAAAGGCTTCGGCACGACCGGGCCATACAGCCAGTTCAAGTGCTTCGATATGGTCGCCCAGGCGGCCGGAGGCTCCTTCAGTGTCACCGGCACCCCGGATGGCCCGCCGATGCGACCCGGCGCCACCTTCGGCGACACCGGCTCGGGAGTGCACACCGCCCTCGGCATCCTCGCGGCCTACATCCAGCGCCTGAAGACCGGCCGCGGCCAGATGGTCGAAATCTCCATGCAGGAAATCATCGCCAACTTCATGCGCGAACCGATGTCCCAGCGACAGTGGCGAGCCAACCCCATCGCCCGCCGGGGAAACCGGACCGTCGTCCCCACGGACCTCTTCCCCTGCGCCGGCGGCGGCCCGAACGATTACATGTACATCTTCACCGCCACCAGCCGCATGTGGGATGCCCTCACGATTGCCATCGGCAAACCCGAACTCGGCGTCGATGAGCGCTTCCTCACCGTCCGCGACCGAAACCAGAACGGCGACATCCTCTGGGAAGAGATCGCCGAATGGACCCGCCAGTACAACAAGTTCGAAGCGATGGAGATCCTTGCCTCGGCCGGCGTCCCCTGCAGCGCCATCTACGACACCGCCGACATCCTGGACGACACGCACCTCAAGGCGCGCAACATGATCAAGACGATCAATCACCCGGAAGTCGGCGAATTCCAGCTCCTCGCCCCACCAATCCACATGACCGACTCCGAAGTCGACATCATCCCGGCGCCGCTCCTCGGCGAACACACCTCCGCGGTCCTCGCCGCCGAACTGGGCATGAGCGAATCGGAAATCGAAGCACTCGGTGCGGCCGGCATCCTCGGCCTCCGGACGATGGCAGCCGTGTAATCGGGAGACTGCACGATTCCTCGGCATTTGCCATCATTCCCTCATGTCCGAGTTCCTCACCGGGAAGTTTCTGCTGGCAAGCTTGCGAATCGTCGAGCCGACGTTCTTTCGGACCGTCGTGCTCATGTGCGCGCACGATGAGAACGGCGCGCTTGGAGTCGTCATCAACCGGCCGCTGAAGACCGAGGCCGTAGCCAGCCATCTGCCCCAGTTCGAAGACCTTGCCCGCGAACCCCTCTGCGTCTTCCACGGCGGGCCGGTCGAAACCACAGCAGCCCTCGCCCTCGGACGGTGGAAGCCGATGCTCGACATCCCGACGCCCAAGATGGTTATCGGGCGGACGGGACTCCTCGATCTGTCCACGCCCGCGTCGGAGCTCACATCGAACCTCGAGGAGGTCCGTCTTTTCGCGGGATACGCAGGTTGGTCGGGTGGGCAACTCGAAGAGGAGATGAACCAGGAATCCTGGTTCGTCGTCGACGCCCTGGAAGAAGACATCTTCAGCCCCGACCCCGAGATGCTCTGGCGCAGCATTCTCCGCAGGCAAACCGGGAAGCTGGCGATGTTCGCCTGGGCCCCGAAGGACCCGGCCGTTAACTGAAGCAACAGCGGGTGGTGTCCGGCTGCGCTAGACTCCGTCCACTTCTGGAGGCACTCGA
The DNA here is from genome assembly GCA_963797735.1 of uncultured Chloroflexia bacterium. Classification (GTDB taxonomy): domain Bacteria; phylum Chloroflexota; class Dehalococcoidia; order Tepidiformales; family Tepidiformaceae; genus Amarobacter. The sequence continues at coordinate 481,281 of CAWCQJ010000003.1, forward strand.
ATGACTTACACCAACGCGATCGTCGAGCAACGGGGCTCGGTCACCGTCGTCACCCTGAACAGGCCCGAGCGGCTGAACGCCTGGAACAACGACATGATGTACGAACTTAAGGACGCCGTGACTCGAGCGAACGAAGACCCGGCGGTTTCCGCCATCGTCTTCACGGGCGCCGGCCGGGCCTACTGCTCCGGCGCCGATATCGGCGGCTGGGCACAGGCTATCCAAACCGGAAGCGGCGGGGGCGGCTCGGCCACCATCGGCGAAGACAACTGGCTCGCCTTCCTTCGGCGCATGCCCAAGCCCACCATCGCGGCGGTCAACGGCGTGGCGGTTGGCGTTGGCGTCACTCACATCCTGCCGATGGATATTCGCATCGCCAGCGAAAACGCCCGCTTCGGCTTCGCCTTCGTGAAGATGGCGCTCGTCCCCGAACTCGCCAGCTCCTACTTCCTCCCGCAACTCGTAGGCCTCGGCCGCGCGAAAGAGTGGAGCCTCACTGCGCGCATGGTGCCGGCCCAGGAGGCCCAGCAGGCTGGCCTCGTCAGCGAAGTCGTCGCCCACGACAAGCTCATCGACCGCGCTGTCGAAATCGGCCAGATGATCGGCGCTCATGCGCCCGCCGCCGTCGCCCGCGTGAAGCACGTGTTCGATACGAACGCCACGGATTCGGATATCCAGTCGGTGCTGCTCCGCGAGAACGCCCAGAACGCGGCTGCCCGCCTCGAATCCGACCACAAGGAAGCGGTCGCCGCCTTCATGGAGAAGCGCCCGCCGGCGTTCAAGCGCTAGCCGAACAACGTTCTACGGCTGCCGAACAAACGGTGGCGTCGTCCCCGGCGCCACTTCCACTTCGAACGCGTTCAACGTCATCGAAACCAGGGTGTAGTACCCGATGACGGCCATGATTTCCATCAGCCCGCGTTCGCCAAAGGTCTCGACTGCGCGACGGTACAGATCAATCGGCAGCCGATGGTTGAGCTGCATCTCCATGCATACGTCATAGACGAGTTCATCTTCGGGTCGCCCGGAAGGTCGTCGGCCCGCGTAAACATCGTCCATCACTGATTGGGCGACGCCGAACTCCACCGCTCGCGGAGCATGAGCCGCCCACTCCACGTTCGCCTCCCAGAATCGCCCGCAAACCGAAATCGCCAGTTCGACGAGTCCGCGGTCGACCGAGGTTCGCTCCCAGAGCATCCCGCCGAGTCCGCGGAGCCGGTGGGAGAGTTCCGGATTCATGAGCCATGGGTCGAAGGGGCCGCCGAGCGAGCCATCGGGCCGTGGCTTGCGCGTCCGCGTGAAACTCTCGTATTCGGCTTGTTCCTTGTCGGTGAACGACTTCGGATCTCGTAGTGTCTGGCGAGTCATGGTCACTCCATCCTGGTTAAGTGCTGCATTGTATCCCGGCGAGATAGTTCGACACCGATGTACTAACGGTTTGCGCGGACGGCCGAGATGCCTACACTCCGCCGCATGACGAAACCGCTCCTTCTCGCCGCTGTCCTTTCCGCCCTCCTGGTTGCTTGTGGAGGTGGTGGAGATGGTGGTTCCAAGTCTGACGTGCCCGGCGCGCGAGCGAGCGTCGATCCCGCCGGCACTTCGGCGATGGCTGGAGCGTTGATTGAGGAACTCGGCACGATGAAAACGTGCTACGAGGATCAGGCCGCCGGTAAGGGCGATTGCGGCATCGTCCTCCTCCAGGATCCGGTCACCCGCATTTGTGCCGGGGTTCGAATCGGCACGCCTGACCCGACCTTCCCAACGGCCGACCTCACGAAGTTCACCAAGACCTGCGAAGACTGGGCCTCGGCCTTAGGGCTCGATGCGGCTGGCAAGGTCGCACTTTTGGCGAAGATGTCGGCCGACCTCGAACCGCTGAAGTAGCTCAGTGCTGGCGCCGAAGCCGTTTCGGCGCCGTCATCTGGTAGCTCTCGGCGATCAGTCCGCGCAATTCCTCCCAGTCGGTCCCGGGTAGGTCCGTTCGGACTCCTACCCATCCCCGGTGCCCGACATACGGCGGCACGAAGAATGTGCCCGGGTGCGCTTCTACGAGAACGGCTTGAGCCCCGGGTGGAGCCTTAAACCAGACGGCTTCGCGTTGCTCTTCCATCATGGCGAAGATCTTCCCGTTTACCCGCCAGGTCGGCTTTGTGTGGCCACCGAATGCCTGCTCTTCTGCTTCGGGAAACGTAAGGCAGAGTTCGCGGAGCCGTTCCGTAACCGACTGAGTCACGCCAGTATTCCGGCAGTCGGCTGCCAGAGGTCGAACGCGACGCCCTGGTTGTCTTGGCAGCTCGCGCTGAGCCCGGATTCGCTCGACGTTGCCTCGCCGGCCACGCCCCCGAGACGAACCACTTCTGCAAGCGACCCTTCCATATCCGCAACTCGAAACCAGCACTTCGGCGAAGTCCCCTCCATCTTCGCCAGGCCACAGGCGGTCTTCAGATTGGTGACATGCGCATACTCCTCTCCGGGAGCGAACGTCCATCCGAAGACCTCACCGTAGAACTTCCTTGCCCTCGCCATATCGACTACGGGTTGCACCCAGTAGGCCAGTTCGCCAGCTCCAGCCCCGGGACTTTCTTCCGAGGCGCGAAACTCAGGAATGAGCCAGCTGACACTAAATGCAGTCCCCTCGGTGTCGTGGCACATCGCCCATTTGCCCGATGGGCCCTCTTCGACGCCGTCGGAGCTGCCGCCCTCGGCACGCACCTTTGAAACGGTTTCCTCAACGTCGTCACTCCAGAGATAGCAGGTAATTGGTGCGCTCCCCTGGGCGAGGCCGCCAGTGCGCCACAGGTTCGTAGCGACGGGATGTTCCCCGTCATCCAGTTCCCATCCCAGCAACGAGCTAAAGAACGTTCGGCCCTTCGCGAGGTCCGGCACGTGCAGGGTGAAGTGCACAAGTTCGCCTGGCATGGGGCTCATGAGTTGCCTCCAGCGGCCGGAGTCATCACGTTCCATCGATGTCCCCACGGGTCCCGCAGCCAGCCCCCGCGTCCGACAGGAGAATCGACCAGGGGGCGGTCGACAGTCGCTCCGGCCCCAACCGCTTTTGCGAACGCCGCATCCGCATCGGCGACGGAAAGCACAAACGCAACGGTCGAACCGCCGAGTGAAGCGGGCGAGTGTGCCCCGTATTCAGGGAACTCATCGGAGAGATACAGGGTGGTCTCGCCGATACGTATTTCTGCGTGGCCGAGGCGTCCGTCAGGCTCGGGGAAGCGCAACACCTCGTTCGCTCCGAACGCTGCGGAATAGAATTCGATTGCTTTGGCTGCTCCGGCGCAGCATAGATAAGGGGTTACTGAAGTCAAAAATCGCCTCCCGGTCGCGTTGGAGGCGAATCCTAGCGCTCTGCCGCGCCCGACGTCTTGTACGAATTTTCCGGCGAGGCGTGTCCGGGATCCTCGTCGAGGACGCCGCCGCTCTCGGGCACGAGCCGCTCGTAGTGCTGGGTCGGTGTGCACCCGGCAAACTCGCGGAACTCACGCGCGAAATGCGCCTGGTCGTAGTAACCGCACTGCGCTGCGATGTCCGCGAAGGAAGGCGTTGAATCGGGCGTCAGCATTTTCACAGCCCGGTCGAACCGAATGATTCGCGCGACCTGTTTGGGCGCCAGTCCAACTTCTCTCCGAAACCCGTCAATCAGCTGTCTTGGGCTCCACCCAAGCTGTTCACGCAGCTCCGAAATCGGTACGAGTCCGTGTTCCGCCTCAAGCCTGGAGGCTGCCCACGCGACGCCCTCCGACATTCGAGGGGCGGTCGCCAGGCGCGCGAGGATCGCTTCTTCAACGAGTTCGAACTTTGTTTCCCAGTCGGGTGCGCACTCGAGCCGGTCGACCAGGATTCGGCCCTCAAGGCCCGCGATGTCGTCGTATTCGACCACGCGATCCGTGAGTTCATGAGCCGGGATGCCGGTGAACAGGAAGGCCCCAAGTGGGGTGAAGTCCACCTGGATTCCGCCCCCGAGCCCACAACTCTCGGTGACGACGTACGAAGTGGAAAGGCCCGCGAAGAAGGCGTGATAGGAATTCAGTTCGTCCGGTGTTCCGGGGGCACTCACGCTCAGCCGGTTTCCGATATTGATAATCAACACCGCGCCGAGATACGGCACCTCGCGGCGGCGCGTGAATGTGGTCCGTTCCCACCACCCGCTCATCCGCCGCACATACGGAGCCAGGCTGGGGTGCGGCCCACGGTGAACTGCTTCCCAATCACCGAATTCGGAACTGTGGCGAACGATCTGCTCTTCTACCGCCATTCCGAAAGCATCACCGCGTTCCGCACCGCTGACAACCCGTCACAGCAGGCTCCACTGACACCGTACTGACAGGATAGGAATCAGCGCTCGAGTAGCCCCTTCGTTACTGCGTAAGCCGTTGCTTCGGAGCGATTTCGGAAGCCGGCTTTTCGATAGAGGTTCTCCAGGTGCCGTTCGACCGTTCGCGGGCTGAGCACGAGTTGGTCGGCCATTTCCCGATTGCTAAGTCCACCGGCTAGCAGCTTCAGAATCTCGATTTCTCTTGTCGTCAGGTTCAGATCAACGGTTGTTGGCGTTTCGGGGATAGCCGCCAACAACGTACGTGTAAAGCGATCCAAACCCAAGTATTAGCGATGGAACGATGACTTGTGGATCACTCATTTAGCTTCAATCGCTACGAAGAACGATGATTACGAAGCACTAATCGGCGTGGTGGCGATACCAGCCATTCAGACTCTCCATTTGACCCTGCTCCAGTGGCGAAGCACGGTGAATGAATAGGAGATCGCTCAACATGGACTATTTTGCACTCGCCGCTGCGATCTATTCAGAACGTAAAATCGACGATAAGCCATCGTTCTTTCGAGAGCAGTGGTATCAATTTCGCGCGATGGATCGCCTCGAAAAGAAGCTGATGCTCGCCCGAAACCGCCTCGGCCTCATCAAGCAAAGGGAGACGAGCTTCGCCGAAGGCGCAGTCCGCCAGGTATCCCAGCGCTAGTACGGACCGCCCGCAGGCTAATCGCTAGGAATTGAAGTTCGGCTGCCGCTTTTCCAGGAAGGCAGTAACGGCCTCCTTGTGGTCCGGCAGCCGGCGCGCTATCTGATCGCGAAGCCCCTCGCGTTCCATCACGGCTTCAAGATCCGGATCCATCGGATTCTTGCGCAACAGCTCCTTGATCATCATCACTGCATGAGTCGGGTTGTCTGCGATCTCGCGCGCCTTTTCTAGTGCCGTTCCGAACAGCTCCTCTGGCTCAACCACCGCGGAGACAAGCCCCATCCGAAGTGCCTCGTCAGCTGGCACGATTCGACCGGTGAGACACATATCGGTTGCATTTCCGAGTCCGACGAGCTGTGCGAGCAGGCGAGTCGAACCGAGTTCGGGCATTAGGCCCATCTTGATGAACCGGATGCTCATCGCCGCTTTCGTCGATGCAATTCGCACGTCGAAGGGGAGCACCATCGTCAGACCTATTCCCATCGCGTAGCCGTTGATCGCCGCAATGCTTGGCTTCGCCTCGCGAATCATGTGCGTGAAGCTTGCCCCACCACGAGCGAGCGGCTGCCCGGCGCCTTCGGAGTTCTCCTTCGCGCGGTTCGCGAAACCGCCGAGGTCAGCGCCGGCGCAGAAGGCTCGACCCTCACCGGTCACGAGGATGGCGCCGATTCCGGGGTCGTCGTTCCACTTCCCAACCTGGTCGTGAATCTCCGCGTTCATCTGCGCGGTCCACGAATTCAGCTTTTCGGGACGGTTCAATCGAATGACACCGACTCGGCCATTCGTTTCGGTAAGGATCTGTTCGTACGCCACGGGGCACCTCCATCTGAGCGAAGCGATGGTGCCCCACCCCATGAATCATTGCAATCCGAGGGCCTTGAACGGCGACGCAAGACAAAGGGGCGCAGCACGTGCTGCGCCCCTTCGGTTGATTCGGTTCGGCTACTTCCAGCCGGTGACTTCGAGGATGACTCCCTTGCCTGTCACGTTGTGTTGAACGCTGACGAAGAAGCGCTTTCCGTCGGCCGAGAACAGGCCGCCGGTCCACTCCGCTTCGAGGTCGTTAAGCGTACCAATCCGGATGCAAGCGTCGCCGAGGAGGTCATCGTCGCCGCCATCGTCCATGCAGTCCCAGAGGTCGTTGTTCCCCTGGAGCTGGTCGCCGTCTTCGTGGATGATCCAGTTGGCCCGGCCCGGCTGGTAGGCGATGTTGTCCATCATCGCCATTTCCGGGTTGCCCACCGCGAGGATTTGAACTTCCGGCAGAGATGCAGGGGTGCCGGCCTCCGCGAGTGTGCCATCGGTGAGACAGATTGATTCGCCGTAGTTGCGGTCATCAACTTCGTTCCCGGTGTTGTTTCCGCACCAGCGAACCCTGCCCGCGGCCAGTGCAGCCTTGTCGATCGCGAGATCTTCGGGGCGGTAGTAGCCAGTGAGCTTGAGCGTGGCGGCCGCCGCGCGCAGGTTCACGCCGGGCGTGTTCGCTGCGAGAATCCAGGTTCCCCGTCCCGTCTGAGTGCCTTGGCCGTAGTCAGTCGCGCCAGAACGCAGGCCGAGGCGAAGACCATAGACGCTGCCCGCCACCAGTGGAGACTGAGCGAGGTTTGCGATCGGTCCATCAGCGGGGTTGCGAAGTACTGAAGGTACGAACTTGAAGTAGGCGCCGCCCGGCGTTCCGGCACTCGGCCGGTTTTCGTCGCCGTAGTAGGCAACCCCGTTCGGAAAGATGCCGACACCTTCGAACGAGAGCTTCCCGAGTGCCGACCGATACACGATGTTCGAAGCTCCCACGCCACCGGTCGTCGAACCGTCCGCGTTCACTGTTACGCCGGTCGTGTTCAGCGGATCGATCATCTCGAACATACGGCCGGAGCTTCCGGCCTCTTCGCCGAAGACGATTGTGCCCCAGGGTGTCGCATGGACAGGGTCACAGCTCGAGAGGCCGCCCGAAACGATGGTCTGCGAGAGTCCGTCAGAAAGGCGAATGCGGAGCAGGCCAACCTGTGCCGCGCCCTGTTCGTTGCACGCGATCAGCCACGTGGGGCTCTGGTCGTTCGGCCAGAGCGCCATCATGTCGATGTTCGGCGCGCCATCCACCGTCGCGACCACCTTGGCCTTCAATTGCTTTGCGAACGTTGCAAGCTTGAGTGGGTTCGCATTGGCCGTCGCCGCATCGATCGATGCCTGTGACGATGCGTCGAGTGGCTGAACGATGCCAAAGTCCTGCATCGAGTGGGACTTTTCTTCGTGTTCTCGTTCTTTGCCGTGATCATCGCCGGCGAAGGCAGCGGCTCCTAGCGCAAGCGCGCAGAGGCCGGCGCCCGCCAGAACGGCGAGGCGATTTCGGATGATTGCCATGTGAAGGGTTTCTCCCACCAGAGTCGAGATGGGTCGGTCCCGGGATGACCTCGGCACGAATATTCAGCGTTGCCGATTAACGTCTGGATCGAGTCTGATTTACCCCAGCCTGGCGAGTACCGGTCGCCGCCCGAAGCCCATGGGGGTCGCCTTCATTGGCGGGACAGGCGCTGCGAGTTCGAACCGTTCGAATCGCTGGAGGAGCGCATTCAGCGCGATTCGAGCCTCAAGTCTTGCCAGGTTCGCACCCAGGCAGAAGTGCAGTCCCCAACCGAATGCCATATGTGGGTTCGGATCGCGCAACAGGTTCACGGTCCCGGGCTCTTCGAACACCGAAGAGTCATGGTTCGCAGAAACAATGCCGAGGAAGACGTTCTGTCCGGGCTCGAGTTGCTGGCCGCCGCGCTCGTGTGCGCGAACCACCTTCCGCGGCATGCTTCGCGCCGGCCCGCCAACGCGCAGGAATTCCTCGACCGCGGAACCCATCGATTCCGGGTGCTCGCGCAGCCATTCCACCAGGTCGGGCCGTTCGAGCAGCAGCAGAAGGGTGTTGGTGAGGAGCGTGGTGGTGGTCTCGTGCCCGCCGAAGAGGATCAGCGTGCAGGCCCCGATTAATTCGATCTCCGAGAGATGTCCGATGTCGGAATTCACGATGGCCGACAGTACGCTCGATGTCGGCGTCTCTCGTTCTTTTTCGATGAGCTTGGAGAAGAAGGTGCTGAACTCGGCGACGGCCCGATTCACGGGCTCCTCCGGCGTTTTGCCCGGTTCCATCGCGAACACCAGTCGCCCGATGTCGTCCGACCAGCCTGAGAATCGGTGCCGGTCTTCTCCATCCGCTCCGAGCACAGCCGCGATAACCATCGCCGGGATCGGGTGTGCGAACGCTTCGTTGAGGTCGACGACTTCGCCCTTGAAGCGTTCGATCGTGGAGTCGACGATCTGCTGGACCTGGGTTTCCAGGGCCGAGATAGCCCTCGGCGTGAATGCAGCTTTTACGGGGTCTCGCAAGAGCGTATGCACGGGTGGGTCACGGAAGTTCATCCAGGCACTGAGGAGTTCGATCGCTTTGCCAAACGCCTCGCTTCGGCCCTGGGCCGCTCGCCCGAAAGCCCCGGTTCGGTCGGCCGAAAGATTCTCGCTGTCGCGGAACCCGGCTTCAACCTCGGAGTGTGCAAGCACAAGCCAGGCGCGCTGAGCATCGCTCCACTGCACCGGCCCGTGTTCCAGCACCGCGCCGAAGTATTCGGCGGGTCGGTTGATGGCGTCGTCACAGCTCAGGTCAGGAGTCACGCCCGAAGCCTACAACGTTCACCGCAGCGAACGGAACAGAGCGAGTGTGCCCGATCCCTTAGGACTGGGCGGAGACACCGTGGCGCCGAAGTGAAGCACTCTCTTTGTGCAGGTGCGAGAGCACTTCCCGGTATGAAGTGAAGAGGCTCGTCGAATGGTAGCTAATGCCGCGTTCGACGCAGAACTTCTCGATGATCGGCTGTGCTTTGCTCAAGTTGCAGCGCGGCATTGTCGGGAAGAGGTGATGCTCGATCTGATAGTTCAGGCCGCCATACCAGAAGTCCGTGAGCGGGTGGCCCGACACGTTTCGCGAAGTGATGACCTGCTCGCGGAGGAAGTCCATCCTTCCGCCTTCTTGCACCACAGGCATGCCCTTGTGGTTCGATGCGAACACCGAGCTGTTGTACAGCCCGAACACACCCTGGTGAATCAAAACGAAAGGCAAAGCCAGCGGCCAGCCAATGAGGTACAGCAACCCCGCGTAGGCAACAACGTGAAGACCGATCAGCCCGGCCTGCAGCCATGCTCGTTCCGCCTTCGAATCGAAAAGATGCTGAGCGCTGACGATCCGCATGTTTACGGCCTGGAAGGGCAGGAGAAACACGAGGACGAACGCCTGGATGGAAATTACAGGTCGTAGCCATGTGGCTCGCGACTTAATTTGGTCCTTGTCGAACACGATCATCGGGAACTGGATGTCCGGGTCCATGTCCATGTGGTTCGGGGTGGCGTGGTGTTGATTGTGCTTGTCGTTCCACCACGAATGGCTCACGGCCAGCATCACGTTTCCGAAGACGGCTCGTGCGATGCGGTTTGTGCGGCGGCCGCGGTAACCCTGGCGATGGCCGACGTCGTGAGCGAGCAACGCAACCTGCGTCGATGCGAAGCCCATGAAGGCCGCATCGAGCAGCAAGATCCACCAGTTCGGCGCGAAAATCGCGACAATTGCCCCGGTGCCTACCAGAGCCATCGCAATGATGGTCTTAATCCAGTAGTAGCCGGATTTTGCTTCGAGCAATCCGGTCTCTTTGATTTGCTTCTTCAGAATTGCGTAGTCGTTCGTTTCAGACGGGCGCAGACGTGGCGCCGTTTCGGTAGCCAATGCAGACAATGTGGAACTCCCCAGCTCCACATGCGCGACCACATGAAGCAGCCCGCGATACCGCGGCGCTGTCCTCACCGTAACATAGCAGCGAAATAATGCATGTAAGCCGCAGCCCCTAAATTTAGGCGCCGGGCTCCGGAGGCCACCGCCTCCGCAGCAGCGGTTACCCGGGCGCCAAGCTCTTTATCGAGAAACAGCAACCCGGTGCGGTCGTCACCGACCATTTTCAGCCGGTCGAGGATGGTCGAAACCGTCGCCTCTTCTTCAACCTGCTCATTCACGAACCACTGCAGCAGCGGCAGGCTCGAATAGTCGTGCCCGGCGAGCGCCTTGCCATACAGCTCGTGGATGGCCTTTGTCACGCGCTGTTCGTGGTGGAGTGCCGCTTCAAATGTAGCTACGACCGTTTCCGGAGTACTCGCCGGGGCGGCAATTGCCTTCAGTTCGAGTTTGCTCCCACGGTCCAGCACGAACTGGATGAACTTCATGGCGTGGCCATGCTCTTCGCTCGATTGCATGCGCATCCAGGTCGCCATGCCGGGCAGACTCCGCAACTCGAAGTCGGCCCCCATCTGCAAATACGTGAACGAAGATTCGAACTCGAGCTGAATCTGGTCGTTGTAGGCCCTGGTCAGTTCGGGTGAAAGCTGCATCGGAATGGCTCCTTCGGGAGTGCGAGGCGATTCATCCCAGTGTACCGGTCGCCAGCGTTTCAGAAGACGCTACTATTCCCGCGTGGCCGGATATTCGGGGACGCCGCTGCCGAAGAAGCTCGGAATCAAGGAAGAGAGTCGGGTCGCGTTTGTCGATGCCCCGCCCGAATTCCAGCAAGCGCTTGGCGAACTCCCACCTGGCGTCGAACTCGCTGTTCCGGATGACCGCAACGTCGACGTGATCGTCTGCTTCGTCACCGAGCAGGATCAGGTCGAGGCCCGCTTCCTCGAACTAAAGCCGAGCCTCGCATGGTCGGGTGGGCTCTGGTTTGCGTGGCCCAAGAAGACCTCTGGTATCCAAACGTCGCTCGTCGAAAACACCATTCGCGATATCGGCCTCGCGGCGGGCCTCGTGGACAACAAGGTCTGTGCAATTGATGAACGCTGGTCGGGTCTGCGTTTTGTCTGGCGCGTCGCTGACCGGCCCAAGCCAGCCAAGGCGGCGACCAGGCGATGAACAATCGCGTAGCTATCGTGGTTGGACGATCCGTCGCAGACGATCCATACGTGGCTGCCTTCCGCGACTGCTGCCCGGGCTTCGAAGTCGAACTGCTGCACCCGCAGCTGACAGCCGCGGAGATCGAATTGGGTCTGGCGAACTCGTCAGCGCTCCTCCTCACGGGGGGCGCTGACATCGACCCGGAGCGTTACGGCGAAGCGCCAGCCGGGACGGAGATGAAGTCGGTGCAACCGGCGCGCGATGCCCTCGAACTCCTTGCGCTTGCACATGCCGATGCTGCTGGGTGGCCGATCCTCGCGCTTTGCCGCGGGATGCAGATGCTCAATGTCCACCACGGTGGCGCGTTGCTCCAGGACATCGGCGAAACCCATCGCCCCACGCCACGGCCAGCGAAAGAAGACCTCTGGCGACCGTTCCATTCAGTGGAACTGGTGCCTGGCTCGGTGCTGCAGGCTGCGGTCGCCGTACCGTCCATGGAGGTGAACTCGCGCCACCACCAGGCGGTGGATCCAGCCCGACTCGGCACCGGCGTACAGGTCGTCGCCACCGCACCAGACGGCATTGTCGAAGCCATCGAACTCCCCGGCGAACGCTTCGTCGTCGGCATTCAATGGCACCCCGAGAACATGGTCTTCGCGCCGGAAGGTTCCGCCGAACGCTCGAACGCCCGTGCAATCTTCGCCGCCTTTGCGTCCGCGGTTCACCGCTCCGAAATGGCGCCGGCGGTTCAGGTTCGGCCATCCCCGCCCCAATTGCAGGTATAATTGACCGATGAGAACAGGCATCGTCTTCCCGGGCGCAGAAGGGCGGCAGCGACACGTGGGCCAGGTGCGAACGACCATCAAATTGTCTAATCGCGACGATGTTGGGCGCTCACGGTATGGGGATATCTCTCCCGAGGAGATTCGCACTGAGACCGTCACGGACGTTCTCGTGGACACGGGCGCTTCTCTGCTCTCGCTGCCGGCGGCGCTGATCAACCGCCTCGGCCTTCGCCATGTTCGAGATGTCGATATCGAAACCGCCACGGGTGTGACCACCGCTCGAATATTCGGCGATGTCGAACTCTCTGTTGAGGGCCGAAGCGCGCCTTTCGAGTGTCTGGAAATGCCCGGCGGAGAATCTGTTCTACTCGGTGTCCTGCCCCTCGAAACGCTCGGCCTCGAACTCGACCTCCAGAATCAGCGCCTCATCGTCCTCCCCGACCGGGGACCCGATACTTACGTGATGGCACTTTAGAAGTTCAGCTTCATGCCCTCGTGGCTTTTCACGAACCCCAGGCGCTCATAGAACCGGTGCGCGTCGGCGCGTGCCTTGTTACTTGTGAGTTGCAACCGCTTGCAGCCAAGCCGCTGCGCATCGGCAATCGCCCACCTCATCATCGCCTCTCCGATTCGTTGGCCCCGGTGTTCCTCCGCCACATGCACGCTCTCGACCTCGGCGGTTGGGAATGCTCCGGCTGAGAGGCTCGGCAGCAGGTGGAACTGGAGGGTCCCAACCACCGTGCCCTCGACCTCGGCCACCATCACCTTCGCTTCGGGATAGTTCCGAAACGACCGAAACGCGGAATAGTATCGGTCCGGCAGCGGAGGCCCGAGCTCCTCCGCACCCTTCCCGCCCACGGCGCCAAGGTGAATCAGTTCCACAATGCGCGGCAGGTCTGCTTCGGTCGCTGGCCGTAGAGTGATCCGACTCGCATCCGCCAGTTCGCTCACCTCAGCCAGCCTTCCGGACGCCGATGGTTACTTTGGTCCCTTCCAGATCTTGCTCCGCATGGTGAGCACCCGCCGGAGGAGCCCCGGCCGACAACTCGGTCGAGAGCGTTTCCGCGCGGATGTATTCGCCGTGTGTCCCGATCACCCGGGCCACATCGGCGTCGCCATCCACCCATGTGTGGATGCGGTCGGCCAGTTCGAAGCTCTGCTTCACGGCGCATGTCCTGGATGCGCCGGACAAGCTCACGCGCCAGCCCTTCGTCCGCTAATTCCGGTGTGATCTCGGTCGTGACGGCCACGGTGTACCCGGCCTCCTGCGCCGCCGCGAAACCATCGGTGTCCTTCGCCTGCAGCAAGATGTCCTCGGCTTCGAGGGCCTTCCCGGCAACGGTCACGCCCTTGCCCCGACGTACGGCCTCCGCCACTTCGGATGGAGGCAGCGCACCGAGAGCGGCGCGGATCGCCGCCACCTCGGCACCGTACTTCTTGCCCAGCACCGGCAGGTTGGGCTTCACGTCGTACGAGACCACGGCCGTTTCGTCTTCGAGGATCCTCGAGATCCCTAGCGTTCAGTTCCTCGAGGACGAGATTGGCGTTCTTCCGCAGCGAAGCCGCCTCCTCCGGGTTCCGCGCTTTTACCAGCACCTCGGCCACCGGCTGCCGGACCTTGATCTGCGCCTTCGCCCTTGCTGAACGACCAAGCGAGCACACCCGCTTCACGAGTTGCGTCTCGGCGTTCAGTGACTCGTCGATGAGCGAACGATCGGCGACGGGCCAGGTCGCGAGGTGAACACTCATCGGCGCCGACGAGTCGTTCTCCACCACGAGGTTTCGATACAGCTCCTCCGCCACGAACGGAGTAAACGGCGCTATCAGCTTCGAAACAGTGACAAGCGCCGTGTACAACGTGTCGTAGGCGCTCTGCTTGTCGTCGTCGCCCTCGGAAACGCCTCGCCAGAAGCGGCGCCGGCTCCGGCGAACGTACCAGTTCGAAAGGTCGTCAACGAAGCCCTCGATTGCCCGCGCCGCGTCCGTAGGGTCGTACTCATCGAGTTCCTGCGTGACTTTCACCACAAGGGCGTTCAACTCACTCAAGAGCCAGCGGTCGATTTCTGGGCGTTCGCCACTGAACTTTCCGCCCGGTTTGAAGCCATCGATGTTCGCGTAGCTCACGAAGAACGAGTACGTGTTCCAGAGGGTCAGCAGGAATCGCCGCAGCCCTTCTTCCACCAACGCCTGGCTGAATCGCCGTGACGAACCGGCCGGGCTGGCCGTGTACATGTACCAACGTGTCGCATCTGCACCCAGCGCATCGAGCACGCCGAATGGCTCAACCGTGTTGCCACGGCTCTTCGACATCTTGTTGCCTTTTTCATCGTTGATGTGGCCAAGGCAGATGACGTTCTTATAACTGATGCTCTCCGGGATCGCTTCGCTCGCCTTCAGCATCGTGGCCTCGGCATGAAGCGTGTAGAACCAGCCCCGCGTCTGGTCGATGGCCTCGCAGATGAAGTCCGCCGGGAAGTGCTTCAGGAACGCCTCTTCGTTCTCGAACGGGTAATGCCACTGGGCGTAGGGCATCGCTCCGCTGTCGTACCAGGCGTCCGCCACTTCAGGTACGCGCCGCGCATCCCCGCCGCACTTCTCGCAGCGCAAGACGATTTCGTCGATGAACGGCCTGTGGAAGTCGTCCAACGCTTCTGCTTTCGCCGCGTCCTTCGCCTTCTCGACGAGTTCCGCCTTCGAACCGATGCACTGCGCATCGCCGCAGTCCACACACTTCCAGAAAGGCAGCGGCGTGCCCCAGTACCGCTCGCGACTCACCGCCCAGTCGATGTTGTTTTCGAGCCAGTTCCCGAACCGCCCGTTCTGGATGTGCTCCGGATACCAATTGATGCGCTGGTTGCCTTCGAGGAGCGATTCCTTCTGCTTGGTCGTCCGGATGTACCAGCTCGGCTTGGCGTAGTAGAGCAGGGGCGTCCCGCAGCGCCAGCAGAACGGATAGGTGTGCTTCAGGGTCTCCTTCTTGAACAGCAGTCCGCGCTCTTCGAGGTCGCGTTCGACATCCCGGTCGGCCTGCTTCACGAATTTGCCCGCCCCGGGCAAACCGTCCGCCATGATCCCGCGCAGGTCCACCGGCTGAACGAACAGCAGGCGTAGCTCCTTGCCCTCGGCGAAGTCCTCCGCGCCGAACGCCGGGGCCGTGTGCACGATCCCGGAGCCGTTGTCGAGAGAAACGTAGTCAGCCGAAGCCACTCGGCGAAGCCCTTCAACACTCTCGCCGTCCGGTACTGCCCGAAGATGTCCGTCCTCGCCGAACCGCATGATCGGCAGGCCGAGCGACTCCGGACGGTACAGGGGTTCGTACCGCACACCGACCAGTTGTGATCCCCGCACCGATCCAACGAGTTCGAGGTTCTCGCCAAGCAGTCCGCCGGCGAGGGACCTGGCAAGCACGAGTTGCTCGTCGCCGACCTGGTACACGCCGTACTCAGCATCTTCGTTGACCGAAAGCGCGGTATTCCCGGGCAATGTCCACGGCGTCGTCGTCCACGCCACGATCGCGACGTTGTTCGCCTCGATCCCGGTCTTCTTCCTGAACTCGGAACTCGGGACCCGGAACTTCACAAACACGCTCGGGTCCGGCGTGTCTTCCCGGTAACCCTGGCTGACCTCGTGATCGCTCAGGCTAGTCCCGCAACGCGGGCAGTGTGGAGTGACCCGGTAGTCCTGGTAGACCAGCCCGTGGTCCCACATCTGCTTGAAGATCCACCAGCACGACTCGATGTAGTTGTTGTGGTAGGTCACGTAGGGGTCGTCGTAGTCGGCCCAGAACGCTATCCGCTCGCTCAGCAGCGTCCACTCCTCGACGTAGCGGGTGACCGATTCCTTGCACTTCGCGTTGAACGCTGCGATCCCGTATTCCTCGATCTCCGGCTTGGACTTCAGCCCAAGCTCCTTCTCGATCTCGAGTTCCACTGGCAGGCCGTGCGTGTCCCAGCCGCCTTTTCGCGGCACGCGAAAGCCCTGCATCGTCTTGTAGCGCGGGATGAGATCCTTAAACACGCGCGAAAGCACGTGGTGGATGCCCGGGCGCGCATTCGCCGTCGGCGGGCCTTCATAGAAGATGAAGAGCTTGTCTTCCGGTCGTTCTTCGATGCTGCGGCGGAAAATAGCGTTCTGTCGCCAGAATGCGAGAACTTCCTCTTCCAGCTTCGGGAAGCTGACTCGTGCGTCTACCGGTTTAAACATGGCCCTGCCTGCCTTCGCGAATGAGGTTTTACAACCGCCGGAGCGCGGCGGGCGTACCCTCTGATGCAATGTCTCCCAGCGAAGAAACGGACAAACGAAAAGCGCCCATCCCTCAACCAGGGACGAGCGCTGGGGCCCGCGGTACCACCCTGTTTTCCACCCGAAGGCAGACACTTACGAGGCGCCATCACGCCTCTGCCTCAACTAACGGAAGGCATCCGTCCGGGTCTACTTGGAGCCGCAGGTCCGCGGACTTAAGACTCCGTTTGGCCGGAAGCTCGGGAGGGATGTTCGCGCCGGTGTTCCGTGCCCCCTCACACCAGTCGGGGCTCGCTGTACGGACTCCGCGACGTTACTCGTCTCCGTCATCGCTGCTACCTGCCAGTGAAGCAGTGTGCGAGGCTGGATGTCAATGATCTCCAGGTCTCATCACTTTGCAGGTAGCACCGTCAGGCGCCTTTGGCTGTCATTAGCCGTCGGGGCCATCATCGTGGCGATGGTCGCTGCTGCGTGCGGCGGAGACGACGGTGGCATAGAGATCATCCCGCCGCCCGGTTCGCCGACCCCGACCTCCACACCGACCATCCCTGCCGAGCCCACCGTCGAGCCCACCGAACTCCGGATCGCCTACATCAACTTGATGAGCCCGCGTTCACTGAACGAGGCCAACACAATCCCATCCGACACCTTCGATGCGCGTCTCGCCATTGTGATCCAGGAACTCAAACTGTTTAAGCCCGATGTAGTTGCCTTCAGCGAAGTGACCGACACGCCCGAACACGGCCGCGTCAAATCGGTGCTGGCGAAGGAACTCCTGATGCAGCCGTTCTACGTCCGCGCAAAGCCGTACTACGCCGGAGCCACACAGAAGGATGCTGAGGAGGCCATTCGAATCGCGGGCTTCGAAGAGGGCGAACTCATCCTCGTCAACGGCACCAGGTTCCCAAATCCTGAAGGTGAACAGCGCTGGCTCAATCCGCGTACCTCGGATGGCGAGGCCGCCGCTGCCCTCTGGATTCGGCTCAACGGGCCGGCATCCGTCGGCCCGATCGATGTCTTCGTTACCCATCTGACCGGCGTGGATACTCAGAGCCGGACGCAGCAGGCAGCAGACTTCGGGCGGTTCTACACGGCAAAGCGCGGTGAGGGGCAGGCATTTGTCCTCGGGGACATGGGCGACGCGCCGGGTTCCCCGACAGAGCAGGCGTTCCTGTCTCTCGGCCTTACCGACCTCCTGGCGGAGTCGTCACTCGCCACTTGCTGCCGTGAATCCGTGGTCGGGAAACAACCACCGCTGACAACGAGGACGGATTACATCTTCAGCACGGGCTGGGCGCCGGTGGAACTCAACGTCTTCGGGGACGAACCGCAAGAGCAGGATGGTGGGATTCTCATCTACGCCAGCGACCACAACGGAATTCGCGCGGTCTTCCCCATCGCAGGTTCTACCAGTCCCTGAATTCCAGATCGTTCGTTCATCGTAAGTAGTGGCATCTGGCCGTAAGCTTCGCGCCATCCAGCTAGAGGAGTGCGCACATGGCAATCGCCAGATGCCGCACTAATTATCCGGTGAACATCGAGGTCGACCCGACCACCGACCCTCGGAACAAGATGACCGTCGGTTTTCGCTTCATCCTTGCGATTCCCCACGCACTCCTCGTTGGCGGTTTCTTGTTAGCGTCGGGGCCATCTTCGCCTCGCAAAATAACTTTGGCGGACTCTTCAATTCGGGAGTGCTGGGTGCAGTCGCTGGTGTCTGCGCGATGATCTCCTGGTTCGCCATCCTCTTTGCCAACCAGCACCCGGAAGGCCTCCGCAACCTCGGCACCTTTTACCTTCGCTGGAAAGTGCGCGCGATGGCCTATCAAGCGCTCTTCCGCGATGAATACCCGCCCTTCGGCGACGCGGACTACCCGGCCCGATTGAACATCGAACTCGTCGAGTTCCCGCGCGACAAAGTGTCCGTTGGTCTGCGCATCATCTATGCCATTCCGCATTTCATCGCGCTTTTCGTACTCAGCATCGCCTGGTTCGTTACCAGCGTCATCGCGTGGTTCGCGATCCTGATCAACGGTCAGTACCCGGAAGGTCTCTACAAGTTCGGGATTGGCGTGTTCCGCTGGCAGACCCGAGTCGAGGCCTACATGCTGCTCCTCGTGGACCAGTACCCGCCCTTCTCGTTGGACTAAGCTCACGCGCTATAGCGAATCGACGGACAGCGAGGCGAGCATCTCCACAAGCTTAGGGAGGAGCAGTGGCAAGTCTCGGGTCACCACTGCGTGAAGGATGTCGACGCTCGCCACGTCATAGCCATGGATCAAGACGTTTCGCATGCCGATCATTTCGCGCCAGGGGATGTCCGGGTAGCGTATCCGCAGTTCTGCGGGCAGCCGATTTGCTGCTTCTCCCACGACCTCCACTAGTCGAGTAAGTGCGAGAGTCAGCACCTGGTCATCGTCCAAATCATCAAGCGATTTCTGCTGGCCCAGGCGGACGGCATCCGTCACGTAATCGATCATCTGTCGAATCGTGACTAGCGGATCATGCTGCGTCATAGAGTGGCTGGGCTTCGCTAAGGACCCGGTCGCGGATGTGTCTATTCAAACCGCGCTCGGTCAGGAAGTCGACCGGACGGCCGAAAATCTCACACAGGTCATCCGCCATGCCGAAAAAGGCTAACCCGGGCGCCTGCCCGGGTTCGAATTCGACGAGTAGATCGACATCGCTTTCCTCGCCGAAATCCTCGCGAAGCGCGGACCCAAAAACCGAGAGCTTTCGGATCCGATTCTTTCGGCAGAACTCGGCGAGTGCGTCGCGGTGAGCTACAAACCGCGTGACTGCATCCATGGGACGATTATCGCCCCCACGACTCGCCGATGTCATGCCTCTCGTTACGGTGCCGCGGTCGTCTTGATTCCGCCGAGCAGTGTCGTCGGATCGATAATCACGCCCTGGCCCGACGGTATCAGTGCGATCTGTACGTTGTCAGCCAACTTCTCCAACGCCTGGAACTGGATGACCTCAGGCGTGAGTGACTGGGCCAGCGCCCGGTTTGCGTCCGCCTGGCCGTTCGCGCGTTCACGAATGGCGTCCGCTTCACCCTTTGCCGTCGCGACAAGCTGCTCCGCTTCGAATTCTTTCTGCTTAATGCGCTCTTGCTCGCGCAAGGCGTCCTGGGTCGCGATCTGCTTCTGCTCGATCGCATTCTTGAACTCCGGTTGGAAATCGATGTTGTCGATCAGCAGGTCGTTGATCTCAATTGAGTACGGAGCGAGGTCTGCGGCGAGCCGATTCTTCACCGCGGTGCGAATTTGTTCGCGGTTCGGCCCGACGTCGACCGTCGAGTACTTCACAGTCTCTTCCTTGAAGAAGTTGTTCACCCGCGGCTCAATGAGTCGGTCGAACCAGTTCGCTCCCACTGTCCGGTAGAGCCCCTGGACTGCCCCAGGCTGGACCGAGAAGTTCACGGTCGCCACGACGAACACGTCCTGCGTTTCGGCCGAGAACGCATTGATGTTCTCGAACTTGTAACGCTGAACCTGCACGCTCTCTGTCCGGATCTTCTGCCATGGAGCGATGAATTGGAGCCCTTCGCTCTTCTGGCCGACGATCTCGCCGAACTGGTACACCACGCCCACATGGCCGGCCTCGATAGGTTTCACGCTGGCGATCACCGTGTGCAGGCCGGCCCACAGCACGAAGAGCACGCCCGCGCCGATCATTACTGCCATCGCACGGAAGCGCTCCGGCGAGCCCGCCGCAGCCGCGCCGCGCGCTGCTCGGCCCACAAAGAAAACGGCACCGCATATCAACAGCGCCATCACTACACTTACTACCCAATACATATATCCATCCCCTCAATGACCTAGTCGGGTTGAATGCTAACAGGCCGGTGCCCCGATACCGGGTTAGCAGGGCAGGCCCGTTTACCCTATGCTCGCGCCCACTACTCACAGCACGGAGACGACCCCAATGGGAATCAAACTCACCAAAGATTCAATCGACCTCGGAATCGTCGTCAGCGACGGCGAAAAGGCCCTCAAGTTCTACCGCGACACGCTAGGCCTCGAACACGTCGGCGATATGCCGATGGGCGGGGGCGGCACGATGCACCGTCTCATGTGTGGAACGACCTTGATCAAGGTCATCTCGGGTTCCAACCCGCCTGCGAAGGCCGCGCCGGGAGGCATCCAGGGAGCATTCGGCTACCGGTACTGGACCATCTCCGTATCCAACATCAATGAACTGGTCGCCGACTGCGAAAAGGGCGGCTACAAAGTGGTGGTCCCCGTCCGCGAATTCCGGCCCGGCACCACCATCGCCATCGTCGAAGATCCAGACGGCAACTGGGTCGAATTCCTGCAGGCCAGCTAACGATGCAGATCGGCGTCGTCTTCCCACAGAACGAAATCGGCAGTGACCCTGCGGTCATCAAGGACTTTGCCCAGGCCGTCGAAAGCCTCGGCTACTCGCACCTTCTCGCCTACGACCACGTCCTCGGTGCTTACCCCGAACGCGAACCGCGCCTGACCGGTCCCTACACCCACGAAACCGACTTTCACGAGCCGTTCGTCCTCTTCGGGTTCCTTGCCGCGCACACCCAGCGCATCGGACTTGTCACCGGCATCATCATTCTTCCCCAACGCCAGACGGCACTCGTCGCCAAGCAGGCCGCCGAAGTCGACATCCTCTCCGGCGGACGGCTTCGCCTCGGCATCGGCACCGGCTGGAACTACGTGGAATACGACGCACTCAACGAGAACTTCCACAACCGCGGGAAGCGCCAGGAAGAGCAGGTCGAGCTGCTCCGCAAGCTCTGGGCCGAACCGGTCGTCGATTTCACTGGCAAATGGCACAGGATCGATCGTGCGGGCATCAAGCCCCTCCCCGGCCGCCGGATCCCTATCTGGTTCGGCGGGAACAACGAAGCCGTCTTCGAACGGGCCGCCCGCCTCGGTGACGGGATCATCCCCCAGTTCCTCCCCAACGATGCCGGCAAGGCCACCCTCGAACGCATCGATGGCTACCTCGCCAAGAACGGTCGCTCCCGCGCCGATTTCGGCATCGAAGCGCAGGTCAACTACGGCGTGGGCCCCGACAAATGGGCAGCCCACGCCGAATCCTGGCGCGAACTCGGCGCCAACTACATCTGCGTCCGCACCATGAACGCCGGCCTAGAAACCCCCCAGGACCACATCGACGCGATCCGCCGGTACAAAGCCGAAGTCGGCTAGGGACCCCTTCAGCGCACGAACCGCCCTTCTCCCGATTCGGGAGAAAGGGCCGTGCCATGAAGGAACTCAGGCCCGAAGGCCCACCGCCATGAACCGCTCCAACTCCCCCGGAATGTCCGGTCCCGCCGGCTGATACGCGATCTCTGTCACGCCCGCTGCCTCTAGCTGTGCCAGACGATCTCTCCAGCCCTCAGCTGTGCGCGCCAGACCGAATCGCTGCATCATCGCGCCATTCACGACTTTCGCGTCGCGCTCGGTCAGCGCAATCAGGTGCCGGTCATGGACCGCCAGGTGGCGTTCTTCTTCTGGCAGGGCCGCAATCTCCGCCGCCCATTCAACTCCGCCAGCGATTGCACTGAAGTCCGCTCCTCGCTCGAACATTGCATGCAGCGAAACAGAGGCCCCATGTCCCGCGGCGGCCAGGGCGCGTGACGAACCGGGGTCTTCGCCCTCATCCAGCACGGTCCCGAACGACAGGATCACCGAGTCCCGACCCGGCCCCTGCCGGGTCGCAGCTGGCGAGAACACCCCGTCAGCCAGTTCCTCTGCGGCCGCGATCCCCTTCGGCCCACCGGTGCCAAGGATGAGCGGCACCTCGATCGGCCGCGCCGGCGCGAACCCGTCCGGGTGCATCATCTGGATGAGCTTGCCATCCCATTCGACCGCTTCGCCCCGCAACAGCGCCTTCACCGTTTCCACGTAATGCCGCACGTACTTCCAGCTCAAGGGACGCTGACCCATCGTCATCCGGCCAGTGAATCCCGAACCAATCGCCACGGCCAGCCTGCCCGGCGCCAGGTGCTCAAGCGTCGCGATGGCCGCCGCGTTGGTCATCGGGATGGCGCAGGCTCGGAATGAGCACCCCCGGCCCAAGTCCAATGCGCGAAGTTCGCACCGCGGCCAGCGCCAGCATGGCCCAGACGTCCGGGTACAACGCTGGTGAGTCGTATAGCCAGGCGCGGTGATATCCGAGCTCTTCCGCTCGCACCACATGGTCGGGCGTCGAAAGCGACGTCGCGAACGCACAAGAAATCTTGATCACAATGTTCTCCTCGCCTGGCCTGCCGAGCCCTTATCGCGCGGTGTATCCGCCATCCACCGGCAGGATCACGCCTGTAATGAACGATGCCTCCGGGCTCGCAAGGAAGGTCACCGCCGCTGCTACTTCTTCTGGCTGTCCCAGTCGCCCCATCGGGTGGATCGACTCCAGGTAGGTCTGGTATTCAGCCTCGCTCCGAATCAGCTCCGTCATCGGCGTGAAGATGTAGCCCGGCGCCACCGCGTTCACGCGCACGCCGCGTTTCCCATACGTCACCGCGAACTGCTTTGTCAGCCCGACCACCCCATGCTTCGCCGCGACGTACGCGCCTGCACCCGGGAGCACCGGCTGATCGGGCGCTTGCGCTGGTCCCGTGAGTCCAACCAAACCGGCCACCGAAGCCGTATTGATGACCACGCCCCCACCGCGCTGACTCAGCATCTCCGCACCATGGAAGAGTCCGTTGTAGACGCCGGTCAGGTTCACTTCGATCGTCCGGTCCCATCCCACACCACCGCCGACGCCGGCGTTGTTGAACACGACGTTCAGGCCACCGAGGTCTTTCACCGTTTGCTTGAGCGCGTCGATGACCGCCTCTTCCGAAGCGACGTCCAGCTTGATGGCGGCAGCCGACCCACCGTGCTCAGCGATCATCGCCGCCGTGTCCTTCGCCGCGTCGCCATCGATATCGGCGCACATGATGGCCGAGCCCGAAGCCGCCATCTGCAGCGCCGAAGCCCGCCCAATCCCCGAACCCGCCCCGGTAATCAACGAAACCAGACCAGACAAGTCAGCCATCAAGCACCTCAGTCCCTAAGTGGCGCTAGCCTACGCGGTTCTTCGGAGTCCAGTAGGTACGCTCATCGCCCTTTCCTCTTTTCTCTCTTCTCCGCTCCCTCCGTATAGTCCCCTCTCATGACCGCCTTCTCTGGCATCCGCATCATCGATTTTTCCGAAGGCATTGCCGGCCCGATGGCCACCATGCTCCTCGGCGACCTCGGCGCTGAAGTGATCAAAGTCGAATCGCCCGCCGGCGACCGCATGAAGGACCAACCCGGCTACCTCACCTGGAATCGCAACAAGCAGGTGGTAACGCTCGATATTCACCAGTTTGCCGGCCTCTCCGCCGCCCGTTCGCTCCTTGCCACTGCCGATGTCGCTGTGTTCGACTCTCATCCGGGGGAGCTAGAGCGGAGCGGCCTCGACTCCGTAACAGTTCGTGCAACGAACCCCGCCTTGTTGCACGCCTGGTTTCCGCCCTACTCCCCCCTTGGCCGCTGGAGCCAGCTCCCGGCCAACGAGGCCCTCCTCTCAGCGCTCACGGCCGTCTCATGGCTGCAATCCAGCTACATCGAACGCCCCACTTACCTCGTCACGCCACAGGTCAGCTACGGCCACGCCATGATTGGCGCTGGGGCCATCGCCGCCGCCCTCGTCGAGCGCGAGAAGTCGGGTCAGGGTCAGTCCATGGTCGTCAGCGGCCTTGATGGCGTAGCTGCCGTCGAGAGCAGCGGCACCATTCGCGCCGCCGACATGTTCCGAATGGGTGGTCGCGGCAGCCGTGGCGGCGTCCCGAACTATCGCCTCTACGAATGCTCGGATGGCGAATGGTTCTTCCTCGGGACACTCACTCCGCAGTTCTTCCTGAAGGCCCTCGAAGCCACCGACATGCTCGAACTCATGGCCTGGGAAGGCGTCGATGGCGAGTTCACCAACCTGCTCAAGCCGGGAATCAATCAGCTCGTGATAGATGCCCTTGAAGAGCGCTTTAAGCAGAAGACCCGCGCCGAGTGGCTCAAGATCCTCCACGACGCCGATGTGCCTCGTGGCCCCGTCGGCAAATCGCTCGAGTGGTTCCGCGGCGAGACCGCCCGCGCAAACGATATGCACCTCGAACTCGAACACCCGAAGCTCGGCAAGGTCGAAATGCCTGGCGTCCCGGTAAAACTCCTCAACACCCCGGGCTCTGTCCGTTCCCTCCCCACCCCTACCAAGTTGGAAGGCATCCAACCCCACACGCCCACAATCCAGAATCCAAAATCTGAAATCCGAAATGAGGCAGGCCCCCTCGCGGGCGTCCGAATCCTCGACCTCGGCGCCTTCATCGCCGGCACCTTCGCCCCCGGCATCCTCGCCAACTGGGGCGCCGATTCGATCAAGGTCGAACCCATGGACGGCGACCCGTTCCGCACGTACGGCCTCGGCTTCATCGGCTACAACCGCGGGAAGCGCGGCCTCAGCATCGACCTCAAGAAGCCCGAGGGTCTCGCCGCCTTCATGGACCTCGTGAAAGTCTCGGATGTCGTCCTCGACAACTACCGCAACGGAGTCCGCGAACGGCTCGGCATCGATTACGCGGCACTCAAGAAGGTCAATCCGCGCATCATCTCTATCTCGGTAAGCGGCTATGGACCAAAGGGTGAGCTCTCGCCCGACCCGGGCTTCGACCCGCTCGTGCAAGCACGCAGCGGCCTCATGGACGCCCAAGGCGGTGGAGAAGAACCGGTCTTCTATCAGATCCCGGTCAACGACACGGCCAGCGCGATGATGGCCGCCTTTGGCGTGGTCGCGGCGCTTTACGCGCGCGAACGCACGGGGGAGGGCCAGGAAATCCTGACCTGCCTCGCGAACCAGAGCATCCTCACCCAGTCCGGCGAACTCACCTGGTACGAGGGGCGGCCCGAGAACCCGAAGGGGGGCCTCGACCTGCTCGGCACCAGCGCCACCAATCGCTTCTACGAGTGCAACGATGGCTGGGTCATGGTCGCCGGCACGAAGCCCGAGCACTTCCCCGCCATCTGCATTGCCCTCGGTCATCCCGAATGGGCTGGCCGCTACATCGCCGAGAAGGCCATCGAAGAGCCGATTGAAGGCGCGCTCGCGACCCAGTTCGCGGAGGCCTTCGCCGCGATTTCGAAGGACGAAGCGGTCGACCGCCTACTGGCCAAAGGCGTTCCCTCGGCGCCGGCCACCGTCACGGTCGATGTCTTTGACAGCGCCTGGATGCACGAGAACGACTACTTCGAGGATTTCGACCATCCCCAGTTCGGGACAATTCGCGGGCCTAAACACCTCGGCAACTTCTCCCGGACTCCAAGCGGCTATCCACGCCGTTCGCCCTTGATTGGCGAACACTCCATCGAAGTTCTCCGAGACTGCGGCTTCAGCGAGGAACGCATCAGCGAACTCGTCGCGGCCGGCGTTGTGAGGCAGGACTGATGACCATTCGTTTGCGTGTGCCAACCGTAGAAGACGTCCCGCTCCTCGATCGCTGGTCGGCCTCGCTCGAATTCCGCGGCGAGTTCAACGACTTCGGCCTTCCTCCACGCTCCTTCGCCGAGCGCGCCGAAAAGGGCTTCATAGACGAATCGAACGGAACCATGATCATCGAGACCGAGGACGGTGAAGCCCGTAGGCTCGGTCGATTGGCGGCCTGCGATGTACGGCCCGCCGCCGGAATCGAGGGCCTACCAGCTCGGTATTTCCCTCACGCCGGAATCCCGCGGCAAAGGCTATGGCGGCGAAGCCCTACGGCTCGTCGCCCAGTACCTCTTCGAAAATACTGATGTCCATCGCGTCGAAGGCTCGTGCGACGTCGAAAACTTCGCCAGCCAGCGGGCACTTTCGAAAGCGGGCTTCAGCTACGAAGGCCTCGCGCGCGGCTCCCAGTTCCGCGCAGGCGCCTACCACGACCTCGTACTCTTCGGGGTCCTCCGCGGCGAAATTTAAGCGTCGTATTCGTGCGCCGGGATGTTTTCATCAAGCTCTTCACGAAGCCGAGTTAGCGCGCGCAGCAACGTGCTCCGGATCGAGCCTTCGGACTTCCCCAGGATCTCCGCTATCTCGCGCAACGTGCAGCCGCTGTAGTAGTGCAGAGCGATGACCGATCGCTGATTGGGCCGAAGCCTCGATAGTGCCAGGGAAACTGCCGAGAGTTCGTAGACGCCTTTCCCCGTGACCATGCGCTCGACCGAATCCAGCGTTTGGGTACTGGCGCCCGTTTTTCGCTGATACGTACGAACCTGGTTCTTCGCAATCGTGAAAATCCATGCCCGGTAATCTCCGGAGCTCTTCCGGAACCGTTTGGCGTACTTCCAAGCCCGCAGAAACGATTCGGCGACGATGTCTTCCGCGGCCTGGTCCGTGTCCAACTGCGAGCGGACGAAGGCATACAGGTCGCTCGCGAGCATGGCGTAAATTGCTTCGAACGCTGACTTGTCGCCTCCGGCAACCGCCGCCGCGAGCACCGCAAGCGTTTCGTTCGCGCCCTCTTCTCCCACTGCGCCCGCTGATTCGCGGTTCCAGTCGTGTTCGAACGTCGGCACCCCCTCAGGATTCAGGGTTTGGCCGGGCAACGCAAACGCTTCTTGCGGACGCGTTTACTCGATTGTCACTGGCTGTTCACCGGCTGGTCGAGGTAGGCGAGTCCCTTCGCGGTAGTTCGGGTATGGAAAGGTTCAAACGTCTCGTTCGAAAGATATCCGGGGACCACTCAGGTCAGGCCCTGGTCTTGTTCGCCGCCGGTGCGGCCGGGTTCTGCGGGCTGGTCGGTCTGTCCGTCGATGTGGGCAACATCGTCTACACGCGCACCGAGTTGCAAAAGACGGCGGATGCCGCGGCTTTCGCCGCCGCCCAGAACCTCCCTGCAACCTCTACCGCAACCACCAAGGCGAACGAATACGTCGGTCTCAACACCTCTGGCGCTACCGCGGCGGTTTCTTTCGGCTATTCCGGAAATTCAGCAAACTCGGTCACCGTGAAGGCCAACCGTCACGTCAATTACACCTTCCTGAAGGTGATCGGCCTCGATGGGACTGACATCTCCGCCAAGGCGACAGTAAAGACTGGCACCTACAACGGTGGATCGGGTCTCGTTCCATGGGGCCTCATCGCAAGCAACAACAGCAATAGCCAGCTGTTGCAAAACTCCTGCTTCTTGTCCATCGAGCCCAACGGGAACGTTAAATTCAAGCAGAACCAGTCATGCACCCTGAAAGAGGGAGCAGGTTCGAACGCTGGCGGCGATTTCGGTGCCCTCTCGCTCGGCGGCTCAGGCGGTTCGACGTATAAGAACAACATCGTTAACGGCTCGTCGAATGTCTACAAGCGTGGTGACCAGGTCCCATCCGAGACCGGAAACATGGTGGGCCCGACGAAGCAGGGCGTTCAGGACCGGTTTTCGGTGCCGCCACCCCCAGGCTGCCCCAGCAACAACAAAAGCGATGTCTTGAAGACGAATGCGGACGGTTCGGTTTCTATCAGCCCCGCCTGCGCCGATAGCGCTCGCATTATTCTTATCCCAGTCGTCGATAAGATTCAAAATCCGCAGAGCTCTACAATTCTCGGCTTCGCCTTTATGTACCTCACCGGGTATTCGAACAACGGTGGTCATTCCTCCGGTCACTGGCGAGTTCGTCGAATTCGTAACTGATATTCCGGGCGCGCATTTACGACGGTACCGGCGCTGGCGCGACTTCGATGCGACTGGTGGAGTGAGGAACCGGGGCATCGGTTCCTCACTCCATCAAGGCCTTACGGCAGATACGCGATCCGGCTCGTCTGCCCCAGCAGGTCCGGGATGATTCGCTGAGCGTCGCGAACGAAATCCACCATCAGGGGCCGCGTCTCTCGTGGGTCGATGATGTCTTCGACGGCGAAGGCGTGCGCCGTCCGGAACGGCGACCGCAGCGCGTTTAGTCGGCCTTCGATCTCTGCCCGCTTCGCCTCCGGGTCATCCGATGAGTCGATCTCCCGGCGGTAGGCAGCGGTCACGCCGCCTTCGATGTGCATCGAGCCCCAGTGCCCCGAAGGCCATGCGAACCGGCGATACATCGCCGTCCCGCCGCGGAAATGCAGCCCGCCCGCGACCCCGTACGCCTGCCGGATGAGGAAGCACATGTAGGGCGTCTTCGAAAGGGAAAGCAGCGAAACGATTCGCGCCCCCGCCCGCACGATGCCCTTCTTCTCCTCCTCCAGCCCGACCATGAAGCCCGGTTCGTCGCAGAGGTAGATCAACGGCAGGTGGAAGGTGTCGCAGAGCTGCAGTAGCCTCGCCGTCTTCTCGCCCGCGGCTTTATCCATCGAACCTCCGAGGAATCGCGGGTTGTTGATCATCACCCCGACCGGATACCCGTCCACGCGCGCCAGACCGGTGACTTTGGAGCGGGCGAACTCTCGCTGGATTTCGAAGAACGAACCCTTGTCCAGCACCATATCGAGGATCTTGTACGGGTCGTACACACGTGCACGGTTCTGCGGGATGACCGAGATCAGGTCGTCGTCCCGCCGCTCCGGGTCATCCGTTGGTTCGATGCGCGGCGGCATGTCCCAGACGCTGGAAGGCAGATACGAGAGGAACTTCCGAACCTGCAGGAGCGCGTCCTCTTCGTTTTCCGCCAGGTTCGCCACGACTCCCGAAGTCCGCACCTGGATGTCTTCGTTCCCCAGGTCCTCCTTCGAAATCTCGATCCCAAGTCCCGCCCGCACCACGGGCGGTCCGGCAACGAACAGCTGACTCGTGCCCTTCACCATCACGTTGAAATGGCACATCGCCGCCTGCACAGCCGGCAATCCAGCTACCGAGCCCATCACTGCTGAAACGCACGGCACCATCTGCAGCAGTTCGGTATCCAGCACGCGGTCGTTCGCTGGGAGGTAGGTGCGCCCCATCGATTCAAATGTGCGCACGCTCCCGCCCGTCGCATCGAGCAGCCGAATGAACGGCAGCTTCATCGAATAGCTCTGCTTCACCGCCCAGCCGCTCTTATCCGCGACGCCTCCGTCGGCCGAGCCACCTCGGATCGTGAAGTCCCCGGCATGCACGACCACCTTGCGCCCGTCGAGCTTGAGCACGCCCGTAACCGAGTTCGCCGGCGTCAGCGACTCGAGCTGTTCTCCGTCATAGGACGCCTTGCCCGCCAGCACGCCGGACTCTTGCAACGTCCCCGGGTCGGCCAACAGGTCGAGCCGTTCCCGCACCGTGAGCTTCCCGCGCCCATGGTGAAACGCGACCGAATCCGGCCCGCCCATCTGGCGGGCGATATCCGCTCGCTTGTGCAATTCATCGACATCGGGCTGCCAGGTCATGGGCTCTCCTCAAATCCGGGACTGTGTGTGTGCCGCGATTCTATCGGGAGAAGGAAGCGACATGCGAACTTCGATTATGTCTTCGGTCGGGTAGGGACGAAGCCCCGCGAATGCGGGAATATGAGGCCCATGGAACGGACACGGCACTTCGAAGTCCAGCTTACCGAGCGCCAGCGGCAGGTCTGGCGGCTCATCGCACGAGGCCACACCAACGGCGAAATCGCCCAGAAGCTCGACATCTCTCTCGACGGCGCGAAGTGGCACGTCAGCGAACTCCTCACAAAACTCAACGCCAACACCCGCGAAGACCTCGTCGAAGCCTGGGAAGCCGAACGACGCCCCCGCGAACGAGTCCGGCGCTGGTTGTCCGCTCTGTCTCCTATGCCGCTTGCCCAGACCGTTGGTGCGGCCGCCGTGGTTGTGGCGGTGGCAGGTGCCGGCGCCCTCTATGTCGCGGCCGGGGGTCAACTACCCGGCGATGACGGCCGGGCTGCGGTCGCTGAAGCCGTCCCAACGCCGCAAACGGTTCTCACCGAACAAAGCGCCCATTCCCGCGCCGAGGACATCGCCAACAAGCTCATCCAGCAGCACCTCATGGAATATCTGCCGCCGGGCGGTGCCACCATCCAGGCGGAATTCACCTTGATGCAGTCCATGTGGATGCCACCCGGTGAGTTGTTCGTCTCGCCAAACGGCACGAACGAATGGCAATCGGACCCAACGGCATCCTCGGGCGCGTGGGTGTTTTCCTGGTTGGCCGAAGACCTCGCGACAGTAGGCGGACCGCTCGGCGGGTCGGGAGATGTTGAAGTTGAAGTGATCATCTCCGACGAAGCGCAGTCCACGTCACGCGCGTCCCGGGCACAGGTGCGAACTTCGTTCGGTGGAATGTGGGCGTATGGCTACAGCGAGGGCTTCCATTCTCGAGTGGGCAACGAGGCATTTCAGCCGGCTTCCGAAGCCTTTCGAGTCGCCTGGCTCAATGGCGTCGTTGATGGCAACCAGTTAGTTCTCTATCGAATCGCCGATGATTCCGTGTGTGAACGTACCGTTCGACCAAGTGGCTCCAGCGCCGGGGGTTGCGGGCCTTTCGCTGGATCAACCAACAGTAAGCCGCTGTCCGTTCTCTCGTCCGGAGGAGAGGGGTTCGAAAACGGAGTCGAGTTCGCACCGGAAGTCGTCATCCGGAACGATCCGAACGTCTTTGAGGTCGGATTGGTATCTGAAAATGGCACCGAAGAACGATTCCCCACCTCCCCGATCCCGCCCGTTCTGGGATTAGACTTCCGGATGGCGTACTTCAGTTCTCCCGGCTTGACCGGCACGCACTGGTTCGTCGCCTATGACGCTGAAGGAAATGAAATCTACCGTCAGGGTCCCTGGATCCCGGGCGAAACGGTTCCGCCTTTCTTCGAGCCGGTCCCCTAGCAGCCAGCCAGACTCTCCCCGAATGTCGTAGGGGTTTATCCAATACGCCCCGCTCACTCCCCCTACCCAATAACCCCCGCCGCCAACAACCGCACGAACTCGTCTTCATCCAGCCCCACCACCTCCCGGAACACATACTCGTTGTGTTCTCCGAGCGCAGGCGCCCGCCGCACAGGATTCTCCACGCCAACCATCCGGATCGGCTCACCATGCACGGTGATATCGAGGCCAGGGTCGGTTGGCTGATGCACGACCTCAAACCGTCCGGCCATCTGCGGGTCGCGGTCCAGTTGGTCGGCGATGCCCTCGACCGCCGCCGCTGCCACCCCCGCCGATTGAAGCAGTTCCGCCGCTTCCCAGCGGTCTCGTGATCGAGTCCATTCGCTGACAATCGCGTCGAGCGCGTCTTCATTCGCCTTGCGCGCCGCGTGAGTCGCGAAACGCGAGGTCGCTCGCGAGTTCGGATCTCCCAATCGCGGATGCAAACCGGGCGAACGCGGCGTCTTCCGGCACCGCGATGGCGATCCACTCGTCGTTCCCAGCCGCCGGAAAGGCCCCATGCGGGCAGTGGCTCTCGCTCCGATTTCTCCTGCGCGGCTCCTGCTTCCCGGTCCGTGCATACCGCATCCACTCCGCCGACATCAGCGAAATCATCCCGGGCAACTGCGCCATGTCGATCTCCTGGCCTCGGCCCGTCCGCTCCCGCTCGATAACCGCTGCTAGCACAGCCGATGCGGCGAGTCCCGGAGAAACAAAGTCGGCGAACGCCACGCCGAGTCCCGTCGGTGGCGCGCCTTCCCAGCCGGTAATCGCGTTCAACCCGCTTGCGCCGGTGATCATGTTCCCGAAGGTCGCGTAGTCCGCCCACGGCCCCGTCCTCCCTGCGCCCGCCATGTGCGCAACGATTGCTCCGGGGTTCCGCTCGCTCAATTCGACGTACGGCAAGCCCATCCGCTCGAGCGCTCCCGGCCGCATGTTTTCGACCACGATGTCGCAGGTTGCCGCCAGCCGGAGCAACAATTCGCGACCTTCAGGAGACTTTGTGTTGATGGTCGCCGAGAGCTTCCCGGTGTTCGCATCGTTGAACCACCCGCCCGCCGTCAGCGTTACCGTGTCCGGCGGCGCGACCGACCCGCGAATCGAATCCATCCGCAATTCCGACTCGACCTTGATCACCTCGGCCCCGAGGTTTGCGAGGATTCTGCAGGTCAACGGCCCGGCGAGCACCCAACCGATTTCCAGCACCCGCAATCCCTCGAGTGGCAGTCGCCTCTCCCCCGTCGTCGTTCGGGGCCGGGACGGCGCGACATTCTCCGCCGCGCCGGAGCCGAGCGCCGGCGCCGCCTTCACTGGTCCCACGCTCGCCATGCCAGCAAACGGACTCTTCGGCAATTGCAGCACCCCGAATTCCGGATGCTCCACCTCTACGAACTCTTCTATCGCAGCCAGCTGTTCGTTGGTGCTCATGTCATCGAACGACATCAAAGGAAGGCCCATCAGTCCACGTTCGCGCCCAATGGCGAGGAATTCGTCCCGGTCGTACATCAACCCGAGCGTTTCGGTGATGTCTGCAGCCTCGCCCAGCCGGAACGATGCCAGCTTCGCTCGCGCCGCGCCGCGCCAGTCCTCGGCGGCTGCGCGCACTTCGATCCCGCGTTCGAGCGCCCATTCGCGCAGCTTCGGCCACTGGTCTGGCCGCGAGCGAATGACCGCCCACTGGTCATCTCTGCAACGGACAACCGGGAACTCATAGGCGGTGTTCCTCGGGACGTTCACCCCGTGCCATCGCCAGTAACTCGGGCTGGAAGTCTGCAGCGTTGCGAAGGCCGTGCACTCCTGCACCGAGATGTCGAAGTGCGTACTGGCCCCGCCGCGCAGGCCCGCCAGCATCGCAGTGCAGGCCGCGTTCGAAGCCAGCTTGTGGCAAACGTCTCCCGCCGCGTGTATCGGCGGGCGTTCCGGTTCGCCGGATACGAACGATATCCCGCCCGCCGCCGAGGCAATCAGGTCGCTCCCAATGCGCCCCGCCCAGGGTCCCTGCAGCCCGAACGGCGTCACCGAAACGCGCACCAGCCCGGGATTAGCCGCCGTAATCTCATCGTCCGAAATCCCAACGGCCGCGAGGAACCCGGCAGGTCCCGAATCGATTAGCCCATGGGCAGTCGCGAGGAGCGTGAGAAAATCGTCGCGTCCCGCTTTCGTTGCAAGGTCCAGGACAACGGAGTGCTTCCCGGCATTGAAAGCCAGATGCTTAAAGGCGCGCTCGACACCGGGGACGTCATCGAGGAAGGGCGCCGTCTTTCGCACCGAATCGCCGCCCGGCGGTTCCACGCGAATGACTTCGGCACCGAGGTCAGCAAGCAGTCGCCCGGCGAACACACCCGATTCGTCGCCGATTTCGACGATCCGGAAACCGCTGAGTGGTGGCATTCCCGAACTCTACGGATGCCTGCGCCTGCCGACTACACGCCGAGGAATTCGCGAATCGCGGTCCGAAACGCCACCGGGTTGTCGCTCGGGATCATGTGCGTCGCGCCCGGGATGACTACCAGTCGCCCGTCCATGAATGCCGCAGCCGTCTGCGTGGCGCCCTCCGGCGACAGGATGTCGCTGAGTTCGCCCCGAAGGATGAGCACCGGGCAGGTCACGCTTCCCACCTTCGACGAAAGTTCTCGCTGATAGACGCTGATCTCATTGGGTGCCGCTTCGAGTCGCCGCATCAGCGCGGTTTTGACTGCAGGATCGAACCGGTAGGTGACTCGCCCATCGTCGAGCGTCCGGAAGTTGTGCATCAGCGGTTTTCGAACGAGCCGTACATCGATTCCTGGCATGAGTGCCTGGTAGTGGGCCAGCATCGCTTCTTCGTTGTCGAACGTGTCCTGCTCGAGCGCCGCGGTGACCGAGTTCTCCTGGAACAACACCTGCGCCGCCCGTCCGAAATCGAAATCGGCGTCCACGACGACCAGGTTGGCGAGCCGTTCCGGATGATGGGCCGCGAACCACATGCTCACGATCCCGCCCATCGAATGCCCAACTAGCGTGAACTTTGCCAGGCCGAGGGCATCCGCGACCGACAGAAGGTCGTTCGCCATCGCCTCGATCCGGTAGTCGTCGGACCAGCCGCTTTCGCCATGGCCGCGCTGGTCAACGCAAATCACATGGAACGCATCACGCATCTTTGCGGCGAAGCCATCCCAGTAGCGCGCCTGCGACGAAATCCCGTGAAGCACGACCAGGGGTGGATGCTGTTCGTTGCCCCAATCGACGTAATGGAGGTCTAGCCCATCCACGGTGATTTTCCGGTCGCTCGGTTCGATTCGCTCTGCAGGCATGCTTGTTCTTCCTTAGATGGTTACGGCGCGGCCGGTTGTGTAGCTGGTGTGAGCGGCGTCGATCACGCGCATGTAGCGGACGCCATCGACGAAGTTGGTCAGGCGCACCGGCGCCCCCTCCCGCACGGATGCAACGAAGTCCTCTTCGACCTTCCATCCACGATCCGTGCCGGGATCGGGTTCAATCGCAGTCGCCTCGCCGCCGTGCGGCTGGATGACGGCTGTGTCGCCCATCTTCCATCGCAGCGTTGCCTTGGTCCCGAAGATCGTCACGCCGTTCGAATCCGCGCCCGCCGCCACCGAACTGAAGTGGTAGGTAATCCGCGCCCCGCGCTTGAGATGCCCCGTGACGACGTACGTGTCTGGCACTGTCACCGGCAGCATCGCGCCAGTCTCGGCATCCGTCCGTTCCGGAACGAAGATGTCGCCAGAGGCCATCACCTCCGCATGGTCGCCGAGCCACCGGTGCATCACTTCGATGAAGATGCCGAACATCATGACATTCTTGCCCGAGTAGTCGGCTCGTTGGCGCCAGTGCAGAGGAATCGAAGGGTCCAGCGCCGACGCGTTCAGGACATTCACTGCCACTTCGCGGACTTCCCCAAGGGTGCCTTCGTCGATTAGCCGCCTGATTGTCGGGCCAAGTCGAAAATCGAACGGCGCAGGCACCAACTGGGCGACGAGCCCCGGGTTTCGCTCGCTCGCCTCCAGCATGTCCTCCGCTTCCGAGAGGTCCATCGCCATTCGAGCCTCGCAAAGCACATGCTTCCCGGCCTCGAGCGCCATGATCGTGTATTCACGGTGCTTGTACGGCCATGTGCCGATGTTCACTGCGTCGATGTCCGGGGAGGCACAGAGTTCTTCCGGAGACGCGAACACCCGCGGGATGCCGAATTCGTCCGCGATTCGCTGCCCGCTCGCCACGCTGCGGTTAGCGACTCCGACGATCTTCACGTCGGGCGAACGCAGGAGTCCCGGGATGTGTTGCGAGCGGGTGTTCGCCCCCGCGCCGATGAGTCCAATGCGAAGTGGCAAAGTCGAAGCTCCAGGAAGTAGTGAGCGATTCAAGCACGAATTGGGGCCGAAGGACAAAGCCCCGAACTAGCTGAAGTTGGACAGGTGGACGATTGAGGCCGAGAGTTCGGCGCTGGTATGGCGCTCGCTTACGAGCGCGAGTCGGCGAATCTGCTCCCCGATGCTCCATCCCTGTTGATTGCAAACAATGATTCCGGCGTGCCTTCGGTCGATTGCCAGCCACTCGCCATGGATTCGGGCGTAGTCGCGTACATTCGCGGAGTACAAGACTCGGCCGAGGGAAGTCGAGAATTCCAACTGCTCTTCGTCTGCGTATCCGAGCCTTCCGGCTTCTCGGCAGGAAACGACATCGAATCCCGCCCTACGCAGGCCAGCGACCAAAACGCCGGCGATCCGGTCTTCGTCGAGGTAGAGGTTGAAATTCACCCGGCGAGTTTGCGGATGCGGTCTTCCTCAGCCAGCCTCAGGCCCTCACGGTCGTCTTCGGCTATTTGCGCCTCAATGGCGTCCTGGTTCGCGAAGTAATACGCGAGTGCCGCGAAAATCTGCTTGGGTTCCAAGTGCGGGAGCTCAGCGATTAGCTCTTCGACGCTTTCGCACTGCCGATAGAGGATCGAGATCCGCTGCACTGAACTCCTAGTCCCGGCAATGCAGGGCCGCCCGCCGTTGACCCCTGGCGTCGACGTGATCAGCGTTCCGATATCCACTATCGAGGTGCTCATGCGGGCAATTCTAGCAGACGCCGACCCCCGCTAACCCAGCACAACCACCAGTTCCTCGGCCCCGTGAATCCCTTGAACGATGATCTTCTCGACGTCGGCGGTCCGGCTCGCACCGGTCAGGATCAGTGCGTCTCCATCGCCCAGGTGCGTCGCCAGGCCGTGCGGGTACGCCACGATCGTCGCCGGGTCCACCTTCACAACCACTCGGGCTGCCGCGAGAAGCGGGCGGCGTGCCGCCTGTTCGCCGGTCAGGAGCACGCTCCCGGTCGAGGCGATTGCTGCTGTCGCCGTCAGCAACCTGTCGCCATCGAGCGGCTCATATTCCTCGACGACCGTCGCTCCGAGTTGCTTCGCGCGGAATGCGAATCGGCCGCGGAGGTCGCTCGGCGGCTGCTCTGTGATTGTCGCCTCGGGTATCACGCTTCGCCGCTCCGCCGCTTTGTCCAGGAGTTCAGGGTCGTGGTCGAGGCTCGGATCAGGCAACAGCCGTGGATCGTCGCGCTGCGGGCCTGGTGGCCGGATTGTTCGCCCGAAGCTACGGAGCCCGATGCGCGCCATTGCAGTCGCGGCCCGAGCCCGCGTGGCGCCACCAAAGGATGCCGCCCAGCCGCGCCAGGCCACGCGCTCTTTGAAGTCGGCCGTGTCGTGGTCTGCGACCGCGTCTGCCCGCAGGTCCAGGAGCATGCGATGGAGGGGAATGCCGACAGGGCACGACTCGGTGCAGCGCCCGCAGAGGGTCGATGCAAACGGCAAGTCGGCAAAACGTCCATCTGGCCAGAGCAGCGGCGATATCACAGCACCGATCGGACCCATATACGGCGAGCCGTACGAAAGCCCTCCCGCCGCCCGGTACACCGGGCATCCGTTCATGCAGGCGCCACAGCGGATGCACTTCAACACGTCGCGATAGCGCGGGTCGTGAAGGATCGCGGAACGCCCTCCATCTACGAACACCACATGGCGCTGTTGTCCCGGCATCGGGTCCGCCAGGAAGTGGCTGAACGAGGTGAGTGGCTGTGCTGTCGCGCTCGGCGCCAGCACTTCGAGAATCGACAGCGCGGCGGCCTCGTCTGCGACTACCTTCTCCAGCCCGGTAATGGAAATGTGCAGCCTGGGGTGGCTCGCCCCAAGCGAGACGTTCCCCTCGTTCTCCACGATCGTGATTCGGCCCGAACTGGCTATGACCGCGTTTGCGCCGGTGATCCCCGCATCGCAATCCTTGAAAAAGTCCCCGACCACATCACGCACAAATCGGCTCAGCCGTGTTGGGTCGTCGTCCGGCAATACTGCGCCCGTTCGTTCGAGCATCTCCTTGATTCGGGCACGGTTCAGGTGGAGTGCCGGGGCCGTGATATGGCTGGGGCCGCGGCCCTCGATGTCGACGATGTATTCGCCGATGTCCGTCTCGAGGACATCAATGCCATCCGCCCTCAGCGCGTGTGTGAGTCCGATCTCTTCGGCGACCATCGACTTCGACTTCGCGACCCGCTTGGCATCGCCCAGGAGTTCGCGAACCTTCGCCACCGCTGCCCCCGGCGTTGAGCAGCGGTGGTAGCCGATGCCTCGCCGCTCGAACTGTTCCCGAAGCTGCGTGTGCAATTCCTCAAGGTGGTCGATCGCGTAAGCCCGCGCTTCAGCCGCCCGGTGGCGCGCATCCGCGGGTCCGCGCGAAAGCATCATCTCGGAGTCGCTCACGAGTTTCCGCATGATCGGCGTGACCGTCGCCGAAGGTCGTTCCGTTCGCATTTCTTCGCTGGCGCGTTCGCGATACTTGTTCAAGAGAGCGCTCGCGAAAGCAGCTCGGCCAGCGACCAACCCTGCATCTGCATCCCAATGCCTCGCGCCCCGCCCTCCAGGTGCGCAAGGCAGGAGTAGTCGCTCGAAACCAGCACTCGAGCCCCGGTCAGTGATACATCATCCAGTTTCGAAGTCATCATCGCGACGGAGATTTCCGGCTGCTTCGCCGAAAAGGTCCCCCCGAACCCGCAGCATTCGTCTTCGTACAACAACGGTCGGACTTCCAGGCCTTCGACGCGCTTGAGAAGACGCATCGCCGCGCCGCTGGCGTGCAGTTCCCGGCGAGAGTGGCACGAGTCGTGGTACGTGATTGCGCCGTCGAGCTTGAAGATCACCTTGTCTATGCGCGGATGTGACACAACGTAACTCGCGAAATCAGCGAATCGGCTCGCGATGCTGGTCGCACCTGCCGCCCGGCTTCCCTCAAAGAGCGTGGGGAGATAGTGGCGAACCATCGATGTGCATGATCCAGAAGGGACGACAACGACCTGATGAGGTTGCGCAGCTTTCAGCAGCTGACGGCCAACCGCCTTCGCTTCATTTCTAAAGCCGCTATTGAACCCCGGCTGTCCGCAACACCTCCCGTCGATCAACGTGACCGTGTCGCCAAGCGTCTCGAGGACGTGCCGGGCGAATCCGATGTCCTGGGGGCGAAGCGTGGACATGTAACAGGGATCAAAAAGCGCAACTCTTGCCATGGGCCATTGTAAACACGTCTCGGCTAACCCTTTGTTGGGCTTGCGCACATCTGCTAGGCTGGTACTTACATTTCAGAAGAGGGTTACTCAGAATGGCTGACATCTCAATCTCCGTCCGCGACAACGGCCCGTACCTCGTCCGCGGAGGCGCAACAATCACTGACGCCGATGGCAAGACGTTCGAAACCCAGGATGTGATAGCCCTCTGTCGCTGCGGCCACTCGGCCAACAAGCCCTTCTGCGATGGTCAGCACAAAGCCAACGCGTTCGAATCCACCCCTCGCGTCCAGGGCTAAGCGCTCCGCACTACGTCTCGCGTTCCAAGAACTCAAGCCGGTTGCCGAACGGGTCTATCGCATAAAACCGCCGATGGCCCGGCAACTGGCGGTCACTTTCTGTCTTCAACCCGGCCGCTTCGATTCGCGTTTTGAGCTCGTCCAACTCCGCGACGAGGAACGCCGGGTGTCTGCGTGTCGCCGCGATCGGTTCCTCAATCCCGCAGTGGATCTCCTGCATCCCGCACTGAAACCAGACACCGCCTCGGTCCCGTAGAACCTCTGGCTTCGGCAGTTCCCTCAGGCCCAGAAGCTCACCGTAGAAGCCTCTCGCGGCCTCTTCCCCACCAGGCGTTATAGCAACCTGCACGTGCGCAATCCCGAAGACTGTCATTCAATGCCTCCCGAAACGAGCTTAGCGGACACCGCTTCATCGCAGATTCGTCCCGGCCGTTCTGCGTGCTCCATCACACTCTTTCCCTGCTTCTCCAAAGTTCGGTCTTAAGCATGAGAGGCCGCTGCGCTTAGGGCGGATTGCGAGTCACCCGCAGTCCCGACGAGCACTCCCCTCGTCCCCGGCACACTCGAATCACGGGCTGGGAGCAGCCCAACGGAGGAAGCATGATTTCAATATTCTCGCCCGACCGCCTTGCGCGGCGCAGTGCGAACCATCCATGGATCACCCTCGGCATCTGGGTACTCGTTGTAGTCGCCTCAGTTGCCGCCGCGAGCCAGATCAAGTTCACGCCCGGATTCGAAGTCCGCGGCTCAGATTCGGTGAAAGCCGATCAAATCCTCGAAGACGACATTCTTGGTAAGTCTCCGGCTGCCGAAACGGTCGTCGTTCAATCGAAGACCCTCACAGTCGACGACGCCGAATACCGCGCCTTCGTCGAATCGCTTACGGCCGAAATTCGCGCGCTCGATGACACCATCGGAGGCGTGACGAACTACTACGAACTGAACGATGAGAGCGTCGTCTCGGCCGACCGCCGGACCACAGTTCTCCCCGTCAGCCTCAACGCGGAAGTCACGGACGCGGTCGAGAAGGTCGGGCCGATGCTCGACGTCCTCGCCTCCCGCTCGGGTAGCGGGTTCACCGTCGTCTCCGCTGGCGATGGTTCTATCTGGCACGACGCCCAGCATCAGTACGAAACGGATATGGCTTCCGGCGAGATGATTGGTGTGCCGATTGCGCTCGTTATTCTCGTCGTGGTCTTTGGCGCCGTTGCCGCCGCTGGTGTCCCTGTCGTTCTAGCCATCCTTGGCATTCTCGTTTCCGTTGGTGTGACGGCGCTGCTCAGTCGCATCTTCAGCATCGACAGCATCACCATCAACATGATTTCGATGATTGGCCTCGCGGTCGGCATCGATTACACCCTCTTCATCGTCGAGCGCTTCCGCGAGGAGCGCCTGCACGGCGTCGAGAAGGTCGACGCGATCGTCGCTGCCGGCGCCACCGCCAGCAGGGCAGTCCTCTTCTCCGGTATTACCGTCATCATCGCGCTCGCCGGCCTGATCATCGTCCCGACCATGATCATGGCGAGCCTCGCGATTGGTGCGATGACCGTCGTTGTCGCCGCCGTCGCCGTGGCGCTCACGCTGCTGCCGGCGCTGCTGAGCCTCCTGGGCGACCGGATCAACTGGCTCACCATTCCAGGCCGCAAAGCAGAAGGTTCAGACCAGCGAATCAGCGGGCTTCTTCGGCAAAACGACCGACGTCGTCATGCGGCATCCCTGGCTCTCCGCCGGGCTCAGCACGGCTCTCCTCGTCGCCATGGCCATTCCCTACTTCAACATCGACATTGGTTCCACCGGTCTCAGCACCTACCCGCAGGGACTCCAGAGCGTCCAGGCCTTCAACATCCTCGACGAGGAGTTCTCCGCCGGGCGAATCGACCCCGTCGACGTCGTCATCAAGGGCGATGTCGGCTCGGCCGAAGTCGCCGCCGCCATCGAGCACCTGCGTAGCATCACCGCGAACGACCCTGCCTTCGCAGAGATGACCGACCTGCAGACTGGTCCAAACGGCGACGCCGGCTACGTCTCACTCTTCGTGAATGGCGACGCCACCAGCCCGGACGCAATGAGCGCCCTCCGCCGCCTCCGCGCGGACTACATCCCGCAGGCCTTCGGTGATACCAATGCTGATGTCTTCGTGGGTGGGGGTACCGCCAGCACGGTCGACTACATCGATACGATGAACACGTACCTGCCCATCGTCATCGGTTTCGTCCTCTCCCTCAGCTTCATCCTCTTGCTGATGGTCTTCCGCTCAATCGTCATCCCCGTGAAGGCGATCATCATGAACCTCCTCAGCGTGGGAGCCGCCTACGGTCTGGTCGTCCTCGTCTTCCAGATGGGTGTCGGCAATGAACTCCTCGGGTTCCAGCAGTCCGATCAGATCGAAGCCTGGTTGCCCGTGTTCCTCTTCGCGGTCCTTTTCGGACTCTCGATGGACTATCACGTCTTCCTGCTCAGCCGCATCCAGGAGACCTTCCTGAAGACCGGCGACAACAACTACGCAGTGGCCCACGGCCTCCGCTCCACCGCCCACATCATCACTGGCGCGGCAGCCATCATGATGGTCGTCTTCGGCGGGTTCGCCATGGGCGAAATGGTCGCCCTCCAGCAGATGGGATTCGGCCTCGCCGCCGCCGTCTTCCTCGATGCCACCATCGTCCGTTCGGTCCTCGTCCCGGCGAGCATGGAACTCCTCGGTTCCCGGAACTGGTACCTGCCGGCCTGGCTCGAATGGCTGCCTCGCATCTCGGTCGAGGGCCATGTCGCTGCGCCAAAGCTCGAACAGGCGCCGTCCTTCGATTACGCGCCCGGAGTCGCTGGGGGCAAGTAAACAAGGCTCGAGGTTCGAAAGGGGGCTCTCGTCCGTAGA
This sequence comes from uncultured Chloroflexia bacterium, assembly GCA_963797735.1. GTDB lineage: Bacteria > Chloroflexota > Dehalococcoidia > Tepidiformales > Tepidiformaceae > Amarobacter. The sequence continues at coordinate 522,701 of CAWCQJ010000003.1, forward strand.
TGAGAGCCCCCTTTGGCCTTTCCGGCGATGGCCGTCCTGTCGGTATGCTGTAGTTGTCGTAAGCACGCCTGAGGTGCGCATGAAGGTCCAGCAGTTTATTACCGAGGCCCTGGGGGACTCTTCTTATCTGGTTATCGCCGACGGCGTGGCCGCGGCCGTCGACCCGCAGCGTGATGTCCGTCCGCTTCTCGCCGCTGCTGAGCGAGCGAATGCCCCGATCAAGTTCGTCTTCGAAACGCATGTCCACAACGATTATGTCTCCGGTGGCCGGGAGCTTGCGGCGCTCGGCGCCCAGGTTGTGGCCCCGGCCCTCGCTGAACTTCAGTTTCCACACATCCCGCTGGCCGACGGCAAGGACATTGAGTTCGGAGGCGCCCGCCTCCGGGCGGTTGCCGCCCCCGGCCACACCTACGAACACACCGCCTACCTTGGCATCAACGAGCGCGGCGTAGTCGAATCCGCTTTCACCGGTGGCGCACTCCTCATGGGGAGCGCAGGCCGCACCGACCTCCTCGGCAGCGATCACACAGCCGAACTGACCCGCCTTCAGTGGCAGACTGCCCAGGACATCCGGGCCCAGTTGGCGCCGACCTCATCGTTGTTCCCGACGCACGGTGCTGGCTCGTTCTGTAGCTCCACCGGTTCGGCGCTCGAACGCAGTGGCCCGCTCTCAGTCGAACTCACCCGAAACCCGGCGCTTTTCTCGACCTCGCCCGAAGAGTTCGCGGCGATCCAGTTGGCGTCCTCACCGCCTATCCCCGGCTATTACAAGTACATGGCGCCGATAAACCGTGCCGGCGCCCGTGTCTTCGGTACACCGCCCGAGCCGCCGCTCCTCGAACTCGACGACATCGCTGCGGCGGTTCCGACAGTGATCGATATCCGCCCGCGACAGGATTTCGCCGCCGGCCACATTCCTGGCTCACTCGAAATCGAAGAGAGCACCAGTTTCCTCGCCTACGTCGGCTGGATGATCCCGTTCAACGCACCGATCTTCCTTATCGCAGCCGACGCCGCGCAGGCGCGACGGGTGACCGTTGATCTTTTCCGAATCGGCTACGAAGACGTTCGCGGCTTCCTACCATTTGCGGATTGGAGAGCCTCCGGACGTCCGATCGACCAGCTCGCGGCTGCCACCATTGCCGAAGCGCGCGAAATCCTCGCCGATGCCCGGCTTCCCGTCGTGGACACTCGCTTCAAGGATGAACAGAAGGCGCTTCCGATTCCCGGTGCGCTGGAATTGCCGTTCGACGAGTTTCACTCGTGGTCGTCGTTCGCCCCACCGCGAGCACTTGTTGTTTGCGCGAGCGGTCAACGCGCGACGATGGCAGCAAGTGCACTGCAAAAGGCCGGGCGCGAGGTAGTTGCCCTGGTAGAAGGTGGCGCCGAGAACCTGCTCTAGCGGTCTTCCGCCGACTCGTTCTCGCGAGCGCCAAGGTGCGTATCGAAGAAGCTGGCCATGCGCTGCCAGCTGTCTTCTGCCGCCGCCGGGTCGAACCCAACTCGCGTAGGTCCCCACGAATTGAGCTTTGCCATCAGCCCTTTGTGGTCGCTCATGTAGCTGTGCCCGGCTTTCGGATAGGTCACAACGTCGTTCGGGACCTGCAGACCCTGAAGGTGATGCGCGAGCTTCTTGCCGTTCTTGCCGTATACCCGGTCGCGCCCGCCAAATCCGCCGAGCACCGGGCACACGCCATCGAGCTCGTCCTGCTCCTTTGGCACGCTGCCGTAGAAGACCGCAGCCGCGCCAACCTCCGACTTCACCGCGAATAGCAGCGCGATTCCGCCGCCAAGGCAGAAGCCGACGACGCCAATTCGCGACGCATCGACTTCAGGTCTCTCAGCGAGCCACCGCCGGCAGGCCTCAAGGTCGTGCGAAGACCGGACCGTCGCCGTCCTTCAGCCCACGAACCGTGCGAACGATGCATAGCGGCATCGGCCCGCGCGTTGAAAAGAGGTCCGGCGCCAGCGTTACGTACCCCATATCGGCGAAACGCTGGGCCTTCGCGCGCATATCGGAGTTCAGGCCCATCACTTCATGGATGATGATCAGCGCAGGGCGCGGCCCCTCGTGACGGGGGGATGCGAGCAATGCTTTGAGCGAGCCAGATGGCGCAGGGATACGAGCGAGTTCCACCCGCTCGATTCTACGGGTGCGGTAAAGATCCTGTCCTAGTCCCCGTCCGAGGCGAGCCCAATCGTCACCGCGCAACCGACCCAAGTACAGTTCACGGGCCTCGGCGGAGGCGGAGTAGCGGTTGGAGTCGCGGTGAATGTCGCGGTCGGCGTCGGTGTCGGCGCCTCTTTATAGCAGCCAGGTGTTCCGTTGCTCGTGAACGGCGTGAAAATCGTCATCGAATCTCCGAACTCCGAAAAGAAGTCGTCATCGTACCCAAAATCAAAGCCGAGCTTGGGCGAAGTTTCACCAGGCTGAAGCGTCCAGTCGGGGTCCGGGGGAAGGCCGCCAATGACGGGCTTGTAGACGCGAATAGGCACCTTTCCCGTGTTTTTGAAGGCTACCCTGTCACCGCGAACGATGTTGCATTGCCGAGGGTTGAAGCCTCCCTCGTTCACTTCGACGACCCATTCGGTCGCAGCAGCTTGAACACGCGTTTCACCGCCGCCAAAGACTGCCAGAGATATCGCTCCAAATAGCGCCATCATCAGCGCTAAAGCCGCGAAGAGCGGCCGATAAGAACCAGATCGCATGCTGAACCCTCAGGTCCCACCCCACCACGGGCGGACTCACCGTAACCAGTGAAGTCGAAACGGGGAAGCGGTCCTTTCCCGATCTTGCCCCGGAGCGCTTAGTCGAAAGCTACCAGAGGCATTCGCAGGCAGAATTCGTTCCCGCGGCAGGGTGGTTGCGGAGGGGAAAAGTTTGGGTCCGGCGTGCAAATCGGCTCCCAGTACTCCACAAACACCGGGGTGATCACTTCCATCGAGTGCTCGGGGTGGTCAACGTCGATGAACGTTGTCGACCCGCCGTAGGGGATGGAGACCTTTGGCGAGTACTCACCAGGTGCCAGCGTCCGAACGTCGAACGGCGGATCGCCGGGTGTAACGCCCGGCTTGCCGACACGAATGGTGCTCTGGCCCACGTTGTGGAACTGGACGAACTCGCGGTTCATCCGGCAGACGCCCGGGTTGAACCCGCCCTCGCTGACCTCGACCGTCTGCACAGTCAGCGCGCTTCCGGCGCGGTTCGGCACCATCCCAGGCGCCGCTATCACGATTAGCGCGATGAGGGCCAGGGTCGTCCGAATTGATCGCCACACACCCGAAGCCTAGCGAAGCGGGCCCTTGCAGGCACGGGATCAAGTTTGACCTTGGCCCCGGGTACCAACCGCCATGGAAATGCAACGAATACCGGCGCACCCGTAAGGCCTTATCAACGGCTATCGCCCGAGAATGGAATGAACGGAAGGAGATGCCAAATGAATCGCATCAAGAACACCATCAGGGCCCTCGGCTCTCGGACGAGTAATGAAGAAGGCCACGCCTACGCATGGGGCGGCGGTGGGCTCGTAACGGTCGTCGTGATCGTCCTGCTCATCATCCTCATCTTCTAAGTTGCGCCGTGCGCTTTACCCCGACAGGCCCCGAAGATTTCGGGGCCTGTTCGCGCGTTCGGCGGACCCGCAACGGTCTTTTTCTACGAACAAAGGTGCGACAAGCAAACAGGCCCCGATTGCTCGGGGCCTGTTATTTTTCTCTTCTATTGGGAAACCGGGCGGCTTACCCAAAGCGAGTTTGTCATTTTTCAGCAGGAACACGTGATGTCTTCGCTGCTCCCGAGGGGAGCAATCCGGGCCGTGCTGCTTCGTGCAGTCTTGCCTAGCTTACGCCCGGCACTTTCGAGTGAACTATTTGAGACACCCGTCCTGCATGACTGCCGTGCCTGGCCTGCTCAATGCAGGCCGTCCCTCTGCACAATCCAGACTCCATAGACCGCGTGAAGCTTGCGATGCATAGGCCTTCTCCTCACGTCCATGCGACTAATCCATGGCTCCCAATCCTCTTCAGAACGGGTGGACTCATCGCGGTATCTAGTAACCAAAGTACTCCCTCAGAATGCCTTGTCAAGGGAGAATTTCGGTGTCTTTATGAACATTCCGAGTCATCGACATGCGTATTCATTCAGTCGACGACTGCCACGACCTCAATTTCAATCAGTAATCCGTCCATCGCCAGCGCCGTGACCCCGACCAACGTGCTCGCGGGATGGTTCTCTCCCGGGAAGTACTGGGTCCGCACCTCGCGGATGGTGGCGAGCATCTCTGGATTCAAGTTCACGACGTAGGTGTTTTGCTTCACGACATCCGCGAACGTCGCGCCGGCGGCCCCCAGCGCCGCCTTCACGTTTTCCAGCACCTGGGTGACTTGCGCTCGAAGGTCGCCACGGCCAACGACGTTGCCGTCTTTATCGAGCGAGATCTGTCCGGCCACGAACACGGTGCGCCCGCCGGATGCAGTAACCACGTGGCTGTACCCGCGCGGCGTCGAAAGGTTCTGAGAAACTGGATAGGTTTTCATCCGCGAATCTTAGCGAATAGACCGCTTCGCCCGGCGGGACGGTTTGGGGCCGCTCAGTCTTCCAACATCTCCAGCGCCGCGCGAATCCCCTCGGCAGCGTCGCGTTCATGCTTCGCTGCCCGCCGCATGGCCATCGCCGCCGCGCGGCGCAACCCGGCGTTGTTCACATTCCCGTGTCCCCCCGAAGGAAACGGAAACAGCGTAATCAAGGGCGAGAGCGCCTTCACCTGTTCCCGAATCGCCGCGGCAGCAGCACCCAGCGGTTCTCCCAGTTCCGGGATCGATTCCGCAAGGTTTCCCAGGAAAACGGCGCCATCCATCCTCGCCGCCTGGAGCACCACCAGCGTGTAGGCGTTGCCGGCCCGGTCGATTTCGCCTTCGCCATCGAACGCCTCCGCCCATGCCTCAATCCCAGCCGTGCCCCGCGGCTGACCATCTTCCGGACCGTCCTTGCCTGCGAAACACTCGAGAGCCGTCTCCAGTGCACCGCCGATGCTCTCCAGAGGGTCGGTCTCCACCGCTTCAACCGGTGCGAAAAGCTCCAGCTTCCCGAGCGCCGCCGTCGGCCAGACATCCCAGCCAACGAACGGCCCAAGTTCGGGAGTCAGTACGTCGTGGACAAGGAACCCAGCTCGCTCACGATCGTACCCATAGACGATCCCGTGCTCGTGAAGATGAAAGTCCCAACCGATCAGCGGCCGTCCGGCGTCGAGGTGTGCGGCGGCCCAATCGGTCGCGGCCCCGCGCATCTCATCCCACGGGCCTTCGCCGGGCAGCTCGCCACCAAAGCGCTCCCACCGATAGCCGGTTCGCCCGTATCGCTCGACCATCGCCTGCCAATCAAGGTCGGCCGTCCCCGAAGGCAACGCCGTGACCTCGCCCTTCGTGCCAAGGCACGTGTGCCAGGCGTGACCGGTTAGCCCCATCAGCGCGTGACGCGGCAAAGGCTGGCCCAGGTACTCAAGAACGCCTTCGAGTGCCGCCACCGCGCTGGTCCAGTTCTCGCCCAGTCGAACCCCGGGAATCTCGTGCTTCACCCGTCGAGTGTACGGGTCGCGACGAAACGCGGTCGCGGGGCCGGACGCGCGACCGGCATCTTCGTATAGTGAGAACACTTCATAACCGCTCAGGAGCCACAACTATGTCTGACCAGATGGGCATCTTCGATGTCATGTACTCGACCCGCGCAATGCGTCGCATCAAGCCCGACCCGGTGCCGGAGGAGCTCCTCGTCAAGCTCATCGATGCCGGCAACCAGGCTGCTTCGGGTTCGAACCAGCAGAACGGCCGCTGGATCGTCGTCCGCGACAAGGCCCAGAAGGAGAAGCTCGCCGAACTCAACGCGAAGGTCTTCGCGGCCTATACCGGCCCAGGAGGCGCACGCGCCGGCGCGCTCCCGCATCAGACCGAGGAAAAGCGCGCCCGCATGCTCGAGGCCGTCCGCTGGCAGGCAGAACACTTCGCCGAGATCCCGGCGCTTGTGATCGCCTGCCTCCAGGTCACCCTCCCTATCCGCGATACCTTCTCCGCAGGGGCGGGCTCCGGTGGCTCAATTTGGCCCGGAGTCCAGAACCTCCTCCTCGCAGCCCGTGCCCTTGGCCTTGCGGCCACCCCCACCACGTTCGCTATCGCCGACCGGAATGCCGCCCGCGAAGTCCTCAACCTCCCCGAAGACATCCAGCCGTTCTGCGTCATCCCAGTTGGCTATCCCATGGGCAACTTCGGGCCTGTCACGCGCAAGCCCACTCCCGAAATCATGCGCTGGGACCGCTGGTCCTAGCTCCCCAACGCGGGAGACGTACTCGCCGAGCCATCCAGACCAACTTGGCGAAGGGCGGATTTCGGGGCGTTCTTCCCTCACCCCCAGCCCCTCTCCCACGTCTGGGAGAGGGGAGTTTAAGTGTGACCGGGTGGTTGGGGTGCGGAGGTGGCTTTCGCGGAGGCGGCGACGGTTCTACCTGGGGTCAAAGTTCGGAACGGGCGTTGCGGTTCGGCGGGCTGCACCCCCAGCCCCTCTCCCACGTCTGGAGAGGGGATTACTGATCGGGTTTGGGGGTGGCGCCGGGATTGGGGTGGATGGGTGGCATTTGCGTTCGCGGGACGAGCGCGACCTTCCGGGCGCGCCTCTGACCTGCGGGTGTCCCAAGTAAGGTTCATCGAACGAGGCACGGCCTGGTTTGGCGGGCGTTCTTCCCTCACCCCCAGCCCCTCTCCCACGTCTGGGAGAGGGGAGTTTACGGAGTGTGAGTGCGGGTTGGCGGATGTGCGTTCGATTCGTGGTCGGAGGTTGCGAGCGCACCTTCGGGCGCGCCTCTGAGGGGGTTCCAGGTGAGGTTCGTCGACGAGGCACGGTTGTTTGGCGGGCGTTCTTCCCTCACCCGCCCCTCTCCCACGTCTGGGAGGGGGGTTTACGGAGGTGGTGGAGTGGCGCGGGATTGCGGTCATTTGCGTTCGCGGGACGAGCGCGACCTTCCGGGCGCGCCTCTGACTTTCGGGTGAGTGGGGCGGTCGGGGTGGTTGGGTTTGGTGGTCGGGTTGGCGGGGAGCCCCGCTTCCTGCCGGTCGCGGCTCTGAGTCTGACGTGGAGGTGGTGCGGGGATTGGGGTGGGGAGGGTGGCATTTGTGGGCGCGGGACGGGCGCGACCTTCCGGGCGCGCCTCTGACCTGGTGGGGGTGTGGTGAGGGTCACAGAACATTTCTGAGGAAGGTATTGACTTCCCGGTTAAAGTGAACGACTATTCATTCAGTGAATGGTCATTCATTCATCTGAGGAGAAGGATATGTACGAAGAATTGATCAATGCGCACCGCAGCAACCTTCATGTCGAGCGGCTTAGCATTCACCAGCGGATGGAGTGGGCTGAACTGAGCCGACTCGATCGCCTGGAGCGTGCACTCAAGACCGTTAAGGGTAGACTGCAGATGCTTCCGAATTGGAAGCCTGAGGCGAACTAACGTCATGGCCCGCGTTTCTGATGCCCACCTTGAGGCCCGCCGGCAAAGCATCCTCGCCGCTGCGACGAAGATTTTCTCGCAGAAGGGGATAGCTGCCGCGACGATGGCTGAGATTGCATCGGAGGCGGGGATTTCGCCGGGAGCGATCTACCGGTATTTCGAGAACAAAGAACAGCTCGCCAGCGGCTGCATGAACGAATCGGCCGATGCAATCAAGGCTGCATGGTCTAACCCAGCGGCGCTCGAGATGTCGTTCGACGAGCTTGCGGCGGTCACCTTCGCGGCGATCGATTCGCCGGAGGAGGCGGTCGATACGCGACTGTTCCTTGAGCGCGTCCTCATCGCGGCGCGCAATGGCGACCCGGACCCGATGAAAGAGTTCCAGGAAGAGCACGGACGAGTGCTTGAGGGAATTTCCTTCCTGATGAAGCGACAGTTCGGGGATCGTTTAGCCCCCTTCGATGTCGAGCAGCTCGGTGGGGCGCTGTACGCGTTCTACTGGGGCGCGCGCCTTATTAAGCTGATGGCGCCCGATTCGCAGCCGATTCCGCAGTACGAACAGGTTCAGCAGATGATGAACCGGGCTATGGGCGTCGACGACCAGGCTCGCCGCTAGTCCCTCCGCACGCGCTTTTCGAACCCACAAGCATTGAGTCGAATCGCCGTACAATCGCGCGATGGAACTCTACGACGTGATGCGGACGACCTTTGCCGCACGAGAATTCACTGACGACCCGGTGAGCGACGAAGTGCTCGGGCGCATTTTCGAGAACGCGCGGTTTGCGCCGAGCGGAGGGAATCGCCAGGGCGGGCACGTGCTGGTTATTCGCGAACAAGCCACGAAGGACGCACTTTCGGAACTGGCGAAGACGGCCGCACAGCGCTATTCGGCGCAGGTGGCGGCGGGCGAGAACCCATGGAACACCTACACGCCTACCCAGGTCTCTGCGGAGACAATAGCAGCGACGCGGATTCCCGGCGGACTGACGGAACCAGTACGGAAAGCGCCCGTGGTGATTGTGGTGTGCGTGGACCTGCGCGTGGTCGCGTCGGTGGACCAGTTGCTCGATCGAGTTGGGATCGCGAGCGGGGCCTCGGTGTATCCGCTGGCGTGGAACATCCTGCTGGCCGCGCGCAACGAAGGTTTCGGCGGGGTTTTGACGACGATGCCGATAACCGAAGAGCCGAAGGTGAAGCAGCTACTCGGATTGCCCGACTACATGGCCGTCTGCGCCGTGATGCCGCTTGGAAAACCGGTGAAGCAATTGCGCAAGTTGAAGCGAAACGCGGTCAGCGAGTTCGTTGTTCGCGAGCGCTGGGGTGGCGAGCCGTTCCCGGGGTAGGCGACCTGATTTGGTAGACTCCGTAGCACCCCTCACTGGAGACCTAACGACATGCTGATGACTACGACTTCGGTTGTTGAGGGCCACACGGTGGCCGAGTACCTCGGCGTTGTGACCGGCGAAAGCATCCTTGGCGCCCACATCGGCCGCGATATTGGGGCGATGTTTCGGAACGTTACCGGCGGGCGCGTCTCGGGCTACGAGAAGGAGCTTCGGAACGCTCGCGAGATCGCGATGCGGGAGATGGAAGAGGCGGCGACGGCGCTCAATGCTGACGGAGTGCTCGCTATCGATGTCGACTACGAGACGGTTGGCGGCCAGATGCTGATGGTCGCGGTCTCCGGGACCGCGGTGAAGTTCGGCTAGCGAGCGGCAGCGCGAGCGAGATACCAGGGTTCGGAGTTGCCGACCTCGATGCCAGGTTCGTCGCCAGCCTGCAGCCATTCGCTTACGGAGGTGGCGACGCGCGTTGCTTCTTCAGTGAGCGACTCAAGTTCGGCAACTGCCTGGTCCGAGGTTATCTCCATTCCGCCATGGCGTTCGAGCCACTCGCGGGCCTTGGTACGTGCGCCGGGTGTGGAGGACGGATGGGCAGCGACATTAGCCATGATCCGGCTCGCAACCTCGGTGCGGCCTTCGACGGTGAACAGTTCGGCCATCGCGCGCATCGCACCCATCGTGTTGTTGACGAAACTCAGCGAGCGGCTGAGGTTGAGGGCATCGACGAGGCTGCGGCGGGCGAGGGCAAGGTCACCAAGGGCGGTGGCCGTGAGGCCCTGAGAGCGGAGGGCCTCGGCCATGCCGGTGGCGTCGCCGCTCCTGGTGACGAGGGCCCGAATCTCTGGATAGAGTTCTTCGGCGGCTTCGGCCTGGCCCAAGTCCACCAGGTTGTCGCACAGGTAAATCAATGCACTCGACATCCCCTGTGGGTCGTGGAGGCGGCGACGCAGGCGGTATGCCCTTCGGAAGTTGCCGCAAGCGCGCTCGAGATCGCCGCGGCCCTGTGCGATGAGCCCTCGCTCGATCTCGACGAAGCCCATGAACCACGACTCATCCCAAGCCTCGAGAATTGTGCCAGCGCGTTCAATGTACTCGGATGCCTCCCGGAGACGCTGTTCGCGAAGCTCCAGGGACCGAGCGTCGTCCGCGAGTTCTGAATCAGCAAATCGGAGTCGAGCCGTGCCCGCCATCCAGCTCGAGAACGCTATGCCGGCGTCGTCCTTCGCCTGCTCCGCAAGCGCGAGAGACTGTGTGGCGGCAGCGAACGCTGCGTCGTAGTTGCCGAGGCCGAGGAACAGCGCTGCCGTGACCACGCGGCCGTCCGAGCCATAGCCTGGCTTCCACGGCAGCTCTGCCGCGCGAGATATCGCCAGCGATTGCTGGACCGACTGCGCCGCCGAAGCGGTCTTGCCGAGCCGGAACTGGACCCAGGCGTGCAAAACGAGGAGGCCAGAGCGCGTTTCAGGAAAGGCGTCGCCCAGTATTTCCAAGGCAGCTTCGGCAAGTTCGTCGGCGACAACGAAAAGGCCCCGGAACATGAGATAGCTGAAGAGCGGGCGCTTGGACTTTTCTATCAGGTCGACGCGGTTGTTGGCGATCGCCCAACGCCATGCAGCGATGACTTCCGACACATCCGCCTCAACGGCGGCAACTGCCTCGAGCTGGCCCGCACCCTGGAGGGACTCGGTGAGGCCATGGAGGAATTCGGAGTAGTACTCGGCGTGAGCAATCCGGGCACGTGCGGAGACACCGGCGCCGCGAGCCCGCAGCAGCTGACTGAGCAGCGGATGCATGCCGAATCGGCCATCGCGGGGCGCGAGGAGGGAAGCATCGACGAGGGCGCCGAGGGAAGCGATATTCGCGCCAGCGACAACTTCCGCCGCACGAGCATCGAAATCGGCGGCGAAAGCCGCGAGTTCAGTGAGAACTTTCCGCACGTCGTCATTCAATAACCGCAGACTCTCATCGAAGAGCGCTTCGATGCTGCGATGGCGGGCGGGAAGGTCGCTGCGGCTTGAGGCGAGGGCGGCGGGAGCATCGCTTTCTATCAGGGCACGAATCTTCTGGTAAGGAAGGAAGCGTGCCAGCGATGCGGCGAGTTCGATCGCGAGCGGAAGGCCATCGACCATCCTGCAGATGGCCTCGATGTCTTCGGCGGCGTCGGCCTGTTCGTGGCCGCCTGCCTGTGCGGCGCGACGAAGGAATAGGGCGGCAGCCTCGGAGGTTTCGCCAGGCTTGGCTTCGAGATCGAGGCCGGAAAGCCGCAGGACCCACTCCTGCTGGACGTCGAGAGTGACACGGGAAGTGACCAGGAAGCGAACCGAGGGAGTAAGGCGCAGGACTGCCTCGACCTTGGGCCGAACGGAACTGATCACTGAATCGAGGTTGTCGAGGACGATGATTGTGTCACGGCCAGCCAAGAACTGAATGACACGTTCGAGCACATCTTCACCGGCGGGGTTCACTCCGAGGCCCTCGGCAAGGGCCAGGGCGCAATTTTCTTCGGCGACGTGCTCGAACTCGAGCAGGACGATATCAGTCGCTTCTGCATCGGAAGACGCGATGAATTCCTGAATCAGCCTGGTCTTGCCAATGCCGCCCGGGCCAGCAACGGTGAGGAGCCGGCAAGCGGGTTGCGCGAGCAGAGCGCGGATTCGTGCAAGTTCGCTTTGGCGGCCGACGAAACTCGTCATCGGTGCGACAGGCTGGAGAATGCTCACGGGGTTTTTCAGAATCACCGGCGCGGGGGCGGGGGCGGCGGACTCTGTGGCGAGGCCAATGAATCGGTAGCCGCGGCCGTGGACTGTCTTAATGTAGCGCTGCTCGGAACCGCTATCGCCAATCGCCTTGCGGGCGGTCATGACGCGACTGTTTAAGGACGCTTCGGACACGTAGCGGTCGGGCCAGACGCGATCGAGGATTTCGTCCTTCGTCAATACGCGGCCGGCATTTTCGACGAGGAATGCGAGGACTTCGAAGGCTTGGGGCTCCATCGAGACAGGCTCACCCGCGCGCCGAAGTTCGAATCCGGCGAAATCAAGCTCGAACTCGTCAAAGACGATCGGTGCTCTGTCCGCGAAAGAGTTGGGTGAGGAGCTTGCCATGCATCGAGTCTTTCACGCCGACTATGACGCCTCTGTGAGGTGCGCCACGCTTGAGGCAGGCGATGGGGCGTTTCTTCAGACCTTCTTCATAAAGACTTCAAGCGAGGCGAGGGGGCGGCGGGCGATGTTGGATGCACCCCGCAAGACCTGCGGGAACACCTCAGGAGAACCTCAAATGTTTTGCCCAGAATGCGAAAGCACCCGAATCACGAAGCCGCGCTACGGCGCGATTCCCGGCGGACGCCGAATCGCGGTTGTACGGGTTTGCCTCGATTGCCACGCGGTTATCGGCGCACGAAAGGCAGCCTGAGCAATGGAGAACGAAATCCAGGCAGCAACGGAGGCGGGGGCGGAATTCATCGCTTCGGCGGAGCGGTTCGCCGAACAATTCGCCGACGAAACACCCGGCTACGACAAAGCCGGGAACTTTCCAGTGAAGCATCTCGACGCGCTTCGCCAGTCCGGATTCCTGTACGCGCCAATCCCGGTGGAAGCGGGCGGCATGGGCATCGAGTCCATCCACGACACCATGGTGGCGAGCAGCCGGCTGGCCCGCGGCGACGCGGGACTGACGCTCGGTGTGAACATGCACCTGCTGGTGCTGCAGTCGCTGGTGCGCCAGCGACGCATCGCTATCAACGCCGGAAACGACGTGAAGAGTGAGGCACTGACGCAAACCCTTCGCGAGTTCGCGGCATCAGGCGCATTCATCGGATCAGCGAACAGCGAACCGAACCAGGACCTTTTGCGGCCCGCGACCACTGTCTCGAATGTTGATGGAACGTGGCGCGTGAACGGCGTGAAGATCATTGCCAGCGGCGCCCCGGGAGCCACGCACTTCAGCGTCTCCGCAACGATCCGGGACGAAGCCGGCGAACGGTACGTCTACGCGATCGTCCCGCGGGATACGCCGGGAGTTCGCGTGCTCGACGACTGGGACGCGCTCGGGATGCGCGACTCTGGAAGTTGCACAGTGACGTTCGACAACGTCGAAGTCCCGAACTTCCGGTCGGATAAAGGCACGCGGGCAGGAGTGATCACGCCTGAGCACCTGGAGGAAATCCTTTCCTCGGGGCTTGCTCATGCCGCGTCGTCACTCGGGGTTGCGGAGGCAGCTCACGAGGCGGCAATAGACACGGTGTGCAGCAAGCGGCGAAACGCGCCCGACTTCCCTATTCGATCGTTCGTGCAGGAACGGGCGGCTGAGAACTCGATCGATCTTGCGGCTGCGCGCGCGATTTTCTCGCGGTCTCTGATGTTGATCGACGAGTACCAGGAGAACCACCCGTGCCAACGAGGCTCGCTGGCAGAGGTTTCACCAGTGTTCGCAGAGGCCCAGCGAGCGAAGGCATTCGTGAATGCTGCGGCGGTGCGGATTGCCGACCGGGCGCTGGCGATGGCCGGCGGGGCCGGATTCATGAGCAGGGCACCGCTCTCTCGCTATTACCGGGATGCGCGGGCGGGGGCCTTCATGCATCCACTTGGGGCGAATGTGGCGACCGAATATCTCGGCGCTCACACCCTGGGCTTGCGCCCGCGGACGTTTTAGCGATGGCAGCCGCCCACGAGTTGCCTCGCAACCCTCAAAGAAGGGCCGCCCAGCTCCCGGGCGGCCCTTCTTTGTCCCACTCGAATCTGCAGTGTGACGCATCTCTCATTCTGCGTGAGACCTTCAGGAAGTCTTCAGAAAGCCTTCAAGGAAGGCTGGAGAAGGCCGGGTAGGTTGAGATCACCAGGTCGAAGAGGCCTGAGAAACAACAACAGAGCAAACCGCTCAAACGGAGGAAATCAAATGACTCAAGTAATGCCCACCATGCGCAACGGCGTGAATATCGACCAGATGTTCGGAACCCTCGACGCCGTGAAGGCAAACCCTTCGCTCGGCACATTCGAATGGCGCGCGACGAACCAGTGGAAGGGCGGCTCCCACAACCAGTCGACGATCAAGAGCTTCTACGGCGCCGGTGGCGAAGATTCGACCCGCCAGCCCACGTTCACGGTCGATGCCGGCGAGCCCGCCGTCCTCCTCGGCCACGACGAAGGCCCGAACCCGGCCGAATACCTTTTGCATGCCCTCGCGGCCTGCCTGACGACCTCGGTCGTTTACGTTGCCAGCGCCCGCAAGGTGATTCTCCACGAAGTCTCCTCGACGGTTGAAGGCGACATGGACGTCCGCGGAGCCCTCGGCCTCAGCGACGAGGTTCGCAACGGCTTCACCAACATTCGCGTGAAGTTCAACATCAAGGCCGATGCTTCGCCGGAGAAGATCCAGGAACTCGTCGACCGCGCGTACGCCCGCTCCGCGGTTTTCGACAGCATCAACAGCGGCGTCCCGGTGAGGGTTTCGCTGGCCGCATAACACTCAACGAAGCAGTGTGGTTTTGTGCTAACTACCAACGAAGGGAGAGGTTTTCCGGACCTCTCCCTTCTTCGTGTGTCCAAGAAATGGGCGGTTTGGAAACGGGGGTGTCGCTTGGCCAGGTGACGTGGGCGACGCGGAGACCCATGTTGAGCGGCTGCATTCTTCTGGCGCGGGACGAGCGCGACCTTCCGGTCGCGCCTCTGACTTTAGGACTGGCGTTCGCGCCACCAGCCGATGGCAATGCGGGCGGCGGGGCTGGCGTGCATCGACGTCAGGGCGACGCGGAGAGCTGTGGTGAGCGGCTGCCATTGTCTGGCGCGGGACGAGCGCGACCTTCCGGTCGCGCCTCTGACTTTAGGACTGGCTTTCGCGCCACGAGCCGATGGCAATGCGGGCGGCGGGGCTGGCGTGCATCGACGTCAGGGCGGCGGGGAGAGTTGTGGGGATCGGCTGCATTCTTCTGGCGCGGGACGAGCGCGACCTTCCGGTCGCGCCTCTGACTTTAGGACTGGCGTTCGCGCCACCAGCCGGCGGCAAAGCCGGCGCCGTAGCTGGCGTGCATCGAGGCCATGGCAGCGAACGTGAGGAATGGATTGGCACCGTTCTTCGAAGCCGCGCGACTGGCCATCATCATGCCACCGGCGATGTAGACAGCTCCAAGCAGCTTGAGTGCGAACCGGGCGCGTTTGGAGACACGACCGAGCAGCCATAGAGCCGGTCCGCCGGCGACCATCGCGGTTGGGGCGAAATGGCGGGGCTGGAGGGGTCGGCCACGCTGGAAGAGCGTGCCTTTGGCGGCGCCGTATTCCCAGTACTGTTTCGCCAGGGCCTTGATGGTGCGGCGAGGGTAGTAGGAACTGCGGATTGCGGGAGTAAGCCAGATTCGGCCGCCAGCATCGATGAGACGCTGGTTGTAGCTGTCTTCGTCGGCGCCATCGACTGTCTCGTCGAACTGGCCAATCACATCCCAGACCTTGCGGTGGTAGCAACCGAAGGGGACGGTGTCGACTTCGCCTTCAACGTCGGCGTAGCGGAACTTGGCGTTGCCGACTCCGAATGGCGACGACATTGCGGCGGCGATGGCCAGGCCCATAGTGCCTTCGCCGATGGTTTCGATTGGGCCTCCGACGCAAGCAGCGCCGGTGCGGCGGAGGGCATCGACGGACTCGCGCACGAAATCGGCACGGACCTTGCTGTGGGCTCCGATGATGATCCAGCAGTCCCCACGGGAGGCGGCCATGCCTTCGTTGAGGCCGGCAACCGTGATCCGGCGGGGGTTCTCCACGAGTTCGAGGCGGGCGAACGTGGAGGGATACTGCGCGACGAGTTCGCGGGTGCGGTCGGTGCTGCCGCCATCAGAAACCAGTACTTCGATGCCATCGGGGCCATAGTCCTGGTGGGAGAGGGAATCGAGGAGGGCGACGATGTAGTCCTCCTCGTTCAGGCAAGGAATAACGATGGAAACGAGGGGGCGCTCAGGAAGTTCGAGCGCAGAGTCGTCGAGGCGGCCATGGGCAACCGGCGTTGTGGTCATTGAATCACCGTAGAGATGGGCAGGAGTGCGGTCAACGAGAATTTTCGATTGCAAGCATTTCGATACGCCCGGCGATGATGGCGGCGTTGTGGTTCTTCTCCACCCAGGCGCGGCTGGCGGCGCCGATCCGGGCGGCTTCAGCCGGGTCTTCGAGCAGTCGGGTCACTGCGTCCACGATTTCAGCTGCGTTCGAGGCCGCGACGAAGGGCGGGGGTTCGTCGTAGGCGGAGTTGTACGTGAAGCGACTGATGACCGGGCGACCGCAGGCGAGTGCTTCGAGTTCGACCATGCCCACTGCCCCCTCGTGAATTTGTCCGATGATGACGCGGTGGCGCGACATGAGGGCGGCGAGCTTTTGGCGCGGCTGATGGAGGAGCAACAACAGGTTCGTCAGCTGATTCGCCCGTGCAGCGGCAGTGCCCCCACTGAAAGCGTCGATCCTCGTTTGCGGCCGTTGGTCTGCGAGGATTTCGCAGGCGCCGAGGATGTGGCCGACGCCCTTGTTTTCGGAAAGTGCGCAGGCGATGAGGACGTCTTCTGCATCTTCGGGCATTGGGTGGGGCTGAAAATGTTCGATGTCGATGGGGTTCGGGAGGAACTCGACGTCGGGCCGGATCTTGAGCAGTGGTTCGCACAGGTCCGGCGTGGAGTAGTAAACGTGGCGGGCGCGGCGAATGGACATGCGAATGAGCGGCGCCCAGATGCGGCGGTCGACATCACGAACATCATCGCCGTGGCAATGGAGGACGTAGGGAACGCGAGCGATGAGGCCGACGATTCCGAGATAGGCGTAGTGAATGTGGACCGCGTCGTAGTGTCCTGAGCGGACTCGCCGGGCGAGCCTCAGCCAGTCGAAGATGCGAAGCGGCGATACGAGGATTTTGCCGAGCGGCGGCAGGCTTGAGCCATACAACCTCGGATACAGCAAATCGACTTCGTGGCCGCGTTTGCGAAGGGCAGCCGCGAGTTCGCTGGCAACTGAAGCGATGTCATTGACCTGGACGAATCGCATCAGGCCGCCGCAATTGAGGGGATCGGCTCGCCGGCGATGATGGCTTCGGCGACGGCCTCGACGCGGTCGACGACGCGGCTCGAGGCTGTGGTGTTCAATGACCCAGTCGCGGCCCTTCGCGCCGAGCAGCTCACGCATTTCCGGCTTGTCGACGAGGTCTTTGATGGCAGCGGCGACGTCGATGCCATCGACCGCCGTGACGTAGGGCGGTACCTCGTCATAAGCGTGGAGCTCGTTGAACCAGGTAATGACCGGCCGCGCGCAGGCCATAGCTTCGAGTTCAGCCATGCCGGCGCTGCCGAGACGAACCTGGCCGACGATGACTCCGTTGCGGTTGATAAGGTCCGGCAACTTCCAGCGCGGCTGATGAGCGATGACGGTCACGTTTGGAAGGGCCTGAAATGCCGCTGTGTACTCGCCACCACCCAGCGCGGTGATACGGATGTCGGGACGTTCGACGGCGAGTTGCTGACAGGCCTTGAGCAGGCGGCCGGCGCCTTTGATATCGGTGAGGCCGCAGCAAATGTAGACGCTCGAGCGGTCGCTTGCGGGACCCTGCGGCTGGAACTGGGCTGTATCGATGGGGTTCGGCAGAAACTCGCCGTCGGGCCGGTAGGGAAGCACGAACTGTTCGAGGTCGGGCGTGGAGTAGAAGACATGCTCGGCGTTACGAAGCGCCCGGCGAATGAGGGGGCGAGTGATCGCTGTCGCGCCGCGAAGGTCCGTGCCGTGGCAATGGAGCATGTATGGAAAGCCACCCAACGCCCCGATGTTGCCGAGGTAGGCGTAGTGGATATGAACGAGGTCGAAGTTGCCTTTTCGGACGCGGCGAATGAGGTCCAGCCAGTCGAGGGCCCGAATGGGGGCCGTGATCGGTTTGACGTTGGGGTGGAGATTGGCCCCAACGAGTCGCGGATGAAAGAGGACAACCTCGTGGCCGCGCGCGCGGAGGCCCGCTCCAACTTCGGAGGCCACTGAAGCGATGTCGTTAATTTCTGCGATGCGCATAGTAGCGGGGCGGAAGGGCTAGGCCTCGCCTTGTGACGAGCGAGCCTGACTCAACCACTCGAGAGTGTAAATCGCGATGAGTCCGAAGACGATGGTGACGACCAGGGCCACGGCGATACGTCCGACCATCGATCCCGCCAGTCCACCGGAAGCACTGTACGAGGTGTCCATGTGGCTCTCGGCGCTGAGGGCGGCGACATCGGCGTTGGCGAGGCGGATGTAGGACTCATCCTTAACCGCGCGAAGGCCACGGGCGGTATCGAGGAGGCGCAATGTTTCAGGGTCGAGCGAAGCTTCCGCAAGCGTCGTCGCATTCTTCGAATACGTGCGGATGGCTTCTGCAAGTGAAGCTTGCTTCACGGACAGTGCGGCCTGGGCGTCAGCGGCAGCGACGGGTTGGCCGAGAATCGATGAGGCAACGGCTGCGAGGACCCCGGGCGCAGCCCCAGAGGAGTTCGCGAGCGCGGCAGTCACTTCTGCGAGCTGCGATTCCATTCGTGCCAACTGTTCGTAGGCCAAGGTCGATCCGCTGGTCTGGCCGCGCGTTTCGAGGAGCAGGTCAATGTTGACGCCGGGAGGCGCCTTCGCCTTGAGGGCTTCGTAGGCGGCGAGAAACTGCTTCTGGTTATCTTCGGCGACGCGTTTCCGGCTCTCGAGGAAGCGCTGGCGATACAGTCCGTCTTGATTGAGGTATTCCTGTGAAAAGACGTCGACGAAGGCCTGCCGATAGGCCTGGGCAGTGGCCTCATCAGGATCGGTAATGGAGACGGTGAGGATTCCGCGAGAGATGCCATCGGCGACGCTAATTGGGCTCAAGCTACTGGCGAATCGGCTGAAATCGAAGTTCGGGTCGCCGATCTTATCTTTGACTTCCTGACGGAACCGGTCGTCGGAAGTCATTTCCTGGGCCTCGAAAATCCGGAGTCCGCGGTCACCGCCGATGACGAGGTCGTGGACGGTGGTATCGAGCGTGATGCTGGCGACGGCGTTGGCATCGCCGGTGGCGGAACCGATAAAGAGGGCCGCGAGAATTCCGAGGATTCCGAAGGGGATGAAGAGCCAAGCCCGGCGCCGGACCAGGTTCAGATCGCGTTCCAGTCCACTGGTTCCGGGCGGCATCGGGCCGTATCGTATGGGCGTGGCGAAGGGCGGTCAATGTTTGTGAATAGGTTCACGAGGCACCCTTTATGATTGAGTTCGGCGCCATCGTGTTTCTGCAGCTCGTGCTGCTGGGTGCTGTGATCATCCTCCGCGAACCGAAACTGCTCATCCCGTGCGTAGTGCTTGGGCTTCCGTTCGAATATGCCGCGACACAGACGTTAAGCACGTTGGGAGAAGGCGGTGTGGGCGGCATGATCCGCACGCTCCTGAACCCTGGCAAAGCGGCAATGCTTGCGACGATCGTGATTGGCATCGTCCGGGCGCGCCACAATCCGAGGTCCCTGTTCCCTAACTCTGCGGTCATTTTGCCGCTCGTGGTACTGATGACCGTGACCGTGCTTGGAGTGGCGTGGTCGAGTTCGATGCGCCCGACTAACGGCGTCCTGATCATGCCGATGTATGTGGCTTTTGTTTTCGTTGCTCCCTCGCTCATTGAGGACCGCCGAGACCTTGAGCGAATAGTGTTGGCGTTCCTCGTCGCGGCCTCGATGCTTGCGGTAGTGGCTGTGGCGCAACGGGTGCTCGGAGTTTTCCAGTGGCGCCAAATCCTGATCCAATCAGATGACTACAGCTACCGTTCGAACGCATTCTTCGCAGATCCGAACAACCTCGCTCGCTTTCTCGCGATTTCGATGGCCCTTGCGGTGGGGACGATCCTCGTTACGGGGCCTCGCCGACTCACTGTTTACATTGCGGCGCCAATGCTCGCCGTCTGCACCATCGGCATCATCGCAACGGCTTCGCGGTCGGGATGGCTGGGCATGCTTCTGGCTTCGTTCCTGGTGGTGATGATCGCGCCGATGCGTGGCTACACGAAGGCCCGGCTCACGACTATCGCTTTTGGCGGGCTGACGTTCCTACTTGCGCTTGTCTTCCTCCAGGGAGGAGCAAATGCAGAACGCGTGAAGTCGTTGACCTCTGGCGTGGATCTCATCGGGCAACGCTCGTTCCTGATCAAGGGCGGGTGGGAGATGTGGAAGGACAACCCACTCGTCGGGGTCGGGTCGGGGAACTACCAACACACGCTGACGGTGAGCTACCTGTGGACGCTGCCGGCCTGGGCGACCACGACGCTGTCGCACACGTCGCTGATCAGCGTGCTGGCGGAGCTCGGGATCGTCGGCGTGGGAGTTGTCTTGTTGTTCGCGTTCCGGCTGGTTGTCGCCTGCCGGGCGGCGTTCACGGTGTCCTCGGACCGATATTCGCGACTCATGGTGGCCTGGTGCTCGGCGGCGCTTGTGGAGATTTTCTTCCAGAGCCAATCGGAAGGCCGATTGCTGGATGAGCCCTTCCTGTACGTGATACTGGCAATCCTTGTGGCGCTTGAGGTTGGCGCTGGAGCACGGGGACCGAACCCGGTGGTCGAGGCTAGTGAAGCGTCCTTCGGGGCGGCGAGCAGGGCACCGAGGCGGAAGCGAACCAAGAGAATCGTTCAGGCAGAACCGGTAGCCTCGCAGGCGATTCAGGGTAGTGGTACTGGCTGAGGTTTTGCCCTCACCCCCTGCCCCCTCTCCCGCTACGGGAGAGGGGATTCTTGTGGCTTTGGCGTTCGTGGTTTGACGCGAGCGGCGGTCCCTCACCCCCGACCCCTCTCCCACGTCTGGGAGAGGGGAGGCGCGGTGCTGACGTGAGGTTGGGTGTTGGGGGTGGCGTTCTCGCGGATCTCGGCCCTCACCCCCTGCCCCCTCTCCCGCGACGGGAGAGGGGATTCTTGGGCTTTGGCGTTCGTGGTTTGACGCGAGCGGCGGTCCCTCACCCCCGACCCCTCTCCCACGTCTGGGAGAGGGGAGTTGTGGCGCTGACGTGAGGTTGGGTGTGGGGCGTGGCGTTCTCGCGGATCTTGGCCCTCACCCCCTGCCCCTCTCCCGCGACGGGAGAGGGGAGTCGTGGCGCTGACGTGAGGTTGGGTGTGGGCGTGGCGTGTTTGCGGTCTGGCCCTCACCCCCGCCCCCTCTCCCGCGACGGGAGAGGGGATTCTTGTGGCTTTGGCGTTCGTGGTTTGACGCGAGCGGCGGTCCCTCACCTCCGGTCGCTCTCCCACGTCTGGGAGAGGGGAGGCGCGGTGCTGAGATTCGGGGAACGCGACGCATTTGGTGTTGGACGGTTACGATCGGCGGGTGATTACCGTGCTTGCCGGCGGAGTCGGCGCTTCCCGCTTCTTGCAGGGGCTTTACCAGGTGGTGGACCCGGCTTCGATCAGCGTCATTTCGAACACTGGCGACGATGTCGAGATGTTCGGGCTGCATGTTTCGCCGGATACGGACATCGTGATGTACGCGCTGGCCGGGGCGGTGAACCCGGAGACGGGGTGGGGGCTCACCGGCGACTCGTTCGCGGTTGTGGATCAGTTGCAGCGGTTTGGATACGAACGCTGGTTCAACCTCGGCGACAAAGACCTGGCGATGGCGATTCACCGGACGCGATTGATTCACGAGGGCGTGCCGATGCACGAGATAGTGGCCGGGCTGGCGAAGGCGTGGGACCTGAAGTGCACGGTCATGCCGATGTCCAACGAGCCCGTGCGTACGATGATTACCGGGCCGGATGGTGAACTGGCGTTCCAGGAGTACATGGTGCGGCTACGGACCGAACTCGACGTTCGGTCGATCCGTTTCGCCGGGATCGAGTCAGCGACGCCGGCGCCTGGTGTGCTCAATGCACTTACGGAAGCGGAGGCGGTGATCCTGGCGCCGAGCAACCCGTTCGTGAGCATCGGGCCGATCCTGGCGGTGCCGGGACTTCGCGCCGCGCTCGAAAGCACCAAGGCGGTGCGAGTTGCGATCAGCCCGATCATTGCGGGGCAGGTGGTGAAGGGGCCGGCGGCGAAGATGATGACGACCCTCGGCTATGAGGTTTCGGCGCTGGGCGTGGCGAAGATCTACCAGGGGCTCGTCGACCTGTTCGTGCTCGATGACCAGGACCGGGGCCTGAAGCAGGCGGTTGAGGCGCTGGGAATGCGCGTGCTTGTGACCGACACGATGATGACGAGTGCCGAACGGAAGGCTGAACTTGCCCGGGACGTGGTTGCCGCATTGCGTGAGCCGCAGTGATCAGGGTGCCCGTGCTGATCCCGGTGAACCGGCTGGACAGGGCGAAGGGCCGTCTCGCTGAACTGTTGACGCCGGATGAGCGGCGGACGCTTTCGACAATCACGCTTGAGTCGGTGCTGCATGCCGTCGGAGACAGCGCAATTGTGTTGACTCCTGACCCCGAGGTCGGCGAACGAGTGAAGGGGCGGGCGAGGTTGCTCGCCGAGGATGAAGCACGTCGCGGGCTGAACGACCAACTCGAAGGTGCGATGGCGGCGTTGATTGCAGACGGAACTGCCAAGACGGGGTTGCTGATTCTGCACGGGGACCTGCCGCTAGCGAGCGATGAGGCGTTGGACGTGCTTGCCGAGGAATCCGCACCGAACACGGTGGTGATGGTTGAAAGCCGCGACGGTGGGACGAACGCAATGCTGCTTCGCCCGCCGGGCAAGTTCCCGCTGGCGTATGGGCCGGGTTCGTTCGCACTGCATCGGTCAGTGGCCAACAAAGCGCATATGACCGTGGTGGCGAATTCGAACCGTGAATTACGACTCGACCTCGACACGCCAGACGACATCCGAGAGTTGCTGCGAGCGCCACGCGGGAGACAGGGAGCCGCGGGAGTGTTCCTGCTCTCAATCGGCGTTGAAGAACGGCTTGAGCGCCTGAAGTGAACGCGCGCTGGCTTGCTGCGCTCGGGATACTCGGCCTGCTTGGGGGAATCGCCTGCGGCAAAGCAAGCGACCCCGTCCCGGAAAGGCCCTCGCCGACGCCGGAAATCACGGCATCGCGGACGGCAGGCTCACGAACCGTGATTGATATGACCGGCCGCCTGGTCTCTGTGGGCGATGACATCCACACGGTCGTTGCGATGAGTCCGAGCGCTGCCGATTTCGCCGCGGCGCTCGGTTTGGAGATCGTGGGGCGTTCGAGCGACACTCCAGAAGTAGTCGCGCCCGGAGCAAAGACAACGGGAAGCACTATTTCGCCGGACTTCAATGCGATCGCGGCGCTGGCGCCCGACCTGGTGATCGCGGACGCGGCATATCACTCGGGGCGCACGCGGGATTTCGACCGGTTCGCGCTGCCGGTGTTCGTGTTGAAGGCGACGACCTACGCGGGCGTGCTTGAAGCGCTAGGTGCCCTCGGCGACGCCGTTGGAAAGCCGGACGAGGCCCATGACGCAATCGACCAGCTGAAGGGCCGGGCAGAGGCGGTCATCACGAAGGCAAAGGAACGGGCGGCGAAATCACCTGCGCCGAGAGTGCTCATCCTCACCGGTGGGGGGCGAGACGTGTTCGCGGGCGGGTCATCGAGCTACCTGGGCGACCTTGTCCGGGAGTTGGGGGGCACGAATGTGGTGGCGGAGGCGGCGGATGGAGGGCCGATAGCGGGGTTCGGGGTGATTGATGTGGGTCAGGCAGCGACTTTGAACCCGGATGTGGTGCTGATCCTCTCATCGGGGGTGGGCGGACTGGCAGCCGAGGTGAAGGCGGACCCGGCATGGGTGAACAACGCGGCAGTGAAGAACGACCGCGTGGTCGAGGTCGACACGACGTTGTTTTTGCGGGCACCGGGGCCGCGGGTGGGCGAGGCGCTGGAGATGTTGTTGGGGTTGCTTTGGCCGTAGCGCCCTCACCCTCGGCCCCTTCCAAGCTTGGAGAGGGGAGAGGCAAGTCATGAGTGGGCGCGGGACCGCCGGGGACTGACGTGGGCATTTGCGTTCGCCGGACGAGCGCGAGCTTCCGCTCGCGCCTCTGACGGTTCGTGGTGCGGCGCGAGCAGGCGGCACGCGGGATTGCCAGGGACTGACGTGGGCATTTGCGTTCGCCGGACGAGTGCGACCTTCCGCTCGCGCCTCTGACAAACGGGGGAGCCAAGTCATGTATGGCGGGGATTAAGGGTCGGCGGCGACGAACGCAATCGTTAGCCGTTGATTGAGTTCTGAGAATGCCACCTTATCCCACCTTACGGCGGCCTCCGTACCTGTCATTCCGTCAGTGGCAACGTCGGCCCAGGCCATAAGCCCGACCCAGGCATAGGCGGCAGACGGCGGGGCAGTAGAAAGCTTCCAAGCTGATGTCCAAGAACCTATCTCCGCGGTTGGATAGATTGCAAGATCCGTGTGCAGGTCCTGGCCCGAGCACCCGGGAGCGTCGTAGTACGCGATTCGGTAACCTGGAAATGCGAGCCGCAGTTGGCCCGTCGGTGTGTTCGCCATCGCGCTAAGCGTGTAATGCGAGCCGCCGTGAACCGGGACGCACTGGTAGGCTCCGGAGCCTGATCGCAAAGGGGACAGTCCAACGGCCGTTATCAATGCCGATCCCGACACACCGTTTTCGTCCGCGTCCTCGTTGGACCACGTAATCGTCGCAGCGCCCGCTGCTGTCCACCCGACCGTGCTGGCATCGAATTCACCGTTAGTGAGGCTGGAGCCCGACAACGCGGCATCGACAGAGAGCGTCGAAATGCAGAGTGAAGCGACGATTACGGCAAATCGGAGGTAACTCGCGGGGTGGCGCATCGAAGCCTCCCGGCGGCAAGCGTTACGGCGCGTCCGCGCTGTGAGGGGAGAAATGAGAGTTGGTAAATTCGCCGCCTGCTAGCAATACGACGGGGATTCAGCCATCGGATTGGTGGCACGACGAGTTGGGGCCAGTACGTTCGGATCCATGCGGTACGCGGCATCGCCGGGCTGACGTGGGCATTTGCGTTCGCCGGACGAGCGCGACCGCCGCGCCTTGACGGCGGCCGCACGGCGGCCGGGATTGCCAGGGCCGGACGTGGGCATTCGCGTTCGCCGGACGAGCGCGACCTTCCGGTCGCGCCTCTGACTCGGGTTAGACGAGGTCTTTTAGGAAGTCGATGAGGAGGGCGTTGACTTCGGCGGGGCGCTCTTGCTGGGTCCAGTGGGCGCAGTCTTCGATGTGTTCCATGCGGATGCCGGGGATGAGCATGGGCATGGCGGCGGCCATCATCGGCTTGAGGATTGTGTCTTTGCCGGCGGTGACCATCATTGACTTGATGTTCAGCTGCGGACCCTTTGGGGCGTCGACCTCGTCGGCGTTGAGGTCGGCGGCGCGATACCAGTTGAGGCCGCCACGGAAGCCGGTCTTCGAATAGACCTTCACGTATTCGGCGAGTTCTTCCGGAGAGAGGAATGAGTCAGTGTTCTCGAGCTTTGTGAGGACGCCGCTTCCATCGCCGCCGACGGTCATGAATGTGGTGAAGTCCTCGGCGCGGGTGTAGGGCAGGAAGATCTTCTTGAAGGTCGTGGGGATATCGGCTTCGAGCTCGGCCTCGGCGACGCCTGGCTGGAGGAAATAGCGCATGTAGAACGTCTTGTCGGTTTGGCCATGGAAGTCCCGAAAGGATTCGGTCGTGCGGGCGTTGCTGGGCGGGCCGTACGGGGTGTTGAGGCCGACCAGGCGCTCGACGCGTTCCGGGTAGCGAAGGCCCATCTGCCAGATGACGGAACCACCCCAGTCGTGGCCAACGAAGACGGCTTTCTCGATGTCCAGGGCGTCGAGGAGGCCGATCATATCGGCACAGAGAATCTTCAGCGTGTATTCGGAGGGGTCGGCGGGGGCATCGGTACCACCGTAGCCGCGCATGTCCGGGGCGATGGCTCGAAAGCCAGCGTCGGCGAGCGCGTTGACCTGGTGTCGCCACGAGTACCAGAGTTCGGGCCAGCCGTGGCAGAAGACCACAGGGAATCCCGCGCCAGCCTCGGCGACGTGCATCGAAATGCCGTTCGTCTTAATCGTGTGATGCTTGATTTCAGCCATGGGTTCGCCTCGAGAGCAGAGGAGTTCGGGATCGTCGCGAAGGGTAGAAGGAACCACGCGACTTACAGAGCGGTGAGTGTAGCGGCAATTCGATAGCCGGGCGCGGCGCGTAGCGTGAGCCATCAGCACGGGGGCGGTAATCTGTACCGAGATGGCTTACCAACCCGAAGATCTTGATTTGCTGGAGCGGACGCTGTTGGGCGTTCTCTCCATCGGCTTGCCGCCTTCGAAGGCGGCGGGAAGCGACACGTTTCGCGTCGACCATGTGACGGCGGTGATCGCGGGGATGCAGGAAGCCGAGTCACGGGACGCGTACCTGATCGACGGGGAGCGGGTGACGTCCGAGTTTCGCGTTCGGCTGAGGAATACGATCGAAGCCCTCAAAGAGAAGGGGCTCGTCACGTCACCGGTCGCGGGGATGCCCGCGGCGGCGGGTGGCTTCGAGGATGGGCTGCTGCTCGACCTCGTTAGCCCGGACGAGCAGCCAGCCGTGCTGGACCGTTACCTTTCGCAGCTGTGCATGGAGGTGCTGTTCAACATCCCCATGGTCTACCCGTTCCTGATGGACCGGTATTCGGCCAGCGGCGAGGTTTGGCGGCGCCTGCGCGAAGGCGGCTACGCGCGGGACTAGCGGCTACGCTGGCCGGATGTTCTGGTTCATGTGGAAGAGGTTCTCCGGGTCGTAGCGGCGCTTTACTTGCTGAAGGCGCGCGTAGTTGGCGCCATAGGCGCTGGCAACGCGGTCTTCGGATTCGTCGCCACCGAGGTAGTTCACGTAGCCGCCAGCGCTGAAGTTCGCACTCATGGCGTCGAAGGCCTGGCGTGCCCAAGCGATGTTCACGGCGTCTTCGGCGGGTTCGAGCCACTCCGCGGCCACGAGCCAGTTGTATCCGGGCGTGCGATGTGGGCAGGCGGTAGCCTCGACGGGGACGCGAGAGACGGCGCCGTGGAAGTGTTCGAGGAGTATGCCGCTCATGGGCGACGGGCAGGCCGCAAACTGTTCGATCATCGTGGCGATGACGCCATCGGAGAGCTCTGCGAGGAAGTTCGACTTCCAGTAGTTGCGCGCCCCCTTGGGGAATCCGCCGTCCAGCATGCCGTTCAAAGCTGTGTATGGAATCGGCCCGAGGGCGTCCATGATCGGCGTCGCGAACGCGCGCAGGGGGCGCAGGTCGGCCTCGGCCTGCTCCGGGGTGCCGGAGTGGCAGGAGATGAGCGCGCAGATGGACGCGCCGGAGCCATCGGGAGCGTGAAGTAGGCTCGCGAACATCGTCAGTTCGTCCGGGAGCTTCGCGGTGAAGTCGCGATAGAAGGTGAGGACCTCTTTGGCCTGTTCGATGGGATAGGCGAGGATCCCGCCGATGACCATGGGGCCGACGGGATGAAGGTTGAATTCGAATGAGGTGACGACACCGAAGTTCCCGCCACCGCCGCGGAGGGCCCAGTAGAGGTCCGGGTTCTCGGTGGCGCTCGCGTGGATGACCTCGCCGGCGGCGGTCACGACTTCGGCCGAGCGGAGGTTGTCGATCGAGAGGCCCTGGGTGCCCATGAGCCAGCCAAGCCCGCCACCGAGGGTGAGTCCGGCCACGCCGGTGCTCGAGATCACGCCGCCGGTGCAGGCGAGACCGTGAATCTGGGTCGCCCGGTTGAATTCGCCCCAGGTGACACCGCCCTGGGCGCGCGCGGTGCGGGCCTTCGGGTCGACGTAGATGCCCTTCATCAGCGCCGAGATCGATCATGAGACCGCCATCGGAAACCGCTCGGCCGGCGACGTTGTGCCCGCCACCGCGAATGGTGACTTCGAGGCGCGCTCCACGACCATAGTTCACCGCATCGACGACATCGGCGACGGTGTGGGCGCGGACGATCGCTGCCGGATGGCAATCGATGGAGCCGTTGTGGACCTGGCGGTAATCGTCGTATCCGGGTTGACCGGGCTCGACTACGGGGCCGGAAACTGAGGCGCGAAGGCCTTCGATGCCGGATGTAAATTCAGTTGTCATCTGCGGGAGACCTCGACGAAATTTCGTTGCGCGAGCAGAGAGGGAGACTAGTCATATTGTGGGGCTGTCGCAATGGTTTCGGCTGTTATTCGACCGTGCGAGCCGCGTTGGCGATTTCGGTCAGGGTTGAGGCGAGTACTTCGGCCTGTCCGGGCGATAGGTGCGAGGTGAAGTGCCTGGCAACTCCGCGGAGGTGGACCGGCGCGGCCGAGCGCAGGCGCGAATGTCCAGCGGCGGTTAGCGAGACCCAGCGTCCGCGGCGGTCGGCTTGGTCAGGAGCTCTGTCCACCAGCCCGGCGGCGCACATTCGGTCGACGAGGCGCGTGAGACCGCTCTTGCTCAAGAGGACGGCGCCGGCGAGGTCGGTCATGCGGAGTTTGTGGTCAGCGGCCTCGCTGAGTTGGAGCAGCACGTCGTACCAGGAGAGGGGGAGGTCGCGTTCGCGCTGGAGTTCGGATTCGAGGAGTTCGGCGACGCGGGCGTGGGCGGTGAGGAACGCTCGCCAGGCCGCCATACCGGTGTCGTTCTTCACAGGCGAGATGATACGGGGCGGGCGGTGAGAAGCGAGCCGACAGGACGGTTAAGGGCAAGGGACTCTTGCCACACTCCTGTCAGGAATGATGCCAATTCAGGTTGCAGGTGGCTGGCAAGGTGCCGCCATACTGAATGTCCCGCGGCTCACCGGGCGCGGATGGAGCGTGAATGCAGGCAATAGTGACCAGGAACCTGGTCAAACATTTTTCCCCGACGATTCGGGCCGTTGATGGAATCGACCTGGACATACCGGAGGGCCAAGTCTTCGGCTTCCTGGGTCAGAACGGTTCCGGCAAGACCACAACCGTGCGGATGCTCACGACGCTGCTTCGGCCGACTTCCGGGACGGCGGAGGTTGGCGGATTGGACGTCCTCAAGCACGCGGACCAGGTCCGTAAGACGGTTGGCGTCGCACTCCAGGAGGTCGGCCTCGATGACCTTCAGACGGGGCGGGAACAGCTCGTGCTGCAGGCCCGGCTGTTTGGAATTTCGAACGCAGACGCAAACCGTCGGGCGAACCACCTGCTCGAAATCGTGACCCTGAGCGAAGACGCCGACCGGCCGGTGAAGGGCTACTCGGGCGGGATGAAGCGCCGGCTGGACCTGGCGTGTGCGCTGGTCCACGAGCCGCGCATCGTGTTCCTGGACGAACCCACGACCGGTCTCGATCCAATCACCCGCGACACGGTGTGGCGATACGTGGAGGAGCTGAACAGGGACGGCGTGACGTTCTTCCTGACCACGCAGTATCTGGAGGAGGCCGACAGACTCTGCCACGACATCGCCATCATCGACAAAGGAAAGATTGTGGCGAAAGGGACGCCCGAAGAATTGAAGTCTTCCATCGGGTCGGACGCGATCACGCTCGGGATTCGCTCAAGAAGACGAGGCTCGGCGGGCGGCCGAAGTGCTGGGGGCGAGCGATGGCTTCGACCGCATCACGGCCGTCGACCGGGAAGTCATCATCTACCTGAAGAACGGTGCGGCTGCGGTCGCGAATGTGGTTCTCGCGCTCGACGGTGCAGGCCTGACGGTGGCGGAACTGCGGCTGGCCCAGGCGACGCTCGACGACGTATTCCTGCTCGCCACCGGCCACCACCTCGAGGTGGACAAGAAAGAAGCTGCGGCAGACGCCGCGGGAGGGCGCAGCCTGATGCGATTCGCGACGACAACCTGGCTGCTGATGCTTCGGGCGCTGCGAGAAGCGACTCGCCAGCCGGCAAACGAAATCGGCAACGCCTTCATTCCCCTCTTCTTCTATGCCGTGACGGTTGGCGCGATCGGCGACATCGCGACCTCGGCGTTCGGAGTAACCGACTACAAGGGATTCCAGCTCCCCGTGGCGATCCTTCAGGGGGCGGCGGGAGTAGCCGGCGGCGCCGGTCTCGCGCTGACTCAGGACATTCAATCAGGCTACTTCGAGAAGCTGATGCTGACTTCGACGCCGCGTTTCGCGATTGTCTTCGGGCGGATGCTGGCGGATGCGGTGAAGGCATTCCTGCTTTCGATCGTGATCATCGGGATGGCGCTGGCGTTCGGCTCTGGATTCGACACGGGACCACTGGGGATGTTCGTCCTCTTGCTGGCGGCGGCGTCGTTCGCACTGGCGTATTCCGGGATCGGCGTGGCGATCGCACTGAAGACCGGGAGCCCGCAGGCGGCACAGGCGGGGTTCCTTCTGTTCTTCCCGTTGCTCTTCCTGGCACCGACGTTCGCGCCGATCGAGGTGTTCGCGACGTGGCTGGAAGTGATCGCGCGTGCAAACCCGGTGACGTATTTGCTCACCGGAATGCGCGTGCTGGTGACGGGCGGCGGCTGGGAATGGGGCACACTGGCGAAGGGCGGAGCGGCGATAGCAGGGATTGCGGTTGTGACGTTCACGCTGACCGGGGCGGCGCTGCGGGGGCGGACTTCGTAGCCCTCACCCCCGACCCCTCTCCCACGCTTGGGAGAGGGGAGTTGAAGTGCGGTGGTTTCGGAGGTTCCGCATGGCGGGGCGATCTTCCCTCACCCCTACCCCTCCCCCTCTCCCGCGACGGGAGAGGGGATTGTTTCTGGTTGTGTCAGCGCGTTTGGATGCGGGCGGAGTCCGGTGGGTGTCGAGGGGAGAGTTGGGGCAGGGTTGGCCTGGGCCACGACCATCGTTGCCGGTGACGGGGGTCACCGGTGAACTTGGGGCCACACCACGTTGGGCGCCAGACCTTCCCTGTTGGCTTACCTAACGCCAGGAGCGGCGGAAAAGTTCCCGCGCCGGGCCACGACTTCTCCGTTCGGGACAGTTGCTATACAGTCGCACATATGTTCGAACAGGCGACGAGCTCCGGATCGAGCACGCGCGACCGGTTGCGGGCGGCACTGAATCAGCCGCTGCGTGGCGAGCCTGCGGTGCGCCGGGAGAGCGTCACGGAACAGCTCGACCTTTCGAGTCTCGGCGGGCGCTGGTTCGAATCAGAACATGGCCCCGGCTACGTCATCGAGAGCGTTTACGAGGCCGGGCATTCCCACGGCGATATCGTCCTCCACCGGGCACTGGCCATCGATCCGGGGCGGCTGGCCGGGCAGATCCGGGACCCACGCCTCGGCGACACACTGGCCAGCGATTTCCTCTATGTCGACACAGAAACAACCGGCCTCGGCGGCGCGGGGATGATGGTGTTCCTCGCGGGGGTGGCGCGATTCGAAGGCTCGACGCTGCGACTTCGGCAGTTTCTCCTGCCCGGGCCGCAGTACGAAGGTGGCCTGCTGGGCGGTCTGACGCGAGAGCTAGACGGCGCGCAGGCGCTGGTGAGCTACAACGGCAAGTCGTTCGACGTGCCGGCGCTGGAATCGCGTTACATCCTCTCCCGCCAGACGCCGATGCTGCGGACGTTACCGCACCTCGATCTTCTCCATCCGAACCGGCGGTTGTTCAAGGGCGTGATCGAGTCGCACAAGTTGCCGATGGTCGAACGGGAGTTGCTTGGCTTCGTACGTGAAGACGACTGTCCGTCGTCGGAGGTGCCGGAACGGTACTTCCGCTTCCAGCGGAGCGGCGACCCGACGCATATCCGGCCGGTGCTGCGACACAACGCCTGGGACATTCTTTCGCTGGTGGCGCTGGCGGCGCACCTGGCCTCGGTGTGTGACGACGGCGCCAATCACCCGCTGCAGGCCGCGCGGGCGGCGGAGTATGCCGGGGAGCACGCTTCGGCGGCACTGCATTACGAAACGGCACTCAGTTCCGCACCCGCGCGCAGTGAACGGCTCGAGGCGCTCGAACGGGCAGCGCGCTGCCGGGGCAAGGCGGGCGACTGGGAAGAAGCGGCGGGTCACTGGCAATCGCTGATCGACGAGCCGAGGGCGCGACGCGTCCTGCCCTACGTGGAGCTCGCGAAGATCGCCGAACACCGGCTCGGTGACAAACCTCGAGCCTATGTGCTGACCGACGAGGCGTTGGACATGGCTCGGCGCGGACTAATTCGGCCCGGGCTGCCGGGCGGGGAACTTTCCATCGAGGCACTGGAACGACGGCTGGTGCGGCTTCGCTCGAAGCTGGAGAAGGCGCGCGAGCGAGGCTAGCTGGAGAGCGGACAGCGCCCGCACATGCCGCGCGTGCAGTAATCCGCGTGAAGGAGGAGGCCACCCTGGAGGTGGGCTGCCGACTTGAATGGACGCGACTCGGACGAAAGCCAACCTTCGAGGGGGCGGAGGCGGCCGTAGGTGCCGGGCGAGGAGAGGCCGCGGAAGGCGGATTCGATTTCCGGCTCCGACCAGGCGCCAGAGGCAAGGGCGACGGGCAAGACGGCGTTCACCAGGCATTCGATGGCGAGCGAGCGGCCGACGCCGGGTAGCTGGAGATCTCGCGGAGTGACAGCGGGGCCGAGGGTTGCGGGGAATCCGGGAGCGGCCCGCGGAGGCCAGAGGCGAGCGACCAGGTGGCCGGCGGCTTCGAGGCGGCGTTCGGGAGAAGCCATCGGGCGGAGGCCTGTGCGCTGGAGGGCGCCGTCCGCCAGGTTGGCCTTGAGGTGCGCCGTGATCGCCAGCGGACGGGCAGCCTGAGAACCGGAGATGAGTTCGAGGAGGCGGGCAAGGGGCAGGCGGATAGCCAGGGCGGCGAAGGCCGAACGGTTCGCCGGCCCTGCGAGCGTTTCGAGGAGGAGGCCGTAGAGGGACTGCCCGGGGCCGTTGGCAGTTACCGCGGGCGCGACGCGGGCAGCTTTGATTCGCAGGCGGCGGAGGCCGAGCCGTTCGAGCGTTGGCTCCGGGGTGAGCCCGGCGCGGATTGAAATCGCGCAGGGCGGAGTGAACGGTGGCGGGAACCCCGGAGCTTCCGGGGGCATGACGAGAACCGGGATAAGCCTGCCCGATTGGTGTTGCGTCAGTGGCGCGCCGCTATCGTTGCTGGCGACGACGTGAAGGACCACGGATTCATAGGCGGGATCGACGTGGTGGCCGTGGGCACGCCAGCCGCTGGCAAGGATGTGAAGTTCAACGGCGCCGCGGAGGTAGTCTCCGCCGGCATCGAGGATAGCGCCGGTGAAATCGGGACCGGCGCCGCCACCGGGGACGCCAGGGAAGATGACCTGCAGACGACGTCCGTCTTCGAGGCGGAGCGGGCCGGCGACTCCAGCAGCCCAGCGCGCCGACAGTGCTGCTTCGGATTCGGGCAGTTGGAACTGGCGGGCGGCCTTCATGATTCGCCTGGCGGGGAGGCATCGTAGGGCGTGCGCGACTCGGCGAGGTGCTGAAGGACGCGCAGACTCGCGCCCCGGGGAGCGTAACGGCCAGTCTCCCACTCAGAGACCGTTTGCTGGCGCACGCCGAGCTCCTCGGCCATCTCGGCCTGTGAGAGGCCGAGCGTGGCACGAAGGGCGGCTATTCGTTCAGCAGTCCAGGGTTCGAGAGCCATCGGGAAATGTATCTTACACGGTAGCGTGTATGGGTGGCCAGAATGGCTCTCTACCCTCGTTTAGTTCGGTGCGGGCACTGTCCAGGAGACCGTGCCGGCGTTACGCAAGGCGACGAAGTAGCCGAGGCCGCTTTGCAGGGTGGTGAAATCGTTCGCCCCGGGGACGTTATCGGAGCCCGGGAAGTACCCCTTGAAGGTCTGCGTAGCGGCATCGAAGCGCCAGATGGCGCCGACGAGGGCGAGGACGTTATTGGTGGCCGGGTTGTCCGGCGATTCGAGGCCCGTGAGGGCGGCCAGGGCCGAGACGTTGTTTTGTCCGGTCCAGACGATGAGGGTGAAGCGGAAGTAGAGCGTGTAGGTGAGGGTGCCGCCGCTGGACGTGTTGTTGTAGTTGTCGTTGGCGGTGTTCGCGCTCGTGCCGGATGGCGTGGTCACGCGGACATCGACTGAGCCGGGCGGCGTGCCGGCGGGGACGGAGGCTGTGATCTGGGCGTCGCTGTTAATGGTGTACGTCGATGCAACGCCGCCGAAGCTCACGAGAGTTGCCCCGTTGAAGCCCGAACCGGAAATGATGACCGTCGTGCCGACCGGACCAGAGGCGGGCGACAGTGAACTCACAACCGGCACGGATGCACCGGTGTAGATGTAGTCGTCGGCGGCGGTGTCCGGCGTCGTGCCTCCGGGGGTGGTCACCGAGACGTTGATAGTGCCAGCGCTATGCGCAGGGGCGACAACGATGAGGGTCTGCGCGTCGATGAAGGTGAAGACGGCGAGGATCCCATCGAAACGGACGGTTGTCCCGCTGGCCGTGAAGTTCGTGCCGGTGAGGGTGATGATCGTGTTTCCAGCGGCCGGGCCGGTGGCGGGATTGAGCGAGGTAATCGTGGGGCCACCGGTGTAGACGAAGTCGTTGGCGCTACCCGCCGTTGCGCTCGGCCCAGAAGGGGTCGTGACGATCACATCGACGGTTCCGCCCGCGTGGGCGGGCGTGGTGCAGGTGATGGTCGTGTCGTTGACGACCACGCGCGACGTGCAGGCGATACCGTCGAAGGTGACGAGGGTGGCGCCGGTGAAGTTCACGCCCGAGATAACGACTGGCGTGCCCCCAAGAATCGTGCCGGAATCGGGCGAGATGCTGGTGATCGTTGGGAATGGCGACTCGTCGTCGATGATCGTCAGCGTGGCCGTGGAGGGCGAGCCGAGCGTCATTCCACCGGTCGGGTCGGAGAGCGTAAGCGTGACATTTTCGCCGCCTTCGACGACGAGGTCGTTGATCGGCGTGACGGTGAAGGTCTTCGAGGTGACGTCGTTTGTGGCCCAGGTGAGGGTCCCGGTCGCGGGCAGATAGTCGAGCCCGGAATTTGCTGTTGGCGCAGGGCCGTTGGACGCGGTGTAGGTAACGCTCCCGCCGCCGGTGCCAGCAGTCCGGTTCACGGTAATCGTGATGGCGCCGCCGTTCTCCTGGCCGCTGTAGGAGGTGCTGCTGAAGACAATTTGCCCGGTGCCGTCGTCGTCATCGATGGTGACGGTGGCGGTGTCCGGGGAGCCGAGGCTAGCACCAGTGACATTCGAAAGGGCGAGGCCGAACTGCTCGGGACCTTCAACGGTGGTATCAGTGAGGATGCCGACGTTGCAGAACTTCGTCGTCGCATTCCCGGCGGCCCAGTTCAAGGTCTGCCCCGGCTGAGCGGTGTAGTCCGCGCCAACGGTGGCCGTGCCAGGCCCGGTGGTCGCTGCGCAGACGACAGAGGCCGCGCCGGCGCTGCCATCGGTACGGCTCACGCCAAACGAGGCAACGCTGCCACTTTCAGAGACCGAGTAGGTGGCGGAGGTAAATTGAATCGTGCCGGGGCCATCGTTGTCGGTGATGTTGACGGTGTGGCTGGTGTAGAGGCCTGGACCACCACCGAAGCCGACGGGGGTGGCGAGTTCGAGTTCGATTGTCTCGACAGGCTCGGAGATGACGGAATCGTCAAGGATCTGGACGACGCAGTTCTTGGACGTGTCGCCGGGATTGAATGTCAGGAGCTGGTTGTTGGTGAAGGTGTAGTCGTTGCCGGCGCCGATGGTGGCCGTGCCGGGCACTGCAGCGAGCTTGCACGTGATCTTGTCAGTCAGAGACGTATCGCCACTGCGATTGACGATTACGTTGAACGTGCCTGGCGACGCTTCGGAGGCCGCGGAGCTAGCAGTGGCGAAGCTGTACTTCGCCGGGGTGTCGTCCTCGAGAATCGTAAGCGTCGAAGAGGACCTGGGACTTATTGTGTCGCCCGTCTCGGAGGTGATCGTAATTGCGAACTGGCGGTTCACCTGATCCCCTGGCCGTTCGACCGTGGAAATGAATTGCGCCGCCGAAGACTGTCCGGTGGTGAGAAATGAAAAATACAGGGTCGATGTCAGGTAATCCGTTCCGAACTGAGCGGACCCATCGGTGAGGGTTCCTTTGACGTTGACATTGGTGCCACAGCTACCAGAGGTCCGCGTCACGGTTACCTGAATCGCATCGCCTTCCAGGGCGGAGTACTCATCGGCACTCAGCGTGAAGGTGCAGCCGGTGGCGTAGGCCGGGCGGTTGCCGGAGCTGACCACCGCGAACGCGACCATCGCGAGCAGGACCAGAGAAATCGTTAAGGCGCGCCGCGGCAGCGCCATTGGTGATGGGTTACTTATCCGCACGTGGTCATCCTCCCAGGACCATGACGACCGGGTCGGCCGGAAAAGTTCCGGACACGTTGCGCACAGTCCCGCAGACAAAACTCTAACGTCTTCGTCAAGGTTGAGCCAGTGAATTATGTAGCTCGCGGTGTTTGTCGCGATGTTGCAAGCGTGAGGAGCCGTTCGCAGTTGGCGATTAGCCATTCGCGCGGGAACTCGGAGGGCAGGTCCGCGAGCCCTCGCGTGGAGCCAACGGCGAATGGCCAGCCGCCAATGGCGAGCTACGGTCGGAAGCCGCGGGACTTCTTGCCGAGACTGTGGGCGGCGATCGAGTAGGCCTGGTGGACCCATTCGCAGAGGATGGGGCGCGTTTCGCGGGGATCGATCATGTGCTCGATGCCGAAGGCATGGGCGGTGCGGATAGGCGCGCGTACCGCGCCGAGTTTCTCCATCAGTTCGGCGCGGAGAGCGTCGGGGTCGGGTGAATTGAGGAGGTCGCGCTTGTAGGCGGCCTCGATACCGCCTTCGAGGGGAAGGCTGCCCCAGTCGGCGCTGGGCCAGGCGTAGCGCAGGTTCAACTTCGCCGTGTTGGCATGCGCGGCACCGGCAACGCCATAGGCGCGGCGAATGACGATCGTGACCCAGGGGACGGTCGCCTGGAAGACGGCGGTCATGGCGGCCGCGCCCTTGCGGATGGTGGCGGCCTTCTCGCCCCAGGTGCCGATGACAAAGCC
This sequence comes from uncultured Chloroflexia bacterium, assembly GCA_963797735.1. Classification (GTDB taxonomy): domain Bacteria; phylum Chloroflexota; class Dehalococcoidia; order Tepidiformales; family Tepidiformaceae; genus Amarobacter. Next base: position 559,346 of record CAWCQJ010000003.1, read on the forward strand.
CGGCTGGTCGAGGAAGTTCACGCAGGGCAGGTGGAAGGTGTCGCAGAGGTCGACGAAGCGCGCCATCTTCTCGCTGCCATCGGCGGTGAGGCCGCCTCCGTAGAAGTAGGGGTCGTTCGCGACGATGCCGACCGGGAAGCCGTCGATGCGACCGAAGCCGGTAACCAGGGACTGTCCCCAACCGCCACCGATTTCGAAGAACGACTCGCGGTCGATGACGGCTTCGACCACCTGGCGGACCTTGTAGGGGCGGCGGCGGTTCTTGGGGATTGCCGAGAGCAGTGACTCTTCTTTGCGAGCCGGGTCGTCCGTTGGGTCGACGCGTTGCGGCTGCTCCCAGACGTTGTTCGGCAAGTAGGAGAGGAATTTCCGAATCTGCTCGAAGGCGTCGGCCTCGGTCTCGGCGATGTTATCGACGACGCCATTGTGGTAGTGGATCTCCCAGCCGCCGAGCTCTTCCTTGGTGACGGTTTCGTTCATGCCAGCCTGGACTACGGGTGGCCCGGCGACGAACACCTGCGAGCTGCCCTTCACCATGATCGACCAGTGGGCGGTGACCACTCGGGCGGCGCCGAGTCCGGCGACGCTACCCATGGCGGCGGCAACGACGGGGACCTCGCTCATCATCTCGACGACGGTGTCCCAGCCGGGGTTGGCGGGGATGTAGGTGTGGCCCTGGTTGCCCTGCGTTCGGACGGAGCCGCCGCCACCGGTGCCGTCGACGAGGCGGATGATCGGCATGCGCAGTTCGCGGGCCATCTTCTCGGCGTAGACCTGCTTGCCGCCGATCGAGGCGTCAGCGGCGCCGCCTCGGACGGTGAAGTCGTCGCCGCCGATGACCACCCGGCGGCCATTCACGCGAGCGAAGCCCGCGACGAAGTTCGCCGGGCGGAAGTCCTGAAGGCTCCCGTCCTCGGCGTATTCGGCCTTGCCGGCGAGGGCCCCGGTTTCAGCGAACGAACCAGGGTCGACGAGACCATCAATGCGCTCGCGGACAGTGAGTTTTCCACCATCGTGCTGGCGGACGACGTTGTCGGCGCCGCCCATCTGCTTGGCGAGTTCGATACGGCGGTTGATTTCGAGGACTTCGGGTTCCCAGGTCATGCGCGGGATTGTAGCGGAAGCGGGAGCAGGAGCCGCAAAAAGGGGAGCTTTCGACGAGGAAGGTTTTGGAGATGTCCCGTGCCGAGGCTTCTACCGACGTCCTGTCTCCTTTCTGCTATGCGATCTGTTTCGCTTCACGGTTCGTCGTTCCCCGCTACCCTAGGGGCGTGACACAGATCGTCCAGGAAGCTCTGCCTGGCATGTTCGAGAAGCCCCCGCAACCGGGACTTTCGAGTTCTGATGCCATCGCCCGGGCGGCGGGTGGCTATTCGAACCGCGACGATTCGGCGATTCGGACGGATGGCGACGTTGTCCGTTCAAACGTCCTGACCTTCTTCAACGTCATCCTCGCCTCTCTCATCTTCGCGCTGTTCGCAGTCGGCGAGTTTAAAGACGGGCTCTTCGTTGGAGTGGTTGTTATTGCCAATGTCGCCATATCGACGCTGCAGGAATTACGGGCGACCGCGACCCTGCGCGAGCTTCGGGCGCTGACGGCGCCGCGGGCGAACGTTATCCGCGACGGCCAGCCACAGGCGATCCTTGCGGAAGATGTGGTCCAGGGAGACCTGCTCCACCTGACGAAGGGCGATCAGGTGGTGGCCGACGGCCATATCGTCGACAAGTCGGCCGAGATCGACGAGTCCCTGCTGACCGGCGAGTCGGATTCGGTCACGCGGAAGCCGGGGGACCTGCTTCGTTCGGGGAGCTTCTGTACCGCCGGCGATTGTTACTACCTGGCGGAACAGGTCGGGGCAGAGGCGTACGCGGTGAAGCTGACGGCAAACGCACGCCAGCTGGTGAAGCGTTCGACGCCGCTGCAAATTCGATTCGGGCGAATCCTGCGGGTGCTGCTGACGGCGGCGGGCATCCTCGCGGTCTGCCTGTTTATCTCATACATGATGGAAGACAAGGGCATTGCTTCCACGATTAAGGCGACGACCGCGACGGTGACGACGGTGGTACCGACCGGGCTCCTGCTCGGGATGACGGTCGCGTTCGCTGTTGGGGCGGTACGCGTGTCGCGCGCCGGGGCGATCGTGCAGGACATCAACGCGGTCGAGGCGCTGAACTACGTCGATGTCATCTGCCTCGACAAGACCGGGACGATTACCGCAAACGAGATGACGTTGAGCGACATCCGGTGGCTGCCGGGAACTGAAACCGAACGAGGCTGGCTGGGAGCGTTCGCCTCCGCGACGGCGCATGAGAGCCAGACGGCTTCGGCGATGGCAGGCGGAGTCGGTCAGTATTCGAACGGCGCCGGGGCCTCGGGTTCGGTCCCATTCAACTCAGAACGGCGATGGAGTGCGCTGCAGCTCATCCTCGGGAGCGAGCGGCGCAGCTTCGTTCTCGGCGCCCCGGAAACGGTACTGCCGATGTGCCGGGGTGGACGAGAGTTGCGGGAAGCCTACGAAGAGGCCGCACTGGGGGGACTGCGCGGCGTGATTTTCGCGGAGGCGCCCTCGGGGCTGCCCTCGACAGAGGCGCCTCCGGGAGACCTGCGGCCGCTGGCGCTGGTGCTCCTCGGGGACAAGCTCCGCGGCGAGGTGCGCGGCGCGTTCGACACGATGGACCGGCTCGGCATCGAACCGAAGATCATCAGTGGGGACAACCCGGGCACGGTGCGAGCCCTGCTCTCGCAGCTCGGGATTTCGCTCCGGGGCGGGGTCGTCGCTGGGGCCGAGATAGAGCCGCTCCAGGGGGACGCGTTCGAGGCTGCTGTGGAAGCGAACAGCGTGTTCGGGCGGGTAACACCGGCTCTGAAGGCACGAATCGTGGAGGCGCTGCGGGCGCGCGGGCACTTCGTCGCGATGGTTGGCGACGGCGCGAACGACGTGCAGGCGTTGCGTTCGGCTGACGTGGCTGTTTCGATGGCGTCGGGGACATCGACGACGCGAGCCGTGGCCGGGATCGTGCTCCTGAACGACTCGTTCGAAGCGCTGATCAAAGGGACGCAGGAGGCGACGGCCGTCCTCGGCAATGCCGCGCGGCTGAGCAAGCTCTTCCTCGCGAAGAGCATCTACGCGTTCCTGATCATCCTCGCGACGAATATGCTCGGGCTCGACTTCCCATGGCTGCCGCGGCACGGGTCGCTGACGTCGCTGCTCACACTGGGAATCCCGGCGGTGTTCATTTCCATCAGCATCCCGCCGCCGGGGACAGGCCGTGACTTCACCCGGAGCGTGCTCCAGTGGGCGTTGCCGGCGTCGCTGGCGCTGGCCGCCTCGGCGATCGCTGTCCAGCTGTTCACCGAGGGCCTTTTCGACCAATCGACAGAGAAGGCACAGACCCTGGTCTCGCTTACGCTCGGGATCACGGGGCTGTTCTTCATGATCGAAGTGCTCGGTTTCCATGGCGCTTCGTGGCGAAGCCTCACCCGTCCGGTGATGACCACACTTCTTGGTGCGCTGCTTATCGGCGGGTTCGTCCTCACCATTTACACGCCATCGCTGCGGGGGTTCTTCGCGTTTACGGAAGTGGGCACCGGAGACTGGGTGGTGATTTCGGTGGCGGTAGCGGCGGCACTCGCGGGGCAGTATTTGTTGAGCCGCTACTGGCAGGAGTTCCTTGACCTGCTGACGGCGGCCCCGAAAAAAGGCGACAAATTGCGCGGCAAAGCGGTCTAGCGAAAGCCGGAAGTGTCCTAGACTGGGCCTATGAAGTTCGCAGTTATTCGCTTCCCCGGGACCTGGAGCGACCGTGATTGCTATCACGTGCTCCACAACGTGCTCGAACAGCAGGCTGAAATCGTCTGGCACCGCGAGACGGACCTGGCGCGATTCGACGCCGTAGTGCTACCGGGCGGGTTCTCGTACGGGGACTATTTGCGAACCGGCGCGATTGCGCGCTTCTCGCCGGTGATGGAAGCGGTCGCTACCTTCGCGGAGGCGGGGAAGCCGGTGATTGGGATCTGCAACGGTTTCCAGGTGCTGTGCGAGAGCCATTTGCTTCCCGGCGCATTGATGCGGAACCAGAGCCTGGAGTTTCGCTGCGAGTGGGCGAATCTGCGGCGGGAGGGCGGCTCGACCCCATGGGCCGACGGTATTCGCGATGGCGAAGTAATCCGGGTGCCGATTTCGCACGGCGAAGGCAACTACTTCGCGGATGCGAAGACGCTGGATGAATTGGAACTCAAGGGTCGCGTGGTGTTCCGCTACTGCGACGAATCGGGCGAAGTGACCCCGGCCGCGAACCCGAACGGGAGCGCGAGGAACATCGCGGGGATCATCAATGCGCGCGGCAATGTGCTCGGGATGATGCCTCACCCGGAGCGAGCCGGTGAGGCACTGGTGGGCGGCAGCGATGGGAACCGGATGTGGGAATCGTTGATTGGCCAGGCCGCAGCGGTGGTAGGCTGACCTCGATGAAACGTGAATTCACCGTTGTGATCGAACGGGGCGAATCGGGCCTGCTCATCGGGTCAGTGCCCGGCCTCCACGGGGCACACTCCCAGGGCGCCAACGTCGAGGAGTTGCTCGACAATATGCGCGAAGTGATTGAGCTCTGTCTTGAGGAGTACCCCGAGGATACGAATAAGCCGGCAGAGTTCATTGGAATCCACCGCATCGCGGTATGAAGGATATTCCGTCGGTCACCGCCTCCGAGGCCCTGCGGGCGCTGGAACGGGCGGGCTTCTTACCTACACGAGTCCGAGGCAGCCACGTTGTGGTTAAGCACGAGGACGGGCGCTGGACCACGGTGCCAGTTCACCGCGGCCGGGACCTCGACAAGAACCTTCTGCGGCAAATACTTCGGGAAGCCGAACTCAACGTTGACGAATTCGTTCGGCTCTTGAAGAGCTAGGCCAGAAGCCAAAGGTGCGCCCAATCCCAACCCTTTCTTTACACAACCAGGTAAGCGGGCGTACAACGTGGGCGTCGGCAGCGGCCTGTGTTCCGCACCTGGCCCAATCCGGATGCCGACAAGGAAGGTCCCAACCAATGAGCATGGCGCCCGCATTCCCGTTCAGCGTCGAGGTGGATGACCCTCAGCCGCAGAGCCGATTGACCGTCTTCTTCCGTGGGCTCATGGCGATTCCCCATGTGATCGTGATCTATTTCATCCTGCTTGCGGTGAGCATCGTCAGCCTCATCGCATGGTTCGCGATCCTCTTCACCGGAAAGTACCCGGCGGGATTGCTCCAGTTCTCGACGAACGCGATGCATTGGTCGACGCGACTGAGCGGCTACATGCTTTTGCTGACGGGCACGTACCCGCCGTTTGCCATGGGAGCGGACGCCAACTATCCGGTCCGATTCGCTGGCGAAGGTGAAGTCGAAGGGCGGAATCGGCTCACCGTCTTCTTTCGGTACTTCATGATCATCCCTCACATCATCGCGCTGGCGGTCCTCGTCATCGTCCTGTACGTCGTTTACGCCCTCTCGTGGATCATCGCGCTGATTACCGGTTCGGTTCCGGCCGGGATGCACAACTTCATGGCCGGGCTCCTGCGATGGAGCACGCGAGTGAATGCGTACTACTACCTGCTCACGGACAAGTACCCACCGTTTAGCCTGAGCTAGAATTGAGCGGGCCGACTTCGCCAAGAGGTGAGTGCGGCTGAGGAGCGATGCCTCGATGACGCAGCCACCGAACTCCGACGATCCGGAAGAGCAGACACCCGAGGAGCCGCCTTCGCAAGAGGCGGCTTCGCCATTCGGCTCGTCACCGGGCGCGGGCGAGGCCATTCCCGCAGACGCGGAGAGCGGGCGGGAGATGCTTGAGCGGCTGCGGGAGCGGGGGCTCATTTCGCAAGAGGAGTTCGAAGCCCGTCAGGCCGCACAACGACAGGCTCCGGCGGCGCCTCCGGGCCTTCGTTTCGGCCCCCAGAGCGACGACGGGCAACCTCAAACAGCGGACGCCACTCCGGCACGCCCGGCGAGCGTTTCGGCTCCGACACCCGCGCCCTGGAGTACCCCTCCACCATCCGAACCAGGGGAGCAGTACCCGGCGCGCTTCGACATCGCCTATCCGGAAGGACTGAACCGCGGTACGACGCTCGTGCGGGCGTTCCTGATCCTGCCGGTGTTCGTGATGCTCGGGCTGATCCAGTACTTCACGCAGTTCGGCGCGCTCATCGGATTCACGACGGTGTTCTGGCGGAAGAAGTACCCGCTCTGGCTGTTTACCGGCCTGGCCGGGTCTTTCGGCTTTGTGGCACGGAGTTCGGCTTACTGGCTTCTCCTCACGGACAAGTTCCCGAGCTTTTCGCAAGAGGAGAGCCCGGTCACGCTCGAGTTCGACGAACCTCCCTCCGGTCAACTGAGCCGGTGGCGTGTGCTGTTCTGGAAGCTGGTGCTGCTGATCCCGCACTTCATCGTGCTGGGGTTCCTGATGCTGGCTGTGTTCGCGGTGACGGTGATCGCGTGGTTCGGGATCCTGTTCACCGGCAATTATCCGCGCGGACTCTTCCAGTTCGTGGTCGGGATTCAGCGATGGTACTGGCGCACGACCGGCTACTTCATGTCGTTCAACGACCGATTTCCGCCTTTCGCGCTTTCGGCTGAGGCAGGGCCTGCGAGCAACACTTCGACCGTCATCAACGGTGTCATTGGCGCGCTGATTGGGACGGGTTTGGTGGTATCGATCACGGCGGCGGCCATCCTGGGCAACAAGCCGCAGACGATCGACAACCTGGACTGGGACAAGGTCCAGACCGGGCAGCAACAGCCTGGCTTTGTTTTTGGCAACCGTTTCAATGATGACGAGATTTCCATTCGCCTCACACGTGCGTTCGATCCGGGGGACCAATACCTGCAGATAATTCAGCCCTCGAACGACGAACGAATCGTTGTCGTGCAATGGGTGGTGGTTAATGCGAGTAGACGGCAGGCCCTGGTAACGGACGACGCAGCCAGCCTGAAGGTCGAATACGAGGATGGCGGCAAAGTGAAAACAAAGAGCGTCGGGGCGATCGTCATCGGGGTAAACAACCTCGCAGCGCCGGCTAATATTCCCGACGGCGGGTCGGCGACGATCAATGCGGCGTTTGTGATCCCGGCTGATGCAGTACCGCTGGAGCTGCGCTTCCGACATGGGTTCGCAGGTGGGGGCGGCGTCAAGTACGTCTTCGACTGAGCCCTCAGGCGCCGAACTACATGAAGGATTCGTAGGCTTCGCGCAGGGCGGTGACGGTTGTTGAGACCGGGCCGAGCGAGAACTGATCGCCTTCGGCTGTGGTGCCGAGCATCGTGATGGGCACGCCGAGTTCGAGGGCGAGGTCGACGAGGCGCGTCTCCGTGTTTGGCTGAACGCTGACCACGATTCGGCCCTGAGCTTCGCCGAAGAGGGCTGCATCGAGCCGCCCGGGGAAACTGGCCGAACCCTGGAATCCCAGGTTGCCGAAGATCGCCGACTCCGCGACCGCGACGGCGAGGCCGCCATCGGCACAGTCGTGCGCGGAGGCGAGGAGACCTTCGCCATGCGCCCGAAGGACGAGCTGCTGGAGGCGCTTCTCGGCCTCGAGGTTGATACGTGGGAGCCCGGCGACCTTGTTGTGTACTGCTTCGAGGTACTCGCTGCCGGCGAGGGTGTCGGGGGTGTGTTCGAGGCCCGAACCGAGCAGGTAAACCGAACGGGCGGGGGCATCGAAGGCGGAGCGAAGCGCTTTCGATGCGTCCTCGAGGAAGCCGAGCATGCCGATGACTGGCGTCGGATAGACCGGTCGGCCGTTGGTCTCGTTGTAGAGGCTGACGTTTCCACTGACCACCGGGGTTCCGAAGATGAAACAGGCCTCGGCGATGCCGCGGACGGCGTGTTCGAGGGTGTAGTAGACGTCGAGCTTCTCCGGGTTGCCGAAGTTCAGGCAGTCGGTGGTGGCGACGGGCGTCGCGCCGGTGCAGACGACGTTGCGGGCCGCTTCGGCGACGGCGATGGCGCCACCGGCGTAGGGATCGAGGTAGCAGAGGCGGGCGTTGCAGTCGGTGGAGATAGCAACGGCCTTGTTCGTCCCGGGGACGCGAATCACGGCGGCATCTCCGCCGGGGCCGACGATGGTGCCGTTGAGGACCTGGTGGTCGTACTGGCGGAAGACGCCGCGCTTCGAGGCAATGTTGGGACGGGCGAGGAGCATCAGCAGGGTGCTGGTCGCATCCGCCGGGGCGACGTCAGCGAGAGAGCCAAGGTCGAACGTGTTGAGTTCGGTGAGTTCCTGCGGGCGGACGCCGTTGCGGCGGTACTGAGGCGGCTCGGTGGCGATGTCGAATGGCACACGACCGACTTCGACGCCGTTGTCGCGGATGACCACGTCGCGGCCGTCGGTGACGACACCGATGGGTTCGCAGTGGAGTTCCCAGTGGTGGAAGAGCGCGCGGACTTCCTCGACGTATTCCTTTTTCGCGACGATGAGCATGCGTTCCTGGCTCTCGCTGAGCATGACTTCGTAGGGAGTCATGCCAGCTTCGCGGCGAGGGACCCTATCGAGTTCGAGGATGGCGCCGGCGCCGCCCTTCGCGCAGCACTCGACGACCGAGCTGGTCAGTCCGGCCGCGCCGAGGTCCTGCAGGCCGACGATCCAGTCGCCGTGTTCGGAGGCGAGCTCATAGCAGGCCTCCATCAGGAGCTTCTCCATGAAGGGATTGCCGACCTGGACGGCGGGGCGCATCTCTTCGAAGCGCGCCTCGGGGTCGGTGCGGCTGGCAAGTCCGCTTGCGCCGTGAATGCCGTCGCGGCCGGTATCTGACCCGGCCAGCAAGAGGACGTTGCCTTCGCCCTGTGCCTTGGCGCTGAGCAGCTTCTTTGTTTCAGCGAAGCCGACGCACATTGCGTTGACGAGCGGATTGCCGTTGTACGACGACGAGAAGACGACTTCGCCACCGACGGTGGGAATACCGAGGCAGTTGCCGTAGCCGCCGATGCCGCCGACCACGCCGTTGAACAGGTAGCGGTTCTGGGGGTCGTCCGGGAGGCCGAAACGGAGCGAATCGAGGAGCGCGATGGGATAGGCGCCCATCGCGAAGATGTCGCGGACGATGCCGCCCACACCGGTGGCTGCGCCCTGGTAGGGCTCGATGGCCGACGGATGATTGTGCGATTCGACCTTCATCACGATGCAGAGGCCATCGCCGATGTCGATCGCGCCAGCGTTTTCGGCACCGACCTTCGTCAGGATGTGGTCGCCGCCCGAGGGGAAGAGCTTCAGGAGCGGTTTGCTGTTCTTGTAGCCGCAATGCTCGCTCCAGAGAGAGCCGAACATGCCGAGTTCAACTTCGTTCGGCTCGCGGCCGAGCTGCTGGACCAACAGCTCGTATTCGGCACGTGAGAGGGCGACGGCATCGAGGGCGGCCTGTTCAACTGGCATGCGGTAATGGTACCCGGAGCGATGCTAAGAGGGCGTCCCCGGAGGGATGTTTGGCTCGGGTTCCGGTGCCGGCGTATCGGGGCGAAGGGTTTCGGCCAGCTGCATGCGCTCGAGGATTTCGCGGCGGGTAATCAGCCCGATCATCCGGCCTTCGCCGAGGACGGGCACCTGGTTGAGGCCCTTCTCTCCGAGAAGGGTGAGGACCTGGACGGCTGAGGTATCGGCATCGACGGTGATGATGGCATCGCGAGGGGTCATGACACGCTGTGCGGGAGTGTTCGCCCACTCTTCGCGAGGGACGCGGCGGATGTCGTTGACGGTGATGATGCCGTGCACCGAATCGCCGAGGGCGACGATAACGGCACGTTCGCCACGACCGAACATCATGTCGTCGACGATCATTTTCAATGAACTTCCCGGCGTAACGCTGGGAAAGTCTTCGCGCATGACCTGGCGGGCGGTGAGGCGGCTGAGGACGCCCTCCAGCTGAAGGCTCGATGCTTCATTGCGGGCAGCGCCGAGCAGGAACCAGCCGATGAAGGCGATCCAGACGCCATCGAGGACCAGCCCGTTCAAAAGGAGGAAGAACCCGACAATGATGAGGCCGTAGCCGAAGAACTCGCCGACAGAAGCGGCGATTCGCGTCGCCTGTCGGAAGCTACCGGTCCGCTTCCAGGCGATGGAGCGGAGTACGCGGCCGCCATCGAGCGGGAAGCCGGGGAGGATGTTGAACACGCCGAGGAGCACGTTTACGAAGGCGAGATAGAAGAGGACGGCTTCAACTTTTTCGCTTGTGCCACCGAGCAGGAGACCTGCGACTCCGGTGACGATGGCGATGGCGATGCTCGTCGCTGGACCGGCGGCAGCGATCTGGAACTCTTCGCCGGCGGAGGCAGGCTGTCGCTGAAGGTGCGAGACACCGCCAAAGATGAAGAGGGTGATTCGGGGGACATCGAGGCCGCGGCGCTTCGCGACGAGGGCATGGGCGAGTTCGTGAATGAGAACCGTGACGAAGAGGAGGACCGCAGAGATTGTTCCGGCGATCCAGTAGGCGGCCGTGCTCCAAGTTTCGTATTGGTCGGGAAAGATACTGTCACTGAGCGACCAGGCGACGAACCCGAGAATCAGAAACCAGGTCGGATGAATTTCGATTCGTATTCCGAAGACCTGGCCAACCTTAAACGCACTGCCCACATGCGTACGCTACGTGAGCGAGGACGGCCCGCCAAGTGGAGCGTTCAGCGGTGGGCAAGCTTTCGGGCAAACGCCAGGCCGAGGCAGAGGGCGGCCAGCCCCCAGAGATACCCACCGAACACATCGCTCGGCCAGTGCGCGCCGACGGCGATCCTGGCGGGGCCGGCGAGTAGCAGGATCGCGAGGCAAAACACCCTTGCCGCGGACCCGACTGACCTTCCCAGGATGATTGGAGCGATCACTGCGACGGTGCCGTACACCACCACGTCCGAGAGGACATGGCCACTTGGGAAGCCGAAGCCCGGAAACTGGTGAGCGATATGCAGGTCGAAGCCCGCCGAGGGGCGCTCGGCCTGGGCCATGGCCTTCAGCGGCGCTGAAGCGGATCGGAGTACGAGCGCCGCGACAAGCGACCACACCGCGACGGTCCGCTCCTGGACGGTGGCGGTCGTAATTCCGAGACGTTGGCCGAACGAGGCGAGAATCATGGCGACGATGACAACCACGAGCTGCGTAGGAAAGGTGCCCAGCACGTTGATCGGTCGCTCGAACCGATTCGCCAACGACCGATCCTGGGCCCAGCGGGCGACATCGACATCGCCGGGGAGCGGTGTGCCATGCCAGGCGACGTAGAAGGTGAGTAAGAGCGCGACCAGGCCGCAGACAGCAGCAACCTGGAGCAGGTGGCGTTCGGCCAAGGTCACGGGCTGGTGAGGGGGCGCCGGGCCCATTCTTCCCAGGTCGTCCAGGCGAGCTTGTTGGAGCCGTCGCTCTTGCGCAGGCCGATGTCCTTGAACACTGCGGTGGTGCCAGAACTGGCGAAGGCGGGATCGAGCGCGGCGAACCAGACAACCATTCCGAATTTGAGGTCGTTCGCTTCGCCGAGTAGTCGTGCGAGGTAGGTTTGCTGGTCGGATTCCGTGCCGACGTTGACGCGGCCTTCGACGGGAGCTGAGGCGTAGCCCGTTTCGGAGATGATGATCTCGCCGTCCCAATGGGTGGGGAGCTGCGAGTAGTAGTCGCCGCGAACGTCGGCGGCGCTCTTAACCTCCCCGAGGAAGGGATAGGTACTGATGGCGAGGACGTCCATGCGGCCAGCGAAACGGTCCAGCAGTTCCCAACGAGGCGGATGGACGATGCCGAACGTGCCTTCGAGATCCTCGAGCTGGAAGGTGGGGAAGACCTTGGTGCCGGGGCTGTTTCCCTTCACTACGTCATAGGCCTCGTTGTACATAGCGAGGTAGGCCTCGAACTGTTCCGGTGCGCGTTCGAAGGTCATGTTCACTTCGACACCGAGGGCGAGGTAAGCAGGGTGGTAGTTTTTGGCAACGTAGGCGGCATAGGCGACGAAGGCCTCCTGCACGCGGCGGTCGAGGAATCCATCCGCTGGATCGATGGACGGGGGGAGGTTCGCGGGGCGGCTGCGCTGGACCACGCCATCGGTGGGATCGATCGCATAGAAGAGCTGAAGGCGGTCGTATTGCTCGAGGAGGGCGACTTCGAGGCGGGTGCTATCGGCGGTGACTTTCGTGACGGTGCCGCCGGGCATGAAGTCCTCCCACGGCGGCGTGCGCTGGACGAGGATGACGTCCGCGTACTGCTGGGCGGTAGCGAAGGCCCCTATGTACGAATCACTCGTGCGCTCCGGGGGAAGGGCGCTGAAGCCGAGCTTGAGCGTGCGCGGCTCGCCAGATTCGGCGGGCCGCACGACGGCCGGCCCAGGCCCGGCGGCGGCAGTCGGGGAGACGCCCGGATCCGGTTTAGGAGACGAATCACCGCAACCAAAGGAAAGGAGCACTGCAAATGCAAACAGCGCTGTTACAATCGCGATTGCGGGGTTGTCGAAGCGGTGGAACATGGCAGCTCGATCGGTACTTCTGTTCGCTGTGCTCATCGGACTCGTCGTAGGCGGCGGATTCGCCGCGTTGGAGTGGGCGTCATCGGGTGGCAATGGTGGGGCCGAGGCAACTCCGACTCCGCGGGCGGCTGATGCTCCAGGGTCGCCGGGTGCGACGGCCTCTGATTTCGCGAAGGCCTGGATACTGGACGACACAAAGGCGATGTACCTGCTTCTCTCCGCATCCGCGCAGGGGCAGTATCCACGGGAAGTCTTCGACGAGTATTACGCTGGATTCTCAAACGAACTCACGCAGGTTTCGTTAAAAGCGACGGTGCTATCGGCGGCGCCGGGGGTCGCTTCGCTTTCGATCCGCATGGCTACAGCCTATTTCGGGGATTTCGAATACACCACAACGCTTAACCTCTCACAGACTCCGCTGGGTTGGGCTGTGGATTGGACGCCTGCCTCCATCCACCCCGAGATGACTGACGGCCGCGAGTTCCGCAGTTCAATCGAAGAGCCGACGCGCGGGCGCATCCTCGACAGGAACGGCGAGGTGCTGGCCGAAACCGTGGACCTTCGGTTCCTCGGGTTGAACCGGAGCCTTGTGAAAGACAAGGCCGTATTGAAGACCGCGCTCGTGGAGTTTGGCTTCACCGAAGAGCAAGTAGATGGCGCATTCAACAGCGGCGTCGGGCAGAACCAGCGGGTGAAAGTCGGGCAGATCCCGCCGGGGAAGGAAGACCTGACGGGCGGCCTTCGGGAAATCCCCGGCGTCATCCTCTACTTCGAATCGCAGCGCGTGCATCCCCTCGGCGCGGCCGCCGCTCATGTCGTCGGGTACACGATTGAGTTCACGGCGGAGCAACTGCAACAACGAAAGGGCACGGGTCTGGCGCCGGGCGACAGGACGGGCGCGACCGGACTCGAGGAGACTCTCGATGAACGCCTCGCAGGGACGGTTGGGGCGGACCTTGAGGTTGTCGATACTGCGGGCACGGCGGTCCTCACCGTTCAAAGCCGGCCATTCGTCCAGGGTGCGGATGTGCAGACGACGCTCGATGCGGAGACTCTGCGGACTGCGTATGCGAGGCTCGGGGCTCGCGCTGGGGCGGCCGTCGTGATCGATCCCCGGACCAACGAGGTCCTGGCAGTCAACAGTTCGCCTTCGTTCGACCCTGATGCCTTCGAGCGAAACGACGCGGCGGCGCTGGCGGCGATAACCGGGAATAAAGATGGCCCATTGACGAACCGGGCCACCATCGGCCGATACTCCGCGGGCTCGACGTTCAAGCTCATCACTGGAGCGGCGGGGCTCATGTTCGGCGGCTACAAGATCAGTGATCGTCTTGAGTGCGGTTCGATCTGGTCCGGAGTGAACCCGCCACGACGAAACTGGGAGGGCGCCCAGGGGCTGCTAACGATCGCGGAAGGGCTGATGCGTTCGTGCAATCCAGTGTTCTACGAAATTGCGCTCACGCTCTACAAGCAGACCGACGGCGCGCTTTCGGAGACGGCGCGGATGTTCGGGTTTGGCGCGGAGACAGGGACTGTCGGCGTGAACGAGGTAGCTGGCATCGTGCCGGACGCAGCGCAAAAGAAGGCAAAGACGGGCGAACCGTGGTACGCCGGGGACGAAGTAAACCTTGGCATCGGGCAGGGCGATCTGCTGATCACTCCCCTCCAGCTGGCCAACGCGTACAGCAGCTTCCTTGCCCGCCAACTCCGGACCCCGAAGCTGCTTGCGGACGAACCCGCGACCGTTCGCAACGACATTCCGCTGGCGGACGAGCAGTGGAACCTGCTGATGAACGGACTGAAGCTGGTCACCGGACCGACCGGGACTGCCTCGGCAGCGTTCAGTTTCGCCGGGTACTACGACTTCGCCGGGAAATCGGGTACGGCCGAAGACGCGGATACGCAACAGCACGTGTTGTTCGTTGCAATGTCACCGGCATCGGCACCGGAGGCGGTGGCGTCGGTGGTGCTCGATGAAGGGCAATCGGGCTCGATCGAAGCAGGCCCGATTGCACGGGACATCGTGCTGGCGGCGATTCGCTAGCGGAAGAGCCGGTCGATGTTTATCGAGACGCCGGGCAATGAGTGAACCAAAACGGCACCGCTTTGAAACTCGGACTCGAGGTACGAGCCATCGTGCTGCCACGCCCAAACGCGGACGGAGTGTGTCCTGGTATGAACTTGCCAAATCTCGCGATCACCGCGATGGCGATACTCGGGAATCTTGGTGGCAGTGTCTCGGTCACCGGTTGAGGGCGACCAGACCTCTGCCACGAAGGGCAACGGCTCCCGGTACGCTTCAAGGTGCTTGTCAGTCGTTAGGCCAAGCTGCGGCACCACCGCAACATCGGGGACGAGGTAGGTGCCTTCCTGGACATGCAGCGCGGGCGCATTCATGCGCACCTCGTACTGATCGTCGCTGAGCTGCCGGACAAGTTGGCTAACGAGCCGAGAAGCCAACGAATTGTGCGCCTGGGTCATCGGTTCCTTTTCGCGCAGATGCCCACAAACGAGTTCCCAGATGGCATCCGAGTCTTCGAGGGCGACTCTCTCGTAGGTGGCAAAACTAACGACCATAGGTCAAGCATACCCCAATCAGCGGGCCTGCCAGTTCGGATCGCGCTTTTCGCGGGCAGCGGTGCCGCCTTCTTTGGCGTCCTCGGTAGCACCTGCCACGCGGCGCATGGTTTCGCCGAAACGGATGGCTTCGACCCACGGCATTTGCTGTCCGCGCCAGGCGACTTCCTTTGTCGCGCGGACCGCGAGCGGGGCGGATTTACAGATCCGCTCGGCGAGGGCGCGGGCCTCATCCATGAGCTTCTCGTGGGGGACGACCTTCCAGGCGAGTCCCATTTCCTTGGCGCGCTGCGCGTTCACGCGTTCGCCAATGAGCAGGAGTTCCATGGCGTTTTGCCAGCCGACCTTTTGCGGCATGCGGACGGACCCCTGGATGGTCGGGACGCCAATGCGGACCTCCGGGAAGCCGAATTCGGCACGCTCACTAGCGATGACGAAGTCGCAGGCGGCGACGAGCGTGCAGGCGAAGCCGAGACAGTAACCGTTGACTGCGGCGATGGTGGGCTTCCAAATCTCGATGCCGTTTTCGAGTGAGGTGAGGCTCGGGGTTTCCCAGTGCGTGGTGCCCGCGGGGGCGGGCGCTCTCGCGGAGGTCGGCGCCCGCGCTGAAGGCCCGGCCCTGGCCGGTGACGATGCCTACCCAGGCCTCGTCGTCTTCACGGAATTGCGCCCAGCAGGCGTCGAGGTCGGCGCGAAGTTCGCCGTTGATCGCGTTGAGCGCCTCGGGGCGGTTGTAGGTGATGGTAGCGATTCGCCCAGTTCGTTCGTACAGGACTGTCCCGGCCATGGGGTTGCCTCCGGAGTTGTTAGTAACCCGGAGTCTACGCGGCGCAACGGAACGTGTGTTGCGATGGTGGGCCGACTAGTTGTGGACGGGAGTTTCGCCTCGCGCCAGCTGGGCGATTTCGTCGGGGGTGGCGCTGGGGTACTGGACGCGCGGGTGGTAAACGGCCCGGAGGGTGGTCTTGAAGCTGGCGGCAACCGCCTGCAGCTCGCGCAAAGTGATATCACATTCATCGAGCTGGCCCTCGGCAAGGCGCTCGGCGAAGACGGAATCGACTATCTGGTCAATGGACGCGGTCGTATCGTCCTGGCGGGCACGGGCGACTGCTTCCGAAGAGTCGGCGAGCATGATGATGGCAGCCTCGCGCGTTTGGGGACGGGGGCCTTCGTAACGGAAGTCGGCAGGTGACACGGTCTCGCCGGCGGCGGTGGCCTGGCGATAGAAGAAGGTGACGAGCCGGGTACCGTGATGCTGGGGGATGAAATTCCGGACGACGAGAGGAAGCCGGTACTTCTTGGCGAGTTCGACGCCATTTGTCACGTGTGCACGAATGACCCGGGCACTATCGGCCGGCTCCATGGCATCGTGAGGACTGGGGGTACCACCGAGCATGTTCTCGACGTAGTGGTCCGGCATCGCGAGCTTGCCGATGTCGTGGTAGTAGGCGCCGACGCGGACGAGCAGTCCATCAGCGCCGATCCCTGACGCGGCACGTTCGGCAAGGGCACCCACGAGCATGCTGTGGTGGTAGGTGCCGGGGGCCTCGTCTTGCAGGCGGCGCATGAGCGGATGTTCGGCCTGCGCAAGCTCCATCAGCTGGAGGCGGGTGGTTACACCGAAGAAGAGTGCAAGGATGACAAAGACGCCAAGAGCGACCGCCGATGCCGCAAGGCCGTGGATGCCGGCCGCGAGCCCGATCCAGGCGAGGTCGACATTGGCGCGCTGTGCAGAGACCAACCAGAAGACGGCCATGACTGTCCCGGTTGCGAAGGCGACTGCGACAGCGGCCATCGCAAAACGCGTGAGGCGACTGGCCCGGTGGACCACTGCAGCGCCAGCGAGACCACCGGCGATATAGGTCATGGCCAGTTCGAGAGACTGGAGTGAACCGACGTATGAGGTGCCGGCGATTTGGGGAGCAGTCCCTGCGATAAACGCGGCAAGCAGCCCGGCCAGAACTGCGAGGAGAACTGCGAGCGAAAGATCGGCGAATGAGGCGGCAATGATGGCAGCCGCCGCCACGGGCACAGCGAAGGCGTAGTAGCGGTCGGCATCGGGCATAACCAGGGGAAGGAGGACTCGAGCCGCGACGAGAACGGCCCCGAAAGACAGCGCGACGAGCACCATGCGGCGGTTTGCCGGCGATGCGAACGGCTGGAAGAGGAAGGTATAGACCGTGACCAGCAGTCCGGCGCCGAGAGCGACGATCACACCGGCGGCAATCGCATAGTAGTTGAGGCCGTCTTCGATCGCGCCGGTGGCCTTGAGTGCTTCGATATCCTGAGCGGTAATGTCCTGGCCTTCGGTAACGATTACCTGGCCCGCGGCGAAGGTCCGGAAGACGGGAGCGACGGCGAGCCGAGCCTCCTCTTTCTTGCGCGCGGTGGCGTCGGCATCGAGTCGGAACGTTTCGACTGCGAAACCGCGGAGAACTCCAGTGAGCGCTTCGGATTGAGAGGCAGTGACCTGGCCGCTGGGAAGCGTGGAGACGTATTCGCTGAGGGCGGGCTCAATCTGATCCGCCTTGAGCGGGGTGGACATGAGCGCAGTTAGGCCCGCAACCATTTGACGGCCGAGAAGATCGAAGCCGGCTGAATCGAGCGACTGCAACGCGGTTCGTTCGGCGTTGGTCAGTGCCGATGGCGTCGTAATCTTCGCTATCAGGTCCTGCTTCATTTGCGGCGTAAGGTCGGTTCGGGTGGCGATATTCCGGACTTGATCGAGGTATCGAGACGCCTTCTCGATTTGCTGATCGCGTACCGAAGTATCGACCGGGAGCGATTCCTGACCGACCTGGTCTGCGGCAGCCAGCTTCGCGGCATCGGTGAGGGCGGCAGATTCGAAGCTTGCTTCGTGTGGGGCGGAAAGCGTGGCGGGGGCGATGTCGCCTTCGGTGAGGTCGCCTTCGAGCCGGAAGATCGGGACAACAAGGATGACAACAGCGGCAGCGATGATGAGACCAAAGAGCCCCGCCGACATCCGAGAGACGTTGGGTTGAGTGAGTTGACGGGCCATACGGTGATTGCAGGATAGCAGAGGGGACGGGCGAGCCGGGTGGGTCAGCCGACCGGACCTTCGCCAAGGAACTCGTTGAGCGCCGTGAGCCGCTCGATCACGAGGAATCCGGCGCGGTCACGCGCGCGGTCCGTTCGCTCCAGGAGGACGGCCCTCATGCCGGCCGCGCGAGCTCCAGCAATGTCGGTCGCGGCCATATCGCCGACGAAAATCGCCTCGTGTGGTTCGAGGTCGATGGCGGCGAGGGCCTTCAGAAACGGGCTCGGGCTTGGTTTCGCGAGGCCGACATCGGCGGACGAAACAAATGAGTCGAAATATCCGGCGAGACCAAGCTCGTTCACTTTTGGCTCGAAGAGAGAAGCAGGGAAGATCGCATTCGTGACAACGGCGGTTCTGTAACCGCGAACTTTCAGGGAAGCGAGCAGGGCCCGAGCATCGTCGTACACGGACATTCCGTGGGTGGATTCGCGGAAGAAGATCCGGGAGCAGGCTTCGACATCGCCGGCACCGACAGCGAGCCCCAGCCAGGTGAACGCCGCGCCAAGAAGGCGGCTAATGTGAGGAGCGGTTTCGGTTTCGCCGGGACGGTACTCGGGGAGTACAGCCGAGAACGCGCGCTCCAGGTCATCGCTTGAGACCTCGATGTCGAGGCGATTGCGCGCAAATGAAGCGACCGCGGCGACCGGTGCTCCAACCCGAAGGGAATCGTCGCGGACGATGGTGCCACCCCAATCGAAGAGCACCCCGCGAATGGCCATGTCAGGCGCCCAGCAACCTGCGCACGGTTTCGCTGATAATCCGGCCGTCGGCGCGGCCAGCGAATTCTTTCGTGAGGGCAGGCATGACCTTCCCCATGTCGCGCGGGCCTGATGCACCGGATTCGGCGATGGCCTTCGTGACGGCGGCTTCGATCTCCTCGGCGGTTGCCTGCTGCGGCAGGTAGTGCTCGAGGATTTCGGCTTCGGCGCGTTCTTTGGCGGCGAGATCTTCGCGCTTTGCTTTTTCGAACTGATCGATGCTGTCGCGGCGCTGTTTGAGCTGCTTTTGGATGATGGAGAGGACTTCGTCATCACCGGCGACGAGCGGGGGGAGCTTGGCCATTTCGGCCAGTTGTTCATCTGAGGCTCCCGCCGGAGGAGTGCGGATTTCGGCGTTGCGAATGGCCGAGAGCAGCATTCGGAGGGCGGTCTTGCGCGTTTCTTCCTTGTTGCGCATCGCATCGGTGAGGTCGGCCTGAACGCGTTCTTTGAGGGAGGCCATGAACAACGACTCCGTTAAATGGAGCAGGCCCGGCGACGTTGCCGGGCCTGCGGGTTTGAGAGCGAAGGGCCTGTGCTAGCGCCTGCTGGCTGCGCGTGCTTCGCTTCGGAGCTGCTTCTTGCGAAGCTTCCTGATGCGAGCGGCTTCCTTCTTCTTGCGTTTTACGCTCGGCTTTTCGTAGTGCTCACGACGCCGCGCCTCAGCCAGGATTCCATCCTGTTGCACGCGCTTGTTAAAGCGCTTGAGTGCAGCCTCGAAGCCCTCGCCATCACCGACGATTACTTCTGCCAAAAGGGGAGATCACCTCGCCTTCATGCGCACGGAATTGCCCAGAAATGGGCCGCAGGTCTTTCACCGTACCAGAACTGGCGAGAATGCGGAATGAGGACGACCTGCCGAGAACGTGTCTCTCGTTGACCGGCGACAGTCAACTCAAGTACGGTGCTGCCTCATTCGTCCCCTCCGGTGGCTGACGTCGGGGACCCGGAATTGACGAAGGAGAGCACCCCCACGTGGCGAAACTTGGAAAAACAGCGGTTGTTGCGGGACGAAGTATGGGCGGGCTGGCGGCCAGCGCCGCCCTCTCGAGGTCGTTTGAGAACGTGGTGATCATTGACCGCGACCCCTCGGGGCCTGGGGTGGATGCGCGACCGGGTGTCGGGCAGGGGCACCATCTGCACGCGTTGCAAAAGGGCGGGGAGCTTTCGGCCGAGCGTCTTCTGCCGGGGACTCGCGCGGAACTCATCGCTGCTGGAGCGGTGGAGATCACCGCGTCAATCGATGGTCGCTTCTACGATCACGGGTATTGGCTGCCGCAACGCGACCTCGGATTTACGAACCTCTCGGCGACACGCTGGCTGATCGAAAAGGTTGTGCGCGAGCGGCTGCTGCGCGAGCCGGGCGTTAGCATCCGCGGCAACACGACACTGAACGACATCCTGATCGAAGACGGAAGCGTGACGGGTGTCGCGATCACGAACGCCGATGGGACTACGGAAACGCTCGAAGCGGACCTGGTGGTGGACTGCACGGGACGAGGATCGAAGGTTCGGTCGATGCTGGTAGCGCACGGCTACGACGAGGTTCCCGAATTCAAGATCAACATGGGGATCTCGTATACGAGTGCCCTGATGAACGCTCCCGCCGATGCCCTTGGCACGGACAAGAACCTCGTCGTCCTGCCGAATCCGCCGAGCAAGCGGGGCGCGTTTATCGGGAAGGTTGAGGGCGGCAACTGGCTGGTTTCGCTACACACCCGGTTCGAGAAGGACCTGCCGAAGACCCACGACGAGATGGTGGCGTTCGCAGAGGGCATTGAAGTGCCCGAGGTGGCTGCCTTCCTGAAGAAAGCTACGGTGGCGGGCGGAGATCCGCAGCTATCGGAAGCCAGAGGCGACATGGCGGCGATTCGATCGGCTCGAACGGTTTCCGGAACGGTTGCTTGCGCTTGGCGACGCGATAACCAGCTTCAACCCGGTCTATGGACAGGGGATGTCGGTGGCCTGGCAGCAGGCGTGTGCTCTGGACGACATCCTGCAGGCGCGCGCGACCGGCGACGGGAGTCTCGACGGATTGGCGGCGGAGTATTTCCCTAAGGCAAAGGCAATCAGCGGGGAAGCCTGGAACTCAAGCACGCTCGTCGACGCAGCTTACGAAGAAGTGACCGGGGACACGCCGAAGGGCAGTGAACAGAGCCTGACGTTTGTACGGGCCCTGCGGACGTTGCTTGCCGATGACCCGGCGTTGCATGCGGACTACGTGAGCATTGGCCAGATGGTGAACCCGAACACTGTGGTGTTCAGCGGGGATCGCGTGGCAAGGGTGATGGCGGCGGCGGCGACGCTGTAGGGCCCTCACCCCGTGCGCCTCCGCCCGACTCCTGCGTCGCGGGAGAGGGGAGTTGATTTTGCTGGCCCGGCGTTCGGTGTTCGTTTTGGCATTTGCCTTCGCCGGACGAGCGAGACCTTCCGGTCTCGCCTCTGACTGTTGGAATGTTCCGCTATCTGTCCCTGTCCCGACTCCTGCGTCGCGGGAGATGGGAGTTGATTTTGTTGGCCCGGCGTTTCGGTATTCGTTTTGGCATTTGCCTTCGCCGGACGAGCGAGACCTTCCGGTCTCGCCTCTGACTGATCGGAATGTCCGCTATCTGTCCCTGTCCCGACTCCTGCGTCGCGGGAGATGGGAGTTGATTTTGTTGGCCCAGCGTTTCGGTAGTCGTTTTGGCATTTGCCTTCGCCGGACGAGCGAGACCTTCCGGTCTCGCCTCTGACTGATGGAATCAGGACTTCGTCCGCTTCTGTCCCTGTCCCGGCTCCTGAGGTGGGGGGAGAAGGGCGAAACCGTGCGGGGAGCTAGTCGGTGGGTGGGCGGCCGGCTGATTGTTCGCGCAGGGTTAGGCGTTCGAGGTGGTATTCGACCCAGATGCCGGGGCGCTGGGTGAGGTGGCCGGGGGCGTCGTGGTTGTAGCGGTCCTGTTTCTTACGGATCTCGCGGGCCTTCTTTTCGTACGAAGCGCGAAGTCGATCGACGGCCGCCGAGATACGTTGCCAATCGTTCGCCTCGGAGGCACCTTCGCAAAACTCGCGGTGGTTCCGGTCGATGAGCGAGAGCGCTTCGAGATCGAGTTCGATTTCGCGTCCGAGACTGAGCCATTCCGGGACGTAGCCGCCGTTCTGCAGCATCTTGAAGCCGAGCCAGTTGTCGCCGGCGGCGGATTGGGACTCCCGCGACAGTTGGAGCGGTTTGCCTTCGCCGGGCAGGTTCTTAAACGCGCCTGCGGACATGGCTTCCTGGATCGCGCCTTCGATGGTCTTTTCGAGGCTCATCGTCGAGAGAATTGTAGCAAATTTCCCTCACCCCCGACCCCTCTCCCACGTCTGGGAGAGGGGAGTTGTCGGAGGTGGGCGCGAATGGGTGGTGGAGTTGCTTCGTCGCGGATCCGGCCCTCACCCCCGACCCCTCTCCCACGTCTGGGAGAGGGGAGCTGAATTGGCTGGTCGGATGTTTGGGTGTTCGTTTTTGGCATTTGCCTTCGCCGGACGAGCGAGACCTTCCGGTCTCGCCTCTGACTGTTGGAATCAGGACTTCGTCCGCTTCTGTCCTCAGATGCGTCTCCTGTTCCTGCGTCCGGGAGAGGGGAGTGATTGTTGCGCGGGAGTTTCGGGGTTCGTTTTGGCATTTGCCTTCGCCGGACGAGCGAGACCTTCCGGTCTCGCCTCTGACTGTTGGAATCAGGACTTCGTCCGCTTCTGTCCTAGATCCGTCTCCCGATTCCTGAGTCGCGGGAGAGGGGAGTTGATTTTGCTTGCCCGGTGTTCGGGTGTTCGTTTTGGCATTTGCCT
The DNA here is from genome assembly GCA_963797735.1 of uncultured Chloroflexia bacterium. Taxonomy (GTDB): domain Bacteria; phylum Chloroflexota; class Dehalococcoidia; order Tepidiformales; family Tepidiformaceae; genus Amarobacter. The sequence continues at coordinate 581,998 of CAWCQJ010000003.1, forward strand.
TCGCCGGACGAGCGAGACCTTCCGGTCTCGCCTCTGACTACGGAATCAAGACTTCGTCTGGTTCGCGGATCCGGCCCTCACCCCCGACCCCTCTCCCACGTCTGGGAGAGGGGAGTTGGCGGCGCGGGAGCTTAGCCGGGTTACTTGCGGCGCTGGGCGATGGCGCAGACGGTGCTGCTGCCGATGGCTCCCTGTTCGTCGTACATGGTGCATTCGCCGACGGCGATGCCGTCGGCGGAGTGGTGGGAGGCTACTTCGAAACCGACCCACTCACCGCGCGGGTAGCGGTGCAGGTAGAGGGTGATATCGGCGTTGATGAACTCGAGGCCGTTGCTGCCCCAGTTGGCGGCAGGGTTGGACCAGTCTGCGGCGGAGGCGGCGCGGACGAAGGGGGTGAGTTCGACGCCCTCGACGAGTTCCCGGGTTTCGCGGAGCCAGGCTCGGCCCTGGACGACATTCTTCGGGTCGCGAGATGTCATGGCGCGGGTTTCCCACATCGGGGTCCAGTTGGAGTTCGCGAGGCCCGCCGGAACTTGCTGTGGCGGGACATCTTCTGGCCGGGGGGCATCCCAATCCGAAGGACTCCAGACCGTGCCGGTCGGGTTTTCGGTGCGCTTCAAGAGGACCACTGTGCCCCGGGCGAACGAATTGCCTTCGGACAGGTATTCCAGTTCGACGACGCGGATGCGGTTGCCTTCGCGGATGTACTTGCTCGCGATCTCGCACGGGGCGAGCGTCGGAAGGCGGTAGAGGTCGATGGTCATGCGGGCAACGTGGAAGTTGTCGCCCGCGAACTTCGTTTCGATCTCGTGGCCGAAGAGGCCGGCGAGGACTCTCGCGTGGAGCGAGTTCGGATCCCAGGGACCGGCCGAGACACGGTTGATGATGTACCGTCCCGAGCCATCGGCGCGGGCGAAGGATTCAGGAGACGCCATTGAAATACTCTCGCGGCAGAGATGGAACCGGGGCCTTGCGGCCCCGGAGTTGGTGTAGGAATCGATGGGTCCGCCTAGTCGGCGGAAGGAAGAACCTTCGGCTGGAGCAGTTCCATTGCGCGACCATCGACATTTAGCGCGCATGGACCCGGCTTTACGACGAGGACTTCGACACCGGTCTCTTCATCCTTGTAGCGCTTGCCGAGCTGGACGGGATCCATACCCGCGGTATCGACGGTGACGGAGGCGTCTTCGGCGCCACGCATCTGCATTGCGGCATCGCCGCAGCGGAGCTCGCCGGCGCCGCCCTTGGTTACGATAAATTCGGCAACGCCGCCTGGAACGACGTAACGTTTGCCTGTTTGTGCTGCAGCCATCCCTAACCTCAATCTCAAGTGTTACCGGCCCGCCGCCGGTGTGATGTATGCCGGATGCTACTGACGGCAGATTCGATGGTCAACAAAACGGGGCCTGAAGGCCCCGCTTTCGAAAGGTCCGGAGCGAAGGTTACTCGACGAAGATCGTCGCCTTCATAGGTGGGTGGTAATCGCAGGTGATGGTGAATTCACCTGGATCGTTGAAGGTGAGGGTGCGGGAGGTGCCCTGAGTCAGGTCTCCGTCATCCTTGGTTCCATTTAACGTGATGGTGTGGAGGCCGACCACTGAGTCAAACGTAATCGAGGTCCCCTTCGCAACAAGGGCCACGCCCTTGTTCGCGGGCTGGGCGGCATTGTCGGCCGTAAGCGTCCAGTCGTTCGCGTGCGCTTCAACCTTCACAGCGGTCGACTTTGTCGGCGGCTTGGTTACGGGCGTGGTGTTGCCCAAAATGTTCTCATCGAACACGTTTGCCGGGACGGCGTACTGGACGCAGGCGGTGCCGAGGTTCTTGGCGTCGGGTGCGGCCGAGCCATAGGCGTCTTCGGGAAGCTTCAGGGCGGTGCCGACCGCGAGGACGCTGTTGGCTTCGACGCTATTGGCGGTTGCCAGGCTATCAGCGCTGACGTTGCCGTAGCCCTTGGCGACGGCTGCCAGGTCCTGACCCTGGACGACGTAGGCGTCGATCTTCGGTAGCTGAAGGACTACCTCAGTCTTCAACGGCGTCCGAGGCATTCGCATTGTTCGCTTTTGCCAATTCGTCTGCGGTGGTGGCGTGAGTTGTCGCGACCAGTGCCCAGGTGTCACCGGCCTGAACCACGTAGTCCGCATCGACGGGGAGCTTCAGTTCGGTGCCCACCTCAACGACCGCGTCTTCCGCGAGCGCATTTTCGGCCGCAAGGTCTGCAAGCGTTGTGTCGTGCTGCTGGGCGATTGTGCCGAGCGTTTGCCCGTCCTGCACGATCGCGACCTGCTTCGGCAGAGTCAGGCGACGTTCGAACGGGATTTCCTTGTCATTCGCAAGACCGCCAAGGGCATCCCTGTTCAGGCTCGTGATGGCCGAAGCAGAGACGCCATGGCGCTTGGCAAGGGCATCGATGGTGTCCCCGGCAGCGACGACGTAGGAAGCGCCCTCGGGGAGCTTTAACTGGGAGCCGGGGAAGAGGCCGGTGATGTCCTGGCCTTCAGCGGTCTTGAGCTGGAAGGTGGCGACGCCGCGCTTTTCTTTCAGCTCGTAGTTGAGACCGTTTAGGTCGGCAAGGATAACCGCGCCGATGAATTGCGATTCGGCGATTTTGGTGATGGTCTCATTGGTCTTGTAGACGGTGTAGGTGTAGCCCTTCGGGTAGCTCTTGGAGGGCGGGATTTTGAGCTCGGTGTCCTTCTTGATGAACCCTTCCACCGGCAGGTTGTTGAGCTGCGCGAGGGCGGCAGGGCCGATGGCGTGGGCCTTGGCAATCGTCTCAAGGGTGTCGCCGCCGACGAGAGCCGTAACCTCGCCGTTCAAGTTGTGAGCGAAGTGAACGGCTTCTTCCCACCAATGCGATGTTGCTTCGCCGTCTGGGGAAACATCGATCGGATAGGTGAGGAAATCGACAAGGTGCTGAATCTGAATGGCGTTGAGCGAGCCGCCGTTCGTGTTCAGCCAGGCAGGCATGAGCGTACCGGCGCGACCGCAGCTGAGCGTGCGGGTAATGAGCGCGCGGTTCGCGGCAAGTTTGAGCGGATCCTGATCCTGGAATTGCGAAACTTCATTGTTCAGGAGCTGGGGACCAACGCCACCCTGGCCCATGTTGCCATGGCAGGTGCGGCAGTTGTTGGCGAAGAGCAGGGCACCACGTTCGAGCGACTGGTCGCGAGTCCAATCAGCCTGGTCGGGTGCGCGAACCGGGAGTTCGATGGCCGAGTAGGCCGCACATCCGCCAACGAAGAGGAACATGAGTGCGACGATTAGGACGATTTGCTTCTGGGTATTCAATCGTTCCTCCGCCTACCCGTTGTACGGAACCGCACGAAGCGGATTGTCGGGCGTCCCGCGCGTGATTGCGCCGGTGTTGATGTTGAGTGAGCCGTCTCCGTTTACCGAGAGGGCCATGGTGTCCATTGGTCGCGGCGCTGGCCCGAAGACACGCACCCCGGCCCGCGAGTAGGTTGAGCCGTGGCACGGGCAGCGGAACCAGCCGATGACCCCTGGGAAGTTCACGGTTGCGCCATTGAAGGCAGGGTTCCATGGGACGCTGCATCCGAGGTGCGGGCACTTCCAGTAGAGGGCCATGAGGCCGCCGGTGCCGCCGACCCCGAGAACATCGCCCTGGGGGCCGTCGAGGTTGCTGAGCCAAAACTTCCCTTCGCTGATTCGGACGGGGTCCGCACCCGCAGAGGGGATTCGGCCAGCGGTAACGATGACGACGCCGCCGAAGCCTTTCGGCTTGCGAAGGTTAAAGAAGCCGAGGAAGCCCGCGGCCATTGAGCCAACGAAGAGGGACAGGCCGGCGAAAGCGCTAACGCGCAGGAAGGAGCGGCGCGCGAGCTTTCGGGACTCGATCTGGCGGGCGCGTTCGATGCGTCCGGTTCCACGCGGGGCGGATTGTTCAGCTGCCATTTAGTGCCCAGCCTCCTGGCCCGGGATACCTTCGCTCACTTTGAGTTCCCAGGGGAACACGAGTTCCTGGCCCTGACCGCGGAACGCGGTCCCCACGAGCGTGAGTACTCCGTAGGCGGTTACAAACCCGCTGAACAGCGCGAGCAGCGCGTCGCGGCGGGTGACTACCCAGCCCATGCGCCAGAGGGTGTAGATCATGAGGCAGGGGAGGCCGAGGAGTACGGCAATCGGTATTGCCTGTTCCACAAGCCAGCCGGGGAAGTCCAGGTGCTGGAAGGTTGTCGGCCCACCGGAGCCGCCGCCATCAAGAATTTTGAGGTTGAACGGCAGGTAGGTGATCTCCTTGGACCAATCGGGCCAAGGGAGCTGGGATTGCATTGAGCGGACGTTTTCCAAGAAGCGGAGAGAGTCTCCGCCCGAGGCTCCGAACCAGTCATGGAGGAGGAAGGCGACTTTGCCCGAGTCCCACATGATGAGGAGCCAGGTGCCGACGAATCCGACGATGCCGGCGACGATGGTTATGCGGACGGCGTTTTCGGTCTTGAACCAGGCGCCCTGGCCGTCAGTTTCGCGGTCGAAGTAGGGGAAGGCGCCGAGGATGATGAGCCAGACGGTCGGGATGATGATGCCGGCCATGGCGGCGTTCATGTGGAGGAGCAGTTCCTGCAGGTTGAGCAGGTACCACGGCGCCTTGGACGGGTTCGGGGTGACGTCGGCGTTGGCCTGGTCAAGCAGAGGGGCGTTGACCACGACCGAGAGGATGAACAACGTGACCGTAAACAGCATCGCCGCGATGAATTCGACGAAGACAAGATCCGGCCAGACGAGTACTTCCTCGTCTCGGGCGCGTGCCTGTGGGCGGGCGACGGGCCGGGCTACGACTGCGGTTGCCATACTTTCCCCTCTTTGGCTTTCGGTAGCGTACCGAGTTGGACCAGTTGCCCGCTTTTAGAGCGGGCGGGCGAGGCCGCCATCCCGGCGAATTCGCCAGAAGTGGACAGCCATGAAGATCGCCGCAAGCAACGGCAAGCCGATGACATGGAGCGTGTAGAAACGAATGAGCGAGTCGGGGCCGACTTCGAAGCCGCCAAGGAGCCAGAAGCGAGTCTTCGGGCCGAGGACCGGGGCGGAACCAGCGATGTTGGTGCCGACGGTGATGGCCCAGAAGGCGAGCTGGTCCCAGGGGAGCAGGTAGCCGGTGAAGCTGAGGAGGAAGGTGAGTACGAGGAGAATGACCCCGACCACCCAGTTAAATTCTCGCGGCGGCTTGTACGCGCCCGTATAGAAGACGCGCATCATATGTAAGAAGACGAGGATGACCATTGCATGGGCCATCCAGCGGTGCATGTTCCGCATTAACTGTCCGAACTGGACGGTCGTCGTGATGTTCTGAATATCCAGGTAGGCGCGCTCCACGCTGGGAACGTAATAGAACATCAGCAGGATTCCCGTGATGGTCAGGCCGAGGAACATGAAGAAGGAAAGCCCGCCAAGGCAGTAGGTGTGCGTGATCTTGACGTGGGTGCGGTGGATTCGCGTCGGGTGAAGGTGGAGGAACACGTTCGTCGCGACGACCAGCATCTGGTTACGCGGAGTGTTCGGGTAGCCGGTCCGGAAAATCGACTTCCACACGTAGTTGTGGAACATCTTGTCGTAGATCTTGTCGGCGATCGTCGGTTTGGTGGGTGATTCAACTGCCATTGATTGTTACCTCTGCCACCAGTGCCCGAAGGCGACCAGGATGCCGAGCGAGACGATGATGGTGATACCCACGAAAACGAGCTCGAGTGTCTCTGCAAAGTCATGCGGGAGATTCGCGAAGTCCAACCGGTCAGCCTCCCCCTTGGCGGGTTCCGGGGCGCGAAGCGGCCCGGGCTACTTTGTGAATCATGTAGCAAAGCGAGTTATACCATCGGCCCTATGGGGGATCAAACCTCGAGAGGGCGGTTTTAACGGTTCGGGCATTGGAGCCGGGGGCGCGAGAAACTGGCAAAGGGCGGCGTGTGCCGCGCCTGTCACCCGTTAGAATTGGCGAAGAACGGCCTCGCCGAATTCAGCGGTCCCTGCTCGGCCCCCGAGATCCGGGGTTGCGACTCCCCGCGCGAGGGCGTTCGTAACGGCGTTCTCCATTCCGCGTGCGGCGATCAGTAATGACTCATCGGCGTGTTTTCGGCCCAGCCAATCCAGGAGCATCGCGGTCGAAAGGATGATCGCGGTGGGATTAGCGGTTCCCGAACCAACGATATCCGGGGCGGCGCCGTGGACGGCCTGAGCCATGGCCACCGTGTCCGAGGCGTTAATGCTGGGCGCGATGCCGAGGGAGCCCGCAAGTTCTCCGGCGAGGTCCGAGAGAATGTCGCCGAACATGTTTTCCGTGACGATGACATCGAAATCGGCCGGCCGCCGGACGAGATGGGCCGCCATCGCATCGACGTGGAAGTCTTCGACCGCGACGGACGGGTATTCCGGTGCAATTTCTTTGCAGACGGCCGCGAACATGCCTGTGGTGAGGGGCAGGACGTTCGCCTTGTGGACGACGGTCAGCTTTCGACGGCGGGTGAGGGCCATTTCGAAGCCTGCCCGCAGGACTCGCTCGACCGACGGCCGGGTGAAAACTGACATCGACATGGCTACATCGGGCGACGGCATGAACTCGCCGGCGCCGGCATGCATGTTGCGGTCGGCGTAGAAACCCTGGGTGTTTTCGCGAACTACTACCAGGTCGATGGACGGGGCGAGAGGGGTCGTGCCGGGGAATGCTTTTGCCGGGCGCACGTTCGCGTAGAGGTCGAAGTGCTTGCGTAGCGTGCCACTTGGATTGAGCGAGCGGCGGTGTTCCGGCGGGTAGGAAGCGTTGTCGTGGGGGCCGAGGACCCAGCCATCAAGACTTTCGAGCGCGGCGATGGTTTCCTGCGGTATCGCCGTCCCATGTGATTCGATGGCGGCGAGGCCCACCGGAAGAGGTACCCATTCAACCGAAGCACCGGCCGCCGCGAGCGCCGCATCGGCGATGCGGATGGCGATCGGGACGATTTCAGGCCCGATGCCGTCGCCCTCGAGGCGGCCGAGGCGGTAGGAAGGATTTCCCATCCGCGGAGTCTAACCTGAGGGCCGTGCGAGGGGCCGTGCCCGGCGGATCTTCCCTAGACCTGACAGTTCGCGTGGACGCAGGCGCAAATCGCGTCAGCCAGGTTCCTGTTCTTTGAGGCATCGGCGCAGGTCTGGCTACAGAACTTTGCTCCGGCCTCAAGGAATGTAGCGTCGCGGCAGATGCAGACGGTGTGAGCGCACTTATTCATGGTGGTTTCTCCGATAGGTTCTATGTCGCGGTTCGCGACAGTTCTGAACTTATCGGGGGAAACCTCGCAGAGACCTCAACGGAACTCCGTGTGCCTTGCGATGGCGTGACAAAGCGGGCTGGCGAGGGCGGGCTAATCGTCCCACTCGGCGACGACCAGCCGGTAGCCGATGTCGAGCTCTTCGAGCCCGAGGATGGAGCGGTAGCGCTCCTTCCATGCCCCGCTCTGGAGATCCTCAAGGAGCGTTTCGAGGCCGGCCTTCACGACGTGCTGGTCGAGTTTCGAAAGCGTGGAGATGCCCGCGCGTACGAGCGGATCGAGGTACATCTCGGGCCGACGCCAGTAGGCGCCGAGGAAACCGTCCTGGCAATCGTGCGGAACCGGAACCGGGCGGACGTCTTCGGTCGCGAGGACCTCGCGGAGATACGGCACGGGTACCGCGACTCGCTGATCGGCATCGTTGATCGCCGGGATGTAGTCACAGAGCCAGAAGTTCTGGGAGACGTCGAGGTCCCAGGTGAAGATGACAATCTTCCTGGCAACGCGACGAATTTCGGCGAGGCCGGCATCGAAATCGGGCCAGTGATGGATGGTGAGCGAGCAGAGCGCGACATCGACTGACTTGTCGGGGAGCGGAATGCGTTCGGCGGTGGTTACGGCGGCGGGGGCGAGTTCGGGTGGGCGCTGCGCAATCATGACCAGGGAAGGTTCAACGGCGAGGATCGTTTGAGGTGGCTCGTAGGAGCCGGCGCCCGCGCCGACGTTGACGACCGATTTTGCATCGCCAATCGCGGCCCAGATGGCGTCGCGAATGCGCGAGTCGGGCTGGCGGGTGCGGGCGTAGGTGGTGCCGATGGTGTCGTAGATCGGGGTCGGTTTGGAGAGGGAGGCGTTGACACCTTCGGGCGAGAGGCCGACAGCGCCGGAGACCTGCCGGAGCGAGAGACCGTCTGCAACGGCGGCCCGAATGACTTCGTTTCGGAGGGCGCGAGCGCGGGCTACTTCTTCGCCGGCGGTGGCCATTAGCTGTCTCGGCTTCGCGCAGACGTTCGAGGTGGGATTCGAGGACCGCGTCTTTCGCGCGGTCGTGACGTGTTGTCGCCATGGCCGAGATGGTGGGTTTCGTTTGAACTACTGTCAATAGATTGGACAGTAATCAGCGGGGGCTTACGGGCCGGATGTCGTTAGAATGCCGGGATGCCTGAATTCACCCGAGACGGATTTACCACGTACTACGAAGAAGCCGGCGATGCAGAGTCGCCAGCTGTGGTGCTCCTGCACGGGTTTACGAGCGACAACCGGATGTGGTTGCCGGTGGCGGGCGAGTTGGCGCAGGAGTACCGAGTCATCGCGCCGGACATGCGTGGGCACGGCGCGACGAGTGCGCCTGAAGACATCGAGAGTTATTCCATCGAGACGTACGCCGAGGACCTGAAGGCACTGCTGGACCACCTGGAGGTCGACATCTGCGCCCTCGCAGGGTGCAGCTTCGGCGGCATGGTTGCGTTGCAGTTCGCGACGATGTGGCCAGAGCGGCTCGCTGCGCTGGTGCTGAGCGACACCTCAGCTGCGTTCGCGCACGACGAGTACGATGAGGCGTACCACACGCGGGAGGCTCGAATCGGCCGCCAGATGGAGATTGTGGACCAATTCGGCACGGCCGAACTGGGAAAGCGTGCGGCGAAGGACATCACCGACCCCTTCCTGGCGGACGGAATCCGTAAGCGGTTCTCGCGCCTTTCGCGCGAGGGTTACCTTGGAGCGGCGCAGGTTCGACGCTCGAGGGGCAACTTGCTGCCTGTACTCAAGGAACGGCTGACGATGCCGGTACTGGTTTGCATCGGCGAAGACGACCCGGTGCGGAGCGCCTCGAATGTGATGGTGCGGGAACTTCCCGCCGCACGTTACGTGACCTTCCGTAGCACTGGGCACGGCATCCCGTCGTTGCGGCCGGAGGAATACTGCCGCCAGGTGCTGCAGTTCTTCGATGACCTGGAAGATACGGGTGGAGTCGCCGGGACGCGGACGGTCGGTTAGCGGACCACCGGCGTAAGGGCTGCGAGCAGGCTATCACGGGCCTGGATGCGCTCCATGAGGGCCGCGTCTTTCAGTTCGAAGTCGGCGACACGCTTGGCCAGCTGCTCTTCGAGCGCGAGACGCCGGTCACCGGAATCGCGCCAGTCGCGGGCGGCTTTCGTGACGAGTTCCTGAGTGCCCAGCAATGCGAGTTCGGCCTCAAGGCGAGTGGCTTCGACTTCGCGCTCGCGCGTGAGCAGCGACATCGAGCGCCCAAATTCCGACGCGCCAACCGAAACGGCGGCGTCCATCTCTTTGATGGCCTCATCCTTGGCGCGGAGTGCGTCCTTGCGGCGCGATATGACGTCTTTCAGGGCGCTGAGGACGTCCTTTTCGGCCTGCTCGCGGACGGCGTCGCTGGCGGTGGCGACAGCTTCGATGCGAGACATGAAGACCTCTTCGGCACGAGCGAGGTCATCTGCGGCCTTTACGTGCCGGGCTTCCTTTTCGTCGGCGGCCTGAGCTGCGGAATCACGCATCGAGGTGGCTATTTCGAGCTTGCGATTTTGGAGCCAATCTTCGCGGCGGACAAAGGTGACAGTGATCTTGGTCTTGGCTGGAGCGCCGATGACGAGTTCTTCGTCTTCTGGCTGGGGCTGAATAGTCCATCCGCGCTTGACTGCGGCGTCGGAATCCCAGACCAGTTGCTTTTCGTTTGCGTAAGTGCCAACGAATGTGGTCTTCGAAGGGTCGTCGTACCAGGCCATCGAAAAGCCCTCCGTCAGTCTCGCCCGCGCCGGATTTTACGGTCCGGCAATAGTAATTCCTACCAGAGGTTGCAGGGGTTGACCAGCCGTGGCAAGTTCCGCATCGCAATGGAACGGAAAGGAACACTGAATTGAAACTCGGCATAAGCGTTGGCTATTCGGGCGCGGACATGCGCCTACCTATCGAAAAAGTGCTGGAGGCGGAAGCACTGGGCTATGACTCGGTGTGGACGGCGGAGGCGTATGGATCGGACGCGATTTCGCCGCTGGCGTACATCGCGGCGCTGACGAAGCGGATTCGACTGGGGACCGGAATCATGCAGCTGGCGGGCCGAGCGCCCGCGATGGCGGCCATGCAGGTCGCGACGGTGGACGCTCTTTCGGGCGGCGGCCGGATGATCGCAGGCCTCGGCGTTTCGGGGCCGCAGATCGTGGAGGGGTGGTACGGGCAGCCGTGGGGCCGTCCCTATTACCGGCTGAAGGACTACGTCCAGATCATGAAGAAAGTGTTCGCCCGCGAAGAGCCGGTGACGCACGACGGCAAGGAATTCCAGCTGCCGTACCACGGCCCGGGGACTCTCGGCATTGGCAAGCCGCTGAAGTCGATCCTTCACACGAACCCGAATATCCCGGTGTGGCTGGGCAGCGGCACGGAAACAAACGTGCGCATGGCAGCCGAAGTGGCGGATGGCATCCTGCCACTGGGTTCGTCCCGCAGACCGCAGGCATGTACAAGACCTGGATCGAGGAAGGCTTCAAGCGTGCCGGAAACGGCAAGAGCTGGAAGGACTTCGAGATGCAGTCGAGTGTCACCGTGATTGTGACCGACGACCTTCGGGACGCCTTCCGGCAGATGAAGCCGCGGATTGCGCTCTACGTCGGCGGGATGGGGCACCAGGACAAGAACTTCCACAACGACATGATGGTTCGACGCGGCTACGGCGATGCGGCAAAGGCCATCCAGGAGATGTACCTGGCCCACCGCAAGGGCGAGGCGATGGAGGCTGTGCCGGACGAGTTCTGCGACGACGGCGCGCTGGTGGGGCCGCCGGCTCGCATTCGCGAGCGGTTCAAGGCGTGGGAGGACAGCGGGCTCACGGGGATCACCGTTGCGGGCGACCAGACGGCGATCGAGCTGATGGCGGAGATCACCGGGGCGAACAAGGGCAACCGGGAGTAGTCCTCACCACGGAGGCACGGAGAGCACGGAGGCTGCCGAGAGTCGGCCTCCCGGCTCCTGATGCATTTGTCCGGAGCGCGCGTTGTGGCGGCTTGACTATTGGCGGGCCAGAGGGCCGCATCGCCGGGCAGCCGAGCAGGTTTGGGGAGGGGCGGTTTCCACCGTCTAGCCCTCACCCCCAGCCCCTCTCCCACGTCTGGGAGAGGGGAGTTGTCCGGGGCGTTTTAGCCGAGGGCGCCGGTGGGCCAGCGGATGAGGAGGAGGTCCAGGAGGGCGAGCGTCGCGATGAGGACAGTGGCGCTGGCAAAGAACCAGAGGGCCTTACGGCGCGGGGTGTCCCGGCAGCTGCTGAATTGCCAGAGCCAGGTGAAGAGGCGCAGGTAGTCGATGGCGATGAGCAGCGCAAAGGCGATCGCGGCGAGCCCGATGATTCGGTCGCGCAGGCCTTCGATGCCGATGGATGCGAATTTCTTCGTGACGACGGCCTCGAGCTGGTGGCCGCCGGGAGCCCAGGGGTCCATTCCGAGGAAGCCGTTGGTGCCGAGGACCCAGCGACCGGCGTCTTCGGCCCAGACGGCGCCGACCACGAGGAAGGCAGCGAGGCCGCCGAGGATGATGAGCATGTGGCGCGTGACTTTCGCCCGGCGGCGAGCGATGCCGACTTCGACCTGGCCTGTGATGGCGGGTTCGAGCGGTTTCAGGTTCTTCGCCCCGATATCGCGCTGTTCGGGGCTGATTGGCGCGGAGGCGAGGCGTGAATCCGTGATTGCGTGGACGACGCGCGACATGACTTCCGGGTGGTTGCCCCAGTAGCCGCTGTGGTCGGCCCAGGGGCTGTCGGTATTCGAGACGCGGAGACCAACGAATGGCGGGCGCCGGGCCGGATCTGGGGGTATCGTCCCCGCAGGTGGCGTTGGTTCGGGCGGGAGCGGGATGCATTCGGGGTCATCGCCGAGCAGGTCGGCTGCAAGTTCTACGGGTGTGGGCCCCTGGGGAACGGGGTCGTAGCGGGCGTAGAAGTTGAGCCAGTTGATCTTCTCGAGCCCCCCTTCCCAGAGGGCGTTGTCGGAGGCGGTTTCGCCGAAGCGGACGTTCCACGCGAGGTTGAGGCCGCTGCCGGCGGTCACCCAGTTCACGTAGGCGGGACGGCTGAGGGTGGCTGGCAGGCTTTCGTTACGGAAGCGTTTGAAATCGGCGCTCTTGAGGGCGGCCATGGAGACGACGCATCCTCCCGAGTGGGCGACGACGGTAACGGTTTCGAAGCCGGCGAAGTCGAGGTCGTCGCGTTTTCGGGCGAGGAGGCCCTGCTTGGAGAGCATGTTCCAGAGGCCGGCGTTGACTTCGTTGGCGGCGGCAGCAAGCGCAACCTGACGAGTGGTCATGGCTTCCTGGTCGCCGAGGGAGAAGACGATGATCCGGATCAGGGCGCGGACGATTTTGTTGGCGAATTCGGGGAAGACGAGTCCGACGGGGAGCACGAGGACCAGATAGACGAGCCCGATGATGAGGATGCCAACGAATCCGAAGGCGATGTAGAGCGAGGTGAGGACGAACCAGACGATGGCATCGAACACCGATTTCAGGACGGAGGCGCCGGGGGTGCGCCAGACTCCCTGGTCGGCTTCGGGGAGGTGGGTGTGGGTCGTGCGATCGAATGGCCGGCCGATGCGTTCCGAGGGCCATCGAGCGAGCCGGGCGGGGCTGAAGAATGCGAGGAGGCCGCGGCCGAATTGCTGGACGCAGGCGGACCAGAGCAGGGCGAGACCGGCAAGGACGGCCCAGAGGTAGATACGGCCGGGACTGCTGGGTTCGAAGGTGCGGGTCCACCAGGCTTCGCGGATGTGCCACTCCTCATCGGGGCGAGAGTCGTCGGGGTTCTTGATGTGGATGGTGGCCCAGCTGGTGTCGGAGGTGTCGCTGCGATTGCGGGCGGTGAGTTCGACCTTGCCGTGGGCGAACTCGGGAATTTCGGCTAGGTAGCCGGCGAGTTGTTCGACGAAGCCGCTGACGTAGGAGCCCTTGGAGTGTTCGCCGACGCCGTGGACGACGACGATGCCGCGGTAGATTTTGGCCATGGGGCGCTCCTCGAAGGGTTCGCGAAAGACTGTGGTGGCGTGGGGGGCGTGTCAAGGAGGGGTGGGCTTAGAAAGCGAGACTACGCGCCACTGCACAGGCCGCCGTGCCCGCCAACGATTCCGCGACTGGCGTACCGGTAATTCGACGACCATGAGATGTTCCCTCCGTGTCCATTCGCCCGGTTGGGAACGCTCGCACGGAAGGCAAGCGTGTCACGGTCAATGAGATAGGTCGCACCGAAGCTTCCGATAGCGACCTGATCGCCCGGTGCGAGCAGCGCATAGCGGCTGTCGACGTCCTTTCCGACTGAACTCAAGTCCAAGTGCGTCAGGGTGCCGGTGACGCGGTTGAACAATGTAACCATTCCAGGCATGTCGCCGCAGTAGCCATCAGTCCAGAGGATCGAACGGTCGTCGGCCGAGAAGGGGATATTGTCCTTACCTGGCACGGCGTTCGCCACAAATGATGCAGCCCCGGTCGCAATGTCAATGATGTACACGTTGCTGATCCCTTCGACGGGAGCGGCGATGGCAGCGATGCTCGAATCTCCTGCCGGCGCGGCGGCGACTGCGTCGAAGGTCATGAGCGTTGCTCCGGAAGCTGCATCCTTGACTGTGTAGCTTCGAAGGTCGGGGCTGGTTGGACCCGGGGGATCGATTACGTAGCCGTGCGGCGGAAACGGGCTGGGATTGGTGCGGAAGTACGAAAAATCGACATAGGGAGAGGAAACCTTGGCACCCGTTGCAAGATCGATGAGAAACCGATCGTTGCTATCCGGCGCCACCACTGCCACATGTCCGCTGTCGCTGAAACCTATGAGTCGAGCCGGGCCTACGGAAGTTCGCGCGCCCGTTGCCAGGTCCATCACGAATCCCTCCATCCCCGGTAGCCCAGGTGCTCCAGAAATCCAGGCGGCCTTGGTTTCATCCGGGCTAAACGCTGCAGGCTGCGTGCCTGGTCCGAGATCGATGAGCACTCCCTGCTCAATGTCATATATCACGGTCGATTCACCGTCCCAGGGCGGCTGGACCGGAGCAGGTGGTGTCCCCAGAGCGAGCGTCGTTCCCTGTGGTTGGGGGCGCGGCTCGACATCCAGAACCACGGTTCGCGGCTCCGAGGTCACCGTCTGGGTTGAGTTCGAAGGAAGACTAGTAGCAGGCGCTGTGGAGGATGAGGCTGGCTCAACACTCGCATCAACCGGCCCAGACGAGGGAGGCCCGTCGCCATTCGAAAGCACCACGACGACTGCGAGCGTCACCAGGCCAATGACGGCCATGCCAGCGACAGCCACCGCCGATTTCACCGACGCTAACGGCAAGCCGCTTCGCAGCGAACGAGCAAGTCGCGGTTTCCAGCCTTGGTAGAGGCGCCAGTACTCCGCCGCGTCCTCGCGAGTCTCGACGTTGAGCTTGGAAAGAATCTCTCGCATGTGCCACTTCGCTCCGTCCAAAGAGATGCCCAGTTCGTCGGCGATTTGCTGGTTGCTCTTTTTTGACGCCAGGAGGGAGAGGACTTCCCGCTGGCGCGGCGTCCATGAGAAATCAACAGCGAGCAGGCTTCGTAGCTCCGTCGGGGCGGGTTCGGCCATGTCCTGAAGGTTACCGAGGGTCTCAAGGGCTGTCCCTACACTTGGGTAAAGAATGCCGTTGCGGCGCAACACGCCATGTTTGATCGCGAGGCTTGTCGACAGACCCACTTACCGCCGTGCGCCCCTCGTAGTGCGGTTTGGCGGGTCTGCTATTCGCAGCGTGCCGAAGCACCCCCTCACGCGATGCCTGGGAGGCGTGATTACCGTGTTGGTTTCGGGCAGGGTTCCGCGAATTCGGGGGGTGGTGGCTTGCAAAGAGCGTACCTCCCTGACGGTCGGATCTAGGGAAGGCGTGGTTGTTCGCGGCTGGACGAGTGATTGCGGAGCGAGGTGGCTATTCGCGGCGGCCGAAGCGGAGGGAGGCGATTTCCCAGGGGCGGAGGGGGAAGCGCCAGTCGCCGTGGGTGGTGTCGACGTTGTGGGTGTGTTCTTCCATGAGGTCGACGAGGCCCGCGCCGGGGACCGCGGATGGGACGAGGACCGAGGCTTCGGTTTCGGTGCCGGAGGCGTTGTAGGTGCGGATGATTGGTGCGCCGTCGACGTCGCTGCGGGTCAGGGCCGTTGGTATGACGCCGGGAGAGATTCGAGCGAGGGGGACATCGAGGCCGAGGGAGCCTTCGTGTTCGTTCGTGGCGAAAGCGAGTGGCGGGTAGGCGAAGCTGTGGGCCATGGCCTGGATGTTGGCCTCGCGCCAGTTGCCGCGGTAGGTCGTGAGGGAGAATTCGAAGGTGTGCGTGCCCTGCATCTGGCTGCCTTCGGTGGAGATGGTGGGGCCGGCGCCGCCACGGCGGGAGACGAGGTCGGGGCGGGAGAGCCAGCCGACGCAGCGCAGGAGGGTCAGGGCGTAGGCCTGGCGGCCCTTCTTGTCGCGGACGACCTCGCCTTCCTGCAGGCCCTTGTTGAAGACGGCGATGCCGACGTCTTCGCCTTCGAAGGCGGCGAAGGTCTTCTGCGGGAAGGTTGTGGGCGGTTGTTCGGCGCTGGTGCCGTTCCACGGCGGAGGAGTGAGGGAGCGTTCGGCGACGTGGAACTGGTTCTCGGTGATGGCGGTTTCGGTGGTGAAGGGGAGGGGGAAGAGCACGCGGAGGCGGTGATCATCCACGTAATTGATGACCGCGAACTTGAAGTCGATTCGAGGCAAACCCCGGTACAACGTGACTTCGGCGAATACGTCGATTGACCCATCGACGGTTTTCGACCGCGCGGAGCGCTTCTTGTTCAAGCCACGCGGAACCTTGATGGAGTTGTACAGACACAGGGTCTGGCTAACGGGCGTCACCCTGGAGCCGAAGCTGGGTTCCCAGCCGTCTCCGACGATTCCGTCGGGGAGGATATCGGCGTTGTATTCGTCGCCCCGGTCGCCTTCGGAGACGAGGGCGGCGACGTTGGCCATTTCCACATCGTGGTGCCAATCGCGGATGAAGAGCTTGCCGCCCTTCTTGAGGGTGATTTCGTAGAACTCGTTCTGAAGGTCGGGAACCTGGTCCCTCACCCCCGACCCCTCTCCCAAGCTTGGGAGAGGGGAGCTTGGAATCAGTAGTCTGGACGCCGACTGGCGTCGGTAGGAGGGAGGACGGCGACGATTTCGGCGCGGGCCGATTTTCGGACGGTGATTTCTGCGGTGTCGGCGAGGTTGTTGGCCGCGATCTGGCGGACTTCGTGGCGGACGGACTCTTCATCGACGACGGTGAGGTCGGGGCCGACGGTGGTGGTGACCTTCAGGTGGCGGCCGTCGAGTTCCCACTCCATGGCTTCGATGTTGTGGTTGTCGTAGCGCTGTTCGCGGAGGAAATCGAGGTGGCGGAGCGCGGCCCACGGGGTGAGGTCGGCCTGGTGGACGAGGATTTCCGAGCGCGTCTCGGACTCGACGGCGAAGGGGACGGACGAGCCGTCGGGAAGTTGCAGTTCGTCGGCCGCGGTCCAGTCGTGGGGTACGTCGGCGCGCAGAACGGTCGCGGCGTTCGCGACCGGCCGGAGTACGGCGAGACCACCGGGTGCGGGCACGGAGGTTCGTCCGGCGATGTGCCACATCGATTCCTTGGCGACCTGCTGGGCGAGCTGCTCGGCGCGGTCGAAGCGAGGGAACATCTCGATGTGGGTCTGGTCGACGCTGCAGCCGCAGATGGAATCGTGCGGGGAGTTTTCGAGGAGGGTGCGCCAGGCGTGGCGGAGGGCGGGGGTGCCGTCCGGGCCATGGTGGAGGTAGCTGAGGAGTTCGAGCGGTTCGGCGTACTTTTCGAGCCAGCCCGAGACCTCGAAGTCGCGCTGCTTGATGTTCATGCGCGCGGAGAGCACGCCGACGAGGACGTTCGAGCGGTCGGGCGAGCGCATTTCCCCGTGGTGGACGACGTCATCGATTCCGACGGCGAGGACGGCCTGTTCGTATTCCTCGAGCGTCGCGATCTTGAAGTCGTAGCCGCGATCGGCGGCCGCGGCGAGGGCGGCGGGAACGTGCTTCTCCATGCGTGAATGGTCGGTGCCGTTCATTAGTACGGCGGGGAGGCCCTCGGCGAGGTCACGTTCCTGGCGGCGGACGCGTTCGAGGAGATCGTCGGTTTCCGTGGGGAGGCGCCAGCCACTGGAGTAGCTGTTTCGGAGGTAGAGGACGGGCAGTTGGGTACCGTCTGGCGCTTCCCACTGGAAGCTCCACCCGGGGATGGCGTCGGAGACGCCGCGCCAGAGGCAGGCGCTGGTGAGCTGGAGCTGCTTCATGATCTGCGGCATCTGGGCGATGTGGCCAAACTGGTCGGCGCAGTGGCCGACGCGGAGCGAGCCGCCGAGGCGATTCGCGAAGCGGATGCCCTTCTGGAAGCTACGGATGTGGGATTCGCCGCTCGGCAGGAATTCGTCGGGCTGGACCCACCAGGGGCCGATGACGATGCGACCTGCTTCGATGAGCGCGCGGAGACGCGATTCGTTCTCCGGGCGCAGCTGGAGGTAGTCCTCGATGACGATGGATTGGCCGTCGAGGTTGAAGCAGCGGTACTCGCGATGCGATTCCATGTGGTCGAGGAGTTCGTCGATCATCTGGACGAGTCGCCAACGGAAGAGCTCGTGCGGCTGGTACCACTCTCGATCCCAGTGGCAGTGCGGTACGACGTAGACGGTTCGACTCAACGAGTGACTCCTGCGGCACGAGGCATGGCAGCGCATTGTGCCATCCGTAGGGAGGCGGCGCTTATGCTGCGAAGTAATGCGACTTGAGGCGACCACGATTTCGGGCGGGAGCAGGCTGCAATTCGACGTTTGCGTCGTTGGCGCCGGGCCTTGCGGCCTAGCGTTGGCCGAAGATCTCGCGAACGCGGGTTGGAAGGTGGGGGTCATCGAATCGGGCGCGGATGAGCCGACGGCCGAAAGCCAGGAGTTGGGGCGCGGCGTTCGACGTGGCCTTCCTTATCCAAGGCTGGAGCATGCGCGAGCGCGTGCTATTGGCGGCACTTCGTGGAAGTGGCTGGAAGAAACGGGGGACGGATGGCTGAATGGCGGCCTCCGCTGCCGGCCGCTTGATGCGCTGGACTTCGAGGTGCGGCGGCACGTGCCCGGAAGCGGCTGGCCAATCGCTCAGGGAGAGATAACAGCCTGGTTCTTGAGGGCCACGGAGGTGGCCGGAATCGACGCCGGAGGGTTCGACCGTGCGGATGCCGCACTCCTGCCACGGGAATCGGGAGTGGAAACCGCCGTTTCGTTGTTCGCGAGCAATGACGTGTTCCGCCGGCGAATTCCGGCCCTGATCGAGCACGCGAATGTGACTCTCCTCGTAAACGCGACCGTCCTCAGGATCGACGCGAACGACGACGGGCGGATCGAGTCACTTCAGGTAGCGACAAATACCGGTGCATTCTCGGTCGCGGCACGGGCATTCGTGCTGGCAGGCGGAGGAATTGAAAACGCGAGGATGTTGCTTGCATCGAAGCTCGGCCGGCCGGGAGGGCTTGCCAACGGCTTCGACCAGATCGGTCGATATTTCATGGAGCATATTCATGTGGACTCCGGGTACTTCCAACCGGCTCTTCCGGGCAGTCTGGAAGACCTGGTGGGGCCGTACCGGCGGCAAAGGGACTCGCATGGCGCGAAGCGGGCGCTCTCGCTGCGGCTCTCTGACGACACGCAACTTCAAGAAGGGACACTGAACTCGATCGTCGAGTTCTTTCCCCGGAGGTCGTTGTTCACATCGGCCGGGGTGCGGTCCTTCGCAGAGCTCGCGTGGGGCTCGGCGGAGAAATCCGCACCCCAAAACGTGCTCCGACACGTATCTGAACATCATCCGACAGCCCCATCGGGTGGCGGCCGCATCGTGGCTCAAGGCGAGGGGGCGACATTTCGAAAAGCCGGACGTCGCCGCACTGATCATCACGGCTGAACAGGCACCGAATCCGAAAAGCCGGGTAACGCTTGCGAACCGCCGGGACCGATTCGGCATTCCCGTGGCCCGGCTCGAATGGAACCTAACGAAACTGGACTACGAGAGCATCCGGCGGACGCAGGACATCCTTGGGCAAAAGCTAAAGCAGGCTGGCCTCGGAACGGTGGAGCAGCCATGGGGAGCGCTTCAGCCAACTCCGAGGATCCACGGGTGCTGGCACCACATTGGGACGACACGCATGAGCACCGGACCAGAAACGGGCGTTGTCGACGCTGATTGCCGGGTGTTCGGGACTCGAAACCTGTTCGTGGCAGGGAGTTCGGTGATGCCGACGGCCGGAGCGGTGACGGTCACGCTGACGGCGGTTGCGCTCGCGATGCGGCTGGCTGACCACCTGGACAGAGCAGTGCTTTCAGGCGTGGGCCAGGCGATTGCGAACCCGGCGCTTCATCCACCAGAGGCAGGGGCGAGCGGCGATTAGGGCAGTGATGCGGTCGCGGGGCCACTCACTGTGGCGGAGGTCATCCATGTGGCGGTCAGCTACGGCGAGGACTTCGTCGGCGTTCAGGCCAGAGGTAGTGCATCCATCGGCTGTGACAGCGACCGCCAGAGACAGCATGCGGACGGCGCTGATCGGGCCGCGAACCAGGTATGTGATCACATTCGAAGCGGCAGCGTGCAGAAAAAGGCCGAGATCAGTGACCATCGACGGTTCGCCTTCTTCGCGGCCGTGCTGGTCCGGCGTGCCCGGATCGAGGAGTGTGACACCGCCTTTGCGGACGACGACGTTTTCGGGGTGAAAGTCGCCGAACGCCTGCCCAACTCCAGCGTGGTAGGCGGCGAGGCTGGCGACGATCTCCGGCGCGAGGCTCGGCCGGCGGCGATGACGGAGGTAAGCAGGAGGAGCCAGGCCCGGTATGTATTCAACGAGGCAGGCCAAGGCGGCTGGATCGGCGTGGAACAAGCGGGGCACAACGCCCTCCGACGCAATTGCCTGGCAGTTCTCGAGGGCTGCGATGGACTCCGAGAGATCGTCCCCATCGCGGGCGACTTTCAATACGAGCCGCTGTCTCGAGTGTGCCATTTCGAGCAGGTAGGCATTCGCTGTGTTCCCCTCCCAGTGGCGCGAAACTCGGAACGGTTCGCCCTCGAGCCACGCGCGGACCATCCCCGCGAGGTCTCCTGGGAGTCCAAGGAAGAACTCCTCGGAAGAGATATCTACTTTACGGGAGGGCCCTCGCGCTTTGGACATGAGACGTAGAATGCGCTCGGAACTATATCTGTGAAAGCGCCCCACAGAGTCCTTTTGGTCGGTCCACGTCCGGCCCGCGGCTGGATGAGCATCAAGAACTACACCGAAGCGACCGCTCGAGTAGCGGCAACATTCGCCGATGTAGAGGTACGTGCTGCATCGTGGTGGGCACCACGACCGGTGGGCAGTCTGCTCGACAGGAAGCGAAGGCAGCCGCCCCTGAACCTGGACGATGCAGCGGAGTTCGACATCGTCCATGTCGCCGACATGGGGCTTGGCCACGTTGTCCCGGGGGTGCGGGGAGCGAGGACAGTGGTGACGTGTCACGACGTGATGCCATTCATCGTCCCAGGCTTTTACGGCAGCCGCCGCGACCGGCTGTTCGCGAAGGCACTGCTCAGGGAACCGGTACGAGGCATGCTGCGAGCGAACCGTCTGATAACAGTTTCGCAGTGTTCAGCGAACGACATCTCCAAGGCCCTGGGCGTCGACCCTGAACGAATCACCGTTGTCGGCGTGCCCATTTCACACGAATACGGCCCGCGATCCGAGCCGGAAACGCAGCTCGCAAGCGAAGGGATCTGCCTCGCGCCGGGGCCGAAGATCATGAGCATCGGGGACAGTGCCAGGTACAAGAACCTCGAGCTGCTGATCCGCGCGCTGGCCCTGCCTGAACTCGCCGGCGTGCAACTAATTCGAGTCGGCGGGCGGCTAACAGCGGAGCAGGTTGCCGTTGCGCGGGAGGTCGGTGTCCTTGAGCGGATTAGGCACCTCGGAACGATCACACGGGAAGCGGTGATCAACCTCTATTCGCTCTGCGATGTGGTCGCGCAGCCAAGCCTGTACGAGGGTTTCGGCATGCCGGTGGCCGAGGCCATGGCATGCGGGGCGCCGGTGGTATGCAGCGACGGGGGTTCACTCCCCGAAGTGGCGGGCGGAGCAGCCCGAGTGGTCCAAATCGATCGTGACTCGCCCGGCACGAACGCAGAGGTAATTCGGGCGTTTGGCGGCGGGCTCGCGAAGGTGATTGAGAACCGCGCCGAGCGCGACCGGCTCATCGCACTCGGAATGGAACGGGCGGAGTACTTCCGGCCGGAAGCCCTCTGCGGACGGCTTGCGGAAGCGTACTCAAAAGTTCTCACTTGCGAGGCAGGGGCCGGCACGGGTTCGAGGGCGATCCGTCGCTGAATCGCCCTCCGGCAGGTTCGCGCCTATACTTTACTGAGCCGGGAGACTGGCTTGTGGAGGTTTAGATGAAGAAGTTCCTGGGCATCTTTGCCCTGTTGGGTGCAATTGCGGGTGCGGCAATGTTCTGGCGAAAGCGCCAGGACGACGATGAATTTCTCGATGAGGAACTCGACTAGAACAGCCGCGGCTACCCGGGCGGGTGCCGCAGATTAATTGCTAAGTTCAGCTAGCCATATCTCGCCCATTGAGGCTCGTGGCGGTACCATTACCTCGTGCCTATTGAAATCACTTACCTCGGACGCAACTGCTTTCGGCTAAAAGGCCGGGACGGCTGCGTTATCACTGATCCGTGCCCGCCCGATAGTGGATTCACGATTGGGAAACAGACGGCCGAAGTCGTTACGCTTTCGCGGCACGATGACCCCGGCTATTCGTGGGCGGACGGGATTGGCGGAGACCCGATGGTGTTCGATGCACCCGGCGAGTACGAGATCGGCGGGATCTTGATAACCGGTGTGGCCACGAAGAGCATCGACGGATCGCGGAACGTGATGTTCATCAGCGAAATCGATGGGATACGGGTGGGGCACCTCGGCCTCGCGGGAAGCGCAAGCCTCGACGACCTGAAGAACGTGGATGTCCTGCTGCTGCCAGTGGGGGGATTCAACGCGTTGGCGCCGAACCTTGCGGCCGACCTGATGACCAAAATCGAGCCGCGAATCGCTATCCCGATGAACTACAAGACCGGCGGAGAGACGCTGGCGCTGGAACCTCTTGCAACGTTCCTCAAGGAAACCGGTGCGAAGCCCGAGCCGCAGGCGAAGATCAGCGTTAGCCGAAGCGGCCTGCCCTCGGACCTGACGGTAATGGTGCTCGAACCGAAGTAGCGTGATTGGTCGCGCTGGGGCCGCTACTCCTCAATTTCCATCCGCATGATGAGTCCGCCCTCGAACCAGTACGCGTGTGTGAGCGTTCGGTCGTTGAGGACCGCACCCTGCATGTCCCGAACGACCTGGTGGACTTCGACGGCAGTTGCGCCGTCGGCGCGATCTTCGATCGAATGCGGCTCGACAGACGGGTCTATCACTTCCCATTGACCGAGCCAGTAGGCGCGTACGGCGTCTTTGCCCCGTTCGCGAGTGCCGTTCATGCCGTTCGGCCAATCGACCTCTTGCGCCATCGCCGAAAGGACCGTTTCCACATCGCGATTGTTAAACGCCGCGTAGAGCGCTCGTAGTGTTTCTTCGTGTTCAGCCATGCGAACGAGGATATAGCGGCTCGCGCGGGTCGGTCAGGGAGTGCTGGCGGGCTTAAGTGACGATGTTTCGTTTGGTGAAGGCGCAGCAACGGCGCGCGAATCGTTCGCCCAGCCGAGGCCGGTGACATGGCGGTACACAATCGCTATTACGAGCCCGACGGTGCAGATCGCAGCCATCACGAGGAGCGCCGCAGTAACGCCGAAGGTCTCGGCGAGCACGCCGGTCAGGTAGCCACCGATCGGGGTGGAGCCGGCGAACAAGAGGAAAAAGATACTCATCACCCGGCCGCGAAGTTCGTCGGGGACGGTGATCTGCAGCGTGGTGTTGATGGTAGTGGAGAAGAGGACGCTCACGACCCCAAGGACGACGAGGAGCGCCGCGGTCAGGTAGTAGGAATGGGAAACGGCAACGGCGATGAACAGCACAATGAAGGCACCGGCGGCGCCGATAACGCCACGCACCGAGAGGCGGCCAATGGCTGCTATCCCCAGGGCCGCAATCAGCGAGCCGGCACCCATAGCGGAAAAGAGGAAGCTGAACTTCGCCGAACCCAGGCCGAGCACGAATTCGGCGACGAGCGGGATGAGCACAGTGAAGTTGAAGCCGAACGTACCGAAGAAGGCGAGCAGGATGAAGAAGAAGAGGATGCCGGGGGTGCGTACGGAGTAGGAGATCCCCTGTCGAATCTGGGCCAGGACGTTTCCAGTCGGCGGCCGTTTCGGCACGGTGAAAAATTCGGCGGGACGCATTATCGCGTAGGCGCCGAGGACGGCGATGTAGCTTCCGGCGTTGAGCATGAAGGCGGTAGACATTCCCACGGTGGCGATGGCAACCCCGGCAACAGCCGGACCGGCGATTCGGGCCAGGTTGAAGATCGAGGAGTTGAGGGCAACTGCGTTGACGACCTGTTCACGGCCGACGAGTTCGACACCGAATGCCTGGCGAACCGGGCCATCGAAGGCGTTGATCGTCCCGAGCATTAGGGCCAGGGCGTAGACGTGCCAGAGTTCGACAGTGCCGGTTAGGACGAGCAGACCCAGTACGAACGCCTGAATCATGGAGAGTGTCTGGGTGATGATGAGCACCCGGCGTTTGGGAACGCGGTCGGCGAAGGCGCCGCCGAAGAGGGTGAAGAGGGTAATTGGGAGGAACTGGAGCGTGGTCACGGTGCCGAGCGCGAGCGGCGAACCGGTGAGCTTCAGGACAAGCCAGGCCTGAGCGGTGGTCTGCATCCATGTACCGATGAGGGAGATCAGCTGCCCGAGGAAGTAGACGCGGTAGTTGAAGATGCTGAGCGATGAGAACTGGCGGGCTCCGAGTGCGCGAAAACTACCCGGGCCAAAGCGTGATGCCATTGCCGATCAGCTTACCCTGACGTGGACGTAAGGGTAAGTGAAGTTCGGGTGGTCAGCGATTGGCGTTGTGAATGGGTTCATGGACGCGGGCCGGGTTCAGGACGGGGAAACTCTGGCGGTTTTCAGGAAATGTTGAGGAAATCGTTACACAGTTGTGGTCTGGATTTGCAGAAAGTGGATTGCCAACGCGAGACATTGTTGGTTGAGCGCGCGTGCGGCGCTTCAACGCTTTTCTGTGGCGGCGCTTCTCGCCCAGTGCATTTCGACCGGATCCGGCCAGTAATTCGGCCGGACCAGACCAGGAGCAGGCTTATGCAGACCCAGAATCGATCCCTGGTCAGGCCAGGACTCATCTTGGCCGTGCTCATAGCCGCGTTATTCGCGGCAAGAGCAGTACCAGCGTTGGCGGTAGCGCCAACAATTTCCGACGTCAGCCCGTCCACGACGAGCATTCACGGCGGGGCGACCATCACGCTGACGGGTGTGGACTTCACGGGGACGACGGACGTCACCGTTGACGGCGTCACCGTGGTCTTCAATGAAGTCAACGACACAACCGTCACGTTTACCGCCCCAGCTCATGCGGCGGGCGCCGTTGATGTCATCGTTGAGAACGCCGACGGGTTCAGTTCGGCGGCGACGCTGACATTCGAGGTGCCGGACCCTGTCGTGACTTCGGTCGCACCGGTGAGCGGACCAACAGCCGGTGGGACACTCGTGACCATCACCGGCACGGACTTCACAGGGGCCACGCAGGTGAGCTTCGGAGGGACGCTTGTCGTCGCGAGTAGCGTCCTCTCGACTTCCCTGCAGGCGACCACACCGGCCCACTCGGCAGGCTTGGTCGATGTCCAGGTAATCACACCGGCCGGAACCAGTGCTCCGAACGCCGATGCCAAGTTCACGTTTGTAAGCCCCGGCCCAACGGTGACGGCCTGTGGCATCCGAATGGAGGACCTGTTGCGGGCGGAACGCTCGTCACGATAACGGGCACGAACCTTGCGACGGCAACGGAGGTGACCTTCGGCGGGACGACGGCCACTTTCTCGCCGCTGAACAGCACGACGATCTCAGCGATCGCCCCGGCGCACGTCGCGGGAAGCGTTGATGTGATTGTGACGACGCCGACCGGAGTGAGCAGTAACACCGCCGCGGACAACTATCTGTACGGCGACGCTCCAAGCATCACAGCGGTGAGCCCGGCGAGCGGAGATATCGCGGGTGGCACAGTCGTAACGATCACCGGCACGGGGTTCACCGGCACCACGTCGGTGACCTTCGGGGGAGTTGCGGCAACCATCACCAACACGACGGCGACAACTCTGACGGTGACCTCACCGGCGCATGCCGCCGGTACGGTTGATGTCGCGGTAACGACCCCATTGGGAACGAGCGCTAACACCGCGGCGGATGACTTCGCCTACACGGCAGGCCCGACGGTGACGAGCCTCGCGCCCGCATCGGGAACAATTGCCGGCGGGACGACCGTCGTCATCACCGGAACCGGGTTCACCGGCGCCACCGGGGTGACCTTCGGTGGAACCACGGGCACTGGGACCATCGTCAACAGTGCTACACAGATCACGACGACATCGCCGGCCCATGCTGCCGGAACCGTTGACGTCCTGGTCACCACTCCCGGGGGCACCAGCCCGAACACGAGCGCCGACAACTTCACGTACGGCAGCGGCCCGAACATCACTCTCTTGAGTCCTTCCCAAGGACCCACCGGGGGCGGTACCGCGGTCACGATCACGGGGACCGGCTTCACGGGCGCCACTTCAGTGACGTTCGACGGCGTTGCAGGCACCTCGATGGTAGTGGTCAGTGACACGTCCATCACGGTGGTTTCGCCAGCGCACAGCAACGACGTTGTCCGTGTCGCGGTGACGACACCAATCGGTACTTCAGCTGACGTGGCCGCCGACGACTTCACTTATGGCACCGGCGCGACGACGACGTTCACGCTCTACTTCCGCTGGTCGCTGATCGTATGGAACGGGAAGAACGGCGCAGACATTGCGGCAACGCTGAAGGGCCTCGAATCGCCGGACAACCCGCTGACGAACGACGTGTCCGGGGTCGTAACCGCGATCTTCTACTACAACAACCCGCTGCAGAAGTTCGAAGGCTTCTTCCCGGGCAGCGCGGGCATCCCGGGTGCGAACGACTTCACGACATTCGTGACAGGCCGTGCGTACTGGATCGCCATCAACCAAACGGGATCCCTGAACTGGACCGTTTCGACCGACTAAAACTCCTGGAGGAAGAACATGAAGAATTTGAAACGATCAGTTGGATTGATACTCGCCACTACGGTGGCAGCAGCCGTGGGAGCGGCGATGCTCGTAAGCGTCGCCGCAGCCCAGGCACCACCGGCGCCGCCATCGCGATTCGTCGGCACGGTGACCGTGAACGGGGCGGCTCCGCCTGCAAACGCAGTAGTGGAAGCACGAATTGCGGGCGCAGCCTGCGGCACGACGACCGTGTTCGCCTCGGGTTCCGAGATGCGATACACGCTTGACATCCCGGCGCTCGCCCCAGCGACAACTCCCGGTTGCGGCGTAGACGGCAGCGTCGTGGACTTCTACGTCGACGGTAAGAAGGCGGCCCAAACTGGCAGCTGGAAGAACTACGAGCTGACGACCTTGAACCTGTCGGTAACGCCGGCCACCGTCACGGTGACGGCCACGCCCGGTGCGCCTGTAACGGGGAACACCGGTGGTCTCACCAGCAACGGCGGCTCGATGTCGTTACTCATACTGGTCCTGGCAGCTACGACGCTGGGCCTCGGCGGAGTGGGACTCGCAACCCGAGTTCGCCAGCGATAGACCGAGAGTCATCACCATTCGGAAGGCCCGGCCAATTGGCCGGGCCTTTTGCTATGGGGCGCGCCGGAGAAGAACGCCGACGCGCGGGATTGGCGGGAGGACGAAGGGGCCGATGTTGACGTGATCGATGGCGTCGAAGCCAGCTTCGGTGAAGAGCGCGGCGAGGCGACCCCAACCGCGCAGGTCGACCTCGGCGCAGCCGAAACCAACGAGGCGCTGGTGGGCGGCGTTTAGGAGGCGGCTTCGGACGGGTGCGAATTCGAGGATTAGCGCCGAGCCGCCGGGCGCAAGGATCCGGCCAATCTCTTCGGCGTAGGCGCGGCAGACGTCGTCATCAAAGCGGCGCATGAAGTAGAGGCTGGTGATGCAGTCGAAGGACTCGTCGCGGAAGGGCAGCTTTTCGGGCCAGCCTGTGATGTCGACCCCGGCGCCCGTCTCGCCGACGAGGTCGAGCGTGATCGGTGGTTCTTCGAGGCCGGCCTTTTGGGCGATGAGGTCGGCGTAGGCGCTGGTCCCGCAACCAACATCGAGGTAGCGGCGGCCGGGGCAGAGGTCAATCAGATCGATGATTCGCTGCACCCGCGAAGTGGAGAGGGCCATGCCAGCCTGCGAGTTGATGGCGTGCGCGAGATAGGACGAGGGCCCGGTGGCCCAGCGTTCGCGGGCCGTGATCGAGGCCCGGCGGCGGCGCATCACAGGGCGTACACCAGGCGAATGCGCTTCCCATCGGAGGCGGGTTGTTCGAGCAGGCGAATGAGTGCGCGTGCCTGGGCGGTCAGTTCGGTTGCATCGCCGCGGCGTGCGAACGTCTGGCAGGCGGTGTCCGATTCCATGGCGGCGACGACCTTTTCGAGTTCGGCGGCCACCTCGGACGGAGACTGGTATGCGAGTTCGAGCTTCGCACGGTCCTCGGCGTCTTCGGCTTCCAGCTCGTAAAAGGTGGTTAGCGGTCCCATGCGCACCTTGTGTTCATCGTGGAGACGGTCGGCGAGAGCGATGAGCGGATGCGTGGCACCGAACCCGCGGGAGACGGCGAACGACATGAGCGCGATCAGAGCGGAACCTCCACCAGGGAGGTCCAGTTGTTCGGGGCTGCCTTCGATTTGGAGCCAGAGTTGCACAAGATCAGAGGGTAGGCGGGGAACCGGGAACGGGGAACCGAAGCGAGGACTAACAAGCAGCCGCTGCGGTAGTGTTCGGCTTCATTGGAGGTGCGTTCATGGCGAGAGAATTGCGGACGAAGCCGGCATGGCTCGAGGAGATCTTTCCGTACGAGCAGAAGGCGATCGAAGTGAACGGGCGGACGATGGCATATGTGGAGGCGGGTCCTCCCGACGGGAGACCGGTGCTGCTGCTTTCTGGAAACCCGACGTGGGGATTCCTGTACCGCGAGTTCTTGGGACCGCTTTCCGAGGCGGGGTATCGCGCGATCGCACCCGACTGGGTGGGCGCGGGATATTCGGACCACCCACGACTCGATTCGGCGCTGACCTTCGCCCACCACATCGCCGACCTTGTGAGTTTCATCGATCAACTCGGGCTGAACGGTTACGTGGTTGTCGGGCAGGACTGGGGCGGGCCGCAGGGCCTTGGGGCGGCGGTCCAGCGCGCCGAACGGCTTGGCGGACTCGTATTGATGAGTACGTGGGCCTTCACTGGGGACGTCGGCCGTTTCCATTCCTCGCCGCGGCCATGGACTACCTGGCATGCCCCACTGATTGGGCAGTTCTTCATGAAGCGCCTCCAGGCGCTTTCGCAGCAGGGGCCTGCGGCCATCAGCCGGAGAGGAATGACCGAAGCGGAGGCGAGGGCGTACCACCACGTTTACGACGAGCCCGAAAGTGACAGCGTGGTCCTCACGTGGCCGCGAACGATCCCGATGAACGAGGGCGACCGGGGCTGGGAGGACATGACCCGGCTGGAGTCACGGTTGGGCGAGGTGGCCGATGTTCCGGCGTTGTTGCTCTGGGGCACGGAGGACAGCGTGTTCGGCCAGTCGTACGCGGACCGGCTGAAGGAACGCCTGCCGAACGCCGAAGGACCTTTCCCAATAGAGAACGCGGATCACTTCATGCAGGACGACCAGGGTCCGGTCATCGTCGGCCGGATCGTCGAGTTTCTGAACCGGAAGCTTGGGCCGGCCGGGCCAGTGTCAACGCCGCCGCGAGCGGCATTGCCCTCGAAACGAGCGCAGGATTGGACGTTCGCCCTGGAAGCCGAGTTCGACGGACACCTTGCGGACTTCCGCGCTGATCCGCTGCTGTTCGAACAGGAGCTCGACGTCCGGCCGGATGTGGCGCGAGCAATCGGAGCGGCGGTGGGGACGAGCGCAGGGCGGCGTTACTGGCGCTCCGCGTTCGGGCACACCTATGCGCTGGAGTTGGGAGATCTTGGAAGGGGGATGCCTTCCACGGCGACCGTGTTCGGGATGTGGCCACGATGGGAGCCGCGACCACCAGAGCAAGAGATCGACCTGGACTTGCTCGACTTCAGTATCTGGCTGGCGGAAGTTAGCCCCGGGATCGACCCCGAGGATGTGCGGCGCGTGGCTGCGCGAGCGGGTGTGGCAAGGGAGTGAGCGTCAGTAGCCGTTTGTGCCGTCGGTGAAGCGCAGTGCATCGAGGAGGATGCCCTGCGAGGCCATTTCCCAGTGGAGGTGCGCGCCGGTGGAGAGACCCGTGCTGCCCACTTCGCCGATTTGCTGGCCCTGTTCGACCCGCTGGCCTTCGGTGACGTTGAAGGCACTGAGATGGGCATAGCCGGAGAAGAGCCCGCCGCCGTGGTCGATGATGACCATGTTGCCCCGGACCTTCAACTGGCGCGCAAGCACAACGCGACCTGAATTGGTGGCCAGAATCGGTGTGCCAAGCTCAGCGCCGATGTCGGTGCCGCCGTGGTGTCCGGAAGGGACGCTACCGTTGATGGAACGCTGCTCGCCATAGCGCGCGGTGATGGCGCCATTGACCGGCATTTCCCAAAGGCCGTCCCAGAGTTTTTCGGGCGTGACGCCGGAGTAGAGCGTCTTCAGCATGGCGATCTCTTCGGAGACGACGGTTGGGTCGAGGAGGGTTTCAGTCTGTTCTTCGGTGAAGTCGAGGGCGTCGACCGTCCACTCGGTGGGAAGGACGGTGATGGTGTCCTGAAGCGTGGCCTTCGATGAGTTCGCGAGGGTGACCTCGACGCGGAGCGGCTGAGGACCGGTGGGGTCTTCGGTATCCACGGCGACGAAGGCGAACATGCTTTGCTTGCCCTTTGCGAGTTTGAAATTACGGCCGAGGAAGTTAGCCGTGCCGCCTGTGATGTCGCCGGTCACGGAGACGAGGATGGCCCCGGCCTGGTAGACCTCGAGCGTCGAAAGGACAAGCTCAGGCGGGACGATCGGTGTGGGCGAGACGCCGGGGACGGGGGTTGCGGTCGGGTTGGGGACGACCTGGGTGACGAGCGTCACCTGGATGCTTTTCGAATCGGCGTTGGCGCTTCCGCAGGCGGCCGAAACGATGGTCACGCTCCCCAAGGCGAGCGCGACGAGTGCTAGAAGCGGCTTTCCATAACGACCGGGAGACGCGGGCATGCGATTGGTAGGGTGCAGGATTGGGTTCTAAGAGGTAAGCGGCGGGGAGTGCTTCGTTAACCATGTCCTGTTGGCGTTTTACTTACTTAGTGTAAGTTAGTAGATGAAGTTCTCTTTAGAGGTGCCTTATGCCACCAGTCACGCTTTCACGGCTCAACCATGCCGTGCTGTACGTCCGCAACGTCGAGCGCTCAATTTCGTTTTATCAATCAGTCTTTGGGTTCGAGGTCATTGGCCGCGAAGCCGGAGGGAAGATGGCGTTCCTCCGGGCCGAGGGAGGGACGAACCACCACGACCTCGGGCTTTTTGAGGTCGGCGAGAATGCGCCGATGCCTGCTCGCGGCTCGACGGGCCTCTACCACCTTGCGTGGGAGGTCCCTTCGCTCGAAGACCTTGCAACGGCGCGGCAGACTCTTGCCGAACTGGGAGCGCTCGGCGGGCAGAGCGACCACGGAGCGACGAAGTCTCTCTACGCGATGGATCCCGACGGCAACGAGTTCGAGGTGATGTGGCTGGTGCCGCGGGAGGAGTGGGGCGAGTACGACCGGCGCGCTATCACTGCGCCGCTGAACCTGGAACGTGAGTTGGCCGCGCGGGGTTAGGGGATGGCCTCGTCACGCTGAAAACCCAACGAGGCCCTCGGTGCTCAGTTCCGAGGGCCTTGCTGGAGAGGTAAGCCAGGAGAGGAGGGAATACCGACTACTTAGACGGCCAGGTCCTTGCGTTCGGCGGTTACGGGAGCCACTGATTTGCGTCCGAAGATGTTGAAGAAACGGCCTCGGACGGGGTCCGGAGATTCGACGGGCGCGTAGTCGAAGCCGGCGAGTTCGCCAGCCATTTGCCCGAATGCGACCGACGCGGCGGTGCGGGGGTAATGCTGAACTACCGGGACACCAATCTGTGAGGCCTTGCGAACGTTCCGGTCGAACGGCACTTCGTGGTTGACCTTGTGATTGATGGCGAATTCGACATCGTCGCGGGACGGTGCGCCCTCGACATCGTGACCGTGAATGAGCGTGACCATGACTTCTTCAGGCTTGCGGCCCTTGAGTTCCAGGTGCTCGACCAGGAGCGAGGTGTTCTTGAGGCTGGTGAGGTCAGTGCTGGTGACGACAACCACGCGATCGGCGAGCTCGGTGGCGGCACCGACGACGTCGTTATAGGTACCGGGGGTATCGAGGACGACCACATCGAACATCGTCGCCGCGAAACGAATCGTGTCCTGGAGCTGCTCTGTCGAGCAGTTCAGCCAGCTGCGGTAGTCGCGCGGCGCCGGGAGGACGTATGCGCCCGAATCGTGCTTGAGCAAGACCGACTGGAAGTGTTCGCGAGTAAGGAATGCGGGGTCACGAGCGACTTCGGAGACGGTGTAGTCGGCTTTGACATCCAGCATGACGGCGACATCGCCGAAGCGAGTGTCGAGGTCGATGAGCAGAACGGACTTGCTGCCATCTGCCGCGATGGCAGCGGTGATGTTGGTACTGGTGGTCGTCTTGCCAATGCCGCCCTTTTGCCCAATGACGACGACTATGCGGCCGTCTTCGGTAGCGTCGGGCTGTGGCTCGATTGCGCGCTGGGCCATTCGGCGGGCGCGTTCCGCTACGCCCTTCATCTGGGCGCGGGTGATCTTGCCGTGGAGGAAGTCGTTGACGCCGGCCTGCATGAGGCGGCGCTCGACGATGGGCGACCAGGCGCCGGAGTAGGCGACGATCATGGCGTCGGGGATTTGTGCCCGAGCGAAGTCGACGACCTGCATCGCGCGCTGGATGGGCTGTTCCATCGCGACGAAGATGAGCTGCGGCTGCCGCTCCTGAATCGCCTGCTGGGCGGCGATACCCTGGGCCCGCTCGAGGTCGACCGTTAGACCGGCCGACTCGATCTTCGCGCGCATTAGCTCGCGGACGTGTTCGTCGCTATCAATCAGCATTACTGAGGGCGTAAATGCACTCATGTGTTCACCTTCCATATCCCGGGTTTACCCCTGACGTGCATTGAATGTTCACCATCGATACACGCCTTGGGAAGGGGTTTTTAGGCCGTCAGAACAACTCCTATGCTTTTCCAATCGGGGTGTCACCAAGCGTCCACGTGATGTCTACCGGGTTCGAGAAATTTGCGGAATTGGAACGCGAGTTCGCGTCTACTAGAGGCGATTGATCTGCCGTCTCGGGGATGATGGCTGGAAGGCTCAGGAGACCGACAATGAAGGCTGTGCTGGCGCCTGCGGCCAAGACTCGCGTCGAAGAATTCGACCTGCTTCGCGGCGCCGCGATAATCGGTGTCGTATTTCTGCATGCCTACTTCAGTCCGTGGCCGGAAGTATCGGGGCGCGGGCTTGCGCTGATCCATGTGAGCCATCTGTTCGCGCACGGGGCGGTGCCGCTGTTCCTCTTCGTCACGGCCTACCTCCAGGGTTCGTCCCGGCCTGAAGGGCTACTCGGCTATTTCAGGCGGCGCGCCCGGCGAGTCTGGATTCCGGCCATCGTGTGGATGGTGGCGACGCTGGCCTACCGATGGGCGACTGGGGGGCTCAGTCTTGGGCTCTTGAAAGACTTCGCACTCTTCAACATCTCCGGGCAGTTCTACTTCATCTGGCTCCTGGTGCTATTCGCTTCATTGCTGACGCAGGCGTGGCGGCTACCAGACAGATGGCTCACGCCGGTTGTGGCCGCTGCATTCGCAGTGAACTTCCTGACCATCGCCTGGTATGCCGGACAGTCATCCATTGGCGGTGACGAAGCAGTATTCGCCTATCGAAACCCGCTGGTGTGGGTGTTCTTCCCCGTCTTCGGCTATGTGCTGGGACGCAAAGGAATGCCGTTCATGTCGCGCAGAATGGTCATGGCGGCGGGATCTCTGATGCTTGTGGCGGGGACCGTCTACCTCTATCGGGGTATCGGGGATGAGACGTGGCCGGTGAGCTACTTCGGCGTGACGGTGTTCCTGTTCAGCGCAGGTGGGATGGTCGTGTACCCACAGCTTGCCCGGTTGGCTGTGCGGGCGAGATTGGTCGCGCGACCGCTTAATGGGTTGTCGCAGTACGCGTTCGCGATTTACCTGGTCCACATGCCCTTCGTAATGGGCTTCGGTACCAAGGAGATTCTTGGCAATGGCGCCACATGGTCGAGCTACTGGGCATTGCTCATGGCGAATTTCACTTTTGGCCTTTTTGTTTCGCTGGCGCTCATACGGGAGTTGGAAAAGCTGAGTCCACGGCTGAGCAACTGGGTCTTCGGGACACCACGCCCGGCTCTGACGAAGAACGACTCGGAGGGCCCGGGCGCTCGCAAGTTGAGGCGCTTTGAACGCCACCAACCTACAGGTGACCTCATCGAGAAACCCCTACCCGGATAGGTTCGGCCGTGCGAGGGCGGGACGCTTCCGGTAGCATCCGGCGGCGGGGGTACTGGCATGGAAATTAAGCTGGATTGGCTGGGTTGCGCGACGTTTCGTCTAACACTCGGGGACACGGTGGTGTTCCTGGACTCGTACATGGACCGAGTGCCTTCGGCGCCTAGCGTTGGGCTTTCGGCGGGAGACGTGACCAAAGCCGATTTCGTCCTCGTTGGCCATGCTCACTTCGACCACATCGCCGGCACAGAGATCATCGCGAAGAACACCGGTGCACAGGTTATCGGTTCGTTCGAGAGTTGCCGCGTGATGCGGGAACAGGACGTGCGCTCCGGGCCAGCTTTCGCCCTCGCAGGGCGGCGAGCGATATCGCCTGGCACCGGACGTAACCGTTCGGGTGCTGCCATCGCTGCATTCGTGCACATGGACTACGGGGTCGCTTTCCGCGATGGATGCCGCCACTGGCGATCTTGGGCTGTGCGAAGACGAACGTGCGGCGATGGCCGCTCGGGTGGGGCTTGGATCAACGATCGGGCGAAGGTCAGAAACCGGAGACTCGGCTGCCGGTGAGCTTCGGGCGCACCTGGCGGGCGCGGTTGGGAGTGGCCAGACGGGAGGGCCGTTGGCTTACCTGATCGAGACGCCGCAGGGGTCGATCTTCTGGCACGACACCTCAGGATGCTGGACGGGCGTGTTGCGCGACCTTCGACCGGATGTCGCGATCCTGGCAGCCGCAGGCCGTGGCAACATCGATGGCGAGCCGATCCAGGGGTCGCTGGCCGACTTCGTCGGGATCGCGGCGGGCTTGCTGCAGCCGAAGACGATCATCCTCGGTCACCATGACGACTGGATGCCCCCAATCACGCCGCGTGGCGGGACGGATGTCTCGCCGATCCGGACAAAGCTCGCCGAGGTAACGCCCGGGGCCACGCTGCTGGAGCCGGGGTATATGGCCGGGACGGCGCTCCTGGGAAGCTGAGGACGGCAGGCGGAAATGGCAGACGCGTGCTTCGTTGATATCTACTGGATGCCGGTGGCGGCCGGGACGGCCTCCCGCATCCGCCTCTGGAGTCTCGCGGCATGGGAGGCATGCGATGCATTCGTCCACCGGCGGAAACGGGCCGCCCTGTATCACTCGGCGCTTAAGGTTCGGACGCCAGCGGCTGAGGACTTCACGATTGAATTGACGCCGGTATTCGGCTTCGAGCCCGTACCGCCGGCGATGACTGGACCGGTGGGATTCCGTGGCGCCGACCGGTTTCGGCTGTTTCGCTACCAGATGCGGTGCATCCGTGCGGCCCAGTTGCCGGACGAGGAATGGGCCGTTTCGCAGGCCCGGCTTTCGGAAGACCCGGTCGTCGCGGAGCGGATTATCGCCGCGGCGGCGGAAGTGCCACCGCTGACCTGGGGCCGTCGTACGAAGGGAACCACAGAAATGTGGACTTCGGATTCGGCGATTTCGTGGCTGCTGCGACGGGTTGGCCTCGACGCGGGCTCGGTGAAAATCCCGGAGGGCGGAAGAGCACCGGGATGGCGGGCAGGCCTGGAAGTGCCGTGCGGCGTGGTGGAACGGGATTCTTAAAACGCGGCAACTGTCGCTCCCGGTCAACGGCGAACATCGCAAACCAGGTGGATGTCTTCGGGCTCGAGGGCGAAGAGCTCTGGGTCCGGCTTCGAGGCGAGGCGGCAGCCGCGGGCGAGGTAGAACCGGATGGTGTTCTCGGACGGGGTCGCAGAGACGTACAGCGTGTTGGCGCCATGTTCTTCGAGCGCGATTGCGGGCCGCTTCGAATAGTCGCGCGCCAAGCCCCGAATCGCGATAAGGCCTACTCACGTGGAGGAACTTGAGCTGGAGCTGGTCGCGAACTGGCCCAATCGCCCGGGTATCGAGCACAGCAGCACCGGCGATCCGGTCGCCATCGAAGGCGCCCTGAAACCAGCCGCCGTGCTCGAAACAGTCCTCGAGTATGGGGCCATAGAGGTCTTCTTCTCCGGGTGGCCAGCCGGGCACATCGATCTGATGCGGGCGGAGCACCAGTTCTCCACCCTCCAGGGCATAGACGTTCTCGATGCGCTCGCGACGGTCGATCTCCCAGATGCGTGGAATCTCTTCGCTTGTGAGCAGCCGAAATTCGAGTGGGCTGGTTCGCATGGGGGCGGCCCTAGAGGCTGGCCGCCGCCGGAGCGACTTCCGCGGCGAGGAATTCGGGGACCGTGTCGTCGTCGAAGTTAAAGTGCTGGAACTGGATCTCCTGCATGCCGAGCGCGGCGTATTTGGCGCAGGCTTCCACGACCTCGGCCTTGCCGCCGACGATCATTCCGCGCTTGCGGAGCGTTTCGCGGTAGTCGGCGGGGGAAGTACCAGCCGGGGCGCCCCACATGCTCATCATCCGCTCCGTCGCGCGATCGAGTGACGCGGCATCGGGGCCGATTACGGCGAAGGTCATCATCGAGCGAGCGATGGTCGATGGATCGCGGCCGACGGCCTCGCAATGCGCCTCGAGGACCTTGACCTTGGCGGCATAGGCGTCGGGCGCAAGGTTCACGGAGTTCCACTCGTTGGCGTACTGGGCGACAAGGCGCAGGGTGCGCTTTTCGCCGCCACCGCCGATGAGGATCGGTGGGCGCCCGGTGGCCGGCTTGGGGATGCAGTCGGCGCCGTTGAGCTGGTAGTGCTTGCCAGCGAAGGTCGCGGGGCCGGGACCCCAGAGGCCCTTGATGACCTGGATCGCCTCATCGAGTCGGTCGAAGCGCTCTTTGACCGGAGGGAAGGGGATTCCGTAGGCGTTGTGCTCGGCTTCGTTCCAGCCGGCGCCCAGTCCCATGACAAAGCGGCCGCCGCTGAGCTGGTCGATCTGCGCGGCCATTCGGCCAATGTCGATTGGCGAGCGAAAGGTAACCGGCGAGACCAGCGGACCGAAGCGAATCTTTGAGGTTTCGCGCGCAGCAATGGCGAATGACAGGTAGGCCTCGAGAGAATCCTGCTGGGGGCCGATGAAGTAGTGATCTGAACGCATAACGGTGGGGAAATTGAGGCGTTCGGCCATGTGGAGAATGTGGATCCAGCGCTCCCAGGTGAGGCCGTTCTGGCCCTCGATCATCAGTCCGATTCGCATGGCTATCTCCTCGTGGACCCGGTTTTGGGTGGTGGAGTGTACCCGTTTGGCGTCCAGACGGCCGCGCAACGCCGTCAAAACGGACACCAGAGTTGGTACCACCGGGCCCCGATGACACGACCGAATGGGCGCATTCGGAAGCAAGCCTTTGCCGTTTACTTACAAAGACACAAGGGAACAGCCGGAGGGACCAGTCATTCGAGGAAACAAGCCTTAGTCGGCAAACGCAACCACCACCACTATCCGACGCCGGTCACGGAATCTCCGGGTCCAGCCCGCCATTCAAAAGGAACTAAACCATTTCGGGGGTTATGAAATGAGTAGAAAACAACTCGACATCGTATTCGCAGGCGGCGCTGTAGTGCTTGCCGTCCTGTTCCTGGTTCTCGGCTTCGTGCTGGTCGGCCAGAAGAACTTCGCCGACGACTACGTGAAGACCGAGCTCGGCGCGCAGAAGATTTACTTCGCTTCTGAAGAAGACCTCGCCGCTGACGCGAAGGCGAACCCAGACAACGCAGTCATCAACTGGAAGTCCGGTTCATCCTGCCTAACCGAATACGCCGGCCAGCTAATGGAAACCGGCAAGCAGGCTGAGTGCTACGCCAAGTATTACATCGCCATGCACATGTCCCGGTCCGCCACGAACCTGAAGTTCAGTGCTCCCATCGACGTTACTCTCGGTAACGGGAAGCAGACCCTGACATCCATGGAAGGCCAAACCTACGCAACGATCGGCACGATCCGCACGGCTCTTGCAGCAGACCAGAAGAAACTCGCTGACGCAGGCGACAAGACTGCCGCCGACGCTCGTCAGAAGGACGTCGACGCAGCTGCCGGTCTCCGCACAACCATGCAGACTGGTGAAACACTCCGAGGCCTGCTCCTGACGAGCTTCGGATTCAGCACCTTCGGTGACAAGGCGGGCCTGGCAGCAACGGTTACCTTCCTCGCAGCCGCCCTCGTCTTCATCGTTGGAATCGCCGGATTCGTCCACGCATTCCTCTTCGTAAAGGAAGACAAGACCAAGGATGTGAAAGCAGCTGCACCGAACGCAGCAGGCCTCAACCCTCGGTAACACAAACAGTCCCTCCTCACGAAGAGGCCGGTCACATGACCGGCCTCTTCGCTTTGGAGTGAGACGTCAACTATTCAGCAAGCAACGCCTCGATGGCCCCGATAACCTCGGGGCTTTCTGGTGTGGTCTGCGGCATGATTTTCTGGACGACTTCGCCGCGCTTGTTGAGCAAATACTTTTGGAAGTTCCAGAGAACCTCGCCACCGATTGGTTCGGGCATGGTGGTGAGTTCCTGGTAGAGGGGATCGATGCCGTCGCCCTTCACCGAGATCTTGGAGAAGAGTGGGAAGTTCACACCGTAATTGAGTTCGCAGAACTCGCCGATTTCTTCGTTCGTCCCAGGTTCCTGGCCCATGAAGTTGTTGGCCGGGAAGCCGAGGATTTCGAAGCCCTGGCCTTTGTACTGGTCGTAGATTGCCTGCAAGCCTTTGTATTGCGGGGTGAGACCGCACTTGCTGGCGACGTTTACCATCATGACCACCTTGCCCCGGTAGGTTGATAGGTCTTCATCGGACCCGTCGAGGCGTTTCATTGTTCGGTCGAGCACCATTGGCTGACTCCTGCGGCAGATTCGTTAGATGGTATCCGAGGCGGCTTCGACGGCGCGACTGTTTAGCTTAGAATCCGCGCCATGGCTGAAAGATATGACGCAATCATCGTGGGCGGCGGCATCGCCGGGAGCGGACTCGGGACCGTGCTCGCTCGCGGAGGAAAGTCTGTCCTGATGCTTGAGAAGAGCGCTTCGTTCGAAGACATGGTGCGAGGGGAATGGGTGGCCCCGTGGGGAGTCGCTGATGCGAAGCGTACGGGGCTGTACGAAGTGTTGCTGCGCGCGAACGATCACCACATCACGAAGCACATTGAGTACGGCGACGGCATCGATCCTGCCGCGGCAGAGCGTGAGGCCTTCGATCTCGCGCTGTTGCCGGGCATTCCGGGACCGCTAGCCGTTGGCCATCCGCAGGCCTGCCAGGCGTTGTTTGATGCCGCGGGGGACGCTGGAGCGAAGACGATACGGGGCGTTTCGGACGTCGCTGTGTCCGCAGGCGATTCACCGGGCGTCCGTTATTCAGCCGGGGGTGTCGAGCACGAAGCCAGCGCGCGGATCGTCGTCGGCGCGGATGGACGAGGATCGGTCGTCCGTCGGCAGGCGGGAATCGAGCTGATGCACGAGAAGACACACCACTTTTTCGCCGGGATGCTGGTAGAGGGCGCGGATGGATGGCCAGTGGACGTGCAGACGATGGGCACCGAAGGCGACGTGCAGTTCTTTGCGTTTCCGCAGGCGCCGGGGCGCGTCCGACTCTACTTGAGCTTTGGCCTCGACCAGAAGAGCCGGCTTGCGGGACAGGACAAGGAGCAGCGGTTCCTCGATGCGTTTCGCCTGAAGACTGTGCCGAAGAGTGACTCGCTGGCGAATGCGCGGATCGCAGGGCCGTGCCACACGATCCCGAACCACAGCACATGGACTGACTCGCCGGTCGCGCCGGGGGTGGTGCTGCTCGGGGACGCAGCCGGGTACAACGACCCCATCATCGGGCAGGGACTTTCGATTTCGATGCGAGATATTCGGGTTGTGTCGGAGCTCATGCTTAGTTCGGAGAAGTGGGACGAGGCGTTGTTCGCGCCGTACACCGAGGAGCGTGCGGACCGGATGCAGAGGCTTCGGGTGGCAGCGCAGATGGACTCGATCGTGCATGCGGAGTTCGGGCCAGAAGCGACCGCGCGCAAGTTGCGACTGTTCGAGAAACGGGCGACAGACCCGTCTCTTGGGATGGCGCGGGGCGCCGGGATGGTTGGGCCTGAAATGTTCCCGCCGGAAGCGTTCAGCGACGAGGCGCTAGCGAGAGTTACGAACGCGTAGGAAGCGAAACGGGCGCGACGGCGGCGGCCGTTCACCCTCATCCCCGGCCCTTCCCCCAAGCCTGGGAGAAGGGGGCTTTGGCGCGACGATGGTGCCAGTTGGGGTTGCTGTTTCGCAGATCTGTGCCCTCATCCCCGGCCCTTCTCCCAAGTCTGGGAGAAGGGGGCTTTGGCGAGACGCTGGTGCCGTTGAGTTTGCTGTTTCGCAGAATCCTGCCCTCATCCCCAGCCCTTCTCCCAAGTCTGGGAGAAGGGGGCCTTGGTGAGATGCTGGTGCCGTTTGGGGTT
This sequence comes from uncultured Chloroflexia bacterium, assembly GCA_963797735.1. Taxonomy (GTDB): domain Bacteria; phylum Chloroflexota; class Dehalococcoidia; order Tepidiformales; family Tepidiformaceae; genus Amarobacter. Next base: position 622,348 of record CAWCQJ010000003.1, read on the forward strand.
GCTGTTTCGCAGATCCGGCCCTCATCCCCGGCCCTTCTCCCAAGTCTGGGAGAAGGGGGCCTTGGTGAGATGCTGGTGCCGTTGGGGTTGCTGTTTCGCAGAATCCTGCCCTCATCCCCGGCCCTTCTCCCAAGCCTGGGAGAAGGGGGCTTTGGCGCAACGCTGGTGCCCTTCGGATTGCTGTTTCGCAGATCCTTCCCTCATCCCCAGCCCTTCTCCCAAGTCTGGGAGAAGGGGGCTTTGGCGAGACGCTGGTGTCGTTGGGTTTGCTGTTTCGCAGATCCTGCCCTCATCCCCGGCCCTTCTCCCAAGTCTGGGAGAAGGGGGCCTTGGTGAGACGCCGGTGCCGTTGGGTTTGCTGTTTCGCAGAATCCTGCCCTCATCCCCGGCCCTTCTCCCAAGTCTGGGAGGAGGGGGCCTTGGCGAGACGCTGGTGCCCTTCGGATTGCTGTTTCGCAGATCCTTCCCTCATCCCCAGCCCTTCTCCCAAGTCTGGGAGAAGGGGGCGGTTTGGCGACATCGCCGGACCCACGTCGCTGGCCATGGCAATTGGCTCATCGAAATACCTGAGCAATGGACGCGGAGGGCGGGTCAATGCACACTTCGCCCTTCACTCGAAATGGAGGCTATGACATGGCGGTTCGCTCGCTAAAGACTGACTATCTGGTGGTAGGCGCGGGTGCGATGGGCATGGCGTTCACCGATGCACTGATCGATCACGCCGATGTACACGTCACGCTCGTCGACCGTCGCCATGCGGCCGGCGGTCACTGGCAGGATGCTTATCCGTTCGTCCAGTTGCACCAGGCGTCGCTGTTCTATGGCGTGGCGTCGACGGTGCTCGGCACCGGGTCGGTGCAGGAGAAAGGCCCGGAGACGGGATTACAGGAGCGGGCCCGCCGGGCGGAGATTCAGAACTATTACGACGATATCCTGTACCGCCGGTTCATCGGTTCGGGCCGGGTGACGTTCCTGGGAGCGAGCGATTACCACGAGGACGGCTCCTCGCACTTCGTCACGTCGCGGGTTTCGGGTGAGACCACGCAGGTCGACGTTCGGCGCCGAGTGGTCGACGCGACCTACCTGTCACCGACGATCCCGGCGACGACGCCGCCGCCGTTCGGAGTGGCCGATTCGGCTCATGTCATCCCGGTGAATGAGCTGCCAAGCGCTTGCCGAGGCGGCAGGCAACTACGTAATCGTCGGGTCAGGAAAGACTGCCACCGACTCAATCGTGTGGTTGTTGGGGAACGGGGTGGAGCCCAACCGAATCATGTGGGTTCGGCCGCGTGACCCGTGGATGCTCAACCGCGCGGTGGTCCAGCCGGACCCGGTAGTGGCGCTGACGATGGCGGCGGACACGATGGCTGCGGCGGCGGACGCCGAATCGCTCGATGATATGTTCGTGCGGCTCGAAGCGGCCGGAGTGATGCTCCGGATCGACCCGAACGTGACTCCTACGATGGCGAAGACGCCGACGCTGGGGCAGTGGGAACTCGAACTGCTCCGCACCGTCGAGAACGTCATCCGCCGCGGACACATCAAATCGGTCTCTGACAAGGAGATCGTCTTTGAGGATGGGGCCGTGCCGCTTGCACCCGGGTCGGTGGTAGTGCACTGCGCGGCTTCGGGGTTGCAATATCCGCCGCTCGTGCCGATCTGGGGTGAGGACAAGATTCGTCTCCAGACGATCCGCGTCGGCTTCCCGTGCTTCAACGCAGCTCTCGCAGGCTACGTTGAGGCGACTCGCGACGACGATCGGGAGCGCAATCGACTGTGCCCGCCAAACACCCTCCCGGACAATCCGAAGAACTGGGCGCAGATGCAGGTTCGATCTGCCATGGCGACGCGCGCGTTCGGCGCAGAGCCGGACATCGCTGCCTGGGCGAATGGCTGTGCTCTCAATCCTTCGAGGATTCAGCCAGCGCAGCGCGAAGAACCCGCAGTGCAGGCCGCTCTCGCACGTCTGGCTGAGATCGGCCCGCGCGGCCTTGCCGGGATGACCAAGCTCGCCGGTGAGCCACTGCCGGGCATCTGAGGCGGGCCCTCATCCCCGGCCCTTCTCCCATGTCTGGGAGAAGGGAGTCTGGGTTAGCTGACGGTGTTGTCCAGTTGGCGAGCGGCGTCGCGGATCTCAGCCCTCATCCCCGGCCCTTCTCCCATGTCTGGGAGAAGGGAGTCTTGGGTTAGCCAAAGGTGTTGCTCAGTTGGCGAGCGGCGTCGCGGATCTCAGCCCTCATCCCCGGCCCTTCTCCCATGTCTGGGAGAAGGGAGTCTTGGGTTAGCCAAAGGCGTTGCTCAGTTGGCGAGCGGCGTCGCGGATCTCGTCCCTCATCCCCGGCCCTTCTCCCATGTCTGGGAGAAGGGAGTCTTGGGTTGGCCAAAGGTGTTGCTCAGTTGGCGAGCGGCGTCGCGGATCTCTGCCCTCATCCCCGGCCCTTCTCCCATGTCTGGGAGAAGGGAGTCTTGGGTTAGCCAAAGGTGTTGCTCAGTTGGCGAGCGGCGTCGCGGATCTCAGCCCTCATCCCCGGCCCTTCTCCCATGTCTGGGAGAAGGGAGTCTTGGGTTAGCCAAAGGTGTTGCTCAGTTGGCGAGCGGCGTCGCGGATCTCATGCCCTCATCCCCGGCCCTTCTCCCATGTCTGGGAGAAGGGAGTCTGGGTTAGCTAAAGGTGTTGCTCAGTTGGCGAGCGGCGTCGCGGATCTCAGCCCTCATCCCCGGCCCTTCTCCCATGTCTGGGAGAAGGGAGTCTGGGGCTGGCCAAAGGTGTTGCCCGTTGGCGAGCGGCGTCGCGGATCTCAGCCCTCATCCCCGGCCCTTCTCCCATGTCTGGGAGAAGGGAGTCTGGGGTTAGCTGACGGCGAGTGCTTGTTCGGCGCGGGTGATGGCGTTTGCGAGGGCGGTTTCCGGCGAACTGCCGGCCGCGGTCGCGAGGAGTTTGTCCGGAGACTTCACGGTGGCAGTCCAGAGGTCGCTGCAGTTGTTCATGACTGCTTCGGCGACGACTTCGAGTCCGGCGATGGTGACCGTTCGGGAGTGGCTGGGGATCGGCATGCGATGCTCCTGTTCTGCCATGGTAGCAAAATCGGAACCCCGAACCGAGATTTCGGAATCGACGCGCTCGTGGATAATGCGGTTCGTGGGAACCGAGAGCTCGAGCAGGCGCGTGTCGTGGTCGACCTGGGGTGTGGTCTTCGGAAGAAGGCGGGCGCCATCGGGCTTGATATCGCCAAGATTCCCGGCGTGGACGTCGTCGCAGATGTGATGCGTCCGTTGCCGCTGCGGGACAACTCGGTCGACGAGCTACAGGCGTCGCACATCGTTGAGCACGTCGATGACTTGATGGCGTTCATGGGCGAAATCTGGCGAGTCTGCAAGCCGGGTGCGCTCGTCTATCTGCGGTTCCCGCACGGGTCATCAAAGTTCGTTACCTGGAAGGACCCGACGCATAAGCGAGGGGTGTTTCTCGCGACGTTCGAGTACTTCGACCCGAGCACGTTCGATGGCGGGTACTGGGGCTACTACCACCCGGCCAAGTTCGAGACGGTGAACCGGCGGATCAACTTCAATATGAACGCCGATACCTGGCGGCCGAAGTTCTTCCGGCGCGTTGCGGGGCGACTGTTCGATGGCCTGGCGAACCAGAACGCGCGGACCCAGTACTTCTGCGAACGATTCTGGGGTAACTGGGTGGGGATGGAAGAGGGGCACCTCTGGCTGCGAGCAATCAAGCCAGAAGTCGCCGACGAAGCGGCGAGTTGACTCCGGTATACTGAAGATATGGATAAGGCAGAGGCGCGAGCCGCTCACGATCTGATGCTTGAGCGAATCGCGCGGGGACTCGAAGAAGAAGACCGCAGCAATGCGGAGATGTGGCGCGGCAAAAGCGACGCGGAATGTGCTCACGCCATCGCGCAGCTGAGTGATCTGGGGGACGCGCTGATCCGCTCGCGAGGATTCCCGATCGACTACGGGGAGTTGGAGTTCCCGGGACTCCCGAGAAACTGAAAATGGAACTTAAGGAGTTGGCGGAAGGAGTTCATCAGCTCAGCCGGCAACTCAGGTCGAGCGACATTCCTCACGCATTCGGCGGGGCCATCGCATACGGCCTGTACGGCATTCCGCGCGGCACGAACGACTGGGACATCAATGTGTTCCTTCCCGAGGTCGAGGCGAAAAGAGTGTTCGATGCACTACGGCCGATCGGCGTAGAAGTTACCGAGGACGCCTATGCACACGTGGCGAAGACCGGGCAGGTTCGCCTTTCATGGAGTGGGAAAAAGGTAGACCTGTTCTTCGCGTATGCCGCGTTCCACGAGGTGGTCCGCGAGAGAACGCGTGACGCAACCTTTGAAGGCGAGAGCATCTTTGTGCTTTCCGGCGAAGACATCATCGTATTCAAAGTGATCTTCAATCGGCCACATGACTGGCGGGATATCCAGCGAATCTTTCAACGCATGGGCCCCGATATCGACCTCGCGTACGTGACGAAGTGGCTGTCCGAAATCCTGGGAGCGGATGACAGCCGGATTCAGCGCCTGGTTGATATGGCGGCCGAGGCGAAGGAACTCACGAGCTAGCTAAAGGTCAGGATTCCGCAGATCAGAATGAGCACCACGCCAGCGAGTGCGATGGCGGTTGTCCAGCTCATCTCGAGGCTCCGTCGCATTTCGACGTCGCGGTTGTCATTCATTCGGTCGGCGAGCATCTCGTTCGCGTTGGCCTCGGCGAGTGGATGGCCGAGGCGGTTGGAGCCCATGGGAATCGAACCGCTTGTCCCGCCCGATGCCAGGATCATGGGTATGGCGAGTAGCAACAGCCACAGCGTGAGGGACGAGCGACTCCACCCTCCGAAGATGGCGCTCCCCACCAGTGCTATCGCGACGGCAATTCCGACGATACTGCCTACCACGAGGCCCACTTTCCGGAATTCGGACATCGTCATCGGCACGACCCTTCGCTAACCCACAACCAGACCAATGACCACCAGCAGGGCGCCGCTGGCGAGCAATCGAACGCCAACCCGGCGGCGGCGATTTGCCCTTCGCAGGAGTTCGGGATCACGGAGCGACTGCTGGAGGAGCATATCGGTGTGCATCGTATTCGCGTAGTTGAGGCCCTGGTCGGAGCCTTGCAACGAACCCAGGAGCGGAAGGCCGCCACTGATCATCGCGCCAACCAGTAAGAACAGCCCACCGAAGATCAGCATGACCATGGCGATTGCCGGTCGGCTGAAGTCTCCGGCCCAGGCGGCGAGTGCCATCGCAACTACGATGACAACCGCGGTGAGGATTGCGACCGCGGCGGGAAACGACCGAGGAAATCGAACGTGGCCGCTCATGGCACCGATTCTACGCGGCGAGTCAAAGGGTCAGGCGGCGCGACCGAACCAGCCCCAGGGGCCACCGGGATCGGCGTTGGTGGGGATTTCCCGAATCGGGAAATAGAGCGGAGAAAGGGCATTCTCCAGCCGAGTCGGCGTCCGCGATGTTATGCGCGTGGTCTGCCATGTTATTTCGACAGACTGCCCGGCAGTCTCGGGTGAAGAGTTGCCCGAATCGCGGGTGCGTTCTTCGCGGACACGGATGCCCCACGCCTTTAACGCCTCGGTGATGACTTCAAGAGAGGCTGACTGGTCAAGATAGACGACTTCGCGGTTGCCGGGAGAGACAACCGTAACCGCCCTTGCCGGCGGTTCGGAGTCTTGCAAGCGAGGAACAGTCTTCAAGTAACGCATGTCCGTGTCTGGGAATTCGTCAGGGCGCTGGGCCGACAACAGCGAATCAGGTCTGTTTTCGGTAACTGCTACGTAAACTCTACGCAGAGACGGTGCTCAGATTCGATTTTCCGGTCTACAGACGATGTGGAGCGCCCGGTTGAGGGGCAGCTTGGCGCACCAAAGTGAAGGTTGAGGGCGCGCAGTCGGGAAGGTCAAGAAATCCATCAGAGGGCGGTTTGTAATGCCGGAGGAACCACAAGAACGGCGATGCATGGTTGAATGGGGTCGTGACCCATCAAGAGCTTCACCCCGTGGCCGCGGCAGGGCGGCAATTCGTGAGAGAGCGCTTTTACCGGCCGGCCTCTCGGTTCAGCCAGATTGAGGCGTCGGGCGCCATCGTCCTGCTGTTGGCGGCGGCGGTGGCGTTGATTTGGGCGAACTCGCCCTGGGACCAGCAATATTTCGATCTCTGGCATGCGCATATTTCGGTCGACTTCAATGTGTTCTCGATTGAGGAGACAGTTGGCCACGCCGTGAATGACGGGCTGATGGCGATCTTCTTCTTCGTTGTCGGCCTGGAAATCAAGCGTGAGCTGGTCCACGGAGAGCTGGCGAGTGTCCGGAAGGCGACGCTGCCGGTGGCGGCGGCTGTCGGAGGGATGCTTGTCCCGGCCCTGATTTATGCGGCGTTCAATGCCGGCAGCGACGGGGCGAAGGGCTGGGGCATTCCGATGGCGACGGACATTGCGTTCGCCGTTGGCGTGCTGGCGTTGCTCGGGCGGAAAGCGCCGTTCTCGCTGAAGGTCTTCCTGCTGGCACTCGCCATCGCCGACGACCTTGGAGCGATCGTCGTGATCGCGGTGTTCTACACCGACTCGATCTCGATTGAGGCGCTGCTCTGGGCGGCGGCGCTCGCTGCGATCATCCTGACGATGGGCCGGATGGGCGTTCGATCGGTGGATGTGTACACGGTGTTCGGCATCCTGTTCTGGCTGGCGATATTTGAATCGGGGATTCACGCGACGATAGCGGGCGTGTTGCTGGCGATGATGACCCCATCGCGGCCATACCTGCGGGAAGGCAGCTTCAGTACCAATGCGGACCTGCTTCTAACCGAATACCGGATTGCCCAGCATGAGAAAGACCACGATCGCACCGAGCAGTTACTCGGCGAGTTCGAATCGCTTGCACGGGACATGGAGTCGCCGCTGGACCGACTGGAACACACGTTGCACCCGTGGGTTGCGTACCTCATCATCCCGATCTTTGCCCTGGCGAACTCCGGTGTAGCGCTTTCGGGCGACCTCATTCACGACGCGGCGACCGGATCCGTGAGCCTCGGCGTACTCGGCGGCCTGGTTGTCGGAAAGCCGCTCGGCATCATGCTGGCGTGCTTCATCGCAGTAAAACTGCGTATCGCTGAACTGCCGTCGAACACGGGCTATCAGCACATGGTCGGGATCGGACTCCTCGGTGGGGTGGGGTTCACGGTGTCGCTCTTCATCACGGGGTTGGCATTCGATGACCCGATTCTGATCGACGAAGGAAAGATCGGCATCCTGGCTGCTTCGTTCACGGCCGGACTCCTGGGGTTCCTGTACCTGTGGTGGTTGCCCGGGGAACCACATTCCGAACCGGTCGGCGAGCTGGCGGAGGGTGGAGCGCCAGCGCTGGGCAACTAACGGCCCGGCTTACTTCCTCGGCTGGACGGGAGCGTCTACGCTTCGCGCGTGACTTCGGCAAAGACGTGGTTCCAGGCCTCACGGCCCTTCTCTTTTACGGCGGCAGTGGTCCCCGCTCTGGTCGGTTCGCTGCTCAACGCGGACGAGACCTTCTCTATCTGGAAAGCGGCGCTGGCGATCCTCGGATCGGTGTTCTTCCTTGCCGGGACGAATTTCGTGAACGACTACTTCGACGACCGTAAAGGGGCTGACGGCGAGGGTTCGCTCGGGATGGCCGGGTTCATCCAGCGCGGGCTGCTGACCCCGAAAGCCGTACTCACGGCTGGATTTGTGTGCTTCGGCGCCGGGGCAGTGATCGGCATCGTGCTCTGCCTGGCTTCCGGCTGGGAGTTGTTCTTCATCGGGCTGGCGAGTGGACTGGCCGGCTTCCTCTACACCGGATGGCCGTTGCACCTGGCGTATATCGGGCTCGGCGAAGTTGTGGTGTTCTTCTTTATGGGTCCGATCATCGTGATGGGCGCTTCGTTCGTGCAGGTGGAGCAGTTCACCTGGGAGGCGTTTGTCGCTTCCCTGCCGATAGCTTTCCTTGTGACAGCGATCCTGCACGCCAACAACCTGCGCGATATCGAAGTCGACCGAAAAGCAGGTAAACGGACGATCGCGACGGTCATCGGGCGGGAGCGGGCCAATAAAGAGATGTATGTATTGCTGACCGCGACGTATGTCTCGCTGGTGGTGGCATGGGCAGTTGGCGCACTCCCGTGGCCGGCGCTCGTGGCGCTCGGTACGATTCCTTTCGTGCGGCCGATCGTCAAGGTCGTCCGGGCCGGAGGGAACCCGAAGAAGCTGAATATGGCCCTCTTCCACACGGCTCAACTGCACATGCGTTTCGGCGCGCTGATGGCGGTCGGCCTTGGGCTGAACTGGCTTATCAAGAGCATCTGACCAGCGGGCTGGCCCTTACCTACTGGTGACTCCATGGTTTCGCGTCGGATGCCGATGATCAGGGTGTGATTAAGAAGGCACTGTTTGGGCTGATGCTGCTTTCCTTTATCGGGACGGCGCGCTGCTACAACGCCGACTTCGCCTCAGCTGTCGGCGGGCTGCCGATCGTTGGGCCGATGGTGGTGCCGACACAGCCCGTGCCCGAATACGTGAAAGCGATTGGCACACCGGCCGTGGCCGAGCTACCGAAAGCCGATTACGAGACCTGGTTTTCTACCGAAGACGGCGCCGATCCGATGGACGTCGCTGTTTGGAAGCAGGTAGAGGCGTTCGTACCGATCGCCAGTTCGAAGGCCGGCTGGGCCGATGCCTGCAAGGCAGTTTCGGGAGTCGCTGGGACGGATAGGACGGCGAACCCGAACCTCGGGGCGCTGGCGTGCAGCAGCGATGCCACGGTAACGCAGATGCAGCAGTTCGCGGTGAAGGTACTCGGCGCGCAGGCGGCCGTGGCGCTCTGGATCAAGGGTGAACTGAACGGCAGCACCGGCGCCATCCAGGGGCGGCAGGCTGAATTGCGGGTTCTCTGCGCGACGAGTGTGATTGCCCGGCAGGGCCCGGAGGCGACGACGTGGAGCGAGGCATGCACCAAAGTGATGGACGCGAGCTACCTCGCGGGCGATGGCCCGGCGACGTTCAACGCCATCGGTGAGGCGTACGGGCTGGTCGCGACGGAACTCGCCCGGCTGGACCCGGAGATCGACCAGGAGCCCGGGTACTTCGGGGCAGACGCGGCGACCGCGACTCCCTAGCCGCGGTTAGAGCAGGATTAACGGATTCTGGAGCGGCATTCCTGCGAGAAGTGAACCTGCGGCTTCCCAGGTTGCCGGGCTCGTCGCGGCATGCTGAGTGACCGCATGGATGTCGCGCATGCAGCGTTGCAGCGCACTCTTGCGGAAGTTGGATGTACCTCCGCCGGCGAGGTACATCAACTCCACGGCGCGGTAGGCACTGCGAGTCGCGTTGGAGGTAGCGAGTTGCGTTTCGTTGCGCTGGGCAAGATCCGGCGACTTCCCGTCTTTCGCGAGTTCGTACTGCTCGCTGACCTGGGCGTGAAGCCATGCGCGGGCGGAGTTCACGAGGGCGACGGCTTCCGACAACTGGAGATGGAATAGCGGTCGTTCGCGAAGCGGAGCCGCCGCTCCCACGGAGGCCGGGGACTTCGTTTTCGAGAGTTCGCGCACCTCGTCGATGGCGTGTTGGGCGATACCGAGTGCTACCGCGCCGATCGGCTGAGCAAAAAGCGTCATGAACGGTAAGCGGTAGAGCGGGGCGGAGTAATGAGGATTTGGCTCGCTCGGCATGCCCATAATCGAGACCTGGGACGCCGGGACAAAGAGATCCTTCATGATGAAATCGTTGCTGCCGGTGCCGGAGAGCCCGGAAACGTCCCACGTCGGCAAGATTTCGACATTGCTTGTGGATGTGTTCACGATCGCGACGGCAGGGATGCCGGGCATGAGCATCCGCTGCGTTTCACCGTCATAGACGTTGGCGAATCCGAAAACGGTGTCGCAGTGACGGATGCCGCTCGCGTAGGTCCAACGCCCATTGACGATGTAGCCGCCCTCGGTGGAGACGGCTTTGCCGAACGGGAAGACGCTGCCAGCGCCGATACTGCCGGCATCGCGGACAACCTGTTCCGAAAGCTCGGCGGGCATGCTCTGTCCGGAGAGGCCGGATGCACCGTTGATGAACATGATCCATCCGAAAGAGCCATCCACCCGAGCAGCGGCTTCGACTGCCTTGAACCATCCGACGGGGTCGACCTCGAAGCCATCGAGGGATTTCGGCGCAAGCCCTTTAAAGAGGCGGTTCGCCTTCATGGCGGCGACAACGGAGTCTGCCAGTGTGGCGATTCGCTCCGATTCGTCAGCGTGTTCGCGGACGATTGGGGCGACGGCGTCGATCGCTTCGAAGAGGGTGGGTGCGGCAACGGATGTCATTGGCAGGAGTCCTGTGGGGGATGCGGCAGTATAGGCAACGCCACCTCGCCTGCAAGTAGCGTGCCTCACAGAAGGGTGGTCTTAGATCCCGACGCCGCCGGCCGCAAGGAGTTCCGCGGCAGCTTCTTCGTCCATGCCGAGGATTTCGGTGAGGACTTCCCAGGTGTGTTCGCCGAGGCAAGGAGCCGCGAACCGGGGACCGTTGTCGTATCCGGCGATGCGGAACTGGTGGCCTTCGTACGGGATCGTGCCCATCTCCGGGTGCACGAGCGGGCGGAAGTACTTTCGGTGGGATAGTTGGGCATCGGCAAGGAGGTCGCTGGAGCGCTGAACGGCCCCTGCGGGGATGCCGGCGGCCTGCAAGCGGGCCATGAGTTCGTAGCGGTCCTGCGGCGCAGACCAGCTAGAAATTGCTGCGTCGATTTCTTCCTTACGTTCCGTGCGCCCGGCGAACGTGGACAGATCACTGCCCGCCGGGGCGAACGTGCCCATTTCGCGTGAGAGAGCTGCCCATTGGGCATCGGTTTCGCAGGCGATTGAGATCCACTGGTCATCTCCGGCGGAGGGGTATATGGCGTGCGGCACCATGCATGGGTCGTCGTTGCCGACGCGCCCGGGGACGTCACCGCTGAGCTGGTGTTCGACGATCTCTGGAGCGAGAAAGTGGAGGGCTGCTTCCATCTGCGACTGTTCGATGTACTGGCCGTCGCCAGTGCGGCGATGATGGTCGATGGCGGCCGCGACGGTCGAAATAAGGAAGTGCGGCGCGACGATATCGGTATAGGCGGTGAACGGCCCCGCTGGTGAGCGGTCGGGCCAGCCGGTGACTTCGTAGAAGCCGGCGATAGCGGCGGCGTGGTAGCCATAACCAGCGAGACTGCGGGCTGGACCCGTCTGACCCATAAGGCAGGTGCTGACCATGATGATGTCGGGATTGAGTTCCCTGGCGACTTCGTAGCCGAGGCCGAGGTCAGCCATGGTGCCGGGAGTGAACGACTCGAAGGCGACATCACACCAGGCGAGAAGTTCTTTCGCCACTTGCTTTCCGGCTTCGGTCTTGAGGTCGAGGGCTATGCCCTTCTTCGACGAGTTCACCATGGCGAAGAACTGCGAGCGGTTGACTCCCTGGACGCCATCTTTGAACGGGCCAACATTGCGAAGGCGATCAGGCGGGTTTGCCGATTCAATGCGGATGACGGTGGCGCCGTGGTCGGCAAGGTATTTCACGGTGATTGGGCCGGCGCCGATCCAGGCGAAGTCCGCAACCTTGAGGCCTTCAAATGGGAGTCGCCCGGCGACAGGTGCTCCGTCGGGCGCGACCCGTGCAGCTCGCGGCGGTGCAGAGACGACCGAGGACGGAGCGGCTGACGACGGCCGCAAAGGAGTTTTCGCCGGGCGAGCAAAGGCACCGGGAATTCGCACGTTTCCGTGACCCGGGAGTTCGTAATCCTGCCAGTAGCCGCGAGCTTCAAGATGGTCGAAGTTCAAGACGTCCGTCACGGTGGAGACCGGCGCGATGGTCACGCCGACTTCAATCCCGCGCTTGAGCAGGTCATCCTTCGGGTACTTCACGAGGTATTGCGCGATCTTTTCCAGGAGCTCGGGCATGGGATGGTTCTGTTTGCCGCCGGTGAGCATGATCAGGTCGTAGTTGGCCCAGTCGTCTTCGTCGGCCCACGAGGGCGGCACGGTGCCGTCGGCGATCATCCACTTCACCATGCCGGCGACGGTCGTGCCGATGCCGGCGAGGACGACTTCGCCATCGAGCACAGGGAACACGAGCGGGAGGGTGATGACGCCGAGTTGGAGGAGGGTGCCGGCGCGTTCCATGTTCTTGCCCTGGACCGCGTAGGCAGTCATCGCCTGGATGGCAGTCCACGTGACTGCCGCCTGGACGGAAACATCGACGAATTGGGGTTCGCCCGTCTGAATGCGGCGGTGGTGCGCGATGAGGGCTGCAGCGGCGGACTCGGCGGCGGCGTGGAGCCAGCACTGGGGGACGCTGATCCGAAGCGGAGCCCGGTCGGGTTCGCCGTTGAGGGCAGCCATGCCGCCCATAGCAGCGAGGGTGAGGTCGGTGCTCAGGTGGTTCGCGTACGGGCCGTCCTGGCCGAACGGCGAGACCGACACGTAAACCAGGGACGGGTTCGCTTTCAGCAGGTCTTCGTAGCCGATACCCAGCGCGGACATCACGCCGGGGCCCGCGTTTTCGAAAAGGAAATCGGCGTCCCGAACTAGTTCGAGCAATTTCGCCCGGCCCTCCGCGGTGGTGGTGTCGCATTCGACCGCCGACTTGCCACGGTTGTAGACGTGGTAGCGGACAGAGCTGCGGTCGGCGCCGGCTGGCTCCAAGCGAAGGACTTCGGCTCCGAGGTCGGCGAGCATCATCGGGCCGAGTTGGGCGTTGCTATCGGTGAGGTCCAGAACTCGATAGGGGCTGAGCATGCGGCGAAGTGTAGCGGTCGGGTCAATAGGCCGGGTATGGTCGCTCTACGATTAGGAGTCCCCTGCCAAAATGGCCAACACCTCGTGCAGCGGAGCGAGGGAGCGCGGGCGCCAGGCGCCGCCAATGCGCGTTAGTGCGGCCTGCCAGTCGCGGGCATCGCGCGATTCGGCCCACCCGACAAAGGCAGTGAGCGCCTCTGAAGCCGCAACAAGCTCTTCGGGCGACGCTTCGCTGGCGAAGGCGCGAGCGGCGGGCTCGTGGTCGCCGAACTCGGTGCGGAAGTCCTCGTGGAGATAGCCATCGAGGAGGAGAGCGAGACCATCGAACGATGGCTCGCATTGCATCTTTGTCCGCCTGTTCGCGGTTGCTCATCGGTCCTCCGGGTAGCTGGTGAGGACGTACCAGCGATATCCAGTCCAGCGGAGGACCACGAGCGCGTCGTGGACATCGATAGCGGAGGTTTTGCCTTGCTCGATCGAGCGGCCGATGGTTTCGCGTAGATCCAGGCGGAGGACGAGGTTGGGGCGGTCGCCTTCGCGAGCCTCCCACTTTTGCAGCTCCGCGCGCTTCTTCTCGAGGATTTCGGCGACTACGCGTTCGGCGGTCGGGAGGTCGGTGTAGGTGGAAGCGGCGGAGATATCGGGCTCGGCCTTGAGCCGGGCGCGGAGTTCGGCGTCGGATTTCCCGACATGGCGCTCGAGGGTGTGGCCGCCGGCAGCCTCGTCGATGTTGAGGTCCCGGTGCGACGGCTGCGCCGTCCCGGTCGTCGGGCCGGGAGTAGCGACGCCGGCGGACTTCGTGGCAGTCGGGCCGGTTGTTGGTCCAGTGGAATCGGGCGTGAGTTCGGACTGAGGAATTTCGTCCGCGGGGCCGTTGTTCGAATCCTCCAGCTTTTGAAGCAGATACCCGGCGAGCAGCATCGAGATTACGACGCCGAGGAGGAGAGCCGAGCGAACACGTGGAGACATGGAGAGGATGGTTGCCCGACCGGGTGCGGGGTGCAAGCAAGTGGTGCCGCCGGGGACACCTGATGCTCGTGTGAGAGATTTCACAGACTCCCTCGTTGTGGTACCCTGCTGCGGGTTTACCCCACCAACCCAAAGGAATTCTCCCGGACTTTCTCCAGACTCAAGGTCCGGGTTACGCGCAGGAGGCCCAATAGCCGCGTGAACATCATTGTTTGTGTGAAACAGATCCCCGACCCGGAAACACCGGCCGCTTCGTTCAAGGTTGATGAAGCCGCCAAAAAGGTGATTCCCGCCCAGGGCATTGCCCCTGTGGTGAACCCATACGACCCGCAGGCAACCGAAGCCGCGCTACGCCTGAACGACGCCGACGGCGGCGGCAAGGTGACCGTGATTTCGCTCGGCCCCGACAGTGCCCGCGATGCCATCAAGCATGCGCTCGCGATGGGCGCCGACGAAGGTGTCCTGATTTCGGGACCAGAATTCGAAGGCATCGACAACTTCCAGACGGCGAAGGCGCTTGGCGCCGCGATTCAGAAGCTCGGCGGCGCGGACCTCGTGCTCATGGGCCGCGCAGCCGCTGACTGGGACATGGGTGTGGTGCCGACTGGCGTCGCGACGATCCTCGGTGTCCCGGTGGTAACACTGGCGAAGGCAATCGAGAAGTCCGGCGACACGCTGAAAGTCGAGCGAGTGCTCGATGACGGCTTCCAGACGGTTGAAGTGAACACACCGGCGGTCGTTTCGATCTCGAACGAATTTGGCGAGCCGCGTTACCCGCAGCTTCGCCAGATCATGCTCGCAGCGAAGAAGACCGTTCAGGTCTGGGGCGCGGGCGACCTCGGTATCGGCGACCAGCTCGGTGCCGCCAATCGAGACCTGACGCTGGAAGCGCTGTATGTGCCGAAAGTGGAAAGCAACGTCGAGATCATCGAGGGCGATTCGCCCGAAGAGAAGGCTCGCAACCTGGCGCAGAAACTGCGCGCCGCGAAGCTGATCTAAGGGAGGGACGCAAATGGCTGGAATTCTCGTAATCGCAGAAGCACTCGATGGCGCCATCGCCCCGATTTCGGGCGAACTGATCGGCGCAGCAAAGAAACTTTCGGGAGAGGGCGGCGGCACTGTCACCGCGCTTATCGCCGGGAACGAAGCACTCGCACAGCAGTTGATCGCCGCTGGCGCCGACAACGCTATCGCAGCGACCAACGCGGCACTCGCCGATGGGACCGCTGACGCGTATGTCCCGGCAGTCGAAGCTGCAGTCACAGCTTCGGGCGCCGACATCATCCTTCTTGGCCAGACGAGCCTTGGTCGCGACCTTGGCCCGGCGCTGGCATTCAAGTACGGCTCAGCCGTGGCGATGGACTGCGTCGACGTAACGATCGACGGCGGGAAGCTTCGGGCGACTCGTTCCGCTTACGGCGGCAACGCCCGAGCCGAAGTTGGCTTCCGGGGTTCCCCGGCGGTGGCGACCGTGAAGGCGAAGTCGTTCGACGCGCCTGAGGGCGTTTCGGGCAGCGGCAGTGTCTCGACGATCGACGTGGCCGGTACGCCTCGCGTGAAGGTGATTGGCACAAGCAAGGCCGAAACGACCGGTGTCCGTCTTGAAGACGCGCCGGTGGTTGTTTCCGGTGGCCGCGGCCTCGGCGATCCGAGTGCGTTCGCCATGCTCGAAGAGCTGGCAACGCTGCTCAAGGGTGCGACCGGCGCGAGCCGCGCGGCCTGTGACCTCGGTTGGTATCCGCCATCGCAGCAGGTCGGACTGACCGGCAAGACGGTTTCGCCGGGCCTCTACATTGCTGTCGCTATTTCTGGCGCGAGCCAGCACATGGCCGGCATGGCGGGTTCGAAGAACATCGTGGCGATCAACAAGGACGCCGACGCCAACATGGTGAAGGTGAGCAAGTTCGCCATCATCGAGGACTACAAGAAGATCGTTCCGGCCCTGATCGAGGAGATCAAGAAGCTGGCGTAGTGGCGATTAGTCTTAGGACTTAAGTCATTAGCAAGGAGGCCGGGTCGTGAGACCCGGCCTTCTTTGTTGCGAGAGCTGTGGGTTGTTTCGAGACCGTTGACGTCAGGCGGATTAGAGACGATTGATGGTGGCGAGCCATGCCGGCGCGCCATTCTCATCGTGGAACCTGGTCTGAACCCGATCCGGCTGGATAGCGGCGACCTGCCATTCGGTTGAGGCGGCGAAGGCCGTCCTGAGATCGGCTTCGCTGACCGGATGGGGTCCGACATCGGAACCCTGGTCGCTGAAACAGAGCAGATAGAGGATGCCAGCAGGGGCGGTTGCGGCGGCCAGGCTCGCTGCGTATGCGGATTGTTCAACGGCGTCCAGGGTGTGGAAGAGGCCGCAGTCGATGACGGACTCGAACCTTCGTCCCAGGCGCTCTAGCTGCAGGGCGTCCGCTGAAGCGAATTCGGCCCGGATATTCCGTTCGTTGGCTTTGGCCCGGGCCAACTCAAGGGCTGTCTCGGCCACATCGACGCCGAGGACGGACAACCCAAGCGAAGCGATGTGCAACGCGTTTTCGCCAGTGCCGCAGCCGACATCCAGGACAGCGCCAGAAAACGCGCCCGTAGAGGCCAAGCGCACGATCGCAGGCTGGGGCCGGTCAAGGTCCCAAGGGGCGGGGCCATCGTGGTACGACGCATCCCAGGGCAGCCCGGTCATCCGCTCGTGACTGGTTGGGGACCGCCCCCCGAACGGATCGTCTCCGGATGTCATTGATCGCTCAGACAATTCGATGCGTCCTTTGCCTGAGGCAACTTAGAACGGCAGCCCTTTCAGGCCCTGGGTGCCGAGCAGCGCGGAGATTTCGCCGCTGTGCTGGGTGGCGTGGTACAGCGCGAGCCCGGAAATCGTGCCGAGGACAGTCGAGGGACCCATTGGTCCCTGCAGGGGCTTCGCAAGCTGCTCATCGGTGAGTTTCGCGATGCTTTCCTCGGTGTTCGTGAAGACAGCCTTCGCGTAAGGAAGGAATTTCGCGACATCGAGTTGCACGCTTGCAGCCCATTCATGGCTTTGGCGCGGGTTTGCGGGCATGTCGGTGCCAGTCTTCCCGGCCCAGCCGCCGCTCATGAAGACGGGAGCGCCACCCAGCGCCATGCCGTTCACGATTCCATCCTCGGCGAAGACGAGATGCGCGAAGGTGGAACCAATCGTGTCGATCTCGGAGCCGGCGAACTTCTTGTTCGCCGCCTCGTTCGACACGTCCGCCATTACCTGCAGAATGATGCCGTGGGACATTTTAAACTGGGAAATAACGAGTTCTCGGACGTCCATGCGTGAAGTTCCTTGGGGAGCGGATCGAGGCGATCCGCAGAATCTGGGGAAGCCTAGCACATGCGTTGTGTTGGACGTGGGCGCTCTATCTCCGACGACGCCGCCGCGACCTAGTAGAGGTGGTGGCGGAAGATCGATGCCTGGTCGTGGCGGAACGCTTCTTCGGATTCCGCGACGAGATCACGGAGAGCCGCGTTTGACTTCGCATCCTCTGCGAACTTCATCCGCACGGCGATGCCAGCGAGCGTGTCATCTCCGATTGAAACAACTTCAGCCGCAACCTGAACAGAGTCATGTTCGGTTTCGATAGCAAGTGCGACGATCGCGCCAAGTTTTGGCGCAGAGCCGTAGACACCTGAGACCGCGGCGCCCTCCAGAGAGATATCCAGGAGTGAGCCTTCCGCTTCGCCAGCCGCCCAGGTCATGAGGCAAGTCCCAACGGTCGGCGTGCGTGGCACGCGCCGCTGACCGGCACCGAGATGGGACGGTTCGATGGATCTGGGGGCCTCGTGTTTCTTCATATCTTTAACATC
Organism: uncultured Chloroflexia bacterium; assembly: GCA_963797735.1. Taxonomy (GTDB): domain Bacteria; phylum Chloroflexota; class Dehalococcoidia; order Tepidiformales; family Tepidiformaceae; genus Amarobacter. Next base: position 639,933 of record CAWCQJ010000003.1, read on the forward strand.
GACGGTCGCAGCGGCGGCTTCAGGTGCAGTCCCTCATCCACCGATGTCCCCGATTCCGTGCCGCAACGTGTTAGTGAGTGTGATCGATCGCATGCAGGCCGCCTGATTCGAATCAGGCGGCCGGACGACCAACAATGGAGACCATATGGAGCAGCATATTCCGAGCGACGGCCGATGTTGAGGGTCTTCGCGCTTCAGGGGTTCACGCAGAGTGCCTCAGGATCCGACGAGGCGCTCGTAGCGACGGCACAGGCCGATGCGGCCGAGTTCGCAGCCATATACGAGCGTTACCTTCCACGTGTCTACCGTTATTTCGCCGCGCGCGCGTCTTCGGCCGAGGAGGCCGCGGACCTGACGCAAGCGGTATTCCTGAAAGCCTATGGCGGCCTTTCCCGATATAAGCCGGGGAAGACACCGTTTGCGGCATGGCTGTTTCGCATCGCGCGGAACGCGGCGATCGACTCGCACCGGCGGGACCGGCCCGCCCTATCGATCGAACAGCAACCGGCATTCGAACCTATCGCGCTATCGACCCCGGAGGAAGGCTTCCTGCGGGTCGAGCGCATTCGAGAACTGCGTTCGGTGATCGCGGCCCTCGACGTAGAGAAACGCGACCTGCTCGCGCTTCGATACGCAGGCGGCCTGACCGTCGCCGAAATTGCGTCGCTTGTGGGTAAGAAGCCCGAGGCAGTGAAGAAGCAATTGCAGCGGACGCTGCAACAGTTGAAGGAGCACTACCGTGATCAATACGAATGAATTTGATTCCCTTGAGCGGGACCTTGAATCGGTGTTCGCAGTGCCGGTGCCGGCGCTGGAGTTCCATGTTGGCGCAGACCGGTCAATAGCGCCAAGGGCGACTGCCCGACGACGCGGCTGGGGGTTCGCCGGTGGGGCAACACTGGCGGCCGGCCTCGTTGCCGCCGTGGCCTTCCTCCCAGGCTTCCTTGGCGGAGCGAAGCCGGTCAATGCCGAAGAGCTGCTGGCACGGAGTGCTGAGGCTTCGGCCGATCTCCAATCTTCGACCACTCCTTACCACATGCGGGCCAAGTTCGCGGGGAACGGCGCGCCGGACTTCATAGGCGAGACCTGGTCGTTTGGCACCCAGGGCAACCGTTCGGAGGCTCGCACGCTGGACGGAGAACTGATGTACGGCCAGGTCGCAACGCCGAGCGACTACTGGATGTTCGCGAACATCGACGGTTCACTCCGTGTGGCGCACGTTGATGGGACGACGGACCGCTTGCAAGATTTCATGGCGGGCGCTGGTTCGCTCGATTCCATCGTGCAGAACCTCGTAGTGGACGGATGCCAGGCGGCCTCCGTAGCAGGTTCGGCGACGGTCGCGGGACGGGATGCCTACGTGGTGGAAGTGAATCCCACACCCTCGAGCTGCGCAAAACCTTCGGGAAACGGAACGGTGGCGAAAGAAGTGGGATGGGCGACGAAGATCGGCGGGTACACCGTGTGGATCGACAAGGAGACGAGCATTCAACTTCAGTTCGAATCGCGCGACGAGAACGGTGCGGTCACGAAGCAATGGTTCGCGGAGGCGTTCGAGACCGGCAGTTCCGTGGATACCGCCGCTCTTGATTACGCAGTTCCGGCGGGAGCAACCGTCATCGAGACCGAGAATTACTCGGACGCCAAGAGCGCGCTATACGCCGGGACGAGCGAGATTCACGAGCGGGCGCCAGAGCCAACGAAGAAGTAATCATTCGATCCCTCATCCCCTGCCCCCTTCCCCCAAGCCTGGGGGAAAGGGACTTCGTTTCTGGGGCGGCTTAGAAGAAGGGGAATTCGGCTTCGAGGCCCATTTCTACGCGTCCCGCGGCTTCGTAGGTGAACTGGCTGATCATGACGTGGGCGGCGGCCATGTGGATGTCGCGGAACTGGCGTTCGAGCGGGGTGTTCTGGAAGAGGGAGCTGGTGCCCAGGGCGGAGTGGAGGAGGTCGACGGCGTGGACGCTGGCGCGGGCGGCGTTACTGGTGGCGAGGCGGACGCGGGCACGAAGCGTTGGGTCTGCTTCGCTTTCGCCGGCGAGCGCCTTCTGCCAGAGAGCTTCTGTCTGCTGGTAGAGGTATTCGCGGGCGGCGGCCACCGAAACGATGGCTTCGGCGACGACGCCCTGGATGCGAGGCGTTTCGCGGAGAGGCCTATCCGAGCCGTAGCCGACCTTCTTCTCTGCGATGGCGATGGCCGAGTTGATGGCGCCGCGGGCAACGCCGAGCGCCTGGCTGCCATGGTTTACGAAGATTGCCATCGGGATTTTGTAGAGCGGCCAATCCGATTGGGGTGGAGTAACCAGCATCTGGAACCCACGGTCGGCGGGGACTATGGCCCCTTTCACTTCGAAGTCGTTGCTGGCGGTGCCGCGGAGGCCGGTCGTGTGCCACGTGTCATAGATGGTGACTTCGCTACGGGGCACCATGAGCATTCGGCTCATGTGATTGCCGGAAGCATCACGCAGAGGCGCGTCGCCATCGAAGAGCATGCATTCCGCTGCGAACCAGTCGGCATGGCTGCTTCCGCTGGCGAAGGGCCAGCGCCCTGTGACAACGAAGTTCTCGCCTTGCTTCACGGCGCGACCGGTGGGGCGGGCAGTGCCACATGCGATCTGGCCTTCGCCCCAGACTTCGCGCGCCCGCTCGGCCGAGAAGAAGCCGGAGAATGAGCCATTCTGCTGCCCAATCATCACGCACCAGCCAGCCGAACCGTCACCGACTGAGATTTCTTCGACCACCCTGGCAGCAGTCACCGGGTCGACCTGAAGGCCGCCGGACGCCTCGGGCACAGGGAAGCTGAAGAAGCCGGCCTGGCGGAAGGATTCGACGAGCTCGGGGACGAGCCTGCGTTCGGTCTCGATTTCGTTCGCGAGTTCGGCGACTCGTGGGACGAGGAGCTTCGCCGCTTCTACGTAGTTCGATGCTGGGGCCTCTGTGGGTACTGTCATGTGGGACCTCCCGGGTGCTCGACGATTTGTCTCAGCAGAGACTCCAGCGTTTCACGTCTTCGGGCCGGTGTATGTGAAGGCAGCCTCGCTGATGCGGCGAAGTCGCCGGCATGCTTGTGGTAGTTGTAACGCATTGCCACCGATAGCGGGTTCGAAGTGGACCTTGCAAGCGCTCGACGAGACTGCGCATAATGCAACTCGGAGGTTGCATGATGTCTGAAGTTAGCGAGGATCGGATTGAGAAACAGGTGACGTTGAAGGCCGCACCAGAGCGTGTATGGAAAGCCGTTAGCGATTCCAAGGAGTTCGGCGCATGGTTTGGCGTCGACTTCCTTGGCAACCCGTTCGTGCCAGGTGTGACGCTGATCGGGAAGTTGACTGACCCGCCCGAGTACGCGGGCATGGATTTCACGATAGCGGTGGCCAACATCGACGCCCCGCGGATGATTTCGTTCCGGTGGCATCCGTTTGCGGGTGACCCGAATTACGACTACTCCAGCGAGCCCATGACCCTCATCGAATTTGTGTTGGAGGCGGTTGGCACCGGGACGGTCCTGACCGTCACCGAGTCAGGGTTCATGGGCATCCCCGAGCATCGCCGGAGTACGGCGTTCGAGATGAACTCCGGGGGGTGGGAACAGCAGTTGGAGCGAGTCGCGAAGTACGTCGATGGCTAGTGCGCTTGCCGACCGGGCACCCGTTTTCGCAGCGCTGGGGGACGAAACACGGCTTCGGATCGTGTCGCGCCTGGGCGAGAACCAGCCACTCTCCATCAGTGCGCTTTCCGCTGGCGAGACGGTCACACGACAGGCGGTCACGAAGCATCTGCACGTGCTCGAGGGCGCGGGATTGGTGGAGGGCACCCGCAAGGGACGCGAACAACTCTGGCAACTCCGAACGGAGCGTGTGGACGAAGCGCGTTCGTGGCTCGATGAGATTTCACGGCAGTGGGATGTGAGGCTGGAGCGGCTGCGGGCGCTGGTGGAGTGACTTACCTCACCCCCGGCCCCTCTCCATGCGCATGGAGAGGGGAGTCTGGTTGGCAGCTGTTTTCCCTCACCCCTGCCCCTCTCCCACGACGGGAGAGGGGTGTTGGCTGGCTGGGATGGTGGTGGGTTGCGGTGGATGTGGCTCGCGCGGAGTCGCTTACGACTCGGTCTTCGGACAGCGGACCACAGCCGGCTGGTTGCGTCGGTTTTCCCTCACCCCCGCCCCTCTCCCACGTCTGGGAGAGGGGAGTTGAGTTGGGTTGCTTTCGGGGCGTGGCTTGAAGGCCCTCTTTGGCCGTTGGCCTGGAGGGGCGGTGGCCGGTCGCTTACGCTCGCGGTTCTTTCAAGTGACTAGTTGTAGGCGGCTGTTTTTGTGGGGGTGGCGGTGGTGCGGGCTTCCTGGATGGATTCGGCGGCTGCGGCGGCGTAGGCCTCGGCGGCGGCTTCGTGGACCGGGGTGGCCATGAAATGGATGCCCTTCGGGCTGGTTGTCTGTCCGCACATGAAGCCACGCTTGCCCATGGCGGCGGCAACAGCGCCCATATCGACGCCCGTGGCAGCCCAACTGAACGCGTAGAGCTGGGGGGCACCGTGCACCTTGACCCCTTCGATGGCAGTGAGGCCGGCCTCGGTCTTTTCTCTTGCTCGCATGCTTGCCGCGGCCAGCTCTTTGTAGCCGGATTGTCCGAGGAAGTTCAGGGCAGCCCACGATGCCGCAATGGCACCGCCGGGGCGCGTGCCAGTGAACGTGAGCGAGGAGTAGATGCCGCTCGGCCAGTCGTCGAAGGTATATCGGGTGAATTCGCGGTATGCGCGGGATCGGAAGCTGACCGTAGACGCTGGTTTGGCCGCGAATCCGGACTTGTGCATGTCGGCCGAGATCGAAGTGACACCGGGAATGGCGAAGTCGAAGGAGGGTACTTCGTAGCCGCATTCGCGGACGAAACCGCCGAGGATGCCGCCAACGCAGGCGTCGACGTGGAGCCAGAGGCCATGTTTCTGCGCGAGCGGGCCGAGTGCTTCGATGGGGTCGACGAGTCCGAGCGAGTAGGTGGGCGCGGACGCGTACATGCCGATGGTGTTCTGGTTGATTGCTGCTTCGAGGGCGACCGGGTCTGCGCGGAAATCGTCGCCGACGGGAACGCGTTTCACGGTGAGGCCGAGCATGTGGGCGGCCTTGTTGAGCGCCGGATGGGCGGAGTGCGGCGCGACGATTTCGGGGCGGACGATGCCGGGGCGTTCGTGGCGGGCCCACTCGCGCATGGCGTGGATGGCGAGAAAGATGCTTTCGGTGCCACCGCTGGTGAAGATACCGGCGGTTTCGTCATCGCCGTGGAGGAGGCTGCGGACCATCGCGAGGACTTCGTTCTCCATGCGGGCGATGCTGGGGAAGGCGCGCATGCCGAGGCCGTTTTCGACGAGGAACATGCTGAAGGCTTCGCGGAGGACGTGCTCCAAGGTCGTCGTTGGCGTACCAGACGTAGGCGCCGTGGCGGCCGTTCTTCCAGTCCAGGTCGGTGCCGCGCATGGCGGTCATTTCTTCGCGTAGTTCGGGCCAGGCGCGACCCTGGGCGGGCATTTCGTGAGGCATGCGCGGGAGTTTACGCCGAGTGCCCGAGCGCGGCACGAAACCATACGGAGTGTTCGCCGAGGGTGCTGCCCGGGTTGTGGCAGACCAACTGATTGCGCGTGTGCGCGGGGAAGAAACACCACCCGGATATGACGGAACTGGCTCCTGCTACATCGAGTTCGGCGGCAGCGGCGTGGCGCGAGTGGATGTGGACTTCTTCTCGACGCCAGGCCGGCCCGTGGGCACGTTCATTGCACCCTCTCCACAAACGACCGCGGAAAAGGTTGAATTTGCGGCCGCTCGCCGTGCGCGGTGGTTCGACTACCAAAGCTGATCGGCGCGAAGAACGCCATTCGGATCGGCTATCCTTTGCTTCCACCGCTGGTGTACAGCAAAGGAGCCTGACCGATGGTTTTTGCACCAATGGCCGACCCGGCGTTCTTGGAAAATCCCTACCCCTTCTACGAAATGGGGCGCCAGGTAAGCCCGATGTTGATGGGCTCCGCTGGCATGTGGATGGCGTTTAACTGGGACGAATGCAACGAGATCCTCAAAGACCACACGACGTGGCCGTCTGGGTTTGGGGCGCCGGGAGACGAATCGGGCGGGCTTAGCATGCTGAGCGTGAACCCGCCGAAGCACACGCGGCTTCGCGGTCTCGTGAGCCAGGCTTTCACGCCGCGAATGGTCGAACAGATGGAGCCACGATTCCGCGAGATCGCAGCGGAGTTGCTCGACCCGATCATCGAGAACGGCCAGTGCGACATCGTCGAAGCGCTGACCTACCCGCTGCCGGTAATCGTCATCGCGGAGATTCTCGGCGTGGATCCGGCGCACCGTGCTGACTTCAAGCGCTGGTCGGATTCGTTCGTCGGAGGCAATCCGGATGCGAATTACCGTGACTCGGCTGGCGGCGCCTTTGAGGAGATGCGCGACTACTTCGAGCGGATGTGCGACGAGCGCCGAAAGAACCCGCGCGAGGACCTGATCAGCGGACTGGTACAGGCGGAGATCGAGGGCGAGAAGCTCAGCTTCAACGAGTTATTCCAGATGCTCGTCTTGCTGCTGGTGGCAGGCAACGAGACAACGACGAACCTGATTGGCAACGCCTTGCTGGAGTTCATGGAGCATCCCGACCAGCTCGCACTGGTGGAAGCGGACATGAGCCTGCTGCCTTCGGCCATCGAAGAAGTGCTGCGATTCAACTCGCCGGTGCAGGCGACGGTGCGGCGAGCCTCGCGGGACCTTGAATTCCGGGGCAAGCAGGTCACCGCCGGCCAGGCGATGACGGTCTTTCTGGCGGCGGCGAACCGCGACCCGGCCGTGTTCGAGAATCCGGGCACGTTTGACGTGCGACGGACGCCCAACCGGCACCTCGCGTTTGGGATGGGCATCCACTTTTGTCTCGGCGCGCCGCTGGCGCGGCTTGAATCGAAGATCGCGCTCGAAGAGCTGCTGAAGCGGGCCAAGAACTTCCGGCGGACGGAGACAGGGCCGATCAAGCGGCAACCGATGTTCATCCTGCGAGGGGCGCGTGAACTGCCGCTGGCTTTCGACGCGAAGTAGCGCTCTATTCGTCGATCTGCCTAGAGTCGGACGGTGAACGCTGCCCTGGATCTAAACCTGCCACCGCTGCAGCGCGTGCGCGGCGCGGGGCTGGAACTTGCGTGGCGGGAGTGGAACCCGGGAGCAGCGGGTCTCCCCATCGTGCTGTTGCACGGGATAACGGGATCGAGCCGCGACTGGCATCAGACTGCTTCGCACATCTCCGGACGGCGGTTGATCGCCTTCGATGCTCGCGGGCATGGTGAGAGCGACTGGGATCCCGGTGAGGCGTACGCCGTGGACATGCATTTCGCCGACCTGGCGGTGGCGCTTGAAGCTCTGGAGATAGAACGCTGCGTGCTTGCAGGTTTTTCTATGGGCGGAGGCGTGGCCATCATGACGGCGGCAGCACTCCCGGATCGGATCGCCGCTGTCGCGGTGATCGATGCGTACCCACATCCGACGCAGACCACCGGATCGTCCGGCATCGCCAGTTGGGTTGCTGGCGTTGAGCATGGCTCACGCTGGTTCGACCCGGCGATATCGAGGCACTTCCGCGACTTGCTGGCGGCGGGCATCGCTACCCGGGCGGACCTTCGTGGACTCTGGGAAGCAATTACTTGCGAGGCGGTGGTGGTTCGCGGCAGTGAAAGCAACGTGCTGCCGGCAGAGGTCGCGGCGGAGATGCTCGCATCGCTGCCGCAGGCCCGGCTGCATACGGTCGAAGGGGTGGGACACCCGATTCCTTCGCGACGACCGGCCGAACTGGCGGGGATTCTCGAAACGATGGGAACGAAGCTGTAGAGCTGTAACCGAATCGGGTTCGGAAATCTGCTACAGTTTTTTGATGCGGATTGGGGCCGCGAGCATCAGGAGTCAGATCGATGGTTACAGCACCGAATATTGGGGATCCCGCGTTCCTCGAAAATCCATTCCCGTTCTACGAGATGGGGCGGCAGATGAGCCCGCTCTTCGTGCCGAACATGGGCATATGGATGGCGTTCAAGTACGACGAATGCCTGGCGATTCTGCGAGACAACGCCGCGTGGTCCTCGATGGGGCCGATGCAGGACCCTGAGGCGCCCCCTCCCGGCATGCTCGGCTCCGACCCACCACGACATACGCGGCTTCGGGCGCTGGTGAACCAGGCGTTTACACCGAAGATGGTTGAACAGCTCGAACCTCGCCTTCGCCAGATTGCCGGAGAATTGCTTGACCCTGTGATGGGCCGCGGCGAGTGCGACCTCGTGGAGACACTGACGTACCCTCTGCCTGTCATCGCTATCGCCGAGATCCTCGGCGTAGAACCCGAGAAGCGGGCAGACTTCCGGCGCTGGTCGGACGAGGTTGTGGCGACCCTGGGTGGCCCCGCCGGGGGACAGGGAGTGCGCGAGGAAACCTTCGAAGAGATGCGGGAGTACTTCGGGAAACTGTGCGACGAGCGGCGTGCAAACCCGCGAAGCGACCTCATCAGTGGCCTTGTCCAGGCTGAAATGGACGGCGAAAAGCTGAACTTCGATGAGCTCTTGCAGATGCTGATCCTGCTCCTCGTCGCCGGGAACGAGACCACGACAAACCTCATCGGCAACGCGATGCAAGAGTTCATGGCGCATCCTGAGCAGTTCGCGCGGGTTGAGGCCGATCACTCCCTCATCCCGAGCGCGCTGGAAGAAGTCCTGCGGATCAGTTCGCCTGTGCAGGCGACGGTGCGGCGGGCAGTGAATGACCAGGAGTTCCGCGGGAAGCAACTGGAAAAAGGTCAGCAGATGGTGGTCTGGTTGGCGGCCGCGAACCGCGACCCCGAGCAGTTCCCTGACCCGTTGACGTTCGACATCACGCGAACACCGAACCGACACCTTTCGTTCGGGATGGGCATCCATTTCTGTCTTGGCGCACCGTTAGCGCGGCTTGAGGCGAAGATCGCCATCGAGGAGTTGCTGACGCGCGCGACGAACTTCAGGCGCACGGATGATCGAGTATTGCCACGGGTGCCCACGTTCATCATGCGAGGGGTGCGGGAACTGCCGATCGCTTTTGATCGACGGTAGGACGGGCGGCGCAATCAGCTACGCTTGCCAATGATGCGAATCGTGACGATCGGCCCAGCTCGGTTGGTTGGAGTGGCTACAGCAGCGACGCTCGCATCGACGGGCTTGTGGTTTGCTCTATCAGGAGACAGTGATCCGACGCCTGAGCGGGCAGACGTGGCGACCGCGCCGAGCGTCACGCTTTCGCCGGGCTTGCCGACGGCCACCCGCCCTTCGCTGACGCCAGCGTCCTTCGCCTGCTGCCGTCGCCCAACCCACGAACGTTGCGGCCGCACCGACCGCCGCAGCAGTACCGAAAGCGCGACAGTCGGTGCGACAAGTGCGCCAGGCAACCCAGTTCAGCCGACGCCGACGCCGACGCCGACGCCAACCTCGTCATCTGCTCCGGTCCTCCCGCGGTTCAGCGACCTTGCCGTGCTCAAGCTGGCGGCGGGCGCGCGCCTGCCCTCGGGCCTGACCTTCCAGGAATGCGTGGACCTTCCGCCGGCGCCGGAGAAGTGGCCATTCGCAGTACATCTGTATTACATGGGCGGGGGACGGTGGATGGTGGAGACGCACATTTCCGAGGTGCAGGTGATATTCGATGAAGCGACGGAAACATTTACGCCGGGGAATTTTGAGCCGCTGAGCCCTGCCTGCCGTTGAGGCGGCCCGGAATAGAAGTCAGACGGATAGGGCTGTCATTCGGACGGCGGGTTGGGCTGATTTGATCCGCCGCCACCACCACCACCTCGGCGCCGGTTTCGACGGCGGCCGGAGCGTTGGGGTTGGTCAGAGTTGGGCGCTTCCGAACTGTTCTCAGGCCGATTCTCGTTGGCTGGCGGTTGCTGGCGCGGAGGCTGAGCCGGTCCTGTGCCGCCGCGGCGGAAAACGCGACCTTCACCGAGATTCGAAGGTGCCGGTTGCTGTCCCTGAGGGCGACGTTCGGGACGGGGACGCTGTTCTCGGACCGGCTGTTGCTGATCTCCCTGCTGGGGGTTGCGAGCGCCGCCGCGGGGTGGGCGGCTTTCCTGACCGCCGCCCTGGGGACGATCCTGCGGGGCTGGTTCGCGTCGAAGGGGACGAGGGGCTCGAGGGGGGCGCGCAGGGACGTTCTTCCGAGGACCTCCACCGGGGAGGCGGCCACGGCCCGGTCCGGGATCGAAGGTCGTGGGCTGTTCGTCGAGCCAGTCGGGTTCGGCGCCGACGCGGGCGGCAATGACGCGATCTTCTTCGGTTTCTTCGATCATTCCCTGGGCAATGGCGTCCACGCGGGAGATACTCGGTGGCGGGTCGCCGCTCTTGCTGGTGGTATCCCATCGGACGACGGTGCCGAGTTCGCGGTCCTGGATTTCGATCCGCTGGCCATCGGCGTAGAGCGTGACGGAACGGCGAAGGATGTTGATGCCAATGACCTTGCCTTCGCCGCCGGGAGTGCTGCAGCGCTGGCCAAGCTTGGGCAGCGACTTCCGCATCTCCTTGTAGCCTTCTTCCTCGTAGCTCAGGCAGCAGAGCAGGCGGCCGCAGAGGCCGCTGATTTTCTGCGGATTCAGCGGGAGTTCCTGCTCCTTCGCCATGCGGATGGAGATGGAAGGGAAGGTCGTGAGCCAGCTCGAGCAGCAGAGTTCGCGGCCACAGATCCCGTAGCCGCCGGCAAGCTTGGCACGGTCGCGTGCACCCATCTGGCGCATGTCCACGCGAGCGTGGAAGCGGTCACCGGCGCGCTTGATGAAATCGCGGTAGTCGATGCGCTCTTCGCTGGTGAAGGCGAAGGTCAGGCGTCGTCCGTCGAGGGTGAACTCGGCGGCATCGAGGTGGGCGGGAAATCGCAGCTCCTCGCCGAGGCGACGGGCCTCGGGGAGCAGTTCCTCCGCCTGTTGTTTCAGTTGGTCGGCCTTGCGAATGTCGCCTTCTGTGGCCAGGCGGAGGATGGGCTTAAGTTCTTCGCGACCCATTTCGTTGACGACGACCTGGTCCGGGGCGATGACTACCTTGGCGATCTCAGGGCCGCGGACGGTTTCGACCACGACGAATTCACCGGGCTCGAGTCGCATCCCGGCGGTGTGGAAATAGAAAATCTTTCCGGCATTTCGAAAGCGTACGCCGGCAACGCGGGGCAATTCTTCAGGCATATGCCACCGGTTCTTCCTCGGGGCTAACAGCCAGTGTAACGCGGGGGAAGCTCAGGAGCATGAGTTCGAAAGCGGACCGGGGGATGACGTTGGTCTGGAGATCTTCGCGCACCTGGCGAATCGCGTTCAGCGCTTCAAGGAATCCGGCAAGTGCTTCGTTGGATTCGCCTTCGGAGGCGCCGTTGCGCAGGCGCTCTTCCCAGAACGCTTCCCAGGCGTCGATTTCGATAAGGACGGCGAGTCGGTCTTTGCGCCAACGTTCGGCGACATCGCCGGCATAGCGGAAGCGGTCGCCGATGCCCTCGGAGGCGACACGGGCACAGCGCTCCAGCAGGCGGCCGCGGTCGCCCATGAGGTCTGGCTGGGCGACGAACTGGATGGCCTTGCCCGGGCTGCCGCGACTGGCTTCGGCGGCTCTGGCTGCGAGGGCCGGCTCAGCTCCGCGAGCGACAAGACCGGCTTCGATGACGGCGCGAGGGACGGGACGAACATCGATGCGGCGGCAGCGGGAGATGATGGTTTCGAGCATATCTTCCGGGGCGGCCGTGACGAGGCAAAAGACCGTGTGGCCCGGTGGCTCTTCGAGCGTTTTCAGGATGGTGTGGGCTGCGGCACCGTTTCGGTAGAGCCGGTCGGCGGGGTCGATGATGACGAGCCGGTGGCGGGCCTCAAAGGGAAAGCGCGAGGCGAGGTCGATGAGGCCGCGCACCTGGCAGATGCGAATATCCCGGGAATCCGGGTGCTTCGGGTGGCTTTCGCCATCTCGGGGGCGGCAAAGGGAATCGCCAGGCCCAAGGGTCATCACATCGGGGTGGGCGCCTTCTTCGATCAGGCGGCAGGGGCGGCATTCGCCGCATGGCGCTGGCGAGTTCAAAGCGGACGGCGGGGGGAGGTCATCGCCGAAGAGCGAGGCGCCAGCCGTAACCGGCGGATGCAGGCGCTCGCAGTTGAGGAGCCTGGCGTATTCGACTGCCAGGGCGGTCCGGCCGACCCCTTCCGGGCCTGCGAAAAGGACCGCGTGCGGCGGCTCATCGCTCATAGCGAGCGCCTGGAGTTCACGCAGGATTCCTTCGTGGCCGATCAATTCAGGCATTTGATTCAGTTTACCCGCGTAAGGCGCGCGCGGGATCAAGCCCGGGAAAGACGCCTCGGCTATCCTCACGGCATGACCACGAACGAGCGCCACGGACGGATTACCTCGGTGTTGTTCGACCTCGACGGCACGCTTCACGAAGACACGATTGCGGTATCGCTGCTGGTCGATGCGGCGTCCGAGCACGGGCATCGACTTCGACCGGACTCAATTCTCCAGGGCGAGCTATTCAAACCGCGGCTGGAGATAGAACTCGCCATTTCGGTGACCGAAGCCGAAGAAATCTATGCCAGTTATGTCCGCATCTACCACGAGCGTGCAGCCGAGCGGGTTCGGCCAAGGGCCGGCGCAGACGAGTTGGTCCGTGGGCTGCGCGAGGAGGGAGTGCGGCTCGCGCTGGTGACGCACAAAGTCGAGTCGCTGGCGCGCGCGGTGCTGGATGGGCTCGCCCTTTCGGAACACTTCGAAGTCGTGCTTGGGCATGACTCTACTGCGTTTCGGAAGCCCGACCCGCGCATTGCGGATGAGGCGCTGCGTCGCATCGACGGAGTTGCAACGGCGGCGGCAATGGTGGGAGACAGCCCTGTGGACATGGAATGCGGCGCGGCGGCAGGTCTCTCGTTGGTGATTGGGGTGCTCGGTTCGGTGAGCGAGGCCGAACTTCGTGCGGCGGGCGCCACTCATGTTTGCGAGGACCTTAGGGAGGTCAGGAGAGTGCTCGCGGGCTGAATTTCAGCACCGTGTAATTTCGCGAATGCGTTTCACTCTACCGGGGGAAAGCGGGGTTAACCCTAACGCCGACCACCAATTCCACAGGTTAGTATCCCCTCGGACGGAGGGCCTCTGAAGCCGAACCTGGCAGCATCACCATGGGTTCGACTCCCAGCACTGGCATTCGCGATCATCGTGTTTGCCGGTCTGCCGCTGCTTGGCCTGCTCCTGACCGAGGTCGAAACCGACCGCATTATGCGCATCACACCTGTGCGGGACGCAGCCGGCGAACTGACGCGGTCAACAACAGCTCTCCGGACCACCGTGCGGCACTATGAACTCTCGGGAGCCTTCGCAAACGCTCCCGACCCGCGCATTTCGATCGAGGTTCAGGGGGACCTCTCGGATACACAGCGAAAAGCCAACGCGCTCTCGGCGTTGGCTGGGACTGAGCCAGCGTTGTCAGAATCCGCTGTGGCGCTGATTGCCGCGACGGAGCATTACCTCGAGGTCCTGCAGCCGACCATCGAGGCGATCCGAGATTCGACCCTGACACCCACAATCAGCGAACGTTCGAACACGGCGAATGCGGAACTCGGTTCTGCAGCGGAGGCCTTCTTCGGGGAAGAATCCAGGTTGACCTCGAATCGCTTCTCCACGCTCCATCAGAAAGAGCGACTCTCGCTCGCGCTCACTTCGGTGTCGGCGGCCGGCATCTTCGCCGTGTTGCTCATTTTCGGATTGCGGCGCCTTCGAAGTCTGCGCAGCAAGCTGGCGGTCGCTGAAGAACTGTCGGAAGCGCGGGAAGAGATGGTGAATCTCGCCTCGCATGAGCTTCGCAATCCACTCTCGATCATCTCGCTCTCGGCGGAGATGCTGGAGGCGCAGGCAGTCGAGACAGGCGATGAAGATCTTGCGGACTCAGCCCGTGAGGTTCACGTGGCTGCCTTGCGGGCAGATGCGCTGGTGGCGGAATTACTCGATCTGAGCCGGCTGGACGCGAACCGCCTGCGACTGAACCTGCAACCGGTGGCAATCGGCCCCCTGCTGCAGGACGCAATCGACATCACTGCTCGGCACCGGGGCTCACGCTCTGTCGAAGTTTCAATGGAGACAGAAATCACCGGCGTGGTGGTGGCCGATAGCGCCCGGCTCTCGATCGTGCTCCGCAACCTGGTAGATAACGCGTTTAAGTATTCGGGCGATGGCTCACCGGTGAACGTGAGCATCGAGAATCGCGGGCGCCAGATGGAGATCGATGTATACGACAAAGGGCCGGGCGTACCGAAGGGTGAAAGCGACCTTGTGTTCAGCCGGTTCAACCGGCTTCAGCAGACGTCGCATGTGGGAGGGGTCGGAATCGGGATGTACCTCTCGCGCGAGCTGGCGAGGCGCATGGGTGGTGACCTTCGCGCGTTCGACGGCGAGGCTCGGGGGCACTTCCGGCTGACCCTCAATTCACCAATCTCGAAAGAATGAGCCGCTAGAGTTGGGGGCAGACCCGGCGAATTTGGGACGATTCGCCGGGCCTACCAAAAACCTGGGGAGGAATACCCACCTCTTAGACCGGCGAAACGTTGGATCCTTACAGGGCAGCGGAAACTTCTTAACCGCGCGTGAGGAGGCGAGAGAATGCGCCGCGTCAACCTAAATGAAGGGTCGACAGCCCAGGTTTCGAACCCCAGTGGCTTTTGGAACAGCGCGACCGCGTTCGACTAAGGCCCTCACCCCCAACCCCTCTCCCAAGTCTGGGAGAGGGGAGTCAAAAGGCGCCTGAGGTTTCAGCCGTCCAAAGCGGTCCTCAGACGCAGGCGCAGCCTAAGTTCCTTGGTATTCGTTCAGCAGTTTCTTCGGTGCTTCCCGGCGCCAGGCCGCTTCGAGCATTTCGCGGAGGCGGGCGTCAGTGACGATGGGGAGACGGACTAGGACGTGCGGCCAAGCGCGGTAATGGTCGGTCTGGAAGTAGACCTCTGGTTCGGTGGCGATGAGGAACTCTTTCTCGTCGATGCTGCTTGTCGGGATGACGACGGTTTCGCCGTCTTCTTTCATGCGGGCGATGAGTTTCTTTTTCACCTTGAGCGCGGGCGTTCCGTAGGACGTGCTGATTTCAACTCCGGGAAAGTTGCCGAGTTGGGCGAGGCGTTCGAAGTGGTCGGGTTGCACGGCGGAATGATAGTGCAACGCTCAAGAACCTTACCGCGGCCCGCGAACGTTCGATGCAATCCCCAGCGCTCCTTGTCAGTCGCGCCTTTGACGGGGCGTACAGCCATAGGCCGGCGCTATCGCTGCCTGCGCTGCTATCCACTGGCATGGGGTTCTCAGACTCCGTACAATATTGCAACCGTGCAGCCCCGAGGCCAGTGACACCGGCACTCCGGCATTCCCGCACTACAGGATTAAGACAATGGAAGATGTCGTCATTACCAGCGGCGTCCGGACTGCCATCGGCAAGTTCCAGGGCTCCCTCGCCGATGTTCCCGCTTCGGATCTCGGTGCTCATGTTATTCGCGAAGCCTACGTTCGTTCGGGAATCGACCCGGAAAATGTCGACCAGGTGATCATGGGCATCGTCGGTCAGGTGGCGGAAGACGCGTACCTCTCGCGCCACTCGACGGTGAAGGCAGGCCTGCCCGTCGGAACGCCGGCAATGAACGTGAATCGCATCTGCGGTTCGGGCCTCGAAGCGGTGAATACCGCCTCGCGCCTCATCCAGAGCGGCGACGCTGATGTTGTGATTGCCGGCGGCGCCGAGAACATGACGCGGATGCCGTTCTACCTGCGCAAGGCACGCAGTGGATATCGGCTTGGCCACGACAGCATCGAAGACGGCATCATCCACCTGCTCAGCGACCCGTTTAAGGGCTATCACATGGGCATCACGGCGGAGAACCTGGCCGAGCAGTTCGAAGTCAGCCGCGTGGCCCAGGACGAGTTCTCGGCCGAGAGCCAGCGCCGGGCGATCGCGGCGATCGATTCGGGCCGCTTCAAGGAGCAAATCGCTCCGCTGACGGTGAAAGTCGGCCGCGAAGAGAAGGTCTTCGACGTCGACGAGTATCCGCGCGCAACGACCGCTGAAGCGCTTTCGAAGCTTCGCCCTGCCTTTAAAGAAGGCGGAGTAGTAACGGCCGGCAACGCCAGCGGCATCAACGACGGCGCTGCCGCGCTGACGCTGATGAGCGCCACGAAGGCGAAGGAACTGGGCGCGACCCCGCGCATGCGCATCGTCGCTCGCGCCGAGGCTGGCGTTGAGCCGGCGATCATGGGCAGCGGCCCGATCCCGGCGATCAACAAGGTCCTCGCCAGGGCGCAGATGACTATGAGCCAGATCGACGTGATCGAGCTCAACGAGGCTTTCGCCAGCGTTTCGTGCGCCTGCGCGAGTGAGCTTTCGCTCGACCCGGACAAGGTGAACCCGAACGGCGGCGCAATCGCCCTCGGACACCCGGTCGGCGCGACGGGCGCGATCCTGACGGTGAAGCTCATGCATGAGCTCGAGCGCACCGGCGGCCGCTTCGGCATCGTCAGCCTGTGCATCGGCGGCGGGCAGGGCATCGCGACGATTTTCGAGCGATTGAATTAGTCATTCCCTCACCCCCGGCCCCTCTCCCAAGTCTGGGAGAGGGGAGCGAAGCGGGAGTTCTTGTTTGAAATTGAAGAAGCCGGCCAATTGGCCGGCTTCTTCGCGTTTTTGGTCCAATGCGAGGGGCAAACAATCCTCCATCGTCAAAGGGCTGCCAGCCCTAAAGCCGAGACGAACAGCCCCAACCCGAACACTGTGTGGGTACCGAGGTTGCGGAGGCGGCCTGCCCACGGCCGCGGCGTCTTCGAGCCGGCGATCCCCGCGCCGAAGGCTGGTTGCATGACGAGCCACGGGGCCGCGATTGTGCCAATGCCAACCAGCAGCGCCGGCAGAACCGTTGGAGAATCGGCCCAATCGTCGCCGGCGAGGAGCAGCAGGACAGCGGCGAAGCCGATTCCGATGGAGTAATGGGCCAACCAGCCAAGCACGAGTTCGCCCCTGACGGGCGCCGCAGCGGCGATCCGCTGGTGGAAGAACGTCCCCCTCCGGAAGTTGCCAATCCAGCGCCCGAGGAGACGGTAGTCGAGGCTGGAGATGTGGAAAGTCCGCCGCAAGAAGAGAGCCCAGGCATCGATGGCCGCTGAGCCGGCGATTCCCATGGCCGCGCTCCGCGCGACGAATTCGAATGCATTCATATTGAGTACCTTTGTCTGGTGTCTGGATAAAAACGGCCGCCGGGTGATCCGGCGGCCGCGTATTGGTGGGACGGGTGTCGGGGACTTAGAGGCTGGTAGCGCTCGCGGCCCGGGAGGCGGAAGTGGGTTCGTTGTCTCGCGCCGGAAGGTTGCTACGGCGGTTCGAACGAGCGAGGCGGAGCGCCTTCACGGTCAGGAAGATGCCGAAGGTCGCTTCCCAGATGATTTCCGGCACGGTGAAGAAGAAGCTGATGGGGGAAACCTGCTCGTAGGCTCCGAACAGCACCGCGATTGCAGTCCCAACCGCCATCGGGCCGCCGACCAGGCCGATAAGGGCGAGGCGGCGAGGCATCAGGCCGGACTTGTACATCATGTAGCCGAGGAGGATGCCGTTGCCGAAGCCGGCGCAGAAGGCGGGGCCGATAAGGAAGGTCCAATCGTGGAAGGCGACAAGAGCGTTGGCGATGGCGGTGAGGGTGTTGGGGTCAGTTGCGTTGGCTCCGCCGACGTCTTGGCGGAGGGTAACGACGGTGAGCAAGCTGAGGATGCCGAGGGCAATCATCATCGATTCGAACAACCGGCTTGCGACATAGCCGATTGCGACGGTTTCGGTGTAGCGCCTGACTACCGGGTACAGCGCGATGGCCGTTCCGGCGTTGGCGACGACGAGCGCCAGTTCGAGGAACGCGCCGAACGCGATTCGTGTGTCGTGGCCGCCACTGAGGACGTAGTTCGCGTTGTCGAGGACAGGCCCGTAGAGAAGCAGGGCGGGAATGGACGTGACAAAAGTGAGGATGAAGAGGACGCCAGTTACGAGCATCGCCTTCCGGGTTTTCTCGTCCCAGTCAGCGGCGCTGGTCGTGGTTTTCGTTGCCATTTTGAGTCTCCTTAGATTTGGTTGGGCGGTGGTGGTCGGGAGTGAGTGAAGTGGCATTTACGGAGGACTGCGGGAGACCGAGAGGAGCTCGAGGCCGAGGTCGCGGATGCGGCGCAGGATCGCGTGGAGGGCCGCCTGGTCTGCTATCAGGCCCTCGAGGAGGGTGGTCCCGGATGTCTCATGGGAGAGCGTCATCCCGTCGAACTGAGCCGCCCAGCGATTCTCCAGGCGACCGCGTACGCGGATCTGGTAGCGGTTGGCTGAGGGCTTGTCGGCTCGTTCCATCGGTTCATCCCCGGGGCTTTCGGTGTGCTAAAGCCAAGGTAGGGATGGACGATGTGAGGCAGCATCACCACGTGTGGTGATTGATGTGGTGATTGTTTGGCGGCGAAGGCGCGACTTACAACAGCCCGAGTTCGGTTGCTCGCCGGACTGCAGCACGGCGGCTGTTCACTTCGAGCTTTCCGTAGATGTTTTTGGTGTGGGTGCGCAGCGTGTTCAGCGAAACCACGAGTTCCGCGGCGATTTGCGGTCCGGACAATTCGGTAGCGAGGAGCCGAAGGACATCGAGCTCGCGCTCGCTCAGGGCGTCGGGTGTGTGCGCCCGGGAAGTCGCAGCCAGACGATTGCCAGATGTCTCGCCAAGGAGCCGCCGACAGTACTCCGGCGAGACGCCGCGCTCTGCAGCGAGGCGCAGGAGGACGGGCATGGCAGTCCCTGCCTCGAGGAAGACCCGCACGTAGCCCTCTGGTTCAGCTGCGCGCAACGCCGGTTCGAGAGCCTCTAGCGCGCCCTCAGTGTCGCCCTCCGCGGCATGGGCGACCGCAAGGAGGAGGCGGATTTCGAGGGCAGTACCATGTCGTCCACCACTTTCGGCCGCTTCAAGGAGGCGTTCGAGCAGGGCGTTCGCGGCAGCGACATCGCCAGCCCCGCGCTGGGCGAGGAGGATGCGGGCGAGCGTGATGTGATCGTACTCGCGCGCGTAATGGAGCTCGTCCTCGGCCGAAATGCCCTGCTTCCGCGCCCAATCGAGCGCATCGGCCACGCGGCCTTGTTCGACCCAGAGGCGTGTCCGCCACGCGGCCAGGGGTCGGAAATCGGGTACGGCGCCGCGAATCTGGAGCCGCTCGGCCTGGTTGAGGATCGCCACTGCCTGTTCCGGGTCGCCTTCGCATTGGCGGAGTCGAGCTTCGCCCAAGAGGCGCCGAAAAGGGGTGCGCGGCGGGAAGATCCCCAGCCGATCGGCACTCGCGAGGTGGGCGGCAGCACCGGCGAGGTCGTTGCGCTCGCAGGAAAGGTCGGCGAGGCCGAGAAGAAGATTCGCGGCCCCGCGGGCGGCTCCGCCGTGTGTATCCAGGTACTCGAGGGTGTCTTCGAGCCTTTGTTTGGCAGCAGTGAGGCGACCGCGAGCTTTCAGCAGTTCGGCCGCGTGATACGACGAGGTGATGGAAAGTCCGGTATCGCCAGACCGAATGAAGCAAGCCAGGGCTTCGCTTTGGAAGCGTTCGGCCGCTTCGAGGTCACCGTCGATCCAACGCGCGAGGCCAAGGAGTGCGACGGCGGTTCCGCGCCAGTGGTGCTCATCGGAAGCAAACAGGTCGAGGGCCCTGGTGGCATGGGCGATAGTGGCTGGGCCATCGCGCGCCACCATGGAGAGGAACCCTTGCCCAGTCGCGATGAGGGCAGGCAGCATTTCGAAGCTGCGTTGGTCGTGCACCACCGCCTTGCTCGGCAACTCGGACAGGGCGCGCTGAGCGTCCGCGAGGCGGGCGGCCGAGCCTTCCATGTCGCCCATACCCTGGAGGGCGTGTCCGTAATAGGTGCTGAGCACGGGCATGGTCTTAATCACGCTGTCCGGGATTGCCTTGAGCCAATCGATCAGGCGGTCAGGGTGATGGCGGCGCTGGACGGACTCCGCCTCGCGTTCAACAACGGCAGCTGCCCTCGGGAAGTCACGCGCATCGAGGGCGTGGCGGATGGCACGGTCCGGCTCGAGGTTGGCGGCGTACCAGTCGCTGGCGCGGGCGTGGAGTTTGGCCACCTCGCCAGGGAACTGTTCCGTCAGCTGCGCCTGCAGGACGTCGGCGAATAGCTGGTGGTAGCGGAACCAGCGGCGCTGATCGTCGAGCGGCACGACGAAGAGGTTGGCCCGCTCCAGCCGGTCGAGCATGCTCCGTCCGTCACCTGTCCCGGTCACTGCATCGCAGAGCGAGGCGGAAAGCCGCTCGAGGATCGATGTTTTCAGGAGAAAGTCGCGAACTGGCGCGGGTTGGCGCTGCAGTACTTCTTCGACGAGGTAGTCAACGATGTAGCGGTCGTCGCCGGAGAAGGCACGGATGAACTCACTGGCTTCGGGGCGACCCTGCAGCGACAGGGCGGCGAGTTGGAGGGCGCCCGCCCAACCTTCGGTCCTGGTCTCAAGACGGGCGACATCGTCATTGTCGAGGCCCAGGCCCATGAGTTCGTTGAGGAATGCGTCTGCTTCTTCTGTCGTGAGGCGAAGGTCCTCTGCGCGAATTTCGGTCAGTTCGCCGCGCGCCCGAAAACGGGGAAGCGGCAACGCGGGATCCACACGGCTGGCGAGAATGACGTGCATCTGCGGCGGCAGGTGTTCGAGCACGAAGGTCATACCGCTTTCGATGCTGGCTGTTTCAATGACGTGATAGTCATCGAGGACGAGCCAGAGCGTCCCCGGCGCGGCTGCGACTTCGTTGAGCACCAGGGAGAGGGCGGCTTCGGTAGGCGTCGGCTGAGGACCTTCGAGCAGTTCAAGGGCGCCGCAGCTTCCGATCGTTGGCCGCACCATGGAGAGAGCGCTGACGACGTACTTCCAGAAGGTCACTGGGTGGTCGTCGGCGTGGTCCAGGGAGAGCCAGGCGATGCTGCGATCAGGCGGCAGGCTTGCAGCCCATTCGGCGAGGAGCGAAGTCTTGCCGAACCCGGGAGGGGCTGAAACCAGGATGAGCTTGCCGCCAGCGCCTCGCTCCATCTTGTCGAGGAGACGCTTCCGCCTCACCTGGCGTGGCCTCATCGCCGGGATGTGGAACTTGGTGCCGAGAAGGGGGCTTTCTTGCCCCGCGGGACCGTGCGAGGGGGCCACTGATTGAGTGTACGAGTCCCGGCAGCAATGCGGGCTTTTGCGGAGGTGAAGTAACGGGAACGGAGCGGCGGACATTGCGTCGGCGGCGAACCAGCCCTCACCCCCTGCCCCTCTCCCACGTCTGGGAGAGGGGAGTCAAGAGACGACGAACGGGAGCCCGAATGGGCTCCCGTTCTGCTTGTCCGATAGACTCTGGGACATGACGCAACCTGTGAACCCCTGGTTGGCGACGCGCTCGCGAGACGGCGATGCGTATGACGAACCGTACGAGCGCCGGGCGGCGGCGGGCGAAGATGTGCATGGCGAGGCGAACTTTGTTTCGGGCTATGACGTGAAGTCGGTGCTTGATGCCGGGTGCGGAACTGGTCGGGTGGCGCGCGAGCTAGCGCGACGAGGCTTGGATGTGGTGGGCGTTGACCTGGATCCGGTCATGCTCGCAACCGGGCAACGGAAGGCACCGGAGATGGAATGGCACGTCGCGGACCTCGAGACGGTCGACCTCGGCCGGACGTTCGATGCGGTGGTGATGGCGGGGAATGTCGATGATCTTCGTGACTCCAGGTACGGAAGGTCGTGTCCTGGAGAATCTCGCGCGGCACTTGAACCCGGGCGGGCTGCTGATGGCGGGTTTTCAGTTGCGGCCCGGCCAACTTGGGGTCTCCCGGTTCGATGAGCTGGCCAGAGGCGCGGGACTTGAGCTGTTCGAGCGGTTCAGCACGTGGGATAGAGAGCCGTGGGTTGAGGGCGGCGGGTACGCGGTGTCGGTGATGCGGAAGGAGTAGCCCTCACCCCCCAGCCCCCTCTGTCGCAAGTTCGGCAAGGGGGAGCGCTGTTTGCTGTAATTGGGGTGAGGTTTCACGGCCCTCTGCGCTGCGCTGGAGGGGACTTGGCCGGTCGCTGACGCTCGCGGTTCAGTGGATTTGGGTTTAGCCGCGGCGGCGCTTTGTAGCGAAGGTCTGCTTTGCGCGTTCGCCGGCCTTTGCCTCCGAGACGGTGTCGGCTACGGGTGGGGCGCTAATCTTTTCGAGGTAGTAGCTGTAGCCACCTTCGAAGCTGCGGATCTGGCCGTCGCGTACTTCGATCACCCGATCGACCAGGCGGTCCAGCAGATAGCGGTCGTGAGAGACGACGATGACGGTACCGGGGAAGGCTTCGAGTGACTCTTCGAGGACTTCGGCAGCGGGAATGTCGAGGTTGTTCGTGGGTTCATCGAGGACGAGGCAGTTTGCCCCCAGCTGCATCAAGCGGGCGAGCTGCACGCGCGACTTTTCGCCGCCGCTGAGCTTCGCGATCGGCTGCGAGCAGGCGTCGTAGGGCAGGAGAAATCGCTGGAGCTGGGCGACGGCTTCGCCTTCGTACATCGGCTTGACTTCGCGGATGGCTTCGACCGGGGTCTGGCGCATGTTGAGGGTTTCGTGTTCCTGGGCGTAGTAGCCGGTTTTCACGCTCGGGCCTGTCCAGACCTCGCCGGAATCAGCCGGAAGTTGGCCGAGGATGAGCTTGAGCAGCACTGACTTTCCGGCGCCATTCGGACCGACGATACCGATGCGCTCGCCGTTGAGGATGGTGTCGCTAGCGCTTTCGAGGATGACTTTCTCGCCGAAAGCCTTGGCGAGGTCGCGCAGTTCGAGCGTCTTCGTGCCGCCGCGGCCCGAGGGACGGAAGGCGAGGCGCATCTTGCGGCGTTCGAGCACAGGGCGTTCAACCTTGTCCATCGAATCGATCTGCCGTTGCTTGTTGCGGGCCTGCTTGATGTGGCGTTCATCGATGACAATCGAGGCCCAGAGCTTGAAGCGGGCGATGGCGGCTTCGAGGCGGGCGACCTCTTTCTGCTGGGCAACGAAGTCCTGCTGCTGCCGCAGAAGCGCGAGTTCCTTCTGGCTGACGTAGCTGGTGTAGTTGCCTTCCCAGCGGCGGAGGACGATGCCGCTCTCGCGGGAATAGTCCAGTTCGCAGATGACGTTCGCGACTTCATCGAGCAGGTAGCGATCGTGGGAGATGACGACGACGCAGCCGGCGAACTGGCGAATGACCTGTTCGAGCATGGTCTTGCGGTCGAGGTCGAGGTGGTTATCGGGCTCATCGAGGAGCAGCAGATCTGGTTCCGCGAGGAGGCAGCGGGCGATGCCGATGAGCTTTCGCTGGCCACCGGAAAGGAGCTCCATCGGGCGGCTCCAGGCGTCTTCATCGAAGCCGAGCGAACGAAGCAGCGCTTCGGCACGGTTGCGGATCGCGCCGCCACCCGCGTTCTCGTACGCCTCGAGGAGGTCGGCGTGTTCGTGCAGGACACGGTCGAACAGGTCGGGGTCTTCGAGGGTGGCGGGGTCGGCCATCTGCTTCTCGGCGGCGGTGAGGCGAGCTTCGAGTGCGGCAAGGTCGCCGCTGGAGGCGAGCAGTTCTTCGAACGCGGAACGGCCCGCCTGCCCGGCGAATTCCTGCGGGAGGTAGGCGACTCGCGCGCCGCGACGAAGCGTTACGACGCCTTCATCGGGGGCGTCTTCTCCGGCAAGCAGCTTGATGAGGGTGGTTTTACCCCAGCCGCTTGGGCCGACGAGGCCGATCTTTTCGCCGTCCTGAAGTGACCAGGAAAGCCCCCGAAAGATAGTGCGACCACCGTGGACGCGGGAAACGGATGCGAGGTCGGCGACGATCATGCGGTTGATTGTGCCGGATGCAGGGTTATCGGGGCATCGTCCAAAGGTTGGAGGCGTACTGCTCGGCGTGTGACGAGGGTACTATCTGTTCGTGAACAGGGCGGGGCTAAAGACGTTTGCAACGGCTATAGCAATCGTGGTTCTTGCGCTTGGCGCGTGCTCGGTCGCTGAAGAACTCACATGCGGACGCGAGACTTCCAACGCCGAACTTCGGCGCGCACCAGAACTCGTTAAATCGGGAGAGCTCATTGGGCTAACGAAGGTGGACCTACGTGAACGTTTCGGCGAACCGAGCACCAGAGCGGTCGGCGGCGATCTCTCTTATTGGCTGAGCCCCGACGACGGGCTCTTCTGCGTAGACAGCAAATGGCTTTCCTTCGACTTCGATGCCGAGGGGCGCGTCAGGCGAGCGTGGATCACCCAGGATTAGTGGCACCGGCTCGGCTCCAAAGGGAGAACCTTCTTGGTTGTTAGGTGCGACAGGGTGCGAGGTCGGCGGTCAGCGGGGCGTCATTTTGGCGGCGAATAGCTCGCGTAATTGTCGAGGTAGCCTTGCTGTTGGTAATAGGCATCCATCTCCTGCGCCTGCTGGAAAATGTAGGCCGCGAGCGCAGAGAGCTTCGTCTCGACGGGGATAGCGCCCTCGGCGGCATCTACCGCGAACGCTTCCGAGCCGATGAGGTAGACATTGTCGGGCTGTTGGAACCAGGTACGGATGGTGAGCGTGCCGCCGGGGCCGTTCGCAGCCTCGAGGGCTGCATAGTCAGGGACAACGAAGTCGTAGGAAGCGACGAGGGTTCCGTCAGCGAATACGGCTGTGGGAGGCAGGGTGAACACGGGGAAGACGGCGCCAGGCACGCCCACTGTGCCGGTAGCGCTGGCGACGACGGAGTTGTAGTCATCGGCCTCGCCGGGGATGTTGTTGATGGAAAAGTGGCCGGTGGTGCCGGGGAACCATTCTTCTTTTCCGGGCACCGCGAAGACGAATGGGGAACCATCGTCCACCCGATTGAGCGAGAAGTTATAGGTCGCCGGACGTCCCACGATCGAGTTGGTATTGAAGAGGTTCCCCGTGAGCCGGAAGGTGGTGTCCGATTGCTGATCGAGGGTTAGGTCGTCGAGCAATATGGAATTCCCCAAGCCGTGCGCTCGTGCATCAACCCATGCGGCATCGATCCACGGGCCTGTGACCGATGCCAGGTGCTCCGGGTGGCAGTTGAGCCAAATCGTGTTCCCCTCGAACGTCGTCGGGCCGACCGGGTTGTAGCCATACGAGTCGGGAGTGAAGAGGCCAAAGCCGGTGTTCCCATCGGCGCATCGTCCGTGCAGGATGAGGTTGGGCGGGAACGCGGGGGGCGGGCCGTCGGGATAGGCAGTGACCGCCCACCGATTGGTCTCTCCGAACTGGACGATGCTGGCTGGATCGAAATCAGGGGAGTTCGCGTCGTTGCCGTTCGCATCGACGGTGAGGAGGCGGGCAACCTCGATCATCTGGTCGAAGTTCCAGTCCTCGCCGTTGACGTCGAAATCGATGTCGTTTGGGTTGGGGATCAGTTCTTCGGGCACGGTCGCCATGTAGAAGCCGATGCTGCCTGGTTCGACGACGCTTGGCATGGCATTGACGATCAATTGCGTGGACGTGTTTCCGCTGGATAGGGTCGCGCGAACTTTAAGGGGTGCTATGGGCGAGTCACACAGGTTCCAGAACTGAGCAGCGACCACAACCAGGCCGTCCTCGTGAGCGATTACCTTTGCGCCGTTCGTGAACGGGTCGACAAAGTGGTTATCGTCGCAGGCGGATTCCTTTGGAAGCTCGCCCGATGCGAGCCCGACGAACCAGGTGATGTGCGGCTCACCATCGGCCAGGGCTGGCGCGGCGGGGTTCATGATTCCGGCTGCGAAGGCCAAAACAATCAGGGGCAGGGCGAGTAGGCGCCTCGAATTCGACATGCTTTGCTCCTACTGAGCCGCATTCTACGAATATCGTGTTGTTGTTGCCTAGTTGCTTTACGTGCCTACAGGAAAGTCTGCACCGCCGCCAGGAAGCCTTTGGGGCTTTCGAGGGGGATGGAGTGGCCGGCGCCGGGGACGAGGGCGAACTTGCAGTTCGGTATCTCCTTGAGCATTCGCTCGGCTACAGACGGGTCGAGGACATCGCTAAGTTCGCCTCGGATGAGGAGCGTTGGCGCTGTTATCTTCGGGAGCATCGCCCAGGCGTCGCCCGACGCAGGACGTGGAAGCCTGTTTGTGCGCAGGGCTTTGTCGTAGCGAAAGGTCCAGGTTCCGTCTTCCTGGAGCATGAGGTTGTTGCGTGTGCGGTTCTGGAGTTCCGATTCATCGGCGCGGGCGTTGCCGGCTCTGCCAGCGGCGACGGCTGCTTCGGGAGTGGCGAAGACGTCGTTGGCCTGCACGCCAGATGTGATCCGCGTGGAGCCCTGCGAAGCGATTTCGGGGCCGATGTCGACGATGACGAGGCGTTCGACTTCCTCGGGGTGTTGCGAAGCGAACTGGTACGCGTTTCGGCCACCCATCGAGAGACCGAGGAGCACGAACTGCTTCAGGCCGAGGGCCGTGACCCATTTCTGGCAGTCTTCGACCATTGCATCGGCGGAGTAGTCGTCGATCCAGTCGGAGTCGCCGTGACCTCGCTGGTCGAGGGCGTAGACGTGGTACTTCGACTGCATTGCCGACGCGAACGAATCCCAGGAGCGAGCGTGGCCGGTGAAGCCGTGGAGGAGGACGAGTGCTTGCGCGCCGGGGTTGGGCCATTCGCGGTAGTGGAAGCGGAGTCCGCCGAGCATGGCGGATTGGTCTAGCGGGGGGTGGGTCATCGGGAACCTCGGATGGATGTGAAGCGGGAGTATACGCGTGGGTCGTGGGTAGCGAACGGGAAAGGGCCTGTGCCCTGCCTGCAATTTCGCCGTCGGGAGTGTGCATATTCACCAGCAATCGTCTCTAAGTACCGGTGACTTCACGCCCCTTCAGTGGAAGAATATCCACCGATGAGTGGTGGATTTTCGTATTTTGAAGTACCATCGTGTGCGTGTACGACCGAATTCTTCGCGGGCCATTTGAAGAAGCGCTCACCGACACGCCGGTTGTTCTGGTGAGCGGCGCGCGCCAGACCGGCAAGTCCACGCTCGTGCAGTCTGTGGTCGACGGGGACTACGTGACGTTCGACGACGTTGGTTCGGCATCCGCGGCTCGCGCCGATCCACAGGGGTTCATCGGCGCCTTGCGCCGACCGGCGATCCTGGATGAAGTCCAGCTGGTGCCGGAAATATTCCGTTCGATTAAGTACCACGTTGATCGGGACCGGCGGCCGGGCAGCTTTATTCTGACGGGTTCGGCGAATGTGATGTTATTGCCGAACCTTTCAGATTCGCTCGCCGGACGCATGGAGATGCTCACAATGTGGCCTCTGTCGCAGGGCGAGCTTTCGGGAATGAAAGAGGGGTTCATCGACGCCGCTTTCAATCCGGCGCCGCCCGTATTGGGGCCATCGAGACTATCCCAACAGGAACTCATCTCGCGCGTGCTGGAAGGGGGCTTTCCGGAGGTTGTGGGGCGGGCGTCAGCGCGGCGCAATCGCGCCTGGTTCCAGAGTTACTCGACGACGATTCTCCAACGGCACGTGCGTGACATCTCAGATATCGACGCACTCGGTGACCTGCCAAGGTTGCTTTCGCGAGTGGCAGCGCAACCGATGGGCATTGCGAACGTGGCTTCGCTGGGACGAAGCCTGGAGCTGCCGGCAACGAGCCTTAAGCGTTACCTAAATCTGTTGATCGCTTCGTATGTGGTGCAGGCAATACCCGGATGGTCGCGGCAATTGACTCCGCGGATGGCCAAGACGGAGAAGCTGACGCTCCTCGACAGCGGGCTGATCGCTCACCTGCAGAACGTCGATGCCGAGCGGATTCGGATGGAAAGAACGCTGTTGGGGCCGCTGCTGGAGAGCTTCGTACTAATGGAATTGCGCAAGCAGCTTGAGTGGGCGAATACGCTTGCGCGGCTGTTCTACCTGAGAACGCATTCCGGCACCGAAGTCGACATCGTTATCGAATCGAGCGATGGCCGAGTCATCGGTATCGAAGTGAAAGCGTCGGCATCACCGGGACAGGATGATTTTCGGGGCCTGCGGTTCTTGCGGGACAACTACGGTGATCGTTTCGTGCGCGGCATCATGCTGTACACGGGCGAGCAGTCGTTGCCGTTTGGGGATCGCCTGTGGGCGATGCCTGTGGACGTATTGTGGCGGTGGGGTGCCACTCCGATCCCTTCACCAAGCGGCTGAAATTCCACCACTGAGTGGTGGAATTTCCGCGAGGTTAAGTCCCTAACTGCGCCAGGCACGTTCGATGGTGCCGCCGCCGAGGACCTCTTCGCCATCGTAAAAGGCGATAGCCTGGCCGGGGGTGAGGGCGCGCTGGCGGCGGTCGAAGCGGATGATCGCGCGTTCGCCTTCGACTTCGGTGATTCGGGCTGCGGCTGGTTCGGCCTTGTAGCGGGCCTTGGCCTGCATCTCGGCGCCTGGCGCCGGGGCCGAGCCGGAAGTCCAGCTGATCTCGAGTACTTCGGCCGTGTCAGCGAAGAGGTCTTCTTCGGGGCCGATGGTGACGATGTTCAGGGCCGGGTCGATGCCGGTGACGTAGCGCGGCTCGCCAGTTGCGATGCCGAGACCCTTGCGCTGGCCGATGGTGTAGGCGGCGACCCCCCGGTGTTCTCCGAGGACGGCGCCGGTGTCGTCGCGCATCTCGCCCGGCTCGAGGGCGACACGCTCTTCGACGAACGAGCGGTAGTCGTTGCCGGGGACGAAGCAGAATCTCGACGCTGTCAGGCTTGGCGGCGACGTCGAGGCCGAGGCGGCGGGCATGTTCGCGGACCTCGTCCTTGGTCAGTTCGCCGACGGGGAGGAGGAGCTTCGAGAGCTGGTCCTGGCCGAGCATGTAGAGGACGTAGGACTGATCTTTGGAGAGGTCGATGCCGCGGAGAAGCTTGACGCCGTCCTCGCCTGATTCAACTCGGGCGTAGTGGCCGGTGGCGACGTAGTCGGCTTCAAGTGCCGGAAGACGGTCGAGGAGGGCGCGGTACTTGATGTGCTCGTTGCAGCGCACGCAAGGGTTCGGGGTGCGGCCGGCAGCGTATTCGGAGACGAATCGATCGACGACCTTCTCCTTGAACTCCTCTTCGAAGTTCATGATGTAGTGGCGAATGCCGAGCTGGCCCGCAACCCGGCGGGCATCGTCGATGTCTTCGACGCTGCAGCATTGCTGGTGGCCGCTGAATTCTTCAGGGCGCTCTTCGGTCCAAAGGCGCATGGTGACGCCGATGACTTCGTAGCCCTGTTCGTGCAAGAGGGCGGCCGCGACGGAGCTATCAACGCCGCCGGACATGCCGACGACGACGCGGGGGCGGCTGGATGTGTGTGCTACCATTATTTTGGTCTCGTAGGTTCGCGAGGCAGAGGAGAGCGCGTCTGGAATCCGAGTCACTCGCCCAACGGGCCGTCGATGTCCTTTCCGACCACAAGGCGCTGGATATAGCGCTGGTCGACATCTCGAAAGCGGCTTCGTTCACCGACTTCTTCGTTATCGCCACTGCGCAATCGCCTCTCCAGTTTAGTGCGCTCCGCGACTACCTGGAAAAGGACTTCCTTCCGGAGGGCGTAAAGCTGCGCCACCGAGAGGGCAGCGGGGACAACGGCTGGATGCTTTTGGACTTCGGCGACCTCATCGTGCACATCTTTTCGCCAGACCAACGGGCGTATTACCGGCTCGAAGAACTTTGGGGACGGACGAGCCCTGTGGTGCGTTTCGCGAACTAGGGTCCGGCAGGCGCTCACCTCTGCTTTTCAGAAACAACCGAGTACGCGCATCAACGCTCCCCGCGATGACTCGCGGGGCACGGATTGGGCTTTGCTTCAGAGTGTGGGGCGGACGAGCCCTGTGGTGCGTTTCGCGAACTAGGGTCCGGCAGGCGCTCACCTCGGCTTGTCGGAAACAACCGAGTACGCGCATCAACGCTCCCCGCGATGACTCGCGGGGCACGGATTGGGCTTTGCTTCAGAGTTGTGGGGGCGGGCGAGCCCCTGTGGTGCGTTTCGCGAACTAGGGGTCCGGCAGGCGCTCACCTTCTGCTTGTCGGAAACAACCGAGTACGCGCATCAACACTCCCCGCGATGACTCGCGGGGCACGGATTGGGCTTTGCTTCAGAGGGTGCGAGCGGGTGAGGGCACGCCGAGTTGCAAGGGCCGGGTTATCGGAAAAGCAACGGCTCGCGCGCATCAACGCTCCCCGCGATGACTCGCGGGGCACGGATTGGCTTTGCTTCAGAGGGCGCGAGCGGGTGAGGACACGCCGAGTCGCAAGGGCCGGGCTATCGGAAAAGCAACGGCTCGCGCGCATCAACACTCCCCGCGATGACTCGCGGGGCACGGATTGGTTTCGGTTCAGATTGAGAACGTCAATCTTGGGATTGATTGGCGGGCGTGGAGTGGGCGGCGGGCGTGTTGTCTAATGCATGGGGCCGGGCGCGACGGTCGGAGGGTTCGTGGACAACTTCCTGCATATCTTCTTCATCTGGTTACACATCCTGGGGGTGGCGTTGTTCGTCGGGCCCCAGTTCTTCCTGGCGCTGGCGTGGGTGCCGGCATCGCGCCAAATCACGGACATGAAGCAGCGAGTTGCCGCGATGCGGACGATCACGCGGCGTTTCGGGTACATCGGCGGGGCCGGGATTGTGCTGCTGGTGTTAGCCGGCGGCTATCTCATCGGCGACTGGCGCAATTACTACGGCGTTCCGGATGACACCGGGTTTACAGACCTGCGGTTCGGCGTTGTGTTCATCATCAAGATGATGCTTTTGCTCGTGATGCTGGCCGTTGTTGGGTTCCACATGTTCTATCTGGGGCCGAAGCAGCTCGAGGCGATGGAAGCCCAGGCGAACGGCGAGCGCATCAGCGAGGACGAAGTGAAACGAGCGCGGATGCTGTCGATGACGGCGAGCATCATTGGGCTGGTGCTCGCGCTCACGTTGATGGTGATGGGCGTGATGTTGAACAGCGCGAGCTGGAGCCTACAGACGGTCTAGGGACTCGGAACTCGTCGGATTCATCGAACCCGATTCAACTGTCGCGCACACGATGGCCTACCCGCTCATGCGTCGGGCCAATTCGCCGCTCCTTTTGGCGGCGTCACCGTGACTCAGGAGATGACTCTCTCTACGACAGACAGGGCGAAGGTGTATTTAGCTTCGTAGATTCGTCCGCGGCGTGCGTGCTGGTCGAGTTCCCAGATGCGACGGAGGACACCCCGGGCGAGCCACTGCGGGAAATCCGGGACGTCGGTGCAGAGAGTGAGGATTGATTCGTCTGCATTTCCCCAGGTGAGCGCATCACCGACGACCACCCCGAGAGCGAATTCAGCGGGCCGCCAGTAGGGCGAGAAGTCGATGACGCAGGGCGGTTCGCCCTGTGCGAAGAGGACGTTCGCCGTGAAGTCGCCATGGATTAGCTGTGAGGGGACTTGCATCGGCCGAAGAAGACGAGTCAGTCGCGCGATGGGTTCGCGGAACGGCTCAAGGGGTTCGAGCGTGCCTTCGCCAAAGGTCAGCCGGTCAGCTTCGGCCCAGGCGTCTGTCCGCCTCTCGAAGGCGTCGCGCCAGGGTTCGAATGGCTCACCGGCGAGGGCGGCGTGGAAGTCTTTGCAGGCCGCGATAGTCTGGGGCCAGTTGCCACCGTTCGGGCCGGCGGGTTGCGCCTCGATGAATTCGGTCGCGGTCCAACCGTCGACGACGAAGCGCCCATCGCTGGCGCGAACCGGCCGGGGCACGCGGAATCCGGTTCCTTCGAGCCGTTCGAACAGGAGGGAGGATTGCTCTTCGTACGGGAATTCGACCGGTTTGAGGACGAGCGAACCTACCCGGAACGATGTGCCCTGACCGCCGACGAGAGGCGTCGGGGCGCCGCTGGTTCCGAAGGCTGCGAGGACGGCTGGTGACGGGACGTTGGGCACGTTCGAGCTCGTTCGTGGCGGGAGTGCATGGGAGTCGAACCCACCCGCGACCGCTCGTGCGGCCGCGCAACCGTTTTGAAGACGGCGGAAGCCACCGGGCCCCAACCACTCCCGCGTGGAAGGTAGCAGGGAGGCTGATTTCCGGCGAGTGGGAGCGCCGAGTTCCCGGGCGGCGAGCTAACGACAAAGACTCGCTCGCCTAATCCCGCGGCATGGCCCCGTAATCCACGAGCGACTGGCGAATCACTGTGAGCGCCTTTGCGCGGCCTTCGAACGGGTCGACCACGACTTCCTTTTCTTCCAGGACCTTGTAGTCGAGGAAGAAGCGGTTGATTTCGAGCATGGCGTGCGGCGGCGCGTCCTTGAGTTCGCGGATGTGGTTCACGGCGGGGTCGTTTGCGTGGACCGCGAGGATCTTGTCGTCGGCCTTGCCCTGATCGCGCATGTGCATGACGCCGATCGGGCGGACAAACATCAAGGTGAGCGGCGCGACCGGTTCCTGTCCGAGGACGAGCACGTCGAGAGGGTCGCCGTCGTCGCAGTAACTGCGGGGGACGAAGCCGTAATTCGCGGGGTAGTGCACTGAGCTGTAAAGGACGCGATCGAGCTTGAGGATGCCGGTCTCTTTGTCGAGCTCGTACTTGTTCTTGGACCCCGCGGGTATCTCAATGACCACCGGCAAGTGGGTTTCGATCGTGGCTGGATCGACCGGGATATCGTGCCAGGGGTGCATTTCGCGGAGCTCCGTAATCAGTCTTCGATCCAGTGTAGGCCCCGGTGACAGAATGGCGTTCGCGGTCGGGGAAATCGGGGATACGGTCGCTCGCATGGTGACACTGACTGAAGTACGAGACCGGCTTCGCAAAGACCTTTCTGACGTGGCGGAGGAGCGCTGGCCCGATGACCAATTCGACCGGCATATCGAGCACGCGCTGGCCGAACTGAGCCTTTCGATCCCACAGGAACTGACTTCGGTGTTGGCAACGACGCCCGACAGCCGGGACGTTTCGGTGGCGGAAATCGAAGGGTTGCTAGAGGTTGAAGCGGTTGAATTTCCTGTCGGCGAATTCCCGCCGAGCTACGCCGGATTTTCGCTATGGGGGACGACGCTGGCGCTGCACCTGGATGTGGCCCCTGATGGTTCGGATGCGAAGGTCTACTACACGGCGGTGCATTCGCTGGACGACGAGGGCGGCACTCTGGCGGATGGCATGATCGACGTGCTTGTGACAGGTGCGAGTGCTTTCGCGGCGCAGGAGCTGGCATCGGGACGAACGGATGCGTTGACGACCGACCCGGCCGCAGCGGAGCGCTACGCCGCGTGGTCGCGTGCGCGGCTGACGGCGTTTCGCCAGCTGTTGCACACCTACGGGCGAAAGAACCGGGTACGCTCGAGGCGGCTGTACGTACCGGCGTGACCAATATCACCACGGAGACACTGAGAGCACGGAGCTGATCAGCGGAGACGTGGAAGGCTCATTGATCTCCGTGTCCCCGTGGTGAATTAAGCTTTCGACATGGATCTCAGTCAGTACCCACTCATGGAGATTGCCGAGAAAGTCGGCACTCCGTTCTATCTCTACGACGGCGACATTCTTCGCCAGAAATTCGGCGAACTGGCTTCGCTGACCCAACCGAACGGGTTGCAGTGTCGCTACGCCATCAAAGCAAACTCGGCGCGCAAAGTGCTGGAGATCGCCAACGAACACGGCATGTGGATCGACGCGGTTTCGGGGAACGAGGTGTTGCGAGCGAAGCGCGCTGGATTCGCGATGGGACACGAGCCGCCGGTGGTGATGTACACAGCGGATGTGTTCCGCGACAACGCGCTCCAAGCAGTTGTCGAAAACGGCGTTCTTCCCAACGTGGGCTCGCCGGGGATGATTCGTCAGCTTGTCTGAGGCGGGATACCGCGGGCCGATCGCGCTACGCATCAATCCCGGATTCGGGCATGGACACGTCCAGGCGTGCGATACCGGCGGGCCATCTTCGAAGCATGGTATTTGGTACGAAGACCATGCCGTGGCCGGAGCGATGGCGAAGGATGCCGGCTTCCCGGTGGTGGCGCTCCACGCGCACGTTGGCACCGGACCGCAGATCGAAGAGTTCGACCGGAACATGCGGCACCTTGCCGAGGTCTTCGAAGACCTGATGGCAGCCTACCCGGAGGCTACCGCGGTGAACCTCGGCGGTGGCATTCCGCACGCTTATCGGCCGGACGCGCGCAGTTACGACCTCCCGAACTACCAGGTGATCCTCGTTGAAGCCCAGCGGGCGCTTTCTGAGGCTGCCGGACGGAAGGTGCGGGTTGAAATCGAACCCGGGCCGCTACCCCGTCGCGGGCATGGCCTATCTCGTCGGGCGGGTGACGGACGTGAAAGCGACGCAGACGAACCAGAAAGGCCCGGGCCACGAATTCATCATGACCGACGCGGGATTCAACGACCTGATCCGGCCGGCGATGTACGGCTCGTTCCACCGAATCTCGATTGTCGGAAAGGGCGCTGGCCGCTCCGAAGAGCCATTCGTGGTCGCCGGGCCGCTCTGTGAGAGCGGCGACGTGTTCACGCGGGACGAGCATGAACTGCTGGAGCCGCGGGCACTGCCACGACCTGACGCGGGCGACCTCGTGGTGCTTCACGATGCGGGGGCCTACGGGGCGGCGATGTCATCGAACTACGTTTCGTTGGGCCGGGCCGCGCAGGTGTTCTGGGAGCAAGGCCGGGCGAGCCTGATTTCGCGACGTGAGACGCTCGACGACATCGTGGCAAGGGAGTGTGACGAGGCGCTGTAGGACGGCAAAGCGGATGACGGTCGGGCAGTGAACCGCGCACGACAGAAAGCGGATGTCGGCCTGCGTGCATGATGAACGGGGCGGTACACTCTCGCCGATGCCACCTGCACCCCAACCGAAGGCTTACTTCCTAACGTGGCGTGCCTACGGGACGTGGCTCCAGGCCAGAGGTTCGACCCTGGTCGAGAGGGGGCAGTAAACGAGTCCTTTGGCGCAACTGCGATGTTGAGGCGACAGTGGACTACGTACTGAACCGCCAGTAACAGGTGCCACCTGTTGGGCGCTGAGGAACAGCGTGGTTGGCCACCATCCGCTTACTTACGTGCGCGGTTCCATGGTGGATGGCTCTTTGCCTTACCCCCAAGCGCGAACCACGCAGTACGATCGAGGTGTTGGTCCAAGGGCGGGCTGACGGTTTCGAAAATCTTTTCGCAGCGATGTCGATCTGCGTCGTCTCCAAACGACGCGTTAGTAGAGGCAGTTAAAAAGCCTCGGGAAAACAACAAGGAGCAAGACAATGCGAGTCATGGTCATGGTCAAGGCAACGAAGGAATCCGAAGCAGGCGAGATGCCGAGCGAGCGTCTCATGACGGAGATGGGCGCGTACAACGAGGAGCTTGTGAAAGCAGGAATCATGCTCGCCGGCGAAGGCCTGAAGGAGAGTTCGAAGGGTGCCCGCGTGCGGTTTTCGGGGACCAGCCGAAGCGTGATCGACGGACCGTTCGCGGAGACCAAGGAACTGATCGCCGGGTTCTGGCTCTGGCAGGTGAAGTCGATGGACGAAGCAATCGAATGGGTGAAGCGCTGTCCGAACCCCATGGTAAGTGATTCTGAAATCGAAATTCGTCCGGTTTTCGAGGCCGAGGATTTCGGTGAGGAATTCACGCCCGAATTGCGCGAGCAAGAAGAAAAACTGCGCACACAACTGGGCGAGCAGCAGAAGTAGTTCGGGCGAGAAGGAAGGAGTCCGAAAGATGCGTTACCTGATTATTTTTCACGGCCCTGAATCCGGGGTGCCTCTACCAAGCGAGGACGCGATTAAGGCAATGGGCGCCTTCATGACCGAAATCGGAGAAGCCGGCTACTTGCTGGCAGCCGATGGACTCCTCCCCAGTTCCAAGGGCGTGAAGGTCCGGAAGAACGGCGACGACATCACGGTCACGGATGGACCGTTCGCCGAGGCGAAAGAGATGATCGGAGGAATTGCCATCGTGGACGTCCCAACCAAGGATGTGGCTATCGACATCGCGAAGCGATTTATGGCTCTTGGTGGAGACCCCGAAACCGAAATCCGCGAAATGTATCCGGAACCCGCGTACCCACCGGCATGACCGATGAGGCTGCCCGCCGGGCGGTGGAGGCTGTGTGGAGGATTGAGTCGGCCCGGCTGATCGCCGGGCTCACCCGGTTCACCCGCGACATCGGCCTGGCGGAGGAACTGGCACAGGACGCCCTTGTCGCGGCGCTCGAACAATGGCCGAACGAGGGCATTCCTCGCAATCCCGGAGCCTGGCTCATGAGTACTGCGAAGCACCGGGCGATCGACCTGTTCAGGCGGAACGAACGATTCGCCCAACGCCAGGACCAGCTGGGCCGTGATTTTGTGGACCGCCAGGAGGCGATCATGGCGGAGTTCGACGAAGCGGTGGAGGAAGTCAACGATGACCTCCTGCGCCTGATGTTCACCGCCTGCCATCCCGTGCTTTCGACTGAGGCACGGGTGGCACTCACCCTTCGCCTGCTGGGCGGACTGACGACGGAAGAGATTGCGAGGGCGTTCCTGGTGCCCGAGGCCACGGTGGCCCAACGTATCGTCCGGGCGAAGCGCACACTTGCGGAGGCCAGAGTGCCGTTCGAAGTGCCCTCCGGGCCGGAATTGCGGGAGCGGCTCGATTCGGTGCTCGAAGTGGTCTACCTCATCTTCAACGAGGGGTATTCCGCAACAGCCGGAGACGACTGGCTGCGCCCGGGCCTATGCGAGGACGCCCTGAGGCTGGGCCGCATTCTCGCGGAATTGGCGAAGGATCAGTCGGAAGTCCATGGGCTTGTCGCTCTCATGGAAATCCAGGCGTCTCGTTCGAAGGCACGGGTCGACGCGAAGGGCGAACCAATCCTCCTGCTGGAGCAGAACCGCGCCCGCTGGGACCACCTGCTTATTCGCCGCGGCCTGGCGGCACTTGGCCGCGCCGAATCAACCGCTGCTCCGCTCGGCACGTACGCTTTGCAGGCATCGATCGCCGCGTGCCACGCCCGCGCTCGCACGGCCGACCAAACCGATTGGCGCCGGATCGTCGCGCTCTACGACGCACTGTCGGAAATTGCACCGTCGCCAGTAGTCGAATTGAATCGGGCGGTCGCTGTCGCGATGGCGTTCGGACCTGACGCTGGCCTCACGATCGTCGACGACCTGCTCGAAGAACCGTCGCTGAAGAACTACCACCTGCTGCCGAGCGTCCGCGGCGATTTCCTGATGAAGTTGGGACGGCTAGGTGAGGCGAAGACCGAATTCGAACGCGCGGCTGAAATGACAAAGAATTCTCGTGAGCGTGCGCTGCTGTTGGAGCGCGCCGCCAACTGCGGCGGGTAACTGTCGCTCTCGATCCTCGGCCCGTGGCGGAATACTCTGACTCTGTGAAAGTTCTCGCAATCGAAAGTTCGTGCGATGAAACGGCGGCGGCCGTTATCGAAGACGGCCGCATCGCGCACTCGTCGGTGGTGGCATCGCAGATCGACCTTCATGCAAAGTACGGCGGGATCGTCCCCGAGGTCGCGAGCCGGCAGCACCTTCGGAACATCGTCCCGGTGGTGAAAGAAGCGCTCGAGGCGGCGAACGTCACCCTGGACGACATCGACGCGGTGGCAGGGACGAAAGGTCCTGGACTCGCGGGTTCGCTGCTCGTGGGATACAACGCGGCGAAGGCGATCGCGTTCGGGCGGGAACTGCCGTTCATCGGTATCAACCACCTCGAGGGCCACATTTACGCGAACTGGCTGGTCGAGGGCGAAGAGCCAGTCTTCCCTGCGCTTTGCCTGGTGGTTTCCGGCGGGCATACCGACCTGGTGTTCATGCGGTCGCATGGCGAGTACCAGCGGCTCGGCGGCACTCGGGATGACGCGGCCGGCGAGGCCTTCGACAAGGTGGGCCGACTGCTCGGGTTGCCGTTTCCCGGCGGGCCGCACGTCGCAAGGAAAGCACTGGAAGGCGGAAAGTCCTCGCTTCAGCTGCCACGGGCGTGGATGCAGGGCACCTACGATTTCAGCTTCAGCGGTTTGAAGACCGCGGCCCTGCACGCCGTGCGCGAAGAGAAGCACAGGGTGGAAGACCTCGCGTGGGAATTCCAGGAGTCGGTTGTAGATGTGCTGAGCGGAAAGACCTCGCGGCTGGCGCGGGAACTCGGCGCAAAGAATGTCCTTGTAGCTGGTGGAGTTGCCGCGAACCTGCGATTGCGGGAGGAGCTTCAGCGACGCTGTCCGGTGCCCGTGCGGATCCCGCCGATCAAGTTCTGTACTGACAACGCGGCGATGATCGGCGCAGTTGCCGGATTTCGGCTGGAGCTGGGCGAACGCAGCCCGCTGGATGAAGACATTTTCACGACGAACAACTGGGCGAGGGTGTAGGGCCCTCACCCCCAACCCCTCTCCCATGTCTGGGAGAGGGGAGTAGGTTCGCGGAGTGATTTGGTTGGGCCTGGCATTTGGTCCCCGCCGGACGAGCGAGACCTTCCGGTCTCGCCTCTGACTAGTTGCGATTCGGGATGCTGTTACTTGTTTGGTCAGAGGTTTCGCCGGAACTGACTGTTGCCAGTAACCCCCGACCTATCTGCCAAGGTCTGGCAATTGGAGTTGGTTCGCGGAACTTTTTGATTGGGCCTGGCATTTGGTCCACGCCCGACAAGCGAGACCTTCCGGTCTCGCCTCTGACTGAGCCTCCTATGGCTTCACGATTGGGCCGGTGTTTACGACTTCGAAGGCTGAGCCGGGGATCGTCTTCAGTTGGTTCAGGTCGTCGTCGTTCCAGCGTGTATCGGTGGCACCGGAGATGAACCAGTTCGAGCCGTTGTCGGCGACGATCATGCCGTACTTCTTGAGCGCGTTGAGGATGACGAGGGAGTCTCCCGAGTAGCCTGACGTGTCGAAATCGGCGCGCAGGCGGAGTCGGGCGCCCATTGGGAGGAGGTCAGCATCGGTGTAGCTGCTGGCCCAGTGGGTTGCCGGCAGGATGTAGCCCTTTTGCGTTCGAGAGACGGTGAAGCGGAGAGCGTGAGTGATCTGGCCGCTCTTCACTTCGTCGTAGCGGACGAGGCCGGGGAGGATGGGAAGACCGGCGGCATCGGCGGAGGTCCACCCCGCAGGGCGAAGTGCACCTGTGCTGAGGTTCCAGACGGCGCCGGAGTCGGCGCTCCAGCCAGTGGCGGTCTTGAAGGCGCGATACATCTCGTAGAGCTTGCAGGTACCCTGCTGCAGGACGAGGACATGACGGTCTCCGTTGGAAGTTGAGCCACCTTCGACCGGGGCGTTGGACGGGACGGGATAGGGGCCGGGGTCGCTTTCGTCGCCATAGGCGGTGAAGGTGATGGGAACCTGCGCCTGGTTGGACGGAACAACGACGTAGGGTATGCCGTAAGAAGGGTTCGCTCCGAAATCGGCGTGCAGATTTTGGTTGCCTCCGAGTGCGGCGACGCGGCTGATGTAGCTGGCCGAGTTCGTGGCGAGCGGCATCGAGGAAATGTCCTGATTCCAGGCGTTGTTTTGGGGGAAGACCTGGCAGCCACCGATAATCGGCGCCGAAACTGAACCCGTGGGGGCCGTCGGGGTCGCGGTTGGCGGCACCAATGTTGGCGTCGACGTTGGTAGCTGGGGCGTGTTGGTCGCGGTGGCCGTGGCGGGTTGGGCCGTACTGGTCGCCGTGGCCGGCTTCGGCGTGTTGGTTGGAGTGGGCGCAAGGTTCCCGCAGGTGGCGACGATTTCGTACTTGGAAACGCGGGACGTCGTCAGTCGGGCTCCATCGCAGGTCAGTCGAACCTGGTCGCCTGGGCGCATGGTTGTGGATGAGGAGGCGGCAAGGGCCGCAAAGCCGCCAAGCGCAAGTAAAACGGCAGTGCCGATGGCTCCGGGAATCAGTTGTCGGCGCATAGAGAAGCTCCCATGACCAGATCTCCCGGGCGAAGGAAGTCACTAGCACCATCGGCGGTCGTTGGGGGACGTTCGAGCGCGATTCGGTAACTGTTCGTAAAAGGTTGGGTTGATGATTAGGGTTCCGGGTGGAGGGATAAGTGCGAGGAGGTGGAGGCCGAGGTTTTCGGGGAGCGAGAAGGTGGCTGGCATCGAGCCGGGGTTTCCACACGCGCGACGCGCGAGACCTCGCCGGTCTCGCCTCTGACGGTTCGTGGTTGTGGGGGATGTGACAGCCAGGGTTTGGAGGGCCGTGGGCGACCTGTACGATTTGCCTGGGCTTTGACCGGCAACGAAAACTGGAAGGCGAATATGGCTGAAGATCGAAACGGGGACTTCTGGAGCATGGCCGCGCCACACCTGGCGGCAGGCCGCTGCGATGAGGGAACGATGATGGGCAACCCCTGCCTGCGAGTGAAGGGCGAATTCGTGGCGATGCACTGGGCGAAGGGTGGCGGGATGATCGTGAAGCTGGATCAGCAGGCGGTGTTGGAGCACATCGAAGCGGGGCATGGGGCGGCGTTTTCGCCGAACGGTCGCGTTTTCAAAGAGTGGCTGTCGGTTCCGGACGCGAACATCTCTAGCTGGGAGCCGATCCTCGAAGCAGCGATTTCGCTGGCGGCTTCGCGGAAGTAGACCGCAGCCTACTTGCTGCAGACGCCCTGGCCCTGGCACTCCTCGGGCGGTGCGTTGGGATCGAGACGATCCAGGCACAATTCCGATGGGATGCAGGCTTCGTCGGAGACTTTCGTCCATTGCTGGGCAAGGACGTCGGCGACGGTTTCCGGGCCGTAGCTGAAGACGACCCGGGAGAGGTCGCTGATATTCACGTTGGCCATGCCGTCGACCGGAACACCGTTCGCGATGAACTTCCAGGTCTCGGTGGCTGTATTGCAGAGCTTCGTACCGTCAGGGATTGTCATGCAGGTGCGAGCGGAGTCGATCCCGGGAAACGAGGGGTCGTTGAGCGTGAACCCGAGCGAGGTGAAGAACTCGTCCCAGGTGGTACCGGAGAGATGCGAGTGGACCACAGTGTAGTGGGGCTCGTGAATGTGGACGTGGTCGCTCAGTTCCTTGCCGTCGGCGTGTGAAACGAATTGAGGCTGGCTGAAGTCGAACTGTTCGCCGCGGATGAAGAGGGCGAAATCCGCATGCTCGTGGATCGGGACGCGCCCCGTGGTGGACGTGGCACCGTCGGAGTTCCCGTCGTCGTTGAGATTGAGGACGAGGGCGACGGCAAGCGCGATGACGGCGACCGAGAGGATGCCGAGGATCGGCATCCATTGTTTTGGCCCCAGCAAGCCGTCCCAGCGCTCTTTTTCTGCCATGGAGTTGCTTAGGGGGTGCTGGTGGCGGCGGGGGTGGTGGTCGTTGCCGGGCTGGCGCTGGCAGAGGCCGAAGGCGTCGCGTTGGCGTTGGCCGTGGCTGTCGCGATCGCGTCCTTCACGTTCTGGACGATCTGCTTCCAGGCGTCGATGCCACTCGGCGTGCCGGAGCCAAGCGGGGTACCGTTTACGACGAAGCCGGGAGTACCCGTGATGCCGAACTGATTCGCCTCGCGCTGCTGGGCTGTGATGGTGTCGAGGTGCTCCCGCGTGTCGTAGCAGTTATCGAACTTGGCCTGATCGAGGCCGAGGTCACCAGCGAACTTCTTCAGGTTGTCGTCGCTAAAGCGGCCGACGTTCTTCTTTTCGTTGTTGAGTTGGTCGGCTTTCGCTTCCGTAAGGAACAGCAGGTTGTGGTACTGCCAGAACTTGTCCTGGTCGGCGGCGCACTGACTGGCGACGGCAGCTGCGACTGATTCGGCGCCGAGGATCGGCAGGTGTTTGTATTCGAGCTGGACTTCACCGGCCTTCACCAGTTCGGCGACGATGGCCGGTTCTTGCTCACTTGTGTACTGAAGGCAGAAGGGGCACTGGAAGTCTTCGTACGAGACAATCTTTACGGGCGCATCGTCGCTGCCGATCTTGGTCCCGTTGACCATGTCGAGCGGGAGGTCGGTCAGGGCGGTCTCGAGGTCGGTGACGAGGGCATCGCTACTCTTGCCGCTATCGCTACTGAAGGCGATGACGAGGCCGATGGCTACGACCGCTACGATGACGAAGGCCGCCCCTGCAAGGAGGAACCCGCGCGAAAAGATATCGGAACCGCCGCCGCCACCACCGCTGCCGGTGGGCCGCTTTGGTGTCTGTCGGGAGGGGCGTTGCTGGCGTGACGCGTTCGTTCCGCGCGCTTGCTCTCGTCGGGCCTGGCGATTGGACATCCTTGATGCTGATCCTGGGGGAAAATTTGAGAACTACGGCCATCACTTCGGCCGTGACTTTACGTTGAAAGAGCATATCACCGGGCCTGATACAAGACAGACAAGGCACATTTCCGTTAGGGGAGCTGCTCTGAGGGTTCGGCGAGGACGGAGACTAGCCTCCCGTGTCTCCAAATAGGGCATCGGTACCGCCAAGGGGACCGCATTCGGGGAGAGTGTTCGCGGCTTCCTCTAGCCGGTCGCGGACGGTGATGGGCGGAAGCGGGGCGCCCTTCGAGATCTGGTTCAACTCGTTCCCGGTGACGATCAGTCCGCCCTTCGCCTTCGCGGCGAGTGTCTTCACTCGTTGGATAACCGCTTTGTGGAAGTTCGCCATATCCTTTCGGCGCCTTCGCCTTGTCGAGATCTTTGCCGAAGGTGTCGAGAATCGGCGCCGCGGCACGAAGCAGCTTTGTCTGGTCGGAGAAGAGCGTTGGGTCGCGTTGGGTTGCGTTGCCGAAATCAGTCAGGTAGCGCCCGAACGCCCGGCAGACGACACGCATGTACGCGACATCGGTATCGGAAACTGCGCCGCGAGTAGGTGTTGGCCCCGGGGTCGGCGAGCTGGTGGCGCCACCGCCACCGCATGCGGAGAGCAACGCCGCAGTGACCACGATGGCAAGGAGGGGCTTCATTGTCCTAAGACTACGGCCAGTTCGGGAGATACGGGAGGTTCGAGGTAACGACATGCGAACTCGTAGTAGACTCCCGGCCTCGGAGGGACAGCCATGACCGCACGACGCAGCTTCTGGGCCTGGGGGCTCGAGACCGACGAACCGACGGAGGCGCAGCGGCAGGAGACTGCAGCGCGCCTCTCGCAGCGCTGGGGCAAAGAAATCACTGCGCCGCCGCTGCCGAAGATCGAAAACATCAGCCTGCGGGCGCCCCGTGTCTCGATTCCTCCTGCGCTGGCTGCGTTCTGCACGATCGAGACTCATGACCGCGCGGGCCACAGCTACGGCAAGGGATACCGCGATGTGGTTCGGGCCGTGCACGGCCAGTTCCCGAATCCTCCGGATGTCGTGGCGTATCCGCGGACCGAAGCGGAGGTCGTGGCAACTCTCGAGTGGTGCGACCAGGCGAACATCATCGCGATCCCGTACGGCGGGGGTTCGACGGTGGTGGCGGGAGTGGAGCCGCCCGAGGGCGATCGGCCGAGCGTGAGCATCGACCTACGGGAGTTGAACCAGGTACTGGAAGTCGACGCGACCTCCCGTGCGGCGAGGATCCAGGCGGGCGTGCTTGGGCCTCATCTTGAAGACCAGTTGCGCCCCCATGGGTTCACCCTGCGGCACTATCCGCAGAGTTTTGAGTGGTCGACCCTTGGCGGCTGGATTGTGACGCGAAGCGGCGGCCATTACGCCACGAACCACACGCATATCGACGACTTCGTGGAGTCGACACGAATGGTGACGCCGAAGGGAATCATGGAGTCCCGAAGGCTCCCCGGCAGCGGCGCAGGCCCGAGTCCGGACCGGCTGGTGCTCGGCAGCGAAGGTTCGCTGGGGATCGTCACGGAAGCGTGGATGCGCATCCAGGCGCGGCCGAAATTCCGGGCGAGCGCCGGGATGACATTCGATAGCTGGCAGGCAGGCTACGACGCAGCGCGAGCAGTGGTGCAGGCGAAGCTCTGGCCTGCGAACTGCCGCCTGCTGGACCCGACTGAGGCCGGAGCGGCGGCGGGACTCAAGGGTGACGAGGCGTTGCTGATCATCGCTTTCGAATCGTCGGATTTGCCGCAAGACGCACTGATTCAGCAGGCGGTTGGCCTCGCCCGCGAAGCCGGCGGGCGAATCGACGACGACGCGATCAAGATTTCCGACGGTTCGGACGAAGAAGTGGGACGGCAGGGTGCTGTCGGAGCGTGGCGGAATTCGTTCATCCGGGGGCCGTACCAGCGCAACATGACGGCCGGGATGGGCGTAGTCGGTGATACTTTCGAAACTTCCATCACGTGGGACAGGTGGCCCGATTTCGATGCGAAGGTGCGTGCCGCAGTGACCGATGCGCTCCAGCGAGTTTGCGGTGGCGGGACGCTGAGCTGCCGGTTCACCCATGTCTACACGGACGGGCCGGCGCCGTACTACTCGTTCAGCGGGATGGGCACACAGGGCGGAGAACTCGAGCAATGGGCGGAGCTGAAGAAGGCGGCGAGCGACGCGGTGATCGCGAATGGCGGCACAATCACACACCACCATGCAGTCGGCAGGGACCACATGCCCTGGTACCGCCAGCAGCGGCCGGAACTCTTCCACACGGCTTTGAAGGCAGCAAAGCAGGCGCTCGACCCGAACGGGATCCTGAACCCGGGAATCCTGGTGGAGTGAGGCTTTAGCCGAGCGTCTTTCGCCATGAGCGGTAGCTCGACGAGATAGTGAAACCGAGGCGCTCGTAAAGGGCACGTGCCTGGGGATTGTTGGTGGCAACTTCGAGGGCGGCGGTCTCGATGCCTTCCGCGGCGAAGAGTTTCATGGCGCGGACCAGGAGAGCTTCGCCGAGCCCCTTGCCTCGCCATTCGGGCCGCACGCCCATCTGGGTGATCCAGCCGAGCCCGTCTTCAACCCAGATGATGGAGAAAGCGGCCGGTTCCGGACCTTCCATCACAACGGCGGAAAGG
Organism: uncultured Chloroflexia bacterium; assembly: GCA_963797735.1. Classification (GTDB taxonomy): domain Bacteria; phylum Chloroflexota; class Dehalococcoidia; order Tepidiformales; family Tepidiformaceae; genus Amarobacter. Next base: position 684,698 of record CAWCQJ010000003.1, read on the forward strand.
TCCGGGCGGAAGGCCTCGTCCGAAGCGAACGCCTGTTGCCAGCGGGATATTTCCCAGTTGGGAAATCCGGGCCGACCGCGAAACGCCTCTGTGTAAGCATGAAAGAAGAGCGGGGCTGAAGAATCGTCCCACTGACGGGTGACGAGACTCTCGGAGAGGTCAGCGACCGGGATGTCGCGTGTTGGGCGCGTCATTTCGTCTTCGCCGACGGCGAATTCCAGGCCAGCGGCGGCGAGAGCCTCGGCGGTCGCTTCGCCGGGCGGAGGGTTATCGACACAAAAGAGTGTCGGCACGGCCTTTGGCTTGAGCCCCGACCTCGCGAGGGGCGCCTCCTGGCGCTGGATGATGGTCATCGTCTCGACTTCGGCCCAGCGAATAAGTGCGGCCGGGACCATCGGGTCGATGACCTCGGGAGCGAGTTCGAATGCGAGGGTGGAGCGCCATTCGAACTCGCGGTCCTGCACCAGGAGCTGCCCGTCACCGGCCACGGCATCGCCGACCAGTGCCTCGACCTTCATCGAAAGCGGACTAACGGGGCTGGTGCGGAGAGTAACGCCTTCGACGCGCGGGAAATTGGAACTCACGAAGCAATAGTAGCGTCGGCTGGCTAGCGATGGGCGTCGACGAAGGCCTGGACGTCCGCGCGGAAGGTCGCCTCATTCGTAGCTTCGGTGAACCGGCCGAGTTCGTTGCCTTCGGCATCGAGCCAGATGAAGGTGGGGACATCCTTTACTTCGAGGCGCTGAGCGGCCGGCTCACGGCTGAGTTCCTTCTCCATGAATGAGACATCTGTACGGAAGTCCTGCATGACACGGTGAACGAAGCGCTCGTCTTCGCAGATGGCGCAGGTGGTCTTCGTGAACCAAACGAGGGTGAACTTGCCGTCTTCGCGGTGGGCTTTGGCCTCGGGGATCGGGTCGCCGGAATGGTAGACGGTGTGTTCGGTGCCGGTGATGGCGGTTACCGAGGTACCGGAGTTCGCGCGAGCAATCGCCACCAACTCTGGATCAATCGCTGTTTGGCCGCCCGCCTGGGAGAGAACCCAGACGGCGAAACCCACCGTGGGAATGAGAAGGACCGCAACCATCGTCCAAACCTTTCCGCTCCAGCGGGGGTTGAACCATGCGGATCGTCTGGCGGAAGCCTTTTTAGCGCTCACATCAGTAGTGTCGGCTGCGGAAGCTACTGCGGAAAGCCTGACGGGGAGGGAACAGCCGCCCGGCGGGCAAGAAAGCCAAGCTGGAATCGCGAGTCCCACATCAGGAGCCAGGTGGCGAGGCAGAGGAATCCGAGTGCGCCGAGCGTGGCCCGAGCGCCGAGGAACTCCGCTATGACTCCAGCGAAGAGCAGCGGCAGGACAATGAATGCGTCGGCCACGGTGCTCTGCAGGGCGAAGACTCGCGACTGGATGGTAAGCGGTGCTGCAGCGGTCAGAGCGAGGCGGGCAGCAACCATCGAGACGCTAAGCGTTGCCCCGACAAGGAAGGCCAATGGCATGGCAACAATGACTGCTGTGTTGAGGGCGGCCTCCATCCGGACGAGCGGTGGGACCTGGCTGTACGTGAACGCGAACGACATTCCGAAATCGAACGCAGCGAGAGCAAACGCGGCTACTGCCATACCAAGGATCGAAAGCCTCATCGCGCGGGCGGTTCCTTCGAGCGAAAGCCCGGTGCCCGACCAGACAAGGCCAGCAACGGCGCCTGCAACTCCCGGGACGATGAGGAAGGCAGCGCCTTCGGTGCCAAGGCTGAGATCATGTTTCAAGTAGAGGGGGAAGGCGACCATGATCACCTGGGCGACGAGCGACCTCATTGCCTGGACGGCGAGGGCGTCGCGCGCGGGCTCGGAGCCCGAAAAGAATGACACAGTTTCGCGGAGGCCAGTAAAGCGTGGAAGCGTCGTGTCTTTCGCAGGTCGTTTGGCCCATGCCTCGACGACGATAGGGCGGATGCGGATCGCGAGCAGGGTGGAGAGCACAACCTGGACGAGGACGATGAGCATGGCCCCGGCAAGCGCAGCCTGAACTCCACCAAGGAAGTACAACGCAGGCGCCAAAACGAGGAAGCCCATCCCCTGGCCGCCGTACTGAATTGCCACCATCACGGAGTGGATGCGCCCGGCCTGATGGGGTGAGAGCACCTTCACAAGGGCCATTTCCGCGGGATTGTGCAGCTGCGAGATCGCCGCGTAGCCGAAGGCCAGTCCAACAAGAACGGGAGCGGGCACGGGCAGGAGCATCGCGAGAGCAATGGCAACGGCGCGCAGCGCAGCGCCCGCCGCGAATCCACGGCCCGGGCCCATTCGGTCGGCAACGGAACCACCGGGGATACCGAAAATGACCGATGCGATGGTGGTTGCCGCGAGGAGCGAGCCGAGACCCAGCGAAGCATGGCCGCTGGTGCCAGCGATGATGAAAAGGGCGGCAACAAAGAGGTTGTGACCGGTCTGGCCGAAGGCGCGCGCACCGAGGTAGAGGGCAAGGTTGAGACGCATGGCTTTGGCCTCACCTGCTGACGCTGCCGGCCTTGAGTTGTTCACGTATCGATAAACGGACGTTGCAGCCCGGGGAATCAGGTGCGTCACACCTCGAACGTACCACCCTGAACCTGACAAAGCCCTGAGTTTTGGGAAATCCTTCACAAATCTTGCCGAAGATTCGGGAAATTCCTGACGCGTTCGGAAAGAAAGCCTCGGACGAACCTTTGCAATACATCTGAGAGCGACACCCATGCATTGATGACGCGGACGCGATGCATCGCCCGGTACTGTTGGTGTCCGACCGGGGCAACACCCGGCGCAAAAGGAGAATCAACATGGGAATTGTTGCCTGGATAATTTTTGGACTGATCGCGGGCGCGGTCGCGCAACTCCTGGTCCCGGGTAACGACCCGGGCGGCGGAGGCCTGTTAGGCATCGTGATGACGATCGTCATCGGGATCGTCGGGGCCTTTATTGGCGGCTTCGTTGGAGTTCAGTTGGGATGGGGTTCCGTCTCGGAATTCGACGTCCGCAGCCTTGCCCTCGCCATCCTCGGCGCGGTGATATTGCTGGTACTGCTTCGAGCGTTACGGGGTGGTTCGAGAAGCCTGGCGTAGTTCGTCTGGCTCCCGCTTGCGAGAGGCCCCCGCCCGGGGGCCTTTCGCGTGGGCAGGGGATCAACCAACTTCGGCGGCCAACGATTCGGCCTGGGTGATCCATCCGGTCATCCCAATTTCAACGAATTGGGCGAGGGCTTGATCGAGCAACTCGCGCACGCGAACGCGGTCGAGCGGGGACTCGGACTTGCGGGAGTGGCGGAACAAGGCGAGCGCCTCGTCGTGGTCGACAATCGCTCGGAGGGGCCGGGCGCCCTGTTCTTCGAGGACAATCCGAGCCTTCGCGAACCACTCGGATGCTTCATCTGATTCGACCCTGAAGGGCGCACAGCTGGGCAAGCGCGAGGCGGCCGTCCGCCATCGTGGCTGTCGGAAATCGAGCGCGACTGTCTTTTCGCGGAAGATTTTGCTCGATGACCTCGCGAAATCTGTTCGCTTGAGTTCCCAGAGCGTCGCATGCGGCGTTGCAAACCAAGCTCGTGTAATTGGCCCGAACCCGCCGGCGCACGTTGCAGATCGCCGGAATGGTGAGCGCGAGAAATGTCATCGCGAGCATCGCTGGCGACCCAGATGGGCTTTAACGTGCGCACATTGGCCGAAGCCAGAATGCCAGCCGCGGCCCAGCGAGACTGAGTCATGAGCTCGACGACCTTCAAGCATTCAGATCATCGAGCTCGTTTGTCTGCTCCCATCCTTCATTGAGCGCCATAGCAAGGTCACACTCTCGGCGCTCCAATCTGCACTCATTCCGGCGCCAGACGGTATCCGACGTCGCAACCTCGCTGCGCCGTAGTCGAGCAATTCTACGCCGACAGCGAAATTGCCGAGGGCGACGTTGCAGGCGGCCTGAAAGCCGAATTGCCTGGCCGCCTCGTCGACCAGTTCCGAGCTTCGCAGTGCCTCCGCGGCCCGTTCGGCGTGGATCGGTTCAGTTTCGCGAAACTCTCCCGCCATGAAACGTGGCCCAAACTGCCCACAGAGGATAGCTCGCGGGCCAAGACGAGCACTTCGGCCCGGGAGCCGTAGGTGCGCATCGCCGAATCGATGGACGGTCGTGTCGTCGAGGTTGGGAAGCGCGTCCCAGGCCTCGAAACAGCTCAATCTTTTCGGGGGGCCCCACCGTCAGACCCGACGTAGTCCGGCGACGACTTTCCTCTTCGCGAACGAAGCAGCGAGTCTGCAACCAGACGCTCGCCCTATGGTCGTTACCGAGGAACCAGGGCTGCGCGAAACGGGCGAGTTCGAAACCCTCGACTTCGTACCCGGCGCCGACGAGGGCCCGGTGTCCCAACATGAGGTAGTCGAGCCCCTGTTCCACGTCGCCGCGCTGGAAGAGGGTCCCCGCCCAGAGTTTCATGGCGTCGATTGCGGCTTCGGGCTGCTGTACGAAGGGCAAGGCCTGCCCGAGCGCGCCGGTTACCTCGGGAACGCGCTCGTCGTCAGGGGCCATGAGTTCGAGGGCCATGCGGGTGAAGGCCACGGCCTGGTCCCAGCTGTAGGCAGCACGGGCGTCCTCGGCGGCGCGAAGTGCCCAGGGTACGCCGGCTTCCGCGCCAGGAAGGGCGGCACTGCGGTGGTACTGGTAGGCGACTTCCGCAGGCGGAGCTTCCGGCAATTCTTCAAGCGCCTCGGCTATCGTTCGATGCAAGCGAACCTGACGGCTCGGGTTTAGTTCGGCGTAGAGCGTGTGCGCCACGAGCGCATGCGTGAATTCGTACGTATCAGTATCAGTCGCCGGGCGAATGAGCTGGGCGCCCAGAGCAGCGTCGATGGCGTCGAGAGCGAACGGCTCATCTACGCCGGAAGCGGCAACGACCACCCCGAATCTAAACGGACCGTTGAATGCCGATGCAGCCAAGAGCACCCGGTTGGCGTCTTCGTTCAACCGCGAAAGACGGCGACCGATAACCTGTCGAACGCTCTCTGGTATGTCTGAAACGAGTTCATTCGCTGAAACTGCCCCGACCCCTTCATCGTGGTCTAGTCTTCCGTCCTCCATCAGGTGCATCAAAATCTCGCGGACGAAGAGCGGGTTTCCGGCCGTCTCGGCCGTTATTGCTTGAACCAGGGTGTCGTCGAAACTTCGGTCCGCGATTGCCCCAACCATCTGCCCGACTTCCGAATCGCTCAAACCGCGGAGAACGACTCGTTCATAACCGGCTTCCTTGCGGAGTTCTCCGAGCATTTCCGCAAGAGGATGCTGGCGGTCGAGTTCCACGTCCCGATAGTTGCCAAGGAGGCAGACTCGGCTGTCCTTCAATAATCGGGCAACGTGTCGCAGCATGCGCAACGTGCCTGAGTCGGCCCAGTGAAGGTCATCAATCACGAGCACGAGTGGACGCCTCTTCGACCTCGCCGCAAGCAACTGAACGACGGCATCGAGAAGCCGGAAGCGTTCTTCATTCGGCCCAAGGGCGACCGGCTCCGGAAGGTCCGGGAGCCGTTCGCGAATCAACGGGACCATCCTGGCCAGGGGAGGGCCGCCGAATCCCAGGTCGTTGCGGAGTTCGCGGATCTCGGCGCTGCGGGCAAGCATTGAAAGCGCTTCGGCAAATGCTACATATGGCGGGGTCCAGTCACCCTCGTAGCATCTGCCCCAGATCACTTCGAATCCCTGGGCCGCTGCTTCTCTCGCCAGCTCGTCGGTCAGACGCGTTTTCCCGATTCCGGGTTCGCCGACAACCATCGTGAGGCGACCCCGGCCCGAATTAGCCTCCGCCAAGCACTGCTGCAGCCGGGCCATCTCGGCTGTGCGACCGACGAACTTACTTGCGGCCAGGGAGTGCGAACCATCAGCGGGCCGCCACGATGAAACAGGCGTTGCGGTCGGCGCGCCGGTGGCGGGCCAGTGCGCATGTGCGGCTGCTTCGGTTCGGGTGCTGCAGCCAAGTTTCGCCAGGATGTTGTGAACATGCCGATCAGCGGTGCCGACGCTAATCATGAGCCGTTCGCTGATCGCACGGTTCGTGAGGCCCGCTGCAATCAACGCGAGCACTTCGCGTTCTCGTGCTGACAGCACGGAAGGCCCTGAAGCCTCATGCGGTGGCGGTACCGGCAGTTCCCCGTTCATATCGCTCCGCCGGCAGTGTATGCCATTTCGCGAAGTCTTCCATGTACAAAATTGTGGATATCGCTATGTAGATTTCGACCGCCTACACAGTCCACAAATCCACGAAATACGGGATGCGGGCGCGCGCTCGGAATTCAGACACTCCCCGCAGTGCGACGGGTCAGTCGCAGAGGAGTGGGTTCATGCATCTCGTTTCTACCGTCGCTTCGTCCGGCTCGTCTGTGGTTCAACGTGCGAGACAATCGCTACCCGCGGTTGTGGCCGGAGTGCTTCTTTGCGGCGTCCTAGTCACTTTCGCCGTCGCCCCGGGCGGAAACGACGATTCAGCTTCGCCGCAAAACGTGCCGTTCGCGTGGTTTACCAACCAGACCACAACCGCGGACGCTCTCAATACAGCTGCCGAGCACTCGGTCGTCCTGGTCCCGGACGACGAACTGAGGATGAAAATCCAGGACGCGATGGCCACGGACGAAACAATTGTCAGGCCGGATGGAAGTCTCCCTCCCCAGGTAGCGGTTGTCGTTGTTTCGGATGAGAACCGGGAAACGCTCCGGGCGGCGTTCCTTGAGAGTGATGCGCTGCTTTCCGAGTCCGGAGGAAGCACCTACGTTTACGACCTGTCGAACTGATACGAGGAGAACAGGTCGCCGCCGCGAAACTGTTTTCCCCCGGATTAGCTGGCGTGGTTTAATTCGCCGCCATGATGAGAGCGACGCCCAACATCGGAACGCGCATCCAGGTGGTCGGCCCCAGTTGTTCGGGCAAATCCACGCTGGCGGCGGACCTGGCCACACGGCTCGGCCTTGATTTCGTTGAGTTGGATGCGCTGTTCTGGAAGCCGGGCTGGGTGGAACCAGCGGAAGAGGAGTTCGCCGAGAAGCTTCGGGAGAGCACCAGGAACGATGCATGGATCATCGCCGGGAACTATTCCCGCCACACGATTCCCGTCTTCTGGGAGCGGCTCGAAACCGTGGTATGGCTGGATTTTCCCTTGAGGACGACGCTCCCGCGGATCCTGAAGCGCTCGTGGAAACGGTCCAGCCAGAACGAATTGCTCTGGGGCACGAATTACGAACGGTTCTGGCCGCAGTTGAAGTTCTGGGACCTGAACTCGCTGATCGGATATACCGTGCGGCGAGGGAAGAAGTCGCGTGAGCGGTTCCTCAACGCGCAGCGAGATGAGTCGCTGGCGCACATTCGCTGGATACGATTGACCGGCCCGAGAGAAGTCGAACGATGGTTGCAGGGATTCGAGACGATTTAGCTATCGGTGAGCGGCGAAGGGTCGAATCATGAAGGCGGCCACGAGGGAGGCCGCCGCGATGACTGTCACAACGACAAAGAGGATTCGGAACGTCGCGATGGTAGGGTCGGCATCTTCGCCGGTCGCGAGCAGGCCGGTAAGAATGCCGGTGCCGACGATACTTCCGGCGTAGCGCATCATCGATTGGGTGCCTGCCGCGGTCCCGGAGAGGGCACCGGACACTGACTCGACCGCTGCCGCGCTCGACGTGACGAAGCCAATTCCAACGCCAAATCCAAGGATGGTTACGGCCATACCCAGGAACCAGATCGGTTCGTCTTTGCTTACGCCGGCAAGGAGCAGGATTGCGGCGAAAATCGCGATGAGCGAGCTGGTGACGGTGGGCAGCCGGCGGCCGACCGAATCCGAGATACGGCCAGCGAACGGGGCCGAGAGCGACTGCAAAGCGGCCATCGAGCCGAGGATAAGGCCGGCAACCGTGGCGCTTCGGTGCTGGACGTCGGTGATGAAAAATGGGACCGCAAGCAAGGTGGTGTACATGACGAGGTTCATCAGCAGGATGTGACTTGATGCACCGACGAAGCTCCGATTTCGGAAGAGCGACCATGCGGCCACCGGCACGGAAGCCACGCGCTGATGTGCGATGAACGCGATGGCGATCACGACCAGAATTCCGAGACCGGCTGCCTGCCCTGATGTGTTTCCACTGCGGGTGGAGTTGAGCGTCCACGTGAGGACCAGCAGCAGCGCCGCGAAGAGAACGAGACCGGGAACACTCAGGCGCCGTGATTCGGACCGATCCTGGGTGCCGGGCAGCCGGGCAGCGAGTATCGAGGCGGCAATGATTACGGGAATGTTGACCAGGAAGAGTCCTCGCCAGGGAGCAAAGGCAAGGATGCCGGCCCCCACAAGCGGCCCGGCCGCTGCGGTGGCCCCGATTATCGCGCTGTTGATTCCGCTGTAGGTGCCAAATCGGTCTGACGGGACGGCCGCGCGGAGCATGCCGATGCCGTTGGGTATAAGGATGGCGCCGGAAATCGCCTGGAGCGTTCGGAAGGCGACCAGGAAACCGAAGGTTGGGGCGAAGACAGCTGCTATCGAGAAGATGAGGAACGCAATGAGCGCCGCTCGAAAGACCTTGAGTCGTCCGACCTCGTCGCCCAGCCTGCCGGCGGCGGGCTGAACCACGGCCATGGCGATCAAGTACGTCGAGATCAGCCAGCCGACCGATGCGTGGCTGAGCCCGAAGTCGGTGCGGATTTCGGGCAGGGCGACGGCGAGCATCGTGGAGTTCAGCGGGGCGAGGAGCGCCCCGAGAGCCACTGTCGCCATGACAAGCCAGGGCGAGCCACTGGTATCAGTGGCGGGCTTTCCTATGGCCGCTGCTTGCGTAGTCAGTGCGCGTTAAAGCAGCCGTATGGTGCCGGCATCGCCATCGACTTCGATCTGGGCGCCGTCCTTGATGAACTTCGTGGCCCCAGCGGCGCCGACGACTGCCGGGATGCCGTACTCGCGCGCGACGATCGCACAGTGGCTGAGAACGCCGCCGGTTTCCGTCACTACAGCGGCTGCCGTTGCAAAGAGCGGGGTCCAGGGCGGTGCCGTCGTGGGCGCGACCAGGATTTCGTCCTGTTCGAGTCGCCAGCCATCGGAGATATCCATGATGACTCGGGCTGTACCGGTAACCTTCCCGGGTGCGCCGGTGTTGCCGCGAATTTCGTTTGCCCGTTCTGACACGGGCGGCGGGCCGCCGAAGAAGCGTCCGATAGCGGTCGCAATCGGGTTCGGCGGAGGGGGTCCGTAGTCCATGCCGACTTGCGGTGGAGGTTGAACGTTCGCCCAGCGCTCCATCTCGGCCCGGCGCTCAGCCGTCTTTGCGGCGACGCCGCCAGTATCGCCCTGAAGGGCCGCAATGGCTTCATCCATGTCGAGCATGAAGACATCGTCCGCATTCGCGAGGACGCCCCGGCCGGCGAGGCGCTTGCCGATTTCGCGCACGAGTTGACGAGCCTCGTATGTCCCGCGCTGATCGATCCAAAAGTTGTGATCTTCCTGAACTCGACCGAACGACTGGGCGACCGGCAACAAGGCCTCGAAGCCTCCCCGGACTTCTTCCGGGTGATCCTTAATGGCGGCGCGAGCTTCCGCGACCGCGGCATCTCGCTCTTTGGCTTTCGCCACCATCAGTTCACGCGGATCATTCGAGTCGTTGATAAATTGCTTGAGATTCGCAAGGGCGGGAGCGGGGTTTTCGATCCAGCTGGGCGTATCCACGTCCTGGACGTTGTCGCTTCGGCGACCGTAGACCGCGAGATACTTCTCCAGGCGGGAGCGGAGCGACTGCCCGGCCGCGGAACTGCCCAGCACCGCCCACAGTTCAGCAGCCGGCGTCTTTTCGATCAGAGCCTTCAACGTGGCATCGGTTGCAGCGGACTGAGCGATCAGCCAGAGTTCGCGGCCAGCTTCCAGGCTCTTGCTGTCGAAACCCTGCAGAAGCTTAAAAGCCGCGAGTTCGGACTTTCCGGGAAGAGCGTTGACGTACAGGTCGGAGAAGATGCTGGTTGCGGCCATCACCGGAGGCAGCAGTTCGAAATGGATGGTCCAAATCCGGAGGTACCAATCCTCGAACCAGCGTGCGTGAGCCACCAGGTCAGCATCGCTAGCGTCGCCCAAATTGCGAGCGGTCCAATCGTCCCAACCGCGATTCAACTCGGGAAGCCACTCGGACTCCCAGCGATTCCAGGCGCGACCGGCGGCAGCCTGCACTGCCGGCATCGCCTTTGCCTCCGCCTCCGGCATCATTTCCGGCGGGATGCTCGGGTTCACGCCGAGATAGAAGTACGTGTTCAGGCGAAGGACATCGGTCCGCATGGGGATGAAATTGGCGGCGAGGCCGGCCGTGAACCCTTTCGCAAACCGCTTGGAGAACCAGCCTCCCATCGGGGACATGGGGAAGGGGACGTGCATCCGGTCCTGGTTGAATGTGAACATCGCCAGCTCCGGGCTGGGCCATTCGATGGGAAAGTTGTCTGGAACTGGGAATGGCTTTGGGGCAGGCATGGCAGGATGCGACATCAGAACCTCGGCGACTGAGAGTATTGGGAACACTCACATGCGAGTGGTGGGCGTGATGATACAAGCGCCGACAACATTCCGTTAACCTTCCGGAAAAGTGTGGGTAAGACCCAGACAGGTGTACACGCGGCGAAGCTAGCGAGGCTGGCCCGTCTCGATGTCGAGGCGATGGCCGCTGAAGAGGTCGACTGTTCCATCGGGTTCGGCGATGGACTGGAGATATTCGCGGGGGAGCTTCTTCAGGAAGTCCATCGCGCAGGAAACACAAATGCCGTGCGAGACCCGCTCCCCGGAGCTGGTTTGCGGTCCCGAACACCATGCGCAAACGACGCTGACACTCTGTGGCATGGCTGCGAATTTACATCGCGTCCACCGAATTGTGGGTAGCGCGGCGGTCAATTCACCGAACGTATACCGGATTTTCACCTTCGCCAAACCGTTGTTTCGATTTCCCGGACGGCCGCGAATTTCTGCCCCGGCAGGGCGACCTGAACACGCTCGGAGCTACGCGAAGTTCGGGATCAGCTATTCCCATTTGGGAAACTTCCCGTTTGGGAATATGCCCATAGAAATTCTCATATGAGAAAAGCTGCCGAAGCCAATAAGGGCTTGCCCCGATACAAGAGGAATTACCCGAAGCGGATGCTCGGCGTATGAACGACGACTTCCCGATCCTGGCGGCGGTGGCCGCAAATCCGACGCACCCGTACGCGCTCCTCGAGCATTTGCAGGGATGCGGCCTCGCGGTGACGCGCAGCACCCTCTACCGCCGGGTGGAGGCGCTCGTGGCGCAGGCCTGGCTCGAAGCAGACGACATTCGCGGAGAGAGCGGCCACTACCGGCGTGCGCTGACGCTTTCGAAACGAGGCCGGGACCGGGCAACGACCGAAGCTCGCGAGGTCATTCGAACCGAGCCCCTGGAGAGTCCGCTCTTTTCGTTGGCGGTGGCGGTGGTCGGCCAGGATGGCGGTGAGTCTCTCGCGGCGGCGCTCAAGCCCCGAATGTCCGAAGCCGCGAGACAACTGACAGCCGAGGAGCGCTCGCTGCGGACGGGTGGGTCGGAAGATTGGTCAGCGACAGCCCGGGAACGGCGAGTCGCGCATCTGCAAGCCGACCTCAGCTGGTTGCAGCGACTGATGGGGCGGAGGCTGGTGATGAGCGAACACATGGATCGCTCGATTCGCCGAGCCAGCTGAGCATTTTCTAGCCCCTTGGCAATCCGAGGCCGCGCATCGAGATGATGTTGCGCTGGATTTCGCTCGTTCCTCCGCCGATGGGGCTGGTTGTGCTGTGCATATAGAAGCGGGCGAACTTGCCACCCTGGGCCGCGACGTCGTCCCGGTCGGTGGTCTGCGCGTGCATTCCGCCGAGGTGCATTGCGGTCGAGGCGAGGCGGACATCGAGCTCGCTCGAGTACAGCTTGGCGATGGAACTTTCCTTGTTCGGGATCTCTCCGCGCTCCTGCATGGAGATGATTCGATAGCAGATGAGCGCCTCGACCTGGGCTTCGATCATGCGGTCGGCGAGTTCGTTTCGAATTGCCGGGTTTGTGGCTACAGTGTGGCTACCGATTTCAGATTCCTTCGCGAACTTCACGAGGTCGCGTGCGATGAGCTGGTGGGCGACGCTGGTGGCGATTCCGCTGCGTTCGAAGTCGAGGGTGGTGGTGGCGAGGTACCAGCCGCGGTTCTCTTCGCCGAGGAGATTTTTCGCGGGGATGCGCACGTCCTCGAAGTAGACCTCGTTGAACTCGTGGCTGCTCAGCATGTTGATAAGCGGCCGGACCTGGATGCCCGGCGTTTTCATGTCCACGAGGAAGTAGCTGATGCCGCGATGCTTGGGCGCATCGGGGTTGGTGCGGGCGATGAGGATGCCCATGTCGGCATGCTGGGCGCCGGAGGTCCAGATCTTCTGCCCGTTGACCACGTAGTCGTCGCCATCGCGGATCGCCCGGGTCTGCAGGGATGCCAAATCTGAACCGGCCCCGGGCTCGCTGAAGAGCTGGCACCAGGCATGCTCGCCGGAAATGATCTTCGGCAGGTAGTTGGCCTTCTGTTCCTCGGTGCCGTAGACCATCATGGTGGGGCCGGCCCAGCCGTGGCCGATGCCGCCGGAACGGGGCGCCCGCCGCCAGGCGAACTCCTCGCTGAGGATGAATTGCTCCTTCACGCTGAGGCCGCCGCCACCGTGTTCCTTCGGCCAGGCGGGCGCTCCCCAGCCGCGTTGGTTGAGCTTGGCCGTCCAGTCACGCATGAACTCGCGGAAGCCCGGCTGTGCGCGCCCGGCGCCGTTGAAGAGACCCCATTCGGTCGGGCGTTCGGCGAATTCCGCCGGGTATTCCTTATCGAGGAAGCCGGACACGGTCTTGCGAAATTCGACTTCGTTGGGGCTGTCGCGGAACTCCATGGGTCACCTCCGAGGCGAGTTCGGATTGTGGAATTTGCGGAGAGGATTGTCCACCACGAAAACTACCGGCGGCCGCGCTGCGGATTACGGAGCGATGCGCTTCCAGAAGACCGTAGTCGGGCACTCTTCGCCGCCGGGCAGCAGCGCGTAGCCGGGAATCTGGCCGCAGAGTTGCCAGCCGAGCCGCATGTAGAGGCGTTCGGCGACATCGCTCGCTGTGTCGAGCACCAGCAGCTTCTTTCCGGCATCGATGGCAGCTGCCCTCGGCGGCGCGCATGAGGGCTTCGGCGATGCCCTGGTTTCGAGCTCGGCGATGGACGAGAAGCTTCGCGATTTCGCCCCGGTGGGGTTGGTTCTCCGGGAACGAAAGCAGGACCTGGACGGTGCCGCAGATTCCCTCGGCGTCGCGGGCCGCGAGGAGGATTGTCTCGTTTCGGGCCACGGCCGCGGCGACACGGGACCAGAACGTTTCGGCTTTCGCCTGTGTCATTGGCCACATGAAACTCACGGAGGCGCCGCTCTCGACGCAATCGATGAGAACGCCCGAGAGCGCTGGGATTTCGGAGGTGGCAGCGTCGGCGTCCAAGCGTTCTATTTCAACGGCGTTCACGCTGGCTCCTGGATGACGAAGTATTCGGCCGCGGCTTGGCCCGTGGCTTCGAGGCGGGTTGGCCGATCGATGAGGGAGAACAACGCATCACCGGTTTCGAGGCGCGTGGTAGAGCCGCCGACGGTGAAATCGAGGGTGCCCGCAACGACCACGATGTGCTGACGGATGACGGTCCGCGGCGTGAAGTCGTAGTCCACGAAACGTCCCGCCGGGAGCGTGAGCCGGGCGACTTCTACGGAGGTCAACGGAGTGCTCGGGCAGACGAGGGTCCGGATCAAGCGGGTGCGGCTGTCGCGCCAGACTGGTTGCCGAGCGGCCGGCCAATGGGAGACCTCGCTGGTGTCGACTTCGAGCATGAGGGTGGAGAGCGTGACACCGAGACCGGCGCAGACGCGGCCGAGCCAGGCGGCGGTTGGCGAGGAGGCGCCAGACTCGACCTTTGCGATCATTGCCTTGCTCACGCCCGAGCGTTCGGCGAGCCCACTTAGTGAGAGGCCGGCTGCTTCGCGCCGCGCCCGGAGATTCGAGCGGATCCGCGCATCGATGTCGTCTCCGATAGTGTCCACGCTGGACACTATACCCACCTCTGGAATCAGGCGCGAGCAGGGCCGTGTTACGGTGTTGAGGCACCGCATCGGTGCGCAGAAAGCCTCTGCTTACGTCAAGAAAAAGGTGAACCGGGAGGGGTCTGAACCGTAGCACCGGCCTTTGCAAGCATGAAGAAACGACGCGTTGCCGCAGCGTCCCGAACTTTCTCGCTGGATACGCCAGCCTAAGAATCGAGGATTGAATGTTTCTCGTTTTCGAGACCATCGCCGGTCTGCCGGCGCACGCGCTTCTCGTCCATGCGGCGGTCATCCTGGTGCCGCTCGCAGCCATTGCCCTGGCAGCGCTCTGCTGGAATGCTGCGTGGCGCAAGCACTACAGCCTGCCCGTCGCGATCGTCGCCGTCGCCGGAGCGGTGTTCGCTTTCCTGGCGAAACAGAGCGGCGGCCCCCTCGAGACGTCGGTGCGAAACGCCGCGTCAGCAGCAGGAGCGGCGCGTCCCCGCTTCGGTGAACATCCCGAACAGGGCGACACTGCCTTTGTCTTCGCAATGCTCCTGGGCATTGCAGCGGTCGGCGTGTGGCTGGTTGAGCGCTACCGGGAACGGTTCGGGTTGCCCACCTGGTCGCCAACGGCTGTCTATGCGGTGGCGCTGATACCGGCTGTGCTCGCCCTGGTAACCATGATCGTCGCCGGTCACTCGGGCGCGCAGCTGGTATGGAAAGACGTCGGGTCCTTCGCCGCTGGCCGCTAAGGGGCGTTCGGTACCTCTTCGGGAGTCTTCGCCAGGAATGCCTTCACGGCGGCCATGAATTGCGGGTTGCGGATTGCGCTGAGATGGCCTTCGTTCGGGAGGGCGAGGAATTGAGCGCCGGGAATTTGCGCGGCCAGGGCCTTGGCCGGTTCGAAGAACGGATCGAGGTCTCCAGCAGCAACGAGTACCGGCTGAGTAATTTCGGCGAGACGGGCCGGATCGACCGGGCGCCCGTTCTTGAAGACTCCTCGGTAGGCCGCTTCGATAGCGATTGGGTCGAAGCGCGAGACGTAGGCCGCAAGGAACCTGGCCTGATCGACGAGCGACCGGCGGGGCGCATTGCTGTCACTGTGCTGGCGTTCGATCGAAAACCGGCCTCGTCCCCGTGGGAAGTAGCTGCCCATGCCACCGATGACAGCCGACTCGACCCGCTGTGCGTGCTGGAGCAGCAGCTCGAGGGTGACCATTCCGCCCATCGAGTACCCGAAGACCGGAGCGGACTCGATACCTTCCCGGTCCATCACGGCGAGGACATCGCCCGCCATGGCGGAGATCGAATACGCGCCGGGGGAATAGGGCTTCTGGCTCCGGCCGTGGCCTCGCAGGTCCGGGATGATGAGCGTGTGCTGGCGAGAAAGGGTGGCAGCCCAGCCTGACGTGACCCAGTTCGAATGACCGCTGGCGGTGTAGCCGTGGACGAGGACAAGAGGGGGGCCGCTACCAATGCGTTCGTAGCGAATTCGCACTCCGCTCCGGCGTGTCTGATGCATCGTTCCAGTTTAGGGTCTGGGCGCCAGCGCCGGTGAGGGGCGGGGTTAAGCGGTTTGGCCGTTCCTTTCCGGCAGCTTGTCGCCTTTTCTTCCGCAATACCGGGTCGCTTGTTACATTCCATTCACATTTGTCCCGGGAGTCCCCATGCCAAGATGGCTTACCCTGGCCGCTTGCGTCCTTGCCATCGCAGCACTCTCCGCGGCCTGCGGTGACGATGACGGAGGGGACGCAGGTTCCGACCCTGCGAAGTCGCCAACCGTGGTCCCCACGAGCGGCTCAGTATCTACAGCATCCCCCAAGGTTTCGAAGCCAGCAGGCAAGTACTCGGTGAGCCTCGAGGACATCGGGAATGCGTGGCTCACGGACATCGCCAACACGTACGCGATTACTGCCGAATCGTATTGCCAGAAGTCGTGCCTTTTCGCGAGCCAGGCCGAAGGCATGAAATACCTCACGGAATGGGGTTACATCGAGGGCTATGAGACGGCCTACATTCCCGAAGGCCGCGACGATACCGTGCTCAAAGGCGGTTACTACATCAAGGTTGAGACACACCTCTTCGAAG
This sequence comes from uncultured Chloroflexia bacterium, assembly GCA_963797735.1. Lineage (GTDB taxonomy): Bacteria > Chloroflexota > Dehalococcoidia > Tepidiformales > Tepidiformaceae > Amarobacter. The sequence continues at coordinate 700,857 of CAWCQJ010000003.1, forward strand.
ACGCCAAGGGCGCGCAGGCAGCGTTTGAGTTCTTCAAGGCGTACGCGGCGTCGAGCGGCGCCGCGCCTATCGTCGTGGATCCAATTGGGAACGACTTCGCTGCCTTCGAGTCGCTGGTCGGCAAGATTTCGAACACGCGCGTGAACGCACTGTATGAGCAGATCCTCTTCGTGCGCGGGAACGTGTTGACGGTGCTCCTCACAAAGGGAGCGCAGGGCCTGATGACTCCGAAAGAGGCGTGGGCCGTGGCCAACATCGCGGACGCGAAGCTGCTCGGCGAGCGCGATGCTCCGGAACCGACACCGACCAGCAATTACAAGACACCCACCCCGGAACCGAAGCAATAATGCAAAAGCGCCAACCTTTGCTCATCCTGGCCGCGGGAGTTGTAGTCATCGCCATGGGCGTCGTCGCCGGGTTCCTGCTGTTCGGCGGAAGCGATGACAACACGCCTTCCGCCAACAAGGTTCTCAAGGAAAAGATTCCGACGGCGAGCACTTCGGGAACCGCCGGTGGGCCGGACCAGGTTTTCACCCTGCCTCCGTCGGCTGCGAGCATCAATCTCGAAGAGCTCCCCGAAACCTACGAGGTCGATGTGCCTCAGACCTTCGCGATGACAGTCTCTACCTTCTCGAGTTCGTACTGGTTTAAGAGCGATAAGGAAGGCAATGAGAAGGCTCTCGACTGGAAGATTCTTGACGGGTTCCAGGTCTTTTATCAGCCGAAGGGCCTGATCGCCGAGGTGCTTACCGGCTCGCCGTACATCCACGTTGAGACCTATAAGTTTGCAAGTACTGACGGGGCGAAAAAGGCGTGGGCGCACTTCGACGGATTTATCTCGCGGACATTGGGCAGCGAAGCCGTAGAAGCGAAGCCTCTAGCCAATGATTCGGCCGCGTACCGATTCGTCGAAGGAACTGTCAGCGTCTCGGACAAGGTTGCGGTGTACCATCGTTTCAGTTTCCGGCGAGGCAATGTGATCGTGACGGTTGTGACGTGGGGCGGCGAGAGTTACATGAACATCGATCCGGCGCGAAATATTGCCGCCGCCATAGACGACAAGCTGCTCGGTTCTCGCCCGGCCGTCCAGCCGACTGCTATCCCGACGCCAAACTTCAATGGGGTTGGCGGCAACTAGTGCGGGAGCAAGTCGCGGGGAGGTAGCGTGCACGCTAGATGGCTGGGCCTTGCCGCCCTGGCGGTGGCGCTAGGCACAGGAGCGGTCTCTGGAGTTCGCACCCAATCGGCTGCGGCCGAATCGCCCGTTGCCTACGTCGACATCCAACTCGACACCGGCGTGAACATTGAATCGCTGAATGCCGACGGTTCGGCGCCGACCCTGGCGCAACAGGGTTTCCAGCACCTGCCGGTGCCGGCAGGGAAGACTCCAGAACAATATCTTGAAGAGCTCCGTGCACGCCCGGATGTGGTCTCGGCAGATATCAGCAGCCGCGTGTTCGCGGCCGCGATACCGAATGACCCCTTTTACGACTACGCAGGCCCGGACCAGGCGACGTACCTGGAACAAATCGGGGCGCCGGCGGCGTGGGATATCCACACCGGCGCGAACCAGACGATTGTGGCAGTACTCGATTCGGGGATTGACCTTGCTCACCCAGACCTGGCCGGACGGCTCTGGGAAAACCAGACCGACAACCTCGGCGACGGTGTCGACCGAGATAAGAACGGCTATGTGAATGACCGTTACGGCTTCCGCTTCGTAGACCTCACACAGAAGAACAACAACTGCAATTACACATCCAGCATTGGTAACCAGGTGCAGGACGACATGGGCTCTCCGTCCGAACCACTGGCCCACGGGACGCTGATGGCCGGTGTCATCGGTGCCTCGGGAAACAACGGGCTCGGAGTCACGGGGATCAACTGGAATGTTCGGCTGATGGCCGTGAAGGTTCTCGATTGCAACGGCGAAGGTTCGATGATGAACATCGCCCAGGGAATTGAATACGCCGTAAAGAATGGCGCCCGCGTCATCAACATCAGTGCAGCGTCGGAGCACACTACAATCCCGGCGACTGAGGCGAGCGTCCTACGAGCGGCGCTGCAGCTGGCCCAAAACGCCGGTGTAATCGTTGTCGCTGCGAGCGGGAATGATGCCCGCAGCCTTGAGGTCGGGACGCGCTACCCGGCGGCGTTCGACGAGTTCCCGAACCTCGTTGCGGTCGGTGCCTCAAACAACCTCAACAACAACATCTGGTCGTCCTATAGCAACTACGGGCCGAGCATCGACTTCGCAGCGCCCGGCAGCCGAATCGTGAGCACAACCCGGTCTGACCTTGGCCTCGCGACCCCATATGTCGAATCGAATCTTGACGGCGGCACGAGCTTTTCGTCGGCGCTGACGACTGGAATGTTCGCGTTGATGATCTCGCGGAATTCGCGCCTGGGAGCGACTGACTACATCCAGATCGCGAAGGCGGGCGCTACTCCGGCGTCTCCCGCCCCCCATGGGCAGAATTGGGCGGGCGCCGGGATTATCAACATCGGGCAGGCGGTGGCGCGTGTGCCGATGTCGATCGAAGGGACGCCGTTGCGAGACTGGCGAGACGTACCGGCCGGGACGACTCTAGAAGGCGTTATCGATGGGCAGGTCTGTGGTTCTTCGGTCTCCCAGTCCTTCGGCTTCAACGCGCGCTTCACTCTGCGAGTCAAAAGCGATGCCGAACAGGCGAACTGCGGCCAACCCGGGAAGACGGTCCAGATCTTCGTCGGCGGCGCGCCTGCCGTACCGACCATCCCCTGGGGTGCCCCCAACCAGGACCTCGCGCTTCGCGACAAAGAAGTGAGCAGCGTTTCGCCACCGCCGGGCATCCTCGTCGTGCAGGCGCTGAACGGCAGCTGGGCGAACATCGCGCACCTGGAACCGGCCGGACAGCTTCCGGGGGCAGTCGCAGGGCTGCCGACCCCGTGGACATCGATATTCAAGTGGGACCCGAACAAGGCGACGCTGGGAAGCCTGGGTGCGTATTTGCGGTTCTTCCGCGGGTCGCCGAGCTACTCGGCCGATATCACAACTATCCAGCAGTACGACGCTTACTGGGTGGACGCACCACCACCGAACATCGCGAGCCTGAACCCGAACCCTGCCCCCGGTCGCACCATTGAGTTGAAGGCCGGGTGGAACAACCTGACGTACACCGGAACAAGCCGCTCGGTGAATGATGCGCTGAAGTCCGTGGACGGCAAATGGGCCCAGGTGTTGCAGTACGACAACGCCACCGAGGTGTGGCTTTCACATCTGCCAGTAACGCCAACACATCCGCGGATCCTGAATGACTTCGGCGGACTGTTCACCCTGAAGGTGTACTGGGTGCTGATGACCGAAGACGGCACGCTGGTGATGGACTAATCCCGGCCCTCAGCGACGTATGATGCTGCCTCACAGCAGGAGGACAGCCACGATGCCAAGCATTCGCGAACTTTCGGAACAGCTCTGGAACGGAGAAGTCGACACCCAACAGTTCCACCCGGTGGCTTTTCGCCAGCCGGTCGGCGAGGAAATCGCCGACGGCGTGCTCTATTACAAGGGAATCGCGAGTGCGAACACCATCGATACCGGCGACGGACTGGTGATGCTCGACACCGGGGCGGTGAACGACACACGAGCCCTGCACGAAGAGGTACGGAAGTGGCGGGCAGATGCGCCGTTGCGCGCGGCCGTCTTTTCGCACCACCACGTCGATCACATTTTCGGGGTAGGCCCTTTCGAAGCTGAGGCACAGGAGAAGGGTTGGGCGCGGCCGCTGGTCTATGGGCACGAACACCTGGATTGGAACTTCGACCGCTACAAGCGGACGCTCGGCTGGAATACCGCGATCAACCGCCGCCAGTTCGCCATTGATGCCCCTCAATTCAAGTGGCAGGAGAACTATCGCTACCCGGACGTGACCTACCAGAAGCGGATGACTTTCCGAAGCGGAGAGCTGACGTTCGAACTGCGGCACAATCGCGGCGAAACCGACGATGCCACGTGGACGTGGGTGCCCGAGAAGAAGTTGCTCGCGCCGGGGGACCTCTTCATCTACGCGGTGCCGAATGCAGGCAACCCCCAGAAGGTGCAGCGGTATTCGGGCGAGTGGGCTGCGGGCCTGCGCGAGATGGCTGCGCTCGGCGCGGAAGTGCTCTTGCCCGGCCATGGCCTGCCGATCTTCGGCGCGGGCCGCATCGCCGAAGCACTCAGCGACACCGCCGAATTGCTCGAACTGATCGAGGGACAGGTGGTCACGATGATGAACACCGGTACGACGCTCGACCACATCCTCCACCAGGTCGAATTCCCTCAACGCCTACTGGAAAAGCCGTACCTGAAGCCGGTGTATGACGACCCTCAGTTCCTCATCAGGAACGTCTGGCGGCTGTATGGCGGTTGGTACGAAGGGGAGCCGGACAACCTGCTCCCGGCGCCGCGGGCAGAACAGGCACGGGAGTGGATCGCACTCAGTGGCGGCCTCAACCCCGTGCTGAAGCGAGTCCAGGAACTCAGTGATGTGGGAAACCTTCGTCTCGCCTGCCACTTGATCGAATACGCGGTAATCGCAGAGCCGGGCTCGAAGGAAGCCCACGCACTTCGGTCGGAGGTTTATTCGGCGCGTTCGAAGCTGCAGGAATCCTCGATGGCCCGAAATATTCTGAATCACGCGGCACTGGCGAGCGCGCAAGGTAAACGTGACCTGGCGGGAGAGTACTAAGGGTTCTCCCCGATTTCCTTGGCCGCGCAGGTTCAATTCGGGCTCGAAGGGGTTTCAGTTCCGTATACGGGCTGCGTCTAAGGTGGCAAGTTCATGGCTAAGCAGGCATGATCGGGCCATGTCAGGAAAGGCGCCCCTCCTGCTAGCGACGCTATTCTTCTCCGTTGGAGCGGTTGGCCTTGCACTGACTTCGGCCGAACGAGCGAGTTGGGGCCCCTTCGAACCGCAAAACCCGCCGTCAGACCAACGCGTGGTAATCGTTAACCTCAGTTCGCCGTTTGTTGAACCGCCAGACCTGGCGCAACTCGTCATGCCGGCGCCAGCCGCATTGTCGGCTGCCGAACCTGAGGCTCTGGTGGCGGAGGCGCCAGTTTCGACGCCGGAACCGGAGCCAACGCCAATCCCACCGCTGCGGGTGTTCGGTATTTCATCCGATAGCGGGGTCTCGGCTGCGGCCGCGACTTCGACTCCGCCGCCGATCCGAATCATGAGTGTCGCGAGCGGCGAAGAGGCGACCGAGACGCCGGAAGTGGCGAGCGAGGAGCGGAGGACGCGGAAACGCAGGAGGCGACCGAAACGCCGACGGCGGAGGCCACGGAAACGCCGTCCGCAGAAGCAGTAGAGTCAGAAACACCAGCCGACTAGTTCGCTCTCACGCTCACATCGCCATGGTCGGATTGCGCTGGTTGATGATGTCTTCCATGCGCGTCCGCACCGATTGAAGGACGTTTTCTTGTGCGGGGAAGATGTAGAACTTGTCGTCGCGGATTGCTTCGAATACCTGAACCGCCACATCTTCAGGTTCGTAGCCGGCCTTCAGGGCTGCCGAGAACATCGCTGAGAACTGTTGCAGTTCGGGCCGCTGCTCCGATAGTTCGGTTGCCCCGAACTCGGGCGGGCGATTGCGTTCGGCCTCGAGAATGGCGGTTTTGATGAGGCCCGGGCAGAGAACCGACGCCGAGAGCTTCGCACCCATGCCTTTGAATTCCTTGTAGATGCCCTCGGTGAGGCAGACGACGCTGTGTTTCGAGACGTTGTACGGGTTGGCGCCAGTGAGCAGACCGGCCATGGAGGCGGTATTGACGATATGGCCCTCTTCGCCGTTTTCGAGCATGCGCGGGATGAAGGCGCGGATGCCATAGAGCACGCCCATGAAGTTCACGCCCCAGGTCCACTCCCAGTCGCTCATTGGCGTCTCCCAGGGGCGTGAGCGGAGGGTTGCGGCGGTGGCAGCGACGCCTGCGTTGTTGCAGAGGACGTGGACGTTACCGAACGTATTGAAGGCGGTGTCCGCCAGCTTCTCGATGTCCTGTTCGGTCATCACGTTGGTGCGGACGGCGGCGACCTTGCCACCATGTGCCTTGACCGCCGCCTCGGCCATCGAAAGCGCCTCCGCCTCGATATCGGCGAGGACGACGCTCATGCCTTCTTCGGCGAACTTGTGGGCGAACGCCAGGCCCATGCCGCTGGCTGCGCCGGTAACAACGGCGACCTTGTCTTTGAAGTCTTTCATGTGGTGGGTCCCCTTTGACGATCGTGGAGCGCGAGCATACACGGCAGTTAGGGGTGTGGTGACGTTGGCGGTTTTCTATTCGTCGGCGTTCGATGCAATTCGTAGCGCTCCTTGTCAGTCGCGCCTTTGGTTTTTATGTGCGGTTTGGAACATTTCGGGGTTCGTTTGGCGTCCGGTGGGGTAATTCCGGGCTTTCGGTGGCAGCATAAGAAGATGGGAAGATCGTGGAGCGCGAGCATACACGGCAGTTAGGGGTGTGGTGACGTTGGCGGTTTTCTATTCGTCGGCGCTCGATGCAATTCGTAGCGCTCCTTGTCAGTCGCGCCTTGGTTTGTTTATGGCGGTGTGGAACATCTCGGGGTTCGTCTGGCGTCTGGTGGGGTAATTCCGCCCGTTACAGCGACTTCCTTCTGCCGCCGCAGTAGCTGCCCTAGCGGGAGCCTCGAAGCCGTGGGTCTAACTCGTCGCGGAGGGCGTCGCCGAGGAAATTGAAGGAAACGACGAGCAGGGCGATTGCCAACCCGGCGAAGACTGACAGCCACGGGTGGATGTCAATCGCGGCACGGCCTTCCTGCACCATCTTGCCCCACGAGACCACATCAGACGGGCCCACGCCGAGGAAGGAAATGGTTGCCTCGAAGAGGATGTAGGCACCGATACCGATGGAGAACGTGATCACCAGGACGGCAGAAATGTTGGGTAGCACGTGGTGCGTCATGATGCGGAAATCGCTAGCGCCAGCGGCGCGCGCCGCCAGCACGAAGTCTCTGGCCGCGATGCCGAGCACTGCCGACCGAGTCAGCCGAGTGGTTGTCGGGATACCTATGATGCCCAGCGCGATGACCGTGTTGCGAACCGAAGGCGTGGAAATCTGAACGAGTAGAAGCAGCAAGACCAACGCGGGAAAAGCCTGCAAAGCATCCACAAATCGTTGAAGGATGAGATCGAACCATCCGCGATAGAACCCGGAGGGGATGCCGAGGATAAGCCCTATCGCGACCGCGATTATCGACGCGCCGAATCCGACCGTGAGCGAGAGACTCGTGCCGTGGACGACGCGAGAGTAGATGTCGCGTCCGAATTTGTCGGTGCCGAACCAATGCGCGGAGCCGGGGTCCGCGTACTGGTTCACGATATCGGGCGAGCCGACGCTCTGATCCTTTGCGAGTTCCGCGATGGTTGGGTCGCTCTTGTAGTTCGGATTGGGCGCCTGAAAGATCTGATCGGGTTCGTAGCGGCCGATGGCCGGCGCGAAGAGGGCTACAAGGACGAACATCACGATGAGAATCAGGCCGAACGCACCGAGCCGCTTCTTCATCATGAAGCGGAGAAATCCCTTTGAGAATCGCTTCCATCCTCCGGGAGCGGTCTGGGCAAATTCGAGAGTCGGTGCGGTGAGTGTGGATTGGGTCACGAGTACCTCACTCTCGGGTCAAGCAAGCCGTAGAGAACATCAACCGCCAGGTTCGTCATGACGATTACGAAGGTCGTGAGTAGCACGAGGCCTTGCGTGAGCGGGTAGTCGCGTACCGTGACCGAAGTGAAGAGCAGGCGTCCGACACCGGGGACGTTGAACATCTGCTCCAGGACGATCTGCGAACCGACAATCGTGGCAACAGTGAGGCCCATCACGGTGATGACCGGTAGCAGAGCGTTTCTGAGCGCGTGACGCATGATTACGTGGCGTTCATCGAGACCTTTGGCGCGGGCCGTGCGCACGAAATCCTCGCGCACGACCTCCAACATCTGTGAACGCAGCAGCCTCATCGTGTTCGCGGTGGAGGCTATGCCGCCCGCGAACATCGGTATGACGTACCACTGAAGCGCGGCCTTCGGGTGCTCCCAAATATGTGGCTGGCCGGTAACATCGATTTTGAACATGTCGAACGCAAGAACGATGAATACTGCAATCGACGCTGTCCAAAAGACCGGGGCGGCTAACCCTCCGATCGCGACACCGCGTAAGACGTAGTCCGGCCATTGATCCTGGCGGAGTGCGCTGAGAATGCCTACGGGGATAGCGATGCCAAAGCCGACGATGACGATGAGGATGCCGAGTTCGAGGCTGTATGGCATCGCGTCGCCGATTTCGGACCAGACGGAGCGCTTCGTACGAAACGACTTTCCGAGGTCTCCTCGAGCAAGGTTGCCCATGAACTCCGCGTACTGCTGGGCCACCGGCTTATCGAGTCCGAGCTCGTGCTCCGCCTCTTTAATCGTGTCATCGCTTATAGCGCCGATATTTGCGCTGGCGAACTGGGCGACGGCGTAGTTCCCAGGCAACACTCGAAGCGCGATGAAGACCATCGTCGCCACCATCCAGAGGACGAAGATGTTCAGGAGGAGGCGCCGGATTACGTATTCACGCATGAATCCCGGTCCTTTCGGGACGATCGGAGAAAGGAGGCCCACCGCAATTGGTGGACCTCGCTCCTCTGTATTTCAGTGAGTTACAACGACTTGATGCTGGGCGTGGCACGGCCCTTGTAGCTCGGCTCGGATTCGTCGATCCAGGTCTCCAACGTGTCCAAACCGTTTGACAGGAAGTTCCACGTTGAGTCTGGGTCTGGCCCAGTAGCTTTGTAATAGTTCCAGAAGAGGCCCGGGGCGATGTAGTTGTACATGATGATTCGCCCGTACTGTCCGTTCTCAAGCGCGAGGTCCTGGACCTCGCGCATCAACTTTTGTGCTTCAGCCGCGTCGAGCGTTTCCAGTGCCCTGGAAAGCTTGGCGTCGATCTTTTCGGGTTCGTTCACGCCCCAGATATTGCCAGGTGACGTGGAATTGAACGCCGAAACCATATCGCCGCGCGCATCCGGGATCTCCACGTTCGGGATCCAGCCAAAGAAGGGGTCGAACTTCTTTGAATTCCAGGCAGGGATAATCTCGGCGTATCCGGCGACGCGGGACTTAAACTGGGTTGTCCCGAACGCCTTGTTGAACATGCTCGTGATGATGTCGGGCGTTGCGCCCCAGGCGGCACGGCCGGTCCAAATGTCGGCGGTAACCCAGGTGATGTCACCGAGGCTGCTGCCGTTGGCGGCGTCCCAGAGCTTCTTGGCCTCAGCCAAGTCCTCATCTTTCTTGGCTCGGTAGCCGGGCGTCTTATCAAGGTCAGCCTGTGAGATCGCCCACTTCTCCTGGAGCCAGGACACCGGCCCACTCACTTTGCCAAGTCCGTTGTGGAGCTGCTGGATGAGCTGCCGCCGGTCAGCGGCAAGGTGGACGGCCTTGACCAGGCGTGGGTCGTTCCATGGCGCCTGGGTCGACGGGAGGTAGATAGCCACCGTGTTGGCGACGCCGAAGTAGCGCACGTTCGTAGTGTCTTTGTTCGAGTCGTGGATTGATGTCGTGACGCTTGGGTCGGGGTCGGAGAAGTAATCTGTTTGCTTTTGCTCGAACGCGATGCGATAGGCGGTCGGATCTGCGAAGGTCTGGATCCAGTGGGTGCCTTCGAGGTAGGGCTTGTCCTTCAGGAAGTAGTCCGTGTTTCGCACTGCCGAGATAGATTTACCCGGCTCCCACTCAGTCAGGATGTAAGGCCCGGTCCCGATGACCTTGTCGGGAGAAATCTCGGCGGCCTTGCCTTCGGTGGCCTCGATCAATTCCTTCTGGACGAGCAAGTTGAACTCGTTGGCGAGACCCTGCACGAATGCCGCATTGGGCTTCGTCAGGCTCAGCCGTACGGTGGACTTGTCGACCACGGTGACCTTGTCAACGCTGGACCAGTAGGTCTTCCGCCCGAAGGTTGCTTTGGTGCCATCCGCCAGCAGGCCGGCCTTCTGGCGTTCGATGTTGTAAACGACGTCTTCGACTGTGAAGTCGCGGCCCGGCTTGGCTGCCGGGTTGCTCGCGCCGGGTCCTTTCGAATGCCACTTCACGCCCTGACGAATGGTGAGGTTCACCGTTTGCGAATCGGGAGTTTCCCATTTTTCGGCCATATCGCCAGCGACTTCGCCGGTGTTCGGGTTGGTGAAGTAGAGGAGCTTCGACATCGCCCTTGTGAGCACCTGCACGCCCGGGCTTGTGACGGTCCGGTGAGGGTCGATGGAGTCGTAGGCCATGGACGACTGGACGACATTGATGCCGCCCTTCTTTTTCGTACCGGCGGCGGTTGTCGGGGAACCAGCAGCAGCGGCTGTCGGTGAACTGCCAGCAGGCGAAGTCGCGGTTGCCGACGTGTCGTCATCGTCATCGTCGCCACACCCGACCAGGCCAAGGGCTGCTGCGCCTACGCCGGCAGTGGCGGCGGTGCCCATAAAGCGCCTTCGTCCGTACTTCTGCCTCGTCCAGTAGTTGTCGTTCTTCATTTGTGGCTTCCCCTTCTCCGCAAGCAGGCCCTACAAATTCGTGCCCTGGACGGATACTAGATATCGACCAGTTCTATGAGCCCGGCGGACGCGGGGAGTATAAACACATTTCAACGGGCTGAGCGCATTCCAATGCGTTCTTTCCGTTACCCGAGCAGAACCGGGGTCGAACTCAGGATTCGCAAGTCCTGTGAAAAGCCGTTTGCGGCACAGGGCAGACCATGTGATTCGCCCGTGCGAGGCGGTAGCTCGCTTGACGTGCCCGAATCCATGTGCCGAAGTACTCGCGCATGGATTGACAGGGGTAGCGCAGATGACTGGAGCACTCAGCGACGTTCGCATCATCGATTTCGGGCAGTACATCGCGGGGCCATTGGCGGCGATGATGCTCGGCGACCAGGGCGCAGACGTTATCCACATCGACCCACCGGGCGGGCCACGGCTGGATAGCCCCGCTGACGCCGTGTGGAATCGCGGGAAGCGGCGAATCTCGCTCGATTTAAAGTCCGAAGCTGATTTAGCCGTCGCTCGCAAGCTCTGTTCGACCGCCGATGTGGTCATCGAGAACTTCCGGCCGGGAGTGATGGACCGGCTCGGGCTGGGAGCGGCCACACTGCGAGAAGCGAACCCGGCGCTGATTTACTGCTCGTTGCCAGGCTTCGCGGGAGACGATCCCCGGGCCCTGGTACCAGCATGGGAGGGAGTTGTTGGGGCGGCGACCGCCAGCTATCACGGCCGGCCGGTTGGCGACCAGCCTCACTACACGGCGGTTCCGCTGGCTTCGAACTTCGCCGCCTTCACTGCCGTAAACAGCATCGTGGCGGCGCTTATCGCGCGGGAGAAGACCGGCCGCGGACAGCGCATTGAGACACCGCTGTTCGACGCGATGTTCGAGGCGTTCGGCGCCTGGGGACAGAAAAACGTTGCGCCGGGGGCGGCGCAGGCGCCTCTGCCCGGCGGGCTCGACCCGCTCGGCGGCGGATTCTACGAGTGCGCCGATGGGCGTTGGATTCAGCTGCTGGTGATGCGCCCGAGGCACTTCGATTGGTTCGCGGCGGGTGCGTTCCCGGCGGGCTGGGCCGAAGAAGGACTGGCGGACCAGGAACGGCTGCGCAAGGATCCCGCCCTGGCGGCCGAACTTCGATCCCGCCTGACCGACTTGTTCAAGACGCGAGACTCCTGGGACTGGGAACGGTTCGTCAACGAACTCGGCACGCCATTCTGCGTTTGCCGCACCAGCGAAGAGTGGCTCAACGACCCACACGCCCTTGCCACGCGCGCGGTTGTCGCGGTTGACGATCCGGAACTTGGCCCGATGATGCAGGCCGGGTTCCCCGTCGCGCTGTCCAAGTCCGTGCCGGACGACCCCGGCCCCCGCCACGCTCGGGATGAAGACCGTGCAGCCATCCTTGCCGAACTAGAATCGCAGCCGGCGCGAGCGACTCCTCCGGATGAGGTCCGGCTCGGATCGGCGCTCGAAGGCATCCGTGTTGTGGACACCACCCAGATCTGGGCCGGGCCGACAGCTGGCCGGGTGCTCGCGGAATACGGCGCCGACGTCATCAAGATCAACGACACCTCGGGTGATGTGCTTTCGCACCTGCATGTGAACAGCGGCAAGCGATCGCTGCTGCTGGACCTTCAGTCGCCGGCGGGGCTCAACGTTCTCTGGAAGCTGGTCGAACGGTCCGATGTGTTCATGCAGAACTTCCGGAAGGGAACCGCGGAGCGCCTCGGCATGGGCTACGCGCAGGTGCGCGAACACCAGCCGGCGATCGTGTATTCGTCGGTCAGTGCGTACGGCCACGACGGGCCGCGAGGTGCGGACCGGGGATGGGAGCCGGTTGGACAGGCTGCCACCGGAATGGAGTTGCGCATGGGCGGCGGGACTCCCGCGATGCAGCCGTACGCACTTTGCGATTACGGCACGGGACTAATGGGCGCGTACTCCATCCTCCTTGGCCTGTTCCACCAGGCCCGAACGGGCGAGGGACAAACGGTGCAGGCATCACTTTCGATGACCGGCACGCTCCACCAGACGCCGTTCATGTTCACGTACGAGGGCCGCCGATGGGACGAACCGGCTGGCCAGCAGGCTCTTGGGAGCGGACCCCTCCAGCGTCTGTATAAGGGCAACGATGGGTGGCTCTTCCTGGGCGCGCGCGCCGAATCAGCTCGGCGCACTCGCGAAGGTCGGAAGGTCTCAGCCGGGATCGCGATCCTTCGAAGGCGCGAATCTCGAATCGGAGCTAGCGTCTCGTTTTGCCACCGCCGCAGTCGATGACTGGGTCGCGCGGTTGCAGGGCGCCGGGATTCGGGGCGCACAAACTGACCGACCTTGAGGACGTGATGGAAGACGCGTGGGTGAAGGCGCACAACCTGGCCGTTGTCCGTGAGCATGAAGCGGTTGGGCCGGTGCGAATGGTGGGGCCATCGCCGCGACTTTCGGAGACTCCAGTCCGGGTGCCATTCGCGGCCCGGCCACCGGGAGCAGACGGCCCCGAGGTGCTCGCCGAGTCGGGTGTCTCGGACGAGGCGACGACGACACTTATTCGAGACGGTGTGGTCGCGGTTCCTGCCGGCGGATAGGGTGCGCAACCTCTCCCATTGGTATTAGCGGATCGGGAGCAGGAGCCGGAAGGTACTGCCGGAGCCTTCATTGCTGTCTGCTTCGAGCCAGCCGCCATGTGCACGGATGATGCTGAGCGAAGTCGAGAGTCCGAGGCCGGTGCCCTTACCCACGCCTTTCGTGGTGAAGAACGGATCGAAGATTCGTTGGACGACATCGGGGGACATTCCGGTACCGGAGTCCCTAACGAGGATCTCGTGGTAGAGGCCGGGTGCCAGGCCTCGCTGTACCCAAACCTCTTCGCCCCCGAGTTCGGTGACGCGCCGGCTCACCTGGATGGCGCCACCTTCGGGCATCGCGTCCCGAGCATTAAGGAAGAGGTTCACCAGAACTTGCTGCAGCAATCCAAATTCGCCGACGGCGCGGTCGTCATCGGTGCTCGGCACGAACGCGAGTTCGACTCCCGGCCCGAGCGTCCGCTGGACAAGGCTCTTCGTTTCGCGGAAGAGGAGTTCAAGTGAGAACTCATCGTGCGAGGGCAAGCCGGGCCTACTGAAGTCGAGCAGACGGCGAACAAGGTCCGCTCCACGCTCGGCGGCCACCTTTGAATCGGTGGTGAAGTCGATGAGGGGGCTGCCTTCGGGAAGCTCTCCTTTGAGCAGGTAGAGGTTTCCGAGAATGGTGGTGAGCAGGTTGTTGAAATCGTGGGCAATGCCCCCGGCCAGGACGCCCAGGCTTTCGAGTTTTTGCGCCTGGAGCAACGCCGCCTCGGCCCGTCTTCGATCCGTAACGTCTCGAGAAGAACCGATAATGCGGTAGCACCTGCCCCCCTCGTCGAAAAGGGGAGTGAGGTGGGTGACCACTTCAGTACGCACGCCGGGGCGAACAATTACGTTCGCGTATTCGATTGGCTCGCCAGCTTCTTCCGCCTGGCGGTATCGCTCTATGGCAGCATCGGCGGCGGGTTTGGCCAAGAATTCCGCCGGGCTGCGGCCGATAACCTGGGTCAGGTCGACACCGAGCAAGGTGAGAGTTCGGGGGTTGGCCATCACCACCCGATATTGTCCGTCTTCGCCCTTGTCCATTACCCAGACAGCATCGGAGGTGCCCTCGACGACGGCACGATAGTTCGCTTCAGATTCGGCGAGCGCTCGCTCTCTGCTGCGGCGGCCGCTGATGTCTCGGCTCCAGCAAATGAGCCGGTTGCATTTTCCGCTGCCCTCGCGGACAGGCGTCATGGTCGTTACGAATTCCGCCTCGATTCCGTTCCAACTGACCTTGTTTTCGAGGTCGACTGGCCCTGCGGATTCCGCGGCGAGGTTATACCGATCGACGGAGCGACCTGCATCCTCCTCCAAGACGATCCCACGTTTTACCAGTTCAGCGAGCGTGAATCCCAAAATGTCTGCCGGCGACTGGAGCTGCGAACGTAGCAAGAAGCTGCGATTGACGAACGTGGCGACCCACTCACCGTCCGGGCGTCGCTCCATGATCCACATGGCGTCGCGGATGTTTTCGACGACAGCCCGATAGGCCTCAGCGGCTTTCCGGCTCTCTGTGACATCGCGCGCGACCAGCTGCACCGCCGGTTCACTTTCCCAGATGGTGATGCTGGCGATGGTTTCTATCCAGATGAGTTCACCGTCACAACGTCGGACTTCCATTTCAGCGAGGGCGATGGACTGGCCCGCCTGTAGCGACCCCATGCGTTCGACAGCGACGGCCTGGTACTCGGGGAGAACGAACTCGAGGATGTGATGTCCGAGCAGGTCTGATGTTTCCGAAGACTTCATCATCGCGTGTCCGGCGGCGTTCACGTATTGCATGATCCCGCTGCGATGGATGGCGATGAAGTCAGGCGAGAGTTCGACCAGGTTGCGGAAGCGCTCTTCGCTCTCCCTTAGCGCCTCTTCGGCGCGGACGCGGGCATCGATATCGGTGACGGTGCCAACGAATCCGATGATCTTGCCGGAGTCGTCAAATGTGCCGACGGCCTGTGAGAGTACCCAGATAGCATGCCCGTCGGGCCGAACCAAACGGAATTCAACCCTGAGATTCTTGCCCTCGGCGAGCGCCGTAGCCTGCGACCGAGCGACACCTTCGCGGTCATCCGGGTGGATGGCGTTCATCCAGCCGAGTCCTAGCGATTGGTCTTCAGTTAGGCCTGAAAGCTCGCACCAGCGGGGATTAACTGCGAAACAGACTCCACGAAGATCCGTGCGAAAGACGCCCACCGGAAACTGTCCGGCATGAATGGCTCGCTCTAGCTGAATTCCCGAGGCGAAATGTTCGGTCGTCATCGTTTCCTACCGCTGCGTTCAGAAGATCAAGCATACCCTGCCCAAATCTCGCATCGGAGTAGGGAAAACCCCACGGAAAGACCTACCGAACTGCGTTCCCGGGTCACCAATCGATAGATTGAGCCTCGGTGCGGCCCTGTCCGAGGCCAGCTTCAGCCGCCCCGGCTCTTCGGCGGAAGTCGAGCAGGTTCGAGCCGAATGACTCGATCGAAGCCGCATCAGGCCGAACGGTAACAACAACGCTGCCGCTGTCTCGAAGCACGTCCAGTTCCTTCTCTAGCCTTTGCCGGGCCGCTTCCGCGCGTGGACCCACGAGCCCCTGCGGTCACGACAATGACGACGACCTTGTCGTAACCCTTCGCAAGGTCGGCGTTCGTACCCGAACGCATCCCGCCATCGATGTACCGGCGGCCATTGATGGTTATCGGCGGGTAGACGCCAGGGACGCTGCAACTGGAAGCGATAGCACGGCTCAGCGGCACGCCGTCTTCGTTACCCCAGGTCCTGAATTCGCCGGTGAGCGCATCAACGGCCGTACACATGAATTGCTTCGCGGGCCAGTCTCCGGCGCTGGCCAACATTCTCCCGAATGTCGCGATGAAGTCCTCTTCGCTCATCGTCTGCGCGGCCAATGCGAAAGCGCCGATCTCCTTTCGAAGTTCTTCGGTCGAACCTTCTCCCGTGGCTGCCTTCTGCATCAACGTCATGAGGCCGGAGAGGTCGGGTGCGGCGCCAGCGCTGCCCGTGTTCGAACGGGTAGGGCCGGGCCTCGCGCTTCCAGAATCGGCGGCGACGGCCGCGTACATTTGCTGTGGCTGGCGACCCATTGCGAGCTGTGCGCCAACGGCCGAACCGGCCGACGTCCCAATAATCAGGTCGGCCTCGCCGAGGTTGATCCCGTTCTCCGCCAGGCCCGCCAAGAGGCCGGTCTCCCAGGCGATACCAACCGGCCCGCCTCCACCCAGTACCAACGCACGCGTCATCCCGATGCCTCCAACTGCAGTGAGCAGACTCTACGGAGAATGGGAGGGCTGGGCCATCGGACTGTCACCCGCGGCCGCCTCAGTCTGCGAGGACCGCGTCCAGGCTTC
This sequence comes from uncultured Chloroflexia bacterium, assembly GCA_963797735.1. Classification (GTDB taxonomy): domain Bacteria; phylum Chloroflexota; class Dehalococcoidia; order Tepidiformales; family Tepidiformaceae; genus Amarobacter. Next base: position 717,349 of record CAWCQJ010000003.1, read on the forward strand.
GGCGGGCGGCGGCGACCCCACCGGGGTTGGTATCGAGGTAGTAGGGGATGAAAATCACGGCCTGCGAGAGCGCCATCCCTCGTCCGCGAAGCCATTGAGCGTCATCGACGCCGAGAGTGCGGCGAAATACCTCGCGGCTTTCGCCTTCGAAGAGCGCCCAGGCAATCATCAGGTCGCAAGCCGGGTCACCGACCCCGAGGCCGCTGAAATCGATGACACCACGAACGCGACCATCGCGAATCAGGACGTTACCCGGGAGCAGGTCGCCGTGGAACCAGGTCGGTGGGCCGTCCCAGTCGGGTGCGGCCAGACTCTCTTCCCACGACCGGAGCAATGCATTCGGGTCGTACATCCCCGCGAGGCGGCCGATGGAGTCGCGGGTGGCCTTGTCGCGTGAGCGAAGTGGCACGCCGCGAAGCCGGTGCTCCGCGGCAACTCTCCCGCCCGCAGGATCCACGTTCCTCAATGCGACGAGGAAGCGCCCGATGTCTTCCGCAGCCTGGTTCATATGGGCCGGTCTTACGTGGTTCGCGTCCTCGCCCTCGAGCCATCGGTATACGGCCCACTCATACGGGTAACCGTGCCCGGGCTCGCCGACCACGAGTTGTTCGGGCAACTCAAGCGGCAATGCCGCGCGAAGCACCGGGAGCCAGCGCCGTTCCGTTTCGATCTGGCTCGTCGCCCAGTGGATTCGGGGCATGCGCACCGACAATTCGGAACCGAGGCGATAGATGGCGTTGTCTGTCCCCGACGATGCAACTCGTTCGATGGAGAGGCTCGCCCATTCCGGGAATTGCGAAGTCAGCAGTCGCCGGACGAGTTCGTCGTCGGTGTCGACTTCGTCGGAGTGCATACGGGTGGTCATCTATGCGGTGAGGATTCTCCGTACATTGGCGATTGTTGATTCGGGGACACCCTTCGAGAGGAAGAAGTCCTCCGAGCTGCCGTGCTTCGCGTGCAACAGTTCGATGAAGCCGGCCATCTTTTCCGGTGGGGTGGCGAGACGGGCACGGATGTCCGCGTCGGTGCCTTCCAACTGGCGCCCGTTCGAGCGCAGATAGGCGATCAACCGGTCGATCGCCAGGTCGCTGAGCCCGTATTCGTGAGCGATGTCCTCTTGAGAGGCGCCGACCACATCCATGATCATCGCGACGAGCACGCCTGTCCGGTCCTTGCCGGCGGTGCAGTGAATGAGAAATGGGTAGTTGGCCTCATCGCCGAACATCGAGAACGCCCTGGTCATCTGGTCGCCACCGACCTCCAGGTAGTGCATGTAGCGGCCTGGCGAGATGCCGGGGCCATAGAGGCCATTGAGTTCGGCGATGAAGTCTGCCTGATTGACGTCGAGGCGGAAGATCGAGTTCTCGACGACCCGGTCATGGAGCGCGTGCGCGCCCCCTCTGCTGGCGGCTTCTTCCGGGTGGCGAAGGTCGAGGATGGTGCGGAGACCGATTTCGTCAGTGAGCCAGTTGGCGTCGTCCTCGGTCATGAGTTCGAGGGCTCCGGAGCGGAACACCTTCGATGGGCGGAAGGTTCCGCCGGTGCGCAGCTTGTACGGGCCAACGGTCCGGAAATTGTGGATGCCTTCCGGCTCGCGAAGCGTAGGGGAGTTCGTCATAGTGCCGGAAAGGGTAACTGGCGGGGGTTAACGTTGGCGAACGGGCGAGCTAGAACTCGTCCGGCCGGACTATTCGATTGTCGATGGCCCATTGCACCGCTTCGTCGCGGCTTCGAACGCCGATCTTGAAGCAGATCCTCGCGAGGTCGGCGTTTACCATCTCGAAGGTAATCCGAAGCATCTCTGCGATTTGTTGGCGGTTGCGGCCAGCGGCCACGAGCTTGAGCAGTTCGATCTCGCGCGCAGAGAGGAGCCCTGCCTTCGCCAGGTCGATGCCGTTTTCGATGGCCCAGCGCGCTACATCGACTCGAACTTGAGCGCCACTTTTCCGATAGATCTTCGAGACATGACTTTCTACGGTCAGAACGCTGACGGCCAGTTCGTTTGCGATTCGAGCCTTGGAGTGCCCGTCCATCAGGAGAGTCATCACTTCGATTTCGCGGGGAGTGAGTTCAGTCGCCATTGCACAAACCCTCGGAACTCGCGGCAGGCGAGGTCATACGCGGGATGATACCGAACGTGTAAAGCCGGCTCAGGAGTAGCGCGGAGCTTTCGCCGTGTTCCTTGCGAACCAAATTGAGGTCGTTGTCTGCGTTAACCCACGACGGCGGTGACGACGAAGTCGGCGGGGTTCTGGGTGTCTCCGGTGTCCACCAGGACGAGGCGACCGGCGACCATGTCGGCGGATGCTATGCCGCGGTTGGTGGGGACGTCGGCGAGGACCTCGCCGGGGGAGCCGTCGACGCGGACGTCTGCCGTCCATGTCCCGGCGTTGAAGGTCACGACTCTGCCTCGAAAGACTGCCATTAGCGGCCTCCGGCCTTGAGAGGAAAGAGGAAAGATGAAAGAGAAAAGTGGGTCATGGTGCTGCGAAAACCTCCGCGAAAAGATGACGAAAATTATTCCTTGAGCATTCCTGACTAGCGGCGGGCGAGGCCGAAAACGGAGTTGTAGGCGGGCTGGCCCTTCGGGCCGATCCGGTAGTCGGCTCCTCGCTCGATGATGCGGTAGTCGCTGTTCACGAAGCCATGGGCGCCGGGAAGCTCGACGCTGATGACGTCGTAAAGCTCGAACTGCGACGCGAGCGGCGCGAGTAGTTCGCCCTGGGGGACGAGGTGGACGGCGCGCTCGAGCGCGGCGTTAGCCGCGTTCGTGGTCTTCGTGTCGTCGGTGGCGTAGGGGTCGCGGACAAGCTCGAAGAGCGGTTCGGTGGGGAAGGGGGGCGGGGCTGCGGTGATTCCGAGGTCGTGCAGGAACTTGTCGGCGTAGCGGTCGGGGCCGGCGGCGCGTGCCCAGTTGGGCTCGCGCTCGAAGGTGGCGTCGAACGCGAGCAGTGGATTCGGGTTGTCGGTGTCGGGCTGGGTGAAGCCGAAGGCGCTCTCGGCGCTGGGCGCGGCGTCGTCGAAGTCGAGGCCGCAAAGCTCGAAGCTGCCGTCGAGGCTGTAGACGCGGAGGACGTCGGCAGTCGGGGCGAGCAAGCGGCGAAGGGTCGCCGCGGCTGACTCGCCCGGCGCGATCGAGAATGCCGGCGTTTCGGTGGTCCATGCGGTCGAGGGCGGGAGCACTGAGCTGCTGCTGATGGCGATACCGGCGCGTCCGGCGACGTGGGCGAAGATGTTTCTGCGCGTCGTGGACGCGGGGGCGGTCCATGCCTGCGTCGCGCGGAAGCGCGCGAGCTGCTCCCATGGGCCGTCTGCCTCGAGGACCACGGTCGCTCGCCCGGGCGCGTACCTGGCGGTGATCCGGGTGACGTTGGCGCGAAGGAATCCGGCGAGCGAAGCGCTGCCGGAAACCTCTAGGCCGTTGCGGACGGTGATGTCGAGGCCGACGGCGACGGGGACATAGGCGGCGGACGCTGCGTTCAGCGCGAGTCCGTCGGCGTTGTCCAGCTCGACGCGGACGCGGAGCGACGTCGGGCGTCTCTCGCCAGCTGCAGCTGAGGACGCGCGAGCTGAGGTCGGTCGGCTGGCGGTTAGCGCCGACGAGGTACTCGGACGGGGCGTAGACCTCGGCGCGGTTGGTGGAGTCCAGGTCGTTCACTCCGATGGCGGCTCCGTGCGTGCTCGCTGCGATCGGCAGTGGGTACGGCTCGCGCCACGTGCCGAGCTGGGACAGGTCAGAGTTCACGGTAGTGAACATGACGCGGTCGGCGGCGACGTTGCCGCTCTCGGTCTGCTGGAAGGTCGCGAGCTGGACGTTGCCGGCGTCGAGGGCGATATGCGGGTAGCTGAACACGGTAGAGGCGGCGGCGTCGGCCTCGGCGATGGCGACGAGGCCTGACCAGAAGTTCAGGGGCGAGAGGTTATCGCCCATCGAGGACCGCCCAGACTCGCTCGTGGGTGGTGGTCGCTTCCGTGCCGGTGATGACGAGGTAGAAGTCGTTCCGCCAGACGGCGGACAAGCCGGTGATGGTGGCGACGGAGCTGCTCCGGCTCCAGTTGGTGCCGCTGCCGGCCCAGACTCCCGCAGTCCGGCGAAGCCGGTTGAGGGTGGTACCGGTGCCGAGCGTGTAGAAGGCGCACGCGTCGCCGCTGGTGTCGAAGGCAAGCGCTACTGATCCGATAGCGCTGGCCTCGGTCACGATGGTCGTCGCGGCGGACCAGGAGCCGGACAGAGCGGTCACGCTCGTGCGGTACTTAAGGTCATTGCCGTCGCCATAGAGCAGGCCGAACACGCGGGCGACCGGGTCGTAACGGACGGCGAGACCCTGCCCGGCGGTCACGGTGTCGAGGTTTGCCCAGGCTGCACCGCCGAAGCCGTTGGTAGTGTCGAGGCTGCCGGCGTTGTTGCGGACGCGGGCGAAGCTGTCGACGCGTTCGGAATAGACGCAGTCGTGGGGGGCTGAGGCTTCGCTGTCGCTGTCGGTGACGGCGAAAGGGAAGTACGGCACGCCGAAGCGCTGCTCGAGGATCTGGACGGCGATTGAGGGCGTGCGGCGGCGGTTGCGCTGGGCGGTTCGTAGGGCGGTGGTGATTCCGAACATATCCGTTCGAACGTCCGGGGGAACTCCGGCAACGCAAAGGGCCCTTTGACGCCGGGGAGCATCTACGCCTCGGTGACGGTGTAATGGGGGCGGATGCTGTTCCCAACCGTCGACTTCGCGATTTTCTTCGTGACGGTGTTCGCGATCGCCTGGGCGATTCGGCCATACCACCTCTGGTGGCGCGTCTTTCTTGTTGGAGCCAGCTGGTTCTTCTACGGCTTCTGGGAGCCCGCCTTCGTCCTCCTGCTGGTCGGGTCCACGGCGATCAACTGGGCGATGGGCTACGACCTATCGCGAATGAAAGACGAAGCGGGGAGACTCACCTCGTCCGGGCGAGTGCTGCTGGGATTCGGCGTGGTCGTGAACCTCGCGACGCTCGGGTATTTCAAGTACTACGGGTTCTTCGCAAGGGAGTTGAACGACCTGTTCGGCACGGTCGGGGCGGGAGACCTCATTCCGCTTCGCGAGGTGACGCTGCCGATCGCGATCTCGTTCTTCACGTTCCACGCCATCAGCTATCTGGTGGACATCGCCCGCAACGACATCGAAGAACCGATGTCGCCGCTGGACTTTTCTCTCTACCTCTCGTTCTTCCCGCACCTGATCGCCGGGCCGATCGTGCGCGTGACGGAGTTCGCGCCGCAGATCAAGGCTCCCATCGGCGAGCGACTGATCGAGGCGACTCCGGCCTTCCAACTGATCATGTTCGGTCTCTTCAAAAAGGTGGTGATCTCCAGTTATCTCGCAAAAGAGATCGCTGACCCCGTGTTCGCCGCGCCGGGCCAGTTCAGCGCGATTGAGATCCTGGTCGGCGTGTATGCCTATGCGATCCAGATTTTCGCGGACTTTTCGGGATATACGGATATCGCCATCGGCTGTGCGTTGCTGCTTGGCGTGCGGTTCCCTCAGAACTTCGACCAGCCGTATCGCGCGCTCTCGCTTCAGGACTTCTGGCGGCGTTGGCACATGACACTCTCACGCTGGCTGCGCGACTACCTCTATATCCCGCTGGGCGGAAACCGGGGCACGAAGGCTTTCTGGTACCGGAACCTCATCCTGACGATGGTGCTCGGCGGCCTCTGGCACGGCGCGGCCATGACGTTCGTCTTCTGGGGAGCGATCCACGGCTTCGGGCTGGTAGTGGAACGCGAGCTGCGGAAGCGCTTCGCCGGATCGCTCGGGCAGTTTTCGGTGGTCTTGCAGTGGCTCATGACCTTCCATGTCGTATGCCTCGCGTGGATCTTCTTCCGCGCGGAAACCTTCGGGACAGCCTGGGAAATGCTGGGCAGGTTGTTCACGGCCGGGTTCGGAACCGAGGCACTGTCGCCGCTCCTGCTGCTCGTGATCGCGGGCAGCCTCGCGGCACAATTTCTGCCGCAGCGAGTCTTCAGCGACCTTCGGTTTTCTTTCTCCCGGCTGGCACCAGTGGCGCAGGCGGCTACGCTGGCAGTGGCGCTCGTCGCCATCGACGTGCTTGGCCCCGAAGGCGTCGCGCCGTTCATTTACTTCCAGTTCTGACGCTGAAGGGATACCGCGTTGGCGACATTCGAACCCGAGCCGCAGGACAGCGCGGAAGGCAACGCCTTCCGGCCGCAGCGCGTGCTCTGGGTGATGGTGGTGGCGCTCGTGATGGCAATCCTGTTGAACGCGCCGGAATTGGAAAAAGAAGCCAAACAGAAGCCTTTCGGCACGGAACGTGACGTGTGGGTAAGTATCTGGCGGCCGTTTAGCGCAGTCAGCCAGGCGCTCTACCTGGATAAGCCCCGAGAATGGGCTGCCGAGGCACTGAACCGGAATGACAACGGCTCGATCTTCGAGCTGCCGGGCGGCACTCCCGCGGCGACCTCGAAAGACCCGGCGAAGACGGCGGTGCCGACGGCCACACCGACGCCGCCGGCCCAGCTCGTCCGGACACCGTCAATCGAGGAACCGCTGCGGCTCTGGGTTGGCGGAGATTCGATATCGAAGATCCTTGGCGAATCGGTTGTTCGGCAGGCGACGGATTCGGGCCTCATCGACGCGACGGCCGAACCCCAACTGGAATCGGGGCTTACGCGGCCAGACTTCTACGACTGGCCAGGCGAACTGAACCGGCTTTCGAAGGAGCAGCCCGGGTTTGAGGTGTTCGTCGTGATGTTCGGGGCGAATGACGCCCAGGGGATCGTCGAGCCAGATGGCACGATTCACCAGGAGGCGGGGACGCCGGAGTGGAACAAGGAATACCGCCGACGGGTGGCGGGCGTAATGGACCTGCTGAAGGCCGACAACCGGCTGGTGGTCTGGGTGGGGCAGCCGATCATGCGATCCGTGACGCTCTCCACGAAGATGGAGATTCTCAACTCGATCTACAAAGAAGAGGCAGCGAGCCGGCCGTGGGTGAAGTACCTCGACCTCTGGCCGCTGTTCACCACGGCCAACGGCACGTACGACGCCTACATCACGGATGACGACGGCGAAGTGAAGCTGATGCGCAACCCCGACGGGGTGCACCTGGTGCGCGAAGGCGGCGACAAGGCGGCGCGCGCGATCCTTTCGCTGGTGCTGGCGGAAGCGAAGGTTCCGTAGAACCCTCAGCCCGAGATATGTGCCCTGTCGCACATTTCTCTGTGTAATCTTTACCATCGGGTAGGGAGCCGCCGGGGCTTGTTTCCTACGGTACATTCATGACAGTGACAACACCTTCTCCAATGCGGACCACGCGCGAACCGCAATGGACTCCAAGACAGCGCGAGGTCCTTGATCTGCTGGTGGGCGGCTACACCAACAGCCAGATCGCCGAGCGCCTGAACATCAGCCTCGACGGCGCGAAGTGGCACGTCTCCGAAATCATCACACGGTTGGGTGTCGATTCTCGCGACGAAGCGGCGGAGTACTGGCGGCACCACAACGGGCTGCGCATGCGGTTTACGCGGATTGCGAGCGGGTTCTTCTCATCGGGCGCCCTCAAGTGGGGCCTGGCCAGCGCGTTCGTCGCGGGCGTCGTTGTCGTTTCGGCGATGGTCATATTGGCCCTCCGTGAAACGGGCGGTGACGAGAACGAACAGGGTGGCAGCGGCATCGAGGATCCGGCCACACCAGGACCAACGACTGTCCCAACGCCCGTGCCGACGACTGTCGCGACTCCGCCACCAACAGGTGAGGTGATCAATGGCGTGAGCGTGCAGGCGCTGACGTTCGGGCAGCCGGGCGTCTTCCCGGTGCCGATGTCGGGGATCATCGAAAAGGGCTGCTGGCAATGTGATGGGGGGACCGACGCCATCGAGCGGGTGACGCTCGACGCGTCCGGCAAGCCTGTCGTGGACCAGCTGTTCAAGCCGGCCAACGGCTACATCAGTTCTTCGAACTTCGATTCGAGCAACGGCGAGTACTACCTCACGGTCTGCTCTCGAGGCTATTGCGGGGGCGTGGGCGAAATCTCGAGTGACTCTCAATCCACAATTTATCGCTCGAAAGACAAAGGCGTTACTTGGACCCCTCTCGAGACCTTCGATGGCAACGTGACGATCGTTTCAATCACCAAGAAAGGGCCGCTCCTGAATTTCACGACGTACTCCAACGGCACTTTCGACTACAAGTACCAGGTGTTCGGGAGTTCGAGCGTTATTCGTCCGCCCGCCGGGACCGAGCTCGCGTACTTGAATCGCGGCGCGATCGGCTGGCAGAAAGACGGGGACGCAAGAGGTGTTGAATTTCGACGAAACGCCGCTGGTGACGCTTCCCGATGTGGGCTCACCGAACCCGCCCCGAGTCGTAGCAGTGCTTGGAACGGCGACATCCTAATAGGTTGGCGCGATGGACCTTCGCCTGCCGAGCAGAGCTACTACTTCGGAGTCATGAAGAACGGCGAAATTGACTTCCATCTTCAAAACTGACAGCGCCTCCACGATCGTCTGGGATTGGCTGAATCAGTCGGTGGCATTCGGCAACGTAACCCTGCCGGATTCGCCCGGCGCCCCTCTCTACCCCGCGATGTTCGACCTGGCCAGCGGCAAAATCACGGTGCTGGAGCTCTTCGGTCCGGTCGGCAGCGACGCCTACAACGGTCAGCGCAACTACGTGCGGTTAGTGGAGCCGGGACCATTCTTCCGGGTGGCGGGGGCCGGTGATTGCCTGAACGTCCGAGAGCAGCCGAGCACCACCGCGAGCGTCCTTGGCTGCTACGCCGACAATGTCCTGTTGCGGGATCACGGCGGCGAGCAGCAGGCGGGCGGCATCACCTGGTGGAAGGTTGGGACGCCGGACGGGAAGGAAGGCTGGGCGAGCCGGGAGTTTTTGGAGGGCCAACAGGCTCGGCAGTAGGGATAGCGGGGCCCCGGAGCGCCGAACCTGTTGCCGAGAGCGATGAACTTTCGGCGAGGGTCGGAACGTGTGCCCTTTGCGGTCGGCTCTCTGAAGTGGGGGACCTGAGGTTAGGCGCGGGACGAGCGCGACCTTCTGGTCGCGCCTCTGACGATGCTCGGGTAGGCCGAAACCGATGCCGAGTGCGATGAAGGGATGCGGTGAGTGGCGGCGGGCCGCCTAGAACTGACCGTTGTCGTGCTGGGGGACGTCGGCCTGGGCCTTCATATTCTCGGAGATCTTCGCCAGGTCGATGGAGTTTCCACCGGAGATGCTCCCGGACGGTTTCGCTTTGGAAAGCACCTTCGCGCCATAGGAACGTGCTTCGGCGAAGAGCCCGTTGATTCCGCGCTGGTGCAGTTGCTCGTTCCAATCGTCGAGCGAGATGCCCGGGCCGCCGTTTTCGATGGCCTGGGCCGGGAACCGGCCGAGGATTTCCGCCTGACCGTGGGCCAGTTCCGGGTGGCCGTCGATGAGGTTGAAGATGGCCTCGCGTGACCATTTCGAGGTGGTCGCCCCGTAAAGCACGCCCTTCTGCCCGCCCGCCTTCAGCATGTTGCTGTCGCCGTAGACGGTGTAGATGCGGTCGCCGTTGGCGGCAACCACATCGAGTCCCTCTTTGCAGTACTTGTCGTGGAAGAACTTGGTCGCGCCCTGGATGTAGGCGTTCGAAAGGAACTGGTTGTACGAGGCGAGGTCGAACTCCGCGGCCTGCTCTTCGAAATTGGGCTTATCGCCACCGGTCTGAGTGCTCTGGTAGGGGGCGAACTTCGCGCCCTTCACTACGTCGATCATCTTCTTGTTGAGCGAGTAAACCTCTCGCTTCTTGATCACGCCTTCTTTCTTGATATCGACAAATCCCGCGGCGACTAGGGCATCCATCATTTGCTTCACGGCGGCGGCATTCGCTCCAAGGTGGGCTTCCGCGACGGCCGTTTCTGGAGTCAGGTGCTTGAATGCAGCATTTTCGGCGGCGGCTTTGCGCCACTTCATCATGAAGACGATTTCGGGCTTCGACTGCATGCCGACGGACTGTTGCCCTTCGCTGAACGAGTTCACTTCGCCGCGTTTGATCTTATCGTCGAGGGCCTGCGGGTTGGACGTGAGTTGCTGGTTCGCCGCGTGCTTGGCCATGGCGAATTGCGCTTCACCGAGGTCCGTCGAGCCGAGCCCGCCCTTCGAATCGAGCCACTGGACGAACCACTGCATGATCGCCGTTTTGTTGACGAGGTGCCCACCGGCATAGGCGTCCTGCAGATAGTGCTCGCCGAAGGCGTTCTGAAGCATGGCCTGGTTGCCGAGGTCCTGTGCGCGCTGCTCGAGCGCTTCGGCCTCCTTCGAATTTCCGGACTCCTTCAGGAACTCGGCCGCTTCGCGCTCGATGGCCGCGTGGTCTGCCAGTTCCCGGGCCTTCGCGTGGTAGCCGGTCCACTGGATGCGGTTCTCGGGGAAGAAGTGGCATGAGTTTCGTTCGAGGGCGGCGAAGTACGAATCGCTCTCTTCCCCCTTACGCGTCGTGTCGGAATTGACCTGAGACTCCATCCGGACCTCGTAGGCCTTTTCGTTGACTGCCTGTGCGCGCGGGCCGCGGGCCCCGCCGAAGTCTCCGTCGGGCAGCACGCGATTGTGCAACGCGTTGTGGCTTTCGCCGAAGAGTTCTTTGTAGATGTTGTCGATTTCGATATAGGCCTGCTGGCGAACGCCCTGGAGGAGGCCGAGGACCTTGCTCTTCGGCGTCTGGGCGATGGCTTCGGGGTTCCCGAAAAGGTCGGGCAGGGTATTGACTTCGCTGTACGACACGACAATGGCGCCGTCGCGGCAGGGGATGGACACCAGCGGGACGTTCCAGGTGTCGTCAACTTTCTTCGTCGGTTTGCCCAACTCCCCAGCGGGGATGGCTGCGGCCTCGGGGTTGTTCTTCCACGCGAGGAGGCGGGTCATTTCCTGTTGCAGCGTGTGCTGGACGTCTTCCTTCTTGAGCTTCGCTTCTTTGATCTTCTTGTCGAGGGCAAAGGAGGCCGAGACCTTGCCCATGTCCATTGACTTGGACTTCTTCTGTTCCTTGAGCAGATCCGCAAGTTCCTGTTCGAGTGCCGGAATCTCGCGCACCATCGGTATCTCAGCGAGCTTTGTCGGCTCCACCTGACCAAGCAGGTAATGCTCGAACGCGCTGTGCCGCTGGATACAGGTGTGGTCGGCGGCGCGCCGGATGATTGCCCTCGAAATGGGGGCCGAGTCAACCGGGACGGCGAAGTCGCCAGGTTTCCTGTGATGCGTATGTACTGTGGGCGCCATTGCCGCAGAGGGGGCCGTTGGGCGGTGTCCCAGCCGCCCGATCGACGGGAGCCTTAGCGCCCTTACGAGCGATCACCCTTCCTGCGGCCGCGTTCCCGATGACTCGCTGCATTCGGACAACGTCCCGGGCAGTCCACGCATTGGCCTGCGTTGGCACCAAGAGCGCCTGGTTCGGGGCAAGGTCAAAGTTGGGGCGTACCGGCGCCTTGCGTGACTTCGCGTCCGTTGAGGAATCCGGGCCGGATTGCGCGTGCTGGCTTGAAGCCAAGTTCCCTCTAGACGATGAGTGTGATCAGTCTCGCGTGTCAGGCGAATAGCCTTCGCCATCATACATGGCGTCAGGCCCACAAATCGGCTGAGGCGAACTGCTACTGAAGGTCCACCGCCAGCGCGGAGGACTCGCCTCGCCGGATGGAGCTTTGGCGGTGTCTATCGACGAGTGAGCCTGTTAGCCGGGAGTGTTGGCTGGCTCGATCACGGCGGACATACTGCCCTTCGATTCCGGCATCGCTGGGTCCGCGCCATAGCCGTGGACCTGGTCCTGCTTGAGCTTCACTTCTTCGAGACCGGCGGTCATCAGGATTGCCTGGCCGTCCTTGTCCACGACGCAGGCGATAGCGAACCCCTTCTCCGGCGCATAGCCAAAGACGCTCCCGAGCATGGCGATCACGTACTGGTACGTGTGCTCGTTGTCGTCGAGGAGAATCAGGTGGTAGGGCGGAGCGACCTCGGAATCGGTTTCCTCGATCACGCGAGTCGTTGGAACAGGCAGCGTCATGGACGTTGAATTCTAGCGTTATGGACGGTCACCGAACAGGGGATAAGAAGGGAGCGCTCGCGGGTCATTCGCCTTCGACGCGCCGCCATTTGCGGAGGCTGGCCATCTCGCGAGCCGGGTTCAGGCGGCTGCCGACTTCGGTGTACGAGACTTCGGCGACGTAAACATCACCTCGGGAATCGACGGCAATGCTGTGTGGCCAGAGGAACTCGTCCGATCGTTCGCCGGGGAGCGGCGCGCCGAAACGGCCCTGGAGCTCTCCGGAGCGGTTATAGATGGAGACGCGGTGCCCGAGGTTCGGGACGCCGAACTGCACCGGTGGCGGGCCTTGTTCGGCAACGTAGATGTTAGTGTCCGCGCCGCGTCCGCCGGTAACCGCGACGGCGTGATGCACATGCCACTCCATGCGGAACTCCCCGCTGAGCGAGAAGACCTGGACGCGGTGATTCTCGCGGTCGGCGACGATCACTCCGTCGTCTCCGAACATCGCAATGTTGTGCGGGAGGCTGAATTGTCCCGGGTCGGCGCCGGGTTCGCCCCAGGATTGGATGAGCTGGCCGGTGGCATCGAAGCGGTGAACGCGGGAGTTTCGATAGCCGTCGGAGACGTAGATGTCGCCGTTGGCGGGGTTCACGGTGAGGTCCGTGGGACGGTTGAATGGCGCGCCAGCCTGGGCGGGCGAGGCCTCGCCGGTGCCGAGTCGCATGAGTTCGCGGCCGGAGCGATCGGTCTTCGTGATCGTGTGGCCGAGCACATCGACGAGCCAGAGGTTGTCCTCGTGGTCGGTACGGATGGAGTGGGCGCGAAGCCAGCGGTTGCCGGGCCAGGACTGCATCGAGTTGCCGTATGCGTCGCTGATGAGCTGGGTGCCGGAACCAGGGTCATCGTTGCCCCACATGTCGACCACGTTGCCATCCGCGTCGAAGACGAGGACGGGCATGTTGCCGCGATTGAAGACGTAGACGCGGTCCTCGGAATCGACGGCGACGGAGGTGGCCTCCTGGAGCCAGATGCCATGGGGAATTTTCGCCCAGTAGGGTACGGGTTCGTAGTGGACGGGCATGGGGCCTCCGGATCAACTGGGGTCTGCGTCCTGCGCGGGTGGTCTCCGCCGCCGCAACGATACAGCGACAATCCACACCGCGATTCCTGTGAGCGATCCGGTCAACATGGGCCAATCGCGGCCCGGGATGCGACCGGGATCATCGTCGCCTTGCGGAGCTGACCTACCTCGACCCCAACGGAAAGCGCCAGCGAGCACTTTCAGCGACGGTACTCAACTCGGTTCTGCAGCTTGGCGCAGCCTGTAGAACGCCGCTTTCGCACACACCTCAATGCGCACCAACGGGCCTAACTCCGCACAGTCCGGATCGTCAGCGCGCTGATCACGGCAGAGATTGCTCCGATACCGATGACGGTGCTTGCGAGTGGCTCCCACCAGAAGAACGCCAACATGCAGCCACAACCGGAAACGACCAGGAGCGCACCCGGGATCGGCCATCGGTCGATGACGAGGACTCCTGGGAGCACGAGGACAAGTAAGACGAGTATTGCGCACACGGCGATGATGCCGCCGAGTGGACCGTTTGAATCGATGGCGCCGCGACTGAACGGCATCATCAAGCCGGCCACCGGCACGGCTACCGCCAAGCCGAAGAAGAGAAGAGACGCGATCGCGAGTTCAAGCCAATTTGACCGGTCTACGCCCCGTCGTCCCTGCTGCAAGCGCCACCCCAAATCTGCCGGTATCCCAAGAACAACCCGGTAGAGAAATTGGGGAGCGAACCGGTCGCCCCTGGACTGGGCTTCGCCTTCATGCTCCCAAGCATCGCTTTCCAGCTCGGCGACGTGTGCGGCACGGTCTTCGGTTGGCATTCCGGCCGTGTATAGCCAGACCCAGCCCGCTTCGGATTCGCGCAGTAGCAGTGTGAAAAAGCCGGTCACGCTGGGCTCCTGCCGGGCTCAACCTTGAGCGTGGGCGCGCGGGCTGCCCTGCGGGCCTCCGCCATTGCGGCCTCTCCGAGCGGGGTGACCTGATAAAGCCGGCGGCGGGGCCGGCCCGCCTCCAGTGCCGCGTCAGGGTCCTCCCAGCGGCTACTGAGCAGGGCCTCTCGCTCTAGCCGATCGAGGGCTTTGTAGAGGGTCCCGCGGGCAGTGAGCAGCCGGGCCTCTTCGGCATCCCGCAGGCGACTCGCGACCAAAAACCCATGAAACTCGTCGGAGCCCTCATGCCGCATTTCGACGCCTGTTTCCAGAATTGAAAGTTCTAGCGGCAAAAGACCCGGTTTGCGTCCACGCATGGCTGTATTAAAGCACATGCGCTGGCAACCAGGAAGATATTCTCCTAGATCTTCGGAGCCATCGGCGGTCGGAGAGCTTGCTTCATGGGTGGGGGCTATTGACAAACTAGGAAGATACCTTCCATATTCCCCAAAGTTCACTAAGAGGTAGCTTGAATGACCGACCAGATCAGCCGCACGCATGTCCAGGACTTCAATCGAGTGTTCGTGCGTGGCATTGCCGGTGGGGCCTTGTTCGGGATGGTTTTCACATTCATTGGGCAGTTCTCAATTTTCACCGGTGAGCGCGAAGCGAGTATGCACAATCTCCTTAGCTGGCTCATCGAGGTGGCAGCCATCGCGGTTGCCGTGGCCGTGGCATGGCAGGCCGGCCGTGGCGGGCTCACTGCTCCGGAGTCCCGTGGAGCGGCGGTACGAGCCCTCGTGATGGGATTCCTCTCCGTCGCGCTCTTTCCCGTGTTTTGGCTCGGGACCTACGCTGTCTTCTCTGCTGCTAGCTTCGTTCTCGGAAGCCGGGCCGTGCGGTCAAACGACTCCTTGACACGTGGATTGGCAGTGGTGGGACTTCTTCTGGGAGCGGCTGGGGCTCTCTTCAGCGCCCTTCTCAACATGTTTGGGTAGCTCACCGAGCGCGCGATTCAGGCAGTCTTCGCTATTCGAGCTGCCCCTATCGATTGCACGGCAGTCGCGGCTCGGATGAAGACCTAATTTGCAGCACGCCTGAGAAGGACGTGCGTGACTTTATGCCTGGCTGACTATATCGACCGAGATCTCCACTGCCGGAATCGTTCCTCGGTGTTCCACTCGTCAGGTTCTGCAAGTTCATACGGGACCCCTGGGATGGAGCCGGAGTACCTCCGTCGCCGGGAGGCCCGGGCGCGGTGCGGATGATAGCGTCGATGGGCCGAATTACGAGATTTGGGTTGCCAACGCGCTAGAATCCCGCGAGCAGCGAACCGGGAGCCAAATACATGCCAACTACGTACGACGTCATCATCATCGGAGCGGGGTCTGCCGGGGCGGCGCTGGCGGCACGGCTTTCGGAGAATCCCGAGCGCTCGGTGTTGCTGCTGGAGGCTGGCCCCGACTACCCCGATGTCGATGCTCTGCCCCCGGACATCGCGCTCGGCACACGAGCTTCGCTCGATGCGCACGACTGGCACTGGAAGGGCGATGCCGTTCCCGGCCGCGCCGTGAACTACCCGCGAGGCAAGGTGACGGGTGGCTCATCGGCGGTAAACGGGATCGTCGCGATCCGGGGTGTGCCCGAGGACTACGACGAATGGGCCGACCTCGGGAATCCCGGGTGGGGCTGGAAAGATTGCCTCCCGTACTTCCGCAAGCTCGAAGACGACCGGGATTTCGGCGGCGACCTGCACGGAAAGGGTGGCCCGATACCGATCGTGCGATGGCGCCCGGAAGAGCTGGCGCCGCTGCAGCAGGCATTCTTCGATGCCTGCCTCGCTGAGGGCTATCCAGCTTCCGAAGACCACAACATCCCCGACGCCACCGGCGTAGGCGCATGGGCGATGAACCGGAACGGCTCGCTGCGGATTTCGACCGCGATCGGCTACCTCGCTCCGGCGCGGCACCGGCTCAACCTGACCATCCGGGGCGGCGCGCATGTGCGGCGAATTCTTTTCGAGGGAACCCGAGCGGTGGGCGCCGAGGTGGAGGTCGAAGGTGTCGTCCAGACGGTGCGGGGAAACGAAGTGATCCTGTCGGCGGGGGCGCTTCATAGTCCGGCCATCCTGCTGCGGTCGGGAGTGGGCCCACGAGAGCAGCTCGAATCGCTCGGCATTCCAGTCGTGCACGACCTGCCGGGTGTCGGCGAGAACCTGAAGGAGCATCCCTCGATAGTTCTCGTCGCGCGGCCGAAGGATGAGGTCGTCGGCGATGGCGACCCGCTCCAGCAGATGGGCCTCCGCTTCACGGCGACGGGGAGTGATGTGGCCAACGACATGCAGATGTACATGTGGAGCCAGGACGCTGAGATCACGCCGCAGTTGCGGATGGTCACCGACTCCCGCTACTTGTTCATGCTTTGCGTGACGCTGCAGCGCCCGAAATCGGTGGGGAGTGTGCGCTTGAAGAGCGCTGATCCGAATGAGCAGCCGCTGATCGACATCAATCTTCTGGCCGAAGAAGAGGATGTCGTAAAGATGGCCGATGGCGTGCGCCGAGGCTGGGCATTGTTGAACAGCCGACGCGATCGCTTCGAAAACGGCGGAGATAATCGGGCCGCCCGCTGCGGTCGATGGAGGACGAAGGGATGCTGCGGGGCTTCCTCAAGCAGAGCGTGTCGCACCTCGTGCATCCTGTCGGCACATGCAAGATGGGACCCGCCGACGACGCGGCGGCAGTGGTGGATGCCGACGGCAGGGTGCACGGGTTGGATTCACTGCGGGTTGTTGATGCCTCGATCATGCCGAACATCCCGCGCGCCAACACGAATCTGACTTCGATCATGATCGGCGAGAAGATAGCGGCGGCGATGGCTTAGGGGTGGACCCAGGAAAATTTCATCGCATCCTTCGTTCAAACGTGTTTCTTACTGTAGGGATGACCGATTACTACAGGTGTGCGCTAATGCGGCAATGGGTGATTCGCCGGAACCGATGAAGCGGCTCGAATGGCCGGGCATCTCAGAATTCGACGGCGAAGAGGAAGATATCCTCGATCCGGAGGGCCACTGGCTTCCCGATGGCAACGAACCTGCCCAAAACCGGGACCCGCTGACGTTCGAAGCAATCTTCCGGGATGACCGGCGCTGGGCTCCCCAGCATGGAGTTCGGGGACGCAGCGATTCCGCACTGCCCGGCGCGTTTCTCTACCCGGAACCAGCGACCGGCGATGCGCCGTTCCCGGACCTCGATGGTGACCCAGTCGCAGCCGCAACTCCCGCGGCAGGCCGAAAAACGGCATTGGTTCGCGAGATTGTTGAAACCGCGCTGCTCGCGATCCTGGTGTTCCTCGCGGTCCGCGCGAGCATCCAGCACTATCGCGTCGAAGGCGACTCGATGGACCCGACGCTGGAGGACGGTGAGTTCCTGCTCGTGAACTCGTTGGTCTATTCGCATGTGAACCTGCAGAAGATCGCCGACTTTGTGCCGTTCTGGGACCCGGGGCCGCCAGATGTTCGACAGGTATTCCATGGGCCTGAACGGGGCGACATCGTCATCCTCAACCCGAGACAGCGACACGACCGTGACCTCGTGAAACGCATCATCGGCGTGCCGGGCGACCTGTTTGAGATACGCGATGGCACTGTCTACATCAATGGTCAGAGACTTATCGAGCCGTACATCAAGGAGCCCTGGCGCGCCGAGATGGCCCCGGTCCGCATCCCGAAGGACAACTACTTTGTGATGGGTGACAACCGGAACAACAGCCTTGATAGCCGCGCTTTCGGGCTGGTTGTCGAAGACGACATCATCGGGAAGGCCATGGCCAGTTGGTGGCCCAAGAGCAAATGGGGCCGAGCGCCGAACGAAGAGCCGAAGCTCGCGCCCAACTAGCTCCGGGGAATCCTCGACAAGCGAAGGCCGGATGCGCTACAACGCGCCGATGAATTCCGACCCATCCCGCATCGACCTTTCACTTGATTCACGCGCCATCACCTTCGAGAACCCGACCGGTGCGCGCGGCGCTGGTGGTGCCGCCCACGGCGGAAGGAAGGGCGCGCCATCGCGGAATATCGCTCCCGGCGAAAGCGTGGAGCTTGCCGACGTCACCGGTCCCGGGACGATCCGGCACATCTGGATGACCTTTCCGCCAGCGCCGCCGGAGACGATGCGGGCGCTGTGGATGGAGGTCTTCTACGACGGGCTGAGCGAGCCGTCGGTTTCTGTGCCGTGCCTGGACTTCTTTGCGATGCCCCTTGGGCGGCCGGTCGATTACCACTCGGCGATGGCTTCCGCGCAGGAGGGCAGGGGATTCAATGCCTACTTTCCGATGCCGTTCCGGAAGTCCTGCCGAATTGTGCTGACCAACAGCAGTGCCCGAGCGATGTCGTTCTATTACCAGCTCGATTACACACTTCAGGACGAACTCCCCGAGGACTCTGGCTATCTGCACGTGAGCTTTCGGCGCGAGAACCCGACGACGATGCGAGAAGACTTCGTCATCGCCGACGGTTTGCGGGGACCGGGGAGGTTCCTCGGCTGCGCCATCGGCGTGCGGACCATCGACCCGGCCGACTGGTACGGCGAAGGCGAAGTGAAGTTCTACCTGGACGGCGATAAAGAACTGCCGACGATTTGCGGCACCGGCCTGGAGGATTACGTGGGGAGCGCGTGGGGGATGGGCGCCCACTTCGCGCACTACGCCGGCTCGCCGCTGGAAGTTCGCGACCCGGAACAGCGCCGGGGTGTGCCGGATTTCCTGTCGTTCTACCGCTGGCACATTCCCGACCCGGTCGTCTTTCGAGAGCGTTGCCGCGTGACTATCCAGCAGATCGGATTCGCCTCGTTCCGAGAAGGCGAGGAGGAACGCCTCGAGCAGTACAACCGGACGAATCCGCCCGCTGGCGCTGGCTGGGCGATGCATTCGCGGCCCGGCGTCCTCGCCACCGGCATCGCGGAGCGAGTGGATGACTACTGCGCGACGGCATTCGTGTACTGCGCCGAACCCCAGGGCGTGCCCCGGCTCGATATCGGCGCGGCTCTCGCGGACATCGAACGGAAGCCGTATGAAGGCCCCAGCCGTATGGAGCGGGCTTTCGCGTTCTGATGGGTGACGAGGATGAGCGAGAAGACCGGATGTCGATCGGCGAGCGCATTAACTACGGGTGCGTGGTACTCGGTTCGGCGCTGATAGTGATCGCGACGTTGGCATTCGCCTACAACGTGCACTGCAATTCGCACTGAGCGCGTCGAGCCCGCACAGCGCAACCGGAATCCACCGTTCGGCGACACGACCTACTCCAGGATGGAAGCAACCGCCTGCATTATCGTGCCGAGGTAGTCGGCCGATTGTTCCTGCGGTGTTTCGCCCATCGTTACCACAATCAGTTGCTCATCGGGCACGACGACCAAGACCTTGCCGCGCGCACCGAGGCCGATGAAGACGTTGTTTGCAAGCTCCGGATACCACCGACCAGTGCCGCTCCGGCCACCCGTCGTGCGCCATGTGCCGTGGCCTTCGTTCAGCCACCAGAGATAGCCGTATGCGCCGTTCGCTTCGGAGTAGGGTGCGGAAAGTGCTTCCGCGACAAACGCAGGGTCGATGAGCTGTTGGCCCGCCCAGTTGCCGCCGTTCAGCCAGAGCAAACCCAAGCGAGCGATGTCCCGATGGGTTGCCTCGATGACTGGCAGCGGTCCCTGGCTGCCGATCTGTATCCAGCCCTTCTCATTCGCCGGCCAATCAAAGCTAAATCCAACCTGGTGCCGGAGGTGCTGTTCATAGAAGTCTCTTGGCGGCATTCCGCTGGCCAGCCAGAGGATCCCGGTCAACGAATTCAGGATCTCGTTGCTGTTATACCGCCAGCGGCTACCCGCCGGTTCTTTGCCGGCCGTCATGTTCAGCAAGTGCTTGATCCGCGCACCCTCGACGATTTCGGGGTGGTGGACTGGCAGCCAGTCCGAAACGAGGTCCTCGACGTTCAAGAGGCCCTGCGCCTGAGCGATGCCGATCAATGTCGCGCCGAAGCCCTTCGTCAGCGAAAAGATCGGGTTGGTCGCTGACGCGTCTCGCACGTACGTCTCGTGAACGATGCGACCTTGCCTGGCGATCAGCACGCCGAACCGCTTGTCGATGGTCATGATCTGGGCGGCTGCCGCGGCGATCCTGTTGCTATCGAGACCCATCTCTTCGGGCCGAGCCGACTCCCAGTCCTTGCCCGGGAAGACTGTGGCGGGCGTGGATGTCGAAAGCGATGTCATAGAAGTTACCTCGGACGACGGATGTCGTCCGCGAGCCTACCCCATCCGAGTCTCACTACACCACTGAGACCGGTCCCTCGGCTATGCGCTCACCAATTGCGCCGCCTTGCGCTTGGCGATCTCTTCGCGGACGACCGGGGCAACCTTCGTGCCAAGGAGTTCGATTGCCTTGAGGACTTCTTCGTGCGGCTGGGGGCCAACGCCCATCTGGGCGACGAAGCGGTCGTGTCCGAAGAGCTCGTACTCGTAGAGGATCTTCTCGATCACCTCATCCGGTGAGCCGACGAGGAGGGCGCCGGTGGGCGTTCGGAGCGACTCGAACTGGTTTCGAGTCATCGGTGGCCAGCCGCGTTCACGGCCGATCTGGGTCATGATCGCCGAGTAGGGCGGGAAGAACTGGTCGGCCGCCTCCTGCGATGTTTCGGCGATGTGCGTGTGTGAGTTGATACCGACCTTGAGGGTCGCCGGGTCGCGGCCGGCGGCGATAGCCGATTCGCGGTAGTAGTCGATCAGCGGCTTAAAGCGCGCGGGAGCCCCGCCGATGATGGCGAGGATGAGCGGCAGCCCAAGTCGGCCAGCTCGTTCGACTGAAGCGGGGTTGCCGCCGACACCGATCCAGACCGGCAGGGGATCCTGTACCGGGCGCGGGTAGACGCCTCGGCGGTTGATACCGGCACGGTGTTCGCCAGCCCAGAGCACTTTCTCGTCTTCGCGGATGGCGAGCAGGAGTTCGAGCTTCTCCTGGAAGAGCTCGTCATAGTCATCCATGTCGTAGCCGAAGAGCGGGTAGGACTCAGTGAATGACCCGCGGCCAGCCGTCAGTTCGGCGCGGCCATGGGAGAGCAGGTCGACGGTGGAGAACTGCTGGAACACGCGGACGGGGTCGTCGGTGCTGAGGACCGTGACGGCGCTGGTCAGGCGGATGTTCTTGGTGCGGACGGCGGCCGCCGCGAGGATGGTCGCGGGCGAAGAGGCGGCGAAGTCCGGGCGATGGTGTTCGCCGACCCCGAAGACATCGAGCCCAACCTGGTCAGCGAGTTCTATCTCCTCGAGGAGATTGGCGAGGCGCTGCTCGTTCGAGATGGTCTCGCCGTTTGCATTGGGCATGGTATCGGCGAAAGAAGAAACGCCGACTTCGAAATGGGTGGTCACGCTGGGCTCCGGTAGTTGTATGTGCAAATAACTCTAGCATAGTTACTTACGAAAAGGAAGTGTCCAGGTGGAGCTTCTTGCGCAACTCGGCCAGGGCGCGAGCCTGCTTCCCTTTCACCGCATCGACGCTAATGCCAAGGACCTCAGCCGTCTCCTGGACGGAAAGGCCATGGATGAAACGCATCGTCACGACTTCGGTCCAACCTGAATCAAGGCCGTCGAGTGCCCGAGCAAGGTCGATGTGATCGTCGTTCAGACCGGGATCGTGGTGAGCCGAGTCGAAGTCTTCGAGGCGGAGCGCGGGCGCTTTGCGCTGCCAGGCTCGCCGATGACCGTTGACGACGTTGCGGGCGATACCGAAGAGCCAGGCGCGGACCGGGAGGCCACGATCTTCGAAAAGGTGGGCCGCCTCCCAGGCGTGGGCGAACACCTGGCTGGTGGTGTCTTCGGCTTCGTGGCCATCGCCGAGGCGCGAAGCAGCGTAGCGATAGATTGCCCCGTGTTCGCGTTCGAAGAGTTCGCGCCAGGCGTCGGGGTCACGGCCTTTCAGAGCGACCACTTCAGCCCGCGTCGTGAACGGCGCGGGTCCGTCTTCGTGCATTCCACCGAATGCCGCGAGCAGCGTTCGAAACGCCTGCAGGAGTGAACTCGATCGGGGAGCGGGGAGAGCCATGACTGTCATCAGTGATGGTCCTCGGACTCACGGGTCTGCGTTGGTTCGGGCGTCTGAGTTGGCTCGGGTGTTTCGTGCTCGTCGTCGTGGTGGCCGGGAGTCCCAGTCGGTGACGGCGTAGGCGACGGGGTAGGGGTGCTGGTCGGCGACGGCGACGGCGACGGCGACGGCGTGACTGTCGGCGTAGGGGTGCTCGACGGAGTAGGACTCACCGAGGGTGCCGGAGACGGTGAAGGCGAGGGTGCCACAGGTCCAGGAACGGTGCCCTCGGCGGGGCTTGTTGGCGGCGCCGGGAAGTTGAACCCGGGCAGTGGGAAACCGTCAGGTGAGGGGCCAGCGGAGGGCGTCGAAGTCCGCGGCGGTGGTTTAGTTGCGGTCCCGGCTGGGGGAGTCGGAGTGCCTGTCGGCGTGGCAGTGGAATTTGGAGTGCTGCTTCCGCTGTCGGTCGGAGGATTCGTCCCGGCAACTCCGGGCACCGAGGTACCCAATCCGGGGGTACCGGTGACCTGATTCGCGTCCGGCGTTTCAGGGTTCGACGCGCCGATTTCCATGCCGGCGAAGCCTTGCTCGGGGATGTAGGCGGCCTCGTTATTCGGCGACAGGTTCACAATGGCGGAGGCTACAAATCGCACCGTCCCGCGAGCGGCCTCTGCGGGACTGACGCCCGTCGCGGCGCTCGTTGCGCCGCCCAGAAGGCCGACAACAGTCACCCCGGCGGCGAGTCGCTGGACCAGCGACGGTCGCTGACCGGGGCTCACAAAACCGAGGAGAGCAAGGAGGCCCCGGCGATGTTGGCCGGCCATGACTGCTTCAAAACGAAGAGCCATGCGATCGGATGCCGCAGGCGAAGGCCCGGATGGGCTGAGATAGGCGAGCCGCCCCGCCAGACGCGCCAAACCCGCGATCTCCGGGCTGCGTGGCGCGAGCCCGGATTCGATAGCGGTGTTCAGCTGGTCTGGCGTGTAGCTCATATCAGGCTGCCTGCGCCTCCCCTACCTGTACATTCGACCGTCGGATGGCGGCGCGTCGATAGGTGATTCGCAGCATTACCCCGAATACAACCACGAGCGTGGTGGCGAGGTAGACGGTCATCAGCCACGGCTGTCGTGAGTCGGTGCCGCTGGAAAGCCCATGCCAAAAGGCGCCGAGGAAAGCGAACATCGATGAATAGTGCAGGTAGCGCCATGCCTTCATGCCCATCTGCTTGCGGAACCAGAAGGAGAGTGAGACGACGGTGAATACGTACAACGAGAGAGTCCCGAGACCCGAAAGGAAGGTGCGATACTCGGAGGCGAAGGGGACAAGGATCCCGGTGACGGTGAAGTGGATCCAGTTGTCTTCGAGCAGGACAAGCGCGTGCGCGAAGCCAAGGAGCACCCCGGCAATCGAGGCGGTCTGGTGGAATGCGAGCAGCCTCGCACGACTGAGGATGCCGTCGAACCAGGCAGAGGACATGAGTAGCCCTCCGACCAACCCCAACCAGAGGAACAGGTAACTCGCGACTCCGGCAGCCCGGGACGAATACCAGGCGCCCTGGGGACCCGTAAAGCCGAGTCCCCAGTCGATCACCGTCGATGCGACACCGTTCCCGAAGAGGATGCCCACGACACCGGCGGCGAACGCGATCCCCAATATCTTCATCGTCATGACCCCTTCGACGATTTCGGCGGCGTGGTCGGCTGCGGCGCGGGCGGCGCAGTCGGAGCCGGTGGCGGGGGTGGAGGAGGTGCGGTTGGGGCAGGAGGCGGCGGGGCCGCGGGGGGCAAGGTCGCCGCGGGCGTCGGAGCGGACTGTGGCGGCGTGGTCGGCGCCGCCGGTTGGGCGGTAGGCGCTGCCGGTTGGGCGGCGGGAGCAGGCGGCTGGGCGGCCCGCGCAGGCGGCTGAGCGGCCGCACCGCTTGATGCAGGTGGCGGCGAGACATTCGACGAGTCCGGAATGACCGGGGCGGTCGTCGGGGCGGGTGGTGGAGCCGAAGGCTTGGATCCTGCGGTTGGTGAAGCGGCAGCCGTAGTTTTCGGTGTGGTTGGAGCGGCGGATGGCGCCGATTTCGACTGGCTCGTTGGTGGCGGTGGCGGTGTGCTGGGCGAAGCACTTCCGGACGACGCGGCGGCACCGGACGATGCGCCTCCCGTTGCCGGCGCCGAAGCTGGCTGCTGGGGCCGAGCGGCCACCAGGCCAGCGGCGGAAGCGGAGCCATCGGTCGACTGCGGTGCTGCGGCTGCTTCGCCCGCTACCGGGGCGGTGCCTTCGGCTTGTTCGATCAGCACCCACTGTCCGGCAGCCGGGTCCCAGCGCCAGCCGTCCTGTTCGATAACGCCGGTTGAAACGGCGGCTTCTTCGGCGACTGGCTCGTCGGTAAATGCGGGCAGTTTCGGCGCGGTAGCGGCTACGCCCGCCCATAGCGAAACGAATACCGCGACGGCGCCCGCTCCGGTGCCAACACGGGTGGCGAAAAACTTGGTCTTCTTCTTTGCTGACTTAATCATCGTGCTCGTCCTCATGCTCGTGTTCGGGGTCTTCATCCTCGTGATGCCTCGGCGCGGGCGTGGCCGTGGCGGGCGTGGCCGCAGCGGGCGTGGCGGTAGCGGTCGGGGCTGTGGGTGAGGCCGCCGCTGGCGAGGCCGCTGCCTGCGGCGGCGGTGGCGTTGTCGCCCTCGGCGCTGGCGGGGCGGCGGACGGAACGGACGGGGTTGACCCGCCGAAGCCTTCCCAGACCGGCACACTCGGTGCGGCGGTCGGAGCTACCGGTGTGGGAGCTGCAGTCGTTGCAGTCGGCGAGGGTGCCGGCTTGGCCGGGGAAGGCGACGGATCAGTCGCGGGTGACGATGCCGCCGGTACGTCGGCGGCCCTGCCATCGGAGCCGCCTGTTACCGGCGCAGCCGGGCTCGGCGGAGTGAAGAACGCGACTTCCGGGGAACCTTCGTTCGATACCGGCGCCGGTGCTTCCGGCTCCGACGGTACAGCCACGTCCCTGACCAATTCGACGGCGGCTGGCTCGTCGGGCAAGGCGATAGATTGCACGGCCGCCGGCTGGCTCTTTGAGCCAACGCCGGGGACAACCTGGGTTAGTCCGAAAATAGTGCCTCCAGCAGCCATGACCACGGCTGCTCCTGTAACCGCCGTGGTGGCGGTCGCGAAGGCGAGCGATCCAATTCGATTCATACTTCCCTCCCTGGGAGTTGTGTCGGGAAGCACATCGTTGGTTATGGGCGAAACGAGCCGGTGGTTCTGTAGCCGTTTGGGAAACGTTGCGAGAACGGAGCGTAAAACCTCGTCCGCTCAGATTCGGGGGCCGTGACGGGGTGGCGGCTATAATCCGGCCACCTGACTTGCGGAGGCACTTCCCATGGCATTCCAAACCGGCCAATTCCTCGGTTTCGAAACAGAGATTCAAGACCCCGGCATCGCTGTCTTCACCTTCAACCAGCCGGAGCGAATGAACGGCCTGACCCAGGCAATTAAGCGCGACCTGATCGAGCAGCTGACGCAGGCACAGATGGACGACCGCGTGCGCGTCTTGGTGTTCACGGGACAGGGAAGAGCGTTCTGCGCTGGCGATGACATCACCGGGCGGCCATTGCCCGACGCCCAGAAGCTGATGCCGGAGATCTTCCCCGGTCACCGCGAAGCCATCGGCACCTACGAAGGCCTGCGTGTGCACAGCCAGACGGTGAACACGGGCATCCGCAACCTCGACAAGATCAGCATTGCGGCGATCAACGGCATCGCCATCCAGACCGGGCTATCGCTCGCACTTTCGTGCGACTTTCGAATTGCCTCGAAGGAAGCGCGGCTGGGGAGCGCAACGCTGCGTTTCGGGCTGCTCCCAGATGAGGGCGGCCAGTTCCTGCTCGTTCAGTTAATGGGTGTGGCGAAGACGATGGACTTCCTGATGCGAAAGAAGATTGTCCCCGCCGCCGAAGCGCTCGAACTTGGACTCGTGAACGAGGTGGTGGACGGAGACAAATTGATGGAGCGGACGATGGAGCTGGCGCGCGAACTCGCCAACGGGCCACAGGTCTCAATGCGGCTGCTGAAGCGCACCATCTATAACGCGGCGGAGATGACGTTTACTCACGCGTTGGACGACATCGCCGGGAAGACCGCGATCAGCGACCACCATCCGGATTCGCGCGAGGGTGTTGCCGCCTTCCGCGAGCGCCGGGAACCGAAGTTCAACGCCTGGTTGCCGTGACGCGTCACCACGGAGGCACGGAGCACGGAGCACAGAGGATCTTCCTGTCGAGTGAGGCCGGTTTTTAGGGTTCGATGTCGACGGCAACGACAAGTGAAGTTCGACCCCAGTTCGTGAGGTCGTTGCTGTAGCCAGCCTGGTACTTGGGCACGACGAGTGCCCGGGCGGCCGCATCTTCCGGCGTTCCGCGTTCCACCACTCGGCCGGTCCCCGCGTAGGTCACTTCATCAATCCGGACCGTAACTTCGGGAGTTTTCAGGATGTTGCGAACCCAGTGCGCCTTCGGACCATGGTCATCTTCGCCGCTGCCGCTGAGCATGTAGACGGTGGAGCCAATGAGGCCGAACCAGATTTCGATTTCGCGCGGCTCGCCGCTCGAGCGGCCGGTGGTAGTGAGATAGCAATACTGGGTTGTGGGATCGATGGGCATGACGGCGGAATAGTACGCCAACTCCACGTCCTCAATGTTCTTCTCCCATTCGTGCCATGCGGCCATCGGACGTCTTGGGGTCGACCGAGACCATCGTCCTTACCTAATAAGGAGGCAACAGATGGCCCTCACCCTCGTCGAAGCTGCGAAGCTGAGCAACGACACGCTCCTCACCGGAGTCATCGAGACGATCGCGCAGGAAAGCCCGGTCCTGCAGCGACTCCCGTTCATTGAGATCGTGGGCAACGGTCTTACCTATAACCGCGAAAACGTCGCGCCAAGCGCCGACTTCTATGACGTCGGCGACGACTGGGACGAAAGCACCCCCACGTTCACCCAGGCCACGGCGACGCTGAAGATCCTCGGCGGCGACGCGGACATCGATAACTTCCTCAAGTCCACTCGCTCGAACATCCAGGACCTGGAGGCTGCAGTCGTCCAGCTGAAGGCCCGGGCCGTGCAATCGCTGTTCGACGATACGTTCGTGAATGGCGACGAAGGCGTCGATGCGAAGAGCTTCGACGGCATCGATGCCCTTTGTGCCGCCGGGCAAACCGCAACGATGGGAACGAACGGCGGCACGCTCACGCTGGAGAAGCTCGACGAGCTGATCGACCTCGTGCGAGGCGGGAAACCGGACATGCTGCTCATGAGCCGACGCTCACGCCGGACGCTCAACGAGGTTGCGCGCGGGTCTGGTGGCTTCCTCGAGGCGGACCGAGACGAATTCGGACAGATGCTGCAGTTCTACGATGGCATCCCGATCGGCATCTGCGACTACATCGCCGATGACCAGACGGTGGGTACGAGCGACGACTGCAGCACGATCTACGGGATGCAGTTCGGCGAAGGTGCACTCAGCGGTCTGACGGCGCCGGGCGGCCTCACGGTCGAACGGGTCGGCAGCCTGGAAACGAAGGACGCGAGCCGGATCCGCGTGAAGTGGTATTCGGGACTGGCGCTGTTCAACACGGTGAAGCTGGCGAAATTGGTGGGCGTGCGCGTGGCGTAGGTCTGCTGTTGGCTTATTGCCTGTGTCAGAAAGGGGTGGCGTGCGCGCCACCCCCTTTTCTATGTGTAGTCGGTCGGACGTACTTCAGCGACGCGGTGTACCGAGCCGTTGAACGGCGATTGATCGGCTCCAGCGGGCTGAAGCAGTTGAAAGATGTGCAGGTCTTCGCCGTCGGCATCGTTTCGAAGCGTTCGAATCCATCGGTAGCCGTGAGGGAGCGCCGGTGGCGAGTCGGTCCCCACCGCGCTCTCGACGGCGAGCAGCGGCGCTTCGGCTGAGCTAGCGTTATGGCCGTTCGGGTAGTCCGCAGGCTCTATGCCATCCGCCTCGATAACGACGACTTCACGGATCCGCAGGTAGGCAGATTCGCAAAGGTCATTTCGGAGTTGGACTGCGGCGTGGTTTGGACCCACATAGTGGCAAACAGCCCACGATGTTTCGGGAGCCCAGTACGACCGAACCCACGAGACTTCGGCAATTTCGGGAACCCATGCGATGGCGCGGTCGCCGTTGGCGCCTTCGGTGATGAGCGAGTGCACAGCCCCCGCGTCAATCTTCTTCCACGTCATATCGGGACCGAGATCGCGGTGAATAACGTAGTGCTTCAATGCCGTTTCCCCAATCTCAGGCAAAGTGCTTCAAGAATCCTCTCCTGCGTCGTCGTCGGGATGGACAGGCATGAGAACGGCATCGAGATCTGATTTCCGGATCCGCAATGACCTTTGCCCGAGGATTCTCCGCGCCGGGAGGCGGCCGCTGCGGACCCATGCCCTCACGGTTTGGACGTGGACGCCGAGATATTCTGCAATTTCTTCAGGCGAGTAAAGCCGTTCGAGGTCGTCGAGAGTTCGTTTTTCTTCGACTTTCTCCCCTCGGATGATGCGGTCGACATCTTCCGGACGGACGCCGAGTTCACCGAACACGCGTGCGGGCAGGCCCTCGGTCGTGCGCATGAAGGCCATTAGCCAGTGCAGGTCGTCGACGCGCCTGCGGCCGCTCCGGGTAACTTCCGCCGAAAGCGTTTCGTAGAACCGTCGATATGAGTCCGTAATCGGAGCAGACGGTGGGGGTGTTCCCGGTCGGATGCGAGGGGCTTCGCGGTCGAATGTATCCTCGACGACACGGGTTTCGATGCTGATCGGTCCGTACGTGAACCGACCGAGGCGCGCGCACTCGTTCAGGAAGCAAATGAAAAGGAAGTCGACGGAGAGTTCGGCGAGGTCCGGGTAGGTGTGGCGACCAAAAGCCATTTGGCGCGCCATCGCCTGGATGAATGAGCCGCGCTGATCCTGGGCTTCGTGGTCTGGCGGCTTCACTTCCATGGTTCGCCCAGTCTCTAACATCTTCTTAGGCAACGCAATACAACGTAAGAAAACGCTTGACGCGCTATCTAAGAACGCATATAAGTGCGCGGAACGTTGCGCTTGACGTCATTGGACGTATGTCATTTCGCGGCGGGCATACCACACGGGGTAGTAAGGAGACCACCATGACGACAATGGAACGCACGACGGTTGACGACCTTTTGGCGAAGGTCGAACGCATCCGACCCATCATTGAAGAGCACGCCGAGCAGCGGCGAAGTTGAGCGACGCATTGCACCCGAGGTTTACGAGGCGCTACGGGATTCGGGATTGCTTCGCATTTGGACTCCTGCCGCATTCGGCGGGCATGAACTCCATCCGGTCGATGGCTTACGGGTTATCAAGCGTCTCTCGGAGATCGACGGAGCGGTTGGCTGGAACCTCAACCAGCACGCCGCAGTCACCACACTCTCAACGTGGGCCGTTGATGGGCTCGACGAGATCTTTAGTGACCCCGATGCGGGCTTCGCTGGTGTGTTCTGGCCTGCGGGAGCCGCGACAGAAGTCGACGGCGGCTTCCGGGTAACGTCGACGGTGAAGTTCGCGAGTAACAGTCAGTTCGCAAAGTGGTTCCTCGTGCCGGCCATAGTGATGGAGAACGGCGAGCCGCGCATCGACCCCCAAACTGGTGGTCCTGACTTCCTGGCTGCCATCATTCACATGTCGGAAGGGACCATCCAGGACACCTGGCGAACAATGGGCATGCGGGCAACGGCAAGCAACGATGTAGTCGTGAACGACGTCTTCGTGCCCGCCAGTCGCGCTGTCCGAGTCTTCCGTCCGCGCGAGACGCCGGCGTCCGTCGCGGGGCCGCTTTTCCGGATGGCACCGTGGCCTGGCCTGTTGGCACATGCCGCCGTCCCACTCGGGATAGCAAGTTCTGCTGTGAACCGCCTGGTGAACCTGGCCCAAACCAAAGTGCCGAACTTCTACGAGACGACGCTCCGAGACCGGCCCGTCGCACAGTTTCAGATTGGAGAGGCCCGAGCCGCCGTGGAGTCGGCAACCGCTTACATCCATTCCACTGCATCGACTGCATACGACACGCTCGCTGGCGGCGGGGTTCTGGACTGGGACCAGAAAACTTCTTTGCAGCTCTCGGCGGCAAACGCGGCAGAAGCGACTCAGCGAGCGATCGCCCTCGTCCATCAGGCCGTTGGGACTTCCGGAATGCGCGAGGGAACAGGCTTCGAGAAGCTCTATCGCGACGCCAATACCATCACCCAGCACGCCGCCGTCCAAACCAATCGATTCGAATCGGTGGGGCGCGTCATGTTCGGGCATGAGCCGGACTGGTTCGCGTTCCAGATATAGAGACGAGCAACAGGCTCCCCAAGTGCGGTGGAGAGGGTGCTGCCGCACCTTCTCCGCGCAGGAAAGTGTTGGGTCTGGCGAATTCCGTTACGCTGTCGGCATGCCCGAAATTCCCGAACTGGAAGCGATCAAGGGGTACTTCACCGAGCACCTTGCCGGAAAGGCAATCGAATCCGCGGATGCTCGGATTCCCTTCGTGTTTCGCACGCCCGCGCAGGAGATCCGGGAGACGCTGATCGGCGACACCTTCGGGCCGGTGCAGCGGCACGGGAAGTTCCTGCTGTTCCCGCTCGCCTCGGAGCGCGTACTCACGATTAACCCGATGCTCACGGGCCGATTTCAGTACGTCGAGCCGAAGACGAAGCTTCGCGCGAAGACCTGTCTCGTCCTTGGTGTCGAAGGCGGCAAATCGCTTCGCTACTCCGACGACCGGGTGATGGGGAAGGTCTACCTGGTACCGCTGGCGATGATGAATTCGGTCCCGAACTGGGCGACGAATGGTCCGGATTTGCTGGACCCGGCTTTGACAGAAGATGACTGGCTGGCGCGGACGAAGAAGTATCGAGGCCAGATCAAGAGCGTTTTGACGAACGCGGAGTTCGTGCAGGGGATTGGGAATGCGTACAGCGATGAGATCCTGTGGGAAGCGCAGATCAACCCGTACATCACGCGTACGAAGCTGACAGAGGATCAGATCCGCAGCCTCTACCGGGCATCGCTGGCGGTGATGGCATGGGCCACCCCGCTGGTTGCCGGCGCAATGGTGAAGAACGGTGCGTTGGACTACGAGGAGCGTCGGGACTTCATGCGCGTCCACAGGCTAGGTGGGAAACCGTGTCCGCGGTGCGGGACCAACATCAGCGAGATCACGGCGAATCAGCGGATTACTAGCTTTTGCCGCAACTGCCAGCCGGAATTGCCCGCCTGAACGTTAGCTCGCCTTCGGCCGCACGCGCGCAATCATCTCGGTGAGTTCGGCGACGCCATATGGCTTGGCCATAAGCGGCAAGTTGTGACGTTCCTTCAGGTCGACCACGCCAGCATCTGTCGTGGCGCCGGTCGCGATGACCATGCGGTCGATGAGGTGCGGGGCGACGCGTTCGAACGCGGCGACGACGTCGTTCGCGGTTTCGCTGCCGAGGCGGTAGTCGCAAAGGACGAGGTCGAAGTCAGTGGTCATTGCGAGTTCTTGCGCCTCAAGGCTGTTCTCCGCAGTCGAGCACTTGTGCCCCATGCTCGCGATAAGGCGCTGACAAACTTTCCGCAGACTTGGCTCATCGTCTATGACCAGCACGGAGATCGAGCCGGGGTGTGACGGCTCAATTGCAGGGGGAACGACAGACGGCGCGTCCGGGGCGACAGGCAGCAGCATGGTGAAGGTCGTGCCGACTCCTTCCTCCGACTCGACCCTGAATTCGCCGTCGTGGGCCTGAACGAATGAATACGAGAGCGGCAGCCCAAGGCCGGTGCCAAGACCTTGCTTCGTCGTGAAGAACGGCTCGAAGACGCGGAGACGTGTCGCCTCGTCCATCCCTTTCCCAGTATCCGAAACCGAGATCTCGGTCCTCCCGTTTCGTGTGATGGCCTTGATGGAAATACGAGCATCGTCGCAATCCGCGAGGGCGTACTCGGCGTTTGTCACGAGGTTGAGCATGACCTGGGTCAGTTGCTGTTCGTTGCCCCACACGGTGCACGGCTCATCGATGTTGATGTCCCAACGAATTCCGTGCTGCTGCCACGATGTCCGGCGGAGTCGCTCGATGTGAGCGACCAGCTCGGTCACCGGGATGTTGGCGCGTTCGGTGGCGCTCGGCTTCACGATGAAGAGGAGGTCGCGAACGATGTTGCGCGCGCGGAGCGCTTCCTTCTGGACGATCGAAAGTTCTTCGCTGAGCGCGGCCGCAGCTGGCGAGAGCGACATGACCTCGGCGAAGCCGAGGATCGCCGTGAGCGGGTTGTTCAGTTCGTGGGCGACGCCGCCGATCAGTTCTCCCAACGCGGCGAGGCGAGAAGCCTGCTCCATTTGTTCGCGGTGGCGGGCCTGTTCCGTTTCTCGCTCAACATCCGCAGTAACGTCGGCGACGACCACCAGGGCCCTCATCGATGGGTCGTTCAGGGGCACGAACTCGTAGTCAAACCAACGTTTCTGGCCATTCAGTTCGAAAGGCCCGCGGCCACGGCCCCCGACTCCGTCCTGGATAACCGACCGGAACGCATCCCGGACGTTCTCGGGTATGAGTGCGATAACTTCGTCGGATTGTTTTGCAATGTCGCCCGGGTCGATTGCATCTGCGATAGCGTGCCCGAGCTCGTTGCTGAACATGACCTGGCCGTTGCGGTCGAGAAGGATGATGCCTTCGGACAGGCTGCGAAGCATGAGCGCGTAGAGCTGACCCTGGCGGGCGAGTTCTGCTTCGGCGCGAGACGCTTCGACTGCCGGGCCTACAACCTGGACGATTCTTTGGAGGAGTGCCAACACACGCTCCGTAAATTCGAACTCAGGGTCCTTCGAGCTGAGGAGAAGCACGCCAACCGGGGAGCCAGTCGAGTAGAAGGTGGTTAGCGAATACGCCTGAAGTCTGAGCGCAGCATAGCTTCGCTGTGGATCCAGGTTCGAGAGAGACCCGACGCTCTGACCGACCTCGCGGGCTCCATGGCCCACGGAAGTCATTGGCAAAGCGAATTCAGCAGTCCCCAGGATTTCGCGATCCTCCTGGCGGGTGATCTGGTAGACGATCAAGTCCGATTCGATCTGCCCGTAAAGACTGAACGCCTGCGGCACGAGCGGTGCCAGAGCCGCAGGAATGGCCTCAATCACCTCGGCCGTGGAAGTCGCGCGGGCTGCGATGGCGGCAATCTCCGAGACGATCTTCTCGTCAGCCGCGTCGTCGGCCCGTCGTCGAGCTTCGCGGGCGTTCGCCATCGCCGGGCCAAGGGCGTTCGCGAGCAGACGTAGGAGGCGCCTGGCGCGTTCTGAAAAAACGTGGTCCTCGTCCGGGGTGCCTACGAACAGGAGGCCGATCTGGGTACCGGCCGACGAGGCTGCGGTGTCAACGAATCGGCGAATGCCGGCAGAGGCGATCAACCTACGGCTGGTCTCGGTCATCGGTGCGGTTTCGATGTCGCCGACGGCCTGTCCGTCTCGCAGCACCATACGTGTGAACTCGTGAATTGGCCGCCGGTGAGTGCCGTCCCAAAGCATGATTTCGTCGCCATCGACGTAACTGAATGAGACAACGGCATTCGGCACGAACGTTCTGATCGGTTGGAACAGGCCCTTGAGGATCTCAGGCTCCGTTGCACCGGCCGCAATCGCCGCTGCGGCTCCAGCGAGAATTCGCTGGTCTTGCGTTTCCTCCTGCCGGCGAACACTCTCGCGGAGGTTGACCATGGCCGGGCCAGTGAAGCCGGCGATGATATGCAAGAGGCGGAGGTCGCGTTCGCTGAACTGGTAACCGGCGTCGCGCGTGCCTGCGAACAGAATGCCCAGCACTCCGCCAGCAGAAATGACCGGGGTATCCACGAACCGGACGATGCCCTGCGCAACAAGTTGCTCGCGCGACGTTTCTACGATTTCGGCATCCGCGATGTCGCCGGAGAACTGCTCACCTTTGAGTGCACGCTCCGTTTGCGGCCCCATCGGAAACGTTTCGTTCGAACCGAAGACAACCATGTGGTCTGGTTCGCGGTAGAACAACATGATTCGCGCCCGGGGAACGAAGCTACTGATTGGCCCCCGAAGACCTTCTGCCAGGGCCCGTTCAGTGCTTGCGGCGGCGATGGCTGCTGCCGCCGCGGCGAGGATGCCTTGCTCTTCTGCTTCCTGTTTACGGCGGGAGATCTCTCGCAGGTTGGCCA
Organism: uncultured Chloroflexia bacterium; assembly: GCA_963797735.1. Taxonomy (GTDB): domain Bacteria; phylum Chloroflexota; class Dehalococcoidia; order Tepidiformales; family Tepidiformaceae; genus Amarobacter. Next base: position 751,541 of record CAWCQJ010000003.1, read on the forward strand.
TGGCATTCCCGACAAAGTCAGCGATCGACCGGCAGAGTCGGAGGTCGCGGTCAGTGAAGAAATGTTCGGCATTGCGAGTTCCGACAATCATCAGCCCGATCGATTCACCGGCGGAGATGGCGGCAGTGCTAACCCATCGCCGAACTCCAACTGGCTCGACGATGGCTCTTGTTGAGGGTAGAACGTCCTCGTCGGTGATTTCGGCAACGGCCTGACCCAGCGCAATGGCCTTCTCGGCGTGCCCGCCGAGTGCAAAGGCCCCGGAGGCTGCGGGTGTACCCGCTATGACCCTCACGTCCTCGGACGCATCCTCGCGATAGAAGAGGGCGACCACAGACTCCGGAATGAATCCGGCGACCTGAACCGCGAGGGCATCGCGAAGCTCTGCTTCGCCGCCAGCGCGTGCAACGGCGCGGGCGGTTTCCGCAAGGAGCCGCTGTTCTTCGGCATCGAGACGGGCTTGCAACGTGGTGCGTGCGTTCTCCATCGCCGGGCCCAGGATCTGGGCGATGAGCCGGAAGATTCGCAGGTCGCGTTCGCCCGAAGCGTATCCCTCCGAGCGGGACCCAATCAGGAGAAATCCCACCAGCGCGCCACCTGAGTGCACTGCGGTTGAGGTGACGGACTTGAATCCCATCGACATGGTCTCCGGCGACTCCATCAGCGCCGATGGGAGCGTCGGCCAGGCGACCTGGCCCGATTCGATCGTTGCCCTGGCCTGGGCGTCCATGGGTACGCGGACCAACGACCCATCTCGCCGAGGGAATGCGACGAGGTCTCCTTCGAGGTATCCGAATGCGACAATGGGGCCCGGGACGATGGTCGAAATCGGCTGGCGCAGCGCATCGACGAGGGCGCCGGGTTCGGCCTCGCGGGCGGCGACGGCGGCAACCTCCGCGATCAATCGCTGTTCTTCGGCCTCGGTGCGAAGGCGTTCGGCGGCGCGGGCGTTGGCCATCGCCGGGCCAACGATATCCGCGACCAGACGGCAAAGCCTGATCTGCCTGGGACCTGGCACGAATTCCTTGTCTCGCGAACCAACGACGAGGAGTCCGTTAGTCTCGCCACCGCTGCTGGCCCTTGTGAGCACATGCGCTTCGATCCCGAGTTCCAGCATTGCTTCGAGGTTCTGTTCGCCGTTGGCGAAACGCTCCGAGGTACTGGGTACGACCACATGGCCCTCGGCCAGGGCGCGGCCGAAGTGGTAGTCAACGTGGAGCAGTTCACTTCCCGGTACCTTGCGGGGGAACCGAACGTACTCTCCTTCGAGGAAGCCGAAGTTCACAAATGGCGAGGGAATAAAACGCCCTACAGCCGCGCGAAGGCCGCGAACGATGGCAAGCGGTGTCGATTCGCGCGCCGCTGTCGCGGCGGCTTCCGCGATAATCGCCTGGTCTTCGGCTTCTTCTCGTTCGCGAGCCGCCGCCCGCGCGTTCGCCATCGCCGGCCCGACGACTTCGGCGACTCTTGTGCAAAGGTTGAGGGCACGTTCGTTCGGTTCGAAGTCTGGATCGCGACTTCCTACGAGGAGCACCCCGACAACCGTTCCCGCCGAATCGGCGCGGGTGAGCACGTGGCTTTCGAGCCGGGCAGCACGTGCGCGCGTCAGACGTTCCCCGGCTGCTTCACGATCCTTCAGCGCAGGCACCACCGACTGACCTTCGCTTAACGCCTGGCGGTAGTACTTGCCGATGGAGTGTTCCTCTTTGCGGCCATCGGGCGAGTGGAAAACCAAACCATCACCTTCGAGGTACGCGAACCTGATGAACGGCTGGGGAACGAAGCGACCAAGCGCGGGGCGCAGGCTATTGGCGGTTGCCCACGCGTCGTTCCCGAGCGCGGCCGCGGCCGCGGCCTCGGCAAGGATTTCCTGGTCTTCAGCGTCTCGCCGTTCTTGCTCGGCCGCACGAGCATTTGCCATGGCGGGGCCGAGAATGTCGGCGATCAATTCGCACAACCGCGCTGCACGTTGCGATGGGGAGTACCCCGGGTCGCGAGAGCCGACGAGCAACAGCCCCACGGTCGTCCCAGCCGAAAGAGCGCGGGTGACGATGTGAGAATGCATCCCAGTCCTCGCAATTTCGCCGGCGGCTTCCGGGGATCCGAGGGGCGCGGTTTCCTCGATAACCGTCGCCTGTCCGGTCCTCAGTGCGAGGTCGAAGTGATGACCGATTGGGAGATGCAGTTCCGAGCCATCTTTCCGGGGAAAGACCATCCCGGAATCACTGAGGAATCCGAAATTCACGAATGGTGACGGAATGAACCGGAGCGTTGACCTGAGGCTACGGACAATTTCGAGGGGGTGGTTTTCTCGGGCTACAGCCGCTGCCGCCTCGCCGATAATCGCCTGGTCCTCGGCTTCTTCTCGCTCGCGCGCCGCAGCCCGAGCATTGGCCAGCGCCGGTCCCAGAATGTCGGCGATTAGCCGACAGAGGCGCGCTTCACGTGGAGAGGGCTCGAATGATGGGTCCCGTGAGCCCACGACGAGGATGCCAACTGGCACCCCGGCAGCTGAGACCCGCGTAAGGATGTGGCTCTGCATGCCGAGTCGCTCCACCTCGACGTACGACTCCGGTGAGCCCGCGGAGAGTCCGCTCTCCCTGACGGTGACCTGTCCCTCTGCGAGCGTCGTCTCGAACTGTGGACCGATCGGCAAGACTACATTCGGGCCTCTTTGCAAAGGGAAGATGACTGAGGAGTCTTCAAGGAATCCAAGATTTACGAACGGCGCCGGCAAGAACCTGAAGGTGGACCGCAGGCCCCGGAGAATGCCGGATACATCGGATTCCCGGGCCACGGCGGCGGCGACTGCGGCGATCGCCGCCTGGTCCTCGGCCTCGGCGATCGTTTCCGTAAGGCGTCGCTCGTTGAGTGCCGCGTGGGCGAGCAGGGAGGAGACAACTTCGAAAAATTGCATCTCCTCGCTGGTAAAAGGGGCATCGGCGCGGCGGGCGATAGAAAGAAGGCCCTCGGCTTCGCCGCCGGTTGTCATTACAAATGCGGCCGCGCGCGTCATACCCAGGCGGGCCAGGCCGGCCCGAGGTCCAGCATTAAGGATGTCTGGACGATACTGACCGCTGAAGCCTCCGCCCGAAAGCACGTTTTCAATCGCTGAAAGGGCGACCGGCGGCTCTTCGGCTGAGTCTCCTGGCAACGCCTCAGAACGCATTGAACGCAGGGTGGATTGATTCGGCACGCGGACAGACACCGCACAGAAGTCAAACCCAACACCTTCGAGAAGTAGTTCTCGGAGCTTTTCAAAGTGCGTATCAATGGGTTCGCCGTTGTTCAGCAAGAGGCCGAGTTCACTTAGAACTCGGTTGCGTAGCGCCTGGGCTGCAGTTGTCCTCGCCTTTTGCAGGTTGGTAGCGGCCTGGCCAAGAAGTGCGGCGGCGAGTTCGAGGAAAGTCAGCTCACCTTTGGAAAATGGGATGTCATGGCTGCGGCCGAGGGTGACAAGCCCTTCTGCGCCTTCGACGCCGGCGATGACCGCGGTCGCGCCTCGCTGAAACCCGGCACGAGCCATCGCTTGCGAGGGACGGGCCGGGTTGTCGCTGGTTGCATACTCCGAAGAACTGGACCCAGAGGCGGTTATTCGCTCAACCGCGCCCGGGTCGAAAGCCAGCGGCTCGTCCCCGTCGAACAGCTCCTGGGAAAACTGACAGTGGTACTGACCCGAGGCGTGATCGAACGTACTCAGGGAGATGAAATCGAAATCAAGAGCGTTGCCGAGCAGACTTCGCAGACCATCGAAGTCAGCGGCAATGTTGCCGCCTCGTTGGAGTAAGGCTGCGAGATCGGACAGGACTTGCCGACGTCGAGTTTCGGACTCCTTCTCTTCGGCCTTTCGCTGATTCGCGAGCGACTGGGAAAGGATCGACTGCAGAACCGATATGAACCCCTGCTCATCCTTGTCGAACTTGCGCTCGGTTTTCCTCCCGAGCAGCAAAGCGCCCTGAAGTGCACTATCGCTTCGTAAAAACGCGAGTCCGGCGCGTTCATACCCGGCCCGAGAGAGCGGGAGGCCCTCGGCGGAATCGGGGCGCAACTGTACGAACGTTTTTCCTTCGGCAAGGGCGCGGAATGCGGCAGTTCCTTCTGCGCTCGGGGAGGCGGTGGAATAGGCGCCCAGGGGCGATTCGGCCGCCATTGCGAACCGTTCGCCACGGATGACCACCAAACCGGCGTAATCGACCTGGAGCGCACCCTCAAGGAGGTTCGGGATGCGCTCGAAGATGCGCTCGAAATTCTCCCCCGCCTGTAGGGCGAAGAGGAGTTCGCGAGCGGCGCTGGCTCGTGCCGCGACCAGACGCGCTCGTTCGAGTTCCACGTCCTGGCGGACAGCGTGGGCAAGGAGCCCGGCCGCCGCACGAAGGAATCGCAGATGATCGTCGGGGAAGCGGCCCTTGGCCAGTTTCGCCACCGTGAGTAGACCGTAGTTCTCCCCATCGACGAGCAGCGGCGTGATCCAGGCGCGCTCGAGGCCTGTTTCAGCCATAGCCTGGGCGGAATCGATGTCGACATAGCGGGGGATGAACTCGCTGCCTTCTGCAAACTCAACGACCCGGTCAGCGGCAACACGAGTGGTCCGATGCAGCGTCCCGGCAGCCGTTGGCTCGTGGCTGTAGGGGTAGTGCCCAACGGAACGGAGGTACTTCGGATCCTGGGTGACAACGAAGAGCGATGTGAAATTGAAGGTTATGCCGAGCCGAATATGCCTGGCGAAGGCCGCGTAAATCTCGTCCACGCCCCGACGCTCGCTGATGAGTAGCGAGAGTTCGAAGAGTAGATCGCGTTGCTCTCTTGAAAAGCCGTCAGCAAGGTTCATGCTATCGCTGTCCCATTGCCCCTCACGTCAGTGTCGCCCGGACTGGAATACTCGCCTATGAGGGAAATCCCGCAAAGGGCATAAATAGAATGATAGGCAAGGGCACCGCGTATCTTGGCGGTCGCTGCCACGATGCATGTACGCTGTGGCGGTGACGGTGCCTGAATCTCGTTTTTACACTTCGCAACGCCTGCGAATGCACTATGCGGTTTGGGGCGATGAATCCAAGCCGCCGCTCATCCTGGTTCACGGCACCAGAGACCATGCCCGGTCGTGGGATCGAGTGGCCGAGGCGTTGCTCGACCGCTACTGCATCTACGCACCGGACCTTCGAGGTCACGGCGATTCGGGCTGGGCCCTCGGTGGGAATTACTCGATCATCGACTATGCGCTGGATATCCATGCCCTGGGCGAAGCGATCGGCCGGGAGACTTACACCGTTATCGGACACTCGCTGGGCGGCGGAGTGACGCTGCAGTACGCAGGAACGTTTCCCGAAAAGGTGAGCAAAGTCATCACCATTGAGGGCCTGGGTGGCCTCGGTTGGACCCGCGAACGCAGACCGGCGCACGTGCGAATGCGGCAGTGGATCGAAAGCATGCATGCGCTCGAAGGACGTTCTCTTCGCACATACCCTTCTATTGATAACGCGACCAGCCGCATGATCGAAGCCAACCGCCATCTAACTCCTGAGCTGGCTCGTCACCTGACCGAAGAGGGCGTTCGCAAAGTCGACGATGGCTATACGTGGAAGTTCGACAATTACACCCACGCTGGTTCGCCGTATGAATTCAACATGGAAGATGCCCGCGACCTCTGGAACCAGATTCGCTGCCCAATGCTGATCCTCTGGGGCAAGGAGAGTTGGGGGAACCGGAAGGGTACCGTCGACCTCAGCGCCTTCCACGACTACCGTTCAGTGGAGGTAGCCGACGCTGGCCACTGGGTCCATCACGACCAGTTCGACGTGTTTATGAAGCACGTCAACGATTTTTTGAACGAGTAGGCGGACGCCGATGCTTTTACACCTGAACCGCCGTTGGATGCGGATCGTATTGCCCGTGGTCGTGCTGACGAGCCTCGCTGCCGGAATGGCCTGCGGCGGCGACGATGATGACGCGACGGTCGCCCCAGAAACGCCAACGCCGATCGGTGTCAAAGGCACCGCTTCACCTCAGAGCGATTTCGGAAAGAAGATTAACGACGCGTTGGTGCCCGAGGACCTGGCCAGCGGACGCCGGATCGGCGCCGAAGACGCGAAGGTCGTGATCCAGGCATACGAAGACTTCGGCTGTTCGCATTGCCTGGAATTTACGGCCGTTATCGAGCCGGGAATCATGCAGGACTACGTGGCGACCGGAAAAGTTGCCTTCGAATACAAGTTCTTCCCGCTTCGCCAACTCACGGCCGGTGCGGCGATCGCCGCTGCCTGTGCCGCGGAACAGGACAAGTTCTGGCCGTTCCATCGCTCGCTCTACATCGCCCAGGCCGAGGCGAATGCCAAAGTAGGCCCGGCGTTAACGGATGCCTTCTCAGTCGAGGGGCTGAAAACCATCGCGACGGATGTTGGGCTTGATACGGCCGCCTACGACGCCTGCACCGCTGGAGACGCGGCTATACAGGTTGTGCAGGACGAATTGCACAAGGCGAACGACCTTGCCCTCCCGGGCACACCATCCTTCGTTATTAATGACGAGGTGACGCCAGGGCCTGCTGACTACGCTGGCTGGAAGAAGCTGCTGGACGGCCTGCTGAAGTAAACCGGCGAGACGCGGACTACTTTGAGCCCGCGCCCCGCTGTGGTGGAGTCGGTTTGCGCTACGCGAGATCTCGTGCCTCTTCGGCTCGAATCGCGACGATCGATGCGGCGATCAACCAGGCGAGAGCCGGCATGTGTGCGGGGAAGGCCAGGCCTACGAGAGCCAGGACGATGCCAAGCGTCGCTGTTACCACGCTGACCCATCCGAACCACTTCGGCAGCGCTCCCCGGAAAGCAGCCACGGCGCTGGCAACGGCGGCAACGAAGAACACTGTCCAACTGGCAAGTGCCACGTCCCAGGAGAGCGCATAGAACGCTGCGTGGACGCTGTCGTCGTAATGATCGATTGAATCGAAGAGCATGGCGCGGAAGACCGACGCGATGATGAGTGCGGCGGCAGTAGCGATCAGGGCGGTATGGGCGATGCCTGGAACGAGGCTGTTCGGCAGGCGCTCGGCGAGCAGGCGACGGTAGCCGGTTGCAAAGACGATCAGTGCGCCGACGGCGAGGAATCCCAGCCCAGAGGTCACCCGGCCTATCCACAGGTTTGTATTGGTATCTAGCGCTGAGACGAGGAGCGCCGGGTCACTCGCCTCGGCATCGCTAATACCGAAAAGAGCCGGCGCCCAGGTGAACGCAAAGCCAAGCACCACGGCCGCAAGGCCGGTCCATGCCCAGAATTTGTTGGTGCGTATGCCGGTCGATACTGAAGCCGGCTGATAGGTGGTGGCGAGTGCCATCTCTTGTGAGTTGCTCCCAGATAATTTGAGCGCCGGAATCGCGGCACCGAATCCAGCATTCGATGCGGTGCCACCGACGTTCCGCGCACTAGCTCACACAACGTCCTTTTTGAACGGCGCCGACGCTTGACTGACGTCATACCTACGCAGTATACATACCGCGTAGGTATCGATGCGAAACGCTCTCCTGGCACTGCTTGCGGGACGCCCCGCCCATGGTTACGACTTAAAAGGAAGGCTCGAGAGCGAGTTCGGCGCCGCCTGGCCTTCGGTGAACATCGGACAGGTTTACGCCACGCTTGGACGCCTCGAGCGCGATGGGCTCGTGGAAAGCGAGTCCGTGGCGCAGGAGGGTCGGCCCGAGAAGCGGGTGTACGCCACCACCGAAGCCGGACGAGACGAACTGCACCGATGGCTGAAGAGCCCTGTCGAAGCGCCACGACTGAACGACGACATTTTCATGAAGCTGCTCCTCGCTGGACTGCCCGGTGTCGCTGCTTCGTTCGACAGGCGAGCGATGGTGGGAGAGCTGCGGGATTCGTGGCTCCAGCTGCTTCGCGATGCAAACGCCCGGGCGCTCGAGGGCGACCCAGCGTCAGCCGACACCCTCCTCCTCGAGGGGGCAATCCTCCATCTCCAGGCCGACATCAAATGGCTCGACCTGTACGAACTTCAACTACCCGTGGAGGGACAGCGATGACATCACCTCTCATTTCGGCTCATGAAGTCGAACGTGTCTTCAAGGGCGACGGTGTGCCGGTCCACTCTCTCCGCGGGGTCGACCTCGAAATCCAACCTGCGGAGCTGGTCGCGGTGATGGGGGCCAGCGGGTCGGGCAAATCGAGCCTGCTCCATATTCTTGCCGGGCTCGATCGGCCGACATCGGGAGAAGTCCGGTTGCTTGGCGAACGTATCGATAACCGGTCCGAAGCGGAACTCGCGAAACTGCGGCGACGCCATATCGGTGTTGTTTTCCAGTCGTTCAACCTCATCTCCAACCTCACGGTCGCGGACAACATCGAACTACCCGCGCTCGTCGCGGGAATGGGCGCGGCCGAGGCTCGCCACAGGCGAAACGAGTTGTTGGAGCGTCTCGGGATCAGTGACAAGGCAAACACTGCCCCGTCGAAGCTCTCCGGCGGACAACAGCAACGCGTTGCCGTCGCGCGGGCGCTCATCAATCGCCCAACTATCCTCCTCGCCGACGAACCGACGGGAAACCTCGACACAAAGACCACGCGAGACGTGCTGAGCCTGCTCCGCGAGTGCAACATCGAAGGCCAGGCGATCGTGCTCGTCACTCATGACTCACGGGTCGCCAGCATCGCCAGCCGCGTGTTGACCCTGAGCGACGGCGTAATCGCGAAGGAGACGGCCCTGTCTTCGGCGGGCGACCCAAGCGAAGCCCTCGCCCGCGTGATGCGAGTGGGGGTCTGAGATGCGCGCCGTATTCCGCAAACTTCGCCAGGACCTCCGCGCGAACCGGGTTCAGCGGCTCTTCATCGTCCTCCTGCTCACGTTGGCCACCGCGGCGCTGACCACCTCCCTGACGGTGCAGGCGCGCGGCGGGACGGCATGGGAAGAACTGTTCGCTGAAGCGAACGGCGCGCATGCATGGTTCTACGGATCGGAGTCAGCACTCCAGAAAGTTGGCTCGCGCCCAGAAGTGCTGGCGAAGACGGACCTGTACCCGGTCATCTCGGTGGAGGTGCCGGCCGTGCGGGCGCCAACGGGAAACAGCTTCCCGATGTTTCTCGAAGGAATCGGGACACAGCCGCCAGAAATCGACCGGCCCGTCGTGGTGAAGGGGCGCTGGCTCCAAGGCGATGGCGAAGTGGTGCTGGGACGAAAGTTCGCCGCCGACAACGGGTACAGCCCAGGCGACACCATTAGCCTGGCTACGCCCGCCGGCCTCCAGGAGTTGAGCGTGGTTGGCCTGGCTGTTTTCGCCGGACGTAGCCCTTTTGCGATCCCGGCGCTGGCCTGGTCGACCCCCGGCAGCGTGGCCGCTGCCTCGTCCGCCGGTCCGAAGTTCAGCGCGATGGGAATTCAGCTCGAAAGCCGAGGACAGGTTCGCGCCTTCCTGGAACTCTTGAACCTCGAGCCGCGTTCCGGAGCCACGAGTGGCGGCATCCTCTTCGTGGAGGACTGGAACGGTGTCCGCGCCCAGAACGACGAGGCGACGAGGGTCATCGTTACGTTCCTCGGCATCTTCAGCGTGTTCGCGCTCATCTCGGCGGGCTTCGTCATCGTCAATGCCATCGGCGGCCGCGTTCTCGCGCGCTACCGCGATATCGGGCTGATGAAGGCGATTGGATTTACGCCGCGCCAGGTGGCAAGCGGGCTCCTTATTGAACAGGTGGGACTGGCGATCATCGCAGTCGCCGCCGGTATCGCCGTCGGCACGCTGTTGGTTCCATTGCTCGACGACCCCGCGAGCCGCGAATTCGAAACCCGGTCTCTGGGCTACTTCCGGCCGGTGGTTGCAGCCTCGGTCGCGGCCATCGTAATCGGCCTGGTCGCCGTCGCCACGCTGTTTCCGGCGTGGCGGGCGAGCCGGATTTCGGCTGTCCAGGCAATTGTCTTTGGCTCGGGGTCGGTCTCAAACCGGCCGTCACGTATCGCGAGGCTTGCCTCCCGGTTTCACCTTCCCGTATGGACGCTGGTCGGCATCAAAGACACGTTTGATCGACCGCTCCGAAGTTGGCTGACGATCTGCGCGCTCGTACTGTCCGTGGTCACGCTCACGTTCGTCGTGACCTCGGAATGGACCATCCGGCAGCTGATTTCCAACCCGGCGCTTATCGGCGAACCATTCGAACTCGCAATCGAAGGCAGCAACACCGACGCGCTGGAAGCGGCGATCAAAGCCGACCCGACTGTCGAAACCTACTTCCAGCGGAGCACGATTGCGATCACTCCAGACGGAAAGGATGAGGAGGTCATACTGGCCGCCCTCGGGCCTGGATACGAGAACGTCGACTGGGTGGTCAGCCGAGGTCGCCTCTTCTCTGCCCCGGGGGAGGCCGTGGTCGGAAAGGGCTTCCTCGACCTGATGGGTGCCAGCGTGGGCGATATCGTGACCATCACCGTCCTCGGCAAGCCGCTGACACTTGCACATCGTGGGCATGTACCGCGCCACCGAAGACGGCGGCCGTTGGGCGATGACAAGCGTCGAGACCGCACGCCAGTTTGACCCGAACGTGCAATTCGACGGCTTCGCCATAGCCTTTAAGGACGGAGAAGCGAGTAATGAAGATGTCGATCGTTACCGGGCGGCGGGGGCAACCACGACCGAAGTTTTCGACCATGCCGCCGATGGCGTGAACGGAGTTCGCGCGGTGATTGGTGCGCTGGGCGTGTTGCTGCTGGTGATGGGTTTGGTCGGCCTCGCGAACACGCTGGCGACCGGCGTGCGCGAACGCCGCCGGGACTTCGCCATCCTGAAAGCCGTCGGATTTACCCCTCGCCAGGTGACGGCGAGCATTCTCACCGGAGCGACGGTGCTCTCGATGATCGCGCTGGTCATCGGTATTCCACTGGGAATGTGGGTGACCATGCGAATTTCGGACTTCATGGGTAACCAGCTTGGCTGGGGACCAGGACTGTTTGTGCGAGCGCCGCTGGCCTGGCTGGCCGCCATCGTGCCCTTCGTCCTGCTGGCAGTATTGGCGACTGTGTACATCCCGGCGTCAGCCGCGGCCAGGTTACGGCCGAACGAAGGACTACATTCCGACTGACGGGATTCGGACTGGCGTTGCGACTCGGGCTAGTATTCGCTGATGCGAGTTTGGTCGTTCGTTGACGGTCGATGGCAAGAAGGTGAACACGGCGCCGGGCCGTTCTGGTTCGACGTTCACATGGCGGACGAGGCAGCGCTTCGCGGCCTTGGCAAGCGCTATGGCCTGCACCACCTCGCGATAGACGATTGCCTTTCACCGTACCTGCACACGCCTAAGCTCGAGGATTTCGAGCACTACCTCTTTGTCATCCTCGCGGACATGTTCGATGGTGCCGAGGAGCCGCAGATCGAGGAACTCGACTGCTTCGTTGGTGAAGACTTTCTGATCACGTACCACGATCGGCCGCAGACGCCGCCGGCCGTCGATGCGCTGGAGAAGGCGCTGGCGCAAGGGGTTTCAGTGCGATCAGGTGTCTCGGGGCTGTTCTACGAAGTCGCCGACCGGACCGTCGACGCGATGATCCCGCGAGTCGCCTCGATATCGGCAGAGATGGACGAGATCGAAGACCGGATCTTCACCGGCGATAACGTCCAGGACCACTATCGAGAAGTGCTCGCGCGGCGGGCCTTGGCCGGCCATCTGCGCCGGCTACTGACGCCTGAGTTGCAGTACCTGGTACGCCTCGGGCGCGGCGAGTTCCCGCTCGTCGGAGAGGAAAACCGTCCCTATTTCCGGGATGTCTACGACCACCTGTTGCGGGTGGACCTGGGGCTCGAGGAAGTTCGCGAAGACACGGAAGTGGCCCTGAACATGTACCTCAGCTCGCTCAACAACCGCCTGAGCGAAGTAATGAAGGTGCTCGCGATTGTCTCGGCTCTGGCGCTCCCAGGGACGCTGATCACGGGCGTGTTCGGCACGAACTTCGACAATGTGCCCGGGCTGCATAGCACCGAGGGTTTCGGCCTCATGGTGACGACGATCCTGGGGAGCGCGGCTGGCATGGGATTGTTCTTCAGACGCCGCGGCTGGTTCTAGGTGGGCTTCGACTTCATCGATGTCGAGTCCGACGGGTGGCACCTGGCGGTGGCGCTCGGAATAGGTCTTCTGCTCGGACTTGAACGAGAGCGCCGCAAGGGCACAGGCCCTTCGCGTGGGCCCGCGGGAATTCGCACCTTCGCGCTGGTTGCGCTGTTGGGCGGGATAGCGATGGTCCTGGGAAGCACTGCGCTTCTCGCGATCGCGCTGGCGTTCGTGGCTGTAGCGGTGCTGGCCGCGTATGTCCTTGGCGACCGTTCAGATCCGGGGCTGACGACGGAGGTCGCGCTCCTGCTCGCGCTCCTGCTGGGAGCACTCGCCCAGGAAGACCCGAAGCTGGCGGCAGCGCTGGGCGTGACCGCGACGATTTTGCTTGCAGCACGGGACAGTCTTCAGCGTCTCGTTTCGGACGCGCTAACCGAGCAGGAGATCCACGATGGGCTGCTCCTCGGCGCGGCCGCCCTGGTCATTCTGCCGCTTGTACCGAACGAGTCCGTCGGTCCGTATGAGGCGTTCAACCCGTTCACCATTTGGCGGCTCGTGGTCCTGGTGATGGCCATCAGCGCAGCGGGTTACATCGCACTGCGGCTCTTAGGCCCCCGTGTCGGTCTGCCGCTGGCCGGGCTCGCCTCGGGATTTGTTTCAAGTGCCGCGACCGTTGGGGCGATGGGTTCCCGGGCGCGGAAGGAGCCGGCGATGCGCCGGCCGGCCGTAGCAGCGGCCGTGCTCTCGACGCTGGCGACAGTCATCCAAATGGTTGTCGTTGTCGGGGCAACCGATGCCAGAGCGCTCGCTGAAATTGTTCCGGCGATGATTTGCGCGGGGCTGGCCGCGTTCGGGTATGGGCTCGTATTCGGAATTCGCGCTTTGAAGAGCGAACAGGACCCGGAAATCGCGTCGGGCCGGGCGTTCGAACCGAAGACGGCAATCATCTTCGCGGCGACAGTGGGGGTAATCCTGTTTATTTCGGCCATCTTGAACGCATGGCTCGGCGCGGCCGGAGTCACCCTCTCAACGGCGGCTGCGGGCTTCGCCGATACGCATTCGGCTGCCATCTCGGTGGCTTCACTGGTTGCATCGGGAAACCTGGATGCACACGACGCAGCACTTCCGATTCTGCTCGGATTCACGACGAATTCGCTGACAAAGGCAGTGCTGGCGTGGACGTCAGGCGGCAAGCGTTTCGCCTTCGAGATATGGCCGGGCCTCGTGCTTGTGTTGATTGCGGCGTGGTCGGGCTGGGCAATAGCGGCGAGGTTCTGACACATCGGCGATTGCCCCGGACGCCAAAACGAGGTACGGAGCGGGGGAACTCCGTACCTCGAGGAAAGAGGGAAGTTGGGGGTGTCCTGTGGGGACTAGGCAGCGATGCGATGCTCTTCGTTGGTGATGAAGTCGGTGTCTTCGAGCCAGTTCTTGAAATTCTTGGTGGCGCCGCAGCTCTTGCAGCGGCCGGCGGAGACAGCGCCCTGGGCTTCTTCGATCAGCCAGTGGTGGGCGTGGTCGGCGCGGGGGGTGATTTCGTGAATAGTCGCTTCCATTTCATATTCCTCCGTGTGTTGCCCGGGCTTCCCCGAGCACCTGTCCTTGATGACCAAATAGTAGGTACACCTTCACATGGCTACTCCCGACTGCCGGGTGACGCAGGGTCATTCGAAAGGCGGAAAATGTGATGAACTGCACACTCATCACGATGGTCCCACCGGATTGGAGCCAGGTTGGAAATTCCTGAGATTCAGCCGAGACTCGCGCAGCGGTTAACCGATGTATACGGAGACGATTGGGCGCGAGTGGATTGCGAACCTGCCGTCTTTCGTGGACCAGTGCCGCCAGACATGGGCCATCAGCGAAGTCGGCGAGACCTTCGGGTACATCGGCTACGCGTGGGTTGCTCCGTGCACACTTGCCGATGGCACCCGGGCGGTGCTCAAACTCGCCCCACCGGACAAGGAGTTCGCTTCCGAGATCGAAGCGATGAAGCTGTACGCGGGGGACGGCGCAGCCCGGCTGATCGCCTCGGACAGCACCATGGTCGCCCTTCTCCTTGAGCGTTTGGAGCCGGGGACGACCCTCGCCGAACTTGAGGACGATGTGGCGGCAACCGAGATCGCCGGGCAGACAATCAAGAAGTTGTTCCGCCCATTGCCGCCGGACCACCAGTTTCCAACGGTCGAACGATGGGGCGCGGCTTTCGGACGCGTGAGGGCCGCCAATAACGGTGGATGCGGCCAGTTCCCGCCTGAGCTGTTCGAACCCGCGGAACGAATTTATTCCGAACTCTGTGCGAGCCAGGCAAAGCCAATGCTGCTCCACGGCGACCTCCACCACTGGAACATCCTCAGCGCCCAACGCGAACCGTGGCTGGCCATCGACCCCAAGGGACTCGCCGGGGAACCCGCCTACGATGTCGGCTCGCTCCTTCGCAACAAGCACGACGCCGGACCCGACTTGCTCGCCCTAACGCAGCGGCGAATCGCGCAGCTCGCCGAAATCCTCGAAGCCGACCAGCAGCGGCTAACGCTCTGGGCGTTCTCGCAGGGTGTGCTGAGCGCGCTGTGGGGATTCGAGGACCACGGCACGATCAAGGAAGAGTTCCTGGCACTTCCGCGGGCGCTGCTGGCGGTGGTGTGAACCACGGAGGCTCGGAGGCCACGGAGGGGAATTGTTTAGGTTGGTGTGCGTATTAAAGGATCCTTTAGAGGTGGAGGGGAGGATTAAAGGCAATGGCGATTTCCTTTAAAGACATACTGCCGCACGAGAAACGCTCATCCGCCTTAGCCAATGAAAGGATCCTTTCAACGTCGGGGACTTGATTAAAGGAAATCGCGATTTCCTTTAATCCTCGGTTGATTCGGAGTACACTCCTTCGGATATGGACATCGCCGAATTCACCGAGGAGCAGGCGAAGAACCTGGTTCGGGGAGAACGGACCAGCTGGGCGTTCGTTCCTCCGCCTATTCCATCGAACATCGCCCTCGGTCGCACGCTGATCCTGAAGGACGGGGACGCCCGGGGCGCCGTGGGTGAACTCGTGGGGGAGGCACGGCGCCTTGAGGCGTCTTTACTCGTCGCGCCTCTCCGACGGCGAGAAGCAGTCCTCAGTAACATCATCGAAGGCACCTACACTCAGGTAGAAGACGTTCTACTTGGCGAAGCCACGGCCGAAGCACTCGACGCTGGAGAAGAGACCACCGAGGTACTCCGGACAATCGAGGCTATTGAAATCGGCCAGAAGTGGTTCGACGAGGGACGGCTACTTAGCA
Organism: uncultured Chloroflexia bacterium; assembly: GCA_963797735.1. Taxonomy (GTDB): domain Bacteria; phylum Chloroflexota; class Dehalococcoidia; order Tepidiformales; family Tepidiformaceae; genus Amarobacter. The sequence continues at coordinate 766,849 of CAWCQJ010000003.1, forward strand.
CGAGCATGATCCTCGAACTCCATGCAGCACTGCTGCGGTATGCCCGGGGTGAACGGCGCAATCCAGGAGCATTCCGGAAAACACAAGTTTATCTCGGATCCCAGGGTGGCTCGATCGAATCGGCCCGCTATGTACCACCGCCATGGGAACAGGTACGACCACTCATTGATGACCTGGTTCAGTTCGCGAGTGCACCTACGTACGGGCCGCTAATCGATGCGGCATTGATGCACTACCAGTTCGAGGCCATTCACCCGTTCGAAGATGGCAACGGCCGCCTTGGCCGCGCACTAATCCCGCTTTTCCTCCTAGGCCGGGGTACGCTGGAAAAACCGATTCTCTACCTTGGCGCGTACTTCGCCGCCCATCGCGACACGTACATTGAGCTGCTTGGGAACATTAGCAAACGCGGCGAATGGGTTCCATGGATCGAGTTCTTCCTCGACGGAGTCATCAACGAAGCGAAAGATGCCGATCAGCGTCTCCAGCGGATAGACGCGCTGGTGACGAAGTATCGTGCTGCGGCCGCAGCGGTATCTCGGTCCACTGCACCGCTTCTCGTACTCGACTACGTAATCGATCGCGTCTACGTCTCCGTCGGCGACGTAGCGAAACAAACTTCGACCAGCGTGCCGACCGCTCGGAAAGCCATCGGAGTGCTAGAGGACGCCGGAGTACTTCGCACCGGCCCGAGATTGCGAGGCAAACAGTATTGGGTAGCCCAAGAAGTGATCGACGAGCTCTACAAGATCTAGTCGACGGTCCCGCCGATGTCACCCGTCGCGACACGAAATGTCGCGATGACGGCCGATAATTCAGTCAGGAGGTGACGTATTAGCGAAAACGAATCGTTGACCCTATTGGACACAGAGATGGACGGCACCAAGGTGTTCGTCGAAGTCCACATCGACCCCAGTACCGGAAGCATGGTGATGGCTGGCCAGGACCTTGGGGCGGCACCACGCAAGTTCTTCGACAAAGACGAGTACGAGTACTTCTTGGGCGTGAAGGCCGAACAGAAGGACCGCCTGCTCCTGCACCTGATGCAGCACGTATTCGGCGGGGAAGAGGGAACCCGTTCAGCCATCGCGGAGTGGCTCGACGAGCGCAACATCCCGTACGAATTGCACTCTTTCTAGTTCCTAGCTCCACTCGACCGCGAGCACGGTCGCGAACGAATCCACAATCTCTTCTGGCACCTGAATCGTCACTTCGCCCAACGGATCCTTGTTGAACCATTGGTCGAGGATGGCGCAGCGCGTTGTGAATTCCAGCGCCTGGCCCGATGCGAGGTGCCGGACCGACTTCACCCGCTTGATGGGCACGCCTCGAACCGTGACCGCCTCGTACGGACGCATGAGCACGTGCAGGTAGGTCGTTTCGCCGCGCTTCGTGGACGGACCATAGAACTGCCACGGCTCCAACCCTGGTTCGGTGCCGACGATGCTTTCTCCGTTCGCCGAGAGCCAGCGCTGCATCGCCCCGAGGATGGCCCGCTGCTCCGGCATGATGCTGCCATCGCCCATGGGGCTGACGTTGAGGAGCAGGTTGCCGCCGCGGCCGGCCACTTCGCAGAGCGTGTGGACGACCTGTCGCGGCGACTTCCATGCCGTGTCCGAAGGGTTGTAGCCCCAGCTCTCGTTCAGCGTCATGCAGGTTTCCCAGGTGCGCGCGGGCGCCTGGGCCGGGACGAACTGCTCCGGCGTTTCGAAGTCGCCAACCGTGGGCATGCGGTCGTTAATAAGGATGTGCGGCTGCAGCTCGCGGATAAGCGCCTCGAGTTCCTTCGCCTTCCACTGGTCCGGCGTGCGTTCCCAGCCGCCGTCGAACCAGAGAACATCGATCGTGCCGTAGTTCGTCAGCAGCTCGCGGATCTGCTCGAACATATCGGCGAGGAAGCGCTCCCACTGGTCCGGTGTCGGCGGGCGAGAACGGCCGAAGCGGTACGGTTTGTCCTCGTCTGTGAATGCCGGGTAGTCCGGGTGGTGCCAGTCGATGCAGCGAGAAGTAGAGGCCCGACGCGCAGCCCCTCGGCGCGAAACGCGTCGACGTATTCGCGCACGATGTCGCGGCCGTAGGGTGAGTGCTCGACGCCGAAGTCCGAAGTCTTCGTGTGGAACATCGCGTAGCCGTCGTGGTGCTTCGTGGTCAGGACGGCGTACTGCATGCCGAGTGACTTCGCGGTGCGCGCCAGGGCGACCGGGTCCCAGTTCTCCGGGTTGAACGTGGCGGCCGAAGACTGGTAGTCCTCGACGCTCATGTTCGTCTCGGGGAGAGCGGCGTTCCCGCCGACCATCGGCCAGGAAAGCTCGATGCCCTGCTGGGAGGAGTGGCCCCAGTGGATGAACATGCCGAAACGGGCGGTATCGAACCAGGTCATAGCGAGTATTTCCCCAACCACGCGCCAACTTCCTCACGCCGTTCCGCCGACAGGCCCTTGAGCATGTCTGCAGTGTGCGCGGGGTCGTGGGCCGTCCAGAGTTGAAGGTAGCGCACGAAGGTAATGTCTCGGCCGCGGAAGTTGAATTGGCGGGCGAGTTGTTCCTCGCTGAAGCTTTCGACCGCGGTCCAGAGGCGGTCGCGGTGGCGGGCGGCTTCGCCGAACAGGTCATCGAGCGAGGCGTCGTGGCGCTCGACGATGCGGGCTTCGTTCCAGGTGTCGATGTTGAACGGCGTGCCGTCGTCGTTCGTAGGCCGGAATCGTTCACCCGCGGCGTGGTGTTCAAACCAGTCGGCGACGTAGATATCGATAGAGGCGAGATGGGCGATGTAATCCTGCACACGCCAGGTCATGCCCGGGATCACGGTCGCGAGTTCGGACGGCGAGAGCGACCGGCAGAACGATTCGTAGGTGGCGCGGTTCTCGTTCGCCTCGGTTACAACGGCTTCTAGTTGCGCATTCATTGGCGGGATTCTGCACTGGCGCGAGCGAACTTGCGACTCTGGTCGTTGTCCTTGCGCCAGTGGCAGCCACACGAGCAGAACTCAGCCGTGTCCTGGCGAGGAGCCTGTCCAAACTGGCCCATGAGCGGCGTCCAATGGCGGAGGTCGTCGAGCGTCGCATCGTCGTAGATGCGCTCGGCGATGGCCCACTGGTCTTCATCGCGCGGGGCGATGCCGTGCAGGATCGAGCCGATGACGGCGGTCTCGGCGATGGCAGCGGCGCGGTCTTCGGGCTCGTCGCCAAGCGCGAAGATGACACGCATCATCGAAGCGGCGGGAGCCGACAGCTTCAGAAATTCGGGCGCGTGGCGAATCTCCGAGAGGAAGCGCCAGGCGACGGTGCGGAGGTCGCGGGATTCATAAGCCTTCTCCTCTTCGGGCGAAAGGACGAGCCGCTCCGTGTCACCATCGCTGTCCGGTGGCCTTGGTTGGGAGCGTTGCTGCATCGTTCCATGTCGGCCCCTGCGACGGCGCAGTTCCCAGCGCGAGATGGCGTTGCGTCAGCGGCTGGCGTGCTGGCGACGGGCAATGAGGCCAACTGCTGACGAGATCGCGCGAAGGCCTTTCCCGGTGCTTGAAGTTGTAGAACATCCGTTCTAATCTCGCTGTCACAACAGACTGTGATCGGAGATTGAAATGGAAGTCATCCTCGAACTGCCGGCCCGAAGCGATGCCCTGCCGGAGAACGTTGATTACCGCGATAGCGGCTGCGACCTCTACGCCTCGTGTCTGCGCTGTCCGCTGCCGCAGTGCCGGTACGAAGTGAGCGGTGGCGCGACGACGATGCTGCGTCTCGGACGCGACGAAAGCATCCTCGCCGCAGCCAGCCGGGACGGCGCCACTGTGGATAACGTTGCGGCGATGTTCGGCCTTTCGCGACGGACGATCTTTCGGGTGCTGGAGCGGCACCGGGGAAAGCGGGGCGGGCGTGGGTGCTAGACAAGCAATTTGGAATGCTACAATTTCGACATGCCTGCGATTAACCTGAAGCCGGAAACGTACGCCGCTCTGGAGCGAATGGCCGTGGAACGCGGCCACGCTATCGACGAGGCAGCCGAAATCGCCGTCGAGCAATTCCTCTGTACCCGCGAATTGTCCGAAGAGGATTATCAGCGAGCCTGGGACAATCTCATCCGCGAAACAAGGTCCGGAGTTCCTGCCGACAAAACTCCAGAAGAGATTGAACGCGACATAGAGGCGGCGACTGCAGAGGTTTGGGACGAGCGTCGTGCTCGCGGTTCTTGATACAAACATCTGGATTTCAGCGCTGCTCTCGCCCGACGGACACTGTGCACCGGTTTTAGATGCAGTAAGAAGCGGAAAGTTCACTCCGGTCGTCTGCCCCATGACTCAACACGAGTTGACGGTCGTGCTCACCCGACCACGGTTCGTCAATCAATACCGGATCCGCCGGGCTCATGTCGCGGAAGTGATCTTGCTTTCCGCTCATCGAAGCCGTTGGATTGCCGACCCCGACATCGTTTCAATTTGCCGCGATCCCCGAGACGACATCTTCATCGCCGTCGCACTCGCCTCAAGCGCGGAGTTTCTCGTAACCCGCGACGATGACTTAAAAGACGATGCGGTCGTCCGCAGTCTTCTGACTAGCGTCGGCTGCGAGGTGACAACGGTGACGCATTTCATGGAAGCTCTGGGCGGTTAGCGATCCCAATCCACCGGGAGCCTCAGGGGCTCCCAGCTCGGATCAGGGCGCCAGTCTGGCCAGGGAGCATCGAACGGCGGGCGCACCTGATTTAGCGTCAGCGATAACTCTTTCGCCATACGTCTTCAGGCCCGCGAGTTGCTCGGGCGTGTACCAGCCGAATTCGATGCCGCTCGCGAACTCGTCTTCATCCTTCCACTGCCAGGCGGTGCGATCCGGCGAAATGAGCAGGTCGAGCGTTAGATCCATCGTTTCGAAACCGCGTTCGAACCTGCGCAACGGTTCCTGGAAGTTGATGTACCAGCAACGGAACTCCCACGTCTCCTCGCGCCAGTAGAGCACCGTCGCGTGCTCATCGCCAAAGCGGATCAGCTGGAGAGCGTGGTTTTCGGTCCATGTGCTTTCGATGATGCGGGTCGCGGAAACGAAGTCCCGCGTGGAATTCCCATCGTCATCGCCCATACGGACGTAGGTGTCGCCAGGCTGAGTGTAGAGGGCCACAAAATCGCCGCGGTCTTCGACGACGCGCATGGGGGCTGCCCAGCGATACGAGTCGCGTCGGTGGCGCATGACGATTGTTTCGCCGGAAACGAAGAGCCTGTCGCTCATGTGCAAACGGTACTCGATCGACTGCCCGCGACTTGATCATCGGCTTTACCCCCGCTTACCATCCGCGACCATCGGGGGACAACAATGACACTAGCAACTTCGCGGCCGGTATTCTGGACCGAAATACGGGCACTCATTCTGGCGGCAATGGTCGTGTTCGTTTACACGATCAGCATTGGCATCCTGAACGGGACCGATGCTGTGGACTTCGACCGGCGCAGAATTCTCGGTCACGTCCACGGCGGGACACTCGGGTGGCTCACGCTCTCCGTGTTCGCGGCGTCGCTCTGGCTCTTCGGCGAGGCGAGAGCGGTTTCCGAGAATGACCGCAAGATTGCTCGCTGGCTGGCAATTGGCGGCATCCTGACGTTCCCGTGCTATGTCGCGGCATTCTCACTCACGTACGGCAACTGGCGCCCGATTTTCGGAAGCATTTCGGTCATCATCATTGCCACGTTCTTTGCCTGGGTGCTCCTGCGCGCGAAGGGGAGTGAACTCAGCGTCCCGCACTGGGGCTTCCTTGCCGCGCTCGGAACATCGATCGTCGGCGGCGTCCTCGGCGTGCTGTGGGGCCTGCAAATCGCGACCGGAGACAAGTACCTGCCCACGAACGGCGAAGACGCACACCCGGCGACGATGGTGGTTGGCTTCCTCGTGCCTGTTGGCCTGGCGATGGCCGAATGGGCGTTCTCGTTCCCTACGCCGCAGAAGGCGACTCGCCTTGGCATTATCCAGATGGTCTTCCCGTTCCTTGGCGGCATCTTCCTGATGCTCTCGGTGCTGCTCGACGTTACCGCGCTGGCGCCGATCGCAATCCTCCTCCAGATCATCGGGCTTGGGATCTTCATCAAGCGAATGTGGCCGAACTTCCGGGAACTGGACTTGATGGCGCCGACTCCGGGCCGGTACGCGGCCATGGCAACCGTAGGGATCATTTTCGTCATCGGGCTCGCGCAGTACTTCGTTATTAAGTACGAAGGCGACTTCGACCTCGTTCCCGACGCACCAGCTGCTGGCGCTGGACCACTCGCAGTTCATCGGGCTGATGACCAACTCCATCTTCGCGATGCTGCTCTCGGCGACGATGGGCCGGCGCGGCAACCGCCTGGACCAGGTCATCTTCGTTGCCGTGAATGCCGGGCTGATCGTGTTCGTCATCGGGTTGCTGGGCGATGTCACCTTCCTGAAGCGGATCGGCACACCGATCATGGGCGTGGGGCTGCTGCTGGGGCTGGCCGTGTTCGCGTTGCGCCTGCTCGAGAAGGACGTTGCAGGGGTGTTCGAAGGGCAACAGTCATCGTAATTTCACGATGACGTACACTGCCCTCCGTGGCGCTCACCCTCTCGCGTAGCCTCGAAGTCGCCTTCTCGCGACGGTGGCTGCAGGTGTTCGCCGCAGCGATGCTCATCAACACCAGCTACGGGACGCTTTCGTACGCGTTCAGCGTGCTGGTCACGGACACGGGGCCGGGCGGCGAGTTCGGCGCGGGAACGGTCTCCCTGGGATTCGGGCTCGCGCTCCTGGTTTCGGGAATCGCGGGGATCTTCGCAGGCACCGTCGCGGACCTGCTCGGCACGCGGCGGCTGCTGGCCGCGGGGGCGCTCCTCGGCTGCGCCGGACTCATGCTGGTGGGGGCGGTACAGACAGGTTGGCAACTCGTGCTGGTGCTCGCGTTCGTCTGCGGGCCGGCGATGGCGGCCACCTTCTACGAGCCGATCTACGTCCTGATGAACCGCTGGTTCACAGCGGACGAACGACCGAAAGCGTACGGCGTGCTGACCCTGCTCGGCGGCTTCTCGATAACTATTTACACACCGCTCACCCGCTGGCTGGTGCACGCGTACGGCTGGCGCGAGGCGGTTGTCATCCTTGGCATCATCCTCGCAATCGTCGGCACGGTCGTGCCGCTGCTCCTCCACGAACCAGTCGAGTCCGAGCCGGCATCGACCAAAACGCGGCTCACCCCTCGGCGGTTCGCCCGCGAAGCCCGCGATGGCATTCGCCACGCGGACGCGCGGTTCTGGTTGTTCACGCTGGCATTCTTCGGCGCGACCGTGGCGGTCAGCGGCTTCTCGTTCCACATGATCGCGCAGCTCGAAACGCGCGGATTCGACGAAACCTCGGTCGCGAATTCGATCGCGATCACCGGCATCATCAGCCTGCCTGCCCGGTTCCTGTTGCCTTCGCTCTCGGGCCGTGCGCCGAGCGCGATACTGCTCGCGGTCTGTTTCGGGTTGCTCGCGGTTGCGGCCTGGTTGGCCAGCGTCGCCGGAGAGTGGTGGCAGGTGTGGGTCTACATCGCGGTCTTCGGCGCGGTGTTCGGCGCAGTCTATCCGTTGCGGGCGCTCGTGGTTTCGGAGCGATTCGCAGGCCCGTATTTCGGCCGAATCATCGGCCTCCAGGCGCTGTTCGTGGCTGCGGGGCGGGCGCTGGGACCGATCGTCATCGGGCTGATCGGCACGAGCCAGGCCGACTACGAAACCGGCTTCCGGCTGGCCGCGGTGGTGTTGGTGGTGATGGCGGGCCTGACGTGGCTGACGACGCGAGAGCGGGCGAGGCGCAATTCATAGCTCGAGTCGTCAGGGAGAAACATCGCATCTGGGTTCGGCACGAGTAAGTTCGCCGAGACGTGCCCGCCTTACGGTCGGATCTACCTGATGGTGGTTATCGCGAACTCCGTATGCACGCGGGACGAGCGCGACCTTCCGGTCGCGCCTCTGACCGGTTGCTACCCGCCCGGCTCCACCACATCCTCGCTGCGCCAGAGGTACCAGCAGGCGACGGTCGCCCATGGATGCCAGCGCTCGCCGATGCTGAGGACCTCGGCTGGCTTCGGGAGCGCCTCGAGGCCGTACTGCTTCATCATCGCGCGGTTGATGCCGACATCGTTCACGGGGAGCACGTCGGGGCGCCCGAGGTGGAACATCAGGAACATCTCGGCCGTCCAGCGGCCCACGCCTCGCACCTGCGTGAGGTGGGCGATGATCTCCTCGTCATCCCATTCGTGGAATCGGTCCAGGGAGAGTTCGCCGCTGCCGAAGTGCTCCGCGAGACTTCGGACCGAGGCCATCTTCTGGCGCGAAAGCCCGGCTCCGCGGAGCTGGTCGTCGCTGGCGGCGAGCACCTGTGCCGGTTCCGGAAACGCCTCGTCTTCGAGCCCCCAGATGCCAATGAATCGCCGAAAGATCGTGCCGGCGGCTTTGCCGGAGAGCTGTTGAAAGATGACGCTACGGGAGAGGGCCCGGAACGGGTTTTCGCTGGGCGGCCAGCCGCGGAACTCACCGACGCTCGCGATGACCGAAGCCATCACCGGGTCCTTCGAAAGGTGGGCAACTGCTTCGGCGCCGGAGTCGATGAGGGTGGCCATTCGCGCAGGGTAACGGGAGAAGCCGGCAGAGGTAACGCACGGCTGGCGAAATCCGCTAGGCTCGATCACGTGAACCATATTGTTCCGGGTGGCTGCGTTGTCCTGGGTGGCGAGCGTGCCCATCGAACTAGCGCATGGACATGGATTGGCGGCCCGCTCCGACGCTTGATTCGGCTATGGGCTGAAGCGGTAGCTGTCTAATACGGCCAGCATCGGCTCGCTCAGGGCAGGCGGCGTCGCCAGGACATAGCCTTCTTCGAAGGTGTAGCCGTGGAACCCACGCGTGATGCCGCCGGCTTCGCGGACGATGATTCCCCCGGCGGCGATATCCCACGCGTTCAGCTGGAATTCGAAGTAGCCGTCGAGCTGGCCGCTGGCCACGCGACAGAGGTCGAGCGCGGCCGACCCGATGCGGCGCACGTCGCGGATGTGGGTCATCACCCGGTCGTAGAACTTCGCCTGGAGGTCGCGACGATGGGGGTCGTAGGCGAACCCAATGCCCATTAACGACGTCGAAAGGTCGTCTCGGCTCGACACCCGGATCGGCTTGCCATCGAGGTGGGCGCCGCCGCCCAGCGCTGCCGTGTAGACCTGCTTGAGCGCCACATCGCTGACGACGCCCGCGATCATCTGGCCGTCGCGTTCGACACCAATCGAGACGCTGTACGCCGGGACGCCGTAGACGAAGTTCGTGGTGCCATCGATGGGGTCGATGACCCAGCGGACGCCCGAAGTGCTTTCGCGGTTGGCGCCCTCTTCCCCGAGCACTCCGTCGTTCGGCCTTGCGGCGAGGATGCTGCGGACGATCAACGCTTCCGATTCGCGGTCGGCTTCGGTTACGAGGTCCGTGGGAGTGGACTTCGTTTCGATGACGTACGTGCGCTCGGCGGCGTACTTCGCGACGACGGCCGCAGCCTTGGCGGCGATCTCTTCCGCCAGCGCGAGCAGGTCGGCGGCCTGCGCATCGACTGTCATCGGAGCTGCCTGCCGCCATCGACGACGACGATGGTCCCGGTGACGTAGCGCGAGGCATCCGATGCCAGCCAGACCGCCGCCCCGGCGATATCTTCGGGGACGGCGACCCGGCCCATGGGGATGTCGGCGCGGAGGCCCTCGCCGTGACGACTGGCGAGCAATCCGCCCGTGAGTTCGGTGTCGGTCCAACCCGGGGCGATGGCGTTCACGCGGACGTTTCGGTCGGCCCATTCGAGTGCCATCGTCTTCGTGAGCTGGTGGATGCCGGCCTTCGTGCCCGCGTACACGCCCTGGCGCTCGACCGGCACGATGCCGGTGACGCTCGTGACATTGACGATCGTGCCGCCGTCGGCTTCGAACATGTGCTTCGCTGCCTCTACCGAGGCGAAGTACGTGCCGCGCATGTTCACATCGACGACCGCATCGAACTCCTCGGGCGTGACGTGTTCGATGCGCTTGAAGTAGGGGCTGATTCCAGCGTTGTTGACCAGGATGTCGATCGGCCCGAGCGCTGCGACGCTCTCGACCATGGCCGCGATGTCGGCGGGATCGCCGTTGTCGCAGCGTCGAGCGATGCAGTTGGCGCCCAGGCACGCGGCGGCTTCGTTCAGCTGGCTTTCGTTGCGAGCAGTGATGACGACGCGTGCACCGGCATCGACGAACGCGCGCGCGATGCCGTAGCCGATGCCGCGCGAACCGCCGGTCACGATCGCGGTCTTGCCATCGAGCGAGAAGAGATTTGGCACAGAGGGAGCGTAAGGGGAGAAGGGAGAAGGGAGAAGTGGTGCCTGGTGCGCGGTGCGCGGTGCGCGGTGCCGGGGGTGCGGGCGAGGGAGATGCGAATGGCGAATTGCGAATTGCGAATTGCGCCGGGTGGGAAAGGGGGCGACGGCCTCTTTTTTGTGCGCGAAACGTTGCGCTTTTAGATTCAGGTATATCAGGGGGTCCAGATTCGAGCGTACTGACAGATCGTGTCGCGAATTGCGCGAGGTGGACATTGCAGTTTCCAATCGTGGACCGGGGATTTGTGCGGGCGTGGAAGGTCCGGGCGGCGGTGTTGGTGACCGGGGACATGGGGTGGTGATTTTGGCCGTTGGGGGATGGATTTCGTAGGCGCCGGTGGCAGGGCGAGGGAGAAGGGAGGAGGGGTGCGCGGTGCCAGCTGCCCGGCGGCGGGACGGGCCCAATCCAAAATCGGAAATCGCGAATCCAAAATGAGAAGGCCCCGGTTTCCCGGGGCCTTCTTGTTGGTTGGTCGTTACCGCTGAGCTAGCGAACTAGCTGCGGCTCTTTCGGCCCATGGCCACGAAGCTCAGGCCGCTCGCGAGGGCGAGCATTCCGCCGAGGAGCAGCAGCAGGTTCATACCAGCTGCCGTGCCACCCATGAGGCCGTTACCGGTCGATGGAGCGACTGGCGTCGGGTTACCCGGGCCTGGCGTCTTCTCACCTGCGACCGCGGTCTCCGATGGTTTTTCCGTCGGGCCGGGGTCTTCTCGCCCTGGACGGTCGAAACCGGCGTAGGCGTGAAGGTTGGCGTGGCGGTTGGCGTCGAAGTCGGCGGTCGTTGGGGTCGGCGTCGGGACGGTGTTGCCACAGCCCACGGAGCACGGCGGCGTCGTCGTCGACTTCCGGTTGAGGAAGGTGATGGTCTGACCCACAGGAGTCTGACCGTTCACCGAGATCGGGCTCGCTGGCACGAAGTCCGGCGAGGACGGGTTGTTCGGGTTCTCGCTGACGACATAGTCGTCGCAGATCTCGAGGTTGGTGAACGAGGCGAATCCGTTCGCGTCGGTCGGCTTCGAAAGCTCGTAGGAGCATTCCACCGACTTGACGGTGATGATCCAGCCATCGTCGTCGTTCGGGGCGGCCTGGTCGGCGCCGCCGTTGGCGCTTGTGACAGCAACCTTCTGGGCGTTAATCGAGCCGTTTGGCCGGTTGTAGAACGTCACCGTATCGATGTCGTTGTGGGTTAGGTCGACGGAAGTGCTCGAGGCACCACCGACATAGACCGGCGCGTTGTCGTCAGTGTTGACGCCGATAACGGTGTACCCGTTTCCGGTCTGCTCAACGATCGTGTAGTGACCCTCAGTGATGCCGTTCAGGAACAGGCCAGCGGCCGGTACCGGGAAGACAGCCCCACCGGGGAACTCAGGACCGGTGACGGTCACTGACCAGGCGATGTTCGTGTCAGCGCCATCCTTGGTGCCGTTACCGTTGAGGTCGCGGACCTTGAAGATCTGGAGCTGGCCCGTGCCAAGAACGCTACCGCAGTCGTTGTTGCGGAATACAAAGGTGATCTTCTGGCCGGGAGTGGTCAGGTTTGAGGGGCCACCAGCGACAGTAGTCGTTTCGTAGCCGTTGCCGTCGATGTTGCCGACCGTCGGGCACTGTCCGACATGGCCATCATCCTCGACTGCGGAATATCCGTTGCCGAGTGGGACGAGCGTGAGGTTGAACGAGCCACCACCGAGAGCGATGGCGTTCGACTGGTTGTAGGCGTTCGGACCGGTGACCGTGAAGTCCCAATCGTTGTCCGCCGGGATTCCTGTGTTGTCCGGAGAGACCAGGTCGTTCTTCTGAACTTCGAATCTCGCCGACCGGGTAGTTGCAGAAGTCCCATTCGGTAACGGTGTCCTCTCGAACGAGGCACGTCGCGCCCGAGTGCTGCTCCGACTGGCTGCATTCCGTCCTGGATCCAGTAAGGCTTCGGCGTTTCCGTCACGCTACCTGCCCAGTCGTAAGGGACGCTGCAGGTGATGGTGGCGACGTTGCCGTTCCAGACCGGAGCACCGCAGACGACATCCGTGGTCGGCGTGAAATGTTGAACACCGGCAGGTCGTCGTCGGTGGCCTGGTAGCCATTGGTGTTGACGAAGTGCTTGACGATCGTGATGTCTATCGCGGGCCGGGACGTTGTAGGCGATGCAGTGAACTTCGCCGACAGGGATCCCGCCGCTGAAGTTCAGCCATTCCCAGTTGTCGTCGTTCAGATGGTCGGTGTAGCACTTGATGCTGCCGAAGCCGAATCCAGCCTGGTAGACCTCTTCGACGTACAGGCCGGAGCCCTTCATTGTTTCGGCGAGCTGCGCAGCGGTGAGTTGAACCGAGAGCGAGCCAGCCGGGACAACAACTGAGCCCAACGAGGATCCGCCCGAACCGTTTTCACGGTTCGTGGTCCAGAGGTTGAACGTCCACGGGGTGGTTGCGAGAACGCAATCGCCTTCGTTGTCGTTTGCCGGGGTCACGGCGTCGTTGTTGCCCGCAGGGCCGTTGGCGCCGAGGTCGGCGTGCGTCTTGCTGGGATCGGCCTGCTGGCCGATGTCGTCCTGGCCGCCGGGGCCTTCGTTGTTCGGGACGTCAGCGTACGTCTTGCAGATGTACTTGCTGAACGTGACGTTCTTGGTGATTGGTATGGTCTTGTTGCAGAACGTGACTTCAGTCGTGTTGTCGTCGATGTTGACGGTGCCGTTCGTTGAGAGGTCACAGTGGTGAGCCCGTCTGAACGCCTGCCCCGGACCGTGGGGAACCCAGTGGCGTCGCCGTTCCAGATCTGGGCAGGCCGGCGAGCCCCATTCGAAGATGGACTGGGGGCCGGCCTTCACCTCGAGGTCGCCGCAGACTTTCGTCCCAAGCGTGCCGTCGGTGAGGTCAGTGGCCGGTTCAGTGGCGGTGATGCCGATGCTGGCGGCACTGTTGCTGGTGCCGAACTTGAATTCGCCACCCATGGTCAGCCCGTCGCCGTTACCGACAACGATCTTGCAGACCTTGACGGTGTGACCGCAGAGGGTCTGCATTGCTCGGTTCATCGTAGGTAGCGTTAAGGGAACCGCCGTCGGCAGTGGCGATCTGGGCGCCTTGCGGGTTGCCGGTGCCGAAGTAGGCAAGGACGGCGTTCGAAACCGTCTGCTCACCGCAGATGCCAGTGATCTGGCCCGTGTTGACGACGATCGTCTTGCCACCCGTTGGGATGGAGACGCCGCAGCCGTTGCGGTAATCAGTGGCGCCGTTGGAGGAGCTGACGCAGGACACTGCGCCGCCGTTGTCGAGGACGCTGACGATGTCAGTGTTCGTCGTGCCGTCTTCGTAGGTGTCGGAGAAGTTCACGTTCGCGGCCGGGCCGGTGTTCGTGAAAATGATGTTCCAGACGCCTTCGGAGACGTTGACCTTCTTGACGGTGAGGCAGGAGACGTCGGCTATAGCCAGTCATCATGGTACGTGCGCCTTGTGACGGTCTGACTGTCGTGCGGCGATGGCCGCGACGTGAGTCGGCAACTTGTAAAGCGATGTTGTTGCGAAGGTGCCGTCGCAGATCGTGCCGCGTAACGGGGCTTCGAAACAGCTGATGTGGCACCTGCCGGCGGCAATCGTGCACATTGTAGCACGTCCGACGTCACTGGCTCCGATCGGGCCGCGACGTCAGCCGGTAAGGCTGCAGACGAGCGTCAGTGCCTGTGATCGTATCGATCACGATGTCGAGGTCGTTTCGCGTCGTTGATGAGCGGCAATCGTCCACTGGACGCCGTGCCGGGCTTGTCGATGACGCGTCGCAGCGCCCTTGCTGATGTCAAGGCCGCCGACGATCGGCGTCTTGGTGTTCATCACGCAGACACCGTGGTCTGGTTGAGAAACGACCGTTACAGAAGCGGGGTCGTTGTAGTCGGCCTTGGTTGTGGAGCAAACGGTGTTTGCCGTGCCATCCGGGTAAACCTTCAGGCCGACCGGGGTCCAGGCCGTTTTGAGTTCCGGTCTCAGCAACAGTGTGCGAGCCAGCGGATGCGGTGATTTCAGCGGAAGTGCCGCCGAATGTGATCGGGCCCCAGCCGTTCGCGCCGCTAATCGTGCCCGAGAAGTTAGAGCCATCCGCTGCCGGTACACCGGCAGTGATGTCCTTCACCTTCTTGACGATGATTTTGCCGTCGTGGGCGGAGTGCTATGCGGCAGCTAACGGTGACCTGCGTCGCTCGAGACCTACTCAGACGCCGCGATTCGCTGCGGTGTAGAGAGCGTGTACTGTCGAGGAAGCAGACGATTAAAGGTAAACGCGAGCGGTCAGAGGTAGTTGTAGGTGTGTGATGTTAGGCTGAGCTGAACGGTGGTGCAGTGCACTGAAGCTCGTGCTGTACGCGGTAAGAGCCGTCACCGGAAGCCGTCTTTACGATCGCCTGAGCCGTGCTGGTTACGGTAATGAAGATGGCCGAGCTGACGATCGTCAGCTGGTGACCTGCGTGTTGATCGATGACCGTGATAGTTCGTGGCTGCAGCTTGTGGTAATCGAAATCCAGATCCCAGCTGACCGTATTTGGGCTGCCTTCGAGGCTGCCACGAACCCAGCGGCCCTGGCTGTTGCTGGTGTGAGAGGCGGCGGCAGTGTCGCCGAAACCGCGCTCGACGGTCAGCGTCTTGCCATCACCGCTTCGCGCAGTGATCTTCATCAGCTCGCTATCCCAGATAAAGACCTGACCAACCGTCCAATCGCTTTCCCACGCAACATTTGAAGAATGGACCAGCGAGGTGGTTGAATCGTTGATGTTCGTGGAATTGTCTTCGCCGTCGCTGAACGCGCCGGTGTACTGCTTGACATTGCCGGACGTATGCACAGTTCCGGTGCCAGAGGCAGTGAGGATTGTGGAGTTCGAGCCACCGTTATCAAGGAACGGGGTGAAGCGCATCGCCACCGGCGTCGTACCGTCGGTCACCGTCAACACGGCCTCGCGATAGCTGCTCCAGGAGCCTTCGACAACATTCACATTCCAAGATTGATCCTGGCATGTGGGAGTCTTAACGCTGCTTTCAAGGTGGTGTGCGAATGCCGTGCCGATCAGGGCGACGCCAGCGATGGCCGCCACCATGATCGCCATGAACGCGGTGAACAGCAGTCCACCCTGGCGTTTCTTAGATTTGCCGTATAAGGCTAGAGTCATTTAGGTCTCCGTCCTGGTTCTGTTACCGGCTGTCCCTAGCCGGCTGATTCGAGATTGAGCGATGGTCCTCCCCAGGCTCATCCCCGCTGTTTTCGTTGCTGTGTCTACCCCACACCTCCCACGTGTGCTGTGTCGTGTCGCCCGGTATCGGACAGGTGGCTCATGGTTTGTGAACAACCGGAGTGGGAATCCCGGTTGGCGACCACCTGGCCACAGGGCGTCCACTCTTCTCCGTTTTTAGAGAACATCGAGTGAACATCCCGTAGAGAGTAAGGGAAACTCCGCATAGCTGTCCGTAGAAACTCCGTTAGAGCGGTTTAGGTTAATGGTGAAGAAATGGTGACACCAGTGTGCCGGGGGAACGGCTTGTGAGCCATAACGTTGGATTTCTTGTTAACTCCGCACCTCCACACTTCCTGAAGCCTCCGAGTGGTGATTGCACCGCAACTCCCGGACGCCTGTAAGGCCGGGGCCCGTTCCCCGGTGTTGCAGCTTTCCGCCGTAGAGCGTCCACCTGGCTGCCACGAAAGTGGCCGATTGGTGAACGTTTGGGGGGAAGATACGGGATTTCCCTAATATCGGTAAGTAGAAACTCCGTATGAATGCCGGAGCATAAAGCTAGACAGAGCGGGTTAACAAGGTGTTTACCCCGGGCGTATGTGGGGTAGGACACACAAGGGACGAGGCAGGCGCTAGGCCAGGCTAGGCGCTAGGCCATAGGCGCTAGTGCCCATGTTGGCTCGATGGGTGCACGAGGCGGACGCCGGGCTACGGGCCCTAGTTGACCTGTTCTTTGGTTGTGCCGGGGTTCGTGATCGTGATGAGGCCGGCCCAGGTGCACTGGCAGGTGCTGGCCGAGGTGAGCGCCGGGAAGTTGTTTATCTTCGTCTTCGCCGCGCCGGGCTTCCACGGAGTGGTGATGGGGATGCAGGGGACAGGCGTCGGTGTGCCGAGCGCGGCCGCAGTAGCAGCGATGAACATCGGGTTGGATGGCGAATTGCACATGCCAAACGGCGGGATGTTCGCGATCGGGACGAAATCCATGATCGTCGCGGCGGGCTTGTTCTCCGCCATCACGGGCGGCCCCTTGGGGATCACGATGAGTGTGCTCGGCGCGAGGCCGAAGATGCACTTCAGCATCGCGCCCATTGCTACTTCAGGAGGCATGGGAGAACCGTAGTCAAACGAGGGTTGGATTACAAGTGAGCCTGGACCCCCAACCCCTTCTCCGAAGTCTGGGAGAAGGGGGAGCAGTGGATGAATGGGCTCGATTTCGGCAAGCGAGGAGGATGGAGCTTAGACACGCGGGAAGGGATGCCATTCTGCTCGATGAGCCCTGAGCGCTCATCCCCAATTCGCCGAATCATCGAACGGGAGCTGCTTGGATCTGCGCTGCGTTCGATACGTCGCGTGGAGCTCGGGTGAAATCCATCCGCCGACCCGCGGAACCGGTGACATTCAACCGATGTAGTCGCCGTTCAGCCAAAAGCGATCCCGCGACTGCGATCCAGAAAGGGAGCGTAGTCGAGCGGCGTGCTACGACCGTTTCCTTCGGACGATGTTCGCGGGGCCCGATCATCGCAGCGTCGACACATCGGTGGTTCCGAAAGTACCAGCTTGCGCGTGAAGGCAGGTGTGTCCCCGTGCGTTAGCACCTGATCTTCTGCCAAAATGATGTTTGCGATCGAGCGTCTGATGGAGAGATTCATCTAAACCTGAACTCGCGATACGCGACAGGGCCGCCACCTGGAAAACTCATACCCTCTCCCTTCTCCCTCCTCCCTCCTCCCTTCTCCCTCCTCCCTTCTCCCTTCTCCCTTCTCCCTCTCACCGCCGCCCGACGGCCACCCTCCGTGGCCCGCTGGTCTGTGCGGCGCGGAGGCAGAGCGCGAGCGCGGCGACGTGGTCGTCGTGCTGGCCGGGTGGTGCGCTCCAGGTGATTTGGCCGCCGGCGACGGGCGCGCTCCGGCAGGCGCGGAGCTCATCCCAGAGGGCGCGGAAGCCGGCGTTCATCGGCGGGGCGATGCGAAGCGTGCCGGTGGACGCAGCCGCGATGAGGTCGAAGCCGAGCGCGGACTTCTCGCCGCGACTGAAGACGAGCGGCTGGACTCGGCGGCCCAGTTCTCGGGCCAGCCCGGCGGTCAGCGGGGCGCCCATGCCGGTGGCGTCGCAGAGGAGGCGTTCGAGCCGCCACTCGCGAGCGATGGCGGCCACCTCGGCCGAGACTTCGTGAAACGGCCGGCCTCGCCAACTCGCGAGGTAGACCACCTCGGCGGCGCCATCGACCAGGCGGGCGATGGCGAGCGCGGTGGCATCGCCGTCCCGGCCCTCACCGGCGAAGTCGATTCCGCCGACGTAGCGCTCACCGGGAACGGGGGCGTCGAGCGGGCCGAACGCGCCCTCGAGCGCCCAGAGCTGGGCCGGGCTGAGCAGGCGGCCTTCGGATTCGACCGAGGCGAGTTCGTACTGGCTGAGGAATATCGGATGGTCGGCACCGAGCCGCTCGCGTTCGTGAGCGACGTAGGCGCCGTAAGCCGGGAGATGCTTCGCGACACGCTGCCAGCCCACCTCCTGGTGCCACGCGGGTAACGCAGCATTCTCCAGGTCACGGGCGCGATTTCTCGCGACAGCATGTTCGAGGAGTGAATCGCCCTGCCACGGCGTCCCGAAGAGCACGGTCGGCGCGCCGGTAGAGGCAGTCATCGGCTTGAACTGACGGTTGAACCAGTCCTCGTCGAGGTCCTGCGCCTCATCCCCTATTAATAGGATGGAGGCGGTGTGGCCCGCGACGTTGGCTTCGGGCGAGCCGCTCAGGAACGTGGCCGAGGCTGCGCCGAGTCGCAGGGTGTTGCCTTCGCTGGTGAATGAGAGCCGGAGGCGGTGGGCCGTGGCTCGCAAACGGTCACTGGTCCGCTGGAAACTGATGGTCGCCTGCGGGTAGAGCGTGGGAGCGCAAACGATGACGCTTCCCCCGTCCCGGGCATTGGCCAGCAGTAGTGCGGAAACGAGCGCCGCCGAAACCTCGTTCTTCCCGGCCTGCCTCGGAAACATCACGGTGAACGTTTCGCCGGGAAACGCGCCGATGTTTTGGAGCAACGCGAGCAGGACCTGGGCCTGGTACTTTCGCAAGGGATGCTGGGCAAGCATCGAACCATGGTGGGGCCACCGAATTGCCCCGAACGAGGCCTTCTCGGCACTCAAGGGCGCCCCGCGAGTTGCCGATACTCGCAACGGGGGGACCGGCGGGCCCTTGGGGGGAATTCGTGCGGGCCTGGTTGCGTAGGTTCGATTGGCGTAACACGCAGGTCGCGTTGAGGCTCATGCCACTGGCCGTGCTTGCGGTCGGACTCGCCGGCACATTCGTGCTTTCGGACGCAGCTCAACGCCGGTCCGCTTCGTTGGATGCCGACCACTACGATGCGCTGACATCGGAAGCTAACAATCAGATCCAAACCCGGCTGCAAGCGTACGAGGACACCTTTCGCGGGGCTGCCGCGTACCTCACTTCTGGTGATGGAGTGGACCACGACGACTGGGCGAAGTATGCCGCGGCGATCGATATCCAGGGGCGCTATCCGGGCTTGATGGGTTTCGGCGTGATTTACCAGGTAGACCCAGCAGACGTTTCTCTCTTCGCCGCGGCGCAGCAGCAGCAATCTCCGGGCTTCACCGTGCATTCGGTACCAGGCCACGAAAGCAGCGGCCAGCGCTTCATCATCACCTACGTTCAGCCCGAAGACGTCAACGCTTCCGCGATCGGACTGGATGTCGCTTCAGAAGACACGCGTCGGTCTGCCGCCGAACGAGCCCGGCAAAGCGGAGACCCAGCAATGACGGGAGAGATTCGGCTTGTCCAGGACGGGGCAGCAGCGGCCTGGCTTCCTTCTCTACCTTCCCTTCTACAAGCCGGGAAAGCCTATCGACACCCTGGACCAGCGGCTCGAGGCCTTCGCAGGATGGGTCTATGCGCCCTTCGTGTCAGACGACTTTTTCTCGGGGATCCTGGGAATCGGCCCCGGGCAGCTCACGGTCCACGTTTACGAAGGACCGAAAGCGGCTGCCGGAAGCCTCATCTTCGATTCAACGAGCGGGACGAGCACAGCCGTCGCATCCACCAGCGAGACTGACCTGCGCCCGCTCTCACTGCGGGGACATATCTTCAGTGTCGGTTTCTCTCGCGGGGAGAACTTCCCGGCGGCGGGCAACGGCAACGCGAACACCATTCGCCTCTTTGGCGTAATCACGTCTTTCGCTATGGCGCTCACGTTGTGGTCGCTGGTTGGTTCTCGCTCGAAGGCCCGGGCCGCCGCGGAACGCGCGACGGCAGAATTGCGTGCGACCACCGCCCTCCAGGAACGGATGTTGCGGGGGGCGCCGTACGCAACGATCTCGATCAAACTCGACGGGACCATCACCCTGTTCAACAGGGCCGCAGAAGAGTTGCTGGGTTATAGCGCGGAAGAGTTGATCGAGAAGGAGAACGTGCAAATTCTGCTGCGGGGCTCCGCAGCGGAGTCTCTTGGAATAACGGGGGAGAACAAGGAAAGCGCCACGATTCAGGCGTATCTCCAAATGATCGCGAGTAATCCTGGGCAGGAGTACGACTGGAAGTTCACCCGGAAAGATGGGTCGAAGTTCCCCGGCCGGCTTTCGCTTGCCCACACGACCGATGGCAACGGAAAGGTCACAGGAATGGTGGGGATGGTCCGCAACATCGAAATCGAGCGCCGAGCGCAGGAAGTGGAGTCACGGCTGGCGGCAATTGTTGATTCCAGCGGCGACGCTATTTTCAGTGTCGATTCGGCCGGGCTGTTTACGAGTTGGAATCGGGGCGCGGAGGAGCTACTCGGCTATACACAGGAAGAGGCGCTGGGAATGCCTGCCCTCCTGATCGTTCCCGAAGATGAGCAAGCACAGGCCACCGAGATTCGGAGCGCGATGCAGCGCGGTGAAACTCTTCGCTTCGAAACGACACGCCTGAAGAAGGATGGTTCGATAGTGGATGTGGCCATCACAATCTCCCCGCTTCGCGACGAACATGGGGAAGTTGTGGCCACGGCATCCCTGCTGAGGGACATCTCCGCCGAAAAGCGTGCGCGCGTGGAGTTGCAGGAGATGCTGGAAGTACTTGAGTCGAATTCGTTCGTCCTGACCGAACAGGCGGAAGCCCTCGACGGGCTACGGCGGGAGGCTGAGTTTCTTGCCAACCACGACGGCCTGACTGGCGTGTACAACCGCCGCGCATGGTTCGCCTGCGGCCGAATCGGAAGATGTCACGGCGGTCGCCATCTTCGACGTCGACCACTTCAAAAAAGTAAACGACACCTATGGCCATCCGATGGGCGATGTCGTGCTGCGAGAGGTTGCGAATCGGCTCTGTGCGGCCATCGGGGAACATGGCCTGGTTGGGCGCATCGGTGGCGAGGAGTTCGCCGTCTTGTTCCGCGGGCCGCTGCGGGAAGCGATGGACGCTGCGGCCGCGTGCATCACGGCCGTTGCCGCCGAACCTATCGTGGCAGGCGATACAACGCTTGATGTAAGCGTCAGTGGCGGATTCTCGCCGTGGAGGCCAGGCGGCAGCGGCGAAGCTCTCGAAAGTACCTACGAGGCCGCGGACCATGCCCTCTATCGCGCGAAGGAACAGGGCCGCCGGCGGCTGGAGTTCGACCAGGCCAGCTGATGCGGCCTAACTCGCCGGCAGGAAGATGGTGAAGGTGGCGCCTGCGCCGGGCTCGCTCAACAGCGAAAGGGTGCCGCCATGGCTTCGAACGGTCCCGAGCACTGAAGCCAGCCCGAGCCCGTGGCCGGTTTCTTTCGTAGTAAAGAACGGGTCGAATACGTGGCCTCTTGTTTCAGAGTCCATGCCCGGGCCGTCGTCGCTGACTTCGAGCGCAACATAGCGAGGTGCGGGACGCTCGGGGATCAGCAGGTCGGCGGTGACTTCGCGCGGGCTGCCCACAACCCAGGTGCGAATGCTCACGCTCGTCCCGAGTTCTTGCGTCGCGTCGAGCGCGTTCACGAGCAGGTTCAGGACGAGTTGCCGAAGCTGGGTGCCATCGCCGTCGATTTCAGGAAGGTCCCTGGGGAGGTTATCGAGGATCGGGACACGTTTACCCGGGATCTTTCCGGCGTAGCGGACGATTTCCGCAGCGAGGGCAGACAAGTCGATTGGCTGAACGATGGGGTCGTGCGTGCCCGCAAACGTAAGAAGCTGTTGCACCAGTTCGGAAGCCCGCCGGGCTGCGTGCCGGGCATCGTCGAGTCCTTCACGGGTATCGGCGTTCTCGACCGACATCTGAGCAAGCTCGATGTTGCCAACAATCGCGCTGAGCAGGTTATTGAAGTCGTGGGCGATGCCGCCCGCCATTAGGCCCATGCTTTCCAGGCGCAGGGCCTGGGCGCGGGACTGTTCAAGGCGGGTCTTCTCGGTGATGTCGCGAAGGGTGACGGCAACCCCAAGGATAAGGCCGTCGCTATCGAACACGGGCGAGTAGGAAAATTCCAGCCAGCCGGCGCCGCGCGTACCGGTAACGATCCGCGAAGGAACGTCGACGTTGCCGGAGAGGGCGAGGTGCAGGTCCGAATAAACACTTCGATCCGGATCCATAGGTTGATTCAGGCTCACCGAATCTCCCTCACTCAGTCGGGCTCCGGTGAATCGCTCGACGAGTTCAAGTGCGGCATCGTTCGCGCGAAGCACTGTCAGGTCGGGGGAGATGACAGCGAGACCATCTCGTGAACTTCGGAATACCGCCGCGAACTCGGCATGTGACTCCTTTAGCTGGAGTTCGGACCGCTTGAGTTCTGTGATGTCCGCATAAGCACCCACCATCCGCGTGGGCCGGCCGGCTGCGTTTCGTTCGATTACTTTTCCACGCGATTGAATCCAACGCCATTCGCCGGTGTTCGTCCGGAGGCGCCACTGGGCGTCGTAGACTTCGGTTTCGCCGTCAAGATGTTCGCGCCAAGCGCGTGCGAGTGCTCGTTTATCGCTGTTGTGCACGACGGACAGGAAGTCGAACGTTTCCGTCAGGTGTTCCGGCGTATAGCCGTATCGCTCCCAAAACCCGTCCTGATAGACGGTCGTCTCGTTGACGAGGTCAGCGTCCCAGAGTGATACGCCGCCAGCATCGAGCATCGCTCGCACGGCGCTATCTCCCAGGAGATCCATGGGATCAGAACGGTCAGGCATCGTTGTCTGGATATCTCCTGCCGCGGTGGTGGCCAGCATACTCCGCAGCGATAGCAGATAGCGTAGCTGAGATTATCTCCACGCCGCATAGGGGTTTACCCCAAATGCCAGCCGGTGGCGTGACCCACATCACAGTGGCCCGTTTTCAGCCGGCTGTGCGAACGCCCAGTTCCGAAAGCAACGTATCGACTCTGCCTGCGATTTCGTCGCGTACCCGGCGCACGCCGTGGATATCCAGCTTCGCCGGATCATCGAGTTCCCAGTCCAGGTACCGCTTACCGGGGTAGAACGGGCAGGCGTCGCCGCAGCCCATGGTGATGACCACATCGGCGGTGCGGACGGCATCGTCGGTGAGGGGCTTGGGGAATTCCTTCGAGATGTCCAGCCCCAGTTCCGCCATTGCGCTGACGACGGCGGGATTCAGGTGATCGGCGGGCTCGGAGCCAGCCGACCGCACCGTAACTTTGCCGCCGCTCCGGTGATGCGTGAGCGCCGCGGCCATCTGCGAACGCCCGGCGTTGTGAATGCAAACGAACAGGACTTCTGGCTGCGATTCGTCTTTATTCACGCGGACTACTTCCCGGCTCGACGAACGCGGGTTCGCGGAGCAGTTCGTAGACAGCAGCGGCAATCAACGCGCCGAGTATCGGAGCTACCCAGTAGACCCAGTGCGAGTCCCAAACATTCGCCGCCACCGCCGGCCCGAACGTGCGGGCAGGGTTCATAGAGGCGTTGGCAACCGGGCCCCAGCCAGTCGCGGCGAACCCGACGTATCCGCCAATGGCGACGGCTGCGAACGAGCCCTCCGCCCGCGAGTCGGTCGCGACTGCCAGGACCACGAACGCCAGGAAGAACGTGAGGATGAGTTCGGACCAGAAGGCGGCGTCAGCACCGTTGATGCGGGGGATGGTTGCGCCCGCTTGCCCCTCGTCTCCAACGATGGCAACGATCGCGAGGCCAGCCAGCACCGCTCCGATGAGTTGGACCGCAATGTATCCGGCGGCCTTCGCGGGTTCGATCCTTCGCAACGCGAGCATGGCGATTGTAATCGCCGGATTGATGTGGCAGCCGGATGTGTGGCCGATGGCGAAGATCATCACCATCACGATCAACCCAAAGCTCATGCCAATACCGACTCCGGAGACGGACCCGCCACTGGCCGCATCGACGGCGGCAGCACCAGGCCCTGCGAAGACCAGCGCAAACGTCCCGAGCAACTCGGCGAGATAGGGTGCGAACCGGGGTTGAGGCTTAAGCATCGGCAAAAAGCGATGATACGGCGGAACTTTAACGGATGGTTAGCGCGCGACCAGAAAAGGATCCGGGGCCGCCGACCAACCTCGCGACGCAGCCCTAGCGGGCGCGTTCGCCGAACCGCTACGCTTGTTCGGTGATTGGCAAAGAAGACCTGATCAAGTACGTGACGAACGTGCACGCCCGGACGTACGAGGCGGTCGAGCGGCTCCGCGATGAGGACGTGAACTGGCGGCCGGCCCCCGGGGAATTCACCGTTGCGGAACTGGTCACCCACATCACCAACAGCCGCCTGATGAACCTAGGTGGAATCCAGACCGGCGAAGTTCACTACAAGGGCCACGCGGTGAAGCCCGGAACGAACGCCCTCGGGCTTCGGCAGGCGGCCCTGCGAAGCGGCAAGAAGGTCATCGCGGGCCTCGTCGATGCGGACCTCGAACGTTTCATACCGCAGACCATTGGCGAACCGTTTCCTGCCTGGCGGCGCGTGATGGGCGGCCTTATCGAGCACGAAACGCACCACCGCAGTCAGCTCTGCGAATACCTGCGCCAGCTTGGACTGGAGCCACCGCCACTGTTTGGTTTGCACGCGGAACAACTGCCCAAATAGACACATTGAAACGCGGCGGTTGGACACGCGGTATTCAGCGGGCAGGCGAGCGAGACCTTCCGGTCCCGCCTCTGACGATTCTTAGTTGAGGCCGATGCCAGTCACGTCCTTGAGCCACTGTTCCGGCGGGACGGTCGAGCTGGCGAGCAGAATGTGCCCGGAATCGCCCATCACGAGAACTGTGGTCGCGCCGATCTCATCGAGGGTGAATCGAATCACGCCAAGGCGGAGATTATCGACGCGCGTCCCCTGGATGGTGGCGATTGCCGAAGGCGCGGCGCCGGCCTTCTCCGCGAGTGCGGAAAGCAGCACGCCCTCGTAGCTCTTGCCGTTGGCGGTGATGGTCGTCTTTGGCAAGGCGGCGAATTCGGGTTGCAGCGGCGCGTACTGGGTTCCCTTCACGGCGACCTGGATCACCGGCACGTCCGAAGGCACGGGCGAAGGTTCCGCGATCGGGGTGTCGGGCACCTTGGGCTGCTCGTTCGTCTGCAGCGTTGGGGTGCTTTCGACCGTGGGTTCGGGCGTGCTCTCGGCGTCGTCATCGCCTCCGCATGCAGAAGCGGCGAGCAACAGGATCGGAAACGCGGACAGGACGAGTCGTCGTCGCATAGGTGTTTGTTCTCCGGGACTGGGGGCAGATTTCGAGGTTAGGCAGCGGCAGGGCAGCGATCAACGCATCGGTAAACCAGTGGTTCAGGGAGTAGCCGAAGTCTCAGGCGTGGGGGTCTCAGCTTTGATTGGAGCTTCAGTGCTGGTGGGGCTGGGTTCAACGGTCGGCTCAACGGTATCGGACTCCGTTGAGGCCGGGGTCGGAGTCACCGATGGAGATGGGCTCGATGTCGGCTCGGCCGTCGTGCTTGCGCTCGCAGTTGCCGACGCAGTCGGGCTGGCCGTAGCGGAAGCCGCTGGTGTGGCTACCGGCGACGGGGCTGTCAGTGTCGTCACGGTGTCGTCGAGGGCGGCAGCGATGGCGGCGGCCGGTTCGCGGAGGTCTGGCTGCTTGGTGGCAACATCGTTCAGAACCGCCGCGCCACTCTTGGCGACAGCCTCGACCTGTGCCTTCTGCAGCGAGTCGAGGTCCTGGTTCTTGGAGATCTTGGCGAAGTCGGTGACCTCACGTTGGACCCGATCGAGCTGCGCCGGCGAGACGTCGCCGCGTGCGCTGAGCTTGTTCAATTCCATGACGCGGTTTTCAACCTGGCGAAGCTGGACGTCGATGCGGGCATCGCCGCGCGAAGTGGTGTATTCGAACCGTTCGCCAGCGAGCTTGAACGTGTAGTTCCAATCGCCGGGAACCGAATTGCCGGCAGTGATGAAGCCGAACGAAACGATACCGACCATGGCGGTTGCCGCAGCCACCGACATGGTCGAGACCATCGTCCGCATTGGTGAGAACGATGGCGCCGGGATAACCACCGGGACAACGGGCCGAGGATCGGCAGCCTCACGGAGGAACGTCGACTTCAGCGACGCTTCGAAGTAGTAGCTGGCCGGCTCGCTGTCGTATGCAGTCTCAAGGTCTTCAATGAAAACGAGGGACGAGCGCAACCACTCGGCATCTTCTGGGAAGAGGTCGAGAACAAAATCCAACTCGAGGCCGTCATCGACGAGGGCCTGTGCCTCATCGAGGACTTCTGCCTCATAACTTGCTTTGCGTTCGAATAGGTTTCGGATCACTCGTCTTTGACCATGGTTTGAAGTTTGGCTATGGCTTTGTGTTGGAGGACTTTCACGTTGTTTGCGGTCTTGCCCAGGGCCTGTGCGGTTTCCGCGACTGAGAGCCCGGCGCCGAATCGGAGGGCAATTACCTGCCTCTGCGCTTCGGGGAGCTTCTCGGCCGCTTCGCGGACGGTGGCGACGGTAAAAGCCGTCACGAGTTCGTCCACGTGGTCCGGTGCGGGATCCTGGATGGTTTCCGTGAGTTGCCCGGTTGTGGTCCGGACCTTCTGCTTGCGCACGTGCGAGACGACCTCGTTGCGCGCAATTCGGAAGACCCATGCACCGAAGGGGAGGCCTCGCCAGGTGAAGGTTCGCAGGTTTTGGATGATCCGGAGGAATATCTCCGTCGTTACATCTTCTGCGTCTTCGTTGGTCGAAAGCCGGACGGAGACGAAGCGATAGACGCGAGGGAAGTAGTGATCGTAGAGCGCACCAAGCGCTACCTGATCCCCCTCTTGCGCGGCATCGACGACTGCTTTCTCGTCGAACTCCGGCGCCATCTCGTCTACCGAGGTGTACTCCAAACCAGCCCCCTGGGCCGTGCCGGAAACCTTTTTGCCGACCGTCCTCCTCTCCACCATAAGCACGGTTGTGCGTTGTGTACTAGAGATAACGGTCTTCGCCACGAAAGGTTAATGGCGGATGGTCATATCTTGAAAAAGGCCGAGACGAGCCTTTTCCCAACGCCAAACGAGGGCGGTTTCGGCGCAGTTCCGAAACTATACCGCGCGTGAACCCGGGCCGCGAAGACCACCTTTCGCATTCGTCCCGGAGGCGCAAAACTGGAGGCGTGGACGCACAACTGATTTCGGCGATCGCATTCCCATTCCTGATGATATTTGGTGGCATCGCCGCGTACCGCATGTCGAAGTCCGAATCGACGAAGCCCGAGGGTTCCACCTGGCGGGATAATTCGCTGGACGACTGGCGCAAAGAGCGCGACCAGCAGGCCGACGAGGCTCGAGCCACGCGCCCAGCCGAACAGCAACACCTGGCGACTGGTTCGGAAGAACAGCAAGAAGTTAAGAAGCACCACCAGCGCCTCGGGGGCTGAGGGCCGATTCGGATTTTCGAATCTGTGTTCACCCCAAAGCTTCGCGGCCATCACTGGCCGGGCACTGATGGGCACTCTGCGACTCCACTCGAAGCCATACACCGTGGCCGGGCATGCAGTCCTAAGCCACGCTTAGAAAGTCGCGCTGCGCCAACATGGTGCCCCGCGAGTCATCGCGGGGAGGGTAACTCGCGCGCGTACTGATGTGCTTAGGGCCAAAGCTTCCGGCCATTACTGGCCGGGCACTGATGGGCACTCTGCGACTCCACTCGAAGCCGTACACCGTGGCCAGCGGGAAGTCCGAAGCCCTGCTTAGAGAGTCGCGCTGCGCCAACCTGGTGCCCCGCGAGTCATCGCGGGGAGGGTAACTCGCGCGTCCTGTGATGGGCTTAGTGCCAAAGCTTCCGGCGATCACTGGCCGGGCACTGATGGGCATTCTGCGACTCCACTCGAAGCCATACACCGTGGCCGAGCGGGAAGTCCGAAGCCCTGCTTAGAGAGTCGCGCTGCGCCAACCTGGTGCCCCGCGAGTCATCGCGGGGAGGGTAACTCGCGCGCGTACTGATGTGCTTAGTGCCAAGCTTCCGGCCATCACTGGCCGGGCACTGATGGGCATTCTGCGACTCCACTCGAAGCCATACACGGTGGCCGGCGTGAAGTCCGAAGCCCTGCTTAGAAAGTCGCGCGCGCCAACCTGGTGCCCCGCGAGTCATCGCGGGGAGGGTAACTCGCGCGCGTACTGATGTGCTTAGGGCCAAAGCTTCCGGCCATTACTGGCCGGGCACTGATGGGCACTCTGCGACTCCACTCGAAGGGGTCGGGGGATGAAGGTGTTCTTCCGTACCTGAGCCTCCTTCGATGCTCAGTTCTGCCCCGCAACACCGATCCCCGCCGCTTTCCACATCTGAAAGACCCATTCACTGTGGCCGCGCGATAAATTGGCCGAGATCGCTGCCACCCCCTCCTTTACGGCCGTCCTCACGCTCGACTCGAAGTCGCTGAGCGGAATAAGTGCGCTGGCCGTCGAGGAAAGTGGTTTTCCCTCCCAAATTGCTATCCGCACCTCGGTCCGGCCCGCTCGCTGAAACTCGACCCCGACATTTCCAAGGTCGAATGGCCACAGGTAACCAGACCCTGTTGCGACTTCCCGCTGGGCATGGCTGAGGTTGGCGGGCGCTTCGAGCAGACTGAACTCATGCGGCTTCAAAGCGGAGCTCAGGAAGACTTCACCGTTGATCGTGATGTCGAGCCAAGTACGCGCGAACGATGCCAGCACGAGGGTTGTCCCCATCGAATCTAGTTCGGTCAATGGCGTGCGAGCGAAATCTAGCCATGCTTCCTCACTCGGCGCGCAAAAACTGAGATTCGTTGACAAGGCTAGACTCCTTTAATTCGGGAACCGTGCCGGCGATTGAGCTACTGCGGATTCTCCCAGACTTCGGAGAAGGGGTTGGGGGATGAGGGCCTAACTCTGCTCTAGTTGGTCGTCGGCCACTTCAGTTCTAATTCTTGCGGCCCGGCAAACGCGGTTTTTCGGCTTCCGCCGGTCAGTACTCCTGGATAAATCGACCCAAGTCGCAAGACAAGATCGCCTTCCTCGGGCAGCGGAGGGAATGTCAACGTTATCTGCAGCGGGTTTTCAGGTGTGGAAGATGACCCCAGCAGAGTGACACTCGTACTCCCAGAGACCAAGAAGGTCGGGCCGAACGTGACGGTGTCACCTTCGCTATCGGCACCTTCCACATTCACCACTACCTTCACACCGGCGGCATCGCTTTCAACGGAAAGCACAGAAACCGCGGCCGGCGTCCCCTCCGGGACCGGCGCGATTCGCTGGTGCTCAGCCTCACCGGTGCAGGCTCCCGAAGTGGCTGCGGAAACCGCCAACACCACGATTGCCAGTCGGGATGTGTATCGGAGAATGCTGCTCATCACCTCGCCCTAACCCAACACAAAATGCACCAACAACATAGCGCAGATTTTATTCGCCGCCGAATCGAAATTACTTCAGCGAAAACACGCCTCCCCTTGTCCCAAGTCTGGGAGAAGGGGTTGGGGGATGAGGGCCTTCTGCCGTACCCTACGCGCGCAACTCCGAACCGCGTTCGGACAATCCAAATCCGAAATCCCAAATCCGAAATAAGGGAGGCCTCCCGTGCCCATCGATCCTTCGAAAGCCCTCGGCGCCACGATCTCTGGTGGCACCGCCAAATGGGACCGCGACAAGGTCATCCTCTACCACCTGGGCGTCGGTGCGGGCGTGCCCCAGACCGATGAGAACGAACTCGCCTACACCTACGAAAAGAACCTGAAGGTGCTCCCGAGCTTCGGTGTTATCCCTGCGTTCGCCTCGATGGGCGGACTGGGGGCGGTGCCGGGCATTTCGTTCAATCCAATGATGCTGCTCCACGGTGAGCAGGACCTCGAAATTCGGAAGCCCATTCCGGTAGAAGCCGAAGTCGAAACCAACGGGAAGGTCGCCGGGATCTACGACAAGGGAAAGGCCGCTCTCCTTGTGGTCGAAACTGAGACGAAGGTGAAGGGCGAGAGCGACCCGCTCTTTGTAAACCGATTCTCGCTGTTCCTCCGCGGCGAAGGCGGCTTCGGTGGCGATAGCGGCCCAGCCGCCGGGAACGCCGCTCCCGACCGCGCACCGGACAAGGTCGTCGAATCACCGACGCTGCCGCAGCAGGCGCTGCTCTACCGACTCAGCGGCGACAAGAACCCGCTCCACGCCGACCCCGGCTTCGCCAAGATGGGCGGCTTCGATTTGCCAATCCTCCATGGCCTTTGTTCGTACGGGATCGTCTGCAAGGCGGTTGTCGACAACGCTCTTGGCGGCGACACCTCGAAGGTGGCGCGCTACCAGGCGCGATTCGCGGGCGTGTTCTTCCCGGCTGAAACGATGGTGACTTCGTACTGGCGCGACGGGAACACGATTCTCGTGGAATCGAAGTCGAAGGAACGAGGCACGCCGGTTATTTCGAACGCGGCGATCACTGTTCGCTAGGTTCCCTCATCCCCCAACCCCCTTCTCCCAAGCTTGGGAGAAGGGGGCTTTCGCACGCTGGAGATCTTGTGGAGCAGGAACGATGGCACGCGGACAATGTCCCGGCTGCGAGGATGTTGCGAAAGCGTGAGACGCGTTCCGAGGCTTTACTCTGGAACAAACTCAAATCCCGCCACTTCCACGGGCTCAAATTCCGGCGCCAACATCCGGTTCGAGCGTTCGTCCTCGACTTCTACTGTGAAGACCTGAGAATCGGCATCGAGATCGATGGCAGTGTGCATGACCGCCCTCCGGCCATTGCCTACGACCAGTCTCGCCAGTTGACCATCGAGGAAATGGGCATTCGGATCATTCGCATCCGCTCTGAACTGGTTGAGACCAGCATTCAATCGGCACTCATTGAGATCGAACGCGCATGTGGTTTCGTCTAGCTCCCCTTCTCCCAAGCTTGGGAGAAGGGGCTGGGGGATGAGGGCCCTAGACCAGCACCCCGGCCCACTGCTGACGGCCTGCCTCGTCCAGCCCGAGCCACTCCGAAAGTACTTCCGCGTTGTGCTCGCCCTTCCATGGCGCGGGGCCGCGCACCCCGCTTTCGGCTTCGGAGAAGCGATACGGCGACTGGACGACCGGTCGTGTACCGCCTTCGCGGTCATCGACATCCACGATCGATCCGCGGTGGCGGACGGTGACCTGCTCGCGCACCTCTTCGCTCGTGCGCACGTTTCCCCATGCGATGTTGAAGCCGTCGAGGATCGCGGTCAGCGCTGCGCGATCGGGCAGCGAGAGGATGTACTCCTGCACGGCGGCGTGGCGCAGGTCGCTCTTCTCCTGGACTGAGGCTCCTGGCGGAGAGGGGTCTTTCAACCCGAACGCGCGGCTGAATTCGATCCAGATCAAGCGGAAGTCCGCGGAGATCAGCATCGGGCCGCCCCCGGGCGCATTCCAAACTTCGCTCTGGAGGACGCGCGTCTGCCATGCGTCTTCGATGGCGTAGTGGAGGAAGTCGTCGGTGGTGAGGGTGGCGTCCATCATCGCGATATCGATGTGCTGGCCGCGGCCGGTGCGCTCGCGCATGTGCAGCGCCGAAAGCACCGCCACCATGCCGTGCAGGCCGGCATGCGTGTCCGAGGCGGAGAAGGCGATATCGACGAGTTCGCCGGCCTTCGTGTTGCGCGCCTGCCGGTCGATGATGCCCGCTTCGGCGTGGATGACCGGCGCAAAGGCGGCGCGTTGCGATTCCGGCCCCTTCTGGCCAAACCCGGAGATCGAGAGCATCACGAGCCGTGGGTTGGCGGCGCTCAGGGCCTCGTAGCCGACGCCGAGCCGCTCGGCGACTCCGGGTCGGAAGTTTTCGAGAACAACATCCGCCTTCGTCGCGAGAAGCTTCACCAACTCCGCGCCCTGCGGGTCGGAAAGGCTGATGGAGATGTTCCGTTTGCCGACGTTCTGCTGGTGGTAGTAGCCGGGATTGCCGCCGATGTTCGCGCCCCAGAGCCGGGTGACGTCACCGTCCGGCGGCTCGAGTTTCACCACATCGGCACCGAGGTCGGCAAACATCCGGCCAGCGAATGGCCCGGCGAGTACGCGGGAGATGTCCAGGACGCGGAGGTCTTCGAGCGGGTAACTCATGCGCGCCGATAGTAGCGGTGCTGCCACCGGCGCGCGAGCACGTATTAGCGAACCGTCGCGACGAACCCCTCGACGAGGATCTGGAACTGCCCACCTTCACCTTCGGATGGCTGGGGTGTTTCGAGCCGTGCGAGCATGGCCTTGGCCCGGTCTTCGTCCAGGTGCATTCGCTTGCGCCAATCGCCGCTGTCAGTGCCAGCGATCTCCATGCGCAGGTCGGAGATGTACGTCTCCAGAATCTTCTTCAATAGAACGAAGTCATCCTTCGATAGCACGAGATCCATAGATAGCCTCCTATTGTACCTACTACCGTACACCCGCTCTGAGCATTTCTGAACGGACCAAACGGCGCGATAACGAGTCCCTATCGTGCCTGTTGTGCTGGCACCGGCCCGGGGAGACACGTAGCATTCGGCATCGCCGCCCGGGCGGCCGCGGAGGGATCCATGCCCGAACAGTTCGACGTTGTTTTTCTTGGGACAGGCAGCCCCATCCCAAGCCCCGACCGCTGCGGGTGTGGCCACGTGATCGTCGCCGGGAACACCAACGTCCTGGTCGACTGCGGCTATGGCTCGGCCAGGAAGATCATTCCGGCGGGCATCATTCCAGCTCAGATCGATGTCGCGATCTTCACCCACATGCACTCAGACCACATCACCGATGTGCCGGACTTCTTGAACCAGCGCTGGACCACCGGAGCGACGAAGCCACTCCGGGTGTTCGGGCCGAAGGGCACGAAGAAGATGATCGACGGCTTTCAGATGGCCCTCGAAGACGACATCCGATTTCGCACGGCGCACCACCCCGGGAAGCTGCATCCGCAGGGCAGCAAGGTCGAAGTCACCGAATTCCCCACGAGCGCGACGCCCGAAGCCTTCTTCGCGGAAGAAGGTCTCGTCCTTGAAAGCTTCGAAGTCGACCACTTCCCGGTCGTCCCGGCGGTTGGCTATCGGGCGAAATTCGACGGGCGGAGCACCGTTCTTTCCGGCGACACGAACCTCTGTGATTCGCTCCTGAACGCTGCCCAGGGCACGGACCTGCTGGTCAGCGACGCCCTCAACCCGGCGATGTTCCAGCAGTTCATCGAACGCGTTCGCAGCATGGGACGGGCGAATACCGCTTCGATCCTTGAGGACGTGCCCAGCTACCACATCAGCACCGACGAGGTGGCACAGCTCGCTCGGGACGCGGGCGTTGGTTCGCTCGTCCTTAGCCACCTGCTCCCGAACCTGCCGAACAACGACGAGATGGAGGCAGCCTTCAGGGCCGGCATGAACGACGTCTACTCCGGCCCGATCCGGGTGGCCCGCGACATGCAACGCATACCAGTTGAAAAGAGGATCAGACCATGAGCCACGACGAGATGTTCGTTTCTTCGCTGCGCAACCGCATTCGCGCGATGAACATCCTGTGGGAGCGCGCCGCCAGCGACCTCACGCTCGAGCAGGTGAACCATCACGAGCGCGACGGCGTCCTGCCGATGGCGTTCAGCTTCAGCCACTACATCAAAGCCCAGGACCAATCGATCAGCCGCGTATTCCTCCGGGAGGAGCAGCTCTGGATAACCGGCGGCTGGGCGGCGAAAGTCGGCATAAACGTCGATGCACTCGGCCGCGAGGAGACGGTCGATGAGATGCAGCACCTGCGCTTCGGCGACATGGATGCCTGGCGGACGTACCAGGCCGAAGTCATCGCACGGACCTCGAAGGTGCTCGACTCGATCACTGCTGAAATGTTGGCCGAAGTACTCATGCCACAGCTCCCGCCGAACATGGAGAACATCTTCTGCGCGATCGTCATCGGCCCGGGCGGCCCCCTTCGCCGTCTCGAAGTGCTGGAGTGCTTCGTCTATCAGCACGGGCTTCGCCACATGGGTGAAATCGAACACGGCCGCGCCCTCGTCGGCCTCCAGGGAATGACGAGCTAAAGGGCGGACAGGGAGACCGTTCATGTCCGAACAGCGGCTGAGCCCGGGAGTCCAGGTGTTCCCGTTCATACCCCTGGACCATGAACGAATCCCGGTGGAAGAGTCGCTCGAACGGGGCGGGAAGTTCTTCGAACGAATGAACCGCCGGCGGACGACGCGTCACTTTTCCACGGAGCCGGTGCCACGCGAACTCATCGAACTGGCCATTCGAACCGCCGGGACGGCCCCGAGCGGCGCGCATCAACAGCCGTGGACGTTCGTTGCAGTATCCGACCCGGAAACGAAACGGCAGATCCGCGAAGCGGCGGAACGGGAAGAGCACGACTTCTATCACGGCAAGGCGCCGCAGGAGTGGCTCGATGCAGTGCTCCCACTCGGGACCGACGAACACAAGCCACATCTCACGGATGCGCCGTGGGTGGTCGTGCTGTTTCGGCACGCGTACGGCCTGAATGCTGACGGCTCGCGTCGCACGAATTACTACACAACAGAGTCGTGCGGCATCGCAGCAGGGCTGTTCATCGCGGCTGTACACGAGATGGGGCTGGTATCGCTCACCCACACGCCCAACCCGATGGGCTTCCTCGGCAAGTTGTTGCACAGGCCACGGAATGAACGGGCAATGCTCGTCATGCCCGTCGGGTACCCGGCGGAAGATGCCACCGTGCCGGACTTCCAGCGCAAGCCACTCGACGAGATCGCCCATTGGGTTTGAAGCGCACGGAGGTTGCACGGCAACGCAAGAGGCGCGCCGGGTGGCGCGCCTCTTAGGAATCTCCAGTGTGTTGCGCTGTTTTAACCCCAGCGAGGTTGCTCCCCAAGATCGATTCCCAGGGCAATTTTCCCGACGATCTCCGGGGCGAGCATCGTATTCGCGGGATGGAAACCGCCGCAACGAACATCTCGATAGAGTCGCTCAAGCTCGCTGGACTTGAACATGCCCGAGCCACCTGAGATCGCCATGGCCCGGTCAACAATCTCCTTGGCGCCCTCCACCACGTTGTGCTTGTTGGCAACAATCTTGAGGGGCCAGGCGGCGCCGTGGTCGACATTCTCCGCCCAGTCGCTGGCCACACGGTCCATCTGGGCGTTCATCGCTTCGAGACGCATCGCCATCTTCGCCGCCTGGTGCTGAACCTCCGGGTTACGAATCCGAAGCAGCGTTTAGTCGGGCGTTCAAGCGATCGTCGGGCGTGGCGCCGGGGGCGTGGCGCAGTCAACGGAAGGCCGGTTAGGCATCGTTCGAGCGTTCGGCACGCCAACGCAAAAGGCGCGCCGCGTGGCGCGCCTTTCGGATAATTTGCCGGGGGTTGAGGCTAGCGGCCGCGCCGCGTCCAGCGTTCGCCGGACTGTTGCGCGGACCCTGCCACGAGCGATTGTGTCGTCGTGAGCCGCCGTCGCCGGGAGCCGTTTCTCGCGGGCGGAACGGACGGCGGTTGTTGCCGCGCGGCGCGCCTCCCTGGAAGCGATTGTTGCCGTTTCCGTTGCCATTATTCGAACGTCGCTCTTCGATTGGCGGAGGGGCCGGCGGTTCGAACCCGGCGAGGTCGAGCAATCGCTCGTCGTCGTGGCTCATCGGCACGATGGCGAGATGGATGCCGGCTTCGCGCTGAAGCGTGCGAGCGTCATGTCCTTCTTCCGGTGCGACGAGCGTGACGACGAGACCATCCGAACCGGCACGGGCTGTGCGGCCCGAGCGGTGGAGGTAGGTCTTGCCGTCTTCGGGGAGGTCGAAGTGGAGGACGGTATCGATGCCGTCGACGTGGATGCCGCGGGCCGCAACATTGGTTGCTACGAGCACCGGCGCGCGACCCGACTGGAACATCGCCAACGTCCGTTCGCGGCGGCCCTGGGTGAGGCCACCGTGGATCGGCTGGGCATCGACGCCTTCGCGGCCGAGCTGGCGGGCGACATTGTCGGCGCCGTGCTTGGTGCGAACGAAGACGATCGTGCGCTTCGAAGCCTTGCAGATGTTCGCGGCTACCTTCAGCTTTTCGCCGCGCTCAACGCCGATGAAGCGCTGGTCGACGGTTTCGACTGAAGTGGTGTCCGAGGCGACTTCGTGGGTCACCGGGTTCTTCTGGTAGCGGCGGACGAGTTCGCCGATGGAGCCGTCGAGCGTCGCCGAGAAGAGGAGCGTCTGGTACTGGTCTTCCGGGATCTGGTCGAGGATTTCGCGGACCTGGGGAAGGAAGCCCATGTCAGCCATCTGGTCGGCCTCATCGAGGACAACCATGCGGACATCTGCGACCGACATCTCCTTGCGTTCGAGGAGGTCGTTGAGTCGGCCGGGGGTGGCAATGACAACATCGACGCCAGCGTGAAGAGCCTTGATCTGGCGGACCATGGAAGCACCGCCATAGATGGCGGTGACCCAGAGTTCGCTGGCTGCGGCGAACGGCGTCAGGGCTTCAGCGACCTGGTTCGCGAGTTCCCGGGTGGGAACGAGGATCAGCGACTGCGGGCGGCGCTTCTTGGAAGTCGTCGTCCGCTGGATGACCGGGAGGCCGAACGCGAGCGTCTTGCCGGAGCCGGTCTTCGCTTTGCCGCATACGTCGCGGCCGGCGAGCGCGTCGGCGATGGTCATCGCCTGGATCGCGAACGGGGATTCGATCCCGAGCTTATCGAGGGTCTTGAGGATCTCTGGCGAAAGGCCGAGATCGGCGAAGGTCGGGCCTTCGGGCTCGTCGGTGGTCGTGATGACTTCGACGGGCGCAATTTCCCGAACGGCGTCCTCCGAAGAAGGACGATTCAAAGTGAGTGACAAGTAGGTTGGGTTCTCCAAATTCAAAGTGTGCGAGCTGTTTTGGGGTGTGGCCTGATCTCGGCTGAACTTCCCCGCCAATCGCACAACGACAAACGCACTAGAAGGGAGAACGAGTTAGGGCACGGTGCGTGGATTTCCACGCGGCTCGTAATCGAGCGTAGCACGGTTTTATGAAATGCGTTTTCGGAGGCTCAGCGGCGGCGGGCCACGACCATAGTGCAGGGGTTCGCGGAGGCATCGCCCACCGGGTTGAAGCGCTCGACCGTCCGCGTCTTCGTTTTCACGATAGCGATTTCGGCGCTCCCGCTGAACCCCACGAAGATGCGACCCTCCGGACCGTCGGCAATCCCGCAGACGTTGGCGATGTCTTCAGGTTCGAAGGCGAACAGTGTCGTCGTGGCACCGGTCGCCGGGTCGATGCGGACCAGATCATCGCCCGAAATCATCAACAACGACTTCGTTTCGGCTTCGTACGTGAACGGCCCGAGCGGCGCCGCAACCCGGGCTATCTCGGTCGCACTGCCCGAAGCAATGGCGATGGACCAGAGCGAGCCATCCGGTTGGAGTGCATGCAACACACCGTCACCGCCGGTGAACTGCGCGTCCGAAAGGTTGGGGCCGATCCGGGAAACCTGCACCGGAGAACCCGAACCGGGCCGGAAACCGACGATTCCCTGGAGCCGCTCGGCGGTGGTTTCGACGACCACGTAGAGACTTCCCGGGGCAGGCTTCGGCCACCGGAGAGGCTCACTGGCCCTGATTGCGTCGCTCCTCCGACTGGACGCAGCACGGCGCTGAGGTCGTACTCCTCGCGGTTCGAAACTTCGGTTTCCAGGTCGACGCGGAAGACTGCATTCGCGACGCTGTCGACGACGAAGACATCGAACGGCGTCGGGTGAGTGGCCAGTTGCGGCGCGACTACGGCACCGGCAACCGACGCGGTGGCAGTGGTGGTGAGGACGACTTTCGCGGCGAGCGAACCGCTCCCCCAGAGACGAACGGAATCTCGGAAGGCGCGGGAGAAGAGCATGAAAGGCCGGCCACGAAACCCCATTCGGCGGGCGCTTCGGAACAACTGCCACGTGCCGAAGCCCGTGAGACCGGTGAACGGCGCCGTGAGCCAGAGCGCCGAATCGGTGGGGCCGGCCACATAGATGATGAATCCGACCACGAACAACATGCCCGCGAACGCGAGCAACGAGAGCACGAGCACGCCGATGACCGCGAATCGCTCGAAGACACGCGAACTCCATCGCATCGCGGCTGTGCGCCGCGCCATGGTCATCGGCGATGCGGGCTTGCGCGCGATCAGGAATTCCGCACTGACCGCGTCGAGGGCGATTGGAGGCGGCAGAACAACCGGAAGCGACAGCCGGACGCACCAGCGGGAGCCGGCGGCCCCAGCGGGTGGTCCGCAATATGCTTCGCAGCTGGGTGAGGACCCCGAAAACGATGAGCCCCATGAGCACGAGTTGAACCACATCGCTCAGACTCCAGCCGTCATCGGCCCAGGAGGCGACACCAAGGGCCATGCTGCCGAGCGCGAACAGACTGAGCCCGAAGAAAAAGAACGGCAGCGCTCGTTTCCACTTCGAAATGCGGGGGCCCCCGACTGCCTCATCCGCCGGGGTCACCTCCGGCGGGCCTCCACGCGCAGCAG
Organism: uncultured Chloroflexia bacterium; assembly: GCA_963797735.1. Classification (GTDB taxonomy): domain Bacteria; phylum Chloroflexota; class Dehalococcoidia; order Tepidiformales; family Tepidiformaceae; genus Amarobacter. Next base: position 805,149 of record CAWCQJ010000003.1, read on the forward strand.
CCAGCCGCGCAAGCGACTGGCTGCTGACCTGATCGAGAGGCGGAATTTGCACCGGGGTGATTAGAGGTCGATGTCGATGTGGTGGTCGGCGAGACCGTGGTGACCATGGTCGAAATTCGCGTCGTGGTGGACATCGTGAACGGCGTCATGATGATCCACGCCATCCTCGCCAATCACGTTGTGCTCGAAGTTCAATGTCCTCGAGTCGACGGCGGATGCTTCCGGTGCACCATCGTGGCTGAAGTTGAGCAAGCTTGATGGGCCTTCGTGGTCGGCGTCTCCGGCGACCGGAGCTCCACCGCCCCCGACGAAGCTCTCTGGATCCTCCACCTCATACGACGGAGCTTGAAAACCCCGGTCTCCCCCGGCGGCTGCATGCGAAACGGGTTCGCCGTTCCAGACCATTATCCCTTCGTGGTGACCCGTCCCGGCATCGGCGCCCGGGCCAGCGGACCGCTCGGTTTCGGAGTCCAGTCCTGAAACAGACTTGAAGGCGTCGGTTTTGTCGGCAAAGGTCTTCGAAGGCCAAGCTCTGGGATTGAATGTGCACGACTTCATGCGTAGCGTGTCGGCTTCGGCGCTAGCATCAGGCCCGGTGCCATCGTTCTCGCGGACCAGCATGAAATCCCAGTCGGTCGCGTTGTACTGGACGACTGCTCGGGATTGCCCTGGTTGATATGGATGTCCTGCATCGGGCACCGTCGTCAGCCTCCGGGCGCCTTGCGACGGCGTGCGAAACGGGCTCGCCGTTCCAGACCATGATGCCTTCCGGCTGCGAGCCGGAATGGTCGGCGAGGACCGTGTTGGAAGTCCCATCCTTGATATCCGTGCAACGAGGACCGCGTCGGATGCGGTCCCGTGTCGCCGCGAAAATGACTCGCGCGCGGTTCGAACTGAGTCCATCGAAGTACCCCTGAGGCTGTGCCGAATCGTTGAAGATTCCCCCACCTTCCTGTATACTGGTGATTCGCATGCAACGCCTCGGTTTCGAGCTGGACCACCATCGGTTGGCGCACCTGTGGCTGCGTGCGAAACCGGGCTCGCCATTCCAGACCATGATCCCCTCGGCGTTGGCCTGAGGGTCTTTCAGCCAGCCAACAAGCGCGGAAAGCTCTTCGTCGGTCCCGGTGAATCCCTTTGAGTTGTAGCCCCACGCAATTTCGCCCGTGCTTGTGTCGATAAGGCCCTGTGCTTCGAGGTGCGAGATGAGCGTGCCTATTTGATCTTCCGACCCGGTGAACTCTTCGCCCTGGAACAGGTTGGACTGCTCGATAAAGGGCATCAGGAACGCTGGCGGCGCCCCGTGGGCGGCGTGCTCCCAGATGTCGACGCCCATGATGGTGTTCGAGGTGCCGTCGGGGACGCCGGCGGCATCGTGTGCCCTGGATACCACGATGTCTCCTAGCGTCGTTTCGCCCCGTTCGAGCTGGGCGCCAGCTCCGGCCCATCCCTCACCGACGATTGTGTTCGAGGTCCCGTCGGGGACGCCGCCATCAACGCGGTAACTGGATACGAGGGTGTTCTCGAGTTGGTTCGGCTGTTCGTGCCCGATGACCTGTTCGCGTTGCCAGGTGAGGAAGTCCGCGCCATCGACTTCCTTTGTTTGAGGGCCGAATTTGCCGTCCGGCGATTCTGGGGCCGACTGCCGGACTGTAGCGACTTCCCAGTCATCCATGGCGGTGACTCCAGCCAGAATGTGGGCTCCCTGAAATCCTTCGTGCGGGACTTCAAGCGTCTCGATAGCAACTTCGTTCCCCGAGGAATCAAGTTCGGTGAGTTCCGGCGTGCCGCTCGCTGTCCCGTGCTCAACCACGGCCTCAGGTCCGAGGTAGCCGCGGTCGAATCCGAGCGGCTCTTGCGGACCCGGACGAATCGGAATGAACGTTCAGAATCAGCTCGGCCACGTCTTCCTGAATACCCTGGACTTGACTGGCGTTCCCCCTTGAATGTCGTGGACGCCGGAACGCCAGTCCGAACCCATGGGTTGGCCGTCATCCGGTGTGCTCGCGTCGGCGACAGCTGCGTGGGAGACGGCCTCGCCGTTCCAGACCATGATTCCCTCAGTTGGGGTCTGCCCGTCGATATGGCTAACTTCCAGGTTTGCGAACTTGTCGTGGGCCTGAGCCGTGTCGGGCCCGCCGAGCGCGGTCTCGGGGTTGTCGGTCGTCGGCTGGACGGCGGAGGAGGTTCCCCCGCCACGACCGAAGAGTTTCGAAAGATTCAGTGCCATTGTTTTGTCCTCCCCAGAGGTTCGTTGGAACGGCCGTCAGGCCGGAGTTCCCTGTGTCTGTGTTCGCACCAGGTCCAGGAAGAGGTGCGACCCTGCATGGAGCTGGGCGGCGACCGCCGGGAGCTGGCCAAGCGCCACCTTCGCCACCGACATCCCCTGGACCGAGAGGTTCACCACCGCAACGGGATGTTGTTCGGGGTAGAAACCCACCAGGTGCTGGGCGAGCGGGCCAAGGTCCAACGCCGTGTTTCCGGCAGCGGTAGCTTCCTGAAAAGCGCCCGCATGCATGATAAGAGCGGGCACAAGGGGGTTGATTTGCATTCGCCGTGAAACGAGCCGGGTGGCGTCGAGCACCTGCAGCCCAAAGGTCGATACATCCAGACCGATGCCCCCGATGATCATGTCGAGCTGCGAAGGCGCCGCTACGACCTGGATGCCGAGGCCCAGCCGCTGGCCTTCGCTGGCGATGTACCGGCTGACCGCGTTGAAAACCATCGGGTGTCCTGGGCTCAGGAACACGACCGGTCGCTCGCGAGCGGTCTGATCGAGCAGCTTCGTGGCGATGTCGAGATAGCTATCGGCGAGGGATTCGCCGGAACCGAAATCAACAGCGAGGCGATTGACTTTGATGTGCTGAGATTTGAGAAACGCGGCGAGGTTCGGTGGGAGATCGAGTGCATAGACCGAGCCCCAGCGCGAAACGGTTCGCTGGGCTTCGACGGTGAGCTGCAGCGAATCGCTGATCCCGTAGCCGACGAGGACGAGGTGCGGCGTTGCCATTGCGTTGCGCGCAGACTCATTCCGCGGCCGTGGCGTGTCAAGCAATCTCGCTTCCATACCAGTGCAATGGCATGCATGGAGCAGAAGGTGACGAGGCTGTTTCGAATTTCTTCTCTGCGAGTCAGCCCGTTCTCTTCAGAGCCGCTTCGACTGCATTTGCGATCATTTCGTGCGCGAGTTCGTTGAAGTGGTACTCGTCGGCCAAGAGCTCTTCTCGGTGGTCGTCCGGCTGAAGAGTCTCGAGGCCATCGACCCAGGCGAAGCGGCGAACATCGCGGCGGCTATCCTTCAGTGGTGATGCAAAGCCACCAGTTTTCGTATGAACCTTGTTGCATCGGAATTTGCCCGGCGCTTTGCTGACGCCCGGATAGCCGAAGAGGACGACCTCGAGTGTTTTCGAATCGGGAGAGCACTCGAAAGTCATGTAGATAGTTCTCGTGACTTCTGCCCGGGAGGTGTAGGGGCCCGGCCGATAACTCGACGCACGATGGCGCGACTTGCAAAATTGAAGCCGTCCCGGGCAATGCCGCCTTCCCTCGGGTGCGTGCGTCGAAGCCGTCCTCGATTCCCCGGTACCAGCGGCCGGCGGCGTTTCCCGAAGAGGTGCTGCGACCCGCAGCCAGGTGAATCCCGCGGTGAAACGGAAACGAGGCGAGGAGCAGGACCACCGCGTCCGGCGCGAGTTCCTGCATCTTCTTCTCGGCGAAGTCGTGAGCGTTCGACGAAGCCGACTGAAAATCCTGCCGAATGGAGCTCGACCGGCCCGCCGGTCCGTTCTAGGCGAGGACGCAGACGTTGCGGCCAATGACCGCCTGTCATTCGGCCCGAGGTGTCGCTGTCGCCAAGGATGAGTAACTTCATCCGCGATTATCGGCCACCACGCGCCTTGCGGCATGGCCCGGCATACAGGGCCACCGAACTCACTCATTGCTCGTCGCTCGTTGCTCATCGCTCACACCCGATTGCTCATTGCGAACTGGTTTGTGCCTGAATACGGACATGCGTATCGGCCTTATCTCAGACACCCACATCCCGGAAGCACGCAGCGAGCTCTGGCCGCAGGTCTTCGATGCTTTCCGCGACGTCGATTACATCCTTCACGCCGGGGACATCCACGACCTGGTCGTCATCGACCAACTGCACGACATCGCGCCCACCTGGGCGGCGCGCGGCAATGGCGAGGAAGGCTCCGGTGGACGCCCGGTTCAGCCCGACCATCATCGGCTGCGGGAATCGTGGCTGCTCGACCTCGACGGGCTGAAGGTCGGGCCTGACTCACGATGTGCCGATCCCGGAATACCCGCCGCACCTGACCCTCGATCGCGCGATGCAGCGCTACTTCGGAACCACGGAACTCGATGTCCTCATCTATGGCGATACGCACGTCGAGGCGATCGACACGATTAACGGCTGCCTCTGCGTGAACCCCGGCTCGCCAACGTACCCAGGAACCTGGATACGCAGCTCGGGACGATCGGCTTTCTCGAAATCGATGGCGGCAAGGCCGAAGCGACGATCTGGCAACTCACCGAGACTGGCATCGAACCATTTAACTGGAGCAAGTGGCGCCGTCCCTGGTAAACGGTGCAGCGAACGGTTGGATCAGTCGACCGGGCTGCTTTTAACCAGGATGACTGGCCTGTCTGCGTTTTCGACCATGCCGAGGGCAGTGCTCCCCGCCACGAGATGCCGCGCGGCGCTATGGCCATGCGTGGCAGAGGCGATGGCGTCGGCGCCGAGTTCGACGGCGGCGTCGATGACCGATGCCGCAATATTGGCACTCTCCGGGACGGCCTTCACATGAACGGCGGCTTCGACACCCGCCGGGATGCGTTCGAGGAGCGACCTGAGGCGAAGCCTTGCTTCATCCACGGATTCCTGCCCTTTGATCCGGATGATTTCGAGCACCGTCACCCGCGTCTTCCCGGGCTTCAGCACTGAATTCAGGGCCGCAAAGATGCTGCGCGAATCAGGAGATCCATCGGTCGTGACGACCACGTGATACGGGGCGTGCCCCTCCCGCACCGGCGGACTGCCGGCGACGGTGAGCACTGGTATGTTCGTCTTCGAAATGACCCCAAGGGCCACGCTCCCAAACAGGGCATGGCGCAGGGCTCCCGAACCGCGGGTCGCAATCGCGATCAGGTTTGCACCGGTGTCGTCTGCTGTTTGAAAAATGGCGTCTGCCGTGCCCTTGCTCCATTCGCGAAGCGGCACGGTCACGTCTCCCTTGATCCCGGCATCCGACGAGCGCCTTGCGCAATTCGGTCTCCCATCGGGTCCGAACTACGTCAACCGCGTCGCCAAGCCGGGCAGTCACTTCAGACGCAGCATCGACTCGCGAGTCCAGCACCCGAACGAGTGTGACCTCAGCTTCTTCAGCCTCCGCAAAGCGGCGCACATGCGGCAAGACTGCCAGCGAGGCACCGGAACCATCCGTGCAAACAAGGATCTTCATGGCACCTATTTTGCCGGAACAGCGACTGCGGGAAAACGGTCTATCGGGCGAACAATCGTGTCGTGACGGGCGAGAGTTTCCTCCCACCCGCCACAACCTGACACGGGACTTAGAACTTCTGCCAGCCGGGCATCACGTTCTTGCCTTCCGCCGACGGCGGGTCGAGGAAGTCGTCGCCGAGGACGTAGGCGTAGAGCAGCTTTGAGATAACCCAGCGGCCGTCCTGGTATTCGAAAGTCGGCACCCAGACGAGCCGTTGCACGCCCGAAGCGCACTGGAACTGCGGAAGGCACTTCGAAATGACGGTGACAACGGCGGTATGCGAAGTCGAATCAAACGCGTAGACGCGAAGCGTGCCAACGCCGAAGTCGTCGCTCTTCGAAGTGTCGAATCCGGCCTGTCGTTCCTTGAGGTTGTCTACGACGGACGCGACCTTGCGAAGACCGCCTTCGGAGCGCCAGTTACCGGTCTGGAATCCGCGAATGACTTCGCCGGCGGTGGTGCATTCGGGCTGCCCGAGGCCGGGAACGATATCTTCGGCCTTGCAGGTGTAATCGATGACCTTGAAGCGCGAGATGAACGGATCGAGCGTACCCGCGCCGAGTTCCTTGTTGAGTTGTTCGAGGGCGGCGCGGAAGCCGGCATCGGTGTTGGCATCCGGGGTCGGGGTGATGGTCCCGGGATTCACGGTTGGCGGGGCTTTCGTGGGCTCGGTAGGAGCCTTGGTCGGCGCCTCCGTATTGGGCGGAGGGGTGGTGGTAGGGTCGTCATCGTCATCGCCGCAGGCGGCGAAGAAGAATGTCGAGAGCCCTGCGATGAGGAGTCCAATTGCTAAGGGTCGGATTGTGCGGAGAGCCACGCTGGCTCCTCCTTGGAGGTGAAGTTGGTGCCATTTCACCGTACCCGGAGGCGCGTTCGATGAGCGTGAAGGGTGTCACAATCGGCCTCGTGCTTTAGGCGGAGGTTTGGGGGAGGCTAGTTGTCGAAGGTGCCGAAAGATGTCCTTCCGGCCGGATCGGCGCATGGCGGAGGTTCGATGACGGTGGTCAGGCGATCTACGGCGGAAGTCACCTCGACGGTGACCGGCGAGCGGTCTTCGCCGCACCAGTTTCGCCAGAAGAATCGCGTGCCCTCGGTGGACGAAACGAGCGACGTTTCGGTCGCGTAGTCGCCGTTGCCGCCGGTACGCGGCAGATGGACTTCGAGGCCGTTCGAGGCCGCAACGAGGGGGAGCTTCACGCGCCGGAAGCGTGCCACGATTGCGCGCGGCTGGTCGAACTCGATCGGCGGCATCGACACCTCGGTCCCGTTGGTATCGAGCAGGCGGACCGTTATCGCGCTCGCGAATTCGCAATCGACCGGGCGTTTGGCGGTGGTCCAGGTCACTTCGAAGCCCGACCACTCGTTCGGCGGGGGCACGCCAGGGATGGTGCCGGCGCCCGGCGGTGGCGCGACCGATGTGCTGAGGCCCATGCGCAAGTTCGCGACATTGCAGGCCGGCAGGATGTCTGCCTTGATTGAAAGTGAATTGGGCTGCATGAGGACAGCCGGTCCAATCGGACACGGGTCAACTGCCTTTCCATCGAGGTCGAAGCACCGCTTCGGCAGGAGGTCTTCACAGGGCCCGGCCGGAAAATCGAGGACGGATGTGGCGATGGCGCCGCCGATTCGGGCCGTGATTTCCGCCCCCGAATAGCGATCGCACCATCCGCGCAAGTCGAAGGCCGTGCCGACGCCACCATCGAGGATCAGGTCGAAACGCATCGAAGCTGGCCAGACCGAGGAAGTGTTCAAGTCGAACGGCTCCTCGCCGACTGTGAGTTCGCTGTTCAGGTGACACTTCCGGCCGGTCGCGACACGTACGTTCAGACGGACGGACGGATCCTCGCTCTGGGCGAGATTTGGGTCGTTCAGCGCCGAGTCCATCTCGATGGTGAGGTCCTTTTCGGCACACGCCGGCACATAGGCCGCGGCAGGCTTGCCCCCTCCGGTGGCGGTGGCAATGGCGAAGACCACGACGATTCCTGTGGCCGCGACGAAGACAACAACACCGACGAGAACGGCAACTCTCGGGACAAACCAACCGACGCCGCGCAAGAGCCGCCGCGCGGGCCGGCGCTCGGCCCGCCACCAGGCCGCCGCTTCTTCGCGCGAATCGACTTCCAATTTCGCCAGGATTTCGCGGACGTGGAACTTGGCGCCGTCGAGCGTGATGCCGAGTTGTTCGGCGATCTCGGGGTTCGTCTTCCCGGCCGCTACGAGCTTCAAGACTTCGCGCTGGCGCGGGGTGAGGTCGTCTTTGCCCGCGGTGTTGTAGTGCCGTGTTCGCTCCAACATGAGGAAAGGATGTCACGCGGGCGCGGGCAATTCACTACTCTATTGAAAAGATAACGGTTCGTAGTGCGTAGGCGAACAGTGGAGGGCGTTAGCTCTCCATCCGCGTGGCTTCGACGCCGCCATCGACGAGGATGGTTTCGCCGTTCACGTAGCGGCCCATGTCAGAACACAAGAAGACCACCGCGTTCGCGATGTCGGAGGGAAGGCCACCGCTCTTGAGCGGGACGTTCTTGATGGACTTCGCCTTGCGAGCGACCGGCGCCGGGTCCATCTCATCAAGGTTGTCCGGCAGAACGTTTCGAATAACACCCGGTGCAATGCAGTTCGCACGGATGCCGGCCCCCGCGAGGTCGGCGGCGAGGCCTTTGACCATGTGCGTGAGGCCGGCCTTGGCGGTCCCATAGATCGTCCACTCCGGACGCGCCGCGTACGCATGCACGCTGGAGAGGCACACGATTGAGCCACCGGTCCGCTGTTTCACCATCGCGGCGGCTGCGCGCTGGGCGGCGAAGAAGTAGCCCTTCAGTGAGACTGACATCATCTGGTCCCAGTACTCCTCGTCGGCTTTGAAGAACGGCTTCGACTGATCGGGCGTGACTGCGTTGTTGATGAGGATGTCGATGCCCCCGTGCATCGCGACGAACTCATCGACGACGCGGAAGACTTCGGAGACGACACTCATATCGCCCGGGTGGACGGTTGCTCGACGCCCGTGAGTGGTGATGAGCTCGCGAGACTTCGCGACCACGGCATCGATGACGATGTCGTTCAGGCCGACGTCGCGCCCTCTTCCGCGAGCTTGAGCGCGATGCCCCGGCCGATGCCTTTTCGCGCGCCGGTAACGAGCGCGCGTTTGCCATCGAGTAATCCCATTGCGAGAGCTTAGGGAGCGTCCGGGTTCGGCGGAACCGCGCTGGCCTAGTACGGCGGCAGGACCGGAGTGAAGAGGGTAGGGCCGAGGTCGGTCATCGTTACGCCGCCGCGACGAATCTCCAGGGCGTTGTCTCCGGAGATGCCGGCGGCGACCATGCGGACGCCATCGGCGGTGGGTTCGAAGACGAGGTAGAACGCCGCCGGCTGCCGGTCTGAAGCAAAGCCGACGATGAACTCCTGGTCGCAGTCGCCGCTCACGGGGCAGCCGATGGTCGCCACTCGGGCAGCCGCCGAACCAATCTGCTCCTGTAGACGCTCTCGAAGTTGAGCGACTGAAAGGATGTCCCCTTCCGATCCGTGCTGCGTCAAAGGGACGCCTTGCCGCGACTCGCCGTCGGGAACACCACGACAAAGCGTGGAAGAGCCCTCAAATCCGCCCGAAGGGCAAATGTAATTCGTCGGTGAGGCAAACCGGACAAACGCGTCAGCAGTTCGGTCGAACGGAACTAAGGTGTTGAGCGCCTGCTGGAGGCGGTCGACCTGCTCGCACTGCTTCAGCCACTTCGGGTCGGCGTAGCAGGCGATTCGGTCTTCAGGGCCGAGGTCGGGCATGAAGGATGAAAGAGGATCGGGCGGTGCGATAGCAAGATCAGTCTCTCCGTCGTCCGCACATCCGGGCGAATTCACGATAAAGGTGGTCTCGTGAGCAAAATACGAATCGCTCTCGCCAGTGCGGCGGAGCCATGAAGACGCCGATTTCGGTGACGCCAGCCAGACAGTTTGAATTCCATGTTGCGTAGGCGATGCGCGTCCTTAGGCCATCGATCACCTGCCGAATGGGGCTTTCCCAGGTCGGCGACGGACCCGATGTCGTGAGATCGGCAGCGGTTGAGATCGAAATGCCGGCGATGCCCTCGAGACGGCAAGGCCGTTCGCTCCGGCCCGTGAGCGCGAAGATCACCTCGCCGTTCAGCCCCCGCGTCTCGATGGTTTCAAGGATGATCTCCCCCGCACCGCAGGCGGCCTGCGGCGAATCATCCGTCTGCGAATCGGCGCTGCCTGACAGCATCAGAACGACAACCGCCGCAACCCCTACCCCCAACACCCCCACGACCGGCGCCGCAACCTTCCAGTGCGCCAGCGGCGCCAACGCCCGCGCGAGGTTCGCCAGGCGCGGGCCGACCCCGCGTTGCGACGCCCACCAGGCCGCCGCGTCCTCCCGCGAATCGACGTCGAGCTTGGTGAGGATTTCGCTGACATGCCACTTGGCGCCGTCGAGGGAGATGCCGAGGCGCTCGGCGATTTCGCCGTTCGTCTTGCCCTTCGCGATCAGTTCGAGCACCTTCGCGCTGGCGCGCCGAAAGGTCCCGCCGCGTGACCGGTTTGTAGTGCGCCGCGCTCCGACTCATGCAGGCATCGTCGCACGCTGAACGACAAAATCCCTACCCGATGACGGGCATTCGTAAACGTCCTATACGTCGGCTGGCAGTTCCGGCCACTGGCGGCGCCAGAGGTAGGAAAGCGCGCCCGTGGCGACGCCGACGTTGAGCGATTCGACGCGCGGGTCCATCGGCAGCGCGACGGAGAAGTCGCTCTCTTTGAGCAGGAGCTGGCCGACGCCTTCTCCTTCGCTGCCCATGACGAGGGCAGTGCGGCCCGGCCAATCGAAGGCGGTCGCCGATTGCGAGCCTTCGCCGGTGGCAGCCGCCACCACCCAGAAGTTGGCTTCTTTAAGGATGCGGATCGCCATCGCGAGGTTCTGGGGCGCGGCGACCGGAGCCACGAAACTGATCCCCGCGCTGGCGCGATGCACTCCGGGTGTGAGGAGGGCGCCTCGGCGCAACGGGAGTACGACGGCACTCACGCCAACAGCGACAGCCGTACGAAGCACGGCGCCGAGGTTCTGTGGGTCGGTCACGCGGTCGAGGATGATGACGAGTGACGCCTTGCCGGCCTCGCGCGCGACCTTCTGGAGGTCCACCGGTTCCATCGGCTTCAGCCGGACAAGCACGCCCTGGTGGACGCCGTCGCCGGTGAGCTGATCGAGGCGGAAGACATCGACCGGCTGGACGGCAACGCCCGCACTGGTCGCCCGCTCGACTAGTTCGAGCACGCGCTCGTTCTTCGTATCGCCGAAGTACGAGAGCGATTTGGCATAGCCGGCATCGAGGGCCATCGCACAGGCGTTGATGCCGAAGGCGAGGTCATCGGGCGTCGAGTTCGGCTTCGGGCGAGGGCGGGGCATGCGGCGATTATTCACCACCGGGGACGGGTGGCACCACAGAGGCACGGAGAGCACGGAGGGTTCCAGTGAGCTCACGGAGATCGTTGGTGGCGCGAAAGGCGGTAGCAGGCGGGTGTCACCACGGAGGCTAACGGATTGTTCGATGAGCCACGGACCTCCGTGACCTCGTATCGAAACTCCGTGCCCTCCGTGCCTCCGTGGTGAAATCCCCGTGGTTTATGGGCGGGACTTCAGGAGGTCGCGGATTTCGCGGAGGAGGATGACGTCTTCCGATTCGGGCACTGGCTCGCCGGCTTCCTTCTTGCGCTCGGTCAGGATCTGGACGGGCTTCACGATGAAGAAGAAGACGGCTGCGCCGACAAAGACGAGGTTCACTATCGCCGTGAGCACGCGTCCCAATGAGCAGGCGGCTGTCACCGATATCGATGCCGATGCTGTCGAAGTTTGGCTTGCCGACAATGGCGGCGATGAAATTCATGACGATTCCGTTGGTGAATGCGTCGACAACGTCTTTGAACGCGAGCGCCATGATGAACGCTACCGCGAGGGCGATGATGTCGCCCCGCATGCAGGAAGTCGCGGAATTCTTTGATCAATCGGGTGGTTCATGTCAGCCTCCTTGTGGCGCGCGCGGATGCTATGGATTCGGCTTCGGGCGCGTCAAGCAAATTCCCGCATCGTTGCGGGCAGTCGATCAGGCTGTCATAGCGGAGCGCCGCCTGCGCCCGGAGCCCTGGAGGGGTCCAGCCCGCTCAAAGGGACGACCCCGGGCGCTGGCCGGCACAGAGAGATACGCCGGGAACAACGGCCACCGATCAATTTCGGATGCGGCTTTACGAAACACCAGACCGGTCTGACCGGGTTCAGGTGATAGCGCCGGCTTCGACGTACTCGATGATCTGCGAGTCGCTCAGCCCGAGGATGTCGGTCAGGACGTATTCCGTGTGCTCGCCGAGGCATGGGGCGGCTTTGTAGGCGGGTGGCGTTTCACTGAAGAGCGTGACCGGTCCGTCGTACGGCGTGGGTCCCATCTCCGAATGGTTGCAAATTTTGAAGAAGTCGCGGTGCGCCAGTTGCGCGTCTTCGTAGAGGTCCGATGGCCGTTCGACCAGCGAGGCGGGCACGCCGGCGCGCTTGAGCCGCTCGGCGAGTTCGTGCGCATCCTGGTCCGCACACCACGTTTCGAGTGCGGCATCGATTTCGGAATCATGAGCGAGACGCGCCTCCAACTGGTCAAACTCGGAGCCCGAAAACGCGGAAAGCGGCGCGACCGCCAGCAGGTTCCTCCACTGTTCCGTGGTCTCGCAGGCGATCGCGATGAAACGCTCGACGCCCTCTGTCCGGTAGACCCCGTGGGGGCTGGCCGTGGGAGATTCGTGGCCGGCAGGAGGCGCGACGCGACCGTTGACGGTGTAATCGAACACGAGCGGTTCGACGAAATGGATTGCTGCTTCCACCTGCGAAAGGTCGATGTGCTGGCCGAGCCCGGTGCGCTGTTTGTGGTAGAGCGCCGAAGCCAGCGCGCCCACGCCGTAACGCGGCGCCACGAAGTCGGTGTAAGCGCCCCACGGCCCGTGTGGCGGCCGGTCGGGCCAGCCTGTCACGCCGTAGATCCCGGCGAGGGCTGCGCCCTGGCCGCCGTAACCGCCGTACGAGCGCTGCGGCCCGGTGCCGCCGCGCAGGCAGGTGCTCAGCATCACGAGGTCGGGGCGGTCCTTCGAGAGTTCCTCGTAGCTCGAACCCGAGCCGCGCGAACGCGCCCGGTAGTAAAGCTTTCCGTGACGACGTCGGACCAGTCGATGAGCTTCTTCGCCAGTTCGAGGCCCGCCTTGTTGTGGAGGTTGAGGTTGAGTCCCAGCTTCGAACTGTTGAAGTTCGCCATGAACTGTGCGCGGTCCAGCCCGGGATGCGGTCTTTAAACGGAGGGATCGTGCGCAGGAGATCGGTGCGCCCGAATGACTCGACATGCACCACCGTCGCCCCGTGGTCTGCCAGTGCCTTCGCGATAATCGGCCCGACCCCAATCCAGGCGAAGTCGGCGACCTTCAGGCCCTCGAAGGTGCGTCCCCGCTTTGCCGCGGCCGGTCGCGGCGCAGCTGGTTTCGGCGCGAAACTCTCGAGCAGCGCCTGGTGCTCGCCGAGGCGCGGGGCGGGTTGCGGGGGCGTCATCGGGGTGAGCGTGAGGCGCGCGGGGATGCCGGGCTGTGTCCGGCCTTCGACCTCGACCCAGTAGTCGCGTGCTTTCAGTTGCGGGTCCGCGAGCAGGCCATCCACGCGCAGGATCGGGGCAAGGAGGAGGCCTCCATCAGTCGCCCATCTGCATCAGTTCGTGCTGCGTGTGGCGCTTGAAGCAGGCGGCGACGCACTCGATTGCGGCCTTCACATCCTCGAGTGGTAGCGTGCCGCCAACGAGGTCCATCACCCACGTCGACCAATCGCGCTTCGACAGGTGTTCCGGCACAAGGCCATCCGCTTCGGCCCAGCCGAGAGCCGTCTGCAGGGGCGTCTTGCCAACGCGACCGCCGGCCAGCGTGACGGTGATGTAGCCGTCGGCGCATTCCCACTGGCGGGGAAGCTTGATACCCGGGATGAGCGACGGCGTCGGGCACAAGGCGGTTAGGGCCGCTGGGTGGCGGATTATCGCCGGTGTTGGGCGGGTAGCCGGTGGCGCTCATCAACGTCCACACCATCGCGGCCTGCATCGAAACGTCGAGATGCTGGCCAAGGCCCGAACGTTCGCGTTCGTTGAGCGCGATGACGGCATCGGCCGCAGCCTGCACACCCGCATGGAACGAAGCCTGCGGATAGCCGACCGGCACTGGCGGCCTGTCGGTGTCGCCCTGGAGGTCGAGCAGCGCGCCCGCGGCTTCGATGGTCAGGTCGGTCGCTGGACTCCCGGCATCGGGCCCGTCCTGGCCGTACGGCGTAACCGATGCGTAGATGATGCGCGGGTTGAGGGCGGAGACGGCCGCGTAGCCCAGCCCAAGTCCCGATCCATGTAGCCCGGTTCGAAACTCTCGATGAGGAAGTCGGCCTGTTGAAGGAGGGGCGTTAACTTCGCCCGGCCTTCGGCGGATTCAATATCGAGGACGACGCTCTTTTTGCCCGCTCCCGCTGCAGCCCAGTAGAGCGAAGATTCGAGCGCTCTTCGGCTTCGATTCGTCGAACGGCGGAAGAAAGCGAGCAGCGGCACCAGCGAGCGGTTCCACTTTGATAACGGTCGCGCCAAGTTCGCCGAGGAACCTTCCCGCGAGTTCGGCGCGGGTGGTTGCAAAATCGACGACGACAAGACCTGCGAGTGGGCCGGTGGCTTCGGGCATCGCGGGCTGACTATACCGGCCACGAGAATAGTTGCCGAGCGCGCCTTGAACCACGGTTTGAACAAATAGCTCATGCGATATTGTCTATCGGCGGGTTTTGCCCCGATTGCAGACTGTAGGGTTATGGGAAGTATCCTTCCTGAATGCCCTCGCCCGGGTCTGGTCCTGAATACAAGCCGGTCGCCGATAAAGACGGTCGAGTTTCCCGTTATCACGTCGAGTTTCCTCGAGCGGGTATCGTGGAACTCGACCCGGAGCACTTCGAGGCGACTGAGTTCGCGGAGCGCCATACCGGCTGGGGTCGGCCGCGTTGCGGCCGTGAAGAACTCCCTCATCGGCACTTCGATGAACAGCAAGCGCCTCTCGGAAGAGCGCCTGAGCAAGAAAGTTGCGCTCGCTGTCTTCTCATCCGATGCACTCTCTTCGACGGCCTACGCAACGCAGGAGATCCTGCTGATCCTCGTCCTCGCCGGGCACGAGCGCGATCTACCTCAGCCTGCCGATCGCTCTGGCCATCGCAGCGCTCCTCGGGATCGTGGTGGTTTCGTATAGCCAGCTCATCCGCGCTTACCCGGCAGGAGGTGGCGCGTACACCGTCGCACTCGAGAACCTCGGCGTGATCTTCGGCCTGGTTGCGGCCTCGGCGCTGTTAATCGACTACACACTGACGGCTTCGGTGAGTATCGCGGCGAGTGTGGAAGCAATCGTTTCCGCGGCGCCGAGCGTCGACACCGAGCGCGTGCCGATAGCGGTGGCGCTGATCATGCTCATCGCGCTCGGAAACCTGCGCGGCCTGCGCGAATCCGGGCACCATGTTCGCGTTTCCCGACCTACGGATTCGTGTTCATCCTGAGCCGCCACCATCCTCGTCGGCATGATCCAGGTCTTCACGGGCGACAACCCGAACATCCTGAAGACCGGCGAGCCCAGCAAGGCGGCAGAGAACGCTACCCACGCCCTCACGCTCTTCCTCATCCTGCGGGCCTTCTCGGCTGGTTGCGCCGCACTCACCGGCGTCGAAGCGATGTCGAACGGCGTTTCCGCGTTCAAGCCGCCGGAGTGGAAGAACGCTATCCAGACCATGGTGGCCATGGCGTTCTTCTCGGGTTCCTCTTCATCGGCACCACCTTGCTCGCCCGTCACTTCGGGATCATCTACGAAGTAGGCGACAAGGCGACCGTCATGTCGCAGGTCGGCGAGCAGGTGTTCGGGCGCAACGTCCTCTACTACGCGCTCCAGGCGCTCACCGCCGGCATTCTCTTCCTTGCGGCGAATACGGCCTACAACGGGTTCCCTATTCTCGCGGCAATCCTGGCGCGCGATGGCTACCTGCCCCGCGTCTTCCATGCCCGCGGCAATCGCCTCGTCTTCAGCTATGGAATCATGGCCCTGACCGGCTTCGCCGCCTTCTTGCTGGTCGCGTTCAACGCCACGACCACCAAGCTCATCCCGCTCTACGCGCTCGGGGTGTTCCTCTGCTTCACCCTGGCGCAGGTCGGCATGGTGCGCCTCTGGTTCACTCGAAAGTCGCCCGGGTGGAAGGTTTCGGCCTCCATCAACGGTTTCGGTGGCGTGGTTACGGCGATCGTCTTCGTCATCATCATGGTGACGAAATTCAAGGAGAACGGCTGCGATCGTGGTCGTCGCCATCCCGATCATCACCGCCATCCTCTGGGGGATCGGGCGCTTCTATAAGCGGTTGAAGCGACTGCTCTTCGTTTCTCCCGATGCGCTCCTCGACATCGTTCCGCGGGGCGAATCACGGATCCCGATCATCGTGCCGGTGGAAGACATCACGCTGGTCACCGTGATGACGCTTGGCGCCGCCTGCGAACGCTCCCGTGAGGTCATCGCGCTCCACGTTGTCGTCGATCCCGAAGCGCCATCCACGGTCGAACAGCGCTGGGCGAAGCAATTCCCGGCGATCCCGCTGGTGGTGATTTCCTCGCCCTTCCGCAATGTCTCGGACCCGATCGCTCGCTATGTCGATGACCGCCTGCTGCGAGCGCCGCACGAGGTGAGCGTGATGGTCCCTATCCTCGAGGTGGACCGCCCGTATTACCGCCCGCTTGTGAACCAAAGCCTGAAGCGACTGGCGAAACTGCTCGAAAACCGACGTCACGTGAACCTGATCAAATACCCCTACAGCATCGGCAGCCTGGGCGGCGCCGGCGCGGGTTCCGCAGCTAGTTCGCGGATCCACGGCTTCCGCGTTTGTGACATGAAAAGAGCCGACGGCAGGGAGACAGCCGTCGGCTCTTGGTGAAAAGGTTGCTTGAACTCAGGGAGCGGTTAGGAAACGAGCTCCCGATTGCATGCAGCCTGCCGATCTCGGCGGGCCTGGCGCTGGCGCGCGTTCTTGCTGGCGCGAATCAGCAAACCGTCGAACTTCGCCATTGGACTCCAACCGTTTCCGGTGAGGCCCAGTCGGCGTGCGTCGTTCAGTTGCTGCAATTCGGCGCGTGTTCGCTCCCACGAATCCAATCGCTCGTAGGCAAGGTCGAAATAGTCCATTTGTTGTTGTTCCCCCAGACGCTCTCGCGTTACTGCTATTTGAATGTAGCCGGTAACAACGTTACCTGTCAAGCGTTTCACTGGTTACATTTCGATCGAGGCTGTGGTATGTTGAGCAGGCAATGGACCCGGCAGAACGAGACCTCCTCCTTCAGTTCCTCTGGACACGAGATGAATCAGACAGAATTGATAGCGCCAGCAAGCTGAAAGAATGGCTGCTCGGCCTGGGCCTGATCGAATCCGAAGTTGAAGTGAGCGACGACGACGTTCGTCTTGCCCGCCATTTTCGGGCCGCAACGCGAGCTCTCTGCGCGGCGAATAGTGGTTACGACCTCGACCCGCGCACCAACCAGACCATCGATGAGCTAAACGAAATCGCACCTCTGCAGGTAACGATTCAGCCGGGCGGCGCCCTCGATATCCAGCCCGGCGGCAACGGCGTCCCGCGCGCGCTTTCGACCTTCCTGGCGCTCAGCTACAAAGCGACTGCCGAAGGTGTGTTCCCCCGCTTCAAGACCTGCCAGGGATGCGGCTGGAGCTTCTACGACCAATCGAAGAACGGCTCGAAGAAGTGGTGCGATATGGGACTTTGCGGCACGCGCAGCAAGATGAAGTCCTACCGCGAGCGCAAGAAGGCGCAGGGCTAGGTCCGCTTCGTTCCGCCCCCACGTGGTAGGCTCCGCGCGATCTTCACTGGCGGGAAATCCATGGGACACGACATCGAACGATCCATCGGCGCCACAGAGTACCTCGGGCGCGTGCACGCGCTGGTCGAGCCGATACGCGCGTCCGCGCCGGAAATCGAGGCAGCACGCCAGTTACCCCCTGCAGTAGCGGAAATGCTGCGATCGGCGCGGGCATGTTCTCCGTTGCTGTGCCGCGAGCGTTCGGCGGCCTCGAGATGGACCCGGTCACCCAGGTGGAGGCCATCGAAACGCTCGCCGCAGCCGACGCATCGGCAGCATGGTGCGCCATGATCGGCTGCGATACCGGCTACATCGGCGCCTTCCTCGAGGAACAACCTGCACGGGCGTTAATCGCTGATCCCACGCGCGCCAGCGCTTTCGTGGCCAACCCTACCGGCACCGCTACGCCAGCCGAAGGCGGCTACGTCGTCACGGGCCAGTGGACCTTCGCCTCCGGCTCAACCCATTCGGCGTTGTTCGCGCTGGGATGTTTGGTCCCGGGCGAGAACGGCCCGCGGATGGCGAACGAGCGGACTCCAGAAGTTCGCGTCGTCGTCATGCCCGCTGAAGAGGCAAAGGTTGTGGATACCTGGACCACGACCGGCGTGCGCGGCAGCGGCAGCCACGACATCGCCGCCGAACGAGTCTTCGTCCCGGAATGCAACACGTTCACGCTCATGCCGGCGCGAATGACGAGACCAGAGCCGCTCTACCAATTCCCGATGCTCTTCACGTTCAAGCTCGGGGCGGTTGCTCTCGGGTGCGCGCGCGGTGCAATCGATGATGTTCTCGCCATTGCCGCAACAAAGGGCTCATTCGGGACCCGCGCCAAAATCAAGGACCAGGAGTGGCTGCACGAGGCCATCGCGCGGGCGGAAATGACGCTCGCCCAGGCGCGGGCGTTCTACTTCGAGGCAACGGAGCAGGTCTGGCGCGAAATGCTTGCGGGCGATCATCCGTCGCCGCGGACGCACGCGCGTCTCAATCTCGCCCAGATCGGGGCAATCGAACGCTGCGTCGAGGTCGTCGACGCCATGTACCGGGCGGGCGGCAGCGCCTCGCTCTACGCGAAGAACACGCTCGACCGGCGCCTGCGGGACATCCACACCATCGGCCAGCACACAGTCGTGTCCCACCGGTCAATCGTCGAGTCCGGGCGGATGCTGCTGGGCCTCTAACCTGGTCGCTGGCCCTATTCTCCTCCGGGACCAAGGTGACGCAGGAAGAAGCGCTCGAAGTCTTCGCGCTCATGTGCCGGGATTTGGACATGCCCTCCGGGGTTGATATGCATGGTCTTTTCCTTCGACCCGAAGGCATCGAAGAGCGCCAACCCGGCTTCAACGTTCACCAGTTCGTCGTTGCGCTGGAAGACGAACAGCAACGGGATGGTGATGCTGGCCGCCTGCTTCGCGAAGTCATCCATGCCCGAACGCAGGCCGTTGAGGCCGAGTAACGCGCACTGGACGCGCGATTCAACCGAGAGGAACGGCACTCCAATCGAGGTCCCCATCGAGACGCCCCAGTAGCCCGTGGGGCCTTCGCCCACTTCGGGCAGCTTGCGGAGCCGCAGCCAGCGTCGCCTGCCATTCGGGCACGGCCTGGAGCGTGCGCTTCGCCATCTCCCGCAAGCGCTCGGGGTCCATTGCCGGTGCACGACCCGCGATCCGCGCCTGGATGTTCGCACGAGCTGCTGCCGCTGCCTCCGGTGTCGTCCGGTCGCCATGTCCCGGCGCATCGATGGCAGCTACTGCCCAGCGCTGGTGCCGAGCGTAAGCGCGTGCCCGCGCAAGGAGCGTGTCCACGCGTTTGTGCTGGGTACCGCCGTGGCCCATGAGGACGAGCGGTCGCGAACCCTTTGCGCCTTCGGGTGTCCAGAGAATCCCGGGGATGCGCTCTCCGCCGACTTCGAGCTCAAACGCGCGCTCGGTGACACCCTGATCCGTTGTTTCCGCCGTGAATTTCATGAACTACCCCAAATCGAATTGGTTTCGCGCATTGTTCCCATTCGCCGCCGTGGGATCCACCCACGGCGGGGACGAGCCAAGTCGGTCTAGTGGCGGAAGTGGCGCGTGCCGGTGAGAACCATCGTCACGCCGTACTTGTTGCAGCAGTCGATGCCGTCCTGGTCGCGGAGCGAGCCGCCCGGGTGGACGATCACCGAGACTCCCGCCTGGCAGGCCTTCTCGATCGAATCGCCCCACGCGAATGGGAAGAAGGCGTCACTCGCGAGGGTCGCTCCCTTCACTTCGTCGCCGGCCTTCTCCATCGCGATTTCGACGCTTTTCACGCGGTTTGGCTGGCCGCTGCCCATGCCGAGCAAACGGCCGTCTTTTGCCACCGTGATCGCATTGCTCTTCACGTGCTTCACGCAGCGCCAGGCGAACTTCAGGTCTTCCAGTTCTTGCGCCGTTGGCTGACGGTCGGTCACCACTTTGAACTCGATCTCCTCGGGCGTCCGGTCATCGGAATCCTGCGAGAGCCAGCCGCCGCCAACCTGGCGATACGAACGGCTGCCGGGCTTGTGCGCCTGCGCTTCGAGGATGCGCAGGTCCTTCGATTTGCCTTTGAGCACGGTGAGCCCTTCGGGCGTGTATCCCGGCGCGATCACAATCTCGTAGAACATGCGGGTCTCGCCGTCGTTCGGGTTGCGGAACTCGCGCAGCTCCCGGGCGAGCGGTTCATCGACGACCCGGTTGAAGGCGACGATGCCGCCGAAGGCGCTCGTTGCGTCGCCGCGAACGGCGAGGCGGTAGGCCTCGAGCATGTCCTCGCGCGTGGCAACGCCGCAGGGGTTCGTGTGCTTCACTACCACGCAGCTCGGGCCGGTGAAGTCATTCACGCAGTTCCAGGCGGCGTCGGCATCGATGTAGTTGTTGTACGACATCTCCTTGCCGTGGTGCTGAACCGCGCTGGCAATTCCGCCACGCCCATGCTCGGCAAGCGAGACATCACGGTAGAAGGCCGCCGACTGGTGCGGGTTCTCGCCGTAGCGGAGGACGTCCACGAGTTCCATCGGGACCTGCACCTTGCCTCGCGGGCGCTCCTGCGCCTCCTTCGAGAACTGGCTGAACATCCACTCCGAAACCTGGCTGTCGTACTGGGCGACGTGAGCGAAGGCCGTGTAGGCGAGGTGCAGGCGGCCCTCGGCGGTGAGGTCGTTCGCCTTGAGGTGTTCGAGAACGGCGCCATAGTCGCTCGGGTTCACGACGACGATCACGTCTTTGTGGTTCTTGGCGGCGGCGCGGAGCATCGTCGGCCCGCCGATGTCGATGTTCTCAATGCCTTCCTCGAAGGTGACTCCCGGCTTCGTAACCGTCTCGACGAACGGGTAGAGGTTGCAGCAGACGAGGTCGATGCCGCCGATGTTGTGTTCGGCGAGGGCGGCCATGTGCGCCGGCAGGTCGCGCCGCGCGAGGATACCCCCGTGGACCACCGGGTGGAGCGTCTTCACGCGTCCGTCGAGCATCTCCGGGAAGCCGGTGATGTCCTCGACCTTCTTCACCGGGATGCCGGCCTTCTCGATGGCCGCGAATGTGCCGCCGGTGGAGACAATCTCCCAGCCAAGGCCGACGAGCCCCCGGGCGAACTCTTCGATGCCAGTCTTGTCGAATACTCCGAGTAGTGCGCGCATGGTTCCACCTCCGTGGTTGAGGACTGAGGGAAAGGACTGGAGAGAGTCCTGCGCCTCGGGGATCGAAAAAGGCCCCGTTCGCGGAGTGTGCGACGAGACCTTCGGCCCAGGCGAGCGACCATGCTGATGAAGTTCCGGGCTTCCTCGCGGTGCTCCGCGAATTCGCCAGTTACCCGGAGCCGAAGGATACCAAGTCGGAGGGGATGCCGAAAGGGGAACGAGAAAGTCCCGAGCACCGGGGATACCGGTACTCGGGACTAAACGTTCGAAACTCGGACCGGGCTTAGGCCGCGGTCTTGAACTTCGCGACCGTCCCGTTGAGTCCCTCGGCGACCGTCTTCACGTGGGTGGCGGTTGCCGCCAGCTCCTGTGACTGAGCTGAAAGCTCTTCCGTCGAAGCCGAAACCTGCTCGGCGGAGGCCGAAGTCTCTTCGCTTGTGGCCGAAACCTGGATGATGGCTTCGGTGACTCGGCCGGTGCCAGCAGCCATCGAATTCGCGGCCTGGGCCGATTCAACGGCGCTGGTCGCGATCTGGTCGGCGGCGTTGACGATGCGCGTCGCGCCACCGGAGAGGTCCTGGACGTCCTTGGCGATCTGCTGCATCTGGACAGCCGATTCGCGGACGGAGGCGATGATGGATTCGAGCGCCTTGCCAGCGCCGGCGGTCACTTCGCGGCCCTCTTCGACGTCGCGGACGCCGACAGCCATGACATCGACGGCTTCCTGGGTGGCGGCCTGGACCTTGGAGATGAGCGTAGCGATCTCCTTGGTCGAATCGCTGGAGCGTTCCGCGAGTGAGCGGACGTTTTCGGCGACGACGGCGAAGCCGCGGCCCTGTTCGCCTGCACGGGCCGCTTCGATAGCGGCGTTGAGGGCGAGGAGGTTGGTCTGGGCGGCGATTTCGTCGATGGTCTTCACGATGTCGCCGATCTGCTGGCCGAATTCGCCGAGCTGGCCAACCGTTGCTGATGCACGGTCAACGGCGATGGCGATCGCCTCCATCGAAGCGACAGCGCGGGTAACCGCTTCCTGGCCCTGCTGAGCAGCGGTTCGCGATTCATCGGCCGATGCGGCTACCTGCTCCGATGCCGCCGCGACGTACTGGATGCGCTCCTGCATTCGGGTCGCTTCGGCCTTACTCTCGCCCGCCGAGGTGGCGTTGGTCTGGGACGAAGAAGCGAGCTGCGCCGAACCGGCCGCGACCAGTTCCACTTCGCGGGCGGATTCCTGCGAGACGCCGGCAAGCGAAACCGCCGAGCGGGTCACTTCGTTGATCGCATTTGCGATCTGGCCGGTGGCGTTTGCCATCTGGTCTGAGGATTCCTTGAGGGTCTCGGAAGAATCGAGCAGCGAACCTGCGCCGCCGCGGACTTCCGTCACGATCGCGGAGAGGTTGAATCGAGCATCGTTGTAGGTGCCAATCGTGGCGACAAGCTTGTCGAGCACGGTGTTGATGGTGGCGGCGGCGTTGCCGATTTCGTCCTTACTGTACGAATCGATCTTCGGAGTGACCGGCTGGACGTCGATCGTGAGGTCGCCAGCCGAGAGGCCGCTGATGCCCTTCTGCAGGTTGGTGATGCAGTTGCCTTCGATGGAACGGAGGCGACTAACGATGGTCGCGACACCATCGCGAATGGTCTTCGAAATGAGGTAGGCGACGGCCAAGGCCGAGGATGGCGCGCAACGACGCCGATAACGGCTGCGTGTGCGAATGGCCGAACTGGCCGACGAGGCAGAACTCTGTTCGACCTGCGGCCGCACGACTTCGCTCAAATCAGTCGCCTGGTTGAGGAGGTCGACAACGCCTTCGGCGGTCTTGTCGCCCGATGGCTTGCCGTTGGCCCCGTTCTCATTGAGCGCGATGGCGCTCGTCGTTGTTTCCGGCGAGGATGTCCTTGAAGACGTCCTTGCGGATGTCGATGAGCGTGATCGGTACCGACAAGTGCTTCATCGATGAGACTCAAGTATCTCCGGGTCGGTCTGGGATGCCTCGGTATTCGACGAGCTTCGCGCGGGCTTCCTCCTGATGCTTTTCGGCATCGGCGACGATGGCTCTTGGCTTCTTCGGCATCGTCCGCGAGGAGCGCATCCATGGTGTTGATATTGCTGAGCAGGAATTGCTGCTTCGCCGCATCGAGGACAACGAGGCCCTGCGAAGTGGACCTTGTAGAGTTCAGTGGTGTGCCCGGCGGCTGTGTTGGCAGCGCGAATGGCAAAGACCGTCGAAACGGCCATAAGGCCGATCGCGATCGCGAAGCCGCCGAGCAACTTCGTCCGGATCGAGAGATTACTGAACCAAGTCATAGAGAGATGAGCCCCCGCAAAATCTTTTGCACGCAAACGAATAACGCGTACTTCAACTATCGGGTCTTAGGGATAGATCTGATTATTCGGGTTTAGCCTAATAAGACTGTTCGCTTCTATTCATGTCAGTGGCGGCCCTTATACCAACCGGTAAACGCGACGGCCGTCCGATTAGCCCTGTCCGCCGCCGCAGGAGACGCCCCCGACCGAGACCGCGTGCGATGTCGTAAGCACCTGGCCCGTGGAGAAGTAGGCCGTCATCGACACCACGTAGCAGCCCGGCGATGTGGGCGTGAAGCTCACACCCGGCGATGCGTTCTCTGGGCCGGCCGGTGTGAGCCACGAGCGTGTGAGCGCCACCGGCGACGAGGCATCGGTGAAGACGACAGGCACGCCAACCTCGGCAGTCGACAGGCCCTGAAATGGCGGCGTACGGGCCGCTCGGCGTCGCAGTAGGGGCGGGAGTCGGCGCTAAGGTTGGCTCCGCCGTTGGCGTTGCCGTCGGGACTGCGGTGGCCTGCGCCGGGGCCCTGGTCGCCGTGGCAGCAGGCTTCGTAGTAGCGGTCGCAGGCGCCAGTGGTCGGCGGAGGCGCAGTGGTCGGCGAGGCTACGACCGAGGCGGCGGCTGTCGGCACCCGCGTCGAACTGTCGACGGCGCTCGGCCGCGTAGGTCCTGCGGCGGACGTCCCTGCCACCTGCGCGACCTGGGTCGGAGCGCCACCGGCCGATTGCGTCGCATCGGGGGCCGCCGCCAGCAGCTGGTCGTTGTTGTCCCCGCCGCCCCTGTTTATCAAGACGGCCGCGGCCAGTAATCCGAGCCCGGCTACCACCAGCACTCCGCCGAGGGCTGTGAGGACCTTATTGCCCTCCACGGCGGGCTTTCGCAGATAGCCAATGTCGTGCGCGAAATCCACCACCGCCGCATCAAACTCCGCGGGCTGTTCGATGTTGGCGGCGTGACCAGCCGCCGGCAGATCCACTTCGCGGACGAGGTCCTGGGGGAAGCGGGCGAGGAATGAGGATGCGTTCGGGGCGAAGTCGGCATCGCGTTCGCCAACGACCAGCAGGAACGGAACACCGAGCGTTGGATGCCGCTCCCACGCGTTCACATCGATCACCAGCGATTCGGCGGTGCCGGCAACGCCTGCCGGCTGAAGCCGATCGAAGTCACGCGTCAGCAGTTCCTTGGAAAGCGGGTCCAGCCGTTTGCTGTGAGCCGGATAGAGCCGCGTCTGCTTCATGAAGTCCGTGCCCTCAGCGCGGACACGGGCGGCCATCTCTTCCATTCGCGGGCGGGCCGCGTCACGCCATTCGGGTGTCCCGGCGGCCGAGCTGGAGTTGATCACCACGAGGCCGGCTACCCATTCAGGGGCATCGAGGGCCAGCCGCAGCGCGAGGGCGCCACCGAGGGAATGTCCGCAGATGAGCACGCGGTTGTAGCCCAGGTGGTCGAAGAGTTGCAGCAGGCGGCGAATCGCCCGTTCGGGGCGATAGAAAATCGCATCGTCCGGCGCATCGGAGTTGCCATGGCCGAGGAGTTCGACGGTGATGACAGTGAAGTGTTCCCGAAGGCCAGCGAGGTTCGCTTCGAACGAGGCTTTGCTGGCAGTGAACCCATGGATCAGGACGAGCGGCGGGGCACCATCAGGGTGCGAATACAACTCGTAACCAATCCGCTCACCGGGCGCTCCGAATAGCGGCATAGGGGCACAATAGGGCCCATACGCGAACCGGGGAAGTCTGCGGCGGTTGCATACCCGCGGGTACATTTTGGGTGACCCACCTGACCCGCGAGTTCGGTCCGACAGCGGGTCGCTGCGCGGCCCGTCGTCACGCTCGTCGGTTACGATTGGTTCCGATGGAAATTGACTACCTGCTCCTCGCTGAACACGCCGAAGTCACCGGCAGCAAGCTCTACCTGATGGGCGGCGGCTGGGACACCATGAACGTCCCGGACGTGCCGGCACATGTGAGGCTGAACCTCGCCGCCGGAGTCCGTGTCGGGTGGGACGAGACCAATACGACGATCCCACTGGTCGTGCGTGTGGACGACGATGATGCCCAGGAAGTGTTCCGCCTCGACGGTCAGATGAACGTTGGCCGTCCGCCCCAACTGCTCGCCGGATACGAGTCAACTCTCGCAGATGACCTTCGCGCTGCAGCTC
This sequence comes from uncultured Chloroflexia bacterium, assembly GCA_963797735.1. Classification (GTDB taxonomy): domain Bacteria; phylum Chloroflexota; class Dehalococcoidia; order Tepidiformales; family Tepidiformaceae; genus Amarobacter. The sequence goes on from CAWCQJ010000003.1 coordinate 830,693, forward strand.
CAGCTCAAATCCGCCGGCGGCTACCGAATCACGCTCGTCGCCGGGCCACAGGAAACCGGCGTGCGCCGCTCGATTCCGTTTCGCCTGGTGAAAGGGCGCGCCGAAACCTACTGGATAACCTCGAACCGCCACGCGACGAGCTGCTTTGTGCGGGCCTGGATGTTGTTCGGGTCCTGCACTGAAATCGCGACATCGTGCTTGCCGACCGTGAGTCCCCCTTCGGGTGCGAAGCACATGGTGCCGCCGGTGGGGCTTTCGTTGGACGAGACAATCCACGTCAGTTCCGTCGTGACTTCGGTCCCGTCGATCGCCATTCGGAACCAGCGGCCGGTATCGGGCAGACCATCGAACGTCACTTCGCGCGCAAACGCCGCTCGGCCGGTTCGGGTTGGGCGTCCGCGTTGTTGCCTGCTTCACCTGCTGGGCGTAAGCCGGGGTAACTTTCGTGATGTTGTCGCCGAGCAACGGTTCCGGGCCAAACTCGGCTTCAAGGCCGCTTCGCGTGGCCGACGGTTCCGGCGTGACGGAATCAACGGTGGTGTTTGGGCCATCGCCGCATGCCGCGAGCGCGAGGAGTGCCAGCGGCGCGCTGGCGAGCATGAGATGTTTGAGGTTCATTGTCGTTTTCCGAGGGTATCACCGGCCGCCTCTTTCGGGCGAAGCGTCATCCACACCTTGGCTTTACATCGAGTCACCGGCGACGGTTGCGCCATCCCAATCGAAGGATGTCGCCATGGAAGACCAGGCATTTGAAACCGAAGAGACTATCGAATCACCGCGACTGATGCGAACGACGAAGTCGAGACGCTCCGCCAGGAGCTTGGAAGCGAGCCGGAGAGTGAACGGGCTGCAGTCGAACGCCTGCGCTCGGCGCTCCTAGTGGGTGAACCCGCCCTCGATGCAGAGATGCTGGCGGGCGAAACGCTTGCCGAAGTTGAGGCGAATTACCGGCGAGCGCTCGATGTACTGACGAGCCTGCGCGAGCATGTCGCCCGCGAAACGGCTGGCCGCATTCCCGCGGGTGCGCCTGGCCGGTCGCGCCACACACCTCGCACACCGTTCGAAAAGATTCGCGCGGGCCTCGAAGACGCGAAATAAGCGTCGGGACCGTGCGAAAAACTTCACACGTTGTTGGGTCGGATCTCTGGTAGTCTCAGCCGGGTTCGGGGGATGCGGTGGCACCAGAGGCGAGGCTCGAGAACGGCTATGTCTTGCTCAGCCTGTCGGGGGACGTGAAACCCGGCGCGTTCCGTGATCTGGTCGCAGGCTCGCAGGAGATTACCGACGCCATAAACACCTTTCAGCGTGTGCTGATCGATGTATCGGAAGTCGATGCCGTCCTCTTCGACCCGGTCATGCTTGCGGAAGCAGCCACCCAAAGTGCCGCCCGCGGGGTACGCTTCGCGATCGCCGCCAATACGCCCGCCATGTTTGGCCTCGGTCGGCAAATCGCACAGATTTCGGGATTGGAAGGCGAGGCTATCAGCATCTTCCACAGCCGCGAAGCGGCCGCCGAATGGTTGCTGTCTCTCGCGAACTAGGTTGGTCGGGGTGACAGGATTTGAACCTGTGGCCTCTACGTCCCGAACGTAGCGCTCTGCCAGGCTGAGCTACACCCCGCGCCGATTGAGCATCGTATCAGCCCTTTGCCATTCGTGGTAACGAAAGCCGTGTAAGAACTTCCGCCCTCGCCGGTCTAACCAGTACCACACGACTGGAGACCACCAGACATGCTCACCTACGACACAACATTCGAACTCTCACGCCAGCGCATCGAAACGGCCGAAGCCCGCGCCACCCTCCTCGCGGGCCTTGGCAAACTGCCTCGCCCTCAAGCCCTCAGGCCGTTCCGGCGCACCGTCCGACCGCTGCTGCAGACCATCGAAATTCGACACCAGCCTTCGGACCAGGACCGCATGAACAAGCGTCTGACAGAACTCGCCGAGAACCGTCTCAAGGCTTCCTGAAGTCCCGCTCGGTCTATCCGTGCAGCGGCGGGCTCTTGCAGATGCTCTTGAGGGCAAAGTACATGCCGCCGCGCGCATAGGCCTGCAGCTTTCGCCGGTTCGCAGGCGTCGCATACGTGCCTTCGGCGGCGCAGAACTCAACGAGCGGCTCCACGGCGACGTCCCACGAGAGCTCGGCCGCGATGCTCGCCATGTTGGCCTTCGCCGTCGCAATCAGCTCGGTGTCATCGAGGATGCGTTCGATGCCGGCCGAAACAGCTTCCACGTCTCGCTCCGGAACCGTCAGGCCCATCGGCTCCTTCTCCACGCGGTCGGCCAGCACGTCTCCTCGCGTGCACAGCAGCGGGACTTTCGCGCGGAAGAGGTCAACGTAGCGCGTCCGGAACGCGAAGCGGCTCTCGATGTTCTCGTAACCGAGGCAGACGCTCGCGTCAGCCTCGGCGAGGTAGTTGTCGATCTCTTCGTACGGCACCCAGCCGCTTCGGAAGAAGACGTTGCGGTCCTTGATGCCAAGGCGTTCGGCGAGCTCGAAGGCGTGTTTCGTGACCCCGGCCGAAGGACCGAAGGCATAGTCCGGGTGGTCGACCCCCATGAACACCAGCTTCACTTCGGGCCGTTTCGCTGCCAGCCCGGCCATCGCATGGAGGAGCGTGTCGACGTCGTTCCACTCGGTGATGCCGCCGTTCCAGAGCAGCACCTTATCAGTCTCGGCGATCCCCGGGACCACGCCGCGGAGCACCCGCCTGGTCGGAGCAAGCGGCCGCGATGGCACCCCATACGGCACGATATCGATCACCTTGCGAAGCGACGGATCGCGCGCGTAGACATCGTCAGGCACCAGGGCGAGCGCCATCATCATGCCGATCCACATGTCGCGCTGACGTTCATCGGCGCAGAAGACGAAGTCGGCCAGTGTCAGCTGCATGTTCAGGTACCAGCGATTGCTGGCCATCCAGATGCGGCGCCACTTCGGCAAAATGTCGCGCTTCGAAAGCTCCATCCACTCGACGTACAGCGGCGTGAACCCATCAAGCGCCAGGCGCGTCTCTCCGAGGAGCCTCGCAAACTGCGGCGGGAAGTTACGAGTGATCGTGGTGTCGTGTTCGCGCGCCATTGCGGCTGCTTCCGCGTTCGTGTTCCAGGTCTGCATCCGGACGTTCGGCGCAGGCGGCGCTATCGGGTCGCGGTTCCCCGGGACGCCAAGCGTTATCTCGGCCTCGGGCATTGCCCGCCCCAGCGCCCCGGCGATCTGGTACGCGCGCACGCCCGGGCTCGCCATCAACGGGCCTACGGCCGAGCGGGAAAGCACGAGGAGTCTGGTCATGACCCGAGTCCCCCGAAAGAGAAAAGAGAAAAGAAGAAAGAGGAAAGAGGAGTCATGACCGCCGCCTTCTGTTCAACTGAAGACTTCAGTCCCGCCGTGACGCGAGAGACTTCTTCGGCGGCTGCAAGCAACGCTCCGAAGCGCTCGTCGTCCAGGTAATTCGCATCGAGCGCGACGTACAGCTGCGACCGCAACTCTGCGCAAGATCCTTTCGCGATGGACAGGAAATGGCTGAACTCGGGAAGTGAATTCTGGCGGTCGAAGCCTTCTGCCAGGTTGGACATCACAGACACCGCCGACCGTCGCATCTGATCCACGAGTGCGCGGTCGCGCCGCAGCGGTGATTCTTGAGTCAGCCGATAGACCTCTCGTGACAGTTCCCGCGCCTTTTGCCAGGCAATCAAATCCTCGAATCGCTGGGCACTCATGAAGCTGGCTCTCCATCGGAGAGGTTTGCGCGCTCCGTCCCGACACTTTCCTCTTTCCTCTTTTCTCTTTCCTCTCTCAACGCCGCCTGCTCCGCCCGGTCATGCTCCTTCTGCAGTCGCTTGTCATAGACATTGAAGATGGCCCGGCGGGCGACGTACGTCGCGATGCGCTGGGCGAGGCCGGGTACCCGCTCCCACTTCGGCGAGAGCGTTGCCCCTTTTTCGCTGCAGAAGCGGATCAGCGGCTTCATCGTCTCGTCCCACTGGAGCGAGGCCCGGGACGCCGCGAGGTTCGCCGTGCACTGCGCGTGGAAATCCGGGTTGTCGACGAGCTTTTCGATTGCCTTCGCCAGCGCCGCGGGGTCTTCCTCCGGGACGACGATGCCCCACCCGTTCTGGTCCACTTCTTCGGCCAGCACATCGCCGTGGGTGCAGATGAACGGCAGCTCGGCCCAGATCAGGTCAACGAAACGCGTGCGGTGGCTGTAGCGCGTTTCGAGGTTATCGAAATAGCAGCAGACCGAGATGTCAGCCTCCTGCACGTGTTGCTTTGCCACTTCGTGCGAGACCCAGCCTTCTTCGAAGAAGACCGTCCGATTGAGCTGGCCGTTGCGCTGGGCAATGGCCTTGGCGTCCTGGAAGCGCACGCCCTTGCCGAGCTCCTTGATGCCCGGGTACGAGGCGCCGAGAAAGAGCAGCTTGATGTCGTCCCGGCCGAGGATGCGCAGCGCCTCGAGCAGCGTAGCCGGGTCGTACCACTGGATGATCCCGCCGTTCCAGATGATGATCTTGTCGTCCTCGCCGAAGCCATCGCGGACACCACGGAGGACCGGCTTTCCCGCAACAGGGAGTTCGGCCCGAATACCGTGCGGGGCCGAATCGATGTAGCTCCGCAGGGTGGCATCCCCCTCGTACACGCGCGGCGAGATCAGTCCGAGCGAAATCATCATCCCGACGTAGCTGTCGCGCTGTCGCTCATTACAGGTCAGTACGAAGTCGGCGAACGTGAGCTGCATGCCGAGCACAGCGCGCGTGCGCTGCACCCACGCCTTGCGATGACGTCCCTCGTAGTGCTGCATGCCGACTTCCATCCACTCCATCGCGTACTGCGAAAAGAGGTCGACGACGAAGCGCTTCCACGGGAAGAACCCCGCTACGTGGGGCGGCAGCATCGAGGCGATGATGATGTCGTGGGTCGCGACCAGCTGAAGGATGTTTCGCGCGCTCCAGCGGGTGACCGTATAGGCGCCGTCTTCGGGCTGTTCGAAATCGAGGTTCGTGCCCGCGAGCGTGACCCTTGCGCCCGGGCACGTGGGTCGCCAGCACGCGCGCCTGGGCGGTGGCGCGAATGCCCGGAGCCGACATGTGACTCCCGAGATAACCCCGGCAGATGATCAGGATTCGCGGGCCCATTGCTGGCGAAGAGTACGCGGGCAAGCAGAAACGGGGAACGCCTTACCCCACCCTGGAAAGCTTGTCGGGGTTGCGGAGGGCGAACATCGTGATGATCTTTCCTTCGTCGATCTCCAGTAGCAAGACCGACTGAATCCGGCCGCTCTTCGACCGGAGGATGACTCCTGGCGCCCCGTTAATGTCCGCCAGCTCGACGGATGCAGAAGGCTCTTTGCGCGTGACCCCGACGGTGAAGCGCGCGACGTGATCGGCGCCGCAGATCGGGTTGATAGCGGCCGCAATCTTCCCACCGCCATCGGAATACGCGACAACATCCGCGGAAAGGATCTCGAGCAGGCCCGCCATGTTTCCCTCGCTGGCGGCCGCCAGGAATCGAACTGTCAGGTCGCGGCGCTGGTCGTAGCTCGCGGAGTGGCGATGGTGGCGTTCGTTCAGCCGTTGGCGCGCGCGATGGAACACCTGGCGGCAGGCAGCCTCGGACTTCATCACCACCTGTGCGATGTCGGCGTAGTCATAGTCGAACACCTCGCGCAGGAGGAAGACGGCGCGTTCCACTGGTCCCAGTTCTTCGAGCATGACGAGGAAGGCGTAGCTCACCGAATCAGCGGTTTCTACCGTCTCTTCCGGCGACGGCGCCGAAACAGAGTGCTCCACAATCGGTTCCGGCAGCCAGGGGCCGATGTACTGCTCACGCTGAACGCGAGCCGACTTGAGGACATCGAGGCAGATGCGGGTCACGATTGTGACGAGGTAGGCGCGGGGGTTCGCGATTTCTCCGCCGGCATTTCGATAGCGAAGATACGACTCCTGCACCGCGTCCTCTGCCTCGGCGATCGTGCCGAACATGCGATAGGCAACGCCAAAGAGGAGCGAGCGGTGCTCCTCGAAGGTGGCGTCGGAGGGTGACATCGTCGCGGTCATCGGCTCCATCCTACGAAACCGAAGCCATCGCCTGCATCCGACCTTCGGACAGTGCTGTCGTGACCATGGTGGCTGCGCTTCGTGCGCTCCCAAGCGTTGCATCGGTCAGCCAACCGCCACCGGCCACCCAGTCTCCGGCGACAAACAGACCTTCGACGCCTTCGACTTGCGGAGATGGCCGCCCGGCGATGCCGCCATTCGCCGCCCGAGGGACGGAAGTCGTGACCACCATGTTCGGAAGGTACCGGCGGTGCTCTTCAAGTGCCCGCCAGCCCGGCTGGACGACATCCATGAACGACTCGAGTTCCGCGAGATCCTGTTCGGCATCTCGTCGGCTGTCCGCCGGGATGTATTTCGCGACTGAGGCCATCACGCGACCCTCCGGTGCGAGTTTCGCCCACGCCGAATGCACCGAGAAGTAGTACGGCCCATCGATCCCGAGCCCGAACAAGCGCCGACGGTTCGGCAGCCGGGTCAGCCCCAGGTCGAGGCAGGCGGCTCGGGCCGGAATGGCCTCCGAAGCGACATTGGCGAGACTGGAGACCCCGGGTACGAGCTGCGCTGCGACGGACGGTGCGACGGCGAGGAGCACCGCATCTGCCGCCACGGTCCGGCCGTCTGCGCGGAGGCCGGTCACCCGGGACCCGCTGCGTTCCACACCTTCGACGCGGGCGCCGGCCAGGATTTCCACCCCGACACTTCGCGCCTTATTCGCGAGTCCTTCAACGAGCGTCTTCCAACCACCATCGACGTAGAGGACTTTGCCCCCGGAGCCGCCGAACTGGGCAGCCGCATCGGCCAGGCTGATCACACCCGGCGCGTTCGCGTAGGTCGACAAGCGCACGATCGCCTCAACGTAATCGCGCGCCGCTGGCTCAGCGAATGACGCGTTGAGCCAGTCGCGGACCGTTCGGCCGTCAGCTTCCTGTGGCTTGCGCAGCGCCAGCAATTGCCGGCCGGCTTCGAGCCGCGACCGCACACCGAACAGTCGGGTCGTTGCCAGAGTGCGCCCGGAAGTCGGCAACGTGAATGCCCTCCCATTTCGTACTGCTACCCCACCAAGGTCCGGCGAGCTGCCGGTGTACTCCACGCCGAGTTCAGCGAGCACGTCCACCCCGGCCCCGCCCGAGTACAGCGCGTGCGGCCCCATGTTGTGGAGGTAGCCGTCGCGTTCGGTGGTCGCGGCCCGCCCCCCGAGCGTTTCGCTTCGTTCGAAAACGGTGACACGATGCCCGGCCCGTCCGAGGTAGGTTGCGGCGGCAAGGCCAGCGAGCCCCCCACCAACTATTGCGACATGCTTGCGTTCGTAATCAGCCATCGTTCGGACTCCCTCTGTTCGCGATTTGTTTCGCGGTTACAGGGGAGACGAACCAGGGCTCGCGTCTGTGACAGGTGAATCCGAAATTAGTCTGTGTTCGCGGCCGCGCGAAGGAACTCTTCGTTGTACCAGACAGCTGCGAGGATGCGTTCCCACGCCCAGCCGGCCTTCAGCAGGTGCTCGGTGAGCATCAGTTGCGTGCTGGTCTCGTTGGCGACGGTCGACATGAGTTCCGAGAGCAGCACGGAATCGGACTCGTCGAGAACGTCGTCCAGCTGCACTTCGCGCTTCTGGGCGATGGCGCGATAGGCGAGTGTGCTGATAGCCATGCGCCGCGTGACCGTATCGTTCGGCAATAGGTACGGGTTGTCGGTCCGGGTACGCTGGTTCTCGTACATTTCAGGTGAATCGTCGATCGAGCGGGAGGCGATGTCTCTCAGGGAAATCCCGAAAGTAATCGCACGCCGCCAACAGAACTCCGCCCCTGCGGTCGAATTGGTTGCGGCCCGGCGCTACCCTATTCCCATGAGCCAGGCGCCAACGCTCCCGGGAACCGGAATCGACGAAGAAGCGCTGACCCGGTTGATCCCGCCATACCGGGTGATCCTCCACAACGATGACCACAACTCGATGGATCACGTCGTCCTCAGCCTCATGCGTTCGGTGCCGTCGCTGGATTTCGAAGCGGCCGCAGAGATCATGTTCACGGCCCATCACGTTGGCGAAGCTACCGTCATCGAATGCCCGAAAGAGGCCGCGGAACACTACCGCGATCGGCTGGAATCCTGCGGCCTGACGGCAACGATCGAACCGGCCTGAACCGGCGTTGTCTTTCGCCTTCCGTTGTTCCGCGTACGCTTTGAACCAAGATGGCCGACGATCAGATTCCCAGCTGCCACTACTGCGAGAATCCCGCCGAGGCGGAGTGTCCCACCTGTGGCCGGCTCTACTGCACGGAGCATGGTGAAGATGTTTGCTTGCGGTGCATGGCCCCGGAAGCAGCAGCGCCGAGCGGGGCCGTCTACCGTGGCTCGATTCTGGCGCTCATCATCGCCACTGCGATCGTCGTGTTCCTGCTGGTCTCCCCTCCCGAAACGAAGAGCGGGAACAGCCTCGTCCGCGATCTGCCGACCAGCACCGCAGCGGTCGGCGCGACCGCCACGCCAACCGCACCGGGGACCGAGACCCAACCCACGCCGCGCCCCGGAACGCAGGTACCTTCGAGCGTTACCCCAACCACCCCCGCCGCGACGGGTGCGACGGCCCAGGCGACTCCCACCAGCCCCGGGAAGACCTACGTGATGAAAGCTGGCGATACACTCTCTGCCGTGGCAGCATCGTTCGGCGTGAGCGTCGCCGATATCGTCGTCGCAAACCCGGGCCTCAACCCCGATTCTATTCCGATAGGCACCGAGATTCGCATTCCATGAACTGGCAAGACGATCCCGAACTGGCAAAAGAGCGCTACCACTCCGGCGTACGTAATCGAATGCTCCGGTCGCTGGTCATTTGGGGCCCGCTCTTCATCGCGGCGCTCGCTGGCTTGCTCTTCTTTGCCTTCGACCGCGCGTTTCTTGAAGGCGACCACGGCGGCACCTGGTTCCTCGTCATCATCCTCGCGATTCTCACCACCCTGTTCGGCTTCCAGACACTCCAGTCGGTCTTCGATCTGGTCGGCAAGCCTGTGACCTTGTCCGGGACGGTGACACGCCGCTGGGCGCGGAGTGACTCGTTCGTGATCAAGACGCATTACATCCGCATCGACAAAATGATCCTCCGTGGCGACCAGTTCATCCTCGATGGCATCAAAGAGGGCGACACCATCGAAGCCACCTACTACCCCAAGAGCGCCGTCCTCATCTGGGTCGAGAAGCAAGTACCCCCGCCCGAGACCGAACCCGCGCAGTCCTGACCCTTGCGCCCAGGGGTCACGGGCGCGCAAGTAGGCGTCCTCAGGCACTACAATCCGGCGACTATGACTGACGAGCCTCGAGCCTACCGCTCGATGCATGACTGGGCGGGCGATGAGCGGCCAAGAGAGCGGCTGCTGGAACATGGCGCCGAAACCCTCAGCGACCCGGAGCTCCTCGCCATCATCCTGCGCTCGGGCACGGCAGGTGAGAACGTTGTGGATATGTCCCGGAACCTGCTGGACCAGTTCGGTGGCCTCGACGGCATGCTGCGAGCGGGCCCCCGGGCGCTCCAGCGGGCGAAGGGCCTCGGGCCGGCGAAAGCTGCCCAGGTTTCGGCCGCCATCGAACTCGGGCGGCGCGCTCAGGCATTGAACCCCACAGAACGACCCGACCTGCGCACACCCGAGAAAGTCTTCGGCCTGCTCGGGCCACGGCTGATTGGCGCACGCCGGGAAGAACTCTTCTGCCTGGCTCTTGATACACGAGGCCGGCTCCTTGGCGGCCTCAACCCCGTGGTGAGCGGCTCGGCCAACGTCATCTCGCTCCGGCCTGCCGAAGTCTTCCGCGAGGCCATCATCCTCGATGCACCGTCGGTGATCCTGGTGCACAACCACCCCTCTGGGGACCCTCGCCCCAGCCCGCAGGATGTTTCGACCACAAAGGCATTCATCGCTGCAGGCAAAATCCTCGACCTCGAAGTCGAAGACCACGTCGTCATCGGCACCAACAGCTGGGTAAGCATGAGGCGCGAGAAGCTGGGGTTCTCTTAGGGGGCTCCTCGCGAATGAGTCGCGGTCACCCGAAAGTGCCGTTCATTTAGACCGCTCAGAGTGAGGCGGTGCCGCCTCGGCCACGGGAAACTGATCTCAGATTCCCAAGGCGGTCCCCTTCGCAATGCTCCCTCCCAATCCGTCCCGCTTCCTCGTTGCTTCCCATCCTTCCTCTTCGCGAAGCGGGGCCGCCTTGTTTCTCTTTTCCCAGCAAGCCCGGTAGCGGCTGCTCCTCCGGCTACCGCGCCCGCCACCGGGGGCTGACTTCGGCCCCCGGTGGCTTCCTGGATTTCGTGATAATCCAGCGTTCACCATCCATTAACAGGTCATGCCTAGCATGGCGCCGCTGGGCCACACTTGGCCGCTTCGTCCGGCCCTGTGCACTGCGAAATCTGCGACTGTCCACGGTCGCGGTTCTTAAAGGATTGTGAGCAATGGCATCGAACAAGTTCGGCTACTCCGATTCCCAGTGGGAAGTCCTCAAAGAAGGCCCAGTACACATGCTGAAGCAGGTTGCGGGCGCGGACTCTCTTGTCGATCGAGCGGAGTGGACAGCGCTGGTGGATGCGGTCCTCGCGGCGGCCAACCATGAAGATGAACTAGTTCGAGCCGTGATGAGTGACCTATCGGCCGAACTGCACGATGGCGCCGCCCTGGGCGAACACGACGGCTTCAAGTCGCTCGATGGCCTACGAGCTGTACGCCTTCTGCTCGACTCTCGTGAGGACAAAGGCTTGCGATTTCGTGAGACGATGATGCAGTTTGGTGCGACCATCGCCGAATCTTCGGGTGCCCAACTGACGCGAACCTTCGCAGCGTTTCAGGGCGAAGCCGGATGGAAGAAGTCATCCGGGACAAGCGCGATGGAACGAGCGTCGCTCCAGGCAGCCGCCGAAGCCCTCGGCATCGAATAGGCTGCCTAGGCTCCGGCTTCAGCGTCGGGAGGCGTCATCTGGTCCTTACGATCAGCGCGCCAGCGGAAGTATGCCCACGTCCCAAACGTGAACCCGATGTAGGCCACCAGCACCCCGGCGCCGGTGATCGACTTCTGGCTCGCGACGAGGTCGAGGTACGCTTCTTCGCCGTTGAAGAGGATCTGGGTGAACAGGAACGCCGATGGGATGAACAGAGCCAACCAGACCCACGGACTCCACTTCCAGATTCTCCAGCCGTCAACGAACTCAAGCGGGATGAGCGAGAAGAGCAGGCCCTCGAGGCAAACAACGAAGATGGAGACGGCGGTTGCTTCTGGCAGGGCGGTCCAGACGCTGGGATTGTCGCGATACAGCGTGTGCAAAGGCACTGCGGCGAGCCAGGCGGCAACGCTGACAGCCAGCATGACGGCGGCTATAAGCGCGAGCGAACGGCCCCGTTCCTCGCGCGTGAATTCCTTGTCGTTGAGTATCACGGCCGCGGCCACGAAGCCGATGACGATCCCCGGCTGGAAGCCGGCCGCGCGTGAAATCGCGACCGAAACGAGGGCGATGATGATGCACGCCGGGAAGAGTCTGAGGCCCGCCTCAACCTGCATGTTCCGCCGGTAGAGGTACGCTTTGCCGCCCTCGTACAGGAGGACCAGGACTCCCTGGCTCACCACGAGGCTGACAAAAATCGTGAAGCTCCGCTCGTTGAAACCGACGCCGGGCTCCAGCAGGCTGTAGATCAGCCCGGTACCGAGCAGGAGTATGGCCGGGCCTGCAGCCTTATCCAGCCACGTCCGTCCCGGGATGAGTGCGGCCCAGCCGGCAGCGACACTCGGCCCACAAGGCCCCGACTCGGTCGAAGAACGAGCTCACCGGGCCTGGAACGTGAACGATTCGAACGCTCGCACCGCGGAGGTTTTCTTCCAACGCTTCGTTAAACAGGGTCCCCCCGGCGAGTAGCAGGACGAGGAGGACTATCGTCACCAGCAGGTTCGTGGTTGCGACGCTGGCACCACCCTGGAAGAACGACCCGGCGAGAGGAATATCAAGGAAGGCATCCGGGAACGCCCCTTGTGGGACGGAAACGCCCAGTACCGCCGAGTTCGCTTCGCGCCAGTCAAACACGAGTGAAGAACCGGGGTTCCCGAGGTTCTGATCTGGCGGGAACCAGAGGGTATAGCGCTTGCCGGAGGTGCTGTCCGTAACGAGCACATGAACGCCCTGTTTTTCGGAGGGTGTCGCCTCTTTCGAGTCGTACCCGCCGGCCGGGGCGTCGCCGATACCACCCGCGTTGTCGGCCGGGAACACGGTTGTGAACGTGACGCCATCGGAGCCAATGAGCTTCGTGCCGTCCCAGGTGATGTTCGTGCCGCCGCCGCCGAAGCTAAAACCTCCGCCCGGACCAAGCGTTACACGCGTGAAGCCGGTCGCCACACCCGGAGGCGTGGGAGAAGGTGTCGCCGTCGGCACTGGGGTGCGAGTCGCGTTGCTGTCGCGGTCGGCGTTGGCGTCTTTGTGGGTGTGGCTGTCGGCGTCTTCGTCCGCGTGGCCGTCGGCGGTACCGGGGTTGGTGTGTTCGTCGAAACTGGCGCGGCAGGGGGTGGAGGCGGCTTGGTCGGAGTCTCCGTGGGTTTAGGCGTCGGCGTCCGCGTAGGCGTGGGAGTCGCCGTTGGCGTGGGAGTAGGCGTTTCCGTGGCGAATACCTGTGGCGCCGGCGTTATTGGCGTGTTGGTCGGGGTCGGCGGGATAGGCGTATTCGTTGGAGTCGCCGTCGGGGGGATGGGCGTTGGGGTATTCGTCGGCGTCAGCGTGCCCGTAGCAGTGGGAGTTACGGGAGTGTTGGTGGCCGTGGGAGTAACGGGGGTGTTCGTGGCAGTCGGTGGGACCGGCGTGTTGGTATTCGTCGCCGTTGGAGGTATCGGCGTGTCGGTCGGCGTAGCGGTAGGGGGCGCGAGATCGTAGATGAGGTCGACATGACCAATGCTCTGGCACGACTCACTGTGGGAGTTCCGAGTCACGATCACGAGGTGACCGCCCAGAGAGATCCATACGGAATAACAGCCGTTCTCATAAGAACCCTGCGTCAGGGGCCCACTGTGGCCAGTACCGCCGAACATGTTCGAGCCGGACTTGATACAGACGGCATCAACGGTGTGATTGCTTATCGAGATGTGGAAATTACCATCGTGTTCGTCCTCGTGATCGCCGCTCTCGGTTATTGTCCGGTCGGGACTCGCGCAGGCTCCCGTTGCTCCAGTGCCCACGCCCAACGCCGTTTCATCGCCCGGCGCGAAGAGACCAATACCCGCTGCGATGAACGACACGACGGCAAAAATGGTGGTAGAGATGAGCCAGGCGGGGCGCCAGGAACGAACCAAGGTCAAGAACTCCACGATGAACCGGTTACAAGATGGCGAAGCTACAGGCGATCAGTTTCAGTTGTGTTAACAAAACGTGGACGCATGCGGATTCCAACGAACATCTAACGCATTAGCGAGTTATTCGTCCACCGTGCCTGTGCAGTGCATCACACTCTTGGCCAAGGGTCGCTTGCCTCGCCTGTTTGCGTCTTAGACTGTCCGGCGGAGGAAGAGATGGCATTTACCGACCGATACGGCCAATCACTGACCACGTCGTCGGCTCGCGCTGCCGAGCTGTATTCCCGTGGAATCGACCACGCGCTCGCTGCCGAGGCCCCTGGCGAAGCTCGTTTGCGCGAGGCCCGCGACGAGGATCCGGGGTTCGCGCTCGCCCACATCGCCGAGGCGAGGCTGCTGCAGTTTCGGGGAAAGATGGCCGAATCCAGGGCCGCGATGCACCTGGCCCAGGATCTTGCCAGCGGCGCAACTCCCCGAGAGCGCTCCCATATTGCGGTCCTTTCAACTGCAATCTCCGGAGACTCCGAGGGTGCCCTCGCAGCGGTCCGTGCGCACATCGCCGAATACCCCCGCGATGCCTTCATCCTCAACCAGGCTTGCGGCGTCTACGGCTTGATTGGCTTCAGCGGCCGCCTCGACCGAAACGATGAACAACTTGCGCTGCTCGAACCCGTAGTGAAGGCCTATGGCGACGATTGGTGGTTCCTGTCGCAGCTCGCCTTCTCCTACAACGAGCTCTTCCGTCATGAAGAGGCGCGCGCAGCCACCAATCGGTCGCTCGAGCTCTACGAACGGAACGGGCATGCCTCGCACACCATGGCCCACATCGAGTACGAAACCGGCGATGCCGAAAGTGGCGCCAGCTTCCTTCGCGATTGGCTCGTCGGCTACGACCCGGCGAATCAGCTCTACGTGCACAACCACTGGCATCTCGCCTTGTTCGAACTGGCGGCGGGCAATTTCGAACGCGCGATCGACCTCTACGACCGCGTCATTCGGCCCGAAGTTTCTACTTCGCCCGCACTCGGAACGGTTGCCGATGCGGCCTCGCTGCTCTGGCGATGTTCCCTAACCGAACCCGCAGGCATCCGAACTCCCATGGGCAGCCCTTTCCGATTGGGCGAAGAAGACGTTCGTTCACCCCGGGATGACCTGGGCCGACGCCCACTGCATGGTCACCTGGGCCGGGGCCAACGAGCCCGACCGCCTCGCGCAACTCGTCGAGGAACTCCGCACCCGTGTCGAAGAAGGAAAGGTGTACGCCGGACCGATGATGCCGGCCCTCGGCGAAGCCTATGAGAGCTTCGCCGCCGGCGACTGGGACCGGGCGGCCGACCAGTTCGCCGCCGTGCAACCGGAAATCATCCGGTTGGGTGGAAGCCACGCCCAACGCGATGTCTTCGAAGAGACCAACATCGAAGCGCATGTGCGCGCCGGTCGATTGGAACGCGCCCGCGCGATGCTCGAAGAGCGGCTCGACAAGCGCCAAAACGGCCGCGACAGGCGCTGGCTCGAGCGCATCAATCAGCAGTACACCAACGCGGCAGCCGGGTAATTCAGCGATGGGCAGTGACCTTTCCGATGGCCGCATCAGCGATTGGTCTCAGCCGCCGCCGGACGGGCGTCCCGCCCGCGTGACCGCTGTCGTACTCACATGGAACACTGCCGACCTTGCCATCCAGACGGTTTCCTCACTCGCCTCCGCATTCGCCGAGGGTCTCCGAATCGTCCTCGTTGATAATGGATCGCTCGATGACTCCGTCGCTCGAATACACGAATACCTGGATCGCTCCGGATTCGATAAGTCGGTCACGCTCGTCGAGAGCCTTGAGAATCTTGGCTTTCCCGGCGGCGTAAACCTCGGCGTCGACCGCGCGCTCGAAGAGGAGCCTGCGCCAGACTTTATCTGGACGCTTAATCCGGACGCGATCGTTGGGCCCGAAACGGTTCGCGAACTTGTCGCGGTGGCGATTGATAGTCGGGCCCCGATCGTCGGCACCGGTAACCCCAACACATCCCATCGCCCCACAAATGCCTGGCCACGAGTCTTCTTCCTGACTCCGGGAATGTACCAACACCCGAACGACGGCATGCTTCGGTGGTTTCCCGCAGGGTTGTATCCGGGTTCGTGTCACGCTTTTCGACGCGAAGCTGGTTCGCGAACTCATTGCAAAGGACGGTCACTTCCTCGACGCCAGTCTCTTCATGGATTGGGACGAGTGGGAGTGTACGAGGCGAGCCGATCGGCTGGGTGCGAGCGTGGTTCTTTCCCGGGACGCTCACGAAGAACACGATGCAAGTGGTCGCACCTTCGGCAAATCGCGCCATGGCGGCTGCCCGCCAGTACTACCAATCGCGCAACGCCATCGTCGTGGCCCGCAGATTCATGCCCGCGTGGCAATTCTGGCTGGCCTTGCCGATCCACCTCGCCCGGGATTTGTCCTGGTTCGCACGACTGCGGATCCGAGGGGTCGCGCCGAACGAAAAGGCGTACATCCTCGGCGCCATCGATGGACTCCGCGGCAAGATGGGGCGCTGGAAGCACCATCCCGCAACGCCCACCGCCAGCCGCTGACGAGTTGCCAAAGGGCCTTCGGAACTGGCTCGGCCAAGGCGGAGCGTATGCCTCACAAACGTTTGGAGGCATTCAATGGCGGCTTCAGGAATCAGGATCCGCGGGGCACGGTGCTACGGCAGCGCAACGCTAACCATCATTCGGGCAGCGGCCGAACTCGTCATCCGTTGCCTGGGCGCGCGCGGGCGGACGGCCCTTATCGACCGCCGGACCGGTGCGGTGAGATTGCGATGAGCGATGAGGTTCCGGTCGGCAGGCTCGTCTCCATCATCGTCAGCGTCCTGGCAGCGGCGCTCCTGGTATCGATCTCAGGTTTGGTAATCCTCGGTGCCGTTGGAGGAGACGCCAACGTGGCCGGCACCCTCACTCACGTCATCGAAACCCTCCTCGGCGTCTTCGTCGGCATCGCCGCGGGGCGCCTGGCGAGCGACCAGTAGCCGAGACAGCAAGAGTTTCGAAACGCCTACGGGTGTCCGCGAAGCACCTTCGAAATGCGTTTTGAGGGAGTATGCATACGAAGCGCCCCCCAAAGGAGGCTCAGGCAATGAGCATCTCAATGACCCACGCGAAAGAACCGATCATCGATACACCAGTCTCGACGCGCGACGGCCAGCAATTCGGCTACGTCAAAGAAATCCACGGCGGCTACTTCAAGATCGACGTGCCCATGGCCCGAGACTTCTGGCTTAGCCGGGAGTACATCGCCGAGAACTCGCTCGACAGCGTCGTGCTATCACTTCGAAAAGACGAGCTCGACGATCACCGGCTCTCCGAGCCGGGCCTCGATCCCGTCGATTCCGATGACAGTGGCGTGCTCAGCGCCGCCGAGGCGCTCAGCCAGCGCGAACGCATGGAACGTGAGCTTGAGGCGCAACGCGAACGGATGCGTGCAGGCCTCGTCTGAGTTGTAGTAGGCCCTCTCCTGCCGCAAGGGCGGCCCCAAATTGGGGCCGCCTTTGTTGGTTTCTACACGAACCTGCAAGGCTGTGGCCGAGGCTGAAAGGCCTTCTTGATGCTCTGCGCCGGACAATGGAGTCAGACACTCTTGAAAGGAGTACCTCCTCATGAGTAACGCAGCAAACAAGCTCCGAACACCAACTATCGAAGCGCCCGTCTTCACTCGAGACGGTGAGCAATTCGGCTACGTGAAGGAAATCCACGGTAGCTACTTCAAAATTGATGTGCCGATGGCGCGCGATTTCTGGCTCAAGCGAGACTTCATCGCCAGCGAATCCCCCGAGCGCGTGACACTGACGCTCCACAAGGACGAAATCGACGGCCACCGGCTCGCCGAACCCGGCCTCGAAGATCCGGGCAACCCGGAAATCCTCGAAAGCGCTGAAGTGCTCCGCGAAAATGCGGATGTCCACGAAGCAGTCGACATCCAGCGGGTGCGGGGTCGCGCGGGATTGTACGAAACGTTCCGCTAGTTAAACCCACCAAAGAAGCTAGCGAAAAGGCGGCCCGCTTGGGCCGCCTTTTTCGTGGGCTTGACCAGGGTTACTCCCCGGCCAGTTCTCCGAGCGCCTCGAGCGTGCGCTCCATAGCAGTAGTGTCGCCGGGCGGGATGATCGGCATCGCCAGCAGCTCACTCGCGCCGAACTCGGGCAGCGCACGGAGCCGTTCCTTCACCTTCGCGGCCGAACCATGGACGACAAGTGCGTCGATCATTCGATCGCTCAATTCGCCGTCCTTCGCCTCGGGGAAACCGGCGTCCTGAAGCATCTGCGAGTAGAACGGCACCTTCGGATAGAAGCCGATCTGGCGCTGGCTCCCGGCGCGAACGGCTTCGACATCCTCAGAGACCACGACCGGCACATGAGCGATAAGCGGCGGCACAGGGCGGCCGGCTTTCGCCGCGCCTTCCTTCATCGCCGGTACCGCGACATCGCGAAGGTACGGGAGCGGGCAGTTCCAGGAGATAGCGCCATCGGCGAGTTCGCCGCAGAGCCGGAAACCGTTCACCCGCAACGCCGAGGCCATCAGGGTCACCTGCGTCGGGCCACCACTGCGCGCGTGCGCGGACATTCGTTTGCCGTCGAAGTTGGCTTCGCCAGTCTCGAGGATCGCCGCGCAGGATGGTGAGGTACTCCCTCAGATGTTCGAGCGGTCGCTCGAACGGGATTCCCCACGTGCCTTCGATCGCCGGCTTGTGGCTCGGGCCAACCCCAAGGCGCAGGCGGCCGGGCGCGAGTGAATCGACGGCGAGCGCGCCCTGCGCCATTGCGAGCGGGTGCCGCGGGAATGTCGGCACAATGGATGTGCCGAAGAGAATCTTGCTGGTGTGCTGGGCAGCGGCCCCGAAGATGGCGAACGGGTCGGGCGCGACGCCGCCTACGGTCAGCCACGAGCATTCGATGCCTGCTTTTTCGGCCGCGATGATTGCGTCGACCGTTTTCTGCGCCGTCGCTGCGGATGAATGGACGCCGACTTTCAGGCCTTTCATCGCTTGAGGCCCGGCGTTGGCTTGCGATACATCCCTTCGCGCCAGTCGAGGGCGCCCTTGAGCCCGGTGCCCGCCTCGGTGCTTTCGCGCATCTTGTCCTGCCAGGCGTAGCTGAAGCCGGTCATCTGGCCCATCGCGTCCATATCCGTGGAGCTGCGCACCGACGAGTAGATGCCCATGTTTTCGTAGAAGCGGTTCATGTTCAGCTTGAGGATGGCGAGGTGGTCAGCGTTAGCGTTCGCCAGCCGATCGGCGAGGCCAATCGTGTGCGATTCGAGGTCTTCTTTCGGCCAGGCGTAATTGACCATGCCAAGGCGTTCCGCCTCGACGCCGCTAATGGAGTCCCCGGTGTAGTACAGCTCCTTCGCCTTCCGCATGCCGATGACGAGCGGCCAGATGACGCCGGTCCGGCTGGTGCCCAGGCCGCGCAGGCCCGGGTGGCCAAGCTGGGCGTCTTCGGCGGCGACCACGAGGTCGGCCATCATCGCCAGTTCGCAGCCGCCGGCGAGGGCATAGCCGTGGACCTGGGCGATGGTCACCTTGGCCATGTTCCAGAAGTACATGTGGATATCCGTGATCTGCTGCATGCCTGTTCGCGTGCCCATGAGCAGACGGCGCTTCTGGTCGTCGACGCCTTTGTAGCGGCGGACAACCCCGTCGGCGCCACCGCGCGCCGGGGTCAGGTCGTAACCGGCGCTAAACGTGCGGCCCGCGCCGCGGACGATGATCACCCGCGCCGAGTCATCGGCCTCGAGGTCGTGGAGGGCATCCCAGAATTCGAACAGGAGCTCCTGGGAGAGCGAGTTCATCTTCTCCGGGCGATTGAGGGTGATGCGCGCGACCCGCCCGTCGGTGCCTACGCGGTCGATCTCGATATGTTCAAAAGTAGCCATGGGCGGGATTATAGGCGCACAGGGAAGAGCCCAAGTTGGTGGTCACCTTGCTGCCACTCAAGCTCGGCCGGATTCGGACCGACAATCACCGAGTGAGTATCTCTTCCTGCACCTCATGCACCTCCGCCAACCTGCCCGAAACGATCAAGAACCCTGCCGATGCGCTTGCGTTCCTCGCCGCGAAGAAAGGCATGGACGCCCAGAAGAGCGAAGCCGCGGCGCTGATCTCGCTGCTCGACCCGAATCTCGGCTCGAAGCTGAACGTCTCGGCCTGATCGGCCAGACTAGAATCGCGACTACGAGTCGGGCGGCTCGACGATGTGAACACTGCCTCATCAATCTCGTTCCACACGGCGTGCGCGCAGAGATGGAACGCGAGAGCATTGCCTTCGGTGACCGAAATCTCTGAGCCAGCCATAACCGGGTACGTCGCGCCCATTCACGCCCAGGGGGCCATGGGCTGGATGCTGCTCGGCGTCCTCGCGCTGCTCGTCGCCGGCGGCGGGGCTCTTTCCGTGAACCTGCCGCTCCTGTTCGGTGGCCTCGCCGGAGTAGCGGTCGCCGGTGCGGGTTACCTCGCCTACGAACGCGTCGTTTCGAAGTGGGCATTGGTCCGCGTGTTCTCTGACCGAATCGAATTCGTGCGCGGCCCGCAGAAGGGCGTACTGCCGTTCGCCGATGTCACCGCTGTTCGCCAGTTGCACTGGGCGCACAGCTGGTTCCCGTACCAGCGCGCAGCGACGGTCCTCGTACTCCAGAGCTCGAAGGGCGAATACCAGGTGGGCCGGGATATGGCGGACTACACCGCGGTCCAGGAGTCGGTGGTGCGGATGCTCAGCGAGTATCACGCGGCCAAGAGTGGGTAGCCGCTTAGCCGAGGAGAATCCGGGCACGCGGTTCTCGCAGCCACTTCAGCAACAGCGCGCCGAAGCCGAGAGCGATCACCAGTGCAACCGGCCCGGCCGAAAGGGAAGCGCCTGCGCCGTCGCCGCCATTGAATATCAGGCTCATCGTGCCCAGGCCCATGAGGATGGTGGCCGCGGCGCCGAAAAGCGCGAACCCCGCTCCGCTGATCAAGCCAGCGCAGGTCGGGCCCGCGCCGGGCCAGTGGCCGCGCTGCGAAAGCCGCACCAGCCAACAGCAGCCCGAGGACTCCACCGCTCAGCCGGTAGCCAACCGTTTCGTCGTAGTGGTGGTCGATGGCAGCCGAAGCGCAGTCGGGGGCATTCGGCGCCAGCTTCTCGAACTCAGCGCAGCGTTCGGCGGTGTAGGTGACGCCCGGCGCGTCGGCCGCGACGAACTTGTGGCCGAGCGTCGAACCCATGGCCAGGGCGATCACGCCACTGACGCCGATGGCGATGAACCCGATCGCCACCAGCCAGAGCGCTCCCGAGAACATCCCGCCCATGGACTGAAATCAGCCAGCGCTGCGCGGTCTTCCTGCTTGGCGCCGTCGACGATTTGGGACACCGAGCCGAACCGTCCGACCGCCGCTACGGCCGCCGCATCAGGCGCCATGCCGCCGGCGACCATTTCCTCCTGCTGCTCGCGGAGGTGGTCTTCTGCCTCCCGCACCAGGCGGCGCGCCTGCCTCGGGTCGTCCCGCAACGCCAGAAAGAGGTCATCGAGATAGCGTTCGATCGGGTCGTCCATCAGCTCGCCTCCAGGATCGCATCCACGCCGCGGCGAAAGCCCAGCCACTCTGTCCGTCGCTCAGCCAGCGCCTGCCGACCCGGTTCGGTCACCCGGTACACCCGAGTCCTGCGGCCACTGCGCTCAGCCCACTCCGAGGTGAGCATTCGCTCCCGCTCGAGGCGGTGGAGGACCGGGTAGACCGTGCCCTCGGGAAGTTCGAACGTGCCCTCGCTAGCGCTCGCGGAGACGCTCGATAATCGCGTACCCGTGCAGCGGCTCTGGAGCGACGATCGCCAGCAGAAGGCATCGAGTTGGCTGCGGAACGGGGAACTCGCCATCTCAGGCAACCTTATACCTAGATGATCTAGGTACGCAACAACCTCGGTTTGTTGTCGCCGCCCGGCTCCCCATGGGGACGCGCCGGATTGCCAGAGACCGTGACGCCGTCGGGCACATCACGGGTAACGACCGAGCCGGCGCCAACGACCGCGCCGACTCCGATGCGCTTGCCCGGCAGAACCACGGCGCCGGCGCCGATGAAGGCGCTATCGCCGACGACTACGCCCCCGGGAAGCGTCACGCCGGGGCTGAGCTGCGCGGCGACTCCGATCTCGCAGTCGTGGTCTACCGAACAGTTTGCGTTGATGAAGGCGAGGTCGTGGATCACCGCTTCCGGCGCAATCACGCAACCTGCCGCGATGAACACTCCCGGCCCCACCGTCGCCCTCGGCGAAATCACAGCCGCCGGGTGAATCGCCGAAGCGAGTTTCCCTCCAGCTGCGAAGACCGCCGCTGCGAACTCCGCGCGCTCCGTCGAATTGCCCATCCCGGCGATGAATTCAACATCCGGCGAGAGCACAGAACGCCAATCGTCTATCTTGCCGAGCAGCGGCACCTGTGCTGGCAGCGGCGGGTCGCCATCATCGAACACACCCGCGACTGTCCGCCCCGCCGCAAGAAGTGCATCGAGCACATCGCGTCCCTGACCGCCCTTCCCGAGGATGAGGAAGACGGGGGCGCTCACGCTGCACCCGAAGTGGGCAACGGCGCCAAGAGTCGGGGGCCATGTAAATTCATCACGAGCAGCGTACCGTTAAGTCCCAGCTCATGGCAGACATGACCCCCAATTACACCCTCCGCCCCGCCGCGCACACCGAATCCGAAGCGCTCTTCGCAATCCACCGGGCTGCGCTCGAACGCTACGTCGCGGAGACGTGGGGTTCCTGGGACAACGAGATGCAGCGCTCGTTCTGGGCTGAGCACTGGCCCGCTTCCCGGCAGTCCATCTTCGTCGCTGAGGAGCTCGCAGGATTCCTCGATCTCGACGAACGGCCGGGTAGTCGTCTGGGTGGGAAACATCGAGCTGCATCCGCGCTTCCAGAATCTCGGCGTTGGTTCCGCTATGCTGCGCGACATACAGACGGAGGCGGCGAGTCGGGGTCGGGGCGTCACGCTCCAGGTCCTGAAGGTGAACCCGGCTCGACGACTCTACGAACGTCTCGGCTTCCGCCAAACCGGCCAGACCGAGACGCACTACCAGATGGCATGGGAGGCTCCAATGCAGGCAACAGCGGCAGAACGCACGATCGTCGCGTTCCTCGATGGCGAAGACAGCCCGACGATTTCCAACCCGATCCATTCGACCGAAGTCGCGGCGCAGTACGGTTTCCGGGGCGCACTTGTCGGCGGCGTCACCGTCTACGGATGGTTCACCCCGGTGATCCTCGAACTGCTCGGCGAGCAATGGCTCACCGACGGCTGGGCCGACGTGCGCTTCCGCCGGCCCACATTTCCCGGCGACAAGATGACCGCTCGCGCCGAACGCAGCGGCGACACTCTCGACCTCAAGATGATCCTGCCGGACGGCGACACGGCCATCGTCGGCACCGCCGGTCTCGGCAAAGGGCCCTGGTTCGATGAGCTGACGACGGCGAAGCGCCGCACTGCCGAACCCAAGCCGGAAGTCTTGCCGATCCTCACGCTCGACGGCGCCATCGAAGGAGAAGACCTTCGCCCGATGCCAGTGCCTTACTCGGTCGAAGATGCGACGGCCTACGCAAGCAACTTGCAGAAGGATCCATCCGAGCGATTCAACGGCGAAGGCTGCCAGGTTCACCCCGGCTGGATCGCCGCGCGAATGACACCGCTACTCAAGCACTCCTACGAATACGGCCCATCGATCCACATTCGATCGCAGATTCAGCACATGGCGCGGGGCGCTGCCGGCCAGCCGTTCACGGTCGCCGGCACTTTCCAGAAGGCCTACGACCAGAAGGGCCACCACGTCGCCGAACTGGATGGTTCGCTGCTCGCCGAAGACGGCACAGAATGCGCCCGCATGCGCCACACCACGATCTTCCGGATTCGCCCGCCGAAGGCCTAGCGGCTCGCGAGGAGCGTAATTTCGTACAAGACCGGGCATACTCTTCCGCACTATGCTCCACGACATGGATCCCGAAATTCAGCGCGCGCGCGTCCGCGAAATTTGCATAGCCTTCCCGGAAACGACTGAGGAGTCGCCGAACCCCGTCCATTCCGGGTTCCTCGTGAACGGCAAGAAGTTCTGTTACTTCCTCAACAGCCACCACGGTGATGGAGTGGTGGGTGTCACCTGCAAAACCCTTCCCGGCGTCCAGGCCGAACTCGATCGACCTCGACCCCGAGCGTTTCTACCTCCCGGCCTACATGGCTCGTCACGGTTGGATCGGAGTCCGACTCGACATCGAGCCCGTCGACTGGGGCCAGGTCGAGCAGTTGCTCACTGAGGCATACACGGCGACCGCGCCGAAGAGGATTCTCAGGACCTTCCAGCCAACAGGAGCGAAGCGGTGACCACGGTCGTGGAAGCGGAAAATCTCATCCGTACCTTCGGCAGCGTCCGCGCCGTCGACGGACTCGACTTGCAAGGTCGAGCGCGGCGAGGTCTTCGGGTTGCTCGGCCCCAACGGTGCCGGGAAGACGACCACGATCCGCATGCTCTCTACGCTACTCTCGCCTTCGTCGGGCCGGGCCTCTGTCTGCGGGTTCGATGTCGTGAAGCAGGCTCGCGAAGTGCGCCGCCGCGTTGGCTACGTGCACCCAGCAGATGGCAACGACACGAAACATGCTCACCGGCCGCCAGTGCGTGGAGATGGAGGCGTCGCTTTATCACGTGCCCCGTAAGGAGGTCCGCAAACGCGCGGAGGAACTGCTCGACATCATGGGACTCCTGCCGCACGCCGACAGGCGATTCGTTGAGTACTCGGGCGGCATGAAGAAGCGGATCGACCTCGCGTGCGGGCTTCTTCACAAGCCAGAACTGCTGATCCTCGACGAGCCGACCCTGGGCCTCGACGTCCAATCGCGCCACAAGGTCTGGGAGCACGTTCGCGAACTCCAAATGCAGGGCGTGACCGTGTTGCTCGCAACCAACTACCTCGATGAGGCGGACCGTCTCTGTGGTCGGCTTACCATCATCGACCACGGCAAATCGGTGGTCGCTGGCGCGCCGGCAGCCCTCAAACGTGCTGTCGGGGCCGATGTCATCGAAGTGGTCAGCCGAACACTCGGAAGCGCTCGAATCGGCCATCGAAGGCCAGCCCTGGCTACAGCGACTACAGCCGCGCAGCCACGGGCGAGCTGCATGTCCACGTGACCGATGCCGCCTCTGCGCTGCCCGCGCTCATGCGGCTCGCCGCCGACCACAACATCCAGCTCGAACGCGTGACCTATAGCCAGCCAACTCTGGATGACGTGTTCCTCCTCCACACCGGGCGCGAGCTGCGCAAGAAGAAGGTGCCGCATGACCGAACAGGCAATCCACCGCGAAACCACCGAGGCGGGAGGGCTGCCGGGAAGGTCAGCCGTCTCCGACTGGGCGCAGGAAGTCACGGCGCTGGCAAAGCGATGGTTCATCGAACTCGGCCAGGAGAAGTTGAACCTTGTCTTCAGCGTCGCCCAGCCAGCGATCTGGCTGGTCTTCTTCGGTGTGGGCATCGGCCGGGCGGTGGACAAGAACGTCATCGGCACGAGCGATTACACCGGGTTCACCCTTCCCGGGATCGTCGCGTTCACGGTGATCGGTTCGGGGGTCCCGGCTGCGATGCCGTTGATGTGGGACAAGGAGAGCGGCTATCTCGACAAGCTGATGAGCATGCCTATTTCGCGCAGCTCGATCATCGTTAGCCGATTCGTTTTCCAGGCGATCCTCTGCGCCGCCCAGGTGTTTGGCATTGGCGATCGTCGCGATCATCGGCGGAGTTCACTTCGAAGCAGGGCCTGCCGCGATCCTCGTCATCCTCGCGACTGCAATCTTGCTTTCGCTCGCGGTGACAGCGTCGTTCTCAGCGCCCTCGCTTACTGGGTGCCTGGACACGGAACCTTCTTCGCGATATCCGGATTCATGACCATGCCGTTGCTGTTCATCAGTAATGCTTTCGTCCCGCTAGAGGCGTTCCCAGTGGATGGAGATTGCCGCCCGGCTCAACCCCCTCACCTACGCGATAGAGGCGATGCGCGTGCCTGTGATCGAGGGGTGGGATGCCGACATTCTCGTTTCGCTCGGTGTGCTCCTCGCGGCCGGGTTAGTGTGCCTCGCATCGGTGCGCAGCAGTTCAACAAACAGACCGGCGACCGGGTGAACTAGTCGGCCGGATTGAGGACCTTCAGCCCGGGAAACTTCGCGAAACCGCGGTCGAAGGTCACGAAGGTCGCGTCGTTTTCGATGGCAAATGCGGCGAGGTAGGCGTCGGTAAGACCTCCACCCCGTACGCCACCAACGATGCTCAGCTCCTGAAACAGCTGCCAGTGCCGTGGCCCTTCGACGAGAGGCTCGTACGCGGGCATCGATCGAATGGCGTCACAAACTTCGAAAGCCTCCGTCTGGGTGTGCGCGTTTTTCCGAAGGCTGGGATTCGTCGTAATGCGAACAAATCCGAATAAAACCATTTCAGGAATCGCCACAGCCTCGACTCCGTTGCCCGCCGACTCGATCCACCTCTGCGCAGAATCGTGGTCCGACGAATCCAGGTTCTCAGCGTTGATGAGGACGTTGACGTCAGGGACGAGCAAACGGTCCCTCGAGTTGCTCAATCATCTTTCCGTAACTGGCGGTCCAATCGAATTCGGGAAGCGGCTCGCCCTTCCGAGTGGGCATTGTCCATCGTTTCGTCTCGGCCGGATTGGCCCGTTCGGCTCCGGCATGACTCTCCCGACACTCGATGCTTCAGCGCTCGTTCGATGTATTCGGTGAGCGTGATGCCCTCGCGTATCGCCGCGATCTTCGCTTCCTTCAGCAGTTCGTCATCGATATTCAGGGTGGTCCGCATACAGGCAGATTAGCATATCGATGCATATCTGCGTCGTTCAGAGTCTGCGAACTTCCGTCTGCTCGCGTAGCATCGGGCGCACTTCTCAAGTTCGAGGTTGTTCCATGTCTGATCTCTTCGATATTTCCGGCAAAGTGGCCGTCGTCACGGGCGGTTCGCGCGGTATCGGGCTGATGATCGCGCGAGGCTTCGTCGAAGCTGGCGCGAAGACCTACATCTCCTCGCGCAAAGCCGATGTCTGCAATGCGGTCGCCGAGGAACTCTCGAAGTCGGGACAATGCATCTCCATCCCCGCCGACCTTGGCAGTGAGGCCGGCTGCCGTTACCTCGCCGACGAGGTCGCGAAACGCGAAGAGAAGGTCCACATCCTCGTGAACAACGCCGGCGCCACCTGGGGCGCTCCCATCGCCGAGTTCCCGGACGACGCCTTCGATAAGGTAATGAACCTGAACGTGAAGGGAATCTTCCACCTGACGCGGTTCCTGTTGCCGCAGCTCGAAAAGGCAGGAACCGCCGCCGACCCGGCCCGCGTCATCAATATCGGTTCTATCGACGGAGTTCAGGCGCCGGCAATGGAGACCTACGCCTACTCCTCCAGCAAGGCGGCCGTGCACCAGCTCACGCGCCACCTCGCCCACAACCTCGCCGACCGGAACATCATCGTGAACGCCATCGCGCCAGGTCCGTTCGAAAGCAAGATGATGCACGAGACGATTCAGCGCTTCGGCGACAACATCCGCGCCACCAACCCTCGCGGCCGCATCGGCGAGCCCGAGCGACATGGCCGGTACCGCCATCTTCCTCTCCTCGAAGGCGAGCGCATACATCACCGGCGTCGTCATCCCGGTTGACGGCGGGATCTCCACCCGCCACGGATAAAGGTTCAGGCGAAGTCGCCCTTTGCCGATCTAAGTACGGCAGGGGTTACGAATGTCACCATTGTTTCGTCGTCCATTTCTTCATACCGGAGCGCTGCTCGTGGTGGCGCTTGCCGTTGCCACGGCGCTGGTAGCGCCGGGCGGTCTCGCTTCGGCCGCGGGGCCTGTCACCAGGACATGGACGGGCGCGGGCGCCAATAGCAACTGGAACAACAACGCCAACTGGAACCCGGCGGCGCCGAACCCGGCGACATCCTCGTCTTCCCAAGCATTGCTTTGCGAAAGACCAACGTGAACGATTTCGCCGCCGGGGCGGACGTACGAGGAAATACGTTTCACCGGTTCTGGCTACACCATCTCGGGTAACCGCTTCTCCGTTTCTGAACCGGGTAACGAACGATGCCGACGGCGGCACAAACACCGTTTCGCCTTCGGAATCGACGGGGCAGGCGGAATGAAGATCGAAGCCGGAACCATCCAGCTCATGGCGGCGAACTGCCTACCAGGGCATATCCACGGTCAATGGCGGGACACTCTTCGGCGGGAATGATTCGGCCTTTGGCGCGTCTTCGTCGCTGGTGGACGTTTACGGCGGAGTAGTTTCGCTGGCGAACGGCATTGTCGTGCCGAACTCGATGACATTCGGCGGCCTGGGCCATCCCGTCGCTGACTACCCCGGGCGAGAGCGAATGGGCCGGGCCGATTACGCTCGCGGGTCCCGGGAAGTTCGATATCGGACCTGCCGCCGCTCTCGAAGTATCGGGGAAAATCCAGGGCCCTTCGAACCTCGACAAGACCGGCCCCGGACACCTGCTCCTGACCGGGTCTAACTCCCATTCCGGCTTCACGAACGTGCTGCAAGGCACGCTCCGGGTGAGCCACGACCATGCTCTGGGCTCGGATGCCGACGGGAACGTTCGTGGAATCCGGCGCCACTCTCGAACTCGAGACGGTAGACATCGGCCTCGAAAACGTGACCCTCGCGGGTGACGGCGGTGGCTGCGAACGGCGCCCTCCGCGCCATCAACGGTCTCGCCCGAATCCAGTCACTCATCCTCGATGGACCCGTGAGCGTTGGTGCCGACGGAGGGACGCTCGAAATTTGGGATGGACTTCACGCGGAGGAACCCGAAGACGACATCGTGAAGGTGGGCGAAGGCGTCGTCCAACTGACCGGATTCTCGGACTTCGCAAACACCATTTACGTGGCCGAGGGGGAGTTCTCGGTGCGTGCAACGCTGCTCGCGAGCGTGCTGGTCAATGGCGGGACACTCACGGGCAACGGTGAAGTGGGCGAACTCCTCGCGCTCTCAGGCGTGGTAGAACCCGGCATCAACGGAGACGGCGTTTTGACCGTGATCGGCCACCTCGACATGGCGAACGAAGCCACCTTGAAATTGAACATCGAGAGCGTGGCCAGAGCAGTTCGCTCAGGGTCGAAGGTCTTATCGACCTCGACAGCCCGAAGCTCCTGTTGGAAGGAGCTGGAACCATTCCTCATTGGAGGCGGCTTCTTGGTCATCCGAAACCTCGGGCCGGCCGACATCGTCGGGACGTTCGACGCGCTGCCAGAGGGTGAGGAATTCGAGTACTCGGGACGAATCTTCCAGGTGACATATGACGCGGATGACGCCGGCGACGCCGCGATCCTCTACAAGGCGTCTACGTTGGCCGAAACCGACCTGGGCGTGAGCGTTCGCGCGCTGCCCGCGTCTGCGGCGAAGGGCTCAACCCTTGGCGTGACCTACGAGTTCTTCAATCTCGGCCCTGAGACCGCCGGGTTCGTAACCGTGACCATCGCCGTCCGAGACGGTGCGCACTTTGAAAGCTTTGAAATCCCGGCGCCCTGGACCTGTGAACCTCCGAACGGAGGACAGGGCGGGCCGCTTACGTGCACACGAGAGGACTGGGCGCCGACCGGAGCTGACGATCCCGTGGTGGTGCGCGTCGAGTTCACGCTGGACGGCGACATCGGCGACTCGGTGCTCTTCGATCTGTTCATGGTTTACGAAGGCATGGACCCCGACGAGAGCAACCAGACTGCCCACCGATTCGTGGACATCGTTGCCCCGGATCCGCTGCCGTTTAAGTTGCGGCTCCCGTTCCTCGCCAAGGACGGGACGAACTAACGAGCCGTTACTCCGGAGCACCTGCGCCAGCCGCCGAATCAGCCGCCAGGCCGCTCACGAAGAGCCGGTAGGGCTTGCCTCCACCCGGCCCGACGGGCGTGAGCAGGATGGCGCTGTTGTTCGCACTGAACGGGTCATCGGTCTTGGCGGAAATACCGACTGTGCCGCTGATCGGGCCGCGTTGCTCCCGAATCCACCCGGTAGGTGAGCGTGAACGAAGCCGAGCCGCCACTCACCAGCGAGGGCGCCGTACACGAGAGGCTCACGGAGGGCGACGGCATCGAACAACTCCAGTTCGGCCCGCTCGAAACCGAAACAAAAGACGTACCGGCGGGCGTCCCCATCGAGAGCCTGGGACTCTGAGCAGCGTCTGGGCCGAGGTTTGTCACGGTCGCGGTGTACACGAGCAGGCCGCCTGCGCTAACCGGTGAAGGCTGCGCGGTGAGTGTCACTTCAAGGTTCGCTGCCACCCTTCGCAGCACTTCGAGCGTGACATCGTTGCCGTCGCCACCCATGTAACTGATTCGAAGCGCGTAACCATTGGCAAAGATGATCGCCCCCTCCGGGAGCCCGTAAAACGTGCCGCCCGACGCTTCCCGCCCCGTTGTCGACGATCCGGAAGACCTGCCCGATGGCCGGCTGGTAAGTCAGGTCGACCTCAAGCTGCGTGACATTGGTCGTCAGCGAGAACATCTGCGTCGCTAACTGCCCATAACCCGTCCCGACGGTCGGCCCATCGAGGTCGATGCGCAGTTTTCCGCCCGCGAACGCCGCCGGGCCCATCACCGTGAGGATCCCCGGCGCGCTTCCAGAACCGGGCCAGACCACGCCGCCAGCAACATCCAGCGTGGAGATAGAGCCTGTGCCTCTCAGTAGGCCGTCCTTCTCAACTTCCGTGACCAACTGCGAGGACGCGTTGTACGTGAGGTTGCCGGCTTCCACTGTTGCCGGGCCGGCGAAAAACGCGTCTTCCACTTGCATCTTTCCGCCGCCCACCAACGTGAAACTCGCACCCGAAGCCTGCTGGCTCAGCGTCGAGACGACCAGCGTGCTGTTGCCGACGCCGATGACGGTCGCGTCCAGAATCCTCAGGTCATCGATGAAGTTCGTCCCGCTGAGCGACTGAAGCGCGCCGTAGCCATCGAATCCTTCTCCGGTCACAATCACGCGTTCGGGGCCGATATCGATGTTGCCGAACAACTGCAGCGTCGCATTCGCGCTTACTGTCGTGCCCACCGCGGAATCGCCGAGTGCCTCGTCGTCGCTGATGGCGAGCACCCCGCCGGTCACCGAGGTTAGCCCCGTGTAGCTGTTCGAGTTCTCAAGGATGAGCTTTCCGGAGGCCTGTACCACCTCGCCGGCGCCCCCGATAGAAAGGGAGAGGCGGTTGGTGCCGCTGGATGGCTGATTGACCATCGACGTCGCGATCTCCAGGGCATTCCCGTCGATGACGTAGCCGGATCCATCGAAAGTCAGCGAATCGAAGCTCGTATTTGCCGCCAGATCGTTGGTGTTTTCCTTGCGCGACGCTGCCGCCGGAAACACGAGCGAGTCCCCTGCGACTGGCACGCCCGTGTCCCAGTTCCCCGCGTCCGACCAGTTATCCGAGACGCCGAGGCCGGTCCAGGTTCGGGTGCTGACCGCCACCGCCACCTGCCCGCTGGCGAACAAGGCCAGCGAGAGCATCACCAATGCAATTGAAGTGCGAGCCGCTCGGGTTCTCATTCACCACCTCCCGCCATGTGGAGCGTCATCGTACACAACGTACGGAACGGCGATTCCGTTCCTTACCTTGCGATTCCGTTCGCCCCCCAGATTCGGCGCATCGCACTGGCGCCCCCCGTTCAGGCTCGTAAGATTCCATCCAGTCGAACGGGCGGCAGTCCTGGCGCAATGCAAACCCGGAAAAGGAGGAGCCTCGTGGATTCAGTGCTCATCTTTGCCGGCGCGTTCCTCGCGTCGACGGTGGAGATGGTCGAGGCCCTCACGATCGTACTTGCCGCGGGAGTCACGCGTGGTTGGCGCGCCCCGCTCATTGGTGTGTTGGCCGGATTGATCGCGCTCGCGGCGGTGGTCGGGATTGCCGGGCCGTCGCTCGTGAACTGGGTGCCGCTCGATGGCCTCCGCATCGTCATCGGCTCGCTCTTGCTGGTCTTCGGGCTCCAGTGGCTGCGCAAGGCAATTCTTCGCGCCAGCGGGCGGAAGGCACTGCACAACGAGGCCGCCATCTACCAGGAAGAAGTCGCCGAACTGGAAAGCGAACCGCTCCCCGAAGGCTTTGACTGGACCGCTTTCACCGTCTCGTTCAAGGGCGTCTTCCTCGAGGGTCTCGAGGTCGCCTTCATCGTGTCTGACCTTCGGCGCGAACCACGGCAGCTACGGGCTGACGGTGGCTGGCGCGACAGTCGGGCTGATACTCGTCGTTGGCACCGGCCTTGTAATCCATCGACCGCTGGCACGCGTACCCGAAAATCACATCAAGTTCGCCGTCGGCGTGATGCTGACCGCGTTCGGGACGTTCTGGGCGGGCGAAGGCATCGGCATCGAATGGACGCTTGAAGACGGCATGCTGGTGGGCCTCGTCGCTCTCTACGCCGCGGTTGCGTTCGCCTTTGTCGCCATTTACAGGAAGCGCCCATCGAAGCGGATCGTCCCGGCGGAACCGGTGACGCCATGAGATACATCGTCGCGTTCTTCGCGTTTTGGTGGGACTTCATCGTGGGAGATTCGATCACGCTTGCCGTCGGCAGCGTAATTGCACTCCTCGCGGCGGCGGCGCTGGCCCAGAACGGTTACGGGGTTGCCGCCGAACTTCTGTTGCCCTTCGCGATCGTCCTTACGCTGGGGGCCGCGCTCGGCAGACGTTAATCGTCGGTCAGGGCCGCGCGGAGGCCGATGCGGGGAGTTCGTCGTCGTCTTCGATTCCCCGAACCTGGCCGAATTGTCTCAGTAGCAGCAGGTCGTAAAGAATCTTGCAGCCGCCTCCCGCAATCAGCGGGAAACCGATCGACGAGGCTCCGAGCATCGCGCCCGAGAGCAACGGCGAAGCTGCCGCCGCGAGGCTCCGCGGGACGTTGGTGACGCTGGCGGCCGCAGCCCGCGCCTGCGGCGGTACCACGGACATCACGTACGACTGGCGCGCCGGCACGTCCATCTGCGAAAGCGCCATCCGGAGCAACAGGAACGCGACAGCCAGCCAGGCATTCGGCATGAGCGCCGCCGCGATCAGCGCGACGTTCGCGGGCAAGTGCGTGAACACCATTGTCCGGACCAGGCCGATGCGCTGCGCCAGGATCGGCGAAACAAGTTGCGAACCTGAACTGAGCATCCCGGCCACGAAGAACACCGTGCCCGTCACCTCGAGCGACAGGTCGAATCGATTGAACAGCCACAGCGCGAGCAGCGACTGGACGACGAATCCGCCCCCGAACGAGTCGAGGCTGAACAATGCCGACAGCTTCAGTATCACCCCACGAGACTCGCCCAGGCCCCCAACCTCGTTCGCCGGGCGCGGGACGATTCGCAAGGGCAAGTACAGGGCGACGCCGAGCAGTGAGGTGCAGGCATAGAGCACGAACACCATGCGTTGGACATCGCCAAGACTTGCGTTGAGAGCGTCTGAAATCGGCCCGGGCAGTGCGGCCGCCAGTGCCCCGAGCGCTCCCGCGAAGCTGCCGCCAAGGGTGTACCTCGCGAAAAGCGAGGTTCGCTGAGAACTGGAGACCCGCTCGCTCAGCAACGATTGCTCTATCGGCAGGAAGAGGCTGACGTCGCCAGCCGAGGGGTTCAGTGTCCCCAGAAACCCGACCACCATCAGGGGCCAAAAGCCGGTGAAGGTTGCGAAACCGAGCCCCGTGAGTGCCATCAGTCCGGTGCCAAAAAGTAATGAGGTCCGGGGGCTGATTCGTCCCCCACGCAACCCGATCCAGAGCGTCATCGCCGCGGACCCGACGAGCGTCGTCGTCACGATCGCGCCAATTTCAAACGCCGAGAACCCGAGTCCGTGGAGGTAGCTCGCCAGCGTGATGCTCACGAGGCCGTCGGCAAAACCCCGGACCGTGCGGGCGGCGACCAGGCGGCGCGCCTCCGGGGTTGCGGTCGAAGGAAACAGCATTCGCGAAGCGAGTGTACGCGACTTCCTCCCGCAGTCCTGACCAGTACGCCAACGCAGCCGCAGTGCGGCAATGTGAATATCGCTCGACTACGCAGATCTCCTACGGAATTGCCGCTGTTCGGTCGATTGTTTGAATAGAAGGTAAGGGATTGCCCGATGGATATTCGATCCGTCCCGGTGGGGGAGCATCCCGAAGTCGAGCAAGCGATGCGCATGTCTCGCATCCTCGGTTTCGGATCGTGGGCTGTGGGCTGGGTGCTCTTTGGTGCCGCGTGCTATTCCCGCGAACCCTGGTTGTTTGTTCGCCTTTGGCGCCTGGTACCTGGCGATCGCCGCAATAGTGAACGTTGTCGCGCAGATCCCTCGAAAGCGCCAGGCCCTCCTCGACCAGGAATGGGGTCGCAGGTTCCAGGAACTCGCTGCCCGCGACGACCTCACCGGTCTGCACAACCGCCGCTACTTCAACTCCGAGCTGGAAGACCAGTATCGCACCTGCAAGGAAGCCGGACGGCCCCTCACCATTGCCCTCGTTGACCTCAACGATTTCAAGCGCATCAACGACACCTTTGGCCACGCGGCAGGTGACATGGCCCTTCGAATCGCCGGCCAGGCCATCCTCGATGCCTCCCCGGCCGGCGCGACCGTGGCGCGGACCGGCGGCGACGAGTTTGCCATCATCATGCCCGACCGCACCCGCGCCGACGGGGAGATGGTCGCGGGCCGCATCCGCTCGGCGCTCGAGGCGGCGAATTTCGTTATCGAAGGCGCCGCTACGGGCCGGGGAGCGATCCAGGCGACCGTAGGCGTTGCCACGCTTACAGCCGGACTCGATCCCAGCGGCCTACTCCAGGAAGCCGACTCGTCGCTCTACCATCGAAAGCGCCTTCAACGCGCCTCCTGATGGCGCTACTTCTTCCGGGCCAGCACCAGTTGGAACAGGTACGTCTTCTTGATGCGCCCACCGTACCGGCCGTCGATGAGTTTCTCGATGCAGGACAGGAGTTCGTGGCGAAGCCCTTCGTCCAGAGCAATCGTCGGCGAATAGGTACGAAGCACATCCAGGTAGGTCGAAGTCGTATACGGCAGCGTGACGACATAGTCCCGGATTTCCAGCAGTTCGAAGACCGGGTGATCCTCGATGCCGTACGTCTTCGGTGTGATGTCCTGCGCGGGGGTTAGCCGGAGTCCGGGTTCCGTGGCGGGGTCCCATCGCTCATAGCACTCCTGGACGTCGACGAAGAACTGGCTCGTCCCGCCCGCGACGTGATGCGTATCCCAGATCGCCAGGTGCCCGCCGGGCTTAAGGGCCCCGGCGCACTTCTCCAGCCGAACGTCCGGGTCGAGCCAGCTGAATGCGGTCGCGCAGCAGACGAGGTCGAACGGTTCTGGCGGAAGCTCCCACTCCTCGAAGCGAGCCACCTCCACCGTGGCGTTCGGGTAGGTAATGAGGTTTCGTCGCGCGACCTCCGCCAGGTCCATTCCCATCTCCACGGCGGTCACGCGGTAACCCCGTTGGGCCAGCGGCACCGTCACAATTCCGGTCGCCGGAGCGATTTCGAGCACACGCGCGCCGGGACCGGTATGTGTCAGGCTCGCGAGGTCGTCGTAGAGCGTCCCCGGGTAGCGAGGACGCGCGCGGTCGTACAGTTCCGCGACCGTGTTGAAGGTCTCGTTGAGTTCCATGCAGGGTTGGAAACGCAAAGGGCCGAGTTCGAGTTACTCGACCGGGTCCTTCTTCGCTTCCGCGACGAGCCGGTAGCCGACGTTTCTGACCGTCTCGATGAAGGCATGGCCGTGGATTTCGATCTTCGCTCGGATGCGGCGGACGTGGACATCGACGGTCCGCGCGCCCCCGAAGTAGTCATAGCCCCAGACCCGGTTCAGCAACTGTTCGCGGGTGAACACGCGTCCGGCGTTCATCGCCAGGAAGCGCAGGAGCTCGTACTCCTTGAACGTCATCACCAGCAGGTCGTTGTCCACCGTCACGCGGTAGTTCGAAAGGTCCAGGGTCAGCGCGCCGCAACGGACGAAGTTCTCGCTGTCCACGCCGTGCTTGCGCCAGAGCGCGCGTTCGATTCGGCGGGCGAGCTCTTCGGGCGGCGCCGCAAGCGTGATGAAGTCATCGACAGGAAGGTCGACGGCGATGCGATCCATCTGTTCGGGGCCCGCGATAACGATGAGGATGACGCCGTTTTCGGCGTAGTTCGCGCTGAGGATGTTGAAGGCGGCAACGGGAATATCGCGCAGGTCGAGGACGACGACATCGGCCGTCGGGCTGACCTCGTCGTTCGCGAGGCGTTCAGGGGCAATGGCCGGCGCAGAGAAGCCGGCGCGTTCTAATTCTGGCCCGAGACGTGCAACATCAGGGTGCCGGGTAACCAGGAACACGGTTCTCATCGTGTTGCCCCCTACCCGAGTGAGTATAGCCCCGTGAAATTCGCCCGCCCCGGGTTGCCGATGAAATCCATGTGAAATCTGTCACGAAACGGTTTGGAAGCATGCTCGACTTGTTCCAGAAACTCTCATCGTCCGCCGGCGCTAGCGCCAGCTTCAGAACGGCGTGCATCGATTGAGCGGACGCGTTCCTTCCGATCTTCAATCACAGCCGAAGTTCGGGCGAAGAGCTGGAGCAGCGTCACTGAAACAACCACGATGATCCCGAGGATCACCATCGTCTCCTGGATCCCTATCTGGTCGGCGACGATGCCAATCGGCAACGACATCAGGCCGAAAAGACTCCAGCTGAGCATCGAGATCGATTGGACGCGCCCCTGGTACGGCCCATCGGTACTTTGCATCGTGAGCGAGTTATTCACTCCCTGGAAGCCGGCAGCGAAGGCACCCACGGCCACCATCGCGATCAAGCCGAACCAAAAGTTCGGCGCCAGGCCGAGCCCAAGGAGCGAAATGCCAAAGACCACCGCCAGCGTTGGCTGTGCGATCCAGTTGTGCTTGCTCTCCGCGTAAGCCGCCACGAGCAAGGTCGCGATGACGGCGCCAACCGCACCGAACGACTGCAAGATTCCGAGACCGCCGCCGCCGACATCGTAGACATCCTTGGCGATCGACGGCAGGAACGACTGGTACGGAAACCCCATCATGATCACCGCGAACGAAGTCAGGATCAGCAGCGCAATAGAGGGCCGTTTTCGAACGTAGCTCACCCCATCCTTCAGGTCGGCCATCGGGGAGACAGGAACCTCTCGGGGTTTGGGGTTCCCCGCCGGCAATCGGAACATCGTAACGGTCGCCAGAACGAAACCCAGGGTGGTCACGTAATACACGCCCGCGGTCCCTATGAACGCTATGCCGATCATCGCACCCGCTATCGATGGGCCGATAACGCGCGAGCTGTTCATGCTCAGCTGCTGAAGCACGACGGCATTGCCGATCGCCTGGCGGTCGACGAGGTCGCCAATGAACGCCTGACGGGCCGGGCCGATAAACGCGAACCCGGCGCCCTGGACGAAGCCCGCGACGATCAGCATCCAAAATTCGATTAGGTTCATCTCGATGAGTGTCGCAACCACCGCGGAGTTCAGCCCAACAATGACCTGGCAGATGATCAGCAGATTCCGTTTCGGCAGCCGGTCGGCGAGGACCCCGCCCCAGAGCCCAAGGAAGAGCTGGGGAATGCCGAAGGCGATCATGACTCCGCCGAGCGCGGAGTTCTTCCCGGTCAGGTCGAACGCCAGGTAGCCCCGTGCGATGACCTGCATTTGCATGCCCATGAACGAAAACAGCGTTCCCAGCCAGAGCAGGCGGAACTGCGTGTTTTCAAGCGAATAGAAGGTCTTGGTGAACCAGCCGACCGTAGCCTTACCCTCACGTCAACGTTGGCGAAACTGAGCGTAGCATAAGCGCCCGTAACTGAATGGGCGGCCCGTTAACGGTCCTGCCCTACCTTCTGTCCAAAGGAATTTCCGACGTGGCAAAGCTCAGCATTCTCGGCACCTCCAGCGGCGCGCCCCACGCCGGTGGCGCCTGTTCTTCCTATTTGTTAGAGCAGGACGGCGCTCGAATCCTGCTCGATGCTGGCCCCGGTTCGCTCGCGAACCTTCGCAGCGTCGCCGAAGTCCACGACATCGACGCCGTCTTCATCACCCACATGCATTCGGACCACTTCCTGGACCTGCTGCCGTTCAACGTTGCCCGTGCGACTGCACCCGGCCAGCGGATGGCCGGCGGCGCACCATGGCGCACCCCGCTCTTCCTCCCGCCCGGCGGCCTCGCCACACTCGACGCCTGCTTCAAGGCCCTCCAGGTGAATGTCGGCGGCTCAACTGCCGGCCGCTGGGTCGAGATCTTCGATACGCGCGAGTACGACCCGGCGGAGACCATTCAGCGTCGGCGATGTCGACGTCTCCTTCGTCGGGCCGACGAAACACGCCCAGGAGGATTACGGCTTCCGCCTCCAGTTGGGCAACGGCGTCTTCGGGTACACCGGCGACACGGCGTATTGCGATGCCGCCATCGAAGTGGGGCGCGACGCGGGAGTGTTCCTCGCCGAATGCACTGTCCTTGAACCCGGCTCGCGAGTTGCCGAGACCCACACCAGCGTGCCCGAGCTCGCGGCCATGGCGAATGCCGCCGGCTGCGAACGCTTGCTGGTCACGCACTTCTCCGACGGCTCGGAGACGTTCCTGCAGGACCTCGAACACCGCCTCGGCAAGCTGTACAGCAAGCCGTTTCAGGTGCTGCGGCCGGGGGATGCGTTCGAGTTCTAGGTTCTTAGCTTCAAGCCCAGGCGGCGGCACGATGTCCTCCAGTACCCTGCCCAACCGATCCCGCTACAATCCCCCGGCACCAACCTGCCCGAGGAGTCCCGCACATGAAGTTCGGCGTCCAGATGTTCCCCACCGACTACGCGATCCCCGCGCCCGAACTGGCCAAAGCCTGCGAGGACCTCGGTTTCGAATCACTCTTCTTCCCAGAGCACACCCACATCCCCACCAGCCGGCGGACGCCGTGGCCCGGCGGTGCGCCGCTGCCGATGGAGTACTCGCACACACTCGACCCATTCGTCGCGACCGGGGCGGCGTTCGCCGTCACCAAGAACCTGAAGGTCGGCACCGGCATCTGCCTCGTCATGGAGCGCGACCCCATCACCCTCGCCAAAGAAGTGGCCAGCGTCGACTTCCTTTCGGGTGGCCGCTTCCTTTTCGGCATCGGCGGCGGCTGGAACGAAGAGGAGATGGAGAACCACGGCACCAAGCCCACCCTCCGCTGGAAAATCCTGCGCGAGCGCATCCTCGCGATGAAGGAGATCTGGACGAAGGACGAGGCCGAGTATCACGGCCAGTTCGTCGACTTCGACCCCATCTGGTCGTGGCCGAAGCCTGCCGCCAACCCGCATCCGCCAATCCTGGTCGGCGGCGCCGGCCCCCGCACGCTCGACCGCGTGGTCGAGTATGGCGACGGCTGGATGCCGATCGGCGGCCGAAGCGGCGAGACCCTGGCCAAGATGATCGAAGAGCTCCAGGCGAAGGCCAAAGCCGCTGGACGCGGCAAGATGCCTGTCTCGGTCTTCGGCGTTCCGCCTTCAAAGGAGGTCATCGAAGGCTACGCCGCGATGGGCGTCGAACGCTGCCTGTTCAGTCTCCGTCCGGAGACCGCCGACAAGGTCCTCCCGGCTCTCAAGCGCTATGCAGAAGTCGCCGGGCTGTAGGCGGAGAGCAGTTCGGGGCATCTCGCCTTAAATGAACTTTTCTGAGTTCCAGATTTGGCGGTCGCCAGTCTCCGTGCACGCCACCATCTTGCCGAACCATGCCTGGAATTCGGGTGATCCGTATTGGGCGGAATCGCCCTGGCTCGCCTTGGCCCACGCGTTCAGGTCTTCGTAGTCGAACTCGACCGCACAGGTGAACATGGTGCCGGTGAAGTCGGTGTAGACACGCCCCGCGAGGATTGTGTCGGTAGGCATCACGGTGTTCGCTTCTTTCATCAGGGCCACCAGTGCATCGCTCTGGCCGTACTTCGCCCGGAAAGTCAGTCGTTCGGTTATCACGTGTGCATCTCCTTGCCGTGGTCTGGCCTACCCGGCGCCCGCGGCGATCGGAGAGTGTGCCAACAACGCTGGGACGTTACAAGAAGGCCGGGAAGCTCCGCGACTCCGCTCCTAGGGAACGACGGGTACCGTAGAATCCCACGGTCCGGCGAGTCCGAACCTCGATCCGTGACACTGGGCGAGATGATGGCGGGTTCTAAACGTCAAGGAGCCGACGGGGTCGAAGATCTCGGCCAACTCCTGCTCGCTTCTCATTCGCGGCCAATGCGGGATAACCGTCTCACTCTCCCTAGCTTGCTCGCCTCCTCCGGGGTTATCTCGGCGACGGCGTCGTTCTTCGCTGGAGACCTCGTGTTGTTGCTCTGCGCACTCACAATCTTCACGACTGGAATCGTGTTGGGATTCAGACGGATTCGTCTAATTCGAGCAATCCCTTCGCTGCTGGTGTTCGAACACGGCTTCGCTTTACATGGCACCTTCGTGAAGTATTCAGACGTGCGCGACGCGCACATCTTCAGGCCGAACATCTTCCTAGGGCGTCAGAGCCTCCGACGAGACTGGGCACTGACGGTTGCCACGAGGGATGCCTGCGTTGTAGTGGACGCTGATCTTTCGAGTCACAAAGAGGCCATTAGACTGTTGGTCGCTCATCTGCCTGCAAAGCATCGCCCAAAAATACCCGGAATCTTTTGGCCCTTTGATCTTCCGTGACGGCAGCGCAGCGCATCTGAAGCGCGAGGCGGAAAGTGGCCGACTACTTCGAGTGCGCGTGAAAGAACTCGCGCACTTTGCGCTTGGTTGCTTCGAGCTTGGCCGGCGTCCGGCAATCGACGTCCAGGCAGGTGGCGTTTGGTGCTTCGCTGCAGATGCGATGCGAGATCGGCGTCGGGTGGAATGCGTCGTTGCCCGGCAGAATGAGCAGCGGCGTCTGGCATTTCGAAACGAACGATTCTTCGACGCTGCAGAACGGGATGTGGCGACCCCAGAGCTGGTTGTCGTAGTCGGTAATGAGCTTTTCGTAGGCGGCCGGCGAAAGCGCGAGCACTTCGCGCCGGAACCCTTCGTCGTCGTGTATCCGGGCAGCGAACGGTCCAGCGCCGTTGTTCACCACGAAGAGCGGGTTGGCGATGGCCGCGTCCACGACCGCCTGCATCCCCTTCTCTTTCGCCAGCGCGATCGTCGGCTCCATCATCGCGAAGAAGGTCGCCCGCGAGTTCACGCCTTCCGCGAATCCGACCGGGTCCTGTCCGACGGCGCCAGCTACAACATCGGGGTAGTCGTGTGCGAATCGGAGGATGTACGCGACGCCGATGCAGCCCCCGTAGAGGAGAGCGCGCTTCACGCCGAGGGTGTCGAGTACCGC
This sequence comes from uncultured Chloroflexia bacterium, assembly GCA_963797735.1. Taxonomy (GTDB): domain Bacteria; phylum Chloroflexota; class Dehalococcoidia; order Tepidiformales; family Tepidiformaceae; genus Amarobacter. The sequence continues at coordinate 871,394 of CAWCQJ010000003.1, forward strand.
CTTCTGGTCGGCGGCCAACTTCTCCCAGGTGGGCGCTTCCAGCGGCGCTGGCGAGCGCTCCGCGTTTCGCTGGTCCATTCCAATGACGGTGAACTCATCGGCGAAATCGAATGGGTTGATGGTTGAACGTGGCCAGAAACTGACCTGGGAATTAATCCCCCCGGGAGCGAACAGGAGGATGGGGAAGCCACTGCCTCGGGTTTCGTAGTAAATGCGTGCCCCGTCGGGTCGTTCAATAATCGGCATGCGGGGGATGGTAGCCGAAACGGCAAGGCCCGCGCTTGGGGGCTCCTATTCGCCGCCTTCAGGTCCGTAGAACAACACCCATACGGCGACATCGGGTGTGTAGTCCGCAAAGCGATGCTCCATGTGGGCCGGCACGAAGATGAAGTCGCCCGGTCCGAACGGCACCTGCTCTTCGCCGCGGACAAATGTGCCGCTGCCAGCTATCACGATGTACGCCTCATCGCGGGTGTGCGGCTGTTGATTGTCGAGTCGGCCGGGCAGATACACGCCGGCTTCGAGCGTCCCATGCTTGTATGCGAACCGAAACGGGATGCGCTCGCTCCGTTCGATGTTCGCGGCCACGTCGTCGATCGCGGCTATCCAGTCGGGGCGGACACTCACGCGCTCACCGAAGTCCGCTGATCCATGAAGGCGGCCAACCGGTTGGCCGAAGGATCGCTGGAGAGCTTCAGCGCGAGCGAGACGCGCTCCTGCTCGACCGGCTGCCGGTCCTGGCTCAGCTTCCAGCGGGCGTCGATCCGCCCTACAGGGATCTCAAACGCCACGATGCCCTTCAGCTTCGCTTCCACGAACTCCGCGGGATACGCATCGAACGTCGCCTGGAAGCCCACGTCGTGCGCCTCAATGGTCTGCGCCAGCACCGCGAGCTTCGCCTCCCTGCTCTCGAGCACGCTGGGTGTGCCGTAGGCGTGGACGGCCACGTAGTTCCAGGTTGGCACCCACTTCCCGGGTTCGTAATTCGCCGGCGAAACGTAGCCATGCGGCGAAGCAAAGATCGCGAGTGCCTCCGTACCGTCCTGAAGGTCCTGTACCTGGGGGTTCGCCTTCGCGATATGCCCACTGATGCGCAGCGAATCGCCCGAGCGGGTGGCTGTCAGGGGGATGTGCGTCGCAACGATGCCGGAGTCCCCGCAGGTCACGAGCGTCGCGAACGGAAACTCCCGCATGAACGCGAAAATCTCATCTGGATCGTCCTGGCGATTGTGCGGCGGCGTGTACATGGTCGATAGAATGCTATGTATTCAGCGCATTCGTTAGGGCCAATTCTCGTTTCCGTGAGCCTTAGGGTGGCTGCTTAGTCGTCCCAGGCCAGTGTCACTTCGCCAAAGACCATCTTGTCGCCGGGTTTTATTCCCTCGCGACGGAGCACTTTCGCGATTCCCCAGCGCTCGAGGCGGCGAAGAATTTCGTCGTAAGCCCCAACCATCTGCGTGTCCATCATCTGCACGAACGAGACGGCTCGATATCCCTCGATCACAAACCGGCCCTCGTCATCCTTGTGGACTGAGAAGCGCTCCTCAGAGGCTGGCCGCAGCACCGGAATCTCCTCACTCGAGTGATCCACCGGTTTTGCTTTCTCCTCGTTCACGAGCGCCATCAATTCTGCGACGAGCGCCTCGCACCCAATCTCCATGTCCGCCGAGATGACGCGCACCGGTTGCCCAAGGTGTGCCTCGAGTGTGTCGGCCGACTTTCGGGCTGCCTCTTCATCAAGGTCGGCCTTACTGACTGCTACAACGCGAGCCACTTCGTCCAGCTTCGGGTCGTACGCACGAAGTTCGCCCTCGATCAGTTCGTAGTCGGTGACCGGGTCAGGCGAACTGCTATCTACCAGGTGGAGCAGCACTCGACAGCGGCGAATGTGCTTCAGGAATTCGAAGCCAAGGCCATAACCCTCACTCGCCCCTTCGACCAGCCCAGGGAGGTCGGCAAGCGTGAAGCGCTCATAGGCAACGTTCACCACTCCGAGCATCGGCTCCAGCGTTGTGAACGGGTAGTTCGCGATCTTCGGCTTTGCGTTCGAGACCGAAGCCAGGAATGTCGACTTGCCCGCATTTGGCAATCCGATGAGCCCGACATCGGCGAGCAGTCGCAGCTCGAGGCGAACGTCCAGCTCTTCGCCGTCCTGGCCTTTCTGTGAAAAGCCAGGGGTCTGGTTGGTTGAGGTCGCGAATCGCTTGTTGCCCCAGCCGCCTCGGCCACCGTGAGCGACAAGAACTTCCTCACCGACAGTCGCGAGGTCGGCGATCAGGTCTTCGGTCTCAGCGTCGTGGACAACTGTGCCGACCGGCACGTCGAGGAACAGATCAGTGCCGTGCGCGCCCGTCCGAAGGTTCGGTCCACCGTTGCCGCCGGCTCCAGCTCGAAACTTCTTCTTCGATCGGTACTGCTCCAGCGTGTAGATGTCATCGACTGCTCGGAAGAACACGCGGCCGCCTCTTCCGCCGTCTCCGCCATCAGGTCCACCTTCGGGTACGAACTTCTCGCGGTGGTAGCTCACTACCCCGTGTCCGCCGTTTCCTCCGGCTATGTGAATCCCGATCGCGTCCAACATCTCCAACCATCCAAACAGATGGAACGGCCAATGGGAAACATGGTGATGGTGGTGACCCGTTGGGATTCGTTGGATTTCCGAGTTCCGAAGCTAATTCCGTCATTGCGAGCGTTGGACTATTCGTTGGGACATGGCTCGGTGCGGAGCCGATTCGAAACCGTGGGCGAAGGTTCGCTGCACGTTCGCTGCCGAACCCAACGAGTTCTCATGATTGCCCAACCCCGCTGCAACGTGCGCCCAACGCTGTTCCAACCCAACTCCAACGGCGGGAACTGGCTAGTTGTCCAGCTCGGCGATGGCGGCCCGGACATCCTCGTCATGGATGTAGTCGGCTCCCCGTCCCTCGCGGATTGTCTGCGCTCGCGCGATTAGCGCTGCTTGCGGGACTCCTTGGGGAGGTGGAGTGAGCCAGGCCAGCAGTTCGATGGTCACGTTGTTCGGGTCCTTGAAATAGAGGGAGCGTTCATAGCCCGCGGTCGACAGGCCCTTCGAATTCAACGCCATGCTCGCGGAGGCGTGATTCCCAGCCGGGAAGGTCGGCCAGTTCGATGTCGATCGCGAGGTGGTCCATATGCCCGGACCCCGACTGGGCCGGTTGGTAGCTTGCGGGGTCGACTCCCGGCTTTGGGACGAAATACGCGATGAAATTGTCGTTCCCGACGTGGAAGAAGAGGTGCTCTTCAGGCTCGTAGTCGAGGTTCGGTTGGCGCAACACCAGTTCCATACCGAGCACCTTCGTGTAGAACTCGATGGTTTCCTGGGCATGCGCGCCCTGGAACGCAGGATGGGAAATCCTCAACGTGCGCATTTCTGCCTCCGGGGTAGTTGTCCCAGCAACAACATTACACGGTTTCGGGGTGGCTGGAGTCAGCTACGAGGGCTCACCCAACGGAAACGTGGCAAGGATCTCGGCGCCCTTGTCGGTCTCCCGTGCGATCGAGACGGAAGTGATCGGAATCTCCCAGGCGAGGTCCTGCTTCGTAAGCCATGCCAGCAGTGGCCCTAGGTCGGCGTCCGGAAGGTTGCGGTGCGCGATGGTGATGTGTGGGATCCACTTGTCAGGGGCGAAGTAGGGGTCAGTCGATGGGAATCCCGCGGCGCCAAGGCTTGCGTTGAGCTGCTCGGCGAGAGCTGCTGCCGAAGGCGAACGCGCCACGGTGAGATGCACCACCGGCGGCGAGCCGCTGAACACACCGAGTCCTGCGCTATAGGCGGTAAACGGTGCCGTAGCCCGCGCGACTCGCTCGACGGCAGGGCCGGCCCCGGTGTCGTGATCGTGGTTCCCGATATGGAAGGTGAGATGCGGGACGGCTCCCGGGTACCCTCGGGGCACTCCGAATTCCCGCTCCATGGTGTCCCAGAGAGTCTCAACGCGGCCAGCGAACGGTTCGGGGAGAAGTGCGATTACACCTGGCATCTGTTGTCAGGCGCTGACGGCTCGCTGACGGGGTGCGGGAATTGGATCACCGAACTCCTCAGCGGTTTCAAGCCAGAGTTCCATAGCTTCCTGGGCGTTGGATGCCGCTGCGGCGTATGTCGAACCGTGAGTTACGCAGCCGGGCAATTCCGGAACTTCGGCAATGTAGGCTTCGTCGTCATCGCTCCAGTAAATGACTATCTCGTACTTCATGCGTCCGGCTCCAACACTTCGAAGTTCAGAATAACATGACGCACTTGGCGGACCTGGTACGGCACTGCCCGCTTCCCGTGCGCCGAAAGTGTTATCCGCACGCCCACGTCGGCGCGCCGAAATGCAAAGTGACTCCCGCGAACTCGTACGTCATAGCCCAGCCGTCTGAGTACCGTAACCAGCAACTCAAAATCGATATTCGAGTCGTTCCGTGGATCGAGGATTCAATTGATATCCTTGTCGCGCTTGGTCACCGGCTAGATGAGCCCGGCGGTCCTCGCGTCCGCCAGGAAGCGGTCGATCCCAATGTCCGTCAACGGGTGCTTCAGCATCTGCGGGATGAGCGATGCCGGGATCGTGCCGATGTGTGCTCCCGCCTGCGCCGCCTGGGCCACATGCAGCGGGTGCCGCAGGCTCGCTGCGAGCACGCGTGCCGGCAGGTTGTGCGTCTCCACCAGGTTCACGCACTGATGGATCAACTCCATCCCGTCGTAGCTCACGTCGTCGAGTCGCCCGACGAACGGGCTAAGGAAGGCCGCCCCAGCCAACGCCGCCAGTAGCGCCTGGTTCGGCGAGAAGATCAGGGTCACGTTGATCTTGATGCCCTCCTCGCTGCAGCGATGGATCGCCTCAAGCCCTTCGGCGTCGATAGGAATCTTCACGACCACGTTCTTGTGCCAGCTGGCGAGTTCGCGCGCCTCAACGAGCAAGTCATCGGCCTTGCGCGAGACACATTCCGCCGAGATCGGTCCGTCGATGACCGAGGCAATCTCCTGGATGCGCTGCTTGTAGCTGACGCCGCCTTCTTTCGCGAGCAGGCTCGGGTTTGTCGTCACGCCGCTGATCACGCCGAAGCGCGCCGCCGCCCGTACTTCGTCAATCGAAGCTGTATCAAGGAAAAGTCGCATGGTGCCATCCCCGCCAGTGCTCCCCGAATCCTACCGGCCCAAACCTTCAGGGCGCGGGAATTCGGCCCGTTCCCTAGAATCCGAACACTTCTTGCATTGATTACGGAGACCAGATGACATCGATGCCCCCGGCAGACCTCGATCAGTTCCTCCGCGAAACGCGCATCGCAAAGCTCGCCTACCTTCAAGAATCGGGGGCGCCCACGATGATTCCGATCTGGTTCGAATGGGACGGCGAGGTCGCGCGGATGTTCACCAGCCGCACGTCTCGCAAGGCGAAACGCATCGCTGCCGAACCCCGGGTCGCGCTCTGCGTCGAAGAAGCGGTCGGCGTCCCCGAGCGCTGGGCCACCATCGAGGGCGACTGCTCGATCTCCGACGACGGGACGGTTGCCTTGATCGAACGGCTGACTCACCGGTACTACGAGCCAGCGAAGGCGGAGGAGACGCTTCGCTCCTGGCTCGCGAAGCCAGAAATGTGGGTCACCCTCACAATCCAGCCAAATCGCGTCCGCAGCTCCGGATAAACACCGGATAGCCGCTCCAAATCCAAAATGCAGTAGACTCCGCCGGCAAACTCTCACGTACACGTAAGGAGGTCCCAGATGGGAAAACTCGATGGCAAATCGGTCATCGTCACGGGCGCCAGCCGAGGCATCGGCGCTGAAATCGCCAAAATCTTCGCGGCCGAAGGCGGCAAGGTTGTCTGTGTAGCCCGCACGCTCAAAGAAGGCGACCACGTTCTCGAAGGCTCTCTCGAGCACACGGTCCAGGGCATCAAGGCATCGGGCGGCGAAGCCACCGCCTATGCTGCCGATATCTCGGATTACGACCAGTGCGTCCACGCGGTCGAATTCGCTCGCGAGACTTACGGACCAATCGATGTCCTCGTGAACAACGCGGCCCTTACCTACTTCATTCCTATCAAGGACTACCCGGTTTCGAAGTGGCACCGCTCCATCGGCGTGAACTTCCACGCGCCGTTCTACTTCAGCCAGCTCGTCCTCCAGGACATGCTCCCGCGGAAGGCTGGCTCGATCGTCAACATCTCCAGCGGCGCGGCCATCGGCCCGGGCCGCGGCCCGTACAAGGGCGATTTCGGCCGCGGCGGCACCCTCTACGGCGCCGAGAAGGCGGCCCTCGAGCGCTTCACCCAGGGACTCGCCTCCGAGGTTTACAACGACGGCATCAGCGTCACCTGCGTTTCGCCGTCGCAGGTCGTTCCCACTCCGGGCACCGTCCACCATCACCTGGTCACGGGAATGGATGACCCCCGCGGTGAACATCCGGAACTGATGGCCAAATCGGCCCTCCTCCTCGCCACGGAACCCCTCGACAAGGTCACCGGCCGCGTCACCTACAGCCAGGAAATCCTGCAGGAATTCGGCTGGATCAAGGATGGCAAGGGCACGGGTATCGACCGAAAAGGTTCCGGCTACTCGCAGGTCTAGACGACGCGCAAGGACTCCCCTCTCCATGCCGTGGAGAGGGGCTGGAGGTGAGGCATGTCCGAAAACACGGTCAATGGGAAGGTCGCGATCGTCGGCATCGCCGAGACCGCCTACTACAAGCGAGGCGCAGCCGATCGGAGCGAATTCCAGCTCACCATCGAGTCCATCCTCGCCGCCGCCGAAGATGCTGGCATTGATGTCCGCGATATCGATGGCTTCGCGAGCTACAGCAACGACCGGAACGACCCTCCGCGAATTGCCGCCGCCCTCGGTTCGAAAGACCTGAGCTTCTCGAACATGTTCTGGGGCGGCGGTGGTGGAGGTGGCAGCGGCGCCGTGGCGAATGCTGCAGCGGCACTGGTCGCCGGCTATTCGAAGTACGTGGTGGTCTATCGCGGGCTGGCCCAGGGCCAGTTCGGCAGGTTCGGACAAGGCTCGCAGGCAAAGACCGTCTCTGGTGGTCCCGCCTTCACCCAGCCGTACGGCCTCATGTCGCCGGCGCAGACGTTTGCCATGCGCGTGAAGCGCTTCATGTACGACCACCACATCAGCCATGAACCGCAGAAGGCGATCGCTCTCGCTTCGTACCACCACGCGCAGACGAATCCTCGAGCGGTGATGCACGGCCGCCCGCTGACGGAAGAGGACTACGAGAACTCACGCTGGATCGTTGAGCCGTTCCGCCTCTTCGATTGCTGCATGGAGAACGACGGCGCCGCAGCTGTGATTCTCACCACCACCGAGCGAGCGAAGGACCTCCGTCACACCCCGGCGGTCGTTATGGCCGCTTCCCAGGGTTCCGATTACCGACAGGCCGCCACGGCGCACAACGCCCCCGACTACGGCACGTCTAACTTCAAAACAGTAGCGTCTCGGCTCTACGGCCAGGCGGGCATTGGTCCGAAGGACGTGGACGTTTGTCAGTCGTACGAGAACTTCACCGGCGGCGTGATGATGAGCCTGGTCGAGCACGGCTTCTGTGAGCCCGATGAAGTCGAAGAGTTCATGACTCTGGAGAACTTCAAGGTTGAGGGCGGGAAGCTTCCGCTGAACACCAGCGGTGGAAATCTCGCTGAGTGCTACATGCACGGCCTGGAGCTTATAACCGAAGCTGTGCGTCAGTTGCGGCGGACCTCAACCGCCCAGGTGACCGACGCCGAGATCTCGATGGTCTGTTCCGGCCCCATGGTCCAGCCGGTCAGCAGCCTCATCCTCCGCCGATGAATGCCATTCACACGTCCGCAGGGAGTTCGAAGTGACTACAGAAACCGCGCCTTATCTTCCTTCTGGTCTTCCGCTGCCTGCTCCGGCCGTCGATGGTCTCGACCGCGAGTACTGGGAGGCGACGCGGCGGCATGAACTCGTGGTGCAGCGATGCAATGCCTGCAAAGGCTTTCAATGGGGCCCGGAATGGCTTTGCTACCAGTGCCACTCCCTCGACCGAGGTTGGCACAAGGTTTCGGGCAAGGGCGTCGTCTACAGCTACGAACGCATCTGGCACCCCGTTCACCCGGCCCTGAAGGAGGCCTGCCCGTACCTCGTCGTCCTGGTCGAACTCCCGGAAGCGGGAAACGTCCGGATGGTCGGCAACCTCTTGGGGGACGCGATGCAGGACGTCCAGATTGGTGCGGCCGTCGAGGCGGTGTTTGAGGACCACGACGCGGAGAACGTCACGCTCGTCCAGTGGCGACTCGCGTGAGCGGCGTCGATGGGGTGCTGTTTCTCCATGCGTTTCCGTTGGACGCGCGGATGTGGGAGCCGCAGCGCGCCGCCCTGGCGCCTGAGACGAAGGTCGTCGCGGTAAACATGCCCGGTTTCGGGGGCACACAGCCCGTCGGCACCGTCATGAGCATGAGCACCGCCGCCGACCGCGCCGCAAGCGCGGCACATCGCGCCGGAATGCGCAGGGCGCTCGTCTGCGGCCTCTCGATGGGGGGATACGTGGCGCTCGCCCTATGGAGGCAGCACCCGGAACTGGTCGGAGGGTTAGTACTCGCCAATACGAAGGCCGATGCGGATGACGAGGCCGCGAAGGAGCGAAGGGCGCAGCTAGCCACTCGGCTGCGGGCCGAAGGCAACGCATTCCTCGCGGACGCCCCACCCCCATTGCTCTCGCAAGGCGCGAGCACGGAACTGTGGCAGCGCGTGAAGGGCTTTATTGCCGACCAGTCCCCGAACTCGATCGCGGCCGCTTCGCTCGGTATGGCCGAGCGTCCGGATTTTACTGGTGAACTCTCGGCGGTGAAGGTACCGACTCTCGTAATTAGCTCGACCGGCGACACTTTGATTCCAGCCACGGCGACAAAGCCGCTGGCCGACGGCATCAAAGGGGCCAGGTTCGAGATGATCGATGGTGCCGGGCATCTCTCCAACCTCGAGGCGCCCGAGGCGTTTAACAAGCTGCTAAGTGGTCATCTCAAGAAGCTGAAATAGGGCGTTCGTATTCGCGCGCAATTGCGAATCCTCCTTCGTGACCATTACGATATGACCATGGTCAGGAAGACACGCACAATCGCAGCCGGTGAGTTCAAGGCGAAATGCCTGGCAATCCTCGACGAGGTGGGCGAGCTCGACGAAGAGGTCATCGTGACGAAGCGTGGTAAGCCGGTAGCCAGACTGGTACCGCTTGCTAAGAAGAAGGATGTCGACAAGTGGCCATTCCCGGACCTCTCCCACTTGTTCGAGTACATCGGCGATGTCGTAACGCCGATCGACGTTGAGTGGGAAGCGATGAAGTGATCGTCCTCGACACGAACGTCGTTATCTGGTCGATCGCCGAACCGCGGCGCCTCTCCAGAGAAGCCGTCAGGTCGATGCAACGGGAATCAGAACTTCGACTTCCAGCGATCATATTTTGGGAACTGGCCATGCTGGTCACGCGTGACCGCATTCGACTCGGTTCCGAGCGCTTCGAGATTATTGTTGAGCAATTGGTTTCCGATCCGCGGATCAAAGTGCAGCCGCTCACACCCGAAATTGGATTGCGAGCGGCCCAACTCTCGCTCGGACGACCAATGGACCCGGCCGACCAGTTGATTGCAGCGACAGCGATGGAACTGGATGTTCCTCTCGTTACCGCCGATGAGCGCCTTCAGTCACTCCCAGGGCTCCGCACCATCTGGTAGCCACTTTCCGAGTGGTGCCGGGCAGGTCTGCTACAATTTTCACAAATGACAGAGCGAAGCTGGGCGCCCGTCCCGATCGAAATGCCGCACCCCGGGTTCGGCCTCCGCGCACAGCGATTTGTTCGGACGTTCGCGGTGCTCGGACGCCATTTCGCCCCGGCCACCCTGGACATCGTCCGTCGAAAACAACCAAAGAGTGTCGCCATCAGCCGCGGAGCTCGCCGTGCCTGTGAAGAACTCGGCGCCACCTACGTGAAGTTCGCCCAGCTCATCGCTTCGGCGCCAGCGGTGGTTGGCCCAACCGTGGCTGATGAATTCCGCGGCACCCTCGACCGTGGCCCCGGCGTCCGCTTCCGCGAAGTGCGACGCATCTTCGAAACGGAGTCGGGGAAAACGCTCGAAGAGGCATTCGCGACGTTCGAAAAGAGGCCTTTCGCGGCCGCTTCGATGGCGGTGGTCCACCGCGCCACCCTTCACTCCGGCGAAAAGGTCGCGGTGAAGATCCTGAGGCCCGGCCTCGGCCGTGTTGTCTCTGCGGATCTCAGCCTGATGATTCCATTCTTTCGCGGACTCTCCCGGCTGGGAAACGAGCCCGCGTTCTCGCTGGTCAGCTACCTTGACGGGCTGAAAGAACAGATCGGCGAAGAACTCGACCTCCGCAACGAGGCGCGGAGCATGGACCACTTCCGCGTGCTTTTCGAAGACTTCAACCTCGATTTGCTTGTGGTTCCAAAGGTCTACCCGGAGTTCAGCGGGCAGCAAGTTCTTACGATGGAGTACCTCGACGGCGTGCCGATCGACGACCTCTCCATGGTCGAAGACCTGGGGCTGGATCCGAAGGGTCTCATCCGGGAACTGCTGCGAGCCTGGATCCTCACGGCGGTGCACACCGGCACCTTCCATGCGGACATCCACGCTGGGAATCTGCTCGCGCTGACGGATGGCCGTCTCGGCATGCTCGACTGGGGAATCGTCGCCCAGCTCGACCCCGAAACGCAGACACTCATGCAGAAGCTGGTCGAAGCCTCACTCGGCGATGAGTCGGCATGGGACACCATTACCGCTACGCTCATCAAGGCCCAGGGGGTCACGCTACGCGAGGGCCTCGGCCTTTCTGACGAAGAAATTCACAGAGTCGTCCGTTCGATGATGGAGCCTGTGCTTACGCTTCCACTGCGCGATGTCAGCATGGCCAGCATCTTTTCCGGCCCGGACGAGGTGTATCGCATGGCCGGGCGAGATGTGCCGCCGAAGCAGGGCTTTCGGGCGCGCTTCCGGAGCCTGCGCAACGCTGCTCGCGCGCACAAGGTTGCGTTCGACGACGGTTACCACGAAAACAGCTTCCAGCGCTCGAACTTCCTCAGTTCGAAACAGCTCATCTATCTCGAACGCTACGGCCGCATGTACGTGCCAGAACACGCGATCCTCGGGGACCACGAGTTTCTGGAGACAGTCGTCGCAAGCCTCAAAGCGGCGCGAGAAGCTGCCGCCAGCTAAATGCTGGTCACGGTTGGTAGAGCCGTCCATCTTCCGTGTGGTTTATCACCGAGAACCAGAAGCTGTTGTGCCCGGGAAGACGTGCAAGACGGTTCCCTGATTTCGAAACCAGTGCAGTTTCCGTAACTTCCCACTTGGAGCCATCCTTCGCCGTGAGTTGCCGCTTCTTCCGGTCGAACTCCCCGAAGGTAACCCCTTCAGCGTAATACGCCCGGCCTCCGCTGCCATCACCAGTCGCGATAACGACGACGGGCTTTCCATCGATGGTGTCCAGCAGGAATCCCTGCGAGTCGAGCAGTCGCACCGGGTACGCGACCGTTTCCGAATCTCCGCGTACCACATAGACCACGTCCTTCGCCTGCAGAGGCCCCGACAGGTCTGGAGCGGGGAACATGAGATTCGGGCTCGCGAAGTAGTCGTGGTAGGCGATCCCGGAGCCATAGTTGCGCCGGAAGCCGGTATCGATGGAGAGCACTTTCGTGTCAGGGTGTTCCGCCAGCCATTCTCCATAGGAGGTGTGGGTGACGGGCAGGGCTTTCAGCTTCGTGCCGGTACCCACCAGGTCGCCCCACACCGGCGTGCCGGAGTACTGCTGCCAGAGCGTACGCGTCTGGCGGTCGTACATCAGCTTGTTCGAGCGGTAGAGCATCCCGCTCGTGCCGAAGTCGTACGTTTGGTCGCCCACTCGGCCGTCGTACAGGATCGCGCTCCCGCAGAGGGTGCAGTACGCCAGCGAGACTGGTACGCCACCAATGGTGTCGTTCACCATCTCGTGCCAGTCGATGATCCGTCTGGGATACGCGCGCACGTCGCCGTTGATTTCGACGCCGATCACCTGGTCATCCGAACGCATCCACGAAGCCGCACTGTCTGGAGTTTCGAAGGCCGGGTGTTCCAGCGGCGGGATCCCATCTACGCGTACGCCACCCCAGAGAATCTCCTGCGCCGAAATGGTTCGTTTCGCGTTGGGATCGATAAACGCCCCAATCTCCGGCTGGATGCTTGAAAACAGGGCCTGTTTGAACTCGAGATAGCCGTCGGGGTCGTCCTTCGGAGAAAGGCGGCCGCGTTGCTCAACCCACCCGAACGCTTCGAACTCGCCCGGCTCACCCAGGCGTTCGACCAGCGTTTGGTTGGCCCGGTCGCCGTATGGCGAAGGAACGATCGCCAGGTCCAGCAGGAACGGGAGCCAACGAGGGTCGTCGCTCGCCCGGATCTCCTCGAACAACGAGTACGCCTGTTGCGGGATGTCGTCGATGGAGAACGTCTTGCCCTGTATCCAGTAGACGAGGTCCGCGGGATTCGCTGTCGCGAGGTCCGGAGTAGCCAGCGGAGTGGGGAATGAACCGTCCCTAGGAGTCGAGGAGCCATTGCATCCCGAAATCGCGACAGTAAGCAGCAGGGCCATCCCGGCGAGCACTTTCATCCGTTGCCGTCTCGCCGGGGCCGTCCGCCATTACAGTTTGAGAAAGGATGGGTGAAGGCCTCGCCTCACCACATGGGCGGCGCGATGGCTTCAACCGCACCCGCACGGTGGTAAATCCGGGGGAGTCGCGCCTGCAGCGACGCCAGCACATCCCAGGAGATGGTTTCTGCCTCGTCGGCGACTTCGCTGGCGGTGATTTCGTGCTGCCCATCCCGACCGATGAGCGTCGCCACATCGCCTTCGGCTACGGTTGCGATGTCGGTCACATCCACCAGGAACTGGTCCATGCAGACTCGGCCAACCATCGGGCATCGGACTCCTTGTACGAGGACGGAGCCGCGATTGCTGAGGTCCCGCCGCCACCCATCCGCGTAGCCCACCGGGATGAGCGCAACCCGTGAGGGGCGCGATGCTCGCCAGGTGAGACCGTAGCTGACCCCTTCGCCCGTGGCGACTTCGGTCACGCGAGCGATGCGTGCGCGCAGCGACAGGATCGGTTGAACTGCCGGGCCGCCCGTGTTCGGCGGCAGCACGCCATGCAACGCGAGGCCCATGCGTACGCCTGAGTAGTGCAGTTCGGTACGCCGAAGCGCTGTCGCAGAATTGGACGTGTGCAGGTATGGAATCCAGGGAAGCCGGCCGGCGGCTTCGCGGAAGACTTCGTGTTGGACGTCGGCAAACGAGTCGTCTGCCTCGTCGGCATTCGCCATGTGGGTCGTGAGGCCTTCGACTGTGATGTTCGGTAGCGCCCGCAGCCGTTCGGCAAGCTCCACTGCGGCGTCGAGTTCAAGGCCGAATCGATGAAGTCCGGTATCGACCTTCACATGAACCTTGGCGACGGTGCCTGCTCGCCGGGCGGCTTCGGAGAGCGCTTCGCCGAGCTCCAGCGAGTGGCACGTCAACGTCAGCGATGAACGAACGGCGGGAGTCGCGTCCGCCGGGAACGCGTGTCCGAGGACGAGGATCGGGAGCGTCACTCCCGCCTGCCGAAGCATGTAGCCCTCGTGTGGCCACACGACTGCGAACCGGTCGACGCCAGCGAGTTCCAGCGCCGGAGCCAGGGTTGCGGCGCCGGCCCCGTAGGCGTTGGCCTTTACCACGGAGATGAGTTCGGTCACGCCGAGTTTCGCTTTGAGCGCACGAACGTTCGCAGCTGCTGCGTCGAGCGATATCTCGATCCAGGCATTCTGATTCGTCGTTGCTTCAGCCAATGATTCGTGGACGATTGCTGTCTGGGTCAGATGTTCACCCATCCTTTCCCGCGGGCGGGGCTGCTTCCCAGTCGGATGCCTTCAACCTAGCATCGGAGACGTGATGGGAGCGCGCAATCACTTGGGCCGTGGGTCCTTCGCACTTGCGGTGCTCGCAATGGCCGTGCTGGTTGGCGGGTGTTTCTGGAAAGACGATGGCAGCCAGCGCCCAACTGAGACCCCGGCAGCGTCGTCAACACCGGGCTCAACGGTGGTTTCGGGACCTGGGGCTACACCGTCGCAGTCTCCATCGACAGCCGATGTTGTCAGTGCGCAGGAGTTGTACCGCGAGGGCCGGTATGGCGAAGCTCGGGCGGCGTTCCTGGCCCTCGCCAGTCAGTCGAAGGACCCGAACGAGCGGGCAGAAGCGTTGGTTGGCGCTTCCAACGCCGCTTTTGCGCTCAACGACTCTGGGGAGGGCTTCGCCGCCCTGCAGGATGCAGTGGCCGCTGCCCCCAGGGATTCCCACGTTGCCGTCCGCGCGCGATACCTTTTGCTACGGAACCTGAACGACGCCGAGCGCTACCCTGAGGCCGCGATTCTTTTCGATAGCCAGCCAACCCTGGCAGGTGGTTCTCCGCTCGAGCCGTACTACCGGTTCGAAGGGGGCCGGGCGAAGTGGCTGCCCGCTGGTACACCCATCTGGGACTCACTTCTCGCTGATCGGACCGTTGGTCCCGCGCTTAAGACTTTGATCCGGCGAACGGAGGTCGTGAAGCAGCGCCAAAGCGGGGATGTCGCGGGACTCAAGGGCGCCCTCGACCGGTTGATCGCAGACACAAGGGATCCGGCGGCGAGATTCGAGCGCGCCGGAATCGCACTGGTCGCGGGTGAGGTTGATATCGCGGGCGATCAACTCCGCGCTGTTGTCGCTGAGAGCCCTGGGTCCACCTACGCTCAGCTCGCCATCGCTCAGATCATGAGCAGTGGGTATTACATCGACCCGGGAGTAGCCGGACTGTCGTACTACCGGCAGGGAGCCTACTCAAAGGCGATCGATGTGTTGCTTCCTGCGGTAGAGACCGCGGAGACGGCCGGAGACGTCGCGTTCCGCGCGTATTACCTGGCTGCGAATTACGAAGACCTCGGAAACGGACGCTGAAGCTATTCGGTACTACGACATCGCCGCGGCGAGTGGCGCGAACAGTCCTTACATTCATCGTGCTATGTACTGGGCTGCGCGAGTGAGCGAATGGAGCGCGACTCCGGGGGAAGCGAGCGCTCGCTACGCGGCCATTGTTCGAAATGGTCCCGCCGGCGAGTTCAGCACAGAGTCAGCTTTTCGCGCTGGGTTTGTGCTGTTCGAGGATGGTGATGGTGCCGGGGCGATTGCCGTCTGGGATTCGTTGATAGGTCAGTCGAGCCCGCGACTCGAGTATTGGCGTGGCCGGGCCTTGCTAGCGGAAGGCAAGTCCAGTGAGGCAGTGGCGGCCTACGAGCAGGCGATCGCTCTCGGGCCAGTCGACCTGTATGGACTCGAGGCCGCCCGGGAGTTGGGCAGGGCAACTACGTTCGACGTGAGCTACCGAAAACGTGACCTGGGAAGGCCAATCGACTGGGGTGCCATCGAAGGGTGGTTGCGAGTGCGCATCGGTGGGAATCCGCTCGGTTCGCCGGCAACCGCGGCCTGCGAACTCGCGAAGTCGGGTTTGACGGCGGCCGCTGTCGCAGAGATCTGGGCGGAGGATGCGCGCGGGGACACCTGGCGCAGCTTCGAACTCATGAAAGAGGCAAAGGGATGCGGCCTTACCAGCGTTGCCGCCCAGTTGGCGGTTTCCATCCGGTCGCTGGCGGGTGTGGCTTCGCATGAACCGCCAGCGGACCTGCTACGGGTCGCTTACCCACTCGACTATGTGGCCGTACTTGATACCGAGTCGCAAAAAGCAAACATTGATCCACTGTTTTTCGCGGCCCTCGTGCGGCAAGAGAGCCTTTGGGACCCGTCCGCTGGTTCGACGGCGGGGGCACTGGGCCTCACCCAGGTGATTCCGCCCACGGGAGAGGCGCTTGCTGAGGAATTGGGCGTGGCGGACTTCGTGCCAACCATGCTCTTTCGCCCGGCGTTGAGTCTTGAGTTCGGGGCGCACTACCTCGGCGGGCAGGTGGCGGCCTATGGCAACGCGTTGATTGCCCTGGCGGCGTACAACGCTGGACCTGGCGCCGCGGCCCGTTGGGCCAGCTCCGGAGCGGTAAATCCGGCCGACCTTGTGGAAGAGATAGACTTTTCAGAGACGACGAATTATGTAACGCTGATCTATGAGTCCTACGCCCACTACCAGCTCGCATGGGGCGATTGACAGTCATTCGACCATAACATTGCGTCGTGCTACCTTAGATGTTCGCGCCCAAAGGGACGTTGGAGGATCACATGGCAACCAAGCGCACTTATCAGCCGCACACCATTCCGCGTCGGCGCGTGCATGGTTTTATGAATCGAATGTCGTCGCGAGCCGGCCGGCTTGTCTTGAAGGCCCGCCGTAACAAAGGGCGCAAGCGCCTGACGGTGGTCTAGGGAGTCCAGCATGCCAGGCCGAGGTCTCGGCCGTCTGCGCAAGGGTGCTGAATTCGATTCGGCCTATTCCGAGGGGTCCGTTGTAAACGGGCCTCTTTTGGTTGTCAGGGCCAAGCCCAACCAGATTGGGCGCTCTCGATGGGGTTTTGCAGTAGGCAAGAAGTTGCTGCCAAAGGCAAACCGCCGAAACCTCATGCGCCGGCGGCTTCGCGAGGCGGCTCGTTTCACTGATGGCATCGGCGGATACGATATTATTGTGGTCGCGAAGGCTGGAGCGGTGAGCGCACAGTTCGCGGAATTGGAAGCCGCACTCGGCAAACAGCTCGCTGTCTTTCTTCAGAGGGGTGCCGAGCAATGATCGCCAGGGTGCTCATTGGCTTCGTACACCTCTATCAGCGGACTTTTGGGAGCATCATGCCTCCGGTATGCCGCTATACCCCTACGTGTTCTAACTATTCAGTAGAGGCACTGCAGCGTCACGGTGCTTTTCGCGGCAGCTGGCTGACGGTCCGGCGCCTTGTTCGATGCAATCCGTGGGGTGGCCAGGGCTACGACCCGGTCCCCGATTAGACGGCCGTTAGTCGCGTTGTTCTGAGCGTGTCAACCTTCAGCGGGTCTCGTCACCCTTGAGCCGAGGCGTTACCGGCCCAGAAGGCACGACTCCCTCAGAGTTTGCACCCGGAACCCGAAGAATCGACAAACCCTGGCGAGCAGTCGTGAGCGTTGCCAAGTGTTGCGGGGTGCTTGCGACGCAAGAGGCATTTCGTACGCCTGCTTGTTGCTGGTGGCTCAATCGGCATTGGGCAGTTGCGGTTCCTGGGGTTCGTACTGGGTCGGCGATTAGGGGCCTTCGCTCATGAGCGGTTGACCGGCACGTACGACTGGGTGGCGGTCTGTTTGGTGACTGGTCGAGATTGGGCAGATGGCAAGGCGGAGAGGGAGCGACTCTTTGTTCGGGAGTCTGGCGCGAGTCACGCGATGTTGGGTTGTTCAGCTGAGTTGGGCCCCGGGAAGTGGATGGCCCGTGGAGAGTTGATGCGTTTCGGGCAAACGAGTTCCTCGTTGCGGCAAAGGCGTTCGCTTTTGTTTGGTTGCCCTGCCTGGTGTCGTTCCGAGGATTGTTTCACGTGAAACATCTCTCTGCGGGGCTAGCGTGCGGTGAGTTATTCGTAGGCGACGGCTGCGCACGATTTGTGAGGTGGGAATACCCTCGGAGCGGCAGTCACCCCCGGAGCCACGAACATCGGAGGGAAGACTTCGCCGTCTTCTTGCCGCAGCGAGCGCGACTCCGGTGTAAATGCAATCTTCCCGGAGTGGTTGCCGGCGTCGGAGTTCTTAGGTCTGCAGTGGTCCTGCACCCTCATGCAACTGCACCGAAGATGCCAGTGTTTCACGTGAAACATCTTGCTCGTCTGCGCGCCGAGTTTCTGTTTAGAGCTCAGTGTTTCACGTGAAACACAGAACATATGTTCTGTGGCCGGAATGGTTTCACGTGAAACGGTGCCCACTGCCCCATAAGCACTCCCGCCCCTACCATAACCCGGTGAATCTACGGCGCAGCGCCATCCTTATCCTGGCGCTTCTTTCCCTTCCTCTGCTCTCGTCCTGTGTGAAGGTCCTCAACCCTTCTGGGTGGGCTTCCGTCGTGTTCGACGGCGATACCGCCTATCTCACGACTTCCAAGGGAAAACTCTCCTCCCTGACTGTCGATGGCGATTCTGCGACCGCCAATTGGACGTTCCCGGACAAAGACCGCAAGGAAGACGATAAACTCAACCTCAAGGCTATCTACGGCGCACCTATCCTTGATGGGGATCGTCTGTACCTCGGGACGTTTGCTGCAGGCGTGTTTGCCCTCCGAACCGACGACGGACGACCCGTTTGGCCCACAGCCGATGGAAACAAGCAGAAGATCAGCGGAAACCTTGCCGGTGGCATCGTTTTGGGCGGCGATAACCTCTACTTCGGCACCACCGAAGGGCGTTTGTACGGTTGGAAGAAGAGCGATGGGACGCCTGCCCCAGGTTGGGAAGCAGCCCAAAAAGCTCGGCCGAGGAATCTGGGCCGCCCCGGTCGTGGTTGGAGATGCGGTATTCGCCGCCACAACTGACGGCGGCCTCCACGCGTTTTCCCTTGCCGACGGGTCTGAGCTCTGGTCAGGCTTCAAAGCTTCCGGCGCGATCGTTGAGCTTTCCGCAATCAACGACGAACTCCTCTTTGTTCCGAGCATCAATCACCACGTCTACCTGGTGAGAACTGCCGACGGTTCAATTGCCTCGGATTTCACCGCGAAAGACTGGGTTTGGAGTAATGCCGCCGTTGCCGATGGCAAGCTCTTCTTCGGCGACTTCTCTGGTTCCGTGTTTGGACTCGACATAAGTAGTGGCCAGGTCACAGCCCCTGTGGGATCCGGCGTCAGTCGAGGGGAGCACGTTCGCGCTGCTCCTGCGATCATCGGAGATGTGCTCATCGTCGCGGACCGGAAGCCGGTAGTGACTTTCATCAGTATCAAAGACGGCACTGTGCTCAACCGCGTCCCGCTCGCGGACGCCGGTACCGTCCGCGCCGATCTCGTTGTTCGCGATGGCGCTGCGTACATCTCGACTACGAACGGGAAGCTCTTCCGGGCGGAACCTGCGAACCTCAAGGTGGTTCCAGTCGAGTTGAGCGGGGTGAAGAAGTGATCGGCGAAGTCTTCACCCTCTTGCTCTCTGAACCCGCTCGTGAACTTGCTGGTCTTTCTCACGCATTTGCTTGGCGGCAGCTTCGGCCTCGCAATCATCGCGTTCACCATCCTCGTTCGTGCTGCGACCTTCCCGCTAACACTGCGACAGCTACACAGCACGCGCGCCATGCAGTCGCTGCAGCCGCGAATCCAGGAAGTTAACAAGAAGTACAGCGACCCCAAGCGACGCCAGGAAGAGGTGATGAAGCTCTACCGGGAATCCGGTACGAACCCCATCAGCTGCCTTGGCCCGCTTCTTCTCACGTTCCCCGTTTTCATCGGTCTCTACAGCGCCATTCGCATTGCGCTGCCGAACTCCCCAGAAGCCCTCGAGAAGCTCTCAGGGCACATCTACGACTGGAGCTTTCTCCAGCACGCCCTCCCGCTCCAGGAACATTTCCTCGGCGTGGACCTTCGCGGCAACGGCGGCGACAGCATCGTTGGCTACATCTTCGTCGCTCTCGTGGCCGCAACCACCTTCGTTCAGTCCAAGACCACGGTTACCACATCCACCGATGACAAGGTAAAAGCGCAACAGCAAATGATGAACGTGATGCTGCCGTTCATGTTTGCTT
The DNA here is from genome assembly GCA_963797735.1 of uncultured Chloroflexia bacterium. Classification (GTDB taxonomy): domain Bacteria; phylum Chloroflexota; class Dehalococcoidia; order Tepidiformales; family Tepidiformaceae; genus Amarobacter. Next base: position 891,074 of record CAWCQJ010000003.1, read on the forward strand.
TCTTCGCACTCAGCTTCCCGGTAGGCGTCAGTCTCTACTGGGTGGTGAACTCGATCGCTCAGATCGGCTTCAATATCCTCACCTATGGTTTCCCGGCTCTTGGACTCGAACCCGTTTTCAAGGCGCGCACACCCGTCGCCGCGCCTCAGGCCGCGCTCTCCGCTCGGGACGAACGCGGATCCCCCACTCCTGCTCGTGAATTGAGGACAATCAATGGATCAGGCCGAAGCAAGCGGCAAAACCGTCGAAGACGCCCGTAACAAGGCGCTCGCCCAAACTCGGAGCTCGCCTCGAAGAGGTCGAGTTCGTTGTACTTGATGAAGGAAAGCGTGGCGGCCTCTTCGGTCGTGGCGCCCAGGACGCCGTAGTACGCGTCACACGCCTCGCGGGAGGCGGGCGCGCGTCGGGAGCGGCGGACGCCCCAGACACCCGCATTCCACGCCAGGGCGAACGTGGCGGACAACGTCGAGATGGCGGTGGCCGTGGCCGGCAAGGTCAGGGTCAGGGTCGCAGTAGCGGTGGTGCCACCGGTGCCGGACAGAATCGTTCGGGCGGCGGTGGCTCGATCGTCGTGGATCCCGCGATTCCGGCCGAGCCGGGTTCGAAGTACCTCAGCCGAAAATGACCGACGCTGACTTCGTCCGAGGCAGCGGCGGCGGCAGCACCGCTCCTGTCGGAGATCGATCCACCCCGCGATTCTGGCGAAGGCCGACGCGGTCGAGGCTCTCGCGGCGGCGGCGGCGACGAGACAGGGTGGGCAGCGCCCGCAGAGGCCCCCGCGACCACCACGCGAGCGTTCGTCTCGTGAGAACGAACCGCCGATCGCGGCTGATATCAACGCGGTCGAAGTCGATAACGCTGCCCAGATCGTCGACGACCTGCTGCGCATCTTCGATATCGACGCTGAAATTTCGATTCGCGAGCCCGTTACGGCCGGCGACGGGCTTGGTTCGGTCCTCGCGGTGATCGACATCAAAGGCGAAGACCTCGGCCTGCTCATCGGCCGCCGTGGCGATACGCTCATCGCGATGCAGTACCTGGTGAACCTGATCCTGGGTCGAAAGTACCCGGGCAGGGGTGGCGTCACGATCGATGTCGAGCACTACAAGCACCGCAACGAGGAGCGAATCGTGAACATGGCCAACCGCATGGCCGACCGCGTTCGCGAATCCAGTAACCCGATTACCCTCGAGCCGATGTCGGCTTCCGAACGTCGCTTGATCCACATGATCTTCGCTGAAGATCCGGAACTCGAGACGAATAGTGTCGGTGAGGGCGATAATCGAAAGGTCGTCATCAGCCTGAAGCAGTAGGAGGGCTTTCAAAACGCACGTACTGGTCGCTGGCAACGTCGCCCTGGACCGTACATCCGATGGTGGATGGACGCCCGGAGGCCCGTCGCTCTTCGCTGCACGTGCGTTTCACGCCCTCGACGCCGATGTTGCCCTGGTCACGAACCTGGAACCTGACTTCGACGAATCGGTTCTCGCCGGGCTCGATCTGCGTGCGGACCGAAACGTGCAGCTTCCCCGCTACCAGAACACGTATGATTCGCAGGGCGGCCGCAAGCAATTCCTGCTGGCCGAAGGTAGCCCGCTCCGCGTCGTTTCGCACGTTTTGCCGGATGAGGCGCCCGATGTCGTCTTTTTCACGCCTGCATTCCACGAATTCTCCCGAGCGCCGCTGCGGTTTAAGGGCTCCATCGTTGGCGTTTCGCTCCAGGGCCCGCTTCGAGCCACAACCGGGCGTCAGCGGGTGATTCACCACTCGCACCCACTCGCCGTCGCCAACAAATTCATTCGTCCCGGCTGGCTGGCCTTCTTTAGCGAGGAAGACACAGCCGAACCTGAACTACTCGCCCAACACATCGCGAGCCTTGGAGCGGTGGCAGTTCTGACACGTGGCTACAATGGGGCTACACTGTTCGATAGCGATGGCTCGCAGGAACATTGGGATGCGGTCCCGGCCGACCCGGTCGACCCCACCGGCGCTGGAGACTGCTTCGCAAGCGCGTACCTCTTTCGGCTCGCCGAAACTGAGGACCTGACCCAGGCCATGGAGTTCGCCCTCGCGGCGGGCGCCCTGGCTGTCGAAGAACCCGGTCTCGATGGAATCGCTACTCGCGAGGAAATCGAAGAGCGGATGACCTGGGAGGCCGCCTGATGGGCGCAACAATCGTTTCGCTGGTGAATCAGAAGGGCGGCGTCGGGAAGACCACCAGCGCGGTCTCGCTCGCCGCTGCCCTCGGCAGGCGCGGTCAACGCGTCTTGCTTGTCGACCTCGACCCGCAGGCCAATGCGACCAGCGCATTCGGGGTTTCCGGCAAGGGAGTCATGGGTACCTACGATGCCCTCCTCGATGACATCCCGCTCGAGCAGTGCATCGTCCCGGTGGAAGTCGAACACGTCAGCATCGTTCCTTCGAGCGCCGAACTCTCTGGCGCCGAAGTCGAACTCGTCCCGGTCATGGCGCGCGAGCGCCGCCTAACCAACGCCCTCGCCACCGTGAAGGACAGCTACGACTGGATCCTCATCGATTGCCCGCCGTCGCTGGGCCTGCTGACCATCAACGCCCTCAACGCGAGTGACGCCGTCATCATCCCGGTCCAGTGCGAATACATGGCCCTCGAGGGCCTCTCCCGCCTGATGGAAACCCTCGAACTCGTAAAGCGAAACCTCAACCCACGCCTGCACGTCCTCGGCGTGATTCTGACGATGTTCGATGCTCGCACGCGCCTGTCTCAGCAGGTGGTCGAAGAGGTACGCGGCCACTTCCCCCAGACCTTCGGGACGATCATTCCGCGCTCCGTCCGCCTCAGCGAAGCACCAAGCCACGGGAAGTCCATCTTCCTCTACGACCAGGGTGGCCGCTCCGCGACCGCCTACGATGCCGTCGCCTTGGAACTACTGGAACGCGCAGGAGTGGCCGCATGACACAGCCAAAACGTGGACTAGGACGCGGGCTCGATGCCCTTTTCGGTGGCCCGGCCGCCCCCGCTGCTGAACCAGAACCGGAAATGGAACGCGAGGCGCCGCAGGCCCCCCCGCCCCCCCGCGAGGAAGCGGCCCCTACCCCCACCCCCATTGCCCGTCGCGAACCTGAGCCCGAACGCCGGCCGGCGCCTGTCGCTGCGCCACCAGCAACTCCTGTCCGGGCACGTGGCCCCGAACAGCTCGACATCGATCTGATTTCGCCGAACCCGGAACAGCCCCGCACCAACTTCGAGCCCGAGAAGCTGCGCGAGCTGTCCGAATCGATCCGCGAGCACGGCATCATCCAGCCGCTCATCGTCAGCCGCGATGAAGATGGTGGCCACTTCCTCATCGCGGGCGAACGTCGCCTCCAGGCTGCCCGCCTGGCCGGTCTGGAAACCGTCCCCGTGGTCGTCCGCCAGGCCGCCGATAGCGAGCTTCTCGAACTCGCGCTGATCGAAAACATCCAGCGCGCCGACCTCAACGCCGTCGAAGAAGCGATGGCCTACCGCCGCCTCGTCGATGAGTACGGCCTCACGCAGGAGGAGGTCGCAAAGCGTGTCGGCAAGAACCGCGCGACCGTCGCGAACGCTCTCCGCCTGTTACAGCTCGAATCCGAAATTCGTCGAAGCCTCGTTGCCGGCGAAATCAGCGAAGGCCACGCCCGCGCCCTCCTCGGACTTCCCGAAGGCCGTGGCCGCGTTACCGCCTGGCGCGACGTGGTGAAGCGCAAGCTCTCCGTCCGCGATACGGAAGGCTACGTCCGCCGCGCGCTCGCCGAGACTCCCGCTTCGGTGTCCTCACCCGGCGCACAGACCGCCCGCCGTGACTCCGCCTACTCCGACATCGAAACGCGCCTGCGCCGAGCCCTGAGCACCCGCGTGAAGGTAGAACCGCAGAAGAAGGGCGCCAAGATCGTCATCGAGTGCTACAGCACCGAAGAGTTCGAAAACGTGGTTAGTACCCTCCTCGGCGAGTACCAGTGAGCCACGAAGCGCGCTTGAAAGAACTCGGAATCGAACTTCCACCCGTGCCGAAGCCGGCCGGGCTCTACGCCCCGTGCGTCCGCAGCGGCAATCAGCTTTTCGTCTCTGGCCAGGTCCCCATGAAGGACGGCGCGCCCGCGATCGATCGGCAAATTGGGCCGCGAAGTCACCATCGAACAGGCCGCACCACTCGCTCGCCAGTGCGCCCTCCAGGCGCTCGCCATCGCCCGCGGCGAATTGGGCTCGCTGGACAACATTTCCCGGGTCATCCGCGTCGGTGGCTTCGTCGCCAGCGCCGAAGGCTTCACCGACCACCCGAAAGTGGTCAACGGCGCATCCCAGCTCCTGCTCGACGTCTTCGGCGAAGCCGGCCGCCACGCCCGCATCGCCGTCGGCCTGGCCGAACTCCCCTCCGGCGTGCCGGTGGAAATCGAGTTTCTATTCGAAGTGAGCTGAAGCCTGTGCGTTGCGGCGCTCGACACCGCCACCTAGACTCGCAATCTTGAACAAAGCGAGTTTGAACACCCTGATTGCTCTCAACGACTACGCGTGGGAGCAGATTCGTCAGGCTATTCCCAGCGACACCGATTTGACGCGCGTGGCTCCGGGTTCTGGTTGGCCAACTCTTCGCGACTGTCTCAGTCACATCGTGCTCGCGTACGACCGTTGGCTGCCAGCCATCTCAGAGCTGAAGGCCCAGAACCTCCCGGGAATCAGCGACCGTGAGTTCGCCACGATCGAGGATGTCGAAGCCCGGCGCCTGGCTCACAGGAACAACCTTGAGCGGATGCTCTCCGCCTGGAGCGATGATGAGTTGGCAGCGCGACGCGAAGTGGATGTTGACGGCGACGTGATGAGTTATTCCAGGGGCGAACTGGTAGCCCACCTCCTCCTCCATGAACGCGGACACCATGGCGACGTAACGACGCTGTTCTGGCAACTCGGCCTTTCCACGGAGACAGCCCTGGAATATCGTTTCGCGCTCGGCGAACGTCTCGCGTAACTTCGGCCAAATTAGCATGACCACCCCGGGTTCGCTGGTGGCGCTGCCGAACGAGGGCGCGGATGGCGTGCAGCTTCCCACCCTTGCAGCCGGTAGGATTCCCCAACTATGACTAGCCCTTCCGAACCCGAAGACCTCCTCTTCTCCGGCCTCAAAGTCGTCGATGCGGGCACCTGGATTGCCGGTCCCGTCGCCGGCACCATCCTCGCCGACTTCGGCGCCAGCGTAATCAAGGTCGAGATTCCCGGCGCCGGCGACCCCTACCGCGCGCTTTCGAACGGCCCTCTGAGTCCCGCCGCCGCCGGTCAACTACATGTGGATGTGCGACGGCCGCAACAAGCGCAGCATCTCGCTCAACCTCGCCAGCGACGAAGGCCGCGAAATCATGATGCGCCTCGTCCGCGAATGCGATGTCTTCATCACCAATCAGCCGTTCCCGACCCGCCGCAAGCTCCGCCTGAACTACGAAGACCTCGCCCCGGAGAACGAGCGCATGATTTACGCCTCGCTCACGGCCTACGGCGAGTACGGTCCGGATGCCGAGCTTGAAGGCTTCGATGGCGTCGCCTGGTGGGCTCGGAGCGGCCTGATGGACCGCGTCCGGGCTCCCGGAGCAACACCGGGAGGCTCCGTCCCAGGCATGGGCGACCACCCCACCGCGGTTTCTCTCTACGCCGCTATCGTCACTGCCCTCCTCCGCCGTGAGCGCACGGGCAAGGGCGGCAAGGTGCATACGAGCCTCCTCGCAAACGGCATCTGGTCGAACGCATGCCTCGGCCAGGGCGCTCTTATCGGCGCCGAGTTTCCCATTCGGGAAGATCCGCCACCACCGCCACGCTTTCCCAACCGCGTCCTCTACGAGACCAGTGACCGCCGTCTCCTTCAGCTGTACATGGTTCGGACCCAGGTCGAGTTCGACGCGATGCTCATCGCCGCCGGCCGCGACGACCTGCTTGCCGATGACCGTTTCCTCGACCAGCCGGCACGCCTCGAAAATGGCGTCGAACTCGTCGCAATCCTCAGGGAACTCTTCGCCAGCCGAACGGCCGCGGAATGGCTCGCCACTTTCCGCGAGAACGACGTGCCCGTCACCCTCGTCGCCGAAATGCAGGATCTCCCTCACGACCCGCAATTGCGCGCGAACAACATCGTCGCGCCGCCAACCGATCCGCGCGTCGAAGCCGAGGTCATCATCAACCACCCGCTGAACATCGATGGCTTGCCCCGCCAAGGCGCCCGTTACGCACCGCTCACCGGTGAAAACACAGCGGAGGTGCTGGCGGAGTTGGGGTTCTCAGTGGAGGAGATCGAGGGACTGAAGGCGCGCGGGGTGACTTAGGGCCCCACGTGGCCGGTCGCTGTTTCGCCTTTAGCGCCGCTAAACGGTAGATTCGCCTTGAAGACCTATGCCGGGAGCCGACGCCGTGTACACCGACCTAGCGATATTCACCGGCCGCGCCCACCCGCAGCTGGCCGAAGCCATCTGCGCGCGCATGGATCGCCCACTTGGAAAGGTCGATGTCTTCGAGTTCTCGAATGAGAACATTTTCGTCCAGTTCCAGGAGAATATTCGCCAGAAGGACGTCTATCTCGTCCAGCCGTTCGTAACCCCGGTCAATACCTCGATCCTCGAACTGTTGATCATGATCGACGCCGCCCATCGTGCCTCGGCCGGCCGGATCACCGCAGTGGTGCCCTACTACGCCTACGGCCGCAGCGACAAGAAGGACCAGCCGCGCGTCCCGATCACTGCTCGCCTCATTGCGAACATGCTCGAAACCGCCGGCGCCGACCGAATCCTCACGATGAACCTCCACGCCGGGCAGATCCAGGGCTTCTTCAACGTCCCGCTCGATGAACTCAACGCCCTCTTCCCGGTTTCGGCCTACTTCAAGAGCAAGGCGCTCCAGGATTACACCGTCGTCGCCACCGATGTCGGCGGCGAAAAGCGGGCCCGAGACCTCGCCGTCCGCCTGGACCTGCCCGCTCGCGATTATCGATAAGCGCCGTCACGGGAACAACGAAACGGCCGAGGCCATGCACGTCATCGGCGAAGTCGAAGGCCGAGGCTGCCTCATCCTCGATGACGAAATCAGCACGGCGGGGACGATCGTCTCGGCGGTCAACGCCCTCCGCCAGCATGGCGCCCGCGAAATCATCATCAGTTGCTACCACCCGATCTTCAGCGGTCCCGCGGTCGAACGCCTCCGTTCCCTCGATGCCAGGGAGATCGTCGTAACCGACTCGGTCCCGCTCGCGCCGGAGAAGCGCCTCCCAAACATGACGATCCTTCCGGTGGCCCCCCAGTTCGGCGACGCAATTGCACGAATTCACACCGGCCAATCGGTCGGCGCGCTCTTCCAATAAGCCGCGGCCCGGGCCCGGTCAGGGGCAATTTACGTCCCGTTAATGCAACTCTGCTCGAAGATGTGATACAACTCGATTGCCGAACCGGTGGTAACACCGGACGGGGGACCCAACAACCTGGGGTGAATCCAGCGCAAGCTGGTAGGTGACTCCCTTCACCGAACCCGTCAGCTAACCCCGCAGGCGTATTGGGAGAGGCGTGGCAGCCGCTAAGCCTGCCGCATCAAAGCCTCTCAGGCCCGTAGAACAACGTCCGTCTCGATTGCGAGTCTTCGCACCGAGATGTTGTTCCACCGTCTTGTCCGAGGAGGCAAATTCGATGCTCCGACCCTCTCACGAATCCTGGTGGCGCCGGTTGATGTCGGCCGAATTGGTGCCTGCACGCGTCTCTGTCCAGCGTCGTTGCCCTGAATGCAGCTACGCCTACGAACCCCGCGACCGCTATTGCGGACGTTGCCACGCGGCGACGCCGGAATGGCGTTACGGCTAACGAGAGTCGTTCCCTCCCTGGCGTGTCGTGGCCCAAACGACCGCCAACCCCCTCCGGGAAGGCCACCTGTGGAAGGCGCGGGTGGCCTTTTCGGCGTCCCGGCTTACGTCTGGTTCCCGCTGCCCATCTGCATCTCCCGCATCTTCTCGAAGTCAACCGAGATGAACACGCCGTCTGCCTCGGCACAGAGGGTGCCCTCGTGGTGAATAGTCCCCGAGACGAAGATCTTTCGGCCTTCGATGTGGTCCACCCATGCGGTCAGGTCGAGGTCTTTGTGCAGCGGCGTCGGCCGCCGGTATTTGATGGTCAGGGTGCCCGTCATGCCTGATTTGCCGCTCAACGATTGGGCCATGCCCAGCAGTTCATCCAATGCGGCTGCCACGAAGCCGCCGTGCACGCTCATCGGTGGCCCTTCGTATTGGAGGCCGAACCGGCCCGATCCTTTCACCTGGTTGCCTTCGACGCGAAAGCTCAGCGGCGGCGCGAGCGGGTTTCCGAGGCCGATAATCGGTGAGCGGTCGAGCATCACCCGGGTTGAGGGCGCTGTGCTCGACTCGGCGAAGCCCCACTGGTGGTGCCCGGTACGGGTCTCTTCGAGGCGAGCGGCGAACTGCTCGGCAGCGGTCGCAGCGGCGAGGAGGTCTGCCTCTTCGGCGTCCATGTCCATCAGGGCTTCGTTGATCTTGCGAAGCGCGGCCGAAAGCTTGTGGAGGGCAACGCGTTGGCCGGTGGGTGGTGGCGCCTCAGTCCATCGCGACGGGTGGAACGGCGTTTCGTTGGCTGGTTCGTCAGGCATCTCGCCCATTCTCTAGCAGTTAGCGCAGCGTGAACAAACGAATCTCGTGTTCGTCGGCGCCCGGCACTCGCCCATCGAAGGCGTCGAAACCGAATCCCTTCCCGGCGGAGAGCTCCCGGATGATGTTGGATACGACTGCCTGCCCGGCATGCGCGAGTCCCGCCGCCAGGGCTGCTGTTACCAGCGCCGGGTCGGCTTGTTCATCGGCTCCACCCGGCTCTCCGGCGTGGACACCCACGGCAGCCCCCAGTGCGGTGGCCAGCGCCTTCGCACATGAAACTGCCCCGGCGGCGGATTCGAACAGGCTGGTAGTCCGGCCATCCATGGTCGAAACGGCGACGCCCCCGTGCTGTTGGACGAGCAGTTCGACCACGCCTGGCCGGGCCGAAACCTGTGCTACCAGGAAGATGCGCAACGCGTCGTCTGATGCCGAATCCGTGGATGGCTGTCCCGGCCCGCTTGCGGTGTCTTCGTTCAAGAAGTCGTCGTAACCGCGCAGGCTTTCTGCGAAGGTGCGGGGCAACATCAAGCGCCCATCGTGGGCATTCGATGCGATCTGCCGGGCGATGTCAGGGCCTGTGATCGAGGCCATCTGGAAACTCGCGACAAGCACCGGGCATTTCACGGTGCGCATCGCCGCTGTCGCGTCTACCGTCTTATCGTGAGCGTGGTAGCGGAGGTAGTCGTCCTGGGTCATCGCCGAGCGCATCAGTTGCGCCATCGCCCGCGGGAGGCTGCTGGGCGCCCAGCTAAAGGCGTTCGAAAGCATGGCTTCTGAATAGGTCGCCCAGTCGAGCCGGGCCAGGGGCTCGAGCGCGCTGCGGACTGGCATGTTCCAGTAGGCACCGCCATCAAGGTACGTTTGCACGAGGATCAGGTGCGAGACCTTCTCCGGATAGGCCGCGGCGTAGGCGATGCCCCAGCTACCGGCATGCAACTGTGCTTGCACGGCAAAGCGCGTCAGGCCAAGGCGGTTTACCACTGCCTCTATATCCCGGCACCGGGCTTCCAGGGAAATGTCCTCGACCCCACGGTCTGATAGCCCGCTCCCTCGCGAATCCAGCCGAACGACCATCCGCGATTGGGCCAATGTCTCGAATTCATGCCAGCGAGCCTGGAACGGCAACTCCCACTCGAGGGCCATATGGCTGAGGTGCGCCGGCCGGAGGCAGATCAGCGGAATGCCCGGGCCACCTTCGCCGAAAGTACAGAATGCGATGTTCACCCCATCGCTGGTGCGCGCGTACTGCACTTTCGGTTCGAGCACGGAAGACATTGAACCACGGATTCGTGAGAATCGGTCGCTAGTGCATCGATCATCTGGCGGTCTGGGCCTGTAGCGTCTGGCCCAAGGAGACAACTAGTCCACCAATACTTGGGGGATGCAACGATGTTTGGGACAGTTGCATTGCTTAAGCCGAGGCCCGGTCAAGAAGCAGCCGTGGTGAAGACTTGAACCTGTGGTGGCGGGAGCCAGCCCCGAAAGCGAAAGGCGCCCTGATGGGGACATTGAACCGTGAGGTTTCCATCAGCTCACAGCCGGGGCGCCATGTAGCAATCAGGACTCCGCGAAGGGCGCGCTGCTGCCCCTGCTAGGAAGAGCGCGTGCCGCTCTGGCGCAGCAGCTTCATGAACTCGTCGTCGCCGGCGAGCATCGCCAGTCTCGGGTCACCGGCTGCCTCCCGGGCGTAGCCGGGGTCCAGGTCCAGGGCACGGGCGACGTAGCGCAGTGCCTCGTCGCGGTTGTTCATGCTTGCGGCAGCCTGCGCCGCGCCGTACTGAGCGGCGGCGTCGCCGGAATCCATCTGCGTGGCTTCGCGGAAATCCACGAGGGCTGCGGCGGAATTGCCGTTGTGGAGCTGTGCGAGCCCCCGGTTCACCATCACGGTTGTATCCGTTGGGTCGATCTCCAGGGCCTTGTTGAAGTCACTCAAGGCGGACGAATAGTTCGCCCGGTACAGATGCAGCATGCCGCGGTTGTTCAACGCGTCGGCGTCGACCGGCTGGAGTTCTACTGCCCGGTCGTAATCCGAGAGCGCCTTATCGAACTCGCCCGCGCGCGTATGGGCGTTCGCCCGGTTGTAGAAGGCCGCCGTCAGGTCCTTATCGAGTTCGATCGCCTGGCCGTAGCGCTCGATCGCCAGTCCATATTGCCCAACGTTGAAATACACGTTGCCTTCATCGAGGTACGACTCTGCGGTGCGTCGCGGCGGCGGCATGATTGGGGCCGGCTCGAGGTCGCCGAGGGCCTCTTCAACCGATGAGAGCAGGTTTTCGTCAGAAGGCGTTTTCGGATCTGCGACTGCGATGCGCTCTGCCCCCGAGTGCGGGCTCTTCCGCCGGGGGTGCGGTCGGCTCTTCAACCGCCTCGGACTCTTCGTCCGGGGTTGCGGCTAGCTTGTCGAAATACTTCGTCAGGAAGTCCTGCTCGGGAGCCGTGCTTACCGCTTCACCCGACTGCTCGTCTGCTTCCGGTTCTGGCTCTACGGCAGTGCGACCTGCGGTTTCGACCGCTTCGAGCATCGCTGCGAAATCAGGCGCGCTCTCCTCGGGAGACACCACGTCTTCGCCGTAGAGTTTCGGCGGCGCCGGGCGCTGCCAACTCGGAAACAACTGGTTCGCCTTCCGCGTTGAGGGCGACATCTTCCGCTGGCTCTTCTGGCGGTGGAGTCATGCCCTCGTCTTCGGCGACGGCCACAGCCTCTTCGACGAGTGCTTCCGCGGATTGTTCTTCGAGCACTTCCGCCGTTGCCTCAGGCGAGGCGAGTTCTGAAACGACTGCTTCGCCAGAGGCACTGAGGGCGATGTCTTCGGCCGGCGCTTCTGGTGGAGGGGTCATCCCCTCGTCTTCGGCCGCAACGACAGCCTCTTCGAGGTTCTCTTCCTCAACCTCGGTCATGACGGGAGCGGCCGGGATTTCATCGACGACGGGCGGGTTCCATGGCGTTGGCTTGATGAAACGCGGGCCAGTCGCTCGCTTGCGCGATGCCGTCGTCACCACCACGACGGCGCCAGCCACCAGCCCCAGGAAAAGCATCAACTTGAAGAGCTTCTTCATTTCGAGGCGGCCTCCTGCTCCAGAAGGTGTTCAGTCACGGCCACTAGACCGGCATAGGCGTACTGCAGCTGGTCTCGCGGATGGAACTCGAGCTTCTTCAGTGTTTCCTTGCGTGCCGTCACCGGATCCCACGAATCCATGAGTTCGATGGAGTCGTGGTCGACGCCCATCTGCAACTCGTACAGTTCCCCATCGTCCGCGACGACGATGCAACCTACTTCTGGGTCGCCGCCATCGATGTCGCATTCAATTGCGTTCGTAAATAGGGCGTTCGGGAACGAGGGGAAGGGGCGCAGTTCATCGCAGGCTTCCTTGAGCAACGCCTGAACCTGCATCGCCGCACGTTCGAGAATGAGGTCGGCCTGGGTCTTGCGGAGCAGTGCTTCGTTTGCCATTCGTCTCGAAAGTATAAACGCTCAAACAACGTGCGCTTGTTCATTCCACTATGCTGCGCGCGAAAGGGGCACAACCATGACCGTCGACAGCTATCGCTACCTCCCCCGGTCCATGCGGACCATGTACGAATCAACCCCAGTGAGCGATGAACCGGCTGCGTGGACTCCTCTTCCGAAACCGCTCAACCGCTGCAATGTGGCGCTCATGACCTCAGCCGGCATCTTCCTCAAGGATTCGCAGGAAGGCTTCGATGAAGAGCGCGAATGGGCCAATCCCGAGTGGGGCGACCCCACCTATCGCGCCATCCCTCGCGATGTCCGGCAGGAGCAGATCGGTTGCTCCCATCTCCACATCAACCGGACAGACCTTCTCGAAGACGTGGACGTCGTCCTGCCGATCCGCGCGTTCACCGCTCTTGAGAACGAGGGCCGAATCGGTGCACTGGCTGCGGAGCACTACTCGTTCATGGGCTACCAGGAACGGAAATTGCTCGATTGGCGGAATACCCAGGGGCCGGAACTGGCCGCACGCCTGAAAGAACAACAGGTCGATGTTCTCCTGCTGGCGCCTGCCTGACCGGATTGCTGCAGGAACGTGCCCGTGCTGGCGCGTCTTATCGAATCCCTCGGAATCACTACGGTGACGGTCACGATGATGCCTGAGTTGGCACTGAAGATGCGTGCGCCGCGCGTCGTCGGTGTCGAGTTCCCGTTCGGCCACAGCTTCGGCACTCCCCACAACGACGCCCTGATGCGTACGGTCGCCGAGGCGGCCTGCGAAGCGCTCGAAGAGGCCGGCGAGCCCGGCTACCGTCTCGACGTAGAGGCTGAATGGCCGGTCCCACTGGAGATCGCCTACAAGACGTGGCATCCACCGCAGGCCAGCCCAATCGTTGCCCGAATGCTGAAGGCAAGAGCCGGTCAAAGTCAGGGCTGACCCTCGAATACCGTAGTCTGAACGGCCCCCATACTTCCGAATCGTGTTCGATTCTGCAAAGCGTCTTCGTCGCTCGGCCCGCGTGGCCCGTGCCGCAGCCGTCATCTACGTCGGCTATCGCCGAACCCAGCGCAAGGTCCGGAAGCTCGATCCGGAGGCTGCGTCGGCGATCTGGGAAATCCAGCACGAGAAGTCCGCGAAGCGGATGTACGAACTCGCCGTCAAACTCAGGGGTCTCTACATCAAGCAGGGCCAGTTCATGGGCACGCGCAGCGATGTCTTTCCGCGGCCATACACCTACTGGCTGGGTAAGCTGCAGGACCAGGTGCCGCCGAGGCCATTCGCTTCAATTCAGAAAACCATCGAGCACGAGTTCGGCAAGCCCCTGACCGAGCTCTTCGCCAGCTTCGAAGAAGAATCGCTCGCCGCCGCATCCCTCGCGCAGGTGCATCGGGCGACACTACCCGATGGCCGCGAAGTCGTCGTGAAAGTCCAGTACCCGGAGGTCGCGGGTCTGGTGAAGCTCGACATCCGCAATCTTCGGACAATCGTCGGACTGGTCGCCCGTCGGCAGCCCAACTTCGATTACCGGGCCATCGTCAACGAAGTTGCATCACAGGTGCCGCTGGAGCTGGACTTCGTCCGAGAGGCCGAAATGACCCGGCGAGTGCGCGCCAACTTGGTCAGCCTGCCCGGGATCGTCGTGCCGGAAGTCATCAACGAATACGTCCGTCCGCGCGTGCTGGTCACCCGTTTTGTCGATGGCGTGCGCCTCCTCGACACGGAGGCCCGCGAGGCTCTTCACCCCGATGCGAGTGCCCTCGCGCTGACCATCGCGACCGCCTACGGCCACCAGATCATGGTCGATGGACTGTTCCAGGCCGACCCGCATCCCGGAAACATCCTCGTCCTCCCCGACGGGAAGGCGGCCCTCCTTGATTTCGGGCTGACCAAGGAGTTACCCCTGAAGTCTCGCCTCGGGTTTGCGCGGCTTGTCATAGCCAGCGCCAACCGCGACCCGCATGCGATCGTTTCCGCGATGCGCGACCTTGGCGCAAAGACGAAATCGGAAGCTCCGGAAGACATCCTTCCTCTCATGCAGCTGTTGTTTGATGCCCGTCCAATCGGCGAGTCGAGGGGCGCAATGGGGGCCCAACGAGGCGCCATTCGCGCGAACCCGGTCGAATCCATCCCCGGCGATCTCGTCTTGCTCGGGCGTGTTATCGGACTTCTGCGCGGTGTTTGCGCTTCCCTCGGCACACCCCTTAGCCCGATGCAAATGCTCAAGCCGCACGCCGAACGGGCCCTCGCCGAAGCCGAGGTACCGGGGCAAGGCAGCTGACGTTTAGGTCCGGGGGCATCCTGCTCGGCGATGCGGTCGCAGCCGGAGAGGGCTCTTGATCGTTCGCGTGAGGTGCGGCCGATCAGGCGGGCGCGATCTCCTTGCTCCGTAACAGCGCGATGCTGGTGGCGATCGTCCAGATCGGCAAAGCCATGAGCGGGAATCTGAAAAAGGCGACGAGAAGCGCAAGGGAACAGACCAGGCCAAGCCATCCTACCCACGGAGCAAGCACAGTCCGCATCTCCCAGGACAGGAGGCCGACCGCCAGCGCCATGGTAGGAGCGCCCACGATCACGACGACGCTGAACGCAAGCGAGGCCATGGCCCGAATCGTGTCGGCCGTTGGATCGAAATCGCCGTTAAATGTGCTTCCGACCCAGAGCGCGACATCGCCCTGGAAACCAATCGCCATCACGACTATCGCAACGACTCCAAGCAGGACGCCTGCGTTTGCGAATTCCGGTGCGCGTCGGTGAGCTACACACCTGGCGCGGAGGTGCAGTACAAAGAGCGCAAAGGCAAGCGCCGACACCGTGAAGATGTACGCTCCGGCGATTGTTACCCACTTGTTCGCGTTCTCCCATTCCGAGAGGACTTCAGCGTCGCTGTGATCGAGGAAGATATTCTGACCGGCGGTCATGAAGATGCCAGCGCCGTAAAGGAGTGCAAAGAGAATGCCCGAGATGGCGGCGGCTCGATTGGATATCATAATGATCCCCATACCCTTAAGTATGCCTGATATTCAGGTAAACCTTATAAAGATGAGATGACGCGACGTCAAGATACTCCCGAAGAAATGAACACGATCGCCATGCTTGGGAAGGCGTACAGCCTGCTCGGCTTCAAGATCGTCGATGGCGTCGTCGGCTCGGGCTTCCCCCAGAAACCGTCCCATTCGGCAGTCTTCTCATCAGATCAAGCCTGAGGGGTCGCGGCTCACCGACCTCGCGCGCGGAGCGAACATCACGCCACAGGCGATGGGAGAGCTTGTGGATGAGCTCGAGGCCATGGATTACGTCGTTCGCCGGCCGGACCCGACCGATCGACGCGCCAAGTTGGTCGTCCTAACGGATAAGGGCCGTGCATGCATCGAGGCCGGGAGGGTCACCATCGAGAACATTGAGGGACAGCTCACCGAGATACTGGGCGAACGCGGCCACCAAACCCTCCGCGCTCTTCTCCGTAAGCTCCTCGCCGCCGAGGTGAGTCCAGCGAAGGGGCAGCGTTCCCACGCAATCCCCAGTGTTTAACAAGCCCGGGCCTCTGGTAGACTCCAGCCCACCTTGGTCTCTCAGAACACGTCATCTCCGCGGCAATTCCTCCCGCTGAAGGGCATCCGCGTCCTCGCGTTCGAGGTCGCCTACTCGCTGCCCGCAGGCACCAGAACCCTCGCCGAACTCGGCGCCGAAGTCGTACGCGTCGCCGGCCCCGGCCGCGATAGCTACTACATCAGCGTGGTCGATGGCGTGTACATGTCGAAGCCTTGCATCGGCATCAACCTCAAAGACCCCGAGGGCCTCGCGATCGCAAAGCAGATGGCTGCGAAGGCGGACGTCATCTGCAGCAACTTCGTCCCGGGCGTGATGGAGCGTCTCGGGCTCGGCGCCGACGAACTCCGCGCGCTCAACCCGTCGGCGATTGTCATGCAGCTCTCGGGCTACGGGACTCCGGGGCCATGGAGCAATTACGCGGCCTTCGGGCCAAGTACCGAAGCCGCCGGCGGGATGAACCACCTGGTTGGCTCGCCATCTGGTCCTCCGGTGCGCCTCGGCAGCGGCGTCTTTTCTGACCAGCTCGCCGGGAGGTTCGCCGCGCTCGGCCTCATCGCGGCCCTCGAACAGCGCCAGCGCACGGGCGAAGGCCGCTACATCGATGTCTCAATGTCCGAAGCCATCACCCTGCTTTTGGGCAATACGGTGGTCGCTGCTGGTCTCGGTGATTCGCCGCCACGGCTCTGGAACCGCGACCGCGACTTCGCTCCCCAGGGTATCTACCCGACGACTGGCGAAGACGAATGGATTGCCATCACCGTGAAGGACGACGACCAGTGGCAGGCACTCGTCCGCCTTATCGAGCACGAAGCCGCAACGAACCCGGCGTTGCACGACATTGCAGAACGGCTCCAGAGTGACGCCTTCGACTCCACGGCAGCCCGGCACATTAACCACGATGCCATCGACCAATTGCTGGCGGAATGGACGGCCAGCTACGACAAGCACGCCCTGGCGGCGCGCGCTGCAGGAGTTCGGCGTCGCCGCTCACGCCGTCGTCCGCTCACGCGACCCACTCTTTGACGAACACCTGAAACAGCGTGGCCTCTTTCAGTCCGTCGCTCACGAAACCCCTATCCTCGGCTACGCGGCCCACCCTCACCCGACGACCCCCTGGTTTGCCGACGGCCACGAACGCCACCGGCTGCGGAACCTCCATTTTCACGGCGCCGACAACGTCGCCGTGTTCCGCGAGTGGCTCGGGATGGATGCCGAACAGGTCGCGGCCCTCGAAGAATCCGGCGCCTTAATCGTCCGCCGGAACATCACAGTCGAAGACCGCCGCACCGCCTACCGCGATGAAGACCACGCCGAACAACTCGGTCTCCCAGAACAAGCCCAAGACCTCGGCGACGGAGCGCCTGATTTGGGAGAATCACTCCCCTTCTCCCAAGCCTGGGAGAGGGGGCCGGGGGGTGAGGGCCTCCGCATCCTCGAACTCTCCCAGGGCCCGGCCGGAGCGTTCGCCGGAATGCTGCTCGCTGAACTCGGCCACGAAGTCGTCCGGGTCGAACTTCCGGAAAGGCACGTGGGCGCTCCGACGGCAGTCCTCGATGAGGCCGAAGAAGCCTTCCTCCACCGGCGAAAGAAGAGCATCGAACTTGCCGGAGATGACCTGGGCGTCGCGAGTTCCTGGCGCTCGCCGGTGCCTTCGATGCGGTCGTCGAGGACCTCGGTCCCGGCGCGCTCGGAGGGCTCGGCATCACCGTTCACCGCCTGCGTGAACTGAACCGCAATCTGGTCGTCGCCAGCATTTCTCCATTCGGCCAGGATGGCCCGAAAGCGAAGTGGCACGCTTCCGAACTCATCCTCCAGGCGTCTGCAGGAGTCCTCCACTCCACCGGATGGCAAGACGAACCGCCCTCGAAGGCCGGGGGCTTCTCTGCGCATCACATAGCGGGAATCAACGCCGCCACGGCCATCCTCGCTCGCTGTTACGGCATCCGAGCCGGAGCATGCGGCGGGGGCCGCATCGACATTTCGATGCAGGAGACCTACCTCCACCACTGGACCCGTCACATCGGCGAATGGGCCTATACCGGCACAAAGATGCGCCGCGAACAGCCCGGCTTCGGCCACCAGGGGTTCCGTCACACCGCAATGACCACGGACGGCTACCTCTACGTGCTCTCGCTCTTCGCTAGTTGGGAGGAAATAGCGCTCTTCTTTGGCCTCGACGATTTCGTCACCGACGAGTGGTCGAATCCGGCCTATCGCATGGAGCACTGGCCGGAACTGGAAAAGCCATACCAGGACATCGTCGCCTCAAAGCCTCGTTACGAGTGGTTCGCCGAAGCGGCCGCGGCAGGGTTCACCTTCGCGCCCGTCCATACCGCGGCCGATCAGTTCGCGAACCCGCAGTACGCCGCCCGCGGGTTCCTCAAGGATGCCGAGATCGACGGCCAGACAATCCCGACGCCCGGGTTGCCATTCGCCTGGGACGAACCAGAAATGCCGAATCGCCCGCCCGAACCCGGCGAACACAACCATGAGTTCTTGCGGGTCGAAACAGGAGTCCAGCAATGACCGAGTCGCGCATTCTTCGAAGGCCCCTACCGCAAGCTCGTGAACACCGCCGCCGACCGCAAAGGGTCGATTCACGACGATGCCGAAGCCCAGAAACTCGGCTTCCGCGGCGGCTTCGTTCCCGGCAGCGTCGTCGGCACCGCAGCGATGCCCGCGATCGTAGAGGCCTTCGGGAAGGCCTGGATGGAAGGCGGCTGGTACTCACTGACGTTCGTTTCGCCGGTCTACATCGATGACGAAGTCCACGAAGTCGCCCAACGCGTCGGCGACGACATCGCCGTGCAGGTCGTCGACCGTTCCGGCCGCCTCTGCTGCAACGGCCGCGCCGGACTCGGTGCGATCACTCCCTGGGACGCTCGCAGGCCATGGGACCCACGGCGCCGAAGGCGTCCTCCCCGGCATCGACGTCGGATTTGAGTTCCTCGAGCACGAGTTCACACCTGCCGCCGACATCTGCCTTGGCACAGTCCGCTCCGCCGGCGACCCGACGCCAGTGGTTCGAAGATGCTTCGCCCTGGGGCGGCGCCATCGTCCCGCCGGAGTACCTCCAGGTCGTCGCCCTCCACCTCATGCGCGAACCGCACCAGCCGAAGACCGCGCCGCTGCGGGGCGTCCACGGCCCGGCATGTGGGCCCAGCACGACCTCGCCCTCTCCGAACCGATCTTCTCGGGACCGCTCCTACCGCGTCCTCGAAAAGGTCGCGGACAAGGGCCGCTCCGGCCGCACCGTCTTCCTGACCTACGAGTTCGAAATCTTCGATGGCGACCGTCGCGTCGCGCCACGGCCGCCACAAGGCGAAGTGGCTGGCGGACTAGTTCGAAGGCTTACGGCTGCCACCAGTCCATCAGGCTGTCCCACTCGAATCCAGCCATAGGTTCCGCCCGACACGTCGCGTTCGCCAGGGTTCAGGTCGTCCGACCAGCCTGCGACGTTGGCCCGTCCGACTGCGCCGAAACTGTCCAGATGGAAGCGTGAGCCTGTTCCATCAATGCGGACGAAGAGAATCGTTTCCCCATCACTGGCTCCAAATGAGGATATTCGTCTCGAAACGCAGCATCGTCCGTGAGCTGTTTTAGCCCCGAAGGCGCCTCTGCAACCAGAGTTTGCCGTTCCATGTAGGCGGCAAGTGCCGGGACTCCGCCAGCCGACAGGCGCTGGAGGTGTCGGGTCGCCTCGAGCAACGACGCACAGATGATCCGTGCCAGATCGGTGCGCCAGCGCAACGCTTCGACAGCCCAGCGGTCGGACTCCCCGCCTGGCGTTGGCTCGATCATCGCGCCATTCGACTAACCGTAAGATGCTTCTCGGACTGCATCCCTGCAGAAACGTACGCCGCCATCGATGAATGCTGCAGATTCCCCGGGGCCAGTGACGAAGTCGAGAGCCGTCAACCGCAAGCATGACTCCGACGTTCAGCGGTTTCGCCGCCGTCGGCTGGCATAGCCATCAAAGGGCGACGCCGTCCTGCCCAACCGGAGTGCGCTAAATGTAGCGGGCCTCGCGAAAGAAAACCCACCTACCATCGCCACTCCACCCGGCCGGGCTTGTGCCGGCCAAGGGGCGGGCGTCTTCTCGCTGACCAGGAGCCTGTCCTCTCCGGTCGGGCATAGTCGAAGAATGCGCAGTCTCGCTTGTTGAGCTGCGCGCCCGGGCAGAGCCGAGCGCTCCACGAAGAGCTGATACAGGAGTTCGCGTGCCATCGGGCGACCAGATGACCGCGCCCTGCGCTGCTCCGGAAGAGGTGATCCCTGTCCCCGGATGATTCTGCGTTGTCCCGGATTGCAGCGTCCCAAAGAACTGCATGCCGCCTTGCCGTGAAGATGGCGAGCAAGTCCTGCGTTGGGGACCAGTCCCCAGGTTCCGTGGTCATTATCGACCTGCGCCAAGAGTCAGTTGCCGTGCCCTGGTTACGGTCAATGACGATCAACGTCCCCTGTATTCGACCACAGCGAGGTAGTCGCCACTCGGAGACCATTGAGGCGTGCGAAGCCACGTTCGCGTGACGGCACGCACCGTGGCGGAGTCCAGTTCGGCATGGGTCTTAGCCATGAAGGCTCGCCGTGAGTGTCGAGGTACGCGAGGAACCCGGCTGGTCCTTTGGCGACGGCAGCGACGAACTGCTCGGAGAGAACTGACAGTGACGGAGGTAGCGGGGCACTCCACCGTCGTCTGTAGTGGCGGCCTGTCCGGCGGCGTCTCGGAGACTGAGGCGTCGAAACAGCAACCGCGCGGACAGCTATGAGCCAGGCACGACTAGAGTCGCGAACACCGTGAGGCCATGCCGCCGAGTCTTTAGAACACGGCGGAAGCGATCCCCAGATTGGGCCGCCGAGAATCGTCGCTTCGACGGCCTTGCCCCCCAGAACTCCGCCAGTTCCTCCCGTGAGAAGAACCCGAACAGCGAGAGCAACTCGCTCACATGCCACTTCGCCCCGGAGAGCGTGATATCCAGGCGGTCGGCGATCTCCTGGTTCGTATGCCCGGCGACGATCAGGTCGAGCACCTGGCGTTGGCGCGAGTTAACGAGAGACAACTGATCGGTGGCGTGCTTCCAGATTTCGCGGTCCGTCATCGCAAGAGAACGTTACGCCGCTGGGCGCTGACCAGTCACTGGTCCACCGGAGACATAATGAGATCTCCACCACTGCTCCGGCCTCGCCTCTGATACGCTCGTTGCACCAAACAACTTCTGGAGTCCCCATGCCCTCAAATGTCGAAGGCTTCGTCCCGCCGTCCGCGATGGTCGTCGTCGCCCATCCCGATGACGCCGAATTCATGGTCGCCGGCACCGATAGCCAAGTGGACAAAGGCCGGGCTGCGAAGTCACCTACGTCGATCATCACGAAGGGCGACAAGGGCAGCGAAGACCCGGAGATGACGAGCGAGCGCCTGACCACTATTCGCGAAGCCGAACAGCGGGCGGCCGGCGCCGTGCTTGGGGTGAAGAACTACGAGTTCATGGGCTACCCGGACGGCTACCTCCAGCACACCCTGGACTTGCGGCGGGACGTCACGCGCCTGATTCGCAAGTACCGCCCGCACGTGCTTCTCACCTTCGACCCTACGAACCGGTTCTTCTCGGACAACTACGTGAACCACCCGGACCATCGCGTCGCGGGCGATGTGGCACTCGATGCTACCTTCCCGACGGCCAGGGACCGGCTGACCTTCCCGGAATTGCTTATGGATGGTTACGAGCCGTGGAAGGTGCGCCAGGTTTGGCTCTCGGGCGCGGAGAAGACGAACGTCTGGGTCGACATCTCCGACACGATTCACCTCAAGAAGGAAGCGCTCTTGAAGCACCCGTCGCAGTTAGGCCCGGAGATCGTCGAGTTCGCCGACGAGATGGCGAAGGGATCGGGCGCCGCTCAGAATCTGCCGTTCGCAGAGGCGTTCCGCCGCTTCATTCTGGAAGAGGACCAGCTCACCAGCCCTTAGGCTGCCCCGGCCATCCGAGCGCCCGTTAACTTCACTTCGCCCTGGTTGCGCAGGAGGTTCTTCACGCTTCGGGCGAGGTCTTCTGTAACGTCCGCGCGCGGCAGGTCGAACTCAGAGTCGCCCCCGTCCGCGTCGCGCACCACCAGGCGCACTTCATCCTTGCCCGGGCTGTTCGTGAGCATGCCCGCGACAGCCCGAAGCAACGCCTGGTCCGCGAGGATGTCTTCAGTTTCGTGGATGGTGACGGTCAGCCGGGCGGAGTCGCCGTTCACGGGCGAAGTCACGCCGGGTCGCGAAGCTTCGGTCGTCGCGCCGTTTGGCGCGGAACCAGGGCGCTGGCCGTTGCGTAGCCGTTTCCGTTTCCGTTCGGGCGGTAGCCATTTTGTGCTTGAGGGCGCTGGCCGTTTGTGGGACCAGCTTCCGCCGGCGCCTGGTCCATGCGCGGCGCGCGGCGCTTCGGCGTTTCGACTTGCCACTGCTCGGCGACGAAACCAACGACAGACCCTTCGGCGGCATCGTAGGGCGCTGCTTTACGGACATTCAGACCGACACGGTCGCCGCGGTCCCGAACCTCGATCGAGCAGACGAGCACCCGCCCCTCGGCCCAGATCTCCTCGCCGGTGAGTTCGATCGTGTCATTCCAGACCGTCAGCTCAACCGTCCCCGAAAGGTCTTCGAGGTCCACGACGTAGAACTTGCGGCCGTCTCGAGTCGAGCGCGCCTGCACGCGATTCACCAGTCCGCCGACGGTCACGACCTGGCCCTTCAACTCCATGCCCAGATCGCTCACCTGATGCGTCACGAAACGCGCCACGTCGTGAGCGACTGCCTTGAACGGGTGCTCGGAGACATATACGCCAAGGAGTTCCTTCTCCCAGGCCAGCATGTCTTCTTTTCGCGCGGGTGCGGATTCCAGTTCCAGCGCAGGCAACGGTGTATCGACCTCACTCCCAAAGAGGTCGAACATCGTCGACTGACCGCTGTCTCGAAGTTCGCGCTCGCGTTTGGCGAGCCCGGCCAGGCGCTCCGCGTTCATCACGAGCGTCCCGCGGTCGTAGCCCAGCAGGTCGAAGGCGCCGCTTTTCGCCAGGTGTTCGATAGCTCGCGAGTTCGTTCCGCTCAGGTCGGCGCGCTTGCAGAAGTCTTCGATGTCCCTGTACGGGCCGTCCTTCAGCCGCGCCGAGACGATGCCCTCAACCGCCGAAGAGCCCACGTTCTTCACGACACCCATGCCGAAGCGAATAGCCAGCGAACCATCTTGCCGGGGTTCGACGCTGAAGTTGTCCATGCTTGCGTTCACGTCTGGCGGGAGGACTTCGATGCCGAGTTTCGTGCATTCGGCCACTGCCGCTGCGATGCGGGCGTGGGTGTCCGGCGCGCTCTTCGACATCTGCAACAGCGCGGTCATGTACTGCACCGGGTAGTTCGCCTTCAGCCAGGCGGTCTGGTAGGCGATATGCCCGTAGCACCAGCTGTGCGCCTTGTTGAACGCGTAGCCGGCGAACGGTTCGATAAGGTCGAAAACGGCTGCAGCGTCTTCTTCGGTGTAGCCATTCGCAGCGGCCCCGGAGACGAAGCGGCCCCGCTCTTCGACCATGATTTCGGCCTTCTTTTTGCCCATGGCCTTACGCATGATGTCGGCCTGCCCGAGCGTGTAGCCGGCGAACTCACGCGCAATCAGCATCACCTGGTCCTGGTAGACGATGACGCCGTACGTCTCGTCCAGGATTTTCGCGAGTGCCGGGTGCGGGTAGCTAATTGGGATCTTGCCGTGTTTGGAATCGATGTAACGCGGGATGTGCTGCATCGGCCCCGGGCGGTAGAGCGCGACCATGGCGCAGAGGTCCGAAATTGTCTCCGGCTGCAGGTCCTGGATGTAGCGCCGCATCCCGGCGGATTCAAGCTGGAACACGCCGAAGGTTTCGCCGCGGCCGAGCATCTCCATCGTCTTCACGTCCCCATCGGGGATGTGGACGATGTCGAGTTCCTGCCCTGTGTTTTCTTTCAGCAGGTCAACCGCACGCTGCAGGATGGTGAGGTTCGAAAGCCCGAGGAAGTCCATCTTCAGGAGGCCGATTTTCGCCACCTGGTCCATCGCGAACTGGGTAGTCGGGATGCTGTCTTCGTCGCCCTTGTTCGGGCGCTGCAACGGCACGTGGTCGATCAGCGGGTCGCGCGAGATGACGACCCCGGCCGCATGCGTGCTGGCGTGCCGGGAAACTCCTTCGAGCTTCCTCGCCGTATCGAGGAGGCGGCGCACTTTCGGGTCGCTTTCGTAGGCGTCCTTCATCTCCTGTGCCTGCTCAAGCGAGTCGTTCAGGGTGATATGGAGGACATCGGGAACCAGTCGCGCTACCCGGTCGGTTTCGGCGTAGGAGATGCCGAGCGCCCTACCGACGTCGCGGATAGCGGCTTTCGCGCCGAGGGTCCCGAACGTGATGATCTGCGCGACCCGGTCCTTGCCGTACCGCTCGTACGCGAACCGGATCATCTCGTCCCGCCGGTCGTCGGCGAAGTCGAAGTCCACGTCCGGCATTTCGCGGCGCTCGAGGTTTAGGAAGCGCTCGAAGACGAGGTTGTTGGCGACCGGGTCGATATCGGTGACCTTCAGGGCGAAGAGGACGAGTGACGCCGCGGCGGAACCGCGGACGCCCATCTTGATGCCGGCCCGACGGGCGAAGTCGGCGATCTCTTTCACCACGTACATGTAATCCGTAAAGCCGGTCTGCTTGAGCACGTCCAGCTCGTAACTCAGCCGCTGTTGCAGTTCCGGCGTGATGTCATCGAAGCGCTCGTGAAGGCCGCGGAAGCAGATCTCGGCGAGGTAGTCCTCGCTGTTGCGACCTTCGGGAATGGGTGGTTCCGGCAGGAGTTGGCGGTCGAAGTGGAGGTCGAGGTCGCAGGCGTCGGAGACTTCCATCGTGTTGCTCAGGAATTCCGGGTTGTCGGGGAAGAGCTCGGCCATCTCCGTTTCGCTCTTCACCCAGTAGCCGTTGCCATCGAACTTGTAGCGGCCCGATTGTTCGACCGTGGCGTTCGTGCCGATGCAGAGCAGCACATCGTGCGCTTCGGCCTCGTCCGGCATCGTGAAGTGGCTGTCGTTGGTCGCCACTACCTTGATGCCCATCTCCCGGCCGATATCCGCGATGACCGGGTTCAGCCGCGTGAACTTCTCGTCGTGGTGGTCCTGAACTTCAAGGTAGTAGTGCCCGTCGAAGACTTCGCGGTAGTAGTTCGCCACGGTGATGGCGCCTTCGCGGTCGCCTTCCTGGATGCGACGGTGGAATTCGGAAGACGGGCAGGCCGAGAGGACGGTAATCCCTTCGCTGTGCATCTCGATAAGCTCCCGGTCGATGCGGGGCTTGTAGTAGTAGCCTTCGAGGTTCGCTTTCGTGGTCAGTGCGATCAGGTTCTTATAGCCGGTCATGTTCCGGGCGAGCATCACCAGGTGGTACGGCGAACTGTCGCCGCGCTCGCGGGAATGTCGGCTTCCGGGCGCGACGTAGGCCTCCAGGCCAATGATCGGCTTAATCCCACGCTCCCGCGCTTCGCGATAGAAATCGATGGCGCCGTAGAGCGCGCCATGGTCCGTCATCGCGATGGATTCCTGCCCGAGTTCCTTCACTCGGTCCATGAGAGGACCAACTTTCGACATCCCGTCGAGCAAGGAATACTCGGTGTGAGTGTGTAGGTGAGTGAACATATCCGGGTGGCCCAGTCTACATCGCCGGAGGCCCGGAGGCACGGTTTCTTATGGCGAAAAAGACTTTCCGTACCGGCGTTTTGCGCTCGAAGTCCGGGAAGCATGTGAGCTGCTTCATGCTTCCCGGCGCTTGAGTTCAGCACACTAGAATGTCTAATCGTTCAGGAGGACCACCAACGTGACAACGACGACTGCATCCGTCCGCTCTAGCGAAGCGCTCATCGAGCGACTGTTCGCTTCAGCGAATGCCGCATTCGACCTCTTTACTGTCTATATCGGGGAGCGAACCGGCCTCTATCGCGTGCTGGCCGACGGGTCGCCACGTAGCGTGACGGAAGTCGCGCAGGCCGCCAGCCTCGATGCGCGCTACGTGCGCGAATGGCTCGAACAGCAGGCTGCAACTGGCATCCTCGACTTCGCGGACGGGAAGTTTTCGCTCGCGGCCGGGTTCGCTTCGGTCCTCGCGGACCGGGACGATCCGAACTATTTCGCCCCGTTGAGCCGGATGATGGTCGCCGCCGCCGGAAAGCTGCCCGAAGTCGCCGCGGCGTTCAAGACGGGTGCGGGCCTTGGCTGGGACGAATACGGCCTCGACATCATCGAGGGACAGTCCGAACTGAATCGGCCGATGTTCATCCACCAGCTCGGTCAGGAATACCTCCCCGCTATTCCCGAGGTTCACGCGAAGCTCTCGAATCCCGGTGCCCGCGTCGCCGAGATCGGCTTCGGTGGCGGCTGGGCTTCAATCGGCATCGCTACTGCCTACCCGAACGTCTCGGTCGAAGGGTTCGACCCGGACGCTGACTCGGTC
This sequence comes from uncultured Chloroflexia bacterium, assembly GCA_963797735.1. Classification (GTDB taxonomy): domain Bacteria; phylum Chloroflexota; class Dehalococcoidia; order Tepidiformales; family Tepidiformaceae; genus Amarobacter. Next base: position 917,170 of record CAWCQJ010000003.1, read on the forward strand.
CGGATCGCCACGGCAAACGCCGCCGCGTCCGGACTCACGGACCGCATTCGCTTCCACGGCGTCGATGGCGCCCAGGCAGCTTCGCAGGGCAGGACCTTCGACCTTGTTTGTGCCTTCGAGTGCATCCACGACATGGCCAACCCGGTAGCGGTCCTGGCTTCGATGCAGAAGCTCGCTGGCGACAATGGTTCGGTCCTGATCATGGATGAACGCGTAGCCGACACCTTCACCGGCGAGGCCGACGACGTCGAGAAGTTCATGTACGGATGGAGCGTCACGGCTTGCCTGCCCAACGGCCGAGCAGAGAGCCCCTCGGCGGCCACGGGCACCGTGCTTCGAACCCCGATCCTGGAACGTCTCGCGCACGAAGCTGGCTTCGCCGGAGTACAGACGCTCCCCATCGAGAACGACTTCTTCAAGTTCTATCTGCTGAAGTAGTCGTTGCCGCCCCTTCGCTCCTTGTCATGCCCCATGGGCGAACCTATATCCGCTCTGGGGTCCGGCTCCGCCCGAAGGGAACTCTGGAACAAATGACGACGACTCATGCCCCTCGGGTGCGCGAGCCCAGCCCGGCGTCCCGCTCCGCCGTGGCTGCGAAAACCACGAGGAAGCCTGCTGCACGGCCGGTTCCACGGCCGGACCGCCCCTACGGCCTGCGTGATTTCATCGTCGCTGACCCGGACGGGTTCGGGATACGCTTCGCAGCGGTTTTGCCGCTCGGCGGCTAAGTGGGTCGTTCTCCCGCTTCCCGTTTCGCCCGTCCCGGTTACACTCCCCTTGTGACCCAACCCCGCCAGTACGCCGCCGCCGGAGTCGACCTCGCCACCCGAAGCAAGTTCGCCAAAACCCTTCCGGGAATCCTGGCCCAGGCCCGCCGTCCCGAGGTCCTCAGCGATGCTGGGCCGTTCTCCGGCCTATTCCGCCTCGGCGAGAAGTATCGCGACCCGGTTCTCTCGGCCAGCGCAGACGGCATAGGCACCAAAGTGAAGCTTCAACTCGCAGCCAATCGCCTCGATCTCTGCGGGTTCGACATCCTCGGCCACAGCGTCAACGACATCATGGCCTGCGGCGCGGAGCCGCTCTTTTTCCTCGATTACATTGCTGGTAACGGACTGACGAACGAGCAGAAACACAGCCTCGTCGAAGGCGTCGCTCGCGCCTGCGCCGAAGCGAACTGTGCCCTTCTGGGCGGCGAAACCGCCGACATGCCCGACGTCTACCCGCCCGGTGAATTCGACCTCGCAGGCTTCATCGTTGGCGTCGTTGAACGCGACAAGATCATCGATGGCTCGAAGGTTGCAGTCGGCGACGTGCTGCTCGGTATCCCCAGCTCCGGGATGCACACAAACGGCTTCTCGTTGGCCCGGCCAGCGCTCAACATCTGCAATGGCGAGACGTTGGAAGAGACGCGCCAGCGCATCGCCGAGCGCCCGGCAATCCTCGGTGGACGCTCAATCGAGGAAGTTCTCCTCGAAACGCACCGTCCGTACTACAAGCAGGTCGGCCCGGTCCTGGACAAGGTCCACGGCATGGCCCACATCACCGGCGGCGGCTACAACGAAAATGTCCCGCGCATCCTCCCGGAGGGCGTGACCGCCTCGTTCGACACGTCGGCGTGGCCGGTCCTCCCAGTGTTCCAGCTCATCCAGCAGCGCGGCGAAATCTCCAGCGAGGAGATGTACGAGGTCTTCAACATGGGCATCGGCCTCGTCCTCATGGTTTCGCCCGAGGACGCCGACGAAGTGCGGGCCGCCATACCCGAGGCGTTGACGATTGGCGGCATCACGTCCTGGAGCGGCCGCCCCGTCGAACTCAAGGGGATTTAGCTAGCCCAAGACCCCGTTTTCCGCGAGCGTCGCCATCTCCTCCTCGCCAAGACCAGCCGCGCTCAGCACTTCGAAGGTGTGATCGCCCAGCCCCGGGGCAGGCCCTCGCGCACCAGTGTCGCTGCCGTAGAGGCGAAACGGCGTGTTCAGCGTTTCGAAGGTGCCAAACGTTGGGTGTTCCAGTTCGGTAATCCAGCCCATCTCGCGGACTTGCGGGTCCGAAATCATGTCCATCATCGTCGCCACAGGCGCCCAGATCAGTGCCGTACTCATCGAAGAGCTTTGCCCAGTGTGCGAAAGGCTTGGTTGCCATGATCTCGTCGATAAGCCCGACCAGCAGTGGCGTCTGCTCGCGGAGCTTCGGCAGGTCGTTCCAGCGCTCGTCGTCGGCCCATTCCGGCTTTTCGATGATCTGGCAGAACTTGGGCCAGTACGAAGGAAACGCCACGGGCATCACGGTCAGGATCCAGCGGTCATCGCCGCAGCGGTAGGTGTTCCAGATCGGGTTCACCGGCGTCTTGCGGGATATCCGGGCCGGGTCTTTCTTCGAGGTGAGCGCGGCCGAAAAATCTCCGGCAATCGTGTACATGCCAGTGCCCTGGAGTGTGACCTCCACGTGCTGGCCCTCGCCGGTCTTGTCGCGCATCCGCAAAGCCGCCAGTACCGAAGCGAGGATATTGAGTGCGGTGGTGTGGTCGCCCTGGCCGCCCCGGCACATCGGAGGGGCAGAGTCAGGTTCGCCAAGGGTGCTCATGATCCCGGATCGAGCCCAGAAGGCCGCGAAGTCGAAGCCCGGCCGGTCTTCATCCGGGCCGTGCGCGCCGTATCCAGAGAAGGACGCATAGATCACCTTCGGGTTGGCTGCGATGACGTCATCGAACGTCAGCCCGTAACGCGTGCGCCGGCGCTGGACGAGGTTCGTGAGGAAGATGTCGCAGTCTGCTGCCAGCCGGCGGACGAGGTCTGCACCGCCCGGCTTGTCGAGGTCGACAACCACCGAACGCTTGCCACGGTTGTCGACTTCGAATCCGTAGTTCGTGGGGAAGTCGAAGTCGTAGCCAATCGAGCGCAAGACGAACCCCCGGAATATGTCGCCGGTCGGTGGTTCGATCTTGATGACGTCGGCGCCCATGTCGGCCATCAGGGCGGCGGCGGCAGGAGCTGCCAGCCAGTTCGCGACCTCAAGCACTTTGATTCCATCGAGCGGTGCAGCCATGGGTTGTCCTCCTGAGATTGGTGTTGTGCGACCGGAGGATAGAGACCGAGGCCCCAGATGTCATGAACGGCAAAAGAGAAAAGGCACCCTGATGGGTGCCTTTCTCAAGACTTCGGGTGCGGAGAGAGGGACGCACCCGCAACAGGTGCGAAGCTACGCAGTCCGAGTTAACGGACGTCTAACACTCCAAAGTAGCGATCGCATCGGACCTCGTTGGCTTCGCTGGAACATCCAGCGAGGTGGCGCTTACAGCCGGACGATCGTTGTCCCAACGGTCCGGCCCGCGAGCAATTCCACGAAGGCCTGCGGCGCCTGGTCCAGTCCCTGGAACTCGGTCGTGCGGTGCTTAATTTGGCCGCTCTTGGCCCAACCCGCCATCACGTCTCGAGCTTCGTCGTACCTGTCGGCGAAGTTGAAGACGAGGAAGCCTTCCATCCGGACCTGGTTGTTGACCAGCAGTCCTGGCACGCCGCGTGGCCCGTGTGGCGGCGGCGCGCCGTCGTAAGAGGAGACCGCGCCGCAGCAGGCGATTCTTCCATGTGGTGCCATGCGGAACAGGGCGCTCTCCAGGATTGGGCCGCCGGTGTTGTCGAAGTAGACATCGATTCGGTCCGGCGTTGCCGCACGGAAAGCATCGCGGAAGCCCGCGTCCTTGTAGTTCACCGCGGCGTCGAAACCGAGTTCTTCGGTGAGCAGACGGCACTTTTCATCCGAGCCTGCCACGCCGACCACGCGACAACCTTCGCGCTTCGCGATCTGCCCGACGATGTGACCCACCGAACCTGCCGCAGCTGAGACGAGCACGGTCTGTCCCGACTTTGGTTGGCCGATTTCGAGGAGCCCGAAGTAGGCGGTCAACCCGTTCGTCCCGAGGAGTCCGAGGTGCAGCGCAGGGTCCAGCGCACCATCGACCTTGCGTAGCGTCCGCCCCTTGAGGGCCGCGTACTCCTGCCAACCGGTAGGACCAGCGACGGTGTCGCCGACGGCGAAGGCCGGGTCGTTCGATGCCTCTACCCGCGCGACTCCGGTGCCACCCATGACCACTCCAGTTACCGGAGCGCCGGCGTAGCTCGCGCTTCCTTGCAGCCCCGCCCGCTGCCCGGCGCCGATGGTTAGCGCGATGGTGTGGCAGAGCACCTCTCCCTCTCCGGGTTCCGGGAGCGGCCCCAGCGCCAGTTGGTAGTCGTCAGGCTTCAACGAGCCGTCCGGCAGCGAGTTGATCAGGATCTGTCGGTTCTCGGTCATTGGTTGTCCTCGGTCTTAGGTTTGGGGATGGGAGTGTTCAGTTAGCGATCTCCAGTGCCGCCCGAAGGCCGCTTTCGATCGCGCCCTGGATCCAGGCGTGTGCCAGCGAAGCATGTTCGCCAGCGAAATGGAGTCGCCCTTCGGGTTCGATGATGTGCGAGTAGAGGTGGGTTTGCTGGCCGGGGTCGAAGAGCGCGAAGGCGCCCCCGGCGAATTCGTCGTCGTGCCAGACCTTGCTGGCACCCACCTCGAACTCGTCCCGGATCTGCGGATGAATGAGGGCGACGTTCTCGATCGCCTGCGTTATGCGGTCTGCCGGAGAGAGCGACGCCCAGCGCTGCGCATCCTCGCCCCACGAGTAGCTCGCGAGGAGCACCCCGCGCTCGGTTTGGCGCCCATGGTCCGGGTAGTAGAGGAAGCGGATCGGCATGTCGGTTACCGAGCCGCCGCCGAAGATCCCGTCGTCCGTTTCCCAGAATCGGCTGCGCGATTGTAAGAATATCTTGGTCGAAGCGTCGTAATACAGCTGCCGGATCGCTCGTTGCTTTCCGCGGGACACGGCAGGCGTGATTTCGATGTGGCGCAGCACCGAAAAGGGAAGCGTCACCACCGCGTGGTCGGCGCGTACGAGTTGGCGACCGGCTGCGTTCTGGAACTGGACCGTCACGCCTTCAGAGTCCTGGCCGATGCTTGTGACCTTCGAACCGAAGCGGATGTGTGGCCACAGTTCGGGCAGAAACGACTTCGGCAGGCGGTCCATCCCGCCGCTGAGATAGACGACGTCGGTGAACCAGTCGCCGGCCTCTTCGCGCAGGATCTCCATGAAGGCGCTGTTGAGGAACGGCTCCATGCCGCTGAACAGGCAGTACAGCTCGATGGCGCCCTGTGACCACCCGCGGTCCTCGAGGAACTCTTCGAGGGAGAATCGGTCCAGTTCGCCTGCAAGTTCCGCCCAGGCTCTGTCACTACCTTCCCGGATCCGTTCAAGCAGTGGAGTGAGTGTTTCCGACCAGCGCTGGCCGATGGCGGTGGCCTGTTCCATCGCGTTGAGTTCGAATTCGGGCGCGTGCACCTCGTTCTCGAACTCCTCCAGCCGCACTTTGCGCCCATGGAGCATCACCCATGCCTTAGGGTTCCCCATCGTAAACGGCTTGGTTTCGAGGCCGAACTTGTTCACGTAGTGCAGGGTCAGGTCGTGGGCCCGGGGAATGCGCATCGCCCCGGCCTCGGCATAAAGCCCGTCGGTGAATGGCTCTCGGAGGGTGTAAACCCGACCGCCGACACGCTGCTGCGCCTCGAGCACGGTCACCTGGAAGCCGGCGTGGAGCAGTTCAGTCGCGGCCACCAGCCCGGCCATCCCGGCACCGATGACAACAACACTCTCGCCGTCTTTGGCTCGGGGCAGGCCCTCGCGGAGTACGTTTCGGATCTGGGCGTGCGAAATCGTCACGCGCGCAGCATACGCGTCGGCGCCGGTCGTCTACACTGCCGGCCATGTTCGAACTCTCCGCTTCCATCGTTCTCTGGCGCGGCGAAGAGATCCTTGTGATGAAGCGCGCTGGCGGCTTTTCCGCCGGTGGCTGGTTCATCCCCGGCGGCCACGTCGAGCAGGGCGAACGCCCTGTTGAATCGGCGGCCCGCGAACTCTTCGAAGAGGCAGGGATTTCGGTCGATCCGGCCACGCTGAAGCTGGTCGACATCATGTCGTACGAAGCCGGCGGTGGCACCGCTCACACCATCATCTATAACGGCGAATGCGGTGTCGGGACCGAAGCGGTCATCAACGAAGAGCACATCTACCAACGCTGGATGACGCCGGACGCTTACATCGCCCGCTTCCTGGACGAACCGATGTTGCGTGCCCGTGGTGCCGGAGAAGGTGCTATCGCGCTGGCGAACGAAGTCGCCCGGGTGATCCGTTCGGCTGTCTTAAGCCGCGGCCTCTAGTTCGCCTCGTGAGCGCATTGCGATTGGCTCTCGGTCGTTGGCCCGGCGCCGCTCCAGCCGCGTTGCGAGCTGCCAGCTGAAGACAATGACGAGCCCGCCGAGGGCCATATCGAAGAAGAGGTGGTTCGCGCTGGCGACGATCGCCCAGGTCATCACGACGGTCAGCGTTACCGCCATGGAGCGCAGCGTGACACTGCGGGTGTTCACCCAGATTGCGGCCGAGGCCATCGCGATCCAGCCGAAGTGGAAGCTCGGAATCGCTGCGTACTCGTTGAGGATCAGCGAGGGCTGTGCGTAGTTCACGTGCGTGTCGCCGCCGAAGACCGTGTCGACGAAGCCGAGGTCGTAACCGTGGGCCGCCATCAATCGAGGCGGTGCTGCCGGGACGAGCCAGTAGAAGAACAGGCCGATGACCATGGAGATGAACATCACGTTCCGCATGAAGCGGAAGGCGTCGCGGTCGCGGCTCCAGAGCCAGACGCCGACGAGGAGCAGCACGGGGAAGTGCATGTATGCATAAACGAAGTTCGCGAACTCCTTGACCGCGCCCCAGCGAATGGACCATTCCTGGATCTGCGGCTCCCAGAAGATGCCGAGCGTTCGTTCGAAGCTCACCAGGTGGCGCGTCACGTCAACCGAGAATCCGTAGCGATCGGGGGCCGCGCCACGAAGGAGGAAGTAGACGCCGATCACGCCGAGGACGACGCCGAAGTCTTTCGCGAAGGCAGCGGCCGAAGCGAGCGCCGCGCGCGGAAGGGAAGCCCCGCCGCTGCGTGCGATCGGGAACGATGCGTAGGTGATCTGGCGAACGGTCATCGTTTTTGCTCCCTTCGGTTCGTCGCGGTGGGTTTCCCCAGTCGCAGGCTTCATGGTGCCGATGGAAGAAGCCCGGGTACTCCGCCTTTCGGGTGAACTTAGTCCCCTACTTCGAACCGCAACTGCGAGGCATCTCACACTCGCGCTTCACTATCCAGACGAACAAGGGGTGCATGACACGACAGGTATCGCGCCCGCATCGACAAACGTTCAGAGCGGGCGACACAATGGATCCATGTCCCAGATGCCTGAAACCCTCGAACGTCTTCTCGAAGACTTCAAATTCGCCGACCGCTCCGAGCGGGTAGAAATGCTGATTGAGTACGCCGACCGCTTCGAAGAGGTGCCGGAATCCATCGCAACCCGCCCGTTTCCCGAATACAACCATGTCCAGAAGTGCGAATCCGACGCCTACGTGTGGGCGGAGGACCTCCCCGACGGCACCATCAAGTACCACTTCGCGGTCGAGAACCCGCAAGGCATTTCGGCGAAGGCCTGGTCCGTGATCATGGACGAGACACTTTCCGGTCAGCCCCTCGACGTCGTGGCGGAAACCCCTTGCGATATCGTCTTCACGGTCTTTGGCAAGGAAGTCTCGATGGGCAAAGGCATGGGCCTGATGGGGATCACCGACATGATCACGGCGATGGCGAAACAGAAGCTGAAGGCAGCCAAGGCCTAGTTCCGGCGGCACTCCCGCCCGAAGGACCACCCAGCCTCACCCGTTTGTAGAATGGCAATCCGATTGCTGACTGCAAGACTGAAAGCATGCAGCGCCGGACCTTCATCGTTTCGCTTGGAGCACTCGCCGTTGTCGGATGCGGGGACAGAGAGTCCCAGCTGCAGGCGACCGCCTCACCCACGGCCACGTCCACCGGGGTGAGTAGCACCCCAACGCCTGCTGCCACGGCGACGCGAACCCCGGCCGCAACGGCGACCGCGCGGCCGTCCGTGCTGGAGCCGGACGGCTTCCCAATTGCGCCGGAGACTCGCCTCGGTCGTGTCGTCGGCGAGGTTGGTGCACGGACGATTCGCTGGGGCGAAGGGCCAACCGCGTTGGTCTACTCGCGCGACGACCAGCCATCCGAGGACCCGGTACGGGCGAACGCCTGCGGCTGGAACGCTCGCACGCATCTTGAGTACGAAGGTCAGCCTGCGGTCGATTGGTACCTCGAGGTGGGCACGCCCGTCTTCGCGACGATGGACGGCACGGCGACTCTGCTCATCAACACCGTGTCCAACCCGTTCGACTTCTATCGCGTCTCCAGGGAGCCGTACATCGGGAGCCCGGACCGCTCGCGTGCTCCGCTCTCTCCCTTCCCCGGGCCGGGCGGTGGCCAGGGAGCGTTTGTCCGAATCGAAAACGCTCGATTCCGGACCGACTCTGCACACCTGGAAATCGGTCGCACACTCAACACTGTGCCAGCGGATGCCTACCTCGCCGGATACTCCGCCGCGTTCGATTTCGCCGGGGCGTTCGCGGAGATTCGCGACTTCAGGCTGGCGACGCCGGTGGCGAGCTGGCAGGTGAAGGCTGGCGACGTCATCGGGTACACCGGCGACTCCGGATACAGCGAAGCTCCCCACCTGCACTACGCCATCCGCCCCGCTGGGGGTGGAGACGCCCTGTGTCCGACCGAAGAACCAGCTTTCGAAAACGCCGGCTGGCTATTTCGAGCATGAACGATTTAGGTGTGCGCCTCGGCGTAGTGGCGCGCGAGCAGGTCCATGCCGAAGTCTCCCTCGGGATCCCGCCAGACTGCGTGAATGTGGCAGCCGTCTTCAAACGGTGAGTCGTATTCGATCAGCAGCCGTGGCCCCTGAATCCGGTAGTAGTGCGCGGAGTGGTCCGTATCGCCGCCGGCCCACGCGAAGTGCAGCGCACCGAATTGGTCCGCCGTCCGAACAGCCTGCGCGGCGGCCGCCTCTTCCGGGACCCGGCTCGTGTAGACCCGCAAGAGCTCGCGAAGAGCGTCCTGCTGTGCGCCGGTCATGCTGGCGGCCGAGAGCCCTTTCGGTGCCGCCGAATAGGCGGCCGGCGCGAGTTCTTCATCCGTGAGCGGCAGGTGAGCGAACTGGCGTTCCCAGTTGGTCCGCATCCGCGGCACGGCCACTTCGGGGATGGCCTTCGGACCCATGATGACCCACGTCGGCAATGGCAATGCGCCTTCGAGGACGGCGGGATTGTTGGCCGTCACCAGGTCGTGGGGCGCCCTCGCCAGCAGGGTGGCCTTTGCCCGCTGTTCGGCGTTGAACATGTGCAGAAGCTCCAGCCCCAGCTTTCGCTCGGCTTCGAGCGGGCGCAAGAAGAATCCCGGTTGCAGTGGTGGTTCGGCCGGGTGCGCGCCGAAGAAGCAGGGGTTCGCAGAGATCGCGTCGCCAGCGATCGTGTAATGCACCGAAACGTGGTGGCCGCCGAAGCTCCAGCCCCAGCGCTCGTTGCCGGGCGAGCCGAAGACGCAGACGAAGTACATCGAAGGGCTGCGCCAGATGCTGGGAGCGGCCTGGTCGTAGCCCGGGTACGGCGCCGCGCGCCAGTGCTCGACGGGGTCGAGGATCGCTTCGATGCCCATGATCGTCGCGGCGGTGTTGTAGCCGCCTTCGCTCAGGCCGCTATGCAGCAATCGACGCGCCATTTGCTGCTGTGCCGCGTCGAGCTCTATCAATGGGATGCCGGGGCGCGCGTTCGGCGTGTAATACCACTCGGTGCGCTCGCGCTCGTCCGAAAACGGCCGCGTAGCCCGGCCCCGCTGGATGTCGTCCAGTCCGTCGAGGAATCGTTGGGCCGCTTCGGCCATGGTGTCGATCAGTGCGCTCATCGGAAGACTCCTTCGAGAGGTGCGGCGAGGCTACGACAACTGCCCTCGCATGTCACCGATGTCGGCGGGACGGCAGCCATATCGCTACGGACAATATCCAGAGGGCACCGGCAATCGCGAACTCCCAATGCCACAAGAAGTTGCGATGCACACCTTCGAAAGAGTTGCCGAGATCTGGAGCCAGAGGCCCATCAATCACGGGCCGAGCCACACACGCTTCGTTCGACCAGATGAGGTCGGGTAGGTCACCGGCCAATTTGGCGCGGTAGCAGTACCAACCGGGTTCAGTCAGCGGAGAATCGACGTAATTTGGGGGCGGTCCGTCGTTCCGAGCCTCTGCTTCCGTAGCGATGGTTTCCCAATTCCGCGAACCGAACAGTGAACCCGATAGGGAACGTTGGATCGTGAGCCGACGTGTCGACTGTGCGCCGTAGTCCCAAGAGAGCAACGCGGAACGTCCGTTGGCGCCGAGCTCTACGTGCAGGTCCGTAATGTCGAATGGAGCGACGTCGGACACTTTCGCCACGCACAAGGGCGCGGAAGCTTCACCGATGGTCCCTTCCAGGTCTGTCCGCACGCGGAAGCAAGTGGGCCCCAACCATGGGGACGTGAAGATGATCAGTTGCGGAGCACTGGAACCAGGAATGCGGGCGAGCACTCCGTATGGCGCATCGCCCCCGGCCCGCGGCGGCACAGAGACTTCGACAACGTATTCAAACGGAGCGTCGAGACTCACCGGCTGCCACGACAGCCTGGCGGAATACCTGAACGAATCAGGCACCTGCGGCACGTTGCGGTCGATGACAAGGCCGGTGGGCGTAGGGAGTGGCTCTTGGGCGAACGCAGGCGCCACAAGCCCAACCGCTATCGCCGGCATTGCCGCCAAGATCATCAAGACTCGCAACATTCGGAGACCTCTACTTCAGCCTCAATGCCAACAGTAACGTTAATTCCAGGGGAAAGGTTCCCCGGCGCGAGGGGCTCAGACGCCGACTTGCTCGCGGGTCAAGGTAGGTCTGGTAACTCAACATCGATAACCGGGCTGTCCACGCTGGAGCGTAAAGTCACATACACCCAGCGGTCCGACTCGGAGTAATGAAGGACTCCTCCCTCCACTGCGGCTAGCTTCATTCTTTCGACGTACTCGGCCATGGACACGCCATGTGGGTTGAGAAGTCGGGCTCTCTCGATGAGCCGAAGGACGGACGAAGCACTCGCGTTAAGCCCTATTTGAGCCGTGGCCTGACCAATCACGTCTCCCGCCGTAAGACCGAACTCGCGGTCAAGTTCGGCGAAGGCTTCGTCGGCCTTCTCTAGATTGGCCGAAGCCCCGTCGACACCGGCTGCAAGTAGCGCTCGCGGTTGTTCAGCCTCGTAATGTCGCTCAAGGGGCATCAATTTTGCAGCCGTTCCATAGCTGCTCGCCGCCGACTCAAACTGATCGTCGGCATACATCTCCCAGGCCTGGTTGGCGCGAAAATCTCCAGCAACCATGAGAACTGTCAGCGTTACGGCCCCGGCAATGGCTGGCGATGCGATTGCTGCCCGCACCGGGCCACGAATTGAAGGCAGGGGCCAATGGACCTGTACTCGGCGGGCGCTGGCGATGGTCCCGAGGCCGAAGAAGAAGATTGCCTGAGGCGCAAGAGAAATCGGGTTAAGCATCGTCAGCGAGCCATACGCGGCAAGGGCCGCCCAAACAAACGGAGCGGAAGAGGGCACCGAGACATCTGCCCGTGCTCGAGCGCCGCGGACTCCGGCTAATGAAGAGGAAACAACCAGCGCGGCGAACGCTACCAGCGCAGGAATCCCATAGTTCGCCGCGATGTCCAGTGCGGCGTTGTGGCTGCTTTGCACGACAAGGTCATAGCTTTGAAAGGCTCCACTGAGGTCAGCCGGCCGATGCACAGGGAACGTCAGGTACAGTCCATCAGCCCCAGACCCGAGCCACGGTTTCGAAGAAATTACTTCGAGCGTGCCTCGCCACAGGGCAAACCTTGTTGAACCTTCAAGGCTGGCGGTTTCGATGCCCGTCTCAACGCGCGAAGAAGTCGCCGATAGCCCCCCAGCCGCCAGGCTCGAAGCGAACGCGAGCGCCACTCCAAGTGCCAGTCCCAAACCTGGAATGAGCAGGGTGCCCATCCTGTTTCGAGCGAGACGCCAGGCAATCGGCAGCAGGATGAAGAACAGCACAAGGGCGATCAAGCCAGACCGACTCTCGCTCTCGAAGACCATAAATGCCGCTGCCCACGCCACACCAGCGCAAAGCCATAAGGACCTGCGGTCCGCGATTCTGGCCGCTGCGCAGCCAGCAAAGCTAACCATCGCAAAGGCGGCGAGTTCGTTGGCGTTTCCGATCGTACCAATGGCTCGGGCCGAGGTGTCGGTCCACCAGTTCACGGGGTCTGCCCCTGCCGACTGAATTGCCGTGTAAATCGCTACCACAGCTGCGCCCGCGATAAGAAAAGCCCAGGGCGCTCGACGACCCGATCCAACGCGGACACCACCAAGGAACAAACACAGGTAGCAGAGTTGTGTCAGCAGTCCCTGCCGATACTGATAGAGTCCGAGCAGACTGCCCCGGCGATCGACCGCCGTGAATTCGCTCAGGACGAGCAACCCAACCCATACGCCGAGGGAGATTCTCACTGCTCGCGAAGCCGGAAGCGTAAATCCGCCAACGAAAAGGCCAGAAACAATGAGCGCTGCTGCGACGATTAGCCCGCCCTGCTTGACCAGGGTGAAATCGTCATAAAGCGCCGGTGCAAACAATGGTGGGACGAAACTGAGAGCCACCATGACGCCGACAATGAGGAGCCGACCGCCTGCGGGCGGAGCGAGTTCGACCCCATCTGCCCCAGTCTTCGGCACGCCTCAGATGTTAGCCGCTGGTTGTCGCTGACGCAGCTTCCGCCAGGCTACCGCTTGACTAAACTCTAACGGTTCTCGTCTGCTTTTGAGGAAGGGCGGGAGGTCCGAATGTTCCGCAACGGCGGAACGCAGCAATTTCGGAACAAGGTGTTCTGCCGAGTCTGCCGGCGCGGCCTCTAGCAGACGGGAACTGCCTGCCGCCACTCCGAATTAACACAAATGTTCGTTGACCTACTCGCCTGTCTCCCGGTAACCTCGGTGGAGCAACGACGGAACGCGGGAGGCCATGCCAAAGTTCATCTTCGTAACAGGTGGCGTGGTCAGCTCGGTTGGCAAGGGAATCACCACCGCCAGCCTCGGTAGAATCCTCAAATCTCGCGGCATCTCCGTCTCCATCCAGAAACTCGATCCGTACCTCAACGTCGATCCGGGCACGATGTCGCCATATCAGCACGGCGAAGTCTTCGTGACTGTCGATGGCGCTGAAACTGACCTCGACCTCGGGCACTATGAGCGCTTCATCGACCAGGACCTCACGCAGGCCTCCTCGATCACTTCGGGGCAGGTGTACCGCAATGTCCTCGAGCGAGAGCGCAAGGGCGATTACCTCGGCGGCACGATCCAGCAGGTCCCGCACCTGACGAATGAAATAAAGTCGCGCATCTATAACGTGGCAGAAGTCACCGGCTGCGAAGTGCTCATTTGCGAAGTGGGCGGCACCGTCGGCGACATCGAAGGCGAGACCTTCATCGAAGCCATCCGCCAGATCCGCCACGAGCAGCCCCGCGACACAGTCCTCAGCGTCCACGTCTGCTTCCTGCCGATGGTGGGAGCTACCGGAGAGCTGAAGACGAAGCCCACGCAGCACTCGGTGCGCGAACTTCGTTCTAAAGGCCTCCAGCCGGACGTCATCATGCTTCGCAGCGATTACCCGGTCTCGCGCGACATTTCCGAAAAGGTCGCACTCTTCTGCGACGTCGACCCGCGCGCCGTTATCCCGATGGAAACCGTCCAGACGATCTACGAAGTACCGCTGCTGCTCGAAGAGCGCGGCCTCGGCGATTTCGTGATCGAGCGACTCGGCCTCCACGGCGCCCGTGACCTCGCTGAATGGCGCGAGATGGTGCGCAAACTGAAGCACCCCTCCGGCAACGTCGAGATCGCAGTCGTCGGCAAGTACGTCGAGCTCCACGACGCCTACATGTCGGTGAAGGAATCACTCGCGCACGCGGGATTGCGAACTCAGTGGAAGTCGATATCCGCTGGATCCATGCCGAATCGCTCGAGACGCAGGATGCTGCCGACCTCCTTTCCGGCGTCGACGGCGTTGTCGTCCCCGGTGGTTTCGGAGAGCGCGGCTGGGAAGGCAAGATTGCCGCAGCCAAGTGGGCGCGCGAAAACAGCATTCCCTACCTCGGACTTTGCCTCGGTATGCAGGTGATGGTCACCGAGTTCGCCCGCAATGTCTGCGGGATGGAGGGCGCCAACACCACCGAAATCGACCCCGAGTCGCCGTTCCCCGTCATCAGCCTCCTCGACGAGCAGCAGGGCGTAACTGAAAAGGGCGGAACGATGCGGCTCGGCGCCTACCCGTGCAAGCTCATCCCCGGTTCGATCGTGGCCAACGCCTACGGGACCGACCTGGTCTCGGAACGGCACCGCCATCGCTGGGAGTTCAACAACGCCTACAAGGATGTGCTCGCCCGTGCCGGCCTGAATGCCAGCGGCACCTCTCCCGATGGTGCGCTCGTTGAGATTTCTGAAATCTCGGGTCACCCGTTCATGCTGGGCACGCAGTTCCACCCGGAACTGCAGAGCCGGCCGAATCGGCCTCACCCGCTCTTCCGGGAATTCGTTGCCGCCGCGCTTGGGAAGTCCATCGCGCCACGTCCGGCCTCTGAGACGCTCCTCCCCGCGTAAATGGCGGCAAAGCACCGTTAACAAAGCCATTGCAATTTCTTTTTCTTTCGGCCCAGGGGTCGAAATTCGTGGTAGTGTGAATTAGCCGAGTTCTCGCGCCGGGCGTGAGAAACGGGGGACCCAATAACTGGGGTTAATCCTTCTTCTTGAAGGACGGCGACTTCCGACGCCGAACCCGTCAGCTAACCCCGTAGGCGTTCGGAGGAGTTGCACGCTACGTGCCTCCTCACTGCCCTGCCGCTGCGCGTCAGCGGTCCAAGCACGGAGGCCACGCCTTGCAATACGCGATTACCCCATCCTCACTTCCCACCATTCGCACCGTTTCCCGTAAAGCCGATCTGACGCCTACGAGCATCGCCGATGCTGCCACGCGTCTTCGTTCCTGGGCGCTCGTTTCGGGCGAGCAGATTGTTGGCTTGCCGTTCCTGCGCATGTGCGGCGAACTGCACTGCGAAGTCCACGTTCCGGTCGCCGGGCGTGTCATTCCGCACCCGGAGACGGGCCTCAGTGCCGAACAGGGAGATGGCGGCCCAGCCGTCGCGCTCCGCACCGTCCGCTTCGAAGAAGTCCGCAACGTCCTGCGCGAACTCACCGGCGAAATCGCCGTTGATTATGGTGTCGCAGGCCCGGTGGAATTCCACCCGGCATCGGCCGAGTTCCGCCACGGCACGCTCATCTGGCCTGTGCACCGGGTGCCCCGCACCGTGATTTCGGCGGGCGCTCCGCAGCTCGTTGAGGTCGGCGCCTAGGCGCCGGGAGACTCACATGAACACTCGCGTTCTCACAATCGCCCGCCAGGTCGGTACGCTCGGGGAAGATGTCGCCCGCCTCGTCGCCGACGACCTCGGCTATCACCTTCTCGACTACCGTCTCGTTCAGGCCGCCGCTGAAGAGGCTGGCGTCTCTACCGAAACCATCGCGGAATCGGAACACCGCCCGTCGTTCTTTACGCGCATTCTCGAAGCGCTCGCGCGGAACCCGGCAGGCCCCGCCAGCGGCCAGTGGATCGAACCGATCGACATGTCCGGCACACCGCTCCTGACTTCCTCCGACTATCGCGACCTCGTGGTCCAGGTGGTCGAGGACTACGCGCGGCAGGGGAACGTAGTGTTCCTTGGTCATGGCGCCCAGTTCATGCTCGCCAATCACCCGGACGTCGTGCGGGTGCTCATCACTGGTTCGCCGGAAGCGCGCGCCCGGAGGGTGATGGCTGGCATGGTCTGTAGCCAGGAACAGGCGAACGAAGTGATTCATCGCACTGACAGCGAGCGCAGCCACTACTTCAAGGATTACTTCGGGGCAGATTGGCTCTCGCCATCGACATATGACCTCACGGTGAACACCGATCACATCAATCCCAAGCAGGCAGCTGAACTCATCATCGCTGCGTCGCGAATCCGTTCGAATGCTTCCTCGGGCGAACCCGCCGCCGCTGCGGTCTAGCGACACTTCCCGCTCTTCGGGGCGCGGGTGCCACCACCCGCGCCCCCTCCTTCTCCTTGTGGTCGCAAGTCTTAAGTCGTCGGTCATAAGGCCCGTTTCCCCGTTCCCGATTCTCCCCTCAAACTCAGCCACATGGACTGGTGGCGAATCATTCATGTGCTCTCGATGGTCTGGCTTGGCGCCGGGCTGGGCGCTACCTACCCGCTGATCCTCAAGGCCTGGGCGACCAAAGACCTCAAGTACCAGATGTACTGCCTCGTCGAGGCGGCGAACAACGAGACGAAAGTGTTACTCCCGGGGGCCATGGCCACCGGTATCACCGGCTTCTTCTGGGCTGTCGCGGCCGATTACAACTTCGTGAAAGACGGATGGCTTGCTGCGCTCTCGGCGATCTACGTGCTGGTCTACTTCGTCGGCCTGCCGCTCATGGGGTTCGGACTGCGGCGCGCCCGGCTCGCGTCGCTGATTGCCACCAAGAAGGGCCAGGAGACCGACGAACTGCGCGCGATCCTCGATGATCGCGTGCCGATCGTCTTCGGGACGGTCCTGGTGTTGAGCGTGCCGGTGATCGCGTGGCTGGCGGTGTTCAAGCCGTTCTAGCTCCCTCACCCCCTGCCCCCTCTCCCGCGACGGGAGAGGGGATTCTTCTGGGCGGGAACTACTGGCGGCGTTTGCTCTCACCGATATTGCTGACGTGAGACGCTTCGCGCCGGTCCTGTGCGGCATGTCTGTGATATTCGGGGCCCTGCTGGCTGGCTGCGGCGAGCCGTCCAACAACGATGACGAGCTGCGGGGCCGGATTGTCGAACTGAAGCCGGAAGCCGCGACGCTCTCGACGATTTACCTCGGTTGTTCGAGGCCGGGCCGGGGAAACCTGTGCAGTCTCGCGAATGTGATGTGGCCCGAGAACACTTCGTACGAGATCCGCCGCGACTCGCTACGTGAGAAATATCAGAGCGTCGGTGCCACACTGATTGTTGGTGAGGAGCGATCCGAAACTCTTCTGGCGTACTATCAGGCGGTCGATGGCTCGGTCCTAATGCTCGTGGTGAAACGTGACGTTTCGGGGTGCCGCCCGCCTCCACTGCGCGAGGATGCCGTGACCACGACGTGCTTGGATCAGGTCGGCTTGTACCCTAGAGAGCTTTCGCCCGTCGCGCTTCCTGCAGACTAGCTCGCGGGCGCGCCCCCACCTCCTGCCCCCTCTCCCGCGACGGGAGAGGGGATTCTTCTGCGCTGACTCTCTCCCTACGGCCGGCAGGCGCCGATATTTCTGGAGTGAGACGATTCGCTTTGGTACTGAGCGGTATGACCGGCGTCCTGGCGGTGCTGCTGGCTGGCTGCGGCGAGCCATCTAACAACAATGAAGAGCTGCGCGGCCGGATCATCGAACTGAAGCCGGAAGCGGCGACGCTCTCGACGATTTACCTTGGTTGTTCCCGGCCGGGGCGGGGAAATCAGTGCGCGTTCGCGAATGTGCTGTGGCCCGAGAACACTGATTACGAAATCCGTCGCGACTCGTTGCGAGAACTGTACTCAAATCTCGGGGCCACACTGATTGTTGGAGAGGAACGTCCTCTTCATCTTTTGGAGTACTACGAGGCTTCTGATGGCTCGGTCCTCGTCTTGGCGGTCGAGCGCGACGTCTCGGACTGTCGTCCGCCCCCTGTGCGCGAAGACGCACTCTTTACGACGTGCCTCGATCACATCGGCATGTACCCCAGAGAACTTTCGCCCGTTCGGGTGCCCACCGACTAGTGGGAACTTCGCGGGCCGATGCAAGCCCGGTCTCGTCGCTAATCTCGGCCTTTCCCGATACCCCGCTGCCCTTGCCCTCCCCTTCACCCGCAGTTATCGTTTGTGTCGTTCGTCACAACTGCGCGGGGGGCCATTTCCAGTGCCTCTCGTCACACTCCGGGGAGTTCGCTCGTCTATGACTCGCAGAGCCCGATCGCTACCTTGCGAACCCCGGCTCTGCTTTTTTATGACCGGTGATTCGAGGTTCGGCCAATGAGCTTCTACGACCTCTGGTCCGCCATCATGATCTCGGCTATCGCCGGGTTCGTTCTCGTATTCACCGCACTCATGGCCGCCAAGCTCCTCGCGCCGTACGCGAAGGAGCGAGCGAAGGGTGTTTCTTACGAGTGCGGCATGCTCCCCATCGGGCGAAACTGGGCGCAGGTCCACGTCCGCTACTACCTGATCGCCATCCTCTTCCTCATCTTCGATGTCGAAACGGTCTTCATCTTCCCCTGGGCGGTCACGTTCATCAGCCTGCCGATGTTCGTGTTCTACGAGATGCTCGTCTTTATCGGCGTGCTCGCCCTTGGCCTCGCCTATGCCTGGCGCCGCGGCGTTCTGGAGTGGAAATGACAGAGACACCGATTAAGCCCTACGTCCCGGATTACGGCGCCGAAGAGGCCCGTCTCTTGCCGGTCGAATTGCCCGAAGCTCGCGCGGCCTACCGCATCGTCCTTCCCGGCGTGATGCAAATCGGCGCCGACACGGTCATCGCCATGAGCCGCAAGAGTTCGCTCTGGCCGATGACCTTCGGCCTTGCCTGCTGCGCCATCGAGATGATTGGCACCTTCATGGCGAACCACGACCTCGACCGCTTCGGCATCGTGCCGTGGCCTTCGCCGCGACAAAGCGACGTGATGGTTGTCTCGGGCACGGTCACGAAGAAGATGGCCCCGGCCATCAAGCTTCTCTACGAGCAGATGCCGAACCCGAAGTACGTCATCTCCATGGGCGCCTGCGCGACCAACGGCGGCCCGTACACGGAATACGACCGCGTGCTCCAGGGCGTCGACAAGATCATCCCGGTGGATGTCTATGTCCCGGGTTGCCCGCCGCGGCCCGAGTCCCTCCTCGAAGGTTTCCTCCGCCTCCAGGAGAAGATCATGGAAGAGAAGCGGATGGTCGGATGACAAACGAAACCGCGCCCGCCTATCCCGGACTTTCGGCACTGGTCCACAAGCACCTGAGCAAGATTCCGTTTACGGCCGGGAAGAACTCGACCGATGCCATCATCTACGTGGAGCCGGAGCACCTGCTCGAACTCGTGCAGGGCCTGAAGGAGCGCCGCGAGCTCGCGTTCGACTTCTTCCGAAACCTGACCGCGATCGACATGGAAGAGAACGGGCTGACGGCCGTCTACCACTTCTATTCCTACAAACACCACCACTCGATCCAGGTGACCGTGAACACGCCTTTGGGCAAGCCAAATCTACCCTCGATCACGGCCCTCTACGGCGCGGCCGATTGGCACGAGCGCGAAGCAGCCGAGATGGTTGGCCTCGTTTTCGATGGCCACCCGAACCTGAAGAACCTGCTGCTCGAAGAAGATGTGCGCATCCACCCGCTGCTGAAGGCGCACCCGCTCCAGAAGGTCGAAATCCTGCAGGGCATCGAAGATACTTCCGCGGGGTTCAAGTTCTAATGACTGTCTGGCCAGAATCAGGCTCCGCGACCGTCGACAGCTTCAACACCGTTGATATGACCATCAACGTCGGGCCGCAGCACCCTGCGACCCACGGCGTGTTCCGGATGGTGCTCACCGTCGATGGCGAGATGGTCGTCGACTGTGAACCGTACATCGGCTACCTCCACCGCGGCCTCGAAAAGCTCACCGAGAACCACGACTATCGCCAGTCGATGGGCTGGTGGGACCGCACGGACTACCTCGCCGGCATGTGCTGCGAGATGGCTTACTGCATGGCCGTCGAGAAGATCGGCAACATCGAAGTGCCAGAGCGCGCCGAATACATCCGCGTGATGATGGCGGAGTTCTCGCGCATCCTTTCGCACTACATGTTCCTTGGCGCGTTCGGCGCTGACGTCGGCTCGTTCGGGACTTCCTTCGTTTACGCCTGGCGCGAACGCGAACGCATCTACGACTTCTTCGAAGAAGTTTCCGGCGACCGCATGTTCCCAACCTACTTCCGGCCCGGCGGCGTCCAGATGGACCTGCCCGAAGGCTGGCAAGCGCGCGTGCTCGAACTGATCGGACACATCGAACAGGGCCTCGAGGACTTCGACGGCCTGCTCACCGGCAACGAGATCTTCGTCGAACGCTGCCGTGGCCTCTCCGCCATCTCGAAGGACCGGGCAATCAACCTTGGGTTCACCGGCCCGATGCTTCGCGCCACCGGCTTCGCCCACGATGTGCGCAAGGCCGAGCCGTACTCGGTCTACGACCGCATGGACTTCAACATTCCCGTAGGCCGCAACGGCGATGTCTTCGACCGTTTCCTGGTCCGCATGGCCGAGGTCTACCAGAGCACCAAGATCATCAAGCAGTGCATGGAGCAGATGCCCGGCGGGCTCATCCTCAATCCGGACCTGCCGAAGACGCTCCGCATCGACGAAGGCGAGTGCTACGTCCGCACCGAAGGCACCAAGGGTGAGTACGGCGTGTACGCACTGGCCAAGGGCGGCAACAAGCCCTACCGGATGAAGCTTCGGTCGCCCAGCTTCTGTAACCTTTCGGCGCTGAAGGAACTGGTCGTCGGCCATTACGTTGCCGACGCCGTGATCATTCTCGGTTCACTCGATATCGTGCTCGGCGAGGTGGACAAGTGATGCTCTTCGCCGACCCGCTGTTCGGCATGTGGTCATGGACCGACGCGATCATCCGCGTGGTGCTCGTCGTGCTCGCGATGACCGTGGTCGTCATGTACCTCACGTACGGCGAACGCAAGGTTGTTGCGCGCTTCCAGCAGCGCCTTGGCCCGACCGAGACCGGCCGTGGCGGCGTCTTCCAGGCGTTCGCGGACGCACTGAAGCTCGTGGGCAAGGAAGACATCCGCCCGACAAACGCCGACCGCTGGGTCTTCGAACTGGCGCCTTATGCGACGTTCATCCCGGTCTTCATGGTCCTGATGACGCTGCCCTTCGCGAAAGACTGGGGCGTCCGCAACCTCGGCCTCGGGCTGTTCTACGTGTTCGCCATCCTCGGCCTGAACATCGTCGGCATCATGATGGCCGGCCTCGGCTCCGGGAATAAGTACGCACTCCTCGGTGGCGTCCGCGCCGCGGCCCAGATGATCAGCTACGAAATCCCGCTGGTCATCAGCCTGCTCTGCGTCGTAATGATCACGGGAGCGGAGAAGGACACGGGCGGCCTCGGCACCCTCAACCTGAACGCCATCACCGCGCTCCAAGCAGACCGCCCGTACATCATCCTGCAGCCGCTCGCCTTCATCATCTTCTTCACGGCGATGCTCTCCGAGTTGCACCGTGCCCCGTTCGACATCCCCGTCGCCGAATCCGAAATCGTCGGCGGCTACTTCGTCGAGTATTCCGGCATCCGCTGGTCCATGTTCCAGCTCTCGGAGTACGCCTCGATGTGGGGATTCAGCGTCTTCGGGTCCGTCGTCTTTCTCGGGGGATGGGCGTGGCCGTTCGGCGTCGATTCGAACTGGTCGATCCAGCTCGCCAGCACGATGGTGAAGAGCATTGCCTTCATCCTGGCCATCTTCTGGGTGCGCACGACCGTACCGCGCCTCCGCATCGACCAGCTGATGAACTTCTGCTGGAAGGTCCTCCTCCCGATGTCGATCCTCCAGATGCTGATGAACGGCGTGATCCTCGCCTACGACTGGCCGCAGCAACTGCTTGCTCTCACGAGCGCTGCTGGCGCCGCTGTCCTTGTCGCGATCATCATCAAGCGAGCTGTTCGCCGGCCGAGCAAAGATCTGCTCGGCACATACAAAACGCTCGGAGCGCCAGCCCAATGAAAGGCATCCTGAAAGGCCTCGGCGTCACCTTCTCTACCTTCACCCGCAAGACGGTGACCGTTGAGTATCCCGAGGTGAAACACAAGCTGCCCTCGCGGCAGCGCAGTTTCCCGATTCTCACCTGGGACTTTGACCACGACGAGCCGTTCTGCACTGGCTGCAACGTCTGCGTACGCAACTGCCCGGTCGACTGCATGAGCGCCGTGATGATCGATAACCCCGGTTACGCCGCGGGCACGAGCAACCGCCGCAAGATCGTGGAGAAGTTCTGGATCGATTACGCGCGCTGCATGCGCTGCAACATCTGCGTCGAAGTGTGTCCGTTCGAAGCGATCGTGATGGACAACAACTGGACCGGTCACGAGCACTCGGTCTATGACCGCCGCGACCTCCACATGGATATCGACGAACTGACCCGTGCGGCCCGGGGCGGCGAACTGGTTGAACTCTGGCGCCCGCAGGACAGCGTCGAACTCGTCGAGCGCCAGGTGAAGGGCGAAGATGCGCCCGAAGAGACGTTCGTCGGCGGGCGACCGGAAGATCGTCAGCGGATGCTCGAGCGGATCGCCGAGGGCAAGCCTGCTGCTATCCAGGAGCGCGAGCCGGAAAAGCCAAAGGCTGGCGCTGCCCGTCCAGGCGCCGCTGCTGCCGCTGGTGGCGAAGAAGTCGAAATCCTTTCCGAATCGAAGATTCGCGCCAAGCGCATGCGCGCCGAACGCGAAGCGAAGGAATTCACTGATCGCGGGGAAGCGGTCCCCCAGGAAATCCAGGACCGGATCACGCTCTACTCCAACATGAAAGCGGGCGAGGCTGCCCCGGCCGGTGCCGCCGCCGCTGGTGGTGGTACAGGCGAAGTGCTGACAGGCCTCATGCCCGATGGTGCGATGCGCTTCCCGCCCGGAGTGGGCGATGGCCCCAAGGGCGACCCGAACAGTGCCGAAAAGGTACGTGCCCGCCGCATGCGTGCGGAGCGCCAGTTCAAGGAACTCAGCGCCGCAGGCGAAGCAATCCCCGAAGAGATGGCGAAGACGCTCTACGACCTCGGCAGCGACCTCGCGCCCGGCGGGACCATCTGGGTCACACTCGCTGGCTCAGGCGGTGGCGGAGCTTCGAGCGCGCCGCTCACAGGGCTTATGCCCGATGGTTCGATGCGCTTCCCGCCCGGCGTCGGTGATGGCCCCAAGGGCGACCCGAACAGCGCCGAAAAGGTACGTGCCCGTCGCATGCGCGCCGAGCGAAAGTTCAACGAACTCACCGCTGCCGGCGAACCGATCCCTGAGGACATCGCCACCACGCTCTACGACCTGGGCAGCGAGCTCGCGCCCGGCGGTTCGATCTGGGCGAGCCTCGCGGGTTCGGGTGGCGGCGGCGCTGCTCCGGCCTCTGGCGGTCCCGCACCGGATGCTGATGGTTGGGTGCCTCCCCCCGGCTATGGAACCGGCCCCAAGGGTGACCCAAACTCCTACGAGAAGGTTCGCGCCCGTCGCATGCGCGCGGAAAAGAAGGCTGCCGAGGCCATCGCCAAGGGCGAGGCTGTGCCGGACGACATCCTCGCGACCATCAAAGAACTCAATGGCAAGTTGCCCGAGGGAGTCTCCTAGTGGCGACTGAAGTCCTCTGGTGGATCTTCGCGGCCGCGATCGTCGCGCTGTCCGCAGGCGTGGTCTTTTCGCGCAGCGTCATTCACTCCGCCATCTTCCTGATTGGGAGCCTGGCGGGAGTCGGCGCGATGTACATCTTCCTGCAGATGGAGTTCCTGGCACTCGTCCAGTTCCTCATCTATGGCGGCGCTGTCACCGTGCTCATCCTCCTGGCGCTCATGCTCACGCGCCCCGATCCGTCCGGGCGGCCTGACCGCGTGGATGGCAGTCAGATGCCGTTCGCGCTGCTTGTCGCCGGGGGATTAATGGCAGTACTCATCGCTGTTGTGACCGGCACCGAGTGGGGAAATGCGACGGAAAAACTCAACCCAATCGAGCTTTCGCTCATCTCTCAACGACTCTTCGCCGACTTTGGCGCACCCTTCGTAATCGCCTCTGCGCTCTTGCTGGTAGCCCTCATTGGGGCCATCATCCTCGCTCGGCAAGAGGAGGGCGAGTAAGCCATGGTGCCACTCGAAAACTACCTCGTGCTCAGCGCCATCATCTTCTCCCTTGGCGTTTACGGGGTGCTTGCCCGCCGCAATGCGGTGCTCATCTTGATGTCCATCGAGCTCATGCTGAATGCCGTGTCGTTGAACTTCATCGCGTTCGCTGCGTATCTCGATCCCGACAAGATCACCGGCGCAATTTTCGCCGTGTTCGTAATCACTGTCGCCGCGGCGGAAGTCGGTTTGGCCCTGGCCATCGTCATCCGCCTGTTCCGCAATCGCGCCACTTCCAACGTGGACGAAGCGGCCATCATGAAGTGGTAGAAGGGGCCAACACGAAGAATGGGTGCTGAACAAGCCTGGCTACTCGCTGCTATTCCGGCGGGTATATTCCTCGTGCTTGCCTTCTTCGGGCGCAAGATGCCCCGAGGTGGCGACTACCTTGGCGTTGCCGCAATTCTCACTTCGTTCGTCCTCTTTTTCGTAGTCCTCGCCGACTTCCTCGATACGCCCGGCAAGCTCGGGCCGGTCGTCGACTCAGTCACGTGGTCCGAAATCGGCGACTTCAAGATCAACATGGGGATCTACATCGACCCCATCACGATCACGATGTTCGGCGTCATCACCACGGTGGCCTTGATGGTGAACATCTTCTCTATCGGATACATGAAGGGCGAACCGCGCTACTACTGGTTCTTCGCCGTCCTCCAGCTCTTCGTCGCATCGATGCTGCTACTGGTGATGGCCGACAATCTGCTCCTCGTCTACATCTCCTGGGAACTCGTCGGCGTCTGTTCGTTCCTGCTCATCGGCTTCTACTGGGAGAAACGTTCAGCCACGGAGGCAGCCAAGAAAGCGTTCATCACGACACGCATCGGTGACGTCGGGTTGCTGATCGGCATCATTCTGCTCTTCAAGGCGACCGGCACGTTCAACATCCAGGAGATCATTCACGCCGCTGAAGAGGGGGAGATAGGCAACACCTACCTCTTTGTCTCGATCATGTTCGTGTTCCTTGGCTGCATGGGTAAGAGCGCCCAGGTGCCATTCCACGTCTGGCTTCCCGACGCGATGGAAGGCCCGACCCCGGTCTCGGCACTCATTCACGCCGCAACCATGGTTGTCGCCGGCGTCTACCTGACCGCTCGCCTGCTCCCAATCTTCGTCGTCGCGGACGGCGCGCTCCTGGTGGTGACCATCGTCGGTTTAACGACCGCACTGCTCACCGGCTTCATGGCCCTCGCCCAGACGGACATCAAGAAGGTGCTGGCCTATTCGACTGTCGGCCAGCTGGGGTTCATGTTCGTGGCCCTCGGCACTGGCGAGCCGGCCGTCGGCATCTTCCACCTTGCGACGCACGCGTTCTTCAAGTCGCTCCTCTTCCTCGGAAGCGGTTCGGTCATCCATGCGACCCACCACAACCAGGAGATGGACAAACTCGGAGGCCTTTGGAAGAAGATGCCGATTACGGGCACGACCTTCTTCGTCGGCTCTCTGGCTCTTGCCGGTCTACCGATCTTCGCCGGCTTCTGGTCGAAGGATGAGATCTTCGTTGCCCTCGACGCAAAGTGGGGCGGCTGGGCGGTCGTGCTGCTCGGCATCGCCGCGGTGATGACGGCCTTCTACACCACCCGGCTCTTCGTACGCACCTTCATGGGCAAGCCGATGGATGAGCACGTCCACGAACACACGCACGAGTCCGGGTTCGTCATGACCGGCCCGCTGATGTTCCTTGGCGTTCTCGCAATCGTTGCCGGTTTCCTCATCTTCCACGGCGTCGGCAAGGCGCTCGGTTTCCCCGGCGGCATCACGGAATTCATCTTCGCCGCCGAAGAAGGCCCCCACCGCTACCACATCGATTGGGCGTTCGCCGCGGGTTCGGTGGTGCTCGCCGTTGTTGGCGTGTTCACCGCAGCCTGGATGTACTGGGGCAACAGCCTGAAGCGCTCCACCGCCCTGGCCGAATGGAATCCCGGCCTCTACGCACTGATCAAAAACAAGTTCTATTTCGATGAGCTCTACCAGGGCATCATCGACCGCGGCGTCCTCGGATTCAGCTACGTCGTGTCCTGGTTCGACCGCTACGTGGTGAACGACACCGGCGTGGATGGTTCCGCGCAGCTGACAGGCTTCACCGGAGGCGTTTTGAAATATCTCCAGACTGGCCGTGTGCCCAACTACGCGATGGCGATTGCCCTCGGCGTTGTTGGGCTCGCTGTGGCGGGCCTAGTGGTGAGGGGCTAGCAACATGGACTTGAAAGAAGCCCAGGGCTACGTCGTTCTCGCCACGCTTGTGGTGCCGCTCGTTGCCGCGTTCCTGCTCCTGATCACGCCCGGCACTGAAAAGATGCTGGTCCGCTACATCTCGGTGGTTACCGGGGCGATCGTCTGCGCTTTGAGCATCTACATCTTCACGGCTTACCAGGTGAACGGCGACGACGTTCAGATGACGCTCCGCTGGGCCTGGATCGAAAACACCGCATTCCTGGGCAAGAACGGCATCAGCCTCTACCTCGCCGTAGATGGCATTTCAGCCGTGATGGCGTTGCTGACCGGCGTTGTGGCCTTCGCAGGCGCCCTCGCCAGCTGGAAGCTGGAGTTCCGCAACAAGGATTTCTACATCCTGTATTGGACGCTGCTCGCGGGTGTCTTCGGGACGTTCTTCTCCTACGACCTCTTCTTTTTCTTCTTCTTCTACGAACTCGCCGTCATGCCGCTCTACCTGCTCATCGGTGTCTGGGGTTCTACCCGCAAGGAGTACGGCGCAGCCAAGCTGACCCTGATGCTGGTCGGTGGCTCCGTGCTCATCTGGATCGGGGTGTTCGCGGTCTTCCACGAGGCGAACCTCGGTACGTTCGACCTGCAACAGCTCTGGGCGGCAGGGAGCGATGGCACGCTCAGTCCGGGCTTCCAGAAGGTGTTCTTCCCATGCATGGTCATCGGCTGCGGCGTCCTGGCCGCGCTCTGGCCGTTCCATACGTGGTCGCCAGACGGTCACATGTCCGCACCGACCGCGGTCTCGATGGTTCACGCCGGGGTGCTGATGAAGCTCGGCGCCTTCGGCATCATCCGCCTTGGTATCCAGCTTATGCCTGAAGGTGCAGCCTTCTGGATGCCCGGACTCATGGTCCTGGGCGTTATTGGAGCGGTGTACGGCGCAACGGCGGCGCTCACCCAGCGCGACTTCAAGCTCATCTCTGGCTACAGCTCGGTCAGCCACATGGGCTACGTGCTCATGGGCCTCGCGACGATGAACCAGGTCGGCATCACCGGCGCCGTCCTCCAGATGTTCTCCCACGGGGTTATGACGGCTCTCGTCTTCCTCATGATTGGCGCGCTTTATGACCAGGCCCACACGCGCGACATGAAGGATTTCGGCGGCATCGCCAAGGTCATGCCGCTCTGGGTGGTCTTCTATGCCATTGCCGGACTCGCGAACGTCGGCCTGCCGGGCTTCTCCGGGTTCACCGCCGAGTTCCACATCTTCGTCGGTACGTTCCAGACCTATCCCGTCTTCGGCGCACTCGCGATCTTCGCGGCTGCCCTCGCGTCCGCCTACATGCTCCGGATGTTCGCGACTGTATTCTTCGGTCCGTTCAACCCGCGCTGGTCTGATTTGAAAGACCTATCGCCGTTAGAACGGCTCTCCGGAGGCATGCTCATCGCCGCCATCGTTGTCATGGGCGTCTGGTGGGCGCCGTTTACTGACCGCATCGGTCATACCGTCATGCTCCTTCCGGGGGTGAGCAGCTGATGCGCGACTACACGATCTTCATCCCGGAATACATCGCCGCTGGGGCCGCTATTGCCATCATTGGCGTCGAGTTGTTCTGGCCGAACTTCCGCAAGGATTCACTGGCGTACCTGACCGCTCTTGCGGCCGTTGCCTGGTTTGTCGCTGGACTGTTCTTCATCAATAAGGACCCGAACAGCTTCCAGGGGCTGATCGCCAGCGACGATTTCACGACCTACTTCCGCCTGATGGCCGCCGCGATCGTGTTCGTCGTCGCGTTGATGTCGGCGAACTACATGAAAGAGCGTACGAAGACGGGCGCTGAGTACTACGGGCTGATGCTTATCGGCGGATGCGGGATGGTCTACATGGCCGCCGCCACCGAACTCATCACGGCGTATATCTCGCTCGAACTGCTCAGCTTCTCGCTCTACATCCTCGTCGGCTTCCTCAAGCGCGATAACCGCAGCAGCGAGGCGAGCCTGAAGTACATCCTTCTCGGTGCGTTCTCGAGCGCGATGTTCCTCTACGGTATGAGCCTCATCTACGGCGTGACCGGCAGCACCACCTACGAAGGCATCGCCGCCGGACTTGCGGAACGCAGTTCTGGTACCGATTCCGCCGTGGTCGTCGGTTTCATGCTGATGATTGCGGGCGTGGGATTCAAAGTCTCCGCGGCGCCGTTCCACATGTGGGCCCCGGACGCGTACGAAGGCGCTCCACTCCCGATTACGGCGTTCCTATCGACACTCTCGAAGGCCGCTGGCTTCGCGCTCATCCTTCGCCTCTTCAGCACGGCGATCGTTGTCGATGCCGCTGAGTGGCGCTGGGCGATTATCGTCCTCGCCGCAGCCACCATGACGATCGGTAACCTGGTTGCCATCCAGCAAACGAACCTCAAGCGGCTCGTCGCCTACAGCTCCATCGGCCAGGTCGGCTACATGCTCATCAGCATTGCCGCCATCGGCTACGGCGACCCGCAGGGCGGCATCAATGCGACCTCCGGGCTACTGATTCATATCATCGGCTATGTGGCTTCGACGCTGCTTCTGTTCGTCGCCCTGACCGCGTTCTACAACAAGACCCAGAAGGACGACATTGCGGACCTCAAGGGGCTCGCCGAGACTCAGCCGTTCCTCGCCCTGGTGATCACGTGCGCGCTCTTCTCGTTCGCCGGGCTGCCGTTCTTCGCAGGGTTCGCGACCAAGCTGCTCATGTTCCAGGGCGCCACTACCAGCGAAACCCTCTGGGTCGTTTCACTGGCAGTCCTGAACAGCTTCATCAGTCTCTATTACTACCTCATGGTCATCCGCCAGATGTACATGTTCGACCCGGTCGGCGACTCCACTCGCTGGAAGATGAACCCGATCCTCGGCGCACTCGGCCTGGTACTGGTTCTTGGGGTGCTCTTCATCGGTATGTATCCCGGCCCAGCCTTCAGCTTCAGCGAAGATGCCGCCAAGCCGCTCTTCGAGACCGCACCTGCCAGCGGCCTCACCCGCGTGCCCTAGGCCGTCCGTTCTCAGTTACAATCCTCCCAACCTGGAGGGGAAGCCATGACCACTACAGAAGCACCAGCCGAATTCATCGAAGCGGAACTTGATCTTCCGGTCCGGTATATCGACCGCTCGCGGAACTACTACCTCTCCCTGGGCTACAACAATCCCTATCGATGGGCGCACAACACCGAGGTGCCCTTCACCCCGATGAAGAAGCCGGCGCGAGAAGCTCGCATCGCCATCGTGACGACGGCGGCGCCGTACCGTCCCGAGGCTGGCAACCAGGGCGCCTGGGCGCCGTACAACGCCGAGGCGAAGTTCACCCGGGTGTACTCAGTGCCGATTGATCCGGCCCCGGACCTTCGCATTTCGCACGTCGGCTACGACCGAAAGCACACGTCTGCCGAAGACATCAATTCGTACCTTCCGCTGCAGCGCGCGAAAGAGGCTGCCGCCGAAGGCAAGATTGGCGTTCTCAACGAGCGCATCTTCGCCGTGCCCACGCTGCGCAGCCAGCGCCTCACCACCGAGCGCGATGCACCGGAAATCCTCGAACTCTGTCGCGAAGACCGTATCGACGCGGCGCTCCTGGTTGCTACCTGACCGGTCTGCCACCAGACCGTCAGTTTGACGGCACGGCACCTCGAAGCGAACGGTATCCCGACGGTGATGCTCGGCTGCGGCCGGGACATTGTTGAATCGGCGGGCGTCCCGCGGTTCCTCTTCAGCGATTTCCCACTTGGGAACTCCTGCGGCAAGCCGAACGACCTCGAGTCACAGCGAGGCATCATGGCAATGGCCCTCGACCTGCTTGAGTCGGCGCGCGCAGCCCGCACTACCGTGCAGACGCCCTATCGCTGGGCCGAAGACGCCGCCTGGAAGCGCGACTTCTACCGCCTGGACATGACGCCGGAGCAGATCGAAAGGGCGCGCCGAGAGATGGACGGCCAGAAGGCGATCCTCGCCGGAAAACTCAGCCAGGGTTAGAAAGATCGCAACGGGATCGAAAGGATTTCGCTGGCGGCATTGATGCGATTTGGCACGCCGTCCACGACATCATTGTGGTGCACCTGAAACAGGAGGAGCACCATGGATACAACAACGTTCATCATTTCCGGCGTTGCGATTGTCGTTATCGCGCTCGCGGTCGTCATAGGCCTAATGGCGTGGTCTCGCAAGCGCGATGAGTCGCGGCTGAAGGAGACATTCGGGACCGAATACGACGAGACCTACACGTCCGCTGTCGACCGCAAGGCCGCCCGGAACGACCTCAACGCTCGTCGTGAGCGAGTCGAATCGTACGATTTGCGGCCGCTCTCGGCCGAACAGCGCCGTGGCTTCGCCTCCGAATGGCAGACCATGCAAGCGACCTTCGTCGACGATCCTGCTCATGCGGTTAGCCAGGCCGACGGGCTACTGTCCCAGGTAATGCAGGCCCGCGGCTACGCGACGGATCTTCATGATGAGTCTGCCCGCATCGAAGATGTCTCCGTTGGGCATGGCGACGAGGCGGCTGCGTTCCGCGAAGCCTCACGCATCGCGGCACTCAACCGAGACGGTCGAGCTACGACCGAGGACTTGAGGCGTGCGATTAAGGACTACGCTGTCGTATTCGACAGTCTTTTGATCGAGCGCCAGCCGGTTTAGCTCCCGAGCCAGTTCCACCGCCTGCGGCCCTCAACTCGCACGAGGGTCCCGGCGGTCGGAGCAGGGAAATGTCCGCCGACGACGATAAGTCCGTCGGCTTCCGCGCGTTCGGCCAGCGCCAGCCTCGATGCCTTTGCCATTTCGGGATCGGCATCGAACGGCGGCTGCAGGTCCGGGTTTTCGAACTCGGCCGGGTGGTGGGCAGCATCGCCGGTGATGACACAGCCGCTGCCACCGCCCATTACGAGTATCGAACAGTGCCCCGGCGTATGGCCCGGGGTCCCGAACAACTGCACGCCAGGGACCGGCTCGAAGCCATCGTCGACGGCTCGCAGTTGGCCTGCTGCGTCTATCGTTCGGACGCAGCGAGCAATGTCGCGGCTCTTCGTTGCATCCCAGAACGCCCACTCGTCTTTCGAAACGATGTATTCCGCGTTCGGAAACATCGGAACCGGCTCTCCGTCGCGGTCGATGACATTCCAGCCGATGTGGTCGGCATGAAGGTGGGTGAAGACAACGGCGTCGACGCTTTCCGGTGCGATCGCGGCTTCCCGGAGGTGCCCAGGCAGCTGGCCGACTTCGCCGCCGAACATCCGACCAAGCGATCCAAGTGCTGGCCCGATGCCGGTATCGACGAGGATGGTCTTGCCGCCAGTTCGAATGACGAAAGTCAGCAACGGCAGCGCCAGGGTTTCGCCATCGTCGCAACCACCAAACGGGCGAAATTCTCCGCCATCTGCGCCCGGGAACATGCCCACGAGCGGACAGGTGAGTTCGCCGTCGGAGAGGGCGTCGATTGTTGTACTGCCGAAGGTCAGCCGTTGCATGGCGCGACTATACGGCCTACCCATTGCCCAAGGAGATGCTGGTCCAGGGAACGGAAACTTCTGGCTTAGGCCCCGCCGGCGCGGTTCAGGCTTTCAGCTGCGGCGAGCAGGGGCTCGCGGTTGCGGGAGGCTTCCATCCGGTCCATCTGCAACTGCACATTGAGCGGGTAGACGCCGGTGAAGCAGGCGTTGCAGAGATCTTCCGGCGGCTGTCCGGTGGCGAGGTTCAAGCCGTCCACACTGAGGTATCCGAGCGAGTCGGCACCGATGTGTTCGCGAATTTCCTCGACGCTTTTGTTGGCGGCAATCAGTTCGGCGCGCGTCGCCATATCCACGCCGAGGAAGCACGGAGAGATGATCGGCGGCGTGGTGATGCGCATGTGCACTTCGGCCGCGCCTGCGCGCCGGATCAGATTGATCACGCGCGGCGTCGTTGTGCCCCGCACGATGCTGTCATCGACGACGATGACGCGCTTTCCGGCGAGCACGTCTGAGAGGGCATTGAACTTCAGGCTCACGCCCGGCCTCGCGGATGCGCTGGTCAGGCTGAATGAACGTGCGGCCGACGTAGCGGTTCTTCACGAGTCCTTCGCGATACGGGATACCCGCAGCACGGGCATAGCCGATCGCTGCCGGGATGGCCGAATCGGGGACCCCGATCACGAGGTCGGCATCGACGTGGTGTTCGCGCGCCAGCTGGGCGCCCATTTCTTCACGTGCGGGATAAACAAGTTGCCCGCCAATCCGGCTATCGGGGCGGGCAAAGTAGGTGTATTCGAAGGTGCAGAGCGCCTCTCTTTCGGGCGGGGGCCACTGGGAAGAATCTGGCGTGGCCGTGCGCGTCTATTTGCACGACCTCGCCGGGTTGTACCTCGCGCTCCATCGTCACGCCAAGGTGCTCGAGCGCGCACGATTCCGAAGCGACGACCCAACCGTTGCCCATCTTGCCGAGACACAGAGGTCGCACGCCCATGGGGTCGCGGACGGCAAAGAGCCGGTCGCGGAGCATGATCACGAGGCTGTAGGCGCCTTCGATTCGGCGCATCACGTAATGGAAGCGTTCTTCCCATGTGCCACCGGGGGCGATCGCCAAAAGGTGCGCGATGACTTCGGAATCAGCGGTCGATTCGAATTCGATGCCCTGCGCTTCGAGGTCTTCGCGAATAACGTCGGCGTTTGTCAGGTTGCCGTTGTGGGCGAGCGCTATCGGCTCGTCGCTGTATTTGTCTTTCACAACAATCGGCTGGACGTTGCAGGCGAGCGAACCGCCGGCCGTGCTGTAGCGATTGTGACCGAGGGCAATATGGCCGCGCAGATAGGCGAGGTCTTCCTCATCGAACACCTGCGAAACCAGACCCATGCCGGTGCGCAGGCTGAAATCTTTTCCGTTGCTGGTAGCGATGCCCGCGCTTTCCTGTCCGCGGTGCTGGAGGGCATACAGCCCATAGAAAGTGAGGCGGGCGACATCTTCGCCTGGGGCATACACCCCAAATACGCCACATGCTTCTCTTGGCTCGTCGCTTTCCGGGATCACTACGTGGGGGTCGCCCTCCTGCATTCAGGCGTTAACGGCTTCTCCAGTATAGGAGCCTCATCGCGCCCCGCGCCAATGGAAATCCCGGTGATGATTACCGGCAGGCGAAAACCGTTGTGTTTGAGGGGCGTAATTAGCTTCGATTGAGCGTCGGGAAGCTGCCCAACTATCCGAGCCGCTTGGCCATGAGAATGTCTGGCTTGCCGAAGCCGTTCGCATCCGGAATCACTCCGATGACCACGTAGCCACATCGCTGGTAGAACTCGAAGGGGTGCCGCCGGCGATTCACAATCGTCTCGAGATGCTCGAGCGGGTTCGGATAGAGGTCGATTCCGGAGATGGACGTCTGTTCGTCTTCGTCATCAGTACCCAGGCGCAGCGTGAGGCACCCGAGCTTGTGCACGCGCACCTCGAGTTCCGTGACCAGTGCGCGGCCAACGCCCTGCTGCTGATTCGACGGCCGGACCGCCAGCGGATGAAGCTCCCACACCTGCGAGTACTCATGCTGGCCGCCTATCCATCCGAGCACTGCTCCAGCGTCGTCCAGCGCCGCCAGGCAGACTTTTCCGGGCGCCAGCGCATCGGAGATCTCCTCGAGCGCAGCGGGCACATCGGGCCACGAATCTGGCGAATGCTCAGCAAAGGCCTCCACGAGGACTTCTGCCATCTGGGCGATGAGCGCGTGATCAGAGGGCGCAACAGCCACAATTCGCATGGCTCCATACTACGGTCGCAGCACCTACAGGTTGTGAGTGGTGAGACATGGCAAACTATGTGGAATGTCCAAGATCAAAAAGGCTCGCGAACAGGCCGAAGAACGCGGAATCGGCAACTACGAACGGCATGTCCTACTTTGCATCGGGCCAGACTGCTGTAGCTCTGAACAGGGCGACAAGGCCTGGGGCCAGTTGAAAAAGGCCGCTGCCAAACTCAACGGCTCCTCCGATCGTGGGCGACTCTATCGCTCGAAGGTCGGCTGCCTGCGCATTTGCGAGTACGGGCCGGTCGCGGTCGTGTACCCCGAAGGCACCTGGTACGGCGGGCTCACTCCCGAAAACCTCGAGCGCGTCATCGACGAGGACCTCGCCCACGGCCACGTTGTGGAAGATCTCGTCATCGGGCGCAACCCGTTGCCGAAGCCGGAATAACCTTTCGTTTCGTCCCCGAATCCGATCTATCCCGCCATTACCGAACATGCGATATTTGCATCCTTCTTGGATGGAGGGATTTTCATGCGATTCGCTCACCGGTGGATGGCGCTCGGCGCGATTTCATCTCTTCTGGCCATTTCCGCACTGGCGCTCGTGGCCTGCGGTGACGATGACGACGACGACGGTGGTTCCAGTGGCGGCGACCTCGTCTCGGCGAAGGTCGACTGCAAGGACCTTGGCGTAACCGCACCTGCCCGCATCAAGTCCGCCGGCAAGCTCGTCGTCGCATCTGATCTCAGCTACGCGCCGATGGAATTTGTTAAAGAAGGCACGAACGACCCGATTGGTGCTGACGTTGATATCGCCAATTGCATCGGCCAGGCGTGGGGCGTTAAGGCCGACGTCCAGAACACCTCGTTCGACGCAATCATCGCCGCGCTGCAAAGCTCCAAGTCGGACATCATCCTTTCGTCGATGACGGCGAGCGACGAGCGCAAGAAGGAAATCGACTTCGTCGAGTACTTCACGGCTGGCTCGGGAATCCTTGTGAAGGAAGGCAACCCGACGAAGATCAAGTCCGTGGCTGACCTTTGCGGCAAGAAGGTCGCCATCCAGGTCGGCACCGTCCAGATCGAGGAGGCCGACGAGCAGAATGCCAAGTGCAGCGACAAGAAAATCGACGTCCAGACCTACGAACAGAATACGGACACGATCACTGCCGTGAGCACAGGCCGTGCCGAGGCCGCACTGATGGACTTTCCGGTCGCCGGTTACGGGGCTGCCAAGGTGAAAGGCACCGAGGTTGTGGGCGAGCAGTACAACACCGGCAACTACGGGATCGCGGTCCGCAAGGATGATGGCGAAGTGAAGACCGCCCTCGAAGCCACTGTGAAGGCCATGATGGCCAAGGGCCAATACGACGCAATCCTCAAGTATTGGGGACTTGAAGCCGGCGCCCTGAAGTAGCCCGAGTTCCCAAGGGGAGCCATTCCGGCTCCCCTGGAGGCCCAGCCTGTTGATGACTCCCTTGTTTCTCGCGGCGGTTGATTGGGGGTACATCGGCAACCACCTGTTTTCGCGGATCGTCTTCGAAGGCGTCTGGATGACTGTCCGGTTGTCTATTCTGGCGATGGCCTTCGGCGTGATTCTCGGGACGTTCTTCGCTCTCCTCAGAGTCTCCCGGGCGCGCCCGCTGAGGTGGATTAGCTACTTCTACATCTGGTTCTTTCGCGGGACTCCGCTGCTGGTCCAGATCGTCTTCTGGTTCTTCGCTTTGCCGCAGGCGTGGCCAACATGGGCGCCCTGGAACGGTCAGATGTCGCCATTCATGACCGCGATCTTCGCCCTCTCTATCAACGAAGGCGCGTACATGACCGAGATCATGCGAGCCGGCATCCAGAGTGTGGATTCTGGCCAGATGGAGGCCGCGCGCAGCCTCGGCATGACCTACTCCAAAGCGATGCGCCGGATCATCCTTCCCCAGGCGATGCGGGTGGTAATCCCACCGACCGGCAACGAATTCATCGCCATGCTCAAGAACTCGTCCTTGGTCTCGCTCATCTCGGTGAGCGAGCTGTTCCTGGTGGCGAAGCTCCAGTACTCCTCCAGCCTTAAGTACTTCGAGTGGCTCATCATCGCCTCGATCTGGTACCTCGTACTGACGACGATCGCAAGCGTCGGCCAGGCGTGGCTGGAGCAGCGCTACAGCACGAACTACTCCGGCCGCGGCGAACGCGGCGGCCTTGCCCGGATGTTCTCGTTCAGCGGAGGGCGCGACTAATGCCCGGCGAGACTCCACTCCTCGAAGCGCAGGATGTGCACAAACGCTTCGGCCGTCTCGAGGTCCTGCGGGGCATCACGATGTCGGTCGCAAAGGGCGAAGTCGTGGCGATTCTCGGGCCTTCCGGCTCGGGCAAATCCACATTCTTGCGGTGCATCAACCAGCTCGAGCGCGTCAACGGCGGCGACATCCTCTTCGAGGGCCGCTCGGTTTGTTATCGACCTGGAACGGACCGGCCGTTGGCCGAATCCGAAGTTGCGCGAATCCGGGCGCGAATCGGCATGGTCTTCCAACGATTCAACCTGTTTCCGCACCTCACGGCCCTCGGGAACGTCATGGAGGCCCCGGTACAGGTCCTCGGCACCTCGAAGGATGAAGCGCGCGAACTCGCCACCGCCGTGCTCACCCGCGTTGGGCTTGGCAACAAGCTCGCCGCGTATCCTTCAGAACTCTCCGGCGGCCAGCAGCAGCGGGTGGCAATAGCCCGCGCGCTGGCCATGAGCCCGCAGCTCATGCTCTTCGACGAAGCAACGAGCGCGCTCGACCCCGAGCTCGTGGGTGAAGTGCTGAACGTGATGAGCGACCTCGCGGCAGAGGGCATGACGATGCTCGCTGTCACGCATGAGATGGGATTCGCGAGGGAAGCAGCAAACCGGGTCGTCTTCATGGACGAAGGTGTCATCCAGGAAGAAGGCGCACCTGACGCGTTCTTCGACAACCCGCAGACCGAGAGAGCCCAATCCTTCCTTCGCAGAGTTTCGCGCGCCTAACTCCCAGGGCCTCCACCTCGTGTCCGTTTGTTCATGTGGTGGTAGGCACAACCGCCGTTGCACGGAGTGCCATTGCGTTGGTCTGTCGCGGCTGAGCGAGCCGGTTCATACTCTCGCCATGGCTCTTGCCGCTACGTCGCCGCGGGCGCCCGTGTCCCGAAGCTTGCGCAATGCAGCGGAACTGGTGGGCGCCCTCACCAGCCGCGAACTACGGCTTCGTTACCAGGGCAGCCTGCTCGGCTGGGCATGGTCGCTTATTCGGCCCCTCACCCTCGGACTGGTCCTTTCGTTCGCTCTCGGGAAGGTGCTTGGCACGGGAATTACGGCTGAATTCCTGCTTGCCGGGCTCTTCCCCTGGTTCTGGTTTCAGTCGTCGGTGCAGGCGGCGGCCGGTACGTTCGTCGGCAACGGCGGCTTGCTGAAGAAGGTGCGCTTCCCACGGGCCGTGCTCCCTTTGAGTGTGGTCCTTGGCAACACCCTGCAGTTCTTGCTCGCTCTCCCCGTGCTCATGGGGTTCTTGCTCTTCAACGACCACGAACCCAACGCCAAATGGCTCGCCCTGCCCCTCGTATTCGGACTGCAGTTGTTTCTGACAATCGGGCTGGCTTTCTTTGTGGCCAGTGTGACGGTGTTCTTCCGGGACCTCGAGCACATCGTCGAGGTCATCCTCAACCTGGCTTTCTACGCGACGCCGATCATCTATTCGGCGGACAGAGTGCCGGACAACTACACCTGGCTCCTTCGAATCAACCCTCTTGCGCCGCTGGCCGAAGGCTGGCGCGACATCCTCCTGGATGGCCAATGGCCGGGCACCGACCTCTTCTATTCGGTCGGCCTCACCGCCGTTGCGCTCGTCGCGGGGTGGTTCACGTTCCGACGTCTCGAGGATTCGTTCGCCGATGGCATCTGATGCGCAGGTTGCGCTCTCAGTTCGCGGCGTGTCGAAGCGCTACCGGATGGCTGCCCCGGGCCAGGAGCTGAAGACCACGCTGCTTCACCCTCGGTCGGCTTTCGCCGCCCGCCGCCGTCGGTCCGCCTTCTGGGCCGTCCGTGACGTTTCGTTCGATGTACCCCGGGGCGAGTTCTTCTCCATCGTCGGCGCCAACGGGAGCGGAAAGAGCACCTTGCTCCGGCTCATCGCCGGACTGAGTAAACCCTCCGCGGGTTCGGTGGTCGCTAACGGCAGCATGACAACCCTTCTCGAGCTGGGCAGCGGCTTTCACCCGCAGGTTTCCGGGCGCGAAAACGCGATCATGAATGGCCTCATCGTGGGCATGACTCGCCGCGAAATCGAGGCGCTGCTGCCGCAGATCGTTGAATTCGCCGGCCTTCAGGAGTTCATCGACCAGCCAATGCGGACGTATTCCTCGGGCATGTACGTGCGCCTGGGATTCGCCATCGCCGCCTTCATGGACCCGGAGATCCTCCTCGTCGATGAAGTCCTCGCAGTCGGCGACGCCCGCTTCCAGGAGAAGTGCTACGACCACATCGCCGGGCTTCAGCAGAAAGGCGTGACCATCGTCATGGTCTCGCATGACCTCGGGGCGGCCGAGCGGTTCTCGGACCGAGTCGCCCTGATGGAACGTGGGCGGATGGTGGCCATTGGCGACCCGCGGAAGATCGTCGGCCTTCACCTGGAGCGGCTTGCCGAGACCTCGCCAGAGATTCGCAGCGCTATCGACGAACACATCCATGGAAGCAAGGAAGCCATGGACCGCCTTCTCGCCGAGGATCCAGTGGCGGCAGCCGCGTTCAATGCCGCCCTTGCCGAGAATCCCGAATTCCAACGCCTGAAGGACGAGCGGGCCGAGGAACACGAACCGCCATCGTCCGACTAACAGCGCGCGCGGCCTCGCGCACCGCTACGATGCGCGAAATGTCTCGAACGAAAGTCGCACAGAGCTGGAAGAGGATGCGGGGACTCGTGGCTCGCGACATTCACATTCATGCGCAGTGGCCCAAGACGTTCGGCCTTGTCCGCGCCGACCGTCCGGGCTGGTTCCTCTTCCTCTATCTCTTCCTCACTGTGCACATGTTCCCGTCGGTCGTGCTCTACCGGGTCCAATCGTTCTTTTACGAGGCCGGCTGCTCTCCGCTCGCCACGTGCGTTTCAAGGCTCAATTCGTTTTTGTTCAACGTGACGATCGGGAACCAGGTTCGTTCGAACGGGGCGCTGTTGATCTCCCACGGGCACATTGTTCTCGATGGCTGGACGACGCTCGGCGATGGTGTCGAAATCAATCCATTTGTGACGCTGGGCATCAGTAACAGCACGCAGAAGCCGTTCGAGCTGTATGGGCCGACCATCGGTGACCACGTGAACATCGGCACCGGCGCCAAGGTCGTAGGTCGCGTCACTGTCGGGAGCAACGTCCTCATCGGTGCGAATGCGGTGGTCCTCAGCGATATTCCCAGCCGGGCCACACGGCGGTCGGCGCTCCGGCGCGGTCGTTCCCAACGAAACCCGGCCCGGGAGACCTCCCCTGGGAACCGCCATCCGAGTAATTACGGCCAGCGCGTAGAATCCGCCACGCGTGAAAAGGCCACATGAAGTCGATGCGCCTGCGATGCCCGTTGTCAGGTGGCGTTCCCTGGTCCATGGAGCGCCGCTTGTAGCCGCGCTGGTCGCCTCCGTTGTGGCCTATTGGCCCGCATTGCGGTCGCCGTTCTACGGGGACGACTACCTCTACCTTTCTGCCAGCCGAAGCCTGTCGTTCGGGGAATACGCCCGCGCCTCGTTGGTGCCCTACAGCGATCAGCCCGCACTCGTTTCGGTCACACAGTTCTTCTGGCGACCGCTCTACTACCTCTCATTCGGATTGTTGGAGCCGCTCTTTGGGGACCGTCCCGTCGCCTACCACCTGCTGCTGCTTGGGATCCACTTAGCTTCAGTCGCCCTCGTCTGGCTGCTCGTGAAGCAGCTGGCCCGGTCGTGGGCGGCTGCCGGTTTTGCCGCCGTCGTTTTTGCGGCCCACCCGGCGGCTTACGAAGGCGTCGCCTGGGTTTCCTCGCTCAGCAACGTTGGGCTGCCGCTCATGCTGGCGGCCTGGCTGCTCTTCGCGCGGGCCGTTCAAACAGAGCCTCTTAGCAGACGCAATCTCATCGCCTCGGCGCTGCTGGTAGCCGTGGCGCTGGGCTTTCGAGAATCGACGGTCGTGATTCTTCCTGCGATGGGCCTCTGGTGGCTGGCTACACGCGAGACCGCTGTCATCCGCGACCCGCAAAGCTA
This sequence comes from uncultured Chloroflexia bacterium, assembly GCA_963797735.1. GTDB lineage: Bacteria > Chloroflexota > Dehalococcoidia > Tepidiformales > Tepidiformaceae > Amarobacter. Next base: position 957,273 of record CAWCQJ010000003.1, read on the forward strand.
TCGGGTCTTTGGCCCGCTTCTCGTGGTTGGCCTCGTCTACCTTGTCGTTCGCACCCGGTTCTTCACGGCGTCACCCGCCAATTCCGACATCTGGGCTTTCGACGGCGACACGCTGAACCAGTACTGGTACTACATCAAGCAAACCGTCTTTCCTGCTAGCGGAGCGCCCACGGGGCTGGCGCACGGCATGCAAGTGTTGACCGGCATCGTCGTGCTGGCCGCTTTGCCGGTCCTCCTGGTATTTCGCCGGTGGGTGGCCGCCGCACTTCTCGCTGGGGCAATCGTCTCGGTGTTCCCATATGCGCCGCTGACGCTCGCTGTGTCGCCCCGGTACGTGTATTTCCCCGCTGCGTTTCTCGCCATCGCCGCTGGCTTTCTTTTCCATGAAGCAATCGCCATCGCCAGACCGGCGTTGTCAGATCGGCTTGTGGTTGGCGGTGCCACGGTGATATCGGCCGCGCTCCTGATTGCCGGCACCGCATCGATCTCGTTGCGCGTCGACGACTGGGTCGAGTCCGGCCCGGACGTAGAACAGGGATGGGTGGACGAACTTCGCGTGACCTTCCCTGAACTCGAACCCGGAAGCACGTTGTTTTGCGCCAACACACCGCTGATCCTCGCCCTGTTCGACGATGTGCTGCTCGCGCCAACCGTTCAGTTCTACTATCCGGGGGTCTCAGCCAGGCGCTTCGAAGTCGCCGACCTCTCCAAGATTGAAGTCCGCACTTGGACCGGGGGATCGGATCTTCATTCCGGCGGGAACTCTTCGAAAATGAACAGCCGGTCCTCGGGTTTCATGATCGACTTCGCGTAGTCGACGTTCTCCACGCCGATCACGTACACCGGGTGAGTCCCGTTTGGGTAGATGTAGTCGACGGTGGGCCGAAGCATGTATGCGTCGAAGAAGGCGAGCGCGAACGGGGTGTTCACCACGAAGATGCCGCCCCCATCGGGGAGCCCGGGGAATTCGTCCTCTACCTGGCCGACCCAGCGCTGGTGCACATCGGGCTTGGTATCGACCCACTCCCCGGTGCGCTGGTACCCCAGTGCCACCAGTAGCACGCAAGCCAATAAGCCCCCGGCCACGACGGCTGGCAGGAAAGGCCGATCCCGACAACGCCGTTCGAGATCCGGGACAACCGACGCAGCGATTGCTCCGGCCATCAGCGCCATGAGGGCCGAGGGAAAGTAGAAATACCTGGGGCCGTAGCCGAGGTTGAACATTGCGTAGGGCACGAGGGAGGCCAGGAAGCCCAACCCCAGTGCCGCGATGAGCCAGTTTCGACGCAGAAGGGCGACAATCGGGACGAGGACGAGCACGAGGGCAAAGAGTTGTTGCGCGCGGAATGCGACCGTGCCGTGCTCCGGGACGCTCGGGAACAAACCCTGCTTCGCGTAGTACCACCACACTTTGGGGACTTCGCTGTCGAACTGGATGACGGAGCGTCCGCCGCTGTTCGAAAACACACCAGAGAGACCCAGGAACACGGCCAGCAGTGCGACATGAGATCCAACCAGCAGCAGTGCCTTCTTGCTCCGCCACTCGCCTCGCACCTCCGCGACGAGATACCAGAGCAACATCGCCGCGACGATCACGATCACGGTCTCCCGGTACGCCAGCGCCAGTGCCATGAGGACGACGGAAACGACGAGTGCTCGGTGGCTGCCCTCGACAGTTTCACTTCGGACGGCACGCTCAAACGTGAGCCAACCTCCCAACGCCAGTGGCAAAGCCGCGCTGTTGATTGCGGAGATCCATGCCACCGATTCGAACCCCGCCGGGTGCAGGGCGAAGATCAGCGTCGCTACGGCGGCGCCCGCCTGACTCTTTGTCAGGCGAACTGCCAACTGGAACACCAGCACCACCGATGCCAGGTGGATTCCCAACATCAGCAGGTGATAGGGCAGCGGGTGATCGCCAAAGACCGGATAGACAAGCCGAAACGTGAGGAACGAGAGCGGGCGCCAGTAGTTCGCGCTCAGCTGCAGCAATCCCGGGTCGGCGCCCGGGTCCCAGATGGCGCGCAAGAAGTCCGGCCACGACATATCTCGAGACGCCAGCAAGAGCAGGTAATCGTCGCCGTAGAACGGCGAACGCAAGGCTGGGAGGTACACAACCACGGCGCCGGCCAACGCAACGCCGAGCGCCCAGTAGCGTAGCAACGAGCGAGTCAGTTCACCCTCACATTGACGGTGCCACGCCGCCGGGGTGCAATCTCCGCGCTGTGAATGGCTTCGCGTGCACCAAACCTCGCCGACCCGGTCGCCCGTCTCACGGGCCGCATTCTAGTGCCACGGGGCATTTGAGAATCGACAGGTCGCTCCGCGGGCTTCCGAAGTTCAACGAGAACCGAACTCGTGAATGAACCGCGCGATCGCCATCCTCACCGTCACGACCAATGCGGCGAACCACCTCGGTGCCTATTTCGACGCGCTCGAAGCCATCACTTATCCAAACTGGACCCTGACGATCGTCGACAACGCATCGTCCGATTCCTCCGTCGAAATCATCCGGGCGCGGAGGCCGAATGCGACGCTCATTCAGAACGAAGCCAACCTCGGCTTTACCGGCGCGTGTAATCGTGCGCTGGAGGCACTTCGCGATGACCCGGGAATCGACTACGTGCTCTTCCTCAATGACGACACCGAGGTCACTCCCGGCTTTCTCGAGCCACTGGTGAACCTCGCCGACACCCAAACGCTTGTCGCACCCAAAACGTATCTCGCAGGCCGCCCCGGGATGCTCGACGACGCCGCGGGGGACTTCGACTGGTGGCGCGGCACCTGGAAGCGAAGGGTCTTTGGCCGCGAAGAAACGCCCGCGGACAATCGGCCACGCACTATCGACAACGCGAACCTTTCCTGCCTCCTCATTCCCCGTGAAGCCTTTAACGAAGTGGGCCTGCTCGATGATGCCTTCTTCGTCTATTACGACGACACGGATTTCTGTCGCCGTGCCATCGATGCCGGGTATCGAATCACGTATGAACCGCGTTCCGTTGTCAACCATCGTAAGGGCGCGACACTCGGCGGCCAGGTTTCGGCGTTCGGCTGCTACTACCTTGCGCGAAACCGGCCGTACCTCATGCGGAAACACCTCAGCCTCCCTCGTTTCGCGGTCTTCTGGATGTATTACATGGCCACGCGTTCGGCGCGCATCGCGCTCTGGTTCGTGAAGGGCCGGCGCGACCTCGTGAACGCAACCCTGGCCGGCATGCGCGACTTCCTCCTCGGCCGAATGGGTCCGCGCCGCCAACCTGCGACCTCGCAATCCGAAGTCGGGCAACTCATGACGATCGCCGTCCTCACCGTCCGTCTCCGGTTGCCATCCCGAACGCTGAAGGAGAAGCGGACCATCGTGAAATCCGTCGTCGAGCGGCTCCGCGATCGCTTCAACGCCAGCGTTGCCGAAATCGAGGACCTCGATTCCGCAGGGTTCGCCACCATCGCTGCTGCGGTCATTTCGAACCAGGCCCATCACGCCGATGAACAGGCTCAGACCATCGCCGCCGCTATCGAAGACTGGCGGCTCGATGCCGAAGTGTTGGAAGTACACATCGAGCTGATCTAGGGCGGGGCCGCCAAGCGTTCGCCCAACCGTTATGCATCCCGTAGAATTCGGCGGCACTGAACAGCCACATCTGGAGCTTCCATGAACACTATTGAATTCCTGCAGATCTCGTCTGCGGTCGTCCCCGATCGCGAAGCGCTTGTGGAGGTTGGCGGCGCCAACCACCAACGAGTCACGTTTGGAGACATGTATCCGCGGGTCGTGAAACTTGCCAACGCGCTCCAGTCTCTGGGCGTCGAAAAGGGCCAGAAGGTTGCGACGATGGCGCAGAACAGCGCCGACTTCGTGGTTACGTATTACGCATGCGCCATGCTCGGCGTCACCTTCGTGCCCCTCAACTACCGCTCAAAAGACGAAGAGCTCACCCATATGCTCAACGTCTCCGATTGCCAGGCGGTGTTCGTCTCAGAACGCTACGTCGAACTCGTCGAGCGGATCCGCCCGACGCTCACCTCGGTGAAGAACGTCGTCAATTACGGACCTGCTACCCCTGGCCATCACTCCTTCGACGAATTGCTCGCAAACGCAAGCGAAGACGAAATCTGGACGGACGTCGATGACAAAGACGCGACGATCATCATCTTCACGTCGGGGACAACGGCCCTTCCGAAGGGCGTGCAGCTGACGTACCTCGACATGACGGCCTACGTCACCAACCAGCAGCCAGCAGATCCGGAGTTGCACGAGAAGCTTCTCGTCTCGGCGCCGTTCTTCCATGTCGCCGGGGCCACCGCGATGATGCTCGCCATCTGGTGCGGCCGGACGCTCGTAATCCTCAACCAGTTCACGCCTGAACTCTGGCTCGATGCGGCCTCGAAGGAACAAACCAGCCACGCGTTCGTCGTACCGACGATGCTCAAGCGCATCATGGAAGTGCCCGACTTCGAGAAGTACGACCTGGGCTCGATGCGCCAGATCACGTATGGCGCCGCGCCGATGCCGTACGAAGTGGTGCGCAAGGCCTGCGACGTTTTCTCGCCGAAGGGCATCGGACTTATCAACGCCTACGGCCAGACTGAGTCCACCGCGACGCTGACCTTCCTCGGCCCCGAGGACCACGACCTCAGCACCGACACCGAACTCAAGGAGCAGCGTCTCCGCTCCGTCGGAAAGCCGATGCCGGACGTTGAACTCGGGATCATGGACGAGCGGAACAAACTCCTGCCGCCCGGCGTTGAGGGTGAAATCTGCGTGCGTTCCGACCGTGTCATGAAGGGCTACTACAAGCAGGAAGACGCGACCAGCACCGCGATCATCGATGACTGGCTCCACACGGGAGACGTCGGCAAGGTCGATGAAGGCGGTTATCTCTTCATCACCGGCCGAAAGAAGGACATCATCATCCGCGGCGGCGAGAACATCTCGCCTGGCGAGATCGAAAACGTTCTCGAATCGCACCCGGATATCGAGGAAGCAGCCGTCATCGGCGTACCGGATGTCGAATGGGGCGAGGTGGTGAAAGCGGTTGTCGTACCGCGTGCCGGCCAGAAAATCACGCAGGAAGAACTCACCGCGTACGCGAAGACGCAGCTCGCGTCCTTCAAAGCGCCGCAGTACATCGCCATCGTCGGTGAACTGCCCCGCAACGCGATGGGCAAAGTCCTGAAGACCGACCTTCGCAAGGACTACGGCACGCCGACGAACGACGGGGTGTAGCGGCCGAGTGCTGAGGGGAACGTTTCCCTGCGGAGATGCTACGATCTCGGTGTGAAAACAAGAGTCGAGGAAGATGGTCGCGTCCTAATTCCTAAGGAATTCTGGGATGCCGCGGGTTTCGCGCCCGGGGCGGAGGTCGACGTGCATTGCCGGAATGGCCGCCTTGAGATGGAACCCAGCGTTGAGAGTTCCGAACCGGCCGAGTTCGAGAACCCGGGTGAGACATCAGACTCTCCCGGCTTTCACCTGGAGCGGCGCGGCCGGTTTCTTGTTGCCGTTCCGAACGGGCCGGTTCCAGTACTCACCCGCGAGTTGGTGGAGTCGGTGAGGGAGGCTATCTGGCTTGAGCGCGAGGCGGAGATTTTGAGTCCGCGCGACGCGGATTAGTGGCCCGGGTAGCTGTCGATTCCAGTGTCCTCGTGGCCGCGTGCCAGACGATCCATCCGAACTATCACCTCGCGACAGGAGCTCTAGAGGCATGCCTCGACAGAGGGGACGAGGTGCTTTTTCCTGGGCACGCGATTGTCGAGTCCTTCTCGGTCCTTACCCGGGTTCCTGAGCCGTTGAGGCTCACGCCGACCGTTGCTCGAGAGGTAATCAACTCGATAGTTGCCGAGGCCGAAGTCATCACTCTCGACTCCTCAACTTATTTGACGTTTCTCGATACCGCCGTCGTCGAGGGAATCTCCGGTGGTCGCGTCTACGATGCGCTCATCGCCGAGACTGCTCGTGCTGCTGGCGCCGAAGTGCTCCTGACGTTCAATGTTCGCCACTTCGCGGGTGTGCCGGGGGAGATGGCGATTGTTGAGCCTGGAACGCCGTTTCCGTAGCCTGCAACGTTCCGCAATCTTTCCCATAGGGTAGGGACAAGCCCGGCGCTCGTTCGTATCCTGCGGGCCATGAATGTGTGGAGCGCACGCGTCGCCCTGCCCGCCATCGCCTTCATGGCGATGGTCGCGGCAGTCCCTCTGTCATCAACAAGTGCGCTAACGCCCACGCCGTCGAACACCCCGGAGTCTACGATCACTCCCTTGCCTGAGCCCCCGTCGACCCCGATCCCTGGCCCCTACTGTCCCACCTCGTTCAAGGCCGAAGAGGGAATCGACCCATCTGCGTCAGCCTCCCTGTCGGCGACATGGAACGAGGCAGAGCGCGGAGTCCAACTCACCTGGGCGACGAGTGCCGGCTCCCGTTGTGCCCTTTTCCAGGTTGCTCCTTCTGGAAACGGATACGACGGTTCTGAAGTGGGCAGAGTGTGGCCAAACTTCATTCTCGCTCCCGGGTCGGGCGTCCGGCTCTTCCGCATCGGCGGTCCCGGGCGTACTTGCTACCGGCTCTTTGCTTTCTCAGCGACGGGCCATTCGGAGCCGGCGGAAGCGTGCGTTGATGTCGCTGTTGAGTCGATCCCAACACCACCGCCGCCCGGCAATTACCCGACGCCTCGCACGCCGTGGCCACCTCCCACCGAAGTGGGATGGACCGGTCACTTCGTCCTGTTGGATGACAACAACTTTCCGCTCCCGTTCGACCAACAGACCTGGTTCGCTGGCGTCTCGTGGAGGGCAATCGATGATTTCGAAGGCTGGTACGAGGTTCAGCGAGCGCAGGTGCGGACGGGCGAACCGCTCCGTTGGCAAACTTTAACCGCAGGGATGATTCCCGCGAGTGCGGTCGTCGATGGACACATCCGGTTCGAAGAGCAAGTCTCCGCTGGAACGGTTTGGTGTTTCCGTGTCCGGGCCACAGAAAAGCTGGAATTCGGCGAGTACTCTCAAGAACAGTGCATGCCTCAGCCGCCGTCCTCCGGCGGCGCCTCGACGGTCGTTCCCGCGCCTCCGGATGTTGGCAACACCCAGTCTCGCAGTGCAACGCCGGCGTGGTTTGGAGCGATGCCCGCGGCCCTGGCACTCGGAGTCCTGTTTTCCGGGCTCCTGCTCCTAGGTGCCCATCGCCGCTCCACCCCTCCGCGTTAGCACCCAATCCCTCCCTCCGGTAGGATTCCACTCACTTGGGCTTTGCCGCGCCTTAACGGACGTGGTCGCCCCCAAACTTTACGCCGGGATTCGAACCATATGACCTCGATACCGCAGAACGACCCGAAGGCGCCAAAGGGCAGCCGCTTCCGCGCCAGTTGGGGCGGGCTCGTCATTCCTGTCGCCATCGTTGGCGCCATCTCCGCCGCGGAGACGGCGCGCACGAGTTCCGCTTCGCGCCAGGTCTTCTTCAACATCTCCACGCCGTGGCTGATGTACTTCGTCTTCGCGTTGAGTATGGCGATCATCATCGGAGCGTTCGTCCAGCGCGCCCGAATCTGGCGGCTTGGCCGCCCGCATAGCGTGAACAGCAGTATCGGCGCCCGAATTACCCAGGCGCTCACCATGGGCGCCGGGACCAGCCGCGTAAAGAACGACCGCTATGCCGGCATCATGCACGGCTGCATCTATTCCAGCTTCCTGGTCCTCACGCTCGTTACGGCATTGCTCGCCGTCGATGACTACCTGCCCATCATCTTCGGATCTGACTCCGAACACGCATTCCTCAAGGGCGGCATCTATCTCATCTACTCGCTCGTTGGCGATACCTTCGGCGTCATCGGCCTGATCGGCGTCGGCATGGCCGTCTACCGCCGATACGCTTCGCCGCCCGACAAGCTCACCTGGGACCGCCGCAGGACCGAAGATGCCCTCGTCGTTGGCCTCCTGGGCTTCGTCCTCTTCACAGGCATCCTGGTCGAGGGCCTTCGCATCGGCGGCAACGAAATCCCCGGCGGCCACGAAAGCTGGTCGAAGTGGTCCCCGGCTGGCTATGTCGTAGCCAAGGTCCTCGGCGGACCCATAAGCGACGGTAAGCTGCTCGATACGCACGTCTGGTGGTGGTGGTTCCACGTCGTCGCCGCGTTCAGCCTCCTGACACTGATGGCCGTGACGAAGTTCCGCCACATCGTCTTCGCCCCCGTGAACGCTTTCTTCAAGCGCCCATCCACTCCGCTTTACCTCTCGCCGATGGGCGACATCGAGGCTCTCATTGAGTCGGGTGCTGGCCTTGGCGCGGGCAAGCTGCAGGACTTCAGCTGGAAGCAACTCTTCGATGCCGACACCTGCGTGCGTTGCGGTCGCTGCACCGAAGTCTGCCCCGCCTGGAATGCCGGCCAACCGCTTTCGCCGATGGCCCTCATCCAGGACATGAAGACGTACATGAACCATGCCGGTCCGCTGCTCATCGCGGGCAAGGACCCGGAAGAGAAGCTCGAGCAGCCCCTCGTCGGTGGTTACATCAAGGACGAGACGCTCTGGGCATGCCGCACCTGCGGCGCCTGCGTGCAGGAGTGCCCGGTCCTCATCGAACACGTCCCGACTATCGTGGATATGCGCCGCTACCTCGTCATGGAGCAGGCTCGCGTGCCCGCAACGGCCCAGGCTGCCCTCCAGAACATCGAGCAGCGCGGCCACCCGTGGCGCGGCACGCAGTTCACGCGCACCACGTGGATCGAGCAGCTCAACGATCAGGGCATTGACGTCCCGACCTTCGATGGCTCGCAGGAGTACCTCTACTGGGTCGGCTGTTCCGGCGCGCTCGTCGAACGCAACGTTCCCATTACTCAGGCCGTGACCAAGCTCCTCATGGAATCCGGCACAAGCTTCGGAGTCCTCGGCCAGACCGAAACCTGCACAGGCGACCCGGCCCGCCGGCTTGGCAACGAATTCCTCTACGCGACTCTTGCCCAGGCGAACACAGAAACAATGAACGAAATCGGTGTGAAGCGCGTGATTACTTCGTGCCCGCACTGCTTCAACACGTTCAAGAACGAGTACCCGGACTTCGATGGCAAGTACGAAGTCACTCACCACGCTGATTTCCTCCAGTTCCTGCTGGCCAAGGGCGACCTCAAGCCGAAGGAACAGAACAACGCGACCATCACCTACCACGACAGCTGTTACATCGGCCGTGGGAACGGGATCTACGATTCGCCGAGGCAGGTGCTCGAGTCCATTCCCGGCGCCAACCTCGTCGAGATGCCGCGCAACCGCGAAAAGGGCATGTGCTGCGGCGCCGGCGGCGGCAACATGTGGCAGGAAGAGGAAGGCACGCGCGTCAACCATCTCCGTGCCGCTGAGGCCGCGAACACCGGTGCGAGCATCGTCGCGACGGCCTGCCCGTTCTGCATCCAGATGTTCGATGACGGCATTCCCGCTGTTCAGCCAGACGAAGAGAAGCGCACGATTAAGGCCTACGACATCGCCGAGCTCCTCGAAGTCAGCGTGAAGCCCGCGGCCATGGCCATGGTCGATGGCTCCGTCGAGGTACCTCCGGGCGTGAGCTAAGGGCGTTGACGGCACCGATCGAAGTTTCGTTGGAGGCCGCGCGCCGGTTCATTCTCGGCAAGCAGGGGCTGTGGCCCGGCTTACGCTGGCAGGGAAAAGACGGAACGCGGGCTGCTATGCGGTCCTGCGAAAACTTGCAGCTCGACCCGGTGGTGGTGGTCGCACGCAGCCACGACCTGATGCTGCACTCCCGCGTCGCGAACTACCGGGCCGAGTACTTTCACGAGCTTACATACGGCGAGCGCGAGTTCTTCGATTGGGGTGGATGGCTCGCGGTGCGCCCCATGGAGGAGTTGCCATATTGGCGTGTGCTGATGGAGCGCAACCGAGACCACAAGAGCACCGGGCGCATTCTGACGGACTTCCCGGCGGCGGTGGATGCGGCTCGCACCATGCTGCGAAGCGGTGAGCCAATTTCCGGGGACGAGATCCCTTCCGTGGGGTTCGGGCGCCTGGTGAATTACCGGGCGGGTAAGGACACGGCCCTCGCGCTCTACTACCTCTGGCGCGTCGGTGAGGCGATGACGCACCACCGGGAAGGCTTCAAACGGTTTTACGCGCCTACGGAAGCTGTCGCACCGGCGGAATTGCTCGCCCGGACAGTGACCGACGGCGAAGCCGATCGGTTCTTCGCTCGCAAGTCGGTGGCGTTTGCGGGAATCGGTCGCGTAATGCTGCCCAGCAACCTCCTGGTTCGGAAGTTCTCGCAAGCGGACGTTCGCAATATCGAAGCCGACCTGGTTGATTCGGGGGCGATTGTCCCGGTGAAGGTGGCCGGTTGGCGCGGCATGCAGTTTGTGCTGGGCGAGGACGTTGATGCACTGGTGGCGGTGAACGACGGCGGCATTCCAGGAGATTGGATAAACCAGGAACTGAACGGCCCTGAAGAGGCGAAATTCCTCTCGCCGCTGGATCCCGTCAGCGCCCGAGGTCGTTCAATGGAACTCTTCGGGTTCGACTACATCTGGGAGATTTACAAGAAGGCCGAGGACGTGCGCTTCGGGCGCTATGTCCTGCCTATCCTCTGGCGGGACGCACTGGTTGGAAGGGTGGATTCGAAGTTCGTCAGAGAATCGAACACCTGGGTGATAAACCAGATCTGGTTGGAGTCGCTCGACATGGTTGGGAGTAGCGACCTGGGACTGGCTCTATCGGCCGGGATGAGGCGTCTCGCCGCGATGCTCGGGGCGAAGGACGTCGACCTCGCGACGGTCGACCCGGTGATCGCCGCGATGGTCAGGCTCTGAGACGCAGAGAAACGGCATGACCTGAACTGAAATGTCGTACTCTGAACGGCATGAAGACGATTCCTGTCGCGCGTGCCAGTGCTGAACTTGAGAAACTGATAGAAGAGGTCACGGTTCAGTCGGAGCCGGTTCAGATAAACGGCGAACGTACTGAAGCGGTTCTCGTTTCGGTGGCCGACTGGCGTGCCATCCAAGAGACGCTTTACCTAAGTTCGATACCGGGAATGAAGGAATCGATTCGTGAAGGTATGAAGACACCGCTCGAGGACTGCGTCGACGAGCCCGAGTGGTGACCAAGTAAGTTCTGAATGAAAGGTCGTCTACACACATCAGGCGGCGAAGGACGGAAAGTTCCTAACTGCGGCGGGCCTGTCCGGACGAGCGAAGAGGTTGCTATCCCAACTGCGCGATGATCCATTCGCTCCCCCGTACGAGAAGCTCCGAGGCGACCTTGCTGGGGCATACTCTCGACGAATAAATAGGCAACATCGGCTCGTATACGAGGTCCACCAGGATGTTCGGACTGTAAAAGTCTTGCGCATGTGGACGCACTACGAATAGCCGGGGGTCACTCCATCTGTGCGCGGCGGGCGAGCACGTCGGAGAGCGTTTCGCCGATGGCAGCCTCGAGTTGGGCGATGTGTTCGCGGTCGTGGCGGACCCAGGTAGTCACGAGCTGCTCGATGGTGAACTCCCGGCCTTCACGCGTCCCGCGCCGGCTCAGATCCTCGGGGCGCAACATTCGGAGGATGGCGAGCGAGGCCTGACGCTGGAGGGCGAAGTCGGCGAGCAGCCATTCCTTGCGCTCTCGCGTCCGGTTCCGCGTTGGCTCCCAGTCGGCGCCGTCGATGAAGTGCACCGCCGGGAGTTCCTCGGCGAGGATTCGCGTGAGCGCGGCACGCAAACAGAGGTACTCGTCGTCGCGCAGGTGCGCGAGCGTCGTCCGCGCGCTCCATTCGCCATCTACGCTCGCATCGAGCTGCTCGTCGTTGGCCTCGGCGACCAGGTGCGCGAGGGTCTTCGGCGTAGCCGCCAACTGCTCAATCAATTCGTCCATCGATCTACTGTAAACGGAGGACGGTGCCCGGCGAAAAGCCGGGCTGATTCGATCCTCCAGACGCTTTCGACTGCAGTGTGGGTCCATTACGCGTTGCCGGGTGAGCGTCAGGACCCCGAAAGGTGGGCCAGGTCCTCTTCTTCGTAGATCGGGCGGATGTCGATGTCGGAATCCGTAAGCATCGGGTTGGGGCAGCGCTTCACCCATTCGACCGCTTCGTCCATGGACTTCACTTCCCAAAGCCAGAAGCCGGCGACGAGCTCCTTCGTTTCCGTGAAAGGCCCATCGATGACGGTGCGCTTCGTGCCACTGAAGTGAACGCGCTTTGCCTCTGAGGTGGGCTTGAGCCCATCGCCAGCGAGCATGATGCCAGCCTTGACCAATTCTTCGTTGTAACGCCCCATCTCCTCGAACATCTTTTCGATTTCCGGACCGTCCAGCTTTCCAGCTTCGCTCTCCGGGGTTGCCTTAACCATGACCATGACACGCATTTGATTTCTCCTGATGCAATTGGAAGAAGTTTGCCTTCCCCCTACCAACACGTCGTTTGAGAGATGGCCAGATCGACACGCTGGCTGAAAAGGCGAGAATTTTCGCTCCAACTCGATCCAGCGCAGAGCGTCAGGCGCGCTTCCTCGTAACAACGAGATGCATCGCGTTTGGGCTGGCCACATGGCTCGTGCACTCGTAGCCGAGAGCCGGCAGGTCGATACCGCTGAGCAGGTGTTCGCCCGAGCCAAGCAGAACCGGGCTGATGGCGAAATGCATTTCGTCGATGAGTCCGGCCTGAAGGTACTGGCGGATAGTGCTGACGCCACCGCCGAGCCGTACATCCTTCTCGCCTGCGGCTGCCTTCGCCTGCTCCAGCGCGGACTCGATGCCGTCGGTCACGAAGTAGAAGGTGGTGCCGCCCTCCATCGCCAGCGGCGTCCGAGGGTGATGGGTGAGGACGAAGACCGGGGTGTGGTAGGGCGGGTTGTCGCCCCACCAGCCTTTCCAGCTTTCATCCGGCCAATCGCCACGCACCGGGCCGAACATGTTCCGGCCCAGGATCCATGCGCCGAGGTTTTCGAAACCGCGGGCCGCGAAGTCATTGTCGATCTCGGTCGTGCCTTCGCCGTCTCCGTCGAGTTGTTGGAAGGTCTTTGTGGTAACCAGCCATTCGTGCAGGGATTCGCCGCCCTTACCGAGCGGCTCATCGAGCGTCTGGGCAGGCCCGGCGCCGTAGCCATCGAGAGAAATGCTGAACGATTGAACGCGGAGTCTCGACATGCGGCCAAATCCTCGAAGAAGAGTTCGCAGAGACTACCGTAGCGGATTCGAAAGGACTCCGGCCCGCGCCGGCTGCCGTGTCGGTACAATTCCCGCCATGCCTCAACCCATCTTGTCTCGTCACGCCGTAAACAGCGTTGAACTCCAGGTTTACGAATGGCCCGGCGATGGCCCGACTATCCTTTTCGCACACGCCACTGGCTTTCACGCCCGCTGCTGGGACCAGGTCATCGCAAGGCTGCCGGGCTATCGCTGCATTGCCATCGATATGCGTGGGCACGGTCTCAGCAGTCAGCCTGAACCGCCTTATCGGTGGCGATTCTTCGGCGAGGATGTCGCCGCACTGGGCCGAAAACTGGGACTCGAGGGCGCGATGGCGGTTGGGCATTCCAAGGGTGGGTATGCGGTGACGTTGGCGGCCGCACTTCAGCCGGGGATCTTCTCGGGACTTGTTCTCGTGGACCCGGTGATCCTTGCGAAGTCTGCGTACGCTGAAACCCGCCCGGGAGGCGAACACTTCGCCGCCCGCCGCCGCAATGAGTGGCCTTCGCCGGAGGCGATGTACGAAAGCTTCCACAAGCGCCCGCCGTTCAGCCTCTGGGATCCCGCGGTCCTCCACGATTACTGCCAGTATGGCCTCGTGCCCAATCCCAATGGCGAGGGGTTCGTTCTCGCCTGCCCGCCCCGCATCGAGGCCGCGACCTACGCCGGCAGCGCCGGAGGCGACATCTACGACGAAATCGCAACCATCGAGATCCCGGTCCGCGTTCTGCGGGCGAAGGAGCGAGACGCAGACTACCTCTCGGACATGAGCCGCTCGCCAACGACACCGGATCTCGCCCAGCACTTTCGACAGGCCGAAGATGTCTATGTCCCGCAGTACACGCACTTTATCCCCATGCAGGATCCCGGCTTCGTCGCCGAACAAATCCGTCAGTTCGCCGGGTGAACAGCATCCAACGAAGGCTCCCTGCAACGCGCCATCACGATTTTCGAGCGCTCTGGCTTGGCGGTGCGTGTTCGAACACCTCGCTCTGGACGATTTTGCTTGCCAACGCCTGGATCGTTTACAAGCTCAGTGATTCGTCGTTCTGGGTAGGCGTCTCCACTTTCGCCTCGATGTCCCCGTTCCTGGTGGCGCCCATCGGCGGGATGATCGCCGACCGCTTTGAACGGCGAGTGTTGGTACAGGTCACGCGGCTCGCGACCCTGACTGTCTCGCTCATCCTCTTCACGCTCGCGATTACGAATGTCATCGCTGTCTGGATGGTGGTCGCCTTCGCGCTGGTCCAGGGGATCATTCGGTCTATCGAACTGCCGGGAGACCAGGCGCTCCTCGCCAACGTCGTGCCCAAGGAAGACCTTGGGAATGCCGTCGCCCTGACGAGTACTACCCAGCATGGATCCCGGGCCATGGGTCCGCTGATTGCGGGACCGTTCCTCGCGACGGTTGGAGTCGAAGGGGCGTATGCGGTCTCGGCCGTGTTCGTTCTCTTCTCGTTCCTGTCGATTCGCCGCGTTGCTATCTCATCGCGGGGCGGAGTCGTCAGCCTGCGAGACGTGGCCGAGAATCTTCGCGAAGGTTTCAGCTACGTTCGCCATACCCCGCCGGTGCTGGCGATGTTCGTGCTCGTGTTCTTCCATTGTTCGCTGACGATGTCTTTCGATTCGATGCTCCCGGGCTTCGCCGAGACTGAACTGCACACCGCGTCGAGTGGTTTCACGATCATGACCTTCGGCGTGGGTGCAGGCGCGCTTATCGGCACCTTCGTGCTGGCAATGACTACCGGAATCCGGCGAGGGCCATTGTTGTTCGCCACGGCCATCGTGAGCGGTCTGGCGCCAGTATTGATGGGGCTCAGCATGCAGCTGTTCAGCGCCGCCGTGAGCGCGACGATCATGGGATCGTCGCAAGCGATGTTCATGGCGCTCAGTGCCGTCCTGCTCCAGGAAGTCATCCCGGACGAGGTTCGGGGCCGCGTGATGAGTCTCTACCTGATGTCGGCGGGTGGAATCATGGCCATCATGAACCTTGGGTTCGGCGCATTCGCCGATAACGTCGGCGCCCCAATGCTGTTCGCCATTCCCGGCCTGGCTTTCGTCGTGATCACGCTGATCTCAATCGTCGCCGGGCGGAACCTCAGGTACATCTACCGATACGGGCGGCCTGAGCCAAGCATGGCGTAAGCCGCTAGGCGGCGCGTTGCGAAACCACAAGCCGGTGCCGGCCCGTGCTCTTCGCTTTGTAGAGGGCCTCGTCGGCGAGGACGTAGGCGTGGTCGACGGCGTCAATTGCGTCGCCATCGCCCTGCTCGCACCGAGCCATTCCCGCGCTCACCGTGATCCGGACAACCGTCCCGTCGACGAGCCCACAGGGTGTCGCCGCGACCAGGTCGACGGCGCGCCGACAGGCGCGTTCAGCTACATCGACAGGCACTGAAAAGAGGATTCCGAACTCTTCGCCGCCCAGCCGTCCGAGGGTGCCTTCGCCCAGCACCGCCGCAGCCAGACGGTCGGCCACTGAGCGCAATACGACGTCTCCGCCGGGGTGGCCGAAGACGTCGTTCACCGCCTTGAATCGGTCGATGTCGATCACTGCGATAGCAGTCGGCCGTTGCTGACCGGCCAACTGGAACCAGGCGCGACGCGAGAGGATGCCCGTCAGTGCGTCGTGGCTGGCGAGGTACTCCGCCTCTTCTTTGGCTGCTGTTAGCTCTTCATTCACGCGACGAAGTTCACGCTCGGCGTTGCGCTGCTCGGTGACGTCGATGGTCACGCCGATGACGGCTGTTGGTGCGCCGTCCTGGTCCTTGAGCGGCGCATAGCGAGTCTGCAGGTCGCGCCCCGCGAACCGCAGGTTCGATTCGAACTGCTCGCCCAACATTCCCCGCTCGATGCTCGTTCGAATCTGCTCGGCCTGTTGTTCCGGAGCATTCTCGAAGATTGACTCCCCGACGAGTGCGCTGGCCGTCTGCCCGAGGTTTCCGATTCCCGCGCCCTCGAGGAGTTGAATCGTACCGTCAGGCCCGAACACCGTGATGAATACCGGGGCATTTGTGAACACCGTCCGCAGCCGTTGCTCGGCCTCCCGCAGGTCGCGATTCAAGCCGAATGCTTTGATCGTCGGTCCGGCCTGCGCCACCAGCGACCAGAGGAAGTCCAGTTCCTGTTGTTCGAATGCGTGCTGCTCCGAAGCGCAGAAGGTGATAGTCCCGAGCATCTGGTCCTGGACGTACACCGGGAACGAAGCCATCGAGATGATGTGGGCGCGTTCGTAATACGGGCGGAGTTCGTCATTCACCAGCATCTGCTCGTTTGGGTCGCTGACGTCGGGCACGCAGTAGGGCTGACGTGTCCAGGCCAGGTGACGTGCTACAAGGATGTCCCTCGTCACCGAGTTCTCGGACTCCTGACCTTCCCGGCCTCGCTCGGCGGTCTCCGTGTTCGAATGCCGACCGATGTTCATGGCGCGCTCCAGCACCTTCTCGATGGCGGGGTCGAACAGGAGAATTGCGACCCAGGCGAAGCCACTGGCTCGCGAGAGTGCCGTTGCCAGCCCGGAAAGCGGATTCTCCGATTCGTCGCTCTGGCTGAACGACTCGGCGATGTTGGCGAGCGCTTTCATCTGCGTGCGTAGCCGCTGTTGCCGTTCGCCGTCGAGGACACTGCTCACGAGGAACGCGAGGAGCGGCCGGATCGTGCTGACCAGTTCCAGCTGTTGTGGGCTCAGGCCCTTTGGCCACGGGCCCCGGATTATCAGCAGTTCCGAGTTGCTCTCGTCGCCGGGCAACACCGCAGCGATATGCGTCGCTGGCACCCCTGCCTCCATCGGGAGGACTTCTTCAACGAGCCGATCCCTGACCGTGACGAGGCGGAATGGTTCAGATGGATGGGCCGCAGACTCGCGCCAGGCGTGCCAGTAGCCGCGCTGCTTGATTTCGTACTGCGTGGGGTCGCCGTCGTCGCCAATGCGAACGAAGTACGGGTCGGCGCTGCGAATGACGTAGGCGTCTTCGGCCGCCATGAGGCTCCGGACCAGGGTGCACGCAGCCGCGATGGTCTCTTCATCGGCCTGAGCCGGAGAGGTCGCGGCCAACCGCGAGAGCGCCCCAAGGGTCTCGAACACGCCGAGCCTGCCTTCCCCCACTCTTCAATGAGGTTCGGCATCTGCTCTCAGATCCGTAGCCCGAATCAACCGCGGGGCGGAATTTCACGCGGGCCGCAAATGGGGAGCGTAGAAACGAACGAGGCCCGCGTTTCGGCGGGCCTCGGAGTCATGGGTAGATTTTCAGCCGGTTTGGCTAACTGCCGCCTGCTGGTTGGGGCGCTGCGGGCATCTGCACCTCGCCACGGCGCCGCTGCGCGACGGCCTCATCTTCGCCGACCGACATGTTGCCGGACTGCGCTTGCTCCTGCTCGTACGTCATCTTGTAGAGGTTCGCGTAGATGCCGTTCTTCGCGAGGAGTTCGTCGTGGCTGCCGATTTCGGCGATCGCGCCCTTGTCGAGCACGACGATACGGCTCGCTTCGCGAATCGTTGAAAGCCGGTGGGCGATGACGAACGACGTGCGGTCTTTCAGCAGTCGCCGCAAGGCCCGCTGAATGATGACTTCGGTCTGGGTGTCGACGTAGGCCGTCGCTTCGTCGAGAACAAGGATTCTCGGCGAGGCGAGGATCGCTCGCGCGAAGCTGATCAGCTGACGTTGGCCGACTGAAAGGTTCTGTCCTCGCTGCTGGAGCACCGTGTCGTAGCCGTGTTCCAGGCGGGTGATGAACTCGTCGGCGCCGACAGCCGTGGCGGCCGCTTCGACTTGTTCTTCTGTCGCTTCCGGGCGCCCATAGGCGATGTTCTCGCGCACCGTGCCGCTGAAGAGGTACGGGTTCTGGAGGACCACGCCCATGTGCCGCGTCAGCGAGCGTCGCTTAATGTCGCGAACGTCATGTCCGTCGATCTTGATTGACCCGCCGGTGACTTCGTAGCCGCGGCTGATGAGTGAAGTGATCGTGGTTTTGCCTGCGCCCGTAGGACCGACGAAGGCGATCGTCTCGCCCGGTTCCACGTGCAGCGAAATGCCTCGCAGGATCGGGACGTCCTCCACGTAATGGAAGGTGACGTCTTCGAAATCCACCCGGCCCTCGACGTGGTCGAGCTCCAGGGCGTCTTCTTTGTCCTTGATCCGGGGTTCGGTATCGAGCACTTCGAAGATGCGCTCGCCGCCCGCCATTGCCCGCTGAAGCATCGTGTACTGCAGCACGAGGTCGCGGATCGGGTCGAAGAAGCGGCCGATGTAGAGGGTGAAGCTCACGAGTACGCCGACCAGCACGGCCACGTCGACTTCGCTCGCGTTGAGTGCCCGGAGGCCGCCGACGATGAGGACTGAAGCCGTGGCAATGGCCACCGCCAACTCAATCACCGGCATGATTGCCGCGCTGAGCATGCCCGCCCAGATGTTTGCCCGGCGGTTGTCCTGGTTCAGGGCGTCGAAGCGTTTCGCGTTCTCGTCTTCGCGCGACATCGATTGCACCGCGCGGACGCCCGATACGTTCTCGGCCAGCGTCCCGTAGAGCGCGCTGATCTTGATGCGAACGTCGACGAACGCCTGCTTGGCGTGTTTCGCCCACCAGATCATCACCAGCACGAGTGGCGGCACGATCGCGAAAGTCACGAGCGCCAGTTGCCAGTCAATAAGCAACAGGACGACGACGACGACGCTCAGGCCGACGAAGTCTGCGAGGAAGGTCAGCGAACCACTGGTAAGCAGCTCCTGCATCACGGTGACGTCGCTGGTGAGGCGGCTAATCATCCGGCCGACTTCCATCTCGTCGTAGAAGCTGAGCGAAAGGCCCTGCATGTGGTCGTACATCTCGGTGCGCAACTGAAGTAGCAGCCGGTTTCCCATCCAGGCCGTTGTCAGAAGTTGGACGTAGGTCGAAAGCCAGGTGATGGCGGCTGCCGTAAGCATGAAGCCGAGGAGCCACCAGATCCGGTCGGTATTTCCGTTGACCCCGGCCTTCACCGTCAGCCCAATGAGTAGCGGCTGAATGAAGCTCGAGACCGCCGAGAGAATCATGCAGATAAGCGCGATGCCGGCCTGCAGTTTGTACGGCTTGAGATAGGGCACGATGCGCTGGACTACCTGCGCGTCATAGACCTTCCCGAGATACTGGTCGTCCCATCCGTCGGCGTTCCGCCCGGAGCGCGGACCCATTGACTGGCCGCCGATTCCGGTACTCCATCCGCCTGCTCCTGAACCTCCAAACATTAGGAAGCACCTCCCGCTCCACCGGAGCCTACGCGTTCACGGGTCGCATCGACCGTTGTTCCGGCATGCAGTTCGCCGCCATGCCCGTTGCCGTTTCCGTTGTTGTGCGCCGGGGGCGCTGTGCGCCCGAGGGCCTCTTCCTGGTCGCTAAGCTCGAGGTCGAAGATGCGCCGGTAGAGGCCTTCCTCCTCCAGGAGCTCGGCGTGCGTGCCACGTTGCACGACATGGCCATCGTGCAGGACGAGGATCTCGTCGGCGCGCATCACGGTCCGCAGCCGCTGGGCGATGACGAACGTCGTCCGTCCCTTCATGAGCTCATTGAGCGCCTGCTGGATGAGGAACTCGGTCTGTGAGTCAACGCTCGCCGTCGAGTCATCGAAGATGAGGATTTTCGGGTCCAGGAGGAGCGTCCGAGCGATGGCGATGCGCTGCTTCTGGCCACCCGAGAGCGTGACCCCTCGTTCACCGACCCATTCGTCATATCCGTACGGCAGGCTGACGATGAAATCGTGAATGCGCGCTGCTTTGGCGGCGGATTCGATCTGTTCCTGGGTCGCATCCGGGCGCCCGTAGCTGATGTTTTCGCGAATCGTTCCCACGAACAGGAAGACATCCTGCTGGACGATTCCGATGTTGCTGCGGAGCGAGTCGAGGGTGACGTCGCGGATGTCCGTGCCGTCGATGGTTATCTGCCCGCCGGTCACGTCGTAGAACCGCGGAATCAGGTTCACGACTGTGGATTTGCCGCTTCCCGTTGGGCCGAGGAGGGCGATGACTTTGCCCGGCGTGCCGTCGATATCGACATTGCTCAACACTGCGCTGAGGTTGTCGTAACCGAAGCTCACATTATCGAATCGGACATGCCCCTTCACGTCGGTGAGCGGAGCAGCCTCAGGCTTCTCCTGAACTGCCGATTGGGCGTCGATGAGTTCGAAGACTCGTTCGGCGGAACTCATGCAGCGGGCGACGATGTTGATGATGAAGCCGACCGAACGCACCGGCAGCTGAAGCAAGTTCAGCCAGAGTGTGAACAGCGTGAGGTCGCCGACCGTGAGGTCGCCCTGGGTGATGAGATAGGCGCCGACGCCGACGGTGAGGGCCACCTGTGCGGCCGAGACGCCCTGCAGCAGCGGCTGGTTCCCAGCCTGAACGCGGGCGGAGTAGTAGCTCAGGTCAGCTTGCTTGGTGGCAACTTCGCGAAACTTCTCGCTCTCGAACGGCTCCTGGGCGAATGCTTTCACAACCCGGATCCCGGTGAGGCCTTCTTCGGCCACCTGGGTCATTTCCGCCTGGTTCTGCTGGATTTTCATCCAGACTGGTCGCAACTGAGCACTCGTGACGTACGAGCGCCAGGAGAGGAACGGGAGTGTCACGACCGACACGAGGGCCAGCTGCCAGTTGATGACGAACATGCCGACGATGGAGATGCTCAACATCACGGCAATGAACGCGAGGCGTAGTGCACCCATGTTCACGAACATGCGGATGTTCTCAACGTCCTGCGTGGCTCGCGACATAATCTGGCCGGTCTGCGCCTTGTCGTGGTAGGCGTAGCTCAGCCGTTGAAGGTTGTCGTAAATCTCGTTGCGGATGTCGTAGGCGACGGATTGGCCAACTGTCTCGCCGAGGTATTGCTGTCCGAATTGGGCGAGGCCCCGGCCTACCGCGAAGACGATGAGCGCCAGGGATCCGAAGATGATGAGCTTCTCGCTGCCATCGAGGCTCGTGAGCTTTCCCGTGCCGTCCTTCTGGGGGTCGAGTCCAAAGTCGATCGCGAAACGAACGAGCAGCGGACTGACCATGACAAATACGGCCGCCCCAAGCATGGAAATCCAGGCGAGGGTCAGCAGTTTCTTGTAGGGCTTCAGGTATGGGATCAGGCGTAAAAGCCAGCGCACAAACTCCCCCTTGTAACGGCGGATCGTAGCATACCTTCACGTTTGCGTGAAGGTCATCTCCTTCCCTCGAACGCGATTCGAATTGCAGGAAATCGTTGTTTTCCCGGCGGGGCCCGGTAGAGACACCTTAGAACAGAACGCAATAGTGCCGTTTCGGTTAACCAGCATCTTCTGCATGCGGCGACTGGTACCATTTGCGGGCATATGCCACCGCTCGAGCCGGACCACTACACGATTCTCGGTGTCTCGCGAACGGCCTCTGTGATTGAGGTTCGAGCGGCGTACCGCCAGCTGGCGCGCGAACACCATCCGGACGCGAACCCGGACCCCGAAGCCGAAACGAAGATGCGGCGCATCAACCAGGCGTGGGAGACGCTGCGGGACGCGGAGCGCCGGTCGACCTATGACCGCACACTGCCCTCGATGCGCCGTCCCGTGGCCCGGCCGATGCGAGCGCAACGACCGCCGGCACCGCCTCGCAGCCGCCCACACGTCGACCCTTTCCAGACCGAAGACGCGCCGCGCCGCGAATCTCCCGCAGACGTCGAATTCACCGGCGATGCATCGGTGAACTGGTACCGCGAGATTGGCGTGCGCGAAGACGCACCGCGACAGGAAATACTCAAGGCGCTTTCGCGGCTTGCTGGCAGCCTCAATGGAGCCGATATCAGCGCAACCGAGTTCACGCGCCGCCGTACCCAGATGAAGGAGGCCTGGAGAATCCTCGGCGACCCACATATGCGCGCCGCATACGAGCGGGCGCGCAAGGGAGCCCCGAAAGCTTCGGCCACCCCGCCTCATGCCGACCAGCCCCCGCCGGCGCCGCCGCCGCCCGCCGGATACCGCCTTGGTCCTGTCGTTATTAACGGACTATCCATCGATAAAGGGGCCGAACTCGCCGGGGCCGACCTTCGCGGAGCCGATCTTCGCGGACTCGACCTCGCAGGCGTCGACCTGCGAAACGCCAAACTGCAGGGCGCCGATTTCGAGGCCGCCTCACTGCGCAAAGCCCGGCTCTCTGGCGCAGACCTCTCCGGGGCGAACCTCCGGTTTGCAGACCTCTCGAACGCGGACGCCTCCGCTGCAGCCGTTCGCCAGGCAGATCTCAGCGGCGCCGCTCTCCACGCCACGAATTTCTTTCGTGCGAACCTTGGCGGCGCAAGCTTCGCAAACGCCGTGGGGCCCGGAATTAATCTCGATTTCGCCGACCTCGCCCGGGCCGATTTCACGGCGGCCAGGATTACGACGCAGCTCATTGAGCGGGGAAAGCTGAACTCAACCGTGATGCCCAACGGTGAAGTTGTGGGGGCTGCCCCAAACGAGGACTAGCACTCTCCCCGATAGAGTGCTAACATCCCGGATTGCTAATACATCACACCTGACTCCCCAGGAGGAATCACAAAACATGGCAGCGAAGACCGCTACGAAGACCGCAACCAAGACCCGCCTCGTCCCGTTGGCGGACCGCATCGTCATCACGCCCCTCAAGCAGGACGAGATCACGTCAAGCGGCCTGGTCATCCCGGACACCGCCAAGGAAAAGCCCCAGCAGGGCGAAGTCGTTGCAGTCGGCCCAGGCCGCCTCGACGATGCCGGCAAGCGCATTGATATGGGCCTCGCCGTCGGCGACCGCATCCTCTATGCCAAGTACACCGGCACTGATATCAAGCTCGATAACGTCGAGTTCATCGTCCTCAACGAGAAGGACGTCCTCTGCAAGCTCGAGGTCTAATCCGAGCCCCGCGGAGGCGCTGAACACGAGGGAATTCCTCACCGGTTCAGCGTCGCCGTCTGCGAGAACCTCGCACTTCAGAAAGAGAGAACCTCATGGTTGCAAAGCAACTGCTGTTCGATGAGTCCGCCCGTCGGCGACTCAAGGATGGCGTCGACGCTCTCGCCGACGCCGTCAAGGTGACGCTTGGCCCTCGTGGCCGAAATGTCGTCATCGACAAGAAATATGGCGCCCCGAGCATTACCAAGGACGGCGTGACCGTGGCTCGCGAAATCGAGCTTGAAGACCCGTTCGAGAACATGGGCGCGCAGCTTGCGAAGCAGGTCGCGACGAAGACCAACGATGTCGCCGGCGATGGCACCACCACCGCCACCGTCCTCGCTCAGTCGATCGTCCGCTCTGGTCTCAAGATTGTGACCTCTGGCGCGAACCCGATGGCCGTCAAGCGCGGTATCGAAGCTGCCCTGGTCGAGGCCGTTAAGGACCTCCGCTCCCAGGCTCGCCCCGTCCTCACGAAAGAGCAGATCGCCCATGTCGCCGCCATTTCGGCGAACGACAAGGAGATCGGCGAGCTCATCGCGGACGTGATGGAGAAGGTCGGCAAGGACGGTGTCATCACCGTCGAAGAGTCACGCGGCATTAAGTTCGAAACGGAATTCGTGGACGGCCTTCAGCTCGACCGCGGCTACGTTTCGCCTTACTTCGTGACGAACACCGACCGCATGGAAGCCGTCATCGAGAACCCGTACATCCTCATCACAGACAAGAAGATCTCGGCAGTTCAGGACATCCTCCCGCTGCTCGAGAAGATTCTCCAGGTGACGAAGGACATCGTCCTCGTTTGCGACGACGTTGACGGCGAAGCGCTTGCCACCCTCGTGGTGAACAAGATGCGCGGCACCATCAACATCCTCGCGGTGAAGGCACCGGGCTTCGGCGACCGCCGCAAGGCCATGCTCGAAGACATTGCCATCCTCACCGGCGGCACCTTCCTGACCGAAGACATCGGCCTCAAGCTCGAAAACGCCACGGTTGCCGACCTCGGTCGGGCCCGCCGCGTCGTTTCGAGCAAGGACGACACGACGGTCATCGAAGGCATGGCCAGCGACGAGGCCATCCAGGCCCGGATTAAGCAGATCAAGGCCCAGGTTGACGACGCTAC
The DNA here is from genome assembly GCA_963797735.1 of uncultured Chloroflexia bacterium. Lineage (GTDB taxonomy): Bacteria > Chloroflexota > Dehalococcoidia > Tepidiformales > Tepidiformaceae > Amarobacter. The sequence continues at coordinate 981,453 of CAWCQJ010000003.1, forward strand.
CAGCGACTTCGACCGCGAGAAGCTCCAGGAGCGCCTCGCCAAGCTTGCTGGCGGCGTTGCCGTTATCAAGGTCGGCGCCGCGACTGAAGTCGAACTCAAGGAAAAGAAGGCCCGCGTCGAAGACGCCCTCAGCGCCACTCGCGCCGCCGTCGATGAAGGCGTCGTCGTTGGTGGTGGTGTTGCCCTCATTCGCTGTCAGAAGGCCCTCGAGGCTCTCGCCGCGAAGACCAAGAATGAGGACGAGAAGTCCGGCATCCTGATGCTTTCCGAAGCGCTCGAAGCTCCCACCTGGACAATCGCGGATAACGGCGGCCTCGAAGGCTCCGTCATTGTCGACCAGGTGAGGAAGCTCAAGGGCAGCAACGAAGGCTGGGACGCGGACAAGAACACCTGGGGCGACATGTTCGAACTCGGCATTGTCGACCCGGTGAAGGTCACCCGTTCGGCGCTCGAAAACGCGGTCAGCATCAGCTCGCTGGTCCTGACCACGGAGACGCTGGTCGCGGAGATCCCGCAGCCGCCGATGATGGCTCCGCCCCCGCCCGAGGACTACTAAGCCCTCAGGCTGCAGGCCTAACCAAGTTTCCCCCTGTGCCCCCGGTTCGTTCGCGAGCCGGGGGCATTTCCTTTGCCTGCTGAGCGCTTAGGGTTGGCGGGCTCCGCCTTCAGTCTCAGGTCGGGACTAGCAGTGGGCCTCTTTCACAGGGTTCGAACACCAGTCGCGGAGTAGGTTCCGACCGGGTAGCGCCGAAATTGCAGCGCTCCTTAGCAGTCGCGCCTTCGATTTGGGTGGGTGAGGTCTAGTTGGAGCGCTGGAGGGACGGCTGCGAGATTCGGGGACGGTTCGGCCTAGGCCGCTTTTGAGGCTGCCTTGCGTCGTTCGCGCCAGAGGTGCCACAACGCCGGTCCCGTCGAGGCGACCACCATGACGACAATCATGCCCGCGAAGAACACATCGATAAGGTTCGCCGGAATCGTCTTGCCGAAGAAGTAACCGAGCAGCGTCATCGACGGTACCCAGAGCACCGCACCGGTGACGTTGTACGTCACGAATTTTCGGTACGGCATCGCCGCAGCTCCGGCGACCGTGGGCGCGAAGGTACGAACGAACGCCAGGAAGCGCGCAAGCACGATCGTCTTGCCGCCATGTTTGTCGTAAAACCGCTGTGCGCGTTCCAGGTGGTCCTTGTGGAATAGCCGGCTGTCCTCTCTCTTAAACAGTCTCGGCCCCGTGTGCTTGCCAATCTGGTAGCCAACCGCGTCCCCGAGAATCGCCGCGGCAATCAAGAGCGGGATGAGTATCCACAGTTCAAGCCCGACTTTGTCCTGCTGGATGAGCAGGCCTGAGGTGATGAGTAGCGTGTCTCCGGGAAGGAAGAACCCGATGAGCAGGCCTGTCTCCGCGAAGATGATCGCGAACAGGCCGATGTAGCCGACCGTCTTGATAGTGGCCTCAAGGTCGAATCCCATGGAACGAAGCGTACCCGAGGTGCGCATTGCGCGCAGTTAAGAATGGTGAACTAGATGGCCCACGTTTCGAAGCGAGCGCGACACGCTTACGGGTGCTAGATGTCGAGGTTCTTTACGTTCGCGGCGTTCGCCTGGATGAACCGGCGGCGATGGATTACTTCATCGCCCATGAGCTCGTAAAAGAGCTTGTCCGATTCAGCAGCATCGTGGACCGCCACCTGGAGCAAAACGCGGTTGTCCGGCTTCATGGTTGTGTCCCAGAGCTGCTCAGCATTCATTTCGCCGAGGCCCTTGAACCGCTGGACGTTCAGGTTGCCCTTCTTGCCCTTCTTGTACTCGTCGAGCTGGGCATCGTTGTAGAAGTAGCGAATGTCTTTGCCTTGCTGGATGCGATACAGCGGCGGCTGGGCGATATAGAGATACCCGCCGTCGATGAGTTCCGGCATGTTGCGGAAGAAGAACGTCAGCAGCAGCGTCCGGATATGCGCGCCGTCGACGTCGGCGTCGGTCATGATCACGACCTTGTGGTAGCGAAGGCGCGAGACATCGAAGGTCTCGCGAATGCCCGTGCCGAGCGCCGAAATCACGAGGCGAATGGCCTCGTGGCCGAGCATCTTGTCTGGCCGGGCCTTCTCCACGTTCAGGATTTTGCCGAAGAGCGGCAGGATCGCCTGGTACTTGCGGTCGCGACCCTGCTTGGCCGAACCGCCTGCGCTGTCGCCCTCGACGATGAAGATTTCTGATTCTTCCGGGTCGCGACTCGAACAGTCGGCCAGCTTCCCGGGGAGGGTGCCGCTCTCGAGCGCGCTCTTGCGCTGCACGAGGTCACGAGCCTTGCGCGCGGCTTCGCGGGCCCGGCTCGCGACGAGGCACTTTTCGATGATGCGCCGGCCGTCGTTGGGGTTCTCGTCGAGGTACTGCGATAGCGCCTCGCCGACGACGGTCTGGACTTGTCCACCGACTTCCGGGTTGCCGAGACGGGTCTTTGTCTGACCTTCGAACTGCGGTTCCGGGAGCTTCACGGAGACCACTGCAACGAGACCTTCGCGGACGTCGTCGCCAGTGAGGTTCGGGTCGTTGTCCTTGAGGATCTTGGCCTTACGGGCGTATTCGTTCAGGACGCGTGTCAGCGCCTGGCGGAAGCCTGTCATGTGGCTGCCGCCATCAACCGTGTTGATCGAGTTGGCGAACGTGTAGACGGTCTCGTTGTAGCCTTCGTTGTACTGGATGGCGAACTCGATCGCGTTGCCGTCGATCTCGCGGTCGGCGTAGATGGGATCGAAGTTCACGGCCACTCGTTCGTGGTTCACGTGGCGGACGAAGCTCTTGATTCCGCCTTCGAAGTAGTAGTTCACTTCCTTGCCGGTGCGCTCATCCAGCAGGTGGAACCAGACCTTCTTTGTGAGGAAGGCATACAGACGGAGCCGTTCGGCTTCAATAGCGAAATCGAAATCCACGCTCTCGAAAATCGAAGAATCGGGCTTGAAGCTGATGGTCGAGCCGGACTTGCGCGGCTGGGTGAGTTTCGTGGGGGTCAGCTCGTTCTGTGGCGCGCCCTTGGCGTAGTCCTGCCGATACACCTTGCCGGCCTTGTCGGCGCCCTGGGCTGCCGGGTCGGGTACTACTTCAACCCACATCTCTTCTGAGAGCGCATTGACGACACTCGCGCCAACGCCGTGAAGACCGCCGGACACCTTGTATCCGCCGCCGCCGAACTTGCCGCCGGCATGGAGAACCGTAAGCACCGTCTCGACTGCTGTCTTGCCGGTCTGCTTCTGCACATCGACCGGGATACCGCGGCCGTTGTCGATGACGGTGCACCAGCCGTTCTTGTGGATGATGACTTCGACGCGGTCGCAATAGCCTGCCATCGCCTCGTCGACGGCGTTGTCGACGAGTTCTTTGATCAGGTGGTGCAGGCCGGATTTGTCTGTCGTACCGATGTACATACCGGGACGACGCCGGACAGCCTCAAGCCCTTCGAGGACCTGAATATTGTCGGCGGTATATGAAGATGATGGAGCACTAGGTGTAGTCATAAATTCGAGCTACGAACCCCTGCGCGCGAGCCTCTTTTAGTGGAGAGGACAATTCGCTTACTTACCTTCTCAGTTTAGCACGAATTGAATCTGGAGGCGAATCAAGACCGGCCGTTTTTACCGCTTCGAGCAAGGTTGGAAAGTCCAGTTTGGCACTTGTTGCATGGCCCGCTTCGTCCATATGGAATTTGTCTTTCTGGGTGCTTAGCTCACCAACGAGGTCCCGTAGGGTCACGTCGGTTCCGCAGTACCCGGCTCTCAATTCCTGCGCCAGCGCGCGCAGCCTGGAGTGGACGTACAGGCGCTTCCGTTCCGCCCGCATCTCGCTTCGTTTCGACGCGTAGAAGTTCTGCCGGCCGCTAGGCCCTTCGAGAATCAGCACCACATGCTCTTGCCGGGCGATGGTCCGCGCGCTCTTCGTTTGCCGCTCAACGACCTGTTGCGGCGTGAGCTGGGTGTCGCCGCCGATCGTCAGCTGGAGCAGCTTTCTGAGGAGCCGAAAGGTGGCACTGTTGGCGAATCGCGGGTCCTTGCCCGCGCGGATACCGATGCCCGAAACGCCGTCGCCAACTCGGCCCAGGCGATTCTTCAGCCGTAACGGTACCGATTCATAGGCGAACCAGTAGGCCGACGTGTTCAGCCAGACGATGTCCGGTTCCTCTCGGGTCATCCACCGCTCAATGATTTCAGGGAGCTCTTCCGAGGGCCAAATCGGCTTCGTGACCAGCGTCACCGGCCGCCCGATTTCGTGCTCCAGCATCTTCGCCATGAGTTCGGGGCGGCGGGCGCCTTCTGTCAGGTTGGCCCGGTTGTCGTTGCTGTTGCTCAGCCAGAGGATCTTGAGTGGGGTGAGCGGCACGAGTGCCAGCGTTCCAGACGGGGTGCCACTCTGTCCAGTTTGTGCTCCGCGAGAAGTCCTGCGTGCGGGATTGCGGATTCGCTGGCTAGTTCGTTCATCCCGTTAGGCCGTACCCTCGAGGGATGGCATACAAGGCGCCCGGCAGTGGTCGCGAAGGCAGTTGCGTACTCTTGATTGCGGCCGACGGCTCAATCTTGCTACAACAGCGAAGCGACGACGTCCCCCCGGCCGGCGTCGGACGCTGGACGCCCCCCGGCGGCGGACGCGAAGGCGATGAGACCCCGCAGGAGACTGCCCTCCGCGAGTTCGAAGAGGAGACCGGTGTCCAACTGCAGTCGCCTTCGCTTCTTCGAAACCGTAACGACCGAACAGGTCCCACAGCTCCTTCCGAGCCGGCTCCACATGTTCTTCGCCGACGATCAGGTACCGCGTGAACGCATCGAAGTGAACGAGGGCCTCGACTTTCAGTACCAGCACCCCGACAACTTCGAAGCGTTGCCGATGAATCCGGGCACGCGCGACTTGCTCGCCCGGTTCCTGGCCACCGACTTCTATCGCGGCACCGTGGCGATGCACCGCCCGCACAAAGACGGCGTTGGCACTATTGCCCTCGACCGCTGGGGCCGAGCACTCCTGCAACTGAGAGATGCCGACTTACCGCCCGACCGATATCCGAACCAGTGGGCGATCCCCGGTGGCCTCCTCGAACCTGGCGAAGCTCCCGACTCCGGCGCCCTACGTGAGTTCGAAGAAGAGACCGGCGTGCTCCTGGAAGATCTCGAAGTTCTACAAGCTATTTCGCCGCGACCCGGACTTCCCGGCTTCGATTACCGATACCTACCACATCTACTTCTGCGACCCGGACCTGGACGAAGCCGAAATTGAAGTGAACGAAGGCCAGGCCTTCCGCTACTTCGCCCCCGACCAACTCGACGACCTCGAAATGCCGACCCATGCGCGCGCAATACTTAAGGGCTTCTTCGAGAGTGCCCAGTACCGGAAGCTCTTTCACTAGCCTGAAGCCACCTCGGGCGTGTGAGGTTCACCACCCCGTATCATGCCCCAATGCCAGATAATGCCCTGACTGTTATCGGCCTGCTCGCGGTCGTCGTTCTTGTCGCCGCAAACGGCCTGTTTGTTGCCACCGAATTCGCCTACGTCGCGGTCCGCCGCAGCCGCATCGAACAGTTGGCGGCGGGCGGGCATTCGCGGGCCAAGCTCCTGCTGGCCTCTCTCCACGACCTGGACAACTACATCGCGGCCACGCAACTCGGGATAACGATGTCCAGCCTCGCGCTCGGCTGGGTGGGCGAGCCCGCACTGGCCCAGTTCATCGAACCGCCGGTCGGATTCCTTGTCGGTGGTTGGGCTGCCGAAGCCGTCGCCCACACAGTGAGCGTCGGAGTCGCGTTCACTATCATCACCACACTCCACATCGTCCTCGGCGAACTCGCCCCGAAAACGCTCGCGCTGCAGCGGTCGGAAGCCACGGCCCTGTGGGTTGCCGCCCCGATCGCTGTCTTCAACCGCGTCTTTCGGCCGTTCATCTGGATCATGAACACCGCCGGACGGTCCGTGGTCGCGCCCTTCGGGATTCGCCCGGCTGCCGAACATGAATCGAATCTTGCCCCTGAGGAACTCGAGCTGGTTATCCAGGCGAGCGCGCGCGCTGGCCTCCTCTCGACTTCGGAACTCATGCTTGCCCGGCGTGCGCTCGAGTTCAGTGCCATCCAGGCCGACCAGATCATGGTCCCACGCACCGAGGTAGCGGCCATCAATGCGGACGCAAACCTTGAGGAAGTGCTCAACATCGTCGAGACCCGAGAACACACCCGCTACCCGGTTTACGAAGAGGATCTCGACCACATTCTGGGAACGCTCGATGCCAAGGACTTGCTCCGGCTGCTTCGCACCGGCGCAACCGACTGGCGAAACCTGGTCGAACCGGCGGTCGCCATTCCCGAGTCAGTCAGCGTTGAAGTGGCCGTCCAGGCGATGCGCTCAAAACAGGTACAAATCGTCGTGCTTGTCGATGAACACGGCGGTACCAGCGGCATTCTCACCGCCGACGAGGTCCTCTACCGCCTTCTCGGACGATGGCTTGGCGGCGGCCGCCAGCAGGGCGAGACCATCCGGCCACTCGCAGCCGGGAACCTTCTTGTGAGCGGTCTCGCGCTCATCACCGATGTGGAAGATGCTACCGGCGCTGAACTCGCCAGCGAGGACTACGACACCGTTGGCGGCTTCATCATGCATCGCCTGGGTCGAATTCCGCGGATTGGCGACCGGATCGACCTGCCCGGCTACCAGTTCAGGGTGATGGCGATGGACGCGCGCCGCGTCGACCGCGTGCTGGTCGTGAAGCAGGGCGACGCGAACGAGACCCGATAGGGCTCAGCTCGGCGCCTGTGCTCCGCCCGGCGGTGCCTCTGCGTCAGCGATTTCGTGCTGAACCTGCGAGATATTCAGGCCCTCGATCGAGAGGAAGGCGAGGCCCAGGCCCGCGCCAAGTCCGACTTCGATTGCCTGCAGGCCCACCCCGAAGCTCAGGCCGACGCCCTTGCTGACGCCGAACCCCGACGCCAGCGCCAGGGAGACTGCCACCTGGAACACGCCGACATTGCCGGGCGTCAGAGGCACCACACCAACCAGGTTCGAGACTGCAAACACCACCACCGCTGCGGCGAACGCGTCTTTCGTGATGCCAAACGCCAGCAGCGTGAACCAGATCGCGACCAGGTTCGCGATCCAGGAAGCCAGTCCCGCGCCGATTGCGAGCGCCGCGCGGGCCGGATGGAGGAAGAGCTGCTGGCCGTGCTGGATCTCGTGAAGGAGCCGCTCAACCTGGCTGGCGAGGCGCGGAAGCAGCCCGTCGGGGCGCTGCGCACGCTGTGCAGCACTCCGGCGCCGAGCCTTGGCCACGATTTCGATGGCGACCATGGCGGCTGCCAAAACGATCGTTGCTACCAGGAGTATCAGCGTCCCCGTCATGACCTGCGACGGCAGGCCCGGGATGACGAATACAGCCACAGCCATGAGCAAGACGAGCGTGCCGACAAGAACCAACGTCTCTGCGATCACGGTGCCAGCGATGGTGATGAACGGCACAACGACCTGGGTCTCGCGCTTGATTCGACGCTTGAGGACAACGATCCGGGCTACTTCCCCGGCGCGGGCGACGAGGATGGAGTTCATCAGGAATCCCACAAACACGGCGCTCACGATGTACGGGTAGCGTACGGGCGGCCGCGAGGGAACGCTGTCGAGCGTCGCTTTCCAAACGACCGCTTTCAGGGCGATCGAGATGAGGTTAGCAATGACCGCGGCAGTCACGAGGCCTAAATTGAGCCCGGCGATTAGTTCTGCGGTCCGGTCGATTTTGCCCGGTCCCACGCGATAGAAAATCACGGCCAGAACCGCGAGTAGCACCCCTGCCATCAGCCCGACGCGGAGCCACGAGATACCGGGGCGCTCGTATGCGGCCAACTCTGAAACGGTGACGGTGCGCAGTCCTTTTTCGTCGGCGGCTTTCAGAATCGCAGGCAGGGCCTCGGCTGTCTGAGAGCGGTCGCCGCTTCCGTTTCCATCCGCATCGTGGAGCAGCAGGATGGCTCCGGGACGCATCGCGAGCGCCGACCGTTCGGCGATGACTTCGGCGCCGGGCAAGGCCGTGTCGAACACACCCTTGCTCCAGCCCACCATGCGCATCCCAAGTTGTCCGATCTCCCGCGAGAGGTGCGGCCTTCTGAACCCGTGGGGGGCCCGAAAGAGCTTCGGCGTCGGTGCACCGCACCGTTCAATTAACCGCGAAGTGGCTTCGAGTTCGCGCCGGACCGTCCTCGGGCTGGCGAAGACGAGCAGGTTGTGCGTCCAGCCGTGGCTCGCAACCTCGTGCCCTTCTTCCGAAATCCGCCGGACCAGTTCCGGGTGGAGTTCTGCATGCTTTCCCAGGACGAAAAACGTCGCCTTCGCGTTGGCGGCGCGCAGTACATCGAGGACCCGTGGCGTGGTTTCTGGCGATGGTCCGTCGTCAAATGTCAGGGCCACGATTGGTACGCCGATAGGCCGTCCAGAGATGACCTTGCCGAAGAACGGAGCGTTCGGGTTGAAGCAGCCGAACGCAACCGCGCCCACCCCGAGCACGACGGCGGCGTCAAACAAGAAACCAATGTCTCCGAGCCCGTTCTTTGCCAGCGCGAAATGGACGGCGAACCCGCAGCACACGGCCACAAAGGCGAGCACCACAAACTGCGTTAGGACCTGGCGTTTCTGCATCAGGCGCCCCGGCGTTCCTTGATGAGCCCGATGTAGTAGTTTTCCAGCCGTTCGGCCAGCGAGGTCCAGGAGTAGTGCTCTACGGCCGTCCGTCGGCCTTCTGCGCCCATTCGTTTCCGCATCGCTTCGTCGTCGAGAAGAGTAGTCAGTCCCTCCGCAAAGGCCGCGGCGTCGGTTGCCTTCGGAATCATCAGACCCTGCCGTTCGTGTTCCATCACAAGTTGAAACCCCGAAATACGGCTCGCCACCACGGGGACGCCGCAACTCATCGACTCTAACAGCACCATACCGAAAGAGGCGCGTTCGCACGGCGTGCAAAGCACGTCGGCGCTCGCGAAGTACCGCGGTCGGTCCCAGTTCACGCGCCCTGCCCAAACGACTGATGACTCCACGTCGGCCGGGACCATCCGCGTGTAGTACGGGCGGAGCGGGCCATCGCCAACAATGATCAGCCGGACCGTATCGCCGCGCTCGCGCCGTAACTTCGTGAAGGCGCGGATGGTGGTATCGAGCCCGTTTCGGGGGTCGAAGCGGCCGAGGTAGAGGATGTTCTGGCGCCCGTCGGCGAATTCGGGGAAGGGCTCCGCACACGGAGTGAAATGCGTCTCGTCGATGCCGTTCGGTATGACCGTGTATTCGAACGGGAAGTACGGCTTCAGCGAGTCGATGCACGCTTCCGAAACCACGATCCGCCCATCAAGGCGCGCAATCGAGGGCCGAAGGAACCTGCCGAGGGTGTTCATCAACATGGTCTTCGGAAATACGGAATGGAAGGTCCCAACGGTGACCGAGCGCCGCGGCGCCACGAACGGCACCGCCTGTACGAGGCTGGGGTTGTACGGGGCATGCGTGTGAATAACGTCGAATTTGCGCTGCCGGAACAGCTTCTTCAATTTCTGAAACATGAGCGGATGGAGGGTGTTTAGCGTCTGCGCACCGTTGCCGTAAAGGCTCACAGAAAGACCCATCCGAATAATCTCGAATGGGACATCTTTTTCGGGTGCGTACCCCGGGTCGGTGACTTTTGGGGGCCGAAAGACATTTCCCGTGATTACCGTGACCTCGTGACCGCGCCGGTGAAGGCTCATCGCCTGGCCGTGGACGTGCTCGGTGATGCCGCCCAGCGCCGGGTAGTAGTAGTCGGTGACGATTGCGATTCGCATTTAGTTTTGCCGACCCTGCGCTAGCGCAAGCCCGGATGCCCACCCAACAGTATGCTTTGGTCGATGTTCCGAGACGAGGCCAAGGACGCCACCGCGAGTCTCTCCGGCCAGGCGCTTCGATTCCTCGTCCTTGCGTTCCTGTTTCTGCTCTTCACGGCTCTCTACGAAACGCTCCGTTGGCTGGCCGGGCCAGACAGCGGGCGAGTACCTCTTGCTCATGCACGTGACATTATCGCCCTCGAACGCGGAATGGGCTTGTTTATCGAGCCGACACTTCAGCACTGGATCGACGGTCGGCCCGTCATCGAAAAGCTCACGGTGTGGGCATACAAGTACGAGCACCTGGCTGGGTCGATTCTGTTCCTCGTCTGGCTGTTCTTCATGCGCCCGAAGTTGTTCCCATTCGTCTGGCGCTGGTTCTGGCTCACGCACGTTTTTGCCCTTGTCGGGTTCTTGTTTTATCCGCTCACGCCGCCCCGGCTGGTTCCCGAACTCGGCCTCGCGGATCCCACTGCGGCGGACCTCGCGAACACTCCCGGTTGGGCCGCCTTCGAACGCATTCGCAACGAGTACGCGGCCATGCCGTCGCTTCACTGCGGCTATCCGCTGCTCTTTGCGACCGTCATCTGGTTCACCTTCCCGGGTACTCGACTCCGATGGCTCGCCTGGATTTGGCCCGCAATCATGATCTTTGTGGTTCAGGCGACAGCGAACCACTACTGGCTCGACGCGGTAGGAGGGGCGTTCGTGGTAGCCCTCGCCGCATTCGTTTCTATGAAGGCGTTCCCCAGGTTGCCCCGTCCCTGGGGCGGCGGAGCTACTTAGCAGCAATAGCATCATCTTCTTGGCCCCGGCCCGATGTTTCGCGACTGCCTGGGCCTCATGGCTGTTCGCCACCGCAACCTACCGCAGGATCCTGAATGGAAGATGAACGCCCTGGTTCGGACGGAGCACGTTCGCCCTAGTGGTCTTCCCAGCGGCTAAAGAAGTCTTCGATCGTCTTGCCCGGCTCAAGTGCGAATTGACTATCGAGCATGTCCATCGCGCTGATTCGATCGAGCCGGAAATCGCGGAAGTCATCGCGCAGTTCGCACCATGCGGTGAGCGTCCATTTATTGCCCCAGAAGAACAGGCCCAGGGGGCGGACGACACGGTCGGTGCGAGCCCCGTCGTTGTCGATGTAGTCCAGCCGGGTAGGCCGGCGTTCGTCGATGGCCTTCCGCAGGTCAGCGAGCGCGGCCGCGACCTGCTGCGGCACATGGAACGAGGGTGCGAAAAGCCGCGACCCCGTCAGTCGCGCTTTGAGCTTGTCGGTCAGCGCGGCTTCGATCCGTGCGAGGGCGCTTTCAGCCGCCTTGGCCAGGCCTTCGTCGGCCCAGCTACTTACTACGCGCGTGCCGAGAACAAGGGCTTCGATTTCTTCTTCGGTAAACATAAGTGGAGGGAGGTCGAACCCCCGCCTGAGCGTGTACCCAACGCCAGCCTCGCCCGCGATCGGTACTCCCGATCGGACGAGGTCGGCGATGTCGCGGTACACGGTTCGTTCCGAGACCTCCAACTCACCGGCGATGGCCGCTGCCGTAAGCACGTGCCTTCGGCGAAGCAGTTGGATGACCTGGAACAGGCGGTCGGCTCGGCGCATGGCCTAGGCCACGGTGCTTTCGTCGTATTGCAGAAGCTGGACGTAATTGCCATCCGGGTCGAGGAACGTCGAGATGATTCCACCCCAATGCTCGTGTCCCTTTCTCCGGATGAAACTGACGCCCTGTGCCTCGATTCGTGCCTGTTCGGCCGAAATGTCTTCGACCTTCAGGCTGGTGAAATGGCGTTGCGGCTCCTTCGCCCCACCTCGAGTTTCGCTGTGGTGGCTGAAGGTGATGATTGCGCTCGCCGCGCGGACAGCCGTCCCGTATTTCGGCGCCGCCCGAAGGGCGACCACGTCCCGATAAAAACGGAAGAGTTCGTTCGGGCGGTCACTGGTGATATTCATAAAGAATTCGGTCACGTTCATTTCTGATTGCGTGGGCGGTAAGACGGGCTCCGGATGACAGAGTGTAGCGGGCATGTGATCTCCTCCAGGAGTGGCGGCGGGTTGAGTTCAGGCGACGCTGGCTGCTGCTTCTTCTGGGACCGTTGCGAGTTCGGGCTTGTACTGCATTAGCTGAATCGTGTTGCCGTCGGGGTCGTTGAACGTGCTGATCACGCCGCCCCAGAACTCGACTCCCTTTTCCCGGGTGAACTTCACGCCGGCAGCCTTGAGCCGGTCATGCTCGGCATCGATGTCCTCGACATGGAGGTCGATCATTGCGCGAGCGCCTTCTTTTGTCGGTCCGGAAACCTGGGAATGGTCGACGATGAAGAGCATGTCTGTCGCTCCGATCTTGAATGAGCCGGGCCCCATCTCTTCTTCAGGTGGAAGCTGGACGATGTCCCTATAGAACGCGCGCAGTCGCTCAGGGTCGTCGCTGGCCAGCTGGATGGAAATGTGGGTGACGTTCATCGTCGTTGCTCCTTGGCAGATTGTCCGGGGGGCGCTTGCCCCCGGCCCCGCCATCTTGCTCTCACCGCTGCTGACACCATTTTGTCAGGAGCAAAGATACGGAGGACACCGTAGCTGACAGCGTAGTGGCAGGAGACTGGCAAGACTGGCCCCGCAGCCCCGTCCATGTGATCTCTCGACGGTACCGAGCAGCAAAGCTAGCGTCACAAGTGTGAGAGGAAGTGGCGCGTGGTGATCGAAGGCAACAGGCCGAGAACCGTACTTATCGCGCTGGACGCACTCGAGATCACTATTCTCGAGCACCTCATGGAGTCTGGTGCCCTGCCGAACCTGGCCCGCTTCGCTCGGGACACTCAAAGGGCGGTTGTTCGCTCCGACGGGCAGACACTCCACGGCAGCATTTGGCCCACTTTCGGAACCGGGAGCGGCCCTGGGCACCACGGCATCTACTTCTGGACACAGTGGATGGAAGAAGAGATGCGCTACGCGCGCAACTCCCACGCTTCGCTCTCAGTCGAACCCTTCTGGCACAGAATTGGCGAGTCTGGGGTGCCGCTCACCGTCATCGATGCGCCATACATGCCGCTCGCACGGCAGCCCGATTCCCTCGAGATTAGCGCCTGGGGCGTCCACGATGAGATGGAGCCAAGCTCTTGGCCAGAGAGTTGGTGGTCTACTTTTGTCAGGCGCTTCGGCAAGAACCCCCTGTCCTTCGACACCGTCGAACCGCAGTCGATGAAGGACAAGCGGAAAATGGTGGAGGATATGCGCCGTGGCGTCGCGATGCGCGCTAAAGCAAGCGTCGAATTGCTTCGCGAGCGCTCGGGGTCAGGGTTTTTTCTTCTCGTCTTCGCTGAACTGCATAAGGCCGGGCACTATCTTGCCGCTCCCGAAACGCTGGATGGCTCTCTTACCAATGTGACCGCGTTCGCGCGCATCCTGGAACCACTGGATGCGGCCTGGCCCGCGATCGTCGAGGCCGCTGGTCCGGACGCGCACCTCTTGCTCTTTTCACTCCACGGCACGGTCCACCAGGTCGATTACTCGGCCTCTCTCGGTAGCCAGGTGATGGCGCTTTCTCTGGGAAAGGAAGCCTCAGTTGCAGTCGCAAGCCCGGACCTACTGAGGCGTGTTCGTAATTTGCTGCCGGATTCTGTGCACCGCGCGATCTGGCGCCGGCTCCCCGGCCGCTTCCGCGCCTCCCGCCAGGGAGTGCTCTCAAGCGCGGGAGTTGATATCCAGGCCGACCCGATCTTTCGCGTTCCGCACGACGGTCATGTGGCATTGCGCGGCAACCTTGAAGGCAGAGAGCGTGATGGGAAATTCGAGCGAGATAGAGTGGACTCGGCCCTCGCGAAGGTTGAATCCCTTGCGGCGCAATTCAAGACCGAGTCAGGGTATGCCGCTTTCGAGGAGCTGGTACGAGCACAGCAGCAATTCCCGGGGCCGCGCGCGCATCGCCTACCGGATGGCTTGTTGCTTTCAAATCCAGCGGTGACCAGTGCGGAGCGGATCGTGGGACCAGACAACGTCGTACTGACGAACACTGAGCCGGAAGCCCGTAACGGGGTCCACAACGGCCGGGGCTTCCTTATGGCCCGTCCAGCGGAAGGCTCGGGAGTCTCTGTCACTCGCACTGAAGTACAGAACCAGGACTTCGCGCCCTCGTTGCTCGGCCTCTACGGGTTGTCGCAGTCGGACGATCTGACTGGCGAGACGTTCCTCGAATGACCGATCAAGTTCGTCTCGGCATCTTTGGCGCGGGCCAGGCATACCGTCAGCTGTACGCGCCCGCCATAGCCCTGCGACCGGAATTGACGGTGGCTGGCACGGCCGACCCGGGCGCCAAGGCGGACTACCGATCGCCAGGAGAGCTCCTTGATGCCGTCGAACTCCAGGGAGTGATAATCCTCAGTCCGGCGCGCGTCCATGCGGAGCAGGTGCGACTGGTGACCGAGCGTGGCATTCCGGTGCTGGTTGAAAAACCGCCGGCTGTCTCGGCTGCTGAAGTCGATAGCTGGATGCGTCCCGAACTCGTTACACCCGCGTTCTCCCGCCGGTATTGGCGAAGCTACCGCGACCAACGCCCGGAATGCCGCCGTTTCGACTTCAACCTCGAGACCAACCCGAACACCTGGGGCGCCCAATCGGTCGAGTCTCCGGTCCGCGATCTGTTACCGCATGCGGCTGACCTCGCGGTCTGGTTGTCCGGCTCGGAAATCACGTCCGTCGTCGAAGTCTCCCGAACAGCCGTGCGGGCCTCCGGTGCGTTCCTGCTGGCTAACGGCGCGCGCTTCGATTGGCACGTCGCCCACGGCGCCGCGTATAGAGAGACCCTCACTTGCGACGGTAAGGAGATCGCCTTCGCCGGGATTGGGCCGGCTAGGAGAGCTCATGCGGCGAGCGAAGCGCCAGCCCACGGAACCCGTCGCCGCAATCGCCGCGATGCTTGCCGACTGGGTGGCGTCGTTCGATGGAAACCAGCCAAAGTCACTTCCCGGTGCCGATGCCGCGCGCTCCTGCGCCGGCGCCATCGAGACGGTGGAAGGCGTACCATCAGTCATCCCCGCATGAACTCTCCGAAGGTCAGCGTCATCATTCCCGTGCGAACCGACCGACGCATTTTTGCGACGGTTGATTCCATATTGTCGGTGGCGGCCGAACCGGAGTCCCTCGAAATCATCATCGTGGACAACGCCTCAACCCCTGAGTTTTCGAGCGAGTTGCAGGAGCGTCTCGGCGAGAGGGCGACGATCCTGCAGGAAGCGGAAGCCGGCGTGTACCGCGCCCGCAACCGTGCAATCGATGTGGCGACCGGCGAATTCGTCTTCTTCACCGACGCCGATTGCATCATCAGGCCCGGGTGGATTGACGCCGGGCTCAAGGAACTCGAATCCGCCGACATCGTCCAGGGCTATTCCGGCAGCGTCGGCGATGGGAAGGTTCAGCGCCTGATTCAGCGCCGCTACGAGGCGCACCTTCGCAAGCTGCCTGCGGGCCGCCCCACGGAGTGCGACACGCGAAACCTTGCCATGCGCCGGACGGTTTTCGAAACGCTTCGGTTTGAGGAGCGCTATCGCCGCGTCGGCGACACCGAGTTCGGTCTTCGCGCTGAAGCCGCCGGCTTTCGCGTCGCCTATCAGCCTGCGATGCGGGTGGAGCACGAACACGAGCCGGACCTTGCCCTGTTTGCCGCCAAGCAGGCGTGTCACGGTTGGGGCGCACAGCGGCTGATGCAGCAACACCCGGAGGTCGAGTGGCACGGCGGGCACCTGAAGACCGTTTCGCGCCTGAGTAAACGGCTGGAACCGCGGCGCGGAGCCGGCCTCGTCGCCGGGCTCTGCATTCGAGGAGCCGTACTTAACGCCCGCATCCTCGAACGCCTCGCTCCGCGCCTTCCCGAGGTTCTCGGGTTCTGGTGGCTCACAGCCATCGACAAGCTTGCCGCGCTCGGCGGACATCTCTCGTATCGGCCCTCGGAGGCCAGAGCCGTCACCGTCTGAGATTCTTGGGCGGACACTGCTCAGAGACTAAAAATTTGTTCACATGCGATAGACATCTGTAGCATCCGCCACTACTCAAAGGGGCGAGAGACATGACTGCATCTGAAATCCCGGCCGGCGTCGCGGCCGTCACAACCGAATGGCTGAACGAGGTAATGGCGCCGTCACTGCCGTCCGGCACGCGCATCGATTCGTTCGATGCGACCGTCATCGGTGAAGGCGTTGGTTTCCTCGGTGAACTCGCCCGCGTGAAGCTCTCGTACTCCGGCACCCCGGGGCCTGATGCACCGGCGTCGGTCATCGTGAAACTGCCAACGCAAGTCGCGCAGCCTCGTGGAATGGCCGGGGTTCTCGGTCTCTATGAGCGGGAGATCGGCTTCTACAACGAGCTCGCCAAAGACCTCACCATCCGGATCCCGAAGTCATACCACGCTGAGTACCGGGCCGCCGATGCCAACTTCGCGCTCATCCTCGAAGACATCCAGGGCGCCAAGGTCGGAGACCAGCTCGCCTCCTGTTCGCTCGAGCAGGCCCAGCTCGCGATTACCGAGCTGGCGAAGCATCATGCCCGCTGGTGGCAATCTGACAAGCTCGCAAGCTATTCCTGGCTCCCCAGCCGGGGCCACCCGTTTTATCAGTACCTCAAAGCAGGTCACAACCAGGGGTTGCCGGTCTTCCAGGAGAAGTTCGCGGATCACTTCGACCCCATGATCACGCGCTGCGTGGTTCGGTTGGGCGAGAAGTACGACGAGTACCTCGAGTCGCTCTGGGATCGCCCAGGCACGCTCGTGCACGGCGACTATCGCCTGGACAACATGATGTTCGGTCCGGCCGGGTCTCCGAACGAATTTGTGTTGCTCGACTGGCAGCTCTGCTCCTTTGGTGGAGCGACCCAGGACCTCCAGTACTTCATTTCAGGCAACCTGAAGAAGGACTCGATCGCCGCCAACACGGAAGGTTTGCTCGACACGTATTACGAGACGCTCCGTGGCGCAGGCGTATCGGACTACACCCGCGCGGAACTCGCCGATGACTACGCCCGGACATCACTTCTCCTTGGGTTCTATCTCGTAACCGGGGTCACAAACATCGATCCCGAGGCGTACAGCGAGCGAGGACATGACCTCATTGAGACGCTTTTCGGCACGCTTGCAGATTCGATGGTGCGTTACGAAGCGGAGCGCTTCCTGCCGGACTAGGAGTCCTCGTCCCCTTCCGTCTGGTTCTCCAAGATCTTTGCGATACTCGCCCGGAGATCCGCGAGTTCAGCCGTGGCCGCTAACCAGACGGGCTCAAGGTCAATGCCAAAGTACTGGTGCACTAAGATGTTTCTCATTGCGACATAGCCGCGCCATGGGATCTCAGGATGCTGACCCCGTAGGTCCTCTGAGACACGAGCGCAGGCCTCACCAATAACCTCCAGATGATGGACAACCCAGTTCTGCACAAGCTCGTCGGAGTCGAATCGCTCACGCCCCGCCGCTGTGTACTTTTCGATTCTCGACGCGGCTTCGAGGATATCCAGGAGTCGTTCCCCATCGTCTCTCAAAGGGCAACCGCTTCCGCCAGCACGCGTTCTCTGATTCGGCCCCTGAGTCCGTTGGCAGTCACCACATCCACCGGTTCGCCAAGCAGATCAGAAAGATCGGCAAGCAATTCAGCGAGGTCCAGAAGGCTCCGGTCGCTATCCAAGTCGACGAGGATGTCGATGTCACTCGACTCATCCGCGGTTCCTCGTGCGACCGAACCGAAGAGCCGCACATTCTGCGCGCCATGCCGTGCGGCGAGCGCGAGGATCTGCCCGCGCTGTCGTTTCAATTGGTTCAACGATTGCACGATGCAAGTATGGAGCGGCGACAGGCGGCTTTCCAGACCTAGTGAGGTCCCTGACCGGTTCGCCCGATTCGCCATGCGAGCAGGAGCATGAACGCGCAAAGGACCGCGCTCATGCCGATGCCGGTCGTGCCTCCGGCTGAGACCAGCAGCCTTCCCTGCAGCCAAGGGAAGACGAAGCCGCCGGCATTGCCGATGGTGACCATCGCCGCCGGGGCGTTACTCGAGCGTCCGGCCGCTGCGATAGACATCGCTGAGGGCCAGATTGGTCCGAAGGCGAGGCCAGTTGCGAACGCCGCGACCGCAGCTGCGAGGAACCAGTCGCTGGAGAGCGCGATCGCTGCGCTTGCCACCATGCCGCCGGCAACGCTCCCGATGAGCACACGTTGTGCGGGCACCCCGTGCGCGAAGAGCATTCCGGAGATCACGCGGCCAACCATCAAAGCGGTCCAGTACCCGGCTGTGATTAGTCCGCCCGCGAAAATCCCAGTTTGGAACTCCTTCTCCGAGAACGAGGCCACCCAGGACCCCAGCCCGAACTCCGCGCCGACGTAGAGGAAGAGGAGCGCGCCGATAGTCCACGCCAGTGCGCTCATTCGCGAATCAGCCGTGTGCGAAAGGTGCCCCCTGGTGGCCACTTCTCGTTGCGCTGACGACGGAGCCGAAAGCATCGTCACCGCTATAGCAACGGCAAGGATCGCGATGCCCAGGTAGACGACCGCCCGGCCGCCTTCATCGATCGAGAGCACCGAGCCCGACCAGAACGGGCCCGACGATGGCGCCGATCGCGAAGTACACGTTCAGCCGGTTCACGCCGCGCGAAACGTCCGCACTTTCCCGGGCCGCGATTGTGTGGGAGCCAGCGTCCATCAGCCCCCCGCCGGCACCTACCACGCAAACGCTGACCAGTACCGCGGCCCACGATCCGGCGAGCCCGATTCCTACCGCACCAACGGCCACCAGCATGAGCCCGGTACCGGCGAAGTGTTTCGGGTCGAATCGATGCAGCCAGACCGCCATGGACCCCGAGGCGACGATCGAACCGAGGAAGAGCAAAGTCAGCATCAGCCCGGCACGGTCCAGCGAAACGCCGAAATCGTCCGCGAGTATTCCCAGCGCCGGACCGAATGAGGTCGAGTACACACCGACGACGAAGAGGGCCAGGCAGGCGGCGAATTCGAGGCGGCTCACGAACTCGTGGTCAGTCTTGTATTCGCCGGGCGATGCGCCCATCCCAGCGCATCCACTCGATCCGCCCGTCCGCTCCGCGAAGGAATTCGGCGCGCTCGCCTTTCCGCGGCCCATCGAGGACTGCGGTCGCGTCTGTTCCGGTGAACGCCAATCGCGCTGGTGGCAATGGTATCGGCCGGTGCCGCCGTTCGGCATACCCACGCTCGGGCGTCGCATCGGTCACCATGAGGTGTCCGCCTTCGCTACTAACGGCCAATCGCGCGAGCACAGACTGATACGTGCCTGCGTATTCGCCCACATTGAAGGGTGTCGGTACCTCAACCGGGTCGGGCTTGCCGAAGCCAAGGAAGTGCTCCTGGCAGCGGTCGGCGATCGTCTGTCGCGCTTCCCGTCCGGTGTCCGAATTCGTCAGCACGGTGACCGCGAAATTCTTGCCCGGGACCAGTTCGAATGAAGAGAGGTGGCCGTTGGTTGCGCCGCCATGCTTCACGAGCCGTTCGTCGTCGCCGGCCCAGTCCAAGCATCCAGGAAGTCCCAATCGATTCGCACATGCTCCCCGCAGGCCGCTGAATCTCCTGCATCGCGGCAATCGATTCCGGCTTCAGGATGATCCCGGGCGAGGCCAGGCCGAGGTGGAGCGCGGCGTACTTCATCTGGTCGACAACGGTCGAGGTCACGCCGCCGCCGGGCGCGATGCTTCGTGGAGTGTTCCACGGTCGCGCCACCTGCGGGCCGTCGACCGTCACGATGTGACCGGAAGCAACCCGGTGCGTGATCGTCTCCTCGGGGAAATAGAACGACCGATCCATTTCCAAGGGCTCGAAAATCTGGTCGCGAATCACCTGCTCAAAAGGCCGCCCGTGCACCGTCTCCACAATGTGACCAAGGACGTAGAAGGCCGCGTTGCTGTAGGAGAAGGTGTATCCCGCGGGTACGAGCTGCGGCGAATTCGCCATCTTCCGCACGATCTTCCCGATAGCATCATCGCCCCGGCCGGTGTCCTTGAAGTAGTCGCCGACGTAACCCGCGTGATGCGTGACGAGGTTTCGTACCGTCAGCCTGGCGGCATCGTCTTCCGACTGGAGCGCGAACCATGGCAGGTATGTCCGGACAGTCGCATCCAGGTCCACGCGCCCCGTCTCGACCAGCTGCATGAGCGCCGTCGCGGTGAACGTCTTGGAAGTCGAACCGATCTGGAACAGCGTCTCCGGAGTCACCGGCAGGGGATGTTCGACGCTGGTCACGCCGACCCCTCCCGCATAGATCGCGCCATCGTGAATGACCGCAGCGGCCGCTCCCGGCACTTGTAGCCGCGCGATCTCCTCTTCGGCGTAGCGGATCAGTTGGTCGGGAAGCGGTAGAACGTCCATGCCCGCGAACTATACGCAGAGAAACGCGCTGCGGAGTCTGACACGAGCCCCACGAAACCTTAGTATCACGGCGCAACCCACTGGCTGGAGTTACGCCATGACTGAAGATGTCCTTTTCGAAAAACGCGCCGATGGAGTCGGCCTTATCACCCTCAACCGCCCCGATACGCTGAACGCGATGGGCGGAATGCTCATGCCCGAGTTTGGAGACCTCCTTCAGCAGTGCGAACACGACCGTGAAGTTCGCTGCGTCGCAATCACCGGGGCCGGGCGCGGATTCTGCGCCGGCGGCGACGTTCGTGGCATGCAGTCTCGCAACGATGGCCAGACCGCGACCGCCCGCGAAGCGGACGCTAACCCGACAGCCCGCCTGATGTCGTCGCTGGAACGCACGACCAATGAACTTCGCAAATTGCAGGACTCCGTCAGCCTCGTTCTCCACACGATGTCGAAGCCGACCGTCGCCCTCGTCAACGGTGTAGCCGTCGGTGCCGGCTTTTCGGTCGCGCTTGCCTGCGACATCCGCATTGCAAGCGACCGTGCCCGCTTCGGTACTGCCTTCCGAAACGTTGGCCTCAGCGGCGACTTCGGCGGCTCGTACACGTTGCAGCGGATCATCGGCTCGGGCCGTGCCCGCGAGATGTATTTCACGGCCGAGATCATCGACGCTCAGCGCGCGCTCGAACTCGGTATCGCCAACCGCGTCGTCCCGCACGAAGAACTCATGACCGCCGGTATGGAGTTTTGCGCGAAGCTCGCCTCGGGACCGACCGCAACCTACGCCCGCATGAAGAAGAACCTCAACCTCGGCGAGACCGGCACATTCGAAGAAGTCCTCGACCAGGAAGCCCTCTTCATGCGCATCAGCGGCATGAGCGCCGACAGCCGCGAGGCGGTCCGGGCTTTCGTCGAAAAGCGCGAGCCACAATTCATCGGCCAGTGATTCCACCACGGAGACACGGAGGCCACGGAGTTTTCCGAGAGTTCTGGGCGACGTCTCGAGTCCCCGGAGATTGTTTGAGAATACTAAAGACCCCCGTGCTCTCCGTGCCTCCGTGGTGAATCAAATTGAAGGAGCAACGAAATGGGACAGCTTGATGGAATGGTCGCGATTATCACCGGTGGTGCGAGGGGCATTGGCGCCGGCATCGCCACCGTGATGGCTTCGCAGGGCGCGAAGGTCGCCATCCTCGACCTCGACGGCGAAACAGCCGCCAAGACCGCATCGGAACTCGCCGTTCCGGGAATTGGCATGGCCTGCGATGTGATCCTTGAACAGCCGCTCGAAGCGGCGGTGAGGCAGATCGTCGATCAGCTTCGGCGGACTCGATATCTTCGTGAACAACGCCGGAGCCGGGCGGATGCCGCTCGACCCGTCGATCACTCCGGCTGCCGGTGGCTCCCGCGTCGAAAACATGGCATCGAATGTCTGGGACGAGCAGCTGGCGCAGAACCTGCGCAGCACCTTCCTCGGCACGAAGGTCGCCGTCCCATACCTGAAGGCACGCGGAGGTGGTTCGATCGTGAACATCGCCAGCATCGCCGGTCTGAGCGCTTCGCCAACGTTGCCGGCTTACGCGGCCGCCAAGGCCGGGGTCATCTCGCTTTCGAAGAGCACCGCGTTGGAATACGCGCCCGCGAACATCCGGGTGAACGCGATCTGTCCCGGGTTTCTCTGGACGCGCGCCTGGCAGGGTCTCGCCACCGGCATGAAGATGAACGTCCCGCAGTACAAAGACGCGGACCCGCGCGACATCTTTCTGGAAGTGGTGAAGAACGGCGTGCCGCTTCGACGCGAGCAGACGCCGGAGGACATCGGCCACCTGGCGGCATTCCTCAGCAGCCCGGCAGCGATGAACATCACCGGGCAGGCGATCTCCGTGGATGGCGGCATCACGCTCCGCTGACATCTCGCGCCCCGATTCTTGTGCCCGGCCAGCCATGGCCGGGGAGGGTCAGTTCGCCTCGAAAACCTTCCGCGCGAGGGTGAAATTACCTTTCGGTACGGATTTGTGTGAGCCCTGCCACAGAACCGCCGAATAAGCCCTGCACCTTCAGAATT
The DNA here is from genome assembly GCA_963797735.1 of uncultured Chloroflexia bacterium. Taxonomy (GTDB): domain Bacteria; phylum Chloroflexota; class Dehalococcoidia; order Tepidiformales; family Tepidiformaceae; genus Amarobacter. Next base: position 1,003,718 of record CAWCQJ010000003.1, read on the forward strand.
CTTCAGGCTTTGGCTGGCACGGTTCGTAACGCTGGGATCACTCCGGCCTGTGGCCGACGTTGGAGAACCAGCGTGCAACCTCAAAAATACCTCTTGAACCCTGAAACTAAGCAGTCCGGATCGGGCGGGCGAACACTTCGATGGCTTTGCGGTCCTTGGCATCTCATTTCGCAGCGGCCACACACTCGCGTTTCGTAGCTTTTCCCGTTCTTCCGTGGGTCCCGCCTTCAGGTCGGTCTGGATGCGCGAACCCGGCGGCGACTGGCGCATCTTTTCGACGGCGCCGGCAAGTGTTTCCTGCGCGAAATACATGCGTCCCGCACTCGCGGACCAGGTGGAGATCATGAGGAATGGATCGACCCGAAAACACTTCGCGTCACAATCCCGGCCATCCGAATGGAATGGACCACGGAATTCGCCTCAAGCCGAATGTCGAAGGTGATGTCGGATTCGGTTTCGCGGCTCCCCCGCTGGTTCATCAAGAGCGGACCGGGTTCGACAATCATTTCGCGAGCCGCGGGTGCGCTGCTTCACGCGCGGGAAAGATCCGGCTGCGAGGGTTCGTCCCCAATGGCCAGCCGTTCACCGCTCAGCCGGGCGCCTTCTGGCACGTTGCCAGGAGCCAGGCCGAAATCGGTGACTTCCATCTTGGTGACACCATCACCCCGCGAACTCAGTATCGGCTCGCCGATTTCTGGATCCCGGTTCGTCCATTGGCTATGGCGGGACATGTGGAATTCCAGCATGTTGGCGAAAAGGTGGCGCGGTCGCGCCCGTACGCCGCGAACTTGCCCCGGTAGCGCGCCCCCATCGCCGCGAAAGGAGTGCCCGTTCGGGCACTCCGCTCATTGGGCGATGTTCTGTATCTTGTGAGATGTGATCACGACGCCAGACGCACTTACTCGCCTTGCCGATGAATACCAAGCCTGGTGGATCGATCTCCTCGGTGAGCACAACCACATCGGTGCCGAGGAAGCGACGCGCTGGCTCCTGAGCCGGGCCGAACTCAAGGCGGGTGCGCTTATGCTCGATGCCGGCGCATTCGTCGGCGCGGCCGCCCGCCTCGCCGCGAAAGAGACAGGCTGCACGCCAATCGCAACGGACCTGAACCTCGATTTCCTCGCCGCGGGCCGCGAACTTGAAGGTGGCCAGGCTGTCCGTTGGGTCACGGCCGATTCGCGCCACCTCCCGTTCCGCGCGGGAACCTTTCAGAGCGTCTGGGCTATGGACACGTACATTTCGGTGCGCGAAATGAGCCGGGTCGCCGCGAAATCCGGTTCGACCCTCTGTCTCGATACCGAAGTGCCGGTCGACGGTCGCGGCGGCGTCGAAGCGTTCATCGACGAGTGGGCCGAGTATGGCTGGTCGCTCTCGGCCCACAAGGAAATCAGCAACGACGCGACCGTTACCTGGCGCAACGCCGAAGCCGACATGGTCCGCCAGAGGCCACACTACGAAGAGCGCTATGGCACCCGCCCCTACCTTGCCCAACTCGACATGCTCATGAACATGGTCGCGAGCTACGAGCGCCACGAAGAAGGCCACGGCCTGTTCGTCTTCCGCCGCTAGCGGCCGTTTGCTATCGCGCCGCCGATGCGGGTTGCGTCTGGAAACTGCTGGTCGACTCGTACTCGGCATCGAGTGCCGCCTGGTTGGCGGCATCGATTCCACGCAGCGACCGGCTCAGCATGAAAATGATCGTCGCGAGCAAGGCTGTCGCGATTGAGGCGCTCGCCACCGCTACCCGCACGCCATAAATCTCTGCGACGATGCTCACCGGGAGTGTGCCGAGCGGTGTGAGCCCGAAGGTCATCATCATCAAGCTCATCACGCGCCCTCGAACTTCGTCCGGGATCAGCACCTGGATGATCGTCCCGTTCGTCGTGTTGAAGACGTTCGCGAAGATGTCGGCGACGAGCACCAGCGGCAAGGCTAGCAAGAACCAGGGGCTCAGCGCGAACAGGAAGAGGGTGCCCGCGAATGCGAACAGGCTGGCCATCATTAAGCGCAGCTTTCGCGGTGAGTTACCGTGCAACGCCACGTAGAACGACCCCAGGATCCCGCCGAATCCGGCGAACGCCTGAAGCACCCCGAGGCCGCCCTCTCCGACGTTCCAGACGTCGTCGGCGAACACCACCAGCAGGGACTGGAAGGGCATCGCGAGCATCATCGGCACAACCGAGAGGATCAGGAGTGTCCTCACCGGGGGGTCGTTCTTCACGTAGCGCATGCCACCGATGAGTTCGGCGAACACTGGCTTCTTGTTTGCCCCTTCGGCGGGCGGTGACTTCGAGACACGCGACATCGAGAAGAGCGCGAGGCCGTAGAGCACCACTGCGAGCAGATAGACCCACTCGACGCTGGTTACGGCCACGATGGTGCCGGCCAAAACAGGCGCAACCACTCGTGCCGCGTTCATGCCGCCCATTTGCAGGGCCATAGCATTGCCGAGTCCCTGCCTGCCAACGATGTTCGCAACGATCGCCTGGCGGGCCGGCATGATGAATGGGAACAGGCAGCCCATGAAGAACACCGCGACCAACAGGTGCCAGAACTCGAGCCGGTCCGTCAGTAGCAGGGCAAGGACCCCCACTTCGTTCAACAGCAGGAGGAACTGCCCGATCATGATCAGCTTCCGGCGTTCCATACGGTCGGCGACCACGCCACCGAACGGCGAAATGAGCAGCATTGGGATCGCGACGGCGAGGTTGACCGCGCCGAGCGCGACCTTACTTCCGGTGAGGTCGTAGGCAAGGATCGAACGGACCAGGAACTGGCCGTTCATCGCGAAGAAGAAAGCGAGGTTCGAGGCGTAGAGCCAGCGGAATTGCTGATGACGCAGCGACGCGAACGGGCCGCCTGGCGCCTTCTGGGGTAACTCCACGTAGGACGCGGGCGGCATTTTATTAGCTTAGCACGAAGGATCGTTCGGACGTCTCGTCACGTCCGGTATGTGGGTACCCAGCGATCCTCGGGAACACGGTTCGCGAGTTCCGGGTCTGGCGGCACCATCCCGAGAACGGAATAGACCGCGGCGGGACGACCGTCGCGTACGCGCCGCGGCATCTCCCACAGCACAACAAGGCAGGCTGCGAAGAGGGCGATAAGCCCGCAAATACTGAGGATGTCCAGGAATCGCGAATCCGGGCCCGCCTGGCTGAGGATCGCGTCGCCCGAGAGGGTGAAGGTCAAGAAGTTCCACGACCCGTGGATGAGCACCCCGGCCGGGTAGCCCAAGCAGGTAGCGCCCCTGCCCTCGGAACAGTCCGTAGAAGCCGAGGGCGGACAAGCCAGTGGCTGCGGAATGGACTGCCCCCGTGCCCGCCCGCGCCGTAGCGAACTTCCACCAGTCCTCGCTCAGCTGCTGCCGGGTCACTTCGGCCGGGTTGATGATCGCGATGCTGTTCTGGAACGTCTCGAGGATGTTGAAGCCTGCACCGGCCAGCACTCCCCACATGAAACAACGGGCGGCGCCGCCCCTCCTGAAGAAGAAGAACGCGACGAGCATGCCCTTCCAGAATTCCTCGTTCAGGGGCGCGACTACAGAGAGCACGCTGATGTCGAAGGCGATGCCCCAACCGCGTGGCAACGATGGAAGACCCCGCGCGAGACTGCCGGTATCGCCGTCGCCGACCCGGTTGATGAGCAGGAGCGCCATCAAAATCAGGTAGAGGGTGTTGATGATGCCGGCGATGGTGGTTGCGCCGATGGCGCCGTAGATAATTCCCGAAGACCACTCCCGCCAGCTGACCGGCCAGGACCATTTGTTGAATGCGACGTATCGCTGGGAGACCACCAGCGCAATCACGAGCGAAGGCAGCGCAACGATCAGCAGGTTCGTGACCGGGAACAGCCACGGCAAGCGCTCCGGGTGGTTCACCTGCTCCTGCCCGATGATCACCAGCAGAGGGAACGTGCTGATCGCCGCGGGCGCCACATACCGCCAGTTCGGGACTTGCATCGCGGACGAGACAACTTTGCCGAGCGACGAAGCGGCCTGGTAGGCGAGCATCCCACCGAGGGCCATCATCACCACCGCGGTTCCAAGTGCCGCGTTGATATCGAAGAGCTTCCGGCGGGGTGTGTCTGAAAGGTTGAAAAGGACGAGCAGGGTCAGCATCCCCGTCAGGAACGCCATTGCCCCGACGACGACCGCTCCGCCAACGACGAACGAACGGCGCTTGCCGATCGCGCTACTCCCCTTCGAACCTCGTTACGGCGCCCGCTGAGACGACGAATCGGCCAGCGGCCTTCGTCATCACTTCCCGCAGGCGGTCCGGGTCCGCTGTTGTCACGAGAGTCTGCTGGAAGGTGTCGATGTACTCCAGAACGCCCTTACGCCGTCGCGCATCGAGTTCGCTCAACACGTCGTCGAGGAGCACGACCGGGTCATCGCCGAGGGCGCGGCGGAGGTAGCTGGCTTCCGCGAGGCGCATCGAAAGTGCGGCCGTACGCTGCTGCGCCCGCGAGGCGAACGAATCCGCCGCCATGTCATCGATTTCAATCTGGACGTCGTCCCGGTGCGGGCCGACCAGCGTTGCTCCGGCGTTAATCTCGCGGTTGCGAAGATTCTGGAGGGCCTTGAGCATCCGTGCTGTCCACTCCGAGTCATCGATTGGCGAATCGGTTTCATCCAGCCCGCCGAGGGATGGGCGATAGGTGAGTTGCAGCGACTCGAGCCCGTCGGTCAGGCGTTCCATCTGCATCATCGCCTGGGGCACCACGTGGCCAAGGGCCTCGGCGCGCGCCCAGAAGATCAGTCCGCCAGCGTGGGCGAGTTCCTGATCCCAGAAGTTCAATTCGTGGGTGTTGGCTTCGTGGTTCTGGATGCGCTTCAGCAGGCTGTTTCGCTGCTGGAGCACCTTGGAATACTTCTGCATCGCACGCAGGTATCCGCGGTCCACTTGCGAAATCATCATGTCGAGGTAGCGCCGCCGCATCAGTGGAGGGCCGGCCACGATCTCAATGTCGAGTGTGGTGAAGAGCACCGCGCAGAGTTGTCCAACGGCGTCGGATGCCTTGCGCGGCACACCGTTCACGCGGACGCGCTTGCCCGCGCGATGGCTGGGGTCGGTCGAACGGCCGACAACGGCGAGTTCGATCTGGAGGTTGCCAGCGGATCGTTCGACCTCGGCCGAAAGCCGGGCAACCGGAAAGTCACTGCTGAGAATGTCGTTGCGGACAAGGTCGCTGTCGTGGCTGGCACGGCTGCTGCGAAGCGTGGAAAGCAGGTAAACCGACTCGAGGAGGTTGCTTTTGCCCTGGGCGTTTTCGCCCACGAACAGGTTCAGCCCCTTTTCGAGCTTGATAGCTGAACGCACGTAATTCCGATAGTTGGTGAGTTGCAAATCGAAGATATACACGGTAGTAGGTTCACTATAACGGAGATTGTTAGCGTCCGGCTTACTTTTTTGCGAAATTGAAACCCACTCCTTTCCGAGTCGTCGTGGAGCTTCAATTCGCGCCTGAATCCCGTGGCTCGGCGCTCCCCGTATACTTCCGCCTGCTATGGCTCACCACACCTACTGCCCACGATGTTCGATGACGCTCACGTTCAAAGAAGATGGGGGCCGCGAGCGCCCCGCTTGCCCTTCTTGTGACTACATTCACTACGGCGATTTCTCTATCGGCTGTTCCGGAGTTGTTATCCGCGATGGCAAGGCTCTGCTCGTGCAGCGCGGCTGGCAGCCGTTCGCTGGCTCATGGCAGATCCCCGGCGGCTATGCCGAACACGATGAGCCCCTTTCGCTCGCGGTGGAACGCGAAGTCCTCGAAGAGGCCGGCATCGAAGCGAAGGTTCGTGATGTCATCGCCTTCCGCCACTCCGTCGGTGGCGGCATCGGTGGCCCCACCACCAACATCTACGTCATGTTCCGGCTCGACCCGCTCGGAAATGAAGAGCCGCGCTTCGACGGCGATGAAATCGCGAACGCAGGTTTCTTCACCCTCGAAGAGATGGAGTCGATGGAAGCTGTTCAGGGACTCTCGAAGTGGGCGATCGACAAGGCCCTCCGCACTGGTTCTGGATACGGCCTGCAGCACGAGTCCGACGGTCCGCTCGCCGGCCGCCCGGGGTGGCAGCTCTTCGGGTTGAGGCCGTAGCGGTTCAGCATCACGGACTAGCCGTGGCACCGACCACACTCGATGTCGCGGGTGCGGTCAGAAAGTCACTCCCAGCGCAGCTGTTGCCGAGTACGGCCATCTCGGCCACGGCCTGGTTGTAGAGGTTCGACCAGGCGATCGCGGCTTCGTTGTACGACCCATATTTGGCACCGCTGAACCCCCAATCGAGCCGAGGTTTGAGGATGAGCGGAATCTCGACTGATTCGCCTTCGTCGAGCGCTGGGAGTGTCACGAGCCTTTGACTGTAGAGCCACGCCCATGACTTGCCATCCAGGTTGAGGCCGGGGCTGGTCGCCGACGAAACGCTGCCATTGACCACGAGATTGCTGGTGCAAATGGCCGCGCCGGCGGGTCTCGTTACGCGGAAGGTAATCGCGGGCGGCTGGTAGGCGCCATCCGGGTCCGGCTTGATGGGCACACCATCAGGGATGAACGAGACTTCGGACGCCAGGCTGTTCTGCATGTCTTCGATGCCTGCCTTGATGCCCTTCTTCACTTCCTCTTCGGCTGCCTTCTTGAATTCTTCGATAGCGATGTCTTTGGCGGGGCCGATAGCCAGGTCCTGGATCTCCTTCGGAACGCCGACCCCCTCCACGACCTCTGCGGCGAGATAGTCCAACCCCTGGTCCATGAGCTGGTCGAAGTTCGGAATACTCGGTGGGATGCCGAGAGCCGTGAGGGCGATATCGAGGAGTATGCCGATGCAACTCTTCGGACAGATAGCCTCGGGAACAAACATCGAAACAAAATCGATGACGGCCTCTTTCAACTTGGCGTAGGTGTTCGAAACCCAGTTCACGGCGTCGACGACGAAACTGACTATCGCTTCGAGAAGGCCCGGGTCCTTTGGCTTCGGCGGGCACAAAAGCTGGCCCTCCGGGTAGGTGGCCGTTGGCCCGACCGGAGTAACCATTGTTGTGGTCGTCTTCGTGACGAGGTAGCAACCGGCGTGTCCCGCCTTCGGCGAAATCCAGCCGTGGTAGGACTCGATCTGGATTTTGTAGCGTGGCGGACCGGGTGGCGCCTTGCACACGTCATCGTCGGGATGCGTGAAGCAATCCACGTACTGCACCGTGCTGGTATCAACCGAGTCATAGCCGGACCAACGCACAATCACTGAATTGGAGTTGGGACCGAGGAGTGCGGTTCCTTTTGTTGGTATTGCCCGGAAGTAAAAGTCTCGCGGGGGTGTGTAGAGTCCTGCTGTGAGTGGAATTGAGGGAGCAGTCCCTCCAAAGTCGAGCTTGGATTTGGGCGACGAGCCGGTGGGCGCCACCGCCACGGTCTCTTTGGATGCTACCCCCTGAGCCACCGGGAAGAGCGGAAGCAAATCGAAGACGGACGTCATCGCTTCGCCTGTCCAGGAGGCGGGCGGCGTCTGCTCGTTGGGCGGGGGCATGAAATCACTGAAATTCACGATGAAGTGGCAGAAGGGCGTGCTGGAGCACGTGACGTTGCCGGAAGCGAGCATCCCGGCAGGGTCGGGATCAAGAGGGTCAAACGCTCCTGAGAACGGCTGCAGCGAGACCTGCCAGAGGATCCCATCAAAGTTCGCGGTCGATTCGAGTCGGAAGAGTTGCGCGCCCGAGAAAGCATCTCCGGAGAACTGCCGGAAGGTCACCCACTGAATGATTTCTCCGCCGGGGGCGGCGATCCCGTGGCTGGATTCGAGCAGTTCACTCTTGCCTGCGGGCAGGATGATTGAGATGGATTCGCTGGCCCCGGGATCCCACGAGATAGGGGTGGGGTCGGAAGGTGGGCAATCCGGATCGCTCACTTTTGGCGTCAGTTCGAAGAGCGAACCGTGTGGCGCGGTGGCGGGGAGGGCAAAGGCGAACAGTTGCGGCGATGGCCCCTGGATGGCCGGCAGCGAAACGTCCAGGAGCGCGGGCGGTGGCGGAAGCCCCCCGACGAAGGTCATCTGGACACTGACCGAACTCGCAGCCGGTGTGCAGCCGAGGACGCGGACGATCCCTGTCCCCGGATTCGGAGTGGGCCTGGGAGTGGGGACTGACCCCGAGGACGTAGCAGTCGAAGTTGGGGTGGAGTTCGGTCGGGTGCTGGTGGCCGTCGGCGTGGTGCCCGGAGCCGGCGTTGCCGTTGGAGTCGGAGTGTTGCCGGGGACAGGAGACGCTGTCGCCGAAGGGGAGGGAGTCGGGGTGGAGGTAGACGTTGGCGTGGGGACAAGCGTCTTTGTCGGGGTTGAGGTGGGTGACGGCGAGGGCACTGCGGTCGCGTCATCGAAGCGGAAATTCGCCCGCGCAGTGGAACTACCGACCCGGCACGATGCATCGACCTTGATGGCGACCAGCTGACCCGGGGTTCCGGTTGCGGTGAACGTCCCAATCAGGTTGCCGCCCACTGTACTTCCCGAGCCAGAGGCATTGCCGGCAGGCACGGAGCTGACGGTGACGTTCGCCCCGTTACACCAACCAGAACCGGACAAGGTGCCGGTCACGGCGGGCGAGTGCCCCGAGGACGGATTGAGCACCAGTGAGGCCGCCTGGGCGTGGGCGACACGCGCGCCGGGCCGCACCTGATGAGGCGGAATTGATACCGCGACCATGGCAACGGCCAGGAACAGGCTGACGACTGCGGACAATCGCTTCACGGTGAAGCCTCGGTGGCAACGCGTGCCATTTCCATCAGATCCGCATCACTAATGCCTTCGCCCGCCACGGCTATCGAAAGGATCATCAGACGGTCGTCGTTCGCCCACCAGGCGAACGCATGCGTGAGTTCGCCGCCACCGGAATTCGCCGCTTCGTGGTATCGCAGCACCCTGCCGAAGCCGCCGGAGGGGATTGCGAGGGGCGGGCCATCTTCCACGCTGGCCTCTATGCCCTGTGCCGCAGTGGCCGCCAACATGCAGTTCGAGAAATCGGCGCCAGCCAGGTGCCTGCGCGCTTCTCTCAGGATTGATTCGACAGGCCCCGGGGAAGCGAAGGTCAGGCCGAGGCGGGTGAGCTTCACCTGGCCGCCGCCATCGAGCGAACGGACGAACTGGCTCCGGGTCCCGTGGGCAAGTGTTTCCCCATTCGCGTAGAGAGCACTCTCCAGGGCCTTGATCCCCGCACATTCGGGAAGGTCTGGCGTGGCGAGGAATACCGGGTCGGGAGAGTCGAAGACTCCCACGAGTTCCGTCTCAGTAGTTGTCCAGCCTGAGCCTGGGAGCCTGTCTGATGTCAGGGGGCCGGCGCCAGCGGGGGTGGCTTCTGGGGAAGGAGTTGCAGCCGGGGGGCCATCGTCGGCGCGGGTTCGGATGAGATACGTCGCGAAGACTGCGATGATGAGCGCCGCCGCCGCGGCCCCACCGATCCACCACTTCCGACTACTAACCGGGACCACAATCCCACCCAGCGACGTCTGCCAACAGCATCGGAGCTGGGCGCCAAGCTCGATGCGGTTTCTTCGCGCGGAGGAGAGTTTATCACCTTTGACAAGCCGCAATTCCGCTTGAGCTGACCGTAACGCGGCAGGCTCCTAGAACTTTGCCAAAGAAGAAGCTGTCGAGTCCCGGCAGCGCTACCCCGAGGACTGCGAATAGATGAGCGCCGTGTACGGCCCGACGGAAACTTCTGCGTGGTACGGCATGCCGTCGTACTCGCCCTCGACCGCAGTGACGTCGCTCGATTCGTGACCGCTGAACTGGTCGCTGTATCCCTGCCAGTCGCTGTTGAATCGCAACGACCATTTCCCGGCGCTGGGCAAGCCGATCGTGTAGTTGCCCTGGGCCTCGAAGAGGAAGTTCGCGACGACCATCACATCGTCGCCGGGGCCGCCAGTGTTCCAGCGGTGAAACACGATCATCTTGCGGTCGTCGTTCGCGTGCGTGATTTCGATCGACTGCCCGCCCAGGCCGCGTGTCACACCGGAAGTGTTTCGGCGCAGGTGCACGAGGTCGCGGTACAGGCGAAGGATGCCATGGAAGTCCTCACGCTGGTCCCAATCCACGGGGACGTCGTCGCGAAACCAGCCACCTTCGAGAAATTCCTGGCCCTGGAACAGCATCGGGATACCCGGGGCTGTGAACACCATCGCGGCCGCGAGCGTGGAACGCTTCTGGGAAAACCAGCCAGTTGGGTCCCCCGGTGAAATCTCTTCGGGTACGCGTGCATCGCCATTCGCAACGGCATCGTGTGATTCGCTGAAGATCACGCGTTCAAATGCGTTGATGTTGAAGCGGTGTGAAAGCACACGGGCGAGTGTCTCAATGGAGCGTTGGCCGTCGCTGGAGGTGATTGCGGCGTACCGGAGTTCGCGGACGAAGTCGGCATCCCATTGAGCGCCGAACCCGGCGCCACCATGAGGCCGGTCCTTCGTCAGCCACTCGTTGTGCTGCATGTCTTCGGCGATCATCAGGCGGTGCGGAAAGCGGTCGGAGACTTCTTGGGTGAGCCACTGCATGAGGCTCCACCCGTCGTCGAGCCGGTCTCTACCGTCGCCGTTGATGCTGTGGATGTATTCGGTGGCATCGAAGCGGAGGCCGTCGAGCCGGTAATCCTCGAGCCACATCATCACGTTGTCGCGGATGTACTGGCGGACTTCGCCGCGGCCGTAGTCCGGGCGGGTATGGCCCCAGGGGGTCTCACCGCGTTCGTCGTTGTAGAAGTAGATGCCGCCGCCGTCGTTTTCGGACCAACCATCGAATCGCCAGAGCCCGAGGTCGCTCGGCCCGAAGTGGTTGTAGACAACATCCAGGATGACCGCAATGCCATGCTGATGAGCGAGCTTCACGAACTGCTTGAGTTCGACGCTGCCACCGTAAGAAAGCTCAACGGAAAACGGGTGCGCGGGGTTGTAGCCCCACGATCGCTCCCCGGCGAACTCGGCCACCGGCATTATTTCGATGGCGTTGATCCCGAGCTTCTGCAGGTGTCGGAGACGCCCCGAAACGGAACTGAACTGTCCCGGCTCATTTGATTCCTGGTCGGAGTCGTTGAACGTTCCGACGTGAAGCTCGTAGATGACGAGCTCGTTCCAGCTGGCTATCTGGAAGTCGTCGTCGGACCAGTCGAATTCGGTCTGTTCGACCACGGAATTGCCCGTGGTCGAAGTGACTTCGCGAGCATAGGGGTCGCCGCGCCAGACGATGCCTTCTTGCGTATCGAGGATGTACTGGTACTCATCGCCGCGCCGCGCTTCGGGGACTGTGAGCTGCCAATGGCCGCCATCCGCCCTCGAAAGTTCGTGGGAGCGTTCGTTCCAGGTGTTGAACGTTCCCGCAACCCAGACTCGAGAAGCGTGGGGCGCCCAAACCCTGAACGAGACGCCGCCAGGGACGACGTTGGCGCCCATCGCTGCGATTCGGGGCAGCGTGCTATTCGGGCTCGACATTGTGAACCCAATCAACCCGCAGGACAGTTAGCGCTGCCGTCGTTCCGGCGCCGCTAAATTGGGCGTACCGGTACAGCGGCGTCCTGCTTTTTCTTTTCCTTCGCGGACTTCGCGTCGGACTTCTGTTTTCCGGACTTCTTTGCGTTCTTGGGGCTTTTGTCACCCATGACATTGACCAACTTTCTCGGACGGAGACGAAATGTCACCCGTACCGTGCTTCGTACTCTTCAACTGGTGGCAACCGCGTCGAAGACGATGGCCTGCATCTGAATGTTCAAGCAGTCCCAGCAATAGGTGGCCGCCGCTCCGCGTGGTTGGAAGCGAACACGACCAACTGCTTTACAGCCGGTGCAGACGAAGGAGTAAGAGGGTTCACTATGTACGGCTCCGGGGCGCGCCCCACGACATCGCGGACAGCGATGAGGTGCGCCGTCAGTGCCTCGTAGGAGCTGGAATCGGCGTTCTTCATCGGAAAATCGAAAGCCAGCGGCGCAAACGCTGCAGGTGAGTGTTGGATTGAACGAATCCACAGGCGACCTCCGGGTCTAACGACTCCGACGATCGATCAGGCGCGCCATGCTGGACTGAACGAAGAAGTGATTCGAGCGTAGCACAGTGCGCAAGGGCCACCGTTGGAATCGCCGGGCCTCCTCGGAGCCGCGAGAGCGAATACTGGCGTCCCAGGAACCTGACAGCACGGTTTTCGATATTGGCATACATCTTCATCACGAAACGTGTTATGATGGATGGCATGAAAAGCAACAGTGAACGCTATCTACTCGCCCCCACAACCGGGTGCGGGACGCCATGCCTCGAGGGGTCATCGTGACCACGCACCTGGCGCCGAGGAGCGTTCGAGCAGTTGGCTACCAACCGCTCTGCGCAACGGGATGTGGTCGCCGGGCGACTGTTGTTTCCCAACGTCGCGGCTATTGTGCCGTCTGCTACGGACGGACGCGCTCCGCCGCGGCGCGTTCGCGATTTCGACCCGACTAACGCCGGCCCGGCGCCCCGATGGCGCCGAACGGTAGACCGGTTTGACCACGCCCAAGACAACATGCCCACACGAGGAGAATATTCCCTTTGATAGTTGAGAACGCACCTGTCGCGCTGCCAGTCACCGCCTCTGACGACGTCGCGGAGCACACGCACCGCTGGCGGATCGCCGAACAGGACGGAGCCAAATCCAACGGCTCTTGCGACTGCGGAGTTGAGAATTCATTCCAGAACGGTTGGCAGGGTGGCAACGGATTCCGCGTCGGCAGAGGTGACTGGGCGCCGCGCAACGCTGCCAGATTCGGGAGCTCGCGATGACCGCCGGCCTGATCACCGCCCACCGGACCCGCGAATGGGTCGTAGATGTGGCCACTCATCGCGTCCGTCTGAACGTTTGCAACGAACAGTGCTGCAAGCCTGCGCCCACAACGTCACTCCCTCAATCCATCACCCTCGAGTAATAGTCCTCGCGTTCGACGAACTCGAACCCGCACGCCGCGTATGTCTTTAGGGCAGCGGCGTTCACGCTCGCTGTCCCAATGAGTGCGGTATGCGCGCCTCGTGCACGCAGCCGACGCAGTCCTTCGGTGACCAGGGCCCGGCCGAGACCTTTCCCGGCTGCGTCCGGCCGAGTGCCCACCGGCTCGAAGTGTCCGATGCCGTTCGCCCCGTCAAACCAGCAGATGCAGCAACTCAACATCCGGCCAGCAGCGTCTTCAATCACCAGGTCGAGCGTCTCGTCGTAGACGGGGGCTTCTCGAAGTCGGCGATAGCGGTTCGCCGAGAAGCTGGAAGTTCCCCAGACCGACCACGCGTCGCAGTGAACATCAACGCGGTCGTCGATTCGCTCTTCCGTCGCATGCGAGAAGCGGAGCCCCGAAGGCAACACTGCCGGCGAAATCGCATCCTCTAGCGGGCGGCGGTAGCGGACGCTGTGACGGTCGACGCGCTGGTAGCCCTGACGCTCAAGTAAGTCGATGCGCGCCTTGTCACTCTCCAGCGCTGTCGTCGAAAGCGTCCGTTCGCCGAGCATTTCGTACGCCCTGGGGATGCTTTCTTCTTCTCCCGAGCGATTCGCGGCGCAGTTCTTCCGCCCACGCCGATAGCTTCCTCGGCGAACTGGCGGTTCGAATCCTGTCGGGCGAGGAAGTCGAACTGGAAGTTCAGCGGGGGTTCGTAGATCGCGAGACCGACAACCTCGCCGTTCGGCGTTTCCCACAGGCGCACAGAGCCGGATAGGTCAGCTCCGGCCGGGAACATTCCCAGCTGCCAGGCAATGTCTCCCGGGTTCCAGTACGTAAGGCCGGGCGCTCGATCAGCTGTCGCCCTGGTAGCGAATTCGATCAACGCGGGCAGGTCGCGCCCTGGGACAAAAGGTCGCGAAGAAATCGTGGTCATGCATCACTCCAATTCGCGCTAACCAGCGCGGAACCGCTCGGTCGTTTTGGTGAAGCTAGCTGACCATCGAAATTCTCCCTCGATAGATTAGACGATCGGGACCTGGACCGCCGGGTTCCGCCGTTCGACGACGTTTTCGAGCCGCGTCCGCACTCCGTTGTCGAGCGCTTCGCTACCGGTCGGGATGATGTAGAGGTTTCGCGAACTGACCGCCTCGAACACCAATTCGCCGATTTCCGCGGGCTGCATCATGGTGTTTCGCATCGCGTTCAACATGGCCCGGCGCTGCTCGCCTTCGGGCGTCGGCGTATTCTCGGAATCGCCATATTCTGCCTGCCTGTTTCGCCCAGAGTCGTAGATGTTCGTGTTCACGAACCCCGGACAAAGAACGGACACGCCGATGTTGTGTCCGGTCCGGCCGAGTTCGTAGTAGAGCTGCTCGGAAAGTGCGACAACACCGAACTTCGCCACCGTGTACGGACCGCCAACAGCGCCGCTCACAAGCCCCGCAACCGAGGCCGTGTTTACGACATGGGCCTCTTCGCCGCTGGCAATCATGCGGGGGACGAAGCTGCGCACGCCGTGGATGACGCTCCACAGGTCGACGTCGATTACCCACTTCCAGTCCTGTTCCGAAAGCTCCCACATCGCACCCGGGCTTCCGCCGATGCCCGCGTTGTTGCAGATGATGTTCACCTTGCCGAAGCGCTCGTACGACTTCACGGCGAGGGCCTCGACGTCTTCGCTCTTCGCCACATCGGTGCGAACAGGCATGACCTTCACGCCCTTTGCCGCGATCGAGGCCTCCGCCATCGCCAGCGGTTCGGCTTCGATGTCGCCGAGGACGATGTTCATTCCGGCCTCAGCAAACCGTGTCGCCATCGCAAGGCCGAGCCCGCTCGCCCCGCCCGTTACAACTGCTGTACCACCCTCAAACGTCTCCATCGAATTCCCCTCTCTGTGCGCCGAACTATACGCCCAAGTTCCCCGGTTCCCGGTTTTCTTCGTTTCCCGCATACTGGCCCGTACGTCTCCCGGCTTTGCGCCGGGAATCCCAAACTCACTTACTGGATACCCACATGCCACGACACCCGAACGAAGTCCTCTTCGAAGGCGAGAAGCCCTTCCCCATCATCCCCACCTGCGAACACTTCGCCGGCACCGAGGAGCGCATCACCAAGGCGCTCCAACTCCAGGACAAGATGGGCGGCGTCTTCGACATCACCATGGACTGCGAAGACGGAGCCCCGATGGGTGCCGAGCGCCCACACGCCGAGATGGTTGTCCGCATGCAGAACAGCGCGGGCAACACGCACAACATGTCCGGCGTCCGCATCCACGACTACACGAACGAGCACTGGAAGATGGACGTCGACATTGTTGTCGGCGGCGCCGGCGAACGAGTCGCCTACATCACCATCCCGAAGTCGGTGCGCGCGACCGAACTCGCCGAAATGATCGACTACGTCCGCAACACCACCGCCCGAGCCGGCATCAAGCGCGAGATCCCCATCCACGCCCTGATCGAGACGCACGGCGCGCTCCGCCAGGTCTGGGAGATTGCCGAGCTACCGAACGTCCAGGTCCTCGACTTCGGCATGATGGACTTCGTGAGCGCTCACAACGGCGCCATCCCCGCCTATGCGATGCGCTCACCTCACCAGTTCGACCACAAGCTCCTGATGCGGGCGAAGGCCGAAATGGTCGCGGCCGCTCTGGCTTCGGGCGTTGTCCCGGCGCACAACGTCACCCTCGAACTGAAGGACGTCGACTTCATCTATAACGATGCCCGCCGCGCCCGGAACGAGTTCGGATTCCTTCGCCAGTGGAGCATCTACCCCGCCCAGATCGAACCGATCACCCGCGCCATGGCTCCGTCACACGACGAGGTCGAAGAGGCAGAAGCGATCCTGCTGAAGGCGTTCGCTGCCGATTGGGGCCCAATCCAGCACGACGGCAACCTCCACGACCGCGCGACCTACCGCTACTACTGGCAGCAACTCCAGCGCGCACACATCCAGAACGTCGCACTTGGCCAGGAAGTGAAGGACCGGTTCTTCGCCGAGGCCGTCCCGGCCTGACGTTCGTTCTCATCCCTAATCCAGCGAGGCCCCTCAACATGAGGGGCCTCTCTGCTTTTCCGGGGTAGACTCGCATCATGTCGCGGCCCATCGCTCTCCTCGGCGGCACGTTTGATCCGCCCCACATCGGTCACCTGGTACTGGGTGAGTGCGTTGGCCACCAATTTGGCTGCGAACGCGTCATCTACGTCCCCGCGGGCGACCCCTATCGCAAGACCGGCACCGACACCGCTGAGAATCGAGCTGCGACAGTCCGCGCCTCGAACGGTCACTCCGGCGAGTCTTCGCCTCGAAATGGTCGAGCTCGCGGTCGCCGGGAACCCGTTGTTCGCCGCGGATGGCCGCGAGGTCGGCCGCGTCGGGGCCGTCGTACACGGTCGATACCCTCCGCGAACTCCGCGCCGAAGGCCACGCCGAACTGATCCTCGTCCTCGGCAGCGACGCCCTCGCGGATCTCCCCAACTGGCGCGAGCCCGGCGAAATTCGGCGCCTCGCTCGCATCGTCATCGCCCAAAAGGAGCCGGGTGCGGACACCGGCGGCTTCGAGCGAGTCGACATGCCGCTCCTCCGCATCAGCTCGACCATCATTCGCGAACGAGTGCGCGCTGGACTGCCGGTTCGCTACCTGGTCCCGGATGCCGTGAACGAATTCATCAATGCCAACAATCTTTATCGCGATAGCGAGTAGTCCGCGCCTGCGCTGTAATCGAAGAGAGGGGTGAGTTGAGATGACCTATACGCTTGTGCTGCTGCGCCACGGGGAAAGCATCTGGAACCTGGAGAACCGCTTCACCGGCTGGCATGATGTGCCGCTGTCCGAAACGGGGACCACAGAGGCCGCTGAAGCCGGCCGTCTGATGCGGGAAGAGGGTCTGCAGTTCGATGTCCTTCATACCTCGCTCCTTCGGCGTGCGATCCAGACTTCGCAGATTGCCCTCGATGGCATGGATCAGCACTGGATTCCGGTGAAGCGCTCCTGGCGGCTGAACGAACGCCACTACGGTGCGCTCCAGGGCCTGAACAAGAAGGAAACCGCGGACAAGTACGGCCCCGACCAGGTCTTCGCCTGGCGCCGCAGCTTCGATGTCCGGCCGCCTGCGCTCGAACTGGACGACGAGCGCCACCCTCGCCACGACAAGCGCTACGCCTCGCTCGCGCCGGATGTGTTGCCGGCGACCGAGTGCCTGAAGGACGTCATCGCCCGCTTCCTCCCCTACTGGTACGACGCAGTCGTCCCCGACCTCCGCGAAGGGAAGACGGTCCTCATCGGCGCCCACGGCAACAGTCTCCGGGCGATGGTGAAGCACCTCGACGGCGTAAGCGACGAGGAGATTGCCGAGCTGAACATCCCGACTGGCATCCCGCTCGTCTACGAACTCGATGCAGACCTTCATCCGATCAGTTCTTCCTACCTCGGCGATCCAGAGGCTGCGAAAGCTGCTGCAGAGGCCGTCGCCCGCCAGGCGGGGTAGGCGTGTAAGCTCCCGCCAAAACCTACCGACGGGGCATTACATGACGGACGACAACATCACCATCGAACAGGATGTGGTTTGCGGCACAGCCGGCGACCGCGACCTCTGTTGCGACATCTACACACCGGCAGGCGCCAACAACTCGCCCGCCGTGCTCGTGCTTTACGGCGGCGGCTGGCGGATGGGCGAGCGCTCCCGAGTCCGCGAGGCCTGCCTCTCGCTGGCGCGACGCGGGTTCGTGGCCATTGCCGGTGAGTACCGCCTCACCCCGGAAGCTCCCTGGCCGGCCCAGATCCATGACGTGAAGGCGACCATCCGCTGGATCCGCGCGAACGCGACGCGGCTCAAGATCGATGCCACGAAGATCGCCGCTCAGGGCCATTCCGCCGGCGCGCATCTCGCAATGCTCTCGGCCGGTACCCCGAACGTGACCGAATTCGAAGGCAACGGCGGCAATCCCGGTATCTCAACCGAGCTTGCGGCCGTCGTCGGCATCTATCCCCCGGTGGTATTCCAGCCGGGAGAGGAGAAGGTCAGTGGGAGCGTTCCCGCCAGTGCACTCATGGGGAGCGCTGCCACCGAGGAACTCGCGCGGGCGGCCAGCCCTATCACTTACGCGTCGCCCGACTTTCCACCGGCGTTCATGCTCCACGGGACTTCTGACAAGGTGGTCCCTGTCTCTGCGACCTTGCGCATGTATGAGGCGCTTACCGCCGTGCGTGCCCAGGTTGAGATGCACATCTACACCGACCTGCCGCATGGGTTCGCGAGGGTAGGAAGCATCCAGGACCAGCTCCAGGCCGAGATAGCCAGCTTCCTCCGCCGGACGATGGTCGAGCCGGAGGCCTTCCGCGCCGAGCTCGAGGAATACGCGGCGCAGATGGCAGCAAACCGCCAGGCGGTTCCCTACCCGGCATAGTACGGTCAGCGCGCCGGAGTTTGCAGGAATTCTTTCGCCACCCAGCCAGTGACTCCGCCGAGAGTGGTGATGCCTTGCCAGCGGATGCCGTCGGCCACGGTCTCGTTGTTGATCGGTTCGAACCAGCGCTCCGTCGACGAGGCAATCGATGACTTCGCCGGAAAGACTCGGGGTGTTCCTCGCGTTCAGGCACGAACCGGTGCCGGCGACGCGGGCGAACGGTACCAGTCCACATAGCCATGACGGTGCCGGCCTGCGAGACTGCCGTTTTCTGCGTTTGTTCCCGGCAGCTTTCCGGATGGGCACAGTCCGGGTCGTCCAGGAGGTCACGGATGAACGAGAGAGTTCCCGGGGCGGGATCGAAGATTGCAGGCGCCTGGGTAATGACAATTCGGTCGCCAGGGCAGTGATTCGGCCGCGCCGCCAGCCCGGCCATTACCACTAGCTTGTCTGTTCCCGGTATGAAGCCTACGAGGGACATCTGGGAATCGGTGACGTCAAACGTGCGGTTGAGACCGGTTTTCGAGTCATCGATCGTGACGTAGTGATGAAGGCTCCCACCCGGGCCATCCCACCACCGGATGCCAACTGGGCCGTCTTTTGGCGCGACCACCTGGTTCACGGACACAGTTAGAGGCTGGCCCACGTCGAGCTTGTAACGTGTCCCCCCGTTCGGCCCGACTACCATCGGCAATTCCGCGTGGATCCATCCGATCTCATCGCGGAAGACAACGAGTCCAGCGCTGCGAGCGTTCTCGGGAGGAACGACGGCGATGTTGGAATCGGCAAGCACCCACTGTGAGGGATCGCTTCCGACCGCGAGGGCGTCTTCGCCGAGTGCCGCACGAACACTCCATTCCCCCTTCCGTTGGCCAATCTGCTGCCAATTGAGGCCACCATCGCCGGACCGATAGAACGTGGTGCTATCGCGAGGACCGGGCCCTTCCGCAGAGCATCCGACTGGCTGGCAGGTGCTGGCGAAGAGCGTCCCGGACTCTGCCTGCACGATGCGAAGCCCCGGTGCATCTCTGAGACTTGCGCCGCCGATGCCCGCTCTCACAGTCATGTCGCTCGCAACCAGCTGGACGTCCCAGGCGCCATAGGCACCCACGGCCCAGGGGACCTCTCCGGCCAGCAACGCCAGATCGTCCGGGAGGGGAATGTCGCCGGCCACCGTGACGGTCGGATAGTCGTTGGCGGTCGAGGTTGGCGAGGGGCTCGTTGTGGCTGTTGGGTCCGCAGAGGGTGTTGGCGATGGTCTTTCAGGAGTGTTCGTGGAGTCCGGAATGACTGGCGATTCTTTCGATGAGCCGGAATCCGCCAGTAACCAGACCCCGATTGCGACGCCAACCAGGCCGCATGCGAGCGCGGCGACCGACACGATGCCCACCCAGTTCTTCCGTCTCACGACATTGATAACGCTTCGAACCGCCCGAAGGTTCCTTTAGCCTTCGTCCTTTTCCCTCGCGTCGGCGATGTCTTCGAACAGCTTGTTCGTCCCGAAAAGCGGAAACACGCGCTCAAAAACACCAGGAGTCAGTTCGGCCAAGCCCGAAACGATGCGTCCTGGGCCACGGTAAACGAGCATCTCGGGCCGGTTCTTCTTGATCGCTTTGACTACATCCGAAGCGACTTTCGCCGGAGTCACAGTCCCGGCGAGGAAGTTTTCTTTCACGTGCGCCTGCTCCTGCATGTCCTTGTACATCCCGGCCTCGCTCACGAGTCCCGGGCAGATCACGCTCGCACTTACGCCGCGTTTGCCGAACTCCGCACGGTAGGACTCCGTAAAGCCGATCATGCCCGCTTTCGAAGCCGCATAGGGAATGCTGAACGGCACGGGCACTTTGCCCGCCAACGAGGCGATGTTGACGATGTGACCGGATTTCTTCGCCAGCATCAGCGGCGTTACGAGGCGTGCCAGCTGCATGGCCGAGGTCAGGTTCACGTTGATCACCTGGGCGATCTCGTCTTCCGGCTGACCTTCGAAGTGGGCGGAGAGTTCGATGCCCGCGTTGTTGATGAGCACATCGACCCGCCCGTAGGCGTCCATCGCGGCCTTCACGAGCGCCGACCGGTCAGCGGCCAGGGTGACATCGGATTTGATGGCGACCGCTTCGCCGCCGTTCGCTCGAATCTCTTCGGCCACGCGTTCGAGCTCCTCGAGCGAGCGTGCCCCGAGGATCAGTTTCATGCCTTCATCTGCAAGGGCTCGCGCAATGTATGGGCCGATGCCGCGTGAGGCGCCCGTAATGATTGCCGACCGGTTCCGAAGTTTGCGCATGTTTCCACCATTTCAAATTCGCTTGAGTCTACGCCCCCTCGCAAAGCGCATGTCCTTGAACCAATGGCCGGAAAAGTGTGCACCGTTCCGGCTTTCGTTTGGATTCGAAGCTGGTACCCTTGCCGAAGTGACTTCAAAGAGAGTCGCGGGGTGGATTGCGCCCCGCCTGCCGTGGCTGCTGCTTGTCTCGCTGGTGCCGATGTTGACGTTCATGGGCCACTGGCCGTCGACGCTGCCCATTCCCGGTACTGATTCGTTCATCTCGGTGCCGCTGGCCGGGTCCGGCTCTCACGACGAACACAGCCCAGGAAGCGGCGCCGAGCATGCGCGACACTGCCATGGTGGCGTCGCTTCGTGCGGAGATGCTCCGGCTGGCGCCGGTGTCAGCCTCGCGCTTGTGGAAACTCCCGGCACGCTTGCCGTTGCGGCCCTTGGGCTTATCGCACTGGCGTTGGCCAGCTGGCGGCCCCGCCGCTCATTCACCGTCGGCCCCGAGTTGCGCCCCCCGCGTGCAGGTTTCGCATCCGCCTGATTGAGCCTCGCGCCCGGATGACTGGTTCTGTTCGGGCGCCCATGAAAGGAAACGCGAACTCTGATGCTCCCACGGAAAATATTGATCCTGGCGTCGCTCGCCGCGATCGCAGTTCTCTCCGCACTCGCCTTCGTCGGCTGCAGTGGCGGCGATAGTGATTCGAAGTCCTCGGCGAACTCCGAGGTACTCAATGCGATCGGCTACATCGAGGCCGCGGGAATCCACGACCTTGATGAGTCGATCAACACCGACAAAACGATTCCTCCGACCGCCAAGGTGACCGCCGATAAGGTGCGAACCGTGCTCAACATCACTACTTGGCCCGGCGATCTGAAGTCCCAGGCTGAAGCGCTGGCGAACCTCTTTGGCGACATGTCAGCTTCGCTTGATGGCGATAGCCCCGACATCGCCAAGGCGGGGGAAGCGACAAAGAAAGCTCACGACGGTTATCACGACTTCTCCCACGCGGTCTGGGATCACCTCTATGAGCAGGGCGGGGTCCATGATCCCGATGCCGGCCACGCCGACTAGCCGCGCACGTTGAGACCCTGGCTGGGATCGCAAATCAGCTCCCGAGCCAGGGTCTCGCCACCGGAGTCCGACGCGGGCTCTAGATTCGGAGATTTGGTTGTGAACATCACTCGTTGGAAGGCTGGGCCGCTGCTTGCGCTCGGGCTGGCCGCGGTTCTCGTCACCGTCTCGGCGGTAGCGGTCGGATACATGCTAACTCGAGGCGACGATTCTCAGCCGGCGAAGTACCTCGGCGCCGTCGTCACGAACCCCATCGATATGCCAGACGTCGTGCTGACTGACCAAAACGGCCAGTCCTTCGACCTCAAGAAGGAAACGAAAGGCTTCGTCGCCCTCGTCTATGTTGGCTACACGCATTGCCCTGACATCTGCCCCACGCACCTCGCCGAAATGAACCTGGCGCTGGAGGATCTGCCGAAAGACGTGAGCGACAACGTGAAGGTTGTCTTCATCACCGCTGATCCGGAACGGGACACTCCCGAAGTGATGAAGCGCTACCTGAACGCCTTCAATCCCAAGTTCATTGGGCTCACCGGCACTCGCGAACAGACGGACCAGGTGCAGGCTGACCTCGGCATCCCTGTCGCGGAACGCGAGGACCTTGGCGATGGCAACTATGCGGTTGGCCATGCCGCTTACGTGATCGCCTACACAAAGGACCAGGTTGCCCACACGGTGTACCTCGGGGGCATGGGCCACCAGGAGTGGGAGAATGACCTGCCCCTGCTCGTGAAGAAGGGATTCGCTCCCTCATGAGACTCCTCTTCAAGGCGATTCGCGTTGGCGGTCTCACGCTATTTTCGGCTGTTGTGATCGTTGGGTTTGCCGTTGTCGCGGCATGTGGCGGCGATGATGACGACTCCGCGGCCACTCCAACGGCAGACGCGGCTGTCGGCAAGATTGAGGTTCGTGGCGCATGGGTTCGCGCCTCTACCAACGACGTCGCGGCCGGCTACTTCCAGGTGGAGAACGGCGGTCTCGACGACAGGCTCGTTTCGGTTACCGCGAACGTTGGTACGGCGGCACAACTGCACGAGACCGTGACCGAGGGCGCATCGTCGAAGATGCAGGAGGTCACAGGCGGGGTGGATGTCCCCGCGAACGGCGAACTCAAGCTCGCGCCGGGCGGCTACCACCTGATGATCATGGGTCTTAAGGAGCCGCTGAGCGAAGGTGGCTTCGTGGACCTGGTTCTCCAGTTCCAAAATGCCGGCAAAATCGATCTGAAGGTGCCGGTGCTCACGAGTGCGCCTGAATAGGAGGCCTCGAATGAACCCCGCTTTTGCTGATGTTTCCGAGGGTGTCCCGAGGGTGCCGGGCCTGTCGAAGTGGCGCTTCGCGCTCACACTGGCGCTCTTGCTGCTGGCGCTCGCCGGGACCGCCATCGCGGGCTACCTCGCGTGGGAGAACAGCCAGGGCAAGACGGGCGTCTGCACCGTCGTCCATGGTTGCGCCACGGTTCAGGAGAGCAAGTACGGGAAGGTACTCGGCATACCGATTTCTGTTCCCGGCCTTGGGCTCTACCTTGTGCTGGTTGCAGCCGCCGTCGTTGTCCTCGTCGATTTCCGTGGTTGGCGGGCAGTACGCGACGCTGCTCGCGTTTTACGGCGCGTTCTTCGGCCTGGCGTTCTCGGCTTTCCTCACCTACCTCGAAGCGTTCGTCATCGATGCGTGGTGTATCTATTGCATAGCTTCTGCCTTGCTGATGACCGTGCTCACCCTGGGGTGGGGCGCCAACCTCGCGATCATGTTCCGCGAACGCCGGCGAGGCTGACCAACCGGCTACTCGGTCGGCGTCGGTAGGCCTTCGGGCAGCTTCACCGTTGCACCCGCGGACAGGCCGTGACGCTCGAACCAGCCCTGGTTGACTTCCAGCGTGTACCGATAGGGCTGCTCCGGCGAGAGGGTGGTTTCGTCGAGAGGCTTGGCCGCCCGAATCTCGAGCACTTCGCCGTCGGCTGAGATGTAGGCGATGTCGAGCGGGACGTAGGTGTTCTTCATCCAAAAGCCAATCAGCACATCGCGCGGGAAGAGGAACAGCATGCCTTCATCTTCTGGGAGCTCCTGCCGAAGCATCAGGCCCTGTTGTCGCTCCCGGGTGGTTGCCGCGATTTCCACAGTGACAGTCGCCGAAGAATCGCCCTGCGAGAGCGTCAACTCAAATGTCTTCGCCTTGCTGTTGCCGCCCGAGCAGGCGCTCGTGGCGAGCAGCACAGCGCCGATGGCTAAGAAGATCGGGACCCAGGACCTTGCCGCACTGAGTCTCATCCGGTCACCACAACAATGATCCCGGCGACGCATACGAGCGTGCCCGTGCCGATGCGACGCGTGAGCCGTTCACCCAGGAAGAGGATTGAAAGCGGCAGCGCCATCAGCGGCGACGTTGCGGAAAGCACCGCCGCCTGGGCGGCGCCAGCTTCGAGAACCGAGTACACGTAGAGGAGGCTTCCGAAGCCTGTGCCGATCATTCCCGCGGCAAGAATGGCGAGGAAGTGGTTCCGATTTCGGAAGGGAGCGACGAGGTTCGGGCGTTGGGTCGCGAGCGCGAACCCGAGCAGAGCGGTCGCGCCGGCTGGGGTACGGATTGCACCCGCTGCGACCGCCTCGAGGTCGCCGCGGGCGTTGGCGAGCCAGAGCGTCGCAACCGCCCAGAGGATTCCTACCGCGAGCAACATGGCGTATCCGGTGGCGTCCGGCGCAGCGAACACAGCCGGCCTGCGGGTTTCGGCCAGCGTATTCATCGCTGGTTCGGCCGGCACGGGTGGCATCGGGTGTGGTTTCGAGCCTTTGGCTGGAATGACGAGCAGGTAGACACCGGCGCCGATCAGCAGCGCTCCGAGTGGTAGCCCCCAGGTGAAGTCCTCGCCGAGGACCACGACCCCGCCGAAGACGGTGAGGGCGATGAACAGCGCCATGGTGATCGGGAACGTGCGCTGCATGCCGACCCGCTTGAGCGCCACGATGTAGATCGTGTCGCCGAGGCCGTAGCCGACGAAGCCGCTGAGGATGACACCGGCAAGGCTGGCCGTGGACGCGTTCCCGAGATCGTGTGCCTGGCCGCTAACGGCGAGCACGATGAGGACCACCACGCTGCCGAACGCGAGCCTCAGTCCGCTCAGTACGACCGGGGCAATACGGGTGGAGAGCGACGTGAGCGCGACGCTCGTGCATGCCCAGATCATGGCAGCGCCGAGCGCCGCTAACTGTCCACTTCCCACGGGTTCGAATCCTACGCGGCGCCCGGCGTTAGGGCTTTCGGCGGTCCACGTGGACCCCGGCGAAGATCGGCGCAAGCACGCCACCGGGGACGCTGACCAGCAGGCCCCGGGAGTCCACGGTGAACTTCATCGGTGTCTCGCCGACGAAGTCGCCATCGAGTTGGACCGCGAGTCCCGGTGTCTCTATCTCCAGCTCCGCGGTTCGGCGCTGAACGATCCGCTCGTCTGAGCGCTTTCCGAGGACGACCTTCGTAACGAGACGGGCGGCCTCGCCGAACCCATGCGGGCACATCGCCAGCACATCGAACTCGCCATCGTCGATCACGGCATCCGGTGTAAGGCGAACCTTCCCGCCGTAAAGCCGGGTGTTGCTGATGACCATCCAGGCTAGCGGCTCATCAAACTGTTCTCCGCCGGAGCGCCAGATGGTGGGCTGCGCCCGGAGCCTCGGTGCCATCCATGCGGCCTGGGCCATGTAGGCGATGTCTCCGGTGGCCTTCTTCAGCCGCTTGGAAACCCGGTTCGCGATGGCGGCGTCCCAACCCACGCCGGCCATCAGTAAGAAGCACGAATCTCCGGCGCGGCCGAGGTCCATGTGCACGCTCTGGCCCGCGAGATGCGAATCCAGGGATGCCTTGATTCCCCGCGGTATGCCCGATTCCTTCGCCCAGATGTTCACGGTCCCGGCTGGGATAGCGGCCAGGGCGGTCTCCGAGCCTGCCAGCCCCAGTGCAGCGTCGCGGACCGAACCATCTCCTCCGACCACGAACAGGAGGTCGTCGCCGCGTTCCGCCGAGGCCCGAGCCTGGCGCGTCGCATCCGCGGCGGAAGTCGGCAGCACTAGCGACGTTTCGCAGCCGCGTTTGGCCAGGTATCGGGTCAACTTCGAACTATCGAACGTCTTGCTCACGCCGCGGGCGGCGGAGTTCACGAGGAGCGTGGCTTTGAGGGACAAAGTTGGCGGGCCTCCGATCGAAACGTAGCATACGGCCCACATCTCACTCCCCTGGAGCCGTTTCTTTGCTCTCTGTGAAACGCGTCGATCACATCAGTATGGCTGCGCCCGCGTGGCAGCCCCAGGCCGAAAAACTCGAGAAGCTCCTCGGCTTCAAGTTCCTCCACAGCTTCGGTGGCAACCCCGCCTCAGATTTCGATGGCTGCGTCTCGCAGGTCCGGAATACCGGCATCGAATTCGAAGTCATCTGCCCCAACCGGCCCGACAGCTTCGTCCAGAAATACCTGGACCAGAACGGCGGCGGCGGACTCCACCACATCACGGTCGAAGTCGAAGACATCCACGAAGCTGCAGCCGAGCTGGAGCGGCTCGGGATGAAGCCGTTCGGCGGCATCCAGGACGATGGCCTCTGGCATCTCACGTACATCCACCCGAAGGACAGCGGCGGCATCCTCTGGCAGCTCTTCGTCGCCCACAAGCAGCCGCCCGATGCCGACCGCAATGCCGGCGGCGGCGCCGTAAACCTGCAGCGCGTCGACCATGTTTCCATGGCCGTGCCCGATCTCGAGAAGCAGATCGAGTGGCAGCAGCGCGTCTTCGGCGGGACCGTCGAAGGCCGCTGGGAAGAAGAACACCTCGGCTATTACGGCGCGATCATGACGCTGCCCGGCAGCCTCCTGAAGTTCGAAATGATCCAGCCATCGCGGCCCGATAGCTTCGTCCAGAAGTTCATCGATACCAAGCGGCCGGGCATGCACCACATCTGCTGCGAAGTCGCGAGCGTCGAGGCTGCGGCCGAAGCGCTCCGTGCGAACGGCATCGAACCGTTCGGCGGCGTGATCAACAGCGATTGGAAGAAGCACACATTTATCCACCCGAAGGACAGCGGTGGCGTGTTGTTCCAGCTCTTCGAAGAGGCGAAGTAGGGTCCGCAAAACCTTTTGGACCTGTAAGTGGTCGATCCAGATTCGGGCGGGTAACCAGCCGGGTGGTCGCAAAGTGGTCGCCGGCAGGTTACCTGTCTGGTTGCCCGCTGGTCCGAGGTAAGTGTTTCGACGAGACGGTAGGGGTGCCGTGCGTACGACAAGCAACGCTGGATGCGGTGGGACAGACGGAAGATCACTTTGGCACTCCTCTAGCAAGAGCTGAGCGGTTCGAGCGCAGAGCACCAAGTTGCGGGTGGCGCCCGCGCCCGAACAGCGGTCTCCTCACGGGTGGCCCGGTCGGCGGTTCGCTATACTCCCCAAGTGACTGCTCCCGATGCGCACCCTCACCTGACCGGCGCCGATGGATACCTCACTATCCATGGCCTTCGCCACCACTACCTCAAGTGGGGCGAAGCGACGAACGATCCCGTGGTGTTCCTGCACGGCCTGATGAACAACGGCCGCTACTGGGAGCACATCGCCGAGCGGTTCCAGGACCGCTACTCGGTCTACGCGCCCGACCTTCGCGGACACGGCGAAAGCGAGCACGCACCCGGCGGTTACCTGGTCTGGGCGTTCGCGATGGACCTTCGCGGCTTCATCGAAGAGATGGATTTCGAGGCATTCGACCTCGTCGCGCACAGTATCGGCAGTCGCGTGGCCATGTCCTATGCCCGCGACCACAGCCATCGGATTAAGCACCTGGTGCTGGCCGACATGGGACCGCAAATGGCCGAACAGGGCGCTCGCGGTATCCGCCGCAGCACTGGCGATGCCCAGAAGGCGCCCGGATTCGCGACTGAGGCCGAAGCGCTTCAGCATTTCCGGGGACTCTACCCGGGGAAGAACGACGAGTTCCTCCACCGCCAGATCGCGTCGTCGCTGGTCCTCGACGACAGCAGCGGCAGCCTCGTCTTTCGCTTCGACCCTTCGATTCACCAGGCGACGGGACGCGGCGCCATCGCCGAGATCCCGTACCTCTGGGAGAGCCTCGAACACATCCAATGCCCAACGCTGGTGATTCGCGCCGAGAAGAGCAAAGTCCTCTCCCGCGAAATCGGCGAGCAGATGGTTGAGCGCCTCCCGAACGGACGCTACATCGAAATCCCGGACGCCGGCCACCAGGTCCCGCTGCACCAGCCCGACGCCTTCAGCGAAGTCGTTCGGGCATTCCTGGCGGAGTAGACCTTCTTTCACGCCAATGGGCGTTCTGCTGATCAAAGGCGGGCCCGGCTGCTAAAGTTTGGCGGCCCCGCAAGGCTGGAGGTGTTCGCGATGGTAGAAATTCATGGCACGTGTGAGCCGCGGTTCGAGCCCGTGCGAGATGCGTTTCGACAAGCGTTCGATTCTGGCGAAGACGTTGGCGCAAGCTTCGCGGTCGCGATGGACGGCAAGCTTGTGGTCGACTTTTGGGGCGGATACCGCGACGAAGCGAAGACGCAGCCCTGGGAGCGCGACACTATCGTCAACGTCTTTTCGACGACCAAGACCATGGCCGCACTGTGTGCGCTGATACTCGCCGACCGGGGCGAAATCGACCTCTATGCCCCGGTTTCGAAGTACTGGCCGGAGTTCGCTCAAAACGGCAAAGAAAAAGTGGAGGTCCGCCACTTCCTCAGCCACTCGGCGGGGCTGCCCACCTGGGAGAAGCCAATCACCACCGACGTCCTCTACGACTGGGACAAGGCGGTTTCGCTCCTGGCTGAGCAGGCTCCCGCGTGGGAGCCGGGGACGGCATCCGGCTACCACAGCATCACCCAGGGATACCTCATCGGTGAAGTGGTCCGCCGGGTCACGGGCAAGACGCTCGGGACGTTCTTCCGCGAAACCATCGCCGAGCCGATTGGCGCGGACTTCCACATCGGCCTCGACCCGAAGCATTTCGGGCGCGTTGGCGAAATGATCCCGCCAGCAACCGACCCCGGCATTACCGCCAACGGCAACCCGCCGCTGGATGCTCGCGAGTCGGCGACACCAGCCTGGCGCCAGGCCGAGATACCTGCCGCCAACGGACATGGCAACGCCCGTTCGGTCGCGATGGCTCAGTCGTTGCTTGCCTGCGGCGGGAGAGGCGTTTGGTGTCCGTGTGATGTCGCAGGCTGGCGCCGACGTCGTCATGGAAGAGCAAACAAACGGTGTCGATAAGATGCTGCGCTTCCCGGTGCGTTTTGGGATGGGCTACGCTCTCGCGCCGTCGCGGAGGGCCTGCTACTGGGGCGGCTGGGGTGGTTCGCTCGCCTACGTGGACCTCGATTCGCACATCTCGATCGGCTACGTCATGAACAAAATGAACTCGACGACCACCGGCGATTCACGCTCTGCCACTCCGCTGCGCGCCTTTTTTCACTGTCTCGCCGAAACGAGCTGACCTACCGGCGCAACCACGCAATGTGGGCGCTCTCTTCGAGGGCAGTAATCCAGTGCAACGCCTCCCACAAGGTCTGACCACGAGCGTATGCGCCGTGCCCCTGCAGTACCGCCACGAGCCGTGACTGCAGGGCCGTCGCGAGCTGCGCCACCTGGTTCGGCCCCTGTGAGATCACCGGAACGTCCTCCAAGAAGTGCTGGCCTTCGAAATCTGGCGGGCACGAATAAGCCGGTGTCGAACGTCATCGCGATCGCGTGATGCGGGTGGGCGTGCACCACTGCCTGCGCGCCGCCGAGGGCATAGATGGTCGAGTGCAGAAGCGTGTCGCTCGACGGCGGCGGGCCGGTGTGCGTGCCGTCTGGGAGCACCAGCGACATGTGCCGGTCGCGCAATCGCCCGAGCATCGTCCCGGTGCCGGTAATCCACATTTCGTGCCCGTTCCGCACGGAAAGATTCCCGCCGTGGCTCGAAACAAGCCCCAGCGAGTAGAGGTCTTTGCCGACCTCGGCGAAAGTGGCCATCGATTCCGGCGGAAATCATTTCGGATTTCGGATTTCGGATTGTGGATTATGAGGCTCGGATCGCCGCGCCATTCTTGCGAGCCCGTAGCGTCCGGATCGAGGCGACAGCCATGCGTCAGATTCATTGGCTTCGTCACTGATTGGGTCAGCTGACCGACGGCTGGAATGTATTCGAGATCCCGAAGCATTTCCAACCAATGAATCTGTCTCGTCGGCCTCCTCCTCAACAATCGCGAGCTTCGCGAGCATTTCGGCGTCCGATTTTGCACGGCAAGCGGCCCGATAATTCGCTCCGACTGAGGTCGATGACCGGATGATTTGCCGGCAACAGGCGTCACTCGCGATGTCGCGGCGGACTGAGCGGGACAATGCAATCACATCGCAGCCCGAGATGCATCGTCCTTCGCTTGAATTCGGTTTCATCCAAGCTCGGCCGCCTCCGGCAATCCGAAATCCACAATCCGAAATCCGAAATTTAGCGATTCGGTAGCGCCGCCATCCCGCCGCCATCTACTTCGATCTTCTGGCCGGTGATGTAGAACGCCTTGTCGCTGACGAGGAAGGCAACCGCGTTTGCGATGTCTTCTGGCTGGCAGACGCGGCCGAAGGCCGAGCGGGCGTCGATCTCGCGCATGTCTTTGATGCCCTGGGTGGCTTTGGCCAGCCGCGTGCCCATCTCGGTTTCGGTAAGCCCCGGGGCGACGATGTTTACGCGGACGTTGTTCCTGCGTTCTTCTTTGAAGAGGGTCATGGCGAGTGCTTCCATCGCCGCTTTGCCCATGTTGTACGGGGCGCCATTTGGGCCGAGACCCTTCGCGGCGACGCTGGAGATCATGATGATGTCGCTGCGTGGGCGCGTCCGCATGCTCGGCAGAACGAGCTTCGAAAGGTAGTGCGGCCCGAACGCGTGGGTGCGCACGACGCGTTCCATTTCCGCCGGATCGGTGTCCGCGACGCCCTGCCCACGGCTCGCGATGCCGGCGTTGTTCACGAGGATGTCGATGTGGCCGAAGTCGGCAATCACCTGTTCGACCATCGCCTTGTCCTGGTCCCAATCTTCGACTGAGGCCGAGTAGGCTTTGGCCTTGGCGCCGAGCTTTTCGATTTCGGCGACGGTTTCCTTTGCCGCCTCTTCGTCTCGACGGTAGTTCACGGCGATGGTCGCGCCTTCGGCGGCGAGCGCGAGGGAGATGGCCTTTCCGATACCTCGGCCTCCGCCCGTGACGAGGGCGACGCGTCCTGCGAGTGACATTGGAATGCTCCTGGGGTTGGTGTGTGCGCGGATTCTACGCGGCAAACCGGAGCCGTCTGAACGCGAAAAGGCGCGCCCGAAAGGCGCGCCCTGCACGGCGTCCATTGAGCGCGGACGCCCCGGATTTCGGATACTTGTCCACGATGTGTGGCGAGTCGACTAGACGCGCATGTTCCGCAGCCGGGCGATTCGCTCTTCCAGCGGCGGGTGGGTGCTAAACAGTTTGCTCATGCCACCGCTCCGCATGGAGAACGGCTTGACGATGTAGAGCGCCGAAACGGCTTCCTGCGCCGGGGTGTCCCGCATCGGGGTCATCTCCACGCCGCGCTGCAGCTTCTCCAGGGCACTTGCGAGTGCTTCCGGGTCGCGAGTTACCTCGGCGCCGGTCTTGTCGGCTGCGTACTCGCGCTGACGGCTGATGCCCAGCTGGAGCAACGTCGCCGCGATCGGGTGCGATGAGGATGACGCCGATCGTAATCAGCGGGTTCTGGTCGCGCCGGTTGCCACCGAAAATGCTCGACCACATCAGCATCTGGGCAATCATCGAGATCGCCCCGGCGACGGTCGCCACGATGGAACTCGTGAGGATGTCGCGGTTCTTCACGTGGCCCATTTCGTGGCCGAGCACGCCGCGAAGTTCGCGGTCGGTGAGCAGCCGCTGAATGCCCGTCGTCACGGCGACAACGCCATGCTGCGGGTTTCGGCCGGTGGCAAATGCGTTGGGAGAATCGTTGTGAACGATGTACACCCGCGGCATCGGCATCTTTGAGAGTTCGGCGACTTCGCGAATCATCGCGAAGAGCTTCGGGTCGTCGGACTCGGCGATTTCTTTGCGCCAGCCATCTTCAGCGCCATTTTGTCGCTGAACCAGTAGGCAACAAAGTTCATGATGCCGGCGAAGACGAGGAAGATCACGAGCCCTGCGGGCCCGCCGATCAGGCCACCGATCGCCACCAATAGACCCGTCAGAGTCGCAAGCAGGACAGTGGTTTTAACGAAATTCATGTTCGAGAGTTGGATAACCTCCGGCTCCCATTATACCCGAGGTTAAGGTTCTTAAATGGGTAAGGAAGCTGCCCGAATCGGCTGGTTATTCCTCGGGGTGCTGGGCCGATCTTCGAATAGCGAAAGTGGCGGCTTCTACGCGCCTGGTGAGTCCGAGCTTCCCGAGAATGTCGCTCACGTGATGCTTCACGGTTCGCTCGCTGAGGAAGAGTTGTTCGCCGATCTCGCGGTTGGTCTGGCCTTCGGTGACGAGTTCGAGGATCTTCTGTTCGCGCTCGGTGAGTGACTGTGCGAGGCGGTCTTCCTCACTTACCACGTTTCCACGGCGAATCTGTTCGATCACCGTTGCCGAAGAGGTCGGGTCCAGCGTCTTGCCCCCAGCCGCCACGGTGCGCATTGCCTCGATGAGGTCGGCGGTGTTGACTTCTTTCAGCATGAAGCCGCTCGCTCCGGCGATGATCGCGGCCATCACCGCTTTCTCATCCGTGTAGGAAGTCAGCATCAGGACATTCGCCGTTGGTACGGCCGCCCGAATCTCCCGGCATGCTTCGATTCCGCCGAGCTTCGGCATCCGAACATCGAGCACCACCAGGTCCGGCTGCTCCTTGATCGCGGCGCGTACGGCTGCTTCTCCGTCGCTCGCCTCGGCGACGACGTTGAATTCCCGGTGCGCGCGGAGCACCGATTTCAGGCCCTGCCGGACGATATCGTGGTCGTCGGCCAGCAGCACGCGGAAAGTTTCACTCATCTTCGTCCCCCGAAGGTTCGGCCCGTCGGAATAGAAACGCGAACGGTCGCGCCCATCCCCGGGATGCCGATTATCGTTAATTCTGCACCAAGTCGTCGATGCACGTGTTCGCATGGTGATACGGCCGAGCCCTTTGCGTACGGATGCCTGGTCGAACCCAACGCCATTGTCCTGGATTGTCAGCACTGTTGAGTCTTCAAATTGGCGGAGGTCCACGGCTATTTTCGTTGCGGCCCCATGGCGGACCGCGTTGCTGAGCGCTTCGCGTGCGATGTACAGCAAGTCTTCGGCGTCGCGAATCGAGAGTTCTTGCAGCGCGGCAGCCGAGATGTTTACTACCGTCGCGATGGCTGGCGGGACAATCTGCCGAATCACGAATGCCAGGTCTCGGGTGAGTTCCGGTTCGGCCGACGTGGGAACCCGATTCGAGCATTGAAATGTACCCGCGCATGTCACCGATCAGCTCGTTGATTCGGCGGGCCGCCGAGCCGAATGAGTCGCGCGCCTCTTTGGGGAATTCGTCCCGGTGCGAAAGGGTATCGCACTCGAGGCCGACCGCGTAGAGCGTCTGGATGGTTCCATCATGAAGGTCATGCGCGATGCGTTCGCGCTCTTCGAGCAAGGACACGCGACTGGTCCGTTCGTGCGCCAGGCCAGCCGCGAGGCTGACCGCGGCCTGAAGCGCCAGCACGGCTGCGGCGGCTTCGTCCAAATCGCCAAATGGCGGCTGTCCTGCCAGCCTGGTCATGTAGAGGGAGCCGATGGTTCGGCCACCAGCGCGAATTGGCGCGCCAAGGAAGGCGCGCATGTCCGGGTGGCCTTCCGGCCAGCCCGAGAATTCCGAGGCGGCCTGCAAGTCGGAGATACGCAAAGGCCGTGTCCGTTGGGCCAAGGCCCCGAGGAGCCCAAGCCCGCGGGGCGGGTGGCCAAGCTGGCGGGCCTGCTCTTCGGACATCCCCGTGTAGATGAATCGCGTCAGGATCTCCGACTCATCGAATGTCGAGATAGCGGCGAAATCGGCGTGCGTTACATCTTTGGCACGGGTCGCCACACGCTGCAACGTGTCGGCAAGGTCACCGCTGGTGGCCAAGAGTTCACTGGTGACGGCCATTTCAGCCAAATTGGCGAGGATTCCAGCAGGCTTTTCGTCCATCTTTATCGGCCCCTAACTGTAGGAAATCCTAGAACGGAATCCTCTTTCGTGGGGATTGTCCCGGACGGGCAGCGCCTCTGTCCCCTTCGGACATACTTCCGCCACGGCCAGGTCCCCGAGACTTCGTGTGTGGATGCAGGCAAGATCGTGGTTTCCATTGGTGATGACTGGTTGGCGGGCGCGTTGACCCTCTGGCTGGCCGGGGCCCTTCCCGATACGGAGTATCGTCCGGGGCGTCGACCACAACGTCGCGCCTCCGGATTCCGTTCTTTTCACCCCGGCGGACTGTCGGCCGGAGGAGGCCGCCGAAATTCGCGCGCGAGGCTCCCAGGTCGTCGTCCTCGCGCCGATCTCTCGGCCCGAGGAGGCGGCGCGCTACAAGCGCGCCGGCGCCGAATACGTCGTGATGTCTGTCGACAACGCCAGGCTTCTGAATGTCCTTGAGCCGCAGCCTATTCAGCCGTAGCTGCCGTGCGGGCTATTTCAAGCCAGCGGGTGTCCCCGAAAAACCGCGATTGGTAGAGCCACCACTCAGACCCCCACAGATAGATACGGTCGGCGCCTGATTGGCGCGCATACACGATGTTCTCGGCGAAACTCTTGCGGCGAAAGGTTCGCTGACGGGTGTTCGGGCGAAATCAGCCGGGAGTCCGTGTCTGTCCACGGCTCCCCCTGCAGTTCAGCCACCCAGAACTCCTTGCCTGCTTCGTGTGCCATTCGAGCCTGGTAGGCGTAGTTCGGCATGAGCGGCCCGAGTTCGAGGACGTTCACGACGATATCGGCGCCGAAGAAGTGTTCGTTCCGGCGCGGATAGAGGCTCTGCCCGAGAACATCGGCATCGGCCAGCGCGTTTTTCCAGCGCTGGTCCATCACGAAGTGTTGGCCGTGGTTGATCATCGCTGGCCGGTCTCGAGGGTCGTTCGCCCTGATGGTTGCGACGACTTCCGCGACGTATTCCCGGCTCAGGGTGTACCGCCCGTTTCGCTCCGAAACGATGTACGGCTCGTTCTCCGCTCCCCACGAATCGATAACCGGACGTCCCGCGAAGTGCTGAACGACGGATGCGACCATCGTCAGTGCTCGCGCGCGAAGTACAGGGTCGTCAGAAATGACCTCGCCGTCGCTGAAATCAGTGCCTTCGAATGCCCATTCGGGGATGTAGAACTCCGGGTGCCGCTGCCCCTTCATCCCGACCGACAGGTTCACGGTCGCGCCGCGTTCCGTCCGCCACATCAAGAAGTTCTTCGAGGAGCGAGAAATCGTATTCGCCCTGGGCGGGCTCAACTTCGTCCCATTGCACCGAAAGCCTGACGTACTTCACTTCAGTGGCATCGAGGAGCGTTCCGAGCACTTCGCCGCACCATTCGGCCCGTCCCGGCCGGTCGTCCGAGCACGTAGCCGGCCTCGCCCAGGGCAGGGTCTTCGAGCAGGAGGTACTCCGCCTGGTCGCAGCTGAAGTTGATTCCGATGAGACTCGGCGCGGGGCTTTCGGAGTGCGTCCAACTCAGGTGCACCATCAGCCACACCTGGCCAACGAGGAGGGCCAGTGCGGCAACCGCGCCGGCGAACAGAGCACTGCGACCTCATCCGGCGACGCTTGAGGCCACGATCCGAACCGTACGAGCAGATGGCCTAGCAGCAAGGATCTAGAATGCCCCGGTGTTTCCCCAGTAGATCGCGGGCGACGGGTTCGTACTCCGTGCTTTGCATGCCGGAGATGTGGAAGCGATGTTCGCTTACTTGCGGCTGCCCGACGGTTTATGAGGCGACCAGTAGCGCCGGGTGGACGCTCGATTCGGTTGGCACGTTCGTCGTCTCAAATGCTGAAGGCATGCAGGAGGGTCGCTGGTGCCGCTACGGCATTCTCATGGATGGCGGGACCAGCATCGTGGGCGACATCGGCTTCGGCGCCATCGATTGGCCCAATCAGCGCGCAGAGATTGGCTATCACCTGGCCCCATCCGCATGGGGACGCGGCCTTGCGACGCAAGCCGCACAGGCGCTCATAGGCTGGGCATTCGGCAACGGGATTCACCGCGTGGAGGCAACGGTCCTTGAGGGCAACGTGCGCTCCGAACGCGTGCTGGAGCGGGCCGGTTTCGCGCGCGAGGCCACGCTGCGGGACTACAAACTCGTGCGAGGAACGTTCCGCGACTTCTCCCTGTGGTCGAGGCTCGGGTCGAGCTGAGCGCTCGCAGCCCTCAGCAGCACATCCTCCGCACCACTTCGTACATCAGCTCGCAGCCCATGTTCAGGTTCTCGATGCTGAGGTGTTCGTTGTTGCCGTGGAAGCCGGCAGCTTCCTCTGGGCTGAGAAGACAGGGGATGAAGCCGTAAGCGGGGATGCCGCGCTCTCGCAGGAACCGGTTGTCGGTGGCGCCGACGGTCATCGAGGGGACGACCACCGCGTCCTCCATCGATTCCTTGATGACGGAGTTGATGGTCCAGAACAGCTCGGTGTCCCAGTCCGCCGGCTTCGGCAGCGTCGAGGAGGTGACTCGCGCAAGTTCGACTTCGATGCGCGGGTCGTCGATGTACGCCTCCACTTCTTTCCGCCACTCCTCCGGGTCCTGCCCCGGGAGCAGTCGACAGTCGCAGAAGGCCTGGCTCTTCGCGGGGATGACGTTGATCTTGATCCCGCTCTTCACCATGGTGACGTTGAGGGTGTTCACAAAGGCCGCATACAGCGCTGGCGAGCGCCGGATCTGCGCCTCGACCGCCTCCTTGTCGGACATCGGCGGCATGAGCCCCGCTTCGGCGAGCCGTTCGAGGTACGCGATCGTATCCGGCGTGTAGGTGATGCCGCGGTCCCAATCCGCGAGCTTCACCAGTGCCCGCATCAGATGGACGGCCGAGTTGTCTGCATGCGGCCGGCTCCCGTGTCCGGGCGTTCCCACCGCAGTGAGTTTTAGTGCGCCGCCCCCGAACTTCTCGTTCGTCGCGACGTTGAAGAGCTTCGTCTGCTTCCCGGCGAAGCGGTTCGTGCCCATGCCGCCCTCGCTCAGTTCGAACTCGACATCGACCAGGTCGGGACGGTGCTCACAGAGCCACTGCATGCCCAGTGCGCTCCCCGCTTCTTCGTCGGGTACTGCGCAGAAGACGACGTCGCGCTTGAGCGGCACGCCCTCTCGTTTGAGGGCGAGGAAGGCCATCAGTTGCATCACGCCGGTGCCCTTCATGTCGACGGCACCGCGGCCGTACACCTTGCCGTCCTTCACCACGCCCTCGAACGCGGGCATGTCCCAGTACTGCTCTTCGACCGGCACCACGTCGGTGTGGTTGCAGAGCATCAGGGCGCGCTTCGAACCGTCGCCGCGCAGCCGTCCGACCATGACTTCGCGGCCCGGCGCCGTCTCGATGTACTCCGTTTCGATGCCCTCGGCCTCGAGCAGCGAACCGAGGTAGCGCGCCGCCGGCTTCTCGTTCCCGGGCGGGTTCGAGGTATCGATCTGCAGGTAGCGGACGAAGATGTCGAGTGCTTCGCGATGGACAGCGGGCCAGTCAATGCTCATGTCGCGGAATCCTACGGCAGGCAGGCCCGAACCTGAACACGCTAGAATCCGGGCACGAATTCCCGAATCGGAGAACCTCTATGCCCGAAACCGCCAGCCTCGATGCCCTCGCCGAACTGATGGCACGCCAACGCGCCGTCCGCGAGTTCACGAACCAGCCCGTTGACGACGCCCTCATCGGACGGCTCCTCGAAGCGGCCACCCGCGCGCCAAGTGCCAAGAACGTCCAGGTCCTTCGCTTCATTGTCGTGAAGGACCCCGCGGCCAAGAAGAAGATCGCGGAACTGGTCGAAGAAGTGCCAGGCCCCGGTCGAACTCCGTGGGACCAGGTGCCGGTCATCATCTTCGTCTGCGCCGAAAACCCGTTCGGCATGACGGTCACCGGGGCCGCGGCCTGGGGCGGTTCAATCTACCCGGGCATCCAGAACCTGCTTGCTCGCTGCTCATGCCGCCGGCCTTGGCACCGTGCTCACGACCTCTCGTGGCAAGCTGAAAGAGGCGGAGTTGAAGGACTTCCTCGGCGTTCCCGAGGGCACGAACATCGATGCCGTCATCCCCATGGGCTACCCGGCGGTGAAGTTCGGCAAGAACAAGCGCAAGCCGGTTTCCGAAGTCGCCTTCCGCGAACGCTACGGGAACGGCTGGTAACCAGCCGATGCCCACCGCCCTCGTCCTCACCGCTCATGGCGACGACATGGAGTTCTTCGCCGGTGGCACGATAGCCAAGCTCTGCATGCGCGGCTGGGACGTCCATCTCGTGATGGCCACCGATAACTCGCGCGGCACTTTCGAACTGAGCGCCGAGGAGATGTTCGGGCTTCGCCTGAAAGAGGCGGAGGCTGCGGGCAGCGTCCTCGGCCTGAAGAGCGTCGCGTGCCTCGATTACCCGGATGGCTTCCTCTGCGATACGCCTCACACCACCCTTCGCGGACAGTTCATGGAGGCGATTCGCCGGCACCGTCCCGATATCGTCTTCACCTGGGACCCGTGGGCGCCATACGAAGGCCACCCCGACCACCGCGCCGTCGCATGGGCCGCCATGGAGGCGTCGAGTTTCGCCCACTTCCCCCTGTACTACCCGGAGCAATTGGTCGATGGCGTCGAGCCCTGGTATGTCCCGGAGAACTACTACTTCGCCAAGAGTCCCATCGATTTGAACCGTCCCGTGGACATCTCCGGCGAACCGCTTCAGCGCAAGATCGATGCTCTCTGCTGCTTCGATAGCCAGATGGTGCTGACGGTGCAGGACTACCAGAAGGCCATCGCCTGCGCCCCCTACGACGTCCCGCGGGCGACGAACATGGACGCCCACGACTACCGGGGCTACATCACCGGCATCATGCGAAAGCGTGCGGAACTCAATGGCCAGCGCTGGGGCATGACGCACGCTGAGCACTTCCGCCGCACGCGTTGGGGCGGCACCGAAGGCCAGGCTCCACCAGGGTCGATCCCCGAAGACGACTGGTAGACGCGCCATTCAGAGCATCCCCGCGTAGAATCGCCAACGCCGCGGATGTGCTGGCTGGAGTTGGAATGGCGGGGTCGCTTTCGGGAATCCGCGTGCTCGAATTGGCTGATGGAGTCAGCGGCCCGTACTGCGGCAAGCTCCTCGCCGGTCTCGGTGCGGAAGTCATCAAGGTTGAGCCGCCGTCCGGCGACTAGCACTCGCAGGGAAGGTCCATTCCCCGGCGACCGCCCCGATCCGGAGCGTTCCGGCCTCTTCCTCCACCTGAACCTCGGCAAGAAGAGCGTCGTCGCGGACATTTCGACGAATGCCGGTAAAGCAACGGTCGAGGGGCTTCTCGAGGGCGCGGATGCCGTGCTTATCTCGATGCGCCCGGCTCAACTCCGCGCTGCCGGTATCGACTTCGGCGACTGGCGGCGACGGTTCCCGCGGCTGGTCATCGGCAGTGTCACTACCTTCGGCCTGACCGGCCCATACGCGGACTACCTTGGGGGCGAATTGATCGCCTATGCCCTGGGCGGCTACGCGACGCTCACCGGCGACCCCGACCGAGAACCACTGAAGGCCTACGGCAACCTCGTCGAATACCAGGCGGGCGCGCAACTGGCGCTGGGGATCGTGGCAGCGGTGACCGCGCGTGAAGCCTCCGGCGAGGGCCAGATCGTCGACTGCTCAGCTATGCAGGCCGCCACCTTCCTCCTCGGCGGTGTTGACCAGGGGGCCTATTTCTACGGCCGTGTGGCTCGTCGCAACGGGACTCGGCTGCTCGGCTTCCCCCCGGAACACTCTTACCCCTCCACCATCCGGCCCTGCGCGGATGGCTTCGTGCACTGCCACTCGAACAACCGCTACCTGGACCTCCTCGGTGCGCTTATCCCGCACCCTCGCCTCGCTGACCCCGAACTGCTCGGCCTCATGACTGGCTACGCCGACGAGGTCGACGCGATCATGGACGAGTGGCTCGCCGACAAGACGCGAGACGAAATCGTCGAGCGCGCGCAGGAACTCCGGCTGCCGTTCACCGAAGTCCGCGAGCCGGGCGAGGTTATGGCCGAGCCGCACCATAAAGATCGCGGCAGCTTCGTCACCATCGAACATCCCGGTGCCGGCCCGATCTTCCAGGCCGGTGCTCCCTTCCGCATGAGCGCCACCCCATGGGTGAACCGCCCGGCGCCCCCTCTCGGCCAGGACAACGGCGCAACGTGGTCACCCCTGGACCCGGCCACGATCCAATCCGAAATCCGAAATCCGAAATCCGAAATCCAAGCCGTTGGCAGGCGTCAGGGTTATCGACTTCACCAACGCGGTCGCCGGGCCGATCGCCTCGTTCATCCTCGCGGACCTCGGCGCCGAGGTGATCAAAATCGAAGCGCCCACAAGCCGACCGAAAGTAGCGGCGGGTACGGCGCCACTGCTCGAAGGCTCGGATGCTCCTTCGTACAACCGGATCATGCTGTTCAACGAACTGAATCACGGCAAGCGGAGCTTTGCGGTCGACGTTGCGAAGCCTGCTGGCCGCGATCTCTTCCTCAAGCTGGCGGAGCAGTCCGACGTGGTCGTCCAGAATTTCGCCCCGCGCGTGATGGGCAACCTCGGCATCGACTACGCGGCGCTCAGCTCTGTGAACCCGCGCATCGTCCTCGCCTCGATGCCCGCCTTCGGGCTCTCGGGACCGCTCCGCGATCGCATCTCGTATGGCCCAGGCATCGATGCCATGAGCGGGCTCAGTCACCTCACCGGCTATTCGGACGGACCGCCAATCAAGCCCGGGAACTTCTTCTGCGACCAGCAGGCAGGCGTGCTCACCGCCTTCGCGGTCTCTTCCGCGCTGCGCCACGCCCGGCGGACCGGCGAGGGCCAGCACATCGAACTCGCCATGATCGAGGGCGAATTCCAGGTGCTCGGCGATGCCTACATCGACTTCGCGATGAACGGCCGCGAGCGCCGCCGCGTGGGCAATGAGCACCCGGCGATGGAGCCGCACGGCATGTTCCGCTGCCTTGGCGAAGACGCATGGGTGGCGATTGCCGTCGAAGATGAAGCCCAGTGGAACAGCTCTCTGCAACGTGATCGGCCAACCCGAGCTCGCGGCGCGCTTTCCAGATGTCGCCGCTCGCAAGGCAGGTCGGGTCGAAATCGCCGACGCGATAACTGCCTGGACATCGACACGGACGCACTACGAAGCCCAGGAAGCGCTCCAGGCGGTCGGCATCGCTGCCGGCGCCGTTCCGAACCCGGTGGAACTTCTACGAGACCCGCAGGTCGTCGCCTGCGACGGCTTTGAATACGTCGAGACTCCCGGAGTCGGCCCTACCCCATATCCGCGGGTCGCATTCAAGCTCTCCGAAACACCGGTGCCCGTTTCCGGACCAGCCCCCGGATTCGGCGAAGCCAATGATTACGTGATGCGTGAAGTCCTGGGACTCGGCGATTCGGAAGTCGAAAGCCTCCGCAGCAACGGGATCGTCGCCGACGAGCCAACCGGCCAGGGCCACTAGCCAGCCACCCACAAACATCGAAGGAGTTCATCCATGGAACGAGTGATTGTCGAAACGACCGGTGCAGTGCGAACCGTCACATTGAATCGCGCTGAAAAGCGAAACGCGATGGATTCTCAGATGCTCGAAGAGCTCGCTTCCGCCTTCGAGGTCGCGCCTTCTGCGGATGAGCGAGTGACGGTCATCCGCGCGAACGGCAATGTGTTTTGCGCGGGACTGGACCTCAAGGAGCGCGGCGAGGGCGGCCCGATGCGCGGCGCAAGCCCAATCGAACACGTCCTCGAACTGATCGAACACTACCCGCTGCCGGTTGTCGCGGTGGTCCAGGGCGATGCCATTGCCGGTGGGAACGAACTCGCGCTGCACTGCGATGTCGTCGTCGCTTCAACCGCGGCACGGTTCGGCATGTCCCTCGCTCAGATCGGCCTGGCGCCGACGTGGTTCCTGGCGAAGAAGCTGCTCGAGGTGGGCGGTCCCGTCGCGGCCCGCGAGATTCTGCTGCTTGGAGACCCAATTCCGTCAGAACGGATGCATGCCCTCGGACTGATCGCCCGCGTTGCGCCGCCTGACGGCCTCGATAACGCCGCCAGTGCGGTCATCGACCGCCTCGCCGCAAACGCGCCGCTTTCGCTCCGGGCGATGAAAGCCCTCCTCGTGCGCGAGATGGCTTTCCGCGATGGTATCGCGCACGAAGATGTCGACGCGCTCGTCGATGCCGCTCGCACCTCGAACGATGCGCGTGAGGGAATGGCGGCCCGTCTCCAGAAGCGTCCCGCCAACTTCACCGGAGCCTAGACTTCGCCCGGGCGTTGGCTGGTTCAGATATACGGTGCAGTGATCCTTCTTTGGACTGATTTCGCCACCGTCGTGTTGCCGCAACGATCGAAATGCGGCGTCGAATGCCACCAATTCGGCATGTTCGGCGTTTGACTGGAAGAGGCGACGGTCGTTGTGTTGACTAAGCGAGTGCGGCAGAAAAAGACGGCTGACCCGGTTTCCGTGAGGCCGGCGTACCTCCCGGGTATCGATGGCTTGCGGGCCATCGCGGTACTGGCTGTTCTTCTTTTCCATGGCGGCGTCGCACGCTTTGGTGGCGGGTTCCTCGGCGTCGAGGTTTTCTTCGTCGTCAGCGGCTACCTCATCACGCTGCTGCTCTTCCGCGAACATCTCGCCACCGGCGAGATCCAGCTGGGCGCGTTCTGGGGCCGCCGCGCGCGGCGACTGCTGCCCGCAGCGGCCACGCTCATCGCGGCGACGCTCGTCTACGCGCTCCTGTTTCTCCCGGGCGAAGTCGCCGGCCTCCGCAAGGACGCGCTTTCCGCTGCTGCGTACGTCACGAACTGGTGGCTTGTCTTCGGAAACCAGCCCTACTTCGAAGCCGTGGGCAGGCCATCGCTCCTCCAGCACCTCTGGTCGCTCGCCGTCGAAGAGCAGTTCTACCTTGTCTGGCCCGTGGTCTTCGTTGTCCTGGTCAGGTTCACGGGGCGCTGGGGAGCCCTTGCGTTCGCGACGGCCGGAGCGGTGGGCTCCTACGCGCTGATGGCGATGCTCCATTCGCCCGAAGTTGACCCGGCTCGCATTTACTACGGCACCGATACCCGCGCAGGTGGACTCCTCATCGGAGCTGCTCTCGCGCTGATCTGGGACCCGCGAGAAGCCCGCCGCTGTGCATACCGGAACATTCGCGCAGGCATCAGTGTCCTTGCCGCGCTGCCCGTCGTGGTTGTCGTCTGGGCCTTCGTGACCCTTAATTCCTCCAGCGACTGGCTTTACCCGTGGGGGTTCGTCGTCATCGGCCTTGGGACGTCCGCGAGCATCGTCGCGGCGACCCACCCATCCGCCGCGGGTCTGCAGCGAATCCTTGGCAGCGCGCCAATGCGCTGGGCCGGGACTCGCTCGTACGGGCTGTACCTCTGGCACTGGCCGATATTCATGGTCACCCGCCCGGGCCTCGACGTGGACTTCGATGGCACGGACCTCCTCCTTGGCCGGCTCGTCCTAACTGCGCTCGCTGCCGAACTCTCGTATCGCCTCATCGAGCGGCCC
Organism: uncultured Chloroflexia bacterium; assembly: GCA_963797735.1. Lineage (GTDB taxonomy): Bacteria > Chloroflexota > Dehalococcoidia > Tepidiformales > Tepidiformaceae > Amarobacter. Next base: position 1,047,055 of record CAWCQJ010000003.1, read on the forward strand.
TTCCGCACGGGGGCTTTCCTCCGCGGGATGCGCTCCGCCTTCGAAAATGCCCCAATTCGCGCTCGCCTGGTAACCGCGACGGGCTCGATGGCCGCGTTCGCGTTGGTGTTCTCGACCGTTCACGCCAGCGGGCCGGAGGTTCCGGACTACCTGAAGGTGAAGTCGGTCCATGCGGTGGTGCCAGCTTTCACGCCCATTCCAAGCTCCACGCCGTCGCCCGTTCCAACGGCGACCGCGACGGCAACTCCCAGTGCCACGCCGACCGAAACCGTCGAACCAACGGACGTCGTGCCGACTGCCGCCTCTACGCCAACGGTGGTGCCGACTGCGATTCCGACCGCGCCACCGGTGCCTCCCGCGCCGCCGCCCCCACCTCCTCCGCCCCCATCAGACGCGCCGATACTCGCGATTGGAGATTCGGTGCTCATCGGCGCTGCCCCCTACCTCGGTGTCGTCGGCACCGTCGAAGTCGATGCGGAAATCGGGCGCCAGGCGTACACCCTCCTCAACGTCCTTCGCGCCCGCCAGGCGGCAGGGACCATTCCCGCAGTCGTAATCATTCATGTCGGCGACAACGGCGTGGTCACCACGAACATGCTCGATGAAATGGTGAAGGCTGCAAGCGGCTCCAGAGTCGTGTTCGTCACCGTGCGCGTGGGGCGCGAGTGGGAAGCAGGCAACAATGAAGCCATCCGTTCCATGCCCGCGCGCTGGGGCGAAAACGTCCGCGTCGCCGATTGGAATGCCGCCAGCGCCGGCCACAACGAATACTTCATCAGCGACGGAATCCATCTCCTCGGCGCGGGAGCGCAGGTCTTCGCGAGCGTCATCGCTTCAGCCGTTAACTAAGCGTTCGTGGCCGATGTGTTGACTGCCTTTCCGGTATTGCGCAGAGTTCGCTGCAAATCGGGGAGGACAGCAGATGAACCGAATTCGTGAAATTGCCACAACGATCCATCAGGGCGAAGAAGGTCACGCCATGCCAGCCGTCGCATCCCTGCTCGGTGCCGTTGGGGCCATCCTGCTCGGCATCGGAGCCGCCAATGACACAGGCGCACTCGCCGTCACCGGCGGCATTCTCGCGGCCATCGGCATTCTCGGTGGTCCACTGTTGGAACACGTGATGGTCGACTACGGGATTTATGACCGGATCGAGAAGCTCGAGAAGAAGTAAGCCACTGACTTTGTTTGCCAAGGTGACGACGCTATCGCCGCTGCGTGTGTAGACTTCGCGACGTGAAGTTACACCTCGAAAAACCATGGTTGGAGCTCTCGGCGGAGCGCGTGGCGAAACTCCTGGGCCAGATGGGCGTCTACCAGCTGGCGGATGATTCGGGCCAGGTCGTCTACATCGGCTTCGCCGGCGGCAAGAGTCTCTTCGGCCTCCGCAGCGAACTCGAGAAGCGGATTGGCTCGGCCCCGAAATTCCGCTACGAAGTCAACAACCAGTACCAGACTCGCTGGCGCGAACTGCTCATGCTGCACAAGGCCGCCAACGGCGATGTGCCCGAAATGAACCGCCACGAAACGCTACCGAAGCTCGGAAGGTTGGGATAGATCGATGGACCTCGAACTCTCGGATGAGCAGAAGCTCATCGTCGATACCGTGCGCAAATTCGTGCGAAACGAAATCGTCCCGCTCGAAGCTGATCTCGACCCGGATGGCAGCGAACTCGACGCCCCCGACCACGAGCGCCTCGTTGCGCAGGTTAAGCAGATGGGCTTCTACGGCCTCGATATCCCGGTGGAATACGGCGGGCCGGACGTGGACATCGTCACGCGCACGCTCATGGCTATCGAAATGGCGCAGCACCGCGCCGGTCTCTACACGCCCTGCTACGGGGTCTTCGGCGGCGCAGGTCTCGCCCAGCTCTTCGAAGCAAACGAGGACCAGAAGCAGCGCTACCTCTTCCCCACCCTGCGGGGCGAGAAGCACGGCTTCTTCGGGCTGACCGAGCCCTCCGGCGGCAGCGACCCGGCCCGCGCCATCCAGACTTCTGCCGTGAAAGACGGCGATGACTGGGTGATCAATGGCGGGAAGATCTTCATCAGCGGGGCCGACAAGGCCGACTACGGCATCGTCTTCGCCCGCACCGACGCCTCAGCGGGTCGAGCCGGTATTACCTGCTTCCTCGTCGATGCGGATGCGCCGGGCTTCCACGTTCGGCGGGTCGTCCACACTCTCCGCTCGACCAGCTATGCGACGGAACTTCAGTTCGACAACCTGCGTGTCTCCGCCGCGAACGTTCTCGGCGAAGTGAACAAGGGCTTCGGCATTGCCAACGACCGCCTGAGCCGCCAGCGCATTCCGTATGCGGCAGGCTGTATCGGCGTGGCCGTGAAGGCCCAGGAGATGGCCATCGCCTACGCGAATCAGCGCGAGACGTTCGGCGACATCCTCGCCTCGCGCCAGGCCATCCAGTGGATGATCGTCGACAACGAAATCGACATCCGGACGAGCCGCTGGCTCACGCTCGCCGCCGCCCACAAGGCGAACCGTGGCGAGTCCTACCGCACCGAGGCGGCAATGGCGAAGCTCGTGGCGAGCGAGGCTGGCGGCCGCGTCGTCGACCGCGCGATGCAGATCCACGGCGGCTACGGCATGACGAAAGACCTGCCACTCGAACGCTGGTACCGCGAAATCCGCATCCGGCGCGTGGGCGAAGGCCCGAGCGAAGTCCAGCGGCTGATCATGGCGCGCGACCTGCTGGGCGGCAGCTTCCACTAGAGCGACGTGAGGGCGGACCAGGCGTTTTGAAAGAATGCGTCTGGTTCCTGCGGGCCGCAGGTCAGTGCCCGCCTAGCTAACCGCGGCTGGTAGCCAGTTGTTTCTCTTGCTCACGTATGTCACGGCCCACCACGCTGCGGCCGCGGCACCGCCACCGATCGCCCATCCGGCCGCGACATCGCCCGGGTAGTGGACGCCACCGAGTACCCGAGCCAGCCCGACGACTACGCCGAGCGGGAGGAACACTACTGCCCATCGCGGCCAGGCGAGCGCAGCCACAACGGCAATAACACCAGCCAGCGTCGCGTGATCCGAGGGGAAGGAGTTGTCGGCGCCGTGAGCCATGAGTTGAATCGTGTCACGGTCACCGACGAAGGGTCGCGCCTCCGAAACTAAACCACCGGCCAGAACAAGGACTGGCGAGGGCGAGCAGCGCTGCCGCTCCGGCCACGACGGCCACCATGATCCCACGTTGGGGTAGCCGGATGAGTTGCCTTATTCCGAGCATGCCCGCTGCAGCAGCGAGGACGAAGATTCCGTACTTCGCCCAAAACACGACCTCATCATCCAGGAGATCCCAGCGGCCAGCGATGTGCCCATTCAGCAGATCCAGCAGTTGTTCGTTCATTCAGATGAGTGTGCAACCTGCGCGTGGTGAGAGCATTGAGTCGAGATGACGATCGTTTCCTTTCGTTAACGTTGAGAGGAACATAAGAGTGGCGGCGTGCAGAAGGGCCGCACCCGAACTAGAGCGGCAGGATCCCGCCGCGCACCGCTACCGTCACCGCTTCGGTGCGGCTGGCCGCGCCGAGTTTGCCGAGGATGGTCCCGACGTGGAATTTCACGGTGTGCTCGCTGATGCCGAGTTCGCGGGCGATGCCCTTGTTTGGCAGGCCTGCGGCGACGTGCGTGAGCACTTCGATCTCTCGGTCTGAAAGCACCGAGCCTTCGAGGAGCAGGGGGCGTTCGTGCGGAGGATTCGCGACCAGTGCGGCCAGCGACGGGTCGAAGACGACGAGGCCCTGCGCTACCGCTTCAACGGCGGCCGCGAGTTCGCTGGCGGTCGCTTCTTTCAGCAGGTAGCCGCGCGGGGTGTCGCCCGAGATTTCCGTGCCGGCGAATTCGCCGGGCGAAGCCGACCAGCAGCACGGCGGGCCCGGCCGGCCAATCTTCGATGGTGGCGCCCTCTTCGAGGTCGGCGACGGTCACATCCGCGGCGTCATCGGTTAGCTCGAAGTTCGGCGAGGCAGCGAGCATCGCCCGCAGCCCGGCCCGGACAGACGGATAGGCCGCCTGCACGGCGACCCGGAGAATGGCGACTGGTTCAGTGAGAAGTTGTGTCATGGGTTCTGCTTCGAGCTTAGCGCGTTTCGAAAGCGGATGTGCGAAGGGCGCGGCCGGGGAAACCGCGCCCTTCGCGGAAATCGGTTATTGGTGCCGCACGGCCGGGGTCGCGGCGATGTCGAGCAGTTTGCCCGCCCGCAGGAGCGAAATCGGAAGAGGCTTCCCGGCACGCATCCCACGCAAAGGACGATCGAGGTGCCGAAGTCCGCGGCGGCTGTTACCGGCGCCGACGAGGATGTCGCCGGGGATCAGCCCCGCGAGTTCGGCCGGGCTGCCGGGTTCGATCCCGGTGAGCATGAGCGCGGTTTCGTCGTCGACTTCGTACGAAGCGGCGATGGCGTGCGGCACCTGGATGGGCTGGAACGTGATTCCGAGGAACCCAGGCTCTCCCGGTTCCGCGTTCGCAACGAATTCGGTGACCCGGTGCGCCGGGACCGCGATGGCCATGCCGCCGGCAATCATCGAATTGATGCCGATGACCCGGCCCTGAGCATCGGTCATCGGGCCGCCGCTGTTCCCGGGAGCGAGCCGCAGGTCGGCGCGGATGACATCGCGGAGGTGCACACCGTTCTCTTCGGTCGCCCCGCCATTGGAGAGGACGATTCCGCTGGTAAGCGTGCCGCGTTGCCCCCACGGATTGCCGATCGCGAAGGCAAGGCTCCCCGGCCGGACCGTGGTGGAGTCGCCAGCCTCCGCTGGCGTCAGTTCGGCGTCGATGCGAAGCAGGGCGAGGTCGTGTTCTGGGTCTCGGGCTTCCACCCGGGCGTCGTGCTCGGTGTCGTCGTTGAGGACGACGATGGCATGGTCGCCCGGCACGACGTGGTGGTTGGTGACGACGAGGCCGTCTTTCGTCCAGGCTGTCCCTGAGCCACCGCCCGATTCGGAGCGGACGGTGACCAGGATGTTGCGAAGGCGTTCGGCGAGGTGCGCGGCCTCATCGGAAAAGGAGGATGTGAGAAGTTCAGTTGTGGTCATGGGATTCCTCCGAGTCTGAACGGCGTTAGGAGCGTTCGCCCACGGTGACCGTGAGCGTCTTGAGTTCGCCGCCTCGGAGCACCGAAGCCGGTGTTGCTTCGCCGATGCGCGCAGGGCCGAGTTGTGCCTGCAGGCTGTCGGTATCGCTCACGGGCTGTCCGCCAAACTCCACGAGGATGTCGCCGATGAGCATTCCCGCGCGTATCAGCCGGGCTCTCCGCTTCGACCGAGACGACGAGCAGGCCGGTTTCGCGACCGCCGGCGAGGGCAGCGAGCGCTGACGGGAGCTTCGCGGTCTGGCTGCTGATGCCGAGGTAGGCGCGGCGTACCTTCCCGCCCTTCAACAGGTCGGCAACGATGCGCTCGAGCGCGGCCATCGGGACGGTGAGTCCGGCGCCGCGGCCGAGGCGCGAGCTATTCATGCCGGCCACTCGGCCCTGTGCGTCGACGAGCGGCCCGCCGGAGAAGCCGGGGTAGAACGTTGTATCGGTGCGCAGGTAGCCTTCGACTTCGGTGCCGCGGAACGTGCGCCATGGCCCGCCAATCGCTCCGACCACACCGAGCGAAGCCATGGGTCCGTCCGTCGAAGGTCGCCCGACGGCGAGCATCAGGCTGCCGACTTTTGCCGAACCGGCGGGTGCGTGGACAGCGGGCGTGAGGCCGGTCGCCTGGACCTTGAGGACGGCGATGTCGGAGCCCGGGTCACGGCCGACGACGGTGGCGGTGTGCTTCGAGCCGTCCGGCAGGACCACTTCGATTTCGTCGCGTTCGATGACGTGGTCAGCCGTGACGATGGTGCCGTCGGCGGTCCAGACGATGCCGCTGGCGGGGATGCGACGACGCCCGCTGACAAGGACGGTGGACGCGGCTGCGGTTTCAACTGCTGCGGCGAGGCCATCAGAGACCTGCGCGAGGACAGTGGTTTCGGTAGACATGGGTGGGGTTTCCTCCGGGAGCACTTCGGCTCAGTTCGATGCGTTGAGGTTCGCACCGGAACTCGGAGGTGTGACCGCCCGGGAGATGAGTCGAGCACTAGCCGATTGGCGAGTGCGGGTCAGCCCGTTGGGCTGGTGTCCTTCTTCTTGCGCCGGAAACGCATGCGCAGCAGGCCGCGAATGTCTTCGTTGGCCGTGCTGATGATCTTGACCTTGGTGTCCCTGTCTTCGACCCAGCGCACGGGCAACTCGCAGATTTTCAGGCCAGCCTGGTGTGCGAGGACGAGCATTTCGGTATCGAAAAACCACATGCGGTTTTCGATGTGCGGCACGATCTCCTCGACGGCGCGTCGGTTCAAGGCCTTGAAGCCACACTGGGCGTCGCTGATCTTCAGTCGTGGGAAGGTCATGCGGATGAGGGCGACGTAGCCGCGAGAGGTTATCTCGCGCTTCAGCTGGCGGTCGGTCTTCGAACCTTTGGCCAGCCGCGTGCCAATGGCAACGTCGCAGCCGCGCTCGGCAACCATCGCGATGAGCTCGGGGAGATGGTGGATGTCCGTGCTGAGGTCCACGTCCATGTACGAGACGACCTCGGCATCGCTGGTCAGCCACGCCTCACGAAGGGCGAGCCCTCGTCCTTTTACCTCGAGCACCAGGGCCTTTACTCGCTCGAACTTCGCATCGAGTTCGCGGGCCAATTCCGAGGTGCCGTCGTTCGAGCCGTTGTCGGCGATGACCACGCGCCAGTCGAACTGGGGATTCTGCTCGAACAGCTCCAGCGTCGTCATGATGCTCTGTTCGAGCACCGTCACTTCGTTGTAGCACGGGATAACGACATCGACGCGCGTAGGCATTTGGAGATTGTCGGCTTCTGCCCCTGAAAGCGCCAACGGGAGCGGCCTGAGGCGCTTCCCAATCTTCGGCCAACCAGTGAGAATCCCCGGCATCACTTCCGCCTGAAGGAGCCACACTACATGGGCGACATCATCGTCGATCGAATCGACGGAGTAATGGTCATCAAGTTCAACCGGCCCGAGCGCATGAACTCGCTCGGGGGCACTCTGCTCGCTGATTTCAACGCCGCGCTGATCGAGGGCAAGATGGACGACCGCGTGCGCGCCTTCGTCGTCACCGGTGAGGGCCGGGCCTGGAACGCCGGCGCCGATCTGCAGGCGGTGGGCGGCGGCACAGCGAACGAGAACAGCCGCCGCTGGAACGCGCTCGACCCCATCGGTGATGTTGGTCGCACCGTCCTCAACATCCGCGGAACCGAAAAGCCAACCATCGCCGCGGTCAACGGTGTGGCGGTCGGCGGAGGCTTCGGGCTTTGCTCCGCCTTCGATGTCCGCATCGCCAGCGATCAGGCCCGCTTCAGTACGGTCTTCATCAAGCGCGGCCTTGCGCACGACTGTGGCCTCTCCTGGTTCTTGCCGCGCCTCGTCGGCCCCGAACGCGCCGCCGAACTCTCCTACAGCGCCCGGATGGTCGACGCCGCCGAAGCCCTGCAAATCGGCATCGTTTCGAAGGTTGTCCCGCACGCCGAGCTCATGGATTCGGCCATGGACTTGGCCCGAACCATCGCCAAGTCGCCGCCGACGGCAATGGCACTGACGCGCCGGATGCTGCACCACTCGGCGACGGCGACACTCCAGGAACAGCTGGAATTCGAATGGACGCATCAGCGCACGTGCCTGCGTGCCCCAGAATTCCAGGAGGGCGTGAAGGCCTTCCTCGAAAAGCGCGACCCGGACTGGGCCCAGTTCTAGGGCGGCTTCGCCGCCGTCTTAAGTCATTGGTCGTAGGTCTTCGGGGTAGCTCCTGCGCCGGCAGGTTCATTCCGGGTTGATCACCCTTGGGCTGTTCTGTCGCCTACAACGACTCCCTTCTCCCGTCGCGGGAGAAGGGTCGGGGATGAGGGGAGACTGCCGCCAGTGGACGAGACACGCAAAAACGCCCGCCGGTATTCCGGCGGGCGTTTGTTCTCTAAACCCGGATGCTGGTCTTAGCTGGCCGCGGACTTGTTTACGAGTGCCGCAAGGCGGCTCTTCGCGCGGTTGGCTTTGCCGGTGTGAATCGCGCCCGTCTTAGCGGCGCGGTCGAGCGTGCTAAACGCTTCGCTGAGGGCCGTCTTCACGGCGGTTTCGTCGCCAGTGGCGACTGCTTCGCGAAGCTTGCGGACGGAGCCGCGCGCAACTGTGCGGCGGACGCGGTTACGATCGCGCTCGCGAAGAGACGTGTGCCAGCGCTTGATAGCGGATTTGTGGTGTGCCATAGGTTCGTTATCCGGGCCTGTTATTCAGAGTGTCGAACGAAAAGAGTAGCGCGAACCGCGGCATCGGGCAACGAAGCGAAACATAAGAAAGTGTTGCCCGGCTACTTCTGGATCGACACGACCTGGACGCCGTCATCGACGATGGTCGAGAGGTAGGTCTCGATCGCGAGGCCGGGGAAGCGCTTGGCAAGGATTTTGCGGGCCGCTTCGAGGTGCTCGCGATGTACAGACTCTTCGATCTGAGGTGTGGCAAGGTCCTGGTACATGCCGCAGTTCATGTGGTTCATCAACAGGATGCGCTGGAAATCGTGCAGCTTGTAGAGGAGGGCAATCTCCTCCTCCATCGTCACGCGCGCTGCCTCGCTGGTCGGCAAGACAATCTGACGGACGCCGCCCGGGCGAGCGACGAGGTCGTAGGCGTTCTCAAGGCCGAGGTCGAGGCGGGCCTGCCTCTGGGCCGAAACGAATCGAAAGTCGGAGCACGAAATCACGAGCGCGCGGCAATTCGCCTCGCTGAGTTTGATGCGGTTCATGAATTGATTGTGCGATGGGGGGGGGGATGGCGCGAGAGGGCGAGTCAGCGCCAACCGACCCTTTGACCTCCCACTTCCCCGCGAAACCGTGGAGGCACTCCCACCACCGAGGTCGCCACATGCCGCGCTCGTTCGCCATCCCCGAAACACCTCTTCCGATGCAACTCCAGGAACTCGACCACGAGCGACGCTCGCGCTACCGCGAGAACCTCGCCTTCTACGAAGGACGCCAGTGGCCGGGGCGTTCGCGCCGCGGTGAGCGGCGGTTGACCTTCAACTACGCGCGGGCGTTCGTCGACAAGGTAACCAGCTACCTGCTGAACGGTTCGGCCATCCAGCTCGAAGGTGGCGAGAGCGCCGAAGCGCGTTCCCGCGCTGCCGTGGCCGAACGCGCCCTGAAGGATGTGGCCAGCCTGAATGGCCTCGCCCAGCTCGACTACGAGACCGAACTCGATTGCGCTGTTCTCGGCGACGCCTGCTACAAGGTCACATGGGATTCGGCCGCTGGTTCGGTGCGGATCACGGCGCCGGACGTCCAGGGAATCTTCGCCTGGCGCGAACCGGACGACTCGGCCCGGCTGACCGCTATTGCCTCGCAGTACCGCATCGAAAAGCCCGACCTGCAGGTCACCGAATACTGGACGGCCGAGTCGTTCGAACTCTGGCATGGCAACGAACTCGTCTCCGCGGGACCCGAATCCCTACGGATTCATCCCCTTCGTGCTCTTCCCGAACGTTCGCGAGCCGAAGCAAACCTGGGGGTCGAGCGATATCCCGCCGCTGGTCGAACCGAACCGCGAACTCAACCGCGCTTTCAGCCAGCTCAGCCAGATCCTCGAACTGTCGGGCAACCCGATCGCAGTGCTCGAAGGCGTCCAGGGATCGCAGGACATCGCCGTCGAGCCGGGCGCCGTTTGGGAGGTGCCGGAAAGCGCGAAGGCCTACCTGCTCGACTTGCTCCAGGGCGGCGGCGTGGCCCTCCATCGCGACTACATCGACCTCGTTTATCGCGCGATGCACGACCTCGGCGAATCGCCGCGGACGGCCTTCGGCCACAACCCGCAAGGGCTCTCCGGGATTGCGCTGAACACCGAACTCGACCCCATCGCGCGGAAAGTCCTGCGCAAGCAGCGCATCCGCACCGCCGTCTACGAACGCCGCGCCTCGATGATGCTGCGGTTGCTCTCGCGCTTCAGCGGCCTCGACATCGAAGGGCTTCGGCCGGTGATGAACTGGGGGCCGATCCTGCCAATCGACCGCTCGCGGCAGGTAGCCGACGAGCGCGCGCTGGTGGAATCCGGGATTAGTTCTCGCCGGTCGGCAGCGGCTCGTCTCGGCGCTGATGACGCCGAGGCAGAATGGGCGCGAGTTCGGGAGGAGTCGGAGGCGGCGGTTTAGGGGAGGCTACGGCTGCCAGTCATCGAAGAAGACCGCCCGAAGCCGACCTTCGGCAGCGCGAAAAAGCTGCCGGTCGTTGGTAAGCAAAAGGTCTGCCCCTCCAGAAACCGCCGAAGCGAGAATGATTGCGTCCGGCAACTTAAGCCCGTGAGTCACTCGTATTTCCGCGACCAGTCGCGACCATTCTGGGGCGAGGGGGACCAGCGCTAGCCCAGGAGTCGTGGAAATCGTTGCAAACAGACTGTTTACCAAAGTTCGCCCACCGAGCCGCTGCGGGCGGACCAGCAGTTCCGAGAGGGTCACGGTCGATACCTGGATCCCGAATTCCCGCGCTTCAACCATCGCCGCCCTGGACTTCATCTGCCGTTCGGGGTACTCCCCAAAGTACATGTAGCCCAGGAGGTTCGCGTCAACTGCGAGTGGGCCGGCGAGATTTAGTCCGGCCATTCTTCTCGAAGTTCTCGCAGAGCGACCTCTGGTTTGACGTCTCCGTACGCATCTGTGATCGCCCTGGCAAGCCGTTCGATGGGGTCATCCGCGACGAGCCTCAATGTGAGGCTTCCGTCTTCGACTATCGCGAGAAGGGTCGAACCCGGTTCGATGTGGAGCTCCCTCCGCATTGCGGCGGGGATCACAATGGTTCCGCGCTGGCCCACAGTGATTGTCTCGGCCAAGAACTCACAAGCATTTCGGTCGCGCCGAACAAAAGTCAGACCATCTGTATCCACGTCTGACATATTAGCATTTCATCAGATGTTGGGAGAATTATTCTGCCGTCTCGAGCTGGAAGGCGGCGTGCAGCGCGCGAACCGCATCCGGCACCTTCGCCGAATCGATGATGCAGGTCAGCCGGATTTCGCTGGTGGAGATCAATTCGATGTTGATGCCGGCGTCGTACATCGCGCGGAACATCTTCGCCGCGTAACCGTGGGCCGTCTGGATGCCGACGCCGACGATGCTGACCTTCCCGAGGTTCCCATCCGAGGTGAATTCGGGCGAACCAACGCTCTTGCAGATGTCGGGCATGATCGCCTCGGCCTTGCGCAGGTCGCCGCGCGAAAGCGTGAAGGTCAGGTCGGTCATGTTCCCTTCGCTCGAGTTCTGGACGATCGTGTCGACGCTGATCCCGGCTTCGGCGAGCGGTTCGAAGATGTTGGTGGCGATTCCCGGCTGGTCCGGCACGCGGCGCACGGTGATCTTGGCGACGTCGGTATCGTGTGCGATTCCGCGCACGCGGTTTCGTTCTTCCAATTCAGACTCCTGGTGGATGAGCGTGCCGGGGGCATCAACCATGCTCGAGGTCACGAGGATGGGCAGGTTGTGGACCGATGCGAGTTCGACCGCGCGGTTGTGCATCACGGTCGAGCCCTGGGTGGCAAGTTCGAGCATCTCTTCGTAGGTAATGTCTTTCAGCTTTCGCGCCGTCGGCACGATGCGAGGGTCGGCGGTGTAGACGCCCTCGACGTCTTTGCAGTTTTCGCAGCGCTCGGCGCCCAGCGAAATCGCGAGCGCGACGGCCGTCGTGTCGCTCGCCCCGCGCCCGAGCGTCATGATCTCCTGGTTTTCGTTGACACCCCAGTACCCGGCGACGACGGGCACGCGCCCGGCATCGAGTTCGGCGCGAACGCGCGATGCTTCGACGCGCGAGATCCGTCCCTGGTAGTGGCGCCCCTGGGCGATGATCCCGGCCTGTTGCCCGGTGAGTCCCGTTGCTTCCTGGCCAAGGTTCTTCAGGGCCATGGCCACGAGTGCAACGGAAACCTGCTCGCCGGTGGAGAGCAGCATGTCCAGTTCGCGTGGGTCGGGGTCGGGGGCGACTTGCAGTGCGAGGTCGAGCAGGTCGTCCGTCGAATTGCCCATCGCCGAGACCACCACAATGACCTGGTCGCCCTGGTTGATCCGCTTCAGGACGCGCCCGGCGACATGCCGAATGCGGTCCGCATCCGCGACCGAGGTTCCGCCGTATTTCTGCACCACGAGCATGAGGTTCAAGCGTACAGCGGCCCGAAGTAAGAATCGCGGCGCCGAAAATCACACTGACACACACTTGCAAGGCAACCTCGGCCAGCTGTTGTCCGGGCGGAATGGGGAGCCCTCTAGTCTGTGGGCATAGCCCAAAACGGAGGACTACCTATGACCACAGCAACCATGACCCCGGCCAAAGTCGACCGGCCGCTAAGCGACATCACTTCTGCGAAGAAGCACGAAATCGTTCGCAATCTGAACATCGCCCTCGCGACGAACATCGATCTCCATCTCGTCGCGAAGCAGGCGCACTGGAATATCAAGGGCCCGAACTTCCAGGGGCTGCACCAGCTCTTCGATACCGTTGCCGCCGCCGCGACTGAATACGCCGACCTCGTCGCCGAGCGAGCCGTCGCCCTCGGTGGCATGGCCGAAGGCACCCATCACGACGTTGCCGCCAACTCGGTCCTGAAGAAGTTCCCATCGGGTGAGCGCCGTTGGGAGCCGCTGGTGAAGGAAGTGCACAATCGCGTCCTCGCCACGGCCGACCAGGCCCGGGAATTCGGCGATGGTCTCGATGATGACATCGCGACCCAGGACATCTACGTGGAGATCATCCGCGGCCTCGATAAGTGGGCCTGGATGCTCGAAGCCCACCTCGGTTAAACCGCTGGGGCGTGCCTCTTCCGTGGCACGCCCCAGGTATCGGCGGTGTTCGCGCCAGCGCGAACCAACCGTGAACGCATGACCCCGGCCCGGAATCCTTGATTTCGGTAATGCCGGGGTTTTCCTTTGCGCGGTGAATCTCGCGGTTGCGATAGCCTCGCCCCCGGCTAGAGCGTGGCCCCTATGACGGCCGCGGCGAGGCATACCAGTAGAAGGTCGAGGGCCTTCAGCAACACATCGGTGGGGGTGGCCGCAGGCTGGGCAAGCGGGGCGTTGTTCAATGGTGCGATTACCACGCGCGGGCAGCAGTACGCCGGTCAGTGCCGTGGTCATCGCCCCCGGTGAAGTCGAGATAGCGCAACGAGTTGGGGAAGTCACGTTTGGCGTGACAGGTCTTGCAGACTCCCGCACTGCTGGGTCCGCTCGCGGTCTCGATGATCCAGTGATGATGATGAGCCGGGTTCGCGCTGACGATCGTTTCCATTGGAACTCTCTTGTCCAGCTCGCGGACCGCTTCCTGGCGGCGGAAAGCTGCTATTGGGTAGTACAACAGTACTGGTGGCCGTCTGTCCCGAAGTAGCAAACGCCCGATCCTTCGTCGCAATCGTCGGCTTGCGTGGTGGGCGGAGAGGAAGAGCTAAGCGACGAGGGGCCGCTGGCGTTCGGTCGCCGGCCGGAGAACACGGTGCCCGCTTCGCGGTCCGGTGCCCACTGCCCACCCAATGGAGCGCGGGGTGATAGCCGGGACCAGCGGAACGGGATGAGCCGCGCAGGCGTAGCGATGCGGTTCGCTGTAAACGTAAATGAGCGAGACGCAGCGACCCTGGATGTCGAATACGCCGTCCCAGCGTGCCGAAACATCGCAGAGTTGGCCTTCGACTGCGAAACGAAAGCAGCAGTTGTTGACAGCCGTGACGACTCCGACGGTGCGGTCATCGAGTGAAAAAACGGTCATACCGACGGTAACTGGTTGCATGGTGAATTCCTTTGAAGTGCGTCAATGCGGCTCGTTTCATGATTGGGCAAACCGGGCACACTCGTCTGTCCGAAACTGACACAGGATTGAAAGGCTTTACCGCCGCTAATTTGGTGTTTTGTCACGCCACGCTTTGTCAGAAACTGACAGATAAATTTCGGGCAAAGGTGCTACGGTAACGGACATAAGGACGGGGCGTCAGTCGCCTCGTTCGGGCGAGAAGGTATGTTGGACGCGCTCCAATCAGAGAACCTAATCCTGGCTGCGGTAACGCCCGAGGAGTTCCAAACGCTGAGCCCGCTGCTCGAGCCGTATCCCATCCGGATGCGCGAAAACCTCCAGGAAGCGGGCGAAGAACCAGACTGGGTGTACTTCCCGACGCACGGCATCATCTCCGCGCTGACCGTGCTTGAGAACGGGATGATGATCGAGTTCGCGACAATCGGGCGCGAAGGCACATCGGGTGTGCCGTTGGTCGTCGGCCTCGACCATTCGAACCTCACGCTTATTTCGCAGATGCCCGGCCTTTCGATGCGAATGAGGACCCGGGACTTCAAGGAGTCGTTGGAGCGGAGTCCTAGCTTCGCGGCGGCTGTTCAATGCTACAGCGGTGTGATGTTCGCGCTGCTGGCTCAATCAGCGGCCTGCAACCGCGCCCACCACGTCGATGAGCGATGTGCTCGCTGGCTACTGATGACGCACGACCAGGCGGGTGGCAACGAGTTCCCGGTAACACAGGAGTTTCTCGCACAAATGCTGGGTGTCAGCCGCCCGGGTGTGGCCGCTTCGGCTGCTGCACTGCAAGCGGCGGGCCTGGTGCAATACCATCGCGGCGAGATGACGGTCATCGATCGGCCAGGCGCTCGAACGAGCAGCCTGCGAGTGCTACGAGGTAATTGTGAAACAGTTCGACCGCCTACGGGCCTTGCGCCAGTACTAACTCCCGGCCTGCTACTTTCGGACAGACCGGGCAGGGGGCGTTCGTCCCAGTCTCGCGTGGCACCGCTGGAGTTCCGGGATAGCCTATCTAAGCCCATTACCTCGAGATGGGACGTAGGAGCAGTCAGTGAAAGTCAGCGGGACTGGAGAGGTCTACGAAGATGACACGCTTCTCGGAACCGTTGCGTTCGAACTCGAGTTCGGTGTCGGGCGGAGCGGCCAGCACGAATGTAGTGGCCGGGTGAAGTCCAAAGGGTGGAACGGAGACGTGTCCGGGAGGAAAGGCCTCGTGCTTGCATTGGGCGATGGTCGACGGTTCGAGCTTGAAGGACAGGCGGACGGTCGAATCTCGGCCTGGACCCTGGTTCACGGGGTCGAGACACCGGGACGGAACCTCTAGGCGGTACGGAGCAGCTGGCAAACGGCGGGCGCGCTGACGAGCCGGCACGAGCGAGCGGCCTGTGAGTGTTACCAGGTGATCGTGCAGCAGTTCGACCGGCTGCGGGCCTCACTCAAGTACGAACTCCCCGTCTGCTACTTTCTGACAGACGGAGGCGTAGATATGGGTAGATGATGGGTGTATAGAAGACTCGACCTAGCGTCGAGCGAAGAGGAATACCTTGGGATTGTTGACCTGGATTTTGGTCGGCCTGGTGGCCGGATTTATCGCGCAATTGGTGCTCGGTGGCGGCGTCGGTATGGGACTTCAAAGCGTCGTCATAACAACGCTGCTGGGTGTCGCGGGCGCGATCGTCGGCGGATTCGTAAGTGTGGCGATGGGCTATGGCGATGTGACGGGCTTCAATGTCCGCAGCCTTGTGATCGCAGTGCTTGGCGCCGTGGCGGTGATCGTCGTCTTCCGGGCGGTCACCCGGCGGTCGTGGCAGACGCGGACTGATATGACCGCTCTGCGCTTCCGCGGGCCGCACGGTGAGCTCGGCATGATGTCTGGAACTTCAATGCCCGGCGGAATTCGCAGCAGTAAGCGCTACGCGAACGAGGCTGCGTTCCACAAGGACGAACTTCGAATGATCGGATGTGGCTGGACGACCCAGCGGGTTCGCTCCATCACGGTGGACGACTCCTTCATCCAGCGGACGTTTCACCGCCACGCCGCGGATCAGTTCGACGTCCGCTATACGCGGCCCGATTGGCCAGACACATAGAGCGTCCGTGCGGACGGACTCGCCGAAGAACGTTTATGCCCGATGGAGGGGTTAGAAGTATGTACAGTGGAAATGGAACCGTTGGGCTGAGCCTGTTCCTGGTCGCCGTCGGCGCGATTCTTGCCTGGGCAGTGAGCGGCACCGTCACCGGCCTCGATATCCAGGTGGTTGGCGTGATCCTCATGCTCGTCGGCTGCGTTGGGCTGGTGCTCTCGTTCTTGTTCCTGGCCAGCTTCGCCCCGCTCTCTCGCCGTGATCCGCGCGACCCGCAAGGGCCTCTTTGAGAAGTACAGGCTCGTAACGACCTTTCCCAACCAAGCAGGCGAAGAGGTAGCTCCTTGAACAATCCAACAGCGCCTTCGCGCGGTATTCGTTATCAGCTCGACCGGCTTCGCCATCGCACTGTCCGGCCTTGCCCGCAGCCTGCGAGGCAGGCGCGACGCGCGCGAAAAATCGATGAAGCGCACCGACGAGAACGCTACCGGGGCGGCATCGGCCGCCCAGTCGGCAGACGATGCGGAAGATCGCCGGGCGGGTGCCCCCGCGGAGCAGGGCGGCCAGGGCTAGACCCGGCCTTCGACACCGCCGTAGCGTCTGACTTATCGCCCATACCTACGGCATCGTAGGATCCGTTTCACATGGCTTCCCCGGCTCCGAATACCCCCACGCTTCGCTCGCTTGGGCTCTCGGTGTATGTGCCGACGTTCCTCTTTGCCGTCGGGCCAGGGCGCAGTCATCCCCATCGTTGCGCTCGCCGCGCGTGACCAGGGTGCGTCCCTCGCCGTCGCCGGGTTCATCGTCGCCCTTCGCGGCATCGGCGTGCTCGCCTTCGATGTCCCTTCCGGCTGGATGGTCTCGAAGTTCGGCGAGCAAAAGGCGATGGTCGTGGGCACCCTGCTCGTCATCGTCGCTCTCGCCGGTTCTGCTCTCAGTCCCGGGCATCTGGCCGTTCGCGGCGTTCACCTTCCTCATGGGATGTGGCTGGTCGGTCTGGCTCCTCGCCCGCCTGAGCTACGTGGCCGATGTCATGCCCGTGAACCTTCGCGGCCGTGCGCTCAGCACCCTCGGCGGCGTGAATCGCGTTGGCAATTTCGTCGGCCCGTTTCTCGGCGCGGCGGTAGCGATCTGGGCAGGCACCGAAGGCGCCTACTACGTCCACCTCGTCACCGCGGTCCTTGCCTGCGCACTCCTCGTGTTCCTCATGCGCGGCGAAGGCAATTTCCCCGCGGCCCAGCACGAACACGTGAACTTCACGAAGGTGGTGCGCGAAAACGCGAACGTCTTCATGACGGCGGGCATCGGTGTCACTGCGATCGGCGCGCTCCGCGCCACCCGGCAGGGCGTCCTTCCACTGTGGGGCGATCACATCGGCCTCGATGAGAGCGCCATCAGCCTCATCTTCGGCATCTCCATGGGCATGGAAATGCTGCTCTTCTACCCCGCGGGCAGTGTCATGGATAGGTGGGGCCGAAAAGCGGTTGCCCTGCCCTGCCTCGCCATCATGGCGGTTGGGATGTCGCTCGTGCCGCTGACCGGCGGATTCTGGTCCATGGTCGTCGTCGGCCTGCTTGTTGGCTTCGGCAACGGCCTCGGCAGCGGCATCGTCATGACCCTCGGCGCGGACTTCTCGCCGGTCGCCGGGCGGGCGCAATTCCTGGGCGCATGGCGCGTCTGCGGCGACATCGGGACGGCGGGAGGTCCGCTCATCGTCGCGGGGGTCACGGGTATCGCCTCGTTGGCGGCGGCCTCCGTCAGCATGGGCGGCATCGGTATCCTCGGCGCGGCCCTGATGTTCTTCCTCATGCCGGAGACGCTCAGACGGGACGCCGCCGTTCGTCCCCCTGGAAGCCGAAGAGACCTAGCGTTCCAGGATGTCCCTCAGGCGCGCATCAATCGCGGGGTCATGTCCGAGCGGGAGCCGCATCAACTCGGTGGAGAGCATTCGGTATATCTCGAGCAGCGACGGGTCCTGCCCGAGCGCTTCGAGGTGCCGTTGCACCGTCGCAACGTCTCCGCGAGCGATTGGCCCGGTCAGCGCTTCCGCCAGGTCCATCTTCGAAACGTTTTGCGCCGCCGCCAGCATCAGCGGCGCGAGCGCCTGGCGTCCTGAACTCGGCTCGAGGCCGGCCAATTCCCAGAGCCTGCCGCCAGCGCTCGCGAGCGCCACCACCAGGTTGCTCACCATCACCGCGGCGGCGTGATACCGGGCCCGGTCCACTCCTTCGAGCCGAAACGGCACCGATCCGAGGTCGGTCGCGATTCGTTCAAGCAGTGACCCGGCCGGTTCCTGTCCTTCAATCCCGCAAAAGATTCCTTTGAATCGGTCCGGTTCGGGCGAGCGAGAAGGAAATGTCTGAAGCGGGTGCAGGCATCCAACGGAGGCACCCTGGTTGCTCGCGGCTCCAAGCACTTCGGGGCCGAGTGCCCCACTGCAATGGACAGCAACATGGCCCCGGTTCCACGGGATCAGCGCGCAGGTTTCCTCGATCCTGCGAGTCGGGCACAGTGAGAAAGATGAGGTCAGCCTGGCTGGCTACCTGTGCCACGTCGTCCGTCGCGGTAGCCGTCGGTTCGATGCTTCGTGCCAGCGCCCGCGCCGATTCAAGGCGGGCGCTCGCCACCACACTTACCGTGGTACCCGGCCCTCAGCGAGTCCAGCCGCCAGCGACGTAGCCAGGCGCCCTGCGCCAACAATTCCCACGGCCATCGGAGCCTGTTCCTGCACGTCAGAAGCAACGCACGCCCGAGCCTGCCGAGTCAATACGCCCCGGCCTTTGACCTTCCGGCGGCGCCTTACTTTGTGGCGCCCTCGGAAATCGCTTTCACGCTGGCCTCCATGATGTTTGCCGCCGCCGGGCCTTCCCATCGGTCGTAAACGATGCCGTTCTTGCCGATCGCGTAGACCACCGGCTCTCGCAGCGAACCGTCCGGCCACAACAGCCATTCTCGCGCTGTTGGGTTCATCAGACCCTTATTGAAGTCCCGCCAGATTTCGATGTGGACGAAGTCGACGGTGCCCTTGTACTTCGTCTGTAGAGACTCAACTTCTTCGTTCACCGGTCCGCAGAAACGCGAAGTGCAGAACGCTGGAGTCGAAAACACCACCACCAGCGGCCTGCCGGCGGCGATTGAGTCCTTGATCTTCACGTCATGCATGTCGTTCGGCGGGGTGCCCGAGTCGATTTCACTGATGTCGGCGACATCCTTCTTCGTGAGGTTGTCACTCTTCGGTGCCGGCTGCCCGACAGCCACGATGTTCGACTTTTCGTAGACGGCGAAACCGATGCTATCGACGCCCTGGGTGCCATCTTTCAGGGTGGCTTCGACGGCGATGCCCCACTGGCCCGCGTAGGTGAATTTCGCCGGCACGTAGTAGCCGACGCGGTTGTCGTCCTGGCCGCCGTGCACGTGGGTCTCGCCGTTGGCGTGGACCACCGTTTCCTTCGTGCCAACGCCCGGCGCGCTCTGCACCGCCTCGACCGTGAACATCGGCTTCGGATTACGCCTGGTCGCGCAGGTCGTAGAACGTGGCTACGGCCTTCGCCCCGCCCTGCGGTTCATCCTTGCTATCGGTGATACCGAAGACGAAGTTGTTCTGGCCGACGTACCAATCGGAGCCGGCCGGGATGACGTTGATCTTTCCGAGCTGATCGGTGGGCACGTTCTTCGCCGGGTCTCGTGGGGGTCCGCTGAAGTCTGATCCACTGAGGTCGTCGTCATCGCCGCCACAGGCGGCAAGAGCGACCACGGCCAGGCAGGCCGCCAGCAAAAGAAGGGCGCGTCGGAACATCAGGCCATCCATTTCCGCCCGGAACTCAGGGTAAAACCGGACGAATGCCAAGCTTACCCGCCCTAAACGAAACAGTCGGATAAGTGGAAAGATCGGTTCGCTCGTGACATTGCACGGTTCTGCTCGCAAGATTGGCGGGCACATTTCAACTATGGAGAGACTCAATATGACAGCGACAGTCAACAAGTCCGGCGTGCTCGCCGGGAAAGTTGCGGTCGATCACCGGCGCTTCGCGAGGCATCGGCGAAGCGATCGCACTGCGCTACGCGATGGAAGGCGCGAAAGTCGTCGTTTCCGCGCGCACCGTGGATGACGGCGACCACATCCTTCCGGGCAGCATCAACGGCGTCGTCAAGCGGATTAAGGACGCCGGCGGAGAAGCCCTTGCAGTGAAATGCGACCTTTCGAGCAAGGAAGAGCGCGAAAATCTGATCAAGGAGACCGAAGCGGCCTTCGGCCCGGTCGACATTCTGGTGAACAACGCCGCCATCACCTACTTCATCCCGGTCGATGACTTCCCGGAGAAGCGCTTCAAATTGATGATGGAAGTCCAGGTGTACGGTCCGTTCCACCTCGCCCAGCTCGTCCTCCCGAAGATGCGGGCGCGGAAGTCCGGCTGGATCCTCAACATCTCCTCGCACGCCGCGCTTCACCCGAAGACCAACGCCCCCGGCCGTGGCGGCACCGTCTACGGCATGTGCAAGGCCGCCCTCGAGCGCTTCACAACCGGCCTCGCCGCAGAAGCCAGCAACGACAGCATCGGCGTAAACGTCATCTCGCCCGGCCTGATCGCCACGCCTGGCGTGCTGCACCACGGCCTCGTGAACGATTCGAACAAGGACATGGCCGTGCCGGTTGAAAACATGGCCGAAGCCTGTCTCCATCTCGTTCACGGAAACCCCGAGGTGAATTCGGGCCACATCACCTACGCGGTCGACGTTCTGAAGAACTTCGGCCTGACCCCGGCCGAACTCATTTAGGACGTTCCAGTCTCACCGGCGGCGAAGAAAAATTCCGCCGCCGGTGAACTTTCCCGCCCGACGAGCCGATATCCATGATGTGGCAAAGATCGATGTCTACGTGCCCGAGCGGCAACGGATTCTCATTTACGGCAAGGTCCAGGGCGTCGGGTTCCGGCTGTGGCTTCGTAACGTGGCCGATTCGCTCTATCTCTACGGGAGTTGCCGCCAGTTAGAGGATGGGAGCTGCGAAGCGATCGTCCAGGGCGAACGCCGGTTCATCAAGCAGTTTGTTGTCGCGTGTAAGCGTGGTCCCGCTGAAGCCGCCGTTGAACGAATCGAGACTTCCGTCCTTCCCGTCGACCTGCAGCTGTCCGGCTTTTCGGTGGAAAGGTAACTCCAACCGAGCTTTTCGTTTGCTTCACCAAAACTAGTGGAAGCCAAACTGGCAAAGGGGTAATCTCGATCCCACGATGTCTGACTGGAACTTTCTAACTAACCACGCAAATGTGCTCCTCTGTGTTACGGAAGAGCCCGACATTCGCCTGCGTGAACTGGCGACCAAGGTCAGCATCAGCGAGCGCGCCGTGAAGCGAATCGTTGCTGACCTGGAGAAGGCAGGATTCATCTCTCGGGAGCGCCAGGGGCGCCGCAATCATTACCTCGTCCATGACGATGCTTCGATTTCCGGCCCAATGACGCGCGGTCTTCAACTTGGCGTCCTGCTCTCGGCGCTGTTGCCGATCGTCACCCAGCTCTAGCTGTTAATCCCCGGCGCCAAAACGAGCAAGCCCGCCTCGCGCGCGGCGGTCTGCATGCGGATGTCGTAGGTGATGATTCCTTCGCAATCTCTGCCCAAGGCAAGGGCGATAGCCAGGTGAATCGCGTCGAGGGTCCGCAACGCCCGTGGCTCGAAGCTCTGCGGCGGTTTCGCAGAATCCTGCTGAATCCACCGATATCCAGACTCGACGCTTTCCAATGCCCGCAGCGCCGCCGAGAGGCCGCTTCACCGCGCCTCATCGCCCCCCGGCTGACTTCGGTCACAGACAGCTCACTGGAGATCAGCACGCGTACCCTGGATCGCCTCCTCGAAGGGCGGGAGTCTCTGCTTCGTCCATGACGAGTTTCATTAGCGCCGAGCGTCGCAGTACCAGACCAACTACAGCCGATCTTCCCGTAGTTCGCTCAAGGATTTCGCTAGACGGCGTTTCCGGGATGCAAGTGAAGGGGTTCAGAATCTCCCAGTCCTGGGTCCCAGGCCGGATCTTGCCCTGCTCGTTTCATCCGCTCGATAGGGTGACTTCGACCGGTTCCGGCAACGGAGTCAGGCAGGCCACCGGCACGCCGCGATCAGTTACCTCGATCGTTTCGCCTTCTTTCACCAGCTGAATGTAGCGACTGGCGTTCTGACGAAGTTCGCGAATCCCGATTCTTCTCATGTGCTACATGGTAGCACATTCGGCCATCGAGCGCCCGGAATCCTTAGCGAAAGGTTAACGCAAAGAGCATCATCGCCGGCGTTGGCCAATGCAGTACACTGAGAGGTACTTCGCACAGGGTGCCCGCTACTGTTACAGATGCGTCATTTCTCGGCCGTTCGCCCCATTCGGCGGTTCACCGGAACAATGGCCGCCTTGCGCTCCGGACCCGGTTCGCTATGACTCTTTCTCTCAATGGCCATCGGCCGCTTACCGTCGGCGTCCTCGCTCTCCAGGGTGACTTTCGCGAACATCGCGAGATCCTCGAAAGCATGGGCCACGCCGTCCATGAGATCCGCAAGCCGGGACAACTCGACGATGCCGAAGCCCTCATCATCCCAGGCGGCGAGAGCACGACCATTGCCCGTCTCATCCTGAGTAATGGCTTTCAGCAGCCCCTGCGCGACTATCTGCGCGAGCGGACGAGCCGTTTGGGGCACTTGCGCCGGCGCAATTCTCCTCGCGAAGCGGGTCGACAACCTCGATCGGCCCGGGATCGAAATGATGGATATTTCCGTGCGTAGAAATGCCTTCGGCCGCCAGGTCGATAGTTTCGAAGCCAACCTCACCGTTGAGGGTGTCGAGGGTCCGCCGTTCCATGCGGTCTTCATCCGGGCGCCGCTCATCGAGAGTGTTTCCGAACCCGCGCGCGCGATATGCACGCTGGAGGACGGCACCATCGTCGCCGCCCGCCAGGGCAACATGCTCGCAACGTCCTTTCATCCCGAGCTGACGGGTGACACCCGCCTGCATCAGCTATTCGTGACGATCGGCACGGCGGCGGCGGTGGCGCTATGAGTGAACTTCGAGCCGAACCGCTCAGTCCCATCGATGCAGCTACGCTCTGGCCTCAGCTCGGGCGTCTCAGCACCGAAGTCATCGCAACGCGCGGGGGCGAAAACCTGCTTGTCAGCAGCGGCCTCGCGGCCACCGGCCTGACCCATCTGCCGAAGGTTCCGCGAACTTCGGTCCTCGGTGTCCGTCGCGGCCTCGGCTATCGCGGCGTGAGCGTTGCGCGCGAGCTTTCCGGTGGCGCCGGCTGGGAAGTCGATTCGCTGCGATTCGCCCGCGACAAGGACGACGAGACGATCATTGCTCTCTGCGACGGTCTCGCTCAGGAGGTCGCACAGCGCGGTGGCCGCACGGCTTATCTTCGTTTTGCCGAAGGTTCGCCGCACGCCCAGGCGCTGCGCAAGGGCGGCTTCTTCGCATACCGGTTGGAACGCCTGTATGCGGTGGGCCAGGGCAGGGGTGGGACGGATGAGTCGCCGTACAGGCAGGCCAACCGCGCCGACCGCCACGGCATCTTCCGCCTGTACTGCCGCGCCGTCCCTGAAAACGTTCGCCGCCACGAAGCACCAACACAGCAGGAGTGGCGCTCCGTCCTTGATACCTGCGACACCGAACGGGAGTACGTCCTCGATGGCCCCCAGGGCGCATTGGCAGCCTGGGTCGGCGTTGGCGAACGGGAAAGCTACGTGCTCATCGATGACCCCGATGGCGGTGTTGTCGAAGCGACGCTTGACCTCGTCGAGCGCCACGCGAGCCGGCATGGCACGCTGGTTATCGCCGAGCACCAGTCCTCAATTGAATCTGCCGCGGTCGAACGCGGTTACCCTCAAATGGGCGTCCGCCTGATGAGCGCTCGCAGGCTCGCAGTCTTGAATTCGTTGAAGGAGGTCGTAGCGGTTCCCGCCGAATCGATGGCGCTGCCGCAATAACAGCCGTGACACAGCTTGCAACCTCGAAAACTATCTTTCCGAACGAACAGATCGTCACCGACGACCTGGACTTACTGCTTGAGGCACTCCCGCCTCGCATCGTCGAATCGCTTCACGAACCCGAGAAGCGTGTCGACTTGCTTGAGGTCGTCATGGACCTCGGCCGTCTGCCCGAGGCCCGCTATCCCGGTCGCGAAGTCGTCCTTAGCCACGAAGAAGTGACCGAGGAAGACCTCCAGTTCGTGATCGAGCACATCGGCGACTTCGGCGATGACAACCGCGCCGGCATCGAGCGCACGCTCCACCGCATTAGCTGCATCCGCAATCGCCGCGGCAAGATCGTCGGGCTCACCTGCCGCGTCGGCCGCGCCGTCTACGGCACTATCCGAGTGATCGAAGACCTTGTCCTTGGCGGCAAGAGCATTCTCTTCCTTGGGAAGCCGGGCGTTGGCAAGACCACCATGCTGCGTGAAGTCGCCCGCGTCCTCGCTGACGATGCGAACAAGCGGGTGGTCATCGTCGACACCTCCAACGAAATCGGTGGCGATGGCGACGTTCCGCATCCTGCGATCGGCGGTTCGCGCCGAATGCAGGTCGCGACACCGGCGGCGCAGCACGCGGTGATGATCGAGGCCGTCGAGAACCACATGCCGGAAGTCATCGTCATCGATGAAATCGGCACCGAACTCGAAGCCCAGGCTGCTCGCACTATCGCGGAACGAGGCGTCCAACTGGTGGGTACAGCCCACGGCACCTCCCTCGAAAACCTGATGCTCAACCCGACCCTCGCCGACCTCATCGGTGGCATCCAGTCGGTTACCCTCGGCGACGAAGAAGCGCGTCGCCGCGGCACGCAGAAGTCCATTCTCGAGCGGAAGGCTCCGCCAACCTTCGATGTCGTGATCGAAATCGAGAGCTGGAAGCGCGTGGCGCTCCACAAGAACGTGGCCGATACCGTCGATGCGATGCTTCGCGGGTACCTCGCCAACCCCGAGACCCGTCAGCTCAGCACCACGGGCCGCGTCGAAATCATCGAAGAGCCACAGCGCGAGCCCGATCGCGCCTCTTCCGGGCTGCTTTCTGGCGGCGCTCGTCCGCAACGGAGCGGCTGGGGCGAACCCGCTCACCGGCGGAGCGGCGGTCACGTCCGGGAACACCGCGATGCAGACCTGTTCGAGCCCGATTCTGCTCCTGCGGCTTCGGAAGCTCCGGCCCGAACAGAAGCGCGCCGTGTCATCCACCTCTATCCGTTCGGTATTCCGCGCTCGCGCCTGGAAGCGGCAATTCGCAACAGCGGCCTGCCAATCGAAATGGTCGAGGAGATTGGCGTCGCCGATGCCGTCCTTACCATGCGCAGCCACTACCGCTCGAAGCCGGCCGCGCTTCGCGACGCCGAAGAACGCAACCTCCCGATGTACGTGGTGAAGAGCAACAGCGGCTTCCACCTCGAGCAGGCGCTGCAGCAATTCCGGGCCGATGGCTTCGATTCGAGCCGGGCGCCGCGCCGCGACCCGATGGTCGATGTCTTCCGCGAAACGGAAGACGCCATCGCAAAAGTGATCGAGGATGGCCGGCCCGTGGAACTGCCGCCCGCGAACAGCTACGTCCGTCGCGTCCAGCACCAGCTCGCCACGCGCTACAACCTCGATAGCACCAGTTCTGGGAAAGACCCGCAGCGCCGAGTGAAGATCATGCCCGGCCGTTAGTCGGCAGACTTTCGCTCCTGGCGCGATGCCTTTCCAGCGTGGCGCGGTTACCCTGTGCCTGAAATGAAACGGCCACGGTTCATCGTCTTCGAAGGTGGGGAAGGCTCAGGCAAATCGACCGCCTCGGCAGCCATTGCCTCGCGCCTGCGCGCGACCGGCAACGTTGTGGTGCACACGCGCGAACCAGGCGGGACGAAGGCTGGAGAACTGGTGCGCGGCCTCCTCCACGAAGACCTCTCGCCGTGGGCCGAATTGTTCGCGTTCCTTGTGGCGAGGGCACAGCTCGTCGAAGAAGTCATCCGCCCTGCCCTTTCGCGCGGTGAGACTGTGATTTGCGATCGGTTCGCGCCGAGCACGTTCGCCTACCAGGTGCATGCGCGCGGCCTCGACGAAACTGCCGTGCGCGCTGCGAACGCCGCCGCCACTGGTGGGCTCGAACCCGACCTCGTGGTCTACCTCGACATCGACCCGGAAGTCGGCCTGCGCCGCAAGCTCGGCGAAACCGAAGCAATCCGCACCGGCCTCGAAGGCCTCGAGTTCCATCGCAACGTGCGCGAAGGCTACCTCGCACAGGCAGCCGCGGAGCCTGACCGCTGGTTGGTCATCGACGCCACGCAGAGCCCGGAGGCTGTTGTCGAGGCAATCTTTCCGCATTTAGGCTGAAGTGCCGGCCCTTACTCCCCCGAACCCGCCCCTCTGGTACCCTCGTTCGGGCGCCATAACCATGACTGAACCACTCCCCGACGAACGTCCGCAACGGCGGCGCGAGTACTCCGGGCCCGGCTCTACCCTCGGCCTGGCGGCGCTGATCGTGCTCGTCGTTGGCGCTGCCATCTGGTACCTCGAATTCCGCGACAACGGCGGTTCTGGTTCCGCCAGCACACCCGGGCTCGGCATCGTTGATCTCCCGAACAACCCGACTGACCAATCAGCTGCGGCCCGCGAGGGCCGTGCCGCCCCCAACTTCAAGCTCGCCGGCTTCGAAAACGAAACGCGCACCCTGTCCGACTTTCGAGGCAAGTATGTGCTGCTCAATTTCTGGGCGAGCTGGTGCGGCCCATGTCGCGATGAAACTCCCGACCTGCAGTCGTTCTACGAGCACAATGGCAACCGGGGGCTGGTGGTTTTCGGTGTGAACTGGCAGGAGCGCGCTTCCGCTGCGCGTGAGTTCGCCGATGACTTTGGAGTCACGTATCCGGTCGCGCTCGATACCTCAGGCGAAGTCTCGCAGGCGTACGGCGTCGGGCGAGGTCTGCCGGTGAGCTTCTTGATCGCTCCCGATGGCGTCGTCGAACAGATCTTCTACGGTCGCATTTCTGAGGCCGAAATGTCGGATATCGAAGCGAAGCTCCAATGATCTGGCGACTCTCGATTCACGCTCAGGCGAAAGAGGGCCTCCTTTGACCGCCCTCCCGAAATCCGAAATCCGGAATCCGAAATCCGAAATGGCACCGCCTTCCGGCCTCGATCCGCTTCGCACCATCTGGAACCTCCTGACGAACGTGAAGTTCGCCCTCTTCCTGGTCGGCCTCGCGCTCGTCGCGGGGCTTGTCGGTACGGTGCTGCCCCAGGTGCCGGGGCCCATGCGTGGCAACCCGGCCGCGCGCTCTGCGTGGATGGGGCTCCGGGAAAAGACTTACGGCTCGTTCACGGAACCGATGGACCGCCTGCAACTCTTCGACGTCTTCCATTCGACGTGGTTCAACGGACTCTGGGCCGTGATCATCGTCGCGGTCACCGTCTGCACCGTCAGCCGCTTTCGGCCCACCTGGCGCAGCGTCCAGCGCCCGGCCCTGACTGTGTCCGATGCCTACTTCGAGCGCGCCCACCATCGTGCGTCTTTTGCCCATGATGGCGGTTCCCAGGCGGTCGAGTCGTTGCTGAAGAAACGGCGCTACAGGGTTGTTCATGCCCAGGAGCGAGACGGCGCCACCTACCTGTTCGCCGATCGCTTCGGCTGGAGCCAGTACGGCACCTTCCTCAGCCACCTCGCCCTGCTCATGCTGCTCATCGGCGCTCTGCTGACCACCATGGCCGGCTTCGACCGCACCTACATCTTCGCGGAAGGCGCTCCCGAGGCCGCCCTCTTCGACAAGCCAGGCTCGAATCAGCTCTTTATCACGGTTAACGACGCCTATCGCGGCCTCGATGCAGACAACAATGTCGTCGACTACTACAGCCTGATCGAAGTCCGGCGCGGCGACGAGGTGAAGTCCTGCAAGACTAGCGTGAACGACCCCTGCCGTGCTTTCGGCTACAAGGTCCACCAGGCGGCCTGGTTCAACGACATCGCGGCCCTTCGCATCACGAACGCTGACGGCCGCGTGGTCTTCGATACCAACCTCGACTTCAACAGCGAAACCACGGCCGTCCCGGCCTTCTTCGTCACGGATAGCAAAGGACAAACCCTGTTCGAAGGTGTACTCCCGCAGATGGGGACTGACCCTGGAGACACGCCTGCACGCGGCGACGACTACGCCACTGCAACCCTTGTTTTCCCGTCGGAGCCGGGCGCGACGACCGGGCCTTCCTACGAAGTCGCCTGGCGCATCGTCGACGGGAAGATGTCGCTCCTGATCGCCGGGAACGAAGTCAACCCGGCCACGCTGGCGCCGGGTGAATCGATCCTCGCCGGCGGCAATCGCATCACGTTCAAGACGGCCGTTTCAATCCCGGCGATCCATGTCCTCGACATGCCCGGTGCCACGAGCGATGCGGGCGCGACCGTTCAGATGCCCACGACGGTCGATGGCACGCCGTATCTCTACGTTTCCGGCATCGCCGATGACAACGTCATTCTCGGGAAAGACCGGCCCGTGAAGGGCAGCGGCGGCTACACGTACACCTTCCGCGGTCAAATCGAAGCGTCCGGCGTCAGTGTTCGGCGAGACCCGGGCGACACCTTCATCTGGGTCGCTGTCGGGATGGCCGTCATAGGACTCGGGATAACGTTCTACGTCCCCCGCCGCCGTCTCTGGGTGAAGGTCACGCCGACTCGCACCTACATGGCGGGCATCGCCGAAAAGACCACCCGCCTTGGTCGCGAGATGCGACTGATGGGGGCGGCTCTTGGCGCGGAGGGTGTACTCCAGCCAGGGGACGAGCGCCGCGGCGAGATTTAGTCGCCCGCCGCCTTCGCTACGTTTCTGAGAATCTCCGCGAGTTCCTTCGGCCGAGACCACATCGGCCAATGGCTCGTGGGGAGGTCGATGTAGGTCAGGTTTCGGACCTCGTTCAACCCGTTCATCCAGGGGTAACCGGCCTTCGCGGCCTCTTTGTACTGCTCTGAAGTGAATCCGGTGCAGATGACCGTGCTCGGGATGTCCAGTCGCGCCGGATTGGAAAGAGTCGGCCCTTCGCGGAAGGCGGCGCCCGGCTGGGGCACTGCACGCCGACGGAACGTGGCCAGTTGCGCCTCGCTCAACCCGTCGAGGTTCTCGGATTCGGCCAGCTCTTCCGCCGACCAGAGGGGTATTTCCGCGCCGTCCTTGTCCGGGTCGATCGCGCCGGTGGCCGGGGCGGTGTCCACGTACACCATGGCCGCGATTCGCTCTGGCAGGCGGTCGCTCGCGCCATAGCCGGGGACGCTTGCGCCACTGTGTACGGCGAGCACAACGGGTCGTCCCGCGGCTCCGATCGCCTCGCAGATGGCATCGACGTGGTCGTTCAGGGTGATCTTCGATCGGTCGGTCTCCACCGATTCGAGGCCCGGCAGTGTAAGGGCAATGACTTCGTGGCCTTCGGCGCGAAGGAGGCTGGCGACTTCGTCCCACGCCCAGGCGCCAAGCCAGAAACCGGGGACGAGGATGATTGGAGGAGTGCTCATCCGTCGATAGTACCGTCCCGCTCGGACATCCCACAGGCGGATGGCACGGGCTATCCGATCACCCCTCCGCGCCAATCTTTCCTCTTTTGACAATCCGCCGCATACTCATGCGAACATCTGTGCGAATTTCGCCCGGCAAGGTGAGGAACGTGGCCGCAGTTCGAAACCCACAATCCGAGACCCATAATGGTTAAGCCGCCACCGGCGTATCCGGTCCCTGCCGTTCGGCCCATTCCGCCTGTTGTCATCGCGGAGAAGGTGGTCGCTGGGCTCCAGGCGAAGCCGACCGAAACTCACGTCCGTCGCATCGAAGAGCGGCCGGCCCGCTTCGGGGAGTGGCCCGAAGGCGTCGACGAGCGGGTCACGGCTGTGCTTCGCAAGCGAGGCATTGAGCGCCCGTTCGTCCACCAGGCGGCCGCCATCGGCAACGCCCTCGAAGGCAAGAACACAGTCGTGGTCACGCCAACGGCCAGCGGCAAGACGCTTTGCTACAACGTCCCGGTCCTCTCTTCAATCCTGAAGGACCCGTCGTCCCGCGCGCTCTACCTCTTTCCCACGAAAGCGCTCGCCCAGGACCAGCTGGACGAACTCCACGGTCTGGTAACAGACCTGCGTGCCGACATCCGAACCTTCACCTACGACGGCGATACTCCCGCCGATGCTCGCCGGGCCGTCCGCCAGGCGGGGCACATCGTCCTCACCAACCCGGACATGCTCCACACCGCGATCCTTCCCCACCACACGAAGTGGATGCAGTTGTTCGAAAGCCTCGAGTACGTGGTCATCGATGAAGTCCACAGCTACCGGGGCGTTTTCGGCAGCCACCTCGCGAACGTTATTCGGCGCATCCGCCGCATCTGCCAGTTTTACGGCTCCGACCCGACCTTCATCCTCTGCTCGGCGACCATCGCGAACCCCGGCGAACTCGCCACTGCGCTCGTCGGCGACACGGTTGAACTGGTCGATGACAATGGCGCCCCGGCCGGCGAGCGCGTCGTCGTCATCCACAACCCGCCGGTCGTGAACAAAGAACTTGGCATCCGCCAATCCTCGATTAAGGCAGCCCGCGACATTGGCGCCGAGTTGATCCGCTCCGGCATCCAGACAATCGTGTTCGCCCCCAGCCGCACCCGCGTGGAACTGCTTCTCACCTATCTCCGCGATTCGCTCCGGAACAAACCCGGCGACCCCGAACGTGTCACCGGCTACCGCGGCGGCTACCTGCCGAACGAGCGCCGGGCAGTCGAAAAAGGTCTGCGCGACGGCACCATCCGCGGCGTCGTCGCCACCAATGCCCTCGAACTTGGTATCGATATCGGTGGCCTGGGCGCGAGCGTCGTCACCGGCTATCCCGGTTCGCTGGCCAGCCTCTGGCAACAGTTTGGGCGCGCGGGCCGCAGCCGAGAATCTGCTCTCTCGGTGCTGGTGGCGTCGTCGAACCCGCTCGACCAGTTTGTCGCCACGCATCCGGACTTCGTCTTCGAAGGCAGCATCGAGCGCGGGCCTCATCGACCCCGACAACCTCTTCGTGATGGCCAGCCACCTGAAGTGCGCGGCCTTCGAACTGCCGTTCACCGTTGGCGAAGTGTTCGGCGCGAACACCGACGAACTGCTCGACATCCTCGCTGAAGATGGTGTCATCCAGAAGGCGAACAACCGTTACCACTGGATGAGCGAGGCCTACCCGGCCGAACAGGTCAGCTTGAGAACGGCCAGCACCGACAACTTCGTGATCATCGAGCAAGGCCCGCAGCCGAGGGTTATCGGCGAATGCGACAGCCCCAGTGCGCCGCTCCTGATCCACGAAGACGCCATCTACATCCACCGCGGCCAGCAGTACCAGGTGGAGTACCTCGACTGGGACGACAAGAAGGCGTTCGTCACGCCCGTCGCGGTGGACTACTACACCGATGCCCAACTCGCCGTGGAGCTAAAGGTCCTCGACGAGTTCCGAAGCGAACCTGCTGCCGCCGGCCGACACGACATGGGCGAAGTCGCCATCACGTTCCTCGCGACCATCTTCAAGAAGGTGAAGCTCTACACCCACGAGAACGTTGGCTGGGGCAAGATCGCTATCCCCGAAGCGAACCTCCACACGACGTCCTACTGGCTCACCTTCGATGACAGGGCGACCTCAGGAATGGATCGCGAACAGATCGCCAGCGGGCTCTCGGGCATCGGTGAA
Organism: uncultured Chloroflexia bacterium; assembly: GCA_963797735.1. Taxonomy (GTDB): domain Bacteria; phylum Chloroflexota; class Dehalococcoidia; order Tepidiformales; family Tepidiformaceae; genus Amarobacter. Next base: position 1,078,617 of record CAWCQJ010000003.1, read on the forward strand.
CTCGCGCGCAACCTCGCGCCGATCTTCTGCCTCTGCGATGCCCGCGACATCGGCGCAAACGTGCAGGTGCGCGCCCCCAGCACCGAACTGCCGACCGTGTACCTCTACGACATGGCACCGGGGGGTGTCGGCCTCGCCGAACGACTCTTCGACATCCGCGAGCAACTCCTCGAAGCCTGCCTCGCGCTCGCAAAAGCGTGTGAATGCGAAAACGGCTGCCCCGGCTGCGTCGGTCCCCAGGTCGAAGTGAACAGCACGGCGAAGAGAGCGGCGGTGCGATTGCTGGAGCGAGTCCTGGGCTAGGGCACGATGACCTGCGTTGCCGCGTTCGGCGTGCGATGTCCATAGTCCGGAATGATCGGTGGCGGAATGACCTGCACGAGCTTTGGACTGTCGCGTGTGGAGCAGTCCGGAAGCGCTTCTGGCGCCGCGCAGAGTCCGAGCTGAAGCCACCGCAAGTTCACGACCGCGACAGAGCCAACAACTTCGACTGGAAACTCATCGAGACCTCTCGGTGAGGCGCCGAAGACTCTCTCGCCAGTGAGCAGAAAGACCCAACCTCCGCAATTGGCCTTGAAGGCGCCCTTCGGCACCGAAGCGTCTCCGACTAGCTGGGCAAGGTCGTAGTCCGGATTCCAGGGGACGTCACAACCTGTGTGAGGGTCGCGGTCGAGGAAGGCGCGTACTGTTCCGTTCTCGAACCGCACGAGCAAGAGGCCAAGGTCGGCTCCGTAGGGCGAGGTTCCGAGCCCGGGCGCGTCCACATGGAGCGGCGTTCCGACTGCCAGGTGGTCGAGCGGAATTCGAATCTCAGAGGGCCGGCCGTCGCTCTGGCCGGCGACGAATAGCGTCCGGACCACAACAACAGCAGCAACGGCTACTACGGCGGCCATCCCGACCATCAGCACCGGTACGAATCCGAATCGCGTCCAGCGGCTGCCTTGTGCCTCACTCGCCCAGCGCCGAACCGCATCGTCTCGTGAGTTCGCGCCCAGCTTGCCGAGGATCGAGCTCACGTGCGTCTTCGCGGTCGGAAAGCTGATTCCGAGTTCGCGTGAGATGTCCCCGTTGGTCTTCCCTTCTGCCATCAGGGCGAGCACTTCTCGTTCTCTTGGCGTCAGTTCGTCAAAAGTGAGGGCCATGCCGGAAGCGTATCGCCGCGTAAGGCTCTTCGCATCAGCCTATGAACGACATCGTAAAGCGTCGTTGGCAAGCTAAATCGAACCGTTACGCACCTTTGTGCCTTCGCCCCTTTGCGGCCACGCTTGTTTGCGTGCCCCGCTACCTTGTCGCAGTTGTCTTGCTCGTCCTGGCCCTTGGCTTCGGCGCATGCGAAAAGCCCGACAAGTCCTACGTCACCTCCCCCACGCTGAAGACGCTCATCGGCACGACCTTTGGCAACACGGCCTTTAACGCGCCCGAAACCGCCCCGGAGGCGAAAGATCCGCCATCTAAGTGGCAACTGGACTTCGGACTGGCGCGCTGGGCCGAACTCGAAAATGGCTCGCCTGCACTCGAAATCGTTGCCCAGGTTGCGACGCGCCCCGGCGCGGGGTTCGAACTCTGGATCGAATCTGAAGGCAAGACGGTCGCTCGCTGGAGTGCTGGTTCGACCACGACCTTTGTCGGCACAGTCTGCTTCCAGCTCGAACTTGAGAAGGACGGCGAAGCGGTCCCGCTCGGTGCTGGCCCTCACACCGCGACGATGGCTTTCCGCGATCCGTCTTCCGGAATCGTCACTGCGCAGAAACTGCAGGTCACAAACTTCACGCCCAAGCTGGTCGGCGCCGAACCGAGCCCCGGCAGCGAGGTCTTCCGCGAGGCGCTCGCCTGCCCCCGCGGCCAATAGGCAACCGTAGACGCCCGAGTCTGCCTACAACATCACCATGTTGTCGCGGTGGATGACTTCGTCTCCGTACGCGTACCCGAGTGTCTCGACGATGCGGTCGGACTTTTGTCCGCGAATCTTTGCGAGTTCGTCGCTGCTGTAGTTTGTCGTTCCCGCTGCGACGCGTTCGCCGCCCGGCCCGCGAATCTCCACGGCATCGCCGCGCTGGAATGTGCCAACCACGCCCGCGACGCCCGCTGGCAAGAGGCTCCGGCCCTGGCCCTTGAGCGCCGTCGCCGCCCCTGCATCAACAACGATGTGTCCGTCCTGTAGGACGTGCGCGAGGATCCAGCGCTTGCGGCTTTCCATGCGGTCGCCAGGCGCCGGAAAGAAGGTCCCGCGGCTTTCGCCGTTCGCGACGGCAACGAGAACGTCTTGTTGGCGGCCGTTGGCAACCACCACGTCGACTCCTGCCTGCGTTGCGATCATCGCGGCCCGGAGCTTGGTGGCCATGCCGCCAGTACCCGGACCGTTCGCGCCACCGCCGAAGGCTTCAACCGCGGCGTCGATGCGGTCCACGCGTTCAAGCAGCGTCGCCTCCGGTTTGAGCCTCGGGTCGGCGTCGAACAGCCCCTCAACGTCCGTGAGCATCACGAGCAGGTCGGCATCGATCAGGTTCGCGACGTAGGCCGAGAGGCTGTCGTTCTCGCCGATGCGCGTTGCCAGCACCTGGTCCAGCGCGACCGCGTCGTTTTCGTTCACGATGGGGACCGTTCCCGCTTCGATGAGGTCGCGCAGGGTGTTGCGGGCGTTCAGGTAGCCCAGCCGGTCCGTCAGGTCGCGGCGGGTGAGCAACACCTGCGCGACCACGATTTCGTGCCAGTCGAAGAGTTCGTCCCAGCTCTGCATGAGGTGGCTCTGACCCACGGAGGCGAACGCCTGGCGGCTGGGTGTTCGGCCAGCGGGAAGTCGTCCCCGAAGCCGGTGGCGTCCCGCCGCCTGCGCTCCACTCGAAATCACCACGACCTCGCAGCCCTGCTCGCGCAGCCGAACAACCTGCCCGACGAGCTGGGCCATGGCCTGCAGGTCGAGCCGGTCCGACCCTGCGGTGAGCAGGCTCGTGCCGAACTTGGCGACAATCCGCCGATATTTCATAAGACAAGTAGAAAGAGGAATTCCCGAACGGGAAAGTCGCGCCTCCGAGTTCTTCGCCCGTAACGCGCTTCTTTGGCTCAACGAGACCCGCGACAGCGGCAAGCCCGCGTGGCCTCCGAAGTACCTATCATGGCAGCCGCATGAGCAGCTGGGGAGATATGGCAGCGCAGGCGCCCGAGGTAGCCGACGCCTGCCTGCGGCTATTGAAGGGCGATGGCGCCACCGTTTCGTATTTGGGCACGGTCCGCAAAGACGGAGGCCCGAGAGTCCACCCCGTCATGCCGATGATCGCGGATGGCCGCCTGTACACATTCATCGTCTCGATGTCGTGGAAGTACCAGGACCTGCTGCGGGATGGGCGGTACGCGCTGCATTCCTCGAATTCGACGATCGATGGCGAGGAGTTCTACCTCACCGGCCCCGCCCACCCCATCGATTCGCCGGACGTTCGAATTGCTGTCCGCGCATCGTGCGACAACCGGATCGGCGAGCACGACTTTGAGCAGCTCTTCGAGCTCGACGTCGACTATGCGCTCCACACGCGGTGGGCGAATTTCGGTACGAAGGACACGTGGCCGTTTTACACGAAGTGGCCGGCCGACCTCCAGGATTGACTGCCTACCCGGAGCCGGCCGGCGCGCCTCGTTAGCTCGCGAGTCCAGCTCGGATATCTGCCAGGTGGCCCTCGAGGTCACCGATGAGTGGCCCTTCGAGCAGGGCCGCCACCGGGACTTCGGCGCCTCCCGCGAAACCCATCTTCTGCGCGACGCTCAGCTTGGCAGGGTCTACGGCCTTTACGGCTTCAACCGACTTGGGGCCATTCGCCTTCAATTCCGCCAGCACGTGGTCGCGGGTAACGCCGGCGTTCGCGGCCGAGTTGCTCGCATTACCTGCGTTCAGATCTTCGAGCGTGATATCCGCAAGGGGCGAACGAACTCCAGACGCCACGGCCAGCGCGAAATCGACCAGGCCAATGTGTGAAACGGCGTGGTTGGCGGTGACTCCCACTGTCCAGCCGGTTCCCGGGCACACTTTCCCCCACTGTGGGTCCGAAAGGTCTTCGATGAGGTAGCGGAGGTCGCAGAGAAGTTCGTTCAGACGGATCGCGTAGGCTTCCGACGGATTCGGAGGCGTTGCTGCTGGCTGGCCAGCTTTTCCGGTCTTTGCGGTTTCCGCGAGGAACCCGAGGAACAGGTCCCAGCCCTGGCCGTGGCTATCCGCTTCGGCGCCTTCGAGGCCAGAGTGCACGAGCCGGAGCATGGTGCCAGTGCCGTCGGGGGTCAGCGTGACTTCTACTTTGCTCGACCCGGGAGGCGTCTGGTTGCCAAGGCTCGACCAGCCCCAGCTGAAGACGACCTTGCTGTTCGGTACGACCTCGATGTATTCGCCCCGCATCCGGTCCATCAGGTTGTAGTCGATTTCCAACGCGCCGCCGGGCCTGGCGTCGGCTCGAACTTCGCGGCCCATCCACATGGCCATCTTGTCCGGGTCGATCAGGTAGCCAAAGACGATTGCGGGGGAAGCTTCGATGCGAAGTTCTCGCTCAATCGCGTTCGTTGTCGTTGTTGCCTGTGCCACGTAGTTTCTCCTTCAGTGCTTCTCGTTCTGCGGCCGACTTGAGACGTTGCAGGCCCGTGTCCCAGAGTTCCTCGAGGTATTCGCGGAGCTCCGCGAGTCCTTCCGGGCGCGCCCTGTAGAGCCGGCTCGTCCCGACGCGGCGCTCGTCGATGAGGCCGGCGTCTTTCAGGACGCGAAGGTGCTGTGAGATTGCCGGGCGGGTCACTTCGTTTTCGAAGTGCCTCGCAATTTCGCCCGCCTTCATCTCACTCGACCACACCAGCCGGAGAATCTCCCGCCTGCGTGGTTCAGCAATTGCCTGCAATGCCGCGTCCATTGGCATAATGTAACCTAACGCTTACGAAAGTAGCAACTAACGTAAAGGTGGAATCCCAAGCACTTCGGCGGATTCCGCGGTCGATGCGACTGTGCGTCCCTTTCGCTGGCACAACGTCACAGCGCGCTCGACCAGTTCCACGTTCGAGGGTTGTCCGTCGCCGCCGAAGTCCTCCAGGCCGACCCTGATGTGCCCACCCCGCTCCAGTGCGTACTCCGCCAACGGCAACGAAAGCAGGTCGCCACCCAGCACTGCCACGGACCACGGCAATCCGGTGCCTTCGAGCATGGCCACATAGGCATCGAGAGAAGCTGGTGTAGGAGGGAGTCCCCAGTTGCTCGCGCCGAAGTAGAGCTTTATTAGCGCCCCGGCCGGCATTCGCCCAGCCCGGTGGTAGGCGAGCGCCACCCGCAGAAATCCCGGTTCGAAGATCGAGACGCTCGGCGCCAGGCCATGCTTCGTGCAGGTATCGAACATGTGGCGCGCGTCCGCGAAGGTGTTCACGTAGGTGCCGTTGCCTGACGGCAGTCCGTCTGCATCCATCGGCCCGACGTTCACCGAACCCGCATCGACCAGCCCGATCCGCGTGACTCCCGCGACAGCCAGCGCAGAGATGTGGGCATATCGCTTCTCGATGCTCGTGCTCGGGCCGCCACTGGCCATCGTCGGATAGAGCAGCGCTTCCGGCCGCTCCCGCAAGATCGCCGTCCAGGCTTCGATGTAGGGCTCCGGAGCATGGACCTCTGAGGACCCGCCGACAACGGGTTCGTCGTTGTGGTTGTGGACAATACCGGCGCCGGCGGCGAAGCATTTCAGTCCGTCGGCGGCGATCTCCGCAGGGGTGCGCGGCGCGTTGGGGTTCCGCGATTTTGGAGTCCCGCCGTTGATGGCGGCTTCGATGATTACGGGGTTGCTCATGGCCGAGTAGTTAAGCAGAAAGCGGTGGGCTTCGCCTTACCCGGGTTGAGGGCCTTCCTGCCAGAGTGCAAAGACCTCGCCCGCAAGGCCCCGGAGCACGACGAACTGACTTCCCTCAATGCTGGTCGGGCCGTCTACCACGGCGCCGCCGCGCTCGGTCGCTGCACGGACTGCTGCATCAAGGTCCGGAACCGTGATGTACATGAGCCACTGCGAGGGAATATTCGCGTTCTTGCCCAGCTGATGGCACACGCCTGCGACCGGAGCATCTCCGCCCGGTGGGACCATCGAGAAGTCGACATGGTCCTCGACGGGAACCTCAACATGAGTCCACCCGGCCACTGCCTCGTAGAACTCGCGCACGCCCACGGCATCCTGCACCGTCAAGTCGACCCACCCGATCCGGCCCGAAGTCGATTCTGTTGTCATTTCTGCCGATCCCTGCGTTTTTGGCAGGATACTGCAAGGCTCCTCCCTCTGAATTTTGCCCGCTCTGAACCCCGGTGGGGCATCCTAGGGGTATGCGATTCCGTTACTTGCCACTCATGGCGCTGCTCCCGTTCGCCCTCCTAACCGCCTGTGGCGACGATGACGACACCCCGAACACACCAACTCCCGTTGAGACGAGTGCCCCGGGCACGCCGACCGCCGTCCCCACCTCGCCTCCTGTGGAAACGCCAGACGCGACCACTGCTCCCGGCGGATTCGAAGGCAGCACGAACCCGGTGGAGGTCGAGGCGCCAGCTGGCGTCGGCCAGCCCGTGCTCGTCAACATTCGAGCCGCCAAGCAGGCAGGCTTCGACAGGCTCGTGTTCGAATTCAACGGCGACCAGCTCCCCGGATACAGCGTGAAGTACGCGCCTGCAGCCATCGCCTGCGGCAGCGGTCAAGATCTCACGAACTTCGTGGGCGATGGTGCGAAGCCTGCTGGCCTCGTCCTGGTGACCGTTCGCCCGGCGGCCTCGCACGATGAAGCGGGGCAGGCTACGGCCGTTCGGGACCTTCGCCCCGCCCTGGATTCGCTGATCCACGTCTTCCGCATCTGCGACTTCGAGGGTGTGGTCGAGTATGCCATCGCCCTCAGCGATGAAGTGCCCTTCAAAGTCTCCACGCTGCCGGGTCCGCCGCGGCTCGTGATTGATTTCGGGCAGTAGCTCACTGTTCCGGGCACACTGCAGCCGGTAGGCTAGATGTATGAACGAAACGCTTCGCTCCCGCACTCGCGTGGTGGTGACAGGCATGGGTGCGATCACGCCTGCCGGCCAATCTGTTGCCGAGTTCTGGGACAACCTCGTCGGCGGCAAGTCCGGGATCGACTACATGACACTCATCGACACGAGTGACTTCGCCTGCAAGGTAGCTGGTGAAGTGAAAGCGTGGGAGCCGAAGAAGTTCATCGAGCACAAGGCCGCCCGGCGGATGGCCCGCTTTTCCCAGTTCATGGTCGCGGCCGCCGGACAGGCCATCGAAGACGCGGCCATCGATTTCGACAAGGAAGACCGCGACCGCGTCGGGGTGCTCATCGGCAATGGCGGCGGCGGGTATCCGGACATCCAGGAAGGCGCGAGCATCCTCTTCAACCGCGGCGGCATGAAGCTCGATCCGCTCTACCTGGCCCGCAGCCTCGGCAATATGGCGGCAGCGCAGGTCGCACTCCAGTACAACCTGCGTGGCTATAACGGCACCATCGTCACGGCATGCGCCGCCGGCACCCAGGGCATTGGCGAAGCCTCGATGCTCATCCGCTCAGGCCGCGCAGAGATCGTCCTCACCGGGGGCTGCGAAGCCGGCATCAGCGAACTCGGCCTCGCCGGATTCTCCGTGATGCGCGCGCTTACCAGCCAAAACGAGGTCCCTGCGGCCGCCAGCCGGCCGTTCGACCTTACTCGCGATGGCTTTGTCCCCTGCGAAGGCTCGGGCGCCCTGCTCATCGAGAGCGAAGAACACGCCCTCGCGCGCGGAGCCCGCATTTATGCCGAAATCGCCGGCTTCGGCTGCACGAACGACGCATTCCACGTCGCTGCGCCGCCAGAAGATGGCGAAGGCGCCGGGCGCGCAATGAGCGTCGCCATGAAGGACGCCGGCATCTCGCCCGAACAGGTCGACTATGTGAATGCCCATGCGACGAGTACGCCGCTGGGCGACACCGCTGAGACAAATGCGATCAAAGCCGCTCTCGGCGAGCACGCCTACAAGGTGCCAATCAGCGCCACGAAGTCACTCATCGGCCACGGCCTCGGCGCCAGCGGCGGCATGGAGACTGTGGCAACGGTGAAGACGATCGAGACGGGCACGATTCACCCGACGATCAACCTCCACACGCCGGACCCGACCTGCGACCTCGACTACGTCCCCAACGTCGCGCGAAAGGCCGATGTCCGCGTTGCCCTGAAGAACAGCTTCGGCTTCGGCGGCCAGAACAGCTGCCTCGTAATTACCAAATACGTGAAGTAGTCGTCAGGCGGGCTTCCAGACCAGCTCGAACCGCTGGCACACGACGGCCATGTCCTCGCTGAATTCGTACCCCAGTTGCGCCCCTTCGCGGCGGAAGTAGTTCTCGTGCGCGGCGCGCCACCACTCCAGCGTCCGGTCGCCCTCTCCCTCATCGGTGGCGAAATCGGCGGGCACCTCTCTGAACGGCTTCACCACAACCTCAACGGTTTCGATGACGCAGGCGGGTCTATCCGCCCAGTCGAGAACGATTTCCAGCTGGCCCGCGACTGGCAGCGGGGATGCCTCGGATTCCCAGGCAGCAACGGCGCTCGCGGTCGCGGTCTTCGTTTCCGAAAGCACCAGCGCAATCAGATTGGCCGAAAGCTCGGCGCCGTCTCCGAATCCGCCAAGGATGGCGTCGGTCAGGTCGAGTCGGCAGCCGGCTGCGCGCAGTTGTTCGATGGCTGCAGTGAGCCGTGGATCGCTCATCCATACCTCTGCGCATGTGCCGCCTTCGAGGCGAAGATAGTTTCCACTTCGGGCCGCCGTTCCATCGGAAATCGCAAGCCAGTGCTGTTTTCGGACATTCCCAACGGTCCGTCCATGCGCACAGTCAGATCCACGCCTTCTTCCCAGAATCGAAAACCCACGATGTCCTTCCAGCGAACGAACTGGTCCGGGGCGACGATTCCGTTTTCGCAAATCTGCTGGCTCCCGAGCAGGCCCATTACGGCGAAGACCGCTGCAAACATCGCTCCGGCAACGATGGTCAAAATACCGATCGCCAGGTTGAACGCGACGAGCAAGACGACTCCAATGCCTCCTGTGAAAACAAACTCGAAAGGGGCCAACCAGACCAGATGCCGCATTGGATTGCCGAGGTCAAGTAGGACCACGCCCTGCCAGCCATGTGCCGCGATCCGCCCAATCACCACCGAACGCCTCTCAACCCCTCGTACCGGTCCATGCCTCAATCATCGCGCGCCCGTCGAATTCTCCCGTCAGACGTTCACCCTCAGCGCTGTTGTGCCACTGCGCGCCATTGAGGAAGTGTTTCATCTCGTGTTCCTCGACGGTCGGACGCTGGAAGTAGGGCACGTGGAGTCGGTGGCAGAGCGCTTTCATCGCACTCGACATCGCGTTGTTTCGCTTGATGTTCCGGTCGTTAGCCCGTCGCGAAGCCATCGGAAGTTTCGCCCAATGTTCGTTGCCGCGCACAAGTAAGACGACCCCTTCATGCGCCAGCACCTTGAGCATCGCGGCTTCCATGCGCGCTGCGATCACCGGCACAGAGAAGAATGTTGCGCTGGGAAGCGTTCGAACCAGGGCACGGTTCGTCGTCACTGAAATGCGGCTGTCGGCGAACCACTTCTTACGGCTGAGTTCGAATCCGGCATGCGCGACCTTCTTCCCGGCACGGCCGAAGCGTCGTTCGAGCCACAAGGGCACCGATTCATGCCCATACCAGAAGTTGTTTACCTGGAGCACGACCACATCCGGGTGGTACTCATCCATCCACTGTTCGATCAGCGCGGGGAATGATTCGTTCGGCCATGCGCGCTTCAGGACCGTCTCGACCGGCTCGCTGATACTGGCCGCGAACATGTCCGAGGCGATCTTCCACGCCCTCCCTTCTTCAGGAAGGTTCCCGGCTTCGTCGTTGCTGGTGCCTACTCGAAGAACCCGCATGACCTACCCTCGAGGCAATCCCAATCCGCGCTGAGCGATGATGTTCTTCTGAATCTCGCTCGTTCCGCCGCCGATTGGCCCGGATGCTGCGAGCAGGTAGGCGGTCAGGACGCGCCCGTGGAGCTGCGCCCATTTGCTTCCCGGCTGGAGCTGGCCATGGGCGCCCAACAGATTCACACCGATGTTCCCGACCTTGATGCCGAGCATCGCCATCCACACCTTGCCGATGCTCGCTTCGTAGTTCGGAATGTCGCCGCGGGATTGCAGCCACGCCGTGCGATAGGCCACGAGGCGACCAACCTCCACCTCGATTGCGAGGTCTGAAAGCTTGGCTCGAACGCTGTCCTTGTCCCAGGGTCGGCCACCGGGGTGCTTCTCCTTCGCCCAGCGAATGAGGTCGTGGATCGTCCGTCGGGCACCACTGATGGCGGCGATGTTCGAGCGCTCGAAGTCGAGCGTCGTGGTCGCGACGTACCAGCCGTTATCCACGCCGCCCATCAGGTCCTTCGCGGGGACGCGGACGTCTTCGAAGAACACCTGGTTGAAGTCGTGCCGGTAAGCGATGTTCGGGATGCCCTGCACGCTGATGCCCGGCGTCTTCATGTCGACCACGAACGCGCTGATGCCCTTGTGCTTCGGCACATCCTGGTTCGTCCGCGCAAGCAGGATCATGCGGTCGGCGACGTGGCCGTTCGATGTCCAGATCTTCTGGCCGTTGACCACGTAGTCGTCGCCGTCGCGGATGGCCTTCGTTTCCATGCTCGCCAGGTCCGAACCGGAGCCCGGCTCGCTGAAGCCCTGGCAGTACCAGGTCTCGCCTGCCGCCATCCCGGGGAGGTAACGTTCCTTCTGCTCTTCGGTCCCGTGGACCAGCATCGTCGGGCCGGTGATACCGATCGTGAAGAGCCGGCCGCCGGACGGCGCCCGGTGGTAAGCCAGCTCCTCGTTCAGGATCATCTGTTCGATCTGTGACTTGCCGAGGCCGCCGTACTTCTCCGGCCAGGCCGGAGCGAACCACTTCTTCGCGCCAAGCTTCTTCGTGAATTGACGCGCGAACGCCATCTGCTCTTCGTTATCGAAGAAGTCGTCGTCGCCTTCGAAATCAGCCGGTATCTCTTCTTTGAGAAACGCGCGCAATTCGCTGCGCCAGGCTTCGGTCTCCGCTGGGAAAGTGAACTCCATGTCCGGCCTCCAAAGGTGCCCGGAGATTGAACCACATCTGCCTGAATCTGGCTCCCCGACAAGCGAGCTTTACGTAACGGCCGGATTTTACATCCGCATGATGATCGGTGCTCCACTCGTCCATACCCTGCCGCGGTCGCGTATTGCGGAGGGGTGTGGGGATGAGGCGGATAGGCGTGATTTTCGCGGTGGCGGTTGCTGTCGCGCTGTTTGGTGCTCGCAATGAAGGCGCATTGGCCGACGAGCCTGTGAATGTTGAAGCTGCAGAGATTGCTGTAGCACCGGACCATGTCCCCGGCTTCGACATCTCCTGGCCGCAGTGCCCGAATGGCGTTTTCCCGCCGGGGCCGGTGGCCTTCGCCGTCATCGGCATCAACAACGGCAAGCCCTACACCAGCAACCCGTGCTTTCGCGACCAGTTCGTCTGGGCGAATCGCGTCGAGCAGACGCCATCCGTCTATGTGAACACCGCCTTCCCGAAGCCTGAGGACCCCGAGGCGCTGCACGGTCCTTATGGCGTCTGCGCCGAGGAAGATGGTTGGTGCCGCGGCTACAACTACGGCTGGAACATGGCCCAGGACGTCGTCCGCCGGGCCGAACTGGCTGGTGTTACGCCGTCGCACTGGTGGCTCGACGTCGAGGGCAGTAACTACTGGTCGGATAACCCGAACGACAACTCGCAGGTCATCCGCGCCGCTGTCGACTACTTCAAAGCGCGCCACCTGCCGGTTGGCATCTACGGGACGCCGTACATGTGGAACCTCATCGCCGGCGGCATCTGGAAGTCGCCCGGCATCCCGATTTGGACGGCGGGCGCGCAGGGAGTCGCGGAGGCTGCTTCGCGATGCAACCCGGGGTACGCCTTCGCCGGCGGAACGGTTGCCATGGTCCAGTACTACGACTGGGGATTCGATACGAACTACATCTGCCCCGGCACCGAGGCCATCTTCAAGCACCCCGTGCCGCATCCACTCATCTCGGGGCCGCGCGGTCGCACGACGAGCTACTTCGGCGCGGCTCTTGGTTACTGGCACGTCGTACCGATGGTCGCGAACTAGCCTTCGCCCTCCAGGTCACTCACGATGCCTCCCCAGCCGCCAGCGACCGCCCCATCGGCAGGAGAGGTGGAATTAGGACTTGACGTCATCGGCGCTTCGAATCGTGTAGCCATGCTGAAGCCCGCGAGGTAAGAAGATGAAACCGTCGCGTTCGAGTTCGAACGTTTCGTCGCCGCAGCGGAACGTCATGCTCCCCGAAAGTAGATAGAAGATCTCATCTTCAGTCGCGTGCGTGTGGTCGTCGGGCTCTTCGCCTGCGCGTGTGGTCATGTGCGCGACCGCCAGCCGCCGTCCGGATTCTCCTGCCTTGATGATGAACTCCGGACCCCACGCATAAATCCAGCCTTCACCGGAGTGGAGAGCGTAGGGCTGTCCTGCCGCTGGCCTGTCCATTCATCTCCTTCGCGCGGGCAGTCCAGCGCTTCGTGAGCGTAGACTTCCCTGTCATGGACCTGCAACTCAACGGTAAAACCGCTGTCATCACTGGCGGCAGCAAAGGCATTGGCAAAGCGATAGCACGCGTGCTCGCCAACGAGGGCGTCGACCTCGCGCTCCTCGCCCGCAACCCCGAGACCTTGAACGCCACCGCCGCCGAGATCGCCTCGGCCAGCGGCCGCAAGGTCATTGGCATCCCCACTGATACCGGCAACACGGAGTCGGTGAACGCTGCGTTCACGCGCGCCGCCAACGAACTCGGGCGGATCGACATCCTTGTGAACTGCGCCGCCCAGCCCGGAGGCGCGCCGCCCCTACCTGGCATCGAACACCTCCCGGACGCGAACTTCCTCGAACAGATGAACGTGAAAGTCCTTGGTTATGCGCGTTGCGCCCGGGCCGCCGCGCCGCATCTGAAAGCCAACGGCTGGGGCCGAATCGTCAACATTAGCGGCCTCGCCGCCCGCCAAACCGGCAACGCCATCGGCTCGATGCGCAACGTCGCTGTGCAGGCACTGACCAAGAACCTCGCCGATGAGCTCGGCCCGTTCGGCATCAACGTAACCTGCATCCACCCCGGCCTCACCTGGACCGAGTTCATGGAAGAGACGATGACGCGCCAGGCCGAATCGCGCGGCGAAACGCTCGAACAGGCGCGCGAACGGATGGCGAAGGGCAACACCGTCAACCGCATCATCGACGCGGAAGACATCGCCAACCTGACGGTCTTCCTCGCCTCGCCGCTCTCGATCGCCGTGAACGGCGAAAGCATCGCTGCCGGCGGCGGCGTCGCGAGCGCGATTTATTACTAGGGGCTGAACGGATCGACGGGCCGCAACTGCACACCCCTGAGAGCGAAACACCACGCTTGAAAGGCAACATCGCAAGTGACCTCGACCTACATGCCCGCCAGCGAAGCTGTGCGGATCTACCAGTTGCTCGTGAACGCCGGTCTTGGGATTTGATCAATGGTGGTTGGGGCATTGACGCCCTCGTCGGAGACATCACACGCGACCATAAAGATCTGGATTTGTTCGTCGAATCAGAAGGCATCGACAACCTACGGATTCTTGTTTCCGCAGAGGGCTTTTTCGAAACGGACGGTGGCCGGCCCGAGAATTTTGTGGTCAGAGATGCGAAGGGCCGGACCCTGGACATCCACGTGTTTGATGTAAGTGCTGAGGGTCAGGGCTACTATCGAATGGCAGACGGAAGGACATGGGTCGTACCGCCCGAAGGTCTCGCCGGGATGGGAACGATCCTCGGCATCGCCGTGCGATGCTTCTCGGCCGCACTCCAACTGCAGTGCTACAGCGGCTATGAGCTGGACGAATCAGACCTTCACGATATCGCCGTCCTTAAGGACAAATTCCCTGATGCCATACTCCTTCCAGAGATCGTCAGACCATGGTGAGAACGGTAAGCCTCGGAGACTGAGACCGCTCTCTCGATGAAGGTTGCCTAAAGTCGAGGTTGGGCCTCTCACCCGCTACGCTGGCGCCAACTCCCGGTCGAGCACGAAACCTTCGTACCCGTTCTCTTTCACTGCGTCGCACTTCTGCCGGTAGGTGCCCACGCCGCCGATGTAGGGCATGAACTGGCGAGTCTTGCCGGGTACGTTCGCGCCGAGGTACCAGCTGTTGCAGCTCTCGGCGACGTACATCGTGCCTTCGGCGACTTCGTTCACATGGTCGACCCAGGCGTCCTCTGCCTCGAGGGTGGGCTCGATTGTCCGGACTTCCGAGGTGCGCAGGTAGTCCAGGCAGTCAGTCACCCAGTCCACGTGCTGCTCGATCGAGACCAGCATATTGCTGAGCACCGAAGGGCTGCCGGGGCCGGTGATCGTGAACAGGTTCGGGAAACCAGAGGCCATCAAGCCAAGATAGTTGCGCGGTCCATCAGCCCACTTGTCCGCGAGGCGTTCGCCTTCGTGGCCGGTGATGTTCATCCGGAGGAGCGCGCCCGTCATGGCATCGAACCCCGTCGCGTAGACGATGACGTCGAATTCGTAGTCGCCTTCGGAAGTCCGAATACCGTGCTCCGTCACCTCTTCGAACGGTTCTTTCCGCAGGTCGACGAGCTTCACGTTGTCGCGGTTGAACGTGACGAAGTAGTCCAGGTCCACCACGCCGCGCTTGCAGCCGATGGGGTAATCAATCGGGGTCAGCGCATCCGCTGTCGCTGGATCTTCAACGACCCGGTGCAACATCTCGGAATACATCTCTCGAGCAATCATGTTCGCTTCCATGTCGGTTGCGATGTCGGCGTACATGCGCGTGACCGCGAAGCCGTGCTCTTCCATGGCGGCACGGCGGTCTTCCTCGCTCAGGGCGAGCAACTTCGCCGTCGGTGGCTCGATGAGTGCACCGTTGAACGACCCGGCAATGCCAACGCGCGACTTCCGCTGCGTTTCGCGGAGTGCGGGGTAGTTCTCCTTCACCTTCGCCCGGTTCTCGTCCGAGAGCGGCCGATTCGGGGAGGGCCAGGTGTAGGTAGGGGTCCGCTGAAACACGGTCAGGTGCTTCGCCAGTCGCGCAATCTCCGGGATCGACTGCACGCCGGAAGAGCCGGTTCCGATGAGCCCGACACGCTTGCCTTCGAGCTCGATGCCTTCCTTCGGCCAGAGGCTGGTCTGCACAGAGACGCCTTTGAACGAGTCCATGCCCTTGATGTCGGGCTTTAGCGGCGACGAAAGGCAGCCTGTCGCCATCACGCAGTAGCGCGCATCGAACGTGTCACCCTTGTCGGTCTTCACCGTCCACCGGTTGGCTGAATCGTCCCAGTTGGCGTCGGTCACGCGCGTTTTGAATCGAATGTCGCGGCGAAGGTCGTAGCGGTCGGCCACATGGTTCATGTACCGCTCGATCTCCGGCTGCGAGGCCATGAGTTCGGACCAGTCCCACTCTTGCTCGAGTTCCTTATCGAAGCTGAACGAGTACTCGACGCTGGTTACGTCGCAGCGGGCGCCGGGATATCGGTTCCAGTACCAGGTGCCGCCGACGGCGTCGCCGGCTTCGATGACAACCGCGCTCATGCCAAGTCCGCGTAGACGATGGAGCATGTAGAGGCCCGCCGCTCCGGCTCCAACCACCACCACGTCAAACTGTTCGGTCTGCTTTTCCACTGCAACTGCCAAGGCCATGCTCCACCGCTCAAGGTGTTATGTGCCCGATTCTACGCGGGGCCGCGGAAAGGCGTCACTTCCGTACGCCGAGCCGCCGTCACGAACACCCTCAGGCGGCGTCTCGCTGCCAGATTGCCGGCCAGCGGTCGCTTCCCCGTACCGCTTCCATCATCGCCTGGCGCTCGAGTTCGGCTGCAGTCGCCAGGGCGACGTCCAGGGCGGTTCGAACTTCGGGGTCGAGCCGAGCCTTGAGGGGCGCCAGCGCGTCCCGTTCGATCAGTCCGCGCACCGTTTGCGGCCAGACGAAGAACCCGAAGCCTTCGGGTGCGCCGAACGTGCCCCGGTGCTTGCCCAGCCACATGTACCGTTCCTGCACCGACCCAACCGGCTCGACCATGTCGGCGAACTGGCCGTCGTGGTCGTTGCTTCGCGTATCGACCAGCAGGCGTTCGGGAAAGAGCGTGAAGCCAATGGTCACAATGTCGGCGTTGGTGAGGAGCTTCTCGAGCGCCTCTTCATCGATCGCGACGCCATTTTCGGTTCGCATTTGATTTCACTCCTTCGTGAGAATGAACGAGGGGGTAGGACGCAATGTCCTACCCCCTCGGAGTTTTGCTTCACCATTCAGGCCAAGGGCCGAGGGGTGGTAGCGATTTGGCCTAGTACATCGGAGGAGCGCCACCGCCGCCCATCATGGCGGGCTGGTTCTCCGGCTTGTCCGTTACGAGGCAGTTCGTGGTCAGCACCATCGCGGCGATGGAGACGGCGTTCTCAATGGTCGAACGTGTCACCTTGGCCGGGTCCGGGATGCCCATCTTGATCATGTCGCCGTAGACGTCGGTCTGAGCGTTGTAGCCCTGTCCCTTCGGGAGCTTCTTCACTTCCGAAACGATGACCGAACCGTCCTTGCCGGCGTTGATGGCGATGCGGCGAAGAGGCTCTTCGAGCGCGCGGCGGAGGATGTTCACGCCGGTTGCTTCGTCGCCCGTGAGCTTGACCTTCTCAAGTGCCGCGAGGGCATTGAGGAGAGCCACGCCGCCGCCAGGGACGATGCCCTCTTCGACGGCTGCGCGGGTGGCGCTAAGAGCGTCTTCGACGCGGTGCTTCTTTTCCTTGAGTTCGACTTCGGTGGCGGCGCCGACCTTGATGACGGCGACGGAACCGGCGAGCTTGCCAAGGCGCTCCTGGGCCTTTTCGCGGTCCCAGTCACTCTTGGAGTCTTCGAGGATGGCGCGAATCTGGCCGATGCGAGCATCGAGTTCCTTCTTCTTGCCCTTGCCTTCGATCACCGTGGTCTCTTCCTTGGTGGAAGTGATGCGGCGGGCGCGGCCAAGGTCGCCAACTTCGACGCTGTCGAGCGTGCGGCCAATCTCTTCCGAGATGACGGTCGCGCCGGTCAGCACTGCGAGGTCGCCGAGGTTGTCCTTCTGGCGATCGCCGAAGCCCGGGGCCTTCACTGCGAGGATGTTGATCGTGCCGCGAAGCTTGTTGACCGCGAGGGTCGCGAGGGCTTCGCCTTCGAGGTCGCCGCAGATGATGACGACGTTCTTGGTGGCCTGCAGGATCTTCTCGAGCATCGGGAGGATTTCCTGGACCGAGCTGAGCTTCTTGTCGGTGATGAGGATCATCGGATCCTCGACGACGGCTTCCATGCGGTCCGGGTTCGTCACGAAGTAGGGGCTGATGTAGCCGCGGTCGAACGCCATGCCGTCGACATATTCGATCTCGGTCTGGATGCCCTTGGACTCCTCAACCGTGATCACGCCATCCTTGCCGACCTTCTCCATGCACTCGCCGATAAGGCTGCCGATGGAGGCGTCGTTGTTGGCGGAAATCGTGGCGACCTGCGCCATCTGGTTGCGCTCGGTGACCTTGATGCTGTTCTTCTTGATCGCCTCGACGAGGGCGGCTGCGCCAGCCTCGAGGCCGCGCTTCAGGCCCATCGGGTTCGCGCCGGCGGCCACGTTCTTGAGGCCCTCCTGCACGATCGCCTGGCCGAGAACGGTCGCGGTCGTGGTGCCGTCGCCGGCGATGTCGTTGGTCTTGGAGGCGATCTCCTTGGCCAGCTGAGCGCCAATGTTCTCGAACGGGTCTTCCAGTTCGATGTCCTTGGCGATGGTCACACCGTCATTGGTGATCGTCGGTGCGCCGAACTTCTTGTCCAGGACGACGTTTCGACCCTTCGGGCCGAGGGTGATCTTTACTGCGTCGGCCAGGGCGTCGATGCCCCGCTTCAGCGAGTGTCGTGCTTCTTCATCGAAGAGCAGTTGCTTTGCCATTCTGTACCTCTGTGAGGGGATTTGAGTTGTGCGAGTCGAATATTAGCACTCCCTGTCAATGAGTGCTAATCGGAGTTTTCAACCCTTACGCCCCCAATGCAAGCCACAAGGCCGTCTGCCTGCTCCGCAATCCGCAGCTTCTGCCGAAAACCATAGGGTGAAGGCATCGGTCTTACCTGGCGTCGCTGTGCTCTTTACCGTGGCCGGGCTCTTCGGCGTACGCGCGCTCGGCGTCGGGGTTCCCGTCGGCGCGATTGGCGCCGACGCTGTCGTGTCGGTCCTGGCGTTCGTGATTGCCGCCATTCTCCGGCGCCGTTCCAATCCATCCGAGGCAGTCATCGACACGTCTTTGAAGTACGCGATGCCGGAGTGGCGAGCGGGCCGTCGCCAGGCGCTCGAAGGGATGGTCGGCGAGTTCGCCGGTCCGTCGGCAACCGCACACGCGATGCGCTGCGCCGCGCTTGCAGATCGCCTCGCCGAACAACTCGCCCTCTCCGAGGAGGAGACCGCGTCGCTCGCGCTTGCCGCGGTAGTCCACGTCTTGCCGGCCGCGTTTCCGGAGGCCGAAGACTCCGAATACCAGGGTTGCGACTTTGGCGTCACCGCCATCACCACCGCACTCGCGGTTTTAGGAAGATTCGCCTCGGAAGATGTCGTCCGAATCGCGGCCGAAGCGAACGAACGCTGGGATGGATCGGGCCGACCCGGCCGTCTGGTGGGCGAGAGGATCTCGATGGGTGGACGGATTCTTGCTACCGCCTGCCAGTTCGACCACGCCTCGGGTTCGGGACTTGAGGCCGGCCTGCAGATGGTGCGTAAGGAGAGCGGTACCGGCTTCGATCCAGTCGTAGCTGCGGAGTTGATTCACCTTTTCCGGGAGCCCTGGCAGCGGCAGGTTGCCGCCTGATGGAAGGCAACGACCCTGTCGAGAGGTACCTGCCGGACGAGTCTTTCAATAATGAACGACACCGCGATGTAACCGCGGCGCCACCATATGAACTTACGGAAGGCAGACGGATGTCCTCGAAAAGCAAACCAGTCGTCCGGCTTCCTGTGTCCTTCATCGTTGGCATTGCGTTAGTCCCGTTGACGGTTGTTCCTGTCCTGCTTGGGTACGCCCTGCCACGGGGCGTTGCCTGGACAGGCGGCGAAGTTGCCCTTTCCATCGTCCTCGCCGTCCTGGTTATCTATGTCGTCCACCGCAAGGTTGCCAGACCACTCGATGCGATTGCCTCCACCATGCGCGTCTCAATGGATGGAGACTTCCATGAAGTCACGCCGTCTTCCTCGATTCGTGAAATCGACCAGATCTCTTCGGCTTTCCGACAAATGACCGGGGCTATACAGGAATCCACGGATAGCCTCGTCCATCGTGCTTTTCACGACACACTCACGGGGCTGCCCAACCGCGCGCTCTTCCTCTCCGGCTTCACGCGGGCGCTCAACCTGTCCAAACGCAAGAATCGCGTTGCCGTTTTGTTCCTGGATATCGACCGGTTCAAATATTTGAACGACACCCTCGGCCACGGCGTCGGCGACCAGTTGCTTTCGGTCTTCAGCCAGCGGCTGGTAGGCGCGGCCGAAGGCCAACTTGTGGCCCGCCTCGGCGGAGATGAATTCACGGTCCTCGTCCAATCCACAAACGCGCAGGCCACAGCAATGCGTATCGCGGAGCGCATTCTCTACTCGCTTCAGCGCCCTTTTTCCCTTTCCGGGCACGAGATGTTCGTGACGTCCAGCATCGGCATCGCCGTTAGTACCGAGAGCGACCGCACAAGCACGGAACTATTGCGTAAGGCCGACATCGCGCTTTATCGGGCGAAGGCCGAAGGTCGCGCCCGCCTCGAGCTTTTTACGTCCGAACTCGATGCGATTCCAGCCGAACAGTTCGACCTCGACAACGCCCTTCGCCGCTCGGTCGAACGCCAGGAACTCCTCCTTCATTACCAGCCAATCGTGGATCTGCGCTCTGGCGACATTTCGGGTATGGAAGCGCTCCTTCGCTGGGACCACCCCCACCGCGGAATCCTCTCGCCCGCGACCTTCATTTCGATCGCGGAGGAGACCGGCGAAATCATTCGCATTGGCCAATGGGTCCTCGAAGAAGCCTGCCGAAAGACCGTTGAATTCCAGCGCGCCCGGCCGAACTACCCCCTGACGGTGTGCGTGAACATTTCCGCCGCCGAATTCCGCCAGGCCGATCTCCCACATCGAATCGCGAAGGTCCTCGAATCCACAAGGCTCCCGGCAAAGCAGCTCAAGCTGGAACTCACCGAAAGCGTCCTCATCAGCGACATCCCGGCGACGCTCGAAATGCTCAGCGAACTGCGCGCCCTGGGTGTCGGCCTCTCGATCGATGACTTCGGTACAGGCTACTCGTCCCTCAGCTATCTCCAGCGCCTGCCTGTCGACACGCTAAAGGTGGATCAGTCGTTTATCGCGCGGCTTGGCGTCGATGCCACATCAGGTCCGGTCCTTCGTGCCATCGTCGACCTTGGCAATGCCTTGAAGATGAACATCGTGGCAGAGGGCATCGAAAACGCGTGGCAGTGGGACTTCCTCTACGGAATCGGCTGTAAGCAGGGCCAGGGCCACCTGTTCAAAGAACCCGTCGAGGGTGCGGAATTCGCCCGCCTCCTGGCCCAACATGGCCCGCTCGTCCAGCGTCGCCAGCCAATCCTCCCTCGCGCGGTCTAGCTCAATATTCTTCCTCATCCCGGACCTTCGTTAACTTCTTTGGCGTCGTTGCGTTATTGATTGTCGATGACTATGAGAGCTATAGTCCGCGGAATGAATCGCAGGAGGGACGCGCAATGATTAACGCCATGCTCGGCGCCACTGTCTTCGTGCCGCGCCCCGCCGTGCCAAACGGCAGGCCTGCGCCCACCGTCTGAGTCCTATCGCACATCGATAGCCAGCCGTGGGCCACACCAAACGCCCACGGTTTCTTGTTTTCACCCAGGTTTCGAAAACCGGTTCCCGTCGGCCCTCCACATTGTTTCCAAATGGAGATTCCAATGACGGTGGCAACTCTCGATCCATCACAGTTCCAGGGCGTAACAGTCGAAGTCGACCCTTCGGCCCGCGCCCTCGAAGTCAACGACGTAACCAAGGTCTTCCGCCAGGGGCCGGGCCTTATCGGCCGCATCCGCGGGAAGACCGCGGAGCGAAAGCGCGTCGTGGCCGTCGATCACATCAGCTTCAAGGTCGAACGCGGCGAAATCTTCGGCGTGCTCGGGCCGAACGGTACCGGCAAAAGCACGCTGATTCGCCTCATGTCGACGCTGCTCATGCCCGATTCCGGCACGGTGACCATCTTCGGGCTCGATGTCGAGAAGGATGAGTTCAAGGTGAAGCGGCTTATCAACCGGGTCTCCGTCGAGGCGTCGTTCTTCAAGAAGCTTTCGCCCATGGAGAACCTGATGTATGGGGCCAGGCTGTACTCGGTGAATCCCACCTTCGCCCGGGCGAAGGCGAAAGAAATCCTCCTCCGGCTCGGTGTCGAAGAACGCTCGTTCAATGCCCCGATGGAAGACATGTCCCGCGGCATGCAACAGAAGGTCGCGATCGCTCGCGCCTTCCTCACCGCCCCGGTCCTGCTCCTCCTCGATGAGCCGACCACCGGCCTCGACCCGCACTCGAAGCGCGAGGTGCAGGCTGCGGTCCTCGAAATTCGAAACAAGCACGACGCCACCGTCATGCTCACCACCCACGACATGCAGGAAGCAGATGAACTCTGCGACCGCATCGCCATCGTCGACAAAGGGCGTGTCGTCGCCCTCGATACTCCCGCGAAATTGAAAGAGATGGTCCAAAAGGCTGGCGAGCCACTTCCCTCGCTGGAGGATGTCTTCCTCCGGCTCACCGGGAAGAAGCTCGAAGACGCGGACCAGGAGGCTGAAGCGAAATGAGTCTCGCCTACTACGAATTGAAGGCCAGTTACGCCTTCGTCGAACGCAACATCAACCTCGTAAAACGGTACTGGGGCTGGGAACTGGTGTGGATGCTCTACACCATCGCCAACAGCCTCGCCGTCGTCCTCATCGCCGAAGGCGCGAACACTGCCGCCGGCGGGCGTCGCCTACACCGACGACCAGGTGAAGCGCCTGGCGCTCTTCCTCGCGATCGGGGCTCTCGTCTGGCACTACCTCGCGGTCGTCTTCCAGACCGTCAGCGAAATGATCAGCTGGGAGCGCTGGGAAGGCACCATCGAGTACACCTTCATGGCGCCCGTTCGGCGCGGCACGCACATGGTGGGGACGGCGTTGTTTTCGCTGGTCTACGGACTACTCCACACAGCTGTCGTTCTCATCATCGTGGTCCTCGTGTTCGACCTCGACATGAGCAATGCCAACTACCTCTCGGCCACGGCCGTCCTTATGGCCGGAAGTCTGAGCCTGATTGGCATCGGAATCATGGGTGCGGTCTTGCCGCTCCTCTACCCGGAGCGCGGCGCCGAAATGACCCACGTGGTGCAGGCGGCTCTGGTGCTCATCTCGGGCGTCTACATCACCGCAAGTGAAATGCCCGAACCACTCGCCACGATCAGCATCTTCAGCCCGGCGACCTACGTGATCGAGGGCATTCGCAGTGCGCTGATTAACGGCGAAGGCGTACGCGATCTGCTGCCAGTCATCGGCGGGCTGATCGCGAGCGGCATCGTCATGATCCCGCTCGGCGTGTACGTCTTCAGCATGGGCGAGCGGTATGCCAAGCGCACCGGACGCCTGAAGCGCAGCGGGTGACGCGACTGGGGTGAGGGACAGACCGTCCCCACCCCAATCGTGATATTGAGGATGCTAAACTCTGACCATGGGCATGCAGACAGTTGAGCTCTCGACACTTCTTGTTTCGAAGCCCGGATACCGGCAAGGGCGCCCCTGCCTGCGCGGCACTGGCATCACTGTCCACAATGTCGCCGGATACTATCGCTCTGGCCACACCACTGAAGAGTTCTGCGCCGACAATCCTGACCTCGACCCCAGCCTCTTTTTCGCAGCCGTCGCCTACTACCTCGCCAACCGCGAACAGATCGACGCCGAGCTAGATGCCGATGTCGAGCTCGACAAGAAGCTGGCAGCGGAATCCCCCCACCGTTGGGACCCGAAGGCTGAGGCCGAAACGCTTCAGTGAGATTCCGCCTCCTCATGGATGAAGACTCGCTGCACGGGTCCGTCCTCAGCGCTCTTCGGAGGGCAGGATTCGATTGCACCACGGTAATCGAGGCTGATCGGAGAAGCGGAGCCGACCTTGGTCAGCTGGAATATGCGACCGCCGTGGACCGAGTGGTGTTTACGCGGAACGTTGGGGATTTCTCAGCGCTTCATCGCGACTGGTCGGCAATCGGTAAGGTTCACGCCGGGATCATCGTTCTCACAGCGCAGCAAATGCCGGTCGGCGACATTGAACGAGCCATGCTCCGCATTGACTCGGCGTTCGACGCCGACCGCATTCGCGGACAGTTGGTGCACCTTCGCAACTTCGTCCTCTAAACTCTCCCGCATCATCCCAAGGGGGCCAGAAACCATGACCGCAGTAGTACAGGACCGCGTAACCACTCGCGAAGGCGTCGTCTTCGGGACCGGCGGAGGCCGCGAACTTCGATGCGATATCTATGAGCCACCGGCCAGCGTGAAGAACGGCATTGGTGTGCTCCTCATTCACGGTGGCGGATGGTCCTCTGGCGATCGCTCGCAGCTGAAGGGCTACGGAGTGCTGCTCGGGCGCCGCGGTTACACCTGTATCGCGAGCGAGTACCGCCTCACCGGCGAGGCCCTCTGGCCCGCCCAGATTGAAGACGTGAAGTGCGCGGTACGCTACGTCCGCGCGAACGCGGCCGAACTCGGCATCGACCCGGACCGCCTTGTCATTTCGGGCAACTCTGCCGGTGGCCACCTCTCGCTCATGGCGGGCGGCGCGATTTCCGAGGCATCGTTCGAAGGCTCGGGCGGCAACGATGGCGTCAGTTCGGCCGTTTCGGCCGTCATCTCGTTCTACCCGCCGACTGGCCTCGACCGGCGTTCCTGGGGCGGTTTGCCGGCTCTCTTCGGCAAAGGCGCGGACGAACAGACGCTCAAGGGCGCGAGCCCGCTTTCCTACGCGACCGAAACGTTCCCGCCCACGCTCCTCATCCAGGGGAATAAGGATGATGTTGTGCCAGCCGCGGAATCGACCCGCATGTACGAGGCCCTCGATGCCGCGGGTGTTCCGGTCGAACTCCACATGTTCGCCAACCAGCCACACGGCTTCGACGCCGATCCGAAGCTGGGCCGCCACTGCGCCGACATCATGCTTTCGTTCATGGACCGATTTGTCCTGAATCGCTGAACTGCGCTAGACCTTGCCCATTGCCTTCCGTGCGATGCGTTCCGCCGCTTCGCGGTCGCCGGGTGCGAGTTCGCCGTCGAGAACGAGCGCGCTGAGCCGGTCTTTAATCACCCGAATCCACGGTCCGGGTGGTCGGTCGAACATCGCGACCAGGTCGTCGCCTGAGAGAGGGCTTTCCGCGCGCAGCCTGTCCGCTTCCTCGATCTCGATCCTCTCGCAGGACGCCTCCAATGCGTCGTGGTAGCCCTCGTCGTCGTAGGTGTGGCTGACGTTGTCCGCGCGTTTCAGCGCGACGAGATCACGCCAGTATCCCGCGGCCTTGGACATGTACCGCCGCACCGAGCGCGCATCGGCGACCGCCGGGTGGTCCATGTGCCGCCGCACCAGGTGGCTAATCGAATGAACGTCCTGCCGCGAAAGCTTTAGCCGTTCCAGCATTTCATTCGCCAGTTCGGCGCCGACCGTCTCGTGGCGATAGAACCCCCACTCGCCATTCGCCTTCACATGCCGGACTGCCGGCTTCCCGAGGTCGTGAAGCAACGCCCCCCAGCGGCGCAGCCGAAGCGATTCTGGAGTGGTGGCGATGGCTTCGACGGTCGCCAGCGTGTGCCCCCACACGTCGAACTTGTGAAAGCGGTTCTGGTCACAGCCGATCATCGAGACCAGCTCGGGAAGCACGAATCCCAGCGCACCGGTCTCGCGCAACATCGCGAGTCCTGCCGCCGGAGCAGGCTCCCTGGAGCAGCTTGTCGAGCTCGGATGTCACACGCTCCTGCGAGAGAGACGGGAGCAGTTCGACGGTCGCCTGCATCCCGAGAAGCGTTTGTTCCTCGATTTCGAAGCCAAGCTGGCTGACGAAACGGATCCCCCGCAGGATGCGAAGGGGATCCTCGCGGAAGCGTCGTACCGGTTCGCCGACCGCTCGGATGACCCTGGCGCTCGATATCCGCTGAGCCGCCGTAAAGGTCGAGCAGGTTCTCAGTGAATGCGTCCTCGGCAAGGGCGTTCACGGTGAAATCGCGGCGCGCCAGGTCTTCCTCGATCGACGTCCCGAAGGTCACATCGGGCCACCGGGAGCCCTCGCTGTACGAGTCTCCGCGGTACGTCGTGATCTCGCTCCACTCGCCGTCGGCCATCGCACCGATGGTGCCGAAGCGCTTTCCGACGGTCACAACTGGTGCACCGAGTGACTTGATGAGCGTCTCTACCTCGTCAGGGTTCGCGTTGGTCGCGTAGTCGAGGTCCTTGCTCTCGATGCTGAGCAAGCGGTCGCGCAAGGCGCCGCCAACGAGCCAGAGTTCATAGCCCGCGCCCTGAAACGCGCCAACAAGTTCCTCACGCGTGATTCCCACTCGTTCAGTGTAGGCGAGCCGTACTTCACGGCGGCGCGCCAACGCCCCTTCCGGTAGGCTTTTTCACATGACATCCCCTCAGCAAATCGAAATCCCGCCGCCTTCAATCGATGACGTGCTCTACGAAAAGAAAGAGTCGTTCGCCGTCATCACCCTCAACCGCCCCGTTGTCCTCAACGCGCTCAACTGGTCGATCATGCGCCGCCTCTGGTGGGCGCTCGGCGAGGCCGAGAAGGATGACGATGTGAAGACGGTCATCCTGACCGGCGCCGGTCGCGCTTTCTCCGCGGGCGGTGATATCCAGTCCACGCCGCCGCCGGACAACGACCCTTCGCCCTCCGGCATGCAGATCAACCTCAAGATCTGGGAGATGCCCAAGCCTGTGATCGCCGCGGTTCGCGGTTACGCAGTTGGCCAGGGTCACGAACTCGCGGGCATGTGCGACATGACCGTCGCCACCGAGGATGCAGTCTTCGGCGAACTCCAGATTCGCCACAGCTTCGGCCCGCCAATCCTGGTGACTCCGTTCCTCACGGGCATCAAGCAAGCCAAGGAAATCCTCATGCTGGGCGAACGCATCAGCGCGCCGGATGCTTTGCGTCTCGGCCTCGTTAATCGAGTCGTCCCGGCCGATGAGCTCATGTCTACGGCCGAAGATATGGCCCGGAAGATGGCCGCTCTCCCCCAGAAGACCGTTCGGACGAACAAGCTGCTCGTGAACCGGGCCTACGAGTTGCAGGGCTTCCGGCAGGCACTCGACTACCGGACCGATCCTTCCATCGCTGAATCGATGGGGACCACCGCCGAAGAGCCGGATCCGCACCTGAAAGTCTTGCGCGAGCAGGGTTGGGAAGCCTTCCGTGCCTCACGCGACGAGCTGTACAAGGATTCGCAGTAGGGCTGTCCGCACTCGCCGGCGGCTAATTGCCGCCAGCTGGCACCGCAACGTCGTTCTCGCGGAATTGCTGCCGGTAGAGCCCCGCATACACACCTTCGAGTGCCAGCAGTTCCGCGTGCTTTCCCTGCTCTACCACCCGGCCGTTTTCGACGACGAGGATGATGTCGGCCGAAACGATCGTTGAGAGCCGGTGGGCGATTGCAATCACCGTGCGCCCGCGGGTCAGGTGTTCGAGCGCGTCCTGGATGGCGCGCTCGGTCTTGCTGTCCACGCTCGAGGTCGCTTCGTCGAGGATCAGGATGGCCGGGTCCTTCAGCAGCGCCCGCGCGATAGCGACACGTTGCTTCTCGCCGCCTGAAAGCCGGTAGCCCCGCTCACCGACCACTGTGTTGTACCCAAAAGGGAGTTCGGCGATGAGCTCATGGATGTTCGCGGCCCTGGCGGCAGCCTCGATCTGTTCGTCCGTCGCATCCGGGGAGCCGTACCGCAGGTTTTCTCGGATCGTGTCGTGGAACAGGAAGGGCTCCTGGTTCACCATGCCGATGCTGTTCCCGAGCGACTCGAGCGACACATCGCGAATGTCGTGGCCGTCGATCGTCACCCGCCCGCTGTTCACGTCGTAGAGCCGCGGCACGAGGTAAGCGAGCGTGGTTTTCCCGGCGCCCGAGTGCCCGACCAGCGCAGCGAAATGTCCGGGCGGAACTTCAAAGGAAATGTCCTGCAGCGCGGGCCGGTCCTTGATGTAGCTGAAGCCGACGTTTTCGAAGCGAATGTGTCCCTGGGCGTTCACCAGGGGTACTGCTCCGGGCTGGTCTTTGATCTCCTGTTCGAGGTCGAGGTAATCGAAGATGCGTTCGAACAACGCCAGGGAACTCAAGACCGTGACATGCACGCTCAGGAGTTGCGAAACGGGCTGGAACAGCCGCGTAAGGAGGGCGCCGAATGCGACCACCGTCCCGATAGTTGAGTCGCCGCCGATAATTGCGTGACCGCCGTACCAGTAGACGACCGCCGGTGCGAGGGTCCCGAACATGCCCATCGCCATCATGAATCCACGGCCGACCATCGCCCGCCGGACGTTCAGGCTGCGGATGCGCTTCGCCGATTCTTCGAAGCGGTCGATCTCCGCCTCCTGGCGTCCGAAGGTCTTCACCAGGAGCGCGCCGCTCACCGAGAGCGTCTCCTGCATCTGCGAGGTCATCTGCGCGAGCTCTTCTTGCGAATCGGTGATCAGGTCGCGCTGCATGTTGCCGACGCGTCGCGCCGGGTACACGAAGATCGGCATGAACGCGACGCAGAACAGCGTCAGCTTCCAGTCGAGCACCAGCATCAGCGTGAGCGTGCTGAGCGCGGTGATCACGTTGCCAACAATGCCAGTGAGCGTGTCGCTAACGACGTTCTGCACGGCCCCGACATCGTTGTTGACACGCGACAGCACTTCGCCCGTGCGCATCGAGGTGAACCAGCGCAGCGACATCCCGGTCAGGTGCCGATAAAGCTGGCGGCGAAGGTCGAACATCACGCTCTGGCCGACGCTCTGGCTTAGGTACGACTGCGCGACGCCCGCGATTGAGTTGAATCCGACGAATGCGAGCATCGCGAGGATGAGGAGATTGAGCTCGCGTCCATCCCCCTTACCGATGGCGTTGTCGATGATCTGCTGGATGATGACGGGTGGGC
The DNA here is from genome assembly GCA_963797735.1 of uncultured Chloroflexia bacterium. Taxonomy (GTDB): domain Bacteria; phylum Chloroflexota; class Dehalococcoidia; order Tepidiformales; family Tepidiformaceae; genus Amarobacter. The sequence goes on from CAWCQJ010000003.1 coordinate 1,106,869, forward strand.
CGAGCCCGGCGACCGACGCGAACACGATGACCACGATCAGCGCGGTGACCATTCGCCTGTGCGGGCGGTGCAGCTTAATTGCGCGTTTTAAGGTGGGCCAGGCGGGCCGGAGCGGGCGAGATTCCATCCGCTTCTGTCGTTGAGCCCGTGCTTCGAGTCCCATTACGTCTTCAGACTACTGCGACCCCGGAATCCGGTCGCCTGTCTCTCCGGGTAGCCCTGACCACCGCCGCTAAGTGTGTCCAACCGAGTTCATCCGACCCGGCCGACGAAAGCCTCCAGCGCTGCCATCTCCTCCGGCGTATTCACGCCGATGAAACTCCTCAACTCCGGGTCGAACATCCGAAGCTCAGTCTCGTTCACGATCGCAACGTTCTGCAGTTTCGAGACAGCATTCAACACGCTCAGGGCGCCCGATTCGATGCACTCTCGAAACGTCTCGATGCATTCGGACCGCCTGTATGAGGCAACGAGCGGTTGCATCCGCCCCTCGATTTCCGGGATTACCGCAACCGCCTCATCATCCAGCCGGCTTCCGAGGTCGCCAAGCAACTCCGGAACCACCAGCGGCGTATCGCAGGAAACGACGATGCACTGTTCGTGGTTTACCGCCTCGAATGCCGCGAGCATCCCGGCGAGCGGCCCAAGGTCTCGAACCGGATCTCGGACAACGCGCGTGGTCACCGAGCTGTGTACTTCGGGCAACACCTGCCCCGGCGCGGCGCTCACGAGGATCTCTTCGGCAACTTCAGATAGCGCGCTGACTACCCACTGCAGCATCGGCTGGCCCGCGAGCAGCGCCGCGGCCTTGTCCGAACCGAAGCGCCGACTCGTGCCCCCGGCAAGCACGATTCCAGAGACGCTCGTGGTCAGGACGGCCTAGCCGATGTTCCGCGCGATGAACGCGGCCATCGCACCAATTGCCGTTTTCGCTGCTTCCACAGGGAACCCGGCGAACCCGTGCGGCGCTCCCGGGAACTCCCGCAGCTCGATCACGTTCCCGGCCTTACGCCACGCGTTCGCCATCTCAATCGTGTCCGAGTAGAGGTGGTCCAGCGTCCCCACCTGGAAGAGCGCGGGTGGCATTCCCTTGAGGTCCGCATAAAGCGGCGAAACGTACGGGTGCTCCTGCTGCTCTTTATTCACGTAGGCGTCGACGAAGAACTGCATAATCGGCCCGCTGAGCACGAGGTCGCGGTCCCACATCTCCTTCATCGAAGGGAGGTCGAGCTTCGCAGTGAAAACTCCGTACGTGAATATCGCGGCGCGAAACGGGGTCTGGCCCTCGTCCCGGCGGCGGAGCAGGACGGCCGCCGCAAGGTTGCCGCCGGCCGAATCGCCGCCAATGGCGAGCGCTCCAGGGTCGGTAACCCCGAAGTCGGCCGACTGATTCTCAAGCCACTCGGCCGCAGCCATACAGTCATCGAGTCCGGCTGGATAGGGGTGTTCCGGGGCCAATCGATAACCCACGGAAACGACGGCAACGCCGGCTTCGGAAGCGATTCGGCGCAGCGTGGGGTCGGCTGAACGCTCCGACCCAAGGACCCACCCGCCGCCATGAATGCTCAGGTATGCGCCGCGGACCGGCCCATTCGGCACGAAGACTCGCAGCGGAATCGTTCCGAGTCCCTTTGGGCCCGGGATTTCGATGTCCTCTTGCGACTTCACCGCTGGGCCAGTGCCCTCGGTGGCCAGCGCTGCCTGGGCGCGCAATCGGCGCAGCCCCGGAATGTCAGTCGTCAGCTGCGGCAGTCGATTTGCAGTATCGGCTTCCAGCGTCGGGATGAGTTTCTCTATGTCGGCGTCCATCGCATCTCCAGCAAGGCCGAGTCTAGCGAAAGACGGCCCCCTTCGCTCGGGCTGATTGCAACGCGATGGCCTAATCACTACCCGGCCTGGAGATTGCTCTTTCCTCTCTTCTCTTTCTTCTTTCCTCTCCTACTGGTGTACTCTCGTTTTGCATGGATAGCGTCTACATCGTCGATGCAACCCGGACACCATGGGGCAAGTTCGGCGGCGCGTTGAAGGAACACACGGCCGTCGATCTCGGCGCCGTCGTCATCCGGAAGCTCGTCGAACGAAACGAAATCGATCCCGGCGAAGTGGACAACGTCATCCTTGGTCAGGTCCTCCAGGCGGGGCAGGGGCAGCTTCCGAGCCGCCAGGCGCTTATCGCTGCGGGCCTGCCCGATACCACCCCGAGCACGCTCATCAACAAGGTCTGCGGCAGCGGCATGCGGGCCGTGGTCATGGCTTCCCAGCAGATCCTTCTCGGCGAGAGTGAACTGTCCGTCGCCGGCGGCATGGAATCCATGAGCAACGTCCCCTACTACGACATGCAAACGCGCTGGGGCGCGCGCATGGGCAACAAGACGCTCATCGATGGCATGGTCCACGACGGCCTCTGGTGCGCCTTCGACGATGTCCACATGGCGAACCAGGCCGATGAGATGTCAGCCAACCGCGAAATCTCCCGCCTTGCGATGGACGAGTGGAGCGTGCGCAGCCAGAAAAGCTGGGGTGCGGCCCACGATTCCGGCTACTTTGAACGCGAAATCACCCCAGTGCCGAACAAGCGCGACCCCAACCACGTGGCGCTCGCCAAAGACGAAAGCCCACGGCCCAACTCCACCGTCGAACGCCTTGGCCGGATTACCCCGGTCTGGGGCTCGAAGACCATCACCGCGGGCAACGCGCCCGGCGTGAACGACGGCGCCGCGGCGATGCTCCTCGCAGGCGAGCAGCGAGCCGCGAAGCTGGCGACCAAGCCGCTCGCGCGCATCGTCGGCTGGGCTGAAGCCGCCACCAAACCTGCTGAGTTCCCGGTCGCCTCTGCCCACGCCATCAAGAAACTTCTCGCCAAAGCCGGCCTGGCCATCGATGACATCTCGGTGATCGAGGTCAACGAAGCGTTCGCGTGCGTGCCGCTCATTTGCGGTCAGGAACTCAATTGGGACGCGGACCGCGTGAACCGCAACGGCGGTTCGGTCGCGATGGGCCACCCCATCGGCGCCAGCGGCGCGCGACTCATCCTCACTGCTGCCTACCAGCTGCGGGAGATGGGCGAGCGCTACGCAGTGGCCGCCATTTGTTCGGGTACCGGACAGGGCGACGCCATTCTCCTCGAACGCGTGTGATCCTCACTTCGGGTTGACATCAGAGAGGCGAATCGTTCCGTCCCGGATCATCTGGAGCGTTGATGGCCCCTCTGAGTACTGGCAGGTCAGGTTTGTCCAAGCGCCATCGCGGTACTCCCATCGCTCAGCACGCCCGGCCTCGTTGCGGATCTGCGTCTTCCCGGATGCCTCTCGAAACATGACTCTCACGCTTCCGGCCCGGCCGTCGAAATTCTCTACGACAACATCCACCACGACCATGTCGTAAAGGCTCACCTTGCCGACACTGGCGAAGGAGGTCAGCGCAAGAATGTCCCAGGTTCGGCACTCGGGATACGACCAGATTTCGGTCCATTCGTCCCGGCCGAAGTGCTGAGCTTCGATGATCTGCGCCAGAGCGGCCGCACGGAGCCCGTCGTCGCTTAACGCCGAAATTGGTGCCAACGGCTGAAAGTCATGTTTCGGTATCGGCGGTAAGCGCTTCTCGAAGATTGAGGTCGGTTCAAAATCGTCTGTGGAGTGCCTGAGCGTCCAAAGCTGCCAGCCTATTGCGGAGAGTGCCAGGCCCACGAGCGCCACCGCGATGAGGAACGTTTCTACCCTCGTTGCCGCACGCGGTTCAGTCTCCATGATTCATTGTTCGACATTCGAGCACTGGATCGATACTCACAAGCTCGGGTGGTTGTGCTCCAGCCCGAGTTTCAAACGACCCCAGGTCTCTGCCTCGAAATCGAAATGGAAGTTCGGCTGGCTCGCGATTGCGTGCGCGTCCCGCCAGCGTCGCTGCAGTTCGCCCGAATCCTGCAAAGCGTGGGCGCCTGAAACTTCGAACACCCGGTTGATCGCCCGATAGCAGACGTTGACCGCGAACGCGGTGTCGCGGCGCATCCTCGAGCGCGTCTCGGTCGGGATTCGACCCGTATCCGCGTATTCGTCCATTACGTCGTAGCAGCGCTGGAGGAGCATCCATGCGGTATCGACTTCGATCGCCGACTCCGCAAGCCGCTGTTGCGTCCCGACGTGCTCGGATTGCTTCGTCCGGGCGTAGAGGATAGTTCGGTTTGCCGCGCCTTCGACGAATGCATCGATGAATCCCTCGGCATTTCCGATAGCCGCGGGTGCGAAGATCGATGACGAAACCTGTGTCGTGCCCGCCCCGTGGTTCCGAAGCGGCCCAGTCACGAACGGCTCGCGGGCCGGTTTCCAGACCCAGCTCGCCCCGTCGATGCTGCGGTACTCCGGGACGAACAGGTCTCGAGCCACAAAATCGGTGCTGCCAGTGCCTCGCAGTCCCATCACATGCCAGGTGTCGAGGATTTCCACGTCCTTCGTCGGGAGCATCATTCCCCGGATTGGCCCCTCCGGCATCAGCACACCGACGCTCATCCAGCCCGCGTGATGGATGCCGCTGGCGAAGCTCCAGCGGCCATTCACCATCCAGCCGCCCTCGACCGGCACGGCTCTCCCGCCGGGTACGGCCGTCGAGCCGATGAAGACATCCGGGTCGCTGCCGCAGACTTCGTCCTGGGCTTCCTTGGGATAGCGCGCGAGCGTCATCGCCTGGCTCATCCAGGTGCCTGCACACCAGCCGCTCGAAGCACAACCACGACCCATCTCCCGGACGATGCGTCCAAACGTGCGGTAGTCCTTTTCGAATCCGCCGTAGTACGCGGGCCGCAGCGTGCGGCCAAACCCGGCCGCCTTCATCTCCATAACCGTCGCATCAGGCAAACGCCCGAGCTTCTCCGCCTCAGACGCCCGTGACCGAACATCAGGGACCATCGCCGCCGCCCGCGCCACCAGGTCATCCGAGGATGGGACAGCCGATTGAGGTTGTGTAGTGCCTGACATGTTGGAAGCCCCGCGATGAAAGTTGTGGGCGGGAGTCTACCCTGCGGGTCAACGATGACGCTCAGCCGGTCAGGGTCTTCGCCATGTCGACCACGAGTTCGTCGCCGCGTTCGTGCTGGTAGCGGGCAGTAACCACATAGCCCAGCCGTTCGTAAAGCGAGACATTCCGGGGAAGCAGCGCACGGACGCTAATCCGCGCTTCGGTCCGTCCTACGGCGGCGGCGCGGCCTTCCATCGCCTGCATCATGGCGGTCGAAATGCCGCGCTTCCGAAAATCCGGGAGCACCGAAAGGCGGCCGATGTAAACGTGGTCGGCGCGAAGTTCGTACCGGCCCGAGCCCACTGTTTCAGCGCCAACTCTCGCGAGGACTGCCCCGCCGAGCGCGATGTGTCCGGCCACGTCCTCGACGCTCTCCCACATTGCACTCGAGGGCACTTTGAGCACGGACTCATATTCGGCGAAAGCGGCGAGCATGATTTCGCGCACTGCCGCAGCCTCTTCGGGGCCAACGAAAGCGAGGGTCAGGGCTGCCGTGGAACTCACCGTCGAAGTTTCGCGGCAGCGCAGATTTCGCGCACGCTTAGTTGGAGGCGCCTACTTCGCCACGAAGCGGTAGATAGAGCCCTCGCTGTCGAGCGCGAAGTACAGCTCGCCGGATTCGTCCTCGCCGAAAGAGGTGATTCCACCGGGAAGCTTGCCCAGCTCTTCGGTCGTAAATTCGCCCGATGCACTGCGCGTCGTCGCCCAGAACGTGGCGTCGCAGTAATCGGTGAACAGGTACTTGCCCGCGAGCGCGGGGACGGCTTTGCCGCGGTACACGTAGCCGCCGGTCACGGAACATCCCTTGCCGTGGTCGTACTCGAAGATTGGCTTCACCAGCCCAGTTTGGTCGCAGCCAGTCTCGGGCTCGTAGCAGTGGAGCCCTTCCATCGTGTTCCAGCCGTAATTCGCTCCGCCCTTGTCTGCGGCAGCCTGGAAATCGATCTCTTCGTACTTGTTCTGTCCAACGTCGCCAATCCAGAGGTCGCCGGTGTCCCGATCGAAGGTGAATCGCCATGGGTTTCGCAGCCCATAGGCCCAGATTTCCGAGCGCGCGCCCGCAATTTTCAAGAACGGGTTCGTCGTGGGAATGCCGTAGGGGTCTCCGGCGTTCACATCCACACGCAGGATCTTGCCCAGGTACGCGCCGAGGTTCTGGCCGTTCCCGTCCGGGTCACCTCCGCTGCCGCCATCGCCCATCGAGATGTAGAGGTATCCATCCGGGCCGAACGCGAGCATTCCACCGTTGTGATTCGGGTACTGGTCCGGTACGCCGAGCAGCTTCTTCACGGGCGCTGGGTCGGCGGGGCCACCTGTCCGCGAAACGTGGAATTCCGCGACGGTGTTGTCAGCGTTCAAGGCTGTGTAGTCGACGAAGAAACGGCCGTTGGTTGCGAAGTCCGGGTGGAACGCCAGACCAAGTAGCCCCTGTTCATTCCCAGTCGAGCGGACCAGGGACGTGATGTCGAGGAACGGAGTCGAATCTTTCTTGCCGTCCTTGTCGATCACCGAAATCACGCCGCTCTTTTCCAACACGAAGAGCCGCCCAGATCCATCGCCGGCGTTAGTTACGAAGGTGGGACGTTTGAATCCGGTCGCCACGAGTTGCGTGGTAACGCCGTCCGTCGAGGCTGAAGGAGACGAATCCGGCGTCGCTGTTTCGGCGCTTGAGGATGGCGATGGCGCGGTCGCGTCGTCATCGCCGCACGCGAAGAAGACAACCGGGGCCGCCGCGAGAACCAGGAGCAAGAGACGCCGCATCGCGACCATCATGCCGAACCCGACGTCTCCGGCAGGTAAGGCTATTGGCCCGCCCTCACGGATCGCCGGGTCCGCACGAAGTCGCGAACGGTCTGCTCGTACGCTTCCGGGTCCATATTCCAGGCGCGCACGTGGTCCGCGTCGGGCACGCGAACGTAATCGACGATGTCCGGTCGCGCAGCGGCGAAACTATCGCTGAGTTCCACCGGGATTGTGCGGTCGTTGCTCCCGTGGAACAAAAGGACTGGCACAGTCAGTTTCGGGACAGTCTTCAGGTAGTCGAAGTCGCTCCATCGGAACCCGTACAGCAACGCCGCCAGCCGGTTCGAAACGGCGAGGAATGACACCGGCAGGCCGGATTGCTTCGCACCGTGTTGAACCGTGGCTTCGAAGTCGGTCATCGGTGCGTCGAGGATGAGCGCGGAAACGTTTTCGGCGTATTCGGAATTCTGCATGAAACTCAAGGTGATTGCGCCACCCATGCTGTACCCAACCAGGACGACATCCGTCGCGCCATGGTCCAACGCATACGCGACCGCTCCCTCGAGTTCTTCCCACTCCTCCTTGCCGTACGTGTAACGGCCAGACGGAGATGGCGGAACATCGATGTCGTTTCGGTAGGTGATGGCGAGGCAGTGGAATCGCGACGCGACGAGCGCCGGGAGGATGCGGAGGGTTTCCCGCCGGTCAGCTCCCTTGCCGTGGGTCATGATCGCCCAGGTGCCGGTCGTTCCCGGCAGGTACCACGCAGGGAAGTCGCCGAGTGGCGATGTGAATTCGACGTTCTCGAAGGGCAGGCCATGCGCAACCATCGGGTCGGGCGGGTAGGCTGCGCCATCCAGTCGGCCGTAGTCGCCGGCGCGAATGTCACCGCCGCCCGGCCGGTACTCGCGAATGGCGATGATCTCGTTCGAATCGATCACGCGACCGGCGTAGCCCCAGCCACGGGCGGCCTGCAAAAGGTACTGGCCAGGCTCGTCTGCCCGGACACTTGGCGCCTTTGTCGATGGTCGCAGCGTGACGGTCTCGTCGCTGATTGACGTGACCTGCAGATCGAGCGGGTCTACTCCGTGGTCGTTTTCCGGGTTGAACCCACGGCTTTCGAGCCGGCGGGCGAGCAACAGGGCCGGAAGTCCAACGACAACCGCTCCCACTCCGCTCGCGATACTGAGGATCGCTGGAATTCGCATACGTACCTCCGGGAATCGCCGCCGCTCCGATACTAGGCCGTGACGGCGACTCCCGCGAGTAAGCAGGCTAGAAAATCGCGACCGGATTTACCGGGGAACCTGTCCCTCCGCGCACGTTCAGCGGATTGATCGTCAGCATGAATTCCCAGCGATTCTCTTCAGCGCACGCTTCCGCAAGCGGTTGCAGGAAGGCGTTGTCGAGCAGCGGCATCCCCGCCATCACGATTGTCAGCACATGGACGGAAAGCCCCGGGAACACTTTGTAACCCGAGGGCGTCGCGTCCATCTGGTCCCACCCGAGGATGGCGGCGTCCTTGTCCTTGAGATATGGCGCCGTGTCGACATGGAGGCCCGGGGATGGAGCTACGCCCGGGGTCGCCGACGGATTCGCCGCGAGGTATCCCTGCCGGTTCGAATACACGAGCACGGCATCGCCCGGCTTGAGGGGGCTTCCCTGGGCTTTCGCCGCGTCTTCGATCTCCCATGCTCGAACCGGCTTTTCTACGGTGACGAACGGCTCACCGCGGAATCGCGGGATGTCGATCAAGACGCCGCGCGTGGTGATTCCGTTCTTCCACGCATCGACCGCTCCAGAACGTGCACCGACCGAGGTGACGTCCGAAGACGGCTTGCCGTTGTACATCTTCCCTTCCCAGAAGACGTGACAGAGCGCATCGACGTGCGTCGTGGCGTACCCGTGGAAGAGCAGCCCGATATAGTCGACCGAGAAGTCGGGGAGGGACCTGACGAAGTGCTGCGCGGGGTTCCAGTTTCCTGGGCCGCCCACGGTGTTCAGTGGATAGGCAATAGAGACGGCTCGCCCGCTCTTCACGAGAGCGGCCGCGTTGCGGCGCGTCTCCGGCGTGATGTGATTGACCGTCCCGGCGCTGTCATCTGCGCCCCATCGGCCCCAGTTCTTGCACGATTCGAGATATCCACGGACCTGGTCTTCGGTCGGCAGTGGTTGTTCGGGCATTGATTTACCTCCGGCGTTTGGTTGCGCGCGGAGTCTACACGTCGCCATTCCGCGACGTGAATCAACCCGGACCTTGGCGATTCCGGCCCGCCTCCGCACAATGCGCCATGCCCACCTTCATCACCGAGCCGGAGCGGAAGACACCCGTCATCGCCGAAACCGATGTCCTCGTGATCGGCGGCGGCGCGGCAGGCATCGCAGCTGCGGTTGCGGCTTCCCGTGCTGGCGCCCGCGCGATGCTGGTCGAGCGCTACGGTTCACTGGGTGGCCTGGCGACGAACGGCCTCATCATCCTCCTGCTTACCCTCGATGATGGACGCGGGAAGCAGGTAGTCGCGGGCCTCTGCCAGGAGATGGTGGATCGCCTCGCCGCCCGCAACGCCTGTCTCTTCCCACCGAAGGATGAATGGGGCTCGCCAGACCCGGCACTCGTCGAAAAGTACCAGCGCCTTGGACTCGTCTGGGGCGGCGCGCCGCACGTTGTTCGCTACTCGGTCGCTTACAGCCCCGAGGAATTCAAGGTGGAAGCGGATCAGCTAGTGATGGACGCAGGTGTCGACCTTCGCTTCCACCGCTGGGCGACGGCCGTCGTGAAGGACGGCGAGAGAGTTACGCATGTGGTTTTCGAATCGAAGGCGGGCCGCGAAGCCATCGCCTGCAAGTCCGTCATCGACTGCACCGGCGACGCCGACATTGCCGTGCTGGCCGGCGAGCCAGTCGAGACTGAGCGAATCCATCCGTGGCTCTGGTTTCGCACAGCCAACGTAGATGAGGATGCCGCGGAGAGTTCCAAGTTGCGGCCCGGCTACTACCGCACCACCGGGCCGCGCGGCTACCTGCACCCGTGGGGCGCCGCCGAGCGGATCAGCAGGGACATTGACGCCACGAACCCGGACGACCTGACCTTCGCCGAAGTTGAATGCCGCCGACTCGTCCGGGCCGAAGTCGACCGCCTTCGTGAAAAGGCGCCCGGTTTCGAAAGCGCCTATCTCGCCGACTTCGCCGCCACGCTGGGCATCACCGAGTCTCGCCGGCTGGTCGGCCGCCATGTCCTCTCCCGCGAAGAGATGGATACGTCGCACGCCGATGCCGTAGCGATTACCGGGCATTGGACCAAGTACGGTTCGACCTACGAAATCCCCTGGAGCTCGCTCGTTCCCAGAACGACTACGAACCTCGCTGTTGCCGGCCGCTGCATCTCGGTCGACCACCGCACCCACCATGCGACCAAGGAGATCCCGGCCTGTTTCGCTACGGGTGAGGCCGCCGGTCTCGGCGCGGCCCTTGCCCTGCAGCACGGCGTAACCTTCGCCGACCTTGATGTGAGTTCACTGCGCGAACGTCTCCGCTCGGCTGGCGCTTACCTGGGCTAGAGGTTGGCGACTGCGTTAGGTCGGCAGCTCACCGGCTGGGGTGTACCAGTCGAACACATCGACCACCATGCGCCCAGCCTTCACGGAGGGGTCGGACTCAGCGAGAGATCTCGTTTCCTCGAGGCTCGTTCGATAGAGGCATATACCCCGCAACGTCTCGTCTGGCTGATTGCCGAATGGCCCTGCCGCCACATAAGCCTTCGCCACGAGGACAACCCAGTGCTGCGGACACGCTCGTGGCGTAGACTCCCGGCAGCTAGTCCGGAGGGGAATCGAAATGCCGCACGCCACCATCAACGGAAATCAGCTCTTTTACGACGAACGGGGTAGTGGTGAAGCGGTCCTTTTCCACCACGGGTACACCGGTTCCCACGATGCCTACGACGATGTTGTCCCGCACCTTGCCGGCAAGTACCGAGCCATCCGCATGGACGGTCGCGGGGCGGGCGACAGCACCCGCGACGCCACCGGGCACTCGATCGAGCAGTACGCAGCCGATGTCATCGGGATGGCGGATTATCTCGGCCTCGACAAGTTCACCTACGTGGGTCACAGCATGGGCGGCGTCATCGGGTACGAACTCGGGCTGAGCTACGCCGATCGGCTGAACAAGCTCGTCCTTGTGGCCCCGGCGCCCGCAGACGGCGTGAACGTTCCACCGGAATACCGCGCTCGTGCCAAGGAACTCCATCACAGCAAGAACATCGACCGGCTCATGTTCGAAGCGATGATTACGACGGCCCGCCCCCGCTCGCGCGAGCTGGTCGAGGCACGTCAGCGCCGCGGACTGAGTGTTTCCGATGCCCATCACGAAGAGTCCTGGCAGGCGCTCGTTGACTACCACAAGGGCGACCGCCTCGGCGAAATCAAGACGCCGACGCTCATGGTGGTCGGCGCCGCGGATGGTTTGCTGACGTCCAACCTCACCGACTTTCCGCGGCTCGGCAACGCCACCCTCCACGTCTTCAGCCGCGTCAGCCACGGCATTCCCTACGAAATCCCAGATGAGTTCGCCGCGGTCGTCCTCGACTTCCTCGAACACGGGGTCGTCACCGCTGTAACCCAGATGGAAAAGCTCCGCGAAGCTGCCGCTCTCGCGCGTTAGCCAAAAGCTAAACGCCCGCGCGGGTCCTCGCCATAGAGAGTCAGAGGCGCGACCGGGAGGTCGCGCTCGTCCGGCCGGCGCAGCACGTGGTTACCCGAGGGTTGCCCGCAACTGCTCGGCATTGTCGGGGAAACACCAGCTAGCCGAGACAGCCGGGTGGCGGGCCGTCGAGGCTAGGTACCCACCGCTCTGGCTCCAATAGCGAAGGGAGTTCGCCCTCACCTCTAACCCATGCGCCGAATGATCTGTCCCGAGCCAGGTTCGGAACTTCTGCACGGAGGAAGGCAAGCACCTCTGACTCGAGCATCTTCCAGGCTGATGTCCACTCACTTCGAGTGGCTTTGATTGCTTGCCCTTCGTCGAAATCATAAGCACCAACACGCTCCTCCCTCTGGAACACGTGAATCCGCTTTTCGTCGGTGATGGCGGCCACCAACGGCTCGCCCTCTCTTACCAAGCTTGTCGCTCGCTTGAACGCAGACAACACAAACAAGATCGGGACGCTCGGAACGTGGCGCTTGTCGAAGAGCTGACCGTCGCTGGTGGTGATGTTGAACGAGCACTCGGCTCCAGCTGCCCATTCCAGTGACGCCGCTGTACCCACGTGCGATCCCGAACCTAACGCCAAGACCGCGTCGAATGACGATCTCAGCAGAGCCGTCTGGCTAGCGGAGAAGCCCCAAATAGTATTCATCGAACCACTGAGAACGTAGTTTGCACGCCGCGCAACTGCTCGGCATGGTCCAGGAAATGCTCCGCGCAAAACAACAGGATGCCTTCGACCGTGTTGGGTGCTGACCCAGCCCGGGCTGCGAGGTAGGCGAGCGCTCCGGGCGACATCCCTGCCGGGTAATCCAACGCATCCTCTCCAAGCTCCTCAAGGAACGGGTTACGTTCAGTCCCACGTCTCGCCAGCTCGTCGATGGCTTCCTTCGATGTTGCGAAGGTCAGCCATTGGAAGCTTCGGTTTTCCCAATCGAAATCGGTCAGCGTGCGCATCTCTGTAAAGAGGTCGACCGGAGTGTGGTCGCGAACCGTGCGCACTGCGGCCTCGAAGTTGAGCTGATCGACGGAGAGCGCATGTTCGGCGATGTCGCGCGCGGACCAGGCACTGCGCTGCCCGGGTATTGGCGACCCCGGATCTTCGAGAAACACCAAATCATCCCAACGAACTGAGGCAATCTCCAGCGCGTTTTGCAACTCCGTGCGACCGAGATCGAGGCGAACCCGAACGGCTTCCACTCGCGACATTTCCAGGGCCCTCCAGGATGCGATAGATAGCGGCGATATGCTGCCGAGACCCGTTTCGCGGCGCAAGCGCTACGGCTGGTAGCGGTATCCGACGCCCCAGACCGTCTGGATCGATTCTGCTGCAACCCCGAGCTTCTTCCGCAGCCGTTGCATGTGGGTGTCGATGGTCCGGTCGGTGACCTCGTAGTCGTCTTTCCAGATCTGCTCCAGCAACTCCTCGCGACTGAACGGCCGCCCCGGTTGCCCCGTGAGCAGCAGGAGCAGGTCGAACTCTTTCGGCGTCACTTCTACGGGTTCGCCTGCCGCTCGCACCGTTCGCATCTCCCGGTTGACGATGATGTCGCTCGTCGCGACGGCAGCAAGGCTGTCGCCGTTTCCGCCGGCAGGTTCGATATCCAGCAAGGGTTCGCTCTGCACGGGTGCGAAACCGAAATACACATAGGCGTGTGCGGCTAGTGCGATCGCCCAGGCGATCAAAGGCCAGAAGAACCAGGTGCTGTCCGCGAATTCCGCATCGATCACGAACAACCCGACGTTCGTAACCGCGAAGGCCAGCGCGTGGCCACCGAGATGGCCTCGCAGCAGATAGCCCGTGTGGAGCGCGAGGGCGATGCCCCATCCCCAGGCTGGCCACAGCACCCACCAGTGGTCGGGGCTGTACACGCCGTTGAGGAAGAGGAGGAACACCATCACCAGCGAATACAACGCGAGGTGAATCCCCCAGACCCGTGTCTGGATCGTTCGTTCGCGGCGATTCTCTCCCAGGCGGCTGGCGAGCATGCCCGGCCACGTCACCGCCGCCGTTGCGGCCCGGTCGAGGGAATCGCCCCAGGGCTGAGGCGTGGTTGTTTCGGGAGACTGCAGGAAGAACGTCGTGATTTGCGCAGCCAACCACCCGGTTAGGCGGACGATGTGCAGCGCGGGGAAGAACAGCAGAATGCCCACGCCGACCGCGAGTACTGACTCGCCCGGCGTATCGATCACCCAGCCCATGACTTCGTTGTCGGCGCCGAAGGCCGTGAAAGCGGGCGTAATCACCAGGCTCATCGAAAGCAAGACGGTCGTCGCGACTACGACGAATCCGGCGATACCCATTGGGAACCGGATGAGCAGAAGGAATGCGAGGCTCCGCCAGGTCATCCTGTTGGAAATGCGAGCCTTGAGTCGCGGCCAGGCCCAACGCATCGTGCGCTCGTGCCCGAAGGGCAGCGGCCGTATCTCTGTCCGCAGAAGGGTGTTCGAAAACAGGCGCTCGAGGTCGGCGTAGAAGCACCAGCCGTACATCGTCAGCAAGAGGATCGGGATACCGACGATCGTCACGGCAAGCCCTCCGCCTACCGCGAGCAAAGTAACCAATGCCACCCACGAAGCGATCGCGATGGGGAAACTCAGCAGCAGGTAGAACAGCGCCGCGTAGGTCGTCCAGTCGGCGACAACGCCGAACAGCCGCCTCGGGAGGCTCGGTCCATTGGGATCGCCCAAGTTCTCCTCCCGGCCTACTGGCCGATGAATGCCCCGTCGCACGGTCCGAATCATTCTTGCATGCCTGCTAGAGTCGTTCTCATAGGCCGATCGTCGAGGACGATCCGGCGCACGGTCTCTGCGAAAGTGTCACAAAAGAGTCACAGTGAGCATGATCGGCCTCACATAGCGTCGAAAAGGCTGGAATTCCATGAAAGCAATTGTCATTTCGCGACCCGGAGGACCAGAGGTTCTCTCCTACCAGGATGTCCCGGATCCGAAACCCGGCCCGGAAGACCTTCTCGTTCGTGTCCACGCCACCGCCCTGAACCGGGCCGACATCCTCCAGCGAATGGGCAGCTATCCGCAGCCCGGCCCGAAACCCGCACATGACATCCCCGGGATGGAGTACGCGGGTGAGGTGATGGCGATCGGCGATCGCGTCGAAGGTTTCGCCACGGGAGACCGCGTCATGGGTTTGCTTGCGGGCGGCGGCTACGCCGAGCAGGTCGTGACCCACTTTCGCCTAGCGATGAAGGTTCCGGCCAATCTCAGCTGGGAGGAGGCGGGAGCAACCCCCGAGGTCTACATCACGGCTCACGACGCTCTCAGCCAGTGCGGCCTCGTCGCCGGTGAAACCGTACTGATCCATGCGGCGGGTTCAGGCGTTGGCGTGGCCGCAATCCAGATCGCGAAGGCGATGGGAGCGTCGCTCGTGATTGGTACGGCGGGCAGCGCAGAAAAACTCACACAGGCCGCCGCCCTCGGCCTCGATGTTGGTGTGAACTACCACGAGCAGGACTTTGCAGAGGAAGTCATAAAGGCGACGTCCGGTCGCGGGGTCGACGTGATCCTCGACGTCATCGGCGCCGACTACTGGGACCGCAACATGCGCTCGCTGGCGCTCAAAGGCCGGATGATCCTCGTTGGGCTGATGGGCGGGAACAGTACCAATGCGAACATCGGTGTCCTCCTCCAGAAGCGTGCCTCAGTTCGCGGGACCACGTTGCGCGCACGCCCCATCGAAGAAAAGGGCGCCGCAACCCGAGCCTTCGAAAAGAGCGTCCTGCCCCATATCGCCAGTGGCCGAGTGAAGGTGGTGGTCGACCGCGTCTTCCCACTCGCCGAAGCGGCTGCCGCCCAGGAGTACATGGGCGCGAATCAAAACTTCGGCAAAGTGGTCCTTCGCGTCGACTAGCTCGGTCTCGGTCAGAGGCGAGTGCGGAAGCACTCGCTCGTCCGCTCGTTGCCCCGTATTCGCCGGACGGGCCGAACCAGCCATCTCCGGGGATCAAAAACCTCTCCCGGTTGGGAGAGGGCCTTAGGGATGTGAATTGCTCGCGTCGCTAGTCGACGGCGACAGGCTCAGGTTCGGCTTCTGCCTCGTCTTCAACTTCGGCTTCGTCCTTGGTTACGCGCTCCATGTTTTCGAGACCTTGCATGCTGAAGCCAAGGTCACCGAGTTCGCAGAGGAAGCTGCAATAGGTGAGACGGAGGGCGCTGGTCGACTTGTTGCCCACATAAAGCAGGCTGCAACGCTTGCACCGGATCATCGACGGCAAATCGTGGTTTGTCGTCGGCTGTGGCGCCGGCACGGCGTCGTCGCGGTCTTCGGTGGTCGCATTCATGCTGAGTCGAACCTCACTCACTTCTGAGTATGCCTTATCTAAGGGTAACGTGCGCAGTCCGCGAAAGGTTTCCAACGCGGCTCAAACGAATCTGGGCTTTACCCGGCGGCAAGGCTGGCGTTGCGCTGGCGCAACATGTCGTAGAACAGCGGCATCCACGTGCGCCCGGCATTCTCGGCCTCTTCGAGGTGCGGATATCCGCTGAGAATGAAGAACGATAGACCCATGTCGTGGAAGGCAAGGAATTTCCGCGCGACCTCTTCGTGCGAACCAAGGACGGTCACGCCGATGCCCCGGCGTACCTGCCCGAGTCCCGCCCAGAGGTTCGGCTCCACCCACAGGTCATCTTTTCCCAGGAACGCGCGCTGCCGCGATTCACCGGCAGAGTCTGTCGCTGTTAGCACCGACTGTGCCCGAGCCACCTGGTCTGGTGTCACGCCCTCCAGCTGCCCTTCGGCTGCGGCAACCGCTTCTTCATGGGTATCGCGCGAAAGCACGTGGAAGCGCACGCCGTAGCGCAGATCGCGCCCGTGCGCGGCCGCCTTCGCTCGCATCCGGGTGATACGTTCCGACATCTGCTCGCTGGATTCACCCCAGAGCAGATAGGTGTCGATTTCTTTCGCGAAGAGGTCTTCCGCCGGTTCGCTCGCTCCACCCGCGTAGAGGGGAGGATGGGGTTGGGTGGCGCACTTCACCATCGGCTTGCAGCCTTCAACCCGGTAGAACTTGCCTTCGTGGTCGAACTTCCGCTCCGTCCAGTACTTTCGCATCACGTCCATGAATTCGGCGGTGCGTTCGTACCGTTCGTCGTGAGGAGTGAAGTCTCCATCTGCCGCGAGTTCGGCAGGGAAGCCACCGGTCACGACGTTCACGAGCATCCGCCCGGGCATCAGGAAATCGAACGTGCTCACCATCTTCGCGGCGACCACCGGTGCGACGAACCCCGGCCGCACAGCCACAAGCATCTTCAGCTTCTTCGTCTGGGCAGCCACCATTCCGCCCACGACCCATGCATCCTCGCAGCCGTCTCCAACCGGGATGAGGACGCTCACGAAGCCCGCATCCTCAGCGGCCTGTGAGACCTGAACAAGGTAGTCCAGCGTGGCCGGCCGCTGCGTCTCGTGGCGACCGAACGACTCGAGGTCACCAGAGGTTGGGAGGAACCAGGAGAATTCAGGTTCGTACTGCATTTGCGAAAGGGCTCGTTTCAGTTCGTTCAGGTTTCAGGGATGGTAACCAATCCACTGCCGACTGTGAAACGGCGCCAATTGAGTTCGAAAGCGCTAAGGTTTAGCTCGCGGAGGTTCGACTCGGAGCTGCCCGGACGACTTACCGACCGGAAAACAAGTGCTTGCCCTCGATTTAACCCATTGCTAATGTGTTTGTCAGCCTTGCGTAGTTTGGTGGCCGATTCGGCTGCCTCGCGCGGGGGAAGGGGGCATCGTGGCAGTTGTCGCGCCGAAGCAATCGGCAGAGCCGCGCGTGCGCCCTACGACACGGCTTCGAGTTGCAGCCTTCGAAATAGCCTTCACCGCCGCGATCATGGTGGTGTACTTCCTCCTCCGAGGAATCCGGCCGGACAACGTTGATAGTTCAGTCAGCCGCAGCCTGACCCTCATTCACTTCGAAGAGCGGCTCGGGCTATTTCAGGAAGTCCGCTGGCAGGCCACTTTCCTTAATTACGACTGGGCTATGCAGGTCGCAAATGTTATTTACGCCTGGGGCCACTACCCGGTCATGTTGGCGATCGCCGTCTGGCTCGTCTTCAAGGACCCGATCCGCTTCCGCTTTGTCCGAAACGTGCTCCTTGTTTCAGCGGTCATCGGCGTTGCCACCTATTGGATTTACCCCGCGGCCCCGCCGCGCCTGATGGAGAGCTACGGCTACGACTTCGGCTTCATCGATACCGTCCACGGCGCCACCAGCAACGTGAGCTACTTCCAGCCCGGCCCATTCGTGAACGACTACGCGGCGCTCCCGAGCTTCCACTTCGGCTGGATTCTGCTTTCGTCCATGGCCGTCTGGACGAATACCACCAACCGGTGGATTCGCGCCCTCGCCGTCGCAATGTCCGTCAGCATGTGGTGGGCCGTTACCGTCACGGGCAACCACTACTTCTTCGATATGATCATGGGCGGGGTCGTCGTTGTGCTTTCCTGGCTCTTCGTTCGCAGCCTCGGCGATGTGCATCTCCGCGAGATGCCGGGCCGCAGTTGGGCAGAAATCCGAAGTTGGTTCAACCGTTCGAAGGCTGAAGCGAAGAGCTAACCTCAGCTGTCGTGCTCTACTGAAGGCGGCTTAGGCAGTTCGCGCAGCGAAAAATCCAGGCAGGGGCAACGTCGCCGAACGAACGGTTTGAGTTCGTTTGCTTCGGGACCGGCGCCCGTTCTTTTCCAGCGATCGATGGAACGCGCGTTCAACTGTCAA
The DNA here is from genome assembly GCA_963797735.1 of uncultured Chloroflexia bacterium. GTDB lineage: Bacteria > Chloroflexota > Dehalococcoidia > Tepidiformales > Tepidiformaceae > Amarobacter. The sequence goes on from CAWCQJ010000003.1 coordinate 1,125,048, forward strand.
CGAACAGCTCGGGCAAATCCCGTGGGAAACCGGGCCCGATGCTTCGGATAGAACCACACCACACCATGCACACACCACACGCATCCGAATGACCTCCACCGTTGTGAGTTCGAGGGCGCACCCCGATCTTGCCAAGCGGTTTGGCCCGGGCCAATTGGGGGAACCCCTGACAGGGTGTAAAACGTCCGTAACCTTTTCCAGACTCGAACCAACTCGATCCGTCACGAATTCGACTCTGGAGGCTGACGCGCGTTTTGCTACCATGGGAAGTCGAGTGACTACTCAGACTGAACCCCCGCCCCTGTTCGAGGGAGAGATCGACGACCAGCCGCAGTTGCCGGCGCCCGAAGAAGTCGTCTTCCGGTTCCGGCAGGCCATCATCGCCGGCGAACACTGGTTCGAGGCTCTCCTCGATGGAGTTGCCCGCTGGCGTGTTCCGAGCGAGCAGGTCGGCAACCGGACGTTCAACTACCTCATTCGAGGCGAAGCCTTCGATTGGCTGCTCCTCGCTGAACGCCTTCTCGATGAGGTTCCCGACCTGGTCCCGGCAAAGGAGCGCGATGCTCTCATCTGGGAGAATCGCTGGCCTCTGGATATCGACGATCACGAATTTGCCGCCCGACTCGGCAAACTGAAGCACAGCGCCCACCTCAACTACCTCTACGGCGTTCTCGTCGAAGAGGCCCTGCAGCTCTCCATCGAAGAGGAGATCCACAAGGAGGGCCGCTCGCGCGCATGGGGCGCCGACCTTCGTGCCGATGAAACCATGTACCAGCGCGTGTACGGCTTCACCAGGGAAGATCTCTTCGCCGCCCACTATCAGGAGACCGGCGTCCTCCTCCGCCACGATGTGTCATTCTCCGATTGGCGGGCCTTCACCTACTGGCTCTTTAAGCTGCGCCTGAAGCGGCAGGACAAGGCCCGCGTCGCAAGCGACACCCGCAAGGGTCTCGCCCAACTTACCCGGATGGAGCTTCAGGTCAGCGAACGTCGCCACGGTACAAAGCTGACTGAAAAGGACTTCGCCGAGCGCTACGTCACCGCATCGTGACCGCGCTTCTTGCGTTCCACGCGATAGACTGAGGTTCGATGTCCGAGACTACCGGCCTTACTGCGAAACCCGAGCTAAAGGGCACCGCCGGATACGAATCGCCCTACCCCTACCTCGATAAGCTGCAAGAGAAGATGGAAGAGCGGCTGGACCACAAGGTCCCTGCTGCTGGCCGTTTCTGTGGCTTCTGCTACGCGCGTCTCCGCAAGGAAGACACCGTCTGCCCGTTCTGCGCGACCCAGACCAGTGCGCGACCCGCCGTGAATGCAATTCCCCAGGATGTGCTTGCCGCGTACAAGGCCCGTTCGTCCACCGAGGCCCGCTGGGTGCACACGGGGGCGTTCACCGGACTGATTCTCGCCTCGTTGATCTTCATCGTGATGGTCATCTGGGGCCCGGGACTTCTTGGCCATCCCGCCGTTGCCTTCGCGGAATTGTTGCTCGGCGGCTACTTCATGGCGCAGTTCTTCGGGCCGTTGCTTTTCGCGCAGTGGGGATACAGCAAGGGCGCCCGAAAACGGGACGCCCTCTGGGCCGAACACCTGGCGAAACGCGACGGCTAGTACTGGCGAAGGCGCGGCACGCGGCCTAGACTTCCGCCGTTGTAAACCCATGTCAGAGGAATGGACCGATGGCCAGTAAGGAAGCCGAAGCAATCAACGCCCAGATGAAGCTCGTCCGTGAAGCGGCGAAGGCTTCTGGGATCGTTCCGACTCTCGAGCAGCAACGCGAAGGAATCTTGCTCGTGGCGCAGTCTGCCGTGGCGCCAGTAGGAGTGACCGTTACCGAGGCCTACGCCGGCGGTTGCCGAGCCCACTGGAATGACCCAGAGGGCGCCGCGATGGATCGGGTCGTCCTTTACCTTCATGGCGGCGGCTACGTCGTGGGTTCGCCAAAGAGCCACGAACGGCTCGTTGCCCACATTGCCCGCCAGGTTGGTTGCCGCGTGCTAAGCCTCGACTACCGCCTCGCCCCGGAACACCCGCACCCTGCCGCAGTTGAGGACGCGACGGCGGCGTATCGCTGGCTTCTTGCCCAGGGCTTCAAGCCCGAACACATCGCCATTTCCGGTGATTCCGCCGGTGGCGGACTCACGCTTGCGACCTTGCTTTCGCTCAAGAGCAACGGCCTTCCTCAGCCCGCCGCCGCCGTTCCGCTCTCACCATGGGCCGACATGGAAGGTACGGGCGACTCGATGACGTCGAACGCGCCAAAGGACCTCATCGTCCAAAAAGACGTGCTCCAGGGCATGGCGGCGTCCTTCCTCGGCGAGGCGAACCCCCGTGACCCACTCGCCTCGCCCCTCTATGGCGACTTCCGCGACATCTGCCCTCTCTACATCCAGGTTGGCGGCGACGAGACCCTGCTGGACGACTCCAATCGTGTTGCCGAGCGGGCACGTTCCGCCGGGATCGACGTCAAGCTGGACGTATTCCCCGAGATGCAGCACGTGTTCCAGCTTTCCTATGGAAACATGCCCGAAGCCACAGACGCCGTCGCGCGTATTGGTCAGTACCTCAAACCGAAGCTCGGCCTTTAGCTCGCGACGAAGGTCAGAGCGAGATCGGGAGGCCTCGCTCGTCGCGCACGGGCAATTTCCGCGTCACTTGCGCTGCTCCGGCGAGATATCCCGCTCGCGAACCGCGCAGTAGCTGGAGCCGAAGAAGTGCCCGCCCCAGGCGGGAGCTATCGGACAGAGGTTGAACACCCCTGCCGCCAGGGGTGCAAGGCCGGCGACTGCAATCGCGAGGCCGGTCACCCCGCCCACGACTCCGAGTCCGGTGGTGATGAGCGCCGTGCCCAGGACGGCTCGAACGAGCCGCCCGTCGCACGAGGCCATGAAGCGTGAGAAGGCGCTGCCTTCAGGTTGTGTCGTTGCGTTGTTCATGAGTTTCCCTCGTTTGGTGTGTGGTGGGTGCTGGCGCGCGAAACCCCGCCAGCACCGGAGCTCAGGCTGCCTGCGCCACGGATTGGAGCGCGCCTTCGAGCAGCGCCAGGGCCTCGTTCGCAGGTGCCGCCAGGCCTGCCGCATGGAAGCTCTCCGAGATCAGCCCCGGGTTTTGCATGGCGACGACGGTCTCGCCGGCGGAGTCTTCGTAGAGAGCCACGCCGCATGGGAGGAAGGCTCCCACGCTCGGGTCGGCCTCAAGGGCGCGGTGCGCGATCGACGGGTTGCAGGCTCCCAGGATCTTGTAGGGCCGCGTCTCGACGCCAAGCTTCTGGCGAAGCGTCGCAGTCACATCGACTTCTGTGAGGATGCCGAACCCGGCCTGCTTCAGCGCCTCGCGCACGATAGGTTCAGCTTCGTTCAGCGGTCGTGAGATTCGATATTTGAGTACGGGTTCCATAGTTCGGGTTCTCCTTTGTAGATGAAGGGCGCGGGCAGATTTGTTCTACCCGCGCCCCGGTCGTTGGTTAGTGGGCGAAGCGCACGTCGGGAAGCATCCGATCGGCCCATTTCGGGAGCCACCAGGCCTTATCACCGGCGAGGTACAGCACTGACGGCACCAGGACGAGCCGTACGAGGAAGGCGTCGATGAGTACCGCAGTCCCCAGGATGATGCCCATCTCCTTCATCGGCAGCGGTCCGGCGATAGCAAAGGTGTAAAACACCGCGACCATCACCGCCGCCGCCGCAACAATTGGTCGACCGGTGTGTGCAAGCGCACCCCGGACCGCCTCGGCCCCGTCTCGCGAGCGTTCGAAGTGCTCTCGGGCCGAAGCCAGCAGGAAGACCGTGTAGTCCATCGAGATGGCGAACACGAGCGTGAAGAAGAACAGCGGCGCCCACGATGTGAGATACCCCTGGCTTTCGAAGCCCATCGGCCCCGCCAGCCATCCGTGTTGGAACGCGAGCGCTCCGACGCCGAAGGCGGCTCCGACAGAAAGCAGGTTGAAGAGCACTCCCGCGACTGCGATGAACACAGCCTGGAGCGCGAACAGCAAGAGGATGAATCCGAGGACCAGCACCGTGCCGATGACCAGTGGCGCGCGGTCGCGAAGTGTCTGGTCGAGGTCGTGGTTTTCCGCGACTGGTCCGCCGACGAGGACCTGAGACGGCAGTGTGTCTCGGAGCCGGCCGATCAGTTCGAACGATTCCTTGCTGGATGGGTCGGTGGTGGCGATGGCCTGGATAAGGCTGGAACCGTTGGCGCCAACCTGGGGAGGGAACGCCATCGCCACACCGGCCGTTTCGGAAACGAGTTTTGCGACGCCCGCGGCGTCACCGGTCGCTGGGACGATGATCTGGATTGGCCCCGGGCCGCCTGGCCCGAAACTCTGTGCGAGCTGCTCATAGCCCTGTCGCGCCTGCTTCGATTCCGGCAGGACGTTGATGCCTGGCATGCCCGTCTCGAGTCCCAGCAATGGTGCGGAGAGACCAAGCAGCGCCACGGTCACGGTGACCGCGAGGATTAGGGCCTTCGGTTGGATTCGGGCGCCGAACCGGTCCCAGGCCGCACTGCGATGGTCACCGACGTTGTGCCAGGGCAGTGCAAGGCGATTGATCCATCCGCCGAGCATCGCCGGCAGCAGCGTCATCGCCGCCAGCAGAACGAACGCCACGGCCAGCATCATCCCCGCTGCCATCGACCGGAACGCCGGGATGGGCACGAGAAGCACGGCTGAGAGGCTGATAAGCACGGTGACGCCGCTGAAGAGCACTGCTTTGCCCGCGGTATCCATCGCCACCCCGGCCGCATGCTTCGGATCGTCTGGAGTTGCGTGCAGCGCGCCGCGGTAACGAGTAACGATGAACAGCGCATAGTCGATGCCGAGCGCAATCGCGAACATCATCGCGAAGTTCAGCGTCCAGATGCTCAGGTCGGTGAACTGTGTGATCCCGAAGAGCACGCCCATCGCCGAAACCAATCCGGCGCCGGCCAAGAGCAGTGGCAACCCTGCCGCCGCCAGCGTGCCGAACGCCAGAATGAGGATGACGGCGGTGACCGGCCAGGTCAGCAATTCCGCTTGCTGCATGCCGTCTTTATTCACCGCGTTGAAGTCGCCCCAGAACGCTGGCGAACCGGTCAGTGCGACGCTTACGGTTTCGTCGCCGAGCTTGCCGATTGGCTTGTTCAGCCGTTCCGCTGCCCGCACGGCTTCCGTCGGATCCACCAGCGCGCCTGCCTGCAGGAGGACGGTCTTCCCGTCAGGTGCCGCTTGCTGGACCACTGGCCCGAACGCTGGCTCCTTCGCCAGGACGGCGGTCACTTCCGCGATCCGGGCCTGGAAGGCGGGATCGTCTGCGGCGATTGTCTTGCTCTGGAGGACTACTGCCGCCGATTGCGACGACAGCCCGCCGAACTCTTTATCAATGACCTGCCGGGCGGCGAGAGAGTCGCTGCCGTTGACTTCCCACATTGCGCCCGAAAGCGCATGTTCAAGTTTCGGCGCGAAGAACCCCAGCCCGATGGCAAGGACCGCCCATGTGACGATGACCATGGCCCGGTGCCCGTAGGTCCATTGGCCAAGCCGGGCGAGTGGTGGATTTTCCATTAAATATAGCTCCGTGATTACGTAGTGATGTTTCGAGCAGCCCTCTGCCCGTTTGGATTCGCCTGGGAGTTAGTTGGCCGCGAACACCCGCGCTTCCTCGATGCTCTGCTCGCGAAGACGGTTGCAAACGATGTCGCAAAGACCCTTCAACGAGGGGTCCGTAACCGAGTAGTAGGCGGACGTGCCGACCGGACGCCGGCTCACGATTCCCGCCTGCAGCAGCACACCGAGGTGTTTGCTGATGTTCGCCTGGGTTGTCTCGAGGCGACCAACGAGCTCGCCCACGCTCAACTCCTGTTCGTCGAGGAGTTCCCGCAGGATCGCGAGGCGACGTGCGTCGCCCAGCACGCGAAATCGCGCGGCGACATGGTCGAGGAGTTGGACGGGTACGAGTTCTGGCATTCCGAAACTATATAACTATGCAGTTGTTAATGCAAGCCTGAACAACAAAAAAAGGGCCACGGAGAAATTCGTGACCCTTTTATCTGGTCTGGTCCGGCGCTACTCCTCGTAGTACTCGATTCCGAGGTGCGTGATCTGCTCCTCGCCCATCATGTAGCGGAGCGTGTTCTTCAGCTTCGTCTGCTGGATGAACAGGTCGTGCTCCGGCGAGAGGCCGGGGGCTGCCTGCGGGCTCTTGAAGTAGAAGGAAAGCCACTCCTGGATGCCCTTCATCCCTGCCCGGCTGGCAAGGTCGAAGAAGATCGCGAGGTCCAGCACCAGCGGCGCTGCGAGGATCGAGTCGCGGCAGAGGAAGTCGATCTTGATCTGCATCGGGTAGCCCATCCACCCGAAGATGTCGATGTTGTCCCAGCCCTCTTTGTTGTCGCCGCGGGGCGGGTAGTAGTTGATGCGCACCTTGTGGTAGATGTCGCCGTAGAGCTCCGGGTACATGTCGGGCTGGAGAATGTGCTCAAGCACGCCCAGCTTCGACTCTTCCTTCGTCTTGAAGCTCTCCGGGTCGTCGAGCACTTCGCCGTCGCGGTTACCGAGGATGTTCGTCGAATACCATCCGGCAACGCCGAGCATGCGGGCCTTGAGCATCGGCGAGATAACGGTCTTAATCAGCGTTTGGCCGGTCTTGAAGTCCTTGCCGCCGATCGGAACGCCCTTGTCGTTCGCGAGCTTCACCAGCGCAGGGATGTCGACCGTGAGGTTCGGAGCGCCGTTCGCGAACGGAACACCCTCCATCAGGGCCGCGTAGCCGTAGAGCATCGACGGCGCGATCGTCTTGTCGTTCGCTTCCATGGCCGCCTCGAACGCTTCGAGGTTCATGTGCGCGGCGGATTCCTCGATGAAGATCTCGGTCGATGCAGCCCAGACCACGACGAGCCGGTCGCAGTTGTTCTTCGCCTTGAAGTCGCGCATGTCCTGGCGGATCTGCTCGGCCAGCTCGAACTTCGTCTTCGCCGTCTTCACGTTCGTGCCGTTGAGGCGCTTCACGTAGTACTGGTCGAACACGGCGGGCATTGGCTTGATGCCTTCAAGGAAGTCTTTGATCGGGATGAGGTGCTCGTGCTTGTCGAGCACGCCGGCGTTGAGCGCGGATTCAAAGGCGTTGTCCGGGATCGGGTCCCACGCGCCGAATACGAGGTCATCGAGTTCGGCGAGCGGCACGAAGTCCTTGATCAGCGGCGAGCGATTCTCTGTCCGCTTGCCCAGCCGAATCGTGCCCATCTGCGTGACGGAGCCGATTGGCTTGCCCAGGCCCCGGCGCGTGTTTTCAACGCCCGCGATGAAGGTGGTGGCGACGGCCCCAAGGCCGACAAGCAGTACGCCGAGTTTGCCCGTGGCGGGCTTCACCGGTCGTGGTTCGGTAGCAACAAAATCCTTCGGTTCCAAAACGACACCTCGTTGGCGCGCCAGCGACATCAGCGCCCCATGCCACTGCGATGGGATGCGGCCGGTGGTGGCCCAGTGTTGGACGGTGCTCTGGCGCCTGCCGAGGAGCGCAGCGAGTGCGCTCTGTCCGCCGAAGCGGCGGATGATTCGTTCGGCGGCATTCGCCTGGTCCCCGTCCACGCATTCACTCTAACGGTTTTTTCGTTAACAAGAGCGATTTGTCCCCAATCTTCACCATCCGCGTTTGGAGGCGCCATTTATTGGGCCTGAATGTCACCGTATCAGGCCCGAACGGGCCTCAGTTCGCGAGACGGGAAGAAGCACGCTGTTATCGAGTTTCTAAACGCTCGCCTCGGAGAACACAAATGGAAATCGCAGTCTTCATGGCATCACCAACGGGCCGCCTTGCGCGCATCGTCGCCGGAGTGGTCCTGATCGTCCTGGGCTTCATGGTCGGCGGTGCCGTTGGGTGGATATTAGCGATCATCGGCCTCGTCCCTATCGCGGCGGGCGCTGGAAACGTCTGCTTGCTTGCGCCGATTCTCGGTGCCCCGTTCAAGGGAGTGGACGCCAAGCGCTAGCTTCGCGACCGCCGGCAATCCCAGCCCTGCGAGCCTGCCGTTCTGCCACTTTGATCATGTTTCGCGGCATCCGCCGGAAGATGAAGTTGTGGAACGGCACCAGCGAATACCAGTACAGCAGCCCCCAAACACCGGTCGGATGGAATCGTGCGTCCATGCGCAGCATTGACTGCGTTTCGCCTCGCGGCTCGACCGTGAACTCGAGGACGGCGGTGCCGGGCACCTTCATCTCCGCGATGAGCGTTAGCCGCTTGCCCGGGTCGATACCAACGACGCGCCAGAAATCGAGCGTGTCGCCGAGCCGCAGGTCCGTCGGATGGCGGCGGCCTCGCCGGAGCCCAACGCCTCCGATCAGCCGGTCGAACCCGCCGCGCAGTACCCAGAGGGAGTTCGCATAGTAGTAGCCGCGCTTGCCGCCAATCCTGCGGACCGCGTCCCAGACCAACTCGGCGGGTGCATCAGCCACCTGTTCCGCCGTCTCGCCTTTCGAATAGAACGAGACATCCGCGTTGTAACCGCGAAAGGCGAACGCTCCCTCGGCCCAGCGCGCCGGGATCGGCTCGCTCCGCTCCGCCTCCAACGCGGCGAGGATCGCCTGCTCGTACGTGTGCAGCGGTATCGGAAGGATGGCGCGGATCGCAGAGTCATCGCCGAGGAGGTCCGTTCTCAGGCCTTCGACCAATGGCCTCGCGACCGAGATCGGCACGCTCGTCACCAGACCGAGCCAGTACGAGGAGAGCCGTGGCGTTAGGAACGGAACGTTCAGCGCTCGGAAGGGTCGGCCCACGACCTTCGCGTAGCCGGAGAGCAAGTCGCGGTAGATGAGCGATTCGGGGCCGCACACGTCATACGTCCCGCCAGCCGTCTCCGCGTGGTCGAGCAAGCCTTCGAGGTACGCCAGCAGGTCGGCAAGGGCAATCGCCTGGGTGCGGCTTTGCACCCACCGTGGAGTGATCATCACCGGAAGGTGGTTCACCAGGTCGCGGATGACTTCGAACCCCACCGAGCCAGCACCGACGATGAGGCCGGCGCGCAGTTCGGTGACGGGCACCGGACCGGCTCGCAGCACGTCGCCAGTTTCCAGCCGGGAGGCGAGGTGTGGCGAAGCGGCGCCCTGGGGCCGGATACCGCCGAGATAGACGATACGTCGTACGCCTGATCGCGCGGCCGCGTCTCGAAAGTTCGCCGCTGCGTCCTTGTCGCGCTGGACGAATCCGGCACCGCCACCCATCGAATGGACGAGATAGTAGGCGACCTCAATGTCCTTGAGCGCCGTATCCAGTGAAGCCGGATCAAATGCGTCTGCGGCGACGCACTCGACGCCATCCCAGCCCCGGGCCGTCAGCACTTCAACCCGTCGCGCGGCGGCCCGCACCGTGTGGCCCGCAGCGGCCAGCCGCGGGATGAGGTTGCTGCCAATGTAGCCGCTGGCGCCGAGTACGAGGATGTTCATGACAGCCATGATGGCACTCGGACCGAGGCGGCGCTGTCCGCGATTAGCAGACCAGCGGGGAAATGTCAGGAAGGCGAAATGGGACGAGGGTGCAGACTAGACCTCGAGCCGCAGGAGCAGGGCGCCTTCTTCGATTTGCGCCGGCGGCTGAACGCAGATCTCTGCCACGACCCCGGCCATAGGGCTTTCCACCGGGATCTCCATTTTCATCGATTCGATGATGACCAGTTCTTCGCCCATGTTTACGCGGTCGCCCACGCTCACGATGATCTCTTTCACGGTGCCCGTCATCGGCGCCGGTACGTCCTGGATTGCCATTGGTTGCTCCTGGTGACGAAACAAGTCGTCGTGTGCCTCGAACTCTACGGAGTGCGTTACCCAGACGCGAGAAGCCGGTGTATCTTCGATGGCATGGGCGGTATGCGAACAGCGACGTTCTGGTTCTCCGCAGCCCTTGCGACGCTGCTCGTCGCGTGCGCCGACGAACCGGCTCCGCCGCCGGCCCGAACACCGGAGACCGTCAGCGAGTTTTTCGAAGCACTTGAATCTGGCCTGAGTCAGGACTCGGGCCTCTACCACATCCGACTTAGCACCAAGGTTCAGGCTACCGACGTCGAGCAAGACTTTGGCACGGTTGACGCATGGATCGACATCCAAAATGACCGCGCTCGCTGGGAATTCACGGTAGGCCCAGACAATACGGCGGACATTGCGGGCCATTGGATCGCCGTCTATGCCGAAGGCGCCCGCTACTTCAAGAATCTCGAGGACAACGCCGACCCGGTCACGCGCCGTTCGGGGCAGTCTTTACGGAGTTGTTTTCCGGGCGCGACAGGCTACCTGCTCTCAGTAGTAGCGTGCGGCCTTGTGGCCGAGACTACCCCAGAAGGGATCGTTACCCTTGAGCGGTCGAGCTTCGATGGAAAGCCTTCGCTGGCGCTGGTACTCACTTCTCCGTTCGAACAATTCACTCCGCCACAGGGAGTTCCGCCTCCCCCTGGTGGGTGGCCAACCCCAGAACCCATATACGCCGCCGCAACGATCGCCGAGATGGCGTTCCACATCGACGCTTCGACGTTTCTTCCAGTCGCAGTCACTTACTCAATAGATTCCGATCCCGACCATTCGAGATATGGAGGCGAGATCCGATTCGAAGGCGAGTTCGTTGAAAAATCAGAACTTCCAAAAGATGCCTATTCGCCCGAAGCCCTCGGCTACGTCACCCCGAAGGACGAGGAACTCCAGAAGCTTGAGGACCCGGGCCTCCAAACGCCCGTCTACTGGCTTGGCCGAACCTTCGATCCCGGAGCTGGCCTCCCGGTGCTCCGAGACCTCTACGTCAACAGCTACGGTCCCCGTCCGTCCCGAGGCGATGAGCCGAACATCCAACTTGGCCTCGCCTACCGAGCCAACGGCGGCTTCGTCCGCCTGGACATCTACCCGCCGGGGGATTGGGAAGCATTCAAGGCCCGACTCGGCGGTAATTTCCCGTGGTCATGGTGCGGCGATTCGCGGGAGTTCACCACGGGCGATGCCGTCGTCACGATCCTCGCGGCTCACGAATCGTTCCCTTACAACGAATTTGAAGCGGCCCAGCCTGGACTCGCTACTCCCGGCCAGCAGCCACCGGCACCCGCTCCGCCAACTATCCCTCCGTTGAAAACCGAACCATGCCCAACGACGCCTCATGACCGTTTCATGGCCGAGGTGCGCTTTCCCGATGCAACCGTCGTCATCAATGGGACCCTGCGATACGGCGGGCAGGACGGCAAGACCTTCGGCATATTCGATACGGACGCGGCCCTTGAACTGATCGCCCGAGGCCTGCGTCTTCGCAACCCGGGCGAGTAGTTCAACAACCATTAGGGCCGTGTCCCCACGTACCTTCCCGGGTGAACCCCCAGAAATGCCGAAAGGCCGCTTCCCGCCCCGGAGGGCGAAAGGCGGCCTTTATGGCGTGTGGAGGTCGTCTATCGAGTAACCCCGTCTGCCCATCCTTGTCACCGGCTGGTGGTTGCGGCCCTTGCGGACTGTACCTTCCCCTCCGGGAGCGGCCCCGCGGATCGGACTTGCGCCCTATACCCGGGACAAACCTGCAGACTCGCACCACTGCGCGCTGCCGGGCCTTGCGGCTCCGGGGGCTTCCGAGCCGAGTCGCCTTGCGGCGTCTCCTAACCCGTACCACCCTGCCTCGGGACGGTTGCCCGCCTTTGGCCCCGCTGGCGGTGGCCAACGTAGCCGGGGCCGTGACCCCGATTTCCGCTGGCCTTCGGCGCTTCCAGGCCCGAAAGCCTTTCCCCGCCTGCGGTGTGGTTCTCGACCACCCCGCCTCCAACGAAGGGAAATGTAGTGCCCCGGCACCCGACATCCAAGCGATTTATGACGCGTTTCGGCGGGCTTCACGAACCCTTGAAGTTCGCCGCGGATTATCGTCGCCCCGCGAGATTGAAAGTGACAAAACGCCGGGGAACCGCGGTTCGGGCTTATGTGCGGTCGGGGGTAAAGATCCGTCAGTCCGGGTGTGGCCCGATGCTAAGGATGGTGATGACTTCGCGTCCCGGGCCGTACCAGAACCAAATCCGCCAGGCCCGCGGTGTCTGATTCTCCACGTACGCTTCCCAGATAGTTTCTCCTCCTGGTCCGGTCTTGCTTTGGTATCGATGTACCCGAAGTCCCGGATGGCGAGGGTTCGTTTCAAGAAACCCTAGTGCCTTTCGAACCCGATCTCGCTTTCCTCTCAGGTTCTTGTCTTCGAGTAGCGACTCATATGACTGAGCAGCGCCCTCGGAAAAGATGATGCGAAACGGCATCAGTCGTCGTCGGTTGCATACTCGGCAAAGGAGCCGAGGTAGCGTGTCCGCCCCGCCAGGGCATCCGCTATCCCCCGGTCGAGCGACTCCATCACATCGGGCCGCTCCCAGATAAGCATTTCCCGCGCGGGGATCGAAGCCATCGGCGTCAGCAAGATGTCGCCGTCGTCCGAGACGCTCACTGCATAGCGAGTGTCTTCGACGGCGCCCGCCTTCCCGAGGCTGATCCGGCGGCGCGAGTCGACTACCGTCTCAGTAACGCGGTGGAACTCTTTCATGTGGGTAGTGTACCACTTGCATCAAGTGGGTAAGTGGGTAATTCGCGATTCAGGGCTGTGACAGTTCTCGGTCCTCGCGCACGTCGAACCACGCCTTCACAACCCTGCATATCGTCGCCACGATGGCGAACGTCACGGCCAGCCCATGCCGACCGCTCGAGTACAGCAAGTCCGATCGCTGCTCCGAAGACGGCTATTTCGACGGCCAACTGCACCAACCAGTGGGCAGGGACCTTCGCCTTCGGTGAAACGAACAGTCCCCATGCGGTCGCGCCGAGCCCTGGTAATGCGACGGCCAGCAACACCTGGAGCCACCTCGCCGAGACGGCAGATAGCCCCCGTAGGCGAGGGCGCCCAAGGCACAGAGTTCCAGGATGAAGCGCAGCCCAAGGTTCGCGGCTCGTATTGGATGCAACGGTTGCACCTCCGTTTCGTGGCGCGAAAAAGCCCGCCGTGTGGCGGGCCTATGCCGTGTGGTCAGTGCGTTTAGCCGAAGGTCAGCGCGGGCGTCCCGTCGAGCAGGTCTTCGCTGACGTTCATCTTCACTTGCTTCCAGCTCACCTTCACGCCCTTGTCGCCCTTCGAAGGTTCTTCTTCAACGAGGACTTCGAACATGCCGCCGCGCGTGACCTCGTTCGGCTGTGCGAGCAGCTGCATGAACGCTTCGGCTGCTTCGTGCGTCTCGAGCATGCGAGGCTGCCAGCGACCGAACACCTTCGGGTTCTCGGCGTATTCGTTCGTCATGCCAGTGCGGACGAACGGATACATCACTGAGTAAGCCGTGATCAGGCTCGAAAGTTTGCCGAGGTTGACTTCGAGCACCTGCGGCAGCTGCAACACCGCCCAGTTCGCCACCGCGTAGCCCGGCACGCTCGCGCCCGGGTCGATCGACTGGCGCGAGGAGATGTAGATGATTTCCAGCGGCTCGTTCGCGTAGACGGCTTCGCCGCACCAGAGGTGGGTCATCGCCATGAATCCGTCGATCTTGGTGTCGAGTACCGCGCGCGTTTCGGCGAGGTTGTTGATGAATGCCTGGCGCACGCGTGCCCGCCGCATCGCGGTGGATTCGCCTTCGACTTCGCGCAGCGAGCGTCCGAACGAGTAGCCGCGTTCGGTTAGGCCCGAGTTGCAGATGACCAGGTTCGGGATGCCGCCCATCTTGTCGATGACGTACGTCCGCGTCGCCCAGAGGTCGCCCATGTTGGTCACATCGGCCTGTAGCGGGAACGCGTTCACGCCCTGCGCATTGAGGAAGTCGACGAGGTCGAGGCCATCGTCGTAGGAGCTGTGGAAGTGGACAGCGACGCTTTCGGCGCCGTTGAGGCCAGCGGCGAGCGCGAACGACTGCCCGAGGCCGCCATCCTTGCCCGCGCCAGAGATCAGGACGCGCTTGCCCTTCACGCCGGCCGCAAGGTCCGAACTGAACTTAAATTTCGATGAATCGACGGTGAATGCCATTAAAAAGTCTCCGGGAGGTATTGGCGCGCAATATGGGAGCAGCGCCACGTATAGCCCGAGAATACTACCGGGATGGCCTCATCAGCGCCACGCAGTGACTTGCGCTCGTCGGTCACCGCGACCCGACAGCAATCTGGGCAGACGACGCTAAACGTCCTCCGTCACTTGGGTTCGGCCTTTCGACGCGAAACTTGAAAATTCCTTGAAACGAATTAATCTTCGGATGTGGATTCTGAGAGAACGCGAGGCTCGGCCTCAGTTGTGACCCGCACGAATTTCCATGGGAGCCTGGGCCTGCTCCTTCTCCTATGCACCTGCTGGGTCGTTTTCGCCGCATGCGGTGACGGCCCAGACCCAGCTCCCACCGTACCCGCCCTCCCAACGGATGCTCCCGTGCCCGAGGTGGGGCAATGTCTCAAAAAAGGTGCCGTGGAGATCGCCGGGGTCGTCCCGTGCGAATCTCCGGACGCGTTCTACCGTGTGCTTGCTATCGACCGGGGTACCGGCGAGCGCGTTTGCCCCCCGGAAACCGACTGGGGAACCGGATGGGTCGGGGCGCCGGTTTCACTTTGCCTATTGACCCTGAAATAGCCCCGGCACCCTCGGCGGAGGGGCCCAACACAACCTAATCATTCGTGATCCCGACAAGGACGACACGCCCATCGTCCCCAAATCTGACGACCAGCCATTTACTGTCGATACACGAATCGTCGGAGCCGATGTAATAGGCCTGATCCCAGCCGTCGAAGTGCCACCCTTCTGCCGGAGGCCCGATAGCAGAATCTAATCCGGCTTGATCGAGGCCAAACAGCCGTCCTTCCCGAACGATGGCCGGAGCATCCCGAAGTCGAGGATCCACGGGGCCGTCGCAAATCCCCGAACAAACACTCGCAACCCGTGCCACCACGAGGACTCCGAGCACCATGCCTATGCCCGCGACGACCATCGTTTTGGTTCGCCAACGAACGCCCACGTCCACGCCCTTATCTCTTACAACTCGACGAACCGCACGTAGCGCGCCGCTAGCTGACTCGAAACTGAACCAGCTGGCAGTAGTTCCCGTCAGGATCGGCGAATGTTGCCACCAGACCGCCCCAGGGTTCTTTCGTCGCGGGCCGAATGAACTCGACCCCGGCCGCCCGGAGCCGCGTTTCCTCTGCGACCGCATCAGCCACCGTAAAGGTCAACAGCACGCGCGTCGGTTCCTTGGCCTTGCCCTGCGATGCGCTGTGCCCATCCACGAGGAACCCGGCCTGTCCGGCCCGAAATGCCCCAGCGCCCACTTCCGGCCGCCTCGGCAGACCGACGACATCCGCATAGAAGGCAATCAGCCGCTCCGGGTCTTCACTCGTGACATTGACGTTGAACGCCTGAACTTCCATGGCATCTCTCCGCGAGGCAGTTTCGAATCTGCGAACCCTACAACATCGCTCACGAATTGCGGTCAGGGCAACTCGCTCAGCAGACCATCCGCCGCACGATCTCGTACATCAGCTCGCAGCCCATGTTCAGGTTTTCGATCGTCAGGAACTCGTTGTTTCCGTGGAAGCCGCGGCGCTCCTCCGGGCTGAGCAGGCACGGGATGAAGCCGTAGGCCGGGATGCCAAGTTCGCGCAGGAAACGGTTGTCGGTGCCTCCGACGGTCATCCCGGGCACCACGATTGCGTCCTCCATTGATTCCTTCACCACGGCGTTGATCGTTCGGAAAAGCTCGGTGTCCCATTCCACTCGCGCCGGCTCTCCCTGGTCCGGCGAATAGAGTTCGACGGTGATCCGGTCGTCTGCGATTCGCTCGCGTATCCGGTTCATCCAGTCCTCTTTGGTCTGGCCGGGCAAGAGGCGGCAGTCGATAACCGCCTCGCTCTTGGCGGGGATGACGTTCGCCTTGATACCGGCGTCCAGCATCGTCAGGTTCAGCGTGTTGATGAACATCGCCAACAGTTCGGGCGACGCATTGATGCGCTCCTCGACTGCCTTGCGGTTCTTCAGCGGCGGCATCAGGCCCACCTCAGCCAGCCGCGAGACGTACGCTTCGGTATCGGGCGTGAACGTTAACCCGCGGTCCCAATCCACCAGCCTGTTTAGCGCCTGCACCAGGAACACGGCCGAGTTCTCGAAGTGCGGGACGCTTCCGTGTCCGGGACGCCCCACGGAGGTCAGCCGCAGCCAGCAGATGTCCTTCTCGTTCGTGGCGACGCTGAAGAGCTTCGCTTCTTCGCGACCGAAGCGTGTCGTGCCGCCGCCGCCTTCGCTCAGCTCGAATTCGACATCCACCACGTCCGGGCGGTGTTCGCAGAGCCACACCATTCCCTGCTCGCTGCCGGCCTCTTCGTCGGGCACCGCGCAGAACACAAGGTCGCGCTTGAGCGGCACCCCCTCGCGCTTCAGCAGGAGGAAGGTGATGAGCTGCATCACCCCGCAGCCCTTCATGTCGACCGCGCCGCGCCCGAACACTTTCCCGTCCTGCACGACGCCTTCGAACGCTGGCATATCCCAGTACTGCGGTTCCACGGGCACGACATCAGTGTGGTTGCAGAGCATCAGCGGCCGCTTCGAACCATCGCCGCGAAGCTTGGCTACGAGCACCTCGCGGTTCGGCGCTGTCTCGATGTACTCGGTCTCGATGCCCTCGGCCTCGCACAGCGCGCCGAGGAACCGCGCCGCCGGCTTCTCATTCCCCGGCGGGTTCGAGGTATCGATCTGGAGGTAGCGCACGAAGATGTCGAGCGCTTCGGCGTGGATGGCGGGCCAGTTGATCATGCGAGTCGAGCTTCCGAGCCGAGTTGCGAGAAGTGTTGCCGCAAAGGAACAAAGGAACAAAGGAGGTCAGTAGGCCTGCCGGCGCCAATGGCCAAGGCGAACGGCCGTCGCACCAACACGGACACTTAAGACTAACGACTTAGGACCGGAGACCTACTTCGGCCAGAGCACCATCTGCGTGCAGCGGAAGAGCGCGATCGTCTTCCCGGTCTGCTCATGCACCACTGGCGCATCCCAGACCTGCGTGGTCCGACCGCCGTGAAGCAGCGTTGCACGCGCGGTTAGCGTTCCCTCGGTCGCGGTGCCGAGGAAGTTGCTCTTCACCTCGATTGTCGTGAATCCGGAGGCGCCTTCAGGCAGGTTCGCGACGCAGCCGTAGCCGCAGAGCGTGTCGGCCAGCGCGATCACCGTCGCCGCGTGCAGAAAGCCGTTCGGCGCCCACAGTTCCGGACGAATCTCCAGCCGGGCTTGCGCGAAACCTTCGCCAAACTCGAATGGCTCCACGCCGATGAGTCCCGGCAAGCGGCCTTTCTGTCGGTTGAGCCACCATTCCGGTTTCGATCGGTCCGCTTCGGGGTCGAACAATGTGGGCCTCCAGCTGTTTCGTGTTTTTCAAGGCTAACGGCAGTGCGTTTCAAGAGACAACCGACTACTTCACACATTCCCGGCCCGCGCCGCCGTACAATTTCGCCCATGCAGAAAGTCACCATCGGTTCGATCGAAATGGTCGCCCTCATCGATATGGTCGCAGCCTACCCGGCCAAGAACGTTTATCCGAAGGTCGCTGATTTCAGCGACTTCGAGCGCTACCTGGACAGCGACGGCTCGGTCGCTCTCAACTTCGCATCGTTCCTGGTGCGCGACGGTTCCACACTCCTCCTCGTCGATACCGGCTGGGGCCCGGAACACAGCGGCCAACTCCTCAAAGAACTCGCCGAGTCAGGCACGAAGCCAGAAGAGGTCACGCACGTGCTCTTCACCCACCTCCACGGCGACCACACGGGCTGGAATATCGACCGCGAATCTGGCGAACCGATCTTCGCCAGGGCACGCCACTTCGTCCCGAAGGCCGACTGGGACCACTACCAGGCGGAAGCGGTTGAAGCTCGCAAGACTACCAACAAGCCGTGGCTCGGTTCGTTCGACCGCGACATGGTGCCGCTCATGGACCGGGGGCTTGTCGAGCTGATCTCGGGCGAAACGACCGTATCCGCTTCGCTCACCGCCATCCCCACCCCGGGTCACACGCCGGGTCACACCAGCGTCGTCATCTCCTCGAACGGCGAACGCGGCATCGTGCTCGGCGATGTTGTGATCTCACCAGTGGATGCGGAACGCCTCGAATTCGAGACGTCCTTCGACTGGGATAAAGGTATCGCCATTGAAACACGCAAGAAGCTGGTGAAGCAGCTCATCGAAGATGGTTCGCTGGTCGGCGCGAGCCATTTGCCCGTCCCCGGCCTGGGGCACTTCATCCGTACCGACACTGGCCAACGCTGGCAGGGCATCTAAGCCTAGGCAGCGTCGCGGGCCCTCGCCTCGACCTTTCGCTCGTACATCCGCTGGTCGGCGATGACTGTCAGCGCCTCGGTTGTTCGCGCGTCATGGGGATACACGGCGAAGCCGACCGAGACACTGAGATGAATTGGTGTGCCATCCACCTCGAGCGGCGTCGACTCGACCATTGCACAGAGCTTCGCAACCGCGGCGCTCGCGTCCTCCGCGTTGCTGTCGGGCAGCGCGGCCGCGAACTCGTCGCCCCCGGTTCGCCAGCAGTTGCTGCTCTCACCTGTCCAACGGAGCAGGCAATCGCTGATCGTCTGAAGCACGAGGTCCCCGGCCTGGTGGCCGTAGGTGTCGTTCACCGGCTTCAGGTTGTCGACATCGATGTTCACGAGGGCCAGTGGACGACCTGCGATGCCAGCCTCGCGCGTCATCCGCGGGAACTTGGCTTCGAAGTGCCTCAGGTTGTGCAGCCCGGTGAGGGCGTCGACGGTTGCCTGCTCCCGCAGCGTATCCGCCATGCTGTTTATCGCTGCGCTGAGTTCACCGAATTCGTTCGCACCCATGTCTGGCATGCGCACTGGCGCACCTTCGGCGATCTGGCGTGCCCGCTTGCTGTATTCGAAGAGTGGTTTGGAAACGAGTCGCTTCAGAAGCACCCAGAGACCGGCAAGCGTGACGACGAGTAGTCCGCCGGCGAATGCGACGGTCCGAAAGAGCATGGTCCGTGCATTGGTGGTCAGGTCATCCATGCCGATGACCAGGCGAATGATCTCGGGTGTGTCGGTGCGGTTCCTCGCCGGGGCGAACACTGCCACTGAGCCGAACTCTCCGCCGAGGATGACGTCGAGGGGGCTGATGTCCCGGGGCTCGAGAGCGCTCTGATCGACAATTGCTCCATAGCCTTTGGTGAACTGCACCTTCTCGGCTTCCACCGCCACCGGCGCCGAAACGGCTTCCGGAGGCAACGACCCCCACGTCTCGATCACATTCCCCTGGCGGTCGATGGTTTGCACCGATTTCACGTGCAGAGCGCTTGCCAGAGCATCGTCCAGGGGAGCGTCGCCGGCAGGTCGAGGTGTCGGCTTGTGGATGTTCCCGGTGGCTACCTGGGCATCGGAACGCGCCTGATGCCTTGCTTCATCGATCGCCTCGTTTGTGGCCACCCATATGTAGATCGGCAGCGCCACCAGGCTGAATCCGACTATTACAAGGCTCAGCCGAATCCAGAGCTGGAAGGCTAACGATCGAGGGCGCCGAATTCGAGGCTTCACTAATTAGGTTTCGGTCAGGTGAACGAATCTCTACAGACTTTGTGCCTGTCGAAATCGGGATTTGCCACATGCATGCCTGTACACTCCCGAAAATGGCAACGCCGCCCGGGACTCAGCCACCATCTTCGGGAAGTTCGCGCGAGCGGAAGCCGGGCGAAGCAATCCTCGATGACCTCGCCGAACAGCTGGAACGAACTCGAAGGCTGCTGACCAGCAATCCGGGTTCGATGGCGGAAGAAGCTCTTTCGCGATTTGGCGGCGAATCGGAGAACGAAGCGCGCATTGCCGCTGATTTCGCTGCCCTCGGACCCCTGGAAAAGCCCGAACGATTCCTCGAAGCGCATCGCCTTGCCCTCCGCGCCCTCGAGATTCTTGATCGCGAAGGTGCTCGCGGCTCGACCGTCTCTGGCAAATTCGGCCCGCTCCGGCCAGTGGTGCAACGCGCTGTCGACCTCGAAGTCGAGTACATCGTGAAGGGTTTCGCCCAAAGCACCGTTTCGGCCATGCAACGCCTCTACGCCCGGCGGGAGCCACAGGCTCCGCGAGGCACAACCGAGCGCACCTATCTCGCCCAGGCCCGAGTGGAAACCGACCGCGTCGCTTCCGGATTTAAGGGTGGCGGCATCGGGGCACCGGCCCTGGTCATCGGCGGAGCAGCGATTCCGGCGCTGGCTTCGGCATCCCAGTACATCGGTGCCATCAATTTTCTTTCGCGCCCGGTACTCGTCAGCCTGTTTATCGGGCTATTCATCGTCTTCGGCTTGCTCAGTTGGGTGTTGCTCACTGCCGCATCGATCGCCCATCGGCGATCGGTACTCATCATGCGCCAGCCCCTGGCCGCCCTCTGGGAGACCGTCGGCCACTGCGGTGAACCGCCCACTGACGACTCCCAGCTCTTCGCAGTCATCGCCATTCTGCTTTCGGCCGTGGTCTGGGTGCTCATCCCTATCGCGGGCGTAGCTGCCTACTTCCTTAGCTGACTCGCGGCGGCTAGCCGACGACCGAGTTCAGCCAGCCGATGATGTCGGCGGTTACCTCATCCCGGTTCGTCTCGTTCAGCATTTCGTGCCGTCCATCTTTGTAATACAGCGTGTCGATCCGCTTCACACCCGCCTCGTTCCAGAGGCGCTGCAGCTCATACAGGCCTTCCATGTCGCGGTTCACCGGATCCTTCGTACCAGCCACGAACAGGCACGGCAGGTCCCCGACGGATTCCCTTCAGAACCTCAGGGTCGGTCAGGCGAGCCGCACTTGCGCGTCCCCGTCGTTGCGAAGTCTGTGTTTCGAAGCCGCACATCGGGTCGGCGATGTACTTGTCGACCTCGTCGGGGTCTCGGCTCAACCACTCGTAGGGCGTCCTCGCCGGCTCGAACGCAGTATTCGGCGAGAACGCCGTCGCGGCCTCGCCCTCGCGCCGTCCCATTCGTGAACTCGATCCGGAAAGAACGAGCCCATCGACCATTTCGGAACCCGTCGGAGCGAACTGCTGCCCCGCAGCCGAGCCCATGCTGTGCCCGAAGAGAATGACCGGAAGTCCCGGCCTCGCCGCTTTCGCGATGCCAACGAACTGGCCAACATCCGCGACCAGAGCGTCCCAGCCGCCCTCGCCGAAATCGCCGAGGCCCTCCGGACCGGGCGAACGACCATGCCCGCGGTGGTCCAACGACCAGACTTCGTAGCCTGCCGCGTTGAGCGCGCGGGCAAACCGCCCGTACCGCAGCGAGTGTTCGGCGGCGCCATGCGCGATCACCACCACGCCTTTCGGCGCGGCGTGCTCCCAGACGAACCCCTGGATGGCGAACCCATCGACATCCGATGTGAACGTCGGCATTCGGTCGGCTTCGATGTATCCGAGAGTCATCGCGCGAGCACCCCATCAGTCACAATCACGCCTGCCTGCACAAGCCGGTCCAGTTCTCCCAGCATGCCGATGTCCGCGAGGATGCTCGCGGCGTCGCTTCCCGGAATGGGGGCGGGGCGCCCCGGCACCGCTGGCGTCCGCGAAAGTTTCGGCGAGGGCGCGATCGTCGTCACCGGCCCAATCCCCTCGTGCTCACGCGTGATGCTGAGGCCTCGCTGAACCACCCACGGGTCCTCCATTAAAGAGCGGTAGTCCTGGAGGATTGCATGTGCTCCCGCGCCCGCAGCCTGGAGTTTCGCGACCCAGTCTTCGACGGTTCCGCCTGCGAACGTCGCTTCGAGTTCTGTTTCGGTCTTTCCGGCGAGGTCGGTCGGCAAGTCCGTTGGTCGCGCCGCGAGGAAGAACCAACCATCGCTGGCCTTGTACGCTCGGTTCAGCGGGCCGCTTCCAATCGCGTCCAGACCCCTCGGTTCGTCCCACTTCTTCCCTTCGTAGTCCTGCAGGTAGAGCGATTGCAGCATCGTCGCGGTGTACGCGAGCGCGGTGTTGATGTGCTGCCCCTTTCCCGTCTTCCTTCGATGCAGCAGCGCCAGGGCCACGCCGTACGCCCCCATGAATCCCGTGCCGTAGTCGTTCACCGCGAAGGGCGCGAGCGTCGGACGGCCGTCTCCGCCGTATCGTTCCTGCATTCCCGATGCCGCCTGCGCGATCTGTTCGTGCCCCGGGCGGCCGGCCCATGGCCCCACCCGCCCGTACGTATTGAGCGACGCGTAGATGATGTCGGGCTTCCGGGCCTTTACTGCCTCGTAGCCGATGCCCAGGCTCTCCGCGACGTCCTTCCGGAAGTTCTGGACGACGACATCCGCGTCTTCGAGCAGCTTCCAGAAGACTTCCAGCCCTTCCGGCTTCTTCAGGTCCAGAAGCAGGCTGCGCTTACCTCGGTTGATGTCGACGTGGAAGATCACGTTCCCGCGGTGGGGATTGTCGATCCGGACAACGTCCGCCCCGAACTCCGCCAGCGTCCGTCCGCAGGTCGGGCCGGCGAGGATGATGCAGAGGTCGATGACCTTCACTCCCTCGAGCGCCGAACGCAGCTCTTGCTCCAGCGGGGAATCTGGCTGACGGCTCGGTCGCTCAACATCCGCCAGGATGCTCGCCCGGTCGGTGTCCGGAAGGTGCCGAACGTGCTGTATCGCCCCCGGAGTCTCGGACATCCGGACGTTCACACCCGGGCCGCGAACTTTTCCAAGTACCGGGTCGACCGAATCAATCACAATCTCCGAGCCGAGCGCGTGCTCGTTCTCGAGCCATTCGGCACTCGTACGGCAGATGCTTCCCTCGGTGCCGACTTCCTCGCAGAACGCCTCCCATTCCGCCGCGGTCTTCGTCTTGAAGAGCGCTTCGAGGCCTTCCTTGATCTCCTCGATGCCCGCGCTCGCCGTCGGCCCGAGGAGGTCGGTCTTGCCGGTGACGCTCGCGAAGTCACCGGCTCGCTTATTGCCCGCGTGGTACATGAACCAGCGCCCGTCCTTGCATTCGAACTGGCGCGTCCCACCCATCAATCGCGCCAGTTGGCGGACGTCGGCGCCAGGTTCGTCACGGTGGATGCGCTGCGCTCGATACCCCATCGCGGCGAATGTCGCATCGAACAGGGGCACCTCGATCACCTGGCCCAGTCCATCCCGCTCGCGCGCGTTCAGCGCCATGCCAATCGAGACGGCTGCAAGGAACGCGGCATAGGACGATGAGAACGGGAGGGCTGTGTACGTTGGCGTTTCAGTAGGCGCGTTCATCGGATAGGTGATGGTCGCCGCGCCAACCACGCCTTCCCAGGCGGCCACGCCTGCTCGCGGGTCCTCGGCGGCAAACCCCGGCAGCGAGCAGTAGATAAGGCGGGGGTTCTCCGCGGTCGTAGCAGCGGAACCCAGGCCCAACCGTTCCATCACGCCGGGGCGAAAGTTCTCGATGACCACATCCGCGGAGGCGACAAGCTTTCGCGCGGTTTCGAGGTCTCCGGCCGATTTCAGGTCGAGAACGATGGTTCGCTTGCCCCGGTTGTAGATCGCGTTTGCTGGTGTATCGAATCGCGGACCGCCCGGCGGATCGACGTGGATGACGTCCGCACCCTGGTCGGCGAGCAACATTGCCGCCATGGGTCCGGCCACGTACTGGCCAAAATCGATGACACGGATACCTTCGAGCGCTCCCGCCATGTCCACACCTCCGAGGTCGTTAGGGGAATGCCGGAGTGTATTCGCGCCGGATTCGAAATGTCGAACGGCGAACCTTTCCTAATGCCCCGGGCGCCGGCCTGCCATCGTCACTCATATGGTCAGGCGACTACGCAGGACGTCCGAAGCGCCTCAATCTCCGATGCGCTCATCCCGAGCTCCTGTGACAGCACGTCGTCGGTGTGTGCGCCGAGCAAAGGTGCCGGCGTCAGCGTGGAGGGTGTGTGGTCGATCTGGATCGGGTTGCCAAGGATTTCGATTGGCCCCGCTCCGGGTGGTCCACGATCTGCACCATCCCCCTGCCCTTCATGTGCTCGCTGTTGAAAATGTCGCCCGAATCGAACACTGCCCCGGCGGGCACGCCGAAGCTTTGCAGCTCAGCCATCGCCTCGTGCTTCGTCCGCTTGGCGGTCCATTCACCCACAAGGCTCCCGAGGAATTCCGCGTTCTCGCGCCGGGCGATTGCGTTTGATAGCCGAGGATCATCGAGCAGTTCCGGGTGGCCGATGCCCGTGAAAAGCGCTTCGATCATTGTGCCCGTATTCACCATCACATAGACATAGTCGTTCGGTCCGAACGGCTTGCAGTGGTAGGTATTCGTGGGCGCCAAACCACGAAGGTCGTTGCCCACGCGGGGCACAGGGTCGCCGACCATTTCGCGGCCGAGGAAGCCGACTCGCGAGTAACTCGCGATGGCGTCCTGCATCGACACTTCCACGTGCGAACCTTCGCCGGTCGATTTCGCCCGGACGTAGGCCGCCAGGATGCCGATGGCGAGTTGCATGCCAGTTCCGGTGTCGCCATAGGTCGAGCCTGAGCGCAGTGGAGGCGTTTCGGCGGTCCCGGTGATCGACATCGTGCCGCCGACCGCCTGGGCGATCATGTCGTAGCTTCGAAAATCGGCGTACGGCCCGCTCGAGCCGAACCCCTTGATCGTCGCGTAGATCAACGACGGGTTTGCCTTCTTCAAGTCCTCAAATCCGACCCCGAGCCGTTCCATCACACCGGGCGCCAGGTTCTCCGCGACCACATCGAACTTCGGGACCAGCCGCGTCACTATTTCGCGGCCGGCTGGCTCCTTCAGGTTGATGGCGATGCTGCGCTTGTTGCCGTTGAGGTTCAGGAAGTAGGTCCGGTCTGTCGGGCTCGCCCCGCGCCCACGCCCCGGATCGCCGGTTACCGGCGCTTCAACCTTCACGACATCCGCACCTAACCAGGCCAGTGTTTGTGTAGCCGAAGTGCCGGCTTCGTACTGGGTGAAATCGAGGATGCGCATCCCGGTTAGCGGCAATGCCATAGAACTGACCCCATGCGTTGATATGCGCAGTCTATCCGTTCCGACGCTCTGCGAGACCACCGGGTCAGTTCTTAACAGCGCTCACTAGCAGAAACATCGGGCGGTCGCGTTCTTCCATGAGTTCCGGGCGCTCCTTCAATAGCGCGTCGCTCGGGCTCCACTCCTCCACGCGCCGCACCGTGAAGCCAGCACCGATCAGCAGGTTCAGGGTCGTCCCAAGCGTTCGATGTTGTTTCACCACGCCCGGAGCGAGCCAGTCCGTGGTCCGGGCGCCCTCAATCGAATACCCGTCCAGCGGCCAGGTCCGCAGCCCACCTGGATCAGTCACGAATCGGGGATTCGAAGGAGCCATGTAAATCGGGTGCTCCATCGAAAACACCAGCATTCCTTCGGGCGTTAGGCAATCCCGAATCTGGGCGAAGATCCGGCCGAGGTCCGAGAGGTAATGAAAAGTCAGTGATGAGAACGCCAGATCGAAGGTCGCCTTCGGCAAGTCGATCGTCTCCAGGTCCGCAAGCTCAAACGTGACGGATTGGCTGGACGTCATTTCGCGAGCGCGTTCCAGCATCCGTTCGGACCCGTCGATTCCGAGCACCTTCGCCGCACCTTCGTCGACCGCCCATCGCGAAAACCAACCGAAGCCGCAACCTAAATCCACGACCGACTTTCCACTGAGTTCGGGCAGCATCGCTCGCAGCGCCGGCCATTCTGGAGCTCCCTCGAGGCCGTGTTGGGAGCGATTCAATTGGCTGTAGGCCGTGAAGAACGCGTCGTCGTCGTAGACGTTTTGTGCCACGTTCGGATTGTAGAGGGAGACGAACGCTGGGCGTTCGACTCCAAACTGACACCCCGAAGCAATCAGGCGATACTTCCGCCACTGAATCCCACGGAGGCACTCAATGGCAGAAGTAAACGGCGGACGGCTCGCGGCCAAACAGCTCAAGCAGGCTGGAATCGATACCGCCTTCGGCGTCGTCGCCGGCCCGATGATCGAAGTGATGGCGGGCATGCAGGCCGAGGGCATCCAGGTCGTGAATTGCCGCCACGAAGAATCGGCCTGCTTCGCGGCCTCCGCCTGGGGCTACCTGAAGAAGAAGCCGGGCGTTGTGATCGCCGGTTCCGGGCCGGGGATGATTAACACGATCACTGGCCTCCACGTTGCGACCGAATCGGCCATGCCTCTCGTCGTCCTCGGCGGTTCCGTTGACGGCCGAACGCGCGGTCTCGGTGGCTTCCAGGAAGCGGACCAGGTCGCTTTCGCACGCCCGGGGAGCAAGTGGACGGCCCAGGTCGACAGCACCGAGCGCATCCCCGAGCTCGTGCACCTCGCGCTTGGGTAAAGCGGTGAGCGGACGACCCGGCGGCGTCTACCTCGATTTCCCGGGCCAGTACGTCCGCCGCCGCATCGAAGAGGAATCGGTGGCCCTCCGCACGTCCTCGCCCGAAGTCTCGAACCCTCAACCCGATTCCCACATGGTCGAATCGATCGCTTCGATGCTGGCGAGCGCTAAGCGTCCGCTGATCCTCGTGGGCAAAGGCGCCGCCTGGGCCGATGCCACAGACCCGCTGACTCGGCTGGTCAATCTCGGCATTCCGTACGTTGCTTCGCCGATGGGCCGCGGCGTCATCCCCGATGACAACCCGATGTGCATGAACGCCGCGCGCTCGTCAGCGCTCTCCGGCGCCGATGCCGTCCTGATGGTCGGAGGTCGCTTCAACTGGATCTTCCAGTTCGGGCGCGCTCCTCGCTTCGCAGCCGACGTTCGTCTCGCACAAATCGACATCGTCGCTGAGGAGATGACGAACGCGGCCGACCTCGAATTCGGCATGGTCGCCGACTGCGCGGCCGGCGCCGGCGCCATTGCCGATGCCCTTCGCGGTCTCTACCTGGCCTCAGCGAACACGGGCTGGGTCGATTCGCTCCGAACCGACGCGGCCAAGAACGAGGCCGCCATTTCCGAGCAGATGGACTCAGACCGCACCCCGATCAACCACTACCGCCTGCTCCGGGACATTCGCGACGCCGTGCCTCGCGACGTCAACGTCAGCGTCGATGCCGAACTCACCATGGGCGTCGCCCGCGCCGTCATGCCGAGCTACAACCCGCGCTCCCTCCTCAACTCAGGTACCACCGGCTGCATGGGCACGGGAGTGCCCTACGCGCTCGGCGCGAAGCTCGCGATGCCAGAACGGCCAGCGGTCGCCATCGTCGGTGACTACGCCTTCGGCGCCGCCGGTATGGAAGTCGAAACTTGCGCGCGGATCGGCGCCAACGTGGTCTTCGTCGTCTCGAACAACGGCGGCATCGCTGGGCACACCATCCAGGACCGCATGTTCGCCCCGGATTCGCCGCCGATTGCCGCGCTCCTCCCGGTCGACTACGAGCGCATGGCCGAAATGGTCGGTGGTTTCGCGGCGAAGGTCACGGATCCAGCCGATATTCGCCCGACGCTCGAACGCGCGCTCAACTCGGGGAAGGTCGCGGTGGTGAATGTCCTGACTGACCCGAAGGGCGGTACACGAGGGAGCATGTACCTGGGTTAGGGCGAATAGCGATCTGCTACTCTTGAAATATGACCGCTTCCGCGCCAGCCGCAGTGGATATTTCATCGCTCCTCTGGATGATGCCAAGTGCATCGGGCGGGCGACTTTGCCTTGCCGGCAGCGGCGTTTCTGTTCGCCGAATCTCGTGCCTTTACAACGAGGGTCTATCTCCAGAGCAGATGATCGAGTCCTACCCCTGGCTCACACTGCCAGCTGTCTATGCCGCGATCACCTACTACGTCGCGAACCGCGCACGCATGGACGCCGAACTCATCGCAGATGAGAAGGAGTCCGACGAGGACCGGATCTACTACGAGAAGCATGGCAAGTTGCCTCCGAAATACGACTAGTGCCAAACCGGCTCTATCTCGACGAGGACTCCTGTGACATCCGACTGATCGTCGCGTTGCGTAAGCTGGGCGTCGATGTTCTCTCGGCCGACGA
The DNA here is from genome assembly GCA_963797735.1 of uncultured Chloroflexia bacterium. Taxonomy (GTDB): domain Bacteria; phylum Chloroflexota; class Dehalococcoidia; order Tepidiformales; family Tepidiformaceae; genus Amarobacter. The sequence goes on from CAWCQJ010000003.1 coordinate 1,152,932, forward strand.
GGCCGGGAAACGGTGGGTCTCAGACGTCGTTCAACTCGAGTTCGCACTCGAACTGAACAGAACAATTGTCACCGCGAACTACAAAGACTTCGTGCCGTTGCAGGCCGACTGGGGCCGCACCGGCCGGGAGCATGCAGGAGTCATCATTTGGACTCAGAGCCGCTTCTCTCAAGAATCTCTTGCGTCAAAGTTGGCGGAGATTTGTACGAGACAAGGTCAGAAGCGCAGCTTCGTAACGCGCTCATCTGGCTCTAGAACGGCGCCGATTCCTTCTCCCAATCAACATCCAGCCAGTCGACACCGACTTTCTCGAGTTGCTCGGCCTCATCGCAGCGGTCGCGCCAGTCGCAGAAGGTGCACGCCGGGCCGGGCGTCGCCGGGAACTCGGTCAGCGACTCAAGCCGCCGCGCGAGGCCGTACAGGTAGTGGACCGTCTTGACCGCGTCATCCCGCGTGAGTTCACGAACGCGTTGCTCGCCCGTCCGAAGGTTCCAGCCTAGCGCCCGAACATTCGCCTCCTTCGGCAACCGCAACATCGTCCGCAGCACGAGGTGCGCGATATCAAGCTGTGCATCGACCGCGTCGTCCAGGTCGAACCTTCCGGTCTTCCAGTCGATCAGTTGCCACTGGTCAGGCGCCAGGCGGTCTGCCCGGTCGACCTTGGCGCGGACGTTGATTCCCCGTGACCGGGCCGGCACCCAGGTATCCAGTTCCGCGAAACGTTCCTCGCTGACGATCGATTCGTGCGCCTTGATCCCGTTCTGGTACATCGTCATCGCGAGTCCGTAGTGCTCGGTGTCGGGCCCGGCGATCGCGTGCTTCGGCATGCGCAAGTAGGTATCGAGCTCGTGCTCGCCATCGGCCGGGTCGCCCGTGTCACACAGCTTCTGCATCGCCCGGTGTACCCCATTCCCAATCAGTGACGGCGCTGACTCCCGCGATGGCGGCCATTCGGTCGCCACTCACATACGAGAACCAGTACTGCTTCCGGCACCGCTGAAACGACTGGATCTTGCTGTGCGTCAGGCGAAGAGCGTTGGTCGGTTTCGGGTCTGGCCATCGCGGCCATCCTACGTCCGCCTCACGCCGTCTCCAAACGTTTAGTGGCGACCTCCGTGACTCGCTCGCTCATCTCGAGCGGGTCCGCCGCCATCTCGCGCAGCCGCTCAACCACCCCCGCGATGCCGAGATCGACGTGCTGAGCGGCGATGCGACGAGTTTCACTCTCGCAGTCCCAGAGCGACGTGAACGCCCGTGTGGTCGCGAATGTCGGGTCGGTTACCGCCAGCGCCTCAGCGAGGAAGTGACGCCCATACGAATACGTGAACGCGTCGAACCTCCGCCCAAGCAATGGGAACTCACGGCCGGGATACCGCGCGGTGATGACTTCCGCCAGGTTAGTCAGAACGAACCGCTCTGAATCACGTTCTGCAGAGGTTCGGCGGAGCTTTCTCGTCACCCACTCGTAATCGTTCGCGTCTGCGTGCTCCTGCAGAATGTCGAAAGCGGTCACTTGTTGAGACCACATCGGTGAAGAACGCCAGCGGCGGGCGAGCGGCAAGGTGATCTCCGCTGGCCCGAGGGCTAACGCCTGAATCGCCAGGCGACGAGCCAAAGAAGGGCTCTTTCTGCGTGAGAGGATTTCCTGTGCGACTGACAGGCCCGAAAAATCGCCCTGCTTTGCGAGCACTAGAGCCGCCATAGCACGAGAGAACGGGATGTCGCTCTTCAGCGTGTCTCGAACAAGGGACCGGTCTTCCGGACGATTCCGACGAGCCAGTTCGTCCGCAGACTTCGAAGAGTCACTGCCATACACGGTCAACAGTTCCTCCGAAGTCCGATTCGGAACACTTCGACGGGTCTGGCCGGTCTTTGACTTCTCCGTGGCCGGTTCAACAAATCGCGGGTCCGTAAGCCCCCACGTGACGAAAGGCTCTTCGTCGTAGGCAATTGCATCCGCGTCACGCTCGGCTCTGTCGGCGAGCAAGGGAACGAGCGCCATCCAGTCCTCACTCAGTGCCATAGTTCCAACTTCACGAAGCACCCAGATCCAATACGGTCCCCAGGTCACGTAGTCCAGAAGCGCTTGTTCCGAGAATCTATGCCCGCGTCTGGCCATGTGGATCAGTACGGAATACGCGAGGTACGAGTCCTCCTTCGGGTCCGACTGGCAATCGCGGATGAAGTCCAAGATTGGCGCGACCGGTAGTTCGGTGCGCCGAGCTATCTCCCCGTAGTACCACACCCGGTCGTCTATCTGACCATCACAACGCGGGTCGACCTGGACGCAGCGCGTCAACAGTTCGTGCACCACCTCCGCCGGCGCCTCCAGCGCCTCCAAAAACCCCGAACCAAGCCCACGTTGAAGCTTCCCCTTCAACGTCCGCGCATCCGCATAAAGCGGCGGCCACTCACTCAAAAGCACAACTCGACATCTGAAGCATCCTACCAGAATCAATCCTCCGACAATCGAAAATCGGCAATCGCAAATCCCTCATTGCTCATCGCTCATCACTCATTGCTTAATACCCCCATGCCCGCACCCCTCTCCGGAATCACCGTGCTCGAAGCAGCGAACTACGTCGCCGCGCCGTCGGCGGGTGCGCTCATGGCCGATCTCGGCGCGACCGTCATCAAGATTGAGCCGCCCGGTGGCGAAGTCATGCGCGGTGTAGTCCCCACCGGCGGGCCCGGGGAACCTCCCGTTCAACTTCCTCTTCGAACTCGAAAACCGCGGCAAGAAGTCAGTCACCATCGCTCTTGATGCGCCCGGTGGGCCGGAGTTGCTTCTGCGGCTCATCGAAACGGCCGATGTCTTCCTGACGAACTTCATGGCGCCTCGCCTGGAGCGCTTCGGCCTTACTCCCGAGGCATGCCTCGCCCGCAATCCGCGGCTCATCTTCGTTGCGGTCACCGGATACGGGCTCGAAGGGCCTGATGCTGCTCGCCCGGGCTTCGATTTCTCCGCGTTCTGGACTCGCTCCGGGATCATGTCGCTGGTCGGCCACCCCGAGGCGCCTCCGGTGCTTAGCCGCATAGCCCAGGGTGACCACACGACAGGCGTTAACACCCTCGCAGCGACACTCGCGGCCCTACGCCTGCGCGACCTCACGGGCGAAGGACAGGTCGTCGATATCTCTCTTCAGCAGACCGGCGCCTACACCATCGCCACCGATATCGCGCGGACGCTCATCGACGGCAGCCAGCCGAAAGTCCATGACCGAACTGCCCCCGATAACCCGCTCTTCAACACCTACCCGACTTCGGACGGCCACTGGATCCTGCTCGTGCATATGACCCCGGACCCCTACTGGCCGAAGCTCTGCACGGCTCTTGGGCTGAAGCTCCTTGCCGAAGACGCCTCGTGCGCGACCATGGCCGGACGCCGCGCCCAGGGACGCGAACTCGCGGCGGTGATCGAACGCGCATTCCTTCTGCACGACCTTGACCATTGGACGCGCGAACTCGACGCCAACGGCCTCATCTGGGCGCCGATGGTCGGACTGCCCGAGGTCGTTCAGGACCCAGCGTTGCGCGAGCGAAACGCGTTCCAGCCGCTCGAAATGCCGACCGGCACCTACGAGACCGTCGGCGCTCCGTTCGTCATCCGCGAGGCGGACATCTCTGCGCGCGGCCCGGCATCTGCACCCGGCCAGGACACAGCCGCTATCCTCTCGGCGGCTGGCCTAAGCGAGGAAGAGGTTGCCGAGTACGCCGCCCGCGGCGTCTTCGGCTAGCTGTTCGCGAGATCGGTGAACTCTTTGAGGGACTTCCGTATGAGCTCGGAGAGTTTGCCAGCACGTGCTTCCGGCGCTTCATTCATGACCTGTCTGGTCCGGGTAGGCGAACCGCTCCTGTAGTGGAGAATCCACCGCTCGAAGAGATCCGGACGCCGCTGAAAGAGGCCGCCAGTCTCAAATTCCAATTGAACTTCCGCCGGCAGCGAGATCTGAAACCAATCGAGCCCGAATACATCCGCGTCGTCGCCACAGACAAAAGAGATGGGCTCGCCGCGTAGTTCTGCAAGACGCGAGCGAACTGATGCGACACATTCAGAAATCGCCGCCGCCGACTGTTCTGAATCTAAGTGAATTGTCGCCGAATCCGGCTGACTCAGGTCTCGCCAAACCACTTTGCCGCCCGGTGGATGATGGACTTCGACGCCTTCGTAGTATCCACCGCATCCCAAGTCGCCACATGCGCAGTTAAAAAGGCTAAACACGCCATCGCTTTGTACGGCTGCGACAAGCGACTTGAGGCACCCGATATCGCCACTAACTGCGCACGGACTGACCCCGTCGACAAGTATTTCGCACCAGACCGACCAAAGAGCATGGCCCCCGTACGGGATGGTGCTCTCGTTGAGTCTAAAATGCCCGATGACTTTTAATTCGCTCACATTGAGAGAATCGACCGCTTCGAAAGCTGTCATAAGGCACCGCGTCTTCGGTTAGCTCGGCTCCGCCACGAATACCGGAATCTTTCGCGACGTCTTCTGCTGATAGGACGCGTATGGCGGGAACGCCTTCACGGACAGATCCCACAGGCGCGCCCGTTCGGCTTCATCGCTGACTTCACGGACCTTCATCGGCTGCACTTTCTCGCGGTCGCGAATCTCGACGTCCGGGTTGGCGCGCAGGTTGTAGACCCAGACCGGGTTCTTCGGCGCGCCGCCCATCGAGCCGACGAGTACGTAATTGTCCCCGTCCTTCACCCGCATCAGCGGCGTCTTCCGGATGTCTTCGGTCTTGTTGCCCGTGTTGGTCACGATGATCACCGGCAGGCCGGTGTCTCGCAGCGTGTGGCCCTCGGCGCCGTTGGTTCGTTCGTAGAGTTCAACCTGCTCACGTACCCACGCGACCGGACTTGGCTTGTACTCACCCATTGGAATTCCACCTGATTCAGAAGTTATGCGTCGAGCATACGGGACGGATAACTCCTGCGTGTCCCTTCACACTTCGACTGTCGAGCCGAATCGCCACCTGCTGGCCAAGTTCGAGTCCCTCGGCCTTCCGAACTTTGTCCTTCAACGGCACGATGTAGTCCGCCATTCTTTCGGGAACAACGATGTTGTCCAGCGCGTCTTGCCGATTTCCACAGTCACCGGAATCATGCCCCAGCCGTAGGTCACCGCACCGGAGATCGCGCCGAGTCTCACACACTCCGCCTCCGGCACCGTCACGAAGTGGTACGGCGAAGGTCCGCGCCAGTACCAGATCTCGCCGCTGAACTGCACCTGCACGGCGCAAGAATACCCGCTCGACGCCGCAGGTCCGCGTTCGCTGACACCGTTCCCTGTGAGTACACGATGGCACGACCGATTGGGCTACAATGGCCCCGTCTTTGGAGGTCGAACCCATGACTATCGCGCATACCACGTCCGTCCCTTCCGCCGCCGGCACGACCATCGCCTGGCCGCGCGACCGCGAGATCCCGCCACAGGGCGGGCCGCTTCCCGCCGGCACCGTCGTGGTCTCGGCCGATAGCCACATCATGGAGACCTCCGATCTCTGGCGAGACCACCTGCCGGCGAAGTACAAGGACCGCGCCCCTCGCCTCTACTACGACGACGAGGGCTTCTCTCACCTCGAAGCCGAAGGACGCAACCTCGATGTTCCCGGCCTGAACACGATGCTCGTCGAAGGCCGGCCCGGGATGCAGGAGGTCGAAGAGCGCATCAAGGACCTCGATGCTGAAGGCGTGGACAAGGACGTCATCTTCCCCCAGCGCACCCTCTCGCTGGTTGGGCTGCAGGACCTCGAGCTGCGCGATGCCTGCATGCGCACCTACAACGAGTGGCTTTCGAACTACTGCAAGGCATACCCGGACCGGCTCTATGGTGTCGGCATTCTTAACTGGTGGGATCCTGAAGCTGCGAAGGACAACCTCCAGGAACTGAAGGCCCTCGACTTCAAGGTGATGGAGATCCCGTCGTCGCCTCCCGGCGTGTACTACAACTCCCACGCGATGGAGCCGCTCTGGGACGCCATCGAAGAGAGCGGCTACCCCATCTCTTTCCACATCGGCGAAAACGTGCAGACGCGGGGACTCGGCGCCCTCGGCACCTTCCAGATGCAGCAGTTCTCGCCGTTCCGTCGCCTCTTCGGGCTGATGACGTTCTCCGGCATCCTCGAAAGGCACCCGGAGATGAAGGTCATCTTCACGGAGGGCGGTGCCCACTGGGTCCCCGCCGCGCTCTTCGATGCCGACCGCATCTACCGCGACTTCGAGTCCGAAGTGAACCCCAAGCTTGCGAACATGCCGAGCTTCTACTGGTGGCAGAACTGCTACGCCACCTTCCAGGAAGACCCGATTGGGATGGAACTTCTGCCGCACATCGGCGCCCACAAGCTCCTCTGGGCGTCGGACTATCCGCACCCCGAGTCCACCCTCGGTTACAGCGCCAGGGCCGTCCGCGACATCATCGAGACGGTTGGCGAAGAGGCCGGCCGGAAAATCGTCGGCGGCAACGCGGTCGAAGTCTGGAACTTGTAGACTCCCCGAACTCAGGGGGAATCAATGGCAAAGCAACTTTCACTGCTCAAGCGAGCAGACGGTCTCTCCCGCGAATCGTTCGCGGATCTTTTCCTGGCGTGGGGTAGGGACCTCGCTAGTTCCTCGTCGGCGAGTCTAAACGGACTGACACTGAATCTCGTGGATATCCCCGCCGAAGAAGCGGGCCTGCGCCCGGGCGGAGAGCCAACTTTCGATGGCGTCCTCGAAGTCTGGTCCGACTCTGAGTCGCCAGTGTGTCCACCTGACGGCCTTGTCGGCGCCTGTCACACCTATAGCGTCGTAGAGAAGGTCGAGAAGCCCTACGACCGGACATGGCCGGACGGCGAGCGTTCGCCGGGAGTGAAGTCGTTCTTCCTCGCCCTCCGGCATCCCTCGATGACTCACGACGAGATGGCCCGCTACTGGGGAGAACAGCACGCACCGCTCGCTTTGCGAATCCACGTCGGCATGTGGCGGTACACGCGAAACGTCGTCACCAGCGCTCTCTCTGAAGACGCCCCGGACTGGGACGGCATGGCGATTCTCCACTTCCGCACCGCCCAGGACCTGCGCGAACGCTTCTACGATTCCGACGAAGGCCGCGCCGCCATCGCCGCCGATGTCGCGAAATTCAGCGGCGGCGGCAGGGCGCTCCACACGAGCGAGTGGATCCTGAAGTAGGGTTCGCATTTTTGTCCGATGCGAGTTCGCCGGCACTCAATGGACGTTGTCCGCCGCACTCGTTGCCCCTCACCGTCTGGTACATTTCTTTCGAAATCACCATTTAGGGGAAACGATGCATTCGACCGTGGCAATTATCGGGTACGGGTCGGTTGGCCATGCGCTCGAGGAACTGTTTCCCGGAGCGGTGATCTACGACGAACCGCTCGGAATTGGCTCTCGCGACGCAGTGAACGCCTGCGACTTTGCTTGCGTCGCTGTCCCGACGCCAGAAGGTGAAGGCGGTCGATGCAATACGTCCATCGTTGAGCACGTAGTGAACTGGGTTTCCGGCCCGAAGATCATCGTGTTTTCAACCATCGAGGTTGGCACAACGGAGCGGCTGGTTGGCGAAACCGGCAAAGCGATCGTGCATCAACCAACCTTTGGCCCCGGAGATACGCCGGCCCACCCGTTTGGTGACCTTCGCAATCAGCCATGGATCATCCTTGGCGGTGAACGCCAGCACACCACTCCGGTCGCCGACCTTTACAAGCGGGTCTACAACGCTGAAGTCGAGATCTGGCAGACAGACGGCCGAACGGCGGAGCTAACCAAGTACATGGAGAACGCTTTTCTCGCACTCAAGGTTTCGTTCTGCAACGAGATGTACGACATCGCAGAGGCGGTCGGAGTCGATTACAACGAACTCCGCGAACTCTGGCTTCGCGACCCGCGGATTGGTCGCAGCCATACGCTGGTCTATCCAGATGCCCGCGGCTACGGCGGGAAATGTTTGCCTAAGGATGTGAAGGCACTGGTACTTGCGTCCGAACTGGAGGGGTTCAGCCCGCCGTTGATGAAGGCGATGATTTCGGCCAACGCACGCTTCAGTGTGGAAGTCGAAAGCCCCACTTCGGACCCCGAAAAGCGGCTCCCGGCGTGACGCGAATCTTGTTCTCCACGTCGGGTTACTTCCCCGACATGACGGGCGGGGCAGAACACCAGGCGAGACTTCAGGCTGAGGAATTGACGAGGCGGGGCCATGTCGTAAACGTCGTCTGCCCGAAACGCCGTGATACCGATGTCAACATCGTCGATGGAATTCGCATCTACAGGCTCCCGGTGATCGAGCGACCCTACTTTCAGGAACTTTCGTACTGCTTCATGTTGTCGCTCTTCCTGGTGTGGCACATGCGTCGCTTTCAACTTGTGCACATCCACATGACTCACCTGGATTCCGTCATTACCTGTGCAGTCGCCTGGGCGTTTCGGCGTCCGGTGTACGCGAAGATCGCGCGCGGCGGTGGTACTGGCGACGCTCGCTACCTCGCGCGCGCCTGGTACCTCCGGACGGTTGCCCTCGCCTATCCCGCTCGGTTTCAGTGCATCTCGGAAGAGATTGCAGACGACCTGCGCGCGGTTGGGGTTGCGCCGAAGCGTCTCGTCGAAATCCCGAACGGTGTCGAACCAGGGATGTTTCGGGAGGATCTGGAGGCCGACCGCCGCGAGCGTCGAGAACGACTGGGCCTACCAGCAGATGCGATTGTTGTCCTCTTCCTGGGTCGATTCGCCGGGATCAAGGGCATCGACGTCCTCATCGAGGCATGGTCGGGCCTTACTCCGTCCCGGGCGGTTTTGGTTCTGGTAGGTCGGCGACCCTGGGATGCAAAGGTCTCAGTACCAGCGTTGCCGGGTTCCAACGGGTCTCCCCGCACCGATGTCTTCGACTTCGAGTGGACAGATGAACCCGGTGAGTGGACGGCCGCGGCCGACATCTTTGTATTGCCGTCCCGAGGAGAAGGCATGTCCAACGCCCTCCTGCGTGCGATGTCCGATGGTCTCGCGGTGATTGCGACTCGCGTCGGCGCGGCCGAGGCGATGATCGAAGACGGCGTTAACGGCTGCCTGGTCGATGTCGGCGATGTGGGCCAGCTTCGGAGCACCATTGCGGCACTCGTCGAGGACGAGGCACGACGGAGCGAACTTGGCGCCGCAGCGAAAGATCGCGTCGCACGGCATTACTCCATTCAGTCCGTGGTTGACCGAATCGAAGACCAATACCGCCAGGTGCTGACGCGCGCCTGACGAGCATTCAGCTACTCCGCGGCCACATGACATTTACCGGTGGTGGCAAGGTGCTCGATCTCCGCGCCGGACAACTCGGCTTCATGCAGCCGGAGGTTCGGCACGACATCCGTGCTGAGGAGCAGTCGGTCGTTCTGCTGACGATCGCGGGCGGAGCCGTTTAGCTTCGGTTGGGCATGCGTGCTGCTGCCAGAGGATCGCGGGCTCGGCCGTACGGCCGAATCGTCGTTAGAAGTTCAGGTAGAGCGCCGGGTTCACGTAGCCGCCGTTGTAGCGGATTTCGAAGTGCAGGTGATGGCCGGTCGTGAAGCCTGTCAGGCCCGTCATGCCAAGGGTGGCGCCCGCGCTTACGCGTTGGCCCGGCGTGACATTGATCTGGCTCATGTGCGCATACAGGGTTGTCCAGCCATCGCCGCAGTCGACGATCACGTGGTAGCCATAGCTGTACGTCAGGTACTCGGTGCTGATGACGACGCCGTCGCAGACGGAGAAGATTGGAGAGAACTCGTAACCGTACATGTCGAGGTCTATGCCGGTGTGGTATGTCCCACCGCCGCGGTCCACGCCGAACGGGTCGCTCACTCCACGCCAACTCGCGAGCGGGAAGTTGTTGAACTTGCCACTTGCGGGGGCCGCCGTTGTGCCTCCCGGCGTTGATCCAACGCCGGCGCCGGAACCTGGGTTTCCGGGAGAAGTCTTCGGTGGTGGCGGCGGAGGTGGTGGTGGCGGCTTGATCGTCGCGCCAGGGAGCAGCAGGTACTGGCCCTGTTCCAACTCGCTGGGGTTCGAGACGTTGTTCGGCTTGTACGAAACCACCGTGGCCGAGTCGATGTTGTCGTATTGTCCGACGATCTTGTCGACGGTATCGCCGTAGGCAACCTTGTAGAGGATGCCGTCTTTCCGCGGGATGACCAGCAGCTGGTCTCGCTGGATAAGGTTCGGGTTTGTCGCGTTCAGGGTCGGGTTGTTCGCGAGAATCGTATTGAGGCTCACGCCGTACTTCGCGGCGATGCCGCTGATCGAGTCTCCGCCCTGGGTCCGGTATTCAACCACCGGGCTACGCGGGTCGATGATGTCGGCCAACGGTTTCACTCCGGCGCCGACTTCACCGAGGTTGGCGGCGGCCGCGGAAACTCCAGAAGACAGCGACGAAGTCGGCGAGACCGCGCCGACGGCGCGTACGCTGAGCACTTCGGCGCGAAGGCTCGAATTCGCTACGGAGTCGAGCGTCTGGATGCTGGCGGAAGGGCGGAAGGCTGTAAGCGAGCGGGCCTGGGTGGTTCCGGCCATGCCGGAGAGGCTGAACGTGGGGAGCGAGCTGGTCGAGATGGCATTCGATGAGTTCGGGAACTGGCTCGCAAACAAGACGGCGCCCACCGCAAGGGACACGACGAGGCCGTGAACCATAAATCGCCCGTGGCGGCGTGAATGCGCATGAGACCGTGCGCGCGAACTTTGAAGTGCCATGTAGCGTCTCGGTCAGACAGTGAGGGCGGGCCCGTTCACTTGCTGAAAGCTTGTCTAACCGTGCTCGCTGCCTCCCTTCGAAGCTATCCCGAAGGATCCTCGATCCTCGGCATACGATCCTTAGGTGATTCCCCTAGAGTTCGGTTTTTAGCGTTCCGAGGAACTCTTCGTTAGTCGAGGTCCTGGCGATACGTTCTAGCAACCGCTCAGTAGCTTCAAGCTGGTTGGGCGAATTTTGCGAAATCATGGCCGTCATTCTTCGAACGAGCCAGACGCCGCGAAGCGTTTTTTCGTCCAAAAGCAGCTCTTCGCGTCGGGTGCTGCTGCCCTGGAGGTCGATGGCCGGGTAGAAGCGGCGTTCCGCAAGCTTGCGGTCCAGCCGAAGCTCGAGATTGCCGGTGCCCTTGAATTCTTCGAACACCACTTCGTCCATCCGGGAGCCGGTGTCGACAAGGCAGGTGGCAAGAATCGTGAGCGACCCGCCCTCGTCGCACTTGCGTGCTGCGCCGAACAGGCGCTTGGGCGGATAGAGGGCAATTGGGTCCACACCACCGGAAAGGGTCCGGCCACTCGATGGGAGGGCGACGTTGTAGGCGCGCGTCAGGCGAGTGATCGAGTCCATCAGGATGACGACATCTTTGCCGCCCTCGACCAGACGCTTCGCGCGTTCCAATGCGAGTTCTGCCACGCGGGTCTGATCTTCCACCGGTTCATCGAACGTGCTGCTCACCACTTCGCCGCGAATGCTGCGACGCATGTCGGTCACTTCCTCGGGCCGTTCGCCGATGAGGAGGACGATGAGGTGGACGTCCGGGTAGTTCGTCGAAATGCCGTTGGCGATGTTCTTGAGAAGCATCGTCTTGCCGGCCTTCGGCGGCGAAACGATGAGTCCGCGCTGACCGCGCCCGATTGGGGCGATCAGGTCGATGACCCGGGAGGTGAGGTTGTCCGGCGTCGTTTCGAGCTTGAGCTGTTCCTTCGGGAAAATCGCCGTCAGGTTCTCGAAGTACGGGCGACGGCGGGCCACTTCGGGGTCCATTCCGTTGACCGCTTCGACCTTCAGCAGGCCGTAGTACTTCTCGTTGTCCTTGGGATGGCGCACCTGGCCGGTGACGTAATCGCCCGGCCGAAGGCCAAACTTACGAAGCTGTGATTGCGAGACATAAATGTCGTGCGGGCCGCCGAGCATCGATTCGCCCCGCAGGAAGCCGTAGTTCCCATCGTCGCTGACTTCCAGGAAGCCGCCGGAGAACACGTTTCCGCGCGCTTCGGCCTGCGCCTGAAGCAATCGGAAAATGAGATCTGTCTTTCGAAGCACGGTCGCTTCTTCAAGGCCCATCGCGATCGCGAGTTCAGCGAGCTGCTCGCGCGACTTCTGTTCCATCTCCGCGATGTTGAGCGGCGCCATGTTGGTGCGATTCGGCCGCTCGTCGCGTTCCTGGCCATCACTGTCCTGCTCGCGATCACGGTCCCGGTTGCCCCAGCGGCGTTCGCCGCGGTCTCCGCCACCGCGGTTCTCGCGTTCGCGCCAGCGTCGCTCGTTGCGAGGCTGCTGATCGCGTTGTTCGCCGCGGTTGTCGCCGTTGCGATTCTCTTCCCGAGATTCTGCAGCTTCCTGGGTCGAATCGGCAGTCGTTGCCGTGTCGTCGTTCTTGGAGGCTGATTCACGAGGCGAACGCTTAAACGTGCGCTCACGACGCGGCCGTCCATCGGTGGCCGTTTCGGCCTCACCGGACGCTTCACCCTCGGGTGCGGAGGCGCCATTCGCAGAGACTGCTGCCGCCACGTCTACGACTTCCTCGGGTGGCGGCGCGGCTTTAGCACGCGATGTCCGCCGGCGAGGAGCCGGTTTCGTGGGTTGCCCGTCGTCTGTGGTGGCTTCAGGGCTCGTTGTTGTTTCCTGGACTTCAGTTTCTTCCAATGGGGACTACCGTATGCGCAGAGTGTGCCCGAAAGGGCCGATTGAGGGGCGTGTGCGTTGTAGAAGGTATGGCCGCGTCCAAGGGCTCTAATCGGGACGCTGTACAAATGAGGAGCCGGGTGCGCCGCTTCGGCACGAATTCTATCCAGCCACGCACACCTTACGATGCTGACGAAAGCTGCGCAAGGCTCACGCGTTGAAGGCACGTAGACTTCCGGGAAAGTCGAAAGGCGGAAACTGCCATGCAATCTGCGTTCATTCAGACCCGTGACCTTCGCATGCACTACCTGCAGCAGGGCACCGGTGATCCAGTCATCTTCCTCCACGGTTTCCCGGAAACCTCGTACGAATGGCGGCACCAGTTCGCCGCGCTTTCCTCGAATTACGCCTGTTTTGCGCCGGACCTTCGCGGCTTCGGGGAGACTGAAAAGCCAGGGCTGCGTGTAACTCGCCAGATCCTTGCCCAGGACATCGTGAACTTCATGGATGCGCTCGGCATCGAGAAAGCACACGTGGTCGCCCACGACTGGGGAGGGATCGTCGCCTTCAAGCTCGCCATCGATTGGCCCGAGCGCGTCACCCGCCTCGCCCTGCTCGACACGCTTTGCACGGTCTGGTCTCCGGGCGGCGTCCACGGCTACTGGTTCAAGGCTGCGCCGCTTGCCGAAGAGCTCTTCGCCGAATTCCATGCCGAATTTATCGAGTCGATCTTTGGCGGTAGCCCTGCCCGCCCACTGCCGGGCCGCCCGCAATCGCCATGGCAGACTTCCGGACGAGCCCCGCGCTGGGCTACCGACGAGGACATCGCCCACTACCGGAAAGCTTTCGCCGACCCGATGTCCCACTTCCACGCGATCTCCTACTACCGATATGGCCTGCCGTTCCATGTGGTCCACGAGGACCCCAGCGCCAGCCACGGCGAGCGGTTTGAGTTCCTCGACGAACGCAAAGTTGCGGAAATGTGGCTGCACCCGGAGGGCCTGGAAAAGCACCCGCTCCACGCCAACTTCATGGACTACGGCCCGGAGGACCGACACAAGCGGTTCCCCAACCCAACGCTCTGGATGTTCGGCTCGTACCTTTCGCGTTCTCGCGGGACCGAACCACCGCAGGAACGGCCACCCGGCTGGATACCGTCCGGCAATCCCTTCGCGGAACAGTTCAGCCGCTACTTCCCCGACCTCAGGGTTCGGAACGTCAACGCCGGACACTTCTTCCCCGAGGAGGCCCCGGACGTCACCAACGAAACGCTCGGCGAATTCCTGGCGGGGCGCATTTAGTGTTCCGAGGGCTTGGGGGTGAGGCTCGCACCGCGTAGGCTTGCCGCGAAATGAGAATTGGCGCTGCAGCAATCGATATCACGCCGCCCGTCGGTACTGCGCTCGACGGTTACGGTGGCCGCACCGACGTGTCGCTCGGTGTCCACGACCCGCTCTACGCGCGTGCGCTCTACCTCGACGATGGTGCGACGCAGTTGGCCCTGGTCGTCTGCGACCTCATCGGAATCGGCAGTTTTCTTGCTCAGCGGGCTCGTGAACTCATCGCCGAGCGGCCGGGTATTCTTGCCTCGAACGTCATGATTTCGGCAACTCACACCCACGCCGGTCCGGCCGGCGTGCGCGGCCGTGGAGAACCTGTTCTGGTCGAAGAAATCGCCCGCAAGATCGCGGGAGCGGTCCGGGTGGCTCATCGGAATGCAGTCGAAGGCGCCCTGAAGTACGGCACAACGGAACTCTCCAGCATCGCCCAGAACCGCCGCTTCCCGGACGGCCCAATCGACCGGCGCCTCGATGTCCTCGCTGCTGACACGCCTGATGGGACGAACATCGCGACGGTCGCCCGCTACGGCTGTCATGCGACCACCCTCGAGCGCGACAACCTGGACATCACCGCGGAATTCCCGGGCGAAGCCTGCCGCACGATCGAGCAGGTGATCGGCGGTGGCGCCGTCGGGCTCTTCTTCAATGGCGCGTGCGCGAACGTGAACCCGGCCTGGATTCGGCAGGACTACTCCGAAGTTCGCAGGCTTGGAACGGTCGTTGGCGCGAAGGCCGCGGCGCTCTCTCAGGAGTTGCGCCCAATCGGCATCAACCACCAGGCCCACAACATCCGCTGGGAAGAGCTCACGCATCGTCCGGTTGACGCCGGCGTCCAGGTGTCTGGCGCCTTGAAGGCCGCATCCCTCACCTTCGAAGCGCCCTACCGCTCCGGACCTTCGGATGACGACTTCGTTCGCACGCTGGAAGTGCTCGAGCGCGAGTATGCCGACGCAATTGCAACAGGACTCTCATCCGAGGATCGCCGCGCGTTGGCGGCGAAGGTCACCATGGCTCGGATGGAGCGGATCGCGCTGATGCGAGCGCGCGACCACGGACCGACTCGGACTGAAGAGGTTCAGGCATTCCGCCTCGGCGACAACCTGCAGCTTGTCGCGCTCCCGGGCGAAGTCTTCTACGAGACTGGCGAAGACATCCGCCGCCGCTCTGGCGTCGAAAACCTCATGGTCGTGGCCTACGCGAACGACTATCCCGGCTACTTCTGCCGACCCGAGGCCTACGCCGAAGGCGGCTACGAACCCGGAGCGACGCCGTTCGCCCCGGAGGCCGACGAATTGCTTATCGAAGCTGCCGTCGAAGCCCTCGCGAAGGTTCGCTAGGACCTTAGTCCCCGCAAAGGCAGAACGGATGGCCTGCAGGGTCCAGCATCACGCGCAGGTCATCTTTGCCCTGGTACTTGGCGAGGCGTGCTCCGCAGGCAATCGCCTGAGCCACGGCCGTTTCCAGGTCCGCGACCTGCAGGTCGAGATGAATCATCTTCCACTGCTCGCCCGGCTCTTCGGGCCATACGGGAGGCCGGTAGTCCTTGTATTCCTGGAACGACAGGTTCGGGCCGCCGCTCGGGTTACCGAGGACAATGAAGTCGTCGTCCCGCCACGTGATCTCCCAGCCGAGCAGCTTGCCCCAGAAATCAGCCATCTCGGCGGGATCTCGGCAGTCCATGTTGATCCCGCCGATTTGGATTGCTGGCCTTGACGAAGTCTCAGGCATGGCCTGTCCCTACCTCTTGATCAGGCCCCGGCGGTCCGCTTCTTCGATCACCTGGATCACGTTGGTCGCGGCGCCCTTCCGGATGCTGTCGGTCACGGTCCAGAACGTGATGCCACCGGGCAGTGAACTGTCGCCGCGGATGCGGCCGACGCGTACGTCGTCAGTGCCGACTACGTCCGCTGGGGTAGGGTAGAGCTCTTTCGCCGGGTCATCGACGACGGCGATACCGGCAACGCTCGCGATAAGTTCGCGCGCTTCGGCAGGATTGATCGGGCGTTCGAACTCAGCCCAGACGTTCATCGCATGGCCGAAGAAGGTCGGTATGCGTACGCAGGTCGCGCTGATGGCGATATCAGGCGCGTGCAAAATCTTCCGCGTCTCGTTCGCCATCTTGATCTCTTCCTTCGTGTAGCCGCCCTCGTCGAAGAGGTCGATCTGCGGGACCGCGTTGAAGGCGATCTCGCGCTTCTGAGTGCCGGATGGTTCGCTTCGGCCCGCCAGTGCAGCCTCCGTCTCGGTGCGAAGCCCCTCGACGGCCGCCGCTCCAGCTCCCGCTACTGCCTGGTAGGTGCTGACGATGATCCGTCGCAGCGGATTCACGCGATGGATCGGCGCGAGCGCCATCACCATCGGTGTCGTCGTGCAGTTGGGCTGGCTCACGATTCCCTTGTGCCAGGAAAGGTCGTCCGCGTTGATCTCCGGAATGACAAGCGGGACCTCGGGGTCCTGCCGATACGCGCTCGAATCGTCGAGTACGAAGCTGCCATTTCGCTGGGCAATCGGGGCGTACAGCTTCGAAGCCGATCCAGACGCCGAAAGGAAGACGATGTCGTCTTCCGCAGTGAAGCTCGCTTCGGAGGTCTCCTCGATCGTTACCTTCGTCCCGCGAAAGTCGACCACCGTTCCGGCGGATCGAGCGGTGGCGAGCAGTCGCAGTCGCTTCACCGGCACATTGCGCGAATCGAGCAGTTTCAGGAACTCGCGGCCGACGATGCCGGCTCCGCCGACGACGGTAATATTGTAGGCGTCCACAGGGCGCACTCCGAAGGTGAGGGTGCCGATTATGGTAGCCCGAGCCGCTCGCTCGGGCGAACCTTCGCGACCCGAATTACGCCGTTCGGCGTCGCAATGTTGCCGCCCCAAGCGCCAGGGCGATCGTGCATGCCAGGAACAGAGCCCCTGTATCTCCGACCACCCGGGCCGATGCTCCGTCGCCCGATGCTACGCGACTGAGCGCGTCGTAGGCGTAGGTCATCGGCAGGAAGTCCGACACGATTTCGAGCGCGCGCGCCATCGATTCGCGAGGCGCCAGCAGCCCGCAGAGCAGCATCTGCGGCAGCAAGAGTGCTGGCATGAACTGAACCGCCTGGAATTCCGATTGGGCGAACGCGCTGACGAACAGGCCCAGCGACATTCCGACGAGCGCGTTCAGGACGGCCAGTGCGAGTACTGCGACGGCCGGGCCTTCGGTATCCAGACCGAGCAGCCCAAACGCGACGACCGAGACCACCACCGCCTGGAGGAATGCGATGAGGCCGAACGCTATTGCATAGCCGACAAGCAGGTCCATTTTGGCGAGAGGAGTGGTCAGCAGTCGTTCTAACGTGCCGCTCGTGCGCTCCCGCAGCATCGTGATCGAGGTCACGAGGAACATCGACGTAAGTGGGAATATTCCCAGGAGCGGCACACCGATGCGTTGGAACACTCGGTCCTGGTCGAGGTACACCCACTTAACAAGGGTGACCAGCACGACCGGGACAAGAATGAGGAGCGCGATCGTCCGCGGGTCGTTTTTCAGCTGCCCGGTCACGCGCATTGCGGTCGCGAAAGTTAATCGGGGGCTCATGCCGCCACCTCCTTGCGATTGATGAGTTGGATGAAAGCTGCTTCCACGTCCGGCGCGCCGGTGGTTCGTAGCAACTCTTCGAGCGTGGTCTGCGCCAACACGACGCCTTCGCGCATGAGGATGAGTTCGTCACAGCGTTCGGCTTCGTCCATTACGTGGCTCGAAACCAGAAGCGTCGCACCGCCGTCTGCAAGGGTGCGGAATGTTCCCCAGAGCTCCGCCCGAAGCACCGGGTCGAGGCCAACTGTGGGCTCATCGAGCACCAGTAGTTCGGGTTTGGCGATGAGAGCCGTCGCCAGCGAAACCCTGGCCCGCTGTCCCCCGCTCAGGTTGCGAACGAGCTTTTCCGCGTGCCCTTCGAGCCCCACGGTTTCAATCGCCTGGGCAATCTGGGATTCCGGTGCGCCGTAGAGGCGCTGGAAATACCGCAGATTGGAAGTGACCGTGAGGTCCTCGTACACCGACGGAGACTGAGTGACGTAGCCGACATTTCGGCGAAGGGCGGCACCCCCCGCCGGGTGGCCCATGACGCTGACACTGCCGCTGGCGACGATCTGGACGCCGACGATCGCGCGCATAAGCGTCGTCTTCCCGCATCCGCTGGGGCCGAGCAGGCCGGTGATCCGGCCTCGCGGGATGTTCAGGTTGAGGTCTTTCAATACTTCGTTGCCGCCGCGATTCACCTGTAAGTGCTCGATGGCGATAGCTGTTTCAGACATTTTGCGACTCCTTTTCGAGAGGTTCAGAGATGTAACGGTGAATCGTTGGCCCAATCGCTTGCGCGAGTTCTTCCGGCGACGCCGCGGCCATTGGCCCGAATCCCACGATGTAGCGCGTGATTGCGAGTCCAATGAGTTGCGAGGCGATGAGCGAGGCGCGCAGGCCCGGGCGGTCGATGCCCACCTGGGCCAATTGCGTCTCCACTGGCTTCAGCAATCCGTCGCTGAGCATCGCCCCCGCCGCGTCTTCTGTGACGGCCGAGCGCACCAGTCCGATGAGACCTCGACGCTGGGAATCTGATTCCCACGCGTCGATGAAGAACCGGGCGACCGCCAGTCCCGCCGTGGTCGGATCCGTAGCAATCGCGTTCCGAAGGACTTCCGCCGGTTCGAAGGGCGGATGCATCGCTTCGGCGAAGAGCGATTCCTTGCTGCCGAAGAAATGCATCACCAGCGCCGGGTCTACGTCCGCTTCACGAGCGATTCCACGAATCGTCGCGGAGCGATACCCGGCTTCGATGAAGGCTTCACGGGCGGCGGAGAGGATTGCCTCACGCGTTGCCGTTGTGCCGGGACGGCGGCCGCTTCGTCGGTCTGTTGAATTCACCATGTGTTGAATTCTACAAGCGTTGAATATCGCCAGTCAACGGCAGATGCGTAAACTGCGCCACACAACACGAATGATTCGGAGCACCCCCGTGACTGAACTGACCGACATTGCTTACGAAGCCGACGGCCCCATCGGCTGGATCACCTTCAACCGCCCCAAGTACCGCAATGCCCAGAGTTGGCGACTACTCGATGAATTCGACATCGCGATGGATATGGCCGACGCCGATCCCGGCGTCCAGGTCATCATCGTTCGCGGTGCGGGCGGCAACTTCTCCAGCGGCCACGACCTCGGCACACCTGAGCAGATGGCGGACCGCGAAGCTCGAGCCGTCGGCGATGCAGGCATCGACTTCTACAACAACTTCAAGCACTACAACCTGGACCTGTTGCTCAAGTGGCGGAACTGCCGAAAGCCCACCATCGCGATGGTCGAGGGCTATTGCATCTTCGCCGGCTGGATGATGGCCGCTTGCGTCGACATCGTCTTCGCCGCGAAGAACGCGATGATGCTCCCGGCGCTGCTCGAGTACTTCTCGCTCCCCTACGACATCGGCACCCGCAAAGCGAAGGAGCTCATGTTCGAAAGCCGCTTCCTG
The DNA here is from genome assembly GCA_963797735.1 of uncultured Chloroflexia bacterium. Classification (GTDB taxonomy): domain Bacteria; phylum Chloroflexota; class Dehalococcoidia; order Tepidiformales; family Tepidiformaceae; genus Amarobacter. The sequence continues at coordinate 1,172,383 of CAWCQJ010000003.1, forward strand.
ACGGCCGATGAAGCGATGGAGTGTGGCTTCGTGAACCGTGTTTACGACCCTGAGAAACTCCTCGAGGAAACCACGAACTACGCCCTTCGCGTCGCAGAAAACAGCCCGATGAACGTTCGCATGGCGAAGGTTGCGGCGAACAAATCGCAGGACCTCATGGGGTACACCGCCTCGCTCGAATCCGGCCTCTCGGACTACATGCTTATGATGTCGCACCGCGGTTCCGGGACGCGTCGAAGGCATCCGCCGACTCGGCGGAGTAGACCTCGCCGTCCGCGGCCTCAAGGGCGATCGCGCCGGACTCACTCCGACGGAGTAGAACCGGAACGACGCACCCGGGACCGGATCTCGCCCATGGTCGGATAGAAAGGGTGCGATTGGTTGTGACCGCGATTCAGCGGCACACCCAATCCCCGAACTACCTCTGCTTCGAAAAGCCAGGGCTCTGGGCAGGCGAACCATGCGACGCGCGCATGGGCATTGAGCCAGCTCACTGATGACCAGCTTCGCCCGGACGCCGAAATCCACGCCTCCAGAATTCGGCACGGCTTGCAAACCGAGCCGTCCTGCCATCAGTGAGCCAACGCTCAGCCGAAGGGTGGATCGCCGTGCGGTGCCCGTCAGGTGGATGCGCAGTCGCTTGCGAAGGTTCGACAAAGACCCCGGTCTGCCGGGTGCAATGCCGATGTACAGCAGCGAAAGCCCGTCGACTACTGTGCCGATGCCGGGAATGGGTTCGTGCGGAAGCTCATCGAAGTACCAACCGTAAATTCCGTTTTCGGGCGGTATTGGACACTCGCGAGCAATGAGCTCGGCGCGACTCCAAAGACGCATAGGGGCCTGAAACGCCCGGATTGCTTCGGCGGCGCTCATGCCCGCCTGAGCCTCGCCGTCACGCGTTCCACCGCTTCGCTCAGTTCGCCGACTCCGAACCAGTTCGCGAGCGCCGCGTAAACGGCCCCACCAGCGACCGCCCCCGCCACCGCTACCACCAGGTTTTCGCGCCAGCTGCTCAGTTCGATTGGCGCCAGGCCAATGGCCAGGAACAGCGCCATTCCGGCCCCGCAGATGGCAATCGTTGCCATCGCCCGCAGGTCGGTCGTGACTTCCGCCCCGGTTCGCCTCGCATAGAGCCAGTACAGCAGGCACCACTCGAGCCACGAGGCAGCCGACACCGAAAACGCGAGTCCCTCGTGCTGGTACCGGTCCCAGAGGATCGCGCTGAGGACGAGGTTCAGCGCGACGGCAACGATGGCGAGCAGCACGGGCGTCTTTGTATCGCCCATCGCGTAGAAGCCCCGGCTGTGAATCTCGATGCCTGCCTGCGGAATGATCCCGAGGCAATACCAACCCAACGCCGAAGCAGTAATCAGCGAGCTGGCCCGGGTGAACTCGCCGTGCTCCAACAGCACCACTGTCGCTGGCTCACGCAGCATCGCCAGTCCGAGCGCGGCGGGCACGGTCAGGAACATGATCACGCGCAGCACCCGCGAGACCGTCACCCGTAGCGAATCCAGGTCATCGTCCGCCACATGGCCAGCGAGCGTCGGAAACACCGCCGTTGAAAGGGCCATTCCGAACAGCGCGAGGGGAAGCCCTGCCAGCAGCCATGCGTAGGTCAGCTGCGAAATCGCACTCGCTCCAACCTTCGATGCAAAGAACCCGGTCACCACGAAGTTGAACTGGGCTGCCGCCAGGCCAATCACTCGGGGGCCCATCAGTCGCGCGACTTCGTGCACGGCAGCGTCTCCGCGGCCGAACCCGAACTGGTACCTCATCCCCTCCTTAAACAGCCCCGGTACCTGGATCAAGAGATGCAGTGCGGACCCGGCAACCACGCCTACCGCCAGGCCGTTCACACCCCATTTATCTGAGAGCGCGACCGCACCGAAGATGATCGCCAGGTTGTAGAGCATCGGGCTGAGCGCTGGCAGAAAGAACTGATGCCGCCCGTTCAAGATCCCGGTGACCATGCCGCTGACGGCGAAGAACAACGGCGAAAGCAGCATCAGCCGGGTGAGTTCGACTGCCTTGTTGGTCAGCTCGTCTTCGCGCCCGATGTCGTCGCCGAGCCCCGGCGCCAGCAACGGTACGATCAGCGGCGCGAAGATGAATGCGACGATGCAGAGCACGGCTGTCGCGCTTGTGACGAGGTTGAGGATGCGGCTTGCGAGACGCCACGCGGCCTCGTCGTTCTCCCGCCGCGCGATCCGCGTGAACACCGGGATAAACGCGCTTCCGAGCGTGGCGCCGGCAAGCACCTGGAAGATCAGATCGGGGATGCGAAAGGCGATGTTGTAGGCATCGAGTTCAGGGCTGGAGCCGAACGCATGCGCGATGGCGATCGTGCGCACGATTCCCAGCAGCCGCGACCCGATGAAACCGAATGCCACGATGGCAGCGGCGATGGCCAATCCACCGGTCGCGCGCCCGGGTAGCGATTCGCCCGCGGCGTGGCCGGGTTCCGCCATGCTGAAATCCTAGCCGTGGTTCCGGCTACGTTCGCTGTCTGCCTCGGAATGGATTGTGCCGGCTAGATGTCCGCTTCTACGAGCGCCTCTTCAGGCGCGTTTGGCAGCGGCGGAAGTTCCCGCGGGCTGCGAATTCCGAAGTGTTCCAGGAATCGCATGGTTGTTCGGTACAGCTTCGGCCGTCCGGGGCCGTCGCCAGTGCCGACGTTCTCGATCAGTCCGCGTTGCTCCAGGATCGCTACCAGCCGGTCGCTGTTCACGCCGCGGATCGCTTCGATCTCGGCGCGGGTACATGGCTGTTTGTAGGCGATGATCGTCAGCGCTTCGAGGGCAGCTCGCGTGAGCCGTTGGCCCGGGCCAGTCCCCAGCATGTTCTCGATGTAGCGCGCATAGGCGGGAGCAGCCCCGAGCTGATAGCGGTTCCCATCCTCTAAAAGCCGCAGCCCACGGGCTTCGTAGTCCGCGCTTAGCTGGCCAAGTGCCTTCCGCGCAGCTCCATCGCTCACGCCGGCCGCCCGGGCGAGAGCGGGAAGCGGCTGGGGTTCCTCGGCGACGAACAGGAGCGCCTCCAGAACCCACGGCAATTCGCCGGCCTGCGGGGCCGCGATGTTTTCGGCTTCTGTCATACGTTCGAAGAGTCCTCGTCGCTTGGTGATACGAACTTCGGCGCCTCGGGAGGGCGTTCAGGGTCATCTGGATAGATTGGATGGTACTCGGAGACAGGTTCGGGCGTGGGTTCGGACGGCCCATCGTGCTGTGGCCGGAGTTCCGGCGGCGGCGCCGAAGGTCGGGAGCGCCGCCCGCCAACCGGACGCGCGGCCATCTCGTCATAGCTGATCCGGATAACGGGTCGGCGCACCGAGGTCACGCCTACCTGTTCCCGAAGCGTTTCTTCAACCGTCGAACTGAGCAATTTCGTGGCATGAGCGATGCTCGCGCTCGGCTCGATCTGCACGTCGAGGTAGGTATCCACCGCGCCACCAGCGAGTTTTACGCGGGGATTGGCCGACTGCACTTCTGGTAGTGCTTCAAGTTCGTCTCGGAGCAGCGATTCAATTGCTGCCGCTGTGACTTCCACAGTGCCGCCGTCGGCCTGGGTAATTCGAAGTGCCTCGCCAGCGCGTCCGCCTTTCCGCGAAGGCAAAACGGCCAGCAGAAGCGAGATCGTAGCGATCAGTGCGATGCCGGCAAGAACCCCTGTGAGCGCCCACTTGGCTCCGTTACTCGCTTCGACAAAAGCCTGGAGATTCAGGTCGCCGATTTTCAGGTCGAGTTGTTCATCCTGGTTCCAGGCCAGTGCCGTTATTCCGCCAACTGCGGCAAGTAACACGATGCTATAAAGGATCAGGAAGATCCGTCGTAACGCGTTCATACGGCCTCCCCGGGGGCGTACCCCCATACCCCGTCATCGTACACCTCACCCAATTGCACCGGCGTCACGCGATTGAGCAGATTGCTCTCATTCCTATAAATAGCAATGTAGTTGTCCGTATGCCCGAATGCGGTCGATTTCCCGGCGCGTGGTGATTCCCAGAGCACTGGCCGGATTGTCCCCTGGTGGGACTTGCGGAAGTTCATCGAAAGTTCGCGCCCAAGGTCGAGCAGTCGGTTCATCCGGGTCCGCTTCACGTCAGTCGACACCTGTCCGGCCATTCGTGCGGCCGTGGTCTTGCTTCGCTGGGAATAAGGAAAGCAGTGCAAACGGGCGAATCCAACTTCCCGGCACAACGCGAGGGTCTCTTCGAAGTCGGCGTCGCTCTCTCCCGGGAACCCGGCGATCACGTCGGTGGTAGTGGCTACGCCCGGAACGGCGGCTTTAATCCGTTCGGCTGCACGTAGAAACTCGACCGCTGAATAGCGTCGTCGCATTGCGGACAATGTCGTCTCGCTCCCTGACTGCAGCGCAAGGTGAAAGTGCGGCATCAGTCGTGGGTCCGCCCAGAGGCCGAGAAGCTCGGGAGAGATGTCTTGCGGCTGCAGCGAGCTGAATCGGAGGCGGGCGACCTCGGTTCGCTCGAGAACACCAGAAATCAGGTGGTGCGGTTTCAGCGGCGCGTCGAGGTCGCGACCCCAGGCCCCGAGCTGCGTGCCCGTGATCACCACTTCCTTTGCGCCCGCCTCGACCGCCCGGTTCACTTCGCCGGCCACCCGTTCGATGGAACGTGAGTCTTCGCGACCCCGGGTCTGCGGCACGATGCAGAAGGCGCAGACATCGTTGCAGCCTTCCTGCGCCTTGATGAACGCCCGCGTTTGTAGCGTTGAGCGTGTGGCAACCACGGGCAGCGGTTCACCTTTGCTGCCCTTCGTGCCGGTTCGTTCGGCAACGAAGCGAACGAGCTCCGATTTATCCGCATCCCGGGTCCCCGCCGCGAAGTCCGCGCCAAGCTCGCGGACCGCCTCGAACCCGGCGGACTGGGGGAAACACCCGGTCACCGTTACGGCGGCCGCTGGCGAGAGCCGACGCACCGCGCGAATCAATTTGCGCGATTTGGCATCCGCTACGTGAGTAACCGAGCAGGTATTTATGACGTACGCATCCGCTTCGCAAACGGAATCGACGACATCGAATCCGGCGGTTCGAAGTTCCTGCGCGATCTCATCGCTGTCAGCGATGTTGAGCTTGCAACCCAGCGTGATGACAGCTGCGAGGGGACGGCCCATGGCCAACAGGGTATCGCCATTCCCGCTCCGAAACACTGGCGCGGGAGTCTGCGGACACCCGAATGTGATAGGGTTAGAGCAATCACATTTTCGTTTGGGAGTGTTCCTGTTTGGCAAAGAAAGAGGCTATCGAAGTCGAGGGTATCGTGACCCAGCCGCTGCCCGATGCGCAGTTCCGGGTCGAATTGGCCAATGGTCACGTCGTGCTTGCGCACATCAGCGGCAAGATTCGAAAGAACTACATCAAGATTCTCACTGGCGACCGCGTTCTTGTAGAACTCTCGCCGTATGACCTGACAAAGGGTCGAATTACCTACCGATTCAAGTAGGCCCAGGATTCTGGAGGCTCCATATGAGTGACGACGTAAGCCGCGTGCTTCGCGAAGCTGAAATGGCGGCAAACGGTCGAATGGACGGATTCATCGAAATGCTTGCCGAAAAGGTTGGCGCGCGAGCTGCAGCCAGTGCCATCTTCGGGCAACCGGTGGAGCGTGACGGCGTCACCGTAATCCCCGTCGGAAAAGTTCGATGGGGTTTCGGCGGTGGCTCCGGCCGAGGCATCGAAGAAGGCAGCGACACCGGTGAAATCGGTGAAGGTTCCGGCGGTGGCGGTGGTGCGATGGCCTCCCCAATTGGTTTCATCGAAATCCGGGACGGGCACGCCGAGTTCAAGCGAACGCATGATCCCGTTTCGGCCGTTCCGATCATCATCGCTTCTGGTTTCGCTGCGTGGCTCTGCCTGCGCGGCATCAAGCGAATTATCCGCGGCTAACTCCCGCTCTTCGTAAACAAGGAAAAGGCCCAACCATTTAATGGTTGGGCCTTTTTCGCGCAGGCTCCGGGAAGGGGGTGGACCCTACGCGAGTCGGAATCGAGCGGTCGCCTTGCTTAGGGCATCGGCGAGGTCGCTCATCTGGTTGGCAGTAGCCGCGAGCTCCTGCGATTGGGCGGAAAGTTCTTCGGTGCTGGCCGAAACCTCTTCTGCCGAAGCAGAGGTCTCTTCGCTCGTGGCCGAGACCTGGACGATGGCTTCCGTTACTCGGGTCGTGCCGCGGGCCATTTCGTCGGCGCCGCCCGCCGATTCCTTCGCCATGACCGCGATCTGCTCGGCGCTGGAAACGATCCGGTCCGCACCGATGGCAAGGCTCTGGACCTCGCTCGCAATCTCCTTCATCTGGACAGCGGACTGCTGAACCGACGTGATGATCGAGTCGAGCGCTTCGCCCGCCTGGGTAGTGATGCTGCGCCCGGCATCGACATCGGCAACACCGGCTGCCATTGCTTCGACGGCTTCCTGCGTGCCGAGTTGCACCTTCGCGATCAGGTCGGCGATTTCCTTGGTCGAATCGCTGGAGCGTTCGGCCAGGGAGCGGACGTTTTCGGCGACGACGGCGAAGCCTCGGCCCTGTTCGCCAGCCCGCGCGGCCTCGATTGCCGCATTCAGCGCAAGGAGGTTCGTCTGGGCGGCAATCTCGTCGATGGCCTTCACAATGTTGCCAATCTGTTCGCCGTATTCGCCAAGCTGGTCGACCGTGCGGCTCGCCCGCTGGACGGCGGTCGCAATAGCCTCCATAGAGGTGACGGCCTGCGCCACCGCTTGCTGGCCGTCCTGGGCCGCGAGGCGTGACTGCTCCGCTGCCTCGGCTACTTCGGTTGAAGCCGTAGCAACGTTCTGGATCCGTGCGCCGATCTCGGCGGCATCCACCTTCGACTGGCCCGCCGAGTGGGCGGAACTGCTCGCCGTGGCGGCAAGCTGCTGGGAGCCGGCGGCTACGCGTTCGATCTCTCGGGCCGATTCCTGGCTGAGGCCAGCAAGGTTGACGGCGCTGCGCGTTACTTCATCAATTGCCGACGCGATCTGGCCCGTTGCACTCGCCATCGCGTCCGAGGAACCGCGGAGGGATTCCGCCGATCCGGTAATTCGGGTGGCCTTCTCCTGCACTTCGCCAATCAACGCAGCGAGGCTTTCTCGGGAGCTGTTGTAGCTCTGGATGGTTTCACTCACCTGGGAGATGAGGGTGTTGACGGTCGAGGCGGCGACGCCGACTTCATCGCGCGTCTGGTTTGCGATTTGTGCAGTTACCGGCGTCACGTTTCGGGTCAGGTCTCCCTGGGCCATGGCCGTCATGGCATCCTGGAGCGAGGTCACGTCTTCGGCTTGAAGGCTGCGGAGCTGCGCAACCATGGTAACGAGCGGGCGCTTGATCTGGCGGGCAATGAACACGCCGACGAACAGGCCGAGGGCGAGCGCGATGAACATTGCGATGATGCCAACCTTCGCGGTTGTGGAAGCGGCGCTGATTGTCTTCGCGGATTCCACATCGGCGAGCTTGCTCAAGTGGTCAGCCATCTCCGCAAGAGCCGCCTGCGCATCGCGGTCCTTGCCGCTCATCGCCGCGTCTCCGAGAGACGAATCGAAATTACCGTCGTTCTTGGCTGCCTTCAGAGCCTCCGGGAACGTGGCTGTGTACACGCCGTAACCCTCGTCGAAACGGGAGAGCATTTCGGCTGCGGTCGCGAAAGGTACGGGTTCCGTTCCTGGTTCAACGGTTTCCGCCGGGAAGTTGGCTTCTACGTCGTTCACCGCAGTCGCTTCGAGGTCGGCGGCGAGGATTGCGCGCATTGTGGCGACTTCCTTGGCAGCCTCATCGAACTGAGCGCTGTACTTCGCGAGCTTCTCCGCGTTTGCCCCGCGCAAGAGGATGTTTTTCAGTTCCTGGTGCTGAAGCTGGAATGCGGTGCGCAACTCAGCGGCGTGCAGGGCCGCCTTGTTGGCGGAGGCTACGTTGCCCGTGAACTGGTCGTTCGTATTGTTGGCCTTGTACAGCACGAAGCCGGTAGCCGCCGTGCTGATCGTCAGGACGATCAGGAAAGCGGAGACAAGCTTTGCCTGAATTCCGAGATTGTTGAACAAGCGCATGTGCAGACCTTTCCGGCGAAGGAAGTGTTGGGCGCGGCTCCCTGGATCGCCGTTCCAGGACCGAATCGATTTCACTAAATTGATTTTCGGAAATTGTTTGTTGCAGCAGATAGGTGATGCCCCTACCCAAAAGCGTGAACACCCTGCATCCTTTGCCAGCCACAACAAAACAGGAGCACGCCTATGCCTGAAGACACCGCGCCGACGCGTGTTGAAGCCCGGTTCATTGAATTGATGGCGGCCCATGGAGCGGATCGCTCTCGCTTTTGGGCCGTCTATAACCTGATCTCGGCCGGCCACCTCATGGTCGCTCTTTACTCGGAAGTCTTGCACGAGCTGCAATTAACTCGGGACGAGTGGCGAATCCTGGTAATGCTCGAACTTGTCAGCGAAAGCGAGCCAAGGCGTCTGGCGGAATCACTCTGGCTTGGCCGCTCCACAGTGGTGAACGCGATAACCCGCCTGGAAAAACGAGGCCTCGTTGTCCGGGAGCCGGCATCCAACGACAAGCGACTGGTGATCGTTCGCATCACTGAACAGGGCCGTCTCCTCATGGACCAGGGGGCCGCGGCCGAAACTCGATGTCTGCAGAGTCTTTCCTGGGACGTGACGCAGGCGGAGACCGATCTGCTCGCCGACCTCGGGCGCAAGGTTTGGGTTTCGAACTATCAGCGCGTCCCGAAATCAATTTTCAGTTCGCCCCGCGTCGGCGACGCACAGCACTGACGCGCAGCCTGAATCGCCGGGATTGTGGCGCCGGGTATTGGGGTACCCGGCACCACAAGGAGGGGTGCGCGGCTCGAGGGCCTCTACCCGCGCCTGCGAATAGCGAACGCGCTCAGCGCGATTGATACCGCCGCGAAACCACCCATCATCGAAAGATCACGGGCGAGATGTGTGTTCGGCAGGTCGGTCATCGTGGCCCGGATGCCGTCGGCTGCGTAGCTCGGAGGCGCGAGCCGGGCAATGTGCTGAAGCGCATCCGGCAGCTGCGACGCCGGGAAGATCACCGGCGAAAAGAACAGCACGTAGAAGATGATCAACTGGGTCAGTGCGTTTGTTACCTGGGCATTCGAGGTGAACATTGCCATCGCGACGCCTACCCCTGCGAGCGACATCACCGTCAGAAGCACAACGGCGACGAACTCCGGCCCGACGGTCAGGCCGATGTCGTAGTGCCAGGCGCCAAACCCCAGGGCAAAGAATGCGCCCGGAAACGAAGTAATCGCCACCACCGTGATCTGCGAGAGCAGGTAGGCCTCGCGGCTGATTGGCATCGTCAGGAAGTATTCGAGCCGACCGTCGTTCTTCGATTCCGAAATCATCTGCGGCAGCATGACAAGACCGGTCGTCACGAACGCCTGTGTCGCGGTCCCGGTAATCAGGAAGAGGGCAGCCGAATCGCTGATGTCTGGAATCAAGTAGCCCATCCCAACCACCAGCCCGAGTGAGAGGGCCACATGAATCACCGCGATCATGATTGAGTCTCCGCGCATCGAGCGAAGCTGCATCGCAACGAGGTCGAAGTACTGTCGAACTGGTGTCATGAGACTGCCTCCAGCGTCCGCGATGGAGCGACCACCGCCGTGTAAATGTCATCCAGGCTCGGCGGCCCGATTCGGAAGTCGTGGACGAATCCGGCTTCGCGCGCGGCGCTAAGCCACGCGCTGACCGCCGGGAGGTCGTGCTGCTCGAAGAGGTAGCGCCCCGGGTTAAGTTCTTCCTGGACCAGCGCTGGATGCAGCGAGATCTCGCCCCGCAGGACGGTCTCCAGCCGGAGCTTTTCCGTCACAAGGGTGCGAAGAGAGCCCGGCGTCCCTTCTCGCACGATTCGGCCCCCATCAATGATCGCCAGCCGATCGAGGAATCGCTCGGCCTCGGCGAGGTTGTGGGTCACCAGCAGGACGGTTGCACCCTCTTCACCGAGCTGGCCGATGGTGTTCCAGAGGATCTGTCGGCGGATAGGGTCGATGTCGTTCGTCGGTTCGTCCAGCACAAGGAGCCGGGCCGGTGCGGCAATTGCCGCCGCGAATCCCGCCAGCCGGCGAACACCACCCGAAGCGGCATGCATGGAGGTCGACGCGAATTCGCCCAGATCGAGCTGGGCGATGAGTTGTTCTCGCCGTTCGGCGGCCGCCCGACGGTTCATCCCGCGGAGCCGCCCGGAGTATTCGATGAGCTCGCCAACTCGGAGCGACATGAGGTCGAACTGGCCCTGCGGGAGGAAACCAATGTGGCGCCGTGCGAATCCGGGGTCGCCGACGATGTCGTGCCCGTCGAGGGTGATCGTCCCTGACGTCGGACGAATCACGCCGAGGAGTTGGCGAACGAGGGTGGTCTTTCCCGCGCCATTCGGCCCAAGAAGCCCGTAAATTTCGCCCGGCTTGAGCACAAACGAAATACCGTCGTTAGCAAGCGTCCCGTTGCGATAACGCTTAACGAGGTCAGTTACCGCGAGGACCGGCATGGCGCCGGCTTGCAGTACCACGGTCAGGCCCCCGCCGGCGCTGTGCGGCGCAACAGGTCTTCGAGCGCGAAGAGCGCGGACTCCAACCGATGTACGCCCGGTTCCACCAACGAAATCACCTGCAGCCCGGCAATGCTTGCGGCACTAAGGAGCGTGATCGCGTGGAGATCGAGGTCGTCAGCGATCTCTCCAAAACCCATTGCAGCGAGGAGCCCTCCCCCAAGCCGCTCCATCATTTCGGACGGGCCGGTTGCGGCCTCGGTTTCATCGTTCGCGTCGCGCGGGCACGCGCCAATGGTTTGAAGACCGTTTCGAACCAACATCCCAAGGGGTGAAACAACCTGAGAAGTCATGAGAGTCCCTCCTGATTCGGGCGATAGTAACATCGAACTTAAGAAAATCAATACGTCTCTTGATTTTCGTTCTTCATGAGTTCAATTTGACTCATCAGATGATGAATTTGTCCCATCCTGGAGTCTTGGAGACCGGCTTGCACGACATCTGTTCACCGCTGTAACGTCTACGCCGGTGTTACGGCTTTGATGGAGTGACATCCGATCTTTGAATTCGTTGACGCGCCGGTGCACACTCTCTCGGCGAACTCAGGAGGCTTCCAATGGCGAAAGTGGCGGTAATGGTCGGGACTCGAAAAGGCGTTTTCTCGCTGACAAGCGATGCGGCACGCGACAAGTGGGATCTGAAAGGCCCCTTCGTCGGCGGCATTGATATCAATCACGCCGTGATAGACCCGCGCAACGGCAGGCTTTTCGCTACCGCGAACGACCCGTGGTTTGGGCCATCCGTTCGCTTCTCGAACGACATGGGCGAGACCTGGACGAATGCGAAAGCGAGCCCTCGTTTTGCCGAGGACCCGAAACCGGCTCCCGGGGAGGAAGCCACGCCCTGGTTCATGCTCCCCGGAGCGGTAATCGAACGTTGCTGGCACATCCAGCCCGGTCGCGCCTCTGAGCCGAATGTCATGTACTGCGGCGTCGGGCCTGCCGCGCTCTTCCGCTCGGATGACAACGGGGACACGTGGCAAGAGAACGCCTCGCTAAGCGCCCATCCGTCCAAGCAGTACTGGAATCCCGGTGCCGGCGGTCTCATCCTCCACTCCGTCGTCCTCGACCCGAAGAACACGAACCGCATGTGGATCGCTATCTCAGCGGCCGGCGTCTTCCGAACCGACGATGGCGGAGCCACCTGGAACCCGATGAACGACAACATCCGCGACCCCGCAGCAGCGTTCGACCCGAACATTCCGCTTCGCCCGGAGGTGGGGCAGTGCGTCCACCAATTGGCGCACGCCGCGGGCGACAATGATCGCTTCTACCTGCAGGGACATTCCGGCACCTACCGGACCGATAACGGCGGCGACAACTGGACCGAAATCACCGAAGGGCTCCCTTCAGACTTCGGCCTCGCGATGGCGGCCCACCCGCACAATCCCGACATGGCCTACGTTGTCCCGCTCCAGGGCGGCGAACTTCGGTGTCCGCCCGAATTTAAGCTCACCGTTCATCGAACTTCCGACGCCGGCAAGACCTGGGACCGCATGACCCGGGGCCTCCCGCAGGAACAGGCCTTCATGGGCGTGTACCGGGACTCGCTCTGTACCGACAACCTGCCTTCCGCCGGGATCTATATGGGTACGAATACGGGTCAACTCTGGGCCAGCGCCGATGACGGCGAAAACTGGAAGCTCGTGACCCAGAACCTGCCTCCGATTTGTTCCGTGGAGGCGGCCGTCCTCGACTAGCCGGAAGGAACAGAAAGCCTGGCAGGACGAGCTGGCGCCTGCACCCGACTTCGTAGTGGGTCGCTAACCGCTAGTCCTCTTTAAGAAGCCGGAGGACCTCCTCGACGACGTGTAAATAGCGCGTCGTGCCCTGCATTCGTTCCTTCTTGGGCAGGAATGCGTTCACGTCGAGCCCCCGCTCTCGGGTTACGGGAGCCACGGTCAGCAACTCGCGACTGCTCGCCCGTGCCACATGTGGCTGCGCGCGAGCAGTCGTGATTGATTCCTTGGTCATAGGTTCGCGAAAGAGCGTGACGTAGCGCGTGAACTCGTCCGCCGGAAACGCTGCGAACGGATCGCCCGAAACAATCTCCTCGAGCGCTTCGACACTGCGCACAACGGCTGGTGCGTTCCTCAGGCCAAATGCGGTCAGACTCTCCTCGATCATGACGGCCGCGGCCGCTTCATCCAGGTCCGATTCGAAGAGCACATTGCCGCTCTGCAAGTATGTAGACACGCCGGAAATCTCGGCGCCTGCCACCACGTCCCGCAGCTGGGCCATGGTGATTCGGTTGTGCTTCCCGACATTGATCGCCCGAAGGAACGCCGCATACCGCATGGCCCGCAATTGTAGACGTCGCGCCGGGGTCGGGAGACCGCCCGACCCCGGCGCGACGCGTCTCTACGGCACGACTACAGCCGGTGTCGCACCAACCCACTGGTCGCCGTCCAGCCGCGACACGCACGTCCCCTTCGACGAACGGGTCATGATCGTGTTGAACCCGAGCGTGATGGCCGCCATTTCGGCTCCCGAGTGCTTGCCAATCACATCTCCCCGCTTCACGGCCGCACCCACGGCGACATCCGACGTAGTGCCCGCGCCGAAATACATGTCGACTGTGTCTCCAGACTCCAACGTCAGTCCGATGGCCCTGCCTCCGGTATTTCCAGTGAGCGGATCCTTTTCGGAGATTTCGGAGTTGACCTTCACTACTCCGTCTACGGGGCTGACGAGGACTGCACCCGGCTCCGCGACAAAGCCGAGATACGGACATTCCCAGATAGTTCGAAACGTCAGCGTGCCAACGACGTCATCGACTGAACTCAGCGGCAGTGTGAGCTTTCCAGATGTTTCCGGTCCAAGGGACGCTTTGCTTACGACGGCGGGGATAACTCCGGTCGGCGGAGCCGACGGTGCAGATGCCTGCGCTGCGGCCTGGGCGGCCGCCACGGTCGCGGTCGGCGCCGGTGTAACTGTGGGTTTTTCGTCGCCAGAGCCACCGCAGCCGGTGGAGAAAGCTGCCACTACGATCGTTAGCAACACAAGTATTCGAATCATTCTCTTCCTCTTCGGGTCACAATTTGCTGGGCTTCTGTTGAGCGATGCGGAGGGTGCCGGCCGGGGAAAGCCGACACCGTTTCCGCGATAGCAGTACTGGTTCGACGGGTTAGTACCTAACGACGCCGCTCATATTCGCGATCTTGTTGGGATCCCCGATGACGTCTCTGAATGTGATGACACCGGAAGCACTGCTTAGCCCTCCATACCCGCGCACGATGGGGTGGATACAGCCTCCACTTAGTTCGTTGCCATCCGCGTCGTAGAGCGCACTGAAGATGTAAACCGTAGAGAAACTGCCTGCCGTTCCGTTGATCGTCCCCACGAAAACCTCACGGCCCGCTTCGGTGTACCTGCCGTTCGGCGCTTGGTGGCCCCAGGCGATGGACGTATACCAGCAACCTTGAAGATCCCCTTGAATGACCATCGTGAAGTCGACGAACTCTTCGAAGCCCGCTGGCGGTGCCGTGCACTCACCGTCGACGGGGACGCGGCTACTTCCGGAGACATGGATTGCTCCCTTGGCGCTCGCCGGAACGGCGAAGAGTGTGAGTGCCGTCAGGACGAGGATGGCCAACGCTCCCCACCGCAGCGAGGCATTTCTCAGGCTGTCAATTCGGACGTGTTGGAGTTGACTGGGTTTCACTTTCTTTGCTCCTTAAGTCATGCCGCGTCTGGTGGACGTGGGCTTGTGCGTTCGGACAGTGCAAATTCGGTCGCCGATTGCGATGTCCCGGTTGTGCCGCCGGATTCGTGGTCCTGTGTGTCGCCGTGTCTTCACCTCCGCCGTGTCGACCTGCGCAGCCAGGCCCCGGTTCGCCGGAGTCTTGTTCCGCGGAGCAGGGCGTACATCCACGGTTCCGTGGATTTCTACGGATTGCTACACATCGGCCGTCGAAAAGGGTGCTTGTCGCTCATTGGAAGCGGCGACGCTCGTCGATGACCAAGAAATCGCCGCCACTGTCTAGAAACTCAGAGAAATACACGGAACCATGTACGTTTAGGTCCGCAGAGTGAGCCTAGAATGCGCCGCACTCTCTATGACCGTTGGACATACCTCTCAGGATTCAGAATCAACCGCGGCTGATGGCCCAGGAATGGATCCGCGCGGGCTGACCCGGCGCGAGCAGGAAGTTCTTTCGCTCATTGCTGCCGGTCGCACCAATCGCCAAATCGCCGACCGCCTGACGATTAGCCTTCCCACAGCCGAACGGCACGTACACAACATTCTTTCGAAACTCGGCGTGACGAACCGTACCGAAGCTGCCGCGCAGGCCTCGCTCACTCTTCGGCTTGCGGGGGTAGGCGACGACCTTCCCGCGGATACGGGTCGCACCGGCCCGTTTCTGGATACGCCGCCATATCCGGGCCTGCGCGCATTCGGCCAGGAAGATGCGAGCCTGTACTTCGGGCGCGGGGAAACGGCGGAACGCCTGGTGGCTCACCTCGCTGCGGAAGGCATCGTGGCGCTGGTCGGCTCGTCCGGAAGTGGCAAGTCGTCAGTTGTGAGGGCCGGCCTGCTTCCCCTTCTTAAAGGAGGCGCGCTCCCTGGCAGCGAATCATGGACGTACATCGTGATGACTCCCGGCGCGGATCCGCTGGCAGAACTCGCGGCCAGGCTAGCCGCTCACGAGCACACGTCCGCCGTTGGCCTCCTTCACGACCTTGAGTCCGCATCGGGCGTCATTGACCTCCCCCTCGATGAGGAAAGTGATTCGAACCAGGTCGTTCTCGTCGTCGATCAGATGGAAGAGCTGTTCACCATGTGCCGTGACCGCGAGCGCCAGAGTCAGTTCATTCAGCTGTTGGTGAACACGGAAGCGGCCGTTCCACGGAAAGTACTGCTCGTGCTCGCCATCAGGGCTGACTTTTACGGGGAGTGCATTGGATTCGCGCAGTTTGGAGCGGCACTCGAACGGGGGCACCTGTTGCTCGGACCGGCGACGCGCGATGAACTGCGTGCCGCCATTGAAGGTCCTGCAGCCGCAACCGGACTCAGACTTGAGACGGGCCTCGCAGATCGCATCCTCGACGATTTGGGCGACGCTCCCGGAGCGCTCCCATTGCTCTCTCATGTTCTTCGAGAAACGTGGCACCAGCGTGAGGATCGAACGCTGACGATCGCGGGATACCTCCGGTCTGGCGGGGTACATCGGGCCATTGCACAAACCGCTGAGAGACTCTTCGGAAGCCTTAATCTTTCTGAACAGGCTGCTTGCCGCCGACTCATGGTCCGATTGACGGCCCTATCCGAAGGCAACCCGGCCACCCGCCGCCGCGTTTCGTTCCTTGAGTTGCCGGACACCGATTCGCGTGGCTCCGACATCAGGACGCTGGTGCAGCACCTCGCAGATGCTCGCCTGGTGACCACAGGTGCTGAATCCGTGGAAATAGCTCACGAGGCCCTGATCACCGGTTGGCCGCGCCTGGGGCAGTGGCTTGAAGAGGACCGCGCCGGACATCAGGTGCTTCGCCACCTTACCGATACCGCGCAGGCGTGGGAACGGTCGGGCCGGGATCCGGGAGACCTCTATCGCGGCGCTCGCCTGGCCGCCGCGAGCGAGTGGGCCGAGCGCAACAAGTCTGAATTGAACGTCCTCGAACAGCAGTTCGTGGGTGCCTCTCTTGCACAGCAAAACAAGGAACGCCTGAGGGACGCATCCCGCATTCGCCAGCTCCGTCTGCTAGTGCTGGGCCTCACGGCCGTCGCTCTCGCAGCTGTGGGCGTGAGTGGCGTTGCGTTCCTGCAATGGCAATCTGCGGACCGCGAAAAAACGCGTGCGGAGGCGGCAACAAGCGACGCCGAGGCCCTTAAGTTGGTGGCCGAACAAGCTGCCATCGAGGCGACGCTCGCCCGACTCGAGACCGAGATCCCTGCGGTTCTGAAGACAGATAGAAGTCTTGCCTTCCTGCTCGCGCGCCAGGCCTACGAACTTCGCCCAGACGCGCGGACAGGCGCGCTATTGAACGAGGTCCTCGCTGACCAGCCAGCCTTCCTCGGCAACATCTGGGCCAGCGAACCACTGATAAACGGGTTCGACGTCAGCACCAAGCAGGGTCTCTATGTAACGAAGACTCGCTCCGGGTTGGTGGAGTTGTGGAACCTCGAAACGCATGAACGGATCGCATCGCGCCAGACAGGAGCGGCGGGCATCAATGCCGTCGCCTGGTTCAGTCCCGACGGCACCAAGCTCATCGCCGGTGGCTACCGCACTGGAAAGACCTTCCAGGACCCTGACCTCATGGCCGAGATGCTCGTACTCAGCGTGCCATCACTCGAAGTCGAACGGGAATTTCTCTTTCCCGGCCTGACGATTCCCTGGAATCAGGCGTTCAGCCCAGACTCCTCTCTGGTAGCGCTTCCAATCCTCGGCAAAACCAGGGAGTCCACCGGCCTGCGAATCTACAACCTTGCTGATGGGTCTTTTCGACAGATCAATTCAGCAGCCGGGAGCTACTTTCTGGCCGCATTCAGTCCCGATGGAAAGTACGTTGCCGCTGGCACCACCTGCACTCAAGTCGCGCCAAGAACGGATATCTTCGACGCGAAAAGCCTGAAGCTGATCCGATCAATACCCGGTTCAACCTGCGAGAACATCGAATTCTCACCCGACAGCCGGTATCTGCTTATCGCGTATCGGAAGCCGGAGTCCGTGCTGGAACTGTGGGATGTCGAGACGGGGGCCATGCTCGCGTCCGCTAGTGCCGATGAGCCAGTGAATCTCGCCTACAGCACCTTCACGCGCGACGGACAATTCGTAGCGGCAGCGATGTACGGCAACGCGGAGACCGCTTTGCTCGCCGTGCCGACGCTCGAGCGAAGTGGCTCGGGTACCTTCACGATTAGCACGAGCGCGCCAAGCCCGGTTGTACCTCTCACGTTCGAAGGCGACGACACGAACCTTTACACATTGGGATCAGATGGGAAGGTCGAACGGTGGGCCCTGGATGGAAAGGGACTCGCCGAGCGCCAGTGGGCCGGGAGCCCAACCGGCGCGATTTCGGTGTCACCGGATGGAAAGAGATTTGTCGTTCAAGACGCTGCCGGAACCTGGACCGTTTGGTCGTTCGATTCGATGCGTCCCGTCGTCAACTCCGGCCCGGTCGAATTCGCGGCAGCGCCCGGTGTCAATCCTCAGTGGACGAGTGACGGCCGATACATCATCACTGGCCATGTCGAGGCCTGCGACGCTACACCGGTCCAGAATTGTCCGACCGCCGTTGTGGTCTGGGACGCGACTTCGGGCCAGCGAATAGGCTCGCCGATTGCGCCTCCGCTCAACCCGGCTGTGCCGTCGGGTGTTTCCATCGCCGCTTCCAATTCCCCCGGGATCTTCGCAACAGCGGGAATGTCGGCGGAACCAATTGAGATTTGGCGCATCGACGGCTCCGGAGTGCAGAGGTCCAACACGGCGGCGGGCCGCGGCAGCCGGGTCCTCCAATTCATCGAATCCGACGGAAAGGCCTTGCTCTTCGCGCAGGACGACCTCGGCATGGTTTCTCTCTGGGACGTTAGCGTTTCACCCGCGGCCCTGCTAGCGGCCCACCCATACGGGCTATTCGCACTCAGCAGCAGCGCTGCCACGAGCGCCGGGACCATCGCAGTCGGAATCAACGCCGACCTGCGTATCTACGGGCTTGCCGACTTTGCCGTTGAAGGCGAGCCGGTCCCCCGGATGGTCCTCAAGGGAGCCATTTCCGACGAGGCGTCGAAAATCACGATGCGATCCGGGACGGACCTTCTCACCGTCCGCGCCAGCGACGGCACCGTGGCGGTTTGGAACACCACCACCGGTGAAGTGCTCGGCCGCCACTTTGGCGGACCTGGCACGCTTAGCGCCGAGATCGGGCCGGACGGCAAGACATTAATCCTGGGAACCGCAACCGGCGTGGTGACATGGGACCTCGACGTTTCCCTTTGGGCCGACAAGATCTGCCAGGCGGCCGGCCGCAACCTCACCGAAGCCGAATGGGCCAAGTACTTCCCCGGGCGCAAGTACGAAACCACCTGCCCTCAGTGGCCCGCGAAGCCGGGCCTCTAACTCTGAGTCCTTACCGACAATCCAGAAATAGACGGCATCATGTAGGGAATTTTGCCCTCACACGCGTCTAGAATGCCCGCCAAACGCTATGGCTATCGAAGGCACGCCTCCTCCGGACGGCAACGGCGACAATGACGATGATCTTGATTCGCGTGGACTCACAGCCCGTGAACGGGAGGTCCTTGCCCTCCTCGCCGACGGACTGACCAACCGCGAGATCGCGACGAAGCTCTTCATCAGTCCCCACACTGCAGAGCGCCACGTTCACAACATCCTCGGCAAGATGGGGGCGGCAAACCGGTTCCAGGCCGGAATCCGTGCTTCGCTGGCCCGACGGCTCGTCGCCGTCGACTCTGACAGTCAAAAGGTCCCGGGCCCAACTCGCGAGGGCGCACCGTATCCCGGTCTTCGCCCCTTCACGTCCGAAGATGCCGACGTTTACTTCGGTCGCGAGGAAACCATCGCGCGTCTGCTGGCTCGCATCGACGCCGAAGAGCAGCTAACCCTCGTGGGAGCATCGGGCAGCGGAAAGTCGTCGCTGGTACGCGCCGGGCTTATCCCCGCCCTCAAACTTGGTGTGCTGGCCGGGAGCGATCGCTGGGACTACATCAGTATTTCGCCGGGATCCGACCCCTTGGCTGAACTTGCTTCTCGCATCGCGGCGCTCAAGAACGTGTCACCGGTTTCAGCCCTGCATGACCTCGAGAGCGACCAACGGACTCTTGGACTCATTGCGCGCCACGAAGACGATGCCGACGAAGAACGTCGCCTTGTGGTCATCATCGATCAGTTCGAAGAGCTTTTCACCATGTGCCACGACCGCCAGGTCCAGCGCCAATTCGTCCGCCTCCTGGTCAACGCGTTGTCAGATGCCCGGCGCAAGGTAATCGTAATCATCGCGATCCGCGCCGATTTCTACGGCGAACTCGCGAGCTTCCCGGGCTTCGCCGAGTTCCTCGAGCCTGGCCACGTCCTGTTGGGAGAGCCGACCGAGGACGAACTTCGCTCAGCGATTGAAGGCCCCGCGAGGGCTGCTGGGTGCACCCTCGAATCGGGCCTCGTCGACCGCATTCTTGGCGACCTCCGCGATGCGCCGGGTGCACTGCCGCTCCTGGCGCATGCGCTTCGCGAAACATGGAACAACCGTGAAGGCGCTGAGATGACGTTCGCCGGCTACCATGCTTCGGGCGGCATTCGGGGTGCGATCGCACGCACCGCTGAACAGCTCTACGGCCAACTCAAGCCAGAAGAACAGATTGCCTGTCAGCAGCTCATGCTCCGGCTCACCTCCCTCGGCGAGCGGACCGAGGCGACCCGGCGACGAGTCGCGTTCTCTGAACTTCCCGAATCGTCGAGTGGTCGCATCGACCTTCGCGCGCTGATCAGCAGGTTCGCCGACGCCCGCCTGGTAACCACACAGTCGGATTGGATCGAAGTCGCGCATGAGGCCCTTATCCGGGAGTGGCCGCGGCTGCGCTCCTGGCTCGACGACGACCGCGAGGGCTACCGCATGCTGAGCCACCTCACGCAGTCGGCCCGGGCCTGGGAGCACCTCAGTCGCGACCCCGGCGAACTCTACCGGGGCGCACGGCTGGCTGCGGCCTCGGAGTGGGCGACGGATCACGGCGAATCGCTTAACGCCGTCGAAAAGGAATTCGTGGCAGCTTCGCTCAAGCTGAACGAAGACGAGCGCGTGCGAGACGCCCGCCGGCTCCGCCGGTTGCGAGTGCTGGTTGCCGGACTCGCAGGGATTGCGCTTATTGCGGTGGTGGGCACGGGAGTCGCGTTTTGGCAATGGAACGAGGCGAACGACCAGCGCGATCGCGCTGACGCTTCGACCCTCGAGGCCACACTTGCACGACTCGAAACCGAAATCCCCGTTAACCGTGAAGGCCGACCGGGGCCTCGCTTTCCTGCTGCCGGACAGGCGACAACTCAGCCAGGCCCGCGCACGGAGACCAGCTCCTGAACCTCGTACTCGCAGACGATCCTCGTTGGCTGGGTAGTATTCACCCAGTGAATCGTTGCTGACCCAGTTCTCGGTTTCCCTGGATGGCAAGTACGTCGCCCTGGCCACGCAATCCGGGTTCTTTGAGTTGCACGATGCCGCGACGTACAGCACTCATCTCGCACGGCAAGAGGCGTTCCTGGTCTGACACAAAACAGCGTCCTGATCTTCGTCGGAGTCAGATTCCTCGTCCACGCTGGTCTATGGCGATGCTGCTGGAGGCCAGCGTGACTGTATATTCGAACGCCGGACTTCGGAAGTGCTGCGGAAAATCACTTGGGATCCTTCGAGCGAGATATTTGGAGGAGTTATCCCGGCCAGCGAGGAGGTTGCTATCCTTCGTGACCCGGTAGCTGGATCATGCTGCCAGCGCTCCGCATCTTGGGCGTGAGTTCAGGGAGCGGAGCGATCGGCGGTCCTGCCGACCTGGATTTCCCGCCGAGACAGCCTGCTGTTCGATTCGCAGGCAACTATATGGCTACTAACTTCCTGATTCCTGGTGACGCCTCGAATCGCCATGCTGAGCGCTGACACGTTTGAGCTATCCACGATAGTCCAGCCTGCCGGCGAGACATGTTGCGTTGGTATGACTTTCGAGGGACGGAAAACCTCGTCACCGGCTATTCATATCGGAACGTCACAGTCTTGGGACTCTGCGACCGGCGAGCTCTTGGGGACCGGTAACGTGAACAGTTTCGGTCCTGGCCAGTTCACTTTCGACACGTCTGGCCGATGAAGGTCGTTGCAAACGACAGAGAACTTCGAAATTTCCAATCTTAGTCGGTCCCAGATTTCCGTCCGATTGGCCCACCGTATCGTGTCGGCTCCCTCTGGCAGTTTCACGATTTTCGGCGCCAATGAAGAGTCGTTTTTCAGTTATCGATGAACCGTCCAATGCGATTAATCACTTGTCATTGAACGGATCCGGCTTCGTCAGACGCATAGCGTTGACACGGGACTCGGACGTTCCGCATTCGCGCCCGATGGTTCATGGATGGTGAAACAGGCACTGGATGGCTCGTGGGCCAGATGGAGCCTGCCGGAACTGCGCCAAGCTGAATCAATCGACTGCGACTTCGGAGCTATGGCCAACAACAAGTTCAGCCTGACACCGATTGTATCCATTGGTCAGTGCGGACGGGCGTTATCATCTTCACCACACACACCATTGTCTCCCCGGAAACCAGGCGGGTTGTTCCGGGCGGGTCGTCCTATGGAACGTCGGAGACCGGATCCCCAGTTGGTGAAGCCGTGCCCGTCCCAAACCCGGCGCACCGGCGGTGGCCCGGGAATCGTGATGGCCATCCATCCAGAGCTGCCGATCGTGGCGATGGGTGGGTCCGTCGATCCCGGGCTCCGATGAGGTTCATATTCGACCTCTGGGACATCACCGAGGACGGCATGCACACTCCGAACAGCTTCGTCGTCCGGACGGACAAACCAACCTTCAACCGATGGTGTTCGTCTCGACCGAAGCCCGGGCGACATTGAGATTGGCGATATGGGCCAGGGACTCCTTCATCACCTGTGGGACGTACATGACGGCAACGCGAAGGAGGTCACGACTCGCCAATTCGGCCGCCAGTCGACCTTGCCATCGATTCGCAGGGCGAAATTGTGGTTGGCGATGGCGACGAACTGAAATTCTTCACGGCGGACCAATTTGCACTCGGCGACCCCACGCAACCGTCGACTATGCTCGCGGGTGCCCCTGGCGCCGAACCGGGGAGTTCAGGCCCAGATTTCCCAATCCAGTGACGGTCAGGCTCTTGCACTGGCCCTCAATGGCGCCCAGGGAGCGGGCAGGGTGTCGGTTTGGGACCTTGCCACAGGCGAGGTCATCGGTTCGAGCTTCAACTGGCTACCTTCGCTCTCACGCGGAAAGTCGGACGAACTTTTCCTTCGCCAATGGTTCGGCCCTCGTGACCTCAAGTGACGGCGCCACCGTTGTTTGGGATCTCGATGTCTCCCTCTGGGCCGAGAAGATCTGCCAGGCGGCCGGCCGCAACCTCACTGAGTCCGAGTGGACCAAGTACTTCCCTGGGCGCGAATACGAAACCACCTGCCCCCAATGGCCCCCGAAGCCAAATCTCTAGCGCCCGCGGCCCGCTTTCCTTCGTCGATCCACGCTTCTTTGTCTTTGGCCGTCATTATGGTGATTCGCCAGTTCGGGATAATTGCTTATGCGATTAAGCACTCACCTAGACCCGCCGCCTGAGCAATTCCTATACTACGAACGATCCTTCAATTGGATCAGGCGGGTAAGCACATGAAAGTCCAAGTCCTTCAGGAAAACCTACAGCGCGGCCTCTCCATCGTCGGCCGTGCCGTCGCGGCGCGCTCAACGCTCCCAATTACGGCCAACGTCTTGCTCCAGACCGACCGCGGTCGACTCAAGCTCGCGGCCACCGACCTCGACATCTCCATCTCCGCCTGGATAGGCGCGAAGATCGACGAGGAAGGCGCAACGACGGTCCCGTCTCGGCTTATCGGTGACTTCGTGTCACAGCTCCCGCCCGCTACCGTCTCTATCGAGGTGCCCGGCAACGGCCGCCAGCTGCGTCTCGAATGCGCCCGCAACGATTCGACGATTAACGCCATGGACTCCGAGGACTTCCCGCGCATCCCCGAAATCCGCGACGGAGTAACCCTCACCTTTGATCCGAAGGCGCTTCGCAAGGCGATCGAGCGCGTCGAATTCGGCGCCGCCACCGATGACTCCCGCCCTGTCCTCACCGGCGTCCACGTCAAGACCGATGGCACGCGGCTGACCCTCGCATCTGCCGATGGCTTCCGCCTCGCAGTCGCCGACATCACCCTCACGGAATCGCCGAGCGAATCGGTCGAAGTAATCGTCCCCAGCCGCGCGCTCCGCGAACTCTCACGACTGGTCGGCGAATCCAACGAACCGGTCGAAATGCGCATCAACCCGCAGCGCACCCAGGTTCTTTTCGCGATGACCGACGTCGAAATGGTCGCGCAGCTCATCCAGGGCACGTTCCCTAACTACAACCAGCTCATCCCTGCCGAATACAGCACCAAAGTCGTCGTTAGCGTCGACGAGTTCAAGCGCGAGACCCGCATCGCTGCCATCTTCGCCCGCGACGGGAGCGGCATCATCCGCCTCCAGATGGCGCCCGGCGAAGGTGGCCAGCCCGGCCAGATGACGATCAGCGCCCGAGCAGACGAAATCGGAAACAACGACGGCCAGGTCGACGCGAAAATCGAAGGTGATGCCAACAAGATCGCCTTCAACTCGCGCTACCTGCAGGACGTCCTTAACGTCCTCACGGGCTCGGTCTCCCTCGAGATGTCCAGCCCCTCATCCCAGGGCGTCTTCCGCCCGGTCGACGAAAACGGCAAGAACGAAGAAGGCTACGTCCACGTAGTCATGCCGATGTTCGTGCAATGGTGAACCGCTAACTCAGGCCCCTTTTTCTGACGCGAACTCAAATAGGACGTCGGTACAGTAATCCGGTACTCGTCATAACGCAGGGTCTTTCGCGGAGATCCCCGCAAGGCATCACCGACCCCCGCCGGCGAGCGGTCCTCCACCGACGTCCACTTCTGGTTGACGCACGGTCACCTCTACGGCCACTTCGGCCACCCATCGCCACAATTAATTTGCGGACTAAGAACGCACTTCTCGGCCCGACACCGGCGGGGATTGGGCGTGGGGCGCATTGATCGTCGGAATGCTACTGATGATTGCCTGGCTCCTCGTCGCTGGGCTCGCCCTGGCATTCGGCAGCTCAGGCACAAGTCCCATTGCTGGCTCGGAATCGATCGCGACGAACCCGGCCTGACCCGAGCCGGAGCGAGGCTGCTGGCAGAGAAACTGGAGAGATATTCATGAGCAGAATCGGCAAATACGTTGGCGTGGTTGTCGTTGTCGTGGCGGCCCTGGCCCTTATGGCCGTACTCGGGGCTGGATTGGGCTAAGTAACCATCGAACCGCTCCGGCGATGGACGATGCGATCTTCCTAATTACCTGTAGGGCCGTGGGCGATGGTTAGACCATCCTTGACCTTGCAGTAACTACAAGGATTACAGTTGACCGATGAACGTCACCGCTGCTGCGCGCGCGGCCGGGATTTCGCCCTCGGGCCTTCGATGGTACGAATCCGTGGGAGTGTTGCCCCCTGCGCCGCGCGGCGAAAACGGCTATCGAAACTACACCGAGACTGACGTCAGCCTGCTCCGCCTGGTCCTGACGTTGCGACGCCTCGGACTCAGTGCCGCGGAGGCAGGGCGACTGGCCCGCCTCGGTTTCGAAGGCGAACCGGGTGGCGACGAGTTGCCTGCTGCATTGCAGCGCCAGCGAGAGGCCATCGCGAGACGCCGAGCCGACCTCGACTGGTTGGAAGGCGAACTCCGCGACCTGGAGGCCACGCTCCAGGCGACACGCCGCAGAGGTACTCGCGCGCCGCGGCTCGCCCCTATCGCCGTGCTGTTCCTCTGCAACGCGAACTCCGGACGCAGCCAGATTGGTGAGGCACTGCTGACGAAGCTCGCTGGCGAGCGATTCGCCGTGCACTCAGCCGGTGCTCACCCGTCTCCAGTGAACGCCCTTGCCGTCACTGTGCTCGACGAGGTTGGTATTGATTGGCACAAGGCTCGCTCGAAACGTATCGACGACCTGGAAGGCCCGTTCGACTACGTCATTGCTCTGTCCGATTCGATGAGAGAATCGTGCGCCGTAATCGAAGGTCCGCACAGCACCTTGCACTGGCATCTGCCCGATCCTGCCGCTACTGGCGGTTCCGACGAGTCCCGCCTCGCCGCCTATCGGCGCATTCGCGACGAACTTTCCGTTCGCTTGGTCCCATTCGTCGAGCTGGCGCTGCGAACGGCGGCCGGTCGCCCAACCTAGCCATCCGGCGAGTGTTAAACTGGCTCGCCGAGGGGGCAGGCTCTGAGTCGCATTTCTGGCCAGGTGGACCGAACTGTCGACCGTTTTCGTGACGGTTCGTGGCAGGCCGCGCCCGATCACATCGCCGTCGAAGAACCGCTTGAGATTCGCCTCAGCCAGGTCGTTTCGGGCCTGCGCCAGACCGAACCGATCAGCATCACCATGCGCACCCCGGGCCACGATTTCGAACTGGCCGCAGGCTTTCTCTTTGGCGAGGGCATCGTCTCTGCGCCCGAAGACATGGTGGGGATCGACTACGCGACCGACGTCAAATCGGAAGAAGAGCGCGGCAACGCGCTCGTCGTGACCCTCCGCGACGGCCTCGCCGTCAACCTTGGCAACCAGCGCCGCAATTTCACAACAACCAGCGCTTGTGGCGTGTGCGGGAAGGCATCGCTCGACGCACTCTTGCTCGAAGGGTGTCGCCCGCTGAAGTCTGATGTTCAAGTGGATGCCCAGGCTTTGATGGCCCTCCCGCGCACCCTTCGACAGCGACAGTGCGGGTTCGAAGCGACTGGCGGCGTCCATGCTGCGGGCCTGTTCACCACCAGCGGTGAATTTCTGGCCCTCAGCGAAGACGTTGGCCGCCACAACGCATTCGACAAGCTTGTCGGTGCGCAATTGCTGGCCGGCAACCTCGATGAACTCGGGACTCGAGTTGCACTTCTGAGCGGCCGCGCCAGCTACGAACTCCTCCAGAAGGCCCTGCGCGCGAGGGTCCCGATCGTCGCTGCGGTCGGCGCGCCATCCAGCCTCGCGGTCGAGATCGCGGAAACCTTTGGCATCACCCTTGTTGGCTTCCTCAAGAATGGCAGCTTCAACGTCTATTCCGGAAGAGAGCGCATCGTTGAGTAACTACCGCCCTTGGGACAACGCGCTCGCGCTGGAGCTCGCCACAATGCAAAAGGACATGCCCGGCGCCTGCCTCCCGATCCTCCACACCCTCCAGTCCTGGTTCGGCTACATCCACGAGGAAGCCATTCCGATCGTCGCCGAGGTGCTCAACCTGTCGAAGGCCGAAGTCGTCGGTGTCGTGAACTTCTACTCGGACTTCCGCCAGGAACCTCCCGCGGAACACATCGTGAAGGTCTGCCTCGCAGAGTCCTGTCAGGCGATGGGCAGCCGCGAAGTCGTCGCTGAACTGCAGTCACGACTCGGCATCGCAATGGGCGAGGCCACAGGCGACCACAAGTTCGAGCTCGAACCGGTTTACTGCCTCGGCAACTGCGCTCTCTCACCGGCAATCGTCATCGACGGCAGGCTCCACGGCCGCGTCAGCCCCGCCCGCGTTGCGAGCCTCGTCGCGGAGGCTGCCCCGTGACCACCTATTACATCTCCTGGGATTCCGGCGCTCGCTCGGTCGGTTCCGAAGAAGTCCAAGCCGCGATCGCCGCTGAAGCCGCCCGCCGCGGCATCACGGAACTTAACCATTGGTTGACTGGCTCGTGGGGCATGTACTGGCTTGAGCCACTGATCGAAGTCGAAACCCGGGAAGGTCGAGTTGGGTACGGCCCGGTAACTGTCGCCGATGTCCCCGGCCTTTTCTCCGCCGGGTTCCTGGACGGCGGCGACCATCCGCTTAGGCTTGGCCCCATCGAAAACGTCCCATATCTCGCCAAGCAGACGAGGATCACCTTCAAACGTTGCGGCGTAGTTCCCTTGTTCTCCATCCAGGAGTACGAAGCCCACGGCGGCTTCGCCGGCCTCCGCAAGGCCCTGTCAATGGAGCCCGTATCCGTCATCGAAGCCGTTACGGCCTCTGGCCTCCGCGGTCGCGGCGGTGCGGGCTTCCCAACGGGCATTAAGTGGAAAACGGTTCACGACGAAACTGCAGACCAGAAGTACATCGTCGCCAACGCCGACGAGGGTGATAGCGGAACGTACGCCGACCGCATGCTCATGGAAGGCGATCCCTTCACCCTTATAGAAGGAATGACCATTGCCGGTCTCGCTGTGGGTGCGACCGAGGGCTACATCTACATCCGTTCGGAATACCCCGACGCCTTCGAGTCGATGAACGACGCCATCGAGACTGCGCGCGAAGAGGGCTATCTCGGCGACTCCGTGCTCCGCTCGGGCAAGGCGTTCGATATCCAAACGCGCCTCGGAGCCGGCGCCTACATCTGCGGCGAAGAGACGGCACTGCTCGAAAGCCTCGAAGGCAAGAAGGGCGTCATCCGCCCTCGCCCACCACTCCCGGCTATCAAAGGCCTCTTCGGCAAGCCAACAGTCGTGAACAACGTCGTCACCCTCGCCACCGTCCCGATGATTCTGGCAGAAGGGCCGGAGCACTACGCGAGCCTTGGAACTGGCCGGTCGCGGGGGACAGCCGTCATCCAACTCGCAGGCAACGTTGCTCGCCCGGGTCTGATCGAGGTGCCCTATGGCATCACCCTCCGCGAAGTCATTTACGACTTCGGCGGCGGCACCGCCTCTGGGCGCCCGCTCCGCGCCGTGCAGTGCGGTGGGCCTCTGGGCGCTTACTTCCCTGCGTCTCTTCTGGATACGCCCATCGACTACGAAGCCTTCACCTCGGCGGGCGGTCTCCTCGGTCACGGTGGCATCGTCGTCTTCGATGACACCGTTGACCTCTCCAGCCAGGCGCGCTTCGCGATGGAGTTCTGCGCCATAGAAAGCTGCGGCAAGTGCACGCCCTGCCGCATCGGCTCAACCCGAGGAGTCGAAGTGATCGACCGGATCATCGCCGGTGAAGATCGCACCGAGAACCTGGTGCTCCTCGACGATCTGCTTGAAGTAATGAAGGATGGATCCCTCTGCGGGCTCGGCGGGCTCATCCCCTACCCGGTCGCGAGTGCCCTGCGGCACTTCCCTGAGGATTTCGACACCGCACCCGCGCCACGTCAGGAGGCAACACCATGACGCTCGTACAGGAAATCGACTACGGGACTCCCGCGAGTCGCTCGCAGACTTCGGTCACCGTCGAAATCGATGGCAAACCCGTGACCGTGCCCGAAGGCACCTCGGTCATGCGCGCCTCTGTCGAAGCGGGTGTTCGCGTGCCCCGCCTCTGCGCCACCGATAGCCTCGAACCGTTTGGCTCCTGCCGTCTCTGCCTCGTGGAGATCGATGGCCGCAAAGGCACGCCCGCATCGTGCACCACCCCCGTCGAGAACGGCATGAAGGTGACCACGCAGTCCGGGAAGCTCGCCCGCATGCGCCGCGGCGTCATGGAGCTGTACATCTCCGACCACCCGCTCGATTGCCTGACCTGCCCCGCCAATGGCAACTGCGAACTGCAGGACATGGCCGGCGCCGTCGGCCTCCGGGACGTTCGCTACGGCTACGAAGGCGCGAACCACCTGGACGAAGAGAAGGACGAATCCAACCCGTACTTCACCTTCGATCCGGCGAAGTGCATCGTCTGTTCGCGCTGCGTTCGCGCTTGCGACGAGGTGCAGGGGACGTTCGCTCTCACCGTAAAAGGCCGCGGGTTCGCCTCGAAGATCTCGCCCGGCGACATGCTCTTCATGGACTCGGAGTGCGTGTCTTGCGGCTCGTGCGTCCAGGCGTGCCCCACCGCCACGCTCACCGAGAAGACCGTCATCGAAATGGGTCAGCCGCAGGATAGCGTCGTCACCACCTGCGCTTATTGCGGGGTCGGCTGTGCCTTCAAGGCCGAAATGCAGGGCAACGAAGTCGTCCGCATGGTGCCATTTAAGGATGGCAAGGCGAATAACGGCCACTCCTGCGTGAAGGGTCGATTCGCGTGGGGATACACAACCCACCGCGACCGAATTCTCTCGCCCATGATCCGCGAAAAGATCACCGACCCATGGCGCGACGTGAGCTGGGACGAGGCTATTGGCTACGCCGCCAGCGAGTTCAAGCGCATCCAGGCGAAGTACGGCAACGACTCCATCGGCGGCATCACGTCATCGCGCTGCACCAACGAAGAAACCTTCCTCGTGCAGAAGCTGGTACGCGCCGGATTCGGGAACAACAACGTCGATACGTGTGCGCGAGTCTGCCACTCGCCAACCGGCTACGGCCTGAAGACCACCTTCGGCACCTCAGCCGGGACACAGGACTTCGAATCCGTCGACAAGGCGGATGTGATCCTGGTCATCGGCGCCAACCCAACTGATGCGCACCCGGTCTTCGCGTCACGGATGAAGCGGAGACTGCGGGCTGGCGCCGGCCTCATCGTCATCGACCCGCGGCGGATCGATCTCGTGAAGCAGCCGCACGTCGAAGCGAACTACCACCTCGGCCTCCGGCCCGGGACAAACGTCGCGGTGATTAACGCGATGGCCCACGTCACCGTGACCGAAGGCCTTGTCGACGAGCAATTCGTCGCGGAGCGCTGCGACACCGTCAGCTTCAATCGCTGGCGAGACTTCGTCGCCGAAGAACGCCATTCTCCTGAAACAACGGAAGCGCATCACCGGTGTGCCCGCGGAGGCCATCCGAGGCGCTGCTCGCCTCTTCGCGACCGCTGGCAATGCTGCCATCTACTACGGCCTCGGCGTAACCGAGCACAGCCAGGGTTCGACGATGGTGATGGGCATGGCCAACCTCGCCATGGCCACCGGCAACCTCGGCCGTCCGGGTGTTGGCGTGAATCCGCTTCGCGGACAGAACAACGTCCAGGGCTCGTGCGACATGGGTTCATTCCCCCACGAGTTTCCCGGCTACCGCCACGTCGCCGACGACAGTGTCCGCAGCGTCTTCGAAGAGGTCTGGGGCGTCCATCTCGGGGCCGAGCCAGGCCTGCGCATCCCGAACATGCTCGATGCAGCAGTCGATGGCACCTTCAAGGGCCTCTACATCCAGGGCGAAGACATCGTCCAGTCGGACCCGAATACAAAGCACGTAACCGCCGGTCTCGAGGCGATGGAGTGCGTCGTTATCCAGGACCTCTTCCTCAACGAAACAGCGAGCTACGCGCACGTCTTCCTGCCGGGTTCGTCGTTCCTCGAAAAGGATGGCACCTTCACCAACGCCGAACGCCGCATCAGCCGCGTCCGCAAAGCCATCCCGCCCAAGGCTGGCCTCGCTGACTGGGAAATCACCGTTGCGCTCGCCAAAGCCCTCGGGCACGAAATGAACTACTCGCACCCGTCAGAAATCATGGCCGAGATCGCCCGCCTCACGCCGACTTTCACCGGAGTGACCTACGAGAAGATCGACAAGCTCGGCAGCATCCAGTGGCCCTGTAACGACAAGGCGCCAGAGGGCACGCCCGTGATGCACGTCGACGGCTTCGTCCGGGGCAAGGGCCAGTTCATGATGACGGAGTTCGTCGCCACGGATGAGCGCACCACCGACCGTTTCCCGCTGCTGCTCACGACAGGGCGCATCCTCAGCCAGTACAACGTCGGCGCCCAGACTCGGCGCACGTCGAACGTCGCCTGGATGGATGAGGACGTCCTCGAGATTCACCCATGGGACGCCGAGAACCGGGGAATCCGCGATGGCGACCTTGTCGAGTTGGCCAGTCGCGCCGGGGCCACAACCCTCCACGCGCGCATCGCTGATCGCATGCAACCTGGAGTGGTGTACACCACGTTCCATTTCCCCGGCACCGGCGCGAACGTCGTCACGACAGAATTTGCTGACTGGGCGACCGAGTGCCCCGAATACAAGGTCACGGCCGTGCAGATCCGAAAGACCAGCAAGCCTTCCGAATGGCAGGCTTCGTACGAAGAATTCCGGGACGAGACAACCCGTCGCCGGAAGAAGACACCAATCGGCCAGCTGTAGGGCGGGGTTCCGGGAGGCACGTTGGACACGACCAAGATGGTGCACCGCGCGAATGAGATCGCCCGATTCTGGGAGCCTTATTCGCATGAGGAAGGGGTCACGGGCGTCGCGGCCCACATTGAGAGCTTCTGGGAGCCCCGTTTTCGCCGACAGTTGGTAGAGTACGCGGAAACCGGCGGCGCGGGCCTGCTTCAGGTTGTGAAGGAAGCCATTCAGCTCCTTCAAGCTCGCGCCAAAACCAGCTGATTCAAGGAACGTCTCTACCGTGACCGCACCATCCAACGTTGTCCGCTCGATTCTCGATGCCGCGCGCGCCTCTGGCCGCACCCTCCTTTCATCCACCGATGCCCGCGCAATTTGTGAAGCCTACGAAATCCCCGTACCGGGCGACGGCGTGGCCGCGTCAGCCGACGAAGCCGCAGCCCTCGCGAACCGTTTCGGCTACCCCGTCGTCCTAAAGATCGCCTCGCAGGACATCGCTCACAAGACCGATGCCGGTGGCGTCCTGGTTGGGCTCGCCGACGAAGCGGCTGTGAAGGCCGGTTACTCAACCATCATCGCTAACGCAAAGGCCTACAACGCTGACGCTCGCATCGATGGCGTCCAGGTGCAGCAGATGGCGCCAGCTGGACTCGAAGTCCTCATCGGAGCAGTCACAGATGGCAGCTTTGGCAAGCTCGTAGCGTTCGGCATCGGCGGCGTCCTCGTCGAAGTCCTGAGCGATGTCACCTTCCGGCTGGCACCGACGACCAACGATGAAGCCATCTCAATGCTCGCCTCAATTCGCGCGAGCAAGCTCCTCGATGGTGTGCGCGGGTCGGCTGCAGTCGATAAGAATGCCCTGGCGTCGATCATCGAAAAGGTCAGTCGTGTGGTTGCCGATTTCCCCGAGATCAGCGAACTCGATCTGAACCCCGTTCTCGCAACGGCGAGCGGCGCCGTGGCGGTCGACGCTCGCATCGCCCTGGACTTCGCACCCCGTCAGGCACATCGCCGGCCTCCGCCCGATGAGATTGTCCGGGCGATGAACCGAATCATGAAGCCAGACGCCGTCGCCGTCATTGGCGCCTCCGCCGAGGTCGGCAAGATCGGCAACTCCGTGATGAAGAACCTCATCAACGGCGGCTACGAGGGGAAGATCTACCCGATTCACCCCAAGGCCGAAGAGATCGAGGGCATCAAGGTCTACCGCTCGGTGAAGGACGTCCAGGGCGAGATCGATATGGCCGTCTTTGCAATTCCCGCCGCTCTCGTGCCGGGCGCACTGATCGAGTGCGGTGAAAAGGGAATTCCTGGCGCCGTCCTGATTCCGTCTGGCTTCGCGGAGACCGGCAACGTCGCCGAACAGGAAGAGATTCAGCGCATCGGCGAGCAGTACAACATCCGGCTCATGGGGCCGAACATCTACGGCTTCTACTACACGCACAAGAATCTCTGCGCGACGTTCTGCACCGCCTACACCGTGCGCGGGCAGGTTGCGCTGTCTTCGCAGTCCGGTGGTATCGGCATGGCGATCGTGGGCTTTAGCCGCTCCGCCGAAATGGGCGTCTCCGCGATCGTCGGCCTCGGCAACAAGTCCGACATCGACGAGGATGACCTTCTGACGTTCTTCGAACAGGACGAGAACACACAGGTCATCGCCCAGCACTTCGAGGACCTGAAGGACGGCCGTGCCTTCGCCGAAGTCGCAAAACGCGTCTCGAAGAAGAAGCCGATCATCGCCCTGAAGGCCGGCCGCACCCAGGCCGGTGCCCGTGCAGCGTCGTCTCACACCGGCGCCCTTGCCGGCAACGATCGCGTCTACGACGACATCCTGAAGAGCGCCGGGGTCATCCGCGCCTACGCCCTACGCGACATGCTCGAATACGCCCGCGGCATCCCGGTGCTGCCAACGCCGAAGGGTGAAAACGTCGTCATCATCACCGGTGCAGGTGGTTCTGGAGTGCTGCTCTCGGATGCCTGCGTTGACGGCGGTCTATCGCTCATGCAGATGCCCGCCGATCTGGACGCGGCCTTCCGCAAGTTCATCCCGCCCTTTGGCGCCGCCGGAAACCCGGTCGACATCACGGGCGGCGAGCCGCCGGCCACGTACAAGAACACCATCAAGTTGGCCCTCGAAGACGACCGAATCCACTCAATTGTCCTTGGCTACTGGCACACCATCATCACGCCGCCGATGGTCTTCGCGAACCTCGTCGTGGACATCGTCGAAGAGATGAAGGCACAGGGAATCCACAAGCCCGTCGTGGCGTCGCTCGCCGGTGATGTCGAAGTCGAAGAGGCTGCTGACTTCCTCTACCGGAACAACATCCCCGCGTACCCGTACACCACCGAAACGCCCGTGCAGGTACTCGCAGCGAAGTACCGATGGGCGCGTTCCGCCGGTCTGCTCGGCTAACGCCGCCCCTGCGGGAAGAGAGGACATTTCCATGGCCGCGGACGCCGACGTCGAACGCCAGACTCGCATGCTCATTGGCGTTTCGGGATTGCTCGCTACGGTGCTCTTTGTCATCGGTGCTGGCTGGCTCCAGCTTGCCGGCCTCGAACCGATCGATGCCAACGCAGAGACAATCCGCGCGTCGGTGGCGAACCACCGAGAATCGCTCCTTGGCTGCTATGTGCTCTGGAACGTCGCGATCGTTGTGCAACTGGTGTTTTTCGGAGCGCTAACTCTCGACGTCTACGGCGCCGGGTATCGGCTGTTCACGCTTCTGGCCGCACTCTCAGCATCCGTGCTCACGGCCTTGATGTTCGTCGGCTATGTATTCCTCGGCGCCCTTGCCTTCCGAGCTCCGGCCCTGTCCGCGGAGACGTCCCAAGTGCTTTCCGACCTCTTCTACCTGCTTCTTTCCAGCGCCGGGTTCGCCGGGGCAGTGGCGGCGACGGCGTTTTCGCTCCCCATGCTTCGTTCGAAGGGCTTGATCCGACTCGTTGGATGGGTCGGCGTCGCATCAGCAGTCGTCCATGTCGAGGCTGCCGTTGCGCTGGCCCGCGCGGGGGCCTGGTCCCCGGCCGGCTGGGGCGGATACGTCGCGCCTATGCTGTATATCGCGTGGATGTTCGGCGTGGCCGTGCTCTACCTGCGGGGCAAACCTCTCCTGAGCCCGTCGCCTACTTCGATTTAACCTCGACCTGCAGCGGTTCGCGCAGGGCCGCGGGGATTGCGAAGGACGGTCGCTCGCCGCCACGGCTTTTCTCGACCATGGAATTGAGCATCGCCCGGTTCATCGGCGCGACTGAATCGAGGAACCCGGTTTCGCCCGCCAGCCAGGCGAACCGCTTGTGCAACCGCACGTACGTGCCGAACATTCGACGGCGCCACCCCGGCAACCGCGGGACCTCCAAAAGGTCTGCGTATTCGTCGCCGATGAAGCAGCGGATGTACTGGATCGGCATGTCGTACATCGCGCCGGGTACGGCCTTTTGCACGGTCTCGATGAGCGCCTTTTCCAGCCGTAACGCCGCCGGGGTCTTTCGGTAGTACTTCTCACGAGTGAGCTCGTAAAGCTTTCGGCCCTCCTCAACCGTCGCTGGCAGGTACTCCGTTTCGACTCCGATGAAGTGGCCAACCACGAGCCATGTGTGGAAGTAGCCGAATTCTTCTTCCGGAGTGAGCGTGATGCCAAGCGCTTTGAGGTCGTCGATGACTACGACTGAGTAGCCGAGCACGACGGATCGAAGGTCCTCCTGGCTGATGGGAACGCCCCATTCCGGCCTCCACAGCGATGGGTCGGTCTTTGCCCCTTCCAGCACGAGGTGCCGGATGGCCGCGTGCATCAGCCGAACCCGGAGGACGGTGGCTATTCCTGAGCCTCCCGCGCCGAACCCTCCGGGTTCCATCACGTCCAGCACGAGCTGGACCGTCTCGGAGATCCGTCGCTGGTAGTCCGTTTCCATGCGCCCGGTGACGTCCAGGAGATGGGCCATGCGCCAATGGAGGTAGCCCTCGGCCAGGACTGAACAGTAGAGCGCAAGCGAAATCTGCGTGCAGTACTTCGAAAATGTCTTTTGTCCGTCTGTCATCAGGTCGTGTTCGGCCCAATGAGGCAATTTGCGCTCGCTCATGAGGTAGTTCCGTACAGATTCCGGTGCTGCGCCGGGCGGTGGCGTGGTGTTGTGCACAAGCGCCTGCAACAGTGTGGAAGCGGACTCCACCTGTCCCGTCGCGAAGAGATCCCGGATCACTTCGTCCGCTTCCGGGTCGCCGATGAAGCTCAGGTCAGTCGTTGTTTCGTCGGTCGTTTCGGTCATGTGGGCTTCCTTTCTGGATGCCTTGAATAGGCGGTTCCGTACCTGGGCATCAGAGCGGACCGGGAGGTACCTTCCCGGAGTGGAATATCTCGACCTGTTTGCGGCTGAACGGTGGCGCGAGTAACCCCAGGTCCTGTTGGCGGCTGCGGAACACCGTGGCGATGAATCGCATCCGCTCGGACAGCACCGAGTAGTTGCCCGAGGCGCTGCCGACGGTGTTGCCGGCCGGTACGCCGAGTTCCTCCAGCAGTTTCAACAGTCGAGGTTCGGTGATGATTCGAAGCGTAGGCGGAAAGTCGATACCCGGCGCTGGGCCTTTGACGTCGGCGCCGAAGCCGAGGGCGGTCTCGGGGAGTTCGTACGCGGTGAAGCTCGGAGTCCTCGTGAATGCCCGCTGCCAGATCCCCCGCGCGAACAACCCCGCCGGCCGCCCGAGGCGAAGGACCGGGCCGATGCCCCGCCGGTTCGCCGCCCGCTGCAGGGCGGCATCGATAACGGGTACTTCGAAGCCTTTGCCCACAAGGTTCTGCAGCCGCTGCTGTTCGTGATAAACGGCGCTGCAGTTTCCCAGCAGCACGAGTTGAGCCTTCTTCTCCGGGTCAGGTTCATGGGCTGCGTCATACCACGCCCGGAATGCGACGCGGAGAAGGTCATTTCCGCCCTCAGCTGCGGGACCCGGTGCGAGCGATTCAACGAAGGCGTCGATCTCGGCAGGATCGGGGTCCTTTCCGTCGAACCGGCTGAGGTAGTCGAGGGCAATTGGTGCTAACTGCTGGAAGACCATCAGGTTGCCTTCCGCCATCGCCTCGCGCGTCGATGACAAGAACGAGGCCAACGGAGGCACCTTCATCATTCGGTTTCGCGCCCACGCAGGGAGTGTCTCGAAGCGCATCGCCCGTCGGCCGACGGTCTTCGATGCGTGCACGCCGAACGCGAACCAGGTCACGTCGCGGCTGCCGATGAAGCGGGTCATAGCTACGGCCGCTTCGTAGTAGAACTGCGTGATTTCCAGGTTGCGGATGACCACATCCGACATGCTGGAGATTTTTTCGATTCGGCCGGGCTCGGCCAGCAGCGAGGGCGCAACCCGGGCAACCTTGGCGGCCGGCAGCACATCAAACGAGGTCGGAAAATGTTCCGGCTTCACCTGCCGCTGGCCCGCCGCGAGGCCGAGTGAGGAGAGGACGACACGCTCCTTCGCGGACATCGGGTCGCGCAATTGTGACAACCGTGGGACCTGCGACTTAAAGCCGAGCGCTTCCAGCCCATCCTCGTCCATCGCCAGGTTGTACCGAAGATAGTGAAGTGCGGGCGTGCTCGAGATCATGTCGTTGCTGAGGTCACCGATCTCTCGGTCGATTTGCCAGTTCGTTGGCGAATCCGACATGCCTTGGAGCATCGATTGCCCGTGCCAGTCGGTGTCGCTCATGAACATCTCGATCATTCGTCGCGCGTTGCGAAGCGGCCCCGATTCCAGGATGTCCTCGATCTTCTCCCTGTTCGACCACGTGCCGGTGCCGACCGAAACCACCATCAGATTGTCAGGTCCGGTGGGCCACCGAAACGGGAATCCCTTCAGCGTGGCGACGAGGAAGAGTTCGAGGCCGGGGTTGTTTGCCATGCTCAGGGCGCCGTCGACGAACGCGCCCGTTTGTCCGGCTTTCACCTCGAAGGCTTCCGCGGTGAAATACGTCGGCATCGCGACGCTGGCCCGGACCGCGCTGCGGACGAGGATGTCCCGGTTGTCTTCGTAGTACTTCCCGTGCGGATGGTTGAAGAGCCGCCAGGTGCTGCCCGTGTCTGCGCGCTTCGCGATGATGCACAGGCCAGTTCGCAGGTCGGGGTCACCGAGCGTGCGATCCCCCAGGATGCGCTGCATCTGCTGCTCAAGAGGCCGATCATCGAACTTGGCACGCCACCTTCTCCAGAACCGCCAGCCTTGAGGGGCGAACGCGACCGCACCGAATTCGAGGTACATCTCCTGCACCTCAGCGACGGTCAGCCCCATGGCCAGCGCCGCCGCGATCACCGCGCCCGTACTTGTACCTCCGATGAGGTCGAAGTATTCGCAAAGGCGCATGTCAGGGTCGCCGTGGCGCTCCCGCAGCGTGCGTTCGACGTGCTCGAGCATGCCGAGGGAAATGACGCCGCGCATGCCTCCGCCATCCAACGCAAGCACTCGCTTCGGACCGGGTGACTGAAATCGATCAAGTAGCGTCACAGGGGACTCCCTTTCTGTGGCGTTGCCCGGACTTTACTCGGATACGGGCCATAAGTGTGCGATATGCGTTCAGCATGGCCCGCAAACTGGCCGCTTCGTGGGCAGGCGGTGCATACTCGCGCCGCATGCCCAACCTTGGCCAACAGCCATTGCGGGGCGGTGTCCACTCCCTACGGTTGCTCCCGTTGATTTCGGCCGCAGTCGGAGCTTTGCTGGTGGTCATCGCGCTCGTCGTTCCCGGCGCCGAACCAACGGTTGCGCAACCGGCCCCGCCTGCGACCTTTGCCGGGCGCATCGACGGCATCACTCCGCGCGACGGACTTATTCTCCGGGCAGAGATGAACGGCCTTGTCTGTGGTCTCGCTACCACCTACGTGATCAACGGTTCGATGTACTACCGCGTTCACGTGGAGGCCAAGGGCGGGCCTGACTATCTCCATTGCGGCGTTTTCGGCGACCGGGTGACGTTCATTGTCGACGGGCAGGAGGTCTACCCCTCGAACGGCCCGGTCTACTGGGATGCCGGGTTCAAGGAGGTGAACCTGGTTGCCGCGCCCGCAGCAACTCCGACGGCGCCGTTGGCTACGCCCCAGGTGCCAACGACCCCGTCGCCAACCAATTCGCTGCCCGCGACGGGCGGCCCCTCAGACTGCGGCGTAAATGGCTACCCGCCCGCAGACTTCGAGGGCTGTGGCCGCGTGAGCGTCGACTATCCAGAGTCGGTCGAGCCTGGGAAGCCTGCATCGGTTTCGCTCAAAGCTGCTCTTGAAGAAGGCGGCGCACTGGATGACTTCGAAGAAACGCTCGGCACGTCCCCACCCTGCTCCGATGCGGCGAACGCTGAAACGTGTGCCGTGCGCCGCCCGCTCTACACGAACATGACAGCCCGGGTCTCATCCGTTCCTCCGGGGCTGTTTGCTGCAGGAGTGGAAGCGCCGCGAGTCGCGTCGGACCATAGTCCGGGTAGTTGGCTTTGGACGTGGCCAGTGTCAGCCTCAGCGCAAGGAGGCGACTACGTAGTCGAAGTCGTGCTCGAAACCCCGGGAACCGACCGGCTTGTCATCAAACGATTCGGGGATCTGGCGATCCACGTTGAGGCGGCGTCCACTCCAACTCCGACTGCAACAGCAACACCAACCGGGGGTGGTCCCAACAACGCGAACTCCCTCACTCTGACCCCGGTGCCAGGCTCACCGACGCCCCACGATGAAGGTTCGGGCGACGACGGAGGCATCCCGCCGTGGATTGTCTTCGCCGGTATCGCCGCGGTCGCCTTCGCGGGGATGGGCGCCATCATCTGGCTTATCGTCCTGCCGCTTTTGGCCCGCCGGCGAAACCCGAACATCTTCCTCAGCTATCGCCGCGGCGATGCTGCCGGCTGGACCGGCCGCATCTTCGACCACCTCGTCAGGGAGTTCGGCGACGAGCATGTCTTCCAGGACATCGTCGACATCGAGGGTGGGGCCGACTGGGTCGACGAACTCCATGAGAAGGTCGAGAGGTGCGACGTCCTCCTCGCACTTATTGGCGAGCGTTGGGTCGGCGTGAAGCCGGACGGTACCCGTCGAATCGACGAGGACAAGGACTGGGTCCGCCTTGAGACGGCCCGCGCCTTGGCAGGCACCGCCATCGTCATCCCCGTGCTTGTCGATGGAATGCACATGAGCGCCCTCGGCGAACTCACTGAGGACCTCGTGCCGCTGAAGCGCCGCAACTCGATTGAAATCACCGCGGTGAACTTCGAAGCCGACATGAAACGCTTGATAAGCGCCATCCGAACGTCCAAGAAGCGTCGAAAACGCGCCACCAAGAAGCCGGTCGCCGCGGAAACCGCAGACTAGTCCGGAGCCCGTTCCAGCGGCACAACGTCGTACTTCGTCAGTGCCTCGATGAGCCCCGGTAGCCATACCGACGCCGGCTGTCCGAGTACTTCAACCCACTGCCAGCCTTCGAGCTGATACTCCACTTCATCCGGGAATTCGGCGGCCTCGAGCATCAGCGGAATGTACGGGCGGTTGTACTTGCCTGCCACCTGGATCTCCTGGCGCACATTTCGCGACTCGAACGCCGCAGGCGAACAGGCCACCAGACAGTGCGCTGCAGCCGCGAATGCTCTGCACGATTTCTGCCGCCCAGTTCGAACCGGCGCGAATATCGTGACGATCCATCCAGACGTTGATTCCTGCGTCTGCCAGGGCCGTAACGATTGGCTGGACGCGTTCGCGGTCGGCGCTTGCGTAGCTGATGAAGGCATACCCGCGCTCTCGTAGCTGCGTCCTCAGCGAAGCTTCCCGCTCCCGTATCTCAGCGCCAACTCGTGCCAGGACCTGGGCAAGCGTCCCGAGCTCGTCCGTCCGCTGCGCCACCACGTCCAGCGCTCCCGCCTGGAAGCTGCCTTCGTCGAATCGCGCCGCTGCGTCCGTAATCACGGCCACGTCGCGCAGGTACGAAAGCTCGGCGTCGCGCCGCCGCTTCTTCTCCAGCGAAGCGCCGATTCGCGCCTTTAGCAAGATCGGGTCGAACGGCTTCGGCAGGTAGTCCTCGGCCCCGAGCTCAATGCCGCGCACGATCGATTCCATCTGGTCGAGCGCCGAGATCATGATCACCGGGACATCTAGCAGGCTTTCGTCCGCCTGGCGCCGTTCGAGCACACCGTAGCCGTCGAGCCGCGGCATCATCACGTCGAGCAGCACGAGGTCGATGCCTCCGGCCGCCATCCGTTCGAGCGCCTCGATGCCGTCGCGCGCTTCGACCACGCCGTACCCAAGCCGCTGCAACCGTCGCCCAAGCACGTCGCGGTTCGCTTCGTCATCGTCGACAACGAGGATCGTTTCCGGGCCGCCGCTGCGCGGGCCCTGCACCGAGCCGGTGTCGCGCACCACACCGATACCGCCCGTGGTCAGGCGACCGGCCAGCTCCGCCAGCCTGTTTGCGGCGGAAACGATGCGGTCGAGGTCGCTCGGAGGCAGACCTTCGCCCGTCTTCTGAAGTGCCCCGGCTGCTACTTGCAGCTCCGCTGCATGGTCGGTGAGCGCCTTTACACCGTCGCCAACGGTCCCATCCTCAGCGAGGATTTGTGGCACCAGTCCGAGCATGTGTCGCGCCTGCGAACGGACGCTCTCCAGCTGGCTTATCACGGCCGCTGCAAGGCCCTCCTCCTCGAGGAGGAGTTCCGAATATCCGATCAGGTGGTTCACCGGAGTTCGCAGCTCATGCCGCAACTCCCGCGCCTCCTCTGGAGTCACGAAGCGGAGACTCCCAGCGCGGCCATCTTGTCCAGCAGCCGCGGCAGTTCGACCGGCTTCACGTCGTAGTCATCGCATCCGGCTTCCATCGCCTTTTCGCGGTCACCTGGCATCGAATGCGCCGTGAGCGCGATCACCGGCGTCTTTTCGGTGTTCGGGTCCGCCTTGATAGCGCGAGTCGCTTCCCAGCCGTTCATCACCGGCAGGCTCATGTCCATCAGGACGATGTCCGGCGATTCGCTTTTCGACATCGCGACCCCTTCCGCGCCATCGACCGCGATGACCACTTCGAAGCCGCGCCGTTCGAGCCTGCGCGAAAGCATGTCGCGGTTCATCTCGTTGTCTTCGACGAGCAAAACTTTCGGCATTTGGTTACTCCTGTGCTTTCGGCGCCGCAGCGACTTCTTCCGGATCGACAACTACGAGCGGCAATGTGGCGGTGAACGTCGAACCCACGCCGGGCGACGAAACGACTGCGATGTCGCCGCCCATCATGACGCAGAACTGCCGGCTGAGGGCGAGTCCGAGACCAGTCCCACCGTATTTTCTCGAAATCGTGCTATCCGCCTGCGAGAACGCCTGGAACAGGCGGTCCATCTGCTCCTCGTTCATTCCAATGCCGGTGTCGCGGATGGCGAACTCCACCTGCTGGGCATCCCTGTCGACGCGGACCTTCATCTCGACGGTTCCAGTCCTCGGTGAATTTCGCGGAGTTCGAAAGCAGGTTGAACAGCACTTGCCGCACTTTCACCAGGTCGGCCCGCATCTTCCCGGCGTCCGCCGGGCAATCGATTGCCAGCTGGTTCCGGTTCTTCTCGACGAGCGGCCGCGCAATGTCTTCGGTCTCTGTCACGAGCGTGGCGATGTCGAAATCTTCGAGATACATCGTCATCCGCCCGGCCTCGATCTTCGAAAGGTCGAGGATGCCGCTGATGAGCGTGAGGAGGTGCCGTCCGGCCGTGTGAATCTTCTTCAGGTCGGGGACGAAATCCTCCTGCCCGAGGTCGGCGCACTCTTCCTGCAGCAGTTCGCTGTAGCCGATAATCGCATTCAGCGGCGTCCGCAACTCGTGCGACATGTTCGCCAGGAATTCGCTCTTGTGACGCCCGGCAACTTCGAGCTCCTCGGTCTTTTGCTCCAACTCGTTAAACAGCCGAGCGTTCTCGATCGCGATGACTGCCTGGTCAGCGAACGATTCAAGTATCTCGATCTCACGATCACTGAAGGGCTCGACGCGGAGCCTGCGAACGTTGAGGAACCCCAATATCCCATCCGGCGTTCGGAATGGTGTGGTCAGTACTGTCAGCCCGTACGGTGGCGGGTTCATCAGGTCCGGGAAGCGTTCCTGCATTTCGGGCGTAGTGCCGTAGTCATGCACCGTTCGCTCTTCGAGAAACGCAACGTCCGCAGGGCGGGTCGGCACGATTCCGCGTTCCCTGGCGTCGTACCATCGAATTCCTGTCGCTGTGATGTCCATGCGGCGGATTTCGCCATCGTTGTGTGCTACGGCCATGTAGGATTCATCCGCACCGCAAAGACGCATCGCCTCACGTGAGATCGCCACGAGGACATCTTCCATCTGGCCCGGCGCGCGGCTGATCATCGCAAGGACTGCAGCGGTTCCGCGTTGCTGCTCCAGCGCCTCCCCAACCTCCCGGTTCCTCTCCTGCAACTCGTTGAACAGCCGCGCGTTCTCAATCGCGATCACCGCCTGGTCGGCGAAGGTTTCGACGAGTTCGACCTCGGCATCCGTGAATGGCTCGGCATCGAAGCGATGCAACTGCAGGACCGAGGTCACAACCCCGTCCTTCACGATTGGGACGTTTAGGGCGGCGAAGCTTTCCTGTTCTTTGAGGTCGATGTTTTGGCGGGCGTTGGGGTAAAGCTTGTCCAGCTCCGAAACGGGCATTGAAACTCGGGTCAGCTGCTTGAGACGGACGCATTCGCCAACGACCCGGCCTTCGAGCGACCGCCGAGTCCCAACTGGTGGGTAGCGTGTGATTGCGCCGTCTCGAGCGTGATGGGCGACAATGATGGCTGAGTCCGAATCGATGTCGTAAAAGACACAATGTTCCGCGTGGCAGAGTTCCGTGGCCCGGGTGACGATAGCGGCGAGCACTGGGTGCACCGAAGTCGGTGAACTGCTGATGACTTCGAGCACCTCTGCCATCGCGGTCTGCCGCTGAAGCGCCTCGCCCACCTCCCGGTTGCTCTCTCGCAACTCGCCCAGGATTCGCGCGTTGTCGATAGCGATCGCCGCCTGGTCCGCGAACGATTCCAGCAGCTTCATCAGCTCTGCCGTGACCGGAGTCTGCTGGGAGGTCGCCATGGACAGAACGCCCAACGATTCGCCCGCCCGAACAATTGGCAGCGCCACACCCGTCTTGATTCCCAGTCGCGTGTACGCGTCCAGGTCACGCGGCGTCGCCGTGCTTTCGGTGAAGACATAGCCAGTCTGGCTAACGAACACGCGGCCGTTCGAGCCGTCCATCGTTCGCGTGGTGCCGATTCCACCTGTGATAACGTCCCCGGGCCCGAACGACTGACCGCGCATCGCCAGCCCGTCGCCGTGCGGCATGAAGATGCCTGCCGTCCAGCCGGTGAGTCGCGTGGCCGCCTCTGATATCGCCTGTAGCGTCGCGTCCAACTCCTCCGGCGAGTTCGTGATCTGCTGAAGAATCTCGCTAGTTGCTTCCTGCTGCCGCAGCGCTTCGCTCACCTCCCGGTTCCGCTCCTCAAGCTCGTTGAAAAGCCGCGCGTTTTCGATGGCGATAACGGCCTGGTCGGCGAAACCCTGCAATGCCGCGACCTGGCGTGCGTTGAACGCCTCAGGTTCGTTGCGGCGGGCGATGATGACCCCGGAAATTCCTGATTGGCCGCCGAACGGCACAACCAGGAGCGCGGCGGCTTCTAGCCCGTCGGATTTCGCTAGCTCGGCGTTGCCCGCGA
Source organism: uncultured Chloroflexia bacterium (assembly GCA_963797735.1). Lineage (GTDB taxonomy): Bacteria > Chloroflexota > Dehalococcoidia > Tepidiformales > Tepidiformaceae > Amarobacter. The sequence continues at coordinate 1,216,331 of CAWCQJ010000003.1, forward strand.
ACATTTCGTCCCACTCGTCGATAGGCCCGGCCACCTGCAGCGGCTTCGTGAAATCGCCAAAGACGGTAAAGCCTATCTATGACCCGGAATCCGCGGACGCGGTCCCAAATGTGAACCACCGGCCCGACCGAATACCGGATCGCGACATGATCCGCCTCGCACAGTTGTTCTGCGGCACGGCCGATCTCCGGCAGCGTCGATTCGATGTCGCCCGGCGAAGTGCTAATGACCCGCATGATTTCGGCAGAGGCGGTCTCGCGCTCCAGCGCCTCGCTGACCTCGCGGTTGCTCTGTTCCAACTCGTTGAAGAGGCGGGCATTGGCAATCGCGATGGCCGCCTGGTTCGCAAACACTTCCAGGATCGCAACGTGACGTGAGGTAAACGGCGTAGCCCTCGTCGGGATCACTACGATCGTTCCGGACGGGGCCAGACGTACCGGGGAGCGGCACGGCGAGAAATGCCATGCGCCGACTGCGCCGGATTCACGAGCAAGTTTCGCTGCGTAAGGGAACTCTTCTTCCCAGGATTCGACCGGCCCGGAAGCCAGCACGGACGGTTTTCGCGGATCGCCTTCGCGCCAGGCACGCCGCTAATTCGGTCCAGGCGGGTAGCCCTTAAGGATCACGTGGCCCTGTGTGCTACTCCACGCCGTCAGCACGTCGCCGTGGGCGTGGGAGACCACGCTGTTGTCGGCCTCGCAGAGCCTTGCTGCTGCCGCCGCCAACTTCGGCAACACCGCATCAAGGTCCGCCGGCGACGCTGCAATGGCCTCCAGCACCTCAGCTATCGCTGTCTGCTGCTCCAGGGCTTCCGTCACCTCGCGGTTCCGCCCCTCCAGCGCGTTGAACAGCCGCGCGTTCTCGATGGCGATGACGGCCTGGTCCGCGAACGCTTCTACCAGCGTGACCTGTGCGCTGGTGAACGGCGTTGGGTCTTGCCGTGAAACCTGGAGCGCCCCAATGACTTCGCCATTCCTGTTGAGCGGCACGCTGAGCCAGCACATCGTCTCGACGTCGCTGTACAGCGCTACTGTCTCCGGGAAATCAGAGAAGGCCTCGAGCGGGCCAAAAACGTGTACTCGAGAACGGCTGCGGATCGTTTCGCCGACAATTCGGCCCTCGAGCGGAGCCGTGTAGTCCTGGTCGAGGATGAGCCGGGCAGTGCCATCAGTTGCAAATCGGGCAACGGTTCGAGCCGAATCGCCGCCAACTACCAGTTGGAGAAGTGAAGCCTCAGCGTCGCACAGCCGTGCGGCACGCTCTGCCAGTGCATCGAATACGGGTTGGGAGTCGGTAGCCGAACGGCTGATGATCCCGAGCACCTCCGCCATCGCCGTCTGCTGCTCCAGCGCCTCGTTGACCTCGCGGTTCCGGTCCTCCAGCGCGTTGAACAGCCGCGCGTTCTCCATGGCGATCAGTGCCTGGGAGCCAAATGTCTTCAGAAAACCCTCGTCGTCAGCCGAGAATTTGTTTGGTTCCGAGTGTCCAAGCGTGAAGACACCGAGCGCTTCGCCATCTCGCATCAGCGGCACAAACATCGCTGAGCGATGGCCCTGGACCCGCGAGAACCAGCTGTGCATTTTCGGAGCGGTTGGGCTTCCACCGTCATCGATTCGGATGACGGCGCGCCGGTCCGCTGCTTCGCCCGCGATCATCCCAACTCGAGGCACCCGGCTGCCGACCGGGACCGGGTTGAGCACCGAGCCGATCCCTGCGACGTGAAGGAGGTATTCACCATCTATCCGCCAGAAATCGCAACGCTCAGCGCCGGACAATGCGACGGCCCGCTCCGCGATGGCCTGAAACACGGGGGTCGTATCGGTTGGCGAACCGGCGATGATCTCCAGGACATCTGATAGGGCGGATTGGTGCTCGAGCGCCTCTTCAAGCTCGTTGAACAGCCGCGCGTTCTCAATCGCGATAACGGCCTGGTGCGCGAACGTCTCAAGCGTCGCCTTCTCGGCTCGCTGAAGTGGTGCTCTCCACGCTTCCGCACCTCAAGCAGGCCCACGGGGTTTCACCGCTCGACATCGGCAGTAGCGCTGCCGATGTGGTGCCGAATCGCTCGAAGTATTCGCGCGCGTCATGGCGGCATCGTCGCTACCCTTCATCAGTCGCGTGCAGTACCCCGAAACCGGCCCGTTGCGCGTTCAAGTGCCCAGATTGCCGGGATGTCCGCATCCCCGGCGTGACCAGTCTGCGAGAGGTAATTCGGCTTCTGGCGTGCCGCGCGGGATAGGTATTGGTGTACCGGAGAAACCCGTCCTTCAGCTGGGCAATGCTCGTGATATCGCCGCCCACCAGCGATGTTCGCCTGCTCCGCAAGCTCATTGAGCACCGCGTCGACGTCGAACGCCGAATGGCTAATGGTCTGCAGCACCGAGGCGATCGCCGTCTGCTGCTCCTGTGAAGCGGCCAGATTCGACTCAAGCTCCGCCACTCGGGCGGCTAGCTCGTCGTAACTCGGTAGCTGCTCAGCCATCGAACCTCCCGTGGCTCGCGGGCGACGGTTCCCCGGGGTGGACGGAATCTTATGCCGCAGTCTACGCTCGCCCCCTCATGCCCGACACCCTCAATCCGAATCGACCGAGTCGTCGCCATGCCTGATTCCAAATTGCGAGCAATTTCCGTGGTCGGCGACGTCACCGTCGACTGGACGATCGTCACTCCGCCCGGCCTCGATTCGAAACTGCAACTGGCCTATCTCTGGGAACAGAAAGGTTCGGCGACCGTTTCCGCGATCCCCGGTGGCGCCGCACTCATAAGTTCGCTGCTGGTCGACATGGGCGTCGAAAAGGTAGCGGCCCCCGAGATCCCACAGGGTGCACTTTCCGATCCGACGTTCCCCGGGGTGGCGAAGACATTCACCTCGTGGCGCACGTTCCCCCAGCGCACCGGAAGCTCCGAGGGCTGTTGGCGCCGTGGCGAATTCCTGGGCTGGGTAGCTGCCACCGAAAGCATCGGCCGAACCCCTGATGCCCCCACCGAGATCCTTGTTATCGACGACGCCGACCTCGGTTTTCGCTCGAACTCCGCACAATGGCCGTCCTGCCTGGCGAACGTCGGCTCACTCGACGCCATCATCCTCAAGATGGCGACGCCGCTCGGGGCTGGCCCGCTTTGGGATCACCTTGTCGAGCACGCCGCCGATCGCCTGACGCTCTACCTCTACCTCGATGACCTTCGCAAGGAAGACGCCGCCATTGGCCAGGCGCTCTCCTGGGAACGGACAGCCTCAGAAGTCGATGCTGCCGTCCGTCGTCGCACAGACCTCTGCAAGGCGGCACGAGTGGTCGTTGGTCTCGAGTTCGATGGCGCCGTCGTCGTCGAGCCTAACGGCGGTTCCACGCTGATCTACGACCCGCAGGCGCTCGAAGGCGACTGGGCGGCTATGCACCCCGGCGGCGCATACGGCACCGGCTCAGCGATTTGCGCTGGCATCGCCGCAGCCCTGAGTTCCGACACTTCGAGCGATTTCGTTAAAGGCGTCGAGACGGGGCTCCGCCTCGCTCGGACGCTGCATCGCGATGGTTTGCAACTGCCCTCAGCCGGCGCCGTCCGGTTCGGGATTCGCGGTCCCCTCGAACCGTCCACCGAGTTCGCCATCGGCGTCTTGCCCACTGAACCGCACTGGTCGTTCCTCGGCGAACACGGCAAGGGCGAGTACCGCGCAATCGCGGAGAAAGTCCTTCTGCGGGGAATTCAGCCGGCCGAATCGGGCGTGCCCGTCGAGCGGATGGGGGCCTGGGCCTCCGTCGATCGTGCGGAAATCGAAAGCATCCGGAGCATTCGCAACATCGTCCGGGAATACCTCGAGCTTTCCATTCGTCAGCGCCCACTGAGCCTCGCCGTTTTTGGGCCTCCCGGTTCTGGCAAGTCATTCGCGATTAAGCAGATGGCCGGCCAATGGGCCTCCAGCGGACTCCGCATCGAAGTACTGGAGTTCAACGTTTCGCAGTTCACGAGCGAAGAAGCACTGGCGAGCGCATTCCAACGTGTCCGCGACTGTGCCGTCGAGGGCTCGTTCCCGCTGGTGTTCTGGGATGAGTTCGACTCGGCTCGCAACGGCCAGGAACTCGGATGGTTGGCGCAATTCCTTGCCCCGATGCAGGACGGGTCATTCCTCGAAGGTTCGCTGGTCCGGCCGATTGGGTCGGCGCTCTTTGTTTTCGCGGGCGGCACACACTCGACAATGGAGAGCTTCAAAGCGCGCGCGAGTTCATTGCCTCAGGCCAAAGCGACCGACTTTCTCTCGCGGTTGCGCGGCTACGTCGACATCCTCGGCCCGAACCGCGTTTCGCCAGCGGACGACTCGTTCGTCGTGCGCCGCGCCTTCCTTCTTCGCCAGATACTCGCGCGCAAGGCCCCTCAACTTGGTGGCCCCGGCGGGATTGCCGTGGACCCGGGCGTAGCGAACGCGTTCCTCTCCGTCGACCGTTACGTCCACGGTGCTCGATCGATTGAGTCCATCGTCGATATGAGTGCGCTCACGGGCCGCTCTCGTTATTCGCGTTCCAGCCTTCCGGCGGCCCATCAGCTTTCGCTGCATGTCGATTCCGGGGAGTTCTTGCGCCTTCTCGACGCGGTTTAGCCACTCGCGCAGCGGTCTCGGTTGACGTGCCGCAATGGCCCAACCATCCTCGAAGTATGGCCATTCTCGAATCCGACCAGCCACCCGGTTCCCCTGCAGACGCTCCGCACCTCGAGTGGAACACGCCGATGTACGAACTGGCCGTCGGGCAACTCGATGCGGCAGCCCGCCTTATGGGCCTCCAGGAAAACATCTGGCACAGGCTTCGCACTCCGCAGCGTGCCCACATGGTTTCGATCCCGTTCCGCGAAGACAACTACAACACAGTCAAAACAGTCTTCGGCTATCGCGTGCAGCACCTGACAACGATGGGCCCAACCAAGGGCGGGATTCGCTACGCGCCGAACGTCGATCTTGGCGAAGTGACCGCCCTCTCGATGTGGATGACGTGGAAATGCGCCGTCATGAAGCTCCCCTTCGGCGGAGCCAAGGGCGGCCTCCGCATCGACCCCACGAATCTTTCGCCTGGCGAACTTCAGCGCCTCACCCGCCGCTTCACCGCCGAGATCATCGACATAATCGGCCCCGAGAAAGACATCCCCGCTCCGGACCTCGGCACGAACGAACAGATCATGGCGTGGATCATGGACACCTATTCGGCCCAGAAGGGGCACGCCGTCCCCGGCGTCGTCACAGGCAAGCCGATCGAAATAGGCGGTTCACTCGGGCGTCGGGAAGCAACGGGCCGGGGCGTCGTCACCTGCATGCTCGAAGCTTGCCGTGAAATCGGCATCAACCCGGAAGGGGCCACAGTCGCGGTCCAGGGCTACGGCAACGTTGGCTCCGTCAGCGCGCAGCTTGCCGCGAAAGCCGGCACGAAAGTCGTCGCCGTTTCCGACGGACATATCGGGACCTACAACGCCAATGGCATTGATCTGGTGGCGGTCGATGAGTGGATAGCGAAGAACAAGTGGCTCGACGGCTTTCCCGGCGGTGATCCCGTGACCAACAGCGAGCTGCTGGAACTCCCGGTTCAAATCCTCATCCCGGCTGCCATCGAAAACCAGCTGACTGCGGCGAACGCTGCTCGGATCAAAGCCCGCCTCGTCGTCGAGGGCGCCAATGGGCCAACCACGATGGAAGCGGACGAAATCATGTCCGACGCGGGGACGCTGGTCATCCCTGACATCCTCGCCAACGCGGGCGGGGTGACCGTCTCCTACTTCGAGTGGCTCCAGTCGCGCCAGCAGTTCCTCTGGTCCGAAAACGAAGTGAACGACCAGCTCGTGCGCTTGATGAAAGAGGCGTTCGCCGCCGTTTGGACGACCGCGAAGGAACGTGGCGTCAGCCTCCGCATGGCTGCGCTATTCCTGGGCATTGGTCGCGTCGCCGAAGCCAAGAGGCGCCGAGGCATCTTTCCCTAGGCAATTGGTGGCGAGGTTGACACCTGTCGCCCCAAAATGTTTGACTCGCCGAACCATTTGATTCGGCGCTGCGCTCTTCTGTTCCTTCTTTTGGTCTTCGGGCGTACTGCCGCGGAGGCACGCGCAGATGACCTTGAGAAATTTCCGGCTCATTCCCCTCGCCCTGCTCCTGGGGCTGGTATTCGCCTTTGCGGCCGCCTGTGGGGGCGACGATGACGACGATGCGGCGGGGGACACAACGGGCGGCGAGAACACCCCGGGTTCCTCGGGGTCCAACCCCACAGCCAATACCGGCAGCGGTTCTGGCTCTGGTGATACCGGGCCGGCCGCGGCACCAGGCGAAGGTCGCCTTGAAGTCGGCGGCAAGACGTACAAAATTTCCATCACCGAATGCAAGTTCAACGACTCCGGACCATCGAAGGGCACGATCGAAGTGAAAGGCACGGCCGATGGCGGCGGCGTTTTCGACATGACGCAGTTTTTCTTGAACGACAAGTGGTCCCAAACCGACATTTCGCTCGATGTCAGTGAACATTCCAAGATTTACGTGATCCGAGGACGATCCACCGCGGGTGCCGAGCCAGCGAAGGTCGATGGCAAGAACATCACCTGGGTGGAAAAGTTCCGCGACCTCGATGGGCCAGCGAACACGCAGAAAGACATCGGTGAAGGCAAGCTGAACCTCACCTGCAAGTAGGTTCGGTCCCTTCGCTCGGCATTAGCTGGAGTGCCAGTCGCCTGACTTTCCGCCGCGCTTTTCGATGAGACGGACGGTTTCGACGACCATGCCCTTCTCCACTGCCTTGCACATGTCATAGACGGTCAGGGCTGCGACCGAGGCAGCGGTCAGGGCCTCCATTTCGACGCCGGTCTTGCCGGTCGTCTTTACGGTGGCTGTGATGCGCAACGCGTCATCCCCTTCCGGTGCCAGTTCAACGCTGGCGCCGGTGATCGGCAGCGGGTGGCAGAGAGGAATCAGGTCTGGCGTTCGCTTGGCGGCCATGATGCCGGCAATCCTCGCCGTTGCCAGGACATCGCCCTTCGGCATGCCTCCCGCTTGGATGAGCGCAAGGGTCTCCGGTTTCATCCGAACGAGTGCCTCAGCAATCGCGATGCGGGCGGTTTCAGCCTTGTCCGAGACATCGACCATTCGGGCCGCGCCCGTGGCATCGAGATGCGAGAGCCCCCCGGGGTGTTGTTCTTCAGTCGCCATGATGCCTCCGCCACATGAAAGTCTCGTATCCCCAGACCAACGCGTAAGCCGCCGCGCCGATGAGCAGTCCACCCGGCACACCCGCCCATGGCGCCACCCACGTGTCGCTCGCGATGATTCCTGCGCCCGCCGCCGGCAAAAACGTGAGGAAGGCCGCCCGGCGCCGTTCGGTCTCGAATCGCACACGTATTGGGTTTTCGCGCATGCCAAAAGTGTAACCATTCCCGCGGCCCCCGACCCGACGCTTTTTAATCCGTGGGAGAGTGGCCGATTAACCTGTTCTGAAGCCCCGCGCGTGTGCTGGCTATGGTGAAGCGCCGTGGCCCGCTACCATGCAGCAGTGCTGAGCGCCCTCGCATTCCTTCCCTTCCTCTCGATAAACATCGATATCAATCCGGTCATGGCGGACGTCGGTCCCTTCATGTTGACCTGGCATGGCCTGTTCACGGCCGTCGGGATCATCGGCGGCGTCTCTCTCTCGGTCTGGCTGGCAAAGAAGGACGGAATACCAGCAGAAGTCGCTCAAGAAATCGCCCTCGTTGGTGTGCCTTCCGCGATCGTTGGAGCCCGCCTCTTCTATGTCTTTGAACACTGGGATCGCTTCAGCGGAGAGCCTCTGAAGATTGTCACCGGGATCACTGAAGGCGGCATTACGCTTTACGGGGGCCTCCTTGGCGGTGTCCTCGGTGGCCTCGTTTACGCGTTGTGGCATAAGTGGCCGATCGGCATCACGTTGGATGCCGCCGCGCCCGGACTCATCCTGGGCCAGGGACTCGGCCGCCTCGGTGACCTCATCAATGGCGAGCACCTCGCCGACAAGACGAGTCTTCCGTGGGGAGTGAAGTACCTTCACCCCGACAGCCCGCAATACCAGTGGTGGCTCAATCACCCGGACCCCTCGAAGCCGCTCAAACCCCTCGATACCTACGCGGTGCATCCCGTCGCCGGCGGCTACGAGATGCTTGGCGACTTCGTGATTCTCGCGATTCTGCTCTTCGTCTGCCGCCGCTTCATCAAAGTGCCGGGCTGGGTCTTCTGCAGCTACGTCGCCATTTACGGAATCATGCGATTCGGCCTCAGCTACTTCCGCTTCGATGAACAGACGATAGCCAACGTCCCAGTTCCTCAGCTCACGAGTGGCCTGTTGATCGGAATTGCCGTCCTCGCGGCTGGCATTCTCTACCGTAAGCCTGGGCCGATAACGCCCGAATACGCCGACCGCGTTTGGGCAGATATGCCACTTCCCGGGGACGAACCCGCGGAAGAGCCCACAGCCCCGGCCTGATGCCGATGCTGGAAGTCACCGTCTACCGAAAACCCGGCTGCGGCCTCTGCGATCAGGCCGAAGCGATGCTGGCGAGGATCTCGAAGAGCCTCCCGCTTCGTGTTACAACGGTCGATATCGAGGCCGATTCCGAACTCCAGACCCGATATGCGTTGCACATTCCCGTGGTCGCTGTCGGCGACCGCGAAGTCGCTCGCGCACCGTTCAGCGAAGCGACCCTTGAAGCTGCGCTTCAGGACCTCGAAACCAGCTAGTTCGCTCGCAGCAGCGCCAGCAGCTCTTCGGCGATTCGCGGCAAGTGACGACCTTTGCGTTTCACCCAGCCGATCTGCCGTGATAGTGGTGGCTCGAGCGGGACGGCAACTACATCCGCCCGGTTGAGCACGCTCATCCGCGGCGCGAGCGCGATTCCGGCGCCGCCCGCGACCAGTGCGAGGATCGCCTGCTGCGACCGAAGTTCGAAGGTGGTGGCGAGCCCGATTCCGGCAGTGTGGGCGGCTTCCTCAACCATGGCTCGCAGCCCCAACCCCGGCATCGAGAGCAGGAGGTTCGGTTCTGAGAGGGCTTCGGTCACGGGAACGCGCTCCATCTTAGCCCAGCGATGGTCGCCAGCTACCGCCAGGAGGACGTCCTCAGAGAGCAGCGTCTCGATGTCGAGCCGCGAGTCCACCAGCGGCATGACCACGACCGCCAGGTCGAATTCGTCCGCGAGTACCCGCTGGATGGCGTCGTCCGTCCCAAGCATCTCGACTGCAACATGGCATCGCGGAAATCGACGCCGTAGCTCCGCCAGTGCTCCGGGAAGAAGGTGGTCGCTCACTGTTTCGGTGGCGCACATCCGCAGCGAACCACCGAGCGACGACTCGGGGCCGGAAATTGTCGTCAGAGTCGCAGCAATTTCGTCGAACACCCGATCCGCGCAGTTCGCCAGCGCGATCGCCGCATCGGTGGCAACGACTCTCCGGCCAACCCGGTGAAACAGCGGCACCCCAAGTTCCGTCTCGAGCGCACGGAGCTGCTTCGAGACTGACGGCTGGGCAACGAATTCAGACTCGGCGGCGGCGGTGACCGACCCGGTGCGGACGACCGCCCGAACGTAGCGCAGGTGATGGAGTTCCATGCATGCCCCCAGGCTATGGAATGAATGGTAAGCATATCTTGGATCGAGGTTCTTACGTCGGCAATGCTGATATCAGCCCTTTGACGGACGCGCCGCCGACCGACTCTCGTCACCTTTAGTGCATGAGAGACTTTGTCACTGGACGCGCACCGCAAAAACCGGAGTATGAAATGTCCAGTGTTACCGAACAGGTGAAGCAACAATTCGGCGCGGTCGCCGAGGCCTACGTCAACAGTTCCTTCCATGCCTCAGGCCCCGACCTTGTCCTCCTCGTCGAGGCCTGTGACTTCAAAGGCACCGAGTTGGTCCTAGACCTGGGCTGCGGGCCTGGGCACACAGCGATGGCCTGCGCCAGGAAGGCCGCTCGCGTCATCGGGATCGACGTAACACCGGAAATGGTGGTTGCCGCATCGGCCCTCGCCAACCAGCGGTCTCTCACCAATGCCGAGTTCCGCGTTGGGAATGTCGAACAGCTTCCGTTTGTTTCAGAGAGCGCTGATGTGGTCACCAGCCGGGTCAGCGCCCACCACTACAGCGACGTGGCGAAGGCACTCGCGGAGGCGTTCCGCGTCCTCAAGCCCGGTGGCGTGATGCTCATCTCCGATTCGATGGCGCCCGAGGATCACGCATTCGACACCTTCTACAACACCGTCGAGATTCTCCGCGACGCTTCCCACGTTCGGAACTACAAGGGTTCCGAGTGGGTGCGAATGCTTAAGTCCGCCGGTTTCGAGCCTGAAATGCTTGAGCGCTTCCCGCTCGCGCTCGATGGCGCCGACTGGGTCAAGCGAATGCAGACGCCCCCCGAAAAGGTCGCAATGCTCAGGCAGCTCATGTCCGAAGCGAACCCGGCCGTCTGCACCGCCTTCGAAATCCGCAACGACCCGTGGGGTTTCACCATCCCGATCGGCGTCATCCGCGCTCGAAAGCCCGCTTAGTTCCTGATCCCCTTAATCTCGCCGGATGAGTAATCCAGAGCCTGCGATCCGGTACGCCGCCAGGGCGGTCCTCATCGACGACCGCCAGCGGACGCTACTGTTTCGCGCCCGCGTCCCCGGTCGCGAAGGGCGATTCATCTGGATAACGCCCGGTGGCGGAATCAACCAGGGCGAAATGGAGCCGGACTGCGTTCGCCGTGAAGTGTTCGAAGAGACGGGCCTTCGCGACGCTGAGGTCGGCCCCTGTATCTGGCGGCGCGACCACACCTTTCGCTGGGGAGATGGCTGGTTGCGCCAGGTTGAGTCCTACTACCTCGTGCGCGCGCCCGAATTCGAAATCAACACCGAGAATCATGAAGAACTCGAGCGCACGTTCCTCTCGGACCACCGCTGGTTTTCACTCGATGAACTCGTTGCCCACGAGGAAACGCTCGTGCCGGGCAATTTCGCCGAACTCTTCGCGCCACTACTGCGTGGCGAAGTTCCGGAAGAACCAATAGTGGTTGGAGTCTGACTGCCGAAAGGGAAGACGCTCGGCGAGGACTACCGCCCGCAGAATTCGTACAGCGGAACCGGGTCTTCAAAGCCGGCCAACAAAGTCGGGCCGAATTCCTTGAACTGGCGTTCCGGGAGATTGCTGACATCGCGAGCCGCGCCGGTCAGCAGGATCTCGCCGCCGTGCGCGTGGCCGGTGACACGGTTTGCCAGGTACACGGCAATGCCAAAGACGTCGTCTTCGGCTTCGATTACCTCACCATAGTGAATACCACAGCGAATTTTGAGGGGTACTTCGGTGGGGTTCCGGCGCGCGACTTCAACCTGAGCTGTAGCGGCGTGGATGAGTGCATCGTCCACCGATTCGAACGCCAGTAAGAACCCGTCACCAAGTGAGCGGACCACCCGTCCCGTGCTCGGTTTCGACTCCCGGATTGACTTGGCGAGGAACTTCAACAGGTGGTAGGCCCGGGCGTCGCCGAGTTGCTTGGTAACGCGCAGGGAACCCGCGACATCAATGAACAGGATCGCGCGAGAACAGGGCTTCAATTCCCATGGACTCTCAGCGTGAACGGATTGGGTGGTCAACGTGAGCATCTCCAATGGTCCACCGGGCTTGCTCCTCCCTTGGTGGCCACGATCCAATCTATGCTCACGAGTCCCGGGCGACTGTGAGTGCTTTCACAGTACCCTGAGACCTACGGGATTTCCCTCATGTCGGTCAAAGCATTTGGGCGGTCAGGGTGTGTACGAAACTCCGACTTTCGCCAGCAGATCGGGCAAGTCTTCTTCGAAGACCTCGCCGCGCCGCGCTCCCTGCAGAACCCCGTCCTTATCGATGAAGAATGTCACGGGCACGCCGAGACCGGTCCGGTAGTGCTCCGCCACCGCGCCCGAAGAGTCCAGCACCGCGGGGTATGTCGCGCCGAACTCACCCAGGATCGACGTGGCGGCTGAACCGGACTCAAGGAAATCGACTCCGAGGACGACCAGCTGGTCTCCAAGCTTCTCTTGCGCCCGGACGAACGCCGGAATCTCGCTCTTGCAAGGTCCGCACCAGCTTGCGTACCAGTTCAAGATGACCGCCTTCCCGCGGAAGTCAGACAGCTTGATGATCTTCGATGGGTCGCGCGCATCCACGAGCGCAAAGTCGGGTGCGGTCTCGCCTTCATTGGGCCTGTTTGGGTCTAAGGGCCCGGTGTTTGCCAGCGGTGTGGGCAATCCAAGGTCATTCAGCTTGATATCACCACCGTTGTCGTCCCCGGAAACGAACAGATACGCGCCAACCCCGATAGCGATGATCAGCGCTCCAGCCAGCGCAATGTAGCCAAGCACGCCGCTCCCTGCGGGGGTTGGCTTTGGCTGCGGTTCGGTCGGGGCGGACGGTTCATCAGGCATCCGTCCGATGGTAGCAGGAGGTGACGTTCATTCATTGTTAACGCCGTCGGCTAGTATGGCTGTAATGGTTGCCGCAGCTCCCGAGAAATCGAAAGTTCTTGTCGTTGAAGACGAAGAGGCACTGCTTTTCACCCTTGCCCACAATCTCAAACGCGAGGGCTACTCCGTCATCACCGCGAACCGCGGAGACGACGGCCTGAAGGCCGCTCGCGAGCAACTGCCCGACCTCATCCTCCTCGATGTCATGCTCCCCGGAATCGACGGCATCCAGGTATGCAGACTGCTCCGCCGAGACTCCGATGTTCCGATCATCATGCTCACCGCTCTCGGCGGCGAAGGCGACCGTGTGGCCGGTCTCGACACAGGCGCAGACGACTACATGCCGAAACCCTTCGGCATGCGAGAACTGATGGCACGCGTTCGCGCTCTGCTTCGTCGCTCTGGCCCCCGAGCGGCGCCGGACACCGGCCCGAGTCTCGTCATCTCCGGTGATCTGCAATTGGACCGCGAGCGCCGAGAGGTTATCTATCGCGGCTCCGTTCTGCGAATGAAGCCGAAAGAGTTCGAACTGCTGCTATTCTTCCTCCAACATCCCGGGAGAGTCTTCTCCCGGGAGCAGATATTGGATGAGGTGTGGGGATACGACTTCTTCGGAGGACCACGCACGGTCGATGTCCATATTCGCTGGCTGCGTCAGAAGATCGAATCCGACGCCTCGAATCCGGTTCGCCTCAAGACAGTCAGAGGCAGCGGGTATCTCTTCGAAGCCTAACCGACCCGTTTTCGCTCTCCATAGAATGGGTAGCCTATGAGACGCGATCTGGCTTTCCGCGGCGCTCTGGTGGGCCTGTTTGGCTCCGGGGGCGGGGCGCTGGTCGGTCTCGCCGCCCAGGATGCCGGAGTTGGCGTCTCCGTGGGGCTGGACCTCATTCTCGCCGGCATCGGGACGGTCGTCGGGTTCCTGGCTTTTCGGCGTCCTGCAGCAGCCGTACGCACCGTTGCCGACGCTGCGGGAGGCCTCGGTGAAGGTGAACTCGCCCTGCGCGTTCCCGATGCCAGCGGGCCTGCCGGAGAACTCATCCACGCCTTCAACGTCATGGCCGGACGCATCGAACATCTCTTCGATAGCGTCGCTGCCGAGCATGCTCGCCTCGAAGCCGTCTTCGATGCCTCAAGTGACGGAATGGTCGCCCTCGATCGGGATGCCCGCGTCAGATTCCTGAATCCCGCCGCCGTCGAGGTCTTCGGCGTGTCCATGGCTGAGGCAGTTGGACGCCCCCTCATCGAGACCGCTCGTGACTACGAGCTCGATGCGCTTGTCCGCCGTGCCATCGGCGGTCACAGCGGCCACGTTTCGGTTGTGACCTTTGGGCCGTCCCGAATCTCGATTCGCGCGGCGGCGCTCCCAATTCGCGATGGTGGCGATTGGGCCGTGCTCCTCATGCTCACCGACCTCACCGAGGTCCAGCGCGTGGATCAGGTCCGCCGCGACTTTCTCAGCAATGTCTCTCACGAACTCCGAACGCCGCTGGCGGCGATTCGTGCCCTTGTCGAAACCCTGGAAGATGGCGTGGATGCGGAGGATTCACCCGAATTCTTGCGGCGGATACGTCAGCAAACCGAACGCCTGACAACCCTGGTCAACGAACTCCTCGACCTGTCGCGAATCGAATCCGGCGCCATCAGTCTTCACCCCGAGCCGGTTGAACTCTCCGCACTCGTTGCCGAGGCCAGCTCTCTCCTTCGGACCAGGACCGAACGGGCAAATGTGAAAGTGGTGTGCGAAGGGCCAAAATTGGAGGTCTCCGCAGATAGGCAGTCCCTCCTCCGCGTCGTCAGTAACCTGCTCGACAATGCGACCAAGTGGAGTCCATCCGGTTCGACGGTGCGCGTCGGCCTTCGCGACGAGGGAGAACTCGTTGCCATTTCGGTCACCGACGAAGGCCCCGGAATCGCGGAGCAAGACATCCCCCGTGTCTTCGAGCGGTTCTACAAGGGCGAAGCATCGCGTTCAGATTCCGGAGTTGGCCTTGGGCTGGCGATCGTCAAGCATCTCGTGAGGGCTCACGGTGGCACTGCTACAGTCGAAAGCCCCCCGGGAAAGGGAGCGTCGTTCACCGTCCGGCTCCCGAAGGTGTTCGTCGGCCGTTCGTAAGCGCGAACACAATCCGGCGAAATTCACGCTCAAGTGGTGCGGTACGTTCGTCGCCTTTCGCCGTATCGTTTCCCGATGGACAACGCGACCCGAACAACACTCATCCAGCGCTACCGCGACGGGTATTCCGTCGTGGAGCAGGCCCTTGCTGGCGCCACACCGGGGGCGCTAGATCGCACAGACGCTGACGGCTGGACTGCCCGCCAGGTCGTCCACCACCTTGCCGACAGCGAAATGACGTCCGCGCTGCGTCTTAGGAAGCTGCTGGCCGAGCCGAACCCGGTCATCTACGGCTACGACGAAGAAGCCTTCTCCCGTTCGCTGCACTACGACGTACGCCCGATTGAGCCCTCGCTGCTCGCCTTCCGGGCGGCCCGAGAATCCACGGTATCGATCCTCGAGCTGCTTTCGGAAGACGATTGGGCGCGAATGGGATGGCACACCGAAAGCGGCCCGTACTCGGTTGAAACCTGGCTCGAAATCTACGCCGCCCATGGGCACGAACACGCCGAACAGATTCGCCGCGCCTTGAGGTAGGTTCTCCGAGGCTCTGTCAGTCCCGTCGCATCGCGAGCAACTCACGAACGCCGAGATCCTTGACCTCGTAGACGTGCGTTGCGATGCCGTCCACGATTCCAGGATCGTGGCTGGCGCAAACGATCGTGCCATCGTAGCCCTGCAACGCATCGATCAATTTGCGTCGCGTGGTCTTGTCGAGGTGGTTGGTTGGTTCGTCCAGCAACAGCACATTCGTAGGCTGAATCAGGAACTTCGCGAGGGCCACACGACTTCGTTCGCCACCTGAAAGGACCCGGACCGGTTTGAAAACGCTATCGCCGGTGAATAAGAACTGTCCGAGCACGGTTCGAAGCTTCACATCGGGCGCCCCGCCGGCAACCGAGCGAACCTCTTCGATCACGGTGCGTTCATAGTTCAGAGCCTCGTCCTGGTGCTGATCGTAGTATCCCGGTCGCGCACGCTCGGCCCATTCGATGGTCCCTTCCGTTGGGCTCAGGAGTCCAGCGGCGAGCCGGAGCAACGTGCTTTTGCCGCTGCCGTTCGGACCGATGAACACGACCTTCTGCCCTCGCTCAACGTGAAGGCTCACATCCACCAGGACGACGTGTTCGTCGTACGCGTGGCTGATGTGTTTCACCATCAGCACATCGCGTTCGGTTCGTCCGTGCGAGGTCAGCACGAAGTTGACCTCGGCGTCTTTCTTCGTCCTGTCGATGCGCTCGATCTTGGCGATCATCTTTTCGCGCGACTGGACCTGTGTGGTCTTGGTCGCCTTCGCCCGGAAGCGGTCGATGAATCGCTCCTGCTTGCCGATTTCGCGCTCCTGGCGGGCAGCGGCCTGGTCTTGCGCCTGCAGCTTGGCAGCTTTCTGCCGCTGGAAGTCGGTGTAGTTCCCGGCGTAGGCATCTACCTTGCCGTCGCGTAGGTCGAAGATGCGCGTCGCTACTTTGTCGAGGAACTCGCCATCGTGCGTGACGATGAGGAGCGCCGCTTCCCAGTCCTGGAGTTCTTCTGCCAGCCAGTCGCGCGTCTTCGCGTCGAGGTGGTTTGTCGGTTCGTCGAGGATGGCGTTCTCGGGGCGTCGCACCAGCACCTTCGCGAGTGCGATGCGCATCTGCCAGCCTCCGGAGAAGTCACCGCAGAGCTTTGTCACTTCGGACGGCTTGAACCCGAGACCGTCGATGACTCGACCGATCCGCGTTTCGATCCGATAGCCGTCCATCGCTTCGAACTGATCGAATAGCTTGGCCTGCTGCTCGATCAACGAGTCGAGATTGCCTTCGCCGCGTTCGATTTGCCCGGCGATTTCTTCCAACTCGAGCTCAACTGCACGGGCTTCCGGAAAGGCTTCCCAGAGTTCCTGCACCAATGTGTGCGCGTCGTCCAGGCCAGCTTCCTGGCGGAGATACCCGAGCGACTTCCCTCGGTAGCCCGCCTCGCCGGAGTCAGCTTTGTGCTCGCTGGCCAGCAGCCGAAGGATGGTTGACTTTCCGCCCCCATTGGGGCCGACAAGGCCAGCGTGCTCGCCGTCCCCAACGATGAAGTTGAGGTCCTTGATGACATCGACAGGCCCGAAAGACTTGGTTACGTGTTCTGCGTACAGCATGAAAGAGAGCTACTTCCCAGAATGGCCCCGCCCTCATCGGCGCGGGGAAAGCGAATCCAAGGTAACAGCGCGGCAAACAGCGAGCGACAACCAGGGACTCCGCTCTAAGCGGCTCCCTGCAACTCGCTGCCTGGCCGGCTCACACCGGCCGTGGTCTGGCGGTCCGTACCCTTGAAAGCTGGGTAGTCATACTTCGAGCGTAGCAGATGCCGCGCTCCCGGGTCAGAGGCGCGGCCGAATGGTCCGCGCCCGCCCGTGCGCTAAGAGCCCCAATGCGACATGGCTAGCACTCGCTCAAGCAGCAGCTATTTGTACTTGGCGATGAAGGCCTGGATCCGGTCCCACGCGTCCGCCGAAGCAGCGGCGTGCTCTTCGTACGTTCGGTCGAAGAAGCTGTGTGGCGCGCCTTCGTACGTCTTGAACTCGTTCGGCACCCCTGCCTTGTCGAGCGCGTCCTTGAACGCGTCCGTGTCTGCCTGGGTAATCATCTTGTCGGCGCCCGCCTGAAGTCCGAGGATCGGGGCCTTCATTTCGCTGACTCGCGTCATTGCGGTCGGGATGTCCTTGCCGGCGTCCGGCGAAACCATCGCCTGGATCACGCGGCTCGGGTGTCCATAGAAGCCGATCGCCCCCGACAGCCCGTGACCCGCCGCAGATTGGAACCACGAACTCGATCCGCCGAAGCAGAAACCGACCGTGAAGATGGACGTACAGTTGCCGCCCTTGGGCGAGCGCAGATATTCCACTGCGGCTCCAACGTCCTGGGAGACGGTCTCCGGATGAGTCTTCAAAACGTGGGGCATGAACTCAAACGACGGATCATTCCGCTTTGAGACCCCGCCGGTCCGGCCAAAGTAGTCGATGGTGACGGCATTCATGCCGATTTCCGCAAACCGCAGGCCAAGCTCTTCGTAGAACGTGAACAGCCCCCGAACGTCAGGCATCACGACCACACCAACACCACTGGGGGATTCGGCACGTGCCACGAACGCTGCGAAATCGGTCCCGTCCTTTGACTTCAGGACAAGGTCTTCGGAATCCACGGCGGCGCCGGAAATTGCGGGGATAGGCGGGAGAGCATCATGAGGTACGCACATAGTTCAGTTCCTTTCAGGAAAGGCGAGCGGCCGAAGCCAGCACGCTAGAGGATGACTCCGGAAGCCCGGAGCGCATCGATCTTGTCCGGAGAAAGTCCGGCTTCAGCGAGGACGTCGTCGTTGTGTTCCCCGAGCATCGGGCTGGGGAATTGTGCTGCAAGGGGCGATTCGGACATCTGGAAGGGCGGCCCCACGAGCTTCATCCCGCCCAACAAGGGATGCTCCATCTGCACCTGCAGGCCGTTCTCAATGGTCTGCGGGTGGTCGAAGAGCTCTTCGATGAAGTGGAGCGGCCCAGCCGGGACGCCGTGCTTCTCGAACAGCGCGCTCCACTCTTCGGTCGTCTTCGTGCGGAACAGCGCTTCGGCTTCCTTCACTAGCTCGGGTCCCTTCGTCTCCCAGCCTTCGGGCGCCAGAACGAACGTCCCGTCGGCGGTGTTCATACGCGGGTCTTCCAGGCCTGTCGCCGCCAGGACCTTGAATCGGAGCGACATCGAAAGCGCGCCAAGCGCGATGAAGCCGTCACGGGTCTGGTACACGCGGTAGTAGATGTTCCCCGGTGCAGCGGGACGGAAGATCTTGTGGACTTCCACCTGCTCCGCGAACGATTTCATTTCCGCGCGGGCCTGCTTGATGCCCTCAAGCATCGGTGGAATCACCGGCTCGTCGAACGCTTCGAACCAGGTGAACTGGCTCGTTTGCATGGCCATCGCCGTGCCCATCAGGGTGCAATCGATGCGCTGGCCCTTGCCGGACTTTTCGCGGAAGTAGAGTGCAGCGCAAATCGCGTTCGACATCTGAATGCCGGTCGAATAGTCCGCGATCGCCGGGTAGACGTAGGTGGGTACGTCGCCGTCCATCTTCGCCTCGCCGGCCATCAGCCCGGTGAGCGCCTGCACAACGATGTCGTAGCCGCCGCGTTTTGCCAGCGGTCCGTGGCGCCCGAAGGCCGTGTTCTCGCAGTAGATGATCTTCGGATTGATTTTGCTCAGGGTGTCGTAGTCGATGCCGAGCGCCTCGGCGACCCCCGGTCGATAGTTGATCAGCACGACATCGGCGTCTTTCACCAACTCGTGAATGACCTGCTGAGCCTCCGGCTTCTGCATGTCCATTGCCACGCCGCGCTTGCCCCGGTTCAGGCTCGCGAAGGTGCGCGATTCCTTCGGCACAAGCTCGACGAAGACCCGCCAGGGCTCGCCGCCTATAGGTTCGAATTTCGTTACATCGGCGCCCATGTCGGCCAGGTGCATGCCACAAAAAGGCCCCGCAATAATCTGCGTGAACTCGAGAACTTTAACGCCCGAAAGCGGCCCAGAAGCCATCAACTACCCCCTCAGTCGCCGTATTCTAACGTTGGCGTGAGGGTGCGCCAGTTGGAACCACTAACCGACCTGCGGTAGCACCAACACGGGGCGGTTTGTGCCGTGAATAACACGGTCGGTTGTGCTGCCGAGCGTGACGCGCTTTGCGAGGCCCTTTCCCGACGATGTGAGCACGATCAGCGTGGCGTTTTCAGCCTCGGCCGTCTCCAGCAGCGCGGTCGTTGGGTCGCCCATCTGGGAAACGGTCTTCTCCCCCGGCTTGGCAACTTCCTCAAGGTAGGTTTCCGCCGCTTCCTGCATCGCCGTCCCCACGTTCGAGGGATATGTCGCGAACTCAGCGCCCACCGCCGGCGGCAGGCTATATGTCCGTACGATCACGATGGGCAGGCCGTCCTTGGCTGCCAGGGTTCGAGCAGTCGTAATAGCTCGCTCCGCCTCGGCAGAGCCATCGAGACCTACCAGCAACGGTGTGCCGTTTTCGCCCGGTACCCGTGGTTCGTCCGTGCCAGGTTCGATAAGGACGGGAATAGCAGACCCGCGCACGATCTTATCGGCGACGCTGCCGATGACCATCGCCCGGAAACCCCCGCGACCGCGTGAGCCAAGGGCGATGGCCGAAGCCGTCACTGAAGCGGAGAGCACCTGTTCGGCGGCTGCTCCAAAGAGAACATCGCACTCCACTTTGCCCAGTTCATGCTGGCTCGCAAGGGTGTCTGCGTACTCCTGGAATGTCTCAGCCGCTTTCGCCCGTTCGTCTGCTGGTGTGTCTTCGTCCAGCACGTGGATGAACTTCAGCGGCGCGCCGGTGATTGTCGAATACCACTTCGCCATCGGGAGAGCGTTCTCCGCGATCTTCGAACCATCCAGCGGAATCAGAATTGGCTTGCTTTCGGCCACCGGTGCACCTCGTTGCGTTGCTTGTTCCGCAAGCATGAACCATTCCCTTTCCTGCGGCGAGCGCCATATGGGTCGTCACATTTCGGCCGTTCGGGCACCGCGACCTTGTACGAAAGGACCTATGGCCCGCGTCGCTGCAGAGCGAATCTTCCTGCATAAGGCGCTCGCTGAAGCGCACACTTAGGGGGCTAAGAGTCTTGACCAACGAAACGTCACCAAACCCTGAGACTGCCGTTGTGGAATCCGTCGGAACTTCGATGTTTTCTCGGCGCCGGTTTCTTCGCAAGGCAGGCGTGGTAGGCGCCGCACTACCGGTCGCCGGCGGGCTAGTCGCAGCCGCGTGTTACAACGACCCCACCGGCGGTCCCATACAGTCGGGCGGTGTGCCCGCGCAGAACGTGAAGCCAGGGCCGACCGTGGCCACTCAGACGCCACAGGACCTCTGGCTGAAGATCGACGAGGACCACAAGAAGGGCGTCGTTGAATTCCTTCGCCAGCAAAAGGCTCCGATTACCAAGGGCCGCGGTATGGAAGAGCTGGCCCACCGCATGGAGAACGGCGTCAAGGTCTGGGATCTGACCGTCGACAACGTGGACTGGGAAGTGTCACCAGGGCTAGTTGAGAAGGCCCGCGGCTACAACAACCAGATTCCCGGGCCAACTATTCGCGCCAACGTGGGCGACAAGGTTCGGTTCAACGTCAAGAACAACCTCGAAGAGAGCACCACCGTTCACTGGCACGGGCTCTTTCTGCCAAATGTGATGGATGGCGTGCCATATGTGACTCAGGAGCCGATTAAGCCGGGCGAAACGTACGTATACGAATTCACCCTGCGGAACCAGGGTTCACACATGTACCACTCGCACCACAATTCGGCCGATCAGGTCAATCGCGGCCTACTTGGCGCGTTCATCATCCTGCCGGAGAACCGCGCTGATTACCCGCAATACGACAAGGAATACATCCTGATCCTGAACGACTCCCTGCTGGGGTTCACGGTCAATGGGAAGGGCTTTCCCGCGACCGACGCCCTCGTAGCGAAGAAGGGTGAGCGTGTCCTCATTCGCTGGATGAACGAGGGGATGATGTACCACCCGATGCACCTTCACGGCGCTGCGATGGAGGTCTTCCAGCGCGACGGTTATCCGGTCGAACCGCCCTACAAGTGCGACACCATCGACGTGCCGCCGGGAAACCGATTCGACTGCATCATCCAGCCGAACGATGCCGGATTGTGGGCGTTCCACTGTCACGTTCTGACGCACGCGGAATATGAAGGTGGATTCTTCGGCCTCGTAACCGTCCTCGCCGTGGAGGACGAAACGTTCAAGGTGGCGGATATCCTCGCCACCGTTTAGAGCCTCGCCCCCGAGGGCCGGACGTAATGGGCGCCCGCGGCAGGCGCCCTGGTCCGGTAACCGGATTAGGTCTTGGCGAGTTGACGAAGGGCCACCCCGCTCATGCGGTAGGTGGTCCATTCGTCCATCGGCTCCGCCCCGAGACTCTTGTAGAACCCGATTGACGGTTCGTTCCAGTCCAGCACCGACCATTCAAGGCGGGCGCAGCCACGCTCCATCGCGAGTCGTGCGAGTTCGGCCAGCAACGCTCGTCCGAAACCGCTGCCACGGAGTTCGGGACGCACGAACAGGTCCTCTAGCCAGATGCCCGGCTTCCCTTCCCAGGTGCTGAAATTGTGGAAGAAGAGCGCGAATCCAGCGCTCTCGCCCGCTTCGGTCTCAGCAAGAATCACTTCGGCGTACGGACGCGGGCCGAAGAGGTGGCGCCGGAGTTCTTCGCGGTCCAAAACGACCGCATCCGGCTCCCTTTCGTAGTCCGCAAGCGCGTGGATCAATTCAATGATCGTTTCGAGGTCGTTCTCTACAGCGGCACGGAGAGGCATCAGTCCTGGACCAGCTCGACCTTCGACACCGTCGCGCCTTCGCGTGCAATCTTGGTGACGAGCGAGCGGCCGGAGTAGCCCTGCGACTGGGCTGTCTCGAGCATCTTCGCCGCCACATCGCGGGCGACGGCATCAGGGCAAATCGCCGCCACCGAGCTCCCGGCGCCGCTTAGCCAGGTCGCGTGCGCACCTGCGTTACGCGCCGCTGCAAAGACATCGAATAGTGGCGGGAAGAGACTTGCCCGCTGCCGCTGATGGATACGGTCATCGGTAGCTTCTGCCAGGAGGTCCATCCTGCCCGGAGGCCATAGCCGCGACGAACAGGGCCGCCCGCCCGGTGTTGTGAATGGTGTCGGCCTTCGAATACTGGTCAGGCAGCGCCTTTCGTGCCTCCTTGGTTGGCATCGAATGGTCCGGGATCAGGATTGCCATCGCGGCATCTTGCGGATACCTCGCCGGTGCCCGCAGGTAGTGGCCATCGGCCGCCTGTACGCAGACTTGCATCCCACCGAACAGCGCAGGGCACGCGTTGTCGCCGTGGCCTTCCAGCTCACTCGAGATATCGAGGCACCGTCCTTCGTCCATTACACGACGTTCGTACTCGTTCACCGCGACTACCCCGGCCACTCTCGCCACGGCGCTGGCTCCGAGTCCCCGGCCAAGCGGAATGGAAACGTGATACCGGGCTCGGATGCCCCCGGGAGGTTGCTTGCCAAGCCTCAGGTAGGTTTGGCGAATCGCCGTCAGAACCATTTTTTCGCCGACGTCTTCGGTTGGCGCCTGTTCTTTCTCTCCGAACGTCACTGTTATCGATGCAAACATGTCGAGCGCGAGGCCCAGGCAGTCGAAACCGGCACCGAGGTTGGCGCTGGTGGCGGGCACGCGGACGGTGATGGCGGTTGCTTCCATGAATGGACTCCCCGATTGCGAAAGAAGCCAATGATACTCCGGCGCCCCCAACCGGAAACGCCGTACCCATCTTTTAAACAGGAACTCGATCGGATACCGTCCATTCGTGCCCGAACGGTCCCATCCAGCCGCCGACGGAACTGCCGCGACCTCCGTCCAGCAAGATTCCTCGACCCGGGAGCTGGAGGCGCGCCTTCACCGGGCCGAAACGCTCGTCGGTCTTGCTGCCCAGGTACGTTACGACCAGCCTCTGCCGCAGGTGCTCACGCGGCTCGCATCGAACATCGTCGACAGCACCTCCGCCGTGGCTGCGGGACTGATCTTAATGGAGCCAGCCAATCTCACTGCTATCGCAGTCGGCACTGAGAACCTTCCGGATGGCTACGTCGACGGCATGCTGCAGGTTCGGAAGCAGTCGCCTCAGGCCATGCAGGAACTGCGCGAGGCCGTCACCCAAAGCCGTACGTGGGTTCTGCGCCATGCTCCCGAGTTCATGCTCTCGCAGGCTGAATACGCCCACATGAGGGACGTCATCTCGCGGCTGCCGTACTCCACGCTCGTTGGGACGCCATTCCTCAACCGCCCGGAAACGATCGGCGTCGTCTACCTCTATTACGCAGAAGACGACGCCGTCGATGACGACGAAATCGCGTTCGCCCGTGCCATCGCCCAACACGCTGCTCCAATCATGGACAACGCCTGGCTGCTCGATGAAACCCGGCGCCGCACAGAAGAGCTTGATGCGCTGTCGCGATTCGACCATGCGCTCCATAGGTCGATGCGCCTCGATGACGTCTTCCAATCGATGATCGATCTGGCGGTTGATCTGTTCGGCGCGGACCGCAGCATGCTTCTGACTTTCAACGACGAAGGACGGCTACACGCCTTCGCTGCGCGCGGCGTGGCCGAAGATGAACTCTCGCAATTGCAACAGATTTACCACAAGCGGGATCGTTCGTTCTTCAAGGGCACAACCGAGGCTCCGCACATCATGGAGGATGTCCAGAACACGCCGTCGATCAGTCAGGAGATCCGCAACCTCACGCCTTCGGCCAGCACGGTGGATATTCGCGTCTTCGTGGGAGGCGAGTTCTTCGGCGTCTTCGTTCTCGGTTACCTGAATCGGCGCACATTCACCGAGAACGACCGTCGCCTGTTCTCCACCTTGGCAACGCGTGCCGGCCTCGCGATCCAAAACGCTCAGCTGTTCGAAGAGGCGCAGCGACGGACAGACGAACTCGAGGCGCTATACCGCGCCGACTATGCGATGCATAGAACGCTCACGCTCGAAGGCGTGCTGGAGGCGATGACCACGCTTTCCGTGGACCTCCTCGGTGGCGATTCGAGCCTGGTGGTCAGCTGGCAGGAGGACGATAGGCTCGGTGTCGTCTCGTCTGTGGCTATCCCTGAAGACCTACTCTCACCGATTGCCTCACGCTATCGGAGCTTCGGTCGCGAACACTTCGCGCGACTGGGACCACCGTTCGAAACAGCGCTCGTTGGCGACATCCGAGAGACGACACAGCTCCCGCCAGAACTGCGCGACGGCCGCCCTGGCAGCTTCGCAGAGATTCCCGTCATCGTCGGGGGCGAACTCTGGGGCCTGTTCACTATCGGCTGGAACCGGCCCCGAAAGTTCACTGACGGCGACCGACGGCTGTTCGATGCGTTCGCCACAAGGGCAGGGCTCGCGATCCAGAACGCTTTGCTCTTCGAGCAGGCCCAGCTCTCGGCTTCGATGGAGGAGCGCCAGCGCATCGCGCGTGAACTCCACGATTCGGTTTCGCAGGCGCTATATGGCATTGGCCTGGGAGCGCGGACGGCACGGCGAAGGCTTGGCGATGGAGCCGCCAACGATGTGCTGGAGCCGATCGAGTACATCGTTCAGCTTGCCGAAAGCGGCCTTGCCGAGACTCGTGCGCTCATCTTCGAGTTGGTCCCGGAGTCGCTGGAGCAGCAGGGGCTGGTTCTTGCCCTCGAACGTCAGGCCTCGGCTATTCGCTCGCGCTTCCGGATCGATGTCTCGGCGATGCTCTGCGACGAACCGGCGCTCTCGCTTCGGGCCAAGGAGGCACTTTACCGAATCGCGCAGGAGTCGCTCCACAACATCGCCAAGCACGCCGACGCTTCGGCGGTCACACTCTCGCTTTCGACCGACGGCGCGAACGCGACCCTTCTGGTCCGTGACAATGGTCGCGGCTTCGATGTGGATGGCGACTTCCCGGGCCACCTTGGCCTTCGCACGATGCGCGAGCGCGCCGGCAAGATCGGCGGCGAGTACCAGATCGAAAGCGATCTCGGCGCTGGCACGTCGATCACCGTCATCGTGCCACTGGCCGAATGAGGCCAACACTCGCAGAAGGCATGAAAAAGCGGCCGCGTCCTCACATGCGAGGACTGGCCGCGAGCTGGATTGCCGGGGAAGGGACTACGCCTTCAGTCCGACTATCGCCAGCGTGATCAACAGGCCTATGAACACTCCGCAAGCCGCGGTCAGATATCCGATCGTCTTCCACATAGGTCGAACGCCCTCCAGGGATTGCCCCGCCCGGCGTCGCAATCCTACCGCGCCAGACGCGCTCGGGCGAGATGCCCGCTGACCGTTAGTATAGATGCGTGATTGTTCGATGCTCGGCATGCGCTTGCGCGCCGTAGTTCTCGCCGCCGGTGATGGCGGCCGACTTAGTCCCGCTACGCACGCGATGCCGAAGCCATTGGTCCCCGTGGCCGGCCGGGCGATGGTTGGCTACACGCTGGACGCTCTCCAGGTGTGCGGCGTCAGCGATGTCATCATCGTCACCGGACACCGCGCCGATCAGCTGCGCGAAGGCATCGCGAGCCAGGTTCCCGAACGGATGGCGGTCGAGTTCGTGCACAACCCGCGCTTTGAAGCCGGGGCATCGCTC
The DNA here is from genome assembly GCA_963797735.1 of uncultured Chloroflexia bacterium. Classification (GTDB taxonomy): domain Bacteria; phylum Chloroflexota; class Dehalococcoidia; order Tepidiformales; family Tepidiformaceae; genus Amarobacter. Next base: position 1,242,046 of record CAWCQJ010000003.1, read on the forward strand.
TCTCTGCGCGCGGCCCGCGAAGTGTGCGGCGATTCGCCTTTCCTTCTGTTGATGGCGGACCACATGCTCTCCGCGGGCATCTTCAGTGGGCTGCTGGGTGCGCATCGGCCGGGAGGGCCGAGCCTCATCGCGACGGACGCGGCGCCGTGGCCGGCCGAGTACGTCGACGAGGCCACGCGTGTACGGCTCGCGGACGGCGGCCGCCGGGTCTCGGCGATCGGTAAGCAGCTCGAACCTTGGGATGCGCTGGATACCGGCGCCTTCCTGCTTACGCCGGATGCCTGGGCCGCCGTGGACGCCGCCCCGGAGGATTGCGAGCTGAGCCGCATCTTCAGCGAGCTCATCGCGATGGGTGGGCTCGACGCGGTGGATGTCTCCGGGGCGAGCTGGTACGACATCGACACGGCCGCGGACCTGGAGGCGGCCACCCGCCTTGTCGCCGCGGGCAGCGTCCGATGACCTACGACGGGATCGTGTCGCGCTACCTCAACCGGCCCCTGAGCCGACCCGCCGCGCGGGCGCTCGTTTCGACGCCGGCGACGCCGAACGCTGTGACCGCGTTCACGCTGGTGCTGGCGGTTGCGGCGGGGGCGATGCTGGCGGCTGGCTGGAACATCGCCGGGGGCGTCGCCATCCAGGCGGTCAGCGTTATCGATGGGGTGGACGGCGAACTCGCTCGCCTGAAGAACATGGCCACCCGCTTCGGGGGCGTGTTCGATGCGGTGACCGACCGCTACGCCGACGCCATCATGCTGGCCGGGATGACGGTGTTCGCGATCCGATTCGAGGACCATGCGCACCCCGAGTTCTTCGGGGCCCTGGCTATCGGCGCGGCACTGATCGTCAGTTACAGCCGCGCGCGGATCGAAGCCGACCTGCCCGACGTGATCGAATCGGGCCGCCTCGATTCCATCTTCGGGCTGGCGAGCCGCGACGTGCGCTCGCTGGTCGCGGCGGTCGGGGCTGTCCTCGGGGAGTGCTACTGGACGCTGATCGTCCTCGCGAGCATCTCGGCGCTGACGGTGGCCTGGCGGCTGCTGTACCTGCGCGTGAAGGTCGGCGGGCGGCGGTATTGAGCGAGCAATGAGTGATGAGCAACGAGCAATGAGTGGGGACCGGGGTCGCCGATTTTTTCGTGCGTGATTTTGCGCGATTTAGATTCAGGTCTATTACGTGCTTCAGGTTCAGGTGTACTGACAGATCGTGTCGCGATCGGTGTGGTTTGTGGGCGCACGTGAGCGTGGGGCGTGGCGGTCGGGTTGTGGGGCCTTCGGCGCTGCGCTGGAGGGGATGGTGGCCGGTCGCTGACGCTCTCGGTTCCAGGTGGTGGCGGGTGATGGGGCTTTCGGTTTTCGAAGGGGCAGGCATGAAGTGAGCTTCGGGTGGCGGACGTGGAGTTCGAATACCCGAACGACGTATCTGATGCGCGGTTTCCACCGCTGAAAATCAGTCGGAGGCTGGCTAAACGCGTGGTTCGTTCGGCGCTAGCGCCACTTGAGGAACGCCGGGCCGCCCGAGTCTTCCAGGCTGATGAGGATGTTCACGGAGCCGCTCCCGTGTTCGAACGCCACCGTTTCCGTCCGTCGACTGCTGGTGTCCGCCGATTCGTGGACCAGCACGCCATCGACGGTCACTTTCAGGCCACCGTCCACTTCGAGTGACAGCTGGTAGCGCCCGGGCTCGAGGGGCGCGCCGAGCCTCGCTTCGATTCTCCACGCGTCGTCCGCAACGTCCGGGAAGGGCCGGCCGGGTATATCGAACGCCAACGAGGCAGCGTACCGTCGCCGATCCGCAGTTCCCCGCCCCGATTTGCTCTTTTCGAAGTAGGTGACGAACCAGGTGCCTTCCGGCTGAGCGAGGTTCTTCGGCGGCAGTGGGGTTGCTGTGGGTTCCGGGGTGGCGGTCCAGTGCGGCGGTGCTGGTTGGTGTGAAGCCGAGAGCGATCGTCCCGGAGGGCGCGTCACCGCCGTTGCCCGATGAACTGGGATCGAAAAACAGAAGGCCAGAAAGAGGGCAAGGCCCAGGGCCCCGAGGGCGACCCACTCCCGAACGCCAATTCCACGCATCAGGCCAGTTTCGCCGGGTCACCAGCAACGCAACAGGTTACTCAGCGACGATAATCTTTACCGCGTTGACCGCCCTTGTTGTCGCAGTTCACCTGGAACCGCCCCAGTCCAATCGCGGTGTTCGCCGGGATAGCAACATCCCAGGACACCTTCCCGTCGGCACCGGTAAGCGCCGGTTCCGTCCCGGTCGTTTCGACAGGCTGCAGCCCCGCCGGTGGCGAGAATTCCGAGAACGATGGCGTGCAGACGTGACCGGGCCCGGGAGGTTCGGCCCGCGCCGTGAGATGGACCGTCCCGCCGGGAGCAACGATTTGTGGTTCGACCGAGAGGTAGAGAACGTCGATCGGCGGCACCACCGTTGGCGTGGCCGTCGCGGTTGGCGCTACTCCTGCGCAGGTCCAACCATCCGCGAGCTGGAAATCGAGGATCGGCCAGAGCGAAATCTGCGGGCCATTCGGGCCGAGCGACCAGTGCGGTACAGCTTCGATGACCACCGCCACCGGAGTGCGCGGCCCGGTCTTCGTGCCACAGGTGGTTTGGTAGGCGACGCGCACCTGCGCCAGCGTCGCCTTATCTGAACTCGACGCCTCATTCGTGCACTGGCCGTGAGGCATACCGGCGACCACGTTGAAATCGCCGGGCGCGTTGGCGAGCAGCAATTCGAGACTCTGCCCGGGACCCGACTGCAGCCCCTGCAGGTACGCTTCGATTCGAACCACGCCCGACTCGAGCGGCGAAATCCGTGCGGTTCCGGCAGAAGACGGCGCCTGTTCGTCCAGCAGCGCTATGAGGGACGAGGCCACCGGCTCGCGTTCGAACCCGGCATCCGAATCCGAAAGCGTCCGCACTGCCGAGCGCGGGCCTGCGCAGCCGCCCGGTATCGGGGTCGACGTGGCGAGGGCGCCGTTGCCTGTCGCGTCATCGCCAGCGAGGAGGGGCACATAGGCACGGGCCACGAGGTCATCGGCCGAGGTGGGATTTGCGGACACCATCGCCATACCAATGAACAAGAGGGCGATGCCGAGGGTACCTACGAGGGCCGATGTCTTGCGATTCATTCGGCCGAGTTTCCCCCGGCCACCCCGTCCGCTCCAGCAAAATTCGTCGCGGCAATTCACGAATTGGGGAAAATCGGCGTTAACCCTTATGCACCTTGCCGCGTTCTAAACCTCGTACGGGAGTCTGCCCCTCGGGGTTTGACGTCTCGATCTAGGCGTTTGGAGAGATTGACCCTTGGTGGTTCGCTCGATACCTTTCGCAAGACTTTACCAACGCCGGGGCCTCGCGCCCGGGCGGGAGCATGGTGCTCTCGTTGCCATGGGAGGCGCATTGGGTTTTAGCCAGTTCCGCCAGTCCACTTCACTAGTGGCCGGTTTAGCGAAAGCGCTCGCTCTACCGGGTTCCTTTGCTTTCTGCAGAGGAACCCGCTCCGAGCGGGCTTTCGGTTCTGAGATTTATTCCACGAAGGGAGGAACTGCCATCGTGGGTTGACGCTCGGCGCGGGGCCGCTCTGCCCCAGGAGCCGCAACTCATGAAGAACGTACTGATACCTATTTAGACGCATAGAGGGAAAGCCCGGACCCGCCCGGCACAGCGCCAGGGCCAAGGCGGCAGACGAGCGGGCGACCTCGCCAACGTGGACGACCGAAGGGCACCACGGAGACACGGAGAACACGGAGGTTCCTAACGGGACCGAGTGAACTTCCAAAACCTCCCAGGTGTTCAAGGCAGCCCACAGAGTTCTTTCGGAGAGCATCCGTGTTCTCCGTGCCTCCGTGGTACATCCACAAAGCGTATTGCCCGCAAATCCGGGCGAGTCCGGATCCGGACGTTCCGCAAGGCGCGGCCGGCAACACCCATAACGAACTGGGGCTAACTACCCCGAAGAACCAGTAGAGGCCCACTGCAAATGCAAGGCCAAATTGACTGGAGAGGTAAACACTATTTGAGTAAGGAAATTGCTCAGACGGTAGGCGGAAAGCGAATCGCATGGCTCATCGCCATCGTCGCCGCCTTCGCGGTCTTTGCGACCGCTGGCACTCAGTTGCCGAACGGTCCCATGCCGACGTACCGCGGTCGCGGCTACACAGTGGTCCGACGTCACCACTGCTGGTGCCGCGGTCACTCCGGACGCCGGTCTGACTAGCACCGATGCCTACCACTGCGTGAACATGACGGTCAGCGCCAACGATTGTCGGCCACTTCGAGTCTGGCGAACCTCGGCGACGTCACTTGTCACGGGCAAACGGACCTCACGTCGGTTCGGGCCATTGCCTGACTGCACCGCACTTCAACGCGGTGCACGTGTACCTCACGCCGGCACTTCCGACTGCTGTGCACTCTTGGAATCGGCGGCCACTCGGTCAACCGCGACCAACTCGCGGGCGTCGGTCATCCGGTCAGCGCGTCAACGACCCGAGTGCCTCAGCCGACAGGCCGATGACGACCACAACGGCGCCATCACACTGCTGGCGCCCCCATCTTCAACGCGGACCGGTCAGCGCCGTCGACCAACGCCGATGGCGCGCGCGCAACGTACACGTTCACGTTCGGGCCATTCCCGCGGCGACCGGTAAGTCGCGGCAACAGCTGCGTGATCGACGACACTTTCGTCCGAACAACGGTCGGGGCTCCTAAGCGCGACACCGCTGGTGGACGTGCCCGACGTCACCTTACGGTGCTTTCAGCCCGACCACGTTCAGCTCACGAACGTCGACCGTCACCGTGACCGGGCGATCGGCACGGTCAGCCTCGATGCTGATCGATGACAACGGCGAACACTGCGTCACTACTGCCGATTGCGCACTGCAACGACGTACGTCACACGGCGAGCTTCGCCACGTTGACGACAACGGCAACGTCATTTCGCTGCAGGAAATCAACAACAACGTTCGCGGCTCGCAGCACACGGTCTTGTGTGACTGATAGGGCATCCGCGAACAACAACCCGTGATTGATCCCCAGCTGAACGCTCAGCCTTCGGACTTCATCAACCAGGTCCCTGATGCCGAACGTCGGCGACGAGAATGTTGGCCCGCAGTCCCCGACCGCGAGCAACATCACCGTCTTCACCGGCAAGGCTCCGGTAACGGCTGGTGTCGACTGCGACGGCGAGCCCGACCTGACGATCTCGTGGTACTCCACGGGCGCTGGCGACAGCAGAGCCTCGATTACGTCGGTGCCGATGGCGCCACGTACACGATCGACTGGGACACCAACGATGATGGCAACGGCGGCACCAGCCCCGTTAACGACTCCATCATCAAGGAATGGAACATCCTCGTTCCTACGTATCGTGCCGAGCGGCCTCCGGCAGCCCAGCGCACGACGCTCAACGACACGAACCACCGACCACGATCATCATGCCGTTGTGCTTCAACCCGGCGACGGGCAAGTACAACTGGTGCGACCGGCACCATTACTCCCGAACGTCCGATCGCCACGCACACAATCAGCTGGTACACCAGCGTAATACGTCACCTACGGCGCCAAGGTCGAACTTCACGCGTGCCGACGTGCACTGCGGCTGTGTCTCGTCGGCGGCACCTGTGGTGACTACGCACCTCACAGCCCCTACGGCACGACGAAGCTCGGCAGCGACGGACTGTCCTCGGCCAGCGAGCCGTTCACGTCGGCACGACTACTGGCGACTGTGAACGACTGACCGGCACGATCGTCGACCAAGGTAAACATCCAGGTCGATTACCCGACCCTTCTCGGTCGAGCGGCACCGGCCTCACCGTTGAGGAAGAAGTCTATCATCGACTTCGTAGCGCCTCCGCCACCCAGAAGCAGGTCTTCCTCGCCTGGGCCGGTCAGCGCATCGTCCTCGAGCACGACTGGCGTTATCGCTCCCCGGCGACTACAACCAGGCGAACAACGAATCGGTCGCGCCGGAAGGCGAGTGCCCGTTCTACGATCTCAACAACTACTTTGATGTCACGTATGTGAAGGGTTCTGGCCCGGGCAACTTCGTTCCTGGTCTCGATACCTACATCAACGGTAGCGATCAGGCGATCGTCGAAGTGAGCAGCGATAATGTTCAGGCCGACGAGTACATCCCGGACAACCCGCAGGGTTCCTGCATCAGCCGCGTCCTCTTCGAATCCGAAGACCAGGGCCAGGTTGATATCGAGGCATTCGTCCTCGACGGCCCCCAGCGCATCAACTTTTTGCAGAGCCAAGAGTCGATCAACGTGACGAAGCACGCGTTTGTCATCTACTACATGAAGATCAACACGATCAACGTGTCGCTGGTGACGCAGGTCAGCAAGCCTGACCACAACGCCACTTCGAACAACGACTACGTTGCGCTCGGTGGCTTTACTACCACTGGCACGCATGGCGATTACTCGCCGGGCAACCCGTGGGACGCAAGCAAGGACGACGCGGATAACGCGACGGAATGGAACGTCTCGAAGGACCTGTTGGTTCGCGGCCGGGTAACCGGTTGGTTCACGAACAGCAACCCGTCGGGCCGCGCCGCCGACACGAGCAACCCGCTCAACGTATTGCCGGCCAACCGCTGGGTGATGCCGAACGACTGGCCGCTGTTGGCCGGTGGTCCTGCTGACCCGGCTGATGGTTCGGACGCGATCGGCACTGCTGAGCAGTTCCGCCCGTACTACGACATCATGTTTGCCCCGAACAACACCCGCGGAGTCGCCCTGGCCAACCCGGCTGGAACGACATCGGCACAGGTCGGCGATCGTGGTTGCAAGCGCTTCCAATAGCACCTCGCAGGTCGTTGTGAACACCTGTGACAACATCAGCGCTGGTGCGACGATCGTCTTCTCGAGCAGTGCGAGCACAACGCGCACCGTTACGAGCTGCGTGAGCAACCTGCTCAAGTTCAGCCCGAGCGCATCTGCCACACCGGCAGCTGGCGCGACGATCTTCCTGATCAGTGGCGTCCCGTTCGAGGGTCCGTACAGCTTGCTCGATATCCCGGGCCTCGCTGGCTAACGGCCTCGGTGGCGCTGCCCTCAGCGACATCGATCCGGACAACATCCGCGACACCATCCTTGCCGACGGCGACGTCGACTGGTGGGACGCTCCGATGCCCCCGGCAATGGTCAGCGTTGCACTCCGCGGCACTGGCTTCATCAAGCAGGTCCTGAAGTCGGACGTCTACTACAACGGCACGGCGAACTCGCCGACCGCGCAGGTATACCCGAACGGCTTCTACTTCACGGACATCCCGGACAGCCCGTTCATCCCGGCTATCGCAGTCGGCGGCGGCTACTTCTGGGACACGTGGGGCAATGACGGCCCTGGCGGCAACGGCGATGGTTCCTATGCCTTCTGGCAGCCGGCCATCATCGGCAGCAACTCGGCTGGCTTCGGTGACACGTTCACCTCGGCTCAGACGACTGAACTGAACGCAATCCGCAGCGCTTACGGCGACGGCACCATTGCTCGCGACCTCGTTGTCTACAGCGACAACCACGGCGAGTTCATGGTCACCGCCAACGGCGACTACCGGACGGACCTCACCGCCTGCACGACGAACGTCCTCGCTGGCGGCAAGCACTGCGCACCTGGAGACCACGTGGGCACCGGTACCATCACGGCTACCGTTGACTACCCGGACTTCCGCGGGAAGCACTTCCCGGTCCTCTCGAACTCGGCCACCGTCACCTGGACGTGGGGCGGGTACAAGGACGTGACCGTTGAAGCTGGCGAGACCGACCAGTTCAAGTACGTGGTCTTCCACGCACTTGACCGCGACGGCTTCTGCTACGCATCTGCGGCCTCGTGGACCACGCTGCTGCACCCGGTGCTGTCGTCTATCGACGATGACTACACCATCGGCAGTGTCGACCCAATCGAGACCGTTGACTTCCTCATCGATTCCGGTGAGGGGATCATCATCGGTCAGAGCGACCAGGGCACCATCAACGATGGCAAGCAGTTCGCTACTGGCCTCTGGACCTTCTCGACCGCAGTGAACGACCCGGCAACGACCGGCATCAAGGAATTCCCGCTCAGCTCGCTGGCGGCTTCCGGTGCAACGGACGAATGCCAGGCCTGGATCAAGGTCTCGAACAGCCTCCTCGGCGTCCTGAACGTTCTGACGATCGCTCATGACGACGAAGGGAACATCGGGTTCGACAAGATCATCGATCTGACGAACACGACTTCCTACACGCTGAACTTCCGCTGGAGCCTGGTCACCTGGGCTGGCGCGGACGCCATCACCGTGAACGATGCCATCAAGGGCACCGGTACCTCCGGGAAGAATCCTGGTGGCAACGACATCTCGGCGAGCGTGACGGCCATCTACGGCTGGGACGCCTCGGCACAGCAGTGGCTCGGGTTCTTCCCGTCCGGGGTTAACGTCCCTGGCGCGAACGACCTGACCTCGCTGAAGACGGGCCAGGCTTACTGGATCGCCATCACCGGACCGTCGTCCGTCACCTGGACTATCGCGTCCAACGTCAACTAGCTCTCTTCCGGAACTGCCTCCTCCCTTCGGGGAGGGGGTGGCCCGGGAGTGAGCTTTTTGACCTGGTCGTAAGACAGGAATGGAGCACTCAATGACGAAGGTTCTCAAGTTGCTCGGTGGCGGTTCACTTGCTGCGGTATTGGGCATTGTCCTTTTCGCGGCGAGCGGTGCGCTCGGCGTATCGACCGTCTCCGCAGAATCACCGCCAAGCCCGCCGGCTCGTTTCGTAGGATCTGTAAAGGTCGACGGAGCAGCCCCGGCGTCTGGCACGCTTATCGAACTCCGCATCGGTAGCGCCACCTGTGGCGCGACGACGGTATTCGCAGCTGGTGGAGAGGCCCGCTATGCGGTTGACTCCCCGGCCCTGGATCCCGGCGCAACGCCGAACTGCGGCGTCGAAGGCGCTACGGTGACGTTCTACATCGGCGGTAAGAAGGCCAACGAGACCGGTTCGTGGAAGAACTACGAACTCAACACGGTCAACCTGACCTACACGACCCCGACTGTTACAGCGACGGCGACCCCGAAGCCACCGGTTACCGGTGATTCGCTTGCCACAACGAACAGCAACTCGGCCAGCTGGCTGTACGCTGCACTCGGCCTCGGTGCCATCGCCTTCGGCGTTGGTGGCGCGACCGTTGCACGCCGCAGCCGCTAATCCGGCACAGCCCAAAAGGCAAACCAGAAAGCCCCGCTTCGGCGGGGCTTTTTGTTGTCCTGCGCTGGAGCGGAACGCGGGACGGGCCAGCGGACGGTGTGTCCCAAGGGCTGACCCGTTTCACGACATGAGCTGTCAGTACACCCGAACCTGAGCGCAAGACTTACCTGAATCTGAAAGTGCACTCCGCGAAACGAAAAAAAGTTCGACCGGGAAGTCGCTGCCGGTGTGAGTTAGATGCGAGAGGGGCGCGTGGGCAGTGCGCCCGCTGCGACCAGGGCCCGGCCCAGCCGTTCGGCCGAGAATGGCTTCTGTACCAGCCCCGCGATCCGTCGCTTCACATCGGTGTCGATGTGGGCGTCTGCGGCGTAGCCCGTGCAGACGACCACGGGCAGGTCGGGGCGGATGGCGGTGAGCGCCCGGAAGGTTTCGCTTCCGGTCATCCCGGGCATCACCAGGTCGAGCAGGACAGCTGAGAAGCGGTCTGGGCGTGCCTGGAGAATCGCGACCGCTGTGGAGCCCCCCGGCGCCTCGACGACGTTGTAGCCGAGTTCGGCCAGGGTGGCTGTGGTTGTGCGACGCACCATGGCGTCGTCGTCTACGACCAGGACGAGGTTCCCTTCGCCCGCGCTGAATGCGTCTTCAGTGGGAGTCTCGGAGTCCACCATGAACAGCGGCAGGCTGATACTGAAAAGCGTGCCTTGCCCCGGCGTGCTCTCGACCGCGATATCGCCATGGTGTCCCTGGACGATGCCGTAGGTGATGGCCATTCCCAGGCCTGTGCCAGAACCTGGGGCTTTGGTGGTGTAGAAGGGTTCGAAGATCCGCATGCGCGTCTCTTCGTCCATTCCGGGGCCATCGTCGCTCACTTCGAGCAGTGCAACTGTCTCTTCGACGCGCAACACAACTTTGATCGTCCCACCCTCAGGCATCGCGTCACGGGCGTTGAGAACGATATTGGTCAAAGCCTGCTGCAGTTGCCCGGCGTCGCCTTCAACGAGAACCGGGCTGTTCGGAAGCGAGCGCACGACGGTGAGTTTCGAGTGCATAGTCGGCTCGGCGAGCTGCAAGGTGTCTTCTGCGACGGTGCGCAGGTCTACCCTGCCAAAGCGGGCCAGGCCGCCCCGTGAGAACGACAGAAGCCGACCGGTGAGGTCGGCAGCCCTGCGCGATGCATCTTCGATGAGGGCCAGGTTCTCGCGCTCTTCGCTATCCAGGTTCGGTGAGCGCTTGAGAAGGCCAGCGAACCCGAGGATTGTTGTGAGCAGATTGTTGAAATCGTGGGCAACCGCGCCCGCCATGGCCCCGAGCGAGTCCATCTTCTGGCTCTGCATGAGCTGGCGGAGCAGTGCGTTCCGTTCGGACACGTCTCTCGCGAGGACGAGGATGGCTTGTTTGCCGCCGAAAGTAACCATGGACGCTACCGCGTCAACATCCAGCCGCGATTCGTCGCGCCGGATGAAGCGAGCCGCGCTGAGCCGCAGTTCACCGTCAGCAATCGCAGAAGCGACTGTGTCGCGGAGTTCTTCGGGACCGCCATCGAAAATGCGATCAAAGGTGAAGTCGGCCGCTTGTTCGGGAGAGTAGCCGAGCGCGGCCCAGGTGAAGGCGTTCGCATCCAGGATTCTGAAGCTCTTGGGATCGAACAGAAAGATCATCTCATCGGCCTGGGCGACCAGCGAGCGGTACTTCAACTCGCTTTCTCCGAGCGATTCGAGAGCCGCCGCCTTCTCAAGCGCGAGGGCGAGTGGGCGCGTAAGCGAACCGAGTAGTTCCGCGTCTTCGGCGGAAAACCGTCCGGCACCCTCGCCCCAGAGCGAGACGGCGCCGCGAACCGTGTCGTGGACCACGATTGGCGCGCGGATTGCCGAATACGCCCCCGCGGATATGAGGTGGTGATGATGGGCGTTCAACGCGGATTCGTTGCGCGAGTCCAGAACGAGTTCGGGCGTCGGTTGGCGAAGCATACGGGCTGTGTGGGCCTCTTCTAGCGCGTACTCGACGGGCAACGAATCTGCAATTGGGTAGTTGCTGTCCATTGCGAGTACCCGCGCGGTCCGCGTTTCCTGGTCGAACTGCACGGCAAGTGCGTGCGGCGAATCGAATAGGCTTCGGCATTCGGCGAGGAAGCCTCGAGCAAGATGCTCCGGTGTCCCACCCGCGCTCAATCGCAAAAGGACGCGGTTGGTGGTTTCGAGCCGTCGAGTACGAACCGCAGTCTCTCGTTGACTCCGGAAGTAACGTCCGACGACTGCCAAAGGCTGAACGATCTTTGCCAGCTGTCGAGCATCGAACTCGTTGAATTTCTCTGGCTGCGTTGAGCCGACGATTACCGTGCCGACGGGGTCCGATGGTGTACCAATGAGGACTTGCATCACTGAGCGGAGACCGTGGTTTTGAGCTTCCTGCAGCGCTGGAGAGAGCTGCGCCGCGGCCGCCAGGTCGGGGATAACTCGTACTGCCGGCGCCGGGCTGCTGCCCTGTTCATCCCAGAACCTCTCGACTGCTGTGTGCTGGCCGGTAGTCCATGGCACGTCGGCAGAATCCGCTGCGACGAGTGTCGCAATCTCGCCGGTGATCGATGAAATGCTGCAGTGGTCGGTGGCGTACATATTCCGCAAGGCTTCAGCCACCGGACCTGCCACGAGGTCGATGGATTCGGCGGGCCCGAGCGCGGCGAGGATGTCGAGTACTGCCTGTGTGCGTTGGGTCTCTTCGCTTAGGGCGGTGACCGCACGGGCCCGTTCGAGCACCATTCCAACCGGGGCCGCGACCGCGATGAGGCTGTCGAGATCCTTCAGGGTTATTCGTGCGGGATCCGCGCTGCCGGCTGCCACCATCCCAACTGGTTCGCCCGCCGCGTCGAGTCGGACGCAGACCGCGCTCCGGAAGCCCATTCGTTCTGCGGAGTCACGCAGCCAATCCGGGCTGGCTGCAGGGTTCAGCGCTGAGTAGAAGGTAAACGGCTGGTCTCTTGTTCCCTGGTAGGACGTGGAATGGTCTAGCGACACGCGTTCGGGTGCGTCTACTCGACCAGTGATCGCGTCGAAGGCGATCCGGTGCCGTTGGCCGGTGTCGCGGTCGAAGGCGTACACCATGACGCCATCGGCCCCAAGAAACTGGCGCACCTGTGCGGCGATAAGGCTTGCCACCTCTTCCGGCGGTGCGGAGAGGCTTAGGGTGCTCAACAACTGTGTGAGAGCCTGGACTTTGGCCGACTTCTCGGCGGCCGCCTCGGCCAACCGGGTTCGTTCAATCACGAGAGCGAGGGCCGCGGCGAGGTCTCGAAAGCGACTCTCATCAGCCTCTTCCCAACGGCGCTGGTTCGCAGAGTTAGCAATAATGGCGGCGCCCAGTGTCTCGCCGGCGGAATCCATCAGAGTGGCACGCAAGAAGTTGCCATTCGCCAACTGGCCGGATGATTGCTCTTCGCCTGCATTCTCCGGAGCGAGCCACGACATAAGAGCCACGTCGTCGCTCTCAGTACCGGCGGCACCAATGACCTCCACAACCCCGCCTGCGAAGATGCCAGCGGCGGCGACCGTTGCACCGAAGAGGCGCTGACATTCTTGTGCAAACACGGTCGCGGCGGCTTCCGCGCTGCCCGCAGCTGCCGACGCACCGAGGACCCGCGTTTTGGCATCGAGGAGTGCCGAAGTTGCCGCAGCGCGCGTCATTAGACCGACCCGGTCGATCGCAACCGCAACCGACCGGCAAAGCTCAAGCGAGCGTCCTGAATCGGCTTCGCTGTACTTGTTCGGTTTGCAGCTTCCTATAGTGACGATTCCTACCGTGCCATCGGACAGCCGGAACGGAGTTCTCATCAGGCTTCTTATTCCGAGACTAAGAACCCTGGCAGCGGCCGTATTCAGCGAGTCTTCTTCGACCAGGTCTGGGAGGCAGTCCCCGGTCCCGCTGGCGACGAGGCGAGCGTATATGTCCGAATCCAAATCCGAAAGTTGCGAACTGAACTCTGCCCGTTCCATCACGGAGGAACTGAAGCCGAGGACGTTGCGGGCTCCGGTTTCGAGGTCAATCAGGCCGAAAGCGACGTGGTCTGCCTCGAAGAACTGCCGGAGGCGCGAGCTAATCAGACCGCAGGCGCTGGACATGTCCTCCGCGGCTGAGAGCGACTCGACCATCTCGGCACCGACTGCCATGAGGTCGGTCTGGCGCTCGAGTTCGATTGTGTGCTCGATGGCGATGACTCCCCGCCGGAGGCGCTCCACGCTGATTTCAAGAACCCTTGTCAGGCGTGAGATGAACGCCGTTTGGGCTGGTAACCACAGTCCAGGCGACTTTCGAAGTGCCGCCACGCCGAGACCCAATCCGCCCCATTTCTGAGAGCGGGCCGCAGCCGCGATCGAATCGAACGCCAACCGAATCACGCAGCCACACTTCGATGGCGGTCTCGGCCCGGACTTCCAGGTCCGGAACGGAGAAGCCACCGGATTCCTTCGCGCGCTCGAGGAGCGAACGATGGTCGCCAGTGACGATGGCATCGCGCGCGGATTTCCAATGCGCTGCGGTAAATGCGCTTTCGGGGGCGCCCACGAAGTGCGGGAGCCCGCCGGTGGGAGGCTGGAGGACAACCAGCGAGCCATCGGCTGAGAGAGCTCGCCGTATCCCCTCGGCGAAGATGGTGAGCAGTTCAGTTTCGGTTTCGGCCTCCGCCATGCTGGAGAGGAGGCGTGTTTCTTCCTCAAGTAAGCCGCGTTCGAGCTGGCGTTCTTCCAGGAGGACGGCAGGGCGAACGAACCAGGCGATTGCGGCGGCGAGCGTTTGCATCTCGTGAACGTCGCCTTCGCCGAACGCACGGAGGGAGCGCGAGCCGACAAAGAGGAAGCCCTGTGGCGAGCCGGTGGCGGCGCCTTCGAGGGAGGTCCACATGGTGCTTCGAATGCCGGCGGCGTAGATAGCTTCCTGGCCCACGCTTCGGTCAGCGACCGATGTGAGGTCAGCTTGGACATTGAACGCATGCGACTTCAATCGCTGGATGAATTGCGGGTCGGTGAACGTGTCGGCCGCGGAAAACAGTGATTCGACGGACAACGGGCCAGCACTGGGTGCGCCCCAAAGCTTGCGACCGGGACGGGCAGCATGAATGAATGCCACATCCGCCCCGAAGCGCTCGAGAATTATCTCCGCGCTACGAGCGAGAATGGTATCGAGATCACGGGTTGCGCCAACTTCCACAAGCGCCGCTCTGGCCGCGTCAGCGTCCAGTGACCGTCCGGCTGTAGTTGCCGGAGCGCCCTCCCCCATTTACTCCCCCTCGAGTCACGGCAGCGTCGAGAGACGTCCTCCCCGCCGAGACCCGGAACTTGGGGCATCGTAACCCCGTCTTTACGCGCGCCACATTAGGGAGTTCCCGAAGAAAAGGGTGCAATTTGGTACACCAATACGGCAGGAACCGGATTCTGGATTCGATACTCCAGGAGCCAGGGAGCCGTTACTCCGCTGCGACCATTTGCAGCATCGCGCGTCGGATGGGGTACAGCGAGGGCTGGTTCGGGCCTGGAGTGGGAGTTGCAGTTGGGGTCGGGGAGGCAGTGGGCGTTTTGGTTGGCCCGGATGTTGCCGGAGGTTGTCCCGAGTCGTCGACGGTGCCGAAGTCCATGGCCCAGTAGCCTCCGGCCTGACCGATGCCGACAACTTTCCACTGGCTCATGAGCATATTTGCGTTGTGGCCGGGCGAAGTCTTCCAGAGAGCGAGCGCCCCGGTGCCGCTGAACGAGATGGCGAGGTTCTCGCCCGTGTTCGTGCTCGGATAGCCGCAGTCGAAGGCTCGCTGGAACGGCGACCGGCCGCTGGGTTCGAAGTGATCCCAGTAGCCTTTCGCTTTCAGATCCTCTGCCATGAACGCGGCCGCTCGGGAGAGGTTCGGTGAAATCTTCAGCGGGGCCACACCGTTGGCCTGGCGATATGCATTGAGGGCATCGAAGAGCGCTTGTTCGCCGGTATCGAACCCAGCCGAACTGGTTTCGCAGTTGGTCAATGCCGAGGCGCGGTGGGATCCCAGGACGCCGCCTGCAGCGACGACGGCAAAAAGGAGTAGGAGAACTCCGGGGATGGCGAGGAGCGTGCGTTGAACCATAAATGAGACCGGAAGCCACCGTACCGCTTCGTTCCCGTTACGGAAAGTAGGGAACTTCGAAGCTTGAATTCGTGGTTAATTGTTAAGCTATTCCGTAGCCACCATTTGCAGCATCGCGCGCTTCACGGGGACGTTGGATGGGAGGCTGTACAGCGAAGTGTTTGGGGCGGGAATCACGGTTTGAAAGGCGCCAGCGGTGGGCTGAGCAGGTGAGGCGCCCTGCACGCCGCCGCCCGAGTTCGAAGGCGTCGGGCTAGCGGACGGCGTAGCTGTGGGGGTTCCGCCTGCCGGCGGCGGGGTTGCTGTCGCTGTTGGTGGTGGCGGGGGCGGGGGCGGTGAGCCCGAATCCCACGGTTGGTTCGAATCATCGGCTGTCCCGAAATCGACCACCCAGATGCGGCCAGTCTGGCCCACACCCATGACGGTCCAGGCCGGGTTCAGCATGTTCTGATTGTGTCCGGCCGAGGTGAGAAAGAGGTTGAAAGCGCTCGCTGCCGAACCGGTGGAGGCGATGTTTTCGCCCGCGCCGTTCGAGCTATACCCGCATTGCTGCACGCGCAGGAAGGCGGAGCGTCCAAGCGAGTCGGTGTGGCTGAAGTCGCCCGAAGCCGTCAGATCCTCGGACATCCACGCGGCGGCGCGTGACAGGTTTGGCGATGCTTTGAGCGGCCCAGCGCCGTTCGCCTGGCGGTGGGCGTTGATGAGATCCACGAGCTGTTGTTCGGTGCCGCTAATGCCGGAACTGCTGGTGGAGCAGTTCGTGAGCGCGTCGGCCGTCTGCCAACGGGAACCAATTGCGACCATCGCCAACACAGTTGCGAGGAGCACACTTCCAGTGGTGGCCAGGACGATTCGACGAACCATGCAACTCCCGGCGCACATTCATGGCGCCAGTGGCCACCCTACGGTCGCCCCCTGCTACCCGGAACCTCGACCAGACTCACGTTGCGGACTGTTTACAAAGAAGTTACTCGCATCTGACGGACCAGGCATTAGCGGTACTGACGCTTTCGGCTGCTGACCGGCGAGGACGGCGATGAGCATTCCGAAGATGAAGCCGCCGATGTGAGCGAAGAAGGCTATCCCCTGGTCTGGCGCGGCAGCGTCAGCGATTGTCGCGTAGCCAGCGAGCAGGTTCTGGACGAACCATGCTCCGATCATGATCCACGCGGGTATGGGTATGGGGATAAATATCAGAATGAAGAACGGGATCACTACCCGAATGGTCGATCCGGGGAACCAGATCAGGTACGCGCCAAGCACCCCGGCGACGGCTCCGCTCGCGCCCAGCACCGGCACCACGCTCTGAGGATCGATGGCGCCCTGGATGAGCGCAGCGACGATTCCGGCGAGGAGATAGAAGAGCAGGTAGGCGCCGTGACCGAGTCTGTCTTCGATGTTATCGCCGAAGACCCAGAGGAAGAGCATGTTGCCGATGATGTGCAGCCATCCGCCGTGCAAGAACATCGAGGTCACGATGGCGGCAATGGCGGCCCCGCGGTCCCCAGAACTTAGTGGGGACTTGTCGGCGACAGTGTCGAAGAATTCCTTCGGTTGGAAGGCCCACTTGCAGATGAATCGGTCGGCATCGGTCGGGTAGGTGGAGTAGCCGTAGCAGATTGAGCGTGTTTGCTCCACGAACTGGCGCGCCTCTTCCCGCCGGCCGACGGGCGTTTCGGAGGGAAGCATGACCATGTACAGGAAGACGCCGAGGTTCACGAGGATGATCGCGTAAGTCACCCATGGCGTGATCGTCCGGCGATTGCTATCACCAACCGGGATCATGCCCGCTAGATTCCGGCGAGGTGGGCGGTGTCGTTCATGCTCTGGACGTACGGGGTGCCTTTCCGGACGTCGACTTCGGTGAGGCCGCAGTTTGCGATTTCCACGCGGAACACGTGGCTCTCAGGCATGTCCAGCAACGTTGAGATGAGGCAGTTAAGTGCCGTGCCGTGGGCGACGACCAGGACCTTCTTGCCCTCATGGGCCTCGACGATGCGGTCGAAGGCGGCGCGGGTACGGGCACGCACTTCGGCAACGTTCTCGCCTCCGGGTGGCCGCCAGGCTGGATCTTCGTGGCGCATGAGGCGGTACTGCGTTCGCCACTTGCGCGCGACATCGCCCCCTTTCTCAAGCTCCCATTCGCCGTAGTTCAGTTCCCGGAGGTCTGGGTCGGCTCGGGGGGTGAGTGCGCGGTCCCCGGCGATGAAGCCGGCGGTCTTGATGGCCCGCGAAAAGTCGCTGGTGTAGATGGCTTCCAGTTTCACTTTGGCCAACCGCAAGCCGAGAGCTTTGGCCTGGGCCTCGCCTTTCGGGGTCAGGTCGGTCTCAGAATGACCGCAGAACCGGCCCTCCGTGTTCGTCACCGTTTGGCCATGCCGGGTCAAGTACAGTCGCGTTGTTCTCACATGCCCATTCTAGGCTCACGCGGGCCGGACATCTCGCTCACGGGCGTCCGTGTTCGGCGTATGGTGCGCACCATGACCCAGACGCATGTTGAACCGCACATCGGCCAGGTGGTCCGCCCCCGAGATTGGAAGGCGGATCCCGTCGTCATCGCCAGTTATCGGGCGGGCCTCGAACTCGCGTCTGACGGTTCGGTTCCCGCAGATGCTCGCGAACGCCGCCGAGACGACTCTGTTGTTCTCGCAGCAGCGTGGCCACCTCTGGCTCCGGCACGAGTGGGAGTTTCACCAGCCGCTCGTAGCGGGTGCCACGTATACCACCGCGACGCGCGTGATCGACATCTATCCGCGTCGTGACCGCACCATCCTCCTCACCGAGACCCTCCTGACCGACTCAGACGGAAGGCTGGCTTCGCGGCAGCTTCACCACCAGAGCTTCCTTCTCGACAACCCACCGACCGGCGAAGTGCAGTTCCGGGACCCGGCCACGAAGGAAGGTGCCAGCGCGCCCCGTGTGGAAGCGACGCACGAGTTGGCTTCGCTTGAACGCACTGTCACCCTTGAAATGTGTGGCGAATTCTTCCACGGCTCGCGGAACTACCATTCAGACCGCGAGCAATCCGCCGAACTCGGCTTCCGCGATGTCGTCGTCGGTGGCCGAATGACCATGGGTTACGTCGGCGAACTGCTCGACCAGTCGCTCGGCGAGCGCTGGGCCCGCACCGGCCGTCTGCTGGTCAAGTTCACGAATGTCCTCTGGCCATCCGAAGCTATCCGGGTGAGCGTCGGCCTCGGTGGGCCGGTCCTCGAAGATCCCCTCCCGGGAAACCGTATTTGGGCGCGTAGAAAAAGCGGATGGGACCGTGGTTCTCGTCGCGGAGGGAACGGTCACTAGGGAATAGCTGTGGTACTACCTCACGCTTCTCCCTTTTCCTTCGCGCCTCTACGCTTGCATCGTGGTCGAACAGCGCATCCCGTTCGTGAAGGTCCAACTCGATGAGGCCGACATCTCGGCGGTCGAAAGCGTGCTGCGAAGCGGTTGGCTAACGACCGCGAGCCAGGTGAAAGGGCTCGAAGAGGATCTTTGCGCATACACCGGGGCGAAGTTCGTGAACGCGGTGAACTCGGCCACGGCCGCAATGCACCTCGCCCTGGCCGCGTGGGACCTCGGCCCCGGCGACGAAGTCATCACGACGCCCTACACCTTCACGGCCACTGCGAACGTGATTATTCACACCGGGGCTACACCCGTATTGGTCGATGTCCGTGAAAACGATGCGAACATCGACGCCGGCCTGATCGAGCGAGCCATCACGCCGAGAACGAAGGTCATCCTCCCGGTCCATATCGCTGGCGAACCTTGCGATATGGAACAGATCACAGATATCGCTCGAAGGCATGGACTCAAGGTCCTCGAAGATGCCGCCCACGCGATCGGGACGATCTACCGGGGGCGGCAGTGTGGCAGCCTGAGCGATGCCGCTGCGTTCAGCTTCTACGCCAACAAGACCATGACCACCGGGGAGGGTGGCGCTCTCGCGACGGACGACGAGCAGCTGAGCACCCGTGTGCGGCGGCTGACCTTGCACGGCATGTCGCGCGACGCCTACAACCGCTACGGAGCGGGAGGCACCTGGCGTTACGACATCGAGGAGTTCGGGTTCAAGGACAACCTGACGGATATCGCGGCAGCCCTGGGCAGAAGCCAGCTGGGACGGCTCGAGCATTTCATCGAAGAGCGGACGCGGGTGGCCCAACGTTATTTCGCCAACCTTGGCGATGAGCCGGACATCATCCTTCCAGCGTTCACCGAGGAGAACCGGCACCCCTGGCACATTTTCATGGTCCGCGTGCGCGACGGCGCCCGCGCCACACGCGATGACGTGATTCGCGGGCTGGCCGAACGCGGGATCGGCACGTCGGTGCACTTCATCCCGCTCCATTACCACACGGCCTACCAGAAGCTCGGTTTGTGGAAGAAGGGCGACTTCCCGGTCGCGGAGCGCTTCTTCGAGGGGGAAGTCACTCTGCCGATGTACCCGGAGCTGACTAATGCGGAAGTCGACGAAGTTTGCCAGGCCATCCGCGAGATTCTTCACGCCTGAGTGCCTCGTGGCATAATTGCGCCGTTTCCCAGTCCCTGAAATTTGATGAGGTTGTGCATGCGTTCGAGTGTTCGTTTCGGAGTGTTCGCGCTTTTCATGGCGCTCCCGGCGCTGGCCATCGGTTGCGGTGGCGATGACGACGACGTCAGCAGCAAAAAGGTGGAAGTCGAAGACTGGGTCGCCGACATGTGCAAGAAGGCGCACGACTTTGACGACGCCCAAACAGAAGCAGTCCAGCCACTCGTAGAAGCGGATGAAACCGACTCGAAGGAACTGAAGTCGGCGATCGAGAGCCTGGTGCGCGAGGCGGGATTCGCCACGGAAGACTTCGTCCAGGACGTTGAACGGATTGGGGTTCCGGATATTGACGGTGGCGACAAGGTGCTCGCCGCCTTTCGACAGCATCAGAAAGACGAACAGAAAATCCTCGATAAGTTCCTGGCCGATGTGAACAAGATCGACACGAAAGACAAGCAATATTCCGAAAAGGTTTTCGACGTTCTCGACGATGTTGAGCAAAACGACCTGCGCGACCTGCTAAAGGCAATCGACGAAGGCGACGTCGATGACCTCATCGACCTGATCGACGACGACGAGGATTGCTCGTTTATCGTTTTCGATTCGTAGCAAGCAGCGAGTCGCGAGCATCGGTTGATGCTGGCGCAAATGAGCGAGTGCTGTGCGGTTAGTGCCAAACTTGGCCCGAAAGCGCTGCCCACATCAGAATGGCTCGAAACCCACGACGGAAGGTTACCGCCATGCGCCCCGCCGGAATTGCCCGCATCCTCCTCCTCGCAGCTGCGCTGCCTATTGCCTCACTTGCTTTCGCTTGCGGTAGCAGCGACTCGAAGAAGGTCGATGCCGACGATTGGGTCGCCGACCTTTGCGACATCGCCGCCGACTTTTCAGAAGCCGCCGACAAGGCCGGTGCGGCCTTCGATGACGCCGATATCACCGACACCAAGGAATCGAAGAAGGCGTTCGCCGAGACGCTGAAGGACCAGAAACAAGCCCAGAAGGACTTCCGCGCCGATTTCGACAAGATTGGGCAGCCCGACATCGAAGATGGCGACAAGGTCATCAAAGCGTTCAAAGAGCAGTTCGATGCGAATACCGAGGCCACCAACGACATTGGTAAGGCAGTTGCGGACATCGACGACGACGAAGACTTCCTCGAAGGCTTCTTTAAACTGGTGGACAAGTTCGAAACGCCGGACTTCCGCGCTGAGCTCGAAGACCTCGCTGACGACAGCGACGATGTCCAGGACTTGATCGACGCCATCGACGACGATTCTGATTGCTCCTCGACGATTTTCCAGGACTCAGGCGGGAGTGAAGTCGACTCCAGCCCGACGCCGACGACCTCCAACAGCGATGCACCGAAGACCCAGAACGAGAAGTGGGTCGCCGGGATTTGCTCCTCGTTCGACGACTGGATCAACAACATTTCCGACGCGAACGACAAATTCCAGGTTGCGGTAGACAAGGCCTCGAACGATGGACCGGAAATCAAGAAGCTGTTGGTTGGCTACATCAAGATTGCGCAATCTGAGACCGAGGACCTGGAATCGCGGGTTTCGAAGCTGAAGGCGCCTGACGTGAAAGACGGCGCCAAGATTCATAAGGTCTTCGTCGATACCACCGGCGACCTCGTGACCGCGTTCGACGAGCTCGTGAGCCAGGCTAACAAGATCGACGTCTCTACTCCGGCAAAGGCGCTCGCCGGCGTCACCGATCTGGGGAACTCGGTGGACGATGCGTTCGCCGAGGCGGGCGCCGGTTTCGACAAGCTAGACGACTTCGACAGTGTCGAACTCGGAGACCTGTTCGATTCACGTCCGGAGTGTGCGGGGCTCTAGGGGATTATTGTTCGAGGGGTGTTGCGATCAGCAGATTGCTGATACCCCCGACCACTATCTTTTCCAATGCGAAACCGTTGCGAGAAAGCAGATCCCTAAATTCGTCTTCCGTTCGTTGGATCCCGCCAAGCAGCACGAGCATCTGGATGTCCAACATCTTCAATGGCGAGGGACCACTCCCTGGCGGCACCACGCCCTCTACGATCAAAAGCGTGCCGTTCGCCGGTATCGCGGTCCGGATATTGCCCAGGATGATGTCGCAGCGGGCATCATCCCAGTCGTGCAAGATGTTGGAGAGAAGGTAGACATCACCGCCCGGTGGCGCGGCATCGAAAAAGCTCAGTTCAAGAATTTCGCAGCGCTCGCCAAGGCCTGCTCCGTTGATTGCCGCTCTCGCTCCCGCAGCTACCGCTGGCAATTCGACCAGTACACCGCGCAGCTCGGGATACTTTTTGAGCAGTGGAATCAGGCCGTTACCCTGACCTCCGCCGATGTCGATCACCACGTCGACGGCGCTAAAGTCATAGAGCATGGCACCCACGAAAAGCGGAAGCGACGACATGAAATCGTTGAAAATGGCGCCCTCGTCTGGATGATCATTCATATAGCTGAAGTGAGGACTGCCGTGCGTGTGAGTGAATGCGTCTTCGCCCGTCCGCAGGCTGTGCCCGAGGTCGCCCCACGCGTTCCAAACCGGTCGGAGCCCATAGAAGCGTGCCATCGGCCGAAGAGAACGCGGAACATCGGAACGCAAGAGTTGCGAAATCGGTGTGAGCGCGTATTTGCCGGCGTCATCCTGCTCGAAGATATTTACGCTCACGAGAGCTCGCATTACACGGCGAAGCGATGCCTCATGCGCTCCGATTGCGCCAGCCAATTCTGATATGCTGCGCGGCCCACCAGCCAGTTGGTCCGCGATCCCCAACTCCGCGGCCGCACAAACCATCTGCGCCCGGAACATTCCGTAGACGATGTCATTCAAGGCGATCCATTCCGCTGGTGGTGGGCCTCCGGGAGATGCACTCGGCCCGCCAATTGAGTTTGTAGCTTCGACCATCGCAGCACACCTTCCTTCCTAATGATGCCGAACTTTACGGACTGTCGTGATGAGATTCAAGGAATCAAACCGCCCCGGGCCGCCGTTCGCCTATGGTGCTAGACTCCGCGCGAAACGCAGGAGAGGAAAAGATGGCGCAGTCGCCCGTACTTGAAACAGATGCCGAACTGCTGAAGCTTGCGCAGGGCCTTCGCGACGCTCTTGGCGCGCCGGCGCCGGTGGCGCTATCGCGAAGGACTGCGATTGGCTTCCGCGGGAAAGCCACGCTGTACTACTACCCGCCGAAAGACGGCGGTCGCCTGAAGACACCGTTGGTTCTGTTTCCATATCTCGGAATTAGCCGCCCGTACATCTTCGATCTGCGCCCCGGCGAGTCGTTCGCCGAGTTCCTCTACGAGAGCGGCGTGCCCTTCTACCTGTGCGACTGGGGCACGTTCGGCCCGGAAGACCGCCACATGGGCATGGAAGACGTCGTCGGCGACATGATCCCATCGCTGATCAGGCAGGCTGTCAGCCATTCCCAGGCGGAGAGCGTCACCGTTTTTGGCTATTGCATGGGGGTGCCGATGACGACCTCGGCGATCGCTGCGCAGCCGGACTTGCCGGTGAAGAACTACCTCGGCGTCGTGGGACCGATCGACTTCTCCGTGGGGGAGTTCCCCCGAATGACCGACGACGACAAGTTCGATGTCGATGGCATCCTCGAGACGTTCGACATGATGCCGGCGGAGTTCATTCGCTCGGGCTTCAAAATGCTGAACCCCATGGGCGATGTCGCCCAGGCGCAGTCACTTCTGCAGAACGCGACGAATCCCCAGTGGCTGGTTGGCTACAAGGCGATGAACCGCTGGGCGAGTGAATGGCTGCCGCTGCCGAAGCAGTTCTTCCGCCAGTGGGTGCGAAACTTCTACCAGCGTAACGAATTGTTCCAGGGCAACTTCCGGGTTAACGGCGAGCTGGTGAGCCTTCGGGAACTCACGATGCCGGTGCTTTGCATCGCCGCCACGCGCGACGACATTGTCCCGCCCCAGAGTGCTCGTGCCCTCGTGGATTCGGTCGGGAGCAAGGACAAGCAGTTCATGGAACTCGAAGGTGGGCACATCTCAGTGATTGCCGGGCGCCGAGCGCAGCAGCAGGTGTGGCCAGCGATCCTGACGTGGCTCCAGGAACACGATTAGGCCGCGACAGAACTAGGGAGACTTCTTTTTCTTGCGTGGCTTCGGCGCCGCCTTCGATTCCGGCCGTTGCATGGCGATCAGCGACTGCAGCGCATCATCGATCTTGTCCATCCGCAGCATGATCGTGTGGACCTGGTCGGAGAGCCTCTGGAATTCGGTGAGCGGGACCGCGCCGACCGCCTCGATGATCGGCCCGTAGGCGTCTCGCGCCGCTTTGGCCATCGCCGCGCGGGCGGCCACGTAGTTCTTCTCGGCTTCGCCCGACATCGCCTGGCCCTCGGGTGAAGTGGCCGTGGCTTCGTACACCTGGCCCCAGTTCTTCATGAACTGGTCGCTCATCGTTTTCCACTGGGTCATCAGGTCGCCGATTCCGGGTTGTGTCATGCCGCGAAGTATAACGGCAGGGCTTTGTGTTTGGCGGGGGACAAGTAGATTCCGCGCATTATCCTCGCGGACGAATTTACGCCAGGCTGCTCGATTGGCTCGCCGCCCTCGATTGAGCGTTGCGAAACACGTTCGAAACCGGCATGGCGCAGAGTTTCTGGCGTGAGTGACAGCGCGTGTCTGATTCGGCCAGCAGCAGCCAGCGACCTCGCGGCCATCAACCGCATCTACAACGCGGAGATTGCGACGGGCCTGGCGACGTGGGACATCGATCCATGGACACTCGAGGAGCGGGAGAAGTGGTTCACGGGCCACGACAACCTGACCCCGATCTTTGTCGCGGAGGTGAGCGGCGAGCTTGCCGGATTCGCCTATGTGACGTTGATGAGCACGAAGCGGGGCTGGCGATTCACGCGCGAAGACACTATCTACGTTGATGAGCGCTTTCGAGGGCAACGCATCGGCGACCAACTGCTTGCCGCACTGCTGGAGGAATGCCGGGTGCTCGGTGTGCGGCTGGTGGTGGCCTCCATCACCTCATCGAACGAAGCCAGCCTGCGCCTTCATGCCAAATATGGGTTCGTGCCGGTCGGTGAGATGAAGAACGCCGGCCACAAGTTCGGCGCCTGGCACAGTACGACGTACATGCAGCTGGACCTGGGGCCTCCGGGGGCAGAGAAGCCGACCTGGTAGCGCCCTTGCCGTCGGGCCGCGTGAGCGCCCGTTGTATAGTGCGGCGAACTCAGCGGTCGGAGGCACACGCGTGGACGTGACGTGGGAAGAACTCGAAGAAGATTTCAAGCGAATCACGAGCCGGGTGGTCTGGTGCACCGTGACCACGGTCGACGCAAAGGGGCGGCCACGTGCACGAATCCTGCACCCGGTGTGGGACGGCAATACGGGGTGGATCGCCACCGGGCGCCAGTCGTTCAAGACGAAGCACCTCGAGCGGAACCCCTACGTTTCGTTGAGCTACTGGGACCAGGAGCACGAACAGGTCTATGCGGAGTGCAAGGCAACATGGGCCGATTCGCAGGAGACGAAGAACGTTGTCTGGGACCTGGTGAAGAACGCGCCACCACCGGTGGGCTATGACCCGGGACTCTTCTGGAACCAGGGCCCAACGGACCCGAACTTCGGTGCGTTGCACCTGGAGCCGTGGCGCGTTGAAGTGTTTTCGTTGCGCGAGATGATGCAGGGCAAGCCAACGCGGGTTTGGCGCCCCTGAGCCAGTCCCGTCCGGCTTAGCGGAGTTTTAGCACCTGGCCGACGTAGATCTGGTTAGCATCAGCAAGGCCATTGGCCGCGACGAGCGCCTCGACGGTGGTGTTGAACTGGGTTGCGATTTCGCCCAGCGTGTCGCCGGCGACGACGGTGTAGCTGTCCGCATTGGCTGCGAGGGTGGGTGTTGTCGCCGGGGTGGATGTTTTAGCTCCGGCGACATCTTGAGTAACCGTGTTCGAGGCCGTGGCGTCGGTCGAAGCGCCGGGAGTCTCTGTTTCCGAACCACCGCCGCCCCCGCCTCCGCATGCCGCGAGGCCCAGGACGAACAAGATCGGAATGAAGCGGTACACCCGCGCCCCCTGACTTGGCGGGAGCGTATGGCATTACGCGATGCCCTGTAAACCCAAGACCGCTAGAAAACGCAAGGTCTATTCGGAAATGGTGGAAGTTTCGGCACGCCATTTGTCCGCCCAGGAAGAGATCGTCGCGACGATTCCTTCGAGTTCGCGGCCTTTTTCGGTGAGCTGGTACTCAATCCGTACGGGCACTTCCGGGTACACGATTCGATGCACGATGCCGGCATTCTCAAGCTCTCGCAGACGCTCCGAGAGGAGCCGGTCCGAGAGGCCAGGAACACGCGCCAGGACTTCGCCGAAGCGGTTGGAACCGGTGAGCAGGGCTCGCACAATCGCGCCTGTCCAGCGGCGCCCGATGAGTTCGACCGCTCCCTGGAATACCGGGCAATAAGCCGAGAACGCTGGGGTTTCTGTCATGTCGGCGTTCATGACTTGAGTCTATCACTTCCGTTCCGTAGCCCGCTGGCGTATGAGAAGGACCTGTGGTCGCAATGCCAGTTGCATCAAGCTACTGACGAGTACTAGAGTTCTCGCGCACCGATGGAGGAAACCCGATGACCACGCCTGACGCCGAATCCGAACGCATTCGAAGCTACCTGATTGCCCAGGCGAACAAGCTTTCGCTGCCGGAACTCATTCAGAAGGTGAAGGATGATTCTGCAGGTCTAAAGCTGGCGGGTGAGGGTGTTCCCCCCGCGCGCTTCAACGAACGGCCGGCAGAAGGCGAGTGGTCCGCTGCCGAAGTCTGGACGCACGTGCTGGAGATGAGCGAACACGGGGCGGCCTCGATTACCGGCATTCTCGATACCGGCAAATTGCCTGAGCGCGCGCGAGACGTAATTTCCGGGAAGACGCGGGCCGGGCTGGCGGATACCGCCGCCTATTGGAAGGCGTACCTCGATGTGCGTGAGCCGCTCTACGAGCGCGTTTCGAAAGCAACGGGCGACGAGAACCTCGACGTCAAAATCAACCATCCGATGTTCGGCGACTTTAGCTGGCGAGAGTGGCTGCTCTTCATGCGGGTGCATGACCTGGACCACATGCGGCAGTTGCAGGCGATCGCGGCACCCGCTTCGTGAATTGGAGACAGTAGGCCCATGGTTAACGCCGGGTTATACTCAGACGAGTGACAGAGCCATTAGCTCCAGCCATCATCTTTACCGACGTCGTCAAAAGCTTCGGCAAGAACGTGGTACTGAAGAACGTCAGCGAAGAAGTTGCCAACGGCGAAACGGTGGTGATTATCGGTCCCTCTGGCTCCGGTAAGAGCACTCTGTTGCGGACCGTGAACAGGCTGGAAACGATCGATTCCGGCAGCGTGGTGGTCAATGGAATTTCCGTTCACGCGAAGGAAACCGACGTCAATACCCTTCGCTCCCACGTCGGCATGGTGCAGCAATCGTTCAACCTCTTCCCACAGATGAGTGTTCTCGAAAACATCACGCTGGGACCGCGCAAGGTCCGCGGCGAGTCGCGGAAGGTGGCTGAGGACCGCGCACGGACTCTCCTCGAACGTGTTGGCATCCCCGAGAAGGCAGAGGCCTATCCTGCGCAGCTCTCTGGGGGCCAACAGCAGCGGGTCGCGATTGCGCGGGCGCTTGCGATGGAGCCGGAAGTCATGCTCTTCGATGAACCAACGAGCGCACTCGACCCCGAAATGATCAAAGAAGTGCTCGACGTGATGCGAGACCTCGCGAAGGAAGGCATGACGATGCTCGTGGTGAGCCACGAAATGGGCTTCGCACGAGAAGCGGCGCACCGCGTCTTCTTTATGGACGATGGCCGGGTTGTGGAATCCGGCGCTCCCACAGAAGTTTTCGAGTCCCCGAAGAACGAGCGCACGCAACGCTTCCTCGGTCGGATTCTCGTTCACTAACCAGGCGAGCGGCCCAAGGCCAGCTTGCTCCGAACATGGGGCGACAGGAGCCCCACCAACGAGGAGGACAAATTTGACCAAATACTCAAAGTTCCTGTTCGTGTTGCTGGCATTGATCAGCACCATGGCGCTCGTCGCTGCATGCGGTGACGATGACGATGACGACGACGGCGGCAGCACCACTGCTCCGCCAACATTCACAGCCGACTCCACGATGGGCAAAATCGCCGCCGCCAAGAAGATGACGGTTGGCGTGAAGTTCGATCAGCCGGGCTTCGGTCTTAAGGACCCCGCAAGTGGCAAGGTCGACGGGTTCGACATCGCTATCGCGAAGGAAATCGGGAAGGCCCTCGGGCTGACCGAGGACCAGATCGAATTCGTCGAATCTGTTTCGGCAAACCGCATCCCGTTCCTCCAGGAAGACAAGGTCGACATCGTTGTCGCGACCATGACCATCAACGAAGACCGCAAGAAGCAGATTGAGTTCTCGCGCCCGTACTACCTGGCCGGCCAGTCGATTCTTGTGAAGAAGGACAACACCACCATCAAGTCCGTGGACGACTTGAACGGCAAGAAGGTCTGCTCGGTCCAGGGTTCGACTTCTGAGAAGAACGTCGTTGCCAAGGCCCCGCAGGCTGAACTGCTCTCGCTCACCGGCTATGCCGCCTGCGTAAGCTCGCTCAAGGACGGCCGCGTCGAAGCGGTCTCGACCGACGACATCATCCTCGCCGGCTTCGCTGCCGCCGATAACACCCTCAAGCTCGTTGGTGGCCAGTTCACCCAGGAGCCGTACGGTATCGGTATTAAGCAGGGCAAGACCGACATGACGGCGTTCGTCGATACCCTCCTTGCCGACTGGTACAAGGATGGCACCTGGGACAAGATCTACGAGAAGTACCTCGGCGAAGTTGAAGGCCTGCCTTCAGCGGCCGACGCACGAGCGAAGATCCCCGCCACAAACTAGCAGTCCGCAAGCCCAGCCCCCCTCTTCATCCAAGGATGAAGAGGGGAAATAAGGATCTCATTTGGGCCTGCAGGCATTCCTGATCCTCGCCTACTTCCTTCTAGCGCTGCCCGTCTGGGCAGCGCTAGAGGTCGTTGAGGCGCGTTCGGGAAAGCGCAAGGAGTGGTGGCCCTTCGCCATCTGGTCGGCTCGCGCGGTCGCCATCGCCGGGGTGGCATGGGCCACATACGGGCTGACCTACGGGGCTCGTAGCTTCTGGCACGACATCTGGGAACAGCTCCGCGAGCACTACCCGGAGTTGCTTCGCGGCTACCGGATGACGATCATGCTTACCGTCCTTTCGTTCGCACTGTCGATGGTTCTTGGAACGGTGCTGGCATTGCTCCGAACAGCGGACTTCCGCATCCTGCGCGTGGTCTCAGCCGCATACGTGGAATGGTTTCGAAACACGCCGCTCCTGGTCCAGCTCTTCTTTCCTCTTCTTCGCGCTGCCGAAGCTCGAGTTGCCCATCTTCGGCCGACCCGATTGGTTTCTGCTCTCGCCGTTCAAAGCGGGTCTTATCGGCCTGACCATGTACACGGCGGCCTACACGGCAGAGGCGCTACGCAGTGGGCTTATCTCTATCGACAAGGGCCAGACCGAGGCCGCGCGTTCTATTGGACTGAACTACATCCAGACTCGTTTGTACGTCGTTGCGCCCCAGGCGTTGCGGGTGGCAGTGCCGCTACTAACGAGCATCTTCAGCGCGCTGTTCCGAAATAGCGCGCTGGTGTCCGCGATTGGCGTCACCGAGCTCCTCCAGACCGCGGATAACATTCAACAAGACAACTTCCAGACCTTCCAATTGTTTACGTTGGCCGGCGTGCTCTACCTTTCGCTGACCCTGCCGCTTGCCTACGCTTCGAACCGCCTCGAACACCGCGTCGCGAGGACTCGCTAATGGATTCACTCTGGGGCAGTTTTTTCGACCTTCTGCCAGGCAACTGGGAGATTTTCAAGCTCTGGCCAATCTGGCGATTCTTGTTGTTCGGACTATGGACGAGCGTGCAGATCGCGGTCATCGCCATCCTCCTGAGCATCGTGATCGGGGTCCTCATGTCGGTGGCGCGGCTTTCGCCGATACCCATCGTCCGAGTCCTGGGGACGATCTACATCGAGACGTTTCGGGCCACGCCGCTCCTGCTGCTGATGTTCTTCGTGTTCTTCGGCGCCGGACGCTTTAACACATCGTCGGCGATGAACGTCCCCGTCCTGTCATGGTTTGTGGACGACCGTTCTGGAGACCTGACCCCGCAGGCCTCGGCGATCCTGGCGCTGTCGCTCTACAACAGCGCGGTAGTCGCGGAGATCATGCGTGCCGGCATCCTCTCGATATCGAAGGGGATTCTCGAGGCGACTCGCTCGCTGGGACTTAGCTACATGCAGTCGATGCGGTTTGTGGCAGTGCCGATGGCGTTGCGACGCATGTCGCCAGGACTGGTGAGCCAGCTGATCACGCTCTACAAGGACACGTCGCTTGGCGCGCTCATCGCCCTGGAAGAATTGCTTCGCGCAAGGGAAAGTCGCTCTACGAGAATCCCGACCTATGGGAATCCGATCGTGGAGATGCTGTACGGTGGTCGCGCTGATGTACTTCATCCCGAATTACATGCTCTCGCTCTATGCGGCGCGGTTGGAGAAAGGGCCGGAGACGCAGCGCGAGGGCCGACGATAGCTGGCACTTGGCTAACGGGGGTCGGCCTCGGGTAGGTGCGGCGCAACGCCTCCCGCACTGGCTGACATACGGGCGGGAGTCGCAAGCAGTACGTTGATCCCGAGGGCAATGATAATGGCGCGCATGGCGAACCTGCTCGGGATGCTGTCGTTGGCGGCTGCAATCGCTGCGGCCGGTTACCTGATTTTCGCCGACACGTACTCGACTCAGTCCTGTTCCGCGGTCCCGGGCGTCGCCGGCCAGACCTGCGTCTCGGGAGCGGGCGAAACGCTCATCGAAGAGAACGGTGCGTGGGTGTTGTGGCTGCTGGCGATTCCGGTGGCAGGGACGGCAGTCGTAGCCGCACTCATTGCGTTCAAATGGCCGGCGGGGCCGGCGTGGGTCATCGCCCTCGTTCTCCTCGCAGCGAGCTTCTTCACGGCGCTCACGATCGGAGCCTTCTTTCTTCCAGCGACGATTCTTGCGGTCGTTGCGGTGGCACTTCGAGCAAGAGTGCCGGGCGAGCGGCCGAGCGAGACCTCCCGGTCTCGCCTCTGACTCAGACTGGCGGAGTTACCTCGTGCCGTGCTTGAATGCGGCGCACATTCGGAGGTTCGCCATGTCGTCCGCAGTCGTCCCACAACACGCAGAGATCCCGGCCCCGGCAATCGAGGAAGTAAGCAAAGGCATCTACGCCTACATCCAGCTGGATGGGAGCTGGTTCCTCAACAACGCCGGCTGCATCGTCGGTGAGAAGACAGCGACAGTGATCGATTCGACTGGTACTGAAGCCCGTGCCCGGGCATGGCACGCGGCCATCCGCCAGGTGACCCAGAACCCGGTGAGTTCGCTCATCAATACGCACAGCCACGGCGACCATACGTACGGGAACTTCATGTTCGCGGATAGCGCGATCATCGCCAGCGAGCGCTGCCGCCGGGAGATTATCGCCAGCGGTAACGGCAGCCACTCGCTCTTCCCGATGATCGACTTCGGCGATTGCCCGGTGACGCCGCCGACGGTCACCTTCGAAGACAAGCTGTCGGTGTATGTCGACGACCTGCGCGTTGAGCTCATGTTCGTGGGCCCGGCGCACACTACGAACGACATCGTCGCGTGGATCCCGGAACGGAAGCTGCTCTTTTCCGGCGACGTCATCTTTAACGGCGGGACGCCGTTCGCCCTGGCCGGCTCGGTTGGCGGCTGGCTGGAGGCACTCGAGCGAATCGAAGCACTGGGCGCTGAGACGATCGTCCCG
This sequence comes from uncultured Chloroflexia bacterium, assembly GCA_963797735.1. GTDB lineage: Bacteria > Chloroflexota > Dehalococcoidia > Tepidiformales > Tepidiformaceae > Amarobacter. Next base: position 1,273,675 of record CAWCQJ010000003.1, read on the forward strand.
GGGCACGGCGCCGTAACCGGCCCTGGTGCAATCCAGGACGTTCGGGACTACCTGCTGTTCATCCAGGAGACGGCGAAGCGGGGCATGGAGGCCGGTACGCCGCCATCTGGAGCTGGCCCGGTCGCTCGACCTTGGGAAGTTCGAACCGCTGCACGACAAGGAACGGCTCGTGCCGAACCTGCACCGGGCATATTCGGAGCTGCGAGGCGAACGCTGGGGCGCCGCCCTCGACTTCCGGCAGATGTTCACCGAGATGCTGGAGTACAACGGGAACCAGCCGTTGCGGTGTTTCGCGTAGCTAGCCTCGACTCTTAATCGGCGCCGATATGGAAGTGCAGGTGCTTCGACTCCTGATACTCGCCGAGATTCGTGACGACGTGCGCACCGCCGTACTCGACGTGAACTGTGCGGCGATTGCTTTAACCACCTCGAAGAGGCTCGTGAGCGTGCCGCCGTCGCAGTCGAGCAGCGAGTCGACGTGGAATCGCGGCGTGACGACGACGTGGTGGGCGTAATGGGGGCGGGTGTGCCAGAACGCGATGACTGACTCGTCTTCGAAGACGCGCTCGACCGGTGTGTTGCCAGTGAGCAATTCTTCGCAATACCAGTCACTCATGCCATTGCAGCTTCGATTTCCGCGTCGTCGATATCCGGGCCGACAACGGAGCAGTGGAGCTGCTTGCGGTCGATCACCCGTTGGGCAACTGCTTTCACATCGTCGACGGTGATCGCTTCGATCTGCGAGACAACCTCATCGATGTCTTCGATCAAGCCCTTCGTGAGCAGCGACTCACCGTGGCGCTGTCCGAGCGAGAAGGCGGTCTCCAGGGACAGCCGGAAACGGCCGATGCTGTGGTCTTTCGCCTTGCGCAGTTCTTCCGCCGGCACGAGCTGCGTGGTGAGCTTTTCGGTCTCTTCCAGGCAGACGCTGATGGTTTCGGCGAGCTTGTCGCGGTTCACGCCTGCGGAAATCGTGTAGACGCCGGCATCGGCGAGGTAGCCGTAACCGGCTCCGACGGAGTACGCGAGCCCGCGGCGTTCGCGCACCTCGCGGAAGAGGCGCGACGACATTCCGCCGCCGAGCACGTCGTTCATGATGCGGATGGCGTAGCGATCCGGGTCGTCGCGGCCAAACATGGGAAGGCCCATGTACATCGTGCACTGGTCGATTGGGCGCGAATCCGAGGTGACGCGCGCGCCGGTTATCGCCGGGTCGTACGGCATGACCGTTGGCAGCGGGGCATCCTTCATGCCCGAAAACAGGGGCGTGGCCAGTTCGACGACACGTGCATGGCTGACGTTGCCAGCGACCGAAAGGACGATGTTCGAAGGCTTGTACCACTGGCCGATGTGTTCCAGGAAGTCCGGACGCTTCCAGGTCGGGATGAGTTCGACGGGACCGCCGACGTCCCAACCGGCTGGCTGTTCGCCGTAGACGGCCTGCCCAATCAGGCGGCCTGCCCACGCGCCCGGGTTGTCGTGGTTTCGCTTGAGTTCCTGCTGGACGACCGGGCATTCGCGGTCGATTTCTTCCTGGCTCAGGGTTGAGTCGAGGAGCATGTCGGCTTCGACATCAAGGGCCGTTTCGAAGCGGTCGAACGGCACGATGTTCCAGTAGCAGGTGAATTCTTTGTTCGTGTAGGCGTTCAGTGTCCCGCCGGCGCCTTCAATCTCCTGGGCGATGAGGATGGCGTCCGGACGTTTAGTCGTGCCTTTGAAGACCATGTGTTCGAGGAAATGGGTGATCCCATTGAGCCGGGCTGGCTCAGAGCGGGAACCTACGCCCACGAAAATGTTGACCGAGACAGCCTGTGTCGAAGGCATCGGCGTGGTGACGATGCGCAACCCGTTCGCGAGCGTTGTGACTTCCCAGTTTTTCACGGATGCCTCCACCTGAGTGGGGGCGAATCATACGGGAGAGCCGAGAACGGAGAAGTGCGGCCAATTGACCTACTTCAGCCGGGAGAGCACCCGGTCGAGGATGGCCATTCCTACGGCGTACTTGCTCATCAAGGGAAAGTCCTCGGACTGCCCATTGTCGTAGTAGATCGACACCTGGTTCGTGTCCGTCGCGAAGCCCGAACCGGCCGCGCTAACATCGTTCGCGACGATGAAATCGAGTCGCTTGGCGGGGAGCTTCGCCTTCGCGTATTCGGCGACGTTGACGGTCTCGGCCGCGAACCCGACACGAACGCCGCCACTGAGCAGGGTCGCGATGATGTCCGGGTTCTTGGCGAGGAGCACATTGAGGCCGTCTTCTGCGGTCTTCTTCATCTTGTGCTCACTGGGGTTGGCGGCTCGATAGTCCGCGGGGGCAGCTGACATAATGATCGCATCCGAATCGGCAGTCGCCTGTTCGAGGGCGACAAGCATCTCGGCCACCGTGGTGACATCGACTCGCTGAACACCGTACGGGGTATCGAGCGCCACCGGCCCGGTTACGAGGGTGACGAAAGCGCCGCGATCGCGGGCGGCCTCGGAAATCGCGAAGCCCATCTTCCCGGTGGAGCGGTTGCCTATGAAACGGACCGGATCGAGCGCTTCTTGTGTTCCGCCGGCGCTGACGACGACGTGGCGCCCTGCGAGGTCGCCGGTTCGTTGCCCGAGGAGCAGCCGCAGCGCGCCGACGATTTCCACGGACTCAGCGAGCCTTCCGAATCCTGTTCGACCGCTGGCGAGCCTGCCTTCGTTGGGGCCGACGACTTCGATTCCCCGGTTCCTGAGGGTGACGACGTTTTCCTGAGTCGCGGGATGTTCCCACATCTGGTTATCCATCGCGGGGGCAACCAGGATCGGCGCAGTGGTCGCGAGTGCGGTGAGGGTGACCATGTCGGGCGTCTGGCCGTGCGCGAGGTTCGCAAGGCAATCGGCGGTCGCCGGGGCGATCACGAAGGCATCGGCTCTCCGTGCGACTTCGACATGCGCTTCGGCCTCGGCGGTCGTGAACATGTCGACCACAACCGGTCGCCCCGTGAGGGACTGGAACGTCAGCGGGGTGACGAACTGGGTAGCGGCCGGGGTCATGATGACCTCGACGGTCGCGCCGGCCTGCCTTAGTTTGCTGGCTGTGTCGGCGGCCTTGTACGCAGAGATCGACCCGGTGACGCCGAGGACGACGTGCTTGCCGGAAAGTGGCAGCGGGTTCGAAACGTCCATGCGGCTATTCTGCGTTCATTTCGTGGATGAGGCGCAGGCCCGTGAGGGTGAGGTCACCGTTCACGACATCGATGCAGTCGGTCTCATCGGCGATGAGAGACGCGAGGCCGCCGGTAGCGACCACTTTCGGGTTCCCGGCCAGTTCGTTGCGGAAGCGCCGCACCAGGCCCTCTACGAGCCCCACGTAGCCGAACAGGATTCCGGACTGCATCGCGTTGATGGTGTTTTTACCGATAGCGACCGGCGGCCGCTCGAGCTGGACGCGGTAGAGCATGGCCGCGCGGCTGAATAGAGCCTCGCTGGCGATGCCGATGCCGGGGGCGATGGCGCCACCCAGGTAATCTCCCTGTTCGTTCACGGCATCGAACACGGTGGCAGTCCCGAAATCGACGACGATAACGGGCGCGCCGTAAAGCTTGATGGCCGCGACGGCATCGATGATTCGGTCCGCGCCCAATTGCTTCGGGTTGTCGTAGAGGATTCGGACGCCGGTGCGCAGCCCGTGGCCGACGACCATGGGTTCGAGTTTGAAGTACTTCCGACAGACCTGTTCGAACGTGGGAATCAGCGGCGGCACGTCGCAACCGATGATGCACGACGCGATATCTCCGGCGGAGATATCGGCTGTCTTGAGGAGCGTCATCAGCAAGACGCCGTATTCATCGGGCAGCTTTTCCTGTTCGACGCCGATGCGCCAGGTGTGGGCGATGGTTTCGCCCTGGAAAAGGCCAATGTGAATGCTGGTGTTTCCAATATCGAGCGCGAGCAGCAAGCGCGTGTACCGTCCTGACTTCGGGCCATTCAGCTGGTCCCGGTGCCGCGGGTAGGGTACAGGTTTCGGTCAATGGCCGGAAGCGAGCAGTCTGTGGGGGCTGCGCACAGCGCGTTTCGGCGCTTCGAGCGAGAATAGGGCCATCGTGCGGATCGCGTTCATCATCATTGCCATCCTCCTCATTCTCGGAGGCGCTGCATGCGCTGCACCTTCCGTGGTGACCTACCGCGCACTGGATAGCGACGGGTTCATAAGCGGCAGCGGACACATGAGTACCGGCACGGCCGCGCTGGTCACGCGGACAGCTCAGTTCCGGGAAGTCACCGAAGATGAAGTGAACGAGGGCCGAACCGGCGGGAAAGTGCTACTGCGTATCGCCGCGGAACGTGCGGATGGCGGCGACATCCTGGTAGCAGTCGGTTCAGCGGACGCGATCCAGGCGCTGGTGTCCGGCGGGAGCTTCGAGACTGTCAACGACCTGAAGTTCGGTCCGTTCGACTACAGCGGAGTGGCATTGGGAGGCCGACGCGACGTTGGCACTCCGGACATAGACCTGTTTGAAGCTGTCGCGGTCGGTTCCGGGCGGCAGGAAGTGACCTGGACAATTGCGCCCGGCGACTGGCGCGCGATCATCATGAACGCCGATGGAACGGCAGGCGTGGATGTCGATGTCCGGTTTGGCGCGAGGTTCCCTTACCTGCGCGGCTTTGCCATCGCCGGAATGGTCATTGGCGGGACGCTCATCGTCCTTGGCATTCTCTGGCTCGCGTTCCTCTTCAGGCCGGGAAGGAATCGCCGCGCAACCGACCCAGAACCGCCGCGGGAGTCAGGCTCGGGCGCAGGTGAACCCGCCTAATCAACAGGTTTGAAGGTTCAAGGAATCGGGTACGGGACTTGGCGGTCGCGGACTAGGGCTTGCAGGTCCAGGCGCTCCACGGGTCACCGAAGTCGGCCAGGTGTGAGTCGTACACCACCTTTGCGGCCCTGAGGTTCGTGACCGGATCCGCCCACATACCAAAGTCCAACCCGGCCACCTCGAACCAGAACGGGAGTATCTGCATGAGACCGCGCGCCCCAAGGTACTGGGCATGCGTGTGGTAGCGGCTTTCGCACCAGGCGACTTTTTGCAGGTCTGGAATGACGTCCGCGGACCATCCAGCGGCCAGCGCCGCTGCAGCGAGCTCATCGCTCGTGAGGTATCGGTCTGGGAGGTCCGGATTCACCAGGGTTGGGGCCTGGGTTGCAGCAGGGGGTGGCGCTGGCGGGGTAGGAGCCGGGAGCTCCGCATTAACAGTTTTTGGTTCGGGCGAAAGTGCGACGGCTGGCTGTTCGGCGACTGGCGTTTCTTTGGGCACGCTGGCGACCGAGGCTTGCTCGTCGTCCACCGGCGCGAGTAGAGCGATTTCCTGTTCGGCGTCGGCAGGCGTTTCAGTAGAAGGCGGGACGACGGTGATGGCCTGATCCGACGGGACCAGGATCTCTTTTGCAGATGCGCTCGGGACGGCTCGCGATTCGACGCCATGGTGGTCTGGAGTCAGCGTCAGTTTGCTCAGGTCGGGAGCGGCAACGGTGGGTGTGCCAGAAAGCAGCTGGACGCCGAGGAAGAACGACACGAGGACCATGCCGATTTCGGCGACCCGCACAAAGGCGTTCGTTGAAGGCTTCTGTTCACGTTCGTTCCAACGCGGACTATGAGCCCGGTCGGTTCGAGGCCCATCGGCCGTTGCGAGAACCTGCGACGAGGTGGACTGGGTAAGGGGCAGGCGCAGCCAGCGGCTGACCATCAGTGTGAGGGCGAACACATAGTCCACCCAGCCTGCCAGCCAGCTCGTGACGCGTTCCGGCTCATCGTGAGCCCGAGGCGCCACGCGGGGGTTACCCTCGCGTGAGGTTTTCCACATAAGTTTTAGTGGTTCGAACTTTTGGGCGCCCCGGCCAAAGCCGGGCTGGGTCCGAACCGGTCACCCCGCCAAGAGGTGGCCGTTAGGGTTGCACATCGCCAATTCGTGAGCAATCCACAAATTGCGTCCGAAAAGGCGAATCGTTACCCGGATCTGTTGACCGTCATACCCCGACTCCATAGCCGGCGAGCGTCTAAGATGTAGGACGAAATCCCTCACTTCAGGACGCGAAATGCAACTTCAGGACACCCTCACCAACACCCGCCGAGAGCTTCTCCCGGCGCTCGCCGATGACGGCGTGGTGAGGCTGTATGTCTGTGGAGTGACGCCGTACTCAGAGAGCCATGTCGGGCACGCGCTGCATGCAATCGTGTTCGATGTGCTTCGCAGGTACCTCGATTGGCGGGGAATCCCCGTTCGGCACGTCCAAAACTTCACAGATATCGATGACAAACTGATAGAACGGTCGAACCGGCTGGGCGTGCCCATGCTGGAGTTGGCCGAGCAGAACATTGAGGACTACTACCGCCAGCTCCGGGCGATGAATGTCCAGCCGGCACACTTCTATCCGCGAGTGACGGAAGTGGTGCCGCAAATCATCGAATTCATCAATGGGCTCATCGAGAAGGACTTCGCCTACGAGAGCGGCGGCGACGTGTACTACCGCGTCCGCAAATTTGGGGCAGCGGCGTACGGAGCACTCTCCAAGCGCGATATCGACGACTTGCTGTCCGGGGCCCGCATCGATCCCACAGAACTGAAGTCCGACCCGCTCGACTTCGCCCTTTGGAAGACCGCGAAACCCGGCGAACCAAGCTGGGAAAGCCCCTGGGGCCAAGGACGGCCTGGCTGGCACATCGAGTGCTCGGCGATGGCGCTAAACGCTCTTGGCGAGCAGATCGATATCCATGGTGGCGGTGCGGACCTTATCTTCCCGCACCACACGAACGAGATCGCGCAGACGGAGGCCTACACTGGCAAGCCGCCTTTCGCGCGTATCTGGATGCACAACGCGCTGCTCCAGCTGAGCGGCGACAAGATGTCCAAGTCGATCGGCAACCTCGTGACGATCTCGGACGCGCTGGAAAAGTTCGGTGGCGATGCGCTCCGGATGTTCGTCATCACCAGCCACTACGGAAGCCCATCGAGCTATACCGACGAGGCGATGGACGCAGCGCGCTCCGGCGTAGAGCGGCTGCGGAATGCGGCGTTCCGGTCGGCGCCCGAGGGCGGCGAGGTGCTCGATGCTTCGCCTGCGCGGGAGCGGTTCACCGAAGCCATGGAAGACGACCTCAACACTCCCCAGGCGCTGGCGGCCCTGTTCGACCTCACTCGGGACATTAACCGCGCAACGGACGCTGGCGGGGATACGTCCTCGGCGCGGGCGACGCTGCGCGAGCTGGCGGATGTCCTCGGCTTCACGCTCGAAGCTGCGTCCGGGGCGACTCAGCAGGCTGCACCCTTCATTGACCTCCTGGTGACCTTGCGGACCGAACTCCGGGCCGCCAAGCAGTGGCAGCTAGCCGACCTTGTCCGCGACGGCCTCCTCGAACTCGAAGTTGAAGTGAAGGACGGGCCGGACGGGACGACCTGGCAGGCCCGCTAAGCGGCAGGAAGCGTGGGCAGCCATTCTGCGGCGCGCATGTTCGAAAGACGCATCCTGGAGCCAGCCGCGGACCGCGCAGCGACGCGCCAATTTGCAGGCTGGCCTGCACGGCGCACCCCGGTGACCTGGGCGCCGGTCCGTTCAAATGCCAGGAAGATTTCGCCGAGGGTGACTCGAGGCTCGAGGTAGAGGCCGTCGAGGGTGGGAGCGGTCATTCCTGCGAGGCCCTTTCGCTCGAGGTATGCCCCGAAGCCAGCGGGGATGTTCCCTGATTCGATTACAAAGCCGCGTGAGAGGCTGCAAGGTTTCGTTTCCATTGTCTGACTCCTGTGTTTCGCTCGAAGACAACATGGAAGGGCACAGCTCAGAGGTGACGGGAGTAACCTTAAATTTGGTAAAGAGTTCGGCAGAGGTCGTAATGTCAGTGTTCGACAACGGACTCCATTTCACCGGGGTCTCGCGCAGGCGAGCCCTCACAATTGAATTCACGAGGCAACAGATTCATTGAAGACCTACGACCTGATCGTCATTGGCAACGGCTCAGCTGGAGACAACATCGCTCGAACGCTCGGCCGGAAGGGCAAGCGAGTCGCGGTCGTTGAGCGGGACCACCTTGGGGGCGAGTGCCTGAACGATGGCTGTGTGCCCAGCAAAGCGCTCATCGACCTATCGAAGAAGGCTGCCGGGTACGAGATGGGCTGGGACGAAATCGTGGCCGGCATTCACAGCACGCAGCTCTCGGTACGCGGGACGGACCCGAATGGCGGCATGCGCGGCGACGGGATCGATCTCTATTGGGGCGAGGCCAAGTTCGAGTCAGCGACGACCGTTGGTGTGGGCGACGAGACCTTGTCGGCGAAAGATGTGGTGATCGCGACGGGCACAGGCCCCGGACTGCCTCCTATTCCAGGATTGGCCGACGCGAACCCTCAAACCAACCGGACGATATTCGGCCTTCCGACCCAGCCGGCGCGCCTCGCAGTCATTGGCGGCGGCCCGATTGGTCTAGAGCTCGGTCAGAGCTTTCTGAGGCTTGGCTCACAGGTAACGCTTTTCGATGTGGCCTCGCGAATTGCCTCGACCGAAGACCCCGAGGTTTCGATGGAACTGACGAAGCTCCTCGAGCGCGAGGGGATGCGAATTGTGCTCGACGCCAAGATTGAGCGCGTCGACCGCAGCGAAGAAGGCGTGGTTACGGTGCGCACGGCGGCGGGCACGTACGAGTTCGACGACATCCTGGTGGCGGCCGGGCGGAAGCCGCAGGTGCCCCCGGGCCTGGACGCACTCGGCCTTGGACTCGATAAGCGCGGCTTTGTCGATATCAGCCCGTGCGGGAAGACGAACCTCGATGGCCTCTGGGCTGCGGGCGATATCACAGGCAAGTTCCAGTTCACGCACTTCGCCAGCTACCAGGCGCACCACATCGGCAAGCACATCGAGACGGGCGTGTGCGAAATGATCCCGGAGACGTTAGTGCCCTGGGCGATTTTCACCGATCCGGAAATCGGGCATGCGGGAATGACCGAGGAGCAGGCGCGCGCGACAGGCGCGGAAATCGCGGTGGTGAAGCTGGATACAGCCGAACTGGACTGGTTCCGAACCACGGGCCAAACGGACGGATTCGTGAAAGTCATCGCGGATGCGCAGACCGGCGTGCTGCTGGGTGCGCAGTTCATTTGCGCCCGAGGAAGCACCCTGGTCGGCGAGGCTTGCCTCGCGATCCAGCACCAGATGACCGCGAAACAGGTTGCTTCGACCATCCATCCCTATCCCACGGCCTCGGAATTATTCCGCTGGGCGTGTGCTCGGCTGGTGTGAGCAATCGTCTTACAGGTCGGGGCGGACGCTGGCTGAGGTGACGAATTGCCGGATTTGCGTCGCATGCTCGGTCGTGTGGCCCACGAGATTCGTAATGATCCAGGCACGCGGCTGTCCCTTGTAGCGATGGGCCGAGGGCAGCGGCGCGGCGGCCTCCTCATCGGTCATGTTTGTCAGCGTGTCGAGGACCCGCTGGCGACAATAGTCGGCGTAGGAGAGCGTCTCCGCTCGTGACCAGGCCGCAGGCAAGTTTGCGAGGTCTCGCCAGTGTGGGTGACCATCGAAGGGAGGCGGTGGGGCCCACGGGCCGGACTCGCCGTTCAGGTCGTAGTCGAGCAGTTCGAGGGCGTGCCATGCCACGCTCCACGGCGTCGACCATCGCTGGACCCAGCGATCTATCATCGTGTCGCGCTCGATGGGGTCGGTCACGGGAGTCCAGTCCGTGCGGAGCAGGTGATTGGGATCCGGGGCCGGAACGGGCCACATACTCGTTTCCCACAGTTGCTCCGAGGAGTCCTTCACGGCCGTGGCCAACAAGTCGATTGCTTGTTCAAGGCTGCGACCGATGCTTTCCAGCCAGATTGATGCCATGTGCGATGGACGCTACGCCCGGAGCGAAAGCTGCTCAAGGCCGGCAATTCAAATAGATCTCGGCTGACTGGTACTGGCGGCGAATATTGAAAACTTATGAAGAACCTGCTGGCCTTTCGGAACGTTAGGTCTATAGTTAAAGAACGATGCCATCTGAATTCGGGCCAAACGACGACGAAAACGCGAGCTTTCGCGTCACGATAGCTCCGGTCCTCGAATTCCAATTTGGGGTGTTCCTGCTTCGGCGCTCCTGTATCGATCCGGACAAACCGGTACCCCAGTGGGTCAACGAAGTGAGTGCGGCGAACCCGGAATTCGTCCAGAAACTTTTGGCATTTTGGGTTGGCCCCGGTCTCGACCAGGTTCATGGCCGGACGTATCCGGAATGTGGCGAACTGCTGGTGGCGGCATGGCAAATGAACCAGCTCTTCACTCCGTCGACAGACGTGTTTCTCGACGGCCTTGATGCGACGTTCGCGGCGGGGGTACCCGTCCCGCACCTGGCGAGTGAACCTGACGAGGTTGTGTCGCTGATTCGGCGCCGGCTCGAGTTTCTTGCCAGGGACGCGGCAAGCCGGACGACCTACATCTCCCTCACCCGACAGTTCTATGGGTTGATGCGCGGATACTGGGAGGAGAACGGGCGAGCTGCCGCCGAACGCGCTGCCGAAGAAATCCGCGCGGCCGCGAGAGCTGGCACGGACTTGCGGTCGGTCCTCACGGGAAACGGTTTCGTTCACAAGGACGAATTTCAGGAACAAATGGCGGCGGCCCGAGCACGTCACCAGTTGGTGGTTGTGCCGCTTGGCCTTGCTGGAGCTGGCAACTTCTTCTGGTCGTTTCCCGACCTGGTGATTGTCGGTTCTGGCACGGAAAGCGCGGACAAGGAAGTCCGCAGGCGCCAGAGGGCCGAACGAGTGGCCACGAAGCTCAAGGTGCTTGCTGACCCGACTCGGGTCGGAATCCTTTTCGAATTGCTTCGGCCTACATGGCACAGCGCGACCGTAACCGAGCTGGCCAGCCAGTTTGGCCTCTCGCAGCCAACGGTCAGCGTGCACGTGAAAATGCTGCGCGAGGCCGGCCTCGCCCATCCGGAGCGCGATGGGAATCAGGTCCAGTACACCTCGAACAACGCGACGATTGAGTCGTACATCGCCGAGGTGGTGGAAGACCTCACCGGTATCCCGCGAAGTCCCCAAACGCCCCAACGCTAGCCGAGTCTTTTTCGCCTGGCGGCGTTACGCCGATGGCTCTTCTGCGTTTCCTGCTCATGAGAGCAAACGGCGGAACTCTCCTCCAGTCCCTCTTCATTCTGCCTGAACCTTCTTTTCCCCTGGGTTAGCTCCGGGCCGCGATGGCACCGATCGATGAGCGACATTCGGCAAGTTAACTTAGGACTAGCCCTATTGACTTAGGCACATGCCTATGTTTCTATACATCAACCATCTAGTCAGCCTAACAGGAGGCAGTCCAAACATGTTTCTTCTCAACACTTACTGCCATGAGCGTCTTTTCGAGCTTCGCCAGGAGCAGCTTGTCCAGAAGGCGCGCCGCCATGGCCTGCTGCGCCAGTCCGAGGAACATCCCGTAAAGCGCATCGGTGCCTTGTTCTCGAACGTACGCAAGGCCCACGACATTTCGGGTCGGGCCGAAGGCCGCAATCCCGGCCGATCGATCTCTACTCCTGAGGTGTAAGCCACCTCGGTAGTGGTTCCCGCACAAAGGGGTTCGCCAATTGGCGAACCCCTTTGTGTTTGTCTGGCCATCGTCCTCGCTGGGTGAGCCGGTTCACACAATCGGCCTCTTCTCCGCCCAATGGGTGACCTGCTCCCCCTCCTCCGCCGGGTAACGAACAGATTCGAATCGGTTCCAATAGACACACGAGGTCGGTACACGGTCTCAAGGAGGAGAAAGAAGTGATTCATCCATTGCTACATCCCGGGATTGCCGGCCAGCTGGCCGAACAGCGCTCGAAAGAAATGGCGGCCGAAGCCCGCAGCCACCGCATCGCGGCGAGTCTGTCGAGCCCCAACAAAGTCGAGCGATTCTTCATCAAGCGCCGCGAAGGCAAAGTGACCTGGATCGAAACCGTCATGGTGCAGCGCTCGGCATGAGTTTCGCCCCGCAGAAACACGAGAAGGCCCGCTGAAAAGCGGGCCTTCTGCATTTCCGGGTTACCGGGCTGGTGGTTGCTGGCGGAGAGGGGGAGATTCGAACTCCCGGTGACTTGCGCCACACCGCTTTTCGAGAGCGGCACCATCAACCACTCGGACACCTCTCCACTCAGGAGTGTACCGAACGAGTGCCCTAATCCGCATCTCCCGCGACATGGATTCTTGATTTCGCGAAGACCACAATCGCTGATGCATACTCAAGTGCACGCGCCATTTCCTCCCGCTCAGGCAACTCGATGACGCCTGAATCTGGATAGCGGAAGCGAAACGCCCAGTCGCTGAGAAGCCCGCCACGGTCGATGAACGCCGCAAAGCCAGGCGAAAGAGCTTCCGCCATTGTCAGTAGAGCGGGGATGTCATGGGTGCGTTGATTCCGTTGGCGTCGGTGGGCGAGGAACGCTTTCACGGCTTTTTCCGCAGCCTGCTGAGCTTGATAAATCGCAATCTCGGGAAAGTCCGTGGCGAGGTGACGCCCGCCCGCCAAGTCCCGTTCGGCCTTCCAAAGCCAGGCGGCCGCTACCTCATCGTCGGGCGTAGATTCGCCGGCCATCGGTCACCACATCGTATTCCAGCGAAGACACGGCATTGCTGAACCGTTCGAAACCAGCTTTGGATCTTATGAGAATGTCTTTCGGCATCGAAAAAGCGGAGAGTGCTCGCCTCGCTCGAACGCCGAGTTCGAACCGCTTCCCAGCATCCTCTTCCTCAACAACGACCATCAGATCGATATCGCTGTCTTCATCGGGGACACCCCATGCGTGGGAGCCGAACAGGTAAATAGCCTCGGGATCCAGTTCGGCCACAAGTGCGTTCGCCATTTCTTCAAGAAGCTTGTCCGGCAGCAAATCGTTCATCCAGATCGGCCCTAGTTCAGGCGGAAGGTGTCTTCGTCCTCGTCGTCGTCAGCATCGCTGTCGCTGTAGACGCCTGCTGGGGAGCCACGCCAAACCGTCACGACGAAGTCTTCGCGGTACGGGTCCGCAGTCATTACGAGCTGCTCGTCGGCAGCATCGATAAGCTGCTGAATTCGCTCTTCGTTCGCATCTGCGGTGGTGCAGAGCGTGCCGTAAACGTTCGAGCCCTGGTAGTGCAGGTCGAATCGACCCACGATGCCGCCCTCTTCGAGGACGGTATACGACTCGGAATGCGGAGTGCGACATTCTCGTTCGAAGCTGATCACAGTGGTCTCACCTGTCCTCTACCGACGATTGTCCATTTGTAGCTGGTCAGTTCGCGCAGACCCATTGGGCCACGCGCGTGCATCTTCTGCGTCGAGATGCCAACTTCGGCGCCGAGCCCGAATTGTGCGCCGTCCGTGAATTGCGTGCTTGCATTCACGTAGACAGCGGCCGAATCAACGGCATCCAGGAACTCCATCGCGTTCGAATAATTCTCCGTCACGATGGCGTCGCTGTGATGGCTTCCGTAGGTCTCGATGTGTTCGACCGCTTCATCCATCGAATCGACGATGCGGACACCGACGCGAAGGGCGAGGTGCTCCATCTTCCATGTCTCCTCACTCGCGGCTTCGACGCTCGCGGCGCCGGCCCCGGACAGGATCTCCCGTGCGCGCTGGTCGCCGATGAAGGTCACCTTCGACCCCCAGGCCTTCGAAAGCCGGCCAAGGAACGCGGGCGCGATGTCGCGATGGACGAGCAGCGTGTCGACCGCATTGCAGATGCTGTAGCGGCGAGTCTTGGCGTTATCGACGATTGCGACGGCCTGTTCGAGGTCGGCATCAGCATCGATGTAAATCTGGACGACTGCGTCGCCGTGGGCGACCACCGGCATCGTGGCCTTGCGTCGCACGTAATCGATAAGTTGCGAACCGCCACGCGGGACGATGATGTCGACGAGGTCGTTCATCTCCAGCAGTTCATCAACGTGCGCTCGGTCGGGGTCGGAGATGACCTGAACGGCATCGCTGGGGATGCCAGTGCCGGCGAGCGCCTTCTGTAGCAACTTGCCGAGGGCTTCATTGCTGTGGCGGGCCTCTTTGCCGCCGCGCAGAATGGCGGCGTTGCCGCTCTTCAGGCAGAGCACGGCGATGTCGACGGTCACGTTCGGGCGCGATTCATAGATGCAGGCGAGTACGCCAAGGGGGATGCGGCGACGGCCAATCATGAGGCCGTTCGGGAGCGCCCGGGCGTCGAAGACTTCGCCCACCGGGTCTTCGAGCTGCATCACCTTTCGCGTGTCCGCAGCGATGCCACGGAGGCGTTCCGAGTCAAGCGTGAGGCGTTCGACGAAGTAGTCGTCGAGGCCTGCTTCGCGGGCGTTCGCGAGGTCCAGCGCGTTGGCTTCGAGCACCTCGGCCTGGTCGGTCTCCAACAGTTCAGCGATTCGTGCGAGCGCGGCGTTCTTCACGGCACTCGAAACGCGTGCGAGCGGACGAGACGCGGCGCGCGCGGCGGCTGCCCTGTCTCGAAGAAGCGAGGTCGTCATGGTCATGGCGTCAGTGTAATTCATCGCGCAAACCATCAGGCGGTTGGGCGTAGGATTCGGCCCATGGACCACGCCCAGTTTCTCCAGGATTACACCGACGCCGTCTATCACGCGGGCAATGCTGAAGCGGCCGAACGCTTTATCGCCGACCCGTGCATCCGCCATGAACACGACCGCCGGGTGGTCATCTCGTTGGCGGACAACAAGGCGCGAATTGCGGGATTCCTCGCCCAGGCTCAGAACCCGGTGTTCAGCAATCGTGTCGTGCTGGCCGAGGGAGAATTTCTTGCGAGTGCATACGAGTTTTCGTTTGGCCCGCAAGAGGCGCGGACCACGATGTCCGGCATCGAGATATTCCGGATCCAGGGCGGCAAGATCACCGAGACGTGGAATGCGGCGGCCGGCGAAGGTCCCTGGGGATGAGGCCCAAACTCATCGCGATTGATCTTGATGGCACGCTCCTGAATTCGCAGGGGCGCGTCTCCGACCGCACTGGAGAAGCCCTCAAGGCGGCGGTTGAGGCAGGTATCGTCGTCGCGCCGGCAACCGCCCGCTGGTACCAGGCCGCCGTTCGGCCGTTCGAAGCGCTGGGGCTCAACGTTGCCGCCATCGCCTCGGCTGGCGCCGACGTACGGTCCGCCTCGGGCGAAGTCATCGAACAGCGCTTCCTCGATGGGGACTTCGCGCTGTTCATTGCAGACCTCTGTGATCGGGCGGGATGGAATGCGACGCTTTCCACGCCCGGCCACTCGTATCGCCGGGCGAATGAACTGCCCGTGTGGGCAGCAAACGCGCCCGAGTGGCTTAAGCCGGTGACTTCGTTCGCCGGGACTCACCTCGACCAGGCGCTCTCGGTTCTGGCTGAGGCCGCGCCGGGCGACCGTCACATGCCTGAGCTCGAGGCGTGGGCCGGTCGCGTCAGCATCTTCTCGGCGGTTTCCTTCAATGGTGACGCCCTGCTGACGATTACCGCTCCCGCTGTGGACAAGGGTTCGGCGTTGCGGTCGCTGTGCGGGAGCCTGGCGATTCCGCTATCTGAAGCTGTGGCAATGGGCGACAGCGAAGGCGACATCCCGATGTTTTCGGTGGCAGGCATATCGGTCGCGATGGCTAGCGGCTCTCCGGCGGCACTTGCTGCCGCGAGCCAAACCACTGCCTCGGCCGATGAAGACGGCGTGGCTGTTTATATCGAGTCGGTGCTTTGAACCAGCGATGACCAGCGGGATTCGGGTGACCGGGATCGTTCGCCGGATTCTGAGGTTTAGACAGTCACGAACGTGGTGCGCAGGAGCCCCGCTTCCTGCCGGTCGCGGCTCTGATTGGACTTAGGTCTGGTCTTGCAGCGTTACCGTCACGACTTGCCGGTCGATGCCACCGAGGCGGCGCTTGTAGTCCTCTTCGCCGCGCAGGAAGTCGAACCTCTTTCGCCCGAGTTCGATTGCTTCGCGAATGGCATAGGCCTTGCTGAGAAGCCCGACGGCGAGCTTGGAATGCTCTGGTTCGAAGCCGCTGTTATAGAGGTAGATAGTCTGGCCGTCGTCGAATGAGAGCGTCACTCCGACGGCGGTTCCATCGAGCGAGAGCCGCGAAATCCGGAGCATGCCAAGATCGGCGAAGGTTGTCGCGAGGCCGCGAAAGAACGCTTCCATCACGGGGGTCAGGAACTCCGCTTTGTCTGCCCGGCTACGCCGCATCAGGTCGAAAAGTTCATCCATGGCGCCTGAGACGCTGTTGCCGTTGGTAATCGACTCGTAGCTCACAATGCCGGCGCTCTCGAGATTTCTCAGCTTTCGACGGAGCTCGTGGCGGTCGTGCTTCGGGAGCGCCGCGACGAACGATTCGAAGTCACCGGGAAGGTCCGTACCGGGACAAACGGCTTCAGGTTGGGTTTCAGATCGCCAGCCCGAAGACGTGGAGATTCCCTCCAGAGCCGCCGCGATTGGCGTGTCGGCTGGCAGCCCCCAGAAGACGGCCCGAGGTGTCAGGTCCTCTCGCAGCCACTCCAGAATTCCTTCGGCGACCGCGCCTTCCTCGCCGGGCTTCGCGAGCGGCCCGGCGTAGTCGCGGACGTTGTGGTCGCCCAGCTCGCGGGCCTCGTCTCGCTCCATGTCCAGGGTTGCGACCCCGACCAGCGTCTCTGCCCGCCGAATCGCAAGGAAGACCGGCGCCGTTGATTCGCCGAAATGCCGAAGCCATACGCGATGCCACTCGGGTCGCTGAAACGGTGTGGCCGTCGCCACTGCTGAACAGAGGGCGATCCATTCCGCCTCAAGGGCGTCGAAGTCTTCGGATGTGATGAGCAGAGCGTCGGTCACCAGCCGATCCTAAACCTTCGCCGGTTCGCTCGGCTGTTCCCGCGCCTTTGTGCGCTGGTCCGCTGTGACGGCCCGGTGGCACTCGTGGCAGAGCGTTTCAAGGTTCGCCAGGTGATGCGCACAACTCACCTCGCTGTGCCGTCCGAGGGCAGGTTCGATGTGGTTCACTTCGAGCCGAATTTTGTCGAGGCGCTTTCGGCCGCATCTCCGGCAGGCGTACTTGTCCCTGCGCCGGGCCGTACGCCGGGCAGCGGGCCACCAGTGATTGTTTTGGAAGCTGCGGGAGCAGCGGTCGGAACACCAGCGGCGTCGCCTCGCGGGGATTTCGGCGCTACACCAGCCGCAGCGTCCGTCTCCGGGCTCGCTCATCAGTGAGCAGGCGTTCAGGGCTGCCGGGTGCGTATCGACTTCCGCATCCATGGGACCTCCCCAGTCCCGCCAACAAGGAAGGTAGCACGAGGAATGGGCCAGCGCCGAGTCCTACAGCCCCTTCAGGAACCCGATCAGCGCCTTGTTCACCTCGTCTGGGCGCTCCTGCTGCACCCAGTGGCCGGCGCCCGGAACGATGACCAGGTCTTTCAGGTTCGGCACGTTCTGGCGGATCGTGTCTTCCGGCGCGAAGGAACGGACGACGTCTTTTTCGCCAGTAATAAAGATCGCCGGCACGGTGACTTTCGCCGCTCGCCAGGCCGCCAACAGTTCGTAGTTCCTGTCGATATTCCGATACCAGTTGAGCCCACCCCGAAATCCGCTGCGCTTGAACTCGCCCACGAAATAGGCGAGGTCTGCTTCTGTCAGCCAGCCCGGAAGCTTTTCGGGATTGGTCATCCCGTCGAGGAACTTGGTGGTGGCCGCCGGCCGGGCCGGCATGGCTTCTCCCTCGCGGACAACGTCGCCTGAAGCTGAGTAGAGCAACATGCGCATCGTCGCGTTTACATCGGCTTCGAGTTCGGCCTCGGCCTTCCCCGGTTCCTGGAAGTAGAGGATGTAAAAGAAGTTGTCTCCGAAGGCCATCTTCAGCCCGTCGGTCGGTTTGAAGTCGCCGCGCGGGCCGTAGGGGACGCTGAGGCCGGCGACCGCAGGGAAGCGGTCTGGCCGTAGGAGGGCCGAGTTCCAGGCGACCGGGGCGCCCCAGTCGTGGCCGACGATGACGGCCGTTTCTTCCTTCAGGGCATCGAGCAGGCCAACGATGTCGCCGACCATGTGGAGCTGCGTGTACTGGTCAATGCCTTCGGGCTTGTCAGTCTGACCGTAGCCGCGCTGGTCCGGGGCGACGGCGTGATAGCCGGCCTCGGCGAGTGCCGTCAACTGATGCCGCCACGAGTACCACGATTCAGGCCAGCCGTGGCAAAGCACGACGAGAGGGCCACTCCCGGCTTCGGCGATGTGCATGTTGATGCCGTTGGTCTGAATAGTTCTGTGGGTGATTTCGGTCATCGTGCTGTCTCCGTTCGAACGTCGTTCGGAAGTTTGCCCGTTTGCCATGAGGTTCGCCACTCCTTGGGCTGTCGGCGGCTGGATGGAAAGTCCTTGGGCAAGGCGTAGCATGTCGCCAAACACCCCTTCGGAGGGTCCGCTATGTCCGTCATTTCCCTCGATGAAGTCACCACCGAAGACCCCGAGTCGTACGACTGGCCGAAAATGGTCGATGACCTCAATGGTCTTCTGCGACTGAAGACCACGCCCATCGGCATGAAGATGTTCGCCACTGTTGAGGAGATGGAGGCCATCCCGCGCATTCGCCGCCCGAAGGACATTCACACCACCGACCAGATTGTCGCGCAGGCTTGCCGGCTCGGGTGGACTGTGGGCATCACGAACGACGACCTTGTTGGCGCTCAGTGCGGTGCGGTCATCGGTCTGAGTCCGCGAGACGAAAAGTGGCTCTCCGGCAAAAACATGGCTGGCGTGTGGTTCTCAACGCTGGAGGACTCGGCGGCCCACCAGGCGGCGATGGACACGGTGCCGTTTGGACAATACCAGGCTATGGCCGTTTCGCCGCTGACATCGGGGCGGCTGGACCCGCCGGACATCTGCCTGATTTACGCTACCCCGGGCCAGATGATCATCCTTATCAACGGTCTCCAGTGGGCGGGGTACAAGAAGTTTGAGTGGAGTGTTGTCGGGGAATCTGCGTGCGCCGACTCGTGGGGCCGAGCACTTGCGACGGGCGAACCGAGCCTTGCGATTCCCTGCTTCGCCGAACGCCGATACGGCGGTGTGCTTGATGATGAACTGCTGATGGCGCTGCCGCCGAAGTTCCTCCCGCGGGCAATTGCCGGCATGGCGCGGCTCTCGGCGAACGGCTTGCGATACCCCATCCCGCAGTACGGCATCCAGAGCGATGCGCGCGCTGGATTGTCGGTCAGCTACGGCGGTTAATGTCGTCACGCATTGGCCGTTGCGTCACACTCGGGCACAGTTCAAAGCCTGATGCATCCCGATGATGAATACGTTCCTGTGCGCTTCGCGGCAAAGTGCGCCTACCTGCAGATGACGATGGGCAGCCACCGCCTCGGGCAGGGACTCATCAACATTTGCCGTCACATCGTGCGCGATGGCCGCGAATGCGTGGGCCCGTTCCTCGATGACACAGAGACCACCTGCGGCCTCTGGGAACCGAAACCCGGCAACAAGTAGTCCGTTCGCGCGTTGCGCGTTGATCCGTCCTCGTTGCTTAATGCCCGCATGTCAATTCCAAGCGGTTCTGGCGGCGCTGCCGCCACCTACGAAACAGGTGTCCTCGTTGTCGGCGGCGGCATTGCCGGCCTATCCGCCGCAATTTCGGCCCGGCAATCGGGCGCGGACACGATCCTCATCGAAAAGGCACCGATCGAAGGCCGCGGGGGTAACACCCGCTTCGCCGACGCCCAGATGCGCTTCCCTCACGAAGCCGACGAATTCGGCACGCGTGACTACAGCGTCGACGACATGTTCGAGGACCTCATGCGGATCTCCCGGGGCCGGGCCAACGAGGACCTCATCCGGACGCTCTGTGAAAACGCGCGCGAAACGGCCGAGTGGCTCACCGGCATGGGCCTCGAGTGGGAGGCGGGTTACCCCCATACGGCCGGGTACCGGCGCAGCCCGAAGTCCGGCGGCCAGGGCCTCACCGACCTGCTCTATCGGCGCCTTGAGGGTTTTGGCGGAGTGGTCGCGTACGAGACCGGAGCGATCGACCTCATCACGCGGCCCGATGGCTCAGTCGCAGGTGTGCGCGCCCGGGGCCCGGAGGGGCTCACCGACATTTACGCGACCGGCGGGGTGATTCTTGCCTGCGGCGGATTCCAGGCGAACGTCGAGATGCGCGTGCGCTACCTCGGCCGGTTCGCCGATTCGCTCATCCTGCGGGGCAGCCGTTACAACACGGGCGAGGGCCTGCGCATGGCGATGGAAGCGGGTGCGCAGCCGGCGGGGCAGTGGGGCGACTACCATTCCGCCGTCCTCGATGCGCGCTCGCCGAAGATCGAATGCGGGGTCACGGCTCTCTACAACTACCAGATGGGCATCTTCATCGACCGGAACGGCCAACGGTTCCTCGATGAAGGCGAGGACTTCCGCGACCATACCTACGTGAAGTTCTCGAAGTTCATCGTTGAACAGGCGGGCGGCGAAGCGTGGTGCCTTTTCGATCAGAAGTCCTACCAGCGCGAGGAGTTCGCGCGGGCCTGGCGGCCGGTCGGGCCGCCAGTGCAGGCCGATACCTTGAAGGAAATGGCCGAGCTCATGGACCTCCCGGCCGAGAACTTCATGGACACGGTGGCGAACTTCAACGCAGCCGTTCAGCCGGGCGAATACGACCTGGACCGACTCGATGGCAAGCGCACCGCTGGGATTACCCCCGCGAAGAGCAACTGGGCCCTGCCCATCGACTCACCACCGTATATCGCGATCCCCGTGACGGGCGGCATCACGTTCACCTTCGGCGGGATCCGGTGTGACACCTCGGCACGGGTGTTCGATACGCGCGGCCAGGTGATGGACGGGCTGTACGCGGCGGGTGAACCGATGGGGGAGATCTTCTATTACAACTACCCCGGCGCCAGTTCCGTCATCCGCGGAGCGGTCTACGGAAAGATTGCCGGGGCACACGCGGCCGCGAGAGTTATTGGGTGAGGCTCCGCTTCTATTTGAGTGCCGGAACGGGTGAGCCGCACATCTTTGACCACGGGGTTACTGAGGCCGAGGTGTGGGATGTCATGGCGAGCCCGCGAGTCCGGTATCGCGGAAGTGACGATGCGCTTATTTCGGTTGGACAGACCGTGGCCGGAAAGTGGCTTCAAGTCGTCGTGGTTGAAGATGACGAACCAGCCTCGTACTTGTAATAACGGCGTACGTTCCGGGGCCGAAGGTGATTCGGGCCATTCGGAGGAGACGTGGAAGATAGCGTGATGGATCAGAAGTTTCCTAAAGGTTGGACGAAAGACCGAATAGGCTCTGTGGCCGCGCGCTATGAGTCGCAAACGGACGAAGAGGCACTCGCTGATCTTGAGGCCGCTTTGGATGGCGCCGAGTGGACGACGGTACAGGTGCCGACGGAACTTGTGGAAGCAGTTCATTCGCTGATAGCCCATTTCGAGTCCCTTCGAGCGAGTGCCGCGCCTTAACTTCACTCCCTGTTCTCCGGCGTCTTACGGGATCTGAGCCAATTTTGGCGGTCGGCCGCCTGTCGTTGACGGATTTCGTGCCGATTACCAATACATGGCAACGTTCTGGCTCTGGGGAGTTCGTAACCTCTTCGTCGCGCTCGCGGCGGTTACCGCATTTGCGGGCTACCAGGGGGTGGCAGACTGGTCGATCACACTGACGGTGATGCTCGGCCTCGCGCTCATCGCTGAAGTAGGAAGTCGCTTCGGGCGCCGGGCGCTCAACAAGAAGCGCCGCAAGCGGGCCGCCATCGAGGCACTTCGCTCGGCTTCCGAGCTGCGCGAACGCATGCGCGGCGGCGCTCACGAACAGCGTCGCGCGGCCTGAACCAGACTCCTCGCTTGTAACTCCCGGCGGAGCGACCAGGCGCCTTGGCGGCTCGAGTTCACTCTGAGCGCGCAGGGCGATACGATGATCCTCCGCAAGCCTCGATAGCTCAGTTGGTAGAGCGAGCGATTCGTAATCGCTAGGTCCACGGTTCGAATCCGTGTCGAGGCTCCACCGTCTTCCCACTCTCCGATCGCCCCTCTTCGCTCGCCGGAGCCCCCTGCAGGGTTCCTTTGCAGCCGTTTACCCTCCGGTAAGTTGCTGATATCCCTTTGCGCAGCGTGAATCGTTCGACCCACCGAAATGGTTGACACTGCCGGTGGCGACCGGTAGACATGTGGTCAAGGCTATACCTGTGTATAGCGCGGATAGGCCAATCCTATCGGAAGGTCTGCGACGTACAGTCAGCAGCACCTAAATCAGCAGGGGGAATTCATGGCAGATAACTATTGGGACAATTATTGGCGCGAGCGCAAAAGCCGCCGCCGCTTCCTTGGTGGAGCAGTGGCAGCTGGCGCGGGCGCCAGCGCCCTCGCCCTCGTCGGTTGCGGCGATGACGACGATGAAGCGGCGGCGCTAACCCGACCGCGCTCGGAACGGCAACATCCGCGCCGAACGCAACCGCTACGTCGGCTGACCCACTCGCCGGCGCCAAGAAGGGCGGTACGATCAAGACCGTCGACACCGGCGACCCGCCGACGCTCGACCCGTACGGCAACATCAGCTTCCTGACCAAGAACTGGTCGTCATTCTTCTACAGCCGTTTGTTCATGTATAAGGCTGGGCCTGGCATCGCCTACGGCTCGGTTCGTCCGACTCCGGATGCGGCAGAATCAGCAGAAGCTTCACCTGATGGTCTCAAGTGGACCATCAAGCTCAAGCCAAATGTGAAGTTCCACGACGTGGCCCCGGTTAGCGGCCGCCTCATGACCAGCGAAGACGTCAAGGCCACCTACGACCGTGCTTCTTCAAAGGAATCGACCAACAAGCCGCAGGCTGCGGCCCCGATCGAAAAGGTTGAGTATCCCGACGACAAGACGATTGTCTTCACGCTCTCGAAGCCTTCGGCCGTCTTCCTTGACGTTCTTGCTGACTCGAACATCTTCTGGCTCATGCCGAAGGAAGCCTTTAACGGCGGATTCGACCCGGCCCAAACCGCGATCGGCAGCGGGCCGTGGGTTCTTCAGAACTACACCCCGTCGGTTAAGATTACTACGCTCCGACACCCGAACTGGCATATCGGTGCAAAAAGCGGCGCGCCGTTTGCGGATGGCATTGAACAGGCGATCATTCCTGAATATGCCAACCGCCTGGCTCAGTTCCGGGCTGGCAACCTCGACATCACGGACGTAAACCCGGACGACCTGCCAGACACGCTCAAGCAGATTTCCGGCGCGAAGATCAACGCCCGCTCGGGCCCAACCCTCAGCTTCAGCTTCTTCGACGACGACCCGGCCTCGCCCTGGAACAAGGACCCTCGCGTTCGCCAGGCGATTTCGATGGGATACGACCGCGACTCTCTCCTTGAGCTCGGCTACAACATCAAGAAGCTCCGCGATGCCGGCCTGAAGGTCGATTCCAACTGGCACAACATTCTCCCGTCGGGAGAAACAGCCTGGTGGATTGACCCGAAGGGCGCGAAAATGGGCGATGCCGCCAAGTACTTCAAGTACGACCCGGCAGCCGCCAAGGCCCTGCTCACTGCCGCTGGCTACCCGGACGGTCTTGAAGCAACCTTCCAGTACACCGCGAACCGCTACGGCAAGTCGTTCAACGACATCGCGGAAGCGAACATCGCCTTCCAGAATGCCATTGGCATCAAGACGACGACGGATGTCCAGGACTACTCGTCCAAGTACATCACCCAGACATTCCTCGGAAACTTCAAGGGAATTGCATTCGGCTACGAAACGCCATTCCCTGAAGCCGGTTCGTACCTCACTCGCTTCTTCACGGACAACCCGACCAACCACAGCAGGATCAAGGATCCGGCGATGCAGAAGCTCGCCGAAGACTGTGCGACAGAGTTGAACGAGGAAAAGCGAAAGGAGATCTTCGCCCAGGCGCAGATCAAGAACGCCGAGGGCATGTTCTACATTCCCAACGTGGCTGGCTCCGGCACAAGCTTCGCCGCTGCTCAGCCGAACCTGACCAATTACGACACGTGGTCCACGAAGGCCTACGGCGCTCGTTCCGAAACGTATCCGTTCTACTGGAAGGCCTAATTCCTTCTTAGTTCATTCGAAACCCGGGGGCGCACTTGCGTCCCCGGGTTTGCGTCCCCCAACTTTCGGGAGCCAACTGTGCAACGCTACGTCCTACGTCGACTCCTTCTGATGCTTCCTACGCTTCTTGGCGTCACGTTTGTGGTGTTCGTCATGGTGCGTTCTGTTCCTGGCGACGTCATCGACCAGATCTTGGGCGATTTCGGCGCAGGAGACACTGAGACCAAAGAGGCGCTCCTCAAGGAGTACAGCCTCGATGGCAACATCGCCACCCAGTACGTGAGTTGGCTTGGCGACATCGTCCGCTTCGATTTCGGCAAATCGATCATCAGCAACCGATCAGTCATCGGAGAGCTGGAAGGCCGGCTTCCCGTGACCCTGGAACTCAGCATCCTGGCGATCATTTTCTCGCTGGCAATCGCGATTCCCGTCGGCATCATCTCCGCCATCCGCCAGGACACGGCAGTCGACTACGTCGCCCGGAGCTTCGCAATCTCACTGCTTGCGCTTCCTGGCTTCTGGGTCGGGCTGATGTTAATTACGCTCGCGGGACGGTACTTCACATGGGGTGTGCCGCCGGCAACATACATTCCGCTCACCGAGGACCCGATAGGCAACTTCAAGTTGCTGTGGATGCCGTCGTTGATCCTTGGGGCCGGGCTTTCCGGCGGCGTGATGCGGTTTACCCGGTCGACCATGCTTGAGGTGCTCCGCCAGGACTATGTCCGTACCGCCTGGTCGAAGGGGCTACGGGAGCGCGTGATTATCACGCGCCACGTGATGCGAAATGCCCTGATTCCCGTGGTTACGGTAGTCGGGCTTCAGTTGCCGATTCTCGTCGGCGGTACTGTCATCATTGAAACCGTTTACTCGATTCCTGGCATGGGACGGTACTACATCGCGTCGGTAAACCAGCTGGACTATCCAGTTATCCAGGCAATCAACGTTCTTGTAGCGCTGGTCGTGGTCTTTGCCAACCTTGGCGTGGACCTCATCTACTCGGTGCTCGATCCACGAATTAGGTACAACTAGATGAGTAGTAGCACCGAATCGCTTGTCCTTGAAGAATATGCGCTGCGGCGCGAGGTTCCGCTCTTCGAACGCGTGCGAGTCGGATTGTTCCGGTTCATCCGGCACAAGCCACTTGGCGCGTTCGGTGGATTCATCGTGATCATGTTGCTTCTGATGGCGATTTTCCCGTCCATCTTCACGAACCAGAACCCGAACCCGAATCCACCGCCGATTTTGGAGCGGCTGCAGAGCCCCACCGCCACTCACTGGATGGGAACCGATGGGCAAGGTCGAGACGTCTACGCACGCATCGTTTACGGCGCCAGAACTTCGATCATCATCGGGTTCATGGTCGTTGCGGTCAGCGCGACCCTGGCATCGTTGATCGGGACCATTTCCGGGTACTTCGGTGGGTGGGTCGATATCATTGCGCAGCGTGTTGTTGACGTTGGCATCGCGCTTCCCGGGCTGATATTCATCATCCTCGTGGTCACGACGTTGACCCAGTTCCCACCGCAGTTCATATCCGATTTCTTAGGGTTGAACCCGACGGGAGAGGTGGTGTTCCGCATAGCGGTATCGCTTGGTGTGCTGGTCTCTCTCGGGTCGTCTCGAGTGATTCGAGGCGCGGCGATTTCGGCGAAACAGAACGTTTACGTCGAGGCGGCGCGAGTCATCGGCGCTTCAGATGTTCGGATTATGACGAAGCACATCTTCCCGAACGTGTTCGCGGTGGTACTGATTTCGGCATCGATTCAGATCGGTGGCGCCATCCTGACAGAGTCGGCATTGGCGTTCCTTGGGTATGGCGTTCAACCGCCGACTCCGAGCTGGGGTCGCATGCTGAACGAGGCCCGCGAGCAGCTCGTCCGATATCCACACCTCGCAATCTTCCCGGGGCTGGCCATTTTCCTCGCCGTGTACAGCTTCAACATGTTCGGTGACGCCCTCCGGGACGTCCTCGACCCACGCATGAGGGGTTCTCGCTAGCCATCGAGTGCATGCTCGAAGTTAGCCGTACACTCCGAAAATCCGTAAACTAAATCAACGGGCCCCGGCAAGGGGCCCGGAGTGTGTCTGCTATGCCTATTGTCGTCGTGGTCGGCGGACAGTGGGGCGACGAAGGCAAAGGCCGAATCGTCGACCTCCTGGCCCGAAAAGCTAAAGTTGTCGCCCGTTATAGCGCCGGAAACAATGCCGGTCATACGATCGTGAACGATCGCGGAGAGTTCAAGCTCAACCTCGTCCCCGCGGGTATCTTCTATCCGGAAAAGACGTGCGTCATCGGGAACGGCGTTGCCGTCGACCCGGCGGTGCTTCTCGGTGAAATCGAGGGCCTTCAGTCGAAGGGCATTGATACGAGTAAGTTGATCCTGAGCGACCGTGCCCAGCTGATCATGCCGTGGCACATCGCGCTCGATAAGCTCGATGAAGCAGCGCGCGGTGAAAACGCCATTGGAACTACGGGTAAGGGCGTCGGTCCTTGCTTCATTGACAAGGTTGCCCGTCGCGGTATCCGTGTTGCGGACCTGCTCCGAGCCGAGGACCTCACTCCGCGGATGAAGAACTCCCTCGATTACGCGAACCGCGTTATCACCGGCGTGTTCGGTGGGGAGCCCATCAAGTTCGAAGAGTGCTACGAACGGTACCGTGAGTACGGCGAGCGCCTCGCTCCACACATTGCCGATGTCCAGGACATCATCATCGAAGCCCACAGGCGTGGTGAGTATGTGCTCCTGGAGGGCGCGCAGGGCTCGCTGCTGGACCTCGATCATGGAACGTATCCGTACGTGACTTCGAGCGTGCCGAGCAGCTCGAGCGGCGGCGCCGCCATCGGTGTTGGCGTTGGGCCTACTGATATTCAGCGCGTCGTCGGCGTGTTCAAGAGCTACTGCACGCGCGTCGGAAACGGCCCGTTTCCGACGGAACTGTTCGACGACGTTGCCAATACGCTTCGCGACCATGGCAAGGAGTACGGACGTGGCGAATACGGCACGACAACCGGGCGCCCTCGACGCATCGGCTGGCTCGACGCCGTCGCTGCCCGTTATAGCGTGCGCTTCAACGGGCTTGCCGCCCTGGCCCTGACTCGCCTCGACGTCCTCGATAACCTTCCGACGATCAAGATCTGCACCGGGTACGAGCTCGATGGGAAGGTCATCAGTACGTTCCCATCGCGCGAATCGACGCTCGAGCGAATCCAACCGATCTACGAAGAACTCTCCGGTTGGATGACGCCCACGACGGAGGTTCGGACATTCGATGACCTGCCCCCGCAGGCGCAGGCGTTCATCAAGCGCGTGGAAGAGTTGCTCGAATGCCCGGTGGACTTGATTTCTGTTGGGCCGAGCCGGGAACAAGCGGTCATCGTCAACCCGATCTTCTAGCGCGCGCTACGAAAGTGGTGTGCCGGGTTCGGTCGTATGTGGCTCTCTTGATAGAGCCACATACCGGGCTAGCATTCGGGTATGAGCACTGCCACGGCCTCGCCGATCGTTCCCGTCACGCTTGAAGGCGAACACGTTCGCCTCGAACCACTATCTTCCGGGCATCTGGAGGCGCTTGTCAGCGCCGCCTCCGAGGACCGCTCGACCTACCAGTGGACTTTCGTACCCGACGGCGCCGCTGCCATGAAGAGCTATGTTGCGGAAGCGCTGGCCCTGGCGGAGCGCAAGGCGGCAGTGCCATTCGCGACGATTCAACGCGAAACGGGACGGGTCATCGGCTGCACGCGGTTCGCCAACTTCGAGTATCTCGGTTGGACACCGGAAAGCCCGTACTACAAGGGCGAAGGCGTTCCGGACGGCGTCGAGATTGGATGGACGTGGCTGGCGGCCTCTGCACAGCGCACTCGCGCGAATACCGAAGCCAAGTGGTTGATGATGCGGCACGCGTTCGAGACGTGGGGTGTGCGCGTTGTGCGGCTGAACACGGACCGCCGGAACGAGCGCTCACGGGCGGCAATCGAACGAATTGGCGGCAAGCTCGACGGGGTCATCCGCGCGAACCGCGCCGCATCGGATGGTGCGGTCCGCGATTCCGCCTGCTATTCGATCGTCGAAAGCGAATGGCCGGCGGCTGAGGCGGCACTTCGCTCGCGGCTGGCGCGGGCCTGACGGCGCCCCTGGCCGATTTTCGAAAGCCATGACCGATGGCCGTTTAGCCTGGCGGCTTCAGCACCAAGACGGCACTTTGCCAGCTCCGACCGGCGCTCTTCGTGAATTGCGATGGCGAGGTACTCAGTCAACATTTCGCATCTCCCTGGCGAGGTTGATTCCAGCTTTGAGCGTCGATGTGAACGGGGCATGTGCGTGCGATGAACACGAAATGAACCTGAAGTTGTCGTAACGTTTCGGCGGAGTTCGTCTATCGATTCGACAAATACCGCGGCTGGCACCACTCGAGTGCACTCTCGCACGCGAAAAGTGGTTCTATTTCTAGTCAGAGAATGGCCATAGACTTAGTACCACTCTCGCAACGATCGGTCGCTTGTGTTCGCGGCCAAGGAGCTTTTCAATGTCTGAAACTGGAACCTGGGCCGTAAAAGTTGGCCTCGCACAGATGCTTAAGGGCGGCGTCATCATGGATGTCGTCACCCCGGAGCACGCGCGCATCGCTGAAGAAGCGGGCGCTTGCGCCGTGATGGCGCTCGAGCGCGTCCCATCGGACATCCGCAAGGATGGCGGCGTGGCCCGCATGAGTGACCCGGAGATGATTGCCGGCATCATCGAGGCGGTAACCATCCCCGTGATGGCGAAGGCTCGCATTGGCCACTTCGTCGAGGCGGATGTCCTCCAGGCGCTCGGTATCGACTACATCGACGAATCCGAAGTGCTGACACCGGCCGATGAGACGCACCACATCGACAAGCACCAGTACAAGGTCCCGTTCGTCTGCGGCTGCCGGAATCTCGGCGAAGCGCTGCGGCGCATCGGTGAAGGCGCAGCCATGATTCGGACCAAGGGCGAAGCCGGAACGGGTGACATCGTCGAGGCCGTGCGCCACATGCGAACGGTCCAGGACGAGATTCGCCGGATCCGTAACATGGCCGACGACGAGATTTACACCACCGCCAAAGAACTTGGCGCTCCGCTGGAACTCGTCATGCAGGTGAAGCGCGAAGGGCGCCTTCCGGTGGTGAACTTCGCCGCCGGTGGCGTCGCTACCCCTGCAGACGCCGCCCTGATGATGCGTCTCGGCGCGGACGGCGTGTTCGTCGGTTCCGGTATCTTCAAGTCTGAGAACCCGCCACTGGTGGCCAAGGCCATCGTCGAAGCGACAACGCACTTCCAGGATGCCGACGTCATTGCGCGCGTGAGCCGGGGACTCGGTAAGGCGATGCCGGGGATCAGCGTTTCGTCGTTGCCTGAGAAGGAATTGCTCGCCACTCGCGGCTGGTAACGCGTCTCTGCCTCGAAAGTCTATGAAGCCCGCGGATGAATGTCCGCGGGCTTTGTATTGCGTTGGGCGGATCGTCGGCTATAGTTGGTTGCATCAAAGGACTTACTCGCCATCGGAGCGGGTTCGTAAATGGTGAGTGCCGTGTTTCGAGCTCCTGTTGCCCCCGGAAAGTGGTTCACCCTGGTTGCGACCTGCCTCGGCCTGGGAATGCTGATGATCGATACGTTCATCGTTAACGTGGCGTTCCCGGCAATCGGCCGGGACCTCAACGCCAGCCTGAGCACCGCGGAATGGACGGTCACGGGGTACGTCCTGATGACCGGCGTCTTCCCAATCGCTGCGGGCCGCCTCGGAGATATCTTCGGGCGCCGGCGTATCTATTTGACCGGCCTCGGTGTCTTCGTGATTGCATCGGCACTTTGCGGGCTCTCGCAGAGCATCGAGCAACTGGTTGTGCTTCGAGTTGTCCAGGGTCTCGGCGCCGCGACGATGATGCCGCTCACCTTGAGTATCATCACCAATGCGTTCCCCGCGGAACAACGCGGGCTCGCCATCGGAATCTGGGGTGGCGTTTCCGGGCTCGGCCTCATTGCCGGGCCGGTGCTTGGCGGTCTGCTCGTAAATGGTGACCAGTGGCGGTGGATCTTCCTGGTCAACATCCCTGTCGGTTTGGTCGCCCTCGGCATGGCGCTGGCCTACGTGCCGGAGTCGCGGGACACAAATGCGCCGCGTTACCTCGACTGGCGCGGCCTCGTGGTCCTCTCTTCTGCGTTGTTCCTGATCTTGCTCGGTCTGACTCGCGGGAACGACCAGGGCTGGACTTCACCGCAGATCATCGGATCGTTCGTCTTGGGCGCTGCATTGCTCCCGGGCTTTGTTCTGCTGGAGCAGCGAATCAAATACCCCCTGGTCGACCTCACCCTCTTTCGGAGTCGGCCGTTTGTGATGGCCAGCCTTAGTGCAGGTCTGTTCTCGGCGGCAGTCTTCGGTTCTCAGCCCTACACCAGTCTGTTCATGCAGAACTACCTCGGGTTTACGGCGCTACAGGGGGGCCTCGCGTTTATCCCTGCGACCGCCCTGGTCGCGCTGCTGATGCCGGTTTCAGGAATCCTGGGTCAGCGACTGGGCCACCGAATTCGGATCATCATCATCGCTGGCTCCGTCTCGGTCGGCATTTCGTTCGTCTACCTGCTGACGCTCGATACATCGAGCGGTTACGTCGATGGCATCTTGCCGGCGTTCATCCTTCGAGGCCTTGGCATCGGGCTTGTGATGTCGGCGACATCATTCGCGGTTGTCAGCGCGATGCCGGTTCAGAAGTCCGGACTGGCTTCGGGCACGCTTACCATGGCGCGAAACATAGGCACTTCGGTGGGGGTAGCGGTTTTCGGGGCGGTCTTCCTGCATTCGATCGACGCGAACCTGGCGACGGACCTCACTGCCGTCGGAGTAGGGACGGACCAGGCAGCAGCATCGGAGCAGGCCGCCCACCACTTCGTGCCCACAGGCTCCGGTGAAGCGCGCGAAGTCTCGGAGCAGGCCATTGTTGATGGCTTCGTTGCAATCGCAGCGGTCGCGCTCGGGATTGCGGTGCTGGCGACGGGCGCCGCGGCAGCGATTCGCTACCGTCGGGTTGTCCCGGCTGTGTCTGTTGCGGCGGCTCCGGTGCAGGCTCCACCGAGTGCCGCGGCCGGGGGCTCCTAGACGCGGGCACCCGATCAACCAACAATGCGAAGGTGACTACTACTCCCGACGCCGCAACTCAGCTAGAACCGGTGCTCGCGCTGCTGACGGATATTGATTCCGAGGGCGCCTGGCGGAAGTGTGTTGTTACCCCCGCGCGCCAGTCGCGCTCATTCATCCCCTGGGATCGAATGGTTGCCGAGCCGATCCGGTTGAAGCGCGGCACGATGGTCAAAGTGGTGACTCGCGAAGGGCAGCGGGAGACCACTGCCACGCTCTCCATGAAGCAGTGGTCGGAGCGGCTGGATGAGGCGTTGAATGTTGGCCCCTGTCACCTGGATGTGATGGCGAAAGACCACGACTGGCACGCACGCCGTGCGCGCTCGGGTCGCTGGTTGGTGACACGAGCGAAGTCATCGCTGAAGCAGGAGGCGGCGAGTTCCGGCGAAGTGCCTGGCCACGATCGGGTTCGCCGCTACCCACTCGCACCCAACAACGAGCGCGTCCGGGGACTGTTCATCGAGGCGGGCGTCTACGGCAAGAACGGGCATCTCCTTGGTGAGGCGGCGGGCAAGTACCGGCAGGTGCAGCATTACATCGAGCTGTTGCGGCATCTTCCGGTGTGGAACGAAGAGCAGGTTCGCATCGTCGATGCGGGTTGCGGCAAGGCGTATCTGAGCCTTGCCCTTTGCCTCTGGGCCGATTTGAACGGCCTCTCTGTGCGCCTCGACGGCGTCGATAGCTCACAAGAGGTCATCGAGACGGCGGCGCGCATCGCGAAGGGGGCAGGCCTGGAGCAGGCGTTCTTCCACGCTTCAACCGTTGCTGCGTACACCGAGACCCAATCGCCCACCGATGTGCTGTTGAGCCTGCATGCCTGCGACACGGCGACCGACGAAGCACTCGCGGCGGGCGTCCGACTCAATGCTCGGGTGATCGTGCTGGTGCCGTGTTGCCACCAGGAACTCTCGGACCAGATCGAGGCGAACTCGAAAGCCGGAACACTGCCGGCAGGCGATCGCTGGCAGGCGACGCTCCGAAGTGGGCTCCTGCAGCATCGCCTCGCCGATATCGTGACGGATTCACTGCGGGCTGATGCGTTAGAGGCGCTGGGCTACCACGTCGACGTCATCGAATTTGTCTCGCCCGAGGCCACTGCGCGCAACGTGATGATCCGTGCCGTACGACGCGAAGAGCCGGGCAGTGCCGAGAGCAACGCGCTCCAGCGCTACCGGGCCCTCGCAGACGAGTGGGGGGTTACTCCCGCCTTCGAGGGACTCTTAGGCGAACTCTGGCCGCCGAGTTAGTCCTCGGCCAGGGCTTTCTCGACCAGCGATACGAGGTCAGCCGGCCGGTACGGTTTCTGTATGAAGCCGGTGAGGCTTTTGCCTGCAAATCGTTCAGTAGCGTCTCGCTCGGTGTAGCCGCTTGTCAGGACAACTCGGACATCCGGATCGATTCGGCGCAACTCCCGGAACGTTTCCTCGCCGTCCATTTTCGGCATGGTCATATCTACGAGGACGAGGTCGATGCCAGGGTTCGACCGAAATAGGTCAAGGCTGGCAAGTCCATCTTCGGCCGCCAAGACTTCTGCTCCGGCGTGTTCAAGGATACGGCGGGTGACGTTGCGGACAGTCTCGTCGTCGTCAACGATCAGAATTGTTCGCCCGACTATCCCCGGGGGGCTAACGGCGTCGGTGGTCGGTTCGCGTTCTGCGGGAGAATCGGCTGCCGGGAACAGCACCGTAAAGGTAGTGCCACGGCCCGGCTCGGAAACGAGCTTCACGGCGCCGTGATGGCTCCGAATGATGCCGAGTACAGCCGCCAGGCCGAGGCCTCGACCGGTGAACTTCGTGGTGAAGAACGGGTCAAATATCCGCTGCTGTGTCTCGGCGTCCATCCCTGCGCCAGTGTCGGCCACTTCCACATAGACGTAGTCACCTTCGGGCAGGGCGTCGTCCAGAAACGTGGTCTCGAGATAGGCGCGATCGGCGTACATCGTTCCGGTGCTGATCGAAATCACGCCGCTACGTTCCCCGATAGCGTCTGAGGCATTGATGATGAGGTTCAACACCACCTGGCGGATCTGGGTTGCATCCGCCTCAATCGCCGGGAGACTTGGGTCGAACCGGAAGTTCAGCGTAGCGCCCTTTGCGATCGACACCTCGATCAGGTGCGCCATCTCTTCGACGACCTTCGAGAGGTTGAGCGGCTCGACGATGAACTGGCCCTTGCCCGAGTAAGCCAGCATCTGACGAGTGAGTTCCGCCGCGCGCTGCGCCGCCGTCTCGATGGCCTGGACCGTCTGACGCGCGGGCGATTCGGGAGGAAGCTCGATGAGTGCGAGGCCCGCATTTCCAAGTATGGCGACGAGGAGATTATTGAAGTCGTGGGCGATTCCGCCCGCCATGATGCCGAGGCTTTCCAGTTTTTGGGCATGCTGCAGTTGGTGGTCGAGCTTTCGGCGCTCTTCAGCGGCTTCACGCTCGGCGGTCACGTCCGTCACGATGGAGAAGATGTGGTGGACCTCTCCTCGCTCGTTCTTTTCTGGTATCAGGCGCGCGTGGCGGTACCTGCGCCCCGTGCCGTTACCAATCAAGTAGTCGAACTCCAACGGCTCTCCAGATTCGACCACTTGATGGTGGCGCGCGACCCACATCGCCCCGAGCTCTTCGGGAAAACCCAGCTCGTCAGCGCGGCGACCAAGAACCTGGTCCGGACTGAGGCCAGCCTGCAGTTCGGCGGTTCTGTTGACGAATTCGTGGCGCAGGTCAGGTCCGATTCGTGTGATGTAATCCGGCGAGTTGTCTACAAGGCTGCGAAATCTCGCCTCGCTTTCGCTGAGGTTCTGTTCTGCGAGCCGCCGTTCGGTAATGTCGGTCAGTGTCACCAGCATGACGCGATCGCCATGGAGCTCGATGACTGTGGCGCTGATCAAGAGGTAGATGGTCTCGTCGCGGACGTTGCGTGCCTGGATTTCGACGGTTGTCGGCACGTCTAGCCCGAGGAGCCGAGCCCTCCCGCGTTCCTGAATTTCCCGGGTTGTCGCTGCGTCCGTGAAGCGTGACATGCCGCCGGGCTTCGTAAGCTCGTGCGGTTCGACACCGAAGATGGCTCCCGCTGCCCGATTGGCCTGCCGGATCTGCTGACCGTCGAAAATAACAATCCCAACCGGACTCGCATCGACCACGGCGCGGAAGCGTTGTTCGCTTTCCTGGAGGATCCGCTCTGCCTGTTTTCGCTCGTCGATGTCCATCACGATTCCTGTGACGATCCCGTCGGCCGAGGTCAGGTCGCCGACTCCGGCGATCCAACGATAGGAGCCGCCAGGCATTCGAATGCGATATTCACGCGGCAGAGCACCCGTGGGGATGCCGGTACGCAGTCGACCAAGGGTGTCTGGAGCGTCCTCGGGGTGAATCAGCGAGATAGCTTCGCGCATCGACTTCGGCATTTCGGCGGGCGAACGCTCGTAGATCATGGCGGCCTCTTCAGAAAACGCCAGGTCGCCACTGGCGGGGTCATATGTCCACGTCCCCATTTTCGCCGCGCCGAGCGCGAGGCGAAGCCGCTGCTGGCTCAGTTCGAGTTCCGCCTGTGCTTTCTGCTCGGCGCTCAGGTCGCGGGCGATACTGGCAGCCCCAACGATCTTGCCAGCGCCATTCAGCAGGGGGAACAGCGTGGTGGATGCTGTGACCCGCCCGCCATCGGCCGTTGGCCATTCGCCAACGAGTCCCTCGATAGTCTCGCCCGCGAGCACTCGACGCCGGATAGCTTCTCGAATTTCGGGAGTGCTGCCGTCGAAAAGAAACTCGGTAGACTTTCCTACGACTTCGCCAGCGCGGAAGCCAAAGAGCCGTTCGGCTCCTGCATTCCAGGAAGTAATGGTGCCGTCCAGGGTAGCGCTCATGATGGCTTCGGTAGCCGAATCAATGATGCTTGCGAGTTGAGCTTCAGCGTCGGCCGCCCGTCGTGCCTGGGTAATGTCTCGCGTGACTGACAGCAACGACTCGACTTCGCCCGAGTCACCGAATTCGCAAACAACCGAAGACTGCAGGATGACGGCTTGGCCAAGAGCCGTTGACTCGCGATCTAGCGTCTGGTCGGTGCGCGTTTCGAGGCATAACCGCAGTTTCGCCTCGAATTCCACCATTTCTTCCGAGTCCGGGTAGCTCTCGGTCGGCGTGAACCCGATTAGTTCGTCGAGCGCCCGGCCAGACACCGCGAGGACAGCCGGGTTCACGTATGTTCGCCGAAGGTTCCGGTCAAACCGAACGATCCAGTCTGGAGAGTTCTCGGCGAGGGTGCGAAACAGTCGTTCGCGCGCGGCCAGTTCGGCCTCGGCGGCCTTCCTGGCCCGGATTTCCGTGACTCTGCAGCGGATGAGCGTTGACGGCGGTGGGGCGATTCGCGAGAGTCGGATCTCGCACGGAATCTCGTTGCCAGACCGGTCCGAGTGCGTCCACTCGAACATACGAGGGTCTCCACCCAGGGCTCGTTCGATGGCAATTTTCGCCGCGTCCGCGCTCTGCTGACCATCCGGTTGCCACATCGGACTGATGTCCGCGGGGCCCAGTTGAAGCAATTCATCTCGTGTGTAACCAAAGAGCGCAGTCGCTGCGGTATTCGCGTCGACGAACCGTCCAGTTTCGGCGTCAACAACGACGACGGAGTCTGGCGCGCTTTCGAACAGCGCACGATAGTGTTCGAGGGCGCTCGTATCCGAGTTCATCGCGTCCTGGCCGCCTCGGTTGCTATCGTCGAGTGAACTCACGTAATACTCGTGATACTTCTTTCGCTAATCTTCGCACAACGATACATAGTGACCCAAGGTGGTTCTCTAGGGATAACCCCTACTCCGACCACCGTTCCCAGTGCACCAATTCATCGAGTGGCAGCCGCTGGCGGCCGCCGCTCATCGGGTGCTTCAGGTCGGGGTAGCCGAGGGCGATAACGATTGCGACAGAGTGGCCTTCCGGCAGCCCGAGGCGCTCGGCAGCACAGTCCGGGCGGTGCATCGAGGTTGGGCAACTGGCGAGCCCTTCGTTCCAGGCTGCAATCATCAGGTTCTGTGCTACTCGGCCAGCGTCGAAGCCGCTACCGCCGGGCGCCAGCACCACTGCGACAGCGGCGGAACAGGCCTTCACGTGGTTCGCGAAATCTCCGCAGGCGGCGAGTTCTTCCCGTGCTTGCTGGCCCTGGACGACCACCATGCGAACGGGCTGGGTGTTCTTCGAGCTTCCAGCCATTCGGCCTGCCTGGAGCACCCTGGTGAGCACGTCTTCCGCGATTAGGTCGGCAGTGAAATGTCGCGTGTCGCGCTTCGTCACAATTGCCTGGAATGCGTTCATTGCGGCCCCTCGCATCCGTCTGGAGACTGTTGGCGCGCATCCTACAACTTTTGATTCCGCCGAGGATACGGGTGCTTTAACACCCAACTGAAGCCGATTGGGTTGTCTCGGTTCGGCGAGAACAGAGGCGTTTGGTCGTATCGATGACGACGCGGCCGCGGTCGTCGATGCCCACGGTGTATCGGTCGAGGTTTCGGCCTATTCCGGTCAACCTGACCCCGGCGATGTCGTAGATCGAATCCCAGGCAGGATTCGAACAGCACGGAATTCGAACCCGCGGCGCCAGTGCTCATGCGCGAGGTGAGTTGGTCGGTAGTTAGGCCAAGTCCTGGTTCGGTGATTGGTGTCAGGTTTACACGGCAGCGCTGGGCCTGGGTGGCTCGGTTCGCGGCATCGAGGTCGAGCAGGGCGAGGAAATTGCCGTCGGCGAGACGGACGAGAAAGACGTTCTCGTTTGATACGAATTGGGCTGAGCCGGGGGCGTAGGCGGCTGCCACCTCGAGCGCGACCTCGCCGTCGTTCGCGCCCGATTCGAGGAAGACGATGGCGAACGCGACGATACCGATGATCGCGACAAGCACAGCGATGCCAAGGAAGCAGCCGAGCGCCACCGGAGGTCGGACGGCTTCCGGCCCATGATTCGCGTTCACTCGCTTAGCGTATCGAAGCGGCGGCCGGGGCGCTGGATTCAGCGATCAGGCGTCTTCTCCGGGACTGCGCCTTCTCCGGCCCGCGGTGCAAGGCGCTTTCGACCTCTTCGGCGACGGCCGCAGAAAAGGCGTCCCGGGGTACGACGCGGTCGACAAGGCCCGAACGGGCTGCGGCCGCCGTGTCGATCGGTTCGCCGGAGATGATCATCGAGGCTGCGATGCCGGGGGGAATGATCCGGGGCAGCATCTGCGTCGCACCGGCGCTTGGGATGTAGCCGAGGGATACCTCCGGCAGGGCGAAGGTTGTGCCTTCGCTGGCGATACGAACGTCGCAATACAGCGGCAGCTCGAGGCCGGCGCCGAAGCAATAGCCGTGCATGGCGGCAATCGTCGTGCAGCGGTGGTGGAGGAGCGCATCCCATATGTCGCGTTTGTGGCGTGCCTCACGAGAGGCCATGACCGAGGGCGCGGTCCCGAACTCTGAGATGTCGGCGCCAGCGCTGAACGAGGTTCCCTCGCCCCGGAAGACGATCACGTGGACCTCCGGGATGTCGTTGCAGGCTCGCAGGTGCTCCCACAGCTCGTCGCGCATTGCCATGTTGATCGCGTTAAGACGCTCTGGCCGGTTCAGCGTGATAGTCGCAACACCACAATCATCGAGGTCGAACAACACTTGAGGCATGCGAGAAGTCTAACGGCTACGCCCCGGGGATTTCCGGCAGTGGGGCCGGCGCGTAGTCCGCAAGCACTTCGTACGCCTTCAAGTCCATGATCGCGCTCAATGAGCGGTCAAGCATCTTCGTTGCGAGTTCGAGGCCGCGCTCGTTCGCGAGGTCGATCGAGCCGCCGGCCACAACCGGGTAGACGAGGCAGAACATGGTGGCTGCGCGGTAGTCGTCCCAGCACTGCTCGGCCGAATAGTCCCGCACGCCGTTGGCTTCGAGTGTTTTGTGGTAGTCGCGTACGAGTTGGTGTTCGTTCGCAGCACGGACGGATGGCTCGACACTCTGGCTCATGAAGTAGGCGACGTCGAAGGGCCCACGCGCCTTCGAAGCTATCTGCCAGTCGATAAGTGTTACCGGCGAGGAGCCGTCAGGGCTGCCCCAGAAGACATTGTCGAGCCGCAAATCGCCGTGACAGAGCGTTGTCGGGGCAGTCGAAAACGCATCCTGGACCGGATTGATACGCGGCAGCAGATCCTGCGCAATTTGGACTTGCTGAGACGTGAGATGGCTTCCGAATTTCTCAAGGAATGGTCCAAGCGCCTGTGCGTACGCCAGCGCCGCAAATTTCATCACCGGTCCGTTGATTTCGGGGATCCAGTCGAGCACCTCGAGCTTTGGCGAGTTCCACCATCGCGCGTGCAGTTTCGCCACCTCGGTAATCAACGTTCGGCACTCCTCGGCCGATGCCCCGGCCACCTGGTCGCCGAGTTCGAGACCTCCGAGGTCTTCCATCAGGATGATGTACTTCACTGCTGCCGGATCGGCCGCTGTGTAGTAGGAATGAGCGGCACGGACTCCCGTAGTCCGGCACAAGTCGCTGT
The DNA here is from genome assembly GCA_963797735.1 of uncultured Chloroflexia bacterium. Lineage (GTDB taxonomy): Bacteria > Chloroflexota > Dehalococcoidia > Tepidiformales > Tepidiformaceae > Amarobacter. The sequence continues at coordinate 1,312,294 of CAWCQJ010000003.1, forward strand.
AGAAGCGAGCTTCTTTCTCATAAAAGCCGAGCATTTGGGCGACGCCCTTGCCGCCGGGGTCAGCTGTAGGAATCTTGGCGATGAGTGTTTTCGGGGCTGAGGGGTCGGCGGCGCTATAGGCTGGGGTAATCCGGCAGAGTTCACCAAGGATGCCGATGCCCTGCCCGATTGTGACTTTCTCCATCGAGGTCACGGTCGCCTGCTTGCCGTGGCCGCCTTCGTGCAGCGCAGCGGTGAGCCATTGGGGAGTGATGTCGTCCATCGTCGATGGGATGGCGAGCGAAGTCATGTGCAAGACCTCCATGAAGTTGGGGCGCCGGGCTACATCTCCGGCGCGGGCGCCTTCGTCGGGTTCCGAATTTCGACCCAGAGAAGCGCGATGGCCAATGCAACAACCGAAATCCCGAGGGCAATGCCACCAAGAATGGAGAGCGTGTCGCGCGTCGCCATTGTGGCGCCGCTGTCGTTGTCAGCGAGGACGTCAGCTCCCGCGAAGATCAAGGCAAGGAACAGGAAGAGCCCGCCCGGCACGAGTGCTTTCGCTTGCCCACGTGCGGCCAGGTGACCGAGGGCCACGCCGCCAATGACGAGCACCGGGATGACCGTTACCAGCCACTCGCGGTGGTTGTCCCAGCTGTCGCGGACGGAAAAGAGGACGGCGGTAAGGCCAACGGCCAGAACAAGGCCGGCAGCGAAACCAGCCCACTGCTTCACAAGACTGAGCCGGGATGTCTCAGGCGCGGCCGGGCGTGTCGCTCGGTCGTGAATGAAGGAACTCTTTTCGGTCTCGACGGGGGCAGGAATAGTCAGGTTCGCCATAACCCGGGAATTGTGGATTTTCCGCCGACTTAAGGCAATTCTTCGTTCTTCCGACCGGTACCTGAGATGGGCTTCTGGGCGTAGCCTTAGCTGCGTGGACAAACGCGTAGCCGAGTTATCGCTGGGTGGTGCCGGACCTGAGCTTGGCGCGCTCCTGATGCGGATGGAAGCGATTCTCGAACAGGGGGCCGCCCATGTTGTGCTGCTCGATGCGACTGCGACGACGGATCCCGGTGTCCGATTGGATGCATCGGAACTCCGACTGCTGACGCTTTACGAGCTACCGGTGGTCTTCGTGTTCGAGGCGCCTGTGACAGCGAGCCTCGCCGATATCGCCCTGGCTTCGGATATACGGGTCTGTTCGGCTTCCGCCTCGCTCAAGGGGCCGCTGGCCGGGAACGCGCGGATTCGGACCTTGTGCGACGAAGCGAGGGCTCTCGACCTGTTCATTGGACGGCGCTCCATTGCTGCCGATGAACTGTTGGAAGCTGGGCTGGTCTCATCTGTGACCGAAAGCGGGTATGCTCTGGAAGAAGCGCGCCGCCTGGCCGCGACCATTGGCAGCCGCGGACCGATCGCGACGAGGCTGGCAAAGGAAGCGATCTGGCGAGGCCTGCCTCAGCCGCTCGACCAAGCGCTGCGCTTCGAGACCGATTTGACCTTGCTCCTCCAGACAACGAAAGATCGGGCCGAAGGGGTTCGAGCGTTTCTTGAGAAGAGAGCTCCGAAATTCACAGGTGAGTGACAAATGATTGTAATGCTGGAAGAGCCAGAAGCCTGGTCGCTGATGATGCTCGTCAGCGCCGTGGCAGTAGATAACGCCGACATCTCCGACGCGGGGAAAGAAGCCATCCGACGATGGCGCTCCGACCGCCCGGAGGGTTCGAGCGAACTCGAAGCGCTGACCGACGACCTGAACAAGGCGCTCAACTCTCACATCGATTCGAAGTTCCTTCGACGTGTGAAGAGCAAGGGCCGATACGAAACGGTGAAGAAGTAATGGAAGTTCGATTTACCGACGACGAATTGGCCGAGAGCCTGACCATCCTCGTGAACCGCATTGCGGACGAGGCGGGCCTTTCGGACAAGGACCGGGCGATGCTGAAGCGCTGGCGTTCTTCGAAGATGAAGCTGGGCTCGGATGACATGCTCGAAATGACTGAGAAGGCAAACGAAGACTTCGCCAAGATGTTCGAGCGACGCGGCCGCAGCCAAATCCAGAAGCACGACTGGAACGACTAGCGCATCGCGCCACGAATGTGGCGCAGATCGCTTGTGACCCGTTAGCAAACATGTGAGCATCCCCCGCACAGTTGGGGGATGTTTCATGTCGGACGATGTTTTCGCGCTCGAGCCGGCGGATCAGGGCCGAATCTGGTTCCGCGACCTCGTTCATACGCCTCGTGCGCTTCCTCCACTGGCTGGTGATTTGAACGCCCAGTTCGCCGCGTCTTCGGTGATGGGATTGGATAACATTTGCGTACGCGGCTACTCCTACAGTTCGCCGCGAACGATGGGTCCACCGAACGCAGAGGAGCCACTCGCCACCGGACAGGCGCTGAAGAACTGGCACGAGCGTTACCTTCCCGAGGTGCAAAAGGTCTACGAGAATTTTCGCGATGCCGACTACGCGTCCATGGATGCCGCGGCCATCGTCTCATTCTTCAAGAGTCAGCTGCCGACGGCCGCCGATGCCTTCGCCGGGACCATTGCCTCTGCCATGGAGTTGGGGCCTGACGCGGACCGGCTTTCAGCCTTGCTCGAAACGAAGCTGGGCGCTGACGGCGAGTTGCTTTCAGCGTCCATCCTTCATGGTGCCGGGACTGAAACGCGATCCCTTGGCACTGAAGTCCAGCAGCTCGCTGAAGCCGCACGGGCGACGCCAGCGGCTGAGGCCGCCCTCGTGGACCGCGATTTCAGCGCGGCGACACGGCTAGCTTCGGAGCCATGGGCCGGAGCGCTAAAGGCGTTCCTCCAGGACCACGAGGACGAGGTCGCGCTCTGGAGCGAGATCCACGAGCCAGCATGGAATGAAGACCCGACGCCGCTCATGCGATTGGTCGCGGCGACCCTCGCCGCGCCGCCGCAGGATCGTCGAAACCAGGGCGAGGCGGCCATCGCAGAGGTCCGCGAGCGTCTGGCTCCCGAAGATTTGCCCGAGTTCGATGCGGCGCTCGCGCTCAGTCGCGATTACGTTCCGGTGATCGAGCACCGGGCCCGCTGGCAGTTGAAGCTCGTCGGTGGAGCCCGCCGTACGTTCGTTGCCCTCGGCCAGAAGATGGTCGAAACGGGGAGGGTCGACTCCCCCAACGACATCTTCTTCGTCTACTACGACGAGCTTGATGCGGCCGCCCGCGGTGACCTCGATGTCCGTCAGCTTGTTGCGACAAGGAAGCGCGAGTGGGAAGACAACCTCAAGCTCTCGGCGCCGATGACGCTGGGTTTGCCGATTAGCTACGAGATGATCGGGAAGGTCAGTCCCATGCTGCGTCGGATGTTCGGCGCGGTGGCGATCAATCCAGCGACGGCCACGGTCGTCAGCGGCATCGGTGGCAACGCCGGGGTCGTACGTGGCCGCGCACGCATTGTCGACAGCCTCGCTGATGCCGACGAGTTGCTGGCGGGCGACATCCTCGTCTGTCCGTCCACATCCCCGCCGTGGACGCCGTATTTCGCAGTTGTCGCAGCGGTAGTGACTGATGCGGGAGGCGTGCTCTCTCATGCCGCAATTGAGGCGCGGGAATACGGCATCCCGGCGGTTGTGGGAACCCGCGAGGCGACCCGACGAATCCCTGAGGGCGCCATGATCACTGTGGATGGCTCGGCAGGGACTGTCACCATCGAAGCCTGAGCGAGGTCAGGTACAATGCTTGCCTATGGCTGACATCCGCGTACTCGTATCTGGTTCTGGTCGTATGGGGCGAGAAGTGGCCGCCGCTGTCCTCGCCGAAGATGGCATGACGCCCGTCGGCTTCGTGGACGGTCTGGCGGAGGTCGGAGTGCTTGAGGGCCTCCCGCTGTTTCGCGACGCGGCTGCCGCCTGCGACGAACTCAAGCCTGACGTCGCCATCGACTTCACCAACGCGAGTTGGACGCCGACGCTGGCGGACGCATGCCTGGCGAAGGGCGTTCGCCTCGTGGTCGGCACCACCGGACTAGACGACGAGTTCATGACCTGGATCGAGGCCGAGGCCGCAGCGCGCAAGATCGGCGCGGTTGTCGCCGCGAACTTCGCGATCGGCGCCGTCTTGATGATGCACTTCGCGCGGATTGCGGCGCCGTACTTCGAACACGCGGAAATCATCGAACTCCACCACGATGCCAAGATCGATTCGCCGAGTGGCACGGCCAAGAAGACGGCTGAACTCATGCGCGAGGCCCGTGAGAAGGACTTTTCGCACCCGAATTCGGAGATCGAGCCGCTTGTCGGTGCGCGTGGTGCGGAGTTCGGCGGGGTGGCGCTGCATTCGGTGCGGTTGCGCGGGCTGGTGGCGCACCAGGAAGTCATCTTCGGCGGGCTGGGCCAGACCCTGACCATTCGCCACGACACAACCGGTCGCGATTCGTTCATGCCCGGCGTCATCATGGCGACACGCGAGGTCATGAACATCGACCACCTGGTCGTCGGCCTCGACGCGCTTTTCGGATTGAGCTGAACCGCGATGGCCATCAGGGCGGTGCTGTTCGACCTTGATGGCACGCTCTGGGGTATGGCTGGAGCGGCCGCGAGGCCGGATTTCGATTGGGCTGAGGTAACGGCCATTCAGGCGGCCGGGCTCCAGCCGTATTTCGTCGAATGGGGATTCGGCTGCGAGCCCGCCCAATTCGTCACGGCGTTCTTCGACGACTTGCAACGGCTGTTGAACCCGCCAACTACCGACCACCGTGAGCCATCGTGGTATCCAACGCTTCGGGATACGCTCAGGAAGTTCGGCCACACGGCCGATGATGCGAAGGCGGCCGCAATTTTCGAAGTGCTCCACGGCGTGCCGTTTGCGCACTTTGGAGTACAGCCCTTCGACGAAGCTCCAGAAGTGCTGAAGGCGCTGTCAGCGGCTGGGATGCGCATTGGCGCCGTGACCAACAACCCGAAACCCGCGCACCTGCTAGCCGCGGAGATGAGGCGGCAGGGGCTGCCGGATGTGTTCGAGACGATCGTGAGTTCGTGGGACTGCGGATGGCGCAAGCCTCACGAGATCCCGTTCCAAACGGCGCTCAGGGCGTTGGGCGTTGCGCCGGAAGAAGCGGCGCACGTGGGCGATTCCATCGCCAACGATGTTGAACCGGCGCTCGCGCTGGGAATGAAGGCAATCCTGCGTTCTACCGACGAATTTCCGCCAACGAACGGGACCGAGTTGCGGTACCACACCATCATTTCACTATCGGAACTGCCGGAGATACTCGGCTAACGCTACGGCTAACGGCTAACGGCTAACGGCTAACGGCTAACGGCTAAGCGCGGGTCAGGTAGGCCCGGACCAGGTGCAGTTCCTCGTAGGTGATGCGATCGCCGAGCATTTCCTTGAGCGGCCCTATCGAGCCGAGTCGCTGGCCTTCGGTCGCCGCGCGCACCATTTCGACTTTCTCGAAATCGACCAGCCCCTCGAGGTCCGTGATGGTCTCGTTGAGGATCAGCTGGGCGAGATGGTTGGCGATGGTTGAAGGCGCGAGAGCCCGTGCTCGGGCCATCGTCCGCACGTCGCGGATGCCGTCCTGGTAGAGCGAAAGCGTTTCGCGGAGTGACGGGCTGAGCTTCGCCCCGTTCGGCGCGCGTGTTTCCCGCGAATAGAGAGACGTTCGTTCCGGCGCAGGCGCGGCGGCGGCGTTAAGCACGGAAAGGAAAGCCTCGCCATAGCGCTCGAACTTCACCTGGCCGACGCCACTAACCGCAAGCATTTCGACGCGGTTGCGAGGGCGCTTTTGCGCCATGTCGCGCAGGCTGGCATCGCTGAAGACGACGAACGGCGGGACGCCGTCGCGGTCCGCGATCGCCTTTCGGGTTTCGCGCAGGTCGCGGAAAATCCCGTCTTCGGCTGCCTCGACCGCCTCGTCGTGCGTCTCGGGGCCGGAGGCGCATGGGCCGCAGTTGCCGCAGGCAGGCTCGTGTACCGGGTCGCCGAAGTAGTCGAGGATTCGTGCCCGCAGACAGGTGCGTGAGCGCGCGTAGTTCTCCATGGAGTCGAGCTTCTGGAAGGAGTGCTCGCGATGGGCTTCGAGGCCGGCGGTGTCGATGTCGGATTCGCCGTTCATCTTCGTGGCCCAGATGGAGTACCCGGCTTTTCCGGCGAGGCCTGACTCGACGAGCGACTGGATGGCGGCATTGATGCCCGGCTCATCGTCAGTCTTCATCACGTCGCGGACATGGACGCGCTCGCCATTGAACGAAGCAAGCTGCTGGTAGACCTCGACGACGCGCGACGGTTCGGGGTGCGACATCTCGATGAAGAACTCGCGCAGACCCCGATCGCGGGTGCCGTAATAGAGCGTGCAGGTTGCCGGGTCACCATCGCGGCCGGCGCGGCCCGCTTCCTGGTAGTACGACTCGAGCGAGTCCGGCATGTCGTGGTGGATGACCGCTCGAACGTCGGGCTTGTCGATGCCCATCCCGAAGGCGTTGGTGGCGACGATGACCCGGAGGGTGTCTCGGGCGAAGGCGTTCTGGATCCGCTTGCGGTCGTCGTCGGGCATCCCGGCGTGGTAGCGGGCGCACTTGATCCCTGCCCGCTGGAGCGAGTCTGTGATCTCTTCGACGCGTTTGCGCGTGCCGCAATACACGATCGCGGATTCGTCCTTGAGTTCGCGAAGCTGGGAGGCGATGCCTTCGAACTTCTCTTTCAGGTTCGCGACTTTGACGACTTCGAAGTGCAGGTTCGGCCGATCGAATCCTGCCACGTGAATAATTGGATCGTGGAGGTCGAGGCGCTGGACGATGTCGTCGCGTACTCGCGGGTCGGCGGTCGCAGTGAGGGCGACGATTGGCGGCGAGCCGATTCGGTCGCGAACACTGCCGAGGTCGCGATAGCTAGGGCGGAAGTCGTGGCCCCACTGGGAAATGCAGTGCGCTTCGTCGACCGCGAGAAGTGCCACGGGAAGGGCTCGCAAAGCTGCCATGAACCCGGCCGCACCGAACCGTTCGGGCGCCACATAGAGCAGTCGGAGGTTGCCGGCCCCGGCTTCGGCCAGGATCTGGCGCTGCTCATCTACCGGAATCGTCGAGTTAATGGCCGCTGCGGAGACACCCATCGCAGCCATCGCGTCCACCTGGTCTTTCATCAGGGCCAGGAGCGGCGAGACCACGAGCGTGAGGCCATCCTCTCGGAGGAGAGCGGGAACCTGGTAACAGGCGCTCTTGCCTCCACCGGTGGGCATGACCGCGAGCGTATCGCGCCCGGACAGCACCGCACTGATGACTTCGCTCTGACCAGGACGGAATTCGCCGTAGCCAAAGACGTCCCGCAGCACCTTTTGGGCCGAGGTCAGCGAGTGTGATGCGGAGGGTTCGACGACTGGAAGCGGCAGGGTACCCACTGCCGGAGCTTAGAACATCTGTGCGAGAGATGGAAGTGTGCCGCTCTCCGCTCGCGCGTACGATCCATAAAGGCACAATCTTCGTTAATGGCTCGACCTTTCCTGAAGTGGGCAGGTGGTAAAGCGAAGCTGGCACCGCAGATTGTGGCGTCGATGCCGCCCTCGGTCTCCGGCTATGTTGAACCGTTCGCCGGGGCCGCCGCAGTGTTTTTCGCAGTCGAAGCAGAGCGCCCGCAGGTGCGAGCCACCCTGAACGATGCCAACGCCGAACTGATTGAGACATTCACGGTTCTCCGGGATGAGCGAGACGCGCTGCTCGCAAGAACTCGAGGCGATTTCGGATTCGTACCGCTCGCTGGATGCCGTGGGCCGTCGCGACCTGTATTACGCGGCGCGCGCGTCATCGCCCACCTCGCCGGTGCAGCGCGCAGCGCGCTTCATCTTCCTGAACAAGACCTGCTACAACGGGCTGTTCCGGGTGAACTCCGGTGGCGGCTTCAACGTGCCGCACGGCCGCTACAAGAACCCTCGCATCCTCGATCGCGAATTGCTGACCGCCTGCTCGTCGGCGCTTCAACATGCGGAGCTGCGGACCGAAGACTTCGCGGATATTTGCGCGGCGGCCAACAACGGGGAGTTCGTCTACCTCGATCCGCCATACCATCCCTTGAGTAGCACCGCGAACTTCACTGGCTACACGCGTGCCGATTTCGGGCAGGCCGACCAGCTTCGCCTGCGCGACGCCTTCGAAGACCTCACAACGCGGGGTGTTGCGGCGATGCTTTCCAACTCCGATCACGAATTTGTGCGCGGACTTTATGGGGGACTCGGCTACCGAGTTCAGACGGTGACCATGTCGCGGGCGATTAATTCGCGAGGCTCCGGGCGGCAGCCGGTTGGTGAACTGCTCATCGATAACTTCGAGCGCGTGGGTATTCGTTCCAACGAATCCTGATCGAAGTGGCCGGTCGTCGACTCGTCAGTGGCGTTGGCGGAAACGCATGCCCAGGGGCATCGCTTCAGGTGGGCGTTCGCCGTCGTCCCAGGATTCAGAGGCGGGCCGAAGGAACACCCGTCGCAGCATCACGCCGATCATGCGAAACAGTTCGGCGAGACCCAGTCCGGGCTTAATCGCGAGACCGGCCATCTTCTGCATGCCTTTTGCCCGGCGGGTGGATTTCTCATTCATGCGCCGGTAGGCGGTCAGCAGCCCCCTGCGTCGCTGCTCGTCGGGCTTCGCGCTGCTTTCGATGGAGTTCAGCGCAAGTTCGCCTTCCAGCGAACGGCCGTCTTGTTCGAGCAGCCACTTGTCGCGGGTCGAATCAGGCAGTTCGAGAAGGGTCGTGTCGATCTCAGTGAACGTCTTGCTCTCGGCTCGTATGCGTTCGAAGCCCTCGCGGTAGGCCTTCATCATGCGGCCGCCCTTGAGGTGGACGGTGTGCAGGCGGATGCCTTTTGGCAGGTACGGCACCTCGTAGGACTCGCAGTCGGAAATCAAGAGGATCTCGGTTGGCGGCGCTTCACCGAGGTGTTCGAGGGTGTTGTAGCGGTCGAGGGCGCGGATGTCGCCAACGGCGGAATCGAGCGCGGCCTTGATATCGGTGCTGCCATCCGGGGTTACGCGGAGCACGCGGTCAGCGAGCGCCGCAAACTCCTCCTTCGAGGTGCAGTCTGTACGGAAATGGACGGTGTTCCCGAAGGTCCGCAGGAAGAGCTGTGCGCCTTCTTCGATCGCGATCAGGAAGTACGAAAGCAGCAGCGCCTTCGCGAAGATCTCCTTGTTCCCATCGCGCATGGAGTTCGAAACATCGAGCAGGGCGTAAACCTTCTGGCGTTTCTTCCGCGTCATGCCGCCTGTGGGCACGCGCACTTCAACGACTTCGTCGTACTCCTGCTCGGCGGGGCCGGAATCGATGTTGTACAGCCCGTTGATCCCGCCGCTTATGAGCCGGAAGTCGAACAGTTCCTGCGAGATGCCGCGCAGCATCATGTCTGGCAGTGTGACCTGGGGAAAATCTGTGAGGTTGTGCAGCGGCTGGACCATGGTGTCGCCCGTTACCGGGAAGACGACGCGCTTCTTTCGCTCGATGCTGATTTGCTTCGTGTAGATCGCCTCTGCCGGGGAAACGAGCGAGTCGAGTTCGTCGGGAATCTCGACGCCGGGGAGCGGGCGGTGGAGGAGGATGTTGCGCGCTATTTCGAGGATGCGCAGCCACTGTGGCGGAAGCGTGTCGGTCGTCGCACCCAGCAGGTCGAGGATGCGCCACGAGTTATAAAGGCCCTGGAGTTCGGCTTTCAGCGTTCCGGGAGTGGGGGGTTCGGCGGTCTCATACACTGGCGCTGTGCTCCAGGATCTCCTCGAGGATCTCTTCGCGGAGTTCGTTGACGCGCGGGTTGATGATGTCTCGGCTGCGAAGCGCTTCGACGAAGGTGTCGTAGTTCACCTCGTGCCAGCTGCCCTTGCCGATGAGCGCGAGGAAGATGCGGGCGATCCGCCCGTGCGCCGGTTGCGATTCAAGCGGCGTTCCGTGGGTGAACCAGCCGAACGTCTGCGCGATGGTCGTCAGCTCGTTGATCGTCTGGAGGTCGCTCGCGGTGAACGAGGCCAGCGTCGTGTGGATGGCTTCACCGAAGGTGTCCTGCGCCGGGTCGGGAATAGCGCGGTCGTTCCCGGGGATTGTCGTGAGCACGTACTTGAGTGCGTAGAGGTCGTCGGCGGTCACGTGACCGCGGTGGTTGAGCATCGCGGACGCATTGAGGACATCGCGGCAGGCGGCCTTTGTCCGTGGGCTCACGTAGGAGTCCGCCGGGTGGTGGTCGCCCGCCCGGGACTGTGAGCGCAGATATGCGTCCTGAAGGCGCATGTAGGTTTCGATGAGTTCGTTCTTCAAGAAGAGGATGTCGTGCGACGCGTCGATCGAGCGCGTCGCGTGCTCGCCCTGAACGATGTCGGCAAGTTCGCGCAGCATGTGCAACGGGATCGGGTGTTCTGGTGGTTTTGGATGCCCGTGATGCCGTCCGTAGGCGAGGTCGATCCGTATGTCATTGAGCGTGTCACCGTGCGGGTCGATCGATGACTTGAACATGAATCGATCGAGGATTGGCTCCGAGATCGCCGAGTACTTCAGGTGGTTGGTCATGGCCAGTGCGGTGTGCAACTGTGCCGTTTCCTGCTGCTCGCCCTGGGTGAACCGCCGCTCGTTGAGGATCCCGAGGAGCGCTTCGAGGACCATGTCGTTGGCGTTCATGAATTCGTCGAGGTAGGCGAAGTCGGCCGTAATCAACGAATGCGACGTGTCGTGCCAGAGCTTGCCCTCGTGGAACAACTTCAGGTCGAGACCGCCGAGGATCGTCTCCACGCGGGTGCCCTGCGTGAACTGGGCCTTGAAGGTTGTCCCCTGGAAGTGGCTGAAGACCGTTTCGCCGTAAAGCGACTTGCCGGTGCCGGCGCGCGAGATAAGTAACTGATGCCGCCGCGAAATCAGAGCGAGGGCGGTCTGCTGCAGGAGCTGCATGCGGCCGGGAACGGCGTCAGCGACATCGAGCAGGGCGGCTTTGAAGACTTCAACGATCTGCGGCACATCGAGTTCGCCGCCCGTGTAATCGAACGGGCGGCCGTCAGCGGGAGTCAGAAGATGGTGTGCGTCTCTCATAAAGCCGCGAACCTGTCGTCCCTCGCGCTCGTTTTGACCCATCCTGGCCGTCCGGAACGGGTCGAACCGATAGCGGTAATATGCGCATTCTATCTATTCGATGGTGTCGAACGATAGGGGCACGTCTCGTCACCCGCGCTAAACTCCACGCACTGGAGGAATTTCAATGGATTCGAAGCTGGCAACCACGCTCATCGAGCAGTCACCGGACGCAGTGATCTTCGCAGGGACCGATGGCGTCATTGGTGTATGGAACGCGGAGGCGGAACGCGTCTTTGGGCATTCCGCAGAGGAAGCGCTTGGACAATCACTCGACATCATCATTCCGGAACAGTTCCGCGATGCGCACTGGACCGGCTACGACCGGGCGCTGGGCGACAAGGTGACGAAGTACAAGGGCCAGGCGCTTACAACGCGAGCGACGCGCAAGGATGGCGAGACGATCTACGTCGACCTCGGTTTTGCCATCGTCCTGGACGCCGCGGGCGAAGCCATCGGCGCTCTTGCGACGGCGCGCGATGTTACGGAACGCTTCAACCGCGACCGTGAAACGCGGCGCGAGCTTCGCGAACTCAAGGCCGCTGCAAAGGCCTAGCCCAGCGGCTGCTACTTCGCCTTCGGCTTTATGGACTTCTGGCCGCCGCCGGCCGCGCTCCTGGTGTTGCCCTTCGATGGCGGCGGGCCGCCGGCGCCCTTAAACCCGGGGTTGGTGTTCTTCTTGCTGCTTGGCTTGGTCTTCGCCACGGTGATTGTCCTCGGGTCGCTTGAATAGTTCCGATCATAACTCCGAACGGGCGAACGCGGGGTGAAGGTTCGTTAGCCCTCGCCGGTGCCGACCTGCAGCGGAGGGAGATGGAAAGCGTTCTGCAGCTTCGGGTAGAGCACGCCGAAGGCCCCTGCGCCGACAAGCGTGCCGGCAAGGGCCGCCAGGGCGTAGAGCTTTCCCTCGCCAATGTTCACGAGGATCGGCCCCGGGCACATGCCGGTGATCGACCAGCCAATGCCGAAGAGGATGCCGCCATACACGTTTCCGCGGTGTCCGGGCTTGGGGTCGAAGCGGATCGGTTCGCCGTTGGCTGACTTGCCGTAGCGCTTAAGCAGATAGAGTCCCGGCGCTGTGACGACCACGGCGGTGCCGATGATGCCGTAGAGCTGGAATTCCTCGAAGAGGAACATGCCCTGGATGTAGTCGTAGTCGGCAGCGCCGGAGCGGCTGAGCACGAGGCCAAAGATGGTGCCAAGGCCGAGGTAGAAGAAAAGCATCAGGCGTGTGTTATTCACAGGATCACCCGGTAGATGAGGTTGGTGGTCACGATTCCGGCGGCCATGAAACTGACGGTGGAGACGATGCTGGGGATCTCGAGGTTCGACATCCCGAAGATGCCATGCCCGCTCGTGCAGCCACCGGCCAGTCGAGTGCCGAAGCCGATGAAGAGCCCGCCGCCGAACATCCAGACCAGCTTGCCGCCGTTGCTCCAGCCGATTTCGGAATCGAAGACGCCGAGCGCCCAGGTCGTTTCCCAGCCGCCCGCCAAGGCCGCCGAGATCACACCCCCGAGGACCAGACCGCCAAGAAGGGGTAACCGCCAGTTGTTGGATGAGGTGAGCGCCTCGCGGGTGAAGTACGGCGTGTGCACGACGAGGGAGCAGATGTTTTCGAAGCCGGTTGAGACTCCGAGCCTGCGGTTTCCGACGAAAAGCAGCGTGAGGGTGATGATTCCGATGGCCGCGCCGCCGAGCGCCCAGTGGAGGGGCGCTTCGTTGGTGAGAATGAGGTGCATTCGAACTCGCTTTCGCTAAGGTTGTGGCCTCGACGGCCGCCCCTGAGAATCCAGATGGCGAAGGGTGTTGTCTTCGCGGAAAAGGTTACGACGATGACGGGTGAACAGGTACTGATTGAGCGATCTGGCCGGGTGGCCGAAATCATTCTCAACCGGCCGGAGCGGAAGAACGCGATCACCGGCCCACTGGCGCTCGGTCTGCAGGCCGCGATCGATGAGTGCTCCGCGGATGGAGACGTCGGTGCGATCCTTTTGCGAGGAGCCTCCGGCGTATTTCTCTTCCGGGCTTGATCTCAAGGAGTTCAACGCTGACCCCCGGCCCGTTTGGCTGCCTGGCTTTCAGGCTGCCTGGCGCGGCGTCCACGAACGGCTCTACGCGTGCGACAAGGCGATTGTTGTGGCACTCGAGGGCTACGCGATCAACGCCGGTTCGGCGCTGGCGCTGGCTGCCGACTTCATCGTCGCCGGTGAGACAGCGTTCCTGCAGGTGGGCGAAGTCCGCCAGGGCCGTCCGGCTCCCATGAATCTCGCCTGGCTTCGGATGCGTTACGGCGACGGTATGGCGCGGCGGATCATGCTGTTGGGCCGCCGAATTCCCGGGCCAGAGTTGCTCCGTCTCGGTATCGCGCACGATGTTGTCGCCGATGCGGACGTGCTCGCCATGAGCAGGGCGCTGGCGACGGAACTGTCTGAAATTTCCGGCATCGCGGGGACAAAACAAGTCTTCCGGCTGACCGATCTGCCCGGCAGGCCGAACGAGTGGTTCGAAGAGGCGGCGAAAGCCGCGGCAACGGTCGGTCGCGCGGCCGGTCCGATTTCCAGCCTCAAGCAGTAGCTTCGGAAAGCGCTGAAGCTGAAACGCTAATGGACCACAACGACCACGTGAACCTCATCCGCGCAGGAATTACCGGCTCAACCTGGGCTGATCTCTGGGGCGGGCTCGGGAGCGTTCACCCTTGCGCTGGCCGAAGTCCTGGGGCCGGGTGGCGAAATTCACGCTGTCGACCGCGACGCCAGCGCGCTGCGGACGAATCGCCGGGAGATGCTCAGCAGGTTTCCCGCCGCCGAGGTCCGGTACTACGAGCGCGACTTCACCCGGCCTCTCGAGCTTCCGCCGCTGGATGGAATCGTGATGGCGAACTCGCTGCACTTTCAAAGAAACGCCTCGGCGGTCCTGGAGCACGTCAAGAGTTTCTTATCGCCGGGCGGGCGGATCGTCATCGTCGAATACAACATCGACCGGGGAAACTTCGCGGTGCCATACCCGGTGCCGTATTCCCGCTGGGAGTCGCTGGCGAAGGAGGCCGGATTCACGCATACGGAGCTCTTGGCACGCAGGCCAAGCCGATTTCTCCAGGAGATTTACTCCGCCGTCAGCTGGTGATCGACTTACTTCGGGACTCCCCTTCGAAGACGTTGCCGACAGTCCGTAGAATCGCGCAATGGAAATGAACGGCGAGTCTTCCCCTGTCCGTCTTTCGGAACTCGTCGCACTGCTCTCGCTCGGAACAGACCTGGGCTTCGGGCAGCCCATGGAACACGCCATTCGCCAGTGCCTCATCGCGCTCCGGCTGGCGGAACACCTCGAAATGGGCGAGGACGAACGGGTGGTCCTGTACTACTCGGGCCTGCTGGCCTGGGTCGGGTGCCACACCGATGCATATGAACAGGCCAAGTGGTTCGGCGACGATATCGGGCTGCGTTCGGACATGAAGGTCCGCTACGACTCAGCCAGCAAGACGGACATGGCCTCGTTCGGGCTGAAATACCTGGGCGGCGCCGGTCGGCCGTTGGTCGCGAGGGCGAAAGTAGGGCTGGCCTTCCTCGGCGAGGGCCGGCGGGACCTCATGGCGATTGCGACCAACCACTACCTCGCGACGGATCAGTTGGCGGAGCGCCTTGGCCTCGGTGATGACGTTCGGGCCAGCCTGCGGGAAAGCTACGAGCGCTGGGACGGTTCCGGTGCGTTTGGACTTCGCGGCGAAGAGATAAAGCGCGCTTCGAGGCTTGTGAATCTCGCGGACGTCGTGGAGGTATTCGAACGCACCGATGGCATTGAGCGGGCGCGGGCCGTCGCACGGGAGCGCAGCGGTACGCAGTTCGACCCGACGCTTGTGGATCTGTTCTGTCGCGAGGCGGAATCGGTCTTCGAGGGACTCGACCTGGATGAGACCTGGTCGGCTGTAATCGACGCGGAACCGGCACTTGGACGCGCACTCTTGGACGCTGAATTCGACGACGCCTGTGACGCTATCGCCGACTTCGCCGACCTCAAATCGCCATGGACGATCGGGCACTCCCGGGCAGTGGCGCAGCTTGCTTACGATGCGGGGTGCATCATGCGGCTGAGCGACGCGGAGGCGACGCAGTTGCGCCGGGCGGCGTTGCTGCACGACCTCGGCCGCCTCGGTGTGAGCAACGCGATCTGGGACAAGCGAGGCGCGCTGAATTCCTCAGAAATGGAGCGCGTCCGCCTGCATCCGTACCTGACGGAGCGCATGCTTTCGTTTGCCCCGGCGCTCGCTCCGCTGGGTGAAATCGCGGTTCAACATCACGAGCGCATGGATGGCTCCGGCTACCCCCGCGGAATCAAAGGGGAGGCGATTTCCACGTCCGGCAGAATCCTCGCGGCGGCTGACTTCTATCACACGATGATCGAAATGCGGCCCCACCGCGAAGCCGCAACGCCGGAAGCGGCGGCGGATGCGTTGCAACGCGCGGCCGAGGACGGAGCCTTCGACGAGACCGCCGCCGAGGCAGTTCTGCAGGCTGCGGGCCATACGCTCGCTGCGCGTCGCGAAAGACCCGCTCAGCCCCTCGCGGGACTCACGGCTCGCGAAGTCGAGGTGCTGCGATTGCTCGTCAGAGGCCTTTCCAATCGCGAAATCGCGGACAGACTCGTGATCTCCAAGAAGACGGCGAGCAACCACATTGAGCACATCTACGCGAAGACCGGCGCGACGAATCGTGCGCGGGCGAGCCTCTTTGCTCTCAAGCACGGACTGATGTCCGACATCTGACGCCGAAAATGGGGCGAACACCCCACGAATTCGCTGGAGCGAGTCAGTACCTTCGGTTCCAACATGAACCGAGGAGAGTCTGATGGCCTGGTTTGAGCACGAAGAAACCAAGATCTATTACGAAGAGAGCGGTTCGGGAGAGCCCCTTTTGCTGGTACCGGGATGGGGCGGGTCGATCGAGGACCTCGCGGGAGTGCGCTCGGCATTGTCGAGAAGGAGTTCCGTGTCATCGCCGCGGACCCGCCCGGTTCGGGCAAGGTCGGGGCCTCAGCCCCGGACGTACACGACGACCTATTACGCGGACGACGCGCGTGCCTTCATCGCAATGCTGACGGCGATCGATGCCTACCCGGCGCACGTCGTTGGTTTCAGCGACGGTGGCGAATACGGACTCTTGATGGCGGCAATGGACCCGGGCGCGGTGCGGTCGCTCGTGAGCTGGGGTTCGGCCGGTTCTCTCGGGACGAACGTTCAGTTGGCCGATGCGATGACGCACATGATCGATAACCCCATCCCGCCGATGCAGGACTACTCGACGTTCCTGAAAGCCACGTACGGCGAAGACAACGCCCGCGTGATGACGCAGTCGGTGGGCAAGGCGTTCCGGCAGATGATGGAATCCGGCGGCGACATTAGCCGTTCACGGGCGGCCGACATTCGCTGTCCGGCGCTCCTGATTACCGGGGAGCACGATTTCATCGCTACGCCGGAACTGGTGGCAGACATGGCAGGCGCGATGCCGAACGCCGAATATCTCGAAGCCTCAGGCGCCAGTCACGCCGTGCATCACGAGCAGCCCGAGTGGCTGGAGCAAACGGTTTGCGGCTGGCTCTCGAAACTCCGTGCCGGCGCCCACGCTTAGTTAGGGAAGGAGGGGCCGTTCCTGCGCGGGACGGCCAGTGGCTTACGCGTGTGCCTTCTAGAGCGCCCGGAACCAACGGCGCCCTTCGATGCGGACTACGTCGCCCCATCCGGGCTCGGGGAAGTGTTCGGCGGCAACCTTCCACCGTTCGGATTCGATGCGGTCCACAAGGTTCACGCGAGTGCGGATCCCGAGAGCCTGGTCCGCGTCGGAACCGAAGAGCCTTTCTGGTTCGCTGATGAACATGGGACTGTTGAGGACATCGCCAGCGACCACGAAGCCTTCGCCGCGTGACTGGGCAAGAAGGCTCATGTGGCCCGGGGTGTGGCCCGGCGTTTCCAGAGCGGTCAGCCCCGGCGCGAACTCTGTTTCGCGCTCAAGCAGCTCGAGGACGCCTGCATCCTGTAGCGGCTGCAGGAACCGCCGGAAGTATGGCGGCACGGTTTCGCGCCCACCGAAATGCTCCCAGTCCCGCCGATGGAGGAGGTAGCGGGCATTCGGAAAGCGTGGCCTGCGGGCCTCTTCGTCGTAAGCCCAGCCGACGTGGTCGGGATGGGCGTGCGTGAGGAACACGATATCGAAGTCCGAGAAGGCGGAGTCCTGCGTGTGAGAGAGCAGTAAGCATTTCGCCGCGCAGGTTTCCGTAGCGGGGATACGGCCCCACGCCGACGCCGCAATCCACCAGGATGCGCTGTCCATTGGCCTCGATGCAGTAGCAATTGTTGTGAATCCGCCAGCGGTGCTCCTCGCCGTAGAAACCCGTCGGGAACGCCCGGTGATACCCGGCCCAATCGAGCGGCGGGTCGGGCATAGGCTCCTGGGGCACTGGCCAGCCGGGGATATCGGCGTAGCCATCGGGCAGTGCGATGACCTTGAACGCGCCAACGTCGATGGTGGCGGGAGCGGGCGTGGACACCGCGGGATACTGTCAGGAAGCGGTGTAATCCGCCAGCCGCTTGAGCTCTCCATTAGGTCGGAAGGCTTCCGTTGCTGTTGCTAAGGGCAAACGAAAAGGCGGGGCATCCCTCGACGAGGGATGCCCCGCCTTCTGCGTCCTTCCGGTGCGGTGGACGCTACCGCTTCGGGCGACCAGGGAGCCGGTGCGCCGCCAGGGTCAGGCCCGAGCCGCCGAGAAACAGCAAGCCGAGGGCCAGGAAAAGGGAGTTCGTGTTGGTCCGGGCCGCTCCCGTTCCGGTGTTCGGGGGAAGCGGCGCGCTTGAGGTGTTTTGGGTGGAGCCACCAGCATTCTCGTCGACTGGCCGAGGGGGAGAGTCCGTTGCAGTCGCCGGAACTGTGGTGGCAGAGGTCGTAGATGTGGGGGTTTGGGTCGGGGCGGGTGTGGCCGGCTTCGCTGGTACAGTCGGGGATGCAGTGGAAGTCGGTTCCACGTACGGCCAGCCGAAGGTGAATTCCGGGGGCGCGACCATGGTCGGCGTAGAGGCCGGTACCGTTGGCGTTGCCGTTGGCTCCGGGGATTTCTCAACCCTTACGCAGATGCCCCAGTTCGGGTGCTGGTCAGAGAACGTAACTGGCTTGGGTGACGGCTTGTAGGCCGCCGGGTCGAGGGGGCACGGCTGGAGGAACTGGGTTGTTTCGTAGCTCGAGTATCCCGTGACCACCCAGCCGGGCTGGACCGGTTTTCCGGCGACCACGGAATACGTGCCCGCGACGATGTCGTGCCTCCCGCCCATGAAATTAAGGCCATGGATACCAAGTACTAGCCATGGCCAGGCGATACCGGATGGGCCGGTTACTGTTCCCTCCCATGCATTGTCGGCAGGGGCTAGCGCCAAGAACCCAAGGGTGAGCGAGCTGCTGGGGATAAACGGCGCAACGCGCACGCACACCACCCAGTGGGAGTGGCCCGGTGTGACATTCACCGAGTACGCGCCGAGAGTGTACGCGGCGTGATTCGACGGGCAGACCGGTTCGGGGTCGTCCGACTCGAACTTGTAGTACCCCACCACGGTGTAACCCGGCTTCGGTTCGTTGGCCGGGTAAACGTTCCAGGTTCCCGGAACGAGGTTGTGGACCGTCCCAGAGTTTTCCCAGTCGTTGACGTCAGCGAGGCTGTAGTGGATTGCGTTCGGGCCGCTTATCGAACCAGTCCAGCTACCTGGGGGTGGGTCTCCGACGAAGGTAACATTCAGGGTGCTGCCAAAGATCGCGCCGTCTCGCTCGACGGCGATGCAGACACCCCAAACGGGCTCTTGATCACTGATCGTTACAGAGGCCGAGTCGGTGAACGCCGCGCCCGGCTCGGCGCAGCCGCCGAGCGAGCCGTCAGGAAACGTGCGATAACCGGCCACGTGCCACCCGGGCGCTATAGGTGACCCTGGATTGATCGTGTACGTCCCGCCTTCGAACCCAGTCGAAAAGTGCGCGAAGGTCACTGACGTCCAAACGTTAACTGGGCTCCACGGGATGCTACCTGAAGGTCCGTCGATTGACCCGGTCCAAGGCTGTTTGTCCTGCCAGTCGAGGACGTAGATTCGCAATTGGCTGCCGGCGATGACCTGGCCCTGAATGTCCTGCTGGTAATCCTGACTCTGTGCGTGCGCGGTGGATAGTCTGTTGGCGCCGCCGATGAAGGCAAGGCCGATGGCGAGGGCAAAGAGCGCACCAATGAGCGCCCTCCGCCGGTTGAAGATCTGGTCGAACATGATTCTTTGCTCCCTGGTTGTTTCTGGGAGCCAGTCTCTGATTCGTTCCGAGGAGCGATGTACCGGGAACTACGTATAAGTACTACGTATCTTGTGTGAACCCGTTCACAATCGCCCATCTGATGCCCTCTGCACGATTGCGGGCACCGATTTTTGTGTAGGCGTTCTGAAGGTGTTTTTCGACAGTGCGGGGGCTGAGGACGAGCTGCTCAGCGACCTCGGCTGCGGTCAGGCCCTTCGCCGTCAGACCCAGGATTTCTCGTTCGCGGGCTGTGAGTTGGGTTTTCGATGGTGCACCGCGCGGGAGCGCGGCGGGGCGGAGAGCGGCACGCGCCTCGTTGGTTACGGCAGGGAAGCCAATTCGCTCCGAGATCCGCAGGGCTTCTTCAAGCAGCGGCGTCGCGGTGTCCGAGCCCCTGGCCGCTTCGTGCCGGCCAAGAACCAGCAGTGTCTTCGCGAGCCAAGGGCGTGCGCGGAGCGCCGCCGCCGCGTTTCGCGCTTGCTCTAAATACCGAGCGGCATCGGGCAAGCCGAGGTATTCGGCAGTACTGCCAAGGTAGAAGTCCACTGGCCCGAGGCAGTTCAACGTGTCGCCGGTGACTGCGAATTGGCCCGTGTATTGCCGCAGCAGCTCATACGCCTCCTCGGCCATGATCCGGTCATCGAAATACGACGTGGCCAACTCCGCTGCCATGCACAGGCAGGGGACACGTCCTGCGTCGTCAGGAATCAAGCGGAGATCCACTTGCCCGATTTCGGCGCGCGCTTCTGTCGGTCGTCCACTGGTAGCGAGGTAGTAGGCCAGGCCCACGCGGAACGCAACGTGTGCCGCCCGGACTCCGCTGAGCACGCGAGACAGCCCTTGCTCTGAACCTCGGCCGCGCTGGAATCGGGCAAGCAGGCCGATCGAACTGATCGCCATTCCGGCCATGCCGTTGTTTTGCTTCAGGCCGTCGGCGAGCGCGGGCAGTTCACTTTCGGCGCGGTCGTAGTTCCCGTGCAAGAGTTCGCGCGTGGTTGAGGCGATCGTTGCCGCAATTTTCCAAAAAGGATCCCCGGTCTCTTCCGCGGCAGCCTGAAAAAGATCGAGGTAGTGGTCGTAGGCCGCGGAATCGCCCGCCATCAGGCAGTCAATCTGCCTGCGCCAGTAGGCCATCGCTCGAACCGTTGGCGAACGGTGGGAGGCAACCAACTCCACCAGTTCCCTGGAAATTGCCAGCCGCTCCGGAAGCGCGGCCGCACTCTCGATCGTGACGTGGAGCGCGGCGATGGCTTCGATCAACGCTGCTTGATCGCCGCTCTCGCGTGCGAGCGCGAGCGCAGCTCGGGCTCGCGGCGATGGCTTCGATGGCTCCGGCCACGACTCCTGGCGCGCCAGCTTCGCCATAAGGATGGCTTTCTGCGCGTCCGGCAACCCCGAATCGATGAATTCGTGGAGCGCCGGTACCACGCCGGCGACTGAGCTATGGGGGATGCTGACTCCCGCCGGGCGTATCGCGAACGCGAGATCTTCCCAGAGCGTCAGGAGGAGGAAACGCTGAGCAGGTGCCGCGGATCCATAGGCTCGTTCCGCCGCTTCGGCCGCGGCGGCGTATTTACCTTCGGAAGAAAGCGCGGCAATCCAGGCCAGTTCAGGCACTTCAGCCGAAAGCTTCGCTTCCTGCGGTTGCATACCAGCCGAAGAGTACCATCGTGCCCAGCCAGACTCGAACTGTGATGCCGATCACGCCGTGATACCGCGTTTCGTGGCATAACCTCCCCGGGAACCATTCGGTCACCGGTCTTCACGGTCACAAAAGTGTGCCTGTGTAAGATTTCGTGGTCTGACCTGTCTAACCGTTGAAGCCTGCGGCTCGACGGACTCGCAGGTAGGCTCGGGGATTCCCGAACCGGTACCGTGTCGACGGTAGAGGGGTGGCATGGAACAACTGCCAGATTCCAGCCTGATTGAACTCGCAAAGGGCGGTGACCAAACCGCCTTCGCAGAGCTCTATACCCGCTACTTCGACCCGGTGTACGACTTCGTCGCGCGCATGACGCGAAATCGTGACGAAGCCGCGGACATCGCCCAGGACACGTTCCTGAAGGCGATGAACGCGCTCGGTGGGCTACAGAAGGGCGCCAGCTTCAAGAGCTGGATCTTCACCATCGCGCGCAACACCGCACTCAACCGGCTCGAGAAGAGCTCCCGGACACGGCCGCTCACGTACGAAAGCGAGGACGGTGAAGAGGTTGGTTTCGACGTTGTCGATTCCGACCGATTCTCCGACCCCGAAGAGGCCGCGCAGGCAAGCGCGGTTGCCTCGCTTGTGTGGGAAGCCGCTGCCGGACTCGACCCCAAGCAACTCTCGCTGCTCGACCTGCACCTGCGCCAGGGGCTGGATAGCGGTGAGATTGCAGACGTCCTCGGTGTCACGAAGAACAACGGTTACGTGATGCTGAATCGTCTGAAGAAGGCCGTCGAAGATTCGATTGGAGCCTTCATCATGTTCAAAGACGGCCGTCAGTATTGCGACGACCTGGACTCTGTCCTCCGCAAGGCGGATATCCAGGGGATGTCGCCGGAGACCCGGAAGGTCGTCGAAGGGCATTTGGCGCAGTGCCCGAACTGCGAAGAACGCAAGAAGAAGCTGGCTCCGCTCGCTGCGTTCGCTGCTTTCGGTGCAATCGGGGCGCCGATGGGTGCGAAGGCGCACATCCTCGAAGGGCTCATGCAGCAATGGCCCGGTCCCGCCACCCCGGGCGGGCCCGGAAACCCCGGTTCGGACGGAGGCTCGGGTGGCTCCGGCGGTGGTGGGGGCACCCCTCCAGTTGGCGGTGCAGCGGGTGCGGGAGGGGCTGGCGGCGGATTCGGCCGTGTGTTCGGGAAGACAAAGGTGCTCGTCCCGACGCTTGGCGGGTTGGCGGCGCTGCTCTTCGGCGCGCTGTTCGTCCCTCAAAGCCCGCTGGCGCTGATCAAAGACAATGCGACGGTCACTCCAGTCGCGTCCGATGGGACGCTGATCCCGAACACGCCCACGTTGCCATCGAACTCCGGAGCCGGCGGGCCAACGCCATCCGCGACACCGACGAAGACTCCCACGACCGGGACACCGTCTCCGGTCGGGACGAGCGCGAGCCAGGGTGGCGCGACTTCTACCCCGGTACTCGCTCCCGCGAACACGAACACTCCGGTGCCGACGCCGGGCAAGGGCACGCCAACCTTTACGCCTTCGCCGACGGCGACGAAGACGAGCACGCCGACTCCCACGGCGACCGCGACAAAGACGAGCACCCCAACAGTCACGCCGACGCCGGTGACACCCACCCCGACTACCTGTGTGCCGAACCTGTCGTCGACCCTCTCGCAGTTGAACATCGCGCCGGGAGGGACGGCGCGGTTCACGGTATTCAATGGGACCGGCTGCCCGACAACCTTCAGCGCTTCCTCGGCGATCTCGTGGCTCGACGTGTCCGGGGGCGGTGTCATCGGCGCCCAGTCATCGAGCGTCGTCGAAGTGACCGTGAATCGAGATCTACCGTCTTCGCCCGGAACATACAGCGGGCAGGTGCTCGTGGCCTGGGGCGGCGGTTCGTTCTCTGTGTTGGTGGTGGTTCAACGCCAGGGGCCTTCGAATCCGGCGCCTGTGATTACGAATCCAACGGGTATCTGCTCGATCGGCAGTAGTGTGTTCGGTGCGAACGCGTCCGACGATGGAACGGTGGTCAGCGTGGTGGCGACTTACCTCAATGTGAACGGTGCCTCGCGAAGCGTGACGCTTTCGAACGCCGGTGGAAATCAATGGATAGGCACCGGCGGCGACGCGAAAAACGGCAGCAACTACCAGATTGTCGCCAAAGACAACCTTGGCGCCGTTTCGTCATTGAGTTTCACGCCCGATGGCACGTGCTTTAGCTAGCCAAGGGGTGCGTGGCGCTCGGCCATGCCGTTCGTTAGACTTCAGACCCACAACACGTGTCTGAATTTCCGGAGGCTTCCCCATGACCGATTTCCCATCCGTAGAGTGGTTTAAGCAAGCGGGAGACCTCCTGAACAAGTCCGACAGCTTCAAGCGCCTTGGCACCTGCGACACGCAAATGGGTGTGCAGGTAGGCGACCGGTACTTCCAGGTCGATTTCGATGCGTTCGAAGTCACCGGCGCATCGGAGATCGATGCAGCGGCAGCGGACGAGTTGGATTTCTACCTGGTGCAATCGCCGGATGCGTGGAAGGCCATGCTCGACGACATCAAGTCGAACGGCCACGCTACCCACGAGTTCACGCTGAATTCGCTCGACCTGCGCAGCGACCAGGAACTCGCCATCGGCAAGGACTACAACCGGCGCGATGCGTTCTACCGGTTTAACCAGACGCTCCAGGACTACTTCGATATGTCCGCGCAGATGGAAACGACTTACCCGGCCGCGGTGGCTGGATAACAAATCGTTCGAGTCATGCAAAACGGGGAGGCCAATGGCCTCCCCGTTTCGTTTGTACGTTCGTTGACGAATGACTTCTACGCTGCGGCACTCACCTTCTTCGGCGCGATATTCACGTTGTTGGAGAAGAAGTTGGTCGGGTCGTAGCGGCGCTTGATCTCGGCCAGTCGCTCAAGCGTGTCGGCCCGGTAGGCCTCGCCCAGGCGTTCGACTGCGTCGTCATGGAGGAAGTTCGAGTACACACCGTTGCGGGTGTCCTTGATCGAGTCCCAGGCGGTGTCCACCCACGAGGAATTGGCGCCGTCGTCGACCGCGTCTTCCCAGACGTCGACGATTGACACCATGAAGTTCGCTCCACGGTGCGAGAAGGCGGTCGCCTCAGCAGGGACTTCGCCCATGCGCCCGCCGCCGAGTGGTCGGATCTGGAAGAACGCGAATGGCGAGGGCGTTGTTGGCGCGTTCTCGAGTACCGACGCTACGAAGGTCTCGTCCAGTGAGTCGAAAAAGCCAGAGCGGACCTTTGCCCGGCGGCGCACTTCGGCTTCGCGCATGAATTCGTAAATGGCGGCGTACGGCATCGGTCCGACCATGTCCACCACTGGTTCGGCGAGGGCGCGGAATGGCGCTAAGGCTTTCTCGCCCTCCTCGGCGCTGCCAATGAAGATCGGGAAGACGGCGAAGATGACCTTGCCAACGGCCTCTTCCGGGACGAAGGGCGCCGGTGGCGCGTGCATGATCATCGAGATGGTGGTTAGGCCTTCGGGCGCCTGAAGCGCGAGCTCGGCGTACTTGCTGATGACCTCGGTGGTGGCTGGCAGGCCGAGGAGGCCGCCATAGACGATGCCAGCTTCGACGAGCCGGTACTGAAACCCGGTCACTACGCCGAAGTTCCCACCACCGCCGCGAAGCGCCCAGAAGAGGTCTTCGTTTTCGGTGGCGCTCGCCTGGACGATTTGGCCTTCGGCCGTAACGAGTTCAACGGCGAGGAGGTTGTCGATGGTGAGGCCGTACTTCCGGGTGAGGAAGCCGATGCCACCGCCCAGAGTGATGCCGCCGAGGCCGACAGAGGCAGCATCGCCGAACGGAGTAGCGAGGCCATACTGCTGGGCGAGTTCGGTGTACTGGCCGGTCGTGGCGCCAGGCTGAGCCCAGGCCGTGCGGGCATCGGCGTCGATACGGATTTCGTTGAATTCGGTCATGTCGATGACCAGCCCGTCATCGACCAGCGCCTGGCCGTTGAGGCCGTGTCCGCCGGCGCGAACGCTCAACGGAAGACCGTAACGCCGGGCGAAATGGATGCTTCGGCTCACGTCCGCTGCGTCGCGGACTTTGACGAAGAGGGCAGGCTTCTTGTCTACCCGCGCGTTTGGGACTTCTCGGGCGGATTCGTAGGCGGCGTCGCCCGGAAGAATGATGTCGCCTTTGATGCGAAGTCGGAACGCGGTCCACGCATCTGACGTGACCCCGTATTGGTTCAGTTGAGTTGCTCCCACGGTTCAGTAGTTCTCCTGTTGATTTGCGCCATGTCTCCCAGGCGCTCATCGAACGTAGAGGCGCAGAACGTGGTGAGAATTCGGACTAAAGACCGAGGAGCCCCAGCATGGGGCGGAGGGTCCGTGGCCTCCTTCACACAACGAGAGCATTTCGGGCCGG
Organism: uncultured Chloroflexia bacterium; assembly: GCA_963797735.1. Classification (GTDB taxonomy): domain Bacteria; phylum Chloroflexota; class Dehalococcoidia; order Tepidiformales; family Tepidiformaceae; genus Amarobacter. The sequence continues at coordinate 1,337,692 of CAWCQJ010000003.1, forward strand.
ATTGCATACTTTCGACCGGGAGTTCGCATGAGTAACCGTTTAGTCGCTAGCTGGTTTTCCAGTTTCGGAAGGCATGCAGAAGGGCTTCCTTCGCTTCCGGGGCGATGTCGTCCTCTCGGAGCGCACCGGTGGCTGAAATAGTCTGGCGGAATTGGCCCATGTAGCGGGAACAGTTGGGGCAGGCGCCGAGGTGGGCCTCGAAGCGGCGGCGCTCTCCGGCCGGCAAGGCATCCTCGAGGTAATTGGTCACGAGTTGCACGACGTCGCGGCAGGCGAGGCCTTGTTGGCCAGCCCAGGGAAGCTTGCGATACCAGTCGCGTAAACCCACGAACCTCATACCTTTCATCTCGTTGCGCCTGCGGCATCGAAATACTCTTCGAGCGCGTGGCGGACACGAGATCTCGCGCGGTGCAACAGCACTCGTTGATTTGTCTCCGAGACGTCGAGCGCGTTACAGACCTCGACCGACGTGAATCCCAGCACATCCCGCAGCCGGATCACTTCGCGCTGGTTCGCTGGCAGGGAATCGATCGTCGCGTGGATGAGCCCCTGGCACTCCGCGCCCTCGAGCTTCTCTTCCGGAGAATCGCCCCAGCCGTTTGGGGCGAACAGCCAGTTGCCTTCGCGGGCGAACCGATCGGGGTCGACCGATGACTCGTCCTCGCCGAGGTCATCGAAGACCGAAGAGAACGCCTGGCTGCGCTGTTCGCGGGCGCCGCGCGTCTTCGCGATGTTCGTGAGGATGCGAAAGATCCAGGTCTTCAGGCTCGAGCGGCCTTCGAAGCGGCCGATCCCGTTGAGGACACCGAGCCAGGCCTCCTGTGCGACCTCCTCGGCCACGGCATAGGAGGGCACGTAGGCAGTCGCCAGCCGGACCATGGAGTTGTGGTAGCGCTCGACGAGCGACGTGAATGCCTGCTCGTCGCCGGCACGAAGTGCCGCCAGCACGGATGCATCATCTGGGGCCGGCGACGGTTCGAGAACCTCGGTCATCTGTAGGGCGAACGGTATCACGCTGGTAAGGCCGTGCCGAGTCTCCTCGTGCTGCACGTATACTGAGCCGATGGCCGACAAGCCCGTTGTGCTCGAACTGCTGGGGCGCGAAGTCAACATCTCGAACCCCAACAAGGTGTACTTCCCGAAGGCGGGCTACACGAAGCTCGACCTCGTGAACTACTTCCTTGCGGTGGCTGAGGGTGCTCTCGTCGGGGTCCGTAACCGGCCAATGGTGCTGAAGCGGTTCGTGAACGGCGCTGAAGCAGAACCGTTCTTCCAGAAGCGCGCTCCGGCGAACCTGCCGCCCGGCATCGAAACCGCCCATGTCACGTTTCCCAGCGGACGTTCGGCCGACCTTTGCGTGGTGGACGACGTCGCGGATTTAGCCTGGGTTATCAACCTCGGGTGCCTCGACCTGAACCCGTGGCACGTCCGCGCGAACGATGTCGACCATCCGGACGAGTGGCGCATCGACCTCGACCCGACCCCGGAGGCTACCTTCCACCACGTCCGCGACCTGGCCATGCATTGCAAAGAGTTGCTCGACGAACTCGGCTACGTGGGCTACCCCAAGACCTCGGGTAGCCGTGGAATCCACGTGAACATCCGCATCGAACCGAAGTGGACGTTCACCGAGGTACGGCGCTGCGCCCTGGCATTCGGACGCGAACTGGAGAAGCGCGTGCCCGAGCTTGCGACGACGAAGTGGTGGAAGGAAGAGCGCCACGGCGTCTTCATCGACTACAACCAGAACGCCCGCGACAGGACGGTGGCTTCGGCCTACTCGGTTCGACCGACGCCGAACGCGCAGGTCTCGTGCCCGCTCGATTGGGACGAAGTGCCGACCGTCGAACTGGCCGATTTCACCATCGAAACAGTGCCGAAGCGTTACGCCGAAAAGGGCGATCCGGGTGCCGGAATCGACAGTCAGGTCGTTCTCGCTGGAGCCGCTGCTGAAGCTCATCGAACAGCACGAGGCGGAGGGCTTGGGCGACGCTCCCTACCCGCCCCACTACCCGAAAGCCGAGGGCGAGCCGCCGCGAGTGCAGCCGAGCAAGCAACGAATGAACAAGGGAGCCGGCGATGGCGCCCCGGGCTCGCGCTGGAGGCGCCCGCGCAAGGGCGAGACCGAGTGACCGAGGACGTGCTAAGGGCAGCCCGAGCGGACGAAGTTGGCTTGCTATCAGAGCTGGCTCTGCGGTCGAAGGGTTACTGGGGTTACGACGCGGACTTCCTCGAGAAATGCCGTGAAGAGCTAACTGTCCGGGTCTCCGACATCGAGCAGCGCCACGTCACGGTCCTTGAGCGCAAGGGCAAAGTCATCGGTTTCTATGGGCTGGACGGCGAAGCACCCGAAGGCGAGCTCTGGTGGCTCTTTGTCGAGCCGGCCGCAATCGGAACCAGCGCCGGCAGGGCGCTGTGGACGCATGCGCTTCATACGGCATTCCGTTTGAAGTGGGAGCGAATGCGCATCGAAGCCGACCCGGGCGCTGAAACCTTCTACCTCGCCATGGGCGCGAAGCGCATTGGCGAAGCACCTTCGCAGTCGATTCCGGGTCGGGTGTTGCCGCTGCTGGAGTTCGAGATGGGGGTCTTCCGTGAGATGACGCCATACGAGCGTGCCGTCCTGGATCGGTTGCTGTCGGTCGAGTTCCCCGGAGTCGAGGCGGCCCGTGAGCAGGCGAAGTCAGTGCTGGTAAGGGAACTCGATGACGATGGATGCCTCGAGTATCGGGTTCGGGGCGGTCCAAAGATTGAGGCACCCTCGTACATCCTTTCGGAAGGAACGGGTCCCACCGACGCAAACGGCACGCCGATTCTAATCATGCTCTTCAGTGAGAACGGCCGGCTTTCGTCACTGGACTTCACTCGGTTTGATGGTGATTTAAACGTCTGGCCGGAACCGATCGAGTGGGAGATTGAAGCGTTGCCCACGTTGGCGCGCGACGCGTAGACCTCCACTTGCCTGGAGGGGAGGGTGGCCGGTCGCTCACGCTCTCGGTTCGATGAGTGGGTGATTCGTTTGTAGTATCACAATACGTGGAACGTTATATCGGGTAGGGAACTCGATTCTCTGAGAGGCTACATTCACGGCATGTTCGGACGCGCAACGCACCAAACGAAAGCGCTGACGTCTCGCCAGCGCCTGGTGCTCGACCTAATTCTCGCGGGACGAACCAACCCGGAGATTGCGGAAGAGCTTGGCATAAGCCTCGACGGCGCAAAATGGCACGTCAGCGAAGCGTTCAATAGGTTGGGCGTGGCGAGCCGCGAAGAGGCGGCCCGAACCTGGGCCAGGCTTCGTAGTGAGGAACGCCGACACAGAGTAATCCTTGCAATGGTGAGTTCGATAGTTTGCGTGGGTGCCGCCGGCGCCATTGCGGTCGGCGCCATGCTGGTGAAGTCCGTGCTCTCGCAAGAGCCGGACACCAGGGCGGCTGTAGTCGAACCGTTCGTTTGCCCGGTGACCATCCCATCTCAACCTTACTTTGCCTCGGCCCCGTACCCGGCTGAGCCGCCGTCGTACTACGAGGCTACGTGGTATGGCAGCGACGACCTCTGGACCATGCTCAAGTCGTCTGGTGCCATAGACTCCGTGAAGTACTTCTGGTGGAGCCGCAATTACGAAGGTGAAGGCCAGCCACACATCACCGTGACCGCAACAAGACTCGATGGGGTCGGAAAAGTCGTCGCTGAGCATCCGACTAATGCCTCTGCAGATTTTGGCCGAGCGATGCTCGTTGGCATCGACATCCCGTCCTCGGGCTGCTGGGAGATTCACGCCGAGTACAAGGGCGCTGAACTGGCGTACGTAGTCAAGGTCGAATGAGGCCTCGTGTGGTGTTGTCTCCTACCCGCCGATCACCACGTTCCACTCGCGAACCTTCCAGCCGGTGACCAGCCCGCTTTTCACGTAGGGGTCGACCGCGACGAAGGCCTCGGCGGCTTCGCGGGTGCGGAACACGATGGCGGCGCCGTCCACCGGGTCGGTGTAGGCGCCGGCGATGACCACGTCACCGTTTCCGTGACCGCTGTTGAGCAGCCCGAGGTGTTCCTCGCGGAAGGGCGCTCGCCGCTCTAGGGCGTTTTCGCCGTACTCGTAGAACAGTAGGTACATCATCTCGCGAATTCTATTCTCTGAGTGCGTTGACGAGGTCTCGGTTCATAGCTCGTTGTACCTCCAGAGGTTCCAGAGATTGTTCGCCATCCGCGTGGCGTCGCGTTCGAGGCCTACCCGGTGGCGAGCGAAGTACTGGAGGATGTTCGAGATGTCGCGCTCGAGCAGCGATTTCGCGTTCTGGTTCTGGCGCGGATCAACGGCCTGGGGGAAATCGATGACTCGCAGCTGGCCCCCGTGGTAGAGGATGTTGAACGCCGAAAGGTCGCCGTGGACGACGTTTTCGCGCATGAACAGTTCGATGTTCCAGAGCGCCCGCTGGAACAGATCTTCGGCTTCCGCCGGTTCGAGGTCCGCGTACTGGAGTTGCGGTGAGTCGCCTTCGCCATCGCCGAGAAACTCCATGAGGATCGCCTTCTCTGTGCACGCGTACGGCGCCGGGACATCGGCCCCGGCGTAGTTGAGCGTGCTTAGCAGCTCGAATTCGTGGTCGACCCAGAAGGCCAGCTGCGCTTCTTTGCCGAATTCGGTGTGCTTGGCCACGGCCCGGCGCACCTGCCCCGGCCCGAAGTCGCGGCCCTCTTCGTAGATGGCCGCACGCTGAAAGGAGCGGTGGCCGGTGGAGTGGTAGACCTTCGCGGCTGCGAACGGCGTATCGAGCGACGAATGCGACCGGCAGCGGTAGACGGTCGCTTCCTTGCCGCTTTTCACGACGTTGAGGACTTCGGTGATGAGCCCCTCATCGAGGAACTCCTGGATGGCGCGCATATCGGCGGCATCGGTTTCGCGGCTGCTGAATCGCGCAGACGCTTCGGTTTCGATTTCGGGTTGGGACACTCGGTTCTCCATCGGAGGAACGCGCACCCGCGGGCGCACAAGAAAGCCGCCTCTACAGGCGGCTGTTTCCGTTATTCCGAAAGAGACCGGAGCTAGCGAAGGCCAGGCGAGAGGCGCGTGGATGCGGTGGGGAAAGCAGTTGCATTCATCGTTGGGGCACCTCTCTCGTTTGTTGTTGGCACTATGCGATCGGAATGGTGGCGCGTCAATCACCAAAAGGACGACTTCGGCCGGGTAGTTACTCGATTTTAGCGTGATGATGTTGCTCGCGCCGCCCGGCACGTAGCACTTGATGTGCCCCTCGCCCGCCTCTTTGGGTGCGGTGTAGTTCAGGGTCCGGGTCTTGCCCGAGGGGACGAGGAGCTCTTCGAGCTTGGTGCCGTCGATGCCCTCGACTTCCTTGTCCTTGCTGCCCTCGTTCTTGATTTCGAACTTCACCTGTTCGCCGGCGGCGAGGTCGATGGATTCGGGCGTGCAAAGGTCGTCGTTCTGGACGATCTGGATGACCCGCCGGTCGGCATCATCGCCGCCACAGGCGGCGAGCAGGATGGAAGGCGCCGGCAACAGCGCCGAGGAGGGGAAGCGGTCGGTACATGGGGGCTACCTTTCCGGAGCGAGTTTGGTTTCGGGTTTCGGGGTCACGCTTGGGCGCGGTTTGCGGCCCAGCGGCAGGAAGAGGAATGCGCCCAGGGCTGCGATGAGGTACGTCCAGTAGAGCCCGATCTGGAGCGTCGAAGGCGCCGAGTCGTAGCCGAACAGCGTGTTCAAGAACTTGCCGAGGTCGGATGTAATCGAGATGAACGACTCCGTGTCCCACGGCCGCGAGCCGAGGTCGCTGATGATGGCGGCTTCGTAGAGTTTCACCACGGACGAGGCGAGCATCCCGGCGGCGAGGACGATGATGAGTACGCCGGAAACCTGGAAGAACAGCTTCATCGGGAATTTCGTGCTGCCGGCATAAATAGCGACACCGATGGCAGCGGCGACGGCGAAACCGAGTACGCCTCCGAAGACATAGGTCGCGCCGCCCGACTGGCCGGAACCGGCAAACAAGAAGAGGACGGTTTCGAGACCTTCGCGGCCGACCGAGGTTGCCGCGAGAAGGACGAGCGCGGTCACCGAACCCTTGCCGAGCGCTGAATCAACCTGTCGTTTGAGGTCGGAGGAGATGCCGCGTGCCTGCTTCTTCATCCAGAGGGCCATGCCAGTGAGGACGATGACGGCGAAGATCATGGCGAAACCTTCGAAGGCCTCGACCCAGCGCTTGTCCATCTCTTTGGAGGCGATTTCGAGGCCGATGCCGATGGCGATGCACGCGACCGCCGCGACGCCCACGCCCGCCCAGATCGCCTTGAAGTGGTGCTTTTGATCAACGGAGCGCAGGTAGCCGAGGAGGATGGCGACAATCAGGGCCATTTCCACGCCTTCGCGCAACGTAACAAGGAATGAGAAACCCACGGCGAACGCCCTGTGCAAGTCTTGATATTAGGTTCGCCTAATTTCGGAGCGAAGTCAACCCACCTGTTGCGTGAGTGGAGCCGCCAAGTCGCCGGGAACGCCACCAATATCTGGCGGGACGCGAAACAAATTGAGAGAAGCTCGTTCGAGAGCCTTGGCGCTCTCTGCGCCCTGGCGGTTCTTACGCCTTTGCTTCGAACACCGACATGAGTTCGTATGGGGCGGCCGCTTCGAACTGGTCGAACTTGCAGTCTTCCGGGGGTTTATCGTGGCGCCAGTGCTTGAAGGTGGAGGCGTGGCGGAAGCGGGGGCCCTGGAGATAGTCAAAGGTGACTTCGCAGACCAGTTCCGGGCGAAGCTTCACGTAGCTCTGGTCCTTGCCGGATGACCAGCGGCTGACCGCTCCCGGCGAGCGGCCCTTGCCGAAGCCTTCGTCCTCCTGCTCGGTGACGTACGGCTCGAGGAAGGCGACGAGGTCGCGCTTCTCCTGGTTGCTGAAGCTGCTCGTGTGCCCGACGAACTGGAAGACGCCGTCATCGGAGTACAGCCCGAGCAGCAGCGAACCTACCGACTTGCCCTCTTCGCCCTTGTTCCAGCGGTAGCCACCGACCACGCAATCGGCGGTGCGCAGGTGCTTGATCTTCTGCATCACGCGCTTGCCTGGCTGGTAGGTGTCGCTCGATGCGCTTGGCGATGACGCCGTCGAAGCCGGCCCCTTCGAAGCGGTCGAACCAGTCCTGCGCGGTCTCGGGGCTATCGGTGCAGGGCGTGATGTAGGCGGGCGGCTTCGCTCGCTCGAAGAACTTTTCGAGGCGCGCGCGGCGCTCGCCGAAGGGCGTCTTCATCAGGTCGTCGGTGCCTTCGCCGAGCATATCGAAGGCGACGAACGCCGCCGGCGTCTGTTCGGCCAGCATCCGGACGCGCGATTCCGCCGGGTGGATGCGCAGTTGGAGGGTTTCGAATTCGAGGCCGTTCTCGCCCAGGATGACGACTTCGCCATCGAGCACGCACGCGCCGGGCAGCGCCGTCGCCAGCGACTCGACCAGCTCGGGGAAGTAGCGCCCGAGCGGTTTCAGGTCGCGCGATTGGAGGTAGGGCGGGTTCGAACCGTCGAAGGTGACGATGCAGCGGAAGCCATCCCACTTCGGCTCATAGAGCCAGCCATCGCCGTCCGGGATCTCCGGCGTGAGTTTGGCGAGCATCGGCGGGATTTTGGATTCGGGACTTTGGATTTTGGATTCAGGCACGCCGAGATTGTCGGCTGACGATATGCGATTGTCGATTCAGGCGACGGCCTCGGCGACGAACGCCTCGAGGATCTCGGGGTCATCCTCGATTTCCGCTATTCCGAACGTCTCAAGGTGGAACTGAATTGCTGACGCAACATCCGCCAGTGCCTCGTCGTAGGAAGCGCCCTGTCCGACAACGCCGCCGCGGAGACCGAGGGGGTAGGCCGTGTAGCCATCAGGGTGTTTTTCGACGATGACTTTGAACGTTTTCACGGAATCAGTGTACTGCATCGCCGCGTGCTCTACGCCGACATCGGCGGGATGGGGACGACTTTGGATTTTCGATTCAGCCACGCGGGGATTGTCGATGGTCGATTTGCGATTGTCGATTCAGGCGGCGGTGGCGAACTGGTTCCTTCAGTCATCCCCGAGGCAATTGAACGAGCCCACCACCGATGGCCAGAGATACTGCCAGCGCTTCGGCCAACCAGAGTGTGGCCGCCAACTAGACATTGACACGTTACGGCGTTCGCGGGGGTAGTATCATGCTCCCAGCATTCTGGAGGCTCAGACTGCCGGGCGGTAGGCACAATCCTAGTCCAACTATTGCACCATCTTTCCTGATCAGAATCCGGAAGACGCCGCTAGGTTGGGCCTCCTGAAAGCCGAATAGCGCGACGTAGGCCGGTTCCCCTGGTTCCGGACGAGGACCTTCCTCGTAGACGGCATACAGCTGTACTTGCCTGGACAAGGCCTGATCGAGGGCTGCCGTTATCTGGTCTCGGTCCGCGAATCCGTCCTCACAGCGCGAGAGAGGGAATATCGAAACGAGACTGCCGGAAGCAACTCCCGCGGGACATTTTGGCGGCGAGCCTAGCCCCTGAGGACTCGTAACACACGGAAGCTTAGAGAAGGTGATCAACGCGGAAAGAGGGCCAACCTCGCCGTTCTCGACTGCCCCCAGGATCACGTCGATCGGGGTCACACCGACCCGAGATCCCTTGGCGTGAAACACGATGCGTCCATTCGATCCCGTGGCCTCGCTGGCTGTGGGAGCGGGAATGCTGGTTGTCACCGCCCTGCCTCCCGGTGATGTGATGGCAGCAGAGGGCGACGGCTGATGAGCACCTTCCCCGCTGCTGCACCCCCCAGTCACCAACGCGAACAGACAGCAGCCCAGGGCGATGGCATACGTCGAGACCACGGCAAAACTGGGCAATCTAGTCACGCCCACGGAGGATCTCGGTGCTCGTAGGAACGGAGGCGCCGTAGTAGGGCAGTCACGCTTCCGCGCGCGCCATTTCCCCAGTACAGGTTGCGTGTGTCGTGAAAGTGGTAAGGGTCGTATCCACAACTCTGAGAGTTGGCGACCCGCCCCGCCCACGAGCCTATCTGGCCGTAGGGCGCTACTGACCCGTATGTATTGGCGGCCTTTCCGTCCTGGAGGTGGACGACATTCTGAAGGATCGCTGCAGTCCATACCCCGCCATTCGACCACCAAACCTGATAGACCTTCCCTGTGCAAGAGCTCGATCCGCCCCCTTCGCTTCCGTAGTTGCTGCTCTCCCAGTAGACGTACTGCGACTGGACATAGCCCGCGAAGTAGCCGTCGGATCCTGACGGGACAAACAAGTCCAATCCGTCCTCGCCATAACTCGCGCCGTGCCAGACTTCCGAACCAACCGTCGAAGTACCGAAGTATGGCGTTATGGACGATAGGACAGTGTTGTTGGTGCCATGTGTGACCCGCGAATCACCGGTGAGGCCGACCACAGTCCCGAGGGCAACCGCAAGGGTGACGATAGCGGCGGACGCAAGCCGCGCATTGACAATCCTCTTCATCTCTGATCTCCTTCGGCCTGGGACACCTCGTTCGCAATCTCCAAAACCTCATCGTCTGAGAACGGTCCGAATGTCTTGAGTAGAAAAGCCTTGCCATCCTGCGACCACCGTACCTCGCGGTCACCGCTGGCATCGGAAGTACCAGCGCTCGGGAATTTGGTGATCGTTGGGTTGCCGGCCACGGCATACGATGCGACGAAATCGTAGATAGGGGTGTGCGGAAACTCTGTTATCCGGAGAGGATTTACAACTGTGATCACGCTTAGCTGAAGCATTGCGTTGCTCGGCTCGGTCCGGCCATACAGAAGCCCGCTCACGAACGATCCGTCAGCGTTCGCTGAGGCTTCGGCGCTGACGAGCGCCAAGCCTCGCGCGGCCACGATCTGTTTAGCCGCATCAGGCAGGCCTACGAACTCCGGAACCTGGCTCTCGACCTTCGCATCCGCGTCCGCTCCCCCGACAAGCCCCGACCTTTTGGCATCAGGCCCGAATGTTGGAGCAGGCTGCGGGAAGGTCTCAGAGGGGCCCGGTGAAGCCGGTGCGAAGATCGGCACGATGAGAAACTCACCCCACTGCGTCGGGCGGTCATGCGTCGGTGGCGCGACCTGAAAATTCGGCTGCGCCCCTTGTGACTCGGCGACCTGGCGCGACTCAGGCCCCGAAAGTGCAGCAGACACTACGTAGGCACCCATGCCGCTACACCCAGCGAGGATTAGAATCGACGCTAGGCTTCTTGTTCTCCAGCGAAGTCTCACGACGCTTTCTCCTTCACATCAGCCGGGGGCGGCCCGACTGCGTTTTTGATGGGGTCCCCTGATGAAACCCCGGAGCGCCCCACTGCCGCAATCCCTCTCTTAGGGTGCCCCCAAACGGGGTACTCACCCGGCGGCCTCTTGCCTAACCCACCATGCCGCCAGGGCGACGCGATTCGTGACACCCGCTTTGTGGCAGGCGTTGGCCACGTAGTCCTTCACGGTGCTCCTTGAAAGACCAGTCTCGAGCGCAATCTCTTGGTTCGTCTTCCCCTCCGCTACGAGCGCAACGACATCGCGTTCCCTTGGGCTCAGGTCCTGGTGCATCGCTCATCCCTCCAACCCCGCTCGGGGGGGGGTATGTGTGTTATAGCACGATCGGAATGGCGGTTTCTATCGCTGATCTTGCAAAAACGTTGCAGGCGGCTTTTGAGTTTCTTCGGCTCGTGCGGACCGGGAACTTAGTCGTTGCACCGAGCGTCTAGACTTGTGAAATGCGACTCGTGATTTGCGCCACTCTGATGTTCGCACTTGTGGCATGCGGCGAAACGGGGAAGTCCGCCGATTCGATGCTCACGCCCAGCGACTCAGCAAGCCCATCGCCGTCGCCGACGAGTTCACCGACAGCGACTTCTAGCCCAACACTGATCCCCACGGCGACGCCCGTTCCAGGGTGCCGGCCGCTCGCTCCGGACGGCGGATTTCCCGTGATGATCGGCGGTGACGCTGGTCAGCCGTGTGTCATCTGGAGAGGGTCATCTCCGGCTCGGGTCGTCGTCGAGGAGGGGGCATTCGCGTCTGATAGCCCGCCTTCGAAGGTCGTCGCGTTCGAGTCAGTTGCCAGTCCTTTCACGTTCCCGCCGGGGGTCCTGCCAGGCATCCGGCCGGACGGTCGCTGCTTTGACCGCGATGGCGGCTTCCGCGTTCGTGTTGAAAGCGTCGATGGTGCGGTTATCGGTGCCGAGGAGCGTTTCACCTGCGGCCATGCCGTCACGCTCGCAGACGGTTGCACGGTTGGGACTTCGGCCCGCAATGGTCCGTTCGGCCTTGGGAAGTTGCCCGATACGGAGCCGGGCGAACCAGCGGCCTGTATCGCCTGGCCAGATCGCCACAGCAACGAAACAGGGTTCCGCATCGAGCTTTCGTACCCGAACAGCGAAGAGAAATTCACTTACCTGGTTGGCGCCAACACCGTCGAGTTCGTGCCCCCGGAACCGGACACGAGGGGGGTCGGCTCGTTCACCGCGGGATTGGGCCGGAAGGACTGGGACGTTGAGGTGTTCGCAATCACTCCGGAGGGAGAAAAGCTAGTCGACAGCCAGGCCGTGACTGTGATGTAGGAGCGGTGGTGGCCCTTCCGGGTCCAGCGAGGGCAGCGCCCCACGACTCCAGTTGGGGGGCGGCGCGGTTGGCGGCGATGGGTACACCGTAGTGCGGGAAACGGTATACTTTGACTAGCGATTTCGGCTTTCTGGATTCGCACGGAGTAGACGTTTGACGATCGAGCCAACCTCGAATGTTCGCCCCATCGATATAGAAACTGAGATGCGCACGAGCTACCTCGATTACGCCATGAGCGTAATCGTTTCGCGCGCACTTCCGGATGTCCGCGACGGCCTCAAGCCGGTCCAGCGGCGCATTCTCTGGGGCATGTACGAGGGCGGTTCGCGCGCCAACACCGGCTACAAGAAGTCCGCCGCGACCGTTGGCGACGTGATGGGGAAGTACCACCCCCACGGCGACCAGGCCGTTTACGACACGATGGTCCGCATGGCGCAGGAATTCTCCCTGCGCTACCCGCTCATTGATGGCCAGGGCAACTTCGGCTCGGTCGATGGCGACCCGCCGGCGGCCATGCGCTACACCGAATCGCGCCTTTCGCTCATCGCCGAAGAACTCCTCGCCGATATCGACCAGAACACGGTCAACTTCGAACCGAACTACGACGGACGCCACGAGCAGCCGAGCATCCTCCCGGCGCGCGTCCCGAATCTGCTGATGAACGGTTCGAGCGGCATCGCGGTCGGCATGGCGACGAACATCCCGCCGCACAACTTCAACGAGCTCGCCGACGCGATTTCCCTCCTTATTGACCAGCCGGGTTCGTCGCTCGATGACCTGCTGGACATCGTGAAAGGCCCGGACTTCCCGACGCACGGCATCGCGCTCGTCGGCGCCGACCGGGCCGAGCTTCGCCGCGCTTACGGCGAAGGCCACGGCCGCGTCGTCATGCACGCGCGCACCACACTCGAAGAGAGCAACCGCGGTCGCACGAGCATCATCGTCACCGAGCTTCCCTACCAGGTGAACAAGGCGATGCTCGTGGAGAAGATCGCTGACCTCGTCCGCGATAAGAAGATCGAAGGCATCGCCGACCTGCGCGACGAATCCGACCGCACCGGCATGCGCGTCGTGATCGACCTCAAGAAGGAGGGTTCGGTCACCCAGATCAAGAACCTCCTGTTCAAGCACACGGCCATGCGTTCGAGCTTCTCGATGAACATGATGGCCATCGTCGATGGTGCGCCGCGCCGGCTCGGCCTGAAGCGCGCGCTCGAACTCTTCATCGACCACCGTCGCGAAGTCATCCGCCGCCGCACGGAACACCAGCTCGAAAAGGCGCGCGAGCGTGAGCACGTCTTGCAGGGCCTCCTGCGCGCGATCGAACTGCTCGACGCAGTCATCGCGACCATCCGCGCATCGGAATCGGCGAGCAACGCCCTCGACTTGCTGCAGGGCACCGGTCTCGTCGTTGCCGAACGACTGCCGAACAACGCTCCTGCGGCGATGCGGACGCTTACTCGCGAAAACCCGTTCACGTTCTCGGAAATCCAGGCGCGTGCGATCCTCGATATGCAGCTGCGCCGCCTCGCTGCGCTCGAGCGCAATGCCCTCCTCGCCGAATACGAGGAACTGATCAAGAAGATCGCCGAACTGGAAGACTTGCTCGCGAACCCGCGCAAGATCGACTTCGTCATCCGCGACGACATCCAGGACCTGAAGAAGAAGTACGGCGACGACCGACGGACGGAAATTGTCGAAGCCGACCCCGAAGACTTCCGCGAAGAAGACCTGATCGCGCATGCCGATAGCGTCATAACGCTCAGCATTCGCAACTACATCAAGCGCATGCCGCTGGATGAGTTCCGGGCGCAGAAGCGCGGCGGCCAGGGCGCTCGCGGTGCACCGACGCGCGAAGAAGACGCGGTCATGAAGCTGGTGGTCTGCGATACGCACGACAACCTGCTGTTCTTCACCGATAAGGGGAAGGTCTACCACCTCCGCGGCTACGACGTGCCCGACACGAAGAAGCAGGCGAAGGGCCTCCCGATCGTCAACCTGATCGAGATGGACACGCACCGACCGCGTGACCGCGATCCTTGTGGTTCGCGATTACGAGCGGGACTTTATCCTCCTCGCGACTCGCCAGGGCGAAATCAAGAAGACGCTCCTGAAGGACTTCGAAGAGGTTCGCCGGAACGGCAAAATCGCGATGAATCTCAAGGACGGCGATCAGCTTATCCAGGCGCGACTCGCCACGGATGAGACGCACGTCATCCTCGTTTCGAGCGCAGGCCAGGCCATCCGCTTCAAGATCGACGACCTGCGCCAGGCCAGCCGCACCAGCGGCGGCGTTCGCGGTATGCGTCTCGCGAAGGGCGGCTACGTCGTCGGCGTCGAAACGCTCGACGATGGGCCACACCTGCTCATCATTTCGGAGCGCGGGTTCGGCAAGCGCACGAGTCTCGATGAGTACCCGCTGCAGGGCCGCGGTGGCCAGGGCGTGAAGACACTGAATATCACTGACCGCACCGGCAACGTTGCCGCATGCCGCGTGGTCGAACCCGGCCAGGAAGTGATGCTCGTGACGAACGACGGCATCGTCGTCCGCACCAAGGTCGATACCATCAGCCTGATCGGCCGGAACACGCAGGGCGTCACCGTCATGCGCGTGGGCGAAGGTGACGGCGTCGCCAGCATTGCCGCCTTCACGATGTCCGGCCCGATGGAGACCCGCGACGTCGGCGAAGTCAGCGCAAACGGCAACGGGCACTCGGATGAGCAAGTCTTGAACGAGACCATTCCGCTTGAAATCGAAGAGGGCGACGAGCCAGACGACAGCGAGGACGAGTAGTGGGTTCTACCCGACGCGTTCCAGGAACGCTTTTAGGTCGTTGATGAACTCACGCGGCTGTCCATGGCTCACCATGTGTCCGGAGTCGGTGAAGCCGGTCATCGTGAACGCCAGGCCGTTGGCCCTGTTTCGTTCCAGTAGCCGTCTCAGTCACCATTCCGCCCCTTTCGGGGTTGGCCGCCGCGATATGCACCGGGCACCGAATGGTCGGCGCAGGCGGCGTCAGCCTGGGCATCTGTCCAATCCGGCTCATTCGCGGAATAGGCGACCGGATCGCATCCCTGGGAGACCCGCGCGAAGAAGGCGAGTGTCTGTGGCGGCCAAAGGCTCGCCAGCGGCGGCCCGAATACCGTCAGTTTGCCCATCTCGTGCGCGAATTTCACCGGGCTCCAGCGTTCTCGTTCGCGATCAACGGCGAGCGACTGGAGGGCGCCGAAGAGTGCCACGACCGCGACCGTTTCCCCCTGTCCGAACGGCGTGTTCAGGTGCAGTACCGCGTCTTCACTGTAGACAGCCCGAACCAGTTCCGGGCACTGCGCCGCACTTGCCAGCGCCACCATGCCGCCCATGGAATGCCCGACGAGGATTGCCGGCCGAGTGACCTTTTCGAGGAACACTCCGCAGTCGGCTGCGAAGTCATCGAGGGAGTACCGCTTCTCGGAGGAGCGACCAGATCGTCCGTGACCTCGCTGGTCCAGCACATAGCAGGTGTACTCGCCCATGAAGTGAGGGACCACTGCTTCCCAGCACACCGAGGAGGCGTTGCCGCCATGTAAGAACACGACCGCCGGGCCTGAACCCTCTTTGTCGTAGACGAGCTCGATGCCATTTATGGTGACGGTGTGGGTGCTCATGCGCTGCCAATCGCCCTTTTCGCGGAATGCGGGACTTTAACACTCTGAAATGGGCGTATCAACATGAGTTGAGCTGACGTACGAGTTTTCTTCGCGCGGCTTTCACGTTTGGCGGTTTCCCCGTCCAGTTACGAAGTGAGCCGATGGAGACCCGCGACGTCGGCGAAGTCAGCGCAAACGGCAACGGGCACTCAGATGAGCAGGTCCTGAACGAGACCATCCCGCTTGAAATTGACGAAAGCGACGAGCCAGAGGACAGCGAGGACGACTAGGCCGCGGTGGCCCGTTAGCGGGCCACGCAGCGAACGGTCTACCCTTCTCTCCCGATGGGGATCCTTCTCGGCCTCGGTGCGGCACTCTCCTGGGGAACGTCCGACTTCCTCGGTGGGCGCTTCTCCCGGAAGTACCCTGTGTTCACCGTTGGTTTTGTTTCGCAAACGACAAGCCTCGTCTTGCTGCTCGTTCTCGCTGCCATCATTCAACCCGACGTTAGAGGTTCGTCGCTGGGCTGGGGACTTGTCGCCGGGCTCTTCACCAGTTTCGGGGGCATTGCGCTCTACCAGGGCCTCGCGACCGGCGATTCGGCGGTGGTTGCCCCACTTTCGGCGTGCGGCGCGATTGTTCCGGTGGTTTTCGCGTTCGTCAGCGGCGATGCGCCTTCCGCCGTGCAGACGGCCGGAATCGCCCTGGCCCTGACCGGAACGGTGATCGTTTCGCTTCCGCCCGAGGGGGTGGCGTTCACTTCCGCGATTCATCTCCGGCCGGTGCTGTTCGGACTCGGCGCCGCCGTCGGGTTCGGGCTCTTCTTCGTGCTGGTGGATAAGGGCTCTACCACTGACGGCGATGCACTCGTTGTGCTGGCCGCGGCTCGATTTGGAGGCACGGTTTTCGTCGGGACGGCCGGTTTGCTGACCGCCTCGCTGGTTTGGCCTGGACGCGATCTTCCGCGTCTCGCCGTCAGTAGGGGTTATCGATGTCAGCGCGAATGGCGCCTACGCATTGGCCAGTAACCGCGGGAATCTCGCGGTTGCTTCGGTGCTCGCCTCGTTGTATTCGCTGCAGACACTGGCGCTTTCGCGCCTCTTCACAGACGAGCGGTTCACACGACTGCGGATCGGTGGAGCGGTCCTTGCCCTCGCTGGAGTGGCCGCAATTGCCTCCGCCTGACGAACGCCGCTGAGCGTCGACACCCCGCCCGGTAACAAGGCCGAAACCTCGCGTTGCTAAGGTGAGCCGATGATGAAGAGCCTGTTGCAGGAGTACGACCCCGGGGTCGGCTACGACGAAATGTTCGAGGCGCCGGGCGTGCCTCGTCCTCATTGCCGCCCCGTGTTCGAGGCGCTCGAAGGCCTTACTTCAGAGGATCTCGCGGAAGCCCGCCAGCGCGCCGACCTCGCCTTCGTGAATCTTGGCATTACCTTCACCGTCTACAGCGAATCCGAAGGCATTGAGCGGATCTTCCCGTTTGACCTTGTCCCGAGGGTGATCGCGAGTGCGGAATGGGCCCGAGTGGAAAAGGGACTCAAGCAGCGGGTTCTCGCGCTCAACTCATTCCTGCAGGACATCTACAACGAGGGACGAATCATCGACGCGGGAAAGATTCCCGCCGAGGCCGTCTTCTCCTCGCCGAACTACCGGCCTGAGATTCGCGGGTTCACGCCGCCAAATGGTGCATGGATACACATCAGCGGCATCGACCTTGTCCGCGACGCCGATGGCACGATGTACGTCCTCGAAGACAACGCCCGCACGCCGAGCGGGGTTTCCTACGTGCTTCAGAACCGGTCGATAACAACGCGGGTGCTGCCGCGCTTATTCAACCAGTCCGACGTGTGTCCAGTGAATGACTACGCGAACCGCCTGCACACGGCCGTCAGGAGCTGCTTTGGGCCAGATCCGGCGGTGGTGCTAACTCCCGGAATGTACAACTCGGCGTACTTCGAGCACTCATTCCTGGCGAAACAGATGGGCGTCCAACTCGTCGAAGGCCGCGACCTTGCGGTGCGTGGCGGTCGAATCGTGATGCGCACCACGAGAGGCCCGATTCCCGTTGGGGCCATCTATCGCCGCATCGATGACGAGTACCTGGATCCCTTGAACTTCGACCCGACCTCGGAGCTTGGCGTACCGGGCCTGCTGGACCTGTATCGGGCGGGCGGGACCTGCCTTGTGAACGCGGTTGGCACTGGCGTTGCGGACGACAAGTCTATCTACCCGTACGTGCCGGAGATGATCCGCTACTACCTCGGCGAAGAACCGATCCTGGCGAACGTGCCCACCTACCGGACCGCTGACGCGAAGGACCGCGAGCACGTCCTGGCCCACCTGCGTGATCTCGTCGTGAAACCGACGAACGCATCTGGCGGCTATGGCGTAGTCATCGGCCCGACTTCGAGCGACGAGACGCTGGCTGCCACCCGAATTGCAATCGAAGACGACCCGGACGGCTTTGTCGCCCAGCCGCTCATCAGGCTCTCGACCAGCCCGACCGTGATCGACGGGCAATTCGAGCCGCGCCGGGTGGACCTGCGCCCGTTCGTGATCTTCGACGGCCGCGAACCCTGGGTTCTGCCGGGAGGCCTCACGCGAGTTGCTCTCAAGGAAGGGTCGTTCATTGTGAACTCGTCGCAGGGCGGAGGCAGCAAAGACACGTGGGTATTGAGTTAGATGGCCCTTCTGAGTCGCGTTGCTGAGTCGCTTTTCTGGCTGGGCCGGTACATTGAGCGCGCCGAAAATACAGCTCGCCTGCTCGACGTGACCTATCACGGCCGTCTCGAGCCAGGGACGATGGAACTTGCCGGGGCGACAAACACCTGGGAAGCGCTTATCCGCACCCTCGGGTTCGTCCATCTTTTTGAAGAACTCCACGCAGAGGCCTCGGAGCAGAGCGTCATCGACTTCCTGACCGTGGAGAAACGGAACCCTTCCTCCATCGTTTCGACGCTCACAGCTGCACGCGAGAACGCCCGGGGATGCCGGGACCAGCTTTCGAGCGAAACCTGGGTGGCCATCAACCGCCTCCACCACGCGACCGCCGGGCGAAACCTCCACCTGATCCTCGCGGATGGCCTCTATGACTTTTGCGACACGATTCGGCAGGGGGCCCAAACCTTTCATGGGACGGCCGAGAACACTTCGCTTCACGATGAGGGCTGGTACTGGCTGAGAAGCGGCGTACTTATCGAACGGGCGGACATGGTCACGAGGATCGTGGATTCGAAATACCATGTGTTGATGACCACAGCCGATGAAGTTGGCGGACCGCTGGACCGGTACCAGTGGGGCGCAGTGCTACGTAGCGTCTCGGGATACGAGGCATTCAGGCGAACGCACCCGGAGGGTATCGAGGCTCCGGCGGCAGTCGGATTTATGATGCTGGACACGCAATTCCCGCGTTCGCTTCGTGCGTCGATCGGCGGGCTGCGCGATGTCTTGGATAAAGCTACGGATGGCGCCGAACCGCGCCTTCGCAATCCCGCGATGCGGCAGGTGACCGCGCTCCAGAACCGCCTCCAGTTCGAGACGGTGGACTCGCTCATCGGTGGTGGGCTGCACGAATCGCTGGCCCATACGCAGGAGTCGCTGGCCGAGATCAGCCAGTCGGTTTCTGAGGCATTCTTCAGGGTTGCGGCCAGTGCGGCTTAAGGTCCGCTATGAAACCCAGTACCACTACAACCCGCCGGTTCGCGACGGGATCACGGCGTTGCGATTGCGGCCAATCTCGCGCCCGGGCCTGACCGTTCTCGCGAGCTCGCTCACGGCTTCGCCCGGAGCCATCACAGCATCGCAGGTCGACGGATGGGGCACTGCGGTCGACATCGTCGAATGCCCCGGGACCCACGATGCGATCGAATTCACGATGGACGCGATCGTTCAAACGTCCGCCCCGGAACGGATCGAGAAGCTTTCGGCCGAGGCCGGAATCCGCTACCTCGAGGAAACGGCGCGTGTTCGCTCTGGGGCGATCGACTCACTTGGGTGGGGCCTCGTGGAGCCGAGTTGGACCGCAGTTGAGTCAGTGCTGGCGTGGATCCCGCAGCGTTTCGTGTACGAAGTTGGCGCCACCGATGCTGCCACCCCCATTGAGACGGTCATTCAGATTGGCGCGGGCGTATGCCAGGACTTCGCTCACATTTTCCTCTCGATATTGCGAAGCTGGGGCTACCACTCGCGCTACGTAAGCGGGTACTTCTTCAATACCACGCCCGATACAGAGGAGATTGTCGCCGAGGCCATGCACGCATGGGTCGAGGTTTACCGGCCGGAATTCGGCTGGGTGGGAATGGATGCCACGGCCGGAGGGTACGCCGACGATCGCTATGTGGTGGTCGGCTACGGGCGCGACTACGACGATGTCCGGCCGATACGGGGCGTGATCCGCGGGAGCGCGACCGCACAGTCGAACTTCTCTCGTCTGCAGATGACCCAGCAGTAAGCCGCTCGACCGCGGTGGCCGATTGGCTCCACAATCTCCCCTCCCGAAGGAGAGTGCCGCATGCCTACCGTAGAAACCGTCCTTGGTCCCATCGATGCTTCGAAGCTTGGCGCCACGCTTAGCCACGAACACGTCCTCGTCGGAATGGGCGAAGACATCGCCCACTATCCCTGGCGCTACGACATGGATGCCACCCGCCTCCAATCGATCCGCGAACTTTCGGAAGCGAAGGCCGGAGGCGTCGATTCAATCATCGACCTGACGACCCCCGACCTTGGCCGCGATGTTGAGTTCATCCGGGACGTCGCCGCGGCTTCAGGGATGAATGTCATCGTCGCGACTGGCATCTGGCGAGACGTGCCGCGCTCCTTTTGGAACCGGGATATCGACGAGATCGCCGACATCTTCGTCCGCGAAATTGAAGTCGGAATCGGAAACACCACGATTAAGGCGGGCGCGATCAAGGTTGCGAATGACATGGGCGGGGTGACAACGGAGGCCGAGCGTGTACTTCGTGGCGCGGCGCGAGCGTGCAAGCGGACCGGGTGCCCCATCTCCACGCACCAGTGGGCGCCCGAGGAGGTTGGCCGCCGGCAGGTGGAGGTCTTCATGGAAGAGGGGGCGCCGATGGATCGGATCGCCATTGGCCACAGTGCGGACAGCACGGATGTCGACTATCTCGAGGAGCTGCTGAACCAGGGCGTGTACCTCTCGATGGATCGGTACCCCGGTGCGCCCGGACGGCCGAACTGGGAGCAGCGGAACACCACCGTGAAGGCGCTCATCGACCGCGGATGGGCCGCCAAACTGATGCTCGGCCACGACTACGCGCCCGCTCCCGTTGTGAAGGGAGTCGAGGCACCCGCCCCGGGCGGACCTACGCGCTATCTCTTCTGCACGACGGTGGCTGCACCAGCGCTAATGGCGAACGGCGTGTCGAAAGAAACCATTGACCTGATGTTCCGCGAAGTCCCGAAGCGCTTCCTCACAGGCGAGGGCTAGAAGCAGAGACGGCGCCAAAGGCGAGCCCGGGGAGGCCTCGTTCGGCCCCTTAGGGAGCCTGGATTTCCGGGTAGTACTTGGCCTCGCCCAGCGCCTCGACGGCCTTCCAGAATTCGGGTCCCATCGACTTTCCCTGCTCCTCCAGGTCCCAGGCCTGCCGGCGGTAGGCCCAGCTTTCGGGATGCAGTCGCACCGCTTCATCGAACTGGCGGCGGGCACCGGCGGGATCGCCGCTGCGCCAGAGGTATTCGCCGATCTGGAAGTGGGCGCGTGCGAGTGCATGCTCGGGGGAAGGGCCGCTCAGGCGCTTGCGAACCTCAACGGCATCGAGTGACCACGGCGATGCCGCGCCGTTTCGTGCCCAGTCGCGAAGTCCTTCGAGATAGGCCGCGCGGGTCGCTCGTAGCGTAGCGACCTCGTCGGCAGGCATTTTGCCTGTGACGCGGTCCATGCGCCGGAAGGCGTCATTCGAACCGGCTGGTTCTGGCGGCCGGACAATGATTCCCTCCTCATCGATCCAGCAAGCGGTGGGCACGTTGATCATGCCGTAGAGCGCCGCCACCGTGTGGTCTCGGTCGATGAGGCACGGATACGTCGGCTTGGCCGCCTCAATGTACTGACCGGCGGCTTCGACGCCCCGACTTTCAAAGGCGACAGAGAGTACCTGGAAGTTTGTATCAGCAAGTTCTGCCTGGAGGGCCTGCCACACGGGCAGGTCGTGGCGGCATCCTCACCAGGAGGCCCACGAAGCCAGGAAGACCTTCTTCCCGCGAAAATCCGTCAGCTGATGCTCAGCGCCAAGTTGGTCTGGGAGCGTGAAGTTCGGCGCTTCCAACGACTCTAGCGCCGTGCGCCGAGTCTGCGCCGATTCGCCGACGCACCACACGCCACTTTCCTGGTCATGGGCGACAGGCTGGGAGAGATGTTGAGCGAGTGCTCCGAAGTTAAACCACTCACCGCTGACAAAGTCCGCTTCGCGACTCGGCGGCAGCGGAACGCAGGTGTCGCCGAGGCATGCGCCTTCGGGCTTGAGTTCCCAGCCCGTGAATTCGGCCAACCGAGCTAGTGGAAGCCACAAGCCGGCAGTCGGCCCGCCGGCAGGGATGGTGGAGACGCGGTTATCGGCGAGAAGTGTCGGCACTGGCAAAGGATATCCGATCCTCGACTTCGGTCGGCGAGAGGTGCGCTGGCAGGTCCCAGCCGCTCGCCCGCTCGCACGCTCGCCCGCATGGCGGCATTGGGGTCGCTGAGGGTTGCCTTGGGTGGGAGCCACCCGGGAAATATTTGTCTTGCGTCAGCTCGAACTGAGCCCAGACGCTTCTAGGATTCTTCCTTCACGATCTGGACGATTCGGCCGAGGTTCTCGAGGCGTTCTTCCATGGTCGTGCCTTCGGGTTGGACGCGGATGGTGTTCACGCCCGCATCGCGATGCACCCGGATCCGCTGCCGGACCATCTGCTCCGTGCCGATGAGGTTGGTCTGGAGGACCATTTCGTCCGGCACGAGGGCGGTTGCTTCGTCTCGTTTGCCTTCGAGCCAGAGCTTCTGGACGGCGACCGCTTCGTCGGCGTACCCGGCCCGGCGATAGGCCGCGTTGTAGAAGTTGTGCTGGCGCGAACCCATGGCGCCCAGCGTGAACGCCAGCCCGGGCTTTCGCGGCGGGATGAGCTTCTCGAGGTCGTCGCCGAAGGCAACCACGCCTGCGGCGGCCTGGATATCGACATCGGCGAGCGTGCGGCCGGCCTTTTCGGCGCCTTTGCGCATGTGGTCGAGGAACACGTCAGCGTGTTCTGGCATGAACGAGGTGCCAATCCATCCGTCGGCGATTTCACCTGTTAGTTCGAGCGACTTCGGGCTGAGAGTGGCGAGGTAGATCGGGAACTGCATCGGCGGGGCCGAGGATTTCAGGGCCTTGCCTTCGCCGCCCGGCCGGGGAAGTTCGTAGTA
Source organism: uncultured Chloroflexia bacterium (assembly GCA_963797735.1). Lineage (GTDB taxonomy): Bacteria > Chloroflexota > Dehalococcoidia > Tepidiformales > Tepidiformaceae > Amarobacter. The sequence continues at coordinate 1,360,297 of CAWCQJ010000003.1, forward strand.
CGTCGCCCTTGTACGCGACGCGCTCGCCACGGGATGCCATGCGGATGATGTTTACCGCGTCGCGGATGCGCGGGAGCGTGTGGGCGAACGGCACTCCGTGCCAGCCCTCCACCACCTGGGGTCCGCTGGCCCCGAGGCCGAGCGTGAAGCGGCCGCCGGACATCGAATTCAGGGCCATCGCGGTCATGGCCATCATCGCCGGCGAACGTGAGCCGAGCTGGAGGATGCCCGTGCCCAACCGGATCGTTTTTGTCTTCGCCGCCAGGTAGGCCACTGGCGTGGCAGCGTCGAAACCCCAGGTTTCCGCGGTCCAAACCGAATCGACGCCGAGCTTCTCAGCCTCCTGGACGAACTGCGCGGAGCGCTCCCAATCGGGGCCTCCTCCGAAACCGATGCCAACCTTCATAACCAAAAGACTCCCGACCAAGGTATGGCCGGGAGTCTAGCGGGTTTCATGGTGCTACGCACTCAGAAGGGAAGAATTATCCCCAGCGCGGCTGTTCGCCGAGGCCCACGCCAAGCGTGGTCTTGCCGACGATTTCGGGCGCAAGCACCGAGTTCGCCGGGTGGAAGCCGCCGCAGCGGACGTCGCGGTAGAGGCGTTCGAGCTCATTGCCCTTGAACATTCCACTGCCGCCGGAAATCGCCATGGCCCGGTCGACGATGTCCTTCGCCGCTTCGACGGCGACGTGCTTGGCCGAGACGAGCTTGCCTGGCCAGGCATCGCCATGGGCCACGCCGCGCGACCATTCGTCCGCGATCTTTTCGACCAGGGCTTCCGCCGCATCGAACCTGAAGGTCATTTGCGCAACCTGGTGCTGGACCTCCGGGTGGTAGGCGAAGGAGCGAGTGAGCGCGAGCGACTTCCGGCGATGGGCAGTCTCGACCGCGATATCGATGGCCCGCTTGGCGATGCCGAGATAGATGCTTGCGAAGGTCGGTTCGGCCCAGGCGAAGACGCCAAGGACGAAGAGGTCGGCGCCGCCCGCCGGTACCTTTCGAGCGATGTACTTGTCGGGGATGAAGGCGCCATCGAGGATCGTGTCGTCGCTGCGGGTGGCGCGCATCCCGAGCGTGTTCCAGGTGTCCTTGATCGTGAAGTTTCCCGCATCACGTGGCATGAAGGCGTGGATGATCTCCGGCGCTTCTGGATTGCTGGTGGTATCCATGGCGTGGAGTCCGAGGCGTGTCCAGACCGGCGTGAGGCTGCCAAACATCTTGTGGCCGGTGAACTTGTAGCCACCTTCAACGCGGACGGCGCTACTGGTGGAGAGGAACAACGGCAGGTCGTTTCCGACTTCGCCATGGCCTGCGGCGAAGACTTCGCCGGCTGCGGCTTCTTTGAGAAGCCACTCGAGAGACGGGTCGCCCATCTTTCGCAGGTCGGCGGCCATGCCGGTCCAATACACATGCATGTTCGTGGCCAGGGCGGTGGCCGGCGCATGGTAAGCGAGCCTGCGCTCCTGCTTTGTGACATCGGCGAGCGAGTAGCCAAGGCCGCCAAGCTCTTCGGGGATGGCCATTCTCAGGTAGCCGCTTTTGCGCAGTTCCTCAAAGTCCTCGGCGAAGAACGTGTTCTCCGCGTCGTACTTCGCTGCTCGCTCGCTGAATCGGGTGAGCATGTCTTCGCGTCAGTACTTCTCTGGTCATGGTTGCTGTCATCTAGGGGTTGGCTCCTCCTCTGAAGTCGATCCACACCGTAGACACCAATGGTTGCGTTTGCAATAGCTTAGCGTTGTTTAATTCAGTGTGAGGTTGTTTCGGCGAGTGAAGTGGGTCACACTATTGCTTAGATGGTAGACATCGAGCGAATGACCGAGCCGTGGAACACGGACTCCACGGGCGGGGAGCCGAACCTCGGTTTCCTTGAGGAAATGGGCATGGCGGCCGATGTGGAGGCACGGCGGCTCGGCGGTTCCACAGTCACCGTAGACCTGAGTTTCCTGGTATTTCTGCGACGCTTCTCACGTTTCGGCTACTTCCAATTCGGGCCGATCGCGATCGACGTTGAAGTGATCCAGGGCATCGTCGAGCGGACTATCCCGCGTGGCACACGAGACGGCCACACCACGTTGGACGACGACATGATTCGCTTCTCGCAAGCGCTTGTCGGCGAGGTGCAACGGAGCGGGCGCAAGCGAATCGACGAGCTGCACTACCTGTTGGCGTTCATGCGCTGGCGAGAGGGCCTTCCCGGCCGCGTTTTCGGCGAACTCGGTGTGACGCCTGAACAGGTGGAACAGTTCGCGAGGGAGCCGCGCCAATCGAACGCGGACCCCGAAAAGTTGTACTCGCCGGAAGATGCGGCGGAATACCTCGGAGTCCATGTTCAGACGGTGAGGACCTGGATCCGTTCTGGACGCCTGAAAGCGAGTAGGCTGGCCGGGCAACGGGCGCTTCGAATCCGAGCCAGTGACCTCACATCGGTCCTCGAACCGCTCGACCCGAACAAGCTATGACAGAGACTTGTGCCGCTGATATAAAATCGTCGGGAATTCGGAATCAGGTGTAATCAGCATGCCGCTCTATCGAATCCGCCGGGATCTCGGACCAACAACAGAAGACGAAATCGATGCGGCTGGGTTTCGGGCAATCGTTTGTGCGCCCCAGTTCCCTGGTGTGAAGTGGCACCGTTCCTATTGGGACCGGGCGGCGGGGCGCCTGGATTGCATTTACGAAGCGAACAATATCCAGGACCTCGAAGAGCACGCGCGCGCCTCGCGAATTCCCTGCGATGAAGTGCTCGAAGTCACAGAGATACGCCCTGATAAATACCTGCACGGCTAGCCAAGCCTGGTTTTCGTTGCCCTAAAACCCCTCCCTCACCGTGAATCTCCCCGCTTGGCCCCCTTCCTGTCACCGCGCCCCCCGGTTAGCCCTTCCGCGCCACAGAACTGACACCTTTCGCGTGGACGCCCGGCGTCGAATCTGGAACTAGCAGGGATGCCGGAACCCAGATTGTCCGGCTGACATCGCGGTGTTTCGCGGTTGTAGGGAGGGAAGTAATGGGACGTCATTTGCCCGGATTCGCCCAGTTGGCGAACCTCAAAATCGCCACGAAGCTCGGCCTTATCGTGGTCGTGCTCGCGATTCCGATTTGCGCGCTTGTTTTTGTCCAATACCAGGACCAGCAGGCTGCAACGAGCCAGGCGAGTTCGGAATCCGACGGTCTCGATTACGTCGCTGCAGTGATGCCGTTCATGACCGAGGTCCAGAGCCACCGTGCTCTCGTGGAACGCGTACTCAACGGCGAAGATGCGGCTCGCGCGAACATGGAGCGCACGGCGGCGGCAGCGGACGCAGCGCTGGCCGAGATCAACACGTTTGATAAGTCGTCCGGAAACAGCTTCAAGACTCGCGACCTCGTCGCCTTCCTGAACACCGAGTGGCCGAAAGCCCGCGAAGCCAGCGGAAGCACGGTCGACTCCAACAACCTTCACAACACCGTTATTCAGCAAGGTGTGTTCCCGTTGCTGGCGACAGTAGCCACAGAGTCTGGCCTGGTCCTCGACCCGGACCTCGACTCACGCAACCTGATTGTTGCGCTCACCGAGACGCTCCCGCGAATGACTGAAGCACTCTCGCTGATGCGCAGCCAGGGTGCTGGCGCACTTGCTGCTCGTCAGAACCTGCCAGCTCGGGAAGACACCAAAGAGTTCCTTGCCGGTCAGTCTGCCCTCGCGAACTTCGAGGCCGAGCAGCTTACTCGCCAGTTGGAAACGGCCATGGCGAAGAACGCCCGCTTCGAAACTGACCTTCGCCCGATCGTGGCCCGTTCGACCCAGGCGCGTGCGACATTCGTTGATAGCACCCGCTCGATGATCATGGACTCGCAGGCACTGCCACCGGCCGGTGCGGAAGGCTACTTCCTCCTCGGCGGTAGCGCTGTCGAACTCTCCAACGACCTGCTCTCATCGGCACAGACCGCGCTGCAGGCGGAATTCGACGATCGAGCCTCGCAGGCACGTGCGGACTTTCTGATGTTCGGTTCTGCCGCCATGGTTGGAATCGTGCTCGCGCTAGGTCTGGCGCTCTTCATCTCCGCGACCATCACGCGTCCCATGACGCATCTCGCAGAAATTGCGGACCGCATGAGCCTCGGCGAACTGGACGCAGACATCGATGTTTCCGGCAATAACGAGATCGGCCAGCTCGCCGAATCGCTGCGGCGAATGCAGTCAAGCTTGCGCTCCGCAATCGAACGCCTGCGACAACGCCGGGCGGCGGCGTAGGTCGACTGGGAGAGGTGGAGGACAACATGAACGCCACGATTCCGCGTGAACTCGCAGCCCGGATTGCTGCAACCGCCTCCGGCATCGATGGCGTTCGTTCCGCCATCGTCTGTTCCGATGACGGTGCTGTGTTGGGTTCCGCCCGAGTGGAGGAACCCGCCCGCGAAGCAGCTCTCGCCAGCTTCGTCGCCGTGAGGGCCGAGTCACTCCCGGTGGATGGCGACCTCCGGGGCATGGGCAAGCAATTGGCGGGCAGCAGCTTCAGCCACATGACGATCGTTGGGCCGCAGGATGAATCGGCGCTCTACAACCTGGTGCCGGGCACCTATCTCTCGGTGCGGGTAGCGCCTGGACGGTCGGCATCCGCCTCCGGCCCACTTTCCGAACTGGTAAAGCGCGTCGTTGCCCTCCAAGAGTCGACGATGAGGAGTTCATAGCCATGATGTTCCCGAAAGACCGCACCCTCTACGCGAATCTGAACACCTCGTTCACTTCGTTCGACGCCCTGATTGGCGACCTGCAGGGCCGCAAGCTCACCGGCTACGTCGAGGTCACGGCGCCCGGCTATACCGGCACGCTGCTCCTTTCCGAGGGAGAGATCGTCGGAGCACAACAGATTCTCGCGGGCGTACGCCTGGTTGGGCCAGCGGCCACGCGGAGCGTGATGGAACGGGCGACCGAGAAGGACGGGACGATCAACGTCTACTCGGCCTTCCCGGACGTTGTGTTGCTGCTCCATCGGCTGATGGACTCGCGGCCGCTCTACCGCGACCTCACGAGCGCGTTCACCAGCCTCGATCGCCTGATCGCGAAGCTCCGGAGCGACGGCTTAACGGGATACGTTGAGGTCCATGTTGCCGAGGGCGAAGCCGCCGGGATTATCTACCTTTCAGGCGGCGAACCCGTCGAAAGTGTCTTCTCTTCGGGCGAGGAGATGATCAACGGTCAGAAAGCGCTTAACTCGATCGTCCAGGCTGTGAACAACGCCGGCGGCACGTTCAACGTATTCGTCGAAGCAGCGCAAGAAGCCGTCGCCGGTGCGCCCCCGCAAGGGTCGTCGCAGGAAGGCTATCGCGCCGAAATCATCGCATTCTGGGAAGAAGTGCTCTCGATCGCTGAGTCCGCAGCAGATGGCTTCGCCAGGCCCGGTCGCTTCCTCACGGCGTTCAAGGAAGTGCTTGTCTCCCGAGCTGTCACGTATCCGTTCCTGGATCCGTTCGCTGCGGAGTTCACTTACAGCGGTGGACGTATCTCCTTCGACGAAGCACTACCCGATGATTTCAATAAGGCTCTTGGCAATTGCCTGAGTGAGACAGTTTCGAAACTGGCATTCCAGTTGAAACGTGCTGACCTCGAAGCCAGGGTGCGCAGCCAGATGGCTGGAATTGGCGAGAAGCACGCCGCGGTCGTCGACCGCTTCGGGCTCCTCGACGAAGTCCAGGAATTTGTTGCCTGAGCTGAGAGGGTCGACGTGGAGAAGGAACTGAATCAGGTTGGCGAAGTCCCCGGTGTCGGAGGGTCATTCCTTTGCGACAACAAGGGCGACGTCATCGTGAGTTCCGATCCGGCAGTCCTCGCGACTGTGACTATGAACACTATCGGCCGGGAGGTCGCCCGAGCCTTCGTTGCGCTGGACGCCGCAAATCAGGGCGCCGAACGAATCGAGTTCGTGTACAACTCCTGGCGGCTCCTCGCCCGGGACATCGGTGACGGGGTCCTTTTCGTCGTTTGTCAGCCAGAGGTTGATATGGCGATGGTGCGAATGACCGTCGATGTTGCAATTGCGGGATGGCGCGGAAACGCGAACGCACAAAAGCGAATCCAACAGCACCGCGCAGAGCGCGCCGCGCTGGTTAACCGCGCAGCCCTGGATCAGGGTTCGTGGTCATCTTGGACGGTCCTCAATTCCGGAGGACAGGCCCTACTGGGCTAGGGGAGGGAGATCATGTCGGAAGGACTCACCGGAAGTTTGGCGCAACTGCCGCTGGTGGATCTGTTGAAGATGCTCGCCGCGGGCGGTCAGTCTGGTCACCTCGAACTGAGTTCCGGTCTCGACCAGGGCGATCTGTACCTGGTGCAGGGGGTACTGGTCCACGCTGAGTCCGAGATGATCGTCGGTGAATCGGCATTCGCCCGACTGGTGGCGTGGCCGAATGGCCACTTCCGCTTCGAGCCGCAGGTACCGCCGCCGGGCCGAAGCATCGAGAAGTCACTGGACACGCTCCTCGCGGATTCGGCGAAGGCCGCATCTGAGCGCGAGATAGTCCGGCGCGTCGTCCCGAATATGAACGTCACGCCTTACCTCTCGCGTAAGGCACCGGGCTCGACCGTCACGATTGCGGCGGCAGATTGGGAACTGATCGCGTTGATCGACGGCAGACGGACCGCCGACGAGCTCGCGCACGAGTGCCTCATCGAAGACATCGAAATTGCCAAGACGCTCTATCGGCTGAAACTTGCCGGCCTCGTGGAACTGTCGGCGGCGCAGGTAGTGGCTCCGCAGCCCAAGGCGTTGGCCGGCCCGGCCTTCTTCAAGGCGCTCACGACCGCCGTGGCCGGTGCCCTCGGGCCGCTCGCGGAAATCATCATCGATGATGCCGTCGAAGACCTTGGCTTCACGCGGGACACGTTCCCGCGCGAGGGCGTCGCGAGCCTCGCGGAGCGCATCAGCGGCGAGATTCGCGAGCCGGACAAGCGGGTTCGCTTCCAACAGACGATGTTGCAGATGCTGCGCGGGAGCCAGCAGGCTGCCTAGTTGGCTCATGTCTCGGATTTGAGCGGAATCGGGCTTGTGCCCGCTAAACTGGAGACATGCCAGATTTCGTCGTAGTTGGTGGTGGCCGAGAGCCTCGGAGCAGAGAGGGCAAACTCGTCGCGTTCGTAGTCCGTTGGCTGATAACCGCCGCGGCCGTTTGGGTCGCCGCCCAGATAGTCGACGGGATTTACCTGGATGGTTGGAAGAGCACACTCTTGGTCGCGCTCATCCTTGGGTTGCTCAACGCATATCTCAAGCCGCTTCTCGTGATCGGTTCGCTGCCGGCGCTGGTCATGTCGCTGGGCATCTTCCTGATTTTCATCAACACCGCGCTGTTAGCGCTGACCGCCTGGCTCTCGGGCAAGTTCGATTCCATCCACTTCGCCATCGATGGGTTCTGGGACGCGTTCTTCGGTGCGGTCATCATCAGCGTCGTGAGTTTCTTCATCAGCCTCGTGGTGAAGCCGGGTCGAATCGCGCGTTCATTCGCCCGCTAAGTCTCGTGTTTTAACGCAGGCCTGCCAGTCCCATCAGTTCTTCAGCGAGTTGCTTGCCGAGGCCACCAGCCGTTTCGGCGGGGCCAGCCATCTTCGAGCGAATGATTCGGCCGCCGGTCGCGATAAGCGCATTCAACTTCAAAGTGCTCCCGAAGTGCTCCGCGTAGGCCGCTGCCGGAAAGCTGCATCCCCCGTCGATAGTGGCGAGGAACATCCGCTCGGCGGTCACGGTCTGACGAAGAACGGGATCGTCGATTGTGCTGAGCAGAGCCCGTGTCGCCGCGTCGTCTGACCGGCATTCAATCGCGAGTGCGCCCTGGGCCGGTGAGGGCAGCATCTCTTCGAAGCCGAAAACATGGTCCGCACGATCCTCAAGGCCGAGCCTGCGGAGGCCCGCAAGCGCGAGCACTGTGGCATCGAACTCGCCCGCTTCCACTTTGGCGATGCGCGTATCGACGTTCCCTCGGATGGGCCGAACGACGAGGTCGGGCCGCAGTTCGAGGACCTGGGCGGTACGCCGCGGTGAACTTGTGCCTACGACAGCGCCAGCAGGAAGACCTCGAAGGCTCGCGCGGGAACCGCTGACGAGAGCGTCGCGCGGGTCCTCACGCATCGGCACGGCGGCGATCGTCAGGCCTGCCGGGCGCTTCGTCGGAAGGTCTTTGTAGCTGTGAACAGCGATATCCGCGTCGCCGAGGAGCAGGGCGTCCTGGACAGCTGAGGTGAACCAACCGGGCTTTTCACCTTCCGGCAGCGGAGTCGACTGGTCCTGGTCTCCGGCGGTCGCGACCACCACGAATTCGACTTCGAGTCCCGGATGCGCGTCGCGCAGCTTCGCCGCGACGAGTTCGGCCTGGACCTGGGCGAGTTTGCTACCGCGCGTCGCGAGTCGCAGGTGGATCATGCTGATGCCGCCTCTCGGAGCGCTTCGTGCGCAGCACGCACGGTCGCGTCGATTTCGTTCTCAGTGTGGGCCGCCGAGACGAACCACGTTTCGAACTGTGATGGAGGGAGGAGCACGCCGCGCGCCAGCATGGCCGCGTGGAAGCGAGAGAAGGCGGCAGTATCCGACTCTTTCGCTTCGGTGTAGTCAGTCGGAGCGCCTTCCCGGAAGAACAGGGTTAGCGCCGACCCTCGCCGGACGACAGACGCCTTGATTTCGGCGCGTCGAATAGCGGCAACGAGGCCGTTTTCAAGGTGCCTCCCCAGTTCATCGAGCCGTGCGTAGGGGGCGCCGGATGCGAGCGCATCGAGCATCGCCGTGCCTGCCGCCATCACGAGCGGGTTTCCGCTGAGGGTGCCCGCCTGGTAGACCGGTCCGGAAGGCGCGAGCAGGTCCATGAGTTCGGCGCGCCCGCCGAGCGCTCCGACCGGGAGGCCGCCGCCAATAACTTTGCCGAGGCACACGAGGTCGGCTTCCGGGAGCAGGCCGCTGAGTCCGTAGCGGAATCGGAAGCCAGTAATCACTTCGTCGGCGATAAGCAACGTGCCGTGCTGCCGGGGGATCGTGTTCAGCGCCTCGAGGAAGGCCTCGGACGGCTCCACCAGGCCCATGTTCCCTGCCACGGATTCGACGATGACTGCGGCCGTCTCACTCCCACGCTGTTCGAACCAGTCAGCGAGGGCGGCGGGGTCGTTGTAGGGGAGCACTGCTGTGAGTTCTGCGATCTGCTCCGGTACGCCAGCCGAATCGCTCAGCCCGAGCGTGGCGACGCCGCTGCCGGCCTTCACCAGCAGGCCGTCGCTGTGGCCGTGGTAGCCGCCGTCGAACTTCACCAGGACCGAGCGGCCGGTAGCCGCACGGGCGAGCCGGATGGCGGTCATGGTGGCTTCGGTGCCGGAGTTCACGAAACGGAGGCGTTCGAGTCCGGTTGCATCCTGTACTCGATGTCCGAGTTCGACCTCTCCCGGGGTGAGCGCGCCGAAGGCGGTCCCTTCGCCCGCGGCCTTCCGAATTGCCTCGACAACCGGCGCCGGCGCATGGCCAAGGATGAGCGGGCCGAATGCGCCGATGTAATCGATGAACCGATTGCCTTCTGAATCGAAGACGCATGGCCCGATACCGCGCTCGATTGGGACCGGATTCCCGCCGACCGAACGGAACGAGCGGACCGGGCTGTTCACCCCACCCGGGAACAGCGTCCGCGCGTCTGCTATGAGGGAGTCGTTAGTCATCGGATTTCGCCATCTCCTGGAGGAACCGCTCGCGGAGCTCGTTGCCTGGCTCATCGAACGCTGCCCAGGCGGTGTTCGTGTTCACGGGCGCGGCGCTGGGACGTTCAGCCTCCCACAGTGTGGCCTCGCGGCAAAACGCCACCATCACGCTGCAGGGCTCCGGGCAGGGGATCTCGTCGTCGGCGCAGTCGGAACTATTCCAGACGGGTCGGCGAACGCAGGCGCCGCAGACGGTTTCGATCGCGAGGTCCCTCCCTCGCGGCGAAAGCGCAGATGTCGATTCGTATCGACCGCTCTGGTGGGCGAGGACTTCATCAAGGGACACAACCCGCAGCGTTCCTTCCCTGCGTTGGCGCTGATGGACGAGTGCAAGGGGGTAGATGGCTTCGATCGCTGAATCCGCGGAAAGTTCTGGGCCGAGTTCGGCGCGCCAACTGGTGGGCATGGTTTTCGCGCCGGAAAGTGGGCGGTAGCGCCCGAAGTCGTCAGTGCGCGTGTGGTGGAAAAGGGCCTCCGGAGCGCTGGCGATGGCAAGAGATGGAGATCCTGGGACGCCGACCGAGGTCTCAGTGACATGCAGTTCGCCCACCATGTGCGTCATTCGGCGGAGCCTTCTGCGAGACGCGCGATGACATCGGCGATGGCTGGATGCGTCCCGACGGGCTCCGTGTAGCGGACGATGCGGCCGCCCCTTCGGGTTTCGGCGCCGTCGAGGGCGAGGTCGGCTGGGATTGTCTGCCCGACATGCCAGCCGTCGGCGATGAATAGCGGTACGACGACGACGGTCGGGGCTTCGAAGATTGTGAGGAGGTCGAGCATTCCGGGTTCCTGATCGAGGAAGACCGCTCCGGCTTCGGCGAACTGTCCGGAGCAGGCCACTCGCTCGGCCATGGCGTAGATGTTCTTCTCCGACTCGGAATCTCGCCGGGTTCCGTGCCCGAGAACTGCGATCGCATCCTGTGAGGTTGCCCCGGCTTCGATGGCCCGCTCAATGATGACGTCGGCGAGTGAGAAGTCGGCCCCGACTGGGCCGGTGTAACGAATGGTCTGTTGGCCGCGATGAGTGACCGGGCCGTCGAGGCGCATCTCGCGCGGTATAACGGTCTTCGTGAAGTACCCGTTCGAAATGAACACCGGGACCACGACCACGTCCGGGTCTTCGCAGCCATCCAGCACACGGGCGAAGGAAGGCTCTTCCTTCCAGAACCCGGTCAGAACAGCGTCGAACTTGTCGCGCCGGCGAAGTTCGGCGGCATGAGCATGAATTGGCGCACTGGAATTGCCGTTTAGATGTGAGCCGTGGCCAACCAGCACGAGTGTCGTCATTGCGCCTGTTCGCGCTTCTTTGCCAGCCGCTCCTCGCGTTCGACCCGCGCGACATGGACCATGCTGCCCCAGCGAGGCCCGAGCGCCGTGATGATCCGCTCACGGATGAACTTGGCAAGTGCGGGAGATGCGCCGCCCGTCGAGACGGCGACCTTCAGTTCGCCATCCTGAATGGTTGCCGGGGTGTAGAAGGTGCTCTCCGCCTGGCGGTCTGCCACCAGCACCGGGATGTTCGCCGCCCGTGCCAGCCGGCCGATCTCCTGGTTCACCGAGCGGTCGTCTGTGCATGCCATCACTAGCGACCAGCGTGGGTCGCCGGGGAGGTCATCCGCCTCGAAAGCCCGCTCGTGAACGGTCACGAAAGGCAGATTGCGGATGGGGTCCCGGACTTCGGGGGCGATAACGGTCAGCACGAACTCGCTGCTTGCGGCCGTTTTTGCTTTGCGCTCGGCGATGACGCCGCCGCCCACGACGAGCACTGGCCCCGATTCTGGCCGTAGTTCGATGATCATGCTCATGTCAGCGCCTCCACAACGGCTGCCGCCAGTGCGTCGATCGACGGTTCGCTGGCGGTAGCATCGATCCGGCCAAAGGCCGTCTCAACCGCAGCCCCGGCGCGTTCACCAATTGCACAGAGCCGAACCGATTCTGGCAACTTCGCCTCGCCGAGGGCGAGCCGAAGAAAGCGAGCCGACGATGCGCTTGCGAAGGTGATTGCGTCCGCACATAGGACGGTCTCTGCGAGTCGCGGTTCCAGTGGGAGAGCGACGGTTTCGTAGACGAGGACCTGCTCGACATGTGCGCCGCGGGAACGAAGCCCGTCACCCAACGTGTCGTCGCTTAACGAGCCCGATGGAATCAGGATCCGCGCACCGTGGACGCGAGGGAGTTCGGCTGCGAGTGCGTCGCCGTTCGCAATCGAGGGCGAGAAGTCCGAAAGAAGGCCGTGACGCTCGACGGCGGCCGCGGTTGCCGTGCCGATCGTCGCGATCTTCGTGGTGCTGAGCGCGCGCGCGTCCCGCCCGGCGGCGCGGAGCGCAGCGAAGAAGGCATCCACACCGTTTTGGCTCGAAAACACGATCCAGTCCCAGCGGGAAGCCACCCGCTCATCGGTGACGAGGTCGGGCGCAGCGTGCCTGATTTCGAGAACCGGTGCTTCGATGACGTTGGCTCCTAGGGCCTCAAGAGTGGCTCGAAGCTGGCTTGCTTGAGCGCGCGTGCGCGTGACCACCACGGATTTCCCGACGAGCGGTCCGCGCTCCAGCCAGGCGAGCGGTTCGCTCAAGCTAGCAACTTCGCCGATAACCGTGATCAACGGGGTTGGCAGACCTTCGGTGGTCACCTTTTCAGCGATCGTGCTGAGAGTGGCGAGGACGCTTCGCTGGCTGGGCAGGGTCCCGTTCGAAATTGAGGCGGCAGGAGTGTCGGGCGCCTTCCCTGCGGCGATGAGGTGATTTGTCACTTCGCCGAGTGTTGCGGCGCCCATGAGGACGACGAGCGTGTCGATTTTCGCGAGCGCGGACCAGTCGTGGGTGTTGCCGTCGCTGGCTTCACTGCCTGTGATGACGGCAAAGCTGCGGGCCATGCCGCGGTGCGTGACCGGGATTCCGGCGTACGCGGGCACCGCCACCGCGGAGGTCACCCCGGGAATGACCGTGAAGTCGACACCGGCGGCCCGGCAGGCGAGGGCCTCTTCGCCGCCGCGGCCGAAGACGAACGGGTCGCCGCCTTTAAGACGAACGACGCGGTTGCCCTTCACGGCCTCAGCGACGAGGAGTTCGTTGATGGAATCCTGCGACATCGAGTGCGCCCCGGCCCGTTTCCGACATCGATGAGTCGTGCCTCGGGCCTGCAGTGGCGCAGTGCCTCCATCGAGAGGAGCGCGTCATAAAGGACCACGTCGGCGCATTCGAGGGCACGTACGGCTGCCACCGTCAGGAGTCCGGGATCCCCCGGGCCTGCGCCGGCGAGCGTGACGTGACCGACCCTGGTTCGCATATCGATAGATTGTGACACGCGAGCGGGCGCTTGGAACGCAGACTTTTCGCCCGAACGGAACTCCCTATACTTCAGCGGATGCAAAACGACGTGCCTGCCGGAATCAAATACGACGCGGTGAGCCGCTTTTTCGCCGAGAACGTGCCCGGCGGAAGCGCGCCACTCACGTTTTCGTTGATCAGCGGCGGGCGTTCGAATCTCACCTACAAGGTCGAATCGGCGAACGGGACATGGGTCTTGCGGCGACCGCCGCTGGGCCATGTGCTGCCGACCGCCCATGACATGGCGCGGGAGTTCCGGGTGCTTTCGGGCGTCGCGAAGGTGAACTACCCCGCGCCAAAGCCAATCGCGCTCTGCGAGGACGGTTCGGTCAACGACTACCCGTTTTACGTGATGGAGTACCGGGAAGGCGTGATCATCGCGGAAGAGATGCCGGAGGGGTACGCCGACACCGAAGAGCGACGGACGAAGATCAGCAAGGCTCTCGTGAAAACGCTCGTCGAGCTCCACGCCATCGACTACGACGACGGTGGGCCTCGGGGATTTCGGGCGACCGGAGGGGTACCTGGAGCGCCAGGTTCGCCGCTGGGGCGAACAATGGGTTCGTTCGGAAACGCGCCCACTGACCGAAGTGAACGAGCTCATTCGTCGCCTGAAGGCGGCGATCCCCGCGCCACAGGCGCCGACGATTGTCCACGGCGACTATCGGCTCGGGAACATGATGCTGGACAACTATGACCCGGAGCGGGTGGTCGCGGTGCTGGACTGGGAGATGTGCACGCTCGGAGACCCGCTTTCGGACCTTGGATACACCCTTGGCTACTGGGGCGAGGCGGGCGACTCCGAGAGTCAGATTGCGGCGCGGCCCACCAGCTCGGTGACCGCTGTGCCCGGCTTTTACACTCGCCGCCAGGTGATCGATGAGTATGGCCGACTGAGTGGCCGGGACGTGTCCCAGATCGAGTTCTACCAGGTGCTCGCCTACTACAAGCTGGGCGTCATCACCGAAGGGATCCACGCGCGGTTCCTCGCGGGCGAAACGGTCGGCGAGGGCTTCGAAGGCTACGGAGAGCGCACCGAAAACCTGATGCGGTTTGCCATGGAAATAGCGGACGAGGCAGCGGACCCGAGGCTCCGCGGCATCGGAATCTAGTGGCCGTTCGCTTCTCCGAACACGCTCAGACCAGGCTTGCTCGTCGCGGGACATCGGAACGGGAAATCACCGAGGTACTGTCCAAAGGCCTTCCCGATACTGCCCGCGGCGGTCGCCTTGCGCGGTCCATGGTTTTTCCGTTCGGCAGACAATGGGGATCCAAGACATACGAACAGAAGAAGGTCCGGGTTATCTACACCGCAGTCGGCGACGATATCCTTGTTGTGACCGTGTACGTTTACTATGGAAGCTGGCAATGAAACTTACGTATGACGCTCCGAACGATCTCCTCTACATCGCCTTCGACGATTCGCTGAGCGCGGTTCGGAACGAAGACGCGGCCGAAGGCGTGGTGTTGGACATCACGGAGGACGGGCACATCGCCGGCATCGAGATTATCGAGGCCTCGAAGGTGCTCGATCTGAAAAAGTTGCTGCCAATCGAATATGCCGCTCCGGCCTAATGGCCCCGTTGCAAACCGTCTCGGTCAATCCGAAATCCGAAATCCAGAATCCGAAATTTGTTCAGTGCTGGCCGTGGACGAGGCTGAAGAACTCTGAACGCGTAACCGCTGACTGTCTGAAGTCGCCGCGCATGGCGCTGGTGACCATCCGACTGCCAGGCTTTTTCACTCCGCGCATGGTCATGCAGAGATGCTCGGCTTCGATCACCACTGCAACCCCGTCCGGCTGCAGCGTTTCCATGATCGCTTCGGCGATCTGGCTGGTCAGCTGCTCCTGGATTTGCGGTCGGCGAGCGTAGCCTTCGACCACACGTGCCAGCTTGCTGATCCCGACGACGCGCCCATCTGGGATATAGCCAACGTGGGCCTCGCCGTGGAACGGCAGGAAGTGGTGCTCACACATCGAATAGAAGGGGATGTTGCGAAGCACGACCATCTCATCGTGGGCGACCTGGAATACCACCTTGAGGTGCTCGCGTGGATCGCTCCAAAGGCCGCCAAAGACCTCGCCGTACATCTCTGAGATCCGGCGCGGCGTATCCAGCAATCCCTCGCGCTGGGGATCGTCGCCTATGGCTGCCAGCATTTCGACGACTGCGGCCTTGATTCGGGCCTGATCGGGTCCGTTCGTAGTTTCCAAGAAGAATCTCCGCGGGAGATCGTAACAGCACCGGCGGGTCTGCGCGGCAGTTCGTGTTCAGGGATTTCGGGCCTCGAACTCACGAACGAGGGCTTTCGGCGCCTGGATGCGCCATGCCTGGACGAGCAAGTCATGAAGCTGCTCGAATTCGATGGCGGACAGACGGACGAGGATGGCCGGAAAGCCGTTGTAGTGCGGTTCAGTGAAGAAGACGGAGGGAAGCGTGCTAATGAGCGCTTGCTTCTCTTCTTCGCCCGACACCCGAACTGCGAGGACTTCAGGCTGGGGGACGCGTGCCTTCTTGGGTTCGATTCGCTCCAGCCACACCCACGCGAAGCCCTTCTCTTTTCCCTTGTTTATGACCGAGAACGCAAAGCGGTCGTTCCCTTCGACGGTGTCGGGGAACTGCTGGCAGATGCGGCGGACGTCCGCCTGGGTGGCCAAGGATGCTATCGAGCCAGGATGGCACGCGTCAGTTCGACGAGTTCGGTTGCAGTGCCGGGCTTGTCTTCTTCGCCAGCCCAGTTCCCGATGCCGAGCATCGCGAGCATCGTGGTTCCAACCAGCATCCGGACGGTCGCATCGAGGGGGAGGTCGCGGAATTCACCGGCGGCGATGCCGTTCTGGATGATGTCGCGGAACCCGGCGTGCAGCCAGTCGGCCTGGGTCTCATCGATGGGGCGGTTGCGCATTCCGACATGGAACGCCGCCGTGAGGATGATCCGGTTGTTCTTCAGGTAGCTCGCGAATGCTTCGACGGCCCGGCAGGCCCGGTCGGTGTATGAGGTGTGCTCGTCGATGCTGGCGAAGTAACGCTCGAGGGCCTCGTCGCGTTCCGCCTGGAGCACCTCGCGGAGGATCTCTTCTTCGATGCGAAGTACCCGTAGAGGGTGCCGACGCCGGTATCGGCGAGTTCGGCGATGTTCTGAATGGCGGTGTCTTCGTAACCGTGCTCGTGAAAGAGGCGGCTCGCGGCAGAGATGATCGAGGCGCGAGTCCTGGCCTTTCGACGTTCAAGGCGTCCTGGTGCGGGAGGTGCGATTGTTGTCATTAACCCCTTCTCGAATAGGCACAACTACACGTTCTTATTCGAACGCTACCCCAAGTTTGCTCGAAATCGAATGAACTTTAGCTGAGACTCGGTTGTGAAGTCGAATTCCCGCCTTGAAACACTGGCGCGCTAGGCTGGTGGAATGCGAATTACGTTGGGCATCGGCCTCGCGTTGCTGCTCACCGGCTGCGGCGGCAGCAGCCAGCATGAGCCGGATATTGCTCCTGTCACGCCGAGCGCTGAGGCCACAGTCGCGACCGCTGCACGGATCGCGGAGGCCGGTGCCTGTTTCGAACGCGGCCCTGGCGATTACATCGAGTCCATTGAGCGCGAAGAGGGCACGCGTAGCTTCCGGGTCCACGTGCCCACCGGTTACGACGGGACTTCGAGCCTGCCGTTGGTCTTCAACTTCCATGGCCAGGGCCGAACTGCGCGACAGCAAGACGTGTATAGCGGGCTTCTCACGGTTGCCGATGAGCACGACTTCTTCGTAGTGAGCCCGGAGGGCGGCCTTGCCCAATGGAACATCGTCGGTGTCTACGCAGAGGACGGCATCGACGACGTTGGCGCTGTGTCAGAAATTCTCGACAAGGTGGAGTCGGAATTCTGCATCGACTCGCAACGGGTGTTCGCGACGGGGCATTCGAACGGCGCGCAGATGGCCTCGCAGATGGCGTGCGTCATGCCCGAACGTTTCGCCGGAATCGCGCCGGTCTCGGGGATCGAGTACCAGGACTGCGCCGGGCCGCCCATCGCGGTGATCACGTTCCATGGGACAGACGACTTCAACGTGCCGTACGAACCCATCCCGGGGAACGTCGCGGCGTGGGTTTCGTACAATGGCTGCCCCGAGATGCCCGAGTCCGAGCGCATCGGCGACTCCGTCGTGCGCGAGGCGTATTTCGGGTGCCAGGGTCAACCGGTGGTGTTTTATACGATCGAAGGCGGGGGCCACACCTGGCCGGGAGCCGAAGACGACTCCGGAGGCATTGGTCCAACCAACCACGAAATCGATGCGAGCGAGCTAATCTGGGACTTCTTCAAGAACGTACGTCGGGACTAGTCAGTCTTCAGGCTGTTTCCACCTTTCAAGGTCCGTGGCCTCCGGTTCGATGCGTATTCCCGCGGCCATCAATTGGCGGCGCCACTCTTTGCGCGCGCGCCCGCCGTCGGCGCCTCCAACGTGTGTAGTCCTACTCAATGACCGACTTGCTGTCACGAATCGCCATTGCTGGGCACCGAAGCAAACGGTGACATTGAATGAACCCCAGGGGATTTCAGCTGCTGTGACTTCTGAGAGCGGCACGGAAACACTTTCCGCAGCCCCGTGCGGGAGGAACGTCAGTGCTCCGTCTTCCAGCCGTAGTCTTCCCCAGCGCCGTTCGTCCATGTTTTCTATGCGGGCGGCGTAGCTCTCGAACTTACCAATGGGCGGCTTTGGGTCGGGACGGATCAGCGAGTACAAAAGGGTGGCGGCAATCGCGATCGGGATTCCGCCGAAGAGTCCCCAGATGAAGACCTCACTCCAGTTCATTCGCTTAACCCACTCGGACCATGTTCCTGTCGATTCAGTATCGACGCGTTCGACGGCCCTCGCCACGCCAGCCTGAATCGGGCCGCCCTAAGCAAGGGCGCTCATCTTTTCTCGTTTCCCCTTCCTCTCGCATACTCCCTCCATGCCGAGAAACCACATCGCCGCCCGCACCAGCGTCTTCAACGAATCCGTGATCCGCGAGATGACGCGGCTGGCGATGCTCCATGGCGCCATGAACCTCGCACAGGGCTACCCCGACTTCCCGGCGCCGGACTTCATCAAGCAGGCCGCGATCGATTCCATCAACGCCGACATCAACCAGTACGCGATCACCTGGGGATCGCCTCGCTTGCGCAAGGCCATCGCCGACAAGACGAAGCGTTTCTACGGCCTCGACCTCGACCCGGACCGCGAGATCACGGTCACCTGCGGCGCCACCGAAGCGATGATGTGCGCGATGCTCGCGGTCGTTGAGCCCGGCGACGAAATCATCGTCTTCGAGCCGTTCTACGAGAACTACGTGCCCGATGCCGCCATGAGTGGGGCGAAGCTCGTCTTCGTTACCCTGCGCGGCGAGAACTTCGATTTCGACCCCGCTGAACTGCGCGCCGCCTTCACGCCGAACACTCGCGCCATCATCGTGAACACGCCGAACAACCCGAGCGGCAAAGTCTTCTGCCGCGCTGAACTCCAGCAGATCGCGGCCCTCTGCCAGGAATTCGACACTCTCTGCATCACCGACGAAATCTACGAGCACATCCTCTATGACCACCACGAGCACGTTTCGATGGCGACGCTGCCGGGCATGTACGAACGCACGATCACGATCAGCGGGCTTTCAAAGACCTTTAGCGTCACCGGCTGGCGACTGGGGTACATCCTGGCTCCGCCGGTGCTGAGCAACGCCATGCGAAAGGTGCATGACTTCCTCACCGTTGGGGCTCCGGCGCCGCTCCAGGAAGCAGCCGCGATAGCTATCGAGCAAGCGGACGCGTACTACCCGGAACTTCGCGGCATGTACGGGCACAAGCGCGGCATCCTGCTCAACGCCCTCCGCGAATCCGGCTTCCACTGCCACCAGCCGCAGGGCGCCTACTACATCATGGCCGACTTCTCAGACATCAAGTTCGACGGCGACGACACCGCCTTCGCTCACCATCTCATCGAGAAGGTTGGCGTCGCGCCCGTGCCCGGCTCCAGCTTTTACAAAGGCGAAGCCGGCAACCGCATGGTTCGCTTCACGTTCTCGAAGTCCGAAGAGACGCTGGTAGAGGCGGCGCGGCGCCTGGCGACGATGTAGGCATCAGTCAGGTTCCGAGTTCCGAGTTCCGAGTTTCCGAGTTCGAGCCGAGGCGAGAGTGACCATTTTTCACATCACCACCGCTGCCCAGTGGAGGAGCGCTCAACGCGCCGGGACCTATGAGGGCGATACGCTCGGGACCGAAGGTTTCATCCACTGCTCGACGATGCAACAGGTTGCCGTGGTGGCGAACCGTGTCTTTCGCGGCCGGGAAGGACTCGTCGTGTTGCACATCGACGAGTCACGGCTTTCGGCGCCGGTGAAGTACGAGAACCTTGAGGGCGGTGAAGAACTGTTTCCGCACATCTATGGGCCGCTAAACGCGGCTGCGGTTGAAGAGGTGACACAGCTCGTCAGCACCGATGGAGAGTTCCGCTTCGGGTAGCTCCCGGCGGGTCTTTACCCCGGTGCGGGGACACGTCGTTGAAGTCGCAGTACGGTCAGTGGATGAAACGCGTGGCCGTTCTCGGTGTTGCCGCCATTGTTGTCGTCTTGGTGGTTGTTGGCGTGGTGCTGCGAAACGGCGGGGAAGATGCGCGGCACGGCGAATCCTGATAACACTCCGGCCGCCACGCTCACGGCCAGCGTGAGTCCATCGCCGGCCACTTCGGCGACCCCCGGCAATTCGATAACTCCCACGCCGTCCGTTGTAGTAGTGAATGGACGCGAAGTTCCTCTGACGACGGCCCGTATCCTGCCCGACGCGCCGCCCAGGGACCTGTCCCTCGTGATGACCCACGGTTGCTGGGGATGCGACCAGCCTGACACAACCATCGAACGGATTTGGTGGGACGACGCTGGCGCCGAAACGAAGGAAGTTCTCTTCGATGCAGCCGAACGGGGTGGGAGCTATCTCACGCGGATAGCGACCAGCCCTGATGGTTCACACATCGTGGTCGGCCTTTGCGTGCGGGCCTACTGCGGGCCACTCGGCGAATACCAGGATGAGGCCCGCGTCCAACTCTGGGAGTCGTTCGACTACGGGACGAGCTGGAAACTAATCGGCCAGTTCGATGGACAGTTGTATCCGCTCGGGTTCGCTGGGGACGACCTGATTGTTTCGAAGTTCACCCGACTCGGAGACGGGTTCGATCACGACCTGATGAACTGGAAAACGGGGGAGCGGATTGTGTGGCCGGACTGGGATGGCAGCAGCCGTCCGCAGCCGTTTGTCACCGACCGCGGCGTGCTATGGGTGTACGACAACAAGGTCCTCGATCAGCAGTTCCAGCCAGCCGCTCTGGAGTTGCCAGCGGCGCGGCCCGGGTAACATCTTGACGGAGGCTAAGGATGCGCACTCTAGCGGGGCGTTCACTTGGGGCGACCCGAACCAGTTCCCGGCGGGAACGATGGTCATTTCGGCGCTGGCGGAACGACGGGACGATTGCGGGAGCCCTACTGTGCCGATCGCAGCTACATCTGGAGGCTGGACTGGGCTGGCGGTTACCGCATTCGCCGGTTCGATGACTGGCCCGACATCGGACAGCTGCCGACTGTCGTCGACATCGTCACGGGCGAAGTCACGCGTATCCGTGCGCCGTTTGAGGACACTCGCAAAGCAGAACGACCGCAACGCCGTTCTCGGCCGCGCAATTCGGAAGCCGTTCGCGCGGGTGAAAACACCCGGGGATTGCCTGAACCTGAGAGCGGAACCAAACCCCAACTTCCGAAGATTCTTGATGTGCATCGGCGATGGCGCGCTGCTCACGGTCCGTGGCGGCGACAACCCGACTATGCTCGCCGGTGGATTTCGGCGGGCTGCACGGGTTCGTTTCGCTCGAATTCGTCGAGTTCCCTGCAAAGGCTCGCTGAGTTCTCCCGGAACGCTTGTCGCGCGCTTTACATGTTCCCTGCTGACTGTTCCTCGTTCCGGCCCTACCCTCACTGCATGACACGAAGCACGCTCCCTCGCCTGTTCCTCGTGGCTGCGCTCCCCGCCACACTTCTCTTTGCTGCTTGCGGCGACGGCCCCGACGAGCCAGCGACACCAACGACGGGCGCCGCGACCCAAACCACTTCGCCCGCAAAGACGGCCACGAAGCCCGCATCTCCCACCACAGGAGCCATTGTTTTGACCAACCCCACCACCACAGCGAGCGGTCTGAAGTACGAAGACGTTGTCGTCGGGACTGGTGCCAGTCCGAAGAACGGCCAACGCGT
The DNA here is from genome assembly GCA_963797735.1 of uncultured Chloroflexia bacterium. GTDB lineage: Bacteria > Chloroflexota > Dehalococcoidia > Tepidiformales > Tepidiformaceae > Amarobacter. The sequence continues at coordinate 1,381,581 of CAWCQJ010000003.1, forward strand.
GACCGTCCACTACACCGGCACGTTCACCAACGGCACAAAGTTCGATAGCTCGCGCGACCGCAATCAGCCGTTCACCTTCGTGATCGGCACCGGGAACGTGATCAAGGGCTGGGACGAAGGCGTCCTCACGATGAAGGTTGGCGGCAAGCGCAACCTTTCGATTCCACCGGAACTGGCCTACGGGTCGCGCGACTACCAGGGCATCCCTGGCGGTTCGACTCTCTTGTTCGAAGTCGAGTTGCTCGCGGTCGAGTAGGAAGGGATCAGTCCGCGAGGGCCGCTTCGATTTCTTCCAATACGGGCTTCTCTTCGGCAGAAACCTTATTTCGACCTGCGAAACCGCCCGAGGCATTAGCGACCGCGCGCGCCCGCGTGACGATCGAGTTCCGAAATTCAGCTCGGCGTTCCGCGTCGAGCGACTCGACCACTCCGCGCGCGTAGGCAGCCCAGTTCCCGAGGAGCCCGGCGGCTGGCCGCTCATTTAGCCAACCGGTTAGCAATTCGTGCTCCGGTGTACCTTCAGCGATGCCAACCTTCCCCGCCTCGTCCAATACGGCCTTTCGCTCGTTCGAATCGAGATTGCTGTCGGCCCACGCCACCAGCACGAGCGGCGCCAGCGAGAGTGCCGCGAGCGAAGCAGAAGTAACCCCGTGAGATCGCAGCTGCTCTACCAGTTCTGGGTCGTCGACGCCGAGGGCCGCGGCCATTTGGGCACGCTCATCCTCTTCCCTCTTTGCCTCGCGAAGCCGGGAAACAATCTCAGCGTTCTGCTTTCGGAAGAACTCTTCCTCTAGCGCATTTCCTCGTTCTTGGAGCTGGCGTTCGTCCATTGGGTGTCACCTCGAGTTTGATTGGGGTCAAGTTGTTCACCTATTAGGATAGCCGTTCGGCGACACGAACAACTCGAGGTGCGATCCCTTAGGCCGTGAGCACCCTCTGGATCTCGTCGAGCATTTTGCGCTCCGAAGCCGAGACCTTGCGGTGGCCAATGAATCCGCCGGCCGCGTTTGCAACGGAGGCGGCTCGCCGCAGGATCGCGTCGGAGAACTCCTGCCGCCGGTCCTCCGCCAGTTCCTCCAGGACGCCGCTCGCAAACTCGCTCCAGGTGGTCATGAGTGTCGCGGGCGGCTGGTGGTCGAGCCAGAGATCGAGCAAGGCGTACTCGGTGCTTCCTTGCGCGACACCGCTCGCCTCGGCCCGCGCAAGTACCATGCGGCGTTCCTCCGGGTTCATCTTCCCATCTGCCCAGGCGACGAGGACTAGCGGAGCGAGCGCCACCGCGGCGATGGTGGCTTCGGTGACGCCAAAGGCCATCAGTTCGTTGACCAGCTGGGCGCTATCGACTCCCAGCGCGGCGACCATCTCCTCGCGCTCAAGGCCCTCTGAATGTGATGCACGCAGTTTCGCTACCAGTTCGTCGTTCTGCTTTCGAAAGAATTCCTCTTCGAGCGCTCTGCCGAGCGCAGCCAGGTGACCTTCTTCCACAGGAGCCTCCAAAACGAGCGAATCGAGTTCGCAGTGTGCCGCCCTTCGAACCCAGCACGCTAACGGAAAGGTCCGGGCAATCTCAGCGGTTTCCCAGTTTCGTCACATTATCCTCTTATCTAAGCCCCCTACGTTGATATCAGTCCGAACCACCCAACCAAAACTTCCGTGGCCGGACAGGAAGAGAAACCTATGAAAAGTCAGAAACTTCTATCGCTCGGCGTTGCTGCAGTCGCCGTTGCGTCCATCGGGGCAGGAAGCCTCATCTTCTCCGGCGGCGGCGACAACTCGGCGTCGGCCCTCGGGCTCTCCGATAGCCAGGTGACCACCATCGCCCTCAACGTGGCGGCAACTCCTGAAGTGGAGCGGGATGCCTACCTCCAGAAGATTGCCGACAATCTCGGCGTCGACCTGGCGAAACTGAAGGAAGCGATCGGCAAGGCCAACGTCGATACGCTCGGCGAGAAGGTCGCTGACGGCTCGATCCCGCAAGACAAGGCCGACTCCATCCGCGACAAGATCGCGACCGGCGACAACTTCTTCATGGGCGGACGCGGCCCGGGTGGTCCCGGCCATGGCGACTTCGGTCGTGGCGGCCCCGGCTTTGGTGTTGACCAGGCTGGTGTTGCAAGCTTCCTCGGCATCGATGGACGCCACCCTTCGCACCGAACTCCAGACCAAGTCACTTGCCACAGTTGCCACCGAGCATGGCAAGACCGTCGATGAACTGAAGTCGTTCCTGACCTCTGAAGCCCAGGCCAAAGCTCGCCGAAGCTGTTGCCGCCGGCAAGATGACGCAGGCGCAGGCAGACGAGATGCTCTCCGAGCTCCAGACACGCCTCGACGAAGAGGTCAACGAGATTCATGCCCCGGGCGAAATGGGTCCCCGCGGAATGCATCCGGGCCACGATGACGACGACGAAGCACCAGCAAGCCCTTCGGCGGCCCCGGCCCAGTAACTCCCTCCGCTGGACCGAACGCCGAACCAAACAGATGGGGCTCCCTTCACGGGGAGCCCCATCTTTATGCCCGAAAAGCGGGCTTATTCGCGTATTCACCTTAGCCGATCAGGAATTTCCCTATTGACGTTTTAGAACAAGTGTTCTAATTTAGAGCCATCCCGAACAGGAATACGTCCATGCGCGTCCTCTCCCTCTTCTTCCCCCGCCTCGGCGTTCAAATCGCCCGAAACGCGAATCCGAGTCTTTGCGGACGACCTCTCGGCTTACTCGTTGGCGAGGGCGATAACGCCCTTCTGAGCACCGTTTCGGTCGAAGCCACCGCTGATGGCGTCGAAGCAGGAATGACCGCACTCCAGGCTCGCCAGCGCTGCCCGGGCATCACGCTCGAACGGGACAATGCGAGCGAATGCCTTGAACAGCTCGAAGCTGTAGCCGCCATTCTCCGCACGCGCACGACAAGTAATGTCGCGATTGTGTCGCGAAACAGCCTTGCTGTTTCTCTTACGGGGCTTGAGTCCCGGTTCGCCGATGAAGAATCAACCGCGACCGCCATCGTTGCGCTGGCGCGGTCCTGGTCGGGGCTCGACGTTCGCGCTGGAATCGCGAGCACGTTGGAACTGTCCGAATGCGCGGCCCGAAAGGCGCGGCGCTTCCCGGTGATCCAACCAGATGAAGGCGTGACGCAGTTCGAACTCCCGCGATACGAACCCGTGACTGGTCGCTACGCATGGGAGTCGCCGGCTGCGAGTGCGGACGTGACAGCGCGCATCAACCGTCTCGTCGGCACCATGCAGCCGATCATCGAGGCGAACGGCCAGAGTTTCCGGGCCGTTCGTATCGAAGTTGCGCAGGGCCACTACCGTTCGGCGATGGTGCTCCGTGCGTCGCAGCCTTTGCACCGCGCGTCAGAGGCAATTGACCTTGTCCGTGCCCGCATTGGCGAGCTTCCGCTCGACGGCGCGACTGCGGTTTCCGTGACGTTGGAGAGCATCGGGCCAGGGGTAGAAGTTCAGCCGTGGCGCGCCAGTGTGGCGACGGTGCACCAGCTTTCTGGGCCTGCGGTGCCGGTGCAGCAACGGCTCCTGCGCGCGAGCTAGGTTCGAGTTAGTGTCTGCCCGACCTCTGCGGCGACCAGTCGATGAGCAGCCTCTGTGAAGTGGAGCGAGTCGGAATACAGGGCCTCGACATCGAGGGAACTGATGAACTCCGGGTCTACCCATTCGACATGGTGCTTGCGACAGACCGCTGAGATGCGGCGATTGAACGATTCCCGGACCGGCCCCGCCTTCGGATTTCGTGCCTCGATGGCCTCCGTAAATGGGAATGAGCCGATGACCACGACCTGGATCTCCTCTTCGCGCGCGAGGCGTTCAATCGCCTTGGTATAGGCGTCCAGTACCTGCTGGGCCGAGGCTTCCGACGCGGTCCCGATGACTGATCGAGCGACCCGATGCGCAGTTCGATTCACGCGTGCCAGCGCTGAGGCTCCTCGTTCCGCCCTGCGCCCGCGAGATCCCGTCTTCGCGTCGAACCACCTGAACCGTTGTTCCGCCCAGTCTCCAACTCGGTTTCCCGCCACATGGCGGAGACGGTTCGCGACCGTTTTCACCGAGAAGGCGTAAAGCGTGATCGAGAGGATCACGATTTCGGGCCGTTCGTTGGCAAGTTGGCGTTCGAGGTAGGGCAACGCGCCCGGGGCGGTCGCGTAGAACCGCTTGTGCACGACCTCTACGGGGGCCTCTTCGCTTCCCATTTGCGCTGCTATCAGCCATGGCCATGCCAGTTCCCGTGCTTGGAGTTGCGAGCCGTCGGAGTCGCTTGTGCCGAGAACGAGAAGCGTGGTCATTGCGTGGGCATTCTGGGGGTAACTCTCCGAACGAACACAGGCGTGGCATCATTCTCAGATGCAGCTCTGGACCTGCGACGCTTGCGGCCGGGAGTTCGGGAAACGCCAGGCGCACGTCTGCGCGCCCGCCATGTCGCCGGATGACTACTACGCGTCGCGGCCCCCGGTAGAGCGCGAAATCTTCGAAGTCGTTCGCGAACATCTCGAAGGACTCGGGCGATCTCATTGTCGAACCTGTTGGCATCGGCATTCTCTTTAAGGTGAAGCGCACCTTCGCTGAACTTCGCCCCCGGACGAAGTGGGTAGCGTTGGGCTTCGGGCTGAACCGGCGGTTGGAACACTCTCGAATCACGCGCACGACGAAGATGGGCGCTTCGCGTGGCTGGTATGGCGTGAACATTCGACAGCTCGAAGATATTGATGAGCAGGTTCTCGCATGGCTGACCGAAAGCTACGTCGAGTTCGCCAGCTGACACCAATTTCCGGCGAATGCCCCATGTACCGGGCTTGCTACACTGGAAAACCACTCCTACGCGAGTGGACACTTTCCCCAAGGATTCGAAATGACTACGCAAACGCCAGGCTCGCTACTACCCCCTGCCTACGAGCCGGCGAGCGTAGAAGACCGCGTCTACAAGATGTGGGAAGAGGCAGGACACTTCCAGCCGAAGATCGACCTCGACCGCGAGCCCTACACAATCGTCATGCCGCCGCCGAACGTCACCGGTGAGCTGCACCTCGGGCCACGGGCTCGAGGATGCGATTACCGACGCGCTGGTTCGCTGGCATCGGATGCAAGGCGACCCGACCTTGTGGTTGCCCGGCGAAGATCACGCCGGTATCGCGACGCAGAACGTGATCGAGCGCGAGCTGCTGAAGGAAGGGCTGACCCGGCACGACCTCGGCCGCGAGGCCTTCGTCGAACGCACCTGGATGTGGGTGCGCAAATACCGCAGCCGCATCGCCGACCAGCACCGCAAGCTCGGCGCGAGCGCGGACTGGTCGCGCAACACATTCACGCTCGACCCCGGCATCATGAAGGCCGTCCGCACGACCTTCGTGAACCTGTACAAGCAGGGACTGATCTATCGCGGCCTGCGCATGATCAACTGGTGCCCTCGCTGCGAGACGGCTCTCAGCGACCTCGAGGTCGACTACGTGGAGATGGCCGCGAAGCTCTACTTCATCCGCTACCCCATCGTCGGTGAGGGCGGTATGCCGCTGCCCGACTACGTGACCGTTGCGACCACTCGGCCCGAAACGATGGTCGGCGATACCGGCGTGGCCGTGAACCCGAACGACGAACGCTACGAAGAGAAGATCGGTCGGATGCTGATGCTGCCGATCATCGGCCGGGAGATCCCGGTGGTCGCGGACGACGCCGTTAAGCCGGAGTTCGGCACCGGCGCAGTGAAAGTCACCCCTGGCCACGACCCGAACGACTGGGAGATCGGCCAGCGCCATGACCTGCCGGTGATCGTCGCCATCGACCTCAAGGGCAACATGAACGACGAGGCCGGCCCCTACGCCGGCATGACCGTCGACGACGCGCGTACGGCAATCCTGCGCGACCTCGAAGACGAAGGGTTCATCGACCACATCGAGGACTACGTCCACAGCGTCGGCGTCTGCAGTCGCTGTAAGACGGTGGTGCAGCCGCTCCCGAGCGAACAGTGGTGGCTCGATGTGACCAAGGAGTACGAGGGCAACCATTCGCTCGCGGGGGACGCGATTCGCGCCGTGACGGAAGGCCGCATCGGCATCGTCCCGCAGCGTTTCGAGAAGGTGTACCTGAACTGGATGGAGAACATCCGCGACTGGTGCATCAGCCGCCAGCTCTGGTGGGGCCACCAGATCCCGGTCTGGTACTGCGAGAATCGGCACGTCATCTGCCAGGTCGACGATCCGTCGGCATGCCCCGAGTGCGGCTCAGCGCTGCGCCAGGACGAGGATGTCCTCGACACCTGGTTCTCATCGGGCCTCGCGCCACACGCGGATCTGGGCTGGCCCGATGACACCGAGGATCTGCGCTACTTCTACCCCACCTCCGACATGCAGATGGGCTACGACATCATGTTTTTCTGGTGCGCCCGGATGATCATGTTCGGCCTGTACAACATGCGGAACCTGGGCGAAGAACGCTCGATGCCGTTCCGAAACGTCCTCTTCCACGGCCTGATCCGCGATGCCAACGGCGACAAGATGACCAAGTCACGTGGCAACGTGGTGGACCCGCTGGTGGCGGCCTCGACGTACGGCACCGATGCCTTCCGCTTCGCTGTTCTTACCGGCGCGGGCATGGGCGCGGATCAGAAGTACACAGACGAGCGCCTTGCGGCCGCACGGAACTTTGCCAACAAGCTCTGGAATTCGGCTCGATTCGTACTGATGAAGGTTGGCGACCGGACGGTGAAGCGACCACACCCGATGGACCGCGAGACGTTCGCGCTCGAAGACCGCTGGATCCTCTCGCGGCTCGAACAACTCGAAATCGACGTTGATTCGCTGATGAAGGGGTATCAGCTCGGCGAATGCGCCCGCCAGATCGAGGACTTCCTCCGCGGGGAATTTTGCGACTGGTACATCGAGATGGTGAAGCCGCGCCTGAACGACGGCGACGAACGCCCGCTGAAGGTGCTCACGCACGTGCTCGACCACGGCCTGCGGATGCTGCACCCGTTCATGCCGTTCGTGACCGAGGAACTCTGGCAGGCTCTGCGTGACCGCATGGACGACGATATGGCGAGCCAGCTGATCGTCGCCTGGTTCCCGAAGAGCGGCGCGAACTGGAAGGACGCCGGTGCAGAAGCGGCTATTGAGCACGTCGTCGAAGTGAACCGCACGATTCGCAACATCCGCGCGGAGAAGAAGCTCGAAGCTGGAGCACGGCCAAGGGTCGTCCTGCGCGCCGACGGCTACGGCCCGGCCCTCCGCGAAACCATGGCCGCGACGAACTTCACCTCGCGCGTGGACCTGGAGATCCTTGACCTCGGCAGCGAGGTACCCGCCGGCGAATGGGGCTTCGGCCGCGTCGCCGATACGGAAGTGGCGGTCGCTCTCCCCGAGGTCGACACCGCGGTCGAACGTGCCCGTCTCGAAAAGGAACTCGCGGAAGCGAGCGCTCATGCCGAACGTCTCGAAAAGCAGCTCGGCAACGAGACCTTCCGTTCCAAGGCGCCTGCACACGTCATCCAGGGGATGGAGACGACGCTGAGCGAAACCCGGGACCGGGTGAGCGGGCTGCGGGAACGGCTCGCGAGCCTTTAGACGCGAGTCCCGCAAGCCGACATTGTTCATGAAGCCCCTGCGAGACCAATAGTTCCGCGGGCTGAGCGGACGGGACCAGCCGATGATTCGAAAGACGGGTTTGCTTACGTTGGTCCTGGTGGGCGGCTGGGCTTCGACTGGCTGTGAATCACTTAACTCTTGGTCGATGTTGACGAGAGACCCAGACGAGACGGTCGTGGTAAGCCCGTTCATTTGCTCAAGCGAAAATCGCGTTTTCTCAGTGACGCTCGTGGATGGTTATCCATTCGACTCGTCGGGGCAGCCCCGAAAGGGCTCAGTACTCTGGTCTGCCACGGCAGTAGATCCCGGCGGAACGCAACAGGCCCGCATCCGCGTTGGCGATGCCGGGCCTGCGTTTCTGGAGACGGTGCCATTGTCCGCACCACTGGACGCAGGTCCCGACCGTGTTGTCACCATTCAGCTGGATGAAGTCTTCAACGGAAAACGCAGAATGCAAACGGACGTTGGAGACGTTGGATCGCTTCGGGTCGGAAGATACTCGTTGATCGGAGACGAAAACGTTAGTGAGTCGAAGTTCAAGAGCCTTCAAAAGGGTCTTTGTGCCGATTATTACGGGAAACCGCATTGGGATTGGCTGTTGGCTGGCGCAGGCGCCCTGGGAGCTTGGATCCTGGTCTCGTCGGTACTGCGCAGACGTAGACTGAAGAGAGGCCGCGCACGGCCTCGACGGATGAAATGGCCGCGCGTGATTTCCGCACCGAGGCCCCTGGACTTCCCAAAGCGGGCGGACAATCTTCAAGCTCTCACGTAGCTCAGCCCGACAAGCCCGGTCGCGTAGGTAACCGAATCGACCAGGCTCAACGCCGTCGGCACGCCAACGCCATCGAACAGCCGCCTCCCACGCCCCACAATCTCCGGCGCCAGGTTGAGGTTCAGTTCGTCGAGCAGGCCGAGGCGCGAGTAGTGCCGCCACAAGTCGTGGGCTGCCGGGGATTTGGATGTTCTTGCCGGGCTGCGATTTAAGCCGCGAGACCGCCGCTGCAAGGTCGCCTTCCAGTCGCTCCGCAGGGCCCCATTCGAGCTGTGCAAGCGTGCTGCTGACGACGTACTTCGGCGATCCGTTCAGGAAGGTCGCCATCGGCGAACTCGTCCCTTCGAGGGGCCAGCTTTTGCTGAACTCCTCGTACGTGATGCGCCCGAGTAGCACGGCGTCCGCCTGCGCCACTCCCTCGCCCATCCGGCTGAAAACTTCTGCATCTGCGTACTTGAATCCCCATGGGCCGGGAGACTCGACGACACCATCCAGCGACATGAACAATCCCGCGACAAGCTTTCGCATGACTCACCTCAAAGCGAGAGCCATTGTAACACCTACTAACTCTTATTAGTGGTGTTTCAAAGGTTCTCCTGTATCGTTTCGGCCATGAATTTCATCGGTTCGGGCCGCGGCAACGCCAGTCGCTCGCCCACATGGGCAACCAACGGAATGGTCTGCTGTTCGCAGCCGCTGGCCGCTGGCGCCGGCATCGAGATGCTCAAAGCCGGTGGCTCCGCTGTCGATGCTGCCATCGCCACGAATGCCTGTCTCGGGTTGATGGAGCCGACTGCCTGTGGGCTCGGCGGCGATCTATTCGCGATCCTCTGGGACCCGAAGGAATCGAAGCTCGCCGGCCTGAACGCGAGCGGTCGTGCTCCACTCGCGAGCGCGAGCGAAAAGATTCCGCCCGACGTCGGACGGCACGATCCCGCTGTACTCGCAGTACTCGTGGTCGACACCCGGCGCGGTCGAAGGCTGGTTCGCGCTGCACGAGCGCTACGGGCGCTTGCCGCTGGAACAGGTGCTGGCTCCCGCGATTCGGTACGCCGAGGAAGGCTTCCCGCTTTCGCCGGTGATCGCCAACGAGTGGTACTGGGGATCGGAGCAGCACAAGGCGAAGCCCGGATTCGCCGACGTCTTTATGCCGGGTGGGGCCGCTCCGAAAGATGGCGAGATCTTTCGAAATCCCGCGCTTGGCCTGACGCTGAGAGACGTTGCGAAGCACGGTCGCGCATTTACTCGGACCGGAAGGTTCGCCGAGGCCATCGTCGCGTATTCGAAAGCCAACGGCGGGTTCTTCGCCATGGAAGACTTCGCCGGGAACGAACCAACCTGGGTCGACCCGGTGAGTACAAACTACCGCGGCTACGACGTCTGGGAACTGCCGCCGAACACCCAGGGCATCGCGGCCCTGCAGATGCTGAACATGCTGGAGGGCTACGACCTCGCCGCCATGGGCCGCGAGTCGGCTGACTTCTGGCACCTGATGGTCGAAGCGAAAAAGGTCGCCTACGCCGACCGCGCGCGCCACTACACCGACCCGGCGTTTGCGTGCTGTGCCTGTGACCGAACTGATTTCGAAGGAGTACGCGGCGAAGCGAGCAGGCCTAATCGACATGGAGCACGCATCCACGGAGATTGGCCACGGCGACCCGGTTGCCCTCAGCCGCAAAGAGACCACCTACCTTTGCACCGCCGACCGCAACGGCATGATGGTGTCGTTCATTCAGAGTAACTACAAAGGCTTCGGGTCTGGTTACGCGGTGCCCGAGCTAGGGATCGGGCTACAGAATCGCGGCAACATGTTCGCGCTGGACCCAGAGCATCCGAACCGCCTCGAGCCAGGAAAGCGGCCCTTCCAGACGATCATCCCCGCCTTCCTGACGAAGGATGGCGTGCCACTGATGCCGTTTGGACTCATGGGCGGCGACATGCAGCCGCAGGGGCACGCGCAAGTGATCGTGAACCTTGTGGACTTCGGGATGAACCTGCAGGAAGCCGGCGATGCCGTTCGCTTCCGCCATACCGGCTCAAGCGAACCCACTGGGACGAAGATGACCGATGGCGGCAGCCTTCGCATCGAACGCGGCCTTGCGCCGGAGATTCTTGCCGAACTGCAGCGCCGCGGACACACGATCGAGAGGCAGCCTACCGGCGAATATGGCGGCTACCAGGCGATCTGGCGCGACCCTGAATCAGGCGTGTATTGCGGCGCCACCGAGAGCCGCAAAGACGGCGTGGCGCTGGGGTATTAGCTCTTCAGCTCGGCTATCGGCGGCCTGAACGCAGAGACGCGGAGGCGCAGAGCGTTTTCGAAACCGGTCTAGAGTTGGCTTCTGGATAGTTCGGGTATTAGCGAACGTTCCGGAAGCAGTTGCGCACTTCGTTCACGTAGGTCGCCGGCTGTTCGAAGGCGGCGAAGTGCCCGCCCTTTTCCAGTTCGTTCCAGTGAATGATGTTGTCGAAGCGCTTCTCTGCCCAGCGGCGAGATGCTCGAAAGATCTCGCGCGGGAAGATGCTGCAGCCTACAGGCACCTTGATGGTCTCGGAGCGGCCCCGGTTGAAGCTCTCCCAGTAGAGCCGCGCCGAAGATGCCCCGGCGCCCGGCAGCCAGTACAGCATGATGTTGTCGATCAGTTCGTCGCGGGTGAGGACGTTTTCCGGGTGGCCGTCGCTGTCGGTCCATGCCCAGAACTTCTCCAGGATCCAGGCTGCGAGCCCGGCTGGCGAATCGACCAGCCCGTAGCCGACGGTTTGTGGCCGAGTGCTCTGTTCCTTCGAGTAGCCGGAGTCCCAGTCCTGGTAGAACTGCAGGCCGGCGATAGCGCTCTTCTCGAGTTCGGTCAGGTCGTTCATGGTCTCCGGGTCGGGCCGGACGCCGGTGACCATGTTGAGGTGGATCGCGATGCAACCTTCAGGATCGCGAGCGCCGATGGAGCCGGTTACTGCCGCACCCCAGTCGCCCCCTGCAGCGAAATAGCGGTCGTAGCCAAGTCGGCGCATAAGTTGGCCCCACGCGTCGGCGATGTGTTGAACGCCCCAGCCCGTCTCCTTCGGCTTGCCCGAATAGCCGTAGCCGGGGAGGGCCGGGCAAACCACGTGGAAGGCATCTGCCGGGTTGCCGCCGTGCTTCGCCGGGTCGGTCAGCGGCCCAATGACCTTGTGAAATTCGACGATGGAGCCGGGCCAGCCATGCGTGATGACCAGCGGCTTCGCGTTCGCCTCGGGCGATTTCACATGGATGAAGTGGATGTCGACGCCGTCGATTTCGGTCTGGAACTGCGGGAAGCCGTTGAGCCGTTTCTCCGTCGCTCGCCAGTCGTACTTCTCGGCCCAGTAGGCGCAGAACTCCTGGACGTAAGAAAGCGGTACGCCCTGGGTCCAGTCGTCGACCGTTTCCTTCTCTGGCCAGCGGGTCGCCCGAAGCCTTCGCTGCAGGTCGTCGAGTTGCTCATCGGTGGTGGTGATGGTGAATGGGCGAATCGTGGCGTCGGGCATGTGGGGCATCCTCCGGGTGTGCGGGGCACTGTGCCGCATATAGTCGAATCGGGGCAACTAGCCGCTATTTCCGCGGTCGCTCTCCGTAGTCCTGGAACGGGCCATCCCGGCGCCGGATGGTCTCGCGGAAGCCGAACTCGCCGAAGTTCTCCCGCCAGCGCAGGGCCTCTTCCGTGTGGCGGGTGACGCCGTCGAAGAACGTGCCGAGCATCTGCGTGGTGCGGAGCCCCATGTTTTCGAAGGCCTGGTTAATGAGCATCTTGTTCAGGGCGAGCTGGTTCGCCGGGATGTTCGCGTAGCGCTTTGCATAGGCCTCGGTCGCTTCAGAGAGTTGGTCTTTGGGGAAGACTTTCGAGACGAGGCCGATCCGGTGGGCGGTGGCAGCGTCGATCTGGTCGCCGGAAAGCAGGAACTCCTTCGCGTGTTCGAGACCGACTCGGTAGACCCACATCATCGTCGTTGGCGTGCCGTACACGCGGCTCGGCGGGTAGCCGATGATCGCGTCCTCTGCCATGAAGATGAGGTCGGCGCAAAGAATCAGGTCGGTGCCGCCACCGAGGGCGTACCCGTGGAGCTGGGCGATGACCGGCTTCGGGCATTCCCAGAGCTTCATGAACCGCTTCATGTTGTGACCCATGAAGGCGTAGTCGCGCACCGGGTCCCACGCGCCCGGGCCTGGCATCGACTGGCTTGGCGCCATAACGAGGACGCTGCCGCCCACCCCCGCGGTCGTCGGAGCCGGGGTTCAGGTCGTAGCCAGCCGTGAATGTCGGTCCCGCCCCGCGAATGATGATCGACGAGACTTCGGGCGAAGCCGTCGCCTCGTCGATGCCGTCGGCGATGCCCTGGATGACCGCGTCAGTGAGGGTGTTCATCTTTTCGGGGCGGTTCAGCGTGATGATGGCAAGGGAATCGCGCTCTTCGTAGAGGACGACGGGTTCATCGGGCATTCGAATGCCTCCATCGGAGATTCGAGCCGAACGATACCGCTCTCGGGTGCCCGGTGCCCAACGACGCTTCTGAAGTCTCTGTTTCCGGCCTTGCAAGCCTCGGCTATATCGGGCCTACTGGGGAGGCATGCAGCAGTCCGGTCTGATCCTTGCCAACCGGGCCTACCTCGATCACGAGTCGCCACGGTGGGCCGATTCGCCATCTTCCTCCGGGAAGGGCGGGTTGCTTGCCGCGCTGCGCCCGGTGATTGAACCGTGGGATGGCTCGACCGGCACTACGTGGATTGGCGCCGGACTGGGCCGATTCGATCGCGAGTGGACAGACGCCCGTGGTTTCGAGTTCATCGATACGCCGAAGGGGCCATTGCGGCACCGTCGTCTGTACTTCGGCGAGGACACATGGAACGGGCACTACGCTGAGGTTGCCAATAGCTTCCTCTGGCCACTTTTTCACCTGGTTCGGTACGACCTGCCCAAGATGACCGGCTACTACCCGGTGCCCGCGCCTCCCAACAAGAAGGATTGGGACGCATACGAGACGGTCAACAGCGCCTTCGCGGCGGCGGCGGCCGATGAAACGGCCGCTGACTGGTGCTGGGTGCATGACTATCAGCTGTCGCTCGTACCAGGGCATGCTCCGCGGCAGGGGTTTCGCTGGCCGAATCGGTTACTTCCTGCACACGCCGTTCCCCGATGTTTCTGTTGCCGCGCCCTATCTCGAGGGCCGCGCGGGTGAAGCGATCCGGGCCGTCATCGAAGGCATAATGGGCTCGGACCTGATCGGTTTCCAGACTTCGGCCGATGTCGATCGTTTCCAGGAAGCAGCCGTGGCGCTTTGCGGCGCCCACGTGAATGACGGCGGCCTCTCCTACGGCGGGAGGACCATCGATACCCGCGCGTTTCCTGTCGGAATCGATCCGGAAGATGTCTACGACGTAGCGAAGCGGGTGCCGGTCCCGGCTCGGGTTCGCGCCGCACGCGAACGGGGTTTGCCGCTTGTGGTGGGCCTCGAGCGTGGAGATTTCACGAAGGGCATCCCCGAACGCCTCATGGCCATGGCGCAGGCATTCGAGCGCGGGGCGAAGTTCGCCTACCTCGGGATTGCGGCCCCCACGCGTGAGGGTGTCCGCGCCTACGAGTCGTTGGAGTCGGCAATCGAGAAGGCTGCAAATGTGGCGCGCGAGGCTGCTCGCCTCGCCGGCGGTACGGTCACACACGTCCGCGCCAATGTGGGTTGGGATGATGTTGTCGCCCTTCAGCGCGAGGCCGATGTCGTTTTCACGTCTTCCCTCGCCGATGGGCAGAACCTGGTCCCGCTCCAGGCTGCAGTCGCGCAGTCCATCCGGCCACCCTCCGAGCGTGCCGTCATCATCACCGGGCAGGATGCGGGTGCAGCAAGCACATTTGCCGATTTTTCCGAAGAGGGACTCGTCCCCGTCGATCCGCTCGATCCCGAAGCGATGGTCGAAGTGCTTTGCGAGGCGCTGGCCGGGCGCCCCGGGCGCGTGAGTGACCGATTTGTCGAAGAAGTTCGTCGCCGGGACGCCCTTTCGTGGGCGACCGGCTTCCTTGAATCCCTGGAGGAACGATGCTGAACCTTGACGCTATCGAGCAATACCGGGCCGTGGCAACAGCTCGCGGGCCGCTACTGGTCGCGACAGACCTCGATGGCACGCTCGCGCCAATCGTTGCCAACGCGAGCGAGGCCCGCGTCCCGGCAGTGACCCTCGGCGTGCTCGACCGGATAGCCCAGGCGGCGAAGGTCGCGGTCATCACCGGTCGAGACCTGAACACTGCTCGCCGCATGGTTCCGATCGACGAGATCGTCGTTATCGGCAGCCACGGCCTTGAGGCTTCGTTCGACGACCCACTGATCCCCGGGGTGGATCGCGTTGCCCTTAGCGCAGCGCTCGAACAGATCGAACAGCGCGTCATTTCCGCCTGCCCGAGCTCGTTCCTTCATATCGAACGAAAAGCGATCTCAACGGCGTTTCATTTCCGCACTGCCCCCGACCTCGAGCCGGCCTTGCGCGAGGCGCTCTCGACGCTTCCGGAAGGTCTTCGCCTGCGCGAGGGCCGACGTGTCCTAGAGGTGATCCCCGATGCGCAGGGCGGGAAGGACGCGGCCCTGACGGCCCTCGTCCTACAGATGAAAGCGAAGGCAGTGCTTGTTATGGGCGATGACGAGACTGACGTCGGCATGTTCCGCGCGGCTCTCGCCCTCGCGAAGTCCGATGGTCTGCATGTCATGTTGGTGGGCGTCTCAGGCGGCAAAGAAACGCCACCGGATATCGCCGAACTCGCCGACGTGCTCGTCCGGTCGACGGAGGAAGCCCTCGAAGGGCTCGAGACCGTAGCTCGCGCCCTCGGCGTTTGAGCCATCAACGTTCAGATTTGTTGACTCGCCGATTCGCAACGTCGTATAACGCCATTGCTCCCAGCAACTAACCCGTGCGAGCGCCCAGCGCGGGCAAACGAAACCGGGGGCGCCATGCGGCGCCCCCGGCTGTTCTTTCTCCCGACCGTTGCGCTAGGAGACGAGCGTCCCGAGGACGCGCTCTACATGGTCGAGCGGCCCCTGCGGGAGCGAAATGCTTGGCAGGTCGACGCCGAGCTGGCGGCGTTCCTCGATGCCCGCTGCAACCGTCTCCAGGTCACCCCAGATAGCGGTCTCTTCGAGCATCCGGTCGCCCATGGCGGCCATCAGTTCTGGGTTCGTGCCGAATGGCGGCGGCTTGTGGGTTTCGCCGACCTTGCGCATCGCTGCGACTTCTTCGCCGAACCCGTTGCGCGTCAGCATCTGGTGGTAGAAGTCGCCCATGTTGGTGACGTACCACGAGATCGGGCCGGCGGCCTGCATCTTGGCCTTTTGCTCGTCCGGGTTGATGACGACCGTCAGAGAGGCGACGCACTCGACGGCCGTTTCCGGGCGTCCAGCAGCTTTCGACGCGGCGGCGATTGTCTTCTTGCCGTCCATGAACTTCGATTTCGGCCAGTAGATCGGCATCCAGCCATCGGCCACGGTCGCCAGCGAATCCATGCTCTTCGGCGAGATGGACGCGACGTAAATCGGGATGTGCTTGCGAGGCGGCTCAAACAGCAGGCGGAATCCGCGCTGCAGCTTGAAGATCTCGCCGTCGTAGAACACTTTCTCGCCGCTCACCATCATGTTGATGATTTCGATGTATTCCTTCGTGCGCTGGATCGGCTTCGAGAACTTCTCGCCGTGCCAGTGCTCGATAACACGGTCGCCAGAGGTTCCGAGGCCAAGAATGACGCGGCCGCCGGAAAGCTTCGTCGAGCGTCGCCGCCGTCATGGCAAGGACGCCCGGCGACCGGCCGAACACCGGGCGCAATGCCGGTGCCGAGCTTGATTTTGCTCGTGTTCAGGGCGATCTGGGTCAGGAGCGAGAACTGGTCCCGGCCCCAGGTTTCGGCAGTGAAAATGGCTTCGACGCCGACTTCTTCCGCCACTTTGATTCGGCTGATCAGTTCTTTGTTTTGTTCTGGGTTGCCGGTAAATCCGACAGACACCGCAAGCCGCCTGGGCATTGCGTCACCCCGCGAAAATGAGATTCGTCCGTTGCGTGAAAGGACGGTCGCAGACTATCGCACCGACCCTGCCGTCGCAATCGAAGAGCGGGTACCAGATCAGGGTGTGAGCGACTTTGCCGGCGGGCGATTCGCCATGTCCGTGAAAATCGCATGGATGCGCCAGTACCGAACTGAGCAGCATGCGCGGAAGTTCTTTGAGGATGTAGTCGGCCTTAAGAGGCCCATCGGGCGTTCGCCAGATGAAGTTGCCGTTCACGGCGAACATGATCGTGTAGCGCAGGAACCGCGGGATCGCGGTCGGTGAAGACGCCGGAATCGATGCCCTGACGGAGGATCTCGGTGAGCAGATGGACATAGCCCCGGTCTGCCGCCTTGATGCGGGCGCGAGACTCGGGCGAGAAGCCCTTCGGGCGTCCGGTCGCCAGGGTGCTTCGGTTAAGCGGCTCCATGCCCACTTCCACGAGATCCTCAATAGCTGCGTAGAGTGCCTGCTCCGGAGGGAGGTTCCGCGCGACAATCGCTTCGAGGCGTTCAGTCGCCCGGTCGACGGCTTCGACGACGATTTCGGCGTAGAGGTCTTCTTTGCTGCGGAACTGGTAGTAGATAACGGCGCGGCTGGTGCCCATGTGGGTGGCCACGTCTTCGAGCGTCGCTCGCCGCGTAGCCTTTGTCGATGATGACTTCAGCCATCGCCGTCATAATTTCGCGCCGCCGTGCCTGCATTCGCTCGGGGTCCTGAACGCGGTATCCGCGCAGCCCAACTTCTTCCGACATCGTCTTTATGCTGTCCTCCGCTTCGCTTCTTGACAAGATTAGCATGCCAAATTAGATTCCGCGCTTCTGAATAAACACGACTGTTTAAGCGTCGGCGGAGACGTGGCGGTCGGTGACGATTCAGAAGAACCTGTGCGGCGCGCCGAGTCTGTTCGAACCGACCGTGCGGTCCCAACAGTCGCAATCCCGCTGCGAGATGAGGGAAGCCATCGCTTTTTGGCGACGGCTTCCCGGGTTCTCGGAGGGGTTTCGAATTCCTGGGCGATGGGGCAAAGACCCGGTCATGGTGTGGCTCCATGGCCGGGCTTCGCCCGGGAAACCAGCCAGAATTGGCGATTGACGGCGAGAAACCGCTCGCTATCCGCCAAACGTACCAGTCTTAGCACGCATTGCGAGCGTCGATAGTAGCTATTGACGCTGAAGCAATGGCAAGCGTATACCGGGCAGCAATCCGAATGGTGCTCGGAAACGGAGGGGTAATCGAATGGAACGAGATAACTATTGGGGCCGAAGGATCGCCCGTCGCCGGATGCTTGGGGGCGCCGGCACGGTTGCACTCGGAGCGAGCGCCTGGGCGCTCGCCGGCTGCGGAGACGACGATGACGACGACAGCCGGCGGTATTCCCACCGCGACCACCGGGGCCGGCGTAAACCCGGGAACGGAAACTCCTCCGACTCCCACCGCCGCTGGCGAAGTCATCAACAAAGACGGGACTTACAACGCTCGCCAGACCGGGATCTTCGCCTCGATCAACCCCTACGCCGGCCTCGATAGCGGTCTGAACTGGGGATTCACCATCTTCGACCATCTCTGGTACACACCGCTCGATACGGGCATCCGCGAGAATTTCCTGGCGTCGAGCATCGAGCAGCAAGACGGCATGCACTTCACCGTGAAGATTCAGGATTCGTCTGTTCCACGACAAGGCGCCGATCAACGGTCGCGCGGTGAAGGCCTCGGACATCAAGGCAAGCCTCGAATCGGCTGCGAAGCAAACGAAGATTTCGAACAGTTCTTGGTGGAGCCAGGTCTTCGACCACATCGAAACTCCTGACGATAAGACGGTGAACTTCATTCTCAAGAGCGTTGACGCCTGGACGTTCAGCTCGACCAACGCCGGCAGCCCGATCGCGAGTTCGATCATCCCCGAAGAGATCGCGAAGGATCCGAGCTTCATGGATAAGGACTTGATCGGCAGCGGCCGATTCCAGTTCGTGAGCCATGAAAACGGCGCCAACTTCAAGCTCAAGCGCTTCGACAAATGGCGGGTCAGCGGCGAGCCCTACCTCGCGAACTACAACTACAAGCTGATCCAGGAACAGGCGGCAGCGCTCGCAGCGTTCTCAGCGAAGGAAGTCGACGCCGTTGCGCTCACGAACAAGCTCGAGCGCGAAGACCTCCTGAAGAAGCATGGCAAGGACATCGTCATCGATTCTGTGCAGTCGCGTGCAGTCTGGATGGTCCAGACTCGTGCGCGATGGCGAGTTTGCCGACCCGCGCGTTCGCCAGGCGATCTCCATGGCAATCGACAGGGAGCAACTCATCAAGTTGTTCGCGCTGGAAGAAGGCAACCTTGCCGGAACCGTCCCACCCGCCTTTGGGGAAACGCTCTCGGCGGAAGAGGTAGCAAAGACCTACGGCAAGTCGGATGTCGCGGAAGCGAAGAAGCTGCTTGCAGCAACAACCTTCGACACCTCGAAGGAGTACGACCTCAAATACATCGTCCCGGGCGATCCGTATCAGCAGTTCGCGACCATCGTGAAGTCGCAGCTTGAGTCGAACCTCGGCCTGAAGATCAAGCTCGTCGGCGAGGACTTCGGGAAGTGGTTGATCCAGTCGCTGTATGGTTCGGACTACAACGGCTTCATCACTTATCCGACGCTTGAGTACGACGACCCGAGTTCCTACATCGGGAACGTCGGTAAGCAGATCGGTGGGCGCCCGAACTGGGCCGCCTGGATGGACGACGAACTCGACGCCCTGCTTTCGAAGCAAAAGACCATCCTGGATGACAAGCAACGGCTCGCCGCAGTGCAGGACCTGCAGCGAAAAGCCTACGAAAAAGCAACTCCGTACATTCCAACAATCGTCCGCATCACAAATACCGCGACCTGGGGCTATGTGAAGGGTCGAGTCGTCGGACGAGGAAGCTACGGCCTCTTCAACGGCAAAATCTACATCGCCAAGAGCTGACGGAGCTTATGCGCCAGTACGCCATGCGCCGGATGGCCTACCTCCCACTCATCGTGGTGGTGGTATCGCTGATCACGTTCTTCACGTTGCGGCTTCCGTTCGCGACGGACCCTGTTTCGTACTACACGAATCAGAACACCACGGTGGAACAGGAGCAGGCCATCCGCGCGGATCTCGGGCTGGACAAGCCCGTGATCGAACAGTTCTTCGTTTGGGCTGGAGACGTGTTGCGAGGGAACCTTGGCGACACGTTCCGGAGCGGCCAGCCCGTTTGGCCGGAGATTCAGCGGCGGTGGCCGATTAACCTGGAGATCTTGCTGCTCTCGGTTGGCTTCAGCACCGTGATTCGGCATCAGTTTCGGAGTGATTACGGCTGTCAGGCAGAACACCATCGTCGATTACATCTTTCGCGTGTTTGCTGTGTTCGGGCAGTCGATCCCGGATTTCTTCCTGCTCATCCTGCTGATTGTGCTGCCCTCGATCTGGTGGAACTATTCGCCTCCGGTTGGGGGTCATGTCTCATTCTTCGCGGACCCTTGGACGAATCTGCGTCTCTATTTGCCGCCCACGCTTCTGTTGGGCGTTGGCGGTGCGGCGAGCATGATGCGCCTCACCAGGTCCACGCTGCTGGAGGTGTTCCGCCAGGACTACATGCGGACGGCCCGGGCCAAGGGTCTGGCCGGCCGGAGCGTAGTTATCTCCCATGGGTTACGCAACGCGCTGATTCCAATCGTCACGCTTCTCGGGGCGCACGTGACCGCACTGTTCTTTGGTTCCCTGATCCTCGAGCAAGTGTTTTCCATCAATGGGCTCGGCCAGTTCTTCCTTGTATCCGCCCTCACAGGTGACTTCCCGGTGGTGCAATTCCTGGTGCTCTATAGCGCCTGTGTCATCGTGATCATGAACTTGCTTATCGACCTCTCCTACGCGGTCATCGATCCGCGGGTGAAGTACTCCTAATGGCTTCGCAAACTGCAGCCCCTGCGGGTGGGATGGAATGGGTCTACCTCGGGACGCGACCGAGTTGGATTCGGCGCATGGGTCGGCTTGCTCGTCAACACCCGACCGGCGTCTTTGGTTTGGTCGTGCTTACGCTTTTCGTGGTAGTCGGAATCTTTGGCGAGCGGCTCGCGCCGTATTCGGCAGAACAGTTGGCGGTGGGTACGCCGCTGGAAGGTCCGTCGATGGCGCATCCCTTTGGACTGAACCAGCTCGGTCAGGATGTCTTCAGCCGTGTGCTGGCGGGTGCCCGCATCTCATTCATCATTTCGTTCTGGGCAGTGTTTCTTGGCGCCGGAACCGGTGCCTTCCTGGGAATCCTCGGGGGATTCTTCGGTCGTTGGGTTGATTACCTGGTCCAACGATCCGGCGAAGCCTTCGCCGCCTTCCCGGGACTCGTACTCTTCCTCATGCTGCGGACGGCGTTCGGACCGAACCTCAAGACGATCATTATCTCCATTGCGATCGGTGCCCTCTTCGGCGGGAACCGCGTGCTTCGTGGGCAGACCATCATCGAGAGTCGGCAGGTCTATGTAGAAGCCGCGCGGGCGATTGGCTGCTCCGAATGGCGCATCTTCCTGCGGCATCTGGTGCCAAACGTGCTCCCGCTAGTCGTAGTCATCATGAGTGGCGCTCTCGGCGCGGCCATTCTGGCCGAATCGGCCCTGGCGTTCCTCGGACTCGGGCCTGAAGAGCCATCCTGGGGCCGCGACATGTCCGGTGGGAATCTCACCTTGGCTCGTTTCGGGAACTGGCACCTCGTTGTCTTCCCCGGCATTGCCATCAGCCTCGTGGTGCTGGGCGCGAACCTGCTTGGCGACTCGCTCCGAGACATCTGGGATCCGCGACTCAGGAAGTAGCGGTTGGCGAAGGCTTTCCGGGTGAGGCGAAAAGCCGATTTCGCAACGCCATAAGCACGGCGCTGACGACGATGACGAGCGCCGGTGCAACCGGGAACTCCCATGCCGCGAAACTGCGGTCATTGGCGGCCCACAGCGCTCCGAGAGTCAGTCCCGTCCCAATAACAAAGCCCGCAATCAGCGTCTTTCGTGCCGCGGCGAGGCTGCCGAAAGAGTTCGCCCGAGAGAACCAGCGCAATTGCCGGGAATCCGGTTGCCGTCAGGAAGATCAGCCCGACCGCGATAGCGAACAGCCATCCCTGGTCGGTCGCGCCGCCGACGATGTGCAAAGCGAACGAGGCTGCGAAGAGCGCAAAAGCACTGATGAGGCCGAATATCGAGCGGGTCATGCTCGAAGCGTAGCAGTGAGGCCCGGGCTACGCAGTTGGCGCGCTCTCCGCCTTCACCGCAGCCTTTTCGCTTTCACGCTTCAGGCCGGCCGCCTCAAGGGCCATATTCGAACGAATGCGGCCGCCGATAAACGGCTTGAACATCCACACCAGCGGACCGTTGACTTCAATCGTCAGGGTCACACGGCTGCGGTCGCCGACGGATTCGATCCAGTGGCCGCCGACCGTGGTCGCGCCGCGAACCTTGGTAACCCAGTCGAAGCCCTTGCCCGGCTCCCACCGGGAAACGGTCCACCTGGAGGTTGGCGTGCCTTTGGCGTCTACCACCGCAGACTTGCCAATGCCGAATTCGGGTGACACTTCGTTCACCGAGACGATGGACGCGGTCCATTCCGGCCATTTCGCGACGTTCGACATGATTGGCCAAACCCGCTCCGCAGGCGCCGTCGATCTCGGTAGTTGTTTCCCATCGGGCCATTTCTTCACCTCCAGTCGACTCGATGTATCAAGCGTCGCCGCTCCAAGGAGGGATTGGTATCCGACTTTGGTCTGAGAAGCGAAAAGTATTGGCGGCGAGTGTGGCGCACGCCACACTATCTCGATGCCGGAATACCACCTCGCGCAATACAACATCGCCTGGATCAAGGCGCCGCTCGATTCGCCGGAGATGGCGGACTTCACGGACAACATCGAAAAGATCAATGCGCTGGCGGAACAGGCACCTGGCTTCGTCTGGCGTCACCAGACAGAGGACGGCGACTCAACCGCGGTCCGGATTCGCGACGACGACCGAATCATCATCAACTTCAGCGTTTGGTCCGATGTCGAGTCGCTCTTCCAGTTCGCGTTCTATAGCGGCCATGCCGACTACTACCGCCGCCGGCTCGAGTGGTTCACGCACGACGACGACCCGTTCGCGGTGCTCTGGTGGGTACCTGCCGGCCACGAACCGACCGTGGAGGAGGCCGAAGCCGAAGCTGGCCGAGCTCAAGGCTTCGGGGCCGGACGCGGACGCGTTCACGTTCAAGAAGCGGTTCGCCGCGCCCCGTAGCGAGATGAGCCGCGCCCGGACGCGTCCGAGCGAGACTGGAGCCATCGAGCGTCTTCAGCTGTGCGAGGCGCTCCCGTGAGGAATCGCTATTCGCGAGGAGCGCGGATCTTCGAGGCGGATTGGCACTTCTTCTAGGAAGGCGCCATTGCCTGCATTTCGGCCATGCGCTGGGAGAACAGCTTGCCCGTGGTCATGCCGCCCTCAACCGGTATGCAGATGCCGGTGACGAAGCTCGAGGCATCGCTCGCCAGCCATAGGGCTGCGTTCGCGATGTCCTTGGCGTCTCCTGAACGGGGAATCGGCTGGGCCTTCGCGAAGCCGGCCTGAAGCATCGGGACTATCGATTCCGCGCCTTCCTGGGTCATCCCGCCTGCGCGTCCGAAGATGGCGGTCGGGATTGCGCCGGGGGCGATCGCGTTCACGCGGATGTTCTGCTCCCCGACTTCGTTCGCGATGACGCGGGTCATATGGATGACGGCGGCTTTGGATGCCGAGTAGAGCGTGCCGCCATAGCCCACGCCAAGGCCAGCCACGCTGGCCGTATTCACGATGCTGCCTGATTGCTGCGCCTTCATTACCCGGACGGCGTGTTTCATCCCAAAGGCAACACCGCCGAGCAGGACGTCGATGACGTCGTGGAACATGGCGGGGGTGAGGTCTTCGATGAGGCCTTCCATGTGGCCCTTTCCCGCGTTGTTGAACATCACATCGAGTCGCCCGTACTTCGATACGGCGTGGTCTACAGCCGCGCCGATCTGCTGTTCATCCGTCACATCGGTGTGCTGGTAGCTGGCGTTCGGCCCGAGTTCCTCGGCCATGCTTGCCCCGCGCTCGTCCTGGATGTCAGCGAGCACGACTTTCGCGCCCTCGGCGATGAAGAGCCGCGCGGTTGCCGCGCCGATGCCGCTCGCTGCACCTGTGACCACCGCCACTTTGCCTTCGAGCTGTCCTGCCATTGGTCTGCCTCCAAATTGAACTTGGTTCGGGGCCGCGTCCCGGCGGCCGTGTTTATCCGTCCTTGCGGACGGCATGCAGAAAGAGTTCCTTCAGTTCGCGGGCGTACACCTCGACGTCGAGGTCCTCGTTTGCCGCCAGCTGGCTCCCGAAGTTGTCGATAGCGCCACGGAGGGTGACTGCCATGATTCGCTTGTCGAAAGCTCGGAAGTCGCCGGTCTGCTGACCCCAGGCGAATATCGCCTCGGTGCCCTGGATGATCAGTTCGGCGTCTTCGGCCTTGTAGAAGAGTTCTCCATTGGGGCGGCGGAAGTTGGCGACGACTTCTCCAACAGCGCGCGTGCCAACGCGGTTGTCGGCGATGTACTGCAGGTTGGTCTCGATGTACCTGGAGAGCATGTCTACCGGCGTCTTGCACTTGTCCAGTTCGGCCATCATCGATGCGTGGCCGGCCATGTAGAAGTGCTCCATGGTGGCCTCGATCAGGGCGTCTTTCGAAGGAAAGTAGTAGCCGATCACGCCTTTGCTTATTCCGGCCTGTCTCGCGATCTGGGCCAGCGAAGCGTTCGCAAATCCAAGCTCGCTGATGGTCGTGAGCGTGGCGTCGATGATCTGCGCCTTGCGAGCAGCCTCGATGAAGCTTGGCTGTTCTCGTACGGGTGAATCGGTTTTAGTACGCACGGACAAAATATAGTCCGATCGTACAAACATGGCAAGGCCCGTGAGGCGCGTACTTGCGGACGGCGACCGGTGCGCTACCGTTTCTCGCGTGAGGACACCTTGGCGGAATTGAGACTGACCATCGGGTCGGCGACACACACCGGTTTGGTGCGAAGGCAGAACGAGGACTCGCTTCTCGTTCGCGACCTCGATGGGGCAACGCTGTTGTGCGTCGCCGACGGCCTCGGTGGGCACGCCCGCGGGGAGTGGGCGAGTGCACGGGCGGTGGAAGTATTCGCTGAGTCGCTCTCCAAGCACCTCGAAAGCCTTCACCCGGATGAGGCGATGAGCCGCGCATCCGCGGATGCGAACGCGGCCGTCAACGCAGAGGCCGCCGAGCTCGGTGCGCCCGGCGCTGCAACCACGCTCGTCGCAGCCCTCGTCCGAGGGCCAGAGGTCTGGTGGCTCAACATCGGTGATAGCCGGTTCTACGCGGTTACGGCCGGTGAGTTTCGCCAGGTCAGCAACGACCACTCATGGGTGGCGGACCGTGTGCGAGAAGGCACGATCAGCGCCGATGCGGCCCGTGGCCACTGGAAGCGAAACGTCGTGACGCGGACTGTCGGCTTCGAGACCTTCGTCGAACCAGAAATCGGGCGATTAGAAGTGGCTCCCGGCGATCTGCTGCTGCTGTGCAGCGACGGTTTGTTCGGCCCGGTCGAAGACGCGGACATCGCCTCGGTGCTTGCAGAACTCCCTCCGGCCAAGGCGACCGATCGGCTCATCGAACTCGCGAACGCGGCAGGAGGGCCGGATAACATCACGGTCATCGTCGCCAAGGTTGAAGGGTAAGTCGGAGGATGTCAGCCCGCTATGGTCTGGGCTTGGCGGATTTCGAGATGCACCGGGGTGCCCGGGTCACGCCGGAAGATGTAGGTCTTCACCTGCCAGCGGCCGTTCTGAAAGCGGATGAATCGCTGAAGCGGTTCCCGTTGCTTCGGGGTCACGCGCCAGAGCGCGTCAGCGATTTCACGGTCGAAGTTCCAACGGGTCTCGATTGGCTCAAATCCGAGCGCCTGGTAGGCGCGATGGGCATGCTCGTTAAAGGCGTTGGCGGTGAGGATGAAGCTTGGCCGGGGATGTTCTTTTTCGAGCCAGCGCATCAGCACTGCCAGCATGCGCCGGCAGACCGCACGACCCTCGTGCTCAACGGGGACATGGACGGCGAAGATGTAGGTGCCGGCCATGTCGCGGAGGTTCACTGAAACGCGTCCAACTGCGACACCGTTTTCCACAGCAACAAAGTGCCTGATGCGGACCGTCGGACCGGCAACTCGCGATCGCGGAGGCGCGTTTGACCGGGTCGTTCAGGTGTCCGAGGTCAAAGGCGTGGTATGGGAATCCGCGTACGGACCAGGTCGCCATTTGTTCGGCGAGCTCCGCATCCCAGGCCCGCAGGGTCAGGCCCTCACCTTCGAGTACCGGGTACTTCGCCTCGGCCATCGGCGTAGTATAAGCCGCCAATTCGCCGTCGGATCAGGGAATTCGCCTGGCGGGAGGTTTCAAAGTTGGCTGCCATTCGTTACATCGTGGATGACGTCGATGCGGCCGTGAAGTTCTATACGGAGCTGCTCGGATTCGAACTTGAAGACCACATGGGTGCGCCGTTCGCCCTGGTCAGCTATGGCGACCTCAGTCTCTGGCTTAGCGGGCCTCGGTCCTCCGCTCAGAAGCCCATGCCCGACGGCCGCCAACCGGCGGCGGGTGGCTGGAATCGCCTTGTCATCGAAGTCCGGGATATCGAAGCCGTTGTTTCGAGGCTGCTCAAGGCGAAGGTGCCGTTCCGAAACAGCATCCTCAGCGGGCCAGGTGGCAGCCAGGTCGTTTGCGACGATCCGTCTGGGAATCCCATCGAGATTTTTCAGCCGAGGTAGCTTCTAGCTGTTTGAGTGGGCGATTTCCCAAATGTGCCCGGCGGGGTCGGCGAAACTCGCAGTGCGAATACCCCAGGGCCGGTCCATTGGTCCGTTCAACAGCGTGACCCCTCGGGTCGCCAGCTCGCGGCACATGGCATCGACATCTTCCACCCCGAGGGTGAACTGATGCCGGACTCCTGCTGACGGACCTGCCACGGCCGCGGGGCTTATCAACTCGGGTGCCTCGGAAATGCGCAAGAGGTTGATGATCGTGTTGCCGAAATTGAAGACCGCCGAGTTTGGGTCTTCGAACATGAGCGGCAGTCCGAACACGTCCAGGTAGAACTGTTTGGTCGCCTCCAGGTCTTCTGCGAAGAGCGTGATTGCCTCAATTGGGCCGGGCCATGCTTCCAAGTCCATCGGTTTCTCCTCTTCGTGCCCCGAACGCTGCTTCGGTCGACGCCCACAATGATAGGTGCAGCGATGCAATCGGATGCGCCGACTAGAGCGCCCGGCTACGCTTGATTCGTGTTCGAACGCCCGGTCCTGATTGTTTTCCACGGGGGCACCGGGGATGGTCCGGCCGAGCAGATGATGGCGAACGCCCGCGTCGCCGCCGCCACGAACACCGCCCGTTCCGCTCTCACTGCCGGGTTCGAAGCCGTGATTGTGGCCACCGATTCGCCCGAGGTGTTTAGCCTCGAAGTCCCCGGGATGCTGATCGACGCGGACGCACGGCACCAGGTCGAGTTCGATTTCGCCAGCCGCCTTCGCGGAATCGTCTCCCATTACGGCCTCGAGCGTCCGGCGACGATGGGCTCCGGGTCGGTTCCGTTGCTGGGCGTCGATGAGTTTCGGCTCGTCGTGGAACAACTTGATTCGCGAGATCCCCGGTTCGTCACGAACAATTTCTTCTCGGCCGACCTGACTGCGTGGACTCCCGGGAGTGCCATTGAGCAGTGCCGCGAGCTGCCCCGCGATAACGTGCTGCCCCGTCGTCTGCGCGATGATTCCGGCCTCGCATCGGTCGTGCTCCCGCGCACGACCGCCACGCAGTTCGACCTCGATACGCCCAGCGATCTTGCCGTGCTTTCGCTCTCCGAAACCCTGCCGACCGAACTCGCTGAAGCGGCGAAGCCGGCCTCTTCGGCTAGCTGAGCGCTACCGCGCCTTCATGCCGCTTGCTTTGCGACCGAACGCGACAGGTAGTCGTCGCGGGCCGGGTCGGTGGCAGCCAGGCGTGGCAGTACCTCGAACGCGAGACGGCGTGCCGCGTCAGGCTGTTCGCGGAAGAGCGCGGACTGGCGACCGCGCCGGACGGGTACCAGGCGCGCAGCTATGCTCGGGTTCCTCATCGAGGAAGATGGGTCCCGAGCGATTCTTTCAACGGATGGCGGAGTTGGGCGACGGCGCAGATCATCGATACCCGCGTCATCGAGGCACACCTCGGCGTTGTCCCTTCGCGCGAAGACCGATTCCAGAGCGACCTGCTGGCATGGGAAGCGATAGAAGAGCCATTCCTCCGGCACTTCACCAAAGCCGCTTCGGAGGCTCCCATCCCGGTGCTGCTCGGGTGGGCATTCGCTGGTTTCCGGCGGATCTGATGGCGCTGAACGACATTGCCTGGCTGGAGAACGACCGCCGCCTGGGGCTGTAGACACTGCTGGCGCGAGATGGCTTTCTATTGCATTGCCCATCGAATCACCAACGTGTTATATAACCATTCATGCATGCGTTCGCAGCCCTCGCCGACCCAACTCGCTCCGAAATCGTCGATGCTCTCGCAACACGGCCGCGGACGGTGAACGAGATCGTCGGCATGTTTTCCGTCACGCAGCCTGCTATTTCTCGCCACTTGAAAGTGTTGCGCGAAGCCGGCCTCGTTCGCGTCGTCCCCGAAGGCAAGTCGCGCGTGTACCACCTGGATCCGGCCCCGCTGCGCGAGATCGACCACTGGCTCGACCGGTATCGAGTGTTCTGGTCCGGGCGATTGGATGCGCTCGAACGGCACCTGGAGGCAAACCCGTGAAAGATGGCTCGGTTGAAAGCGACGGCGACTGGCGAACGGTACGTTTCGAGCGCAGCATGCCATATTCGGTGGAGCGGCTCTGGGCCGCCATAACTGAGCCATCGGAACTTCGAGTCTGGCTGGCGGAGGCCGTTGTCGAGCCTGTCCCTGGGGGCCGATTCGACCTCGATTTCTCCGTGACTGGCGCTTCTGGCCTTAGTCTCGGGCACGTGGTCGCGGTTGAACCGAACCGCTCCATCGAGTTCACGTGGTTTCGCGAAACCCTGGACGACTCGCGTGTCAGATTCGAAATCTTTCCTTCGGCCGAGGGGGCCACTCTCGTGCTGACGCACCGGTTCCCGGTGGCCCACGGTGTGCTCGAAACGCTGGGAGGCTGGCATTGCCATCTCGACGCACTGGAGTTGATGGCTGCTGGAACGACGTTCGAGCTGCGAGACATGCCCTGGAGCCAGGCAATCAGTCACTACGCGACAACCCTGGAGGCGAAATGAACCCATGACCGACCTCGGAACCATCACTCCCTGCTACTCGGTCCGGTACGAGCGCACATCGAAGCATTCCGCCGAACGCCTCTGGCGCGCCATCACCAACCCGGACGAAGTCACCAGGTGGATGCAATACCCCGCCCGGATCGATCTTCGCGTTGGAGGCGAATACAACGTCGACTTCGCGAGCACGAACGAAGGCTGCCTCGATGGAATCATCGTTGCCATCGACCCGGCACGGCTGCTTCGCTACGCGTGGGGCACCTCCATCGTGGAGTGGAGCATTCAACCTCAGGGCTCCGCTTGCAGCCACACATTCAGCCAATTCGGGCTCCCCGACCGAGGACCCGGCGAAGAAGGTTTGGTCGCTGGATGGCACGCCTGGTTGGATGACATCGAGAAGTACCTGGACGGGATTCCACTCTCGAACGATCGGGCCGACTGGGCAGCACTTTGTCAGCGTTACTTCCCTGTTCTTGTCGGAGACCTTTGGCTGGCCCGATCCCGCCTAACCGGCAGCTCCAGTCCGGGTAAGGAGTCCGAAACGTCGCGCCGTCGTGCTGTCGTATCGGCGGGACTTCACTGCCATCTTGCTATGCCGGGGTTTCGGATGACAGAATCCAAACCATTAGCCACACACTAAGGAATTTACCGTGACAGCAGTTACCAATTCGCCCCGCACAGTCGATGCCGTAATCGTCGGCGCCGGCTTCGCCGGTCTTTACCAGCTTCTCCGCTTCCGACGCGCTGGATTCTCGGCGCAGGTCATCGAAGCCGGCGACGGCGTCGGCGGCACCTGGTACTGGAACCGCTATCCCGGCGCTCGTTGCGACATCGAGAGCATGGAGTACCAGTACGGCTTCGACCCTGAACTGCCCTCGGAATGGAGCTGGTCCGAGCGCTACGCGACGCAGCCGGAGATCCTCCAGTACGTCAACCATATCGCCGACAAGTTCGACCTGCGCGAGTGACATCAAGTTCGAAACGCGCGTGACTTCGGCGCAATTTCGACGAAGAGTCGAATCGCTGGTTGGTCGAGACCGACAAGGGCGAAAGCTACGCGGCTCGCTACTGCATCATGGCGACCGGGCTGCCTCTCGTCGTTCCGCGTACCGGAATTTCCCGGGGCTGGATACGTTCAAAGGCGATTGGTACCACACCGGCGCCTGGCCCCATGAAGGCGTCGACTTCACCGGCAAGACGGTC
Organism: uncultured Chloroflexia bacterium; assembly: GCA_963797735.1. Lineage (GTDB taxonomy): Bacteria > Chloroflexota > Dehalococcoidia > Tepidiformales > Tepidiformaceae > Amarobacter. Next base: position 1,411,460 of record CAWCQJ010000003.1, read on the forward strand.
GGCATCATCGGCACCGGCTCATCCGGAATTCAATCGATCCCACACATCGCGAAGCAGGCGAAGCAACTCACAGTGTTCCAGCGCACCGCCAACTTCAGCGTGCCCGCGCACAACGGCCCGATCGACGAGGCGTACAAGCAAAAGCTGCTGAAGGACTACCCCGCATTCCGCAAGGTCGCGCGCGAATCCGCCGGCGGCTTCGTGCGCGCGCCAGCGGAGAAGTCTGCCCTCGAAGTTTCGGCGGAAGAGCGCGACCACGAGTACCAGGTGCGCTGGGACATCGGCGGATTCGCCATCGGCGGTGCCTTCATCGACCTCGCGATCAATCCAGAGGCGAACGAGACCGCCGCCGAGTTCGTCCGGAACAAGATCCGTGCAAACGGTGAACGACCCGGCCACCGCCGAATTGCTTTGCCCGAAGGACTACCCCTTCGCGACCAAGCGCCTCTGCGTCGACACCGAGTACTTCGAGACCTACAACCGCGACAACGTGAAGCTGGTGGATGTGAAGAACAACCCGGTTGACTTCAATCACCGAGACCGGCCTCACGCTGGCTGACGGCACGGAGTACGACTTCGACGCAATTGTCTTCGCCACGGGCTTCGACGCCATGACCGGCGCCCTCGCCAAGATCGATATCCGCGGCCGCGACGGCCTGAAGCTCACCGAGAAGTGGGCAGCACGGACCTCGCACCTACCTCGGCCTCCAGGCCGCCGGATTCCCGAACCTTTTCACGATCACCGGGCCGGGTAGCCCTTCGGTGCTGACCAACATGATCGTCGCCATCGAGCAGCATGTTGATTGGATAACCGACTGCGTCGAGTACCTCCGCGAACACGAAATCGGCACCATCGAGGCGACGACCGAAGCCGAAGACAGATGGGTGGATCACGTGAACCAGGTCGCGGACCTCACGCTCTATCCGCGCGCGAACTCGTGGTACATCGGCGCCAACGTGCCCGGCAAGCCGCGAGTCTTCATGCCCTACATCGGCGGCCTGAACATGTACTCCCAGAAGTGCGACCAGGTCGCGAAGGACGGCTACGAGGGCTTTGCGCTCGACGCGAAGGAGCCGGTCGGCGCGCGTTAGCGCAATCGCTTTCGCATTTCGACGATCCGCGGTGACAACATGTCCGCGAATCGCGCATGACCTTCCGGATTCATGTGGATCCCGTCCGGGAGGATCATCTGCTCGCGCCGATCGCCAACCTGGAGTGCGAGTTCGTAGTCGTCCCAATCCAGGCGGCGCTCTTCCACCAGGGGCCGGAGCTTCGCCTCGATCTCACGTAAGGCGGGAACGATCGCGGGCATTTTCTTTCGAGTTTCAGACGTGAAGTGATGGTCTCGGACAACGAGAATCTGCATGATTCTCGCGGGCGGCGAGTTCGCGGATGATCTTCGAATGGATTGCTATGAAGTCATCGATGGTGAGCATCGGGCGCGTGCCCGTAACTGTGCCGGGCGACCCTTCGCGACAGCCTGCGGCGACGTTCGAGCAACGGCCCGGATCGCTCGAAAGTCTCGCTGAATGCGCGCTCTAGGCGGTTGTACGCGTGACCAACGCGTCCACCGAACCGCCCTTCGAGACGTCCTCGGACGCTACGGAACGCGCACCAGAACGATGACAGCGTCAAGACGACGAAATCTGGCTGTGCTTCGTCGACGAGCTTGAGCGCATATGCGGCGGCATTCTCGCGATAGGGCGCGAATCGCCAGCTATCCACCTGCACGTCTTCGCCAAGTTCCTGTTCAAGCCGCGGGACGATGAGGTTGGGCCAGGAGGCCTCGGCTGAATCGAGCATCATGCCTGTGGTGTCACTGTTGCCGAGGACTGAGATGCGCACGCAGGACGAGGCTAGCACGGCCCTATAAGTTTGGTCTTGCCGGCCCGCGGACCGGTTGCTGTTGCCAATTTGGCCCACGGACGCTGCCATCTCTCCTGCCACTATGGTGTCAGTTGCGTATGTAAAAGCTCATTTGCCCCTGACAACACGGTGTCAGCACGCGGCCGCCTACCATGCCAGTGACGGCTCATCGAGCCAGCACTCGAATTGGCCCGCGTGGCCAGAAAAGGAAAACATCGATGGATCTCGACGGAAACCTCATCGTCAATCTGAACAGCGAAAACCCCGAGGCCCTCGTCGCCTTCTACCGCGACACCATTGGCCTCAAGCCAAACCCCGCTATGGGCGAGAACGCGCTGATGGCCGCCAGCACACCCTTCATCATCGACGGGCATAGCGAAGTCAAAGGCAAGGCCAAGGAACAGCCTCGCACGATCTTCAACTTCGCCGTCGACGATGTGCACAAGGAGAAGGCCCGGCTCGAAGCGGCCGGCGTCGAGTTCCTCGGCCCGCCATCCAACGACGAAATCTCCTTCGCCACCTTCGTCGATCCCGACGGCAACTACGGCCAGGTCTTCAGCATGGCAGGAGCACCGGCGGGAATCGAAATGTTCGCTCTGACGCGCTCCAGCGAGGACGCGGATCGCCTCCGCACGTTCTTTCGCGATGTCATTGGCCTGAACGACGACTTTCCGGAGATGGGCAACCCGTTCATGGCGGGTGAGACCTCCATCTACGTGAGCCCGCACAGCGAAGTGCACGGCCAGACGCAAGAGCCCCCGCGCGTGCTCCTGAACCTGGTCGTCAGTGACCTGGCGGCCGAACAGAAGCGCCTCGAGGGACATGGTGTGAAGTTCATTCGCACTGCTGGCAAGGAACCCTGGGGCGGTGTCATCTCCACCTTCATCGATCCCGATGGCAACTTCCTGCAGTTGATGGAATACCACCCACCGGCGTAGGCGAATCGACGCGAAGAATCCCTGCCCGGTCGCCGGGTAGGGAAATTCGCCCGCAGCGCTGCTACCGTTGGGCCATGCCGAACCCCACGAGCCGGCGAGGGCGGCCCGCCTACCCCTTGCTCACGCCCGCGGAAGAGCGCGTTCTCGAACATCTCCGGAAAGGCCAGACCAACGCGGAGATAGCGACCCGCCTCGGGGTCACTCCCGACGCCGTGAAGTATCACGTCTCGAACATGCTCGGGAAGCTCGACCTGGAGAACAGGGAGCAACTCAAGCGCTGGCAAGAGCCCACGGGGCTTCGAAGAGCACTACTGGGTATTCCAACGCTCATTTGGAAGACCGCTGCTGTCGTCGGAGCCTTGGCGGTAACAGGAGTCGTTGTTGTCGTTGCGTTGGGGTTCTTCTCGTCGAATTCCGATGATCAGCCGGACTCGGTCGCAGACTTGTTTACTGGCGTCGTGACCATCGGAATCGACGGACAACCGCCAAACGGAAATTCGTACAGCCCTTCTATTTCGAGCGACGGTCGCTTCATTGTCTTCGAGTCGGTGGCATCGAACCTGGTGAAGGACGACAGCAACGGTGTCTCGGACGTATTTCTGTTTGACCGTGCCCTGCGCGAAACGCGACGGATTTCCCTCGCACCCGGCGGCACGGAGGCTAACGGCGCCTCCTATAGGCCGGTGATCTCCGGCGACGGAAAGTGGGTCGCATTCGATTCCGAGGCGAGCAACCTCGAGAAGGACGACCGCAACGGTGAATTTGACCAGGCCAGGGAGCACGCCCCCGAGAATTTCTTCGATTCGTTCGGAGCGAACGTTGACGGCAGGGATGCCTTCATCGCCCAGGCATCACGGTGGGCTGGGAGCGACATTTTCGTCGTTGAACTGGCCACAGGTGAAGTCGAACTCGCCTCTGTTGCCACCGGGGGCGAAAAAGGGAATCTTGGGTCGTTTTGGCCCTCGATTTCGTACGACGGACGTTACGTTGTGTTCGAATCGTCCGCGCCCAACCTGGTGGCGGCCGACCGGGCGCGCCTAGCGCCGCCCGCAATCGCCGGTTTCACCGGCTTCGCCAGCGACGTCCTGCTTCGTGATCGTCAGGCGGGTACCACCATCCGGCTCTCAATCGGGAACGACGGAACCGAGCCATTCCTCAGCAGCGGAGGGCCCTCAATAACGCCGGACGGCAAGTTCATCTCGCTTGTTTCTGGGGCACCGGACCTTGCCGGGCCGCGCCAAAGGCAAACGAAGACCGGTTACGTTTGGAGCAGGGAAACCGGAAAGCTTCGGGTCGTTCAAGAGCCGGAACTTCCCCAGGATGCCGATTTCGTTTTCAGCAGCGGGTTCTCGCGGATCGCAATTTCGGCCGATGGGCAGCTGCTTGCCTATCAGGCCGGCTTCGACACCTCGAACGCTGCTCGCGATCAATCCGAACTGCGCGGATGCTTCGTGGAGGTTGCGGGCGAAGCCACTTCACGGGTCGTGGATTCAACCGCTCTCTGGTGCACGGCTTCTGGAGGTACCGTCGGTCCGGCGCTGCTTGGCCGAGAAATGGTCTATCCGTTCTCCGGAGATGGAGGACAACTGATGACCTACGACATCGATTCAATGACGTATGACTCGGTCCAACTTCCGCCCGGCTTCCAGAATTTCTTCGGACCCGCCGCCGTGGTTAGTCCAAGCGGAAAGTGGATCGCGGGTACGGCTTCGTCGCCGACGCAGCTCGACCCAAGTGGTGCCCCGCTCCTCCAAATCATCGTCTTCTCTCGCTGAAACTCGACACGTTTTGTCGCGATTACCCGCTATTCATAACCGATGGATTCCATGAATGTCGTATCAAGGATCGTGCGACGCGACGATAACGAATGGCTGCGCTATTCTAATTCGTCTACGGTGCCCCCGGGATCGCACCGGGCGGGTCACTCACCCCGCCGACTGTCCCGCCGGGGCCATCCCTAATTTGGAGTCCAGGTCATGAAAGTCGTCTTTTTCGAAGACGTTGAAGGCACCGCAATGGTGGGCGAAATCAAGGAAGTGAAGAACGGCTTCGCTCGAAACTTCCTTTTGCCCCGCGGTGTCGCCGGTTCTACCTCGAAGGATAACCTCCAGCGCGCGAATTCCCTCGCTCAGAAGGAAGCTCGCCGCCAGGAGAAGCTCGACCTCGAAGCGCGCAGCGTCTCCGACAAGCTCGAAGGCTACACCGTGACCATCGAGGCGCGCGTCGGCGAAACCGGCCACCTCTTCGGTTCGGTGACGAACCGCGAGATTGCGGATCGCCTGACCGACGTATGCGGGCCAGGAGATCGATTCCAAAATCGTTCTTCTCGCCGAGCCTATCCGCGAAATCGGCGCTCGCCAGGTGACCGTGAAGTTCACGCGAAACGTGACTTCCGAAATCACCGTCGATGTCGTGCCGGACGAAGCATCGATACCGGTCGTCGAGAAGTTCCTCGCCGAGAAGGCCGCCCAGGCCGAGGCCGATGCGAAACTTGCCGCCGAGACGAAGGCTCGCGCCGAAGCCAAGGCTGCGGAAGACGCCGCCATGGCTGAACTCGCCGGTGATTCGGGAGAAGCCGAATCCGACGCTGACGAAACCACCGAAGAATAACCAGGGAAGGAGGAATACAGGGACCGAGGCCACAGTTCGCCCGGAGCGGTAACGCTCCCCCGGTTTCCTCCGCACCCTATGACCCTCGCACCGCTCGAACGTCTACCCCCGCATGACATCGAGGCAGAGGAGGCCGTAATCGCCTCCCTCATGGTCGACCCCCAGGCCATGCTCGCCGTCCAGGGAATCATCAAGGCCCCCGACTTCTTCCGCGAGAAGAACGGCTGGGTCTACGACGCCTGCATCGCTCTCTGGAACCGCGACGAGGTCGTCAACCAGATCACCGTCGCCCACGAATTGGCCACGAAAGACCGCCTTGAAGATGTCGGCGGACAGACTTTCCTCGCCGATGTCATTCGCCGCCTGCCAACGTCGCTCGGCGCCGAGTTCTATGCCCGCATCGTCAAGCGCGATTCGATGTACCGCGGGCTGATCCACGCGGCCACCGGCATTCTCCAGATGGCCTACGAAGCGCCCGCCGAGATCGACGATGTCTTCTCGAAGTCCGAAGGTCTGCTTCAGCGGATCCGCGGCGGCGAGAACTTCCGCGACTTCGTCCACATTCGCCAGCTGCTGGATGCCTACCTCGACCAGGACCCGGACGAGATTGAGCGCATCGAGCTCTCCGCGATTCGCACCGGATTCAGCGACCTCGACACGCTCCTCAGTGGCCTCAAGCGCTCGGACCTCGTCATCGTCGGCGCCCGGCCAAGCGTCGGTAAATCGAGCTTCGCCCTCGGCATCGCTCGCAACGCCGCCATCGAACAGCGCGCGAGCGTCGCGTTCTTCTCGCTCGAAATGTCTTCGGAACAGCTCGCCATCCGGTTGCTCTCGGCCGAATCGGGCGTGGATAGCAGCCGCCTTCGTCTCGGACAGAACACCCAAATCGAAGAGCGCCGCGTCGTTAGCGCGGCCGGTCGCCTCTCGGAGGCGAACATCTGGTTCGATGACTCGCCGATGGTGACCGCAGCGGAACTGCGGACGAAGGCGCGACGCCTTGCGGGCGAGGCGAAGCAACTCGACCTGATCGTCATCGACTACCTCCAGCTCATGCAGGGCGAAAGCCAGACCGGCCGCGAAAACCGCGTGCAGGAAATCAGTTACATCTCGCGGACGCTGAAGGGCCTCGCGCGTGAACTCGATGTCCCGATCGTTGCGCTGGCCCAGCTATCCCGCGCAATCGAAAACCGCCACCCGCGCACACCGATGCTTTCGGACCTCCGGGATTCCGGTTCGATCGAACAGGACGCCGATATCGTGATGTTCCTCAGCCGCGAGGAGCTGTACGTCACGCCCGAACAATGGGCGGAGCAGCACCCGGACCTCCCGGAGAGCGCCTACCCCAAGGGAGTCGCCCAGGTGAGCGTGGCGAAGCACCGAAACGGCCCGACCGGTTCGGTGGAATTGCGATTCCGCGAACGTCTCGCCAAGTTCGAAGACTGGGTGCTGCGCACTGATGACCTTCCTGAATAGGCGGATGAACCCCGTGCTTCGGTTCGATCTACGGTGTACTGCGATGAGTGATTTCACGGGGTTTCCCGGCATTGGCAAGGCGACCGCCCTACCGAACCTGTTTTTCTCGGCCGTGTTGCCACAGATGGAGACGCCGGGCGCGCTGCTGGCGTTTCTCTGGGTGAGCCGAATTTCGCAGGACCAGCGCGCGGACCAGCGCTACGCCGTCGCCGAAGACATCTGGAATAACTCGGCAGCTCGCGAGAGTTTCGAGCGACTCGGCGGTGGCCGGGCCGGCCTTGAGGCGGGCCTTGAGGCGTGCCTGAAGGTTCGAGCGCTGATCGGCATTCGCCTCCGGGGTGCGGGCGTCGACGACGCGCTCTACTTCCCGAACGATCCAATGTCGCGCCGAACCATCGCGCGGGTACGCGCTGGCGAAATTAGCCTGCGGCCTGAAACGTCGGTTTTGGCGATTGAACTCGCGTGAGCAGCGGCCGGGCATTTTCCGGCTCTACGAAGAGCATATTGGTACGATCACGCCGATGGTTGGGGATAGGCTAGTCGAGGCGGAAGACCTGTATCCGGCGGATTGGATCGTTGATGCCTTCCGCGAAGCCGCCGAATTGAACGCGCGCAACTGGCGCTACATCGAAAAGATCCTGAAGAACTGGGCCGAGGAGGGCCGTCCGAATGAAACGCCTGGGCGAGATTCTCTCGAAGACCGTAAACGTCGATACCTCGGGGGCGCTCTCAGACCCGGAAGCTGATGCGGCAGCCGAAGCCGAGGCAGATGCAGTGTGTCCGCTCTGCAAGGGCGCCGGATTCGTCCGTCGTTCGGTACCGGTCGATCATCCGCGCTTTGGGAAGGCCGAACCCTGTAGCTGTGTCATGAATGAGGAAGAACACGTCCGCCGCAATCGGCTCGAGCGGATGAGCAACCTTGGCGCGCTCACGCGCTTCACGTTCGAGAGCCTTGTCCCTACCGGGCGCACCGGTGAAAGCGGCTGGTTCGAAACAGCCTACAAGGCCGCTCGCGAATTCTCTGCCGAACCCGCCGGATGGTTGGTCTTCACTGGCTCTTCGGGCAGCGGTAAGACGCACCTTGCCGCAGCCATTGCCAACGACCGAATTAGCGCTGGCGAACCCGTGCTCTTCATGGTCGTGCCCGACCTCCTCGACCACCTTCGCGCCAGCTTCGAACCCGAAGACGACGACATGGGCTTCGAACAGCTCTTCGACCAGGTACGAAACACGCCGCTGCTCATCCTCGACGATGTGGATACTGGCGGAGGGACGGCATGGGCGCGAGAGAAGCTCCTGCAGGTGGTGAACCACCGCTATAACGCCAGCTTGCCCACGGTCTTTACGACAACCACCCGCCCGCAGCAGCTTGATGAACGGTTCGCCACCCGCCTTTGCGACGAGGGCATGTCGCGCGTGCTCGTGCTCGATGCCGAGGTTCGTGGTGGCTACAGCCAGGTCGGCGGCATGACGAAGGAACGGTTCCTCGAGCACCAGTTTCGTAACTTCGACCTGCGGGCTCCCGGCCTCCACGCGGAGGAGCGAGAATCGCTTGAGTCCGCGTTTCGTGCCGCAATGGCATATGCCGAAGACCCCAAAGGCTGGTTTGTCCTCCAGGGTGCCAATGGCTGCGGAAAGACGCACCTCGCGGCGGCGATTGCCAACCGTGTGCTCGCCAACGGCCAGGGAGTGTTCTTCGCAGTTGTACCCGACCTCCTCGACTACCTGCGCTCTTCGTTTGCGCCGGGCAAAGAAGCGCCCTACGACGAGCTCTTCGACCGGGTCCGAAACGTGGACCTGCTCGTGCTCGATGACCTCGGTGCTCAGTCGACGACGCAGTGGGCCCAGGAGAAGCTCTACCAGGTGGTCAACTACCGCCACGTCGCGGGCCTGCCGACGGTGATCACCTCCGACCAATCGCTGGACAAGCTGCAGGAAGCGCACCCGCGCATCGTTTCGCGAATCGCTGATCCGCACGCCGGCACGATCGTGACGGTGCTCGCGCCGCACTATCGCATGGGTCGCCAGCCGGAGGCGCCGCAAAGCCGAGGCGGATATTCACGACGGCGCTAATTTCCACAACGGCCAGATTGCTTAGGATCGCTCCATGACTATGCCTCGGGCCATCGGGTTGCTGCTCCTTTCCGGGCTTATTGCCGCGGCCGGGGTTGTGATGCTCGTAAGCCGGATCAATTCCGGGATCGTGAATTCATCGATCGACTCGCGTTCTTATGGCGCCGGTCTTGGCAGCAACCCGGCAACCCCGACTGGTTCCTTCGGAATTCCCGGCAGCAACGTCGGTGCGACCGTCACCGCAGTCGTGCGCGAGGCGACGGCCATCGGGGCCACGGCCGTCGCGGCACTGACTCCCGTTCCTTCAACGCCTGGTACTGGGTCTGGCAGTGCTGTAGCCGTCGGCGAGCCGGTTGAGTTGAACGGCAGCCGGTACACCGTCCTGCAGGTACTCGACCCTGAGCCGCTTGGCCTGTTCAAAGCAACGGCAGGGAACCGGCGAGTCGCGGTGGAGGTTCGCCAAGAAGCCATCGCGGCGCGGCAATCGTTCAATTTCACGCAGTTCCGAATCCGAGATGCGGCTGGTTCGGAATATTCGTGGGCCATCACCAACCAGGAGCCGTCGTTCGGTACCGGCGCACTCGCCACTGGTGAGTCTCGCCAGGGGTGGCTGAGCTTCCAGTTGCCCACGGACGCAACGCTCGATGTCCTCGAGGTCGCGATCCTCGGCCGGACCCCGGCAGTCCCGATCGTCAAGCTTCCCTAGCGGCCACTGGAAGGGAAAAATTCTCCGAAGTGGTTCGGGACGCGGATCGAATTCACCCGCAATGATGGATCCACGCCCGCAATGGGCCTGAGGAGCTCGTACGTGTCGGATTCACAAGCTGAAAAGGCGAAGCGGTTCAAGGAACTCCACGACGGACCGAACTCGTTCGTCATTCCCAATCCCTGGGACGGTGCCACGGCACGAATCCTCGAGGCGCTGGGCTACCCTGCGCTCGCTACCTCCAGCGGGGCGTGTGCCGCCACCCTCGGCCGCCGCGACGGAAAGATTACCCGCGAGGAAGCAATGGCTCACTCGAAGCTGATTGTTGAATCGACCAGCCTTCCCGTTTCCGCGGACCTGGAGAAAGGTTTCGGCGAGGACGAGCGAGAAGTCGCGGAGACCATCCGCATGGCGGCGGACATCGGTCTCGTAGGCAGTTCGGTCGAGGATTCGACCCGCGACCCGCAGGCGCCGCTCTTCACCTTCGATGTCGCCGTCGCCCGTGTTGCTGCAGCGGTCGAGGCTGCCAGGGCGCTGCCGTTCCCGTACTTGCTGGCGGCGCGCGCGCAGAACTTCGTGGCGGGCAACCCGGACCTCGAGGACACCATCAAGCGCCTGCAGGCGTTCGAGAAGGTCGGCGCCGATGTTCTCTTCGCGCCGGGATTGCCGGACCTTGAATCAATCAAGGCGGTCTGTCAGTCGGTATCGAAGCCGGTGAACTTCATGGTCGGCATCCCGAACCGATCGTTCACCGTCGCCGAACTCACGGCCGCCGGGGTGAAGCGGATCAGCCTTTCGACGGCGCTTCATCGGGCGGCAATGGATGGCTTCGTCCGGGCCGCGAAGGAGACCCTTGAGAGCGGCACGTTCGGCTACGTCGAGTCATCGATTTCGTCGCGGGACCTTGGGCGCGTATCTGGCGGGCTAACCCGACCGCTTCTTCACCCACGCGCGCAAAGCGGCCTCGGTGCTATCGAATGCGATCTCGTCCCATGGGATTTCGTCCGGCGCGAACCACGCGAATTCAGATGGTCTCGTCGCCGACGGACGCCTCGCCCACGGCTTCGGCTTCGTACACGATCACAACGACTCCCGGTTCCACGCGCGTGAAGACCCCGAGCAATTCAAGATTCCGCACTTCCAGGCGAAGTTCTTCGCGGGTCTCGCGAATGGCTGCTTCTTCGGCCGTCTCTCCGAGGTCCATGTAGCCGCCGGGGAACACCCAGAACCCCTGGCGCGGTTCGATGTCACGTCGGCCCAGCGCGATTTTCCGTCTTCGCGCACGGGGATGGTGCCCGCGACCGGCCGCGGATTGAGGTAGTGGACGAAGCCGCAATCGATGCACACCATGCGCCGCTTGGTATCGCCTTCGGGCACGGCACGCGTGAGCCGCTCGCCGCAGTGCATGCAGTACCGGCTGAAGGAATGTGGGTGTGTCGGCATCGGCTCCCTAGCCCTCCCGCATTCCTGCGGGAGCCTGCTGAACGCCAAGCGATTCGGGTCCCTCGATCCAGGCTTCTCCGTCGTCCCAGACTTCTTTCTTCCAGACAGGCACGCGCTTCTTGATTTCGTTCACCAGCCAGTGGCTGGCTTCGAACGACTCCGCCCGGTGTCCGCAGGCAACGGCGATGAGCAGGCTTGTTTCGCCGATTTCCAGGCGCCCTGTCCGGTGGAGGACTGCGCAGTCTTCGAGTTCGAATCGGTCTTTCGCCTCTTGCGCGATTTGGCGCATCACCTTCTCGGCCATTTCCGGGTACGCCTCGTATTCGAGGTAGTCGACGGTTCGCCCGAGGTTGTTGTTGCGGACAACGCCGAGGAAGACGTTCACGGCGCCGCTTGCCGGGGTGCGTACGGCTTCGATGGCTTCGTCGGGCTGGAGGACCTCGGTGGTTACGCGAATGAGCATGTCGTCAGCCTCCTGAGACCGGCGGGATAAGGGCGAGGGTCGAGCCGGGCGGGACGAGTTCCCACTCCTTCACATATTCCTCGTTGAGCGCGTAGAGGAGCGTAGGGATCGATTCGGCAAGTTGCGGGAAGCGGTCCACGAGGCGGTCGCGAACCCGGGCCACGGTGTCACCATCTTCGAGCGGGAGCGACAATCGGCGCGTCCCGGCCTTCTCGGCAACCGACGCGAACAGGAGAATGGTGACTTCCACGTATCCATTGTAACCAGCGCGACCGGAATCTCATCGCTACACTCCAGCAGTGTTTCGCAGGGCGCTCTCACTCCGCGGTCAATCTGCTGTATCCGTTGCGCTGCGCCGGTTGCGGTCGGTTTGGCATGGTCATCTGCCCGGATTGCATCTCCGGGCTCCGGCGTGCTTCAGGCCCGGGACGATGCGCATTCTGCGCGGCCGAATGGGAAGGCGATGACAATTGCCCTCGCTGCTTCCACCTCCACGAACTTGCAGGAATTCGGGCGGCATTCGAAATGACCGGGACGGCGCGGAACCTGGTCCATGCCCTGAAGTACCGGAACTACCGCGCGATCGCCCCGGCGATGGGGGCGTTTATGGCGCCGATGGTGGACGACCTGGAAATTGACTCGTTTTTCGCCGTCCCGCTGCATAAGTCGCGCAAGAAGGGGCGCGGATTCAACCAGGCGGAACTGCTTATGAAGCACGCGGGTTGGGCAGCCAGAGCCGGGTCTTTCGCGAATCCGGAAGACCGACCGACAGGTGGGCCAACGCCTCGGCGAACGCCGCTCGAACGTTGCCGATGCGTTCCGCTACTCCGGGCCTCGGCTCGATGGCAGGATGGTTTGCCTCGTGGACGACGTTGTTACCACGGGCGCGACCGTCCTTGAGTGCGCCCGGGTCCTGAAGGACGCCGGTGCGAGGGCCGTCTGGGTGGTGGCTTTCGCCCGCGCCAGCTACGTTCCCCATTCCGAAGAACCGATCGACGACTGAGCGCCCGCTCAGTCGTCGACGATGAGCTTGCTGATGACTTCCGGGTCCATCGGCTCCATCCAGCCGAAGACGTCGTACGTCGCGTAGTTCTGAAATCCGAAGTTGACTCAGGACGCGTCGCGACATCGGCTCGGCGTAGGTCATGGCGACTTCATAGCCCTCGTTCCGCGCGCACTCGAGGCGGCGTCGAAGAATCGGTCGAATAGATCTTCTGCCCGCGTACCTTCGCCAGGGTGGAGGCACCACCGAGGTAGGCAACGCCGGCCTGGAGGAAGAGGTGTCCGTTGCCGACCGGTTCACCGTCGAGCAGCGCGATGAATGCTCGCGCGTTCGGCTGATTGATCTCGGCGAACCACCCGTCGCGTTCGTTCTCAGTCCGGTCCGGCGGCCAGTAGAAGGACTCCGCGGCGAGTTGCAGCGAGGCTTCCCAAAGGTCCCGCCGTTCCTTGAGATTCGTGGATTTCGATGTCTGAGTTGGTCGGGATGGTGTCGAGGTCGTCGAGTCCGAACTTGAGCATCATCGCGACGTCACCGGCACGAAGGAGCCCATGACGTACAAGCCGCTGACCCAGGTCGGCAGGCGTGTCGAAAGAACCCACGGTCCAGTTGAATCCCAGGCCGAGACTGCGGTGCGCCTGGATGATCTCATCGATGCGCTCGTCGGCTTCTTCCGGTGACCACTGGGCCCAGTTGACGCTGTTCGAACCGGGCTCGGCCAATTCCGACCATGCGCGGGAGACCGAGCGCCGGTGCCAGTGCCTGGAGCGAGGCGGGATCGGGTCGCGAAAGTCGTGCCGGTGTTCAAGCATCCTCGCGACGGCCATCCGCTCAGCCTCACCGAGGTTCCCCCTGACCATTTCGCCCCGGGCGGCGGCCACAATCGGCTGGGGCAGGTACAGGTCGATGTCGGCGACGACTCCGGCCTCCCAGCGAAGAAAGGCCGATCCAAGTACCTCGACCACCACTTCGGATTCGCGCGACTGGACCCGAAACTGGAGGGCACTGGAAAGGTCGGTCGCCACCACGGAAATCACCTGCAAGGTGTCCGGCCGCCACTCGGTTCGGACCTCGAGCAGTGCATCGATGACGTGTTTTCGCCCACCGGCGCGAGCCAATCCGTCGGAGGTGGCGGCACGAAGGGTGGCTTCTTCGGCGATCAGGCTGGCGAGCACGGATCGGTCAGCTTTCGCCAGGGCGCGCAACGAAATCTTTGGCCGCTCGTTCGGTGCTCCATGCGCGCCGAACGCTACCCCATTCACCCCAACAATCCATGAGTTCATCGCGTCTTTACACGGGCAAAGCCTACAATTGCCGAACCCATCCGGACCTGGAGCAGACCTTGGCCGCAGGCGCCCTCCGATTTTCGCCCCAAACCGCAGTGGTTGCGGAGACCTTCGGGCGCGTCCGCTCGGAGGTGCATCGCGTCATCGTGGGGCAGGAGACGCTCATTGATCGTCTCCTCATCGGGATGCTCTGTCACGGTCACATCCTCGTCGAAGGCGTGCCCGGCCTCGCCAAGACGCTGACTGTTTCGACACTGGCCAAAGCGATCGACCTGAAGTTCGTTCGAGTGCAGTTCACGCCGGACCTGCTTCCGGCCGACCTGATGGGGACGGAGATCTTCAACCAGGGCTCGGGGGAATTCACGATCCGACGCGGGCCGATCTTCGCGAACATCGTGCTCGCCGACGAAGTGAACCGGGCGCCCGCAAAAGTACAGTCGGCACTCCTCGAGGCCATGCAAGAGCGCCAGGTCTCGATTGGCGGCGAAACGATGCTTCTCGACGAACCATTCCTGGTAATGGCAACCCAAAACCCAATCGAACAGGAAGGGACCTATCCGCTTCCGGAAGCACAACTCGACCGATTTCTGCTCAAGGTGAAGGTCGACTACCCCACTCGGCAAGAAGAACGGCAGATCCTGGAAATGAGTCTCAGCGCTACTGCGCCAAAGATTGGCGTCGTGGCTCATGCCGCGGACCTGGTGGCGGCGCGGGCGGCAGTCCACGAAGTTGCCCTGGACGATGCGCTGAAGGACTACATCGTCCAACTCGTCTACGCGACGCGGCGCCCTGCCGCTTACCGCCTGCCGGAACTTGCCTCACTCATCGGCTTCGGCGCTTCACCGCGGGCGAGCATCTCCCTGGCGCAGGCAGCCCGCGCTCACGCGTTCATCCAGGGTCGCGCCTACACCACTCCGGACGATGTAAAAGCCCTCGCTCACGATGTCCTTCGCCATCGGATCGTCACGACCTACGAGGCCGAGGCTGAAGAACTCTCTACCGACGACATCATCGACCGCGTCCTCGAGGGCGTTGACGTCCCCTGACCCTGGGAGGCACGGATGAGGCTGTCGCTCCGCCGCGCGCCGAAGCAAACGCCTTCGCCGCTGCTCGCCCGCGATGGTGGACCAGGATCACTGCCCCCGGAGCTTCTCGCCCGAATCCGCGCTATCGAAATCAAAGCGCGACGCCTGGTCAATGACCTGTTTCTCGGCGAGTACAAGGCGGTCTTTCGCGGGCGGGGGATCGAGTTCGACGAGCTGCGACCGTACTCGCCGGGTGATGACGTCCGTTCGATCGACTGGAAGGCGTTTGCCCGGACTGGCTCCCCACTTATTCGGCGTTACCGCGAGGACCGCGACCTGACGGTGCTGTTCGTCGTCGACGTCAGTGGATCGCAGCGCGCAGGGGCCGGCCCGCAATCCAAAGCTGACCTCGCTGCCGAAATATGCGCCGTCCTGGCACTCGCGGCGATTCGAAACAAGGACCGGGTCGGGCTGCTGCTCTTCGCCGAACGCCCCGAGCGTTACGTGCGGCCATCGGGCGGTGCTACCCATGTGTTGCGCGTCGTTCGCGAAATGCTCTGGGCCAACCCGCGCACGCGGGGGACAGACATCGGTGCCGCGCTGGAGTACCTGACGAGCGTTCAGCGGCGGCGCGCTACGGTGTTCCTTGTCTCGGACTTCCTCGCCGAAGTCGACCAACGCCAGCTTCGGGCCGCCGCGCGACGGCACGACATTATCGCAGTTCGCGTGCGAGAGCCGATCGACGAGGAGTTGCCGGATGCAGGCATCGTGACCATCCGCGACAGCGAATCGGGCCGTCCGGTAGAGGTCGATTCTGGCGCGAGGTCCGTCCGCGAGGCGTATGCCGCACAGGTTGAAGAACTCGACTCGCGAACGAAGGCTGGCCTTCGGAACGGTGGGTATAGACGAGATCCCGGTGATGGTTGGGACCGACTACGTACCGGCCTTGCTGCGGTTCTTCAAGCGGCGCACGGTCGGCGCTGCATGAGGTATCTGTTCGCGCTTTTCGTCGCCGCTTGCTCCGTCGTGCTGATTCCGTTGGGGTCGGCTTCTGCTGAGAACTCGGTACAGCTCTCGAAGAACTCTGCCGAAATCGGCGAACACCTGGTGATGGAGATTCGAATCTCGACGCCGGCCGATGCGACGGTCGAGCTCACCCCGGGCACACCCTCCTGGTCGGACGTTGAACTCGTCGGGGTGGATGAGATCACGAGGGTCGCGCAAGGCGACGAGGCTACCTGGTTTATCCGGGCGCGAGTCGCCCCGTTCTCTCCGGGACAAGTCCCGTTCGCGCCATCGGTGGCCGTTGTCCGTGGTTCCGAGGCTACCCAGCTTGAACTGCCGCGCGGTCGCGCTCGAAGTGGTGCCAACGCTGGCAGCTGACGCTGAACTCGTGCTCAGCCCATTGCCACCCCCGAGCGGGGTCGCGGGCGCCGAGTCGCCGCTCTTGCGCCCCGCAATCGCCATCGGTGGATTACTTGCTGCCGCACTCATTGCGCTTGCTGTCTGGTTCGTCGGGCGCCGGCTGGTACGAATGTTGAACAGGCCACAGGTCGAGGCACCGGTCGAAGTCGTACCGGCGACCCTCGACGGTGCAGAGCGGCTCCTCGAAGCAGACCCGGTCGGCGCCTATCGGCTCATGTCGGCGGTTGTGAAATCCGAACTCGCCCGCCGGTATGGCGTGCGTGCGACCGCCCTGACGTCATCGGAACTTCGCCGCAAGCTCGAGGAGGGCTCGGACCGCTGGGAAGCGCGCCTCGTTGGCGGGCTGCTGGAAGAGTGTGACTCGGTGATCTATGCAGGCTACCGGCCCGCGCAGGAACGTCGCCAGGCCGACCTGACGATGGCCCGGGAAATCGTCGAGGTCGCAGGCTGATGGAGTTCGCGACGCCACTGGCCCTGCTTCTCGCGTTCCTGGCGGTGCCGGTTGCCTTCCTCGCTCGCAGGAAGCCCGCCGGCTACACCGTGCCGTCAACCGCGCCGGTTGCGGCCCTTCGCCCGACCTGGAAGTTGCGCGCGGCTCGTTTCCTGCCGGTGCTGCGAATTCTCGCGGTGGTGGCGCTGGCGATTGCGGTCGCTGGCCCTCGCGAGGGAGACGCCGACGCGGTGGTACCGGGCGAAGGCGTCGATATCGCGCTCGCTCTGGATATCTCCAGCTCTATGGACTTTGCCTTCGCGCCGGGCAAGTCACGCCTGGAAGCCACGCGAGAGGTGGTCCGAGAGTTCATCAAATCCCGGACGGACGACCGGATTGGGCTGGTGGTCTTTCGAGATGAGGCGCTCGCACTCTCGCCGCCGAGCCTCGACTACAAGGCGCTCGATACCATGGTTGCCGACCTCGACGGCAAGTTGCTGGCCACGGACGGAACGGGCATTGGCGTCGGTCTCGGCGCGGCGCTCAACATGCTTCAGGATTCCGTAGCCGCGAGCCGCGTGGTCGTGCTTCTGACCGATGGGGAACAGAATGCCGACTCCATCTCGCCGGAGCGCGCGGCGGACCTGGCGGCGGCGCTCAAGATTCGCGTCTACACCATTGGAATTGTCTCCACTTCGAGCCAGGGAGGGTTTGGCGGCATCGATGAGGACCTGCTCGTCGCAATCGCTGAGCAAACCGGCGCCAAATACTTCGAAGCCTCTAGTCCGGAACAGCTGGAGGAGGTCTACCAGGAGATTGGCTCGCTCGAACGGAGCCGCATCGGGCGCGAGTCATACGAAAGCTTCACCGAATGGGCGCCGCTTTTCGCGACGATCGCCGCCGGACTCATTGCGCTCGAACTCATCCTTCGCGGGACGCTCCTCAGGAGGTCGCCGGCATGAGTGACCTCGAATTCCAGAACCCCTGGCTTTTGCTGCTAGCTCTCGTGGTCCCAATCGGTCTTGCAATCTGGTGGCGGGGCACACGCCAGGCCGCACGGAAAGCGCGCCTGATTTCGCGGGTGCCGGCAGCGGCTCCGCCATACCTGGCGGCCATTCTCTTCTCGCTTGCAGCTGTTGCCGCCATTGGCGCTGCAGCCCAACCGAGATGGGGAACGCAGGAGAGCAAAATTCCCCGCACGGGCGCCGATCTGGTTGTTGTTATCGACATCTCGAAGTCGATGGATGCGCGTGACGTCAGTCCCAGCCGTCTTGAAGCCGCGAAGGCTTCCGTAAACAACGTCCTTGATCGCCTTGGCGGCGACCGGTTCGGGCTGGTTGTTTTCGCTGGCGACGCCCGAGTTCGATTTCCGCTGACGACCGACTTCGCGGCCGCTCGCCAGGTCGTCGATGGCCTCGAGACGGGGACGATTTTTGTGAAGGGCGGCACCAGCGCCGGCCTCGGCCTGCAAGAAGCCCTAACCCTTCTCGGGGACGACCCCGGAACTGGAAAGGTGATCCTTCTGCTGACGGACGGCGACGACCTTGGCGGTGACCCGGCCGGAAGCGCTGAACGCATCCGCGCCTCAGGTGCGGACCTCCTCATCGCAGGCGTTGGGTCGATCGAAGGGGCCACGATTCCTGTCTTCGATAGCGATTTGGGCGCGGAAGTCGCCAAGCTGGACGCCGACGGCGCCCCGATTGTTACCGCCCTGCAAGAGCCCTTCCTGCGGGCCATGGCGGTCGCCAGCAACGGGCGCTACCTGGGGTCAAACCTGTCGATAGTCGCGGGCGCCGTCGACGGACGGCTTGCGCGCCCTCGAGCGGTCCCAAATCGATGAACGGCCGACATTCTTGCCCGTCGAGCGGTACCAGTATTTCGCCGCGACCGCGCTCATCCTGCTTGTTCTCGGGGCGCTTGCCGAACGATTCGGACGGTTCCGAATCAAGCCGGGTCTCGCATTCGCGGTCGTCGCGCTGCTGCTTTCCGGCTGCGCCACAGAGAGCTACCTCGCGAACGAGGAGGGCCGCGATGCGATGGCGCTGGGCGACTTCGACACGGCCGTTGAGAAGTTCACTGAGGCACAGGTGAATAAGCCCGACGATCCCCAGATCGCCCTGAATCTTGCGGGCGCGTACGCCGCGGCGGGACGCCAGGGCGAAGCCATCGCGGCGGCGCGACGCGCGATCCCGTCGAACGATCCAGAAGTGCGGGGCCGGGCGTACAGCATCATCGGCCACCAGCAGTTCGAACTTGAACGCCTGCCCGAGTCGCTCGATGCGTTCCGTCGAGCGCTGTTGGACGACCCAAAGAATGACGACTCCCGCCACGACTATGAGGTCGTGCTTCGCCTCCTGTTCCCGCCAAGCCCACCAACTCCGACGCCCTCAGTTCAGCCGAGCGACCCCGCGGAGCCCCAGTCATCGCCGACTGGCACGCCCGAAGGTTCGCCAGTCAACGGGGGTCCGGGAGAGGGAACACCGGCACCTGGACCAGGTTCCGGCACGCCAACTCCGGGCGCATCCAGTGGCACACCATCCTCGGATTCCGGGACCGGCAAAGACATCGACCAGCTCAACGACCAAATTGCGGCAATCGACACGACAATCACCCGGCTGCTGGAACAGTCCGGAGAGAGCCCGACGCCCCAGCAGGCACTCGAAATCCTTCGGCTGCTTGCCGAACGGGCCGATCTCGCGAGCAAACGAGACTCGCTATCCGGCTCTGGCGGGCCCCGCGACTACTAGGCGCCAAACAGCGCCCGACATTCTGTACACTGCCTGCATGCGCGCTGTCTTTGTGATGATTAAAACCGAGCCGGGCCATGCAACTGATGTGGCCAACAGCATCGCCGAGGTGGACTCATTCTCGGAGTGCTACAGCATCACCGGGCAGTACGATCTCCTTGCCAAGCTGTACGTCTCCGACGTCGACGGTCTCGGCCGATTGATCGAGCGTGACATCCACTCCATCCCCCACATTCGCGACACGTTCACCATCCTCACCTTCGAGGCATTCGGCGTAAGGTAACGGCGATGGAATCGGCTCCCTCCTTTGGTGAAGTCGTCCGGCAGTGGGTGGCCGATCCGTTCTGGATCGTTCTGCTCGTTGCGATGGCCGGTGCCTACGGACTCGCTTTCCGAAAGAGCAGACAGGGAAAGTTCCGTCATCCCAGTTCCCGGCTGGCATTGTTCATGGCGGGCATCGCCGTGGCAGCGATTGCGACGGTTTCCCCGGTCGCGCACTACAGCGATCGATTGCTCTGGGTCGACTTCACCGGTTTCCTCATGCTCACGATGATCGCCCCCCCGCTGATGCTGCTCGGCGCGCCGGTGACGCTCGGATTTCGAATTTCGGGACCGAAGAGACGTCGCATGCTCCGCCGCATGTACCGCAGTCGGCTCATCACGGTTGCTCACGTTTCCGGTTGTTTCATGGCTCCTTTTCGCGATAGCGACCTATCTCTGGCAATTCACCTCGTTGACGGATGAGGCTGCCTCGAATGCACCATTCGAACGTTGCAGCAGTCCACGCTCCTGCTGGTGGGACTTCTTTTCTGGATGCCCGCGTTAGCCGCCGACCCGCTTCGCTGGCGAATGCCCTATCCGCTCCGCTCGCTCTACGTGTTCGTGGAGATGACGCATAAAGGGCTCTTCGGGGGAATGTTCCTGAGCATGACCACCGCGATGCATTCCGATTTCGCCGCCGGCGCCCCAGGCTGGGCGCCAAACGCCCTCACCGATCAGCGGATCTCAATCCTGATCCTCTGGATCGGCGGCAACATGATCTTTCTCGTGGCGCTGATCGGGCTGGTCCTGAAGTGGGTGGCCTACGAGCGCCGCAATCAGCACCGCACCGACCGGCGACTGGCGCTCCAGCGCGAGGCCGCCCGGAAGCGCCGGGCGGCGCTCGACCAGGTGTTCACGCGCGGGGTCTGAGTCGAACTACCGGAAGTTCCCGAACTTGAGTTCGATGCCATAGTCCTGGCCCTTCAAGTCCTTCATCACCAGTTGGAGTTCGTCACGGCTCGGCGCGCTCACGCGAACTGCATCGCCCTGGACCTGTGCCTGTGCCTTCTTGTACTTCTGATCCTTCACGAATCGGACGATCTTCTTGGCGATGTCCTGTTCGATTCCCTGGACGAGGTTCACGTCCTGGCGAACTGTGCCCTGCCCTGCCTTCTGCTCGGTCTCCCGGACCATGTTCTGGAGCGGCACGTTGCGTGCGATCATCCGGGCGCTGAGCACCTGCCACATGGCATCGAGCTTGTAGTCATCGGCGGCGTGGAGCCCGATTTTGGTTTGCCCGTGCTCGTAGTCTATCTCCGCGGTGACGTTCTTAAAGTCGAATCGCGTGGAGATCTCTTTGCGCGCCTGGTTGACTGCGTTCGCAACCTCCTGGAGGTCGCAACCCGTTGTGATGTCGAATGATTCGTCTTTGGCCATGAACTTAGAGTACCGCGTGCGAGTGCGGGGCTGTAGGGGTTGAGTGAGGCAGCCTGCTGACGAACGCATGCTGCTTGGCGCCGACTCGGGCTGGCCCATCTCGATGACGGTCGCGGACGGGAGCCGCTAATCGGGCTCACCTCTAGACTCCGGCTTATGCGCCGCCCTGACGTTCTCAGCTGGGATGCTCGATTCGATGAATGGCTTTTCACAATCGCGCTGGGACTTGCGGTCGGCCTGTTCCTCTCGGGGCTGTGGCATTGGCGCGAGGGGAGAAGGTGGACTGGCGGCATCCTTGCGGTTGCTGGAGTCGCCCTGGCAGTCGCCGTTGGCTTGAGTGTGTTCGACGCGGGGCGTGCAGATTGGGTGCACTTCCAACTGAAGCCATTTGCCTCCACTGCGTTGGAGTCATTGGCACTGGCGACCGGCGTGCTGCTCGGCGCGGTTGGTGTCGCGAGCATCGCGATTGGTGCCACGAAAATGTCGCCTCGTCGCGCGGTGGTTGAACGGGGCGTGCCAATCGCTTTCGCAGCCGTGGCGGCGCTGGTGCTCCTCTGGGGAGTCGACGCCTACAACACGCGCGGGGCAGACCGGCAGCACCCGGCCGGTACCATCATTCCCTCCGGCCGTCGAGGCATCGAGGGTCATCGAGGGGCTGCTTCTGCCGACCGGGATTGCGGTCGCTTCGAACGGCGATATGGCTGTGGTGGAACTCCAGGCGGCACTCGTACACCTCTACGAGCCGTCGGGAGATTCGTACCACGAAGTATTCACCGTGCGACTACCGGTTGCCGATGGTGCCCAGGGTTTCCACGTGGTCTTTCACCCGGACTACCCTTCGACTCCAATCCTGTTTACCACGGCCGATAACGACACTCCGGACGGGCCGGTGCTGCAAATCATTCGCCTGGACGTAAGTCAGCGCGATGGTGCACCGGAAACGCTGGTCGCGGATCTGCCTGTCGGGCGACGAGACGTAGACGGCGTCCACTTTGGGTCCGGGATTGCCATTTGTGGCGACACGCTCTTCGTCGGGACCAGCGATACGGAGCCTTCAACCCTCCACCATTCGATTCTCAAGGATCCGCAAACCATTCGCGGTGCGGTCCAATCCCTCGATTCGGGGATCGGCAAAATTATGCGCTGGGAAATTGTTGGGACGGACCTACAGCCAGCCGGGCTGGTTGGAAACAAATTCCCGACGTATGCATTCGGATTTCGGAACCCGTTCGGAATGACTTGCGATACCGAAACCCAGCTCCCCTTCGTCGCCGACAACGGCGCCGGCCTCGGGCACGACCAGTTGCGACTGGTGACGCCGGGAATGAACGCAGAATGGCCCTTAAGCGACGAACGAAATGCCCTGGCCGACCCGCTGTACGACTCGGGTTCCACCCGAACAGCGCCTTCGGGTGTGATTGTTCGGAGTACCGACGCTGGCCGGGAGGCAGTTTGGAGCACGTTCCAGTCGCAGGGCATCTACGCCATCGGGTTCGATTCCTCCGGGTCGGCGACGGAGAAGCCACGCCTGCTTCGCGAGGTCGATGGCGGCGCCTTCGCGATTGCTTCGGATTCAAACGGCTGTGTTTACTTCAGTGATGCTGTGGCCATCTGGCGCCTCGATGACGGTCGCTGCGACCGTTAGACTGTCTGAATCAGTCCGGTAGAAGGCAGGCCCGAGCCATGACCGACCAGGAACGCGCAAAGCAGCTCCGCAAGGAGTACGACGAAGCTGTTGTCCAGGAGGGCAAGGAACTCGCCGGGCCGTTCATGACGGTCTCCGGCCGTCCGATCGACCGGCTCTACGATGCGACCGATGTCGAGGGCGTCGACTACGAGCGCGACATCAACCTGCCAGGGAACTATCCGTTCACGCGTGGCGTCCACCGCACGGGCTACCGCGGGAAGCCGTGGACCATCCGCATGTTCAGCGGGTTCGGCTCCGTAGAAGAGACGAACCAGCGCTACAAGGACCTGCTCGCCACCGGGAACAACGGGCTCAGCATCGCCTTCGATATGCCGACGCTCATGGGCTACGACCACGATGAACCGTGGGCCGAAGGCGAATTCGGCAGCTGCGGCGTGGCCGTCGATTCGCTGAGCGACATGGAGATCCTGCTGAGCGACCTTCCGCTCGACAAGATCACGACCTCGATGACTATCAACAGCCCGGCGCCGGTCGTCTGGGCGCTCTTCATCGCCGCGGCGGAGAAGCGTGGCGTCCCCCGGGCGAAGCTGGCGGGCACCCTTCAGAACGACATCCTCAAGGAATACATCGCCCAGAACGAGTTCATCTACCCGCCGGACCATTCGATGCGGCTGGTGACGGACACGATCGAGTTCGCCTCGAACGAGATGCCGCTTTGGAACCCGGTGAGCGTCAGCGGATACCACATCCGCGAGGCCGGCTCGACGGCGGCGCAGGAGCTCGCGTTCACGCTCGCCGATGGCCTCGAATACGTGAAGTGGGGGCTCGCTCGCGGACTCGACATCGACTCGTTCGCTCCCCGCATCAGCTTCTTCTTCAACAGCCACAACGACTTCTTCGAGGAAGTAGCCAAGTTCCGCGCCGCGCGCCGGATCTGGGCACGACAGATGCGCGAAGTGTTTGGGGCCAAGAACCAGCGCTCGTGGCTCATGCGTTTCCATACACAGACGGCCGGCGTCTCGCTCACCGAGCAGCAGCCTGAAGTGAACCTCGTGCGCGTCGCTATCCAGGCACTCGCAGCGGTAATGGGCGGCACGCAATCACTGCACACGGATGCGATGGATGAGGCGATCGCCCTGCCCAGCGACAAGGCGGCCCGCCTCGCCGTACGCACGCAGCAGGTCATCCTCCACGAGAGCGGCGTAGTGAACACGGTCGACCCGCTCGGCGGCAGTTACTTCGTTGAAAAGCTGACGAACGACATGGAAGCGGAAGTGCTGAAGTACTTCGAGCAGATCGATGCCCTTGGCGGCGTCATCCCGGCCATCGAGACGGGCTTCTTCCAGAAGGAAATCGCGGACGCCTCGTCGCGCTACCAGTTCGAGGTCGATACCCGCGACCGAATCGTCGTCGGCGTGAACGAGTACCTTTCCGAAGAGAAGCCCGAAATCCCGATCCTCAAGTTCGATCCCGAAGGCGAGAGCCGGCACCTGGCCCGGTTGAAGCAGCACAAGGCGAACCGCGACCAGGCGGCCCACGCCGAAGCACTCGCGGCATTGGAGCGGGCGAGCGCTGACCCGAAGGCGAACACGATGCCGTTCATCATCGCCGCCGTGAATGCCGGCGCGACGGTGGGCGAAGTCTGCAACATGTGGCGCCGGGTCTATGGCGAATACAAGGAGCAAGTGGTCGTTTAGGCGACGGCCGCTTCAACGGCTTCCGGGAACTCGGGGGCCGGCACGTAGGCTCGCCTCCAAAGAACGTAGAGCGGCGGGAATACCAGTCCAAAGTAGATCGCCACAAAGGCAAAAGCCGCACGGAGCGAAATGTCGTCGGTGATGAACCCGACCGCTGGTTCGAAGAACGCGACCTGCACGCTCATGACGAGCGAAGCGACGCTGAGGACGGTTGCTCGTGTTTCGCTCGGCGTGTGCTGGTTGAGGTACGTGTCGATCGTCGGCCGCATGGTGCCGCGAATGACCATAGGGACTGCGAACAAGACAAATACCCCGACCCGGTCGATTGTCGAGAGCCCGGCGAACGCGAGGACCATTGCGACGCAGGCAACGGCGAACATGGCCGGAGTCCCGGTCTTCGCGGCGACCCGATGGGCGAGAATTGCTGCTGTGACGGCAGCGATCTGTAACGGCGCCTGGAGCACTCCGAAGAGGCCTGTACGCACGTCGTGTTCGATGAGAAACGGCTGAATCAGGATGACGGGTGCGAACGCCGCCATCATCACAGTGGAGCCGAGGAGCACGGTGAACCGCACCTGCGGCGTTTGCCAGGCGTACGTGAACCCCCGTTTCAGGTTGTCCAGGTACCCGGGCCGGTCGTGTGCGACCTGGGGTTCGATCATCAGAAGCGCGACAACCATCGCCAGGAGCGGCCCGATGAAGCTGATCTGCACGGTGAACGCGAGGCTGGTGAACGCCGCCAGGAACCCGCCGAGGATGATCCCGGTGGTGCCCGCCGTGATGGCCAGGGCGAAACCGCGACCGACTACCCGGGAGAAGCGCTGCTCGATTCCGCCCTGCTTGAACGAGTCGTAGAGCAGGGCCTGGTCGGCGCCGCTGCGGCAGGCCATCGCCACCGCCCAGAGCATGTAGTCGGCGAAGAGCATCCAGTAGTTCGTGGTGAAGCCGAACCCGGCGATGGTGAGGGCGTAGACCCCGGCCCCGATTGCCAGAACGCGGCTGTGGCCGATCCGGTCCGCAAGAGCCCCGAATGGAGCCTCGAGGACGGCGATCATCAGCCAGAAGGGCATGTCCATCAGGAAGATGTACTTGAGTTCGAAATGGCGGATCAGCGTCAGGTACTTGACCCAGATTGCCATCCAAAAGCCGAACTCCATCAGGAAGACGAAGGCGTAGAAGAGACGCTCATTTCGGCGGGCAGCGGCGGCGAAATCTCGAGGCACGATGCGACAGCCTACCCGACCGCGGGACTTCGAGAATCATGCGAACGGGGGAGACGCCAAAATGGCCGGAGCGGTGCGCTCCGGCCATTCGATTTGGTTTGGCGTCTCCGAGTGAGCTTAGGGAGATTTGATACAGGATTGAGAAGATGCCTGCGCCGATGACGCTGACTGTCACTCGAGAACGCGACGATGCTGAGCACCAAAACCATCACGCGAAAGGCCAGCGGAGTTGGCGATCACCACCTGCGTGGAATCGGCGTTCGTTACCGCCTGGACGGCGTAAATCGACATCACGAAGAGCAGCGCGATCGGCACGATCGCGAAGACCGGATAGAGCACCGGGATGAACATGAACAGTGACAATGCCAGCGGTAGCGCGGCATAGCCCATGGTTCGTATCAGCGACTGGAGGTCGGCGGAGGCCTTGAAGATTTGGACCAGGACCACGTAGGTGATCAGGACCCAAACAAGGTAGAGCGCCGCGAGGAACAGTCCGCCGAGTATGAAGGTGTTCAGCCAGACCTTGTCAGGGCCGAAGTCGAAGTTGAACTCCCAGAAGAGCGTGGCGCCAAGTCCCGCGAGAAGTGAACTCACGGCGGCTACGATCAGTGCCGGAATGAGTTCGTTCACGTCATCTCGGACTTCATCGAACACGGTGGTATCCAAGCGCGCGAGCCGTAGAACCTTGTTGAGAATCAGGTTGGGATCCATGTTGCCTCCATGAGCTACTGGCTCGAACTGGGTCAGCGCGCTTACTCGTAAAGCTGCCTGATCGGCCGGTCGCGCGAACTATAGCACGACTCCATCTTGTCGAGGAGGGGTATTCGATAAAAGGAGTACGCAACTGCTCGTTTAGAGAGGCTGCTTCCCGGGAAGCCCGGCACGCCGAGGGTACAGCTTGCGCGTCGCCGCCGTCTTTTCGAAGACCGCGAGCCGCACCGCCTCACTGATCTCGGGCCGCATCGCGACCGTCGAACGATGCCCGCAGTGAAGGATCCGCATTGCCGCACTCGCGCCTTCCAGCTCGTCCGGGAGGCCGCTTCCTTTTGGGAGCACGATCATTCCGCCCACCTTTGCGAACGGCGCGGTGTACTCAAGCAGCTCGGGGAGTTTCGCGACTGCTCGGGCCGTGACCATCTCTGCGTGTTCACGCAATGGTCCGCGTCCTGCGTCCTCTGCCCGTTGCGGGTACACGTGGACGTTTGAAAGGCCCAGTGTGTTTGCCACAGCATCGAGAAGTCGCGCTCTTTTTTGAAGCGGCTCCACGAGGTGAAACGTCGAGCCAGGGGCGACACAGGCCATGACCAGTCCGGGGAAGCCTCCTCCGCTTCCGACGTCGATCAGGGAAGCCGGCACCGAACCGAACAGGTCGATACTGATACGCCAGGTCTCGAGCGACTCCGCGAAGTGCCGCTGCACGGCTTCCGCGGGGCCGACGCTCGTCACCCGCGTATGTGGCTCGGCCTCGGTGAGCAGTTCCTGGTGGGTCCGTAGCAGAGGCAACCAACGCTCGGAATCTCCGAACGTTGGGAACAGTTCGGGTAGTTCATCCCATTCCATACTCAGGGAAACCCCGAAGGCACATTCATCGGATCGATGATACATTCTGAGAA
The DNA here is from genome assembly GCA_963797735.1 of uncultured Chloroflexia bacterium. Taxonomy (GTDB): domain Bacteria; phylum Chloroflexota; class Dehalococcoidia; order Tepidiformales; family Tepidiformaceae; genus Amarobacter. The sequence continues at coordinate 1,438,825 of CAWCQJ010000003.1, forward strand.
TGACGAATGAAGCGCAGGGTGCGACTGTCGCGCAAATCACCCTGGGTGAAGCCCTCGACGAATACCTCACCTCACTGAAGCCGGTGCTAAGGCACGAATACGAACAGTACGTCCGCAAGTACGTCGAACATGCGGACCCGACGACCCAGTGCTCCACGCTTACCGGGAGCCGGGTCGAGAGCTATGCCGAGAGCCAGATACGCAGCGCCGATCCCAACGCGAAACACCGCGTGACGGCGCTTAAAGCCTGGTTCCAGTTCCTGAAGAAGAAGAATTACACCACGGCGAACTACGGCATTAACGTCCGCGTTCGTCGCAGTGGCGGCCGCGCAGGTGCCAGCGCCGTCCGAATCGAAGAAGCCCCGATCGAGATGACGGCCGATGGCCTCGAGGCGCTGAAACATGAGCTCGCGGACCTCGAATCAAAGGTGCCCGACCTCGTGAAGTCCATCGCCCTCGCTCGTTCCGATGGCGACCTTCGTGAAAACGCTCCCTATCACGCCGCGCGCGAAGCGCTTGCGTTCACAAACGACCGCAAGCAGCGAATCGAAACGTCGCTGAAGCGGGCCGTAGTCGTTGATTCTTCCGGAAGGGATGAAGACCTCGCAGCCCTCGGCTCGATGGTTACCGTCACGTACATGGAGAAGAACCGGCAGGAGACGTACCAACTCGTGAGCTCACGAGAAGCGAACGCCCGCGAGCGCCGCATCTCCGTTGAGTCCCCGGTCGGCAAAGTGTTGCTTGGCCGGCGCGTTGGCGATGAAGTCCAGGTCGAAGCGCCCCAGGGATCGATGCACTACCGCATTGATAGTGTCGCTCAAACGTCCTAGGACTTTCCCGAATCTATTGAGCAACGGACCGTACGCTGTCGTAAATAAATACGACAGTGTGGCGCGCCGTAAGGATTCGCGGATGCTAATCGCGGGAACCCCGTGGAATTCCAAAGGGTTTCCCCCGATCCCGTGCCGAGATGTATGGCGGCCATACTCCTTCCGTCAGGAGGACAGGGTCATGCTGGTTATTGGGAACGTAAAGTGTCTGCATTGCGGGTTCGAAAACGGCCGTTGGGTTGGCCAGAAGGGCGCGCCGCTAACCGTTGGCGGACTCCGAGATCGCGAACTGGCGCCCGATCAAGACCTTTCGGCTCTTGTTAGTTGCAGCCGTTGCGCCGGACCGGTCTTCCTGGACGACGCCAGCGCGGTAGTGAACAGCTACCGGCTGCGCCGCATCCGTCGACTTCGCGAACAGATAGCGGCTCTAGACGCGCATCGCGCCGCCTAGCCTCCTCCACGACTTCGAACACCCTAAAACGCCCGGTCGAGACCGGGCGTTTCGGCGTCTAGCAGCAATCGTCTTTGTAGCCACAGGTGCGACAGACAGCGAGCCTGGAACCTTTGATATCGGCCAGTAAGTCTCCGCAGCGGAAGCACACTTGCATCGGGATAGGCCTGTCGGACATTGCAACGATTGAGCCACCATTCTCGCGCGCAGTCAAACCAAAGGCTAAAACGCTTGACACCTTTATCATTTGTCTCATAAATTTCGATCGGAGTTCGCTCCGGCTAGCGAGTCGTCACAGAGTCGCGCACCCCGCCTCTCTTGTTCTGAAGGCCCCCGGGAAACCGGGGGCCTTCGACTTTCCGATAGGCAGCATCCATGCCGACATACAAGTTTGTGCATTTCTTCACGATCGCCTTTGCAGAGCCAGCGAATCCAGAGACACTTGGTAGAGCATCCTCGGGGGACAGCCATGCGTACTCGCAGATCTCTGACGCTCATTTTCGGGACCGTTCTTCTTGCTCTGATGGCCGCGGCCTTTGGTGTCGCATGCAGTTCCGGCGGGGATGATGCGACCGGCCGCGCATCCGGCGTCGAAGGCGTGCCGGATGGTGCGCCATTCATCGATCAGCACAGTCTGAAGTTCAATCCGAAGGCGCTCACGGCAAAGGCCGGCGAAGAGGTCTTCTTCAAGAACAGTGAGACGGCACTACACACAGTGACCATCGATGGAACGAACGAGTCGGGGACGATGAAGCGCGACGCGGTCTTCTCGTGGACGCCGCCCGGTCCTGGCGAATACAAGATCACCTGCGAATTCCACCCTCAGATGAAGGCGACCATCACGGTCGAGTGAAGGCCCTCTTCTTAAGGAGACTTCAGCTTAAGGAGACTTCAGCTCGGTATCGGGCCCCAGCCGGACAACAACATCCGCGCCTTCCGGAATCACCCCTTCGGGGTTTAGAAGTTGCAGGTCGAAGAGTTCGCGCAGCTTTTGTGAGGTGTACGTCTTTCCGCTGACATCGAAGATTCCCGCATTGCCAGCGTTTTCCGCCGGCACCAACTTGAGGTAGGCGGGGGGTATCCCGTATTCAAGCAGGTGTTGCTGGGCACTCTTGGCGGCTGCATCCTGACCCGCCCCGAACTGGATGACGATCGAGGGAGCCTCGTCGCGAGCCTCAGGGTCTGCGAAGAATCGGTCGATGATGTCGTACACCTTGTCATCGTTCCGCAGCAGGATTAACTGGCCATCCTCAGCGATGCCGCCGTACATCGCGGAGCCCAGGGAGAAGCTCTCGATCCGCGAGAAATCCATCTGCTTCGCCAGCAGTGCCAGCCCCGGGACCAACGCGTTATCAACGTCCGTGCGAAAGGCGTGGCGGTAGGCATCCCACAACTCTGGGAACTTCGCGACGTAACCGAGGCTCACCGACTTGTTCGCAACCGATTGAATCACGAGCTGCTGGCGTTCGATCCGCTTCAGGTCCCCATCGACGCGGACGCGTGAATATCCGAGGGCCTGCTGGCCATCCATATGCTGTCGGCCGGCCTTCACTGTCCGGTCGGGGAAGGCGTCGAGCTCGTCGTTGACGAGGTCCGCGATCTCCACGGGCACGTCGATGTCGATTCCGCCGATCGCGTCTATCAGCTCGACGAACCCGACCCAGTCGATGACGACATAATGCTGGATGTCAATGTTGAAGTTCTTTTCGACAGCGGCGACAGTGGCTGCTGAACCGCCCCCCGGATACTTGTAGAACTGTCCGTAGCTATAGGCCGCGTTGATCTTGTTCTGAGCCCAGACACCCGGCACATCGCCGTAGGGAATGTCGGCCCACGTGTCTCGCGGGATGGCGAGAAGCTGCAATCGGCCCGCGTGCTTGTCGATGCTCGCCACGAACATGGTGTCGGCGCGGTACGAGGCATCGACCGGCTCATTCGGTCGGCGGTCGAGACCGAGGACGAGGATGTTCATGCGGTCGCTGGGGCGCCACGGTTCGGGAGCGGTGGTGGATACGCCCGGCAGTGTGACGTCGATAGTCACCTTGGTACCGGGAATCGAAGCCGATACGGCCGGGAAGTCCAGTTCGTTCCCCGGGAACAGGTAGCCATCCACCTGTTGATAGCTGAGCAAAGAGAGGTAGACGGCCCCAAGTGCCGCGACAATAATGGCGGCCACCCCACGGGTCCGCCGGGAAATGCGTATGCTCATAGATGCCCGGTCGAACAAATTTGCGCAACCGTAGAATTGGCCCTCACGCACCGTCAAGGAGAATGTAAAGCTCCATGTCGCGCCGTCTCATCCTTCGCAATGGCGTTGTCGCACTGCCCTCGGGGCCATCGCGGGCTGACGTGCTCTGCCAGGACGGGCAGATCGTCGCCATCGGGAACGGACTGAACGCGGGCGATGCCCAGGTGATCAACGTCGCCGGCCTCACCATCGGCCCGGGGTTCATCGACGTGCACGTGCATGGCGGAGGCGGGCATTCGTTCTTCACTCACGACCCGCAGCGAATCCGCGACTACGCGGCCTGGGCGCCGCGCAACGGGGTGACCTCGTTCCTGGTCAGCACCGTAGGTCGCGACGCCCAGGACACTGAGACGATCTTTTCGCTGCTACGCCCGCTGGTGAACGCCACGACCGGCGCCGAGGTGCTCGGTTTCCACATGGAAGGTCCGTTCATCAACCCGCTTCGGCACGGCGCCTTTCCCGAAGCGATGCTGCGTCCGCCAGTGCGCGAGGAGTTCCTTCGTTTCCAGGAGGCCGCCGGTGGCCACATCCGCCAGGTCACGATGGCGCCAGAGCTCCCGCTCGCGCTCGAACTAGCGGGAGCGATCACGGCCAGCGGCGCTATCCCGGCAATGGGCCACACCGACGCGACTTCGATCCAGTGCCGCGCCGGCTTCGATTCGGGTATCCGCCACGTGACGCACCTGTTCAACGCGATGCGTCCCGTGCATCAGCGCGAAGGTGGCCCCATCGTTTCCGCGCTCCTGGAAGACCAGGTGACCTGTGAATTGATTTGCGATGGCGCCCACGTCGACCCCGGGCCGCTATTGATGGCCTACCGCATCCTCGGTCCACATCGGACCGTGGTCGTGACCGACAACCTGCATCTTGCCGGGATGGGTGCCGAAAGCGGCAGTTTCGCGGGCGAAGAGGTCACCGTCTCGGGCGGCAAGGCGGCCAAGGCGGACGGAACGATTGTCGGCAGCGTCGAGACCATGGATCAGCACTTCCGCAACACCATGCGGTTCCTCGGGATAAGCCTGCCGACAGCCTTCAGGCTCTGCTCAACTAATCCCGCCCGGGTGGCCGGTGCATCGAATCGAAAAGGCCAGATCGAACGAGGCATGGACGCGGACCTCGTCGTGGTAGACGGCGACTTGCAGGTCCAGATGACGATTTGCCGGGGTGAAATCGCGTTCGACAAGCGCGCCCAGCGCTAGCGTTTGAGCCGGGACGCCGCGGCGTCATCGAGAATCCAGACCACGTTCGGGGAGTTCCGCACGAGACTTGCGGGAACCTGTGGGGTTTCCGGCCCTTCGATGGCCGCCGCCACAATTTCGGCCTTCGCCCGGCCGTTCGCCATCAGGATTACAGCCCGAGCACCGTAGAGTTCCCGCAGCCCGAGGGTCAGGCCCCAGGTCGGGGTTTCTTCGCCCCAGCAGGGCTTTGCGCTGCTTCGTGAAGCTTCGGTCAGTTCGACGCGCCGTACTGAGTCTTCCGGTCGGCTCCCGGGTTCATTGAAGGCCACGTGGCCGTTCATGCCGATTCCCAGTACGGCGACGTCGAGGCCGCCTGCCCGCTCAATCTCCTCCCGCATTCGCTGCGCTTCACGGTCGAGGTCCGCTGCCTCGGGGTCGAACTGCTCGACTGCCGGGGCGCCGGCGATGATGTCCCAGTAACGGGCGAAGAAGGCGCGATTCGAACATGGGTGAAGCTTCGGGCCGCCGTACTCATCGATGGCGAAAGGTCGCCAGGCGGAGATACCGACCTCTCCTTCACGGACGGCCCTGGCCACTTGGTCGTAGAGAGGGACGGGCGTGTTGCCCGTGGGAAGTCCGACGGTGATGTCGGGCCTTCCGGCCACGGCTTCGGTCAGCGCTGCCAGACACGCAACCCCGAATTGACCCGGCGGGACGACACGAATGTCCATCACCGTTGGCTCGCCTCGGAGAGAATTCGGCGCAGTTCACGGATCGCCTCGTGGCATTCGTGGGCCGTACCACCAGAGCAACTTCCCATCGATGACGCGCGCCGGTGCGACTTCTCCGTAGACGCCAGCATGGCTCGCGTCGAATGGAAATGGCTCGTCGGGCAGCAGGATCAGGTCCGGTTGCAGCGAGCGAAGCTCGTCCAGGGTGAGCTCCGGATATCGCGAGCGATCTTCAAGCACGTTACGACCGCCGCACGCTTCCAGCAGCGAGTGCCCGTAGCTCTCTGAACCCAGTCCCATCATCGGGTTGTGCCAGACGCCTGCGTAGACGCTCACGGGCTTCGACGGCCCGGTCTCCGCCAGGGCTAGCTCGATGTCCTGTGCGAGTCTGTTGGCGGCCGCGGCCGCGGCGGCGCCGATCGCCTCGCCTATCTCGCGAATACAGGCCACGGCGCCTTCCACGGAATTCGGGTCGGTAAGCAGTATGCGAAGGCCCAACCGTTCCAACGCCTCGACATCTTCGCGACGGTTCTCCTCTTTGTTCGCGATAACCAGGTCTGGGCTGAGCGCCGCGATTTTCGCGATGTCGGGATTCTTGGTGCCGCCAATGGCCGGGACCGATAAGGCCAGGTCCGCCGGCTCGGTGCAGAACTTCGTCCGCCCGACCAGGCGCTCGCGCGCACCGAGTGCCACCACCAGTTCGGTCCAGCTCGGGACCAACGAAACGATGCGTTGTGGTTCCACCAGGTTCAGCGTAGCGGGTCAAAACGCAACAGGGCCTCCCGCGATGGGAGGCCCTGTCACTGGAGAGGTTCGAGAGTTCTTAGGAGGGCGGCGTGCCGAGCGTAACCTCGAGCGTGCCCTTCTTGCCGTCCCGGTAGTACTCGATCGTCACCTTGTCGCCGGCACTGCTTTTGATCAGTGCCACCGTGAGGTCGGTCTCGCTGGCCACCTGGGTGTTGCCGAGGCGGATGATGACGTCCCCGGCGCGAAGTCCGGCTGAGCCCACCGGGCCGCCTGCAGACACGTTTCCGACGACCAGTCCACCCTGCCCGTCTGGGATGTTGAGTTGACTCGCTTTTGCCGGCCGGAGCGCTTCGAAGCCGCCGATGCCGAGGAAGCCGCGGTTGACGACGCCTTTGGCGATAATCTGCTCGGTCACTGCCTTCGCTACATCGGATCCAACGGCGAAGCCGATGCCGAGCGCGACGCCGCCCGTTCCATCAGGGGCCAATGCCGTGTTGATGCCGACAACTTCGCCAAACATGTTGAGGAGCGGGCCGCCGCTGTTGCCGTGGTTGATGGCCGCGTCCGTCTGGATGGCGCCGTAGATCTGTGCCGAAGCGCCCTCGTCGATAACGCGGTTCTTCTGGCTGACGATGCCTCGAGTGACCGTGAACGACGGGCCTTCGCCCTGCTGTAGGTCGAGGGCATAGCCGATGGCGACGACGTCCTGCCCGATGAGGACGGTGTTCAGGTCCGCGAATGGTAGCGCCTTGAGGCCGGACTTATCGATCTTGATCACGGCAAGGTCGGAACGAGCATCAGTACCAACGACGGTGGCCGCCACGACGGAGCCGTCACTCAACGTGACGCGAATCGTGTTCGCGGTCCGGCCGTTCGAACCTTCAACTACGTGGTTGTTGGTGAGGATGTAGCCGTCGGACTGGATGACGAAACCCGTGCCGACGCCACTGTTCGTTTCGATGCGAACGACTGCGGGTTCGGCCAGCTTCACAAGGTCGGCAGTCGAGAGTTCCGTAGTCGACTTGTTGACCGACGTTTGCTGAGTTGGTTGAACGGATGCAACCGAGGTGGCTGATGGTGATTGGGTTTCAGTGCTGACTGTCGCTGCGGGTGATTGTGAACAGGCGGCCCCGGCCAGCAGCATGAGTCCTGCAACTCCGGCGGCCAGGGGACGAAATAAGCGGCGCATTGATAGCGTTCTCCAGTGGTGTTGGCTCCAGTGTCGACAACGCCGGCTAAGCCACCGGTAAATGGCAAGGCGCCTTTCGCTTGGAATGGTAAAGGCGATGGTTCAGCCCTCGGTCTCATGTATCATTCGCATTTGAGAAGCCTATGGCAGTGCAAGGCAATCCGGACAGCTCTGGTATACGTAATGTTGGAAGGACGGTGGAGTTCACCCGTCCTGCGGATGGCGACATCGCTAACCGCATCGAATGGCCGGATGACGCTCTCATGCTCGCAATCGTGAACCGCGATGAACACGCCTTTGCTGTCCTCTACGACAGGTATATCGACCTCGTGTACTCGGCTTCATTCCGTGTGCTTGGCGATGCGGGCCTGGCGGAGGACGCCTCCCAGGATGTCTTCGTCCGTCTCTGGCGCAGGCCCGGCACGTTCGTGGCCGAACGTGGCCGCTTCATGAGCTGGCTTATGAGCGTTACCCGCAATCGCGCTGTCGATGAGCTTCGCGCTCGCGGCCGACGCCGGAAGCGCGAAGGTACTTCATTTGGCGAGCCCGATGAGGGCGCCGAACCGCTTTTCAGCGTCGACCCGGTCGATCCGGAGACCTCCGCCGAACTCCACGAGGAACAACTTGTTGTGCGGCAAGCGTTGCGGGCGCTTCCGGCCGACCAGAAGCTGGCTCTGGAGCTTTCGTACTTCGGTGGCTTCACGCAGCAGGAGATTGCGGCCCAGCTGCATGAACCGCTTGGCACCGTGAAGACGCGGATTCGTTTAGGGATGCAAAAACTGCGCCGGTCGATTGAGTCGAGGGATTAGGGATACGTTGTGATGCCCGGGGAACACATTTCGCAAGAGCAGGCGGATGAATACGCCATCGGCTCATTAGAACCTCCGCTGGAGCGCACCATTGCACTCCACCTGGCGGAGTGCTCGGCATGCCGCGACATTGCCCGCGATTCCGAACGACTCGTCGCTACGTTCGCGGTCAGTTCCCCTCGCCGGCAGGCTCCGGCGCGACTCAAGAACAAGGTGCTCACTGCAGCCGGAATCCGCCGGCCGGGGCCGATGCGCCGGGCCGTAAGCGCCGGACGCGCGCTCGCGGGCGTCGCCGCAGTCTTCGTTGCCATCGCGGCCTTCACCGGAATGGTTTGGATGCGCGGCCAACTCGATGGCCTACGCCAGGACGACGAACGGCTGCAGCAGAAGATCCAGGCGGCGCTTTCCCAGGAAGTAGAAATCGCCGCGCTCACCCGAAAACTCGACGACCAGGAGAAGGAGGCGGAGCGGCTCTCCATCGCCGCCACCGGGGACCAGGAACTCATAGTCGCTCTGCTTTCCAACAACACAAAAATCGCTGATGTCCTCCCCGCCGAGGGCGGCGTGAACTCCATCGGAAGGCTCATCTGGGATGGCGACCAAAAGCGTGTCTGGTTCGTCGCCAGCGACCTCCCGCAACGACCTCCCGGCGAGACCTATCAACTCTGGGCGAACTCGAACGGCAAGTTCTTCCCGCTCGGGACGTTCGAATCCGACGCTGACGGCTTCGCCCGCTACCAGACGGTGCTGCCCGGAGGCATAGCCTCGTACGACGTGGTATTGGTCACGATAGAACGTGCCGGTGGAAGCTCTACGCTGGAAGGGCCGACTGTTTTCTTTGTCCAGGACCTCTCGAAGTTAAAAGACTGACCTACCACTGCCCCGATGTCCGCCGTGTGCCGAGCGCGTCGTAAGCCAACGCGTTGATGCCCACGCGCGTTGCCCGGTCGAGAACTTCCGGACCGCCAATAAGTATGGCCTTGGCCCAGACTTCGGCGAGCCAGCAGGCTTCGGCTCGGGCCGTCACCTGCACGAACTCCGAGTCGGAGGGCATCCCCGTCCCGGGGTCTATCAGGTGGTGCGCCTCGGTTCCGTCCGTAGTCGTCCATCGGCGCTTCCGCGTCGTTGAGGTTGCGATAGCGCCAGTGAGGCGCCCCTCCCAGGCCTTCGAGCCGTCAGGCGCCGTCACGTCCATCAGCCAGCCCGCGCCGGACCCGTCATTCCCGATGCAGCGAATGTCGCCACCTGCGTTGACGAAGGCCGCGTCGCCGTCGCTGGCGAGGCTTTCGGCGGCGAGGTCGGCGGACCAGCCCTTCACAATCCCGCCGAGGTCGAGCTGTCCGGCGAGGAGTTCGACGCGCAGGCCGTCCACCCGCAGCACCTTGCCGGGATCGGGAACCCGCTGCGATTCCAGTACACCGCCGAGCTGAATGTCGTCGAACGAACGGTCGTAGCCCGCCCGGGCTAAAGCAGGGAGCACCATCGGATTGAAATAACCACCGGTGATCTGGTTCGCGTCGATGGCCATCATCACGACGCGTGCGAGCCACGCGTCCTCGATGACTTCGCCCCGATTAAGCCGCATGAGCAGGCTGTTTTCCCGAAACCGTGAAAATCGCTGCTCTTGCTGTTCGAACATCAGCTTCGCCCCGATGAAAGCTCCAGGCGGGGCAGGTGCGGGGCTTTCGATGAACAGGTCGATGTCGGTATTCATCGCCCGGAAGCTCTCGTGGGATTCCAAACGCGGCTCCTTCACCGTCTCTATGGTTCGCGCTACGGTTCGTGTGTGACACAAAGCATACCGCCAGAAATTGCCGCACGACCCTTGTTCATCCTCAACCCCAATTCGGGGGGAGGGCGCACACGCAAGCGGATCGGGACCATCATCGACGCCATTGAACGAGCGGGTCTCGCGGCCGACATCGTCTTCACGACGCACGGAGGCCATGGCAAAACGCTTGCCGAAGAGGCGATCGATGCCGGACGTCTGTTCCTGGTCGCCTGCGGCGGCGACGGCACGGTGTTCGAGGTTGCGAACGGCATTCTGGGCCGTGGCGCCGAGAAAAACGTGCGCATCGGTACCATCGGGCTCGGTACCGGTAAGGATGTCGCGAAGTGCCTCGGCATGGCCCGGGGCAGCCAGGCGTTAAAGGCAATCCAGGCGGGCAATGAACGGCTGCTCGATGTCGGCAAAGTGACCTCGCGGGACGAGGATGGCAACGAGCAAGTGCAGTATTTCGTTCTCGAAGCATCGGCCGGCTGGATCCCCGAGATTTCCCAATCGACGCCGAAGTGGCTCAAACGGACTGGAGACACGGCACCGTATCTCATCATGGGCGGCGTCAAGATGATTGGTTCGATGGGGCGTCAGTTCACCCTGTCGATCGACGGAAACACCTTCGACGGGCGCTACAACTCCATCAGCGCGCACAACATGGAACTCTGGGGAGGCGACCTTACGGCCGCACCCGGCGCTGCACCGGACGACGGTATTCTCGATGTGATCCGCTGGGGCGATCTTGGCCGCAAGGCGGCGCTGCGTGGCGCCGACGGACAGCGAAAGGGCGGCACTCACCTCGATATGGAGGGCATCGACAGGCATCCGGCCAAGATGGTGGAGCTGTCATCTCCCAGGCGAACACTGCTCGACCTTGACGGCGAACACGGTGGCTATCTGCCGGCGAAAATCGAAGTGGTTCCCGGAGCCCTTCGGTTTGTTGCGCCGCCCGCTTAAACGGGCTCGAGCTTCCGGTAAGGCTCTTCGGGAAGTTCGATGCGGATGGCGTCGCCTGGCCGAATTTCACCGCCGTTAAGCACGATCCCCATGACACCGGCGAGACGGATCAGACCGCCCTCATCGTCCCGGTCGAGGCAGGCCTGCATCAGGCCCTGCTGGAAATGATCGAGCTGCAAGCATGGGTTTCGCAGCCCTGTAACTTCAATCGCCGACGTCGCCAATGTAGAGCCGGGTGCCCGTTGGAAGTGCCAGCAAATCAAGTCCGGCGGTCGTGACGTTCTCGCCCATGTCACCCGGTGAAACATGGAAACCCTGGGCGAGCAGTTCCTTGTGGAGCTCCTGGTGGATCAGGTGCACCTGGCGGAGGTTCGGCTGCGAAGGGTCTTTGGCGACCCGTGAGCGATGCTTCACAGTCACGCCGCTGTGTGCATCGCCCTCCACTCCGAGCCCCGCAACCAGCCGGATTGCAGGCTGGCCCGGCTTCTGGAAGGTGTGCGTCGGGCTTGAGTGGACTGCGACGACTCGCCCATCCGTTGGTGCCAGTGTGGAAGTCACACAACCAGCCTAATCGAGGTTCGCTGCGGTCGTGAATGTTTCCGGTCGCTGATACACTTCGTTCGTACGAAGCAAACAACTTCAGAAGGAACTGAATCATGCGTGAAGTCGTAATCGTTGACGCCATCCGGACACCACTCGGTCGCCGCGGCGGTGTCCTTTCTCAGAATCACCCGATCGAAACTTCGGCCATCCTCCTCAAGGAGCTGGTCACCCGGAACCACATGGATCCGGACATTGTCGACGACGTCATTTATGGCTGTGTGAGCGAAGTCGGCGCACAGTCGACGAACCTGGCCCGCAACATCGTCCTCACGGCTGGCTGGCCGTACACGATTCCGGGCGTAACGCTCGACCGCCAGTGCTCGTCGAGTCAGCAAGCAGTTCACTTCGCAGCCAACCAGATCGGTTCGGGAGCGCACGAAGTAGTCGTTGCGGGTGGCACCGAATTCATGTCCCAGGTTCCACTCGGCGCGAACGTCGGGCAGAACATGGGCTTCCCCTTCACGAAGTCGATGCAGGATCAGTACGACCTCACTTCGCAGGGGCTTTCGGCCGAAAGGATTGCCGCGAAGTGGGGCGTTTCCCGCGAGGAGGCAGATGAGTTCGGCGTAGAGAGCCAGATGAAGGCCGTCCGGGCGCAGCAAGAAGGCCGATTCAAGTCAGAAATGATCCCGGTGGCAGGCAAGAAGAAGAACAAGAAGGCCGACGGCACGGAGGAATGGACCGACGCGATCATCGACTTCGATGAGGGCATCCGGCCAACCACGACGCTCGAAGGTCTCTCGGCGTTGAAGCCGAGCTTCAAGGAAGACGGCGTCCACCATGCTGGAAATTCGAGCCAGATCACGGACGGCTCAGCGGCGGTCCTCCTGACCCATCCGGACAAGGCGAAGGAGATGGGCTGGAAGCCACGAGCGCGCATCCTCTCGCAGGCAGTTGTCGGCTCCGATCCCGAATTCATGCTCACCGGCCCAATCACGGCCACCCCGCTCGCGCTTCAGCGAGCCGGCCTGACGCTCCGCGACATCGATCTCGTGGAGATCAACGAGGCCTTCGCTAGCGTCGTGCTTTCCTGGAAGCGCGAGATGAACGCCGACATGAGCAAGGTGAACGTGAACGGCGGCGCCATCGCACTCGGCCACCCTACCGGATGCACGGGTGCTCGCTTGTTCGGCACGTTGCTGAACGAGCTCGAGCGCACGGGCGGCCGCTACGGCCTCATCACCATGTGCGTCGGCGGCGGTATCGGCACCGCGACGGTCATCGAGCGGCTGAACTAACCCGTATCATCGCGGCCCATGACGAAGCTGTTCATCGCGGGCCATAGCGATTCGGGTGATGCCTACCTTCCGGAAGGCGTGCTGCCGTGGGCCGAACGCCTTCGCGCCTGGATCCAATCCGAATCTGGGACGCCCTGCGAACTGCAGGGCGTCCGCTTTGCCCCGATCGGCGGCAGGGCCGTGGAGTACCTGGTGAGAGAAGTCGAAGCCGCTGCGCCCGACATCCTCATCCTCCCGTTCGGCACGTACGTCTTCACCGTGGGCACCGTCGAGGAATCGGTGCGGCAGCGCTTCGGTGCGCGAGCGCAGCGCCTCTATCGCCGCAGCGAAACGAGGTTCCAGGCCGCTACGTCTGGGTCGAAACGGCGCGACCGGTTTAACGGCGCGGGCCGAAAAATTGCGCGCACGAGTTCTCCGCACCCGCACAATGGCCACCGTCGGGCAGACGGTGACTATCTACGAGGAAATCCTGCACCGACTTGCGCAGGTCGAGGCGCTACAGGTGGTTGCGGTCGCAGACGCTCGCTTCTCTGCCGAAACGCAGCGCCGCAACCCGGGTATGCACACGAAGATCGAACGATTGCACAAGCGTCTGTTTGCCGTGGTGGAGCAACATCACTTCGTTCTGGCGGACCTCGAAGGCGCCCTCCGCCGGGCGCCCGACCGCTCGGTCTTCCATCAACCCGACGGTGTACACACCACCGCCGCCTTTCACGAGACGTACTTCGAGGTGCTCCGGAGCGCGCTCGAACCCGTCGTGCGTGACGGTTCGCCGCCCGAGGAAGCCGGCGATGGGGTCAGGGCTTGAAGCCTACCGCCTGGCACCAGAAGCGCGCAGCGAACGCGCCCGGGTGTTGTCCCCAGCGTTTCCACGCTTCGCTGACTGCCAGCATCTCGACTGTCGTGGAGATGCCGAGAGCCTCGGCGTACGCAATGAACGGCTCCTGGGCGTAGTAGTTCGCCCAGAAGCCACCGTTCATGGCCACAGCCATGGCGTCGCCTTCGGCCGAGGCAACGACGGAGCCGACCGCGTTCACGAACCCTGTGCCGGCGAGCAGCGCACGCAGCCGCTTACCGATACGTGGGTCTCCCGATAAGCGGATGCCCGACATGATTTCCGTGGAACGGCCCAGAAGTGGGTCCTCGGGCCAGATAATCGCGCCATCGAAGTCGGCGTCGGCGAGGCCGATGACCGCCCCTGGCTTCATCACCCGAAACAGCTCGGAGAGTGCCTTCTCCGGCTCGTCCAGATGCTGCAGGACGGCATGGACGAAGACCGCATCGAATGATCCTGCTTCGAACGGCAACGCATAGATTGGGTGCTCTTCGAAGCGCACATTGGTGATGCCACGCTCAGTCGCTAACTTGGCCGCGGACTCCAGTGACGATGAACTGATGTCGACGCCGATGACCTCGCCAGGAGCGACGGCTTCGGCAAGCCCGAGGGTGATGGAGCCCGGCCCGCAGCCCGCGTCGAGAAGGGCCATACCGGGATTCAGATGGGGCAGGAAGAATGCGGCATTCTTCTCGGCGGTGCGGCGCGCGTGCGCGCCCGTATGCGCTGAACGAAGCCAGCGCTCGTAGTTTTCGCGGGCAGCATCAACCGCCGCGCGATCAAGACCAATGGACAAGAAGGATTCCTCCCGGGAATCAAGGAGCACAGTGCTCAGGCAATTTCGCCGGGAGCGGGCGCCGAAACTAGCGCCGGACTCCGGAGGCGGAGGTCATCGGGAAAGTCAGTTCTGTTTGCATAGACACCTCCTCATCGCTCGCGGCCATCCTACGATCGCTCATTCGATTTCGCAATGCCGACGAATCAGTTCACCCCGCCCGGGTCGCCGGGACGGAGCGGATTCGTGAATTCGAGCCCGGCGTTCATCAGGTCGCCGGAGAGGTCTTCGCCCTTTGGCTTCTTGCCATCGCGGACCCAGGAAACGAGGTCCTCGAACGCTGTCGTCAATTCCTGTTCGCTGAACTTGCAGTGTCCGGCCGAACGAATTGCGCGCTGGACGAGCAGGTCGCTCTTTCCCGAAGCAGCGACCGCCTTCTTGTAGTCCTGTTCCATCGAAATCGGCACGAAGAGGTCACCCGTGCCGTGCAACGTCAGCAGCGGAACGCTGATTTTCCCGGTCGTCAGGACCGCATCGGGATGCGCCTCGGAATTGCGCGACGCCGGGTCGCTCGCAAAGCGGCGAATGTCAGCGTTGACCTGGGCATCGGTGAGACCGAGACCGGCGTCGATATGGTAGGTGGCGTCGACGTTGGTTGCGGCCTTATTCACGAGGAGTTTCCTCTCCGGGTCGAGCAGTGCCAGGCCGAAGTTCACGGAGTATTGCTCAACGAAGCCCTCTTGAAAGAACGGCCGAGGCCCACCGGTGAGGTTCTTTACGATTGAGGCGAACTGTTTGCCCTTCTCGGTCGGGGTGGTCGGTGCGCCGAGTTCCCGCGGCACGTCCTGGAGGAAGACTGGAAGGAGATTCGCTCCGGGCTCGCCGATAGGAAAGTGGATGCCCGACGTATATTCGGCCGCCGCCACCCACGAAAGGAGGTAGTCGATCTGGCCGATACCCATCAGCGCGCCACAGATTGCCATGCCTCCGTCGTACGCTCCGATCTGATTCTCGAGCGCGAGCGAAACGACATTGCCGCCCATCGAAGCCCCGACGATGTAGGTTCGCTTTGGCGCGCCGAATTGCTCGACGAATTTCGCCTTGAGCGCCAGCGTGTCGTCAGCACCAATTCCGGGCACGTAGCCGTTTTCGGAGTACGAACTGGCGCCCCACGCGAAGCCATTGGAGATCATGTAACGCCGCAACGACGAGGGGGGCGTCTGGACCGAGACTTCGGTCCCGAAACCTGCGTACCCATGCGCGTAGAGCACGAGTTCCCCGTTCCAGCTGTCGGGAACCTCGATGGCGTAGGCCGCCCCATCGATGACGCCGAAGGAGGTCTTCGCACCATCCAGGGCGGCGAAATCGGGGACCTTCGCCGTCGTCGGGATACCCGCCGAGGTCCCGAGTTTCTTCGCCGCTGGCGGTGTGGTCGGCGCAGCAGTTGGAGTCGTCGAACTTGTCGAGGCTGGCGCGGTGGCCGTCGCCGAGGCGGTTGCATTCGTATCAGGGGTCGCTGTTGCGCTGGTGCCGGAATCCCCGCCGCACGCAGCGAACAGCAAAACAAGCGCGACTACCGCTCCAAACCACGCGTTTCGAATCATTCGATCAGTGTACGTCGCAGGTGGGTCAATTCCCGGTGTGGTGAAAGGCCGGGCGTTCGAGGTATTGCTTCAGGCTCATGTTGTTCTGGTCGCGCCCCGAAAGCACCGGGTCAGCGAAGGGCCAATCGATGCCGACATCCGGGTCGTTCCAGGCGATGCCGCCCTCGGATGACGGCGTATAGAGCCCGGTGCACTTGTACTGCACTTCGGCGAACTCGCTCAGTGTTGCGAATCCGTGGGCGAATCCATCAGGCACCCAGATCTGCCGCATGTTGTCGGCGGTCAGTTCGGCGCCGACCCACTCGCCAAATGTAGGCGAGCCCACGCGCAGGTCAATCGCCACATCGAGGATCGCGCCGGAAGTACAGCGGACGAGCTTACCCATCGGTGCGGTCATGTCCTGGTAGTGCATTCCGCGCAGCACTTTGCGCGCGGAGCGCGAGTGGTTGTCCTGCACGAACGCATCCGGCAGGCCGTGCTCGCGGAAGCGTTCTGCGTGCCATGCCTCGATGAAGAATCCGCGCTCATCGCGGAAGAAGTCCGTGTCGATGAGGACTACGCCTTCGAGCTTTGTCCTGGTAACGGTGATATCCACGCTACTCCTCGATCGGCTCGAAGATGTTTTGCATCGCCTGGTACGCGGGCCGGACCTGTTCGAGCAGTTCCATCCACGCGATGTTGTAGAACCGTGGATGTCCCAGTAGCTCTATCGGGGCCTTGCCAAATTCATCGACGAGCACATTGACTGCCATCGCGGGGGTGGTTTCCAGAGTGAGGTCCAGGCGCTGGCGCAGCTTTTCGCCCGAGCAGCGGTAGTTGCGGACGATCTTCGGCAGCGGGCCGTCTTCAAGCGCCACCGGCTGCCCTAGCTTCACCAGCGCATTCGCCACCACTTCGGCGAGTTCGCGAACCTGGTAGTTCGAGCCCACGGCGTTGAAGGTTTCACCTGCGACCAGCTCACTCGGCGCCTCGAGGCAGGCAACGTGGGCATCGGCGAGGTCATTCACGCTGATGAGTGGCCGCCACATGCGTCCACCACCATGCAGGATGAGCCGTTGCCGCACGAGCGCATCCTTCACGAACGCGTTCACGACAAGGTCGAAGCGCATTCGTGGGCTGGAGCCGAAGACCGTCGCCTGGCGAAGGATGACCGGTTCGAAGTCCTCGCCGGCGTGCCGGAGCAATGACTCTTCGGAGTAGTGCTTGGACGTTGCATAGGCGCCTCTGGGATTCAGGGCTGCATGTTCGTCGAGCAGCGTTTCGTCGTCTTCGGCGCCATCGTAAAGGGAGCATGAACTGCCGAATACCAGCCGCTTCACCCCGGCGTCGCGGCAGAGCATGGCGATGGAATCGGTGGCGACGGCGTTCATCTGCCAGTTGGCTTCGGGGCTGAATTCGGCGGTCGGGTCGTTGGAGAATCCAGCCAGGTGGTCCACGGCGTCGATGCCGGAGAACACTCCCTCCGGGAGTTGCCGAACGTCGGCGTTGACCAGTTCGACGCCGGGCTGGCCTGCGTAATGCGGAAGGCCCCAGAACATGCGGTCGACGACCCGGACCTGATGTCCGCGTTCAAGGAGCTTTGGCACCAGCACACTGCCGATGTATCCCGCTCCGCCGGTGACAAGAACCCGCATGCGGTGCTCCCAGCCTTAATTCGTTTGGCGGATGGTACGGAATGCTGGGCTAGCGGGGTAGGCGGGTTGGTCTTATTTCTGATCCCGTTTCAGGCGGGCGATGGTCAGCGAATAGTCACTTTGAAGGTTCATCCAGAAGCTCGCGTCGATATCCAAAAGGGCTTCAAGCGCGAGTGCTAGCTCCGCAGTAACCGGTTTGTTCCCCGCAATAACCTGAGCAAAGTGTCGCCGAGTCAGTCCCAGTTCAGCCGCGATGGCTTCGGGCGCCAACTCTCGCGCTTCAAGCTCTTCAAGGAGCGATGCGCCAGGAGGAACTGCCAAATTGGACCAAACGCGGGAGCTAGATTCAGTCGCCATAGTGATTCGTTACCTCTTCGATTCTAGCAGTTCGGTTATCTGGCATCGAAAAGACAAGCCTCCATCGGTCATGGATGGTCAACGCCCACTGTCCACGTCGTGCGCCACGCAATTGATGAAGCTTGAGGGATCGAAACTGGCCGAGGGTTTGAATGCTAGACGCAGCCGAAATCTGCCCAACACGCTGAATGTACTTCGCAGCAATTGCCTCACCCCAGGTACGCGTGGCCAAGGACATGTCCTCGTACCTTTCCCTAAGTGCGCTGGAAGCGAATTCGACGTTCACATCCCATGCTTTTCCTGCATGTATCGCGCGAGGCCTTCGCGCCAGTTCCGCATCGGCGGCGCCACTGTTGTGCCGAGGACGGAATACATCGGACGTTTCACGGGTCCGCCGAACTCTTCCGTCGTCACCGCCGTTAGTTCCGGCGAAACTCCGGCGAGGCGGAAGATTTCCGAAGCGAAGGCGTGCCAACTGCAGCCTTCGCCTGCCGCCAGATGCACGACGCCGTTCGTGCCGTCCTTGACCAGCGGCAAGAGTGCCTCGGCGATCTCGGCCGTGTTCGTGGGGGAAGTCGTCTGGTCGCCAACGACCCGGATCGGGTTGCCTTCGCGGGCAAGCCTGAGCATTGTCTCGACGAAGTTGCCGCCCTTGCCTGCCGAACCGGCAAGCCCGTACAGCCCGGAAACACGCACGACGAGGTGCTTCGGGTTGGCGATGCGGACCATCTCTTCGGTCGCGATCTTGGCGGCCCCGTAGGTGTTCAGTGCGTGCCGAGCGTCATCTTCCAGGTAGGGCGAAGTCTTGTCGCCGGCGAATACGTAGTCGGTGCTGATCTGGACGACGGTCGCGCCAACTTCGGCCGACGCGGCAGCGATGTTGGTGCCCCCTACGACGTTCACAGCGAAGCACTTGACCGGGTCGGTTTCACAAACCGGAAGGTTGTGGAACGCCGTCGTATTGACAACGAAATCTGGCCGCTGCTTCTTAATAATCCGGCTGATCTTCTTCGTATCCGTGACATCGCCATCGATTCGGGTGGCGGCGATGAGAACCACGGACGGGTCGTTCTTCCAGAGCCGAACGATGTCAGAACCGAGTTGTCCGTTTGCGCCGAAGACCAGCACTCTCATTGCGCGAGATGCTACCGCTCGGTGGGCCATCCGGCGAGGAAAAAGGGCAAAAAGCAAGGGTCCCGGAGGTGGAGCGGACACCTCGACAGGACCCTTGCATAACATGATAAGCCCGAGCGCAAGCCCTTTCATTACCGCGACGTAAAAGGTCGCACAAGAACGTCGTTTGAGCCGTCTATAGTCCCGAGCAGCCGGGCAAGACGAAGTAGGCGACGATGAGCCCGATACCGAAGAACAGCTGCTTCACTAACGAGTAATTCGGTCGTTGGTGGCGCGTTCCGTAGGCTGTCCCCACAATCGCAACCGTGCCCGACGACCCCTACGCAGCAGACGCAGCCTTCTACGATGCAATCCACGGCGACTACCGTGATGACACCGGTCTCTGGTTCTCGTTCGCGGGTCGAACAGACAGGCCGGTTCTCGAAGTTGGCACCGGGACAGGGCGAATCGCCCTCGAACTCGCGCGCGCCGGGCATGCGGTCACCGGCATCGACGCTTCGGTTTCGATGCTGGCGCGAGCGAGGGCCAAAGCTGAGGCAGATGCGCTTGATGTGACTCTCATCGAGGGCCGAGTAGCTGATTTGGCCCTCGAACGCGATCACTATGGTCTCGTGCTGCTCCCCCTCGATGTCTTTCTGTATTGCGAGGACGGGGAAGAGCAGGTCGAACTGCTGCGGCAGCTGGGCGAGGCGATGGTCTTCAACGGCCTGCTGGCGATCGATCTCCCCGGTCCTGCCGCCTCGCTGGACCCCGACTCGAACGGCCAGCAAGTGCTCGTCTTCTCGGGCGAGACCGAAGATGGCCAATCGTTCGACTGCTTCCACCTGCACGAAGACGATCTCGCGATGCAGACGCGGCACCTTCGGGTGACCTACGAGACAGTGGATGATTCGGGCATCGTCCGACGCAAGATCAGCGAACATCTTCTTCGGTACGTGTATCGCTTCGAACTGGAGTACATGCTGGAGCGCGCCGGGCTGGTGCTGGGCGATGTCTACGGCGACTATGAGCTTGGCCCGCTCACCAACGAAAGCGAACGCATGGTTGTAATGGCGCGCAGGAGAGACGGATGACAGCACGAATCGTTCTCGATGCGATGGGCGGCGACAACGCGCCCGGGGAAATCGTTGCGGGGGCGCTCATGGCCGCAGGCGGACTCGGCGTCGAATTGACGCTGGTTGGCCGGAAGGCTGCCATAGAGGCCGAACTCCAGGGTGCGAACGCCAAGAACCTTCGCATCGTCGATGCGCCCGACCTGATCGAGATGCACGAGCACCCGACCGAGGCGATCAAGTCCAAGCCCGAGAGCTCCATCAACGTAGGGCTTCGCATGGTGAAAAACGGCGAAGCCGACGCCTTCGTTACCGCGGGTAACACTGGCGCGACGATGGCGGGCGCACTCCTCACCCTCGGCCGCATCAAAGGAATTGGCCGCCCGGCGCTGGCGACGATTTTCCCCACCGGCGAAGGCCGCCTGACAATGCTCCTCGATGTCGGAGCGAACGCCGACTGCCGCCCGATTCACCTGGTGCAGTTCGCCTATATGGGCGCCGCTTATATGGAGCGCATGTTCAAGACGGCAAACCCCGTCGTCGGCCTCCTCTCGATCGGCGAAGAGGATTCGAAGGGCAATCAGCTAACGATCGAAGTGAACGCAGCGCTCCGCGCGAGCCGGTTGAATTTCATGGGCAACGTTGAAGGCAAAGACCTGACGAAGGGCGTATGCGACGTCGCCGTGATGGATGGCTTCACCGGCAACGTCGTCCTCAAAACGGCCGAAGGTATGGCGGAACTTCTGCTCGGCGAAATTCGCAAGGCCGTGGAACTGACGCCCTGGAACCGGGCCGCAGGCCTCGTCCTCATGTCTGAGCTACGGAAGGTGAAACGCCGCCTCGACTACGCCGAATACGGCGGTGCTCAGCTGGTGGGCGTCGATGGCATCGTCGTCATCGGCCATGGACGGTCGAATGGCCGGGCAATCTTTAGTGCGATTCGCGCGGCTCGCGATGCGGTCGACAACAAGGTCATCGAAACCCTCCGCGGCATCGCCCAGGAAATTCCGGCGCGGACCACGCTCGTGGGCTCCGCTTCCGCCTGAATCTTCCGACGATTAGCGTCCTCGGGCGCTAAACTCGGAGCCGTGGTGAAAGATTTCTTGCAGCAGCTTCGCGCGGTCGTCGGGGATGAACATGTCCTCACCGATGCCGATATGCGTGCCACGTACGAGACGGACTGGACACGGCGCTACCACGGCACCGCGAGGGCCGTCGTCCGCCCCGGGACAGCCGATGAAGTACGCCATGTCGTCAGGATCTGCGCCGAGGCCCGCCTCGCGGTGGTACCGCAGGGCGGCAACACCGGACTCGTTGGCGGAGGGGTACCCCGCGGCGGCGAGGTGGTGCTCTCCCTTTCGCGGCTCAACGGGATCACGGACTTCGATTCCATTTCGGGCGAAGTGACGGTTGGCGCCGGCGCAACGCTTGCGCAGCTACAGGAGCACATCCGCCCACAAGGATGGGCGTTCGGCGTCGACCTGGCATCGCGAGACAGCGCCACCATCGGTGGAATGGTCGCCACCAATGCCGGCGGGATTCGCGTCATCCGCTACGGCTCGATGCGGCGCCAGATACTCGGTTTCGAAGCGGTAATGGCAGACGGAAGCATTGTCCGGCGGCTGCCCGGACTGGTGAAGGACAACACCGGGTACGACCTGGGCCAACTGTTTGCGGGGAGCGAAGGGACACTCGGCATCGTGACGGCGGTTCGGGTGAGGCTGGTGCCGCAACTGCAGCAGCGCTCCGTGGCGCTCCTCGGCGTCGCTGACCTTGATTCCGCGCTCAATGTGGTGGCCGCGGTGCGAGGCGCCATGTCTTCACTCGAGGCTGCCGAAGCATTCTTCGCGGAAGGCGTCGACCTGGTCTGTGCGCACGCGCGAATGTCGTTGCCGTTCGGGAAGCATCCCGGGTGCTACGTATTGGTCGAAACGGCCGCGCGCCGGGACGAATCCGCGGAGCTGGCCGAAGTACTGACGGAATGCACCGACATTCAGGACTCAGCGTTGGCGACGGATGCCGCTGGCAGGGAACGCCTTTGGGCCTACCGCGAGCGCCACACCGAAGCCATCAACGCGGAAGGCATACCGCACAAGCTCGATGTCACCTTGCCGCTCTCGAACCTGCCGGAATTCGAACGCCGTGTCCGTGCCGCCATCTCCACAGTACGGCCCGAGGCGCGGCCAATACTGTTCGGGCACGCTGGTGACGGCAACCTGCACGTGAACATCCTCGGACTCGAGCCCGAAGACGAGGTGGCCGATGACGCCGTCCTTCGCCTTGTGGCCGAACTCGGGGGAAGCATCAGCGCCGAGCACGGCATCGGAATTGCCAAGTTGCCATGGCTGGAACTGACGCGTTCGAAGGCGGATATCGCGGCGATGCGTGCGATTAAGCGCGCCCTCGACCCAGCCGGCATCCTCAACCCCGGGGTCATCCTCCCGCTGGAGTGAACTTCCTCCGGATGGTTTCGCGAACGGCGGATTTCGCTGCCTCGAGGTCGGCGATTGGTACCTCAGTCTTCGGTTCGGCGAAGACGAACACGCATTTCGAGACCGGCCGCTTCAGCGCCTCCTCCAGCACGATGGCGTAGGCCGCCCCCTGGAGGCGGTAGCGTTCCATCGCGGTCGCGATCTGCGAGGCATCGCGCACCGAGTCCGTCTTGTAGTCGACGATCACGAGCCCGTCCTGGTCTTCATAGAGCAGATCGATGAAGCCCTCAACGACAGTGCCTTCGATCGCTGTGCCGACATACAGTTCGCGCCAGAGCCGGCCCGACGCGAGTGCCGCCCTGACCGCATCGGAAGCCCTGCAGCTTTCGACCAACCTTGCGATGTGATCGGCCTCGTCGGCGATTCCTTCAGCGACCGCCTGCGTTCTCGCCGTCTCCTTCAGTCCATCGCCGGTGGCAAGGTCAATCGTCTGAAGAACTGCATGCACGGCGCGCCCGACGGAGGTACCGGCTCGGCCCTTCTTCCATGGCTGGTCATCGATGTGCGGTTCGGGTTCCCTTTCGTCGTCGTCTTCATCTTCGTCATGAGCGATAGTCGTCGCTGCCAGTACCGGCGCTCGACCGAGACGCTCGATTCGATCGGCCCGCTCAGCGATCCATGCGTCGCGGTCGGCCTCGGTCTGCTCAGGCGCCTGTTCCGAAGTCACACCCGAGCCCATTGGCAGCCCCGGCACGAGGCTTGTCCACTCCGGGTAGCGTCCGCGCAGCGCTTCGAGGCATTCCGCAACAGCGCACTTTTGATCGACGTGACGACTGGCATGGTCCTTGCGCTCGCCGTGATACAGGCTGACGACTAGCCGTTCCTTGGCCCGGGTGGCGGCCACGTAAAAGAGGCGATCCCGCTCAAGCCACGACTGTTCGCGTTCCGTCAGCCTCGCTTGTTCGTAATCGGGGGTCGCGAAGTAGCTGCCTTCCCTGCCTATTCGCACGGAGACTGTCTCGCCGCCAGACTCGTGCTTCGTCCACGCCACCCGTGGAGCACCGAAGCGCGGCTCAATGCCCAGGCCGGCAAGAATCACAATCGGGAACTCGAGGCCTTTCGCTGCGTGGACCGTCAGGATCTTCACGGCGTCGTCGTCGGGTTCGTTCGCAACCGTCTCAGCGATGAGCGTCCGCTCTTCGGCCTGGGTTCGAAGCCAGTGGACGAACTGGCGGAGCGAAGCGACCGTGCCGGAATCGCCAAGCGACCGCGCCTGTTCGGCCACGAATCGCAGCCTGCGCCACGATTCGCGGGGACGTGGACTTGCGACGGAAAGCTCAAGCATTTTCCGGCCCGCGATGACTCTTTCCACGAGAGCGCCGATGCTGGCGGACCAGCGCTGGTCATGGAATGCCCTGAGCGACTCCATCCCTGAACGCACCGATTCCGGCGACCCCAGCGGTACATCGACGGTGTAATCCCAGCGACCGCCAGCAAGCGAATGCGCAAGCAGTTCGCCATCCTGGACCGCGAACGCGGGTGACCTCAGCGAAGCAACAACCGCCACATCGTCCGTCGGGTCATCTATCGCCGACAGGATGTTTGTGAGGTCGCGGATCTCCTGCGCAGCGAAAAGCAAGGAGCGGCTCTCGATCCGTATTGGAACTCCGGCATCCGCAAGCGCCTTCTCAATAGCTGGCGAGTTCGTGCGAGTCGGCAGAAGAATGGCAATGTCTGAATATCGCGTCACTGTGCCCTTTTTGCCGTCGCGCGCCAGCCAGTTGTCCTGCGCGGCAGCGAGCACAGTCGCGGCGATGGCCTCCGCCTCCATCCGCCGAATATCGGCTGCGCGAAGACCGTCTTTGCCGGTCGCCACCGGCTGACCAAGGAGTTGGACAGCCGGCAGACCGCCCGCTTCGACCCCGGGTTCGAGTGCGATCCAGTCGGCCTGGCGAGGGTCCGCCCCGGCGCCGAAGGCGTCGAACATGCCCCCACACGCCTGGTTCACCCAATCGAGAATCGCGGGGCGGCAGCGGAAGTTCTTTCGAAGTGCCAGGTGCCGCGCAGAGAACGCGCCGCGCGCCTGTTTGAAGAGCTCGATATCAGCTCGGCGGAAGCGGTAGATCGATTGCTTTGGATCACCAACAAAGAAGAGGCGGCCCGGTTCGGCTACCGCCTCCCGCCAGTTCGCGCCGCCCGTGCCGCTCGCGAGAAGTGCAGCCAGTTCGACCTGGATAGGGTCCGTATCCTGGAACTCGTCGATGAGCACTCGCCGGAATCGGCGGTGCATTGCGCCGCGCACCTCCGGGTTGTCGCGCAGCAGGTTGCGCGCGAGAACGAGCAGGTCATGGAACTCGAGTTCGCCAAGCCGTCGCCGTTCTTCCGCAGACGCGATGACGAAGTCTCGGACCTTCGGCAGCAACTGGCAGAGCACCCAGGAACGGGTCGCGCCGAGCATCGCCTGGCGGGCATCTTCCGCTTCACGCATCAATTCGCGTGCTGCGGTGACATCAGGCCAGTTTCCTTTCTGGCCCAATGATCCGCCGCGTACCGAGCCTGAAGTCGAACTCGTGATCGAAGGCATGCGCGATAGCAATCGAAGGAAGTCGAGTTCGGCCGTTTCGCGCTCTGCCTGCGAGGTTGCTTGCCTGATTCGTTCGTCCACCGCCGGGAGCGCGTCGATGAATGAGGCGATCGAATCAAGCCGCCGGGTGAGGCTGTCCTCGGCGGAAGCCCGCCGTAGCGCCGCGACTTCTGTGATCGGGCTTTGAATTGCCAGGGGATCCAAACCCGGCTCGGCGGCCACGGGCATCTCTATTTCGGCGACTCGTTCCCAGTTCTCGTTGAAGGTATCCGCCACGTCCTGGAGGTCACGCAATCGCAGGCCCACCGTGAGTCCTCGAAGTAAAACCCGCTCCAATTCCTTCGATTCGAGCAGTTCGTCCCGGAAGCGGTTCCAGCGGTCGCGGAATGCGAGCGTTGCCTGCACGTCGTCGCGAAGCGCGAGGCGCGGCGGAAGACCTGCTTCGAGCGGGTACAGCGAAAGGATGCGCATTGCAAAGCTGTGAAGCGTTTGGAGCGAAGCTCCATCCAATCCGTCTATTGCCTGCTGAAAACGCTCCCGCAGCAGAGGCTCCTTCTCGTCGAGGTTCGCTTTCTCAAGCTGTTTCCGAACTCGCTCGGCAAGTTCGGAGGCCGCCTTCTCTGTGAACGTTATCGCCGCAATTTCGCCGACCGGCACGCCCTCCCGGATAAGCGCCATGATTCGCGAGACGAGCGCCGTCGTCTTGCCCGTGCCAGCGCCCGCCTCGACGAAAATCGTCTCGCCCGTGGCCGTTTCGATATCGATTCGGGCCTGTTCGTCAGTCAGCTCAATCACCGTCGTACTCCGGAATTTCGCCTTTGGAGAGTTCCGCAAAGGCAACAAGGCCGGGGTCGCCCTTCACGATGTCCCAGTCCTCGATCCGGTTCCCGGAAGGGCAAACACGGTCGTACGGGCAGTAACGGCAGTTCGCCCAGCTCCCCCCGCCTGGTCGCCAATCGTCGTCTCCTGAGACGGCCGGGAAGTAGCCGGCGCGCATCGTCTCCACGAGTGTGTTTACGATCCCGCCGAATGCCGTGTAGTTCGCGTCGTCGAGCGTGATCGTCTTTCGGTCGAAGGCGGCCGATTCGCTGATGAACCAGTAGGTTGCCTCAACTGGCGCCGGCGATTCATCGCGGAAGGCGAGCGCGTAAACCGGCAGCTGCAAGAACTTCCCACCGGCGAACGGATTCTTCTCTGTGAGTTCCTTGTAGCTCGAGGTGCTACCGGTCTTGTAATCGACGACCGCCAGCTCCCCGTCGGCTCCGATATCAACCCGGTCCGCGAGACCGCGAAACGCGATGACGTTGCCGTTCGCCAGCGTCAATCTTGCGGGCGGCCCGACCACCGGCCGGGATGGCGTCGCAGGGAGGCCGAACACCGCCTCAGCCTTGTGGAATCTCCGGCCGTTCTTCCGCCGCTCGCGGATTTCGTCTTCAAGCAAAAGTTCGAGGTCGCGTAGGAGGCGTGCCTGCTCGGCCCGCCACGTGAGCGAGCGGCCCGTCACCCCACGGCGCTCGGCATCCGCGAAGCTTGCCATCGTGATGCTGCGAAGCGTGTCGCGTTCTTCGGCCGACCACTCGGCGACTGGATCGGGTCGATTGCCCGTCTCGATAAAGAACTTCTCGAGAATGTCGTGAATGATCTGGCCGATGACCGCGGGCTCGATTGTGACCACATCCTCCGGTCGTTCCAGTTCTCCGACATGGAGGATGTTGTTGAGAAAGTAGCGAAACGGGCATTTCGCGAAGGTTTCCAGTGCGGTCGGCGAAATCGGCTGTTCCTCGCTGGGTACGGGCGCGACGTTCGGGCCGACGCGCCCGCTCCATACATCGAGACGACCCCCACCGCGGCGCGCTCGCGAGCGTTTCGCTTCGACTCCCATGGCAAGCGCGTTCCAGTTTTCGCCGCCGCGAAGCAGGAAATGCCGGTCGAGTGTGCCGCGACGCGCGAACAGGCTCGCGAGGTCCCATTCCTGAAGTGATGCTCGCGCGGTTCCGTTTCGCAACGCCGACTCGAAAGAGTGGACGACGCGAAACCAGTCGGGGGAATCGACCAGCCGCTTCTCGAGTTCCGTCGCGTACACAGGCTCATTGGCAAGCTGGGAAGCCGAGTTCAGGATCCAACGTGAGGGCTGGGTCGCCCGCTGGGCACGCAAGTCGCCGCGCGGGACGCTGAGGATTCGCGTCTCGGCGGAAAGCAGCGTGGCCAGGTAGGCGCGCCGTTGGTCCGTGGGCAGTCTGCCGCCCGGCGGCAGTTCACCGTCAGTCACGGCGCGCTCCTCCGCAGTGAGAATCGGGTCGTCGCGCAAGGCCGATGGGAACGCGCCTTCGACCATTCCAAGCACGATCACCGCGTCGAATTCCATTTCTGCTGCGAGCGAGATTGGACCGATGAAGATCCCCTCGCCGAGTTTGCCGATTCGCCCGAACGGTGCGCCGAGGATTTCCTCGAAAGCCGCCGCGAACTCGCCCCGGCCAACAACCGGGTCGAGGCTATCCGACAGTTCGGCGCCGCCCGCGGCTATCGCTTCGAGCTGGCGCTTCACCTGTTCCCGCGACTCAATCTGACCCTCATCCTGGAGCCCCTTCTCCTTGAGGTACGTGTCGAGCCATCCGATAGCCGCCGTCGCATGTTGGCTCGCTCGCACCGTCTCGTCCGTCCCCAGCGTCTCCCGTAGCCGGGCCATGAACCCCTTCAACGCCCTCGCCCACTCTGCGTTGCGGCTCCGTGTCGGCTCACCTTCCTTGGCCCGTTGCTGTGCTCGCGACTCTTCCGAAAATGCGTGCAACTCGAGTCGGCTAGCCCATTGGTCCGGGCCTTTCACGATTCCTGCATCCCGGCTGATTTCGTCCCAGCGATGCGAAGGCGCCTCTTCATCGCCATCGAAGATCGGCGCGGAAGTCAGCCAATCCATCACTACTTCGCGAGCGTACCCGGGGTCGCCTGGCCCGCCAGAAGCGGCGATCCTCGGCAACCCCAGCACGGTTCTGCCGGGCACCGTCTGCGCCAACGTCCGGTTGGGCGGCCCGTTGTGAGGTATCTTCGCTGAAGCCAGCGCGTCATCGAGCAGGCCTGCGTAGGTTTCGCGCGATTCGTAGGTGATGGCGATTCGGTGGAGGGGCGTGCCGCTGGCCATCATGGCCATGGCCTGCCGCATGGCCTCGCGCACCTCCTCTTCCGGGTCGGTCGCGGAAACGATCTTGTTTGCGCCGGGAACTCCTGGCGTCAGGCGCCGAATCGCGCCGGCCGTGGTGAGGCGGGCAGCGAGGGAATCGGTCACGGCATCCACGGCAGGGTCGCCGGTCAGGCCGAGCACTGCCTGGACGCGTTCGGCGCCGGCCGCGGCAAGCAGTCTTTCGAGCGCAGGCGCAAGCTTCCGAGGCAAGTACAGCACCAATACGCCTGTTTCTGCGCCCGCGGTCGAACCCGAGACGAGGTTCTCGGCAGCCGCCTCCATCAGGTCGATTTCGTCGAAGAAGCCGTCGCTCAACTGCCGGAACCGCTCGAAGAGCCGCACTACGTCCGCCGCCCGTCTGCTCGTTCTGGCGAGCCGCTGCCGGCTGCTCTCCGAAGTCTCGCGCAGCTCGGAGAAGACTCGTTGCAACTCACGGGTGGTCGACGGATGACTGGCGACTTCGGCGAAGACTCCGGGCTGTTCCTGGAGGGCAGCTCGGACGGCCTGCAAACGGACCCACGGGGTCAGGGGCCGCTTCCCCTGGGCCGAGAGTGATGGGGCGCCAAGCAGTTCGGCCAGCCGTGCCGCAACCATGAAGTGGACATTCACGATTGGAGTAGCGGCGGCGAGCGCCCGGCGCACGGAGAGGCCGGCATAGTTCGAGGGCACGATGACGGTTACGGGCGCGAGCGGGTCGCTCCGCTTCGCTGCGGCTATCTGTTCGGCCAGCGCCTCTCGCGCCGGTCGCCCGTAGGGCACAAGGTCTATCACGCGCGCGTTCCCATCTTCATTGGCGAACCCCAAGTGGCCCGTGTCACCGATTGTGCACTTCACCGCGACAGGTGGCGACGACTTCGCGGACGATACTAACTTCATGGTGTCACCGCACGCATGTTCTGCTAACCTGCTCAATCACATGGTCCGGTTTTTGCATACCTCCGATTGGCAACTGGGCATGACCCGGCACTTCCTCAGCCCCGAGGCACAGTCGCGTTTCAATGACGCACGCCTGCAGGCGATCCGCACCATCGGAGAAGCGGCCCGACAGCGCGACGCCTCATTCGTACTGGTCACCGGGGATGTCTTCGAATCGAACATGGTTGAACGCCAACTCGTGCTGCGAGCGCTGCAGGCGATGAAGGAATCCGAAGTCCAGTTCTACCTGCTTCCGGGCAACCACGATCCGCTTGGCGCAGGCTCGGTGTACCTCTCCACAGTTTTCGAGTCGAACTGCCCGCCCAATGTTGCAGTCCTCGATGGGACGCCGCTGGAGGTGGAGCCCGGGGTCACTCTCGTCAGCGCGCCATGGCGGTCGAAGAAGATGACAAACGACCCAATTGCGGCAGAACTGGAACTCGCCGCGAAGCTACCCGGAATCAAGATTCTTGCCGGGCACGGACGGTTCGAGATCTTCGCTCCTGACGCCGACCAGCCCGAGCTGATACGCCTGGGACCGGCGGAGTCCGCAGTGGCTGCCGGGGCGGCCCAATACATCGCCCTTGGTGACCGGCATTCGCGCACTTCGGTCGGGTCGACCGGCCGGATCTGGTATTCCGGCGCCCCCGAGCCAACGGAGTACCGCGAAACTGACCCGGGTCTCGCTCTCGCGGTCACACTCAGCGAAGAAACTTGCGATGTCGAATCCGTGAAAGTCGCGACCTGGCGGTTCACGGAGCAGATGTCCACGGTGAACGACAGCACTGATGTTGCGCGGTTGCGGACCTGGCTCGACGGGCTGCCGACAAAAGAACGGACAATCCTCAATCTCGGCCTGGAGGGAACCGTCAGCCTCTCCGTGATGGCCGAGCTGGAAGAAGTAATCGAGCACTTCCGGCCGATGTTCGCCGCAATCGAGCAGCGGGCGCGCGACAACGACCTGCTGGTGGTGCCATCGGACAACGACTTTTCGAGCCTCGGGCTCTCGGGGTTCGCTGCCTCCGCTGCGCGCGACCTCGCGGCGATGGTGCACACCGACCGGGCTGCCGAGGCCGGCGATGCGCTGCGGCTCCTGCATCGACTTGCGCGAGGCGCTGCATGAGGTTCAACCGCATCAGCCTCCGCGACTACAAGGGCATCCGTTCGGTGACGATCGAGCCACGCGAAACCGGGGTCACGATTGTCGAGGGCGAGAACGAAATCGGTAAGTCGAGCATTGCCGAAGCCCTCTGGCTGATCTTCGACCAGAACGACGACTCTTCGAGCCAACTGGTCAAAGGGCTGAAGCCCGTCGGCCGAGATGCAGCGACTGAAATCGAGGTCGAGGTTTCGACCGGCGACTATCGATTCCGCTATTTCAAGCGGTTCCATCGTGGGCCGCGCACCGAACTCGAAGTTTTCGAGCCGCGTCGCGAGACGCTCTCCGGCCGGGAGGCGCACAACCGCGCTCGCCAGATCCTGGACCAGACGATCGATCGGGCACTTTGGGAGGCCCTGCGGTTGCAGCAGGGCGCGAGCCTCGAGCCGCTCGCAGCCGGGGAACATCAGTCGCTGTTAAGCGCGCTCGACAGCGCCGCTGGCGAGATTCTCGGCGGTGACCGGGAGCAGACGCTGTTCGACCGAATCCAGCAGGAATACGAGCGTTACTTCACCGCTTCCGGCAGGGAAAAATCGTCGAGCGACAGCATCAACTCGCCGAAGCTGCGCAGAGACCGGGATGAAGCGCAGGCTGAAGTCGATCGGCTCACAAGTCGCATATTGGACCTTGAAGCACGCGGGCTTCGCCACGCATCGCTGACCGGAGAACTGGTCGCGCTGGAAGATCGCGGGGCGGTCGTGGAGGCGCGCCGGGCCGAACTCTCGGAACGCGAAGAGCGGCGGCGAGAGCTAGCCCAAACCGCTGAGGCGGCGTCGGCACGCGTGCGGCTCCTTGAGGGCACCGTTCGCGAACTTTCGGCGACGTTGAAGGCCCGCTCCGATGCACAGGCGTCACTCTTAGCCCGCATCGCCGCCCGCGATGAGTCCAGGGAGGCACTCGCGGCCATCGAAGGCCCTGCGGCCGAGGCCGAAGCCATGCTCAAGTCCGCTGAAGACCAACTCAGTGAGGCCGTCGAAGCGCTGGCCAACGCGCGCGTGGCGGAAACGCGAGCAGAGTCGCTCGTTCGACTGAACGAGCGAGAGTTGCAGGCTCAGCAGATGGCGGAACGGCTGGAGCGAATCGAGCGCCACGAGCCCGAGATGCGCAAGCTGGTCGCGTGGCTGAACGATTGCAAGGTCGATCAACGTGCGTTGGTGGAGATCGACAGGGCTGAAAAGGAACTGGCGCGAGTCGAGGCGCTGCGGGACGCCGAGGGCGCGTCCGTCGAAGTCACAGTTGCCAGTCCAACGACCATTTCGATCGATGGGCACGAAACGGAAGTCACGCCCGGGCATCCGCTTGCGAGGAAAGGTCCCGGGCGAAACTACCCTTGCGTTGAACGACGGCGTTGTCGTCAAGGTTCGTGCCGGACAGCAGTCCCGGGAGCTCGCCGCGCAGTTTTCTGCAGCCAGCCGCGTGCTGACGCAACTGTTGGCCGACCGGGGCGTCGAGTCCGCTCAAGCGGCTCGCGACGTGTCCCTGGAACGCGCAAAGAACGAGGAGCGGCGCCGCTCGCTCGCCGAACAGATCAAGAGCGACCTCCGAGACCTTTCCGCCGCAGACCTTCGTGACAAGCTCAGCCGGGAACGGGCGGCACTGGACGAGATCGGCCTAAAAGTTGGTGCAGATCGGCCGGCCTCTCTCGACGCCGCAAAAGCGCTTGCCGTGGCGAATACGGCGAACCGCGCAGCTGCCGAGCAGGCCGAGCGGGTAGTTACCCAGCAAGTCGCTTCCGCGAGGGCCAAGCTGGACGAACTGGAACGGACTGCTCTCCGAAACTCCGAGCGACTCAAGTCGGTAGACGAGGAAATTGCCCGGGCTGAGGCCGAACTTGAGCGGCTCACATTGGCTGAGACATCCGAAGAAGTGCAACGCCGGCTCGACGAGGCGCTCGCTGCAGTCGAAGTCGAGCGGACTGCGCTTGCGACGGCGAATGAGTCGCTCACGCAAGAAGCCGACCTGTCGGCCGAACTCGCTGAGACTCGCTCTGACCTGGCGCGCATCAGTTCGAGACTGAACGCTCTGAATATCGAACGCGCCACTATCGCCGGCGTCCTCGAGGACGCCGGCGCCTCTGGACTCCACGGTCAACTCGTCGAGGCGGAGCAACGCCTCGCAATCGCCGAAGACGAGTTGCAGGCTTTTCTTCGGCGGGCCGCTGCCGCGCGGACGCTGTTCGAAGCGATGCGCCAACGACGAGACGAAGCTCGCGAGAACTACTCCGAACCACTCCGTCGCCAGATCGAGTCGCTGGGCAAGCTCGTGCTGGGAGATTCGCTTCGCATCGAACTTTCGGATGACCTGCGCATCGCGCGGGTTGCACGCCACGGAGTTGAACTCGAAGTCGCACAGCTCAGTGTCGGACTCCGCGAGCAGCTTTCCGTTCTGACACGGCTCGCGTGCGCGGCGTTGGTTAGCGATTCGGGCGGCGCGCCTGTCGTGCTCGACGACATTTTTGGGTGGGCCGATCCGGCTCGTCTCGACCGGCTCGGGCCTGTGCTTGCTGCCGCCGCGAAGGACGCCCAGGTCCTCCTCTTCACCTGCAGTCCACAACGGTTCGAAGCTGTCGTCCCAGCGCGGGTGGTTCGCTTGCCACTAGGGACTGTTACGGAACGGGTCGAGCGCTCGAGCGGAGAACTGCCTGCAGCCCCAGTGCAAACGCGGAAGCCATCCGAGCCTCGCCACGCTGCCACGCCGCCGGCGGCGCCACAGGCCGCATTCGACCTCTTCGCCGAACCTGAGCCTGCTCACCGAAACTAGAAGGGTCGTACCTCGCGAGCGTAGTCGCGACCACCTCGCACGGTGACCCGCATGACGGAACCGAAGCGCGAATCGTCCTCAACCAACTCGATGACGCCGGCGGCGATGTCCTCTGGCATGAGAATGCCGCCGACCATCTTGCCCATCTCCTCGACCGCTTCATCGCCGTTCCGCCGCACAAGCGGTGTATCGGTGAACGAAGGGCAGATCGCGTTCACGCGAATGTTTGATTCTGCAGCAAGGTATCCAAGCGAACGCGAAAAGTTAATGACGCCGGCCTTCGCCGCTGCATAAACCGGTGACCCCGGCATGGGCAACAGTCCGCCCATCGAGGCCGTGTTGACGATGACCCCGGGCTTGCCGGATCGCTTCATCTCGCGCACCGCGATCCGGGTCGCGTCGATCACTGCCGTCAGGTCGATCTCAACCACCTTCGCCCAATCACCCGGGTCGTCGGCGAACAGATCTTCTCCACCGATGCCGGCGTTATTGAAGGCGATGTCCAGTCGCCCGAAGTGCTCAACCGCACTGGCAAATGCCGCCGCAAGGTCTTCGGTCTTCGTAACATCGCAATGGCGGAAGATGGCGATGCCGCCCTTCGCTCCGACCATGTCGACCGTCTTCAGCCCACCAGCCTCGTCGAGATCGGCAACGACAACCTTCGCCCCACGCTCCGTCAGCGCGAGCACTGCGGCCCGACCTATTCCCGATCCTCCGCCGCTCACAACCGCGACTTTGCCTTCGATCTCCATCTGCTACTCCTCCGTTGCGGGCGCTGGTCCCGGCTGAAATTGGTCGAAACTGAATTCTGTACGGCCCATTTTCATGATCTCCGCGATCACCCCGCCTTTGGCATCGAGGTAGGCCTCGATGTCGTACGGATGGCGAGCGGCTGCCACGCGTTTCGCTGCAGCATACCGCTCGCGAAGGTCCGGGCGCGCCCGCAGCATATCTCGAAGCACCATGTGGTCATGCAGGCCGGGCGCGTCGACCGAGCAGACATAGAGGTGGTGCGGGTAGGCGTTCGCGGGCGCGAAAAAAGCTTCGCGGCCGGGGATTTCGAGATTGCCCCGATGGGCGTAACCGGCCTCGTGCAATGCATCGCGGACGCTGGGGAACAGCAACCGCGACGAGATCAAAACATCAATATCGATAATCGGCTTCGCAGCCAGGCCAGGTACGCTTGTGCTGCCGACGTGTTCGATGCCGATGCAGTCCCCTTTGAGAAGCGGCAGCAGGCGGTTGCGAATGCGCTCGAACTCTTTCGGCCAGTCCGGGTCATAGGAAACGACCTCAATGCGATCCATAGCTGGCAACTCTACTCCCCGCGTGTTCTCGCGCCGGATCGACAGAGCGGCTTCGCCGTCCAACAATTCGCGCATGCCGATTTTCGCCGTTGGGGACAAAGTCCCTCGAATTCATCCTTCCGCATTCATCGCGCCGACTGCCAGCATTGTTGGTGACGTCACGATCCACGAGAACGCGTCCGTCTGGTACGGCGCAGTCGTTCGCGGTGATACCAGTTACGCGGTCATCCACCGGGGAGCCAATGTGCAGGATGGGGCGGTCGTCCACGGCCGAGCGGACCTCCCGTCGATCATCGAGGAAGAAGCTTCGGTCGCGCACAACTGCGTGATCCATGGCGCGACGATTGGCCGCCAGGCGTTAATCGGAAACGGCGCCCAGGTCCTCGATGGCGCGAAGGTTGGCGCCGGTTCGCTGATCGCGGCCGGGTCGGTCGTCCTCGGCGACACCGAAATCCCGCCCGGGGTGCTTGCCGCAGGTACACCTGCGGTGGTCAAACGGCAGATCGCCGGTACCGCATCCGAAGAGTGGGTGACCGGGAACCCGGGCCGCTACGCCCGGCTCGCGGTGCTCCATCGAGACGGTGTTCGAGAATTGCCGCGGGATTCCGTGCAGGCGCCATAGCCGCATCTACCCGCCCGGCTCCAGGCGTGCCTATTTCAGTTGTTCTGCATCACAGTCGCGATGGCGATGAACAGGCCAATGCCCAGGGCGAGCAGCGCTATGAAGCCAACCGTTGCACGTTGGCTGGCGGTCAGCCCAGCGCTGGATTCCTCTTCGATGACGTTGCGGCCTTCGTCGTTTTCGCGAAGGATTTCGCGCGCCAGCGATGCACGTCCCACCGGCACGAGAATCCCCCACGTGCCAGCCATGATGAACGCGCCCGTCTGGTAGTGGGTGTTGTGCCCTTGAATTCGAATGCGGACGCCTTCGGCTTCAAGGCGCCCGGCCACTATCCGGGCGATTGCCTCGGAGTCGCCCTGCCAGACCTGTTCCCAGCGGCGTGACTTTCGTTCGAGCCGCGTGACGACAGCCATCGCCCTACGCGGACACCATCGCATCGAGCCGATGCTTGCTGAGTTCGGCCATCACCTTCGCGCCGATTGCTTCGTCGGGTTCTACGACGGGGAGCCGCGGTGCACCGATCTCGAACCCGAGTTGGCGAAGGATGTAGCGGATCGTGCTGGGGCTGCCGTTGGCGAAGCAGGCGTCGGTTACGCGACAAAGCGGACGGTGAATCGCCGCGGCCTCGGAGATGCGGCCCTCGAGGATGAGGCGCAGCATTTGCTGCTGCTGCGAGGCGACGATGTGCGAGGTGACGCTGATGGCGCCCCAGGCGCCCATGCACCAGAGATGGAAATTGTCGTTGTCGTTCCCGCTCCAGATCTTGAAATCCGGTGCGCCTTCCATGATGGCGGCGGTGTGCGCGAGATCGCCGTTCGCTTCTTTATCGCCAACGATGTTCGGGATTTCGGCACACCGCAGGGTCGTTTCAGCGGTCATGTTTGTGCCGGTGCGTCCGGGAACGTTGTAAACAATCACGGGGAGCGAAGTGCTT
Source organism: uncultured Chloroflexia bacterium (assembly GCA_963797735.1). Lineage (GTDB taxonomy): Bacteria > Chloroflexota > Dehalococcoidia > Tepidiformales > Tepidiformaceae > Amarobacter. The sequence goes on from CAWCQJ010000003.1 coordinate 1,474,862, forward strand.
TCGGCGATCGCGCGAAAGTGCTGGAAGATCCCTTCCTGCGGTGGCTTCAGGTAGTAGGGCACGACGGCCAGGATGCCATCGGCGCCTGCTCGCTCTGCTTCCTTCGAGAGATGAATTGAGTGCCGGGTGTCGTTGGTGCCCGCCCCGGCAATGACGGTCGCCGAGTCTCCGAGCTCCTGCTTCACCTCTGCCCAGAGCTGGTACTTTTCCGCGTCGGAAAGAAGTGGCGATTCGCCCGTGGTGCCCGTTACCACCACTCCATCGTTGCCGCTGCGGACGAGGTGCTTGGCGAGCCGGCGCGCGTGCGCGTAGTCGACTTCGCCGTCTGGCGTGTACGGCGTGACCATCGCGGTCATAAGGCGTCCGAGTTCTTGCATTCGAGGCTCCCCGGGGTGAGGTGAATCGTTATTGTCGATTTTCGTTCGGCGGTTGTCGATTCCGAAAATTTCGTAAGCGACTCTTCATCCCGATTTCTATCGTCTCGGAACGCGAGAACGGCCCCGGCGACAAGTTTCGCCGGGGCCGGAATGTCCGCTCTGTTGGGCTGGCGCTAGCGCGAGCGCAGCGGCATTCGGTTTTGCCCATCGGCCGGCTTGTTGGGACGGCCCTCGTTCACGAGCTTGTCGATTGCTGCAGCCGCGCGCTCCTTGGCCGTATCGACCTTGTCTTCAGGGATCTTCCCGTCGGCGGCCGCCTGATCGATGAATGCATTGGCGTTCTCGGTCAGCGTATCGATGACTTCCTGGGTCTGGTCGCCAGCGATGTCGGCGATAGTCTGGCCGCCGGCAAGTTGCTCCCTGAGCGTTGCTACGTCGATGCCGAGGACGTCAGCGACCGTTTCGAGGGCCTGCTTGCCGACGGCGCGGATCTTGCCGTGATGCTCGCCATCGCCGGTGTGCGAACCCGGTACCGCCCCAAGGATTCGGTCGGCGAGTGCGGGCGCGCCCGCTTCGATGGCATCGGCCTGCTCCTGCGTGATTCGATTCGCGGCGACAAGTTCGTCGAGCTTGGCGCTCAGCTTCTCGAGCGCGCCGGCCTTCGCTTCATCCGCCGAAACGTCGCCATACTGGTCAATGATTTCGCCAAGCGTCATCCCAGCTTGAGCGCCTTCCTTGAGCTCGTCCCGGGTAACCCCGGAATCGGCGAGCAAGTTCTTCACTCCGACTGCGACGGGGTGTTTCGGGTGCGCTGCCTGGTCGCTGGCCGGCGGTGAGCCCGGCTCGTCAGCGAAAGCGACACTGCCGACTCCGATGACTCCAACCGCGACGATGCTCGCCAGGCCAACAGATGCGAGCCGGCTGCTTTTCAATGAAAAGGCCATGTGAGTTTCTCCTTCAATGTTCCGGGCGGTGTGGCTGGCCCGGTCAGTGAAGGTATGGAGGGAGCGCCACAAAAGGTGCCGCGACCCTCCGCGAGCGCTTTACTCGTGCTTTTCGATCCAGCGGCCCTTGAAGAGGAGGAGGTCGCCGGTCTTCACCGAGACCCGCGCCGGAGATGTCTCGATTTCGTTGTGGACACCCCGGGGTCCGAAGGGGAGCGTGAACTCTTCGAGGGGCCAGCGCAGACCTTCGGTCGAAACCCCGGTGCACACGCCGAGGGCGACCAGCGAAACGACCGTGCCCGCTGGACCTTCGATGGTTGCCGAACCGTCGACAAGGCTCACCTCGAACAACTCATCGTGCATCCGAATCGCGGCCGCGCCACGATGGGTCACCAGCACGGAGAGGTTCGCGAGGGCATGGTCCGAGCGTCCGCCGCCGGCCCCGAGGATTTCGACTTCAGTGCTGCGCCGGGCAAGTGCGAAGGCGACGGCCTTCTCGAGGTCGGTGATGTCCAGCCGTGAAACGCGGTGGAAGCGCCCTTCAGGCACGGCCGCGCGTATCTCGTCGTCGACGGAGTCCAGGTCACCGATGATCGCGTCCGGCATCAGGCCGCAGGCGAGGGCGTGCCGTGCGCCGCCGTCAGCTGCGAAGATCAGGTCGCCTTTGCGGTGGACCTGGTTCACCAACTCCTGAGACGGAGCGTCGCCGTTCGCGAAGATGAGCGTTCGCACGCCCTTAGTAAACGCGAACATCGGCCCAGGCGCGACGCCTACTCGACGGTGAAGGCGAGCTTCATCCCCTGTTGGAAGTGGTCCACGGTGCTGCCGGCTTCGCCGGGGGCGATGAGGCAGGCGAGCAAGTACTCGCCGGGCTCGAGGTCGATCGTGACGTCTCCGCCCTTCCCGGGCTCGATGTCTTCGACCTCGCCGAGGTTCTTGAAGTTGTCCGGGCCGTTGACCTTCAGGACGGCCAGTTCGTGGACATCCGTGGGCTCGGTGTTGGTGGCTGTGAACTTTACCTTGCCCGCCTTCACGGTCGTCTTGTCGGCTTCGACCTTGAAGCTCGAAAGCCGGACGTCGACGCCCTCATCCGGCTCTTTGTCGTCGCTGCCGCAAGCAACCATGAGGAGACTGCCTGCTAGAGCGGTCAGAGCGAGAAAGTGGATTCGGTCGATCATGGGTGACGCTCCCAACGTGGCAGAATTCGTAGTAACACGTCTCAATGATTAGTCTTACCTAACAACATGAAACAGGCAATACGAATAAGCGTGGTATGGGGCGGGCTTTGCGCATTGGTCTGAACCTCTGCTAACGTTGAGGAAGATACTAACTAGAGGTAAGTTAATGACTTCCATTCCCGCGTCTCACCGCGACATCTTCGAAAAGCCCAACTTCGCCAGCATCGCCACGTTGATGAAAGACGGGTCGCCCCAGGTCACGCCGGTCTGGATTGACCTCGACGGCGAGACGATCGTCTTCAACACTGCGGACGGCCGGGCAAAGGCGCGCAACCTCGACCGGGACGGGCGGATTGCCATCTCGGTGTTCGACCAGTCCAACCCCTACCGGTACGTCCAGGTGCGCGGCGTGGTCGAAAAGAAGACGCATGAGGGCGCCGACGCGCACATCGACAAGATGTCGAAGAAGTACACCGGAAACGATGTGTACGGGGGCCACAACGACACGGAGAAGCGCGTGATCTACCGCATCCGTCCGGAGCATGTCCAGACGATGGGGTAACTTCCGAAGCTGATTCGGAAATTCGTTACAAGCATGGCCTCCGTGGCTATACTGCCTTCGAAGCAGTAGTCACGGAGGCTCTCGTATGTCCGCAGTGTTCGCAGAACAGGTCCGAGAGACACCCTCACAGCGGGAACCCGCTTACCGGCCCGCAGTGCTGATTGACGATGCGGAGAAAGCCGAGCTCGCGAAGAAGCTCGGCGATGCTTCGAACTACGATCTCGGCCTGCTGCGCGAAATGATCGCTCAGGCGCCGGAGAACATCGAGTTCCGAAAGGCGCTCGTGAGCGGCATCGTCAGCGCCGAATACGCCGGCATCGATGCCTTCTCCCGCAAAGTCTGCGAATGGCAGCAGTGGCCTGTGCCGTGGGAACTCATCACGGCGATGGCTCGCCAGACGTGGGACGAGGTGCGCCACGCCCAACTCGGCACCGAGCTTCTGAAGAGCTACGGCGGCGAGATCGGTGAGTATCCGGATACGCTCGCGGGTTCGCCTCCAGGCGAAGCGAACAACGCCGTCGCGCGCAGCGTTGGCGCTGCAAATCAGAACCAGGCCGCAGTCATGCGCGACCCGATCATCAGCCTCTCTGTGACCAACGTTGCCCTCGAAGGCGCGGCCCTCGATCTGTTCAAGGGCACGAGCGACCTTGGCCGCAAGGTCAACGACGAACTGATGGAACTCGTCTACGACTACAACTGGGCCGACGAAGTCACCCACACGGCTATCGGCGACTACTTCGTGAAGGCGCTTTGCGATGGCAACCCGGCTGAGGAAGCTCGCGCCCTTCGCGCCCATGCGATGTTCGAAGGCATGCGCGAACGCCTCAGCGGTACGCAGTCATCCGAAATCCGCGAGTTCTTCGCCGAGGAGATCGAGCGCGGGACGGCGGCACTGAGCGGATCGGGCCAATAGGTGGCTGTAACCATCCTCCTCGAGCCGTGCATCAATTGCGGCCTCTGCCGCAAAGCCTGCCCCACCGAGACCATCCACTTCTTCACGACCGGTAAACGGACCCACGTGGTCGACCCGGCCGGCTGCATCGATTGTGACATCTGCATCCCGGTCTGCCCCGAGAAGTGCATCGTCCGCGACGAAGAGTACGTCCATGACGCGGACGTCCTCAGCGCCGCCAAGGTTCGGGCGCGCGACTGGGCGAAGAAACAGAACGGCCTGCGCCAGCGCGTGAAAGACCGTGCGGCTGCCGCCATCGCCGCGGTGAACTGAGGAGCGCCCGATGCCAGAACTCGCGATAGACCCACGCACATCGGCGGCGCCTTCAATGTCGAAGAGAACGCCCGCCGCATCATCAACTACCGCTTCGCCGAAAACGTCTGCATGACGACCGAAGGCGGCTGGGCCTCTTCGACGCCCGCAATCAAGCTCAAGTTCGCCCTCGGCGAACACTGCTACCACGACTCGCTCCACTCGCTCTGGCTCGGCCAACGCCTGCCCGAACTGCGCCAGACGGAGAAAATGGACCTCGAAACACCGCCGACTTTGCGCACGAGTTACCTCGCCGAGCCGCCGAACGAAGCGTTCCTGAAGTTCTGCGAGGCGATGCAACTCCAGCAGGACCAGCTCCTCCGCGTCGTGGGGCTGTACCGCGTGATGAAGACCCACCTCGCGGTCTATTACCGCCACCACCGCCAGGTCACCGACCAGGTGAGTGACGCGCCGACGGTCCGAATCCTCAACCACATCCTCCTCGAAGAGGAGGAGCACATCCGCTGGGGCCAGGCCGTCTACGAAGAATTCGCCGACACCACCGAAAAGCGCCGCGCCGCCCTCGAATGGCAGATGGAACTCGAGGACTTGCTCGTCCGCAGCGGCGGCGTCACCGGCGGCCGATGACGGATGAAACTTGGGGCACGGTGGAGATCGAGCCCGGGGTCGAACGGTGGTTGCTGGACTTGCCCGCGGACCGATTTGGTCAGGCCAAATTTGCGATCGATTCGCTTGCCCGCCGAGGAGCACTCCTCCGAGAACCACATACTCGTCAGCTGGCGGGGAAGGTTCGCGAACTCCGATTTGGACTCGATGGAGAAAGCTGGAGGCTCACATACTACGTTGCGAGCGGTCGAAGGATTATCCTGTTGACAGTGTTCCGGAAGGAGCAGCAGCGACAACCTCGCGAGATAGCTCGTGCGGTACGCGCATACGAAGCCTGCGTTCGCGCAGGCCACACAGCGGAGGACTAGTTCTGTGGTTTCCTGGAACGAGATCAAGGCACAGCGCGAAGGCGACGGAGATGTCCAACGAGGATACGATCGCGCCCACCGCCTGTATGAGATCGGTATCCAGGTAAGGAAGCGCAGGCTCGATCACGGCATGACGCAGCGTGACCTCGCTGCGCGTGCCAGAGTGAGCGTCAGTACCGTTTCCAGGCTCGAGAGCGGAGAGGCCCTCCCGAGATTCGAGTCTCTCGATCGGTTGAGCGAAGTTCTAGGCACTCGTCTTGTCATCGACCTTGTGAGCCGCCGCTCCGTGACCAAGCGACCTTCCGATGCTCGAGCCGCAAGTTAAGCCCACCCTTTTCCCAAAACTCCTCGTCCGCAGCGGCGGCGTCACCGGCGGCCGGTGAACTGGATCGGCCTCGCCATCGGCCTGATTTTGTTGGCAAACAGCGTCCCCAATCTGCTCTCGACGCGAAGGCGCGAAGCCAACGTTCGAAAGATGGTCGATCATGGTTCGCCCCTCTTTCGCGCCCTCCGTATCGGTCCGCCGACTGAAGCAAGCGCGAGAATCTATACGCTGGCTCTCGGCTCGCTGATGGTAGCGTTGGGCGTGGCGTTCGTTGCACTTGCTTCTTTGAGTCTCTAATCCAAGGATCTCGCCCCAAGCGAACTTCCGCCGACCGGAGTAGGCTCCGCGCATCATCCGGAGGTCTCCCCATGGAATTTCGCGATACGCCCGAAGAAGCCGAATTTCGGACCGAGGTGCGCGGCTTCATCAACTCCGCCCTGCCGAGCAACTTAAAGAACGTCTCCGCTTTCGAAGAGCCCGACGACCCGGCTCAGTTGCAGGCGCTGCGCGATTGGCGGACCGCCGTGGGCAAGAAGGGCTGGACCGCCCCCCATTGGCCGAAGGAATACGGCGGCGCCGGCATGTCTGTCACCGAGCAGTTCGTTTACAGCGAAGAGATGGCGAACGCGCGCGCCCCGCAGGTCGGCGGCTCCGGCGTTGCCATGCTCGGCCCGGTGCTGATCCGCTACGGCACCGAAGAGCAACAGAAAGAGCACCTCCCGCGAATTACCTCCGGCGAAGTGCAGTGGTGCCAGGGCTACAGCGAACCGGGCTCCGGCTCGGACCTCGCCTCGCTCCAGACTCGCGCCATCCGCGACGGCGACGACTTCGTCATCAATGGTCAGAAGATCTGGACCTCCGGTGCCCACCGCGCCGACTGGATGTTCCTGCTTGCTCGGACTGACCCGAACGCTCCCAAGCACCGCGGCATTTCGATGCTCCTTATGGACATGAAGAGCCCCGGCATCAGCGTCCAGCCACTCATCACCATGGGCGGCGACCACGTCTTCAACCAGGAGTTCTTCGACAACGTCCGCGTGCCCGCGAAGAATATCGTCGGCGAGGAAAACCGCGGCTGGTACGTCGGCGCTGCGTTGCTCGACTTCGAACGCAGCAACATCGCCGGCGCCATCGGCCACAAGCACTTCGTCAACGACATCGTTGCACTTGCGAAGTCCGCGCCGGCCGGCTTCGGCCCTCTCGCATCGCCTGAAGCGCGTCCGCAACGAACTCGCCGACCGCGCAGTCGAAGCGGAAATCGCCCGCCTCATCTCCTACCGGCTGATCACCATCCAGAAGCGGGGCGGCGTCCCGAACTACGAAGCATCGATGAACAAGAACTACGGCGCCGAACTCGGCCAACGTATCGCCACCACCGGCATGCACCTGCTCGGGATGATGGGCAGCTTGAACCACGGCTCACCGAAGGCGCTCATGAACGGCCGCATCAACCACGCCTACCTCACCACCGTCGCCAGCACGATTGCGGCTGGGACGAGCGAAGTGAACCGCAACGTAATCGCGACGCGCGGCCTCGGTTTGCCAAGGAGCTAATCACACACGGGCACGGTCAGCGTTCTGCTCAACCCGTGCCAGGATTCGCCGCCGCCCGCGCCAACCGGCGCGGGTGACCTCTACCTACCCGCTGGAGTTGCCCTATGCCTGGACCACTCGCCGGACTGACCATCCTCGATCTCACCGAATACGTGTGCGGCCCGTACGCGACCAAACTGCTCGCGGATTTCGGCGCGGATGTCATCAAAGTGGAACGTCCCGGCGGCGACCCGGCGCGCAAATTAGGGCCCTTCCCCGGTGGAGTTTCAGACCCCGAGAAGAGCGGCACGTTCTTCTACTTCAACACCAACAAACGCTCGATCGAACTCGACCTTGCCTCATCTGAGGGCAAACAGACGTTTCTCGAGCTGCTCGATCGCGCCGATGCGGTGGTGGAGAGCTTTCGGCCGGGCCGCCTCGATGAACTCGACATCGGCTGGGACATCATCCATGCCCGCAGGCCCGACGTTCCCCTCATTTCGATTTCGAACTTCGGCCAGGAGAGCCCATACCGGGACTACCTTGGGACGGAGCTGACGCTTTTCGCCCTGGCGGGCGAGATGTACACGATGGGCGTCATGGAGCGCGAGCCCGTGACCATGTACGGCACCGCAGCCCTGGTGGAGTCTGGTTCCGCCGCCGCTTCTGCAACATTCGCCGCAATCTTCGCGAGCAAGAAGCAGGGGATCGGCCAGCGCGTGGACTTCTCCATCGCCGACAGCCATTTCCTCGGCGCCGACCGGCGCCACGTCGGGACAATCGCGTTCGAGTTCTCGGGGCGCCGCACCAAACGTGCCTCGCGCAACGGTCGCGCGGCCCTGGCAGGCGTGTACCCCTGTGCGGATGGCTGGGTCGAATTTTCGGCGGCCTCGAACCGGATGGACCGTTTCTCGGAAATGCTTGGCCACCCTGAATGGCTGCAAGATCCGAAGTGGAATATCCGCGCGACACTCCTCGACCCCGACCACGTCGCCGAGCTTGAGGCGTACTTCTTTGCCTGGCTGAGCGAGCACACGAAACGCGAGATCTGGGAGGCCGCCCGCAAGGCGAAGGTCCTCTGCGGCCCTCTATTCGATGTGGCAGAAATTAGCGCGGACGCACACTTTCGCGACCGCGGCTTTTGGGCGACTGCCAACCACGCGAAGCTCGGGGAGGTCACCTTTCCCGGTCGTCCGTTCATCATGCCGAAGACCCCATGGGAACTGCGTCGACCGGCCCCGCTTGCTGGACGAACACGGAGTCGAGATTCGGGACGAACTTTCACATACGGCGCCGAAGTCCCCAACGGCGCGCACGCCGAACCCTGTGCTGCCCCTCGACGGCTTACGGGTCATCGACCTTTGCGTCGTCTGGGCCGGCCCCTTCGCGACGCTGCTCCTCGCGGACCTCGGCGCCGAAGTGCTCAAAGCCGAGAACTCGCACGTCATGCAACCAATGACCCGAGGAACCATTGCTCGCCCTTCGAAAGAGTTGGCCGAGTTGCTACCTCCTGCAGCTGGTGGCTATCCCAATAACGATCCCGGTCCGCGTCCCTGGAACTACAACCCGACCTTTGTCCAGCTCTATCGCAACAAGAAGAGCTTCACCGTGGACCTTCGCACCGAAGAGGGTCGGGACATCTTCGGCCGCGTCGTTGCCAAGTCAGATGTGGTCATCGAGAACAACGCAACCGAGACCATGGAAGGTCTCGGCATCACCTACGACTGGCTGAGGAGCTACAACCCGAAAATCATCATGGTGCGCATCCCGGCCTATGGCTCGACTGGTCCCTACAACCAGGCGCGGGCGCTAGGGGTGCACCTTGAGAGCGTACTTGGGCATACCCTTTTGCGCGGCTACCGCAACGCAGACCCATCGGAAAACTCGGCTATCTTCTCTGGGGATTACATCGCGGGCGCACAGGCGTCTCTGGCCGTGATGATGGCGATCTGGCACCGCGACCAAACGGGCGAGAGCCAGCTCGTCGAGATAGGCCAGGCGGAGAACGCGTCGGCCATGCTGGCTCAGGCGTTCATGGAGTATTCGCTAAACGGAACCGTGCCCGAACGTCGAGGCAATCGTTCGGTGTACGACTTCGCGCCCACGGGGGTGTATCCGTGCAGGCCGGTGGGTAGCGCCGAGGATCAGGGCGACCGCTGGATTTCGCTTTCCATCCTGTCCGACAACCAGTGGCGTGCCCTGTGCGAGGTTATGGGGAACCCGGATTGGGCGACCAATCCAGCTCTTGCGACCCAGGCGGGACGGCTCGCCGCGCACGACGAAATCGACGCGCATGTGGCGCTCTGGACCGTGCGGTTCGATGACTACGAGCTCTTTCACCTGCTCCAGGGCGCAGGAATCCCGTCAGCGCCGGTGCTTGAGAGTTCGCGAGTCCACGACGACCGACATGTAGTGGAGCGCGGGCTTTATCAGCCCCAGATGCTCTTCGACGGTGCCGGGCCGTTCCGTTTCAACACGCCGTTCATCCGTCTCTCCGAGACGCCGACGGGCGTGCGTCAGGCGCCGGTCGCGCTGGGCGAGCACAACGACTACGTCTACCGGGAGCTACTCGGAGTCGACGACGCTGAATACGACCGCCTCGTCGCCGCGGGTCACATTTCAATGGACTTCGACGCCTCGATCCCCTAACCGAGGCATCCGTGCCCCGTGAGTCATCACGGGGAGCGGTGGACTTGCGTGCGAACTGCCCCATCGACGGCCAAAGTCACTAACAACCCTCCCCGCCATGACTGGCGGGGCACTGAATCGCCCTAAACCAGCCGGATCCGCATCCCGCCGATGCCCGGCTCATGACCGCCGTGTTAACAGCGTACGCGCACGGCATTTGCCGCCGAGCATCCGTGCCCCGTGAGTCATCACGGGGAGCGGTGGACGTGCGTGCGAACGTGCCGCCATTGGCGACGGTCTCGGCAGGTAACACGTAACAACCCTCCCCGCCATGACTGGCGGGGCACTGAATCGCCCTAAACCAGCCGGATCCGCGTCCCGCCGATGCCCGGCTCATGACAGCCGCGTTAACGGGTGCCCGCACGGCATTTGCCGCCGAGCATCTGTGCCCCGTGAGTCATCACGGGGAGCGGTGGACGTGCGTGTCATGTACCGCGGTTGGCGACGGTCTCGGCGGGGAACACGCTAACAACCCTCCCCGCCATGACTGGCGGGGCACTGAATCGCCCTAAACCAACCGGATCCGCATCCCGCCGATGCCCGGCTCATGACAGCCGTGTTAACAGGTGCCCGCACGGCATTTGCCGCCGAGCATCTGTGCCCCGTGAGTCATCACGGGAGCGGTGGACTTGCGTGCGATGCAAGAGGGAAGGGCCAAGGTCGTCGGTGAACGGCCAGAACCGAAGGCCGCTGAATCCTCCACTTATGACTAAAGCGGCGGAGAGTCGACCTGACGATGCAATCGGTCACTCCCTGGAAGCGGCATCCCCTGCCCGTCAATCGTATAGGTGCACGCTGCACTGACATCGTGCTCATTCCAGAGGTACCGAGTGCTGCCGTGTGACGCCCAAACGGGTTGCCGGGGCTCGAACCGGCCCGCTGCTCGGAGGGCTCGAGTCGCATACGTCTTTAAGTCATGCATGACTCCTTCCGGCGGCCTCATCGCTGAAGCCACGGCATGGACATGGTTTGTTCGACAGTGAACGGCAAGGAGTTGCCAGCCTCGATAGCTGCAAGTCTCGGCGAAGCTTCTTTCGATAATTTTCCGCGCCGGCTCGTCGAAGTAGGCCGGCCGTCCCTTCATCCTCGCCCGCGCAGCCTCCACCCACGCTGGGCTGGACGGTAGTGGCGGCTCAAACGGAGTGTTGTGATCTCGGTCAACGGTTCCGCGTTCATCCCCATGCAACCGAGTTCCGTAGGCGGAAAACGTCAAGAAGTAAGCCAGCGGTCCGTCGCTCAATGTCCGGCTCATGACCGCCATATTAACGAACTCACCGAGGATCCGTGCCCCGTGAGTCATCACGGGGAGGGTGGACGTGCGTGTCATCTACCGCCGTCGGCGACGGTCTCGGCCGGGAACAAGCTATCACCCTCCCCGCCATGACTGGCGGGGCGCTGAATCGCCCTAAACCAACCGAATCCGCATCCCGCCGATGCCCGGCTCATGACCGCCGTGTTAACAGGTACGCGCACGGCATTTGCCGCCGAGTATCCGTGCCCCGTGAGTCATCACGGGGAGCGGTGGACGTGCGTGTCATGTACCGCGGTTGGCGACGGTCTCGGCGGGGAACACGCTAACAACCCTCCCCGCCATGACTGGCGGGGCACTGAATCGCCCTAGACCCACCGAATCCGCATTCCGCCGATGCCCGGCTCATGACAGCCGTGTTAACAGGTGCCCGCACGGCATTTGCCGCCGAGCATCTGTGCCCCGTGAGTCATCACGGGGAGCGGTGGACTTGCGTCGGAACTGCCTCATCGGCTTCGAAGGTTACTAACAGCGCTCCCCGCCATTACTGGCGGGGCACGGAATCACCCTAAACCAACCGAATCCGCACGCCGCCGATGAGGATGACTCCGTCATCCCCAAGGAGTCCTCGCGCCTTCGCGGCGGCGCGGGCCGCTTCCGCATTGGTCGCCTGGAGGTCGATGCCGCCGAGTCCTTCTGGCCGTCCGTCCATGGCTGGGACGAACCTCAGCGTCCCATTGTCGATCTCGATTGTCGGGTTGCCCGCTGCGTCGGTCGTCAGCGGGTCCTGGATGATTTCGCTCCACCGGGCCGCGAGCTTCGCTGGATCCGGTGATTGAATCTCTGCAGCCACGATCGAGCTCACGCGATCCGTTCGGATGAAATCCTGCCAGGGCCCGCGGATGGCATGAGTCCAGCCCGGGTACTGTTCGTCTGGCCCCTCGTGCCAGTCGATCTCCAGGAACGAACCGCCCGTGTCCTGAGGATGCAGCTGCATCAGGCAAGAGGTCTCCGTATCGCGAGCGGCCACCACCCGGATGCCCAGCTCCTTCACGCGGGCTTTTCGCGGGGCATGGTCGTCGCATTGCGTGATCACCATGTAGCCGCCATCGCCGCCCCGGCGCGCGTGGTAGCGCCCGCCAGCCGTGTTCTCGCGGACCATCGAACAGAGTTCGATGAACTGCGTCCCTACCGGTAGCAACCGATTCTGAAGCCCGTACGCGGGCGGAAGGTGTTCATCGACGAAGGCTACCTCCAGCCCGAACACCGCATTGAGGTCGCTCAACAACCTTCTCGACGTCTTCAACAATGAAAGCGATTTGCCGCAGTCGAAGCCACATCTGTTACCTGCCCTTGAATTCTGGTTCGCGCTTTTCAACGAACGCCTTGAACGCCGCCCGTGAATCCTCGGAGGCGCCGGTTCGCTGATGGCGCTCCGTTTCGATGCGGATGTATTCGCGAAGGCTGATGTCTTCGGCCGCGAGGAAATTCTGCTTCATGGCGCGCATCGCGAGAGGTGCTGATTTCGCCAGCCGCGTCACGACCGCCGCAACTTCAGTCCGGAAGGTCTCGTCGGGGAAGGCCTTCGAAACGAAACCGATCCGTTCTGCTTCGGCCGCGCTGAACTTTCCGTGAAGGAACATCAGCTCGCGGGCCTTGCTGGCGCCGAGGATTCGCGGGAGGAACCACGGCGATGCCATGTCGCCTGAGATGCCAACCCCTAGGAAAGCTGAGTTGAAGTTCGCACTTTGGGCGGCATAGCGAAGATCACATGCGGCCGCCCAGCCGAGCCCTGCGCCGGCGCAAGCACCGTTCACCGCGGCCACCGTCACCTGCGGCAGCTCGTGGAGCATGGCTGTGAGCTGGAAGGTTTCCGGGCTGAGAGGCTCCTCTCGCTCTCCCGAGCTGTAGTGCCCGAGGTCGGCGCCGGGGCAGAAGCCCTTGCCTGTGCCCGTGAGGACCACCACACGTGTCTTGTGGTCCGATGGCAGGTCCTTCAGCACGGAATACAGCTCGCGCATCATTTGGTTCGTGATGCCGTTAAGGCGCTCCGGCCGATTCAACGCGAGGATTCCGATCCCGTCGCTCGATTCGTAGGTGATGGTTTCGTAGTCGGACATTCATGACTCCCTGGTCTCTGCGGTGGGCGGATTCTATGCCCCTCGCCAAATTTCGCGAGCGTCCGTGTTCATCCCGAGCAATCTCGTTACGCTGAGGCCACGAACCGGGGAGAGAAACCATGGACTACAACGAACTCGAGCAACTCCTTGCCACCCAGCGGGCAATCCGGCACTTCGACGGCCGGCCCGTCGATGATTCTGCTGGTCGAGCAGGTTCTTTCCGCGGCGACACGTGCACCGAGCGCCCGAAACATCCAGCCCTGGCGATTCATCGTCATTCGTGATCCCGAAACCAAGGGCAAACTAGGCAAGATTTTCGATGAGCTGGGGGCACAGTTTTACGGAGCTGGCGCACCGGACCGGACTCCATGGGAGCAAGTCCCGGTGCTGATCGCGATCACCTCGGAGTACGCCTTCGGAACAGCCGAATCAGGAATCGCGGCACTCGGAGCATCCATTTACCCGGCAGTGCAAAACATGCTCCTCGCTGCTCACTCGTTGGGCCTGGGTTCGGTACTCACGACGCGCTGGAAGGCTCGAGAGGCCGAGGTCCGCCCGTTGCTGGCACTGCCAGAAACGATGGCAGTCCACGCGATCATCCCCCTCGGCTACCCGACGAGGCGGTACGGGAAGAACGGGCGCAAGCCGGTCTCCGAGGTCACGTTCCGCGAACAGTTCGGCAACCGCTGGGAATAGCTTGCGCCAGCTATCGGTTTTCTGATGCAACTTGCTTCAGTTGCCCGTACACTTCCGCGCCATGACCGAAGCGCTCCCTGAAGTACTTCCTGCCGCCGCGGCTGCGAGCAGCGCCGTCCCCGGTTCGCGAAACCCCTTCAATGTCGTCGGGTTCCGGTTCTGGTGGCTCGCTTCCGTATTCGCGGGGAGCGGCGTCGGCATCCAGTCAGTTACGGTCCCGTTGTTCATTCGTGACCGTGTCAGCGAGGGGCATAGGGCGCCCGCAATCGCCCTCGCACTCATCTGCCAGACGCTTCCGGGGGCTTCGCTCACGCTCTTCGGCGGCGTCGTGGCCGACCGGATTGAGCGGCGGCGAATCCTTGTTCGGACGTACCTCGTGGCGGCGGCCGTTTCACTTATCTACGTGGCGCTTTCGGGTGCAGACGTGAGTGTGATTTGGCCCGTCTTCATCCTTTCCGCGATCGTCGGCGGTGCCGGCGCGTTCACGAATCCGGCGCGTCAGAGCATGATGCCGCAGCTCCTGAGCCAGTCGCAGCTTCAGAACGGCGCCATCTTCGGAACGATGGCGTTCATGGCCACCCTCCAGTTTCTTGGCCCTTCGATGGGCGGCGTGCTCGCCGATGGCCCCGGCCTCACGTTCGCATTCGGCGCCGAGGTGGCGATGCTCGCCCTGGCCGCCGTGCTGTTCAGCTTGATCGCGACGGACACCCCCGTCCCCACCGGCAAAAGCGTTTTCCGCGACCTTGCCGAGGGACTGAAGTACGTCCAATCGCACCGCCCACTGCTCGGCATCCTTGTGCTTGGCAGCGTGCCGGGGATGTTCCTGATCGGGCCATTCCAGGTGACGGTCGTCCTCATCGTCAACGATGTGTTCCACGAATCGGACAAGTTCGTCGGATTCTTTTGGGGTTCGCTCGGCGGCGGCATCGTGTTTGGTTCGATTCTCATGAGCATGCTCAGGCTGCGGCGCAGAGGCCTGTTGCTCTGCAGTTCGGTGTTCTTCGGCGGCCTCTTCTGGATGCTTTACGGACTCGCGCCGAACGTTCCCCTGGCGATGCTCGCGATGTTTGTTGCGGGCATCCTCGGGCCGGCCATCTTCATCAACTTCGCCGTGGCACTCCTCCAGGAAAACACGGAACGCAACATGATGGGCCGCGTGATGAGCCTCTACGGCCTCTCCTTCGTGGCGAGCACGCCGGTTGGGCACGCGCAGACGGCGCTGCAGGTGTGGCTCTGGGGGCCACAGGCAACGGTGGTCGTGAGCGCGGCGATCGCACTCGGCATCGGTATTCTCGCGATGCTCTTCCTCAAGCCGGTGACGAGACTGCCTTAGCGCTTCGGCGCCATCTCCACCATCGCCTGATGAATCATGTCCCGCTGCTTCGCAGGGTCGGGCTCGAACGTGAACCAGCTCAGGAAGGCGGTATCGACGCCGGCATCGAGGTAGCGCTGCACGTGGGCGTTTCGCTCTTCCGCGGTGCCGTGGACGATCAGGTCATCGACGACCTGTTCGGGCGTATTCGCAACGGCGCCTTTGCGGTCACCCGCGTCCCAGGCTTCCCACATGCCGGCGAGCATCTCGCTGCGCCCGAGCCACTGGTGGAAGGATTTGTACACGGGAACGTTCAGGTAGGCATTAATGTGGCGCCGCCGCATAACGTCGGCCTCGGGGCTTGGCGGGTCGATGTTGACCATCAACCGGGCGGTGATCTCAATCGACTTGGGGTCGCGACCGGCCTTTTCCGCCGCCTGGCGGACAACCGCCACCGACTTCTTCACGTCTTCGGCGGAAAGCCAGTTGATGATCGCGCCATCGCCGTACTCTCCGGCGACCTTCAGCATGCCCTCGCGAAGCCCGGCGACATGAATCTTCGGCGGGATTGCGGGAGGTACCGACAGCCGGAAACCGTTCACCTGGAAGGTTTCCCCTTCGAAAACCACTCGCTCTCCCGCGAGCGCCTTGCGGAGGAACTGAACCATCTCTTTGACGCGTGTTGCGGGCTTGATGAATTTCCCGCTGTTCCACATTTCGACGATCGGCTGGGAACCCGAGCCTATGCCGAACTCGAACCGACCAGGCGCGAGGTCGGCGATGCTGGCCGCCGACTGGGCCAGGGTGGCCGGGCCTCGCGTGTAGACGTTCGCGATGGCCGTTCCCAGGCGCATGTTCGAAGAGAGCGCCATTGTTGCGAGCGGAGCAAAGCAATCTTCGCCATCGATTTCATACGACCACGCGTCGGTATAGCCGAGTGCTTCGGCTTCCTTCGCAATACTGAACGTGTTCGAGGAGGGTGCTGCCGAAGAGCGGAACGGAAAGCGCGAGACGTTTTTGCATCCAGCTACTCTCCCATGATTCGGTGCATTCGGTCGACGAGAACGGGGACGTACCATTCGAAGTCGGCGGTTGCCGGGTTCGAGGCAGTCTTCTCGAGGTAGTGCATGTACAGCCCCTCGAGAATGATTGCCAGCTTGTACACCGCCAGCACGTGGTAGAAGGCGAAGTTCTTCATGGACTTGCCGCTCTTTGCCTCGTACAGGCCAGCCATTTCATCCACGGTGGGGAAGCCTTCGGCCGTCGTCAGAGCGGGACCTTCAGCGCGCGTTCGCGTCCCTGGAGGGTCTCCCGGGTCGCCCCAGGTGGAGAGCAGCCAGCCGAGATCGGCGAGCGGATCGCCGATAGTCGCCATCTCCCAGTCGAAGATTGCGATGAGTTCCGGACGGTCGTTCAGGTACATGACGTTGTCGAGCTTGTAGTCGCCGTGAACGACGGACACGCCGCCCGACTCCGGGATGCGCGTTTTGAGCCATGCGGTCGCGGAATCGAGTCCGGGGAGGGGCCGCGTCCGCGGCTGGGTGAGTTCCCATTGCTTGCTCCAGCGCTCCACCTGGCGGGGGAGGTACTGGTCGCCCTTTCCGGTCAGCCCGGTGGCCTGCCAGTCAACTGCATGGAGCTCCACGAGCGCCGTGACGATTTCGTCCGCGGCTTTTCTGCGGCCATCGGGATTGTCGTATGCCACGGGCATCTCTCCGCGAATGACGACACCCTCGGCACGTTCCATCAGGTAAAACGGCGCGCCGATGACGCTCGTGTCTTCGCACGAAGCGACAGGACGCGGGACCCGGGCGCGGCCGTGCAGTGCTGAGAGATAGCGGTACTCGCGCACCACGTCGTGCGCGGTTGGCAGAAGCGGCCCCCGTGGCGGCCGTCGAAGCACCCAGCGCTGACCGCCGCAGGTCACGTAAAAGGTCTCGTTTGAAAAGCCCGCCACGTGCTTCTGCACTTCGAGTGGAGCCGTGGCTCCTGGCACGTTCGCGTGCACGAACCGCTCGAGTGCGGGGATGTCGATCAGTTGTTCGAGGGCAGCATCGGCCATGGCATCAATCCTCGGAATCGTGGAATGGTTCGTCGCGCCCGAACAGCCCGCAGAGTCTTGCCCGCCGCCGATCGCGCGTCAACCGTGGAATGAACCCGGCACAACTGAGATCTGCGGCTAGTTGTCGTCTCGCTGGCCACGGAGGAACTCCTCGACATCGAGGACGAGGTCCTCGCCGCGCGGCAGTTCAGCCTGTGGCTCAGACTCGATGCCAGCGTCCATCGCCTGTTCGAGTTGGCCGACATACTCCTGCACCTCGGGGTTGCCGCTCAGCGCGGTGTTTACTTCGTCGACAAAGCGCTCACCAGCGGAATCAAGCTCGGACAGATCCCACTCCATGCCCACGATTGATTCGAGCCGCCTGAGCAGCGCGGCCGTGGCGAGAGGGTTCTGTGAAGTCGTGATGTAGTGAGGCACGTTCGCCCAGAGGCTTGCGCCGGGCAGATCCGCCGCGCGCAAAGCGTCGTGCAGCACCCCGACGATGCCGGTGGGGCCTTCGTAGCGCGACGGCTGAAGGTCCAGGCGATCGGTGATGTTTGGATCCATTGCACTGCCAGTGACCCGTATCGGCCGGCTGTGCGGAACATCCGCCAGGAGCGCTCCAAGGGACACGACCATGTCGGCGCCGACATCCTTGAATAGCTCTGCGTGAGCCGAAGTAAAGGTGCGCCAGCGCAGTGCAGGTTCGGTGCCGATGTAGACCACGAGGTCATGAGGCCCCGTTGGGTTTCGAGCGTAAAAGAAGTCGTTTGAGGGCCAGTTGAGTTCCCGGTCGCCGCGTGCAGTGATCCGCACTGTCGGCCGGGCTTCTTTGAAGTCGTAGAAGGGTTCGGCGTCGATGGTCGCGAACTTGCGAGCGCCGAGCCGTCGGACGATGAATCTCGCGGCATTGGTCGCAGCCGAAGCGGCGTCGTTCCAGCCGGAGAACGCGCAGACCGCGATGGGTGCCTTCAGGCCGGGCCGGGCTTCGATGTTGAGAAAGTCCACCTGAAGAGGATAGCGCGGGACGCGAAGGCTGTCAGAGACCGGGAACCTGCCCCGCGTTCGGTGTTCGTTCATCGGGCCTACCGGTGGTAGAATCAGAACATATGAGCGACCGGGCCACGGTCCTTCACGTCGACCTCGATGCGTTCTACGTATCGATGGAACTGCTGCGCCGCCCGGAGCTGGTTGGCATGCCGGTCGTGGTCGCCGGCGGGCTTGGCAATCGAGGCGTCGTGAACACCGCGAGCTACGAAGCCCGAAAGTTCGGCGTCCGTTCTGCGATGCCAGTCAGCCAGGCGAGGCGGCTCTGCCCGAAGGCGGTATTCCTCGAATCGGACTACTCCTACTACAGCAAGGCTTCGAAACAGTTTCACGCGATCCTGCGCGACTTTTCGCCGCTCGTGGAGCCAGCAGGAGCGGATGAAGCCTACCTCGACCTGCACGGGACCGAGCACCTCTTCGGAACACCTGCCGAAGTAGCGGCGACGATCAAACGTCGCGTTCGCGACGAGATTGGCATCACCGCGTCAGTCGGCGTTTCGATGAACAAGCTGGTTTCCAAGGTGGCGAGCGATGCGGGGAAGCCGAACGGGCTCGTCGTGGTAGCGGCCGGGACGGAAGCAGAGTTCTTCGCGCCGAGGCCGATTCGGGAGCTACCGATGGTCGGTCGCAAGACTGCCGAGGTTCTGGCCGCGCTCGGTATCCACACCATCGGCGACATCGCTCGGACGCCCGAAAGTGCGCTGGTCGCGAAATTCGGCAAACACGGCGCCGAACTCCGTGCCCGGGCATTGGGGATCTACGAAGCGCCCGTGGTGTCCGGCCGAGGTGAGGCCAAGTCCATCTCGCGCGACATTACCTTCGACAACGATGAACCGGATGGCGCCCGGCTGCGGGCCGTGCTTCGTTCGCAGTCAGAACGCATTTCGCACGAGCTAGCGGCCAGCGGAAAAGCCGCCCGCACGGTCAGCCTTCGCCTGAGGTTCCCACCTTTCGAAACACTCTCCCGTTCGTTCACGCCCCAGGTAGCCGTAGACCTCGCCGACGACATCTTCCTCCAGGGAGCCGCCCTTTTCGAGAAGGCGTGGGACGAGAACGAGCGACGCCCGGTGCGCCTTATCGGCTTGGGCGTCCACAACATCGTCGAGCGTGCCCGGCAGCTCCGCCTGGGCGAAACGATGGAGGCCGACCGTCTCCAGGACACAGTAGCGAACCTCCGCGACAAATTCGGCGACCTTTCGGTGCTCAGGGCCAACCAACTGAAGAACAATCCCTACAGGCATCGTGACGGTGAGTACATCCCGCCCTTCACGGCGCCGAAGTTCGAAGAACCCCAAAATACGTAAGTTTGCACGCGTGCCGTAACCTTCTGCCCGCTTGAACCCATGGATGACATACCGACGGCACTCGAGCGTTGAGTTTGCTACTGACAGGCAATTTCGATCCCTCCTCGCCCTATGAGTGCAGAGCTAGTCCCTATACAATCCTGATCAACTTTGGTGAGGTTTGGGAGCATGCCTGGTGAACCTGTCCGCCAGACGTGGCTGACACTTGGAGCCGCGAGCGAACAGCTCGGCGTCAGTGAATCGACCATTCGCCGCTGGGCCGATGCCGGCGAAATCCGATCGTACCGAACGAACGGCGGCCACCGCCGCATTCTCGAGGAAGACCTGCGCTCGATCATCGCGAATGCAGGCGCGTCGGCCGCTGCTCGCGACACCGACCGCATAAGCGACATTGCCCTCGGGAGGGTGAAACGGCGGATCACCCGCGGTCGGCAGGGCCACAGCCTCGACCACTTCCAAACCATGAGTCCCGATGCGATTGATCGCCTGCGATTGCTCGGGCGCCAGGTTGTGGACCTTTTCGCTCGCTACATTGCGTCTGATTCGAAGAAAGAGCGGTTCAGCGAAGATGCCCGGACGATCGGTCGCGAGTACGGTCGCTCGCTGGTCGCCGAGAAGATCGGCCTAACCTCAGCCGTGGCGACCTTCAACTCGATGCGCCGTTCGCTCGAGGAAACAGCTTCGCAGATAGCAGTCGAAGCGGGGTTATCGACTGAAGAGGCCGTGGAAGCGGTCGAGAGCACCCTCGAACTTGCGGATCAGATTCTCGAAGGAATGGCGTCGGTCTACGAGTCTTCAAAGTCCTAGTCGCTCGCCGATGTTCCCCGGACAACAAGAAACCCGCTCCATTTCTGAAGCGGGTTTCTTTTGGTGCTATTTAGGCCGCGTTCGTCGTTAGACGAGGGCGCGACTTACCAGCGGTTGCCGCCGCGACCACCGCCGCCGCCGCCGCCACCACCACCGAAGCCGCCGGAGCGCTGCTGGGGCTGGAAGCAATCCCGGCAGTAAACCGGGCGATCGCCGCGAGGCTGGAAGGGAACCTGGGCTTCTTTGCCGCAGGTTGCGCAGGTCGCGCTGAACATTTCACGGCGAGGGCCACCAAAGCCACCGCCGCCGCCTCCACCGAAGCCACCACCACCGCCGCCGCCGCCATCAGCGCGACGAGCGCCTCGGCAGTTCGGGCAGCGTCGGGGCTCATTGGTGAAGCCCTTCGACTGGTGGAACTCCTGCTCGCCGGCAGTGAACGTGAAGGTATTGGAACAATCGGAACAGGTCAGGGTTTTGTCGTTGTAAGGCATCGACGACCTCCTAAGAATTAGCGGTCCGTCGATTCATCGGGCAGTATGCGAGGCTCTTCGAAAGAGCAGTAGAACGTGGGAACCAAATCAAGCGTAGCGTAGTTTTGTCCAAATCACACGTACATCCCGAAAAAAGTTCTTCGCGTTGTGTGAAGGCAAACTCGCCGCTCCGCGGGGCGGTCGGTTCGCTTGCCTCCATAATGGCACCCGCTAACAGAATTCCCGCCGCTACTCGCTGCCAATCCAACCGGATCGCCGTACCATCACCGCGTGGCAGCTACTCCCGTCCCGTCGTTGCGCTTCGAGAAAGAAGCCTGGAATGCCGGTGCTACGTGGGTGGCCGGCGTAGATGAAGTTGGCTGCGGACCGATCGCCGGGCCGGTGGCTGCCGGGGCGGTGGCGCTGCCCGCCGGGAAACGGTTCAGGTGGTATTCACACGTGCGTGATTCGAAGGTCCTGCCGGAACGCGTTCGCGATGAGCTTTCGGCGAAGATTCGCGCTTCAGTGCCATTCGCGATTGGTTGGGCTTCGGTCGAAGAGATCGACCGCATCGGCATTCTGCCCGCTCGCCGGCTTTGCATGCTTCGCGCCTTCGACAAACTCGGAGTCACGCCGGACGCCATCATTAGCGATGCGCTGAATCTCCCCCTGCCAAACGTTCGCGCGGTCATTGATGGCGATGCGCTCAGTGTCGCCGTGGCGGCGGCTTCGATTGTGGCCAAGGTCGAACGCGATGCGCTGATGAAGCAACTGTGTGCCCAGTACCACGGCTACAACCTTTGTCAGAACAAGGGCTATCCAACGCCCGAGCACAAGCGGCTACTCCAGGCGCGCGGCCCCAGCCCGATCCATCGCACCAGCTATGCGCCCGTCGCCCAGTACGCATTCAAGTGGTGACGTCGCGAAGGCGGCTCGGGGATTTCGGCGAGCGGATCGCCGCCCATCGGCTTGAGGCGCAGGGTTTTCGCATCGTCGACCGAAACGTCCGCGTCGGCCGAATTGAGATCGACCTGATCGCGGAAGACGGCAAAGACATCGTCTTCATCGAGGTCAGGACCCGGCGCGGCCCTGCGGACATGGCCGCCGAATCGCTTGTACCTGCGAAACTCCGGCGCATGTGGCAGGCCGCCATCGGCTATTGCGAAGCCAACGAGCTGGACCTCGAGCGCGTTCGCATCGACGTCGTGGCGATCGACCTCGATGCAAATGGAGCGGAACGAAACATCGAGCACTTTCGCGGCATCGAGATCCCGGAAGGTGAGCCGGACTGACATTGAGGCTTGGGACGCCGCGATGTTTGGGCGTTCCCTCGTCGCCAACCGAAACACTCCGACTGTAAGCTCGATGCGCGGGCGAATGCCGCGCAGTAATGCGCACCCGACACCTGGGACTCGAGAGAACCACATGCGCGAAGTTGCTGAACTGAACGGAGACGGCATCGCGGCCGAACTGCGCGATGCCATCCACGCGATAAATGAAGCGCTCGGCTCGCCGGTCGGGTTCCGGCCGGTCGATTGGTCGCTCGAGAACCGCGAGTCCGGCACCGCCGGGATCGACGAAGGAATGGAACTCACGCGTGAACTCGGTGCGGCGATGAAGTACCCAACGGTCACCCAGACGGTCAGCCCGAACCAGTTGATGCGCGACCGCCTCGGACTCTCCGTTATCCACCGCCCCTGCCGGAGTTACCCCGGAGTCTCGACCAACTACACAGGCGACATCGACCTTCATGTGGTCCGCGTTGCGACCGGCGGCACCTACGAAGACGCCGGGATGAACATCGGCTACCACTCTGCGGTGTCCATTCGGGTGATGGAACGCACTCCGGTCGAACATGCCGCCCACTTCGCGTTTCGCCTCGCCGAACGCAATCGCCACAGCGTTGTTTCAACCAGCAAGTACACCATTCAGCGTGCCGCTGATGGACTGTTCGAAGATGTCATTGCCGAGGTGGCGAAGGAATACCGCAACACCACGCACTCAAAGGAACTCTTCGATTCGCTGTTGGCAAAGCTGATCATCAAGCCCGAGCGATTCGACGTGATCGTGACGCCGAACGAGTACGGCGACTTCCTCAGCGACATGGTCTACGGCCTGATTGGATTCGATTGGCCTCGGCGCGAGCGCCTCGTACGCCTTCACGCCGAGCCATCAGCCGAGCATCGGCATCTTCGACCCGGCGGGCGGGACGGCACCCGATATCGCGGGCAAGGGAATCGCCAACCCCAGCGGGGCAATCGAGGCGTTCGGCTATCTCCTGGAGTATTGCGGCCACTTCGAGATGGGCAACCGACTGATCAGCGCCGTTCACGATTGCATCGCCAACAACGAGAAGACCGGCGACCTCGGCGGCAAGCTCGACACGATGGAGTACACGAAAGCGGTCATCGCGCGGACGTTGGCCTAGTGCTGAGCACTGCCCGAACCAGGACTTCCCTGAACCTTCAGATCTAAACCGGGCCTTTTCGTATCGGGTGTAACGGATGTCACCTGTGCCAGACTTTTTGGCATGAAGAACCCGTTATCCCGCATCCCATGGTTCGTTGGAATGCCGGTATTTGTCGGCGCGGTTGTCATCGCCGCGTTCGTTTCGAATTACCTTGGCGCCGACTATTTCAAACGCACCCGCCTCGATGAGCCGAACCCTCTCGCCGTCTCCGGGCCGGCTGCTTCCAAGGCAACCCAAAAGGGCGTCGTTGTCGCGAACGGTGCCTTTCGAGATGGTGAACCAGGGCACCATGGCGAAGGGACTGCCCAGGTCATCCGGGACGAGTCCGGAAAGCTGGTCCTCCGTTTCGAAGCGTTCTCGGTGACGAACGGCCCTGACCTGTTCGTGGTCCTCAGCACCGATGCGGACCGCTATGAGGCCTCCGGCGCGGTCAACCTCGGTTCGCTGAGGGCCACCGACGGAAACTTCAATTACGACGTCCCGGCTGGCACCGACCTTACATCGTTTAAGAGCGTGATCATCTGGTGTCGCCAATTCGACGTGACATTTGCGGTCGCGACACTCAGCGCGAACGACGTGACAGCGCCCGTGGCCCAGAGTTCGACCGCGACGGTGGCGCCGGCCGCCTCGGGGACAGCAACGCCTGTACAGTCCTCGGGCCCGAAAGTGCTTGCTAGCGGATCCATCCGCGATGGCGCCCCGGGACATCACGGCTCTGGGAACGTGACCCTGGGTCTCGATGCAAGCGGGAAGGCATTCCTGGTGTTCGAGGACTTCTCCGTAACGAATGGCCCCGACCTGCACGTCATCCTCAGCACTTCTCCCGATGGCGGCGGCGAGGGCCTCGACCTTGGCGAATTGAAGGCAACCGACGGCAACTTCAACTACGCGATACCCGACGGCACCGACCTGTCGAAATTTACGAGCGTCACCATCTGGTGCGCGTCATTCCCCACGGTCTTCGCCGTGGCCACGCTTGGAGCCTGAACATGGAAGTCGCTGAATCCAACCCGGTGCTCGGACTTGTCGCCGGTATACCAACCCAAACGCTTCGGGCCGCTTCCATCGCGGGCCGTATCTTCGGCGCAGGATTGCTCATCGCTGTCGCCTTTGACCAGTCGTACAACCCGACGGACGTATTCACTATCGGTTTGGCAATTGCGGTCCTTGTGACGCTTGTACCGCTGCCCGGGTGGTGGGCCGACTCCCTCGGTGCGTTTGGGGCCGGACTGGTGTTCTTTTCCGGAGCAGTTCTAACTCACCTGGCGCCTGGTCTTGGGCTGCTTGCAATGGGACTTGTGGCGGGGCTCGCCGGGTTCGCCTTCGCCCATCGGAACCACCGCGATGCCGTCTTGCCAGCGATCATCTTCCTGGCCGCAGTCGGAGTGGTCGGCGCCTTCCAGGCATTCATCGTGTTCAACATCGAATGACGAACCGTTAAGGGGATATATCCTGCGACATCGCGCCCCCGTAGGCTGAGCCAGTGAAGATTCTCTTCCTCGGAAACAGCTCAGATACCGGTGGCTGGGTCGACCAGCCTGCAAGCCGGGTCAGCATTATGTGTGAACGATTGAAAGCCGATTTCGGAGTCGAGCCTGAGTTCGTCGTCAAAAACTGCTGGCCCAACGAACGGATGGTCGAGCTAGTCGAACGCTGGATGGAAGAAAGCCAACCGGACTACGTTGTCCTCAATATCGCTTCGTATTCGTTCACATATGAGTCGACCCCGCTCAAGGTCCGCAGAATCCTCGGCAAGCTCGGCGAGCCGGTTGGCGATGCGGGAGTGCGACTCTCCCAGAGCCGCCGTTGGTCGCACAACGTCGCGTTCCGCACCGTACGGCGCTTCGGGCAAGCCACTTTCGGCGGAGACCCGCACGTTTCTACCGACGACGCGGTAGCCCGGTACTCCGAACTGATCCGGGTCATCCTGCGCAAAGAGGGTGTCCTGCTCGCTGTGAAGGGACCGTTCGGCCGCGGTCATCCGGGCCTCACACGTCGCCAGGCTCGCCGTCACGAGCAGCGGCGCCAGTTCGTGCACCAGCGTTTCGTCAACTCAGTGGCCAGCTGAAGGTCCCGTACTTCGGAGTCGAAGTCCCGTGGTGGAAGACACAACCCACACCGAGGAGTGCCAAGGTCGGCGACGGACTGCATGCGAACGAGGCTGGCCATGTCATTCTCGCGGACGACTACTACCCCTTCATCCGGGACACATGGGCCGAGCACATAGCGCCCTCGCAAACGAAGGCGGGCTCGAAGGTCGATTGACTTCGCGCCGCCCGGTCATAGCATTGCCCCAAATTCATTGAGGGTGTGCGTGCATGTACAAGATGATTTTCGGTGCGAAGCGAAAGCCCGGGATGTCCCGGGAGGACTTCGCCGCCTACTGGCTCGGGCCTCACGCGACCAAGGCCAAGAAGGTTCCTGGGGTGGCCCGATACGTCATTAACATCACCCCAGACCTCTCCGGATCGGGGCGTGAGATGGCCTACGATGGCTTCGCCGAGACATGGTTCACCAACGCCGAAAACATGCGCCTTTCGGGCCGCTCCCCGGAAATCCGCGAAGTCCTTGCCGACGAACAGAACCTGTTCGACCTCTCAACGCGTTTTAGCGTCATCGTCGAAGAGAACGTAATTTTCGAGTAAGCGGGACTAGTCGCTGGTTCGCAATACTCCCCGACCCTCGAAATACACGCAGTAGTCGTTGAATCCCAGCCGTTCGTAAATGCGTCCAGCGGTGGTATTTTCTGCCGCCACGTTTAGCACGATGGTTTCGACACTTCGGGCGCGAAGCTCGCGAACGACGGCCGCCGTCGTTAGCGGCGCATAGCCCCGGCCGCGAGAGCCGGGGTGCGTGAATACGCTCCCAATGGCAGCAATTCCAAACCTCTTGCTCACGACATGTGTGCCCGCAATGGCCACTAACCCATGTTCGTTGCGGATCCCGAAGAACACGCCCCCATCGACGTTGTCCGCAGTGAAGGTTGATTCGGGATAAAGCTCGTACAGCGACTCCATCTCTCGAATGTCCGCTTGTTGCATCAACGTGGGTGTTAGTTCGGAGCTGGCCGCCGGCATGATTGCTGCGCTGTCTAGCAACATCCGCCGCATCGGCGTGCAGCCGCTTGGAAAGTGAAAATGCTCTCGGAACGCGTCGACGTGCTCTTCTTGCATCGACACCAGCGACTCCGCCGGCAGCACAACGGTATCGAGCACCGCGCGAACCCCGTCGGCAGCCCCGGCGGAGATCATCCACGTAAACGCCGGGTGACGAAGCGTCATGCATGTGCCACGACTCCCGGAATCCGAGGTCGCGACCGCTACCCTTGCGTAATCGACGAACGGTGGTTCTAGGTCCCCGAGTGCGTAGGCGGTCCATGCAGGGTCCTCACTCAGGGCAGCCGAAGCGAGCGCCACGTCTGCGTCCGATTCTACCCGCCACGCCCCTCGGCCCAAGCTCCGAATCCTACTGCTGCACGAGGACGATTCGATTCCCTTCCGGGTCATCGATCCATGCCAGTCCCTGGCCCGTTGGAGCGTCGAACGGTTCGCGAACGAGCGTTCCACCGAGTGTCTTCGCTTTTTCGATCGTGTCCGCGAGCTTCAGCACCTGGATGTACAGGGAAACGCGTGACTCGGAACTCGGGCGCATGTGTCCAGTGATCGTCTCGGGCGCACCGATGCCCGCCGAAAACGACTTCACGTTCTCGCCCTTTGTCTCCCAGTTGAAGAGCTCGGAGTAAAACTTCGACATTTTCTCGGAGTCTTTCGCTTCGATTTCCCAGTGAACTACGGGCCTCGCCCAGTCTTCTGCCATTTCGTTTCTCCTTGTTGGAAGTGGTGACGTGTTCCGTACTGAGGAACGGGGCCGCGAATCCTATTCCGCGCCCATTGCCCGGATTGCCTCGCGCTGGACCATCGCCATCGTCAGGTCTCCGCGCGTCTTCTCGAGGATGCCGCGTGTCTGGTCGGTTGTTCGGCGCAGACCGCCGGTCATCGCATCGGGGAAGTCGATTGTGACGAGCACCGAGTAGATATCGTCCATGCCCTGCAGGATCTCCTCGCAGCCGTCGTACTGGGCGCGCCGCAGCCGGTCGAGGACCATGCGCCGCATTTCGCCGACCGCTTCGGCGATTCCGTTGAGGTAGGCGGGGTACTCGACGCCAAGCTCCTCCGGCGAAGGGATGCTCCCGCCGCTGAGGAGCGCAAGCGTGGTTCGCGCCTCGGCGTATTCCTTTTGCGCATCGTGGAGGAAGCCCGCGTAGTAAACGTCAGCGTGTCCTTCGAGCGCTTCCACGGCGGCGTCGCGCACTCGCTTCGCTTCATCGAGCTGCTCCGCTGCCTGAGCGAACTGCCCGCGGTGGACGGCGCGAATGCTGTTCGCGCTCATGCGGATGATTGCGCGGCTCGCGGTGAGCGCCTGCTCTCTCGCCGCGTTCTTCGCGGAGAAGTGCTCCAGGATCCTCGGGATGATGGTTTCCAGCGGCGTGGTGTCACTCATCTGGGCGCATTCTAACGACAGTCGTTGGTCATTGGTCGTTCGTCATCGGTTCGCGGTGTGCTCATCGCTCATTGCTAGTTGCTCATTGCTTCTCTACAGTCGCCGCGCAACCCAACTACGGAGCCACCCGACCATGGCCATCACAGCCGCTGACGAATATCTGATCCACCAGACGCCCTACACCTTCGACCGCGTCGCCACGAGCGACCGCAACTTCTACGACCGCTACTTCTTCAACGGCTATCGGCGAGATGGTGATGTCTACTTCGCGGTGGCCATGGGCATTTATCCCAACCTCGGCATCATCGACGCGGCCTTCTCCGTGGTGCAGGGCGGCAAAGAGCAGTACTTCGTCCGCGCTTCGCGGCTCCTCGGCAGCGACCGAATGGATACACGAGTAGGGCCGATTTCGGTGCAAGTGGTGGAGCCGCTCAAGAAGATTCGCGTGAAGGTGGCGAAGAACAAATGGGGTATCACCGCGGACCTGGTGTTCGATGCGCGTTCACTGCCGAACGAAGAGCCGCATTTCATGCGCCTCGCGCGCAACGTGCCGGTGATGGATTACACGCGCATGACCCAGCACGGCTCCTGGTCGGGGAAGCTCTCGTGCAACGGCGTGAACTACGACCTCTCGCAGGACACCTGGTGGGGTAGCCGCGACCACTCCTGGGGCATCCGCAACGTTGGCGGCCGCGACCCGCGCGGAGCTCCGGCGACTGAGGCGCCGCAGTTCTTCTGGAACTGGGCCCCGCTCAACTTCGAAGACATGTGCACGCTCTACACAGTCTCAGAATTCGCCGACGGCACGCGCTGGCACAAGTCCGGCGTAATCCTCAAGCCCTATCCCAACGCCTCGGAGGAAGAGGTCGAAGTCGATCACGACCTGCGCTTCAAGAAGGGCACCCGGTGGCTCGATTCAGCCACCGTCAGCCTCACGCCCGCGAAGGGGAAGCAACTCGATATCGAATTCAAACCGATGTACTCGTTCCTGATGAAGGGTATCGGCTATGGCGAGCCGAAGTGGGGCCACGGCGTCTGGGTCGGCCCCGACGAAGTCGATGGCGGCATGTACGACCTCGCCACCGAAAACCCGATGGCGAATCTCCACGTTCAGCAAGTCAGCCAGGTCACCGCCGGCCGCAAGAAGGGAATCGGCGTGTTCGAAATTATCGTCATGGGTCCGCACGAAAAGTACGGCTTCAAGGAAATCATGGATCCCGGCGAAGTAGGTCGCGGGCAGAGCATCGAGGAGAAGGCCCCTCAGCGCTTCCTCTACCAGCCGCAAATCCTCCCTGCTCTCCGTGCCTCCGTGGTTACAAATCCTTGACCGGGTCCGGCAAGTCGCCATCTCGCGCCGCGTCGATCATCTCGCGCGCGCCGTCCGGTAGGTCCATGCCGTATTCGTCGAACTTCTTTTCGACCCACGAGCCAATCTGGCGCGGGTCGCGGTAGGCGTCTGGGTTCCCCGATTCGGACGGGTCCCCGTACTTGTCCATGATGTCGGCACGCGTGTAGGAGCGGCCGAACTTCGACATCATCCGGCTGGTCTTCTTGCTTCCGCAGTGCTCGCACGGCGCGACGATGTCGGTATCAACTTTGCGCGTGAAGAAATTGGTCACCTTGCCGCAATCGGCGCAGCGAAACTCGTAAATGGGCATGGGTTAATTGTCGATTGAGGACACACGATTGTCGATTCTTTGGTGGACGGAACGCGTATTAGGGCCGGGGACTCCCGACTGGCCTGTCCTTGAAACGAATATGTTCGACTATGATCTGTACCAAGATGCGATGGAGTAAGGTTCGCTCGCTGGTCGAAAAGTCTTTCGCAGAGTCAATGCAAGGACGCGTGACCGTTCACCAGACTCGGTACGCGACATGCAAATGCACTGGGCGGGCGTGGCTGTGCTTTGACGGCCAACAAGTTGCTACCTTCTCTGCCAATGAGGCGCTCAACGCCGATGGCGGCGGTTATCGCTATTCGAATTGGAGCAACGGAGACTTCATTCAACCGTTGGTACTCGACCGGGCCCACGGTCACGCCGTCGAGAAGGGCGAATTCACAAACTACGACTTCACATGGGCTTGTTGGGATTACCTTCAGGAACCTATAACGTCATCTTTGAACTCCGCGAATCCCCTCCAGCAAACGCTGGCGATTCTCAGCTCGAGGGTGGGCAAGCGCCGACTGCGGTTGCTCCTCGATCAGCAACTACATCCCCTGCCGTTGGCGGCTTTGCGTTTCCGCGCCGTGGCTGAGGGGCTGGTTCTCAAGACCGGTCACTTGCTGGAGTCGACTGTGGAGTGATGTTTCGACTCGGATTCGGCACCACGCATCGTTCTTGAACGTACCAAGGAGCCCGGAGATGACTGACAGTCAGCGTGAAACAGAAGTTCAGCGCCGTCTACGATTGCCGTACCACCGCGTGATTTTCGGCGACCCAGACGACGGATATATGGGCGAGGTTGCAGAGCTGCCCGGATGTTTTACAAGCGGCAAAACCCCGGCTGAAGCTCTACAAAACCTCGATGAAGCGATGGCCGCGTGGGTCGAATCTTGCCTTATCAGCGGAGATCCGATCCCAGATCCTGCGCGCGCTCTCGCGCTCGTCAGTTAAGTCTGAACTCGGCACCGTCGGCGCGATGATCACCGCCCCTAGTTCACCTGGCGCGTCTTGCCTTCCCAGTACGGCTTTCGCAGCTCCGTCTTCAGGATCTTCCCCGGGCCTGACTTCGGAAGCGGATCCTTCTGGAAGACGACCTGCTTCGGGCACTTATAGCCCGCGATAAGCCCGCGGCAGTGCTCGATCATTTCGCCCTCGCTCGGGTTCGTGTTCTCTTTCGGGACGACGATCGCGAGTACGGCTTCGCCCCAGCGCTCGTCGGGGATGCCGAGGACCGCTGCTTCGAGGACGTCGGGATGCTCGTAGAGCGCGTTCTCCACCTCGGCGCAGTACACGTTCTCGCCGCCGGAAACGATCATGTCCTTCGCGCGGTCCACGATGAAAATGAAATTCTCTTCGTCGATGGTCGCCAGGTCCCCGGTGTGCATGTAGCCGTCCTGCAGCGCGTCAGCGGTTTCCTTCGGGCGGTTCCAATAGCCGTTCATGACGTTCGGGCCCCGGGCGATGATCTCGCCGACCTGGCCCGGCTTCACGTCCTTACCAGTGTTCTGGTCGACCACGCGAACTTCGACGCCGGAGATTTCGCGGCCGCAGCTTGCCAGTCGCTTCACCTGGTCTTCAGACCCCTCGTAGAAGGTCCAGTCGAGCTGCATGGCGGTGAGGAGAGGGCTCGTCTCGGTCATTCCATAGGCCTGGACCAGCTTCGCTCCCAGCGCGTTCTTTGCCGCAATCAGCCGGTCGACAGGCATCGGCGAGGCGCCGTACAGCATCAGGTCGAGACTGCTCGTGTCGTAGTTCGCAAGGCCCGGGAAGTTCACCAGGAAGTTGATCATCGTCGGCACGAGGATCGTCTTGGTGATCTTTTGCTGTTCGATCGTCTCGAGGCAGAGCTGCGGTGAGAACGCGCTATTGAAGACGTGCGTCGCGCCGACCATCGTGAAGGCGTAGCAGGCCCACGCATCGGCCAAATGGAACATCGGCGCGATGTGCAGCCAGATATCCCGCTCAGCGAAGCCAAAGGTGAGCACTGCGTGCTGCGCGTTCGAAACGATTGCGCGCTGGCTCAGCATCACACCTTTCGGCAGACCGGTGGTGCCGCCGGTGTAGCAGAGGTTCAGCATGTCGGTCTCGAGCCACTCGCGAGCGACGCCATCGAGTGGCTGGTTGTCCTTGATCAGAGTTTCGTAATCGGTCCCGCCGTCCACTTCGGCGTTCATCGCGATAACGTGCTTGATGCCGGGCGTCTTGTCTTTGAACTGCTCGTAGAGCGCGACGTATTCGGGGCCAAGGAACAGCGCCTTGACTTCGCCGTCGTTCAGGATGAACTCGAGCTCGTGCGCCGCGAGGCGAATGTTCAGCGGAGCCAGGGGCATGCCGGCAACGCTGCAGACGAAATACGTCTCGAAATAGCGGTGCGAGTTGTTCGCGAGGATGGCGATGTGGTCGCCGGGCTTGAGTCCGAGGTTGAGCAAACCCGCCGCGAGACGGTGAATCCGGTCGCCGGTCTCGCCATAGGTGTACGTCGTGTCACCATCGACAAGGGCGGTCTTGTTCGGGAACAACTTGGTCGCGTGATTCAAGACGTCATGTAGCAGCATGTGGCAATCCTCGGCTCGGGTGTGGCCGAAGGATTATCAACGTCATGGCTAGGCGTGTCGATTCGGGGGTGAAGGAGCCGCGGTCCGCCTAGACGCTGATAGGCAGCGCTGACTCCGCCCGCGAGGCCTCCACCTCGGCAGGGAGTGCCGCAAGGACGGCATCAATTTCGGTTGTGGTCGTCTTTTCGCCCAGCGAGAACCTGATGCTCCCTACCGCCCGCCGGATCGGCACCCCCATCGCCATCAGCACATGACTCGGCTCCCAGGTCGAGTTCGAACACGCGCTCCCGGAGCTCACGGCGATATCGCGCTCGTCGAGCCGCCGTACGAGAACGTCACTCTCCACGCCATCGAACGAAATGTTGAGGTTGTTCGGCACGCAGTCCACCTGGCAGCCGTTGACCTGCGACCCCGCTACACCGAGCGAGAATGCCATCGCGGAGCCGGTCGCGAAGAGCCCGAACTCTGGTGCTTCTGGCATCGACGCCGGACGAGGCCACCTTCAAGGCTGCCGCCGTGCCCGCGATTCCCGCGACGTTTTCGGTCCCGGCGCGTTTCTGCATCTCCTGTCCCCCGCCGTGAAGTAGCGGCCGGAACGGAGTCGCCCGTTTGAGGTAGAGGATCCCGCTGCCCTTCGGGCCCCCGAACTTGTGCGCGGAAAGGCTGAGCGCATCTACTCCCAGCGCTCGGACATCGATGTTCAGCCAGGCAGGCGCCTGCACGGCGTCGGTGTGAAGTGCGACGCGGTGCCCTGCATCGTTCGCGAACTCTTTCAGGACTCCCGCGACATCTGCGATTGGCTGCACTGTGCCGACTTCATTGTTCGCCAGCATGATACTCGCAAGAACCGTCCCAGGGCGGAGCGCACGCGTGAATTCGGGGATGCTGATCCGCCCACTGGCATCGCAACCGAGCGTCGTCACCTCGAATCCGAGTTCTTCCAACTGCTGGGCCACGTGGAGTCCCGCATGGTGTTCGATTGCGGTCGTGATGACATGGTTCCCTGCACCGGCACGATGCATCGCATAAGCAATCCCGAGTGTGGCGGCGTTAATGCTCTCGGTGCCGCCACTCGTGAACAGGATTTCGGACGGCCGCGCGCCAAGGCAATCCGCCACCGTCTCCCGCGCCGCATCGACTGCCGCCTGCGCATCGCGGCCAACCGCGTAAAGCCCGCTCGGGTTGCCGAAGCGCCCATCGAGGAACGGCAACATCGCATCCCGCGCCTCGGTTCGAAGGGGCGAGGTGGCGGCGTAGTCGAGGTAAATCACCGATCGATTGTTGATTGAGCGATGGCGATTGTCGACCGCGCCCGGTACGCTTCCATCCCGTGCCCGATCAATCACTCCTCACCGATGAAGTCCGCGCCATGATTGGCTTCGAATCCGCATCGGGCGCCGTCGAGGTAACCCTTCGTGGGTGGCGCCATGCCGTGGAGGTCTATACCGGCCGCGTGCCTGAGGAGAACCCGGCTCCTGGCGAGCCGGTCTCTGGCTACGCCATCGCCGGCCTCGAAACCGACTACGAAGCGACGGAACTGCCAAACCTCCTGCCCAATTCCATCCTGATTTCGAACCAGTGGGAATTCGAACGCCCGCTGCGGATGGGCGAGACCCTTTGGGCTTCCTACCGGCTGGTCGACGTCAACGAACGCTTCGGCGGCCGCTTTGGCTACTCCATCGATTTTCGCGCGGAAGTCGTCTACCGCGACTCCGATGGCGAAGTTGTCGCCCGCAGTGGTCGGACCATGACGCAATTCGACCCAACCGAGGCCAAGGCACGGGATGCCGCCACGACGAGCGAGGCATCCGAATGAGCGTTAGCGCCACAAGTGTCCGCGAAGGTGACGAGCTACCTGTCCTTCACTTCCGGCCCACGTTGGGTGTGGTGATTCGCCACTGTGCCCTGCAGTGGACGTTCCCACCATTCTTCTATGACCCGGAAGCCGCAAAGGCCATCGGTATGCCCGGCACCATTGTCCCGGGGCCATTCAAGGTCGGCCTGCTCTACCGAGTCGTCGACGAGTGGCTTGGCACCGCGGGCTGGGTACGCCAGGTGCGTGCCGCTCATCGACGCCCGGACCAGACGAACAACCCGATCGACATCGCCGGCCGCGTGGCGCGCGTGTACGAAGAAGACGGCAAGCACCGAGCCGACCTCGAACTCGCGATCATCAACAAAGATGGCGAGCCGAGTGTGCGAGGCTTCGCCGTCGTCGAGTTTTACTAAGGCGTCTCGTCCCAGCCGAATTCGACGTATCGCTCGCCAGCCCTGAACGCCTCAATCGCTCGCCGCACGTATGGCACGACGTTCTCCGGCAGCCCATCCAGGGGCACCCAACATAGTTCATCGCACTTGTCAGGCTCGCAATTCCGGGGCTCGCCGGTCCACGACTTCGCCGTGACGAAGAAGTCGACGCGCTCTGCCTCAGCCATTCGATGCATAACCAGGGCGTGTTCAACCTCGGCCGACGGGATTCTTGCCCCGACCTCTTCCATAGCCTCGCGGATGGCTGCAGCCGTCACGGATTCGCCGCCATCAAGGTGGCCCGCCGGCACACTGTAGTTGCCATCCTCGTAGCCGGTGTTCGCGCGGCGGAGCAGCAGTATGGAATTACCCCGAAGGAAGAAGACATGCACGGCGACCACGGCCCGAAAGCGTTCGGGACTCACGGCGCTGGAGTTGGGTTTGTGTCCGGGCCGGTCAGCGAATCGATGTGATCCTTGAAGAGGTTGATACCCTCATCGAATGTCTGGGGCAGGAACGCGAGCACCGTCGGAGCCGAGTCGATCAACCGCGTGGCGACCGGTGAAGAGTCAGCCTGTTCCCGAATGTCGGGACTCGGGAAGGTGACGAGTGCGACGAGCAGCGCTTGGGCGATGAACACCGCCTTGAGAAACCCAAACACGCCACCAGCAAGCCGGTCGAGGATGCCGAGGTTCAAGATTTCCGCAGTTCGTTTCAACAGGTGCGCCGCCACCTGACCGCCGATGATGACGCCGGCCATGATCGCGACGAACGAGAACAGCGCCGCAAGGTCCTCGTTGCGGACGATGGGTTCGACTTTCGGGAACATGTCGTCGTAAAAAATGCCCGCCACCGGGATGGCGAGGATGACCGCCGCGATCGACACGAGCTCCCGGATGAAGCCGTTTCGGTAGCCGCCGTAGGTCGAAAAGCCAATCGCCGCGATTAGAACCAGGTCAAGCCAATTCACTTGTCGCCAGTGTGGGCACCGAATAGCAAGGTACAACCCGTGTTTCTTGTTTGGGCAGGCGCGCTACCATGCTGAAATGCAACAGCAGCTGATGGAAATCCTCGTTTGCCCCATGTGCAAAGGGGACCTGGAATTGAAGATCGAGACCGAAGACGCCGGGGAAATCGTCACCGGGACGATCACCTGCAAGGAATGCCGTGAGCGTTACCCGATCGAAGACGGTATCCCGAACATGCTTCCTCCCGACCAGCGGGGCTGATTCGATTTTCACTTCAGAACTTTTGAACCCGGATTCAGTGGCATGAGTGAGATGCATGCGGAACTTCCGCACGAGCCCGCGCCTCCCGAACAGCGGCGGCTGATCCCGGAAGGCTCGCTGCTCATACGCGGACTGGCCCTGGCGGCGGTCATGGTTGCAAGCCTTTGGCTCGCCCTGGATGTTGTTCGCCGGAGCGTAATGCTTGTTCCCGTGGGGATGGCGTTTGCGGTTGCTGGTTCGCTGGCAGGATGGGCCGCGGCCATTTACCTCACCGGCGGCGAAAAGCACGACGACCACCCGTTCGTTTAGAGGCTCTCTCCAACGGGACTTCAAATCGAGCAGTAGGACAAACAGAAAAGCCCCTCGAATTTCGAGGGGCTTTCTTTTTGTGGCCGGGGAGAGGGCACCGGCCAGGCTCTTAGTTCTTGGAGGGTTCGCTCGCGCCTTCGATGACGCCCTGCGGCGTGATCTTGATGGAGCGGGCACGGGCTTCGGGCTTCTTGGGGATGGAGAGCCTCAGGAGCCCGTTTTCGAACGACGCCTCTGCCTTTTCAGGCTCGACGGTCGGGGGCAGCCGGAGCTGTCGCTGGAAGCTGCCGGAGCGAATTTCGCGCCGGATGTAGTTCTGCTCGTTCGTCTCTTCTTCGCGATTGAATTCGCCACGAATCGTGAGGACGTCTTCATCGACGGAGATTTCTACGTCCTTCGGGTCGACGCCGGGGACGGCGGCCTTGATGACATAGGTGTCGCCGTTTTCAACGACATCCAGGCTGAGGGACGAGTTGCCGAGGTCTTCGCTCGCTCGGAACGGGTTGCGGGTCAGGGGCTGATCGAACAGCCGATCCATCACGTTACGCATAGCTGCGAAGTCAGCGGACGGGTCCCAACGGGTAAGAGTGTTTGCCATTGCTAGGTTCCTCCATGAGGGTTGATTTGGTGTGCAAGACAATCATGCCACCGCACCGATGCGTTGGCAAGTACTCTGATAACTTCTTTATCAAGTCTTGTGTAAGAGATCTGTTAGGGAGGCTGCCTATCGTGTATAGTTAGCAGGTAATGGCACGCGACTACTACGAATCACTGGGCATCGCCCGAACCGCTGAGGAAAAAGAGATCCGCTCGGCCTATCGGAAGCTGGCGCGGAAATACCACCCTGACGTCAATCCGAACGACAAGTCGGCGGAAGCGCGTTTTAAAGAAGTGAACACCGCCCACGAAGTGCTTTCGGACCCCGAGAAGCGGAAGAAGTACGACAAGTACGGCGATCGCTGGGAAATGGCCGACCAGATTGAAGAAGCGAACCGGCGCAATGGCGGTGGCGGCTTCCGGGCTGCCCAGGGCGCCGAGGGCTTCGGCGATTTCGGAAGCATTTTCGATACCTTCTTCCGTCGCGAGCGCGGCGGGCCCCGGGCCACCGCGGGCAACCGGCGAGGCCAGGACATTGAGACGCCCGTGGATATCAGCCTTGAAGAGGCGTTCCACGGCACTACTCGCACCGTGAACCTGCAGTCTCCCGAGCCATGCAAAACGTGTGGCGGGACCGGCGAGGTTGCCGGTGCAATCTGCCACAGCTGTGAAGGCATGGGCACCGTCACCAAGCCCCGCAGGCTCGAGGTGCGAATCCCCGCCGGCGTGAAAACCGGTTCGCGAGTCCGCGTTGCCGGTGAGGGCCGACCCGGCGCCGGGAAGGGATCGCCCGGTGACCTCTACCTGGTCACGACGGTCCTCAACCATCCGAAATTCGAACGAAAAGGCGACGACCTGGTCACCGAGATTGATGTGCCACTGCTCGATGCAGTGCTCGGTGGAGAGGTAACGGTCCCGATGCTTTCGGGCCGGGTTGCCCTTCGTATCCCGGAACTGACCCAAAACGGCCGTCAGATTCGACTCAGTGGCAAAGGCATGCCCGTCCTCGGTAGCACCGACAAGCGCGGCGATCTCTTCGTCCGTGTCCGAATCCAGCTTCCTGAACAACTCTCAGCCGAAGAGCGCGAGCACTTCGAATCGATGCGTAAAGCGCGTTCGGCCACCACAGCCAAGCCTTAGCAAGGAGGTGACGCATGGCAAGAATTCGCCGCGATAACAGCGATGACGGTATGGCCGAAGACGAGCAGCCAATCTACGTCATCTCCATAGCCGCCCGGCTGGTGGGGATGCACCAGCAAACGCTCCGATATTACGAGCGCGCCGGGCTCGTCGAACCGAAACGCACGGGTGGCAACATCCGCATGTACTCCAACAGCGACATCGAGAAGATCCGGACGGCCCAGCGCCTGATCGATGAACTCGGAGTCAACCTCGCAGGCGTCGACATCATCCTTCGCATGAACGAACAGATCGTCGCCCTGCAAGAAGAACTGTCAGCAACCCGCGCCGAACTCGACAAGATTCGGTCGACCCGGCTACCAGCGCCATACCGCGCCCGGTAGTCAAAAGCGGAAAGGACTGAGGACTGAGTGGAATCGGTGGCAAGACCCCGGATCGAACGATTCGAAGACCTCATCGCCTGGCAGAAGGCCCGGTCATTGCGGTCTGCTGTTCGGTCAGCCACCTCATCCGTCCCATTCCGTCGTGAATTGGACACAAGAAGCCAGATTCGCCGGGCTGCGCTCTCGGTCATGTCGAACATCGCAGAAGGGTTCGAAAGAGGCAGTCGAGCCGATTTCGCCAGGTTTCTGGTTATAGCTAAGGCGTCTTGCGGAGAAGTCCGCTCGATTCTCTATGCCGCCCTCGACGACGAACTACTGGATCAACCCACCTTCCAAACCCTTCTCGATCAAACGGAAGAAGTTGGACGAATCATCGGCGGTCTCAGATCTGCCGTTGCCAATCAACAGGACCGGTCTCCGCGCCTCTAAACGCTCAGTCCTCAGTCCTTTCCACTTTCACCTGATTTCCGGAGGAAACCCCAAATGATGAGACAAGATCGGTTCACCGAGCAGGCCCAACAGGTGCTCGCGAACTCACAAGAGATCGTCCGCCAAAAGCGCAACTCCCAGTGGAGCGTTTCCCACGTGCTGGCAGCGCTTGTCACGCTCGATGGCGGCCTCGCGGAGCAGGTGCTGCAAAAACTGAACGTTGATGTCAGCCGCCTGCGAACCCGTGTCGGCAAGCAGGTCGCCGACCTGCCGACCCTCGCCTACGACGTGGTCCAGATCTACACCACGCCCGAAGTCGTCCGCATGCTCGAAGTGGCGAATTCAGAGGCCGAGCGACTGAAGGATGACTACGTCGGCGTCGAACACCTGCTCATTGCGATCGCGGACAACGAAGAGAGCGGTTCGACGCGGCTGCTCGCGGAATTCGGCATCAATAAGGAAAGCATCTACCGTGCGCTCCAGGACATTCGCGGCAAGCAGCGTGTAACCAGCCAGACGGCTGAGAGTCGCTACCAGTCGCTCGAAAAGTACTCGACGGACCTTACTGAGCTCGCCCGAAAGGGAAAGCTCGACCCCGTCATCGGGCGAGACATCGAAGTCCGGCGCGTGATGCAGATCCTCAACCGGCGCTCAAAGAACAACCCGGTGATCATCGGCGAAGCCGGCGTCGGTAAAACCGCCATCGTCGAGGGCCTCGCCCAGAAGATCGTGGCGGGCGATGTCCCGGATAACCTCCAGGACAAGCGAGTGCTTGCCCTCGACATGGGCGCGCTCGTTGCAGGTTCGAAGTTCCGAGGTGAGTTCGAAGAACGCCTAAAGGCGGTCATGGACGAAGTGAAGCAGTCAGAGGGTGAAATCATCCTCTTCATCGACGAGCTTCACACGGTCATGGGCGCTGGTGGGGCAGAGGGTGCAATCGACGCATCCAACCTGATGAAGCCGGCCCTCGCCCGTGGCGAACTCCACGCCATCGGCGCGACCACCCTGGACGAGTACCGCAAGCACATCGAAAAGGACCCGGCTCTGGAGCGGCGCTTCGCGCCGGTCTACGTCGAGGAACCTACGGTTGAAGACACCATCGCCATCCTCAAGGGTCTGAAGCCACGCTACGAAGCGCATCACAAGGTGGAAATCACCGACGACGCGATCGAGGCAGCCGCCCGGCTTTCAAGCCGGTACGTCACCGAGCGGCACTTGCCGGACAAGGCGATCGACCTCATCGACGAGGCCGCGAGCAAGCACGTCATCGATGCGCAGTCGATGCCGGACAACATTCGGGATCTGCAGCAGCGGCTCGAGGCCCTCTCTTTCGAGACGGAAGCGGCCGTGCAGAAAGAAGACTACGAGGGTGCCGCCCGCATCAAGCAGCAGATCATCCAGATCCAGGACGAGTACAACGAGCGCAAGGCCGAATGGGCGAAGGAACACCCGGAGGCTGACAATCGTGTTACCGCCGAAGACATCGCCCGGCTCGTCGGCCAGATGACCGGAATACCGGTTTCGCGGCTCGAAGAGACCGAGCAGGACAAGCTCCTGAAGATGGAGGACTACCTCCATCAGCGGGTCATCGGCCAGGACCGGGCAATCGTCGCCGTGTCGGATGCCATCCGACGCGCACGCGCCGGACTAAAGGATCCAACGCGCCCGATCGGCTCGTTCATCTTCCTCGGGCCTACAGGCGTCGGGAAGACGGAACTGGCGAAGTCGCTCGCTGAATACCTGTTCGATGACGAGGACTCCATGGTCCGAATCGACATGTCGGAGTACCAGGAACGGCATTCCGTGAGCCGCCTCATCGGCGCGCCTCCGGGATACGTCGGCTACGACGAAGGTGGTGCCCTGACCGAGGCGGTCCGCCGCCGCCCGTACCGCGTCATCCTGTTCGACGAAATCGAGAAGGCGCACCCCGACGTGTTCAATACCTTGCTCCAGGTGCTCGACGACGGTCGCCTGACCGATGGCCAGGGCCGAACGGTCGACTTCCGGAACACAGTCATCGTGATGACCAGCAACCTCGGCACGGGTGCGCAGGAACGTGCGACCTTTGGGTTCACCCAGCGCGCTGATGGCACTCCCGACCATGAAAACCTCCAGGGCTCTATCGAAAAGGCCCTGAGGGAATTCTTCCGGCCAGAGTTCCTCAACCGAATCGACGAGATCGTCATCTTCGAACCGCTCACGCAAGCCGAACTCGACCAGATCGTCACGATCCTTGTCGCCGAAGTGCAGGAACGCCTTGCCGAACGCGGCATCGAGTTCGAACTCACCGAAGCGGCGAAGAAGGAGCTTGCCCGCGAGGGCTACGACCCGGCCTTTGGTGCTCGCCCGCTCCGCCGGACACTCCAGCGCCGCGTGGAAAACGAACTCGCAAAGCGGGTCCTGAGCGGCGAATTCCACTCAGGAGAGAAAGTCACCGTGGACTTCTGGGAGGGCGCGTACACATTCCGCGCCGAACCCGGATCGCTTCCGCCAAAGCCCGATGCGCAAGCACCGGACGACGACGGCGTGGTCGAGGGCGAAGTCGTCAACGTCGGCTAGCCGTTAGCCAAAGACACAAAAACAGGCCCCCCGAAATTTCGGTGGGCCTGTTTGTTATCAGACCGACGACAAGAATTAGTAGGCGTCGCGGCGATTGGCCGACGAGACTGGCTCGTCGTCCACTGGCGCCGCGCTGAGAATAGCGTCGAATTCACCGCGGTCGAGTGGTTCAAGCTCATCGGCGAGTTTCAATGCTTCCTCTAGCCGGTCACATGCAACGAGTGCCGCAATACGTCGGTGCAGTTCATCGTTCGCCATCATCTGATTATAGCTCACGAGGATGTCGCCCTCAGCCCTACGTCAGCCCCAGCCGCACGAATTGGTCGTCGGGCGCCTCCAGCGAAAGCAAGGCCTGCCTGAGCTTGTCCGCCATCTCGCGCTCAAGAGGCCTGCCCGAGAGGTTCTCTTCCTCGTCCGGGTCCTTCCCC
Organism: uncultured Chloroflexia bacterium; assembly: GCA_963797735.1. Lineage (GTDB taxonomy): Bacteria > Chloroflexota > Dehalococcoidia > Tepidiformales > Tepidiformaceae > Amarobacter. Next base: position 1,516,224 of record CAWCQJ010000003.1, read on the forward strand.
GGGCGATACAAGTAGTTGCCGGTGAAGCGTGTCGCGGCCCAGTGCGGGAGCATGTCGCCGGGCTGGAAGGGCTGGCGGATCACGGGAACCTTTGTCCCGGGCATTCGGTCGAGGAACGCGCGCTCGTCTGGCTTCGGCAAGTTCGGCGGTGGGTTCGGAATGTGTACCGGCATCGTCGACCAGCGATTGCTCCACATCGAAATCGGGAAGTTCCCGTTCTCCGGTGCGCGGGCGTACTTCGCTTCGTCGTCCACGAGGTGGACCTCCCGGCCCCAGACGCCGAGTAGCGCCCACTCGCGTATGGCCGTCGCTTCGCCGGTCAGCAACGGGATCAGCGATTTGCCGTGCGTCCGGTGCTCGGGCACCACGCCGAACAGGTCGCAGAGTGTCGCGAAAATGTCGACGCTCGTGGTCAGCGCATTACTGACCCCGGCCTCGACCCCTGGCCATCGGATCATGAAGGGAATATGTCCGAGCGGTTCGTACACCGGCACAGCCGGTTTGCCCCAGATGTCGCGTTCGCCGAGGTAGTGTCCGTGGTCCGTGCAGAGAATGACCGCGGTATCGTCGAGCACTCCGTTGCGTTCGAGTGACTCCATCACCTTGCCGAACCAGTGGTCGATCATCGTCAGCTTGCCGCCGTACTGGGCTCGCACCTGGAAGGCCTGCCGTTCGGTGAGCACGCCCTTCCGGATGGCTGCCGCGTGGTAAGGCGGCCAGATCAGGTGCGCACCCTCCCATGTGTCGTCGTAGAGCGTCGCGTAAGGGTCGGGCGTATCGAACGGTTCGTGAGGGTCGAACTCATCGACGAACAGGAAGAACCGGTCGTGCTGGCCCGCGTTGTCATCGACCCACTTCGCCGCCGCGGCCATGGTCTTCGGGCCGGGGAAGTCGGCTTCTTCCCGGAAGTACCCCCGGGAGTTGTCATAAGGCATCCATTGGCGGCCGAAACCCGGTGCGCCCATCCACGTCGGGTCGGGGCGCGTCTTCCAGAGGTCTCCCTCGTGCCCGCGCTGGTAGTCCCACGCGCTGAAGTCGGTGTGGTAGTTCTCGCCGCCCATCTCGAACAGATGCGGATGGTCCGAGATCAGTTGCGAAGTCACGCCGGCCTTGTGCAGATGCCGCGTTATCGCGTCCTCCCAGATCTCAATCGAGCCCCATGGCCGCCAGAGGAAATCGAGCGCTCCGCAAAGGATGTCGTGTCGCGCCGGCATGCATGGCAGAGACCCGGCGTAGTGCTTCTCGAACTTCGTCGCGTTCGCGGCGAACGCATCGAGGTGCGGCGTCGCGAATTCCTTGCCTCCATACGCTCCGAGCATGTGGCGGTTCAGGCTGTCGAGCAGAATGACGACGGCGTTCTTCGGGAGAGCTGGTGGCGGCTTGGGTTCGGCGTCCATGCGCGAAGTCTACTGCTTCGATCCACCGTCCACCGCCCCGACAACGGCGCCCAGCGGGTGTACCCTCAGAGTGGAGGTAATGACATGACTGCCATCGATCGGGCCGCAACCGGTACCGACATTGAACAGCATCTGCGCGACCTCGGAAGCGCGGATGGGAACACCCGGCGAGCCGCGCGAATCGCCCTTGTGACGGCCGGTCCGCCCACCGTCCCCGGACTCATTGCAGCGCTGCAATCGCACAACTCGGACTCGCGGTGGGAAGCCGCCAAGGCACTTTGCGAACTGCGTGACCCGGCGGCCGCACCGGCCCTGGTGACTGCCCTGACTGATGAACGACCGGGCGTCCGCTGGCTTGCGGGCGAAGCGCTCGGACTGATGGGACGTTCCTCGCTCGACGCCCTTCTGCACGGACTCGTCCAACACTCAGAGTCCGCATGGTTCCGTGAAGGCGCACACCACGTACTCCAGGTGCTTTCTCGAGGAGATCTCCACGACGCACTTGCCCCGATTCTCACGGCGCTGGATACGGTCGAGCCGAATATCGGCGTGCTAATTCCGGCTCACAAGCTGCTTAAGGCAATCGGGCAGGGCTAGCGGGAAGCCTCGGACGTCGTCCCGGAATTGGGCGACGTCTCGCCGTTCGGCCGCAGGCATCTGTCACGAACTTGTGATGCGAGCGCGGATGTAGTTATGGGTTTGATCCTGCCCGGCCGCGAAGCTGGGCCACATGCACCGCCTGCTCCTCTTCGTAATGGGATTGACGCTGCTTGGCGCGGCATGCACGCCGGGCCTTGCCGAGTCTGTCCCCTCGTCGTCAAACGGGAATGCTGCGCCGACCGCCACAGCCGCTCTCGCACCAAAGACGGTGGTGGGCAAAGCCGAAGCCATCATTGGTGAGCGCTTTTCCGGAACCGGGTACATCGAGTCGATCGTGAGCATCGAATACGTCGGCCAGGCAATCCGCCTGACCATGGATCGAAGTACGTTTACTCTCGGCAACCTCGAGGCGTTCTCCAAGATGTGCCAGGCCCTCACGGGACTCATCGGCAGCGACGGCCCGACCGGCCAGGTCGTCGGTGTCCAGACCTTCCGCGCCGACGGCAGCCCTGTTGTGGTGGGCACGAAGCGCGGGGAACCCTGCGCGCCACCGTCACCGTAGGCCAACAACCCGGACGCCTGTAGGATGCCGATCGATGGCACGAGAATCGCGTCCGCCGATGGGCTTTCAGGCGCTCATGGGTCTCGAAATCTACGAGCGCGGCGACGGCTTTAGCCGGGCGCGCGTCGAACTCACCCCCGACCACATGAACCCGCACGGCGTTTGCCATGGCGGCGTCCTCTACACCATGGCCGATACGAGCATGGGCGGCGCGCTCTATTCGAAGCTCGCCGAGAACGAATCGTGCGCGACCATCGAAATCAAGATGGTGTACATGGCCACCGCTCGCGAAGGTGCGACGGTGGAATGCGAAACTCGCTTAGTCAACAAGGGCCGCCGCGTAGCCGTCCTCGAATCGGACGTTCGAGTTGGCGACCGGCTCATCGCGAAGGCGCTCGGCACCTTCGCAATCTTCGAAGTCTGACCACCGACCCTACTTCGGTTTCCGGAACAGGCCCTCCTGGGCGACGCTTGCGATGCGCTCGCCGGCGCGGTTGTACATGCCCGCGAAGATAACAGCCCGTGCGGAATGTCCCGCAGGGCTTTCGCTTGTGTACAGCACCCAGTCGTCGAAACGAGGCGGGCGGTGGAACCACATGGTGTGGTCGAGGCTCGCCGTTGCGCCGCCGGGCATCCAGACGCCGTAGTGATGCGCGACCGTGGCCACGAGTCCGCTATCGCTAAGGTAGGCGAGCGCCGCGGCGTGCAGGATTGGGTCGTCCGGCAGGTCGCCGATCATCTTGCCCCAGACGATCCGCGCCGGGAGACGGCCGGTGCCGTCTCGTTCCGTCGTCGGCGCCGTCGCGGCCCGCAGGTCGATCGGGTTGTTCCAGCGCCGGGACATTCGTGATGTCATCGCCGCGGTCGCTTCGGCCATGCGTGGTTCGGCGATGGACTGCCACCAGGGTTTGCAGTCCTCGGGCGGCGGCACGGCCGGCATCGGCTCCTGGTGCGAAAAACCGTCTTCCGGAGCCACGAAGCTGATGGACGTCTCGAAGATCGTGTGTCCGGCCTGGTGCGCGGTCACCCGTCGCGTGAGGAAGTTGCGCCCTTCGCGAATCCGCTCGACCGAGTAGTCGATCGGCTCCTTCGACTGCCCGGCGCGCAAGAAGTAGGCGTGCAGCGAATGGATGTTGCCGAAGCTGACGGTACGGGCGGCGGCGACCAGTGACTGCGCGAGCACGAGACCGCCGAAAAGTCGGCCTTCCTGCTGGTCGACGTCGCCGCGGAAGTTGTCGTAGTCGGTGGGTCGCACGTCGACCTGGCGAACCCAGTCGGCAATCGCCTCCTGGGGTGTGAGCTGCGGTTCGGGTGTTGTCATGCCAGCAAGATTACGAATTCCGGGCGTCCCAGTCCCGTACACTCGATGGCATGTTCGAATTCGCCGAGATCAACGGTCACCGCCTCCGATATCGCCTGCAGGGAACCGGTCCGCTGGTCGTGTTCGGGCACGGCCTGATGGGGAATATCGAGCAGGTCACACCCGAAGGCGTTGATCTCGCCGCGGTTCACTCGAAGGTCCGGTTGCTCACGTACGACGCGCGAGGGCACGGGCAATCGCTCGGGCCGGAAGACCACGCGCAATACACATGGGAGACGCTGGGCCGGGACATGTCGGCGTTCATCGACCACGCCGGCGAAGCGTCGGCGATCATCGGCGGCGCAAGCATGGGCGCCGCGACGGCGTTGTGGATGGCCGTCGAACAGCCGGAACGGGTGAAGGCGCTCGCGATCCTGATGCCGCCGCCACTCGGAGGTCCGGAGTTCCAGCGCCCCGACGAGAAGAACGCCATTGCGTTCCTCGAGATGCTTTCGATGGCGATCCAGGCGACAGGTATTGAGCAGACCCTGGCGTTCGCGAAGAGCATGCCGGGCTTCGCCGCGAGTCCCGAAGAAGCGGAAGAGCGCTCGAACTGGTTGCGTTCGCAGAACCCACTGACGCTGATGTACGCGATTCGAGGACTCGTCCAGTCGCAGTTCCATCATCCCGACGACTACTCCCGAATAACCGCCCCAACCATCGTGGTCGCGCACGGGGGAGATGGATTGCACCCGATTCGAGCGGCCGAACTGCTGGCCGAAAAGATCCCGAACGCCGAACTCGTGGTCTCACCGGAGCCTGGATACTGGCAGGCAAACCCGGGCGAATTCCTTGCGCTGATGATGGACTGGATGGAGCGGTTGGGCGGCTGAGAATGGAGGGCGATGAGATCGTGAGCGCCGACGGTCCATAGGAGATCTCACTCGTTCATCAACAAACTCCTGGATATGACTTCTTGTGCCTTGCCCATTCAGTGCACCTGGCGAAGCGTCGCCTCACGCCTCACGCCTCACGCCTCACGCCTCACGCCTCACGCCTCACGCCTAGACTAGTCGCTGCGTCGTCCAGCAATGCAGTAACAATGCAGAACACAACGCAGTAACAATGCAGAACCAATGCAGAAACACGCAGAAACACGTGATTTTCGTTTTCGGCGAGGATCTCGGCGCGCGGGTGGGGAAATCCGGTTTCCGAAGCGCTAAGGTGACGGCATGGGGCGGAAGAAGCACCCGGAACCGCTGACACCTGCCGAGCAGCGCGTGCTCGAAGAGGTACGTACCGGCGCGACCAACGCCGAGATCGCGGTCCGGCTGGGCCTGTCCATCAACACCGTGAAGTACCACGTGGCCAACATGCTCTCGAAGCTGGAGGCAGAGGACCGCAAGGAGCTCGCCGCCTGGTCCGGCGCAACAGGGCGCTCGTGGCGCCGATTCGGGATGTGGATTGGTGTCGGGGCGGTTTGCGTTGGTGTGGCGGTAGTCGCGGTAGCGCTGGTCTTAACGCGCGGGTCGGCCCCGCCTGAGCCGCATGCCTTCGTGGCCGCGCTACTGGTGGATACCGACGGCGATCCAATATCCCTGGTGGTGCGCCAGTGGCCCGAAGAATCGACGGTCATGCTTGTTGACCGGGAGGGTGTGGTTGCTATCGCACCGACCTGGTCGCCGGACGGCGATTTTCTCGCGTGGCTCGAGTTCGACAAGTCTTCGCTGACATCAAAAGGCGTTATCTGGGAACGGAGGAGTGGGCGGAGGGTTGAAATTCCGCTCGCGCTGGAATCGTTCATCGGCTTTGCTTGGTCACCGGATTCGGAGTTGCTCGCGGCTGTCGGCGAGCAACTTTCGGTTTGGCGACCGGACGGGACCGTGGTGTTCGAAGGAGAACGCGAGTCCTCCGACTCTCGACGGGTTGGATCGACGCTTAAGCGCCTGTGGTCGCCCGATGGGAAGCTGCTTGCGTTTTCGTTCAATGCTCATCTGCTGATTTACGACCGGATGAAGAATGATTCGCGGCGATTCACGTCGACTGACCTCGGGATCTCGGGCCTTTTGGAGTTCGTTGGCATTCTCGGCTGGCTCAGCGACCACGAACTGGCGGCAGTCAACACTGGTGGCGGGCAGTTCTATGAAATCGACGTCGTGGCGGGCACGACGACGGTGAGCCAGGATCCAGACAGGGTCGAGGAGGCAATCGCCACGGCCTTCAACGTGGACCTGCACGAACGTTTTCCTGACGCTGAGTACACCCGCGTGGACACGACTGCCGACGGCCGTGGCTGGTTCGGTGGCTGGGCCGATCGTACGGATCACACGAACACTGGCTTGCTCGTGGGTTCCGGCAGCAAGGAAGTCCCAATCGACCTCAAGAACATCGAGCCGGTGTTGCGGAACCTCGATGTGGTTCTGGTGGGTGACTGGCCGGAAAACTGATGGGACTCGGCCTTGGCCCCGTCGCCCATCCCGTCCAGAATGGCCGCCTTACACGGAGGCAGTTTCATGACCCTGGCAATTCAGTGCGGCACCCTCATCGATGGCAGCGGGGCTGACCCCGTCCGAAACGCAGTCGTGATTATCGAGGGCAATACGATCACCGAAGTTCGTGCCGGAGGAGAGATTCCGCGCGGAGCCGAGGTCATCGACGCAAGTGGCCTGACGGTGATGCCGGGCATGATCGACTGCCACGTCCACCTCACTTCGAACCCGCCGAAGACGCTGGAGCAGCGGCTGGGTACGCCGTTCAGCCTGTCGGTGGCGGAAGCGCTGGATAATGCCCGCAAGACGCTCGATTCAGGCTTCACCAGCGTGCGTGACGCGGGCGGAACCCCGCGCGGCGTGAAGATGGCAGTCGAGCAAGGGCTGTTCCCCGGTCCGCGAATGCGGGTCGCGATCAGCGCCATCAGCCAGACCGGCGGACACGGCGATTCCACCATGCTCAACGGAGTCCGCATCCGCGTACCGAACGCCGAACTGCCCGAGAACCTGGTCGATGGCCCGGAGGGGGCGCGCAAAACCACGCGCGAAATCCTGCGAGCGGGCGCCGACCAGGTGAAAATCATGACCAGCGGCGGCGTGCTTTCGCCGAACGACGAACCCGGCGCCACCGGCATGACCCGCGAAGAGATCGCGGCCGTGGTGTACGAAGCCCACGCGGCGCACAAGACGGTGATGTCCCACGCCCAGGCGACGCAGGGCATCCTGAACGCGGTGCTCGAAGGCGTCGAATCCATCGAGCACGGCATCTACCTCGACGAACAGACGGTTTCTGAGATGAAAGCGCGCGGCACCTTCCTGGTCGCGACACTGGTAGCGCCGGTGTGGGTGCTTCGGCTGGCCGAACAGAACCCGGGTTCAGTTCCGGCGTACGCAGTGCGGAAGTCGAAAGAGGTGATCAAGGCGCACCAGGCGAGCTTCCGCTACGCGGTCGACCAGGGCGTCCGGATCGCGATGGGTACAGACATGGGCGTTGGCCCACATGGCCCGAACGCGGAAGAACTCGAGCTCATGGTCCAACACGGCGGGATGTCGCCAATGCAGGCCATCGTCGCGACGACCTCGACGGCCGCCCAGTGCGCTCGCCTCGACAAGGTCACTGGTTCGATCGTCCCCGGCCTGCACGCGGACCTGATCGCGGTCGAAGGCGATCCGCTGGCGGATATCAAAGTGCTCCAGGACGCATCGAAGTTGCGGCTAATCATGAAGGATGGGGTGGCCCACAAGGACGAGATCAACTTGTGAGGTCGACGGTTGCATATCGATGAGGTGGTAGAGCGCCCGGCGATGCTCCGCGGAAAGACGCTCAAAGATGTTCTTGTTGAGCTCAGTTACGACGATTCATGGCGAGTCGAGTCTCTCCGCCGCGGAATGCATGTCGGGAGCGGCTGGGTGCTGCGCCAGTACACGCCCGAAGGCCTGCCGACGGGACGAGTGCTGAGATGGCATCCCGGAGGCGGCCATCATGGACCACTTCCATATTGGAGGGTGAGCAGCCCGTCGTCGGGACGTTCTGAGGTGATTCGATGACTTTCCGGTCTGCTAGCATGATGCTCATATGAATCGTGACGAGGCCATTCTGGCGCGCCAGCAGCTCTGGAACGCGACCGCGCTACTCGCGAGCCCATCCGACGCTCAGATAGCCTGGCTCCAAAAGGTCGGGACCTATCCGCTAGCCGACGAGCTGGTGCTGGAATTCGATGACTCGGCGGCGGTTCTCGATCAGTTGGTCAGTGCTGGTCTGGTCACCGAAGCCGGAGCGGCAGCTGTTGCCAGGGCCAATGATGCGTTGGATCAGTTGCAGCAGGGCGACACCGATTGGAGCGCAGAGTCATTGGCGGTTTCCGGCCTGTGGAACGAGGTTCGACGGGCAGCGGGAATGGCCCTCGTGGAACTTCTCGAACCACAAGCGGTCCACGCCTAGAAATCCCTGGCCCAATCCGCCACCAGTTCCTTCAACAACTCCGCGGCGTGCTCCATCGCCGAATCGGAATTCGGCTCGAGGCTGGAGATCGTCCGGACCTCTGTATCCGGCTCGCCTTCGGTTGTGCCGGCGAACACCGTCACTGGTTTCCCTGCCGCCCGGGCGGCTTCGATGATTCGGCCGGTGACCTTGCCTTGCACTGACTGGCTATCCAACCGTCCTTCGCCTGTGACTACCAGGTCGGCCGCGGCCAACCGGTCGTGGAATCCAGTAGTTTCGGCGACGAGGTCGAAGCCGCTTTGGATTTTTGCCCCGAGGAAGCACACAAGGCCGGCTGCAAGCCCACCGGCGGCGCCACCGCCCGGGAGGTTGGCGACGTCGATGCCGAAGTGCCGGCGCGCCACCTGGGCGTAGCGAAACAGGGCCGCTTCCAGTTGGTCGACCTGATCCGGAGTCGCCCCTTTTTGCGGTCCGTAGACCCGGGCGGCACCGTCCGGGCCGCACAACGGGTTCGAGACGTCGGTGGCGACCAGGATTTCGATCCCGTCGAGTACTGGAGGCCGCTGCCAGTCGATCCGCTCCAGGTCTGCAAGCGCCGCGCCGCCGCGGCGCAATTCGTTTCCGGCCATGTCGTGGAAGCGCGCACCGAGCGCCCGCGCCATGCCTGCGCCACCGTCGGTGGTGGCGCTGCCACCGACGCCGATCACGATCCGCGGTGGCTCAGAGTTCGCCGCATCGAGGAGCAGTTCGCCAACGCCGAAGGTATCAGCGTGGAGTGCGTCGAGTTCGTGCTGCTTCACGTGGAGCAGACCGTTCGCCTGTGCGGCTTCGATAACGATTTCGCCGGTCGAACGGAGGCGGACATAGCGAGCGAGCACTCTTCGCCCGAGCGCATCCTGGACAACGCAGGCCATGGTGTCGGCCTTAACCGCGCGGCGCATGGCATCGAGCAATCCCGGGCCCCCATCGGACATTGGGAGCGAGTCGAGTTTCCAATCGGGATGGACACTTCGGATGCCGGAGGCGATCGCGGCGGCTGCTTCGTCCGCAGCGAGGCTGCCCTTAAACTCCTGCGGAGCGATCAGGACTCGCACTTCAGAATCCGCCGCCGAAGGCACGCCAGGCAGCCAGCAGGACGACTGCGATTACATACGCCCAGCCGAGTTTGAAGAGGAACTGCAACCGGCCACGAGCCCGCTGATCGCGGAAGACAACCGCCATGAAGATCGTGGCCACGAGAAAGAGCACGAGGCCAAAGAGCAAGAGTTTCACAGTTGCTCCTCGATTCCGATGGTCCGGCTTGGCTCAGATACAGGTGAAGACAGGGCTCAGGCGTCCCCGGTCACGGTGCGCTTCGTGAACCGCCAACTGCCATCGGCGCCCTTCGCGAGTTCGTCATTGTAGATGGCGGTCGTGAGGACGCTCGCCGGGGGCTTTTCGCCGGGAGTGAGGCGGTAAAGCACGAGATAGCAGCAGCCCGTCGCCTTGGCACCGTCGCCTTCGACGACCAGGTTGTTGGTCCAGTGACGAGCCTTGAGCCTCGAGCCGAACCCGGTGGCGAAGGTAGAGAGTTCCTCACTGCCGGTGAATGTTCCAGACGCTGAGATGAACACTCCGTCGGGGGTAAACATTGCAGCCCAGTTGGCGCCGTTCCCGGAATCGATGGCGTGATTGTACTTCGCATAGACCTGCTGGATTGCCAGTTGGTCCTCAACGTTGAGTGCCATTGTTCATCTCCTCTTCGCGTGGCCGCCAGCGTTTGCGGACGGTCTACTTACTCTGGTTGCCGTACGATATGGCAATCTCGCCACAAGGACACCACCCATGGCATTTCGCGCGATCGCGCTTGCCCTACTGGCCGTCGTGCTGCTCACGGCATGCGATCAGGGCCAGGACTACCCCACCAACCTGGGCGACGGTGACTACGACCTTGAGGCGATGGCACTCACCCAGGCGGACCTCCCGGCCGGATTCACGCAGGGCGAGGGTTTCGAATTTTCCAGCGACGAGTGGGCACAACTTTTCGACACAGACGATCCCGAAGCCACGGTTCGCCAGCTCGAAGCACAGGGATGGCTTCGCAACTGGGTCACTGAGGCAGTGCCGGATAGCTTCGGGCGCGTGCTAAACATTCGCTCTATCTCGACGCTCTACACCGACGAAAATGCCGCCAAGGAATCGACCGACAAGTTCGCCTGCGGGCTGCCGGTCTCCCTCAGCGTGCCGCTTGAGCCGTTCATCGTGTCGAAGATCGGCCAACAGACGAATGGGTTCTTCGTGGACGAAGACATCGATTCTGCGGGCACCACCCTCACCTACACGACCGTGTGCTTCCGCACCGGACGAATCGTTCATGTTGTCCAGGAAGGGAGCCTTCCCGGCCTTCAGGACATCGGCGATGCCCTGCGCACCGCTGGAACGATGCTGAAGAACGTGAACGTTGCGTACGACAAGCCCGCGACTGAGAACGGTGACGGCTAGCCGGCGCGCTGGCGGATGACGTAAATCGTCCGGCCTTTTGCGCAGAGGTTGCCCTCGCCATCGAAGATGGCGACTTCGGTGACTGCGAGCGTTTTTCCTTTGCGAAGGACCGTAGCTTCCGCGACGACCTTCGAGCCGAGGGCGGGACGCAGATACGTGATGTTCAAGTCGGCGGTGCCGGCAGGCTGGTCGGTTTCGGCGAACGACGGAAACATTGCTTCAAGCATCACGATATCAACGAGGGCGGCGAGCAATCCGCCGTGTACGCTCCCGCCGATGCCTCCCATGGTGAGCGGGCTGGTGGCCATCGATACTCGCGCGAATCCGGGTCGCGCTTCATCGAGTGTCAGGCCGAGCTGGCGGTAGAGAGGGAGCGCGTTGAAGCGCTCCTGTTGTTGTTCCAGGGTTTGTCCGCGAGGTCTTGGATTCATGTAGGCGGGATTCTAAGAGAGTTCAGTCCTACCAGGCGGCGCCGCTTGGTTTCGCTGAACCGGCGGGCGCGCTGGCGTAGTCCTGGAACGGGCTGTCGCGCCAGTCGAGAGCGGCCTTAAGACCCTTCTCCCGCGCGATGCTTCCGAAGGTGGTCCCGCCGGGGCGGGCACGACCAAGCTCCTGGATGTCGCCGCCGACCTGCATGGAAGTCCGCATCCCCATGATTTCGTAGACGCGATTTACCTGGCGCTTGGTCATCTGCAGCATTGGGCCATCGACGTTCGCGATGCGCTCGGCGAAAGCCTCAGTGGCGGCGCAGAGCTGGTCGATTGGCACCGCCCGGTTGGCCCAGCCGATCTCGACCGCTTCCGCGCCCGTCACGCTGTCTCCGGTGTACAGCAGTTCGCGGACCTTCTTCTGATGCATATGCCATGGGTGATAAATGACGTCGACCGGGGTCATGGCGCGGACGGGTGGGTAGCCGATGATCGCGTCTTCTGCGACGAACATCAGGTCACACATGGTCGCCAGTTCGGTGCCGCCGGCGAGGCAGTAGCCATGCACCTGGGCGATGACAGGCTTCGTGCACTCCCAGATCTGCCAGTAGCCACTGAGCAGGTGTTGCGGCCATTGGCCCTGACCGGGATGGATCGGGCCGACTGCCGGCAGACCGCTGCGCTTTTCGACGTAGTCGCGGTCGTCCTGGGTTTGGGAGATGCCGCTGAGGTCGTACCCGGCGCTGAACGCGCGTCCCGAACCCCGGATGATGATTACTCGAACATCGGGGTCGAGTTCGAAGTCCTTCAGCGCGTCGAAGAGTTCGGCGCGGAGATTGTGGCTGAGCGCGTTCATCTTTTCCGGACGGTTCAGCTGGATGATGCCGTGGCGGTCGTTCTTCAGGGTGACGATGTCGAGGTAGTCGGTCATAGCGCGCCGATTCTGGGGCGAATCGGGCCAGGTTGTCGAATCGGCGACCGCATCGCTTCAGCGTCCACTCCGATGTCCATCTTCACGAAGGCGAGGTCGCGTTCGATGTGGATATCCGCGTGGTACGGCGATTCGCGGAAGAGCGTGAGCATGTACGCGTTTTCGCAGAGCACGACCGCGGTGAGCTTCTGGAACGCGTTCTTCCGGGCGTGTTCAACCAAGCGATCAAGGAGGAGCGTTCCAATCCCCAGGCCTTGCAACTCGTCCTCGACGACGAACGCGACTTCCGCCGAGCGCTCCGATTCGGCTTCGTAACGGCCGACCGCGTGTATCGCTTCGTCTCCGGGAAGGATGACCACGAACGCGCAGCGCTTCTTGAAATCCACGTTGCAGAGTTTTTCGGCGAAAGCCGGCGAAAGGTGACGCAGGGCGGTGAAGAATCGCAGTCGAGTCGTATTTACGGAAAGGCGACTGTGAAATCCGATTAACAGCGGAACGTCACTGGGCAGTATTGGCCGGAAGCGGCACTCGCGACCGTCACGGAGCGTGACGACACTTTCGCTCGGGAGTTTTGTTCTCACTGTTTCAGTATGCGCGCCATAGCGACCGACCGCGGTTAAAGCTATATGCGGATTGCACATAGCTATGGGCTGAGGGCGTCGCGACTATCGGATAGGAGTCAGAGTTTCCGTTTCCAGTAGTCGAGGATGACGTTGAGGCGGTCCACGCGGTGGCTCGGCCGGCCGCTTCGCGAAAGCTCGTGGTCCTCATCCGGGAATCGGACGAATTCGACGTCCTTACGGCGCTGCTTCAGGACCACGAAGAGTTGCTCCGCCTGTGAAATCGGGCACCGCAAGTCCACTTCGGAATGCAGGATGAGGACCGGAGTCTCAATGTTTTTGGCATAAGTGAGCGGCGACTGACGTAGGACAGCCTCGAGGTTCTCCTGGATGGTTGCGTCCGGCCCGAGGTACTGGCGGTTGAAGGTTCCGCCGATGTCGCTCGCGCCCTGCATCGAGTACCAATCGTTGACGGCTCGCTCACTGATGGCCGCTTTGAACCGGTTGGTGTGGCCGATGGTCCAGGTGGTCATGAAGCCGCCGTATGAGCCGCCCATCACGCCGAGCCGTTCACGGTCGGCCCAGGGGGCGCGCTCGAGTGCTGCGTCGAATGCGGCCATCACGTCCCGATAATCCGGCCCGCCCATATCGCCGACTACGGCTCGCGAAAATCCGGTGTCCTGCCCGGAACTGCCGCGCGGGTTGCAAAAGACGATGCCGTAACCTGCCCCGGCATAGACCTGAAACTCGTCGAAGAAGTTCTCGCCGTACTGACCGAACGGGCCACCATGGACATTGAGAATGAGCGGGTAGCTCTTTCCTTCTTCGAATCCGACGGGCTTCATGAGCCAGTAGTCGATTTCGGTGCCGGAGTCGGTCGAGACTACGAACTTCTCGGCTCTCGGCAGGTCGATTTCTTCGCAGAAGCGGGCGTTGAGGTGGGTGAGCTGGCTGGTGGCGCCGCTTTCGAGGTTCACCACGAAGAGTTCGGCCGGGGTGGTTTGTGTGCTCGCGACGAGCGCGGCGCGAACTCCGGCGGCGTCGCTCGAGTACCAGGTTGCCATCGACGGCTTTTTCGCGACCCAGTGTCCGTCTCCCGCAGATCCGCCAATCCACAGGCTTGCGTCGCCGTGGTCAGCGGCGAGGGTGAGGATTCCGCCGCCGGGGAGCCACTTCGGTTGGGCGACGGCGCCCGGGAGGCCTCCGGCGCCCATCTCGCGGTCGATGCCGCCTGACGCGTCCGCTTCGTTCGAATCCATCGGGGCTGATGGTCTTGAGCGTTCCGTTTGAGGGCCATTCTGGATGGTGGATGTACGCGATTCGCGTGCCGTCCGGAGACCAGGACGGTGCGCCTCGCGCTCCGAGCGTTTGCGTTACCTGGCGAGCGTCGCCGCCACTACTCGGGACCGTCCAGATATCGCTAGCGCTGTCGAATTCGCGGTCCGGGTGCCGGGCGGAAGCGAAGGCGAGGGTGTTGCCATCGGGAGACCAGGCGGGCTGGGTGTCATCCCAGTCGCCATCAGTCACCTGAGTACATGCCTTCGATGCGATGTTCAGGACGAAGAGGTGCCGCCGCTGGTCGTAGATGAAGCCTTGCCCATTCAGCCGGTACTTCATGGATGTGATGGTGCGATAGGGCTTTGCCTTCTTGGGATCCGGGTCGGGGAGCGTCCCGGTCTTCGCGCTGAAGGCGATCCGTGTTCCGTCCGGCGACCATGCGGGGACACCTGCGCCGAGTGGCAGTTCAGTCAGGATTTGCGACTCGCCGCCGGACGCGGGGATAACCGCCAGTTGAGGCTTGTCTTCGCCGCGTTCGGAGACGAAGGCGAGCATCGAACCGTCGGGCGACCATCGGGGGGAACTATCTCGCTTCGCTCCGGCCGTGAACTGACGCGGCTCGTCGCCACTGGTTTCCACCACCCAAATCGCCGATTTGTAGCCATCGGTCTCGCGGTCCAGCGTCGTCACGACGAACGCGACTCGTTGACCGTCGGAGGAAATGTCCGCCTCGCCGATCCATTTGATCGCGTAAAGGTCGTCAGGAGTCATTGCGCGCATCGGTCGCTCCGAAACAAGAAGTGGAGGCATTGTGGCGGAAGCCGCGACGGAGTTACAGGCTGGGTCGTGAGGTACCATCGGTAGGCATGCGGATCGTCTTTGTATTCGGACTCATGGCGCTGCTCCTCGTCGGTTGCCGGGACCGAGGCAACGAGCCCAGCGGAACAACGACTCCTTCGGCGGCCGCCGCCATCAACGTGACGACGACGGGAACGTCGAGTGCAGGCTCGGTCACGCCCGTACCAACGGAAGCAACCGAGGTCGCCGCCGGGTCAACGCCGGTCCCCGGCGTGCATGCGGTGGACTACAGCTCGGAGGCGAGCTGGCTCTGCCGCGCGGGACGCGTTGACGATCTTTGCGAAAAGCCTCGCCGGGTGGAGGTTCTTTCGAGTGGACTCAAGACTTCGCAAGTAACGACTTCGGGCGGCGCGTCTTCGTCCGTGGACTGTTTCTACGTTTACCCGACTGTCAGCACGGACCCTGGGGTGAATTCGGACCTCGAGCCGGGCGCCGCCGAAATTGGCGTAGTCGTCGCGCAAGCCGCGCCGTTCGCGAGCGCTTGCCGGGTGTATGCGCCGATCTACCGGCAGCTGACCCTAACCGCCCTTGCGACCGGCAGGTTCAGTGATGCCGTCGGGGCCGCGACGGCTTACGGCGATGTCGTGGCGGCGTGGGAGTACTACCTCGCACACTTCAACGAGGGGCGGCGGGTCGTGCTTATCGGGCACTCGCAAGGCGCTAAGGTTTTACTACGGCTGGCGCAGGAACACATCGACCCGGATTCGGCTGCGAGGGGGCGCCTGGCTGCGGCGTTCCTGCTGGGCACTTCGGTGAGCGTGCCCTCGGGAGGAGATGTGGGCGGCGACTTCAAGAACATCCCCGCCTGCCGTTCGGCGTCCCAGCAAGGCTGCGTGATTGCCTATTCGACCTTCAACGAAGCTTCGCCGCCGCCGCCGCTAAGCCTCTTTGGGCGCGTCACTGGCTTGCGGAACGAAGCCCTCTGCGTCGATCCGGGTGCGCTAACCGGCGGAGCGCTTTCCACATGGATCACGACGCCGACTTTTCGGCTCTCATCGCGAACCGGCAAAGCAGCCGACGTCACTACCGATGCCGACTACGTCGAATACTCAGGACTCATTTCGTCGCGCTGCGTGAAAGACGGTCAGTTTTCCTACCTCAGCGTTGCACTGAACGGGGAGGGCAGCGCCTGGGGCGTTTCGATCCCGCCGTACACCACCGGAGCGGTCTGGGGACTTCACAACCTCGATGTTTCGATCTCGCTCGGGAACCTGGTCGCCCTGGTAAGAGGCTACGGGGATTAGGCTAAATTCCAGGGTCCCGCCGAGCGATTACCCCATGGAGACGGCGAGGTTGATCATCGCGCGGACGCTGTAGCCTGCCGCGCCCTTGGCCACCCAGCCACGGTCGCTCGGCATGTTGTCCACCCCGGCGATGTCCATGTGAATCCAGGGTGTTTCGCCGACGAACGGCTCGAGGAATTTGGCCCCAACGATCGTGCCTGCGCCTCGTGTGCCGGTGTTCTTGCAGTCGGCGACGTCGCTCTTGATGAGCTCGTCGTACTCCTTGAACATCGGCAGGCGCCAGGTCTTTTCGCCGGCCGCTGAGGCTGCGGCCTCGAGCTTCGAGCAGAACTCGTCGTTGTTGGTCATTAGGCCGTATGCCACATCACCGAGCGCGGTTGTGACGGCGCCAGTCAGGGTGGCGACGTCGACGATGTGGGTGGCTTTCAGTTCCTTCGCCCAGCAAAGGCCATCGGCGAGCACGAGGCGGCCTTCGGCGTCGGTGTTGATGACTTCGATAGTGCGGCCATTCATGGCGGTGACGACATCGCCCGGCTTCGTTGCCTTCCCGCCCGGCATATTCTCAGTGCAGGGCGCGATCACGAGGACGTTCAGTTTCGGCTTGAGGGCTGCGATGGCGCCGATTGCAGCGATCACGGATGCCGCGCCGGTCATGTCGGCCTTCATCGCTTCCATGTTCGCGGCGGGCTTGATGCTGATTCCGCCGGTGTCGAAGGTGATGCCCTTGCCGACTAGCGCGAGGTCGTAGCCGTCGCCTTTCCGGCCCTTGTACGAAAGGCGAATCATCTTCGGTGGTTCGGCGCTGCCCTTGGCGACGGAGAGCATCGAGCCCATGCCCTTCTTTTCCATGTCGGAACGTTCGAGGACTTCGATTTCGAGCTTGTGCTTCTTCGCGACTTCCCCGGCGCGGGCGGCGAGGTCAGTAGGGGTGAGGTGGTTGGACGGTTCATTTGAAAGGTCGCGGGCGAGGTTGGTTGCTTCGGCGAGGATGACACCACGGGCGGCGCCAGCTTTCATCGCCTTCGCCTTTGCAGAATCGGATTCCACAAGCGTCACTTTTATGATTTCGGCGCGCTCGTCATCGGCCTTTTTGTGACGCAGGAACCGGTAGTTCCCGAGGACAGCGCCTTCGGCGACCGCCTGGGCTGAGGCTGCCGGGTCGAGGCCGCCGATCCCCGCACCATGCGCGATGGTCGCGATCGTTTTGATGCTCGGCTTCCTGAGTGCACGAACGAGGTTCGCGGAAACATTGCGAACTGCGTCGAGGTCGAAATCCTTCGATTTCCCAAGCCCGGCCACGATGACACGTGGCGACTTCAGCTTCCCGAAGGTGTGAATTGTGGTGATCTCGCCGGTCTTCCCTCGGATATCGCCCTGGGCGATGAGTTTCGAGATCGCGCCATCGAGCGCCTTGTCGACCGCGCCGGTCGCTCCTCCGGGAGCCGAAACCCCATCGAATAAGTTGACAATGATGGCGTCAGCTTCAGTTTTGGTGATATCGCCGCTGGTTACCTGGAAGTCCACTCGGTCGCCCCCTCGGATACTGGAATCGATCTGTCGCGAACGAAGAGTGTATGCGCGAGGGTGATCGGGCGGCAAAGGAATATGGATTACGACTGCGCTACGCTTGCACCATGGAGGCCGTTTCCCAGACACCGCGGAACACGCTACGCAGCTTCTGGGAGTTCGCCGGGCGGGTGGGCCTCCACGAAATCGTGGTGGTGGTGGTCTCGTTCCTTATCTATTTCGTGATCCGTGGCGCCGTCGTCGACCGTGCGGGCGAGGCAATGGTGCGTGCGATTCACTTGATCGAGTTCGAGCAGCGGCTTCACCTCTATCACGAGTTGGAAATGCAGTCGTGGATTCTCGACCACTATTGGCTGATCAAGCTGATGAACTGGGTGTACTTCTGGGGCCACATGCCACTGGTGATCATTGTGGCGGTGTGGCTTTACGTTTGGCACCGGAAGGCGTACTTCATCACGCGCAACGCATTCCTCGCTTCCGGCGCCATCGGCGTGGTGATTTACTGGCTGTTCCCGGTAGCGCCGCCGCGGCTCATCCCGTTCGCGGGCTTCATCGACACGATGGCCGCGTTCGACCGCGTCGGTTACAACGCGCAGGAAGCAAAGGCGTTCGTGAACCCGTACGCGGCTGTTCCCAGCCTCCACTTCGGCTGGTCGCTGCTACTCGGAGTGATCGTGGCCTGGGTATCGCGGCGGCCGCTCGCGTATGTCTTTGCTGTCGCGTGGCCGGTGGCGATGTTCCTTTCGGTGGTGATGACCGGCAATCATTTCATTTTGGATGCGGTTGCCGGGGGCATCGTTTCATTCGCGGGACTTGGCATTTCCCTTGCGATTTCGCGCTACCTTCGCTGGCCAAATTTGGACGGGTCAGCCGCTGAGGGGGCCACGAACCCTTCCGGCCCGTAATGGAGGGCGGCGAGCACCGAGGCAGTCGGCGATTAAATGCTAGCTCACCTGATCGGTATCCCCTATACTCCGTCTCGGTGGCTACGGAGGCGTTCGCGTGACTGAGACTGCAACTTACCGATCCGAGCTCACCGCACGGCTCCGCGCCGTGACGGACGACATCGCCTGGGTGGTTCGAGGCACTTCGGGCGAACAAGGACACTACAAGCCGGCTGACTACGAATGGTCGCTCCACGAGCACCTGGCGCACATGCGGGACATGGAGCAGGAGGTCTACCTGCCGCTCCTTCGTTGGGCGACGGTGCCGGAAATGCTGGACCCGCTCGACTACAGCCGAAAAGACTGGCACAGCTCTCGCTACCACCCGATGGAGGAACTCTCTTCCATTGTTTCGGACATCCAGCGGATCAGGGACGAAGAGCTCGCGATCTTCCGGACGATGAACGACATCACGTGGACGAAGTTCCGGAACGACACACGTTGGGGACCGCTGACCTGCCAGTGGATCGCCGAGCTGATGTATCGCCATGCGCTCGATCACATCCAGGGCATGGTCGCGTTGAAGCAGGACCTCAACCTTGCAACACTTCAGCCACCGCCTATTGTTGTTGGCGGATACATCGGCGGAAGGACCTAAAACACTCATGCGGTTGCGAAGCATCGTCTCGATACCGGCGGGCGGCGCCGGGCTCTCTGAAGCCCTCGAATCCCAGGCCGATGCGGTGCTGCTTACGCTGGCCGACGACAACCTGCCAGTCGCGGACCTCCGGGAAGCCGCCGTCACCGCGACGAAGCAGGCGGCTGAAGCCGGCAAGTTGGTGCTGATCGCGGTGAACCACCCGCGCACCAAGTTGCTTCGCGACGATATCGAGGCGGTCCTGACGGCGGACGTGAAAGCGATCGTGCTGCACCACGCTATCGAACCGCAGGATGTCCGCGACACCGCCGTCCTTCTGCGCGAATTTGAGCTCAAACGTGCCATCGAGCCGGGAGACACCGAAATCTTTCCGATGATCGACACGGCTCGGGGCCTCGTCCGGGCGGGGGATATCGCTTCAGCAGCGCCCCGCGTCGGCGGCCTGGTGTTCCACTCTCGCAACTACGCTCACGACATTGGGGCCCGCGACGAACAGAAGGGCGATCGTCTCGCCTATGCGCGTGGGCAGGTCGTGGCCGTCTCGCGCGCCCTGGGTGGCCAGCCGCTCATCGTGGCTGACGGGATGGAGTCGCAGTACTTGTCGCAGTACGGGTTTGCAGGGGTCATCCTGCGCGAGACGCGGAACGTACCGGGGGCCAACGCGGCGTTTAGTCCTTACGACGAGATCCGGAACCAACATCAGCAAGCACTCGAGCGGTTCGAGCAGGCTCGAATTGATGGCTCTCTGGTTGCCCGGCACGGCGACCGCATCATCGATTCGGCCGCGGCCCGGCGAGCTCGCCGGGTGGTTGAGTAACTAGCCCGCCGTTACGGTGTGGCGGCTCCAGAGCTTTAACGTTTCGCGCACTTTGTCGACGGTGGCGTTGTCCATCATGGCGTCGCTGAAGACGCAGTCGTTCAGGTGCTTTTCGAGCACCAGGATGCTGGCGCTTTCGAGTCCCGACCGGGCCGCGAGCAACTGTGTCAGCACGTCCTCGCAGCAACGTCCGTCTTCGAGCATATTGCGGAGGCCGCGAACTTGCCCCTCGATTCGGGAGAGCCTATCGAGGAGCTTCTTGGTTTCGTCTTTAGTCATGGTTTTGCAACCCTCCGGGTATTGACGAGTATACCCCATGGGGGTATTATTTGGCTACATCGCAGAGCCCCGGTTAAAACAGGGTCTCGAAAGGAAACACAAACAATGTCCGATGTCCGCGAAACCACTGACGCCACCTGGGATGCCGATGTCCTGAAGTCTGACCTCCCGGTCCTGATCGACTTTTGGGCACCGTGGTGCGGCCCATGCCGCATGGTAGCCCCTATCGTTCAGGAACTGAGCGAGGACTACGCCGGGAAGATCAACTTCTTCAAGATGAACACCGACGAAAACCCGACGGTACCGAGCAAGTTCGGCATCCGCAGCATTCCCTCGCTCCTGATTTTCCAGGGCGGCGAGCTCAAGGGCACGGTTGTCGGCTTCCGGCCGAAGAACGACCTCAAGAAGCGAATCGACGAGGCCCTCGTTTAGGCTTCTCTAATCAGCAACAAGCGAAAGGCCGGGAATTTCCCGGCCTTTTGCATCTCTCCATAGGAGGGGATCGCAACCATGGACATGAAGAAGTACGAAATAGCAATTATCGGCGGCGGCGGCGCAGGACTCTCTGCGGCAGTTTACGCGGCGAGGTCACGCCGCTCGACGGTGGTCTTCGAAGGCAATGTCACCGGGGGCCAGATAGCCACCACGGCCGACGTTGAGAACTATCCGGGGTTCCCGGAAGGCGTCAACGGCTTCGACCTCGCGCAAAACATGCTCAAGCAGGCTGAAAAGTTCGGTGCGACCGTCGAGTACGCGGAGATCGAGAATCTTGAGCGGGTCGAGGACGGCTCGTTCGTCCTTGCGTCGGCTTCGGGCCGGTACCACGCGAAGGCGGTAATCGTGGCGGCAGGCGCCGACTACAACAAGCTCGGTGTGCCCGGCGAGGACAAGTTCGTCGGACGAGGGGTCAGTTACTGCGCCACCTGCGACGCGGCGTTCTTCACCGGCAAAGACGTGATCGTGGTTGGCGGCGGCGACTCCGCATTGGACGAAGCGCTGTTCACGACGCGGTACGCCAAAAGCGTCGCCATCGTCCATCGCCGGGACGAACTGAGGGCTGGCGCCATCCTCCAGGAACGCGCTCGTGCGGAACCGAAGATCAGCTTCATTTGGGACACCGTTGTGGAGCGGATTGAAGGCACCGACGGCGTCGAATCCGTCGTCCTGAAGAACGTGAAGACCGGCGAAACTACGGTCCGGCCAACCGCGGCCGTGTTCGTCTTCATTGGCCAGGTGCCGGATAGCCACCTGCTCAAGGGGTTGGTCGAACTCGACCGCGGTGGGCACGCAATTGTCGACCTCGAGATGCGGACAGCGGTGCCCGGACTGTTCGTCGCTGGCGACGTGCGGACGAAGGCTGCGCGCCAGCTCATCAGTGCCGCCGGTGATGGTGCGACGGCCGCTATTGCCGCCGAGCACTACCTGGCTTCGCTGGGCTGAACCTTGGCGAAGGCTTTCGGTTCGCGCACCAATGCAAGCGAGGCGATGCCGGCGAGGCAAATGACGACCCCGATGACCACGTAGACGGAGTTGATCCCTGAGACGGCTGTGACATAACCACCTCCCAATGGGCCGAGCATCAGCGCCAGTGATTGCATGCTCGCGGCCATTCCGAAGGTGCTGCCTTGCTTGCCCTCGGGCGCGCTCGCGGCGATGAGGGTGCTCGTTCCCGGAACCATCGCGCCCTGGAACAGGCCGACCGCGCCCAGGAGAAGCGCGAAACTCACGAGCCCGCCCGCCAACGCCACCGCCGGATAAAGGATCCCGGTCATGATCGCCGCGCCCGCGACGGTATTCCGGTAGCCGAAACGCTGCCCGAGCGGCGCAACGGAGAGCGCGGCGACGGTGCTGGTCAGGCCAATCACGCTGAATACGATGCCGGTAGCGGCTTCCTCCTTCACGTCACCGTCGAAGCCGAGGAAGTGGATGTGAACGTGTTCTTCTTCCGCGAAGTTGTCGATGCTGATCGGCATGACCGGCCGGACGAAGGTCGTACTCAGCCAGAGGCAAAACAAGAGCCCGAGGATCCAGACAATTTGTCGCTCGGACACCACTTCGCGCAGATTTTCAATCAGGCTTCCGCTCGCTGCCTTCACCTTCACCCCGTCCTCTGAGCCTTCATCGATTGGTTCTTCTCGCACGAAGAAGACGACGAGCGCAGCGGCGACAAGGTAGAGGGCGCCGCAGAAGATGAACGATTCGCGGATACCGAGGCTCGCAGCCACAAATCCGCCGATCGCCGGGCCAAGCATGTTCGCGAGGAACTGCCCCGTCTGGAGCACGCCGAGCGCGTAACCAACCTTGACTCGTGGCGTCGTCGCGGCGACCAGCGCAGCCGCCGCGCCCATCGTCCCGGCGAACGCACCCATCAGGAAGCGAAGGGCGACGAGCTGCCAGACGGATTGCGCGAGCCCCATAATCAGGATGAGTATTCCGGCGCCGACGAGCGCCCGAATGAACATCGGTTTGCGGCCATAGCGGTCGGCGAGAGACCCCCAGATGGGGGCGGTAATTGTCAGAGAGAGCCCGGTCGCGCTGGCGGTAAGGCTTGTGTAGAACGCGATCCTCGACTCGCCGGTGACGCCGAGGTCCTTGATATAGAACGGAATGAAAGGGAAGACGAACCCCGCGCCGACGAGACCGACGAAAACCCCAAACCAGACAAATGCGAGGTTTTGCTTCCAGCGGGGTTCAGCGGGCGAATGGCGCGTGGCGACAACCATCAGGCGCGGCGAGCTTCAACGGTCGGGCGGGGGACGCAGATTGCCACAGGTGCTTCCGTTCTGGGATAGGCGCCATCTTCCCATCCGAGCCGCCTGCGCGCATGGATGAGGGGCTCAGCCGCCGCGCATCTGCTTGATCTGCTCGGCGTGCTCATCGGAATGGTTGGCGCCGCGAATAATGAGGTCGCCCACGGTCAGCCGCTCTCCGTCGGGAAGGATTCCGGCGCGATCCCATGACTTCGTATCGAGTTGCCTGAGGATTTCGATGGTCGTGAAACGCAGCTGGTCGAAGAGGGCGATCGCCGCCTCGGGGCTGCGCCAGAGATAGTGCAGCTTTCGCTTCCACATCGACTCATCGAAAGTGAAGAGTGTCGGCTCTTCAGCCCCCAAGATCATGCGGATCCGAGTCGCCCGGACCATTTCGGCGTCGCCCAAATGGACGAGGATGTCGCGGACTGACCATCCTTCGACATTTGGCCGCGAGAGGGTGCCGGCGTCGGCGGCGTAAATCGCCTGGCGAACCACGGCGGCGCCGAGGGCGAACCGTTCCAACGGGTCCACAAGGTGCTCTGGTAGTTTGACCATCGGTGGTGACTTTACATCAAGGCGGCCCCTCATTCTCGCCAAATGGGTGGTCACCGCTTAGCACTCGGTTTGCTACACTGCCAAGTCAATGGCGACAGAACAGCGCGACTACTACGAAGTACTCGGCGTCGATCGCAACGCGGATGCCCAGGCCCTGAAGCGTGCCTACCGCAAGCTGGCGATGGACTACCACCCTGACCGGAACCCTTCCGCCGATGCCGCGGAAAAGTTCAAAGAGATAAACCAGGCCTACGAAGTCCTTACTGATGACCAGAAGCGTCAGGCCTACGATCGGTTTGGCCACGCCGGAGTCGATGGCGCGGGCGCGGCCGGAGGTTTTGACGGTTTCACCCACTTCGACGGCTTCGGCGACGTATTCGACGCCTTCTTTGGGGGAGGGCGAAGGGGTGGTGGCAGGCGCCGCGGCCCGGGTCGCGGTGCGGACCTTCGCTACAACATGCGAATCACTTTCGAAGAAGCGGTATTCGGTACCGAACAAGAGATCGAGTTCCAGCGCCAGGAGCGATGCACGCGATGCGCCGGCAAAGGCGCGGAGCCGGGCACCGAGCTGACGACCTGTCCCGAGTGTAACGGCGCGGGCGAAATCCGCCGTTCGCAGCAGAGCATTTTCGGGCAATTTGTGAATGTATCGGCGTGCGGCCGATGTGCCGGTGAGGGTCGAATCGTCCCGAGTCCCTGCACCGATTGCCGCGGCACTGGGCGCACGCGCCAGCCGCGGAAGATCGCAGTCAAAGTCCCGGCCGGCGTCGACGACGGCGCACAGATTCGCATCACCAACGAAGGCGAGGCTGGCCCTCGCGGCGGCGAAGCTGGCAACCTCTACGTAGTCCTCTCGGTGGCTGAGCACGAGCACTTCCAACGCGTTGAGGACCACATCGTGCTTGAGTTGCCCGTGAATCTCGCGCAGGCGGCACTCGGCGCCGAACTTTCGATCCCCACGCTCGATGGCGACATGGAACTGGAAATCCCGGCGGGAACGCAGAGCGGCGAGGACTTTGTCATTCGTGGCAAGGGTGTGCCGCACATCTGAGGGGTGCGGGGCGCGGCGATATGGTCGTCCGCGTCACCGTGGTGGTGCCCGAGACGCTGACCGAGAAGCAGAGAGAACTCCTGGAGGAACTCGCCTCCACGATGGGCACGCCTACACTGCCGAAGCACAACAAGGGCTTCTTTGAACGAATTCGCGACGCGATGGCCGGCTAGCCGCAGCACGTGACTGACCAACCCCAGTCCACAAACGGCTCACTCTGGTTCGAAATAACTGCCCAGACGCCTCCCGCGCTTGTCGAGGAAGTGTCCGCCCTGATGATCGACGTTGCCCCAGGCGGAATCACGGTCGAGCATCCAATCGACATTCTCGGGCCGGAAATGGGATTCCGGGTCCGCGGCGGCGAACCCATCTTGGTCCGGGCGTACGTTCCCAGTTCCGAACTCGGCGCGGTGCTTGTGAACGACCTCCGCATCGCGATGGAGGCGTATCCGTCGGTTCAGCTGACCGCCAAGCCTATCTTCGAACAGGACTGGGCGGTCTCGTGGCGAGAGTTCTTCGGAGTGGTGGAGACGGGCGGCCGGATCGTCATCATTCCGACCTGGATCGAACACGAAGTGAAGCCCGGCCAAATCCCGGTCCGACTCGACCCCGGACAAGCCTTTGGCACCGGCCACCATGAAACGACACGACTCTGCCTCGCGGCCATGGACGGTCTCGCGAAATCCGGGGTGACCATGCTCGATGTTGGCACCGGGTCCGGTGTGCTTTCAATCGCCGCTGCGAAGCTCGGGGTCGAACGGATCGTCGCGATCGACATCGACCCCATCGCTGCCGAGATCGCTCGCCGCAACTGTGATTCCAACGAAGTAAGCGGCGGCATCGAAATCTCCGCGGGTGTGCTCACGCCCGAACATCCCGGTCGATATGAGCTGGTGGTCTCGAACATCAGCACTCCGGCGAACACTGCCCTCGCCGAATCGTTCGGCACAGTGGTGAAGTCTGGCGGCGACCTCATCCTGTCCGGAATCCTGGCGGTGGACTCGCCTTCCGTTGTTGGGGCAATGGAACGCTACGGTTTTCGGCGTGTCTCCATGGCGGAAGAGCGCGACTGGTGCTGTATCCATTTGCGGAAGAATTAGGGCTGACAACCCGACCGCGAATGTGGTTACATGTAACCGAGGAATTCGCTGATGACTTCTGAATCACGACCACTGACCTCGGCTCAAAAGGTGCGCGAGTACCGGGCACGCAAGCGCGCGCAGGGTTTCCGCCTGCTGCAGCGCTGGGTGCCGGATGTGGATTCGGAAGAGTTTAAGCGCGAGGCTCTGCGGCAGTCGTTGGAAGTAAGGAATAGCCCGACGGAGAAGGAAGACCAGGACTTCATCGACTCAATTTCCTGGTGGAACGACCCAGACGCCGACGAGTCGTGAAACGAGGCGAAATCTGGACCGTGGCGGGAGGGGCCGACTTTGCTGGAAAGCCCCGACCGGCAGTCGTCATTCAAGGGGATCAATTCGCAGCGACCGCATCCGTCACCATCTGCCTCATGACCACGGACAGGCGGAACGCCGACATCCTTCGCCCGGACGTAGTTCCGAGTCCATCGAATGGCCTTCGTGTTCCAAGCCAAGTAATGATCGACAAAATCACCTCGATTCCCCGGACGAAGGTTGGAGTTCGTCTCGGCCAGCTCACCGATAGCGATATGGCGACAATCGAAGACTCGCTGCTTCAGTTTCTTGGCCTGATCACCCCTCGCTGAAGATCGACACGCTGAAGCTCAGAGCGGACAATCCGCCAATGCCTTCGAACCTCGAACTCTGCGACCAACTCTTCTCCGCGATCATGCGGGCCGACATCGACGCGGTGCGCGCGATTTATGCGGCCGATACGGTCATCTGGCACAACAACGACGGCGTGGAAGAGGATCCTGAGACGAACCTCCGGACACTCCGTTGGGTCACCCGGAACATCAAGGAGCTTCGGTATGAGGACATCCGGCGGCAGGAGACTGTCTCGGGGTTCGTCCAGCAGCACGTGCTCCGTGGCATCGCACCGAACGGCGCCAAGCTGGAGATCCCGGCGTGCATTGTGTGCGAGGTGAAAGACGGACACATCACCCGTCTAGACGAATACCTCGATTCGGCTCATACGGCTGCGTTGAGGGGCTAGGGTGACAAAGGGCGCGCGGCTGCGTGAATTGATGGAGCACGGCACGGTGGTCGCTCCGTTCGTGTTCGACGGTGTGCAGGCGAAACTCGCCGAAGCGGCGGGATTTGAGGCCGTGTACATGACCGGATTTGGTACGGCCGCTTCTCACGGTCTTCCAGACATGGGACTGATCGGCCTGGGGGAGATGTCCGCGAACGCTGCGCGCATCGCCGGCGCCGTCTCTGTCCCGCTGATCGCCGATGCCGATACAGGGTACGGAAACGAGTCCAATATCGCCCGGACAGTGGCGCTCTACGAGCGCGCGGGGGTCGGCGCGCTGCACATCGAGGACCAGGATTGGCCGAAGCGATGCGGCTTCCTGGAGGGCAAACGCGTAATCCCGGTCGATGAAATGGTGTTGAAGGTGCGGGCGGCGGTCGCGGCTCGCACCGACCCCGCGACCGTAATCATCGCGCGAAGCGACGCGCTGCAGCCAAACGGCTGGGAGGATGCGATTGCTCGCCTTCGCGCCTACCGCGATGCCGGCGCCGATGTCGTCTTCATGGATGGGCTGAAGTCGCGGGAACACGTCGAACGCGCAGCCGGAGACCTGGCCGGTATTCCCCAGTTGCTCAACTCGTGGCTGGTCACGCCAGCGGAGGCCGGAGAACTCGGATTTGCCATCTATATCCACCTCGGCGTGATGCTCCGCCACTTCAGTGACTTCCGACGTTCGCTCGAGGAACTGCGCGACACCGGAGGCGTGCACGTCCCGCGCGAAGACCTTTCGGTGGAACCAATCACGCGGCTGCTCGCCGGCGATGACGTCTGAAAATGGCAGGAGTCTCAGAAGTTCTACCCCCTAGCCATCCGCTCTGTTACGTTCACGGGTACCCTTTAGGACTGAGATATGGGTGAACTGGGGAGCCTCCTTACCCGCACGCGAGAAGCGCGCGGACTGACGCTCGAAGACGCCGAACGCGATACACGAATCTCCCGACGGTACCTCCAGGCTCTTGAAGCCGAACAATTCGAGGTAATACCGGCGCCTGTGTATGCCCGCGGTTTCTTGCGCTCGTATTCGCAATACCTCGGCCTGGATCCGCAGGAAGCGCTCGCGATGTTTCCGCGCGAAGACGACCCTGAGTACCAGCGGGCCGCGGATGCGAATGCCCCCACCCAGCGAGCCAGCAGGGAATCTCCGGTCAGCCCTGTCTCGGCGGCTCGCCCGACGTGGCGGAGCACCCCTCCACCTCAACAAGAACCCCTCCAACCGTTCGAACGGGAAGCCGAGACCGAACGCGGCCCTCGCCCGACGCCAATCACCCGTCCCGGCCCGCGCCGAGCACCGGCCGCGCCAGCAAAAGAAGATCCTTCGTGGGAGCCGGTCATCGGTATCGACATCGGCGTCCCCACGCCGGCGAATCGCATCAAGACCGATCCGGCTGCGCAAACGCGCTCCGTCGTGGTGGCCATCGTTGCCCTTGGCGTGATTCTTGGCGCGGTGCTTGTCGCAATCCTCATTTCGAACCTTGGCGGTGGCGAGGCGCCCGAAGGCACCGGTATCGATTCCACCAAAGTTGCCGGGACCGAGCCTTCTACCACCCCGGACGCAGCCAAAACTATCACCGGGACGGCACCTGGAATTGTCCCAACGCTCATCGGACTGTCCGAAACCGAGGCGAAGCAAGTGTTGAGCACCGCCGGCTACCTGATCCGCGAGATTCGCGACAAGAACTCTGCTCCCAAAGACACCGTCTTCGACCAGGACCCGGCGGCCGGCACCGAACGCGCCCAGGGCCAAACGGTCACCATCGCCATAAGCGACGGGCAGTAATGGCTGTCCCGAAGACCTACCACCTGGTGACGCTCGGTTGCCCCAAGAACGATGTCGACAGCGAGCATCTCGAGCGGCTGCTCACCGGCGGCGAACTGTTGCCTGTGCTCAATCCCGAATCGGCAGACGCCATCATCGTCAACACCTGCGGCTTCATCGAACAGAGCCAGGAACAATCGATGGAAGCCGTCCGCGAACTCACCGCGGGCAAACGTGACGGCCAGACGATCATCGTGGCTGGCTGTATGACGCAGCTCTACGGTCGCCAGGTCCGCGAAGAGAATCCCGCAATCGACCACGTCTTCGGCGTGGGTCAGTGGCAGGATGTCGCGCGCCTTCTAAGCGTTGACGTTGACGCGATTCACGACATCCCCGAGAGCAACGTGAAGGTCACCGGCCCATCGGCCTACCTCAAGATCTCCGATGGTTGCGACGCGCCCTGTACGTTCTGCGTGATCCCGAAAATCAAGGGCGGTCTGCGCTCGGCGCCCGCTGGGATGCTGGTGAAGGAAGCCCAACGGTTGGTCGCCGCAGGTGCCAAAGAACTTGTGATTGTTGGCCAGGACACGACTGCCTGGGGCGAAGACCTCGGGATGCCAGTCGCGAGCGGCCTTCCGGGTCTTCTCGAAATGCTCGGCGAAGCGGTGCCGGAAACATGGCTGCGACTGATGTACGCCTACCCCAGCCGGGTCACCCCGAAGCTCATCGAGACGATGGCCCGAGTTCCAAACGTCATTCCCTACCTGGATGTCCCGCTGCAACATGGAAGCGAAGCGGTCCTCCGCCGAATGAAACGCCCGAGCAATGTCGACAAAGTCCACCGATTCATCGAAGACCTCAGGGCGGCGATGCCCGATCTCGTCCTGCGGACCTCGTTTATCGCTGGATTCCCGGGCGAGACCGAAGCCGAGTTCAAGGAACTGCTGGACTTCGCAAAAGCGATTCGCTTCGACCACGCCGGCTGCTTCACCTACTCGCTCCAACAATGGACGGGTGCGTTCGACATGTCCGAGCAAGTAGTGGACGAAGTGAAACACGAGCGCCGCGACCGCTTCATGCGCCAACAGCAGAAAATCGCCTCGAAGCAGGCGCGCCGATTCATTGGGAAAGACCTCGACCTTCTGGTCGAAGGCACCGGTGAAGACGAAGATGGCGAGCCAGTGGTCGCCGGCCGCACGTACCGAGAAGCCCCCGAAGTGGATGGCCTTGTCTTCGCACGTGGCCACGCGGAGGCGGGCGCCAGGGTGCGCGTCCACATCGACGAAACGGCCGAGTACGACTTATTCGGAACCGTCACCAGCTAGCTGCTTTCGGAATCGCGTCGGCAGAGCGTAAGCTAGCCACCAACATGCCCACATCCCGCTCCTCTCGCTCCTCTCGTTCTCTGGCCTCGCCCACTCGCAGGCCGGCACAGGCGCGGACGGCAGACGCGCCAAAGACGCAGAAGCCGCAGGCGTCGCCTCAGACTGCAGTAGCGACAGACATGTCTAGCATGCTGGATCTTCAGCGGCTGGTTGGAAATCGCACGGTTCAGGCGGTGGTGACGCGCCCTGCGACACCGCGCAAGTCGCAACATGGGTCCTTGCAGCGGCTCTGGACTGCTGAAGAATTCAAGAAGCAGACCGACGCAGGATTGCTCACCGGTCGCGGCAAGACGATGAAGAAGCTCGACAGCTTGCTCGTCGAGTATCACGGGATCCGAGAGAAGGGAATGCACCTGCAGCCGGGTTCCACCCAGGACCGGGCGATCAACATCCTTCATGAAATTCGCGAAGACGTGAACCTCTGGATGGATACCCACGAGGGAGATAAATCGCGAAGTCGCAAGCGCGTGCCAGGCATGACGAAGCTCTTCATCGAAACGGGCAAAGAACTGGCGGAACTCACCAAGATCCGAGACGCGGCGCGAGAATTCCTGGGCGAAGACCAGGCCCCGGTTGAGCGCACCGAGAACACCTTTAAGACAAAGATGGAGGGCGATGTCTCCTCCATCCTTTCGAAGGTCGGCCCAATTATCGGCGCCGCGGCGCCTTCGAGTGGGGATTCGGCCGAAATCGAGAATCGAGGTGAAAGTCCCGGTTGAACCGTCCGGTGTCGGGTACATCGGGTTCCGCTTTAAGGCCTCGGTCGAGCGTTTGAAGAAAGAGGCTCTCAAAGTCGGTTTCGAGGTGGCGGTCACCGGGGGGGCGAACATCCCCAATGTCGTCGATGTCGGTGGCGAGCTTGGCATGTACATAGAGGCTCAGGGCGCCACCCCGGCAAAGGCCATGGAACTGGTTTCCTACGGTATGTACCGCCGCATCCGCGAATCTCGCCTTATCCCGAATGAGGTTGCGAACTTCATCTGGGGCGGCAGCGGGACGAGCGTGGGTTGGAAGCGTGCCGAGAAGTGGGCCGCCAAGGTCGAAAAAGAAAACTTTAAGGACAAGTCGCTCAACCTCGGCGGCACCGCGGACTCGGACGAAGAAGATGCGTACGTAGAATCCGGCGGCTTGGCGGGCGCCAAGGCCAAGGGCGGGGTCGGAGGAGTCGCCGAACTCGAAGGTAGCATCGGCTACAAGTCGGGCAAGAAGTACGACCACGACTCGGTGAAGAATCGGAAGTCCGCTGGGCTGGGGAATGCCTCAAAGCTGCCGACGGTGCGGGGAACAACCGAGGTGCTCGGCGAAAGCACGCACCACCTCGAGCTCGCGTTTTCGGCAACTGGCGGCCCCTTCGGCGGCGGTATCAAGGTCTCGCTCGATTGGGCGTCCGATGGCAAGGGCAAGAGGGCGAAGCTTCAGTCGCTCACCGTTGCACTCAATGCGTCCGCAACGATCCCGATGAACGAATTGGTGGCGAAAGGCGTTGGGGGCTATATCCCGCCGCTGGCCTCGAACCTCGCCATCGCCATCCGCAAAGCCGTCCAGGGGGCTGCGAACGAAAAATCGACCACGTCACAGGATGTCGGGTCGATCCTCTCAGCGGGCGAAAACGGGGCCACCTCCATCCTTCAAATCGCCCAGGTCCCGCAGACTGCGTGGGTGCCGAAGTTCGAAGCGGGTGCTCCTCCCGACACGTTCTCGGCTCCGGCCTCCCTCAATCTCACGCTCACCGGCGGCTACGACTTTTCCAGTAAACAATTCAAGTTCGAAGCCAAACTCGAATACATTAAGGGCATCGAAGTGAACGTCGGCGTCTTTGCCATGAAGGTGAAGCAGGGCCAGAAGCTCGTCCGCGTGTTCTACGATGGCGGCAAGTGGGGCATCGACTAGTACCCGGGAGTTTCAGTGCCACTAACCACTAGCCATTGGGAGCTTGACGGGGACCTCGCGTTCGCGACTCCAGATTCGAGCGCGCTTTCGGCGCACGGTCTAGACCTTGCAGTGGATCGGGAGGACGGCGGGCTCACCGAGGTGCGGCTGACGTTCGCGGTCTCCGTCGACGACTACGGGCGCATCGATCGGAACGCGTTGTTTCATCTTGCCCCGCACCTGCGCGGTCCAGGCGCCGAACGGTTTCATCCGGATGGGGACGTCCAAATTGAGGCCCGGCTCGATGGTGCACTTCTGCCCGGGTTCGCTCTTTTGGGCGAAGATATTCTTGAGACTGGCCCGGCCTTCGCGGCGCTCGTGAGCGGCTCGCCGTTACTGGAAACGGAGAGCTGGTATGCGCTGCACGTCACTGTCGAGGTGATGCGCGATGCCGAAGGGGGTAGCCTTCGCGAGGGGTATAGCACGCTCCACGCCGCCGACAACGACTTCCTCTCACTGCCGATGCTCGCCATCGCAGCAGCAGCACTGGAAGAGCGAGACATGGACTGGCAAGAGACTTCCGACGACGAAGTGATTCGGACCGATGTCCCCGGCGAAAATGGCGTTTGGGCGTGCTTCATCGTCGCGCGACAGAAAGACAGTCGCTGCACGGTTTATTCGCAGGCGCCCTGGGAGACGCCCGACGAGCAGCGCTCCGAAATGTCGGAGCTGATCACGCGCATCAATTTCGGACTTCCAATGGGCAATTTCGAATTGGATTTCGCCGATGGCGAAGTTCGCTTCAAGACGAGCATCGATGTGAGCGGTGCGCACCTTAGCCCGGAACTGTTCGACGGCCTCTTCGAGCCGAATGTCGCTACCATGGATCTGTATCTTCCCGCGCTGGAAGCAGTTCGAGACGGCCGGCTCACGCCGAAAGCAGCCGTCGACATGGTTGAGGAATAGTTCATGTCTGACCGCGATGGCCCACGTAAACCGTCCTTGCCGGGTGCTGCTGGCGACGTAGCACAATCGAAACACAATGCCGGTATCTTCGAATCACGGCGGGGAGCGCCCGCCCCGGAAGAGGTTGGGATGAGTGAATCGGCTGACTACGTGATCTCGGCATGCCGGGAAAACGACGTTAAGTTCATCCGTCTCTGGTTTACCGACATCGTTGGTGCCTTGAAGAGCTTCGCCATTACGGTGGAAGAGCTAGAGAAGGCGCTCGAAGAAGGCATGGGCTTCGACGGCTCCAGCATCGAGGGCTTCGCCCGCATCGATGAGTCGGACATGGTCGCGCGCCCCGACCCGGCGACGTTCCAACTCGTCCCGTGGCGTCCGAAGGAATCCGGCGTCGCGCGCATGTTCTGCGATATCTATCACCCAGACGGCACGCCGTTCGAAGGTGATCCCCGCTTCGTACTGAAGCGTCAGCTCAAGCGCGCCGCTGACCTCGGCTACACGTTCTACGTGAGCCCGGAGATGGAGTACTTCTACTTCAAGGACTCAGCTGGCCGCGAACCGCTCGACCGTGGCGGCTACTTTGACCAGATTTCCGATGCCGGCAGCGACCTGCGTCGTGAAACGGTGCTCACGCTCGAAGCGATGGGCATCGAGGTGGAGTACAGCCACCACGAAGTGGCCCCGAGCCAGCACGAGATTGCACTTCGCTACACCGATGCACTGACCATGGCTGATGCGGCCATGACCTATCGCCTCGTGGTGAAGGAGATCGCGCTCGCGAACGGCGTCTACGCGACTTTCATGCCGAAGCCGATGGCTGACCAGAATGGCAGCGGCATGCATGTCCATCAGTCGCTGTTCAAAGGTGAGCGAAACGCATTCTTCGACCCCGCCGATGAATACCACCTGAGCGCAATCGCGCGCGGCTACATTGCCGGCCTGCTGCACAATTCACGCTCGCTCACTCTCGTGACGAACCAGTGGGTCAACAGCTACAAGCGGCTCCTCCCCGGATTCGAGGCGCCGGTCTACCTGAGCTGGGCTCGCCGAAACCGCAGCGACCTCATCCGCATTCCCGAATACAAGCCGGGTCGCGAAACACACACCCGGATCGAATACCGCTCGCCTGACCCGGCCTGCAACCCGTACCTGGCCTACGCAGTCATGCTCGCCGCCGGGCTCGATGGCGTGGAAAACGAGCGACAGCTGCCGCCACCCGTCGAAGAGAACGTTTTCGATATGAGCGCGGAAGACCGGGCCGCTCGTGGTATCGAGACGCTCCCCGGGAGCCTCATTGAAGCGATCGAAACGGCTGAGGCCTCGCCATTCCTTCGCTCTGCCCTCGGCGATCACGTGTTCGAGTCGCTGATCCAGAACAAGCGGATCGAGTGGGAGCGCTATCGCCGGCACATAAGCGACTTCGAAATCGCGGAGTACCTCCCGATTCTCTAAGCCAGGTGCTGGCAGGGCCGGTGCCGTCGGGTTAGCATTCGTGCATGCCCTTTTACGAATTTTCTTGTGTGAAATGCGGTTCTCGCGACGAGGTGTTCGCACGCAGCATCTCGACGCCCGTGACGCCTCCGAAGTGCAAGGCCGCCGGCCGTGAACGTGGCCACGAGATGCAGCGCATCATGAGCAAGATCATTCGCCAGATGACACTCTCGGACCAACTTGCCGACGCGGAAGCGAAGTACGGCAAAGAGGTGAATGACGTATTAGGCCCTGGGCCGGACGTCGGAAAGCTCTCCAGACGATACGAATCGCTAGCCAAGGACCTTCCGCCCGAGAAGTAGCGCGGTCCGCGCTTTTCGTTTCGCTGAACCACCATGGAGGAGTCCTCAATGTCAGACACGGTCCTGTTTGAAACCCGCGGCGCGGTCGGGGTTATGACCCTGAACCGCCCCGAATCGCTTAACTCCATGAACCCGGAAATGCTGAACACGATGTATCAGGTGGCCCAGATGGCGAGCGACGATCCTGCGATTCGCGCGCTCGTAATCACGGGCAACGGACGTGCATTCTCTGCGGGGGGTGACGTGAAGGGCTTCGCCGCAGAGCGGAGTGAATCGACTAGCAGCGAGTCGGTCCTCGGCGGCGTTGAGTTGCTTCGGCAGCAAGAGGAGATTTCGCGGCTGCTGGCGGAAATGCCCAAGCCGACCGTTTGTGCGGTGAACGGCGTCGCCGCAGGCGCCGGGATGAGTGTTGCCCTCGCCGCCGACCTGCGCATCGCCAGCGACCAGGCACGATTCACGACCGCCTTCGCCAAGGTCGGCTTCAGCGGCGACTTCGGCGGGACGTGGTTCCTTCAAAGGCTCGTCGGGCCGCTTAAGGCGAAGGAGCTCTACTTTCTCTCGGATGTGATCTCAGCGCAGGAAGCTCTCGAACTGGGTTTGGTCACGAAGGTCGTACCGCATGACACCCTGATGGACGAGACGATGGCCCTCGCCGAGCGACTAGCGGCCGGCCCCACCCTCGCCCTTGGCCGAATCAAGGACAACTTCACGTTCGGTGCGACCAACTCACTCTCGGATACGCTCCTGCGCGAAGCCGAGAACATGACCGCGAGCGGCAAGACAGCAGACCACAAGAACGCGGCGAAGGCGTTCGTGGAGAAGCGCCCGCCGGTTTTCGAAGGCCGCTAACGAAGCTCGCTCTTTGAGGTACCATTGGCGGGTGAAGACGTATCGATTTCCCGCTCGCCCGAGTCGTTCCGGGACGATTACCGTTCCGTCGGAAATAATGAACGCTCTGGATCCCGACCATGAAATTGAGGTGCTCGTCTTCGTGTCCGAGGGTGAAGACTCAGTCTCTGGTGACGTCGAGGACGAACGAGCCTGGCGCCGACTTGGAATCGAAGAGTTCTTCAAGGGCTATGCAGACACCGACGCAATTTACGACGACCTTAAATAGCCCGTGATCCGTCCCGGCGAACTTGTCCTCGTTGAATTTCCCTTTACGGACCTCCGTATTACGAAGCGGCGACCGGCCTTAGTTCTGGGCGACTCCGGCGATGGGGACATCCTCCTTGCGCGAGTGACAACGCAACGCCATACGGGTGCATCTGACTTGTTCTTGAGCGATTGGGACGCCGAAGGGCTGCTCCTTCCATCGTGGGTCCAACTCGCCAAGCTTGTGACCGTGGAGAGTTCAAAGGTCGAGAGAACTCTTGGGAGACTTTCTCCGCCAGACGCGGTGGCCGCACGCGAAGTTCTCTTGCGATGGCTTTCTTCTGCCGATTGGCCCTGACTCGCCGCAGCGCGTTGCCGT
Source organism: uncultured Chloroflexia bacterium (assembly GCA_963797735.1). GTDB lineage: Bacteria > Chloroflexota > Dehalococcoidia > Tepidiformales > Tepidiformaceae > Amarobacter. The sequence goes on from CAWCQJ010000003.1 coordinate 1,552,233, forward strand.
TAGACTTGCCCGAATGACTTCCCGCTCCGCCATTAGCCAACCGATCGCTGCTCGTTTGTTGCCGCGCCGGGTGTTCTACGGCTGGTACATCGCTATTGCCTGCGCGGCACTGATGTTCGTCGGAGTCGGTGTTGGATATTACGGCCTGCCGATTTTTCTTAAACCGCTGAAGGAAGAACACGGCTGGAGCACGACACAGGTCAGCTGGGCGCCGGCCATCTACTTCTGCGTCTCCGGGCTGACCTCAGCCTTCGTTGGGCCGTACATCGACAGATACGGGCCGACGAAATTCATGCTCATCGGTACCGTTGTGAACGGAATCAGTGCAGCTTTCATCGGGCTCGTCAACGAACTCTGGCAGCTCTACTTCGTCTATTTCGTCTTCGCGATCGCCTTCGGCATGTCCAGCGGTATTGCGGTGAACGCCATCATGACGCGTTGGTTCGTGCGCAAGCGCGCGCTCGCGATGAGCATTTCATCCACGGGTGTCTCCCTGGGCGGAGTTGTGCTCGCGCCCGTTGCCAGCGTCCTCGTCGAGTCCGGCGGACTCGAGTTGGCGACTCCGATCCTTGGCCTGCTCGTGCTCATCGTCGCTCTGCCGGTCATCGTCGCGGTGATCGCATGGGACCCTGGAGACATGGGCCTCTATCCCGATGGAGACTCGGAGCCGCCCGACCGGGCAGCACCCGTTCGCAAGGGGATGGCGTCCCAATACCGCATGTGGTCGCGGTCGGAGGCGATGCGCACGCTTGGCTTCTGGGCGGTGTTCGTTGCGTTCTTGCTGGTGTTAGTCGCCCAAACCGGGTACGTCATTCACCAGGTGAGTTTCCTCGAAGAGCGCCTCGGCTCACGAAACGAGGCGGCGTTCACCCTGAGCGTGACCGCCTTCGGAAGCATCGTTGCGCGGCTAATTGTCGGCATCTTCGCGGATGGCATCGACCGGCGGCTCCTCACAGTCGTGCTGTTCGTCGTCCAGGGGACGTCGATCCTGCTGATCATCCATACCGATAACATCGCCGCGACGTGGATCCTCACGCTCATCTTTGGCCTGACCATCGGGAACATCTACATGATGCAGTCGCTCATCGTTGGAGAGCTTTTCGGGATGGTCTCGTTCGGTGCGATATTCGGACTCATTTCGCTCGCGGGGCAGGCCGGGAGTGGTATTGGTCCGATTGGCGTCGGCATCATTCACGACCAGACAGGCGGCTACACGATCCCGTTCACTATTACCGCGCTGCTAACGTACCTCGCGGCGGTGGCTGTGTTGTTCGCCCGTCCTGCCAAAGAAGCGGGGGCGGTCGCGGCGTCCTTGGCCGACGCTACCCCGGCTGGTGGGGAGTAGGTCTCCAGAGGCCGAGTTGACGAGGCGCGTCCTCGCGCCGATCCTTCGGGCGCCGCCTCTTGATGCGCACGGAGCCACGCTTGCAACCTACGACCTCGGCTGACCTGATCTTCTTCGGCGGAACTATTCTGACGATGGAACCCGATGCACCGACACCTGAAGCGGTGGCAGTTGCCTCGGGCAAGATACTGGCGGTCGGTTCGCGGGAGAGCGTCTTCGAGATGCGCGGCCCGGCAACCCGGGTCGTTGAGCTGGCCGGGCGGGCGCTGCTTCCGGGGTTCATAGACGGACATGGCCACATTGCGAATGTCGCTTCGAGCCTGGGGGCGGCCAACCTGTCAGCACCGCCCGTCGGCGAGGTCGTCGACATCGAGTCGCTGCTGGAAACGCTCCGTCGATTCATCCGCGAACGGAACATTCCCCCGGGGAGCTGGGTATCCGGGCGCGGGTACGACCCGGCCTTTCTGAAGGAAGGCCGCCACCCCACCCGCGACGACCTCGACCGGGTGTCGGAAGAGCACCCGATTCACATCGGGCACGTCTCAGGGCATCTTTGTTCGGCCAACAGCCTCGCGCTGGCGATTGCCGGCATCGATTCCGAGACGACACCGCCGCCGGGAGGAGTAATCCGCCGCCGGACCGGGCGCCTTGAGCCAGACGGCGTGCTCGAAGAGAGCGCCATGGGGCTGCTGACGCCGAACATTCCGCTTCCTACCGACGAGCAGCGGCTTGCCGACCTCGATGAAGCGCAGCGAATTTACGCCGCTTCGGGTATCACGACTGGGCAAGAGGGTGCGATGTTCCCAGCACAGCAGGCCTTGCTGGAGCGGGCCGCCGCCGAGGGGCGCCTCTTCCTTGATGTCGCTGGATACGCATTCTGGGCGCAGGCCCGCGCGATGCTCGAAGGACGCGACATCGGTGTTTACTCCGGCCGATACAAGAACGCGGGCATGAAGCTGATGCTGGATGGCTCGCCGCAGGGGAAGACCGCGTGGCTGAGCGAGCCATACCACGTGATTCCGGAAGGCCAGGCTGCCGACTACTGCGGGTATCCGTCGATGACGGACGAACAAGCGGCCGGCCTCGTGGATCGTGCGTATTCCAGCGGGTGGCCCGTGATTTCGCACTGCAACGGCGATGCCTCGGCGGATCAGCTGATCGCGGCGGTACGCGCCGCTTCGGAATCTCACCCGGGTTCCGACCGCCGAACAGTGATGATCCACGCCCAAACTGTTCGTGAAGATCAGCTCGATGCGATGGCCGAGCTCGGCATTCTGCCTTCATTCTTCGCTTCGCACGTCTACTACTGGGGCGACTTTCACCGCGACTCCGTGCTCGGACCAGAACGCGCGGCGCGCATCAGCCCGATGCGTTCGGCGCAGCGGCGCGGATTGCGATTCAACCTGCACAACGACTCGCCGGTGGTGCCGCCAGACATCCTGCGGCTTGTCTGGAGCGCAGCGGCTCGGCGAACGCGCACGAACCAGGTGCTCGGTGCGGACCAGGCGATCAGCGTGCCGGATGCGCTCAAGGCGGTGACGCTCGACGCGGCGTATGCCCATTTCGAGGAAGACAGCAAGGGCTCGATAGCCGCCGGCAAGCTAGCCGATCTCGTAGTCCTGAGCGCTGATCCGACGGCGGTGGAGTTGGAGCAGATTCAGTCGATCGGGGTGGAAGCCACGCTTAAAGAAGGTATCGTGATTCACGGCGAACTCTGACTTCCGAGAAGAGTGATGGTGGGAGGGCGAGATGACCGAACCTTCAGACTCCAGTCCTGAGCAGCAGCAAAACGAAACGCCGAGACCGAACGCGGCGATTCCTCAAGCACCTCCGCATGCGGCGCCAAACCAACAGAGCTGGTACAGCGGGCCGCTTCCCGTCCCCGGCTCGAGCACAGCCAGCGAAGGCACTTGGCGAATGATCTGGCGGACGGGGACGAAGGCGGCGGTCGCCGGGGGCTGTTTCGGTGCCTCGCTCATCCTGTTCATCTTCATCCCGCTCGTAGTCATTGTCGGAATCATCGCCGCCTCGAGCGACGGCGGTGACAGTGCGGACTTCGTCTACGGGAACAAGAAGAGCAACAACAAGCTGCTCTCGATCCCCGTGCAGGGCGTGATCCTTGGTGAAGAGCCGGACGAGACGAGCATTTTCGGAAATCCCGGTGTCGTCTACGGCTATGAGATCAAGCAGAAGCTGGCCGATGCCGCCGAAGACGACAGCATAGACGGCGTGATCCTCGAGTTCGAAACGCCGGGTGGGACCATCTTCGGATCGCAGGCGATTGCCGATGGCATCCGCGACTACCAGGCGGCGACCGGTAAGCCAGTGGTTGCGTTTGTTGCCGGACTTTCGGCTTCGGGCGGCATGTACGGAATGGCCCCGGCCAACTTCATTCTTGCGGACCACGGAAGTCTGCTAGGTAGCATTGGCGTCACGATGGGTGCATTCCAGTACTGGGACGGTCTCATCGCGACCGAAGGCGGACTGTTTGGCGGTGGCGTGACAACGGAGAACGGGATCGTATTCCAGCCCATTACTGCCGGGCGCAGCAAGGATGTGGGTGCGCCGTACCGCCGGCTGACGGCCGAGGAAACGGCGGTGCTCCAGGAGTCAGTGAACAACATCTACGACGACTTCGTTGCTCATGTCGCGACCGCCAGGAAGATCTCCGAATCAACCATTCGAAACGACATCGGTGCGATGGTCCTCGGGAACGAGCAGGCGCAGGCCTACGGACTTATCGACGGCACGGCAAACCGGCAGCAGGCATACGCAAAGACGGCGGAACTCGCCGGGCTCTCGCTTCACAACTGGAAGGTCGTGCGCGACAAGGGTGACTCGTCGCTATTCGGGGGCATTCTCGGAAAGTCGACCGCGAAAGAACCCGCGAGCGCAGACTCTCGCATCTGCTTCCCGACTCACGCGGTACTCGCTTACTACGGCGACCCGCTGGAACTCTGCGCAGGCCGATAACGGCCTGCACAGAGCGACGGATTAGCTTTCGGGAGTGAAGCGCACCGGAAGGTGCTTGATGCCGCCGATGAACGTCGAGCGGAGCCGCTCCGGCGGTCCGTTCAGTTCGATGTCAGGGAAGCGCCGGAAGAGTTCCTGGTAAAGCACGTTGAGTTCGAGTTTGGCGAACCCCGCCCCGAGGCAGAAGTGTTCGCCGATACCGAAGGCCAGGTGGTCGTTGGGGCTTCGCGTGATGTTGAAGACGTCCCCGTCCGGGAAGACTGCTTCGTCGCGGTTTACCGAGGGATACCACATGACGACGCGTTCGCCAGCCTTAATGAGCTGATTACCGACCTGCGTGTCTTCGAGGGTGTTGCGGGCCATGTGCATGACCGGCGAGACCCAGCGGAGGATCTCCTCAACGGCGCCCGGAAGGAGCGACATGTCGTTGAGCAGCTTCTTCTTCTGCTCGGGGTGCTCGCCGAGTGCGAGCAGGCCGCCGGACATACCGTTTCGAGTGGTTTCGTTTCCCGCGAGGATAAGCAGGAAGCAGAACCAGAGGATGTCTTCGTCGGTGAGCTTTTCACCTTCGACTTCGGAGTCCGTGAGGATGCTGATCATGTCGTCGGTCGGCGTGATGCGGCGGGACTGCAGCGCCTGCGCGTAATACCCGAACATCTGCATGGTGCCCATGTTGCCGGTGATGTTCGCGGCTTCGGGCGTGCCTCGCTGATCTTCCGCGACGTCGGTCTGGTACTCCGGGTCTCCGGGGCCAAGCACTTTGTTCGTCAACTGGAACATGAGCGCCCAGTCTTCTTCGGGCACGCCGAGCATCTTGCAGATGACGGCGAGTGGAATGTTGGCTGCAACGTCGACGACGAAATCGCTCTCGCCCTTCTTCGCAATGCCGTCAAGCAAGGTGTTGGTGGTCTCGCGAATCTTCGGCTCCCAGAGCGCGACTGCACGAGGAGTGAAGGCCTTGTTCACCAGGCGGCGCATTTTCACGTGGCGCGGCGGGTCCATCGTGATGAGCATCTTCCCGTTGCCCGCCGCCGCAGCCGTCTGCTCTTCTTCGTTCACCGGGAAGAAAGAGACGATGCCCTTTTCCGATGAGAAGATTTGCGGGTTGCGGGAAACCTGGAGTACGTCGGCGTACTTCACGAGGTTCCACCAGCCCCGAGTGTGTTCGTTCTCGGGAGTCCAGCTGATCGGGTCGTGCTTTCGGAGAAGCTTGAACGCTTCGTGCGAACGTCCCTGTTCGAAGAGTGTTTCGTCTCCGAGGTTGATTGTTTCAAGTGTCAGCGGAGCGGCAGCTTCGGTCGTCACGGTCCGGTCTCCTGTGGGGGATGCAAACGGCGGATTTGTTTACCGCTCGGTCGATAGACTACGTCAACCAAAGCCATCAGCGCTACCCCTAAATTGAACCGCGGTTCACTGTCGCCAGATTCGGGCGAGTAAAGCGCCTCCAATAATTTACCTTCGCTTGGGGCTCCGTCTTGCACCGTTTGGAGCACACAAGAATTTCAACCCACGAAAGAGGCCGCCACCTTGGAACAAACACCACCCCCCGCAAGCCAAGAGGTTTCCGACGCCCGCGCGACGCTCGAATCGGCGATGTTCGAAATCAAGCGCGTGATCGTCGGGCAGGAAGAGATGCTCGAGCGCGTGTTCGTGGCGCTGCTCTCCAGCGGGCACCTGCTGATCGAAGGCGTGCCGGGGCTGGCCAAGACGCTCACCGTGAAGACGATCGCCGAGGTCCTCGGTGGCAGCATTCCAGCGAATCCAGTTCACGCCGGACCTGGTCCCAGCCGACCTCGTCGGGACGCGCATCTACCGGCCCGACCATGGCACCTTCGACACCGAACGTGGCCCGGTGTTCTGTAACCTGCTCCTCGCCGACGAAATCAACCGGGCCCCAGCGAAGGTGCAATCAGCGCTGCTGGAGGTGATGCAGGAGCGCCAGGTGACCATCGGGCTGGAGACGTTCCCCGTGCCTCGGCCGTTCCTTGTGATGGCGACGCAGAACCCGATCGAATCGGAAGGCACGTATCCGCTGCCAGAGGCGCAGGTCGACCGGTTCATGATGAAAGTCCTCGTCGACTACCCCATCCCATCGGAAGAGATGGTTGTTGTTCAGCGCTCGCTGCAGAAGCAGGAGGCCGTCCAGCAGGTGCTGCCTATCGGCCAACTGGAGCGATTCCAGGAACTCGCCGGGAGCCTCTACGTCGACCGCGCCGTGGCGGAATACGCAATCGCGCTTGCCGGTTCAACGCGCTACCCGGCCAAGTACGGCATCGCACAGCACGGACCGCACATCGCTTACGGCTCGAGCCCCCGCGGGAGCATCAACCTGGTGCATGCTGGCCGAGCGCTCGCGCTGCTGCGAGGCCGCCGCTACGTCCTCCCGGTAGACATCCACGACCTGGCAAAAGACGTGCTGCGCCATCGTCTCGTCCTCACCTACCAGGCACTGGCCGACGGCGTGACGGCGGATACCATCCTCGACGCAGTGCTTCGGGCTGTCCCGCAGCCGCGAATCGAACTCGCGCAGGAGTTGAGCGCTTGAGTTCGCCCAACCTCCAAATCGTGAGGACTCCCGACCGGCCCGGCCCGGGGCCAATGCCCGAGGCGATCCTTCGCGCGCTCGACATCACCATCGGGCGGCGCATGAACGGGCTGCTCTCCGGCGACTACCGTTCGAAGGCGCTCGGCCTCGGCACCGAACTCGCGCAGGTGCGCGAATACCAGCCCGGCGACGATGTCCGCCAGATCGACTGGAACGTCACCGCGCGGACGACCATCCCCCACGTCCGCGTCCAGGTGGCCGACCGGGTGCTGACCAGCTGGCTGATGCTCGATACCTCGCCTTCGATGGGCTTCGGGACGGCCGACCGGCGCAAGTACGACGTCGCCGAGGGCGTGGCCATTGCGGTCGGGCAGGTGGCGACGCGGCATGGGAACGCGCTAGGAATCATGAGCTTCGGCAGCGCCGACAGCCGCACCATTCCGCCGGGGCAGGGCCGCAAGGGCATGCTCGGGCTGCTGAATGTTCTCCGCGAAGAGCCCGACTCCGTTGGTGGCGGGGCGACATCGCTCGGGACGGCGATTTCGTCGTTGAACCGCATCGCGGGGCGCTCGCGCCTGATCGTGATCGTGTCCGACTTTCGCGGGCCGAAAGACTGGGCGAACGCCCTTGTCGAACTCTGCGGTCGCCACGCAGTGCTCGCCGTGGAAATCCGCGACCCGCGCGAACAAGAACTCCCGGACGTGGGCGAATTGTGGCTGGTGGACCCCGAGACCGGCCGCCAGCTGCGCGTCGATACGCGTTCGAAGAAGCTGCGTGAGCGGTTCGCCACTGCCGCCGCTGACGAGCGCGCCGAAGTCGCCGGGTTGTTCGCCCGGGCCGGGGCGCAGCATGTCGCACTTTCGACCAAAGGCGACTGGCTTCGAACCTTCGCCGGGTTCCTCAATGCGAAAGGACTCCAACGATGAGTTTCGGCTGGCCGCTCGCCCTGCTTGCCCTGATCCTGGTCCCGCTGGCCGTGGCACTGTACGTGCTCGCGCAGTACCGACGACCGAAGTACGCCGCCCGGTTCACCAACCTCGACCTGCTCGCGAACGTGGTCGACAAGACGCCGGGCTGGCGAAGGCACGTACCCGCCGCGCTGGGGCTGCTCGCGCTCGCGGCGCTGCTGACCGCCGTGGCTCGGCCTGAACTCGAACACAAGGTGCCGAAGCAAGAGGCCACGGTGGTGCTCGTCACGGATATCTCCGGTTCGATGACAGCGACGGACATCGAACCCACGAGGCTCGCGGCGGCCCAGGAAGCGGCCCATACGCTCGTCGCCGAACTGCCGAAGGGCTTCCGAATCTCGCTCGTGACGTTCTCTTCCGGGGTGCGGACGGTTGTCGCGCCCACGAGTGAGAAGGAGAAAGTCGACGCGGCAATCGACGCGCTCGTTCCTGTTGGCGGGACGGCGATGGGCGATGGCATCCTCGAAGGGATTGCCGCTTCGCAGCTGAACGCCGACGTCCCCGAAGCGCAGGTAACGCCCTCCGGGTCGTCCGACGGGACGAAGCCCGAGAACCCGCCCGTGATCATGGTCCTGCTTTCCGATGGCGCGAACACGCTCGGGCGCACCGACCCGATCGATGCCGCTCAGCAGGCCAAAGACAAGGGCATCCCGATATTCGCGATTGCTCTCGGGACCCAGGATGGCGTGGCGACGGTAACGGACAACCAGGGCCGCCAGCGCACCATCCCCGTGCCCCCAGATGAACAGACCCTGCAAGAGATCGCCGATATGACTGGCGGGACATTCTTCGCGGCGCCCTCATCGAATGACCTGAACTCCATCTACGAGGACCTTGGTTCCAAGATCGGCTTCAACGTGGAGACGACCGAGATCACGTCGGCCTTCGCCGCGATTGCTGCCGCTCTGCTGCTGGCTGCGGGTGGGCTGAGCCTGCTCTGGTTCAACCGCTTCCCGTAGGGATGGGAATTCGTCACACCGCAGCTGGTGGCCCGAACCACGTCGTTAGCGCGTCGGTCAGGCCCCTGCTGGGTTCGGTCGCCGACCCAGCCCACGTATCCGTCGGGGCGGATCAGAACTGCCGCCGGAGCGTCCACCGGCCCCAGGACCGGCAGCTCCCACGGGCCAGAGTATTCGGCTTCAATCAACTCAACCCGATCTGCCCATGCCGCGATGTCGAAGCTCCCGGGCTGCCCGAAGTTGAGCAGCACCGGGCGAGCATTGTGGAGCAGGGCGTAGACCCGCCGTGGGACGTTGGCGGTGACCAGGTCGAGATCGGGCATGCGTCGTCCGAGCAGCGGGTGCCCCTCGCCGAAGTCATAGTGGATGTCGAGTCCGGACATCATCCCGGCGAATCGCATGCGAGGCTCGTCCATGCTGAGCAGTTCGGTGATGGTTTCGCGTAGTGCTTCTGTGCGGTCGCCCGGGCGTATCAGCGCGGTCTGCGCCATGGTGTTGCGTAGCACGCGGGCGGCCACCGGGTATCGTTCGGCGTGGTATGTATCGAGGAGTGTTTCGGGCGCGGTCCCGTGAACTACTCTGGCGAGCTTCCACCCCAGATTCACCGCATCCTGCACCCCGGTGTTGAGGCCCTGACCACCGACCGGGGAATGAACATGCGCAGCGTCGCCGGCCAGCAGCACCCTTCTCTCTCGATAGGCTTCGGCCTGCCGGGTCATATCGGTGAACCGGGAGATCCATGTGGGACTGTGGACACCGAAATCGGTCCCGTACACAGCAATTAGGCCCTCGCTAAGATGTCGCAGTGTGGGTTCGGTGGTGAGCCCGACGTTTGGCTCGGTAACCATGACCCGTACCGTCCCGCCCGGCTTGTAGACGACCTCGCCGTCGCGGATCTCGTATTCAACTTTGCCGAGCGAATGCATACCGTATTCGTTGCGGCGGATGCCCAATTCGGGTTCTTCTGCCATCTCGACTTCGGCGAGCAGGCTGCTCGTTGTCGGGTCCCATCCGGGGAACTCGATGCCGGCCAGCTTGCGGACCAGGCTGCGTCCGCCATCGCACCCAACGAGATAGTTCGCTCGCATTGATCGGGCGTCGGCCAGGGTGACGTCGACGCCGGATTCGTCCTGCGCGAAGCCGGTCACCTCGTTGCCGTAGTAGACCGGCACCTTCAACTCGGCGGCCCATTCGGCGAGGATGCGTTCGATGTGGTTCTGCCAGAGTGCGAGCCCGTAGTTGTGCCGAGTCGGGAAGTCGCTGATATCCAACCGGTTCATGGCAAAGCCCGCCACCTGGGCAACTTGGCCCTCCGCAAGGAACCGATCGACGATTCCGCGCTGGTCGAAGATTTCGAGGGTGCGCGAGTGCAGGCCTCCCGCGCGCGAGCCGGCGAGCTCCTGGTTGGCACGACGCTCGAAAACGGCAACGTCGATGCCGGCTAGCGCCAACTCGGCCCCTAGCATCAGCCCTGTCGGGCCTCCCCCCGCGATTACGACGGCGTGTCCGGTCATTGCAACACTCCGGCTGGACCCGAATTCAACAACAAGACATCCATTTGGCGACTCCCATGTCACAAATCTCCCTGACTTCGCGAGCGATTCTGCGATATGGGCGGGGGCTTGCGGCAAGTCCCCCACTGGGCTGTAATTTAAGGTGGAGGGGGGCGGTCTTTCTTCCCGTTCTCGGCTGCGACAACACCCAATTGGCTGCGATTGTCACCGACTGGAACTCGAACTCCACCACCTATTCGTACGATGATGCTGGCAGGATGACGACGAGCACGCTTCCCTCGGGGCACCGGCATTGTCTCGACCTACGCCTACGACGATGCCGACCGGATCACGACGGTGACCCCGCCAAGCCCGGCTTCGGCCATCTCCTACACCTGGGACGACAACGGCAACCTCACCGATCGGGGGAGGGATTCCTCCGATTGGGACTACGAGGACCGGATGGTCTCGGCGACCGTGAACTCGGTGACGACGACCTTCGCCTACCGGTGGGCGAGTACGCGCTCGACGCGGCCTAAATTGCCAACGGACACGGCTGGGAGAAGCACAAGGACTGGGGCGAAGATTACTTCGCCGCCCTGGCACAACTGGCCAGTTGGCTATCCCACCCAGAAGAGGTCCAATGACTAGAATGAGGTTGTCCAAAGGGCCAATCGCCATCACTGCTTTCGCGATCATTCTCGTAACCCGCATTCTCTTCGGTGACGCGGTAGCAGTGGCAATTGGCGTGCCCCACGGTTGCGTTTTCGGGCTCCTGACTGGTGGTTCTCTCGACGCCGAGGAAATGCGCCTCCACGGCCAGCCAGCGACGGAAATGGGAAACGAGGTTGGTGAGGCCCGAGACCAAGGAACGGCAAAGGTGGTGCGGCTGAAAGGATCGCGACGACGACGTTCCAGGTGGGATATCGCTGGCGGTCTGCCGGTAGTCCTCGATGATGGCAACCAGTACGTCTACGGCGCCGGGCTTGCGGGATGAAGCAGTCGGGGAACTGGGTAGGGATTCTACCACCTGGCCGACGGGCTCGGCTCGACGATGGCGGTCGTCGACGCCTCCGGTAACTCGCAGAAGTCGTACGAGTACGACATCTACGGCGAGGTGACCGGTGGCTCGGGCAGCCTCGCGAACGAGTTTGATTTCGCCGGCCAGCAGACCGATGGGACCCGCTCCCGCAATCATCCGTTCCGGTAGACTCCGCCGAAACTTTGGCGGAGTCCTTCATGGCTGAAAGCACACTCATCACGAATGCCACGCTCTTCGATGGGACGGGCGCGGCGGCAACTCCCGCAACGAGCATCCTCATTCGCGACGGACGAATCGAAGCGGTCGCGCCGACGGCACAGCTTGGCGAAACGAGCGGCGCGACGGTCATCGATGCCGCGGGCAAGTTCGTCATCCCGGGCCTGATCGATATGCACATCCACGTCGAGCTGTGCGGCGGTCGCGCGGGCCTGCCGATCTGGCTCGGCGCTGGCGTAACCACGATCCGCGACGTCGGCGGTTCGCCCGAAGGGATGCTGCCCCTGCGCGACGAGGTCGCCGCCGGGAAGCAGGTTGGGCCTCGCATTTTCTCGTATGGCCCACTGCTGGACGGCGTGCCGAGCATCTTCGGCGCGCGTCCGTTGAGCGGGGGCGGTCCCGGCGACCTGACGTGGGTCATCGATGATGCAGCGAAAGCGCAGGCGGCAGTGGACGACCTGCTCAATCGCGGCGTCGATGGCTTCAAGCTCTACGCCGGGCTTCGACCAGACCTGTTGAAGACGTTCATCGACCGCATCGGTGGCCGCGTGCCGGTGACCGGACACCTGTCGCGCACGTGGGCTTCGGAAGCGATCGAGGCCGGCATCAACTGCCTCGAGCACGTGTACGCCACCATCTACCAGGACGTCGTCCCGCCCGAGCATCGCCACCCGCGCGAGGAAGGCAACGGCTTCATCCCGAACTACTGGATGTGGCTCAACAACGGCTGGGCGGCCGCCGACCTCAAGGCGGACTACGTGCAGCGATTCATCGAACTGCTCGTCGGCAAGGAAGTCGCCCTCAGCCCGACAACGGTGCTGGTGACGGGCGGGATGTCGACGCGAGACGCCCTCGAAGAGCCGGGGATGAAGTACACGCCGAAGGCGATGACCGAGCGGCGCCAGCAGCAAATGGCCGCGATGCAGCAGATGCGCGATGCCGCGGAGAAGGCCGGGCAAGCCGCTCCCGCCAATCACGCCGCCGGACTTTGAGGTGGGTCGCCGCTCGCTCGATAACCAGCTCGCCTTCCTGAAGATGGTCATCGACGCGGGTGGCCGGGTGGTGCCGAGCACTGACTGCGGCGCCGCCCCGAACCAGGTGCCCGGCTTCTCGCTCCACCGGGAGCTGGCGCTATTCGCCGAGGCAGGTATCCCCAACGGTCGCGTCATCGAACTGGCGACCCGCGTCGCGGCGGAGGTGCTTCGCCAGCAAGACGACATCGGCACGGTGACCCCTGGGAAGCGCGCCGACCTGCTCATCCTCGGCGCGGACCCGCTCGCTGATATCAACAACACCCGCGCTATCGAAACGGTGATTAAGGATGGTGTGAGTTACGCGCCGCAGCCGCTGCTGGATACGGCGGTGGCGTAAGGCGCCCGGACCGACGTACACGAAAAGAGCCCTCCCGGATTCCCGGGAGGGCTCTTTCTGTTTGAGCGAAGGGGCGACTACTCGTCGTCTTCGTCGCGGCGCTTGCGGAGGGCGAAGGCGAGTGCGAGCGCGCCGCCACCGAATCCGAAGGCCATCAGCATCATTCCGAGACCGGTCGTCGGGGTGACGAGTCCGGAGCCGCCGGTGTTGCCGGTGTCTGGGGCTGAAGGCGGGACGGTCGGGGTGTCGCCGGTTCCGCCGGGAGCGCCCTGGTTCGGCTTGTCGCCACCGTTGTCGGTGCCGGGGACAGGCTGGTCGTCGGTGTCACCGTCGTCGTTGGTCTGCGGGTTGTCCTGGGGTTCGTCCAGGGGTTCATCCGTCGGCTCGTCGGTGGGTTCGTCCTGCGGGTCGTCGGTGGGTTCGTCCTGCGGCTCGTCCTGCGGCTCGTCGGTGGGCTCGTCCTGCGGGTCGTCGGGCGGAGTCGGGGTGCTCGTCGGGTTCACCAGGATGCCGGGCGTCGGAGTCGGGGTCGGCGGATTGACCGTCGGGTTGACGAGGATGCCGGGGGTCGGAGTCGGAGTCGGCGGCTTCTGGGTCGGGTTCACGAGGACGTTCGGGCCGTCGAGGCCGGGCTTGGTGACCGTGGTTCGGCCGAAGTACGCGTTATCGAAGTAAACCGTCGTGGTCTTGTTGATTGTCGTCCCGTACGGGAAGGGTTCTTTGATGGCGCTCACGCGGACGCGGACCGATTTCGCCGATGCGGGTACTACCTGGCTGAAGGAGATCGACTCCCAGTGGCCGCGTTGCTCGGCCACTTTTCCGGCCGACTTGTACGCTCCGCCTACCACATCGGCCCCGTTGCAGTTATTTCCTGCGTAGTAGTGAAGGCCCAGGGCCGCTCCGGTGTGCGCCGGCGCGAGCTTCGAGACGAACGTCTGGACACTCGTGGTGTAGCTTTTGCCGGCTTCGATGCCGGTCACGCAATACCACGCGCCGACGTAGGAATTGCCGATGCCGGCGTAGCTGTTTTGTACCTTCAGGTGGCCGTTCACCGCGACGGGGTTTCCGCCGTAGTTGTCCCAACCGTTGGCGTTGGTGGTGAACTTGTCGTTGCTGATGAGGTTGGCGCCAAGCGCGGAGGCGCCGAGCATGGTGGCCGCCGGGATGATGGCCGCGGCGCTGAGGACGAGTAGTTTGAGCTTGTTCATGGTTTCTGCTCCCACTTTCTGAAGTTCGTTCCTCCTTCAGACCGGTGGGGGCGAAAAACCTTACAGGCCGTCTTAACCTTCGGGCGTGTACTTCACGGGAAGGTGCTTGATCCCGTTGATGAAGTTCGAACGGAGGCGTTCCGGCGGGGCCGACATTTCGATGTCCGGGAACCTGCGGAATAGCTCTTCGAACATCACACGAAGCTCTTTGCGGGCGAACCCTGCGCCGAGGCAGAAGTGCTCGCCGATGCCGAAGGCCAGGTGCTCGTTCGGCGAACGCGTGATGTCGAACTTGTAAGGGTCTTCGAAGATGTCTTCGTCGCGGTTCACGGAGCCATACCACATGATCAGGCGGTCTCCGGCCTTCAGTAGCTGACCGCCGACTTCGACGTCCGCGGTGACTGTCCGGGCCATGTGCTGCACCGGCGACGACCAGCGCAGGATCTCCTCGACCGCGGAATCGATGAGCGACATGTCTTCGAGGAGCTTCTTCTTCTGGTCGGGGTTCTCGCTCAGCACCTGCATGCCGCCCGAGATGGCGTTCCGAGTGGTTTCGTTGCCGGCCACGATCAGCAGGAAGCAGAACTGCAGCAGGTCGCCCTCGGTCAGCTTCTCGCCGTCGATTTCCGACTCGAGGAGGATGGTGATGAGGTCATTTTCGCGTGGGTTCTGTCGACGGTCTTCGAGCGCAGCGGTGAAGAAGCCCATCATCCGGAAAACGCCGCCCATGGCGGTCGCGCGTGCGGCGGCGCCTGTCCCGCGCTCTGCTTCAGGAATGTCGGTCTGGTATTCCGGGTCACCCGAACCAAGCACCTTGTTCGTCAGGTCGAACATCAGGGGCCAGTCCTTCTGTTCGATGCCCATCATTCCGCAGATGACGGCGAGCGGAAGCTGACTCGAAACCTCGAGCACAAAATCGCACTCACCCTTGTCCGCGATCTTGTCGAGGATCTGGTTGGTGATCCGACGGATTTCCGCCTTCCATCGCGTTCACGGCGCGCGGAGTGAAGCCCTTGTTCACCAGTCGCCGCATTTTCACGTGACGTGGCGGGTCCATGGTGATAATGCTCGCGTTGCCACCGTTCGCCTGGGTCGCGGCGGCCGGATCGTCCTGCAGCGCCTGCGCCAGGGCCTCGGGGCGAATGCCCGGTCCGGCTATGCCTTTGCTCGAAATGAACAGTTCCGGGTTGCGCGAGATGAAGCGCACATCCTCGTATTTCGTGATCGACCAGAAGCCGTTCCAGGTATCGCCGCCGGGGTTCCAGTGGACTGGCGCTTCCTTGCGCAGAATGCGCATCGCCTCGTGGAACCGGTTCTCCATGAACATTTCGGGGTCGTTCAGATTGATTGCAGCGACATCTGCGGGAGCGGTCATGCGGGTACTCCGGTTCTGGTAGTTACGGCGAATTCGGGCGGTGGTGCTACTTCACCCAGGCGATGGCCTGGCGCGGGCAGAGGCGGATGGCGCGGGCCACCTTGTCTTCGAGTTCCTTCGGGACGTCATCCACGAGGACGATGCTCACATCGTCGTCGCCGAGCTTGAAAACTTCGGGAGCGGCGATTTCGCACTTGCCGTGCCCTTCGCACATGTCCGCGTCAACTTTGACTTTCATCGAGCCGTACCTCGGGTTAGGAATCGGCGGATGACCGCCTGTGAACGTGCAGGATACATCGTTTACCGCTCGGTAGGGAAAATACGTGGCTGAGCCTGCCAGCAGGCTGTTACCGTTGCGCTGATGGCAGCCGACACCGACATCGACGAATGGCTCACGTCGCAAGGCATCGTCGACCGGGACAGTCGGATCCAGGGGATGGTTGTCCTGGCGGCGGCGGGCCTGACCCGTGCCGGCAAACAGCGGATCGCAAACCACAAACTCCCTCGCGCAGAGGAGATGCTTTGGGCCGGGGTGACTCCCGTTTGTTCGAGCCAGGAGTGCGTGTCGTCTGTTGCTTCTTCCGCTCGTCCTTCGGTGACGACGACTCGCGAGCGCTGCAGTGTCTGCGGCGGTTCAAACACCCGGCGCGCGATCAAGGTGATGCTGGACGAGTGCGTGCGGAGCGGCCTCCTCCGGATACTGCTTGTCGGCGGGAGCAAGGCGAGCGAAATCGAACTGCGGGATGGGCTGGCGTCAGCTCCGGTTGAAGTAAGGGTCGTCAGCGGTATTGATCAGAGCCCGACGAACAAGACTGCCCAGCCGGATCTCGAATGGGCGCAGTTGCTGGTGGTATGGGCATCGACCCAACTGCCCCACTCCGTTTCCCAGGCTTACACATCGCAACGGCCGCGCAGCCTGCCGCTTGTGACCGTCTCGCGCCGCGGTGTGGAGGCGTTTTGCGCCGAGGTCACGCGGTTCGCACAAGGGGGAAGGGCGGGGCGGAAGTGACATTTGATAACGTGGCTGTGTGGCCATATTTCTAGGCTGAAGGCTCCAAGGGCGGTCCGGTTATCGCGCCGATCGGCTCTGTGGGCGTGGCCCTGGCTTGGCGCGGATGAAGGACGACCCTTGTCCCCGCCAGATAGTCGTGGACGGTTCGACGCGACGCTCCGGTGAATGCCACCAACGAGTCCAATGCGGAAGCCAGGACCACAGCACCCGCGCCGAGGACGAACGCATAGGCAAGAGCCACCGTGACCAGAAAGAGGCCCCCCAGCCCCTCGCTGGCTTCGTCGCCGGACCATGAGTCGGCGATCCACTCAAGAGTCAGGATGAATATTCCTACTCCGACCACTGCGATCGGCACAAACTCGACCAGCCAACGCCAGAGGCTCCGCCACACCGAGAGCGGTCCACCCGAGTGATGGACCACGGTGATACCAAGAACCGCCTTGCCCAGCGTTTGGCCGTAAACCCACTGTGTTACGACTGGATAGGCCAGTCCGACCATGATCCAGGCTACGAACTGCACTTCGCCAGGTGAGACGACTCCGAAGACAATGAGGATCCCAGCGCAGCCAGAGAAGTCGAGCGCTCGAGCGGCCAGCCTGCGCCACGCTGGCGCGGTCTCCCAGGCGGGCTCCGTCACCGTCACGCTGGTCGGAAGCGTTCCCTGGTCCAGTTGGCGAACCAAGCGCACCGAGGTTCCTGCTACGAGATCGTGAAATGAGCGCGAGTCCTCTCGTCGCAGCATCACCGTCAGGTCGGTGATGACGGCCATGAGCCAGGACCCGTAGCCGGCAACGACAATCGCGCCAACGGCCAACACGCCCACGGCCGCGTTCGGTGAAAGAGCAATGACGCCGATCAGCAGGACTACGTTGGCAACAGTCAGCAACACCGGAGCAGCGAACTCGATGAAGCTGCGGAGGACGCAACGGAAGAATCCGGGCCGCTCCCCATTGACTCTGGAGAGACTTAGGCCGAACAGGTGCTTCCCAAATGTGGTGGCGAACAGCCAGTGACACACAATTTGATAAACCAAGAATGCTGCGAAGGGTCCGAGAATGACCCATTCATCGAGCGAAATGAGCCACAAAGCCACGCCGACTACGGTCATGAGCGCGGCATCCACCAGTTTCGCGCCGACGCGCCGACGTGCGAGAGAGATGCGAGTCTGCACTGAAGGCGTGGGTGGCATTCTGCTCCTTGATACGAGAATCGACGCGTAATGGCCCAAGCACAGGCACGCGCTCTGCTCGTCCCGTCGCCTACTTTGCTAGAATCGCCGGGCACTCTCGAATGCCCGGAGGCCTCCCGTGGAAGTACCCCTGCTCGTCAACGATTTCCTGCGCCGCGCGGCGAAGCTCTATCCGAACAAGGAAGCCATCGTCGACGGCGACAAGCGCTTCACCTACCGGGAGTATCAACAGCGCTGCAATCAGCTCGGGCATGCTCTTATCGCCCTCGGCATCAAGCCGGGTGACCGCGTCTGCATCCTTAGCCCGAACTCCCACTACTTCATGGAGAGCTACTACGGCGTCACCCAGATCGGCGCGATTCTCGTCCCGCTGAACTATCGCCTGGTCGCCAGCGACCACGAGTACATCATCAATCACGCCGGCGTGAAGGCCGTCCTCGTCGACTACGAGTACACGAAGGTGATGGACGAAATTCGGCCGAGCCTGAAGAAGGTCGAGCACTGGATCGCCGCTGACCCGCGGCCCGGCCACGAGACGCCCGCAGGCTGGACCGACTGGGACACACTCGTAGGAAAGCAGCCGTCAACGATGACGCCGTTCGTTGAGCAAGACGAGAACGACGTCACTTCCATTAACTACACCAGCGGCACGACGGCGCGGCCGAAGGGCGTGATGCTCACGCACCGCAACGTCTACATCAACGCCTACAACTTCATCGCCCACCTCCGCATCCATCACGACGATCGCGAGATGTGGACGCTCCCGATGTTCCATGCGAACGGCTGGGGTGGGCCGTTCGCCGTGACCGCGATGGGCGCGACGCATGTGGTTCTTCGGGCCGTAGTCGGTCCGGATATCTACCAGATGATCCAGGACGAGAAGATCACGTTCGCCTGCATGGCCCCGGCCGTTCTAAGCACCATCCTGAACTTCCCCGACAAGGAGAAGTACAAGGTCGCTACCCGGCCGCGATTCGTGGTCGCGGGCGCTCCGCCTCCTGCAGCCTTCATCGAACGGCTCGAAAAGGAACTCGGCTGGGAGTTCATCCAGATCTACGGCCTCACCGAAACGGCGCCAATCCTCACCGTCTCCGGTCCTGACTACCAGAACGCCGACGGCTCGGATTTCCAGCGCCGGTCACGCGCCGGCGTCGAGGCTATCGGCGTCGATATCCAGGTGCTCGATGACGATGGCAAGCCAGTGCCAATGGACAACACGACCGTTGGCGAGGTCTGCGCCCGCTCCAACGTCGTCCTGAAAGGGTACTGGGAGCAGCCGGAGGAGACGGCACGGGCCATCTACGATGGCTACTTCCACTCCGGTGACCTTGGCGTCTGGGATGAGTTCGGCAACGTGAACATCGTCGACCGCAAGAAAGACGTCATCATTTCCGGTGGCGAGAACATCTCTTCGCCCGAAGTGGAAGCGGCCCTCTATCTGCACCCGGCGGTCCTCGAGGTCGCTGTCATTGGCGTGCCAAGCGAGAAGTGGGGTGAGACGCCGAAGGCGCTCATCGTCCTCCGCGAAGGCATGACCGCCACAGAGGACGAGATCATCGCGTTCAGCCGGCAACACCTCGCGCACTTCCGCTGCCCAACGTCGGTGGACTTCGTTGAAGCACCTGCCCCGCACCGTGACCGGCAAGCTCCAGAAGTTCCTCATTCGGGAGGAGTACTGGAAGGGCGCCGAGCGGCGGGTGAACTAAGCCACGGGGAGAAAGAATACGGCCACTCTCCATTTGATGGTTGGTCTTCCTTGTTCGGGGAAGACCACGCTCGCGCGCAGGCTCGAACGGGAGCTTCCGGCGTTACGACTGACCCCTGATGAGTGGCACATAGGCCTCTTCGGCCAGGATGCAGACGACCCGGAACACGACGCTCGGCACAGCCAGATAGAAGCTCAACTCTGGCCTATCGCCCACAGGGCGCTGGAATTGGGGATGAACGTCATCCTCGACTACGGTCTTTGGGCGCGAGAAGAGCGCGAAGAGTACCGCTTGCGCGCGAAACAACTTGGGGCGAGCAGCGAAGTGCACTTTCTCGATGTTCCGGAGGCAGAGTTGTTCGAGCGGCTTGAGAAACGGAATTCGCAGTCTTCCGTGGGGAGCTTTCACATTTCGAAGGAAGCGATGAAGCCGTGGATTGCTTTCTTTCAGAAGCCGACACCTGATGAGCTCGAGCGACGGGAGTAGGAAGTCACGTCGCTTTCGCCAAGCGCGTCTTCCTGAAGCTGAACATCGAATCGCGCCGTCCTGCCTATTGCCACGCCTGCGGTATCCTGAGGGAGCACTTCATAACAAGGACATGGAACCATGGCTGTTATTTCTTACTTCCCTATCTCTCTTCCGCCCGAGGCCCGCGAAGGCTTCGAAAAAAGCTGGATGACACGCGTCGGCGCGGTCGACACTTTCCCGGGATTCATTTCCACCGAACTGCTGGCACTCCCGGACCGCGGCGAGTACGTCGTCCTCACGCGGTTCGCCGATGAGAAGTCGTTCGAAGCCTGGATCACCTCCGATAACTTCACCGCCGGTCACCGTGGCGAGAGCTACGCGAGCTACAAGGACAACCCGTTCCTGAAAACGCACAAGCTTTACGAAATCCTCAGCTAAGTTCTGAGTGAAGTAGCTCACAATTCTGGGAACTTTTTACTCCGGACGAGCGTTTAGACATTCGGAAGCGCGCGGACACAGCGACAGCGACGAGCGGACACTGATCCTCGTACGCGTGGGACAACCCACGCGTGCGAGCACGGTGCTGTGGTGCCGCGTCTTCTGTACTCCTGCTAGTCTTCCAATATGACTGAAGCGGCGAAGATCCAAACGTGCTGGGGCCCGGGCGATGCGCTGATGGCGGCCTACCACGACACCGAGTGGGCGGTGCCCTGCCACGACGATCAGGAACTGTTCGAGCGGCTCATGCTCGAGGGGTTTCAGGCCGGCCTCAGCTGGTCCACCATCCTGAACAAGCGCGAAAACTTTCGGCGGGCCTTCGATGGTTGGGTGCCGAGCGTCGTTGCCGAATACGACGAAGTGAAGGTCGCGAGCCTGCTGGAAGATGCAGGCATCGTCCGGAATCGCCTGAAAGTAGCGGGGGCCGTCCGCAATGCGCGAGCCTTCCTCGAAATCCAGGGCGAGCACGGCTCTTTCGATGCGTACATCTGGACGTTCACGGGCGGCGGGCCGTTGGAACGGCCCGCACCGACTTCTTGGAAGGATGTCCCGGCGAAGACGCCGGAATCGGATGCGATGTCGCGGGCACTGCAGAAGGCAGGCTTCACTTTCGTTGGCTCAACCATCTGCTACGCGTTCATGCAGAGCATCGGCATGGTCAATGACCATCTCGCCGGGTGTCCTGCGCGAAAGGCGGTCCCGTTCGAGCCTTCTCACAGTAGCGAGAAGGCTCGGCAGTCATCGTTCTAGTTCACCGGGAACGGCAGTTCGAAGAGCTTGTCGTCGACTGACGTTTTGACGTCGGTGGCGCTCATTTTGATCGATCCACTGGATTCGAATGCCAGCATGATGCTGTCCTTGCCATCGATGCAGTAGGTCGTCGACGCGGCACTGCCCGACGGCTCTCCCACCTCGAAGCACCGAGCCGAACGCCCGGCAATGGTTCGCTTTTCGACTTCCTTCACGTCCTTGCCGGTGGTGGCATCTTCGAGCGATTTCTTGATGTCGAGCCCATCGGCAAGGCTGTCCGAACCACTCTCTTTGGAGCAATTCCCGCCGAGGCCGAAGTCAGTGCAGACGTACGAGTTCGCCCCGTCCGTAATCACCGAGAGCTTGATGTTGCCTGCTCCGGCAGCCGTTAGTGAAATTATGGCCGCGAACTTCGGCGGCTTGTTGGCATAGACTGCGGTGCCCTTCTGCGCCTGGCCGCTGAAGGGGATTTCGACGTCATACGTCACCTGGTAGGTCTTCTTGAGTGCGTCGCCGGCGAGCTTCTGGAACTCTGCGCTCGCCGAACTGGGGGCCGAGGTGTTGCCAGCTTTCGGGGTCCCGGCGGCAGTCGTCGGTTGATCTGACGTCTTGGTCGCATCGGAAGGCGAATTCGAAGTCGCGGTCGCTTGAGCGCCGTTGTCGTCACCGCCCGAGTCATCGTCGTCATCACCACCACATGCGCCCAGTAAGAGCACCCCAACCAGAGAGAGCGAGAGCAGGTAACGAAGTTTCAACATCAGCCTCCTGAGAAATCCAATGTCCATCGTCGCTTGCGTTGCGGCAATGCGTCATCGGCAAATACGCGCGGAAACGCACTCTCAACGTAAAATCGTATTTATGAGCCAACCAGAAGCCGTATTGCCACTCGTCGCCTCGGGCATGTCCCGCCAGATGAAGTCCTTTCGAGCCGAACTCGCCGCCGGAATGCCAAGACTCGGCTGGAAGATCGGGATCAACGATCCCGCTGCGCAGGAGAGAATGGGCCTCACGGAGACGCTGGTCGGGTGGCTCGATGGCCGAAGGGTGTTCTCCGCCGGCCAGCCGTATTCGGCGCCCGGAGGCGCAATCCCGCGAATCGAGGCCGAAGTCGCCGTGAGAATGGGAACGGATCTTGGAGCCGGCGCCAGCTTCGATGAGGCGCGCGCGGCGATCGACTCCATTGCACCAGCGATCGAATTCGTGAACGGCGCCAAGCCAATCGTCCCGCTTGATGAACTGCTTGCCCATGACATCCTTCACGACGCCGTGCTCTTCGGCGCGGATGCTCCGCTCGACGTGGCCCTCGGATTGGTTGCGGAGGGATTCCCTGCGGTCCGTCACAATGGCGAGCTGATTCGGACGGGCGTGGCGGGACGTTACCCAGATGACCTTGCGGAAATTGTCGCGCACACGGCGGACGTGCTCGCCGAGTGCGGTGAAGCACTGCGCGCCGGAGATCGGATCATCTGCGGGTCGTACATCGACCCCTTCCCGGTGTCTCCCGGGGATACCGTGGATGCCGACTTTGGACCCCTCGGCGTGCTTTCGTTTTCCGTGACCTGAACGGGGCGGGTGGCGGGTCGTCGATGCTTGTGGCCTAATGCGCGCACCATGCTCGGAGGCACCGATGTCCACTCCTACGACCGAACCCAAAGCACTCGCCGACACAACCGCTAA
The DNA here is from genome assembly GCA_963797735.1 of uncultured Chloroflexia bacterium. Taxonomy (GTDB): domain Bacteria; phylum Chloroflexota; class Dehalococcoidia; order Tepidiformales; family Tepidiformaceae; genus Amarobacter. The sequence continues at coordinate 1,575,028 of CAWCQJ010000003.1, forward strand.
CCGGGCGGTCCAATCACTGATCGAACGCCAGGTGGCCGAAGGCCGCCAGGTGGGCGTGCAGGTTTGCGCTTATAAGGATGGAGCGCTCGTCGTTGACGCCTGGGCGGGCACGATGGGCCCAGACGACCCGCGGCCAATGCGTCCGGATTCCCTGATCCTCAGCTATTCGGTCACCAAGGGTGTGACCGGGCTGGCCGTCCACATCCTCGCGGAGAAGGGGTTCATCGACTACGACGCCCCGGTTTCGAAGTATTGGCCGGGCTTCACCGGACACGGCAAGGAGAAGCTAACAGTCGCCCAGGCACTGACGCACCAGGGCGGCCTTCACGCGATGCCCTCGGGGCCGTTCCAGGTGGACTGGATCACCGACTGGGATGCGGCAGTGAAGCGGCTCGAGGAACAGGTACCCGCCTATGAGCCCGGCACCGCGACCGGCTACCACGCCGTCACACACGGCTGGATCGCGGGACAGATCGTGCAGGGTGCAAGCGGCCGGCACATCAAAGACGTCATCCGGGAAGAGATCGCCGAGCCGATCGGGTTCGCTGATTCGATGTTCGTTGGCATCCCCGATGGGCTCGATGACCGCCTTGCGACGCTTGAAATTGCAGTCCCGGGCGAAGGGGCGCCGCTCCCAGAAGATGCCGACATGTTTAAGGCTATGCCGAAGGATCAGTGGCAGTACTTCAACGACATGGCGGTCCGCAAGGCGTGCCTGCCCTCAGGCAATGGCCACTTCACGGCTCGCGCGCTGGCGAAGATGTACTCCGCGTTAGCAACTGACGGGTCTGTCGATGGCGTTCGCCTGGTGAAGCCAGACCGCATCCCCCAGATGCAGCGCCTCATCACTGAGGACGTCGACCGTGTGCTCCTGGGCCCTGTCAAAAAGGCCGTCGGCTTCTTCCTCGGCGGCACCACCAATGGCGTAACCGGTGCGATGGGGCCGCGAACCACCGCATTCGGCCATCCCGGCGCCGGCGGCTCCACGGCGTTTTGCGACCCGGAGGTCGGGCTCAGCGTTAGCATCCTCATGAACAAGATGGCATTCAGCGCACCCGGAACCGTCGGCGTCGCCGAGGAAATCGCAAACCTGATCCGCAAGGAGCTCAACGCCGAGTAGACGCGGCGCTTCGTTTCGAATTCCAGTATCGTTAGTCTCACGCTAAGAACCGGGGACAGTATCCGCATGACCAGCATCGAATCCGCGCTCAACACGAAAGTCCAGGACCTTCTTCAGCAACAGATCGCTGCCGGCACCCAGCTTGGCGCGCAAGTCTGCGCGTACAGGAATGGCGAGATGATCGCGGATGCATGGGCGGGCGAGATGGGGCCTGAGGATCCGCGTCCGGTGCATGCCGATTCGCTCTTCCTGAGTTTCTCAACGACGAAGGGCGTGGCGGCTACGGCGCTGCACATCCTCGCCGACCGCGGTGTCATCGATTACGACGCCCCGGTCGCGAAGTACTGGCCCGAGTTTGCGGTCAATGGCAAGGAGAAGGTGACGGTCGCCCAGGCGATGAGCCACCAGGCGGGGCTGCACGCGTCGCCCCCGGCTGATGATCGCGCTCGATTGGGACCGTGCCATCGACTTCATCGCGAATGGCGTGCCGGCATGGGAACCAGGTACCGCGACTGGCTACCATGCGTTGACGTACGCGTGGGTGGTTGGTGGCATCGTCCAGGGCGCGACCGGCAAGCACATCAAAGATGTGATCCAGGAGTTGATTGCGCGGCCGCTCGGGGTCGAAGGGCAAATGTACGTCGGGATTCCCGACGGACTCGACGACCGTTTGACCACGCTCGCGATGGCACCAGCACCGGCGCCCGGCACGCCGAGCCCGCTCGATGCGCTACCCGCCGACCATGACTTCTTCAAAGCAATGCCACGCGACTACCCGATGGACTACAACTCCATGGAAGTGCGAAAGGCCTGCTTGCCATCGGCAAACGGCCACTTCACCGCTCGCGCACTGGCGAAAATGTACGGAGCCCTTGCGAACGGTGGCGAGGTCGACGGCGTCCGGCTCGTCTCGCCGGAACGCATCGGCCTGATGAGCGCAATCCAGGTCGAATCGCCGGACCGAGTCCTGTTCATCCCACTCGCCAAGAGCATCGGCTTCTTCAACGGCGGACAGTTGTTCGGGAAACACGGTGCAACCGGGCCTCGACGAACAGCTTTCGGGCATCCAGGCGCCGGCGGTTCGATTGCGTTCGCGGACCCGGAAGTCGGTCTCTCGGTTGCGGTCACGCTCAATAAGATGTCGACGACGCTAACCGCCGAAGGTCCGACGTTCGAAGTCTGTGAATTGATTCGCAACGAACTCGGCGTAAACAGCTAACCGGTCATTCCAGACGGTAACCCACCCCGGGAACGGTGACGATCACGCTGTCCGATGCGCCCTGTGCGACGATTCGCTTGCGGATGCGGCTGACCAGGTTGTGGAGCATGTACACATCCCACTGCCCAGAGCCCCACACGGCATCGCCGACGGCCGTCCGTTCGACCACGTTCGGTGCGCGCATCTCAAGCAGGTCGAGCAATGCGTATTCGTGGACGCTCAGCGAATCGAGCACAAGCGAGCCATCGACGTGGAACTTTCGCGGCCCACGGTCGAGCATCGTCCGGGTCATTCGTGACGGCATTGAGGATGCTGCCGTCAGTGTTTCTTCGCTCAGAGACGTAGAGAGGGAAACTGCGAAAGGCCCAATCTCAATCACGGCGGGGTCGCTCAGGACGACGGTCCCGCTGATCGCCTCTCCGTTCGCAGTGGTGCCGTTTCGACTCTCGAGGTCTTCGACGTTGAACTGCTTCCCATCGAACAATGTGAAGCGGGCATGGCGACGTGAAACGAGCGGATGCGCCAGCAATACGGCGTTCGTGGGGTCCCTGCCGGCCGTAGCTGTTCCGCGGACTTCAACCACAAGCCGGAAGGCAGTTCCGGGCTGCGTAGCGACCACGTAAAACCTGTCGGATTCGTCTGTCACGGTCTCAATTCTAACCGTTTCCGTGACGCCCTCCGCCCGCTCTGGGTATCCTTGGCCACAGGGAGTGGGCCGACGAAGTGACGGAAGAGCTGATCGCGGGGCGGTATTCAATCGTTCGCGAGGTGGGACGCGGGGCCTCTGCGACGGTCTATCTCGCCCACGACCAGATGCTGGATCGCGACATCGCCATCAAGATCGTCGCGCCAGCGCTGGCCAACGATCCGAGTTTCGTCGACCGGTTCGTGCGCGAGGCGAGGCTCTCGGCAGGCCTGAACCATCCGAACATCGTGACCGTCCACGACGTCGGAGAAACCGGGGATGGTCGCCCCTTCATCGCGATGGCGTTGGTCAGCGGGGCGAGCCTTGAGACAGTCATCCAGGAACACGCGCCGCTGCCAGTTTCGGAAGCATCCAGGATCCTGACCGGACTGGGCAGCGCGCTCGACTACCTTCACGGACAGGGGTTGATCCACCGCGATGTGAAGCCCAGCAACGTCCTCGTCGAGGAATCGGGCCGGGTAATGCTTTCCGACTTCGGGATCGCCTACGCCCGCGAGTCGGCGCGTTACACGATGACCGGGATCCTCCTGGGGACGCCGCGGTACATGGCGCCCGAACAAATGCTGGGCGAAGAGCCGACGCCGCAGACGGACGTCTATGCGATGGGCGTCATCGCGTTCGAGATGCTCGCTGGCGCTCCGCCATTCGAGGGCACTGGCACAGGGTTGATGTACAAGATCGTCCACGAGCCGCCGCCCGCGGTGAGTTCTATCGCGCCCGATATACCGGCGGGCATTGAGGCGGCGATAGTGCGGGCACTGCAGAAAGACCCACAGCAGCGCTGGGCCAGCCCCGGCGAGTTCGCGGCGGCGATTGCATCGCCCGACGCGAACGCAACGATGCTTGGGCCTTCGGCGCGGCCACCGGCGCCTGTCCTTGTGCCGCTGCCCGTTTCCGAACCTGTTGCAGCAGATTCGCCCGAACCCGAGATCGAGGCGGACGCTCCACCGCCGCCACCGGTTTACCCGGGTGGCGCCGGGTCTGGCGGAGGCGGCAAGAAGAAGGCGATCGTCGGAGTCGCCGGGGCCGGACTGGTGGGCGTGCTCGTCGCGAGTTACTGCCTCGCGGCAGGCGGGGCTAACCCGAAAACATCCTCAGACAACGGTCTGACCGCCTCTCCGACGGCGGCCACAGCAACAACGACGCCTGGCCGGACGCCGTCGCCCGCCGCCTCGAAGAGTGCTTCAGCTACCGCCACCACCGGGACCCCGGTATCGGCCGCGACCACTACTGCCGTGCCATCCGGCGCCACGCAGCCGCCACCTCCGCCACCTGCGGCGACTGCCACGCGTACGTCAGTCCCGGCATCAACCTCGACTTCAACGCCTTCCGCGACCTCGACCGGCACAGCCACTCCGAGTGCGACACCAACTGGCACCTCGACTCCGACTCCCAGCCCCACATCCACGAACACTCCTTCGCCTACACCTACCGCCACGCCGACCACCGCTCCGCCGAACCCGCCATCGAACGTGAACCTTAGCGGTAACACGCTGAGCTGGAGCGACAACTCCAACAACGAGACGGGGTTCCGGATCTACTGGCGAACGACTGGCCTGAACGACAACGTCGTTCACGTGACCAACGACAAGTCAGTTGGCCCGAACACGACGAGTACCTCCGTCGCGACGGTCAATTACACCTTCGATCAGACCGACTTCCGACGAGGAGTTTCTGCCTACAACGTGGCAGGCGAATCGATCATCGTCTGGAACAAATAGCCAAACGGCCGCCCTTTTGGGACGGCCGTCGGAAGACCTTGCGCAGAACTCAAATCAGTCCTGGTAGATGCAGCCGTCGCCTTTCTGTGTGGGCGAGCAGATGCCGGTGTCGTATTCCACGACCTGTTTGGTCCACTCGACACCCGCGAAACCGTCGTCCGAGTAAAACGAACAGATTGTGGCGGAGGCGCTGAAGGCGGCCCGTGTGCTGCATGTGATCTTCAGATCGATGCGATACAGCTGGCCGGGGTCGAGCTTGAGAGGGATGTTGACCGAACGTGAATCCTCGATGGTCAGCGTATCGACACCCTGGATGGCTTCCAGCCCGAGCTCTTTCGAGAGGACCGAGTAGGGCATGTTCGGGACCGCCTTCACGACCTTACCAGTGGTCTTGTCAATCTGGTTGACGATGACCTGGATTTCGACGCCCGTGTTCACATTCGCGCCGACGACTGCGGCAAGCGAGCCCTTCCAGCGCAGATCCATCAACAGGTTAGCGTTGGAACGCTGTGCGACGAACGTGTTGTAGACGGAGGCCGAAGCCACGGGCGACTCCCCGGTCCCCAAGGGGCCAACTCCTGCGAGAGCCATAGCCCGGCCGCGGATGCAGGTTGGTCCCGGGCAGCCCTTGTACTCGTTGTTCCAGGCGGCTTCGAGCCGGCGGAAAGGAAGAGATGTCTTGGCGTTCGTGCTGAAGGTTCCGCCTTCGGCGCGGAAAATATCGTGAAACTTCGGGCTCGTGATGGCCGGAACGGTTGCGGTCGGAGTCGGTGGGACGGGTGTTGCAGTGGACGGAACCGGCGTCGCGGATGATGACGTCTGCGTAGGGGTGAGGGTCGGTGGTTGCTGAGTCGGATCCGTCGACGACTGTTGGGTGGCGTCGGCTGTGGGAGGCGTGGCGGTGTTTTCGGGAGTGGTGATTGGGCTCGTTCCGTTTGCGGGAGAGTTCGAGCCGCTACCGATTGCGTTCGCAACGACGAAGCCGAGTGCGAGTGCGCCGAAAACTGCTCCGGTCAGGCCGAGAACGATCGGAAGTCGATTGGTGCCGCGTGACGCTGCCGGAAGTCCCTGGTCGTCCAATTCATCGATGTTGAAGTCCTCGTAACTCATCTTGCTTGCTCCGTTTCGGTGTTGAAGCAAGGTTCCGATTTTGGCCATGGGGACGTTACATCGCCGGTCTATCGCGCGCCTATCGCATGTTTCGGAGCTCGCGTGGAAGCTGGGGCCTAGTTCGGCCTACTATTGGCGCGTGACCCAATACAAAGCTGTCCTCTTCGACATCGGCGGTGTGCTGACGCATTCGCCCGTAACCCGCATCAAGCAGTTCTGCGCAGAAAACGGTATTTCCGACGAGGTGCGGACCGCCATCTTCGGCCCGGAAGACGGGCCCTGGTCCCGGTTCGAACGGAGCGAACTCACGCGCGACACCTTCGCCGAAGAATTCGACCGCCACATTTCTGTCTGCCCTACCGAGGCAACCGGCCTCGGATTCATGAGCTGGTTCTTCAAGGGCTTCGGTGAGCGGCCTGAGATGGTCGGCGTCGTGCGTCACCTGCGTGGCAAGGTCAAACTCGGCGCGATCACCAACAATGTCTCGCGCGACGAGCCGACCAAGGCACGGACTTCGGGAATCGATTTGCCAAGCCTGTTCGAAGTCGTGGTGGAATCGGCGATAGTCGGGTACCGAAAGCCCCAACCGGAGATTTTCCAGATCGCCTGCGAACAACTGTCGATTACTCCGCGGGAGGCGATCTTCCTCGACGATCTGGGCGCTAATCTGAAAGGCGCCCGTGCCCTTGGCATGCACACCATCAAAGTGGATGACACCTTGAGCGCAGTCGATGAGCTTGAAGCGGCCCTGGGCTTTCCTCTGCCGAGGTAGAACAGAAGCCGACATGCCGTTCGACTCCGAATCCCGTACGCTTTCGCTCGGACCAAACCCGAGTGGAGGCTGATCCTCGTGGAACAATGGGAAACTGAACTCATCGAAAATGTCCGCGTGCTCAGCCGTGGAAAGTTCGCCGAACGCTCGGCGAAGACTGACGCGGAAGGGCGATTCCCGCGCGAAAACGTCGATGAACTGCTGGCGTTGCGCGTGCCCGCGATGGCGCTTTCGAAGGACGTGGGTGGCCTCGACATCGGCGTCGAGGCGCAGATGCGGATCATGGAAGAAGTCGCCTACGGCGACGGTTCGACCGCGGTGGCGCTGAACATGCATGCCATCGTCGCGGGATTCTTGCAGTCCATGCCGCCATTCCCCCGGCGCGACGCGGTACTTGCGGACATGGGCAAGAACGGCGCCCTCATCTGTGGGCCAGGTTCGGTGCCGTCAGGCGGCCTCGACAACCGGCAGGCGGGATTCAAGGCCGTCGAGGACGGCGACTTCCTTGTTCTCACCGGTAAGGCCGGCTTCGCCTCGATGAGTGAAGGCGCAAAGTACGCGCTCATCGGCGCGACAATCGACCGCGGCGAAGGCAATGAGCCCGATATTGCGCTCACGGTGCCGGAACTTTCGACTCCCGGCATCCAGAACATGCACAACTGGAACGCCATGGGACTTCGGGGCACGGCCAGTCACGACATCGTGATCGATGGCGCACGCATCCCGAAGTCCGAGGCACTGGTCATTCCATCGGCGATGCTCCGGATGGTCCTGGAGGCGCAGTCCAAGGTCGTGGATGTGCAGACGCAGCTCCGCGCTCGCGGCGCACTGGGAATCCTGGGTATCTGGCTGGGACTTTCGCAAGCGGCCTTCGATTTCACCCTGGAGTACGTGAAGGAGCGCCACGGATACCTCGCGGGCCCAAACTCAGCGATTGGTGGCAACAATGGGTTCCGTTCCGAACAGCCCTGGGCGCAGTTCGGCATCGGCAACATGGAGCACTGGCTCGAAACCGGCCGCATCGTGCTCTACGACACTGTCCGGCGGCTGGATACGCCATTCGAAACCCCGCAAGAGTTCACTCGTGTGCTGGTGCGGACCGTGTACCACCTTCGCCGGATGAGCGAGGAAGTTTCGCAGGGTGCGATGAAAGTCTGCGGTGCCCACGCTTACGTGAAGAACCGCCCGCTGGAGCGCATTTTCCGCGACATGGTCGGCGGTAACGTGATGGCCTGGAAGACGGACGAACTGATGCATTCGCTCGGTCTTTCGGCGCTTGGGCAGCCGATCAGTTTCGTCGGGCCGGCGGGTACGTGATCCTGATCACTTGACAATCCGGCCCTCGCTGCCGATATTCAAGGCAATGCAGACGAACGTCTTCGGCCTCCTTCTTATCTAACGGCGAGCCCCTCGTGCTGCTCGCCGATACCTCCTGTGCACACCGCCCAGGGGGTTTTTTTTGGCGAAAAGCAGCGTCCGTTCTGCAGACCAACCACCGGAGTAGAAAGCTATGCCACCCGAGCCAATCCAGCCCAAGGTCATGCCGTTTCACAAATACGTGCCCTTTCGGCCGCTTCCACTCCGGCTTCCAGAACGGGAATGGCCGAACCGGCAGATGACGAAAGCGCCGCTCTGGTGCTCGGTCGACCTTCGGGATGGCAATCAGGCGCTCATCGATCCGATGGACCCCGGCCGGAAAATGCGCATGTTCGAAGCGCTTGTGCTGATGGGCTTCAAGGAGATCGAAGTCGGATTTCCTTCGGCGTCGCAGCCGGACTTCGACTTCGTCCGCCAGCTCATCGAAGAAGACCTCATCCCCGACGACGTCACGATCCAGGTGTTGGTGCAGTGCCGACCGGAGCTGATCGAGCGCACGTATGAGTGCCTGATGGGCGTGAAGCGGGCGATCGTCCACTTCTACAACTCCACCTCTGTGCTCCAGCGGCGAGTGGTGTTCGGGCTGGAAAAGGATGGCATTACCAAAATTGCCACTGACGCGGCCGAACTCTGCAAGAAGCTGGAGAGGTCGGTGCTGCCCGATGCAGACATCCGATACGAGTACTCCCCAGAGAGCTACACCGGCACGGAAGTCGAGTACGCGCTCGAAATCTGTAACGCCGTCTCGGAGGTCATCCAGCCGACGCCTGAAAAGCCGTTGATCATGAACCTGCCAGCGACCGTCGAGATGTACACGCCGAACATTTACGGCGACACGATCGAATGGTTCCTCCACAACCTGCCCAACCGGGACTCGATTTGCCTCTCGCTGCATCCTCACAACGACCGCGGAACGGCCGTCGCGGCGGCTGAATTCGGCGTGATGGCGGGCGCGGACCGTGTCGAAGGCACGCTCTTCGGGCAGGGCGAACGCACGGGGAACGTCGACCTGATTACTCTCGCGCTGAACCTCTTCAGCCAGGGCATCGACCCGGAGCTGGATATCAGCGACATCGATGGGCTGCGGCGCGTGGCCGAGTATTGCAATCGGATGCCGGTGCCGGCTCGCCATCCCTACGCCGGCGATCTGGTGTACACAGCGTTTTCGGGCTCCCACCAGGACGCGATCAAGAAGGGTCTCGAGGCGCTCGGCCCCGAATACAGCGTATGGGAGGTCCCGTACTTGCCCATCGACCCGAAGCACGTTGGGCGCTCCTACGAAGCGGTCATCCGCGTGAACAGCCAGTCCGGCAAAGGCGGCGTGGCCTACATCCTCAAAACCGAGCATGGCTACGACTTGCCCCGGCGTCTCCAGATCGAATTCTCGAAGACGATCCAGGCGATCACGGAAGACTCCGGGACCGAAGTGTCGTCCGCGGCGATCTGGGAAGCGTTCTCAAGCGAGTACCTTCCTGCACTTCCTCGAATCGAACTCCTCTCGCACGAAATGTCGACCGTTGGCGGGCTGACCAAAGTCTCGGGGCAGGTGCGGGTGGAAGGCGATGTGCGGTCAGTTTCGGGGGAAGGCAACGGGCCAATCGCGGCATTCGTGCAGGCACTTCAACGGGACCTCGGCCTCGCGATCGAGGTGCTCGACTACTCGGAGCACGCGATTTCCGCGGGCGCCGATTCGCAGGCGGTCGCCTATGTGGAAGCGCGAAGCCCCGAAGGCGTGTGCTGGGGTGTCGGCATGGATTCAAACATCCTCGTCGCTTCGCTTAAGGCGGTAACTGGCGCGGCCAGCCGCCTCACCTTCGAAGCGTAGCTCTCCGGTCCGGAGTTTCAACGCAAAAGGGGAAGGCCCGATGGAGCGGACATCGGGCCTTCGCGGCCAGTGCGTGAAACGTACTGGCGATTTGTTCGGCGAAGGCTCATGAGCGGAATGAACCTTCGCGCCGCGCGAAACTTAGGAATACGACAGCATCGCGTCAAGCCAATGTGACCAAATCTTTGCATTCGGATGGAACTTCCGTAGGCTGAAACGCTGTGGACGAACAGGAAGCCATCGAACTGGTCGCAGGCTGGCTGCGCGAATCCCGAAACACGGTGGTGCTCACCGGCGCAGGCATCAGCACCGAGTCCGGGATCCCTGACTTTCGCGGGCCACAGGGCGTTTGGACGCGGGACCCCGAAGCCGAAAAGCGCGCCACTATCCAGCACTACATGGCCAACCGGGCTGCGCGAGTTGCGAGCTGGCAGAACCGGCGGAACAGCCCGCTCATGGACGCGCAGCCGAATACGGGGCACATCGCGCTCGCCGAACTCGAACGAAAGGGCCACGTCCAGGCGCTGATCACGCAGAACGTGGATAGCCTGCACCTGAAAGCTGGGACTCCGCTTGAAAAGCTGATCGAAATACATGGCACCGTCCGCGACTTTGTCTGCATGGGCTGCGGCGAACGTGGAGCAATCGAACGCGTGATGGCGCGGGTCGAGGCTGGCGAAGAAGACCCGCCCTGCCGCACCTGCGGGGGAATCCTCAAGACGGCGACCATCTCGTTTGGACAGAACCTCGTGGCAGATGATCTCGAGCGTGCGCAAGAAGTCTCATCGGCGTGCGATGTCTTCCTGGCCATCGGCACTTCGCTGACGGTCACACCGGTTGCCTACCTGCCGCGATACGCCCTTTCGGCCGGGGCGAAACTCGCGATCATGACGGCGCAGGAGACGCCCTACGACGACCTTGCCGGAGCTGTCCTGCGCGGACAAATCGGCGACGTGCTGCCGAAGATCGTCGAACTCGTATGACACTCGATGCCAAAGAAGTCGATGCGATCCTGAAAGGCTGCACGAATGTGTTGCCGGGCCACGGGCCGCGCAAGACGATTGCGGAGAGCCTCCGTGAGATTGCGGAATGGCTCGACGGCGACGAATTTCCGGACGCCTACGGGACTGGCGACTACCTGCAGGCGTTCGAAGCTGAAGTAGCCGAAATGTTCGGCAAACAGGCAGCGGTCTTCATGCCCTCCGGGACGATGGCGCAGCAAATCGCGCTCCGCGTCTGGTGCGACCGTTCAGGCCGCCCGACTGTAGCGATGCACCCCACGGCTCACCTCGAATTCGCAGAGCACCTGGGCTACCAGTACCTCCACGGACTCAAGCGACTGCAGTTTGGCGGCCCCGAGTTTCTCAGCCATCGCATGCTCACGGTCGATGATTTCAAAGGTCTTGGCGGAACGCCCGGAGCGGCTCTGATTGAACTTCCGTACCGGCCGCTGGGCGGGCAGCTACCGCCATGGGAGGACCTGGAAGCGACCCGCGCCTGGGCGACAGAACAGGGAGTGCCGCTGCACCTGGATGGCGCCCGTATCTGGCAGTGCCGCGGCTTCTACGGCAAAACGTTCGCCGAAATCGGCGCGCTTTTCGACAGCGTATATGTCTCGTTCTACAAGGAGCTCGGCGCGCTCTGTGGGGCGATGCTGCTGGGGCCCGAGGACTTCATCAAGGGGGCCAAGGTCTGGCAGCGGCGCCACGGCGGCAACCTCTACACCCAGGCGCCCTTCGTCGCCTCGGCGCGCATGGGCATGACCCAGACGTTGCCGAAGCTGGAGGAGTGGGTACTCAAGGCCCGGGAGGTCGCGGGGATCCTGGCTTCGTTCGACCGGATCCGCGTGAACCCCGATCCGGTGCAGGTGAACTTCTTCCAGCTGTACATCGAAGGCGACCGCGAAAAACTGCTGGATCGGCATCACGAATTGGCCGCCGAGACCGGTACTTTCCTCTTCCGAAACTTGAACGATTCGGGGTTTCCCGGTTTCGCGACAACAGAGATGCACATGTTCGGCAACGCGATGAACTTCGACCTGGACAGGCTGGTCGCCCTTTATCGACCGGTTGCTCGAAGTGTGAATACCGACCGTCTTTGATAGCATCCTGCGGCTACACCTGCCCCGGAGCTCCAAACATGGTCACCGCCGAACCAATCGTTTCTCCCGAACAACTCGGACTCGATCCCACCCGCCTCGGATACCTTGATAGCCACCTGAAACGGTACGTCGACGAGGGCAAACTCGCGGGTACGCTCATCCTCGTGGCGCGCCATGGCGACATCGGCCATTTTCAGGCGACCGGACTCGCTGACCGCGAGCGCAACACGCCGATGAAACAGGACACCATCTTCCGCATCTACTCGATGTCGAAGCCCGTCACGGCCGTCGCGATGATGCAGCTTTTCGAGCGAGGACTCGTCCAAATCGACGATCCGGTTGAGAAGTACATCCCGGAGTGGGCGGGACTCGGCGTGTATGCGACGGGGACGTACCCGAATTTCCAGACGAAACGCACCGAGCGCGCGATGACCGTGCGTGACCTGCTCTCGCACCAGAGCGGCCTGACCTACGGCTTCCTCTCGCGAACAAACGTCGACGCGGCCTACCGCCAACTCGAGGTCGATGCGGGCGGCAACGGAGAAATCACTCAAGGGCATGGTCACTGCACTTGCCGGCCTGCCACTCGAGTTCTCGCCCGGCACGGCATGGAACTATTCGGTGGGTCTCGATATCTGTGGCTATCTCATTGAGGTCATCTCGGGGCAGCGGTTCGACGACTACCTCCGAACCAACATCTTCGAGCCCCTGGGCATGGAAGACACCGGATTCTATGTGCCGGCAGAAAAACAATCGCGGTTCGCGGCGAACTACAGCGTGAATCCGGGTGGCGCGCTCAGCCTGACGACCGTCGACGCGACGAAGGGCATCCAGTTGGCTGACGACCCGACTACGAGCCCCTATCTGACGCCGCCGACCTACCTGAGCGGTGGTGGCGGACTCGTTTCGACTGCGATGGACTACTTCAAGTTCGCGCAGACGCTCTGCAACGACGGCGAACTCCTGGGCACGCGGATCATCGGCCGGAAGACCCTGGAACTAATGACCAGCAATCACCTCCCCGGCGGCACCGACCTGATGCACAGCGCCCACGGGCAGTGGGCAGAAACGACATTCAGCGGGATTGGCTTCGGGCTTGGCGTTTCCGTCACGCTCGACCCCTCGATGGCGCAAATTTCCGGCACGCCGGGCGAGTTCGCCTGGGGCGGCGCCGCCGGCACCGCGTTCTGGGTCGACCCGATCGAGGAATTGGTGGTCGTGTTCATGACCCAGATGATGCCGTCGAGCTACTACAACATCCGGCGGGAATTGCGGACGCTGATTTACGGCGCGCTGACGGACTAGCGCGACAGCCGAAATCGCTCGCGCCAGAGCGGTGACTCGTAGTTGTCCACAGGGGTCGTGGCCAGTTCGCCAGCGAGCTTTCCTGTCAGGATTGAGAACTTGAAGCCATGCCCGGAGCAGGGCGATGCAAGTACGACGTTCGGGTGCAGCGGGTGGCGGTCGACGATGAAGTCGTTGTCGGGAGACTGGGTGTAGCGGCAGACCACGACCTCGGCAGGCTCGGGGCGGATGCCCCGGAACATCGTCGCGATGGTTTCGTTCAGCGTCTCGAGCGCCTGAGAATCCGGGCCTCGCGAGGGTTCGTCGGCGTCTTCGATGGTGTCATCCATTTCGATGGCCACCTTGATGAAGCCCGGCCGCTCGCACACCGGAAAGCCGTAAAACCCTCGACGCCCGTGGGCGATGTAGATGGGGCAGCGGCCGACCGCCCAGGGCGATGGGTCTTCGACCGGGTAGTACACGACCTGCTGATGGGTAACTCGGAGTCCCGCGTCAACGCCGAGCGGTCCGAAGAGCTTCGTCGCCCACGGACCCGCAGCGACGATCACCGACCTCGCATCGACAGTCTCCGTTGTGCCATCTCGTGTGAAGGTGACTCTTGTTGTTCGCGGGCCGGGTTCGATCCCGATAACGCGCGCTTCTTCGACGAGCGTTGCGCCGTGGGCGATGGCCTGAGCGGCGAGTGAACGGACGCAGCGTCCGGCGTTGAGTATTCCTGCCCCGCTTTGCCAGAGCACCGCCCAGTCCGTCCGGCAGCACGAACTGCGGGACGTACCGACGCGCCTCATCGCCATCCATCCACACCGAGCCGAAGCCCGCTTCATCGAGGGATGCCTTGCAGGCCGCCATCGCCGGGCTCGCCGCGCGACCGAGGTCAATGCCGCCCGTCATGGTGAGGAGATTCGCTCCAGACTCGCGCTCCAGATCGCGCCACAGTTCGAAAGCAGCGGGCGCCAGCGAGGCGTAGTCCGCCGAAAAGTACGAATGCCTAATGATTCGGCTCTCCCCGTGGCTGCTTCCCCGGTCGTGCCCGACCTGGAATTGCTCCAGCAGCAGCACTCGCCGGCCGCCGCGCGCGAGGTGGTATGCGGCCGCGGAGCCGACAGCCCCCGCGCCAACTACCACCACATCGAACTGCTCAGCCACGTGAACACTCCATCCGCGAAGTCTACGCGAAGGCTCCGTGTGCCCGCCGACTTCCCTGCAACGGGGCAGGCGTTAGGGTTCGCTGACTATGGGCTTTCAGGATCTCAACCCGCAGGAAATCGAACTCGTCCTCGAGAAGGAGCGAGTCATCCGAATCGCCTTTTCCGCAGATGGCGAGCAGTTCCTTGTTCCGGTCTTCTTCATCTTCGAGAATGGCGACCTCTGTGGGCTTACCACTCCCGGCCGAAAGACGCGGCTCGGCGAAGCGAACCCGCAGGTGGCGTTCCAGGTCGACAGCACATACGTCACCGGGCCGTGGGAATGGGCGAGCGTCTCCGGACAAGGCACCTTCAGCAGAGTCGCGGACCCGAAGGAGTTCGGGCCGTTCGCGGGAAAGCTCAGCGCGAAACTCAGCGACTCACCGGAATGGGCGGCGACGATGCTGCAGGAGCGGTTCGCGCGCCTGGGGATCTACGCCTGGCGAATCAAGATCGCGGCAGTTTCCGGACGGGCTCACGGGCCGGACTAGCGACTATTGCCCCAGTGCCAGGGTCCAGTCGTACCCGCCGAACTGTATTTCGGGTTCTGCCTCATCGGGTATGACACCGTGCTGACGCAGTAGCTCGAGGATGCCTGTTTTGCCACCGAAGTCGCCGCGAAACCAGGAGAGAATCCGGGGAACGTGGACCAGATTCGCCGTTTCGTCGAAGTCCGACTCAGCCAGCAGGTAGCCGCGGGTCGCCTGTTCCAACTGCTCGCCGACTCCTTCCGCAGTGAATGGCGACACTGGCGGACAGCTCCGAGCGCCACAATTCAGCGCGAAATGAACTCGAAAGTCGCGGCGATTGAGCCGAAACCGGCGCTCGAACTGGCTCGGCAGTGGGGTTCGAGATGTAGCCAAGGGAATAGCCGAACATCGACCGCCGGAGGATTCCGTGTTCGATGTCGTTGAAGCTCAGGCGTTTTCGCGCAACGACGAGCTGCTGTTTCGCGAAGAACCGCGTTCGGTGCTTGTAAGCATCAGGATTCTTTTTCAACAGGTACTGGATGTTGGCGTTGTACACGTTGATCCAGAAGGCGAGACGGCTGGCGTCGTCCGGTAGAGCGGCCGCCAGTTCGTCCCGGGTGAGTTCCGCCAGCTGACGCCGCTCGGCGCTGCCGTCGCCCCGACGGGCTTCCTCGAGGAAGTGGCCGGACAGTTCGACCGGGCCCGGGGCTGTAGCAGTCGTCATCCCGTTCAGTCTGCCGCAAGCCGCGTGGCGTTACGAAAGGAGCCTTACCAGTGGTTAGCCGCCTTCCGCGGGCTGGGCACTGACTACTTCCGACAGCGGCGGCAGGTCACGGATCGCACGGCTCAACGTGCCGATGACGGCAGCGACCATCGACACGGCGCCGACGGCCAACACGGTGGTCCGCGGAGAAACTGATGCCAGCATCAATCCCGCCACCAGCGGGCCTAAAGGCATGGCGATGACCGCGATGTTCGATGCCGCTGTGGTTACCCGCGCGGTCAACCGGTCGGGGGTGATGGCATAGCGGTAGCTTGCGAGCACCACGTCCGTGTTCGGGAAGCAAAAAGCCTGACCGGCGATTGCGACCCCGAGGACAATCGCATTCGGCCAAACCATGAAGGCCAGGATCCCGAAGGACGCCCAAAATTCCGAAAGAAGGATCGCACGCATCGAAAGAACTCGCCGAATCAGCGGCGATACGATGGAGCCTGCAAGTGTCGTCGCGCCGACGAGGGCGACAAGGAGACCGATGGAGGCACTTGAATACCCGTCGCGCCGAGCGAGCACGATGACGGCGAACTGGCCGGCGCTGAAAGTGAAGTTGCTCGCCGCCGTCATCAGCGCTGACACCCTTAGGAACGGGACGTTCCAGAGGAAACGGATCCCCTCGACCAGGTCCTTCCGCACGCCGGTGCTCTCGGCTGAGCGTGCCTCCTGGAACGGTGTGCGAATGAGCAGGACGGCGAGCATCGAAAATGCGTAGCTGATTGCGTCACCGATGAATGGGAGGATGCGCGCAACAGAAAAAAGCGCGCCGCCGAGAGGTGGCGCACCGAGCCGTACGACCGAGGCTCGAGTTTGTTCGATGCTGGCTGCAGCGGGCAGTTGCTGTCGGGGAACCACCGATCGAAAAGCGCCGCTATAGGCCGCGCCGAAGACCACTGAGGTCGCTCCATCGATAAGACCAACCGCAAGCATCTGCCAGAACGTCGGCTGGCCAAGCCAGAGAGCAAGGACGATAGACCCGAGCGCGCCGGCGGCCACAAGGTCCGCACCAAGCATCAGCCTGCGCCGATTGAATCGATCCGCTGCGACGCCCGCCAAAGCGCCAAACAAGACAAACGGTGTGAATCGTGCCGCCTGCACGATCCCGGCCTGGACGGGCGAGTGCGTGATGCCGAGCACCAGCAGAGGGAAAGCGATGCCCGACATTCCCGATCCGGCCTTCGAAAGCAACTGGCCGGCCTGGAGCAGGATGAAGTCGCGGTTCCGGCCGATCGGCGGTTCGGTCATGCGCTTAGGGTTGTCCGGCCGGCCGTCCATTGTCTGTAGAGTGCACTGTAGTAGCCGTTCTTCGCGACAAGTTCGGCGTGGTTCCCGTCCTCGACGATGTGGCCATGATCGACCACGAGTACGCTGTCGGCGTGCTCGGCGGTGCTCAGGCGGTGGGCGATGACGACGCTGGTCCGGCCCTTGAGCAATCGCCGAAGCGCTTCTTCCACCTGCTCCTCGGTCGCCGGGTCGAGCGACGACGTGGCTTCATCGAGGATGAGCACTGGCGGGTTCGGCCACGAAGGCGCGCGCAATCGAAATTAGCTGCTTTTCGCCCGCCGAGAGGCGCGACCCGCGGAAGCTCACCATCGTCTGGTAGCCGTTCGGCAGCGAACGCACGAACTCATGAATGCCAAGCGTCTTGCAGGCATCTTCGACCTCTTCCTTCGTTGCATCGGGACGGCCGAAGAGGATGTTGTCGCGAATGCTACCGGTGAAGAGGAAGCCCTCCTGCGGCACCATCGTCACGCTTCGACGAAGGTCTTCGTTCGCCAACTCGCGAAGGTCGTGGCCATCGATACTGGCGGTGCCTGATGTTGGGTCGTAGAAGCGGGTGATCAGCTTCGCCAGCGTGGACTTCCCGGCGCCCGTCGGGCCGACGAGAACGATGTGCTGGCCGGGCTCGATTGCCAGGTTGATGCCGGAAAGCACGGGCCGGGCCGAGTCGTATCCAAAGGTCACATCCTCGAGGGTGATGCGACCGGCAAGCGCGCCATCCACACGCACCGGGTGTTCCGCTTCCGGTACATCGGGCTCAATCGCCAGGATCCCGAAAATCTTGTTCAGCGCCGCCCCTGCGCTCTGCACCATGTCGAAGACCTGCGAGAGGTTCTGGATCGGCTGGAAGATGAACTCCAGGTAGAAGACGAACGCGGTGACCGTACCGATCGTGACCGAGTCGCCGGCGACCTGGCGGCCGCCAAAGTAGAGGATGACGCCGATTCCGATGGCGCTCAGCCATTCGACGAACGGGAAATAGAGGGCCGAGATGCGGACTGTGTTCACGTTGGCCCAGAAGTTCCGCTCGTTGATGGCGCCGAATCGTTCCATGTTGTGCTGTTCGCGCGCGAAAGCCTGAACCACGCGCAGCCCCGAGAAGCTCTCCTGCATGTGGATCATCACGTCGGCGATGCGTTCGCGGACCGAGCCGTACGCCTTTTGGGAATAGCTTCGGAAGATGACCGTCGCGATGATCAGCGGCGGCAGGATCATCGCCGTCGCGAGCGAGAGCGACCAACTCAGCCAGAGAAGGATCGCCGTAGCGCCAGCAAGCGTGAGGACGGACTGGACGACGATAAGGAAGCCGTTGTTGAGCACATCGTTCACGGTCGCAACATCGGAGGTCATCCGCGAAACCAGCCGGCCGGCGTTTTCGCGACCGAAGAAGGCAAGGGACATCCGCTGGAAGTGGCTGAACAGCCGCAGCCGCAGTTCGCGCAGGAAGTCCTGCCCGATCTTGTTCACGAGGTAGGTACTCAATCCCTGGAACACGTAAACGAGGACGAGCAGCGCGAAGAAGACACAACCGGCGAGCACGAGGGCGCCTTTGTCGCCATCACCCGCGCCAGTCCCGACACCGGTGTCGAGCGCGTATTGAATAACTAGCGGCTTGGCCAGGCTCGCCCCGGTGAAGAGAACAATGGAGACCACCGCCAGCAGCATGGCCGGCCATCGGGGAGCGAGCATGCGCATTGCGCCGGCCATCCCGTTGACCTTCGGCGTGGAGTCGATCTCGGTGACGGTATCGCTCACGACGCCACCGCCTCGAGTTGTCCCAGTACCTCTCGGTAGCGTGCCGACTTGCTGAGAAGGTCCGAGTGCGTACCCGTGGCGGCAACCCGGCCTTCGTCGACAAGCACGACCTGGTCGGCGAGCGAAATGGTCGAAAGGCGGTGCGAGATGATCACGGTCGTGCGGCCGTGCATCACTTCTCGCAGGGCTGAGCGGATCTCTTCCTCCATGCGGGCATCAACGCTCGAGGTGGCGTCATCGAGGATGAGGATTCGCGGCTCCATCAGGATCGCCCGGGCGATCGCCATCCGCTGGCGCTGCCCGCCTGAAAGCGAAAAGCCTTGCTCGCCGACGACGGTGTCGTAGCCGTCCGCAAGTTCCATGATGAAATCATGGGCGTGAGCGAGGCGGGCGGCCTTCTCGATCTGTTCGTCCGATGCGTCGATGCGGCCGTACGCGATGTTGTTGCGGATGCTGTCGGAGAAGAGGAACGTGTCCTCGAAAACGATGCCGATGTCGCGCCGGAGTTCTTTCAGGCGGAGGTCACGAATGTCGGCTCCGTCGATGACGATGCGGCCGCTCGACGGCTCATAGAATCGCGGGAGCAGGCGGGCGACGGTCGACTTGCCGCTGCCGGTCGCGCCCACGAGGGCAACCGAAGCGCCGGCGGGCACAGTGAGCCGGAAATCCTGCAGCACCGGCCGACTCTCCTGGTATCCGAAGGTAACGTCTTCGAAGGCAATTTCGCCTGTGCCGTGCGGCAAATGGTGCGCATGCGATGCCTCGGTGATCGTCGGCTCCTCTTTGAGCACACTCCAGACGCGCGCCGCCGAAACGAACGCTCGCTGCCCCGAGGCGATCATTTCGCCAAGGCTCTGGACGGGCCAAACAAGCATGTTGAGGAACTGAAGCGAAGCAACGAGTTGCCCCGTGGTCATGTCTCCATTGAGGGCCAGCCAGCCGCCATAGCCGAGGACTACGAGTTGTCCGAGTCCCGGGAGGAAGTAGAACAGCGGGCCGTAGACGGTACGAAGACGGACCACGTCCATCGAGTCACGGTGGATGTCATCGGCCACTGACTGGAGCTTGGCGATTTCGTGTTTCTCCCGTCCGAAGGCACGGACGAGACGAGACCCGGCGATATTCTCTTCGACCACGCTGGCCAGGCCTGCAAGGTCGTGCTGTACGCGTTCAGTGCCGGGTTCGAGGCGGTTGAAGAATCGGATGCTCAGCCAGAGGACGAACGGGTAGACAGCCATCGCGAGGAAAGCGAGGGTGACGCTCGTACGCAAGAGAAGGATGAACGCCCCGACTGGCCATGAGCAGGTACGCCGAGTTGATGGGGATGTTGACGAGGAACGACTGGACTTCGTGCAGGTCGGCGCTGCCGCGAGACATGAGCTGACCCGTGGCCGTGCGGTCGTGGTAATCGAAGGAGAGGCGGTTAACGCGGTCGTAGAGCTCCATGCGGAGGTCGGCTTCGACGCGGTAGCTCGTTCGCATTGCCCAGTAGCGGCGCAAGCCTGGCGAACGTCGCCTGGAACGCGACGACAACGGCGAGAGCGATGACGAGCCGCACGAGCAGTCCGTGGTCTTGCTTCACGATCGCATGGTCGATGGCGTAGCCCGTGAGCAACGGCGCAACAAGGCGCAGAAGGCCCCAGCTCAGGCCGGCGCCGAATGCGACGGTGAGGAGCGCCCATTTGTCCCGCAGCTGACGCAGGATGAGATTCCTGCCGGCTCGCAGGTCTAAGTGATCGTCGGACAATCGATGGCCCTCCCGGAAGGCAGGCGGGGCGAAAGGACAGGCCGCGGCATTGCTCTTGCGGCCTGGATACATAGTTGTAACGCACGTCCGGCGTTCTGGTTAACGAGGGAACTCGCTGATCTTCACCGCCCCTTCTCGATGAGGCCATACACACGGCGGCCGCAAACCCTGTACTATCCGTGCGCCAACAGCGCCTCATTCCTCAGGAGGGACAGTTTCCGTGAAAGCAGCCATTTTCCATGGGCCACATCAGCCCCTGACCATCGAGAACATCGATATCGACAAGCCAAAGGGGCACGAAGTCCTCGTGCGGACCATGGCCACCGGTGTTTGCCACAGCGACCTCCACTTCGTGGACGGCCTCTATCCGCTGCCGGCGCCTGCCGTACTCGGCCACGAACCGGCCGGCATCGTCGAAGCGGTCGGCGACCAGGTGAGCTACGTGAAGCCAGGCGACCATGTGATTTGTTGTCTGTCGGTCTTCTGCGGGCAGTGCGAAAACTGCATCAGCGGCCGGCCGAACCTTTGCCGCGCTCCCGAACTCCGACGCTCACCAAAGGAGACGCCGCGTCTTTCGTGGAATGGCACGCCGGTCGGCCAGTTCGCCAACCTCGGCAGCTACGCCGAACAGATGCTTCTGCACGAGCACGCAGTGGTGAAGGTCCGCGAGGACGTGCCATTCGGCGCTCTCGCACTCATCGGCTGCGGCGTTACCACCGGCGTGGGAGCGGTATTGAACACCGCCCGCATCGAAGCCGGGTCGTCAGTCGCAGTCTTTGGTTGCGGCGGCGTTGGCCTGAGCGCAATCCAGGGAGCCCGCATCGGCGGCGCACGCATGATCATCGCCGTCGACACCGTGGAATCGAAGCTGGCGCAGGCTAAAGAACTCGGTGCGACTCACGTGGTCGATGCCTCCTCGCATGACCCCGTTCAGGCGATTCGAGACATCACGGGCGGCGGCGGGGTCGAGTACTCGTTCGAGGCCATCGGTAGCAAGCGTGCCGCCGAACAGAGCTTCGAATGCATCGACCGGGGTGGCACAGCCACGATCATCGGAATGATCCCGGTCGGCCAGAAGATTGAACTCGATGGGCCGGCATTCCTCGGCGAGAAGCGAATCCAGGGCTCGAGCATGGGCTCCAACCGCTTCCGCAAGGACATGCCGCGCTATATCGACTTCTACCTCCAGGGTCGGCTGAAGCTCGACGAGATGATCAGCCGGACGGGCCGCCTCGAGGACGTGAACGAAGCCTTCCGCGCCATGAAGGCCGGCGAGGTTGCCCGCACCGTTCTCTCGTTCGAGAACTAGAAGCTCGGGCCTGAGCTCTACGACTGCACGGAGGCTCGCCGAATTTCGGCGCGCTCTCCGTGCATCGTTTCTCTGAAGCATTGAAGGATGGTGGTGGTCTGAACCGGATCGAAATCGAAACAAAGCTCAACACCGACCGTGCGTGGCTGCTGGAGACGCTTTCGGCGATGTCGCCCGAAGAGCTGTACGCCCCTCGCACCCCGAGCGAACACGATCCAGCGAAGAACTGGTCATACGCGGATCACTTCATTCACACGACGCTTATCGAACATAACTGGAACGCCATGTTCCGGAGGCACCTATCCGGTGAGCCTGGGATGGCTGCGCGCGTGAACAAGGACGGCAGCGCTCAAACGCGCGAAGAGATCATGGCCGGCATCCATACGTGGACCGAAGCGTGGGCCGAAAAACATCGCGGCAAGTCGCTTGATGAACTCGTACGCGTCGGGCTGGAAACACGCAGTGAGACGCTGAAACTGCTCTGCGAGCTCACCCAGGAACAGCTGGATTCGAAAATTCCCGGAGCGCCGTGGGCGGACGGTACAGTCGGTGGCATCATGGCCGCGAACGCTGGCCACGGCCGGACTCACTTTAAGTGGGCGAAGGAAGGGACCTTGACACCGGGTTAGATTTCAGCCGACCCAGACTTCGTTGCCAATCGCGTTCGGGAGCGGACCTTCCATGGTGAACCGTCGCAGTTCCCGTCGCTCGGCAGGGAGGAAGCAGTGCGCGCACGCTTTCGGCCGTGGCAATTCAACGGGCACTAGCAGCCGATGCGAACCATGTTCATCGCAGGTCAATTCAAACTCGATGACTTCGATGTGCATTCGATCCTCCCCTCGCCCATGGATACTTCGATAGCATAGACCTATATGCCGGAAACAACAGGTGCATTAGGACAAATCTATGTGAACGTTTGGACGCACCTACGTACGCTACGGGGTTGGCAGGTGCGTCTCGGCACGTGGGTGCGAATCGTCCGAAAGTCGGTGTCGGCCTCGCAGACGTTCGCGCAGAATAAAGTGCTATGAGTCGCGATCCCGAGTCCAGCATCCTCAGCGGAGACCGCGCGGGCCTGACTGTCGGGCTGCTGATGGCCATCACGATCGTTGCGTTCGAAGCGCTTGCCGTGGGCACGGTTATCCCCCGTGCCGAGGAGGACCTCGGCCACCTCGAACTTTATGGCTGGGTCTTCAGTGGATTCCTGCTGGCAAGCGTTGTTGGCATTGCGTGGTCCGGCGAACAGGCCGACCGGTACGGCCCCGGGCGTCCGCTCGCAATCGGTATGGCGCTGTTCACCGTGGGACTGGTGGTTGCTGGTCTCGCTCCGACGATGCATGTACTCGTCCTGGGCCGTGTCATCCAGGGGCTTGGCGCTGGCGCACTGCCCGCGATCGTGTACGTGGTAATCGGCCGAGGTTACCCGGCGTCGCTTCGGCCGCGGATGCTGGCGATGTTGGCCAGCGCCTGGGTTGTCCCGGGCTTCATCGGTCCGGCGATCGGCGGTGCGGTCGCAGAATGGATCAGCTGGCGCGCGACCTTCCTGATGATTGTTCCGCTGTTGCCGCTTTCGGCACTCCTCACGCTGCCGGCTCTGTTCCGGCTCGGGCCGCCGCCGCCCTCGGAAGCGAAGCCGTCGCGACTTCCGACGGCGATCACGCCTGCACCTTCGGCGCAGGCCTGGCTCTCGCGGGCGTGGCTACCGGAAGTTTGCTGTACGGCACCCCCATGGTGGTGGTCGGTCTCGTCATTGGGTTTCCAGCGCTCCGGCGACTGCTTCCCGAGGGTACGCTGCGCGCTCGCGCGGGAGTACCGGCGGCGATCGGCGGCAACGGCTTTCTCAATATGGCCTTCTTCAGCGCCGACGCATTCATTCCGTATCTGCTGACGACGCATCGCGGGTACTCAACGCTCGTCGCTGGCCTGGCTCTTACCAGCGCGACCATCAGCTGGACCGCGGGCTCGTGGATACAGGAGCGGCTCGCCGGCAGTACTTCGCGAGCAGCCCGGGCCAGAGTTGGAGGCGCCATCCTCACTGTCGGCGTAGCCGCGACGACTATCGCGCTCATTGACGCGGTGCCCGGCGGCATCGTCGCGGTCACGTGGGCTATCGCCGGCCTCGGGATAGGCATCACCTACCCGACCTTCTCGCTCGAAATGCTGGCGGGCACCTCGCCCGGGAACGAAGGTGAAATGTCTTCGGCGATGAAGCTGACCGAGACGCTTTCGGCAGCGGCTGGCGTTGGTGTCGCGGGCGGCATCGTCGCTGCTGGGGAAGCTGGCGGCTGGGAAGGGCCTGGCGCTGGCAGGCGTCTTTATCCTTGCGGCCGCTGCCGGAGTAATGACGATGCTGATCGCAACTCGGCTTTCGAAGGAAGTGGGATCGGCGACCGAATCGCCGCAGGCCTCTGCCGCCCCCGCCAAGCAGCCCGTCGAAGTCTCGCCTGATAGCCGGTCCGGCTGTCGGGTGACTCTGTCGGGGTATACACTCGCGGCGGGCCGGCTCGGCATCGTCCGAGTCAGAAGAAGTCCCTGGAGGACGCGCGTTGAGCACTCAAGAGGTCTACCTCTACGGACACCTTCTCGGAGTATTCCTGATGCTGGCGGCTGCCGGTATCAGCACCGCTTCGGGCATCATGGTCGCGCGGGTGACCGCGGCGAACACCGCGCTCACCCTCCTGAAGCTGATGCGCTTCTCCGAATACGTGATCACTTCAGCCGGCGCAGTGCTCGTCATTCTCTTCGGTGTACTGCTCGTAAACGAAGCGGACTATTCGATGGGCGACCCGTGGATTTCGGCAGCCTTCACGCTGCTTATCGTGGTCCTGGGAATCGATCATGGACTTCTCATGCCTCGCGCGAAGAAGGCGGCACAAATGGCCGAAGCGCTTGGCGATGGGCCGGTGAGCAAGGAACTCAGCGACCACCTGAACAACACCGTGACAATCGCCGCAGGCGCGCTCCTCGATGTTTCGTTCCTGGTGTTCCTCTGGCTGATGATCGCCAAGCCCGGCGCGTAAGTTAGCCGGTTCGATTCAAAAACGACCGTAAATCTTCGGCGAATTCTCCAGGCCGTGCTCCATGCAGAAAGTGTCCTAGTCGCGGAAAAAGGGTGGAGGACGGCTCCGCCGCTGTAGCGTGGAACCATGCGAGCTCTTCGAGAGTCACGGCACCCCCGTGTTCTTCCTCGCCATGCGCGAGGTGGATGGGCCCCTCGATGCATGTGAGCACTTCATCAGCAGACGTATCGGGCGGCCCAAATACCCCTTTCGAACCGAGCATTTCCGGGTCGAAGTTACGGGCAGACTCTGCCCACCCTTGGATTGCGGCGGGCGTCAGACACTCGGCGAATGTCGTGCGTGAGTCGTGCTTGAGTTCGCCTATCCGCTGCGCCAACCAGGCAGTGTCTTGCCCTTCTGTTCGGGCTGTTTCGGCGAGGCCGCGAAGCCGGAAAACGGACCCCGGAAAGACCAGGCCGCGATCTCGCGCTTCCCACCAAAACCGCGGCGTCACATCCTCAAGGTACATGGCGGAAAAGAGATCGGGACGCATCGTCGCTGCGAGGAGACAAACCAGCCCGCCCCGTGAATGCCCCACCGCCACGGACGGCGCACCAACAAGGGTAAGCACGGCGATTAGGGCTTCCGCATCCTTCGTATAGCTGTACTCGTCGCACCATTCGCTGGCTCCATGGCCGGGAAGATCCGGGGCATACCAGCGCCGGCCGTTCAGTTGGCTAACGAACGGTAGCCACGTCATGGCGTCGCTCGCTAAGCCGTGCGCGAACACGACAGGCCTGCCCGTGTGTTCGCTGCCGCCCGCCAGGTACGAAACTCGGCCACTGCCGACCGCGAGTTCTCGACGTTCCATGGCTCCCTCCTCGGTCGTCGCGAAGGATACGCCGAACACGTCCACAGGCAGAAACTCAAACAACGAAAGGCCCGCATCACTGCGGGCCTCTTGTCCTTGTTTCGACTACCGGGACTAAACGAACAGCGGGATCTTCCGCCATCTTGGCGAGGCCCGGGTTGAACGCCGGAAGCCGGTCGATGCCCAGCTCGTCCATCAGCGCGATGTAGTCAGCGTTCTGCTTGCCGCGGAGTTTCCGCAGCGTGTCGACGCCGACGGAAAGCTTCTCAAGGCCATCCGCGTAGAGCACGACGAGGGCTTCGCGCTCAGCGTGGCTGTGGCGCATCTCGTTCGAGAGTGCCGCTTCGCCGCGACCGAGCCACGCCTGTACGTTTTGGTGACCACGCGGGTGGTGCTGCATGTACCACATCATGTGGCGCTTGCCGTATTCGAGGTGCCGCTTCGAGTCTCTCGCCAGCAGGTCGAAGAGCTTCGCGTCGAGGTCGGTCTTTGCGAATTCGCGGTTCGCTTCGAAAAGGCTGAGTTCGTAGGACTTGTAGACCACATCGAGGCAGACCAGCATCTCGGTGAGCTTGAGCGCGCCGTAGAAGCCGCGATAGAGGGTGCCGAGCGGCGCCTGTCCGAGACCGCCGCCGTTCGCCAGCGCGCGCTTGCGGAGGGCTTCGACCTTATGCCCGGCGTCGTAAACCTGGGTGCCGAGGAACAGCATCACGTCGTGGAAGCCGTAGCTGATCGGCTCGAACCATTTGGCGATGATCTTCTGCTCGACAAGACCGTGCGAGCTGTAGGTGGTGCAGAGCTGGCACATTGCCCGCTCGACTTCTTCGGGGAGTTCCTTGAGGTCGTTGGCCCAGTCAAGGTCCGTCGACGGGATCCAGCGGTCGCGGATTGCGTCCTCGTAGAGGACGTCCACGCCTTCGGCCCATACTTCCGACTTCTCGAAGATCGTGTAGCTCCCCGGGAGGTAGCTCTCGTAGTTCGGGTGCGAGCCGCGTGGGGCATCGTTGTCGTACGGCCAGAGGTCCGGCACCTGGCCGTACGTGCCGATGTTGATGCGGTCGAGCGTCATGCCCTCGGGACCGACTTCGGCCCGCACGCCGCGCTCGGAGCGCGTGCGGATGAAGTTGAAGGTGATCCGGCTCATCTGTTCCGGGTTAGCATCCACCTTGTCGACGAATGCCGAGACCCGCTCCGCCGGGAGCTTCATGTAGGCCAGGTTGGCAACCGTGGCATCGCGCAGCGCCGAGCCTTCGATTCGTGTGAGCAGATCTTGTGACCAGCCAAGCATCTGGCCGCGCGTCTTCGTCGTGTCTTTTAGTTCCATAGCTGTCCGTGGCTCCTGTGGCGGATGCAACTACCGCCCCATGAGGGGCGGCAGAAGAGCGTATTTGCGGCGGTTGTTACTTGACCGGGTCGAGGAATTCGCGCATGCCGGGAGCCATTCGCTCGCGGCGGTCGCCAAGACCGATGACTTCGAGGCGGTGCATGTACTCATTGATCTGGCGCTTGCGCATGATCATGAGCTTCGCGAAACCCTCGTCCATGTTTTCCACGCCGCCCCCGGCGAGAATGGCGAGTGCTTCGCCAGTGGTCGGGTTCGTTGTCAGGCTGGCCTGCTGGCTCTGGCCGAGCGCGCCTTCCTGGATGTCGAGGTAGTGGTGCAGTTCTTCCTTGCGCCATGGCTCGGTGTCCATCACGTACTTGAGGTGGGTGACGCCGAAGGCGAGGTGCCGGCTTTCGTCCTGGGCGGCGAGGCGGAAGATCTTCTTCTCGGCGTCGTTCTGCGAAATCAGCTCACCCATGCGGAAGAGCGTCTGAACGAAGCCTTCGCCGACGAGGTGGAGGAGGGCGGTCATCTCGGTGAAGTCATCGACCGAAAGGAGATTGATGGCGCCGAAGCCTGCATCGACCATGCCGCCGCCATTGGAGAGGGCGCGCTTGCGGAAGACGTCGAGGTGACGGCTTTCGTCCATGATCTGGGTGCCGAGGAAGAGCTGGGCTTCGAAGTGATCCGGGTGTACCTGCTCCATGAAGCGGCCCGGGAGGTCGCCGGCGATGAACTCGACCTGGGTGAGGAACGTGCAGAGCGTGCACATGGCCCATTCGATGTCGTCCGGAAGCGGCTTGAGGGTGTCCCACGGGAATATCGCGGGCGCTGCTCCACTGGCGCTGCTGTGCCTCTTCGTAAAGGAGCATGGCGCTCTCGGACCAGACGTCGCCCTTGGACTTGTACTGGCGGGCGTGCCGCGGGGACCGAATGTCGGGAGCGGCACCGCGCGGGCCGAACACCGAAATGCCGGCTTCGTCCTTGCCTTCGACGCCATACGTCATTGCGTTGACGTCTTCGAGCGTCAATCCGCGGCGCCCAGCCTGAATCTTCATACCTTGTTCGGTATCGAGGTTCAGCCAGTCGAAATTGAGGCCTGGAGCCTCGACGAAGGTTGGGGAAGAAGCCATGAAACACTCCAGCTAGCCCGGGGCAACGGGCGCGATAGGCACACTATATACGATCGATAGCCAGATGCGAACGCAATTCGAGTGAATATTCGTTCAGAAATCTCGGAGTTAACCGGTCCGCTGTCTCCTGCCTCTCGGCTTCGCTACGCTTCGGCTGTGGACTTCGATATCCCTGAGCACGTCGCGATTCACCGCCGGGATGGTCGTACCGAGGTCTTGTTGCACCGTGCGATGGCGGTCATCGGTCCCGAGAAGATCGAAATCAAGAGCGCGCAGGGCGACGGTTGTTCTCCCGCTCATCGGCATTGGCATATCGGTATTGCTCGGTTGGGTATTGGTCGCGCGGGGTTTCACGCTGCCGCTGTGGCTGCTCGTCAGCATCCTGCTCGCCTGCATGGTTATCGTGCCGTTCTCGGTGATGAGCCTGATCAGTTCGATCGTCGGGGCGGACGTCGTCGTTGATGCGAAAAAGGGTTCGGCCACCTGGCAGCAGGGCTACCTGGGCATGGGCATTGGCACGAAGGAACTCGTGCCGTTCGCGAAGATCGACCACCTCGAAGTGACCGTCGAAGGCGCCGAAGCCGACCGTTGGCGCGACCAGGAAGATGACCTTCGCCAGTTCGCGCTCGTACTGGTGAAGCAGAGCGGCAAACGGCTGACGCTGTCGCAGGTGCCCGTGCCTGCCTACGGGCAGGCCGATGGGATGGACCGCACCCTCGCGGTGGGACAGGCAGTAGCGAAACTGGTAGGTTCGACAGTGACGATTCCCGAAGGTTGGGAACTCGTCGAAATCGATACTCAAACCGGCGATGCGGTGCCTAAACCAGCACCTCCGCCGAAAGGGAAGAAACGTGGACGCCGCCGCTAGCCTGCTGAAGGACGCAAAGACCATCGCCGTTGTTGGGCTCGACTCCCGCACTCAACGCGAGGCGTATCGCATCGCTTCATATCTGCAGCGGGTGGGCTACCGGATCATCCCCGTCCATCGCGGCCGGTTCCCGGCGGACGAAGTCCTCGGCGAGAAGGCATACGAGTCGCTGACCGATATCCCTGAACCAATCGACCTCGCGGACCTCTTCGTCCGTTCCGAAGAGACTGACCCCGTCATCGATGACGCCATCGCGGCCGGCGCGAAGGGCGTCTGGCTGCAGAGTGGCATCTTCAACGACGCGGGCGTCGAGCGGGCGCGTGAGGCCGGCCTGGTGGCGACGCAGAACCGCTGCACGATGGTTGTGCACCGAGACGAGATCGCCTGAGGGGCAAGGCTGTTTCGGCATATCTGACCGTCGACAATATTTAAGTGACCATGCCGAGCGGCACCCGCATAGAGGCGCATCCGACCAGCAACGACTTTGCTGCTTACGCGCGACGTCGGCGCCGTCAGGATAACCCGATCTCATTCTGGCTCACAACTGCCGCACCTCCGGCTCTGTATTCGCTGGTCGTCGTGCACGACGCGTTCAACAAACCGCCTGTGGTTCAGACCTTACTTCTCGATGGTTCTTGGCGTTTGTGCGGTCATAACTTCTGTGGTCGTGTTGCCGCGTTATCGCCAACGTCGATGGGCGAAGCAGCTTGGTGCTTCATGGTCACAAGGATGCGTAGTTACGGCCGATCAGGTCCGGGATTAACGTGGTGAGTTCGCAAAGGCAGCGAACGATCCCCTGGAGCCAGGTCACGGAAATCGAATCTCGCTCCGGCGGAATCACAATTGAAGTGCCTCCGGGCGACCCGGTGATTCTGCCGCGATCGGACTTTACGGAAAGGTCGGCGATGCGCGCCGTAGCGCAGGCAACTCGAAATGCTCCGCCGAAGCGCGCCCGAACCACTCGTGATGGAGATTCCCGCTGGGGCGATAAAGATTGATGACAGTTGAACTCGACGAGCAAGCGGCCCAGATCGCATCGAGGGGCTTCGCGGACGGCGCCCAGGCGACGCGACTACTGATGATGGCGGCGTGCGCGGCCGCTGTCTGGCTGTTCTGGCCGCTGGTGGCAGTCGCTGGTGGCGACATTCGTCGGGAGTGTCCGCTGCGGCGATGTTAGTGGACATGGCAGCCCAGCCGTGACTCGCGCGGCGCTACGATGAACGAGGGCTCTGGAAGGCTGACCGGCGCCGGGCTGGCGACGACCCAGAGCTGACATTCTTGTGGTTCGAAGGCGACTGGCTGGTCGTGGCGGAGCATGGAAGCATTCGAAAGGGCAAGTTTTGCAGCGATGGGCGAGATCGTGACATCGGCCACGATGGCGACCGTTTTCACCTCGCCGACTTCCTGCATCTCCATTCCTGCGAAGTCGTTCGAGTAGCGGAGTTCGATTTTGAACGGTTCGTGGCCACGCTGCAGTCGCGGAAAGCCTCGGCGCAGGGTTTCAGTGGCTGCTTAAGGAGCCAAGGCACGGCAGAACCGAGTGCAACGATGGTTGTGCCACCGGGATGAGATTGCGTGACTAGCCGCCGGTTCAGCTAGCCCGCCAGCCGCCCCAGCGCCCACGCCGCCCGCTCCACGCTCGGGTACACGGCGATCCCGCGCGCCGCGAAGTCATCACGCACTTCGTCGACGACCGCTCGATGTTCTCGGTTGTTGGTTTCGGTTACACCGAGGACGACGGCGACGGGCTTGGCCGACTTCTCGCAGATCTGGGCGAGCCGGTTGCAGGCGTGCTTGAGGCGGTCGCCAGCATCTGGCCGGCCGAAGAACCAGTCTTCGCCGACATTCGCAATGGCAAGGTCGTAGGCGTCGCTCTCCAGCATGAGTTCGAGTAGTCCGTTGGAAGAGAGCCCGGACCCGGCGAGGATCGATTGGTCCACCGGATTGCCAACCCAGTCCGCGAATTGAGGAGCCTTGGCGCGGACCTTTTCGCGGACATCGTCGGGGAGCGGAACCACAGTAAAGCCGTTCTCTTCGGCGGCATCGGCGGATTGAACGCTGCGGCCACCGCCGCCTCCGACCACCGCGATGTTTCGACCTTTGGATTTCGGCAGCATCGCCGCGCCGAGCATCAGGTCGAGGAGTTGTTCCTGGTTTCGGGCTTCGTGTGCGCCGGCCTGGTTGATGACCGTGCTCCAGAGTTCGGCGGCGCCCGCCAGGGCGGCAGTGTGTGATGCCGCCGAGCGCGCGCCGGCCTTCGTCCGTCCGGCCTTGTGAATGATCACCGGCTTCTTCGCCGCCGCGGCCGAGAGCCCTTCGTAGAAGCCGCGCCCGTCCGGCACGCCTTCGACGTAGGCGCCGATAACGGTCGTCTGCGGGTCGTCGGCGAGGTAACGAAGCATCTCGCCGGGCGTCACATCGAGCCCGTTGCCGTAGTTCGCGACCTTCCCGAACTTCATCCCGCGTGCGTTGCCGCGCGTGATTGACCTCGACGGCGT
Organism: uncultured Chloroflexia bacterium; assembly: GCA_963797735.1. Taxonomy (GTDB): domain Bacteria; phylum Chloroflexota; class Dehalococcoidia; order Tepidiformales; family Tepidiformaceae; genus Amarobacter. Next base: position 1,606,495 of record CAWCQJ010000003.1, read on the forward strand.
TGTTGCCGCTCTGGCTCAGGAAGGCGACGGTCCCCGCCGCCGGGGGGCAGGTCCGGCCGGAAGGAGAATCCGCCGGCCGGGTGGTACAGGCCCATTCCGTTGGGGCCGAGGATCCGCACGCCTTTGGCGGCGGCACTCGTGCGATCTGGCGTTCGAGGTCTGCTGCGTCTGTCGTCGCCGGTTTCGCTGAAAGCGCCCGGTGAACAGGTGCAGGAACTTCACGCCTTTTCGGCCGCACTGATCGACGAGGTCGAGTACTGCGTCCGGCGGGAAGGCACGAGATCACGAGGTCGACTTCTCCGGGCACATCGACGAGGGCGGGATATGCCTTCAGTCCGTCGACTTCATCGGCGCTCCGGTTCAGCGGATAGATCGGGCCATTGAAGCCCATCCGCTTGATGGCCTCGACATAGTCATGGCCGGGGCTATCGACGTTGGTCGATGCGCCCGCGATGGCGACTGAACGCGGCGAAAACAGCAGGTCGAGGTTCGGGGTGGTCGGGAAACGTGGCACGTCGGGAATTCTACGCTACCCGAAAGAACCGGATCGGACTGGATGACTAGACGCCGCGCTTGTCGCCCCAGATGAGGATGTGGAGTCGCGAACTGAATCGATAGCCGCGTTCGGTGCAGAGTTCCGCGAGCCACGGGCTGCGCGAGTTTAGCGCGGAGCAGTGGTGCCTTCCGGCATGAGGACAACGCGCTCGGGCGGGATCTCGAATCGCTCGCAGAGGGCTTCAACCTCGGCAAGGTCGGCCTTCTTCCGCAGACGACGAACTTGAAGAACGCGTGCGAAAGCGTCGCGAAACGCCGAAGCGAGTCCGTCGGGAGCCGGTCCAGGCCTTCGTTTCCCGAGTTGCGCAAGCTTTGGCGAGACGTTCCACTGGTCGATTTGATTCCGCCAGTTCCCCGGGTGCGATGGTCCCGTTCGTCTCAATTTCAAGGCGCAGTCCGCTCGGCTTTCAGCGCCTCTGACCAGGGCGAAGTAGCTGCCGCTTCTGGATCATCGGTTCGCCGCCCGTGATGACGACGTTGCGCGGTGGCCTCGCGAAAGCACTTCGTTCGGCAATCGTATTCCACAGTCATCTCGGATGATCTGTTCGGATTTGTTGTACCGGTCCCAGTCCCAGGTGTATGCCGTATCGCACCAGGAGCAGCGCAGGTTGCAGGTACTCAGCCGGACGAAGGTGCTCGGCAATCCGGCGGAGACGCCTTCGCCCTGAACCGAGGAGAAGATCTCGGGCTTCCCGTCAGCCATCCGAGAAACGAGCAGCTTGGCGGACTGGTCGGCCGGAGTTCATTTGCGAATGACCAGGGCCGGGTCGGCGACGCCGGCCGCAGCGAAGCCGGCTGCCCGAAGGATGCACGAATCACATGCGCCGCAGGGCCATTCGAGGCCGGCGTAGCAACTCCAGGTGAGTTCCAGCGGTGCCCCGAGTTCGGTGCCGTAGCGCACGATGTCGGCCTTCGACATGGTGATGATCGGCGCCTCGATGCGAATCGGAACTTCGTACGCGGTCCCGACCTTGCTGCCGAGCCGAATGACTTCGGTTATCGCGTCGTAGAACTCGGGGCGGCAGTCCGGGTAGCCGGAGTAGTCGATGGCATTGGCTCCGACGTAGATGGCGCCTTCCAGCGTGCTCGGGTCGGCGCCTTCGTTTTCTATGCGGTCGAGCAGCCAACTTTCCAGCGCGGCCGCGGCGAGCGTCACGAAGAACGTGTTCCGAAGCGGCACGTAGGTGTTGGGGATGTCGGTGGACATCGCTGCTGCATCGCGGTCTTCCGGGAGAGAGTGCTGGTCGCTGGTCAGCGAGGAGAACGAGGCCAAGTTTGCATAGAACGCAGCGTCGACTTCGAGCATTTCGATTCCGAGCCGTTCGGCAACGGCGCGGGCCGAGCGAAGCTCGCGCAGATGGCGCTGCCCGTAGCCGATGCTGAGGGCGCGCACGTCGTGGCCCTCGCGGATGGCATGGGTCGCCACCGTCGTCGAATCAAGCCCGCCAGAGAGAAGCACGATTGCTTGCATACCGAAACGGTAGCAGGCCGTTCGGCTGCTGGGCAGCTCGTGCGTCTCCATGGGCGGGCGCCTAGGCGATTCTTTCTAGGTCCCGGCGCCTTCGCGGGCCTTTCGCACGGCGTCCATGGCAGCCTTCATTTCGGGAGGGAGTTCCTTGCCGGCGTCTGTGAAGGCCTTAGCCTGGGCGGCGCCAGTGTGGGCGAACACCTGGCCCATTCGGGTCTCGATCCAGTCGCGGTTGTCTTCCAGCACTTCGATTTGGCCCTGGAATCGCGGCGCCACGTAGCGCGCCCAGAGTTCGTAGCTGCGAAGCGTCTTCTCGGTGCTCGTCCATTCGTGGGCGAGGCCGAGGATTCCGCCGATGCCGCCTGATCGTTCCTGGATCTTTTTGACTGCTTCGATGGCGTCGTCTGGAGTCCCGACGATCACGCCGTCGCGGGCCATCGCACCTTCGATGTCCGGTGCGCCGCCGGCGAATGGCGGCGGAGCGGCCTTCTCGGCGACGACCAGGCGATCCCCGACGTACGCCTGGCGCTTGTAGCCCTCGCGCACGTCGTTCATCGCCTCTTCCTTGGAATCGGCAAGATGAATCGGGATGACCACTTTCCAGTCGGCGCGGGAAACGGGCTTTCCAGAGTCGGCCGACGCTTCCTCGGCCCAGCCCCACGTCCGTTCGAACGCGTCGTTGCTGACGCCCGCGACAGAAAGCAGACCCAATGCCGTGCTTGCCAGCGGCGACCGGGCCGGAAGGCGTGAAGCTGGCGGCGACGGCGACGTGTGGATGGGGGTCGGTGTAGTTCGCCATCTGCAGGCGGCCGTCGCGCAGGGTGAACCAGTCGGTCTCCATGGTCAGTGGCTCGCGCGAGCGGAGGAGATGCATGACGGCTTCCAGCGATTCGCTCATTCGGCGGCGCTGGTCAACCGGGTCGATACCCATCATGTAGGCGTCGGACGTGAGCACGCCAGGGCCGCAGCCGAGCATGGCGCGACCTTCTGTCATGTGGTCGAGTTGCAGGACTCGGTCCGCCACCATCAGCGGGTGGTGGTACGGCAGCGAAGTAACGCCGGTGCCAAGCTTGATCCGCCTCGTCCGGGCTGCTGCAGCGGCGATGAAGATGAACGGGTCGGCGATGAGTTCGCGTGCGTAGCTGTGATGTTCGCCGATCCAGACTTCGTCGTATCCGAGGTCGTCGAGATGCTCGATGAGGTGCATGTCGCGCTTCATCGCCAGCGTCGGGTTTTCACCCACCCGGTGGAATGGCGCCATGAAAATCCCGAACTTCATCCGGTGTGGTTGGTACATCGAACCCCTCCTCGCCTCATGCGACCGTCATTGGCCGAATGATAACGATGGCGATCCGAAGTTGCGAAGCCGACTACTTTTTGCCTTCCCTCAGCATCTCGAGCGCTTTCTCGATTCGTCGCTGGCGCGTCTCCGCGGTTTTCGCGCCCTCGATGGCCAGAACATGGCGCAGGCGGTGGCTGTAGGCGAGCGAATCGAAGAATTGCTTGGCGGCGGCATCCTGGTCGAGCGCGGACTGGAGGTCATCGGGCACCGCCACGGTCCGCGGTTCCGTATCGAGTTCCAGCGTGACTGTCACATTGTCCCCCGCCGATACCCCGGCGCCGTCGCGGTGTTCCGCGCTCAGCGGGAGCATGAACTTGCCACCCATCGAGGCAACCGAGCTTCGGTAGGAGTAGGAGCCAATCCTCACGTTACGGCAGGCTTCTTGCCGGACGCCAGTGCTTCAACGACATCAGATGGCACTTCAATGCCCGTGGCGGTCTTGCCGTTGAGTAGAACGACGGCTTCAAACGAATGACTCTTGCCCAAACCGAACCTCCGCGCGTTTGTGCCAGATCGTATTCAATCGCGCTATCTCGCGAGAACCGCCGCTTCCCACGCTTCTTTGCCGAAGCCGCCGGCGGATTCGGAGGAATCGCGGCCACTCGAGTGGCGCTCTCGGGCGGCGTCGTACACATCGGCGATGTGCAGCCCGACCGTGCTCCAGCGGAAGCGTTCCACCGAACGAGCGGCGGCGCGGCTGAAGTTCGCGCGCAACTCTGGGTTTTCCAGAAGTACTTCCAGCTTTTCGGCGAAGGGGCCTGGGCAGCGCCAGGGGATAAGGTAGCCGGTGACGCCGTCGATGACCGTTGAGACCAGCCCGCCGACCCGCGATGCAACAACCGGAGTCCCGCAGGCCATCGCTTCGACCGCGACCAGGCCGAAGCTCTCGTAGTAGCTCGGCACCACGCAAACATCTGCGGCGGAGTAGTACCAGGGGAGTGTGTCGTGCGGCACGGCGCCTTCGAAGCGGATGTTGGCGCTGACGCCAGCGGCGGCCGCCTGTGCTTCGAGTTCCGCACGCATGTCAGCGGCCCGTTCGTCCCCTCCGACGATCAGAAGGGTGAAGTCGCGCTCCTCGAGTTCGGCGACGGCATCGACCAGGATCTCGACGCCCTTCAGCTTCTCGAGGCGACCGACCCAGAGCACGACGGGAGCTTCCTGCGGGAGGTTCAGTCGTTCGCGGGCAGCCTGCCGGTCTCGCGGCTGGAAGAGATCGAGGTCGACCCCGCAGGGGACCGTGTGCATGGTTTCGGGCTTCGCGCCGTAATAGCGCTCAAGCAGGAGGCGTTCGTGACTGCTGGCGGTGACGATAGCCGTGGCGCGGCGTGCAATGGTCCGTTCGTGCCGAATGCGCAGCTTCGGTTCTTCTTCGCCGAAGCGGGCGCGGTTCTTCACCTCGCCGAGGGTGTGGAACATTACGACGTGGGGAACGTCGAGTTCCCTCGCGAGGAGCGTCCCTGCCCAGCCGCTTTGCCAGTAATGCGAATGAATGAGGTCATAGCCGCCGGGCTGGGCCTCCGCGAAAGTCCGCATATTGCGGTGAAAGTCAGGTAGGTAGCGGACGATCTCTTCTTTTTCGATCGGCTCGGCAGGTCCGGCCTCGATGCGGACGAGCCGCAAGTTCGGGGCAATCTCCTCGACTCGCGGGAGTTCGCCGTCGAGACGCGTGAAGATGTCGACCTCGTAGCCAAGGCGCGCCAGTTCCCGTGAGAGTTCGAGAACGTACACGTTCATGCCGCCCGTTTCACGGCCTCCGAGAGGCGCCAACGGACTGGTGTGAGCCGAAACCTGGGCTATTCGCATGCTGCCTGTTTTGTCTCCATCGAGGCGCCCGCGTTACAGCGGGTCTTCCATTGTGCGGTATCCGAAAAAAGCTTGCGCGCACAAGAAGTCAACTCGGTTTGGTGGCCTTTATCGAGTACATCAGCGGGCAGCGGTCACGCTGATCATCAGGGAGCCGCCAGGCAGTTCGGCGCTGGTGGCGGGTCTCTCCCGAGACGCCCTCGCCAGGAATCATCCACGGCAGCCCCTGCCAGGCCATCTCTCGGTGTTCGTGGAGGAAGTCGATTCTCAGCCCAGCGTCGATGAGCGCCGTGACAATCTCGCCGATGCCATGATTCCACTCGAAGTTCTTGGTGTTCTTCAGCGGAGGGCCATCGGTGTACGTGAATTCGCCTTCGTATTCGCTGGGATGGTCCAGTTCGAAGTAGGGCTCCGTGAGGACCAACTGATGATCCTCGCGGTCGCTATCGAGGTCGAGAGCCCACAGCACGGGGTGGCCTTCGTAGATGTAGAAGAAGCCGCCGGGCTTCACGAAGTGCGCGACGACCTTCGCCCACTCTCGTATGTCGTGGAGCCAGCAGAGCGCGCCGATGCCTGTGTAAACAACATCGAACTGGCCGCTGACTGCGTTACGCGCGTCATAGAGGTTGGACTGGACGAATGTCGCGTCCTCGATGCCGATTTGTCTCGCGAGGTCCCGGGCTTGTTCGACGGCCGGCTGAGAGAAATCGAGACCGGTGACCTTCGCGCCAAGACGTGCCCAGTTCAGCGTGTCCATGCCGAAATGGCACTGGAGGTGGAGCAGGCTCTTGCCGGTGACGTCTCCAACCTCGTCCGTCTCGACGGGGTAGAGCGACTTCTCTCCGCGGAGGAAGCCCTCCAGGTCGTAGCCCTCGGAGGCGACGTGAATCGCCACGGACTCATCCCACCGCGCGCGGTTCACATCGTAGAACTGGGAATTTTCGTCTTCGCTCATTTGTTCCTCCGAAACGTCGCTCTCGATGTCCCGTACTATTATCGCGATGAATCCGTTTCGCGTTGCCCTCTGCCAGGTGCAGGCCTCACGACCTCGAAGATGCCGAGGCGAACCTCCAGAACATTCTTCGCGCCCTCGACGAAGCCGGCGAAACGGGCGCGCAGCTTGTCGGGCTTCCCGAAAGCTCCTACCCCGCGTACTACCTCCGGGACACCAATCCGTATGACCGGCCCGGCGTACGCCCGTTCCAAGAGGTTCGTGCACTGTTCGCGGCGAAAGCAAAGCAGCACGGCTATTGGCTGGCAGCCGGGGTGGCGGTACCGAACGACAGCGGCAAGCTGACGAACAGCGCGCTGGTATTTGGGCCGGATGGTTCGGCACACGGGCAGTTCGATAAGAGCTTCCTCTGGCACTTCGACAGCACATGGTTCACTCCCGGGAACGAGTTTCCCGTGTGGGACATGGGATTCGCGAAGGTCGGTATCCTCATCTGCGCCGACGGGCGAATGCCGGAGATTGCCCGGTCACTGAAGCTGAATGGTGCGGAAGTCATCCTTGACCTCACCGCCTGGGTTTCCGCAGGGCGCGAAACCTCGCAGCTCTCCAACCCTCAATGCGAGTACTTCATGCCGGTCCGGGCCTTCGAAAACGGGGTGTGGGTGGCGGCGGCCGATAAGTGGGGCTTCGAGGCTGGCTCGATCGTCTACGCGGGGCGTTCGCTGGTCATTAATCCTCGCGGCGAGACGGTGGCGATTGCGCCGAGCGACGAGGAAACCGTCCTCGTGCACGACCTGACTCCCATGAACCTGGAGCTCGTGCCGCGCAGGCCGGCGCTGTACCAATCACTGACGCAGGCCAGCGACTTCGTTGCCGATCACCGAGGCCCTCAAGGAACCGTTGCTGCCGTCGCAGCTGGTGCACGGCGTTGCTGTTGTGCCTTCGAACGGCGGATTCAACGCAAGGAAGATGGCGGCGACCTATCGCGAACTTCGCGCCCAGGAAGCCGAACTCGTTGTCTTCGGCGGCGAAGATGGACCCGAAGGCTGGCAGGTTGAGCTCTCCACGCTGGAGGCTGCAGTGCGAGAAGTTGGCGGCGCGATGGTAGTGGGGGTCGCAACGACGGGTTGTTCCGCTCATCAGTCGACCGTGCTGATTACACCCGAGGCAACCACCGAACATGCGGCCACCCACGGCCGGGGGATTCAGCTCGGCGAGACGCCTTCGCCGGTGATTAGCACTCCGGCTGGCAACGTGGGGCTGATGTGCGGCGAAGAAGGCTACGTGCCCGAGGTCGCTCGCGGGCTGATGCTGGCCGGCGCCGACATTCTTGCCTGGCCGCTCTTTCGCGATGAACCGATGCTCGACCGGGTGATCCGCACCCGCGCCGATGAGAACCGCGTTTACGCGGCCGCTGCCTGGCATGACGGGGGCATGGTCGCCGCCCCGACAGGTGCTGTTGCGACCGTCGTGCCGCGAGGATCCGGCATTGCGATGACCGCGCAAGTGAACAAGGCGCTTTCCCGGTCGAAAGAGATGGCTCCGGGTACGAATGTCGTTACGAACCGGCAACCGGCGACCTACGGCGCTCTGACTCGCTAGCGGAACTCCCATGCCAGCGAGAGCACGTTCTCGATGTACTGGTAGGTGTCTTCGTACATCCCGTTGATTTCGATGCTTCGCCAGCCCTGGTAGTAGAACGCGAGGGCAAGTTCAACATCCCAGTTGGCCTGCACGAGCAGGTTTGCGAAGACAGCCGTCCCGAGCCGGACGTTGTCACCGGTACTGGTGCGCCAGTTCACCGCATCTGGGGCGAGGTATTCCAGGGCCCATTCAGCCGTCGGCTCCATGAGCTGCATGACGCCGACGGCGCCGACGTGACTTGTCATCGACTGGTTCCAGCCGCTCTCGAGCCACGCGAGTCCGAGAATGAGCGACTGATCAACGCCGAACTCGTCGGCCGCGTTGCGCAACAGTTGTTCTGTGTCGGCGCGACTGACCGGAGGGGGTGCGTAATGCGAGACCGGTAGCGAAAGCGCCTGGCCTTCATAGATGTAGTTGGCGTCGTAGATGCCGTTCAGTTGGAGCAGGTCTTCCAACGAAAAACCGTAGTCGTCGGCGATCGAGGAGAGCGTTTCGCCCGCAACAACAATGTGGACGCGGTCGCTGGGCGCGGCCACGGCCGGGCCGCCATCGCCAATCTGCAGTTCTTGGCCAACGTAAATGAAGTCGGGGTTGGAGATGCCGTTCGCCGCCGCGAGTTCCTCGAGCGACATCCCATAGGAGTCGGCGATGGCTGAAAGCGTGTCACCCGACTCCACCACGTGGGTGCGGGCATAGACGATTGTGATTGGCAGTGCCACGACGAGCATCAGCGCGGCCAACAGGCTGCGCCGAATTGTCCTTCGAGTCACCACCGGATGCGGGGTGTCCGGTAGCATGGCCGTTGATATTCGCTGATCATTATCGTAAAGCGCAACTCGTGGTCAGGGACTGGGAAACAGGAGAGTAACGGTGCAGCCATCGGGTGAGGAGACCAGTTCCACGAACCCGTGATGCATGGCCATGATTCCAGCCGTCGCCGCCAGGCCGAGTCCGCGGCCCACGAACCTCGTGGTTACGAACGGTTCGAAGAGTCGGGACTTCATCATTTCGGCGAGTCCCGGGCCGTTGTCGCGTATCACGATGGCCAGGTAATGACCTGCGGGCGGGCGCGACGGAGCGCTATACCCGCTTGGGTTCGGCGTGAACGTCATCCGCGCCGCACGCACTGACACCGGACCGCCCGCTTCCAGTCCGTTGCGAATTATTGCCGAAATCGCCTGACTGATCGCCGTTGCATCGGCGAGGATTGTCGGGAGGTCGGAGCTCAATTCCATCGTGATGTCGGCCCGGGCCGTGTGGTCGAAAGTCTCGACGGCGGACCTAACAGCATCAAAGAGGGAGAGTTGCGCTCGTGCGTGGCGTTCAGTGCCGCTCAGTGCGAGCAGGTCGCGCACCATCGCGGTGGCGTCGGTAGCCGCCTCAACGATTTCGAGGAGACTCTCTTTTGAGTCCGCCGGTAGGTCTTCGGGCAGGCCGGCAAGGTATGCGTTTCCGAGAATGGTGGAGAGGGAATTGTTGATCTTGTGCGCAACACCCGAGGCTAATGACTGGTAGGCCTCGGCGGTGCGCGCTCTTGAAAGCGCCTCACTCGCCTGCCGCTGTTCAGTGACGTCCTGGAAGGTCACAACCACGCCGGAAAGCCGTCCGGCATCATCACGAATCGGCTCGGAACTGACGTTCAGCCAATGAAGGGCGCCCGAAACGTGATAGATCCCGATTGAAACATCGTGGCAGGGCTCGCCGGTCCGAAGCGTGACCACCGAAGGGTGCTGCTCGCGGGGAAACTCGGCGCCGTCTTCACCAACGGATCGCCATCGTGGATCGAAGGCAGTGAGGCCTTTCATCTGATCTTCGGTCAACCCGATGATGCGTTCCGCCGCCGGGTTCGCCGCACTAATTGTGCCGTCCGCATTCTGCATCACCACGCCCACGGGGAGCTCGGCAACAAGTGTTCGATATCGCGCTTCACTTTCGCGAAGTATCGCTTCGGCTCGCCGCGCCGTAGTTACGTCTCTGTAGAAGAAGGCTCGGCCAAGATCGAGCCCAGATTCAGTGACGAGCGGTGTCATGTTTCTCTGCACCAGCCGCCCGTCCGACGTTTCAAATTCGTCTTCCAGGTCACCGACGCCGGCCTTCAACACGCGCTTCAGCGATGCACGGTGCAACTCTGGCTCGGAAAAGCGTTCCCGATGCGTACGAATTTGTGCTTCAAGCGGAAGTGAGCGCCAGCTCGCATCGAGATTCCAGATGCGGAGAAACTCATCGCTGCAATGAATGAGTTTGCCTTCCGGATCCACGGCCAATATTCCCAATGGCGAGTTCGCGGCTAGAGCCGCGAAGAGTGTCGCCAACGAGCTGAGCTCACGTTTCGCGGACTCCTGTTCGGTGATGTCGCGGGTGGTGAAGCTGCGGCCAATCAGAACGCCTCTGTCGTCCACGAGGGGATTCGAGCGCACCTCCACGATCGCGCCACTGACGAGGGTCGCCACGCAACTTGCGAGCGCCATTGGATCTGCCGCGATCTCATTCGCCATCCGATCGAAAGGTCCCTGGTCAACGAATCGTTGCCGGCGCTTCGCCTCCCGTTCGGGGAGCGGCAAAGTCATATCTGCCCGCGTCAACCCCCAGATTTCCAGGTGTCGGTCGTTGGCGTAGATCGTTTGGCCCTCGGTGTTGCCGGCGATCTTTCCATCGGGCGAATCATCGAAATGGGACCGAAGTATCTGCGTCATCTTCTCGTTGTTGAGAGATTCATCGGTTGGATTGATCCCGATGCAGGCACGGAGTTGGCCATTGCCAAGATCTATCTCGACGGTCCAGAACTGAACTGGAACGAGCCGGCCATCGGGCAACTTGAGGACCGACTCGCCGGAATTGAAACCCTTGGCCATCCGCTCACCACGGTGGCCGGCATTTTCCGTCGAACCACCGAGCAGGAAGTCTCCCGGGTCGGAGGAACGCAACGTTTCGAGCGAAACGCCTACCAGCCGAAGCAGCGCCGAATTCGCATCAAGGATGCGCCCGCGGCCGTCGGTGATGACCATGGCCTCCGACGTGTGCGCAAACAGCATCTCAATGCGACGGAAGAGGCGTAACTCGGAATTTTCACCAGGGCTTGCGGTCGTTAGCGTGAGTGACACTCATGAGTTCCGGGCGCACAAGATAGTTCCGCCAAACGCCTTGCGACTGTACAAAAGCCCGACTGTACGAAGAATTCGGGAATTCCCGTAGTCTTGGCCCAAGTTACCAATTCGCCCGTGGCAAACGGCAACCCAATTTCGCTCGAAATCGCTCAGAACTTCATCACTTCTTCGCAACCGCCTGCGTAGGCTTCGCGGCAATCCGGTCATGGAGCCGGTGGTTCCCTCGCCTGCTTCCCCGGGCGTCAACATCGGGGAAGCAGGCCGAAAACAACAGAGGAGCCCTAGTATAGCCGGATGAATCGCGGGCAAGGGTGGCAATGAAGCCAGGCGTCCTCATCGTGGAAGATGATGCGAAAACGGCTGAGCTCATCCGGTTGTATCTCGACCGCGATGGCTATCCGGTTACTGTCGCGCGCAACGGCCGCGAAGGGATCGAACTTGCCCGCCGCAACGACCTCGGAATCATCCTCCTGGATGTGATGATGCCCGAACTCGACGGGCTCGAGGTCTGCCGAATTCTCCGCGAAGAATCCGACGTCGGCATCATCCTCGTTACCGCTCGCACGGATGAAGCGGACACGCTGCGAGCGCTCGATCTCGGGGCCGACGACTACGTCACGAAGCCCTTCCGGCCGCGCGAGCTTGTGGCTCGGGTGCGAGCTGTGCTGCGTCGAAAAGGCACAAACGAAATCCCGGAAGAGTGTGAACTCACCTTCGGCCAGCTTGTCGTCGACGGGCGTCGCCACGAAGTCCGCGTGGGTGATCGAAACGCCAAAGTCACGCGGAAGGAATTCCAACTCCTACTGACGATGGCGAAGGCGCCCGGCAAAGCGTTTACGCGGCTCGAACTGCTCGAAACCGCCTTCGGATACAACTACGAAGGGCTCGAACGCACGATCGACGCGCACATTCGTAATCTCCGGAAGAAAATAGAGCGCGATGCTGAGCGTCCGACGTTTATCGAAACGGTTTACGGCGTCGGCTACCGTTTCGCCGAGTACCGGGATGACACGTAGCCTCCGAAACCGGCTCTTGTTCGTGATGGTCGCGATTCCGGTGCTGGCTCTCGTCTCCGTGGCCGTGGCGGTTCGAGTGTCGAGCGACTCGAGCATCGACAGTCGCCTGAGTTTCGAAATTGTCCCGGTGCGACGGGTTGGTGGCGGGCTGACCAACCCCGACGACCCCGTGGACCTTCCCGTCTTCGAAACCAAGATCGACCTCAGCAGCAGTCAGCCGGTGACTTTTGTAGATACCGGAACTGGCGAACAGTTCACCATCCAGGCCGACCGCGGGTTCGTCGACGCCTTCGAAAAAGACCGCCGTGATGCTATCTCCGAGATCAACCGCCAGGTAACCATCGCTGCCATTGCCGTGGCCGTCCTCGCGCTGATTGTTTCCGTGTGGCTCTCGCGTCGAATTGTCCATCCCGTCGAGAAGCTCACGCGCGCGGCGCGACGCCTCGAGTCGGGGGATCTCAGCCAACGCGTCCGGGTCCATTCAACCGATGAGATCGGCGCCCTCGGCCATGCCTTTAACGCGATGGCCCAGAGCATTGAGCGGAGCCAAAACCTGCGCCGGCAGATGACAAGCGACGTCGCACACGAGCTGCGAACACCGCTCAACAACATTTCAGGCTACCTCGATGCCATTGCGGACGGCGTCGTCGCTCCAAACGCCGACGTGATCGAGTCCCTTCAGGAGGAAGCGAACCTCCTGGTCAGCCTCGTCAAAGACCTCGAACAGCTCTCGCTCGCCGATGCCGGGAAACTGATCCTTCGCCTGGAGAGAATCTCGCTGAACGACCTCGCCGTCCGCGTCGTCGCGGGCATTGCGCCGAGGGCACGCGCGGCCAACGTATCGCTACGAACTGACTTGTCTGCGGTCCCCGCCATTGAAGGTGACGCCAGCCGCCTTGGTCAGGTGATTCGCAATCTCCTGGAGAATGCCATCACCCACACACCAGAGGGCGGCGAAATCACTCTCACCCTCACTTCTACGGAGAACGACCATCTCGGTTGTCGTACACGACACTGGCCCGGGGATAGACCCCGAACATCTGCCGTTTATTTTCGAACGCTTCTATCGGGCCGATCTCTCCCGTGCTCGCGCCACCGGCGGCGCCGGACTCGGACTCGCGATTGTTCGCCAACTGGTCGAGGTGCATGGCGGCACGGTTATGGCGGTGAACGCACCCGGCGGAGGGAGCAGCTTCACAGTCGATCTGCCGGTGCCCCAGGTCATGCCGGCCAGCTTTGGCGCGATTTCGAAGAACCCGTTTCCGCGGCCTTCCTAGCTAGTTTCTCACCAAAACCTCACACGAAACTGATATTGAACCACGTGGTTCTCCGCTAGTTCTTCATAAGTCATTCATAAGTTCTTCGATAAAATAGCGTATTGACTTCACTCTTGTTGAGTACTGTTGAAGATTGGTGTCGCGCGATCGAATTGTCATGTTAAAGCCGTTGACTTCGACCGATCGTTAGCCGAATTTACCGGCGGGCAATTGCTAGAGGAGGGAATGACTCTTATGCCTGCACGTAAATCGCGAATTCTTCTGATCTTACTGACGCTTCTTTCTGTTGCACTCATCGCTGTCGCTTGTGGCGACGATGACGACGATGACGGTGGCGACAACGGTGGAAGTACCACAAGCACCCCAAAGAAGGGCGGGGAAATCACCATCGTCTACCCGGAGCCGGAAAGCTTCGACCCGCATTATTCGGCCTTCGCACAGGACATTGGCGTCCAGCGGATGGTCTGGCGGGGCCTGTACAAGCTCAACGTCCAGAACGTGGCCGAACCAGAAATGGCCGCGTCCCTGCCGACTGTCTCGAGTGATGGGAAGACCTACACCGTGAAGCTAAAGTCCGGCCTCAAGTGGTCCGACGACGCCCCTCTGCTGGCCAAGGATTTTGTTGCGGGAATCCAGCGGACATGCGACCCGGACAACGCCGGACTCTACAAGGACACGATCGGCAACATCGTCGGATGCGACGAGTTCTACGATGCGGCTGACAAAACGGCGGACGAAAAGAGCGAAGCTGCGCGACGCCGTCGGTGTGAAAGCCTCGACGACACGACGATCGAGTTCAGGCTTGAAAACGCGCAACCCACGTTCACGCTCATCCTCTCGCTCTGGATGACCTTCCCGATCGCCCATCGCACATCGTGAAGACGACGAGCGAGGCATGGCCTGACATCACGGCCCTCGCCTACAACGGTCCATACAAGCTCATCGAATACAAAGCGAAGGACGAGGCGGTTCTCGTACGCAACGACAATTTCGCCGGTACCGCCGCCAACATCGACAAGATCACGATGAAGTACATCGATAAGCTCGATGTCGCCGAAAACGCATATCGCGCCAACCAGGTGGATATCACCCGGGTGAACCTCACGAACCTGACTGTGGTGAAGGCCGACCCGGAACTGGGCAAGGAGTTCATCCAGGTGCCGGGCGTCACGACTCGTGCCGTGCACATGAACCTCAACAAGAAACCACTCGACAATGAGAAGGTCCGGCTCGCGCTTTCCCAGGCAACTGACCGCGAGACGCTAAACAAGGTCGCCTTCCAGGGCGCCTACATCCCGAGCACGACGTGGATGCCGCCTGCTGTGGTCGGCGGAGGAGTCACCGAGGACTCGTTCTCGAAGACCGTCGGCTACAACCCGGACCAGGCGAAGAAGACCCTGGCCGACGCCGGCTACGCCGACGGCAAGGGATTCCCGACGCTCACCATCACCGTGAACGATGTTCCCGGACCGGCGCGCCACGGCGGAGTTCCTGAAGGAACAGTGGAAGAAGATCCTGAACATCGACATCAACGATCGAAGTCGTGGATTCGAAGACGCGCGCATCCAAGTTCACCAGCGAGGACTACGACCTCTTCCCGGGCGGCTGGACGCAGGACTATCCGGACCCGGAGAACTGGGTTGCGGGACTGTTCACGACAGGACGGTGCGAACAACCACTACGGCATTTCGAATCCAGAACTCGACGACCTGTTCCAGAAGGCTTCGTTCAACACGAACGACGAGGAGCGACGCGGACAGTATCGAAAGATCAACGAACTCCTGAGCAAGTCTCCGTTGCTCGTCGGACCCAGTCCTCTATCAGGAGAGCTTCAACTACATCGTGAAGTCGAAGCTCCACGGCCCGAAGGAGAACGCGGGCCCACTCGATGCGTTCCTCTGCGGCGACTGGAACATCGAGGCCTGGTACCTCGACAAGTAGCCCCAATTCCGCCCCTGCAGGGCTGGCGAGCAGTGCGTTTGCCAGCCCTGTCATCTCGGGGAGATGCACCGTGGCGTCCTATATTCTTCGAAGACTCCTGGTCCTGGTGCCGCTCCTCTGGGCGATCGCAACCATCACGTTCTTCCTGATGCATGCGGTCCCCGGCGGGCCGTTCGATAACGAGAAGCCGCTACCGCCCTCTACGGTTGCAGCCCTCGAACGGAAGTACAACCTGGATGGCTCGTTAAGCAGACCAGTACGTGAGCTACATGCAGAACCTGGCCACTGGGGACCTCGGCCTCTCATTCCGGCAGGACCGACCGGTCAGCGAAGTGATATCCGAAGGCCTGCCCGAAACGATGCAACTGGGCCTGTGCGCGTTCACATTCGCGCTGACGCTCGGGCTCACGCTGGGAATCCTTTCCGGGAGTGAAACAGAACGGTCCGCTGGACTACCTCGGCGTGTTCGTGGCTACAGCCGGTGCGGCCGTGCCGAACTTCGTGCTCTCTGTCTTTCTCGTCCTGTTTTTCGCGCTCCGTCTCGGCTGGTTCGATGTCATCGGCTGGGAATTCGGCAACCCCCGCCAGATGGTGTTGCCCATCGTCGCGCTGGGGATGTACCCGGCGGCCTTCATCGCCCGGATCACGCGCGCATCGATGCTCGAGGTGCTGCGCCAGGATTACATCCGGACGGCGCGCGCGAAGGGCGTGCAGGAACTGCGAATCGTCTTGCGGCACGCGGTCCGGAACGCCATGGTCCCGGTGCTCACGGTCCTCGGCCCGATCCTTGCGAGCCTCATCGTCGGTTCGTTCGTCATCGAGCAGTACTTCGCCATTCCGGGCGTTGGTCGCGCTTTCGTGGAAGCGGTCGGAAATCGCGACTACGGGATCATCATGGGGATGACTCTGTTCTACGCGGCGGTCATCGCCATCCTCAACCTGGTCGTCGACGTTGGGTACGCGGTGGCGAACCCAAGGATTCGCTACTAATGGCCGTTTCAAACGACACCCAGGCGCTGGAACCGACCGCGTTCGGCCCCGAGTCAGAAGCAGGTCGGACTCTGGGGCATGGCATTTCAGCGACTTCGCAAGAATCGCGTCGCGCTGGTCGCCGGGATTGTCCTCGGTTCGGTCATCGTCTTTTCGACGCTCGCCGGCACACTCGACGCTGTTCGCGCGCTATCGGCCTTCGGAGCAGCAGTTCACGGAGATTCTGACCGGGCCGACCTCGAGCCATTGGCTTGGTACGGACAACCTCGGCCGCGATACGTGGGCGCGAGTTTGGGCAGGCACCCGGATCTCGCTGAAGATTGGCATCGGAACGCAAATCGTGGTGCTGGCCATCGGCATTTCGGTCGGCGCTGGCGCGGCCCTCGGCGGGCGGCTCACCGATAACGTGTTGATGCGATTCACGGACTTGATGTACGCCTTCCCCGACCTGCTTGCCATCATTCTGATGCGGGCCGTCCTGTCACAGCGAGAGTGGCCGATTATCGGCACGGGCGATCCGCAGATTCCCGGGATGCCGGGTTCGCTGCTGCAGGTTGTGCTGGCGATTTCGTTCGTCAGCTGGGTGACGCTTGCGCGGCTCGTCCGCGGGCCAGATGCTGGCGCTCCAGAGACGCCGAGTATATCCTCGCCGCGCAGTCGATGGGTGCGAGTTCCCGCCGGATCGTGTTCAGCCACATGCTGCCGAACACGCTCGGACCGGTCATCGTCGCAGTGACGTTCGGAGTGCCGACGGCAATTTTCGCCGAGGCGTTCCTCGGCTTTATCGGGTTCGGTCTTCCTCCGCCAACGGCGAGCCTGGGCACGCTCGTCGCTGAAGGCCAGAGCTTCGTCCGGGTGAACCAGTGGATGATCATCGTCCCTCGGCCGCCATCGCCGATCCTGATGCTTTGCTTCACGTTCCTTGGCGACGGGCTCCGCGATGCGCTCGATCCGCGAACGCGCCGTTAGACCACCTTCACAGACAAGCAGGATTCTGGTGCCCTTGCCGGGGTGGCTCTCCACATCGAGCGAGCCGCCGATTGCGCGGGCCCGTTCGCGCATCGATTTGAGCCCAAGATGTCCCGGGAACTCGCCGGTTGGGATCGAATCCCTGGCCGTTGTCGGCCACTTCCAATTGCAGTTCACCGTCTTGCAGGCTGAGCCGCACATCGACCCGCGTGGCCCGGGCGTGTTTGACGGTGTTGTGCATCGACTCCTGGGCTATCCGATAGAGCGCTTCCTTGATATCGAGGGAGACGTCCGGCTCTTCGCAGAGTTCCGCGGTCACCTTGGTGTTGTATCGGGCCTGAGTCGAGGCGACCTGGCGGCCGATAGCGGCGACCAGGCCTTCCTGGGCGATCGACTCCGGTCGCAGCTCGAAAATGAGGGCGCGCATCTCGGTGAGGCCCGCTTCCGCGAGTGAAAGGACGTAGTCCAGCGGTTCAACAACATTGGCCGGCCCGTCCTCTCCGATGCGCCGCCGTGCGGTCCGGGCGCCGAGCGCAATGCCGTAGAGCGCCTGGGATACGGAATCGTGCAGCTCGCGCGCCAGGCGCTGGCGCTCTTCAAGTGCGGCGGCCGAAGACGCGCGCTGGTAGAGCCGAGAGTTTTCGATGACGAGGCCCGTCTGGTCGGCTACGGCTTCGACGAATATCCGTTCCTCGTCGCTCGGCGCCGCGCCCGCGGGATATCCGAGCGTGAGGACCCCAAGCGATTGGCCGCCGTAGATGATCGGGCGTAATGAGGGTCGATTCCCAGGTGGCATCTTCGAGGAAGCGGCGGGCCTCGGCGTACCGGGGATCGTCGATAACCGCTGTCCCGGAAGCTCTCCTGGTAATTCGCCTTCTTCTCCTCCATCGCGCGGAGGCTTGGTGCGTCCGCCCCGTTTCTGTAGGCAACCTCCATGGCTTCAGCGAAACCCTCCGGCAGTCCGGCTGTGCCAATCATCTGCATGCCGCCATTCGGCCCTTCTGCGAGCGTGACCGACCCGGCTACGGCCGAGGTGGCGCGGACGATGTGTTCGGCCATCTTGGCCATCAGATCGGACAGCGAGACTTCGAGCGAGAAGCTGGAAGCGATGAGAGTGAGCGCCTCGAGCTGTCGCACGCGCGTCTCGGATTGCGCGAACAGGGTGGCGTTTTCGATAGCGGTGGCGGCCTGTCGCGCGAGTGCCGCGAGCAATCCGATCTCGCGCTGGTCTGGGGTCTCCCGAGGCCGGTAGTACGTTTCGAGTGTGCCCAGATCCCGGTCGCCATAGCGCATCGGCACGATCACAATCGTGTCCCAATCGGCGGCGATGAATCTTCTCTCGCAGGTGTGCGTAGGCAGGCTCGTCAACGATCGCCTCGCGCACGTTTCGGATGACCATCGGTTCGTGCGTCGAAAGCACGCCAGGTTCGGTCGCGGCGCGCCGTTCCGGATGCCTTCCTCGACAGCGGCGAAGAATCCCTCGGGGAAGCCCGTATTCGCCTTCAAGGGCGAGGCCGCCGTCCGGGCCGCAGCGTACTCACGCTGGCCGCCACGGCATTGGTCGACTCGACGACTCGCTGGGCGACGGAGTTGAGCGTCGCTTCCACGGATTTTTCCAGCTCCAGGGTGGTTGCGATCCTGGAGAGCGCAGTCATTTCGGAGGCGCGCCGTTCGGTCTCGGCGAAGAGGCGCGAGTTTTCGATGGCGATGGCGGCCTGGTTCGCGATGGCCATCGCGAGGTTTGCCTCGCGTTCGCTAAACCGGTCTTCCTTGTCCGAAGAAACGCTAACGATGCCCAAGAACCTGCCTTTGTGCACCATCGGCAGTGCCATCCACGACACGACATTATCGAACGTCGTTTCCAACTCCTCTCCGGTGAACCATCGGAAGTCCCTCGCAAAAGGCGTTTCGCCGCGTACGTTGGCAACCACGATCGGCTTGCTGGCGAGCAGTTCGGCGAACGATTGCCGTAAGCCGTCGACGGAGAACCGGCCTCGCGCTCGTGGAGATGATCCGCCGGGAGCTCGCGGACCGCGAACGTACTGCGTGACCAGTTCGTTCCCCTGCAAGCGTCATTACCGAGCCGCCGGTGAACGGCACAACTTCCGCAAGTTGATCGAGGACGAGCGCGAACAGTTCTTGCGTATCGAGGGTGGAAGCTACCGCGTTGGAAACGTCCAACAGCAGCGCTAGCTCGCGAGTGCGTTCCTCCACGCGCTGTTCGAGCCGCTGTTGTTGCTCGACTTCCTCGGTGATGTCGCGGACTACGGCGAGGACATGAGGCTCCCCGAAATACATGGCTTTGGTAGAGAACACACTTGAGAGGAAAGTGGTCCCGTCCTTGCGGACGCTGACAGCGCGTGCCCGGGGCTGCTGGCCATCAAGGACGGCGGCGAGAAAATCGCCGCGAGGGCGGGCCGACGGATCGAGTTGACAAGGGCTACGGGCGCCAGATGCTTGAGCTCTTCCAGCGAGTAGCCGTACATCTCCTGCGCGGCGACGTTCGCATCGACGATGCTGTCCTCCATGTCGGTGATGAAGATTGCGTCGCTGACAGATTGGAAGATTTGACGCGTGCTTTCTTCCCGCTCGGCAAGGGCCCGGGCGGTTTGCTCGCGCTCGCGTGATTTCGCGCACCAGGGCGTCGTTCCGGGTACGGACTTCCTGGATCATGCGATTGAACGAGGCGGCGAGGTCGCCGAGTTCGTCCTTCGACCGCACCGGTATCGAGGCGTTGAAGTTGCCCGCAGCGACTGCCCGCGTTCCGGAGACGAGCGTTTCGATTGGGACGAGGAGAATGCGGCGGTTCAGCCATGCCGTGCTTCCGAGCGCGAGCAGGAAGAGCAAGACCATCACGAGGATGATGAAGCCAAGGGTTCGGTTTCCTTCGGACGTAATGGAATCTGTAACGCCGTTGGCTTCGACAGTCATTTCGTCTACGGGAGCGACGAGCGCGAGGCTGCCGCCAATCGACTCCATCGGCGAGTACGCGACGAACATTTCGCGGCCGTTGAGTTCGAATCGGGCACTGCCCGTCCGTCCTCGCAGCATGTCGTCCACAGCCGCGCGGAAGGCCGGGTTCGCGCCGTCGGCGGCGAGCGTTACGAGGGTGTCGTAGTCGAACGTCTTGAGGAAGTTGCCTTCGGCATCGATGTAGAAGGAGAAGCCGCCCGGGGTGGGCTGAATGTTCTGGACTTGTTCCTTCAGTCGGTCGAGCGAGACGTCGACGCCGATGACTCCCCGATAGCCGTTGTCGTCGTAAACCGGCGTATAGGCCGTGAGCACGTCGCCCTGGCCGGATTGGTCGTCGTACGGAGGGGTCCAAATCGTTTTCTTCAGCGGGTTCCGGACTTCCGAAACCGAATCTCGAAGTTGCACGAGATCCTCGGCCGTCACGGCTCCTTTTAACACGGTCTCGGTCGTGATGAGGGGCGGGTAATAGCGCATCAACCCCTCGGCCGAGATGTAGTAGATCGCGATTGGCCGGAACGCGTCCTCAATGAGTTGGCCCTGGTAGTCAGTGAAAAGCGACTCGAAAAAATCCGAGAAGGCGGCAGATTCGCTCGCTTCCAGACCCACATTCCCGCCGATAGTTGCCCCCGGGAGGATGAAAAGGTCGGTCTTCCGGTTCGGTGACGGGTCGTACAGCATTCCGCTTGGAGCGGTCTTCAGCGTGGAGAGATCAAAGGGAGTTGCGCCGCTACCGCCGAGACGGAGGAAGGTTCCAGCCTGGTGGCCCCATTCGGCAGCGGGCGCCAGTTGCAGTTCGCCGATGTACGCCTGCTGCTGACTCAGGGTGTGGAGGGTGTTCACGCCTTCGCGTTCGAGGCCTTCGCGGCTGCGGGTGGCGGCGTTGTCTTGCGACCGGTTGAACCCAACCAGTACGAGCACGGCCGTGGCCGTCCCCAGCAGCAGGATGAACACCAGCAGCGAGAGATTGAGCTTATGCCCGAGCCTCAGAGATACGCGCGGCATGCCTGGATTCCTCGCTCGCCGCTAGTCGAGCGGACCGAGGCCGATTTGGCGCGCGTACAAGCGCAGCCTGCGTTCGGCTTTGCACGCCAAGCTTCACGAGGATGCTCGAGACGTGCGTTTTGACGGTGTTCTCACCGATGAAGAGCGCCAGCGCGATCTCTTTGTTCGCTTTGCCCTGTGCGAGGAGTCGCAACACGTCGGTCTCGCGTTCGGTCAGTGTTTCGGGGCTTTCCGGGCGCGCGTACTTCGCGGACGAGGCTGCGCGGCAGCCTGTGGCGACAGCTGAACCTGGCCGTTCGCGGCCGCCTTGATGGCGCGGACCAGTTCTTCGGCTTGCGTGTCCTTCAAGAGATAGCCGATAGCACCGGCGCGCACCGCCCCGACCACGGATGCGTCTTCGAGCACGGAAGTGAGTGCGATGACTTCGGTATCAGGTAGTTCTCGGCGAATGTGGCCGATGGCCGTGATGCCATCCATTACCGGCATCAGCAGGTCCATCAGGACTACGTCGGGCAGATGTTGCTTCGCGAGGGCAAGGGCTTCGGCCCCGTTTTGCGCTTCAGCGATGACTTCGAACTCGGGGTCGTCCTCGAGGAACATCTTTAAGCCCTGGCGGACGACGGCGTGGTCATCCGCAATGACAATTCGAATCGGCATTGGGCCTCCCGGGACGACTCGGCAGCCTTCGGCGCGCGTCCCCGAACTATATCACCGCGCCGGGCGCGAACCTTCCTCCTCCTTTCGGACGAGATTCACTCCCCCGAAGTGATCCGCGCCAACCAACCTCGCGCATGACGCTGCCCGCCCGGCCCAGCCCTACCGTTGAAAGCGTGATGGAAACCCCAATTCGCCTGCTCGTCGTCGATGACGAAGCCCGAGTCCGCCAGGGCCTGCAGATGTGCATGTCCGGCGAACCGGATTTCGATGTCGTCGGCGAGGCTCAAGAAGGCGGAGAGGCCGTCTCACTCGCCACCGAGCTTCGACCTGACGTCGTCGTCATGGATGTCCGCATGCATGGCGTCGATGGGATTGAAGCGACGAGGCAGCTGGTAGCCCTCGACCCGTCTACGAAAGTGGTGATCCTTTCGCTGCAGGACGATGCCTTCACCCGCCACGAGGCCCTCGCCTCGGGTGCGTCGGCGTTCGTCGGCAAGCAGGAAGGCATCGCCCGGCTGTTCGAGGTCATCCGTTCCGCCGCCGGCAAAGCGGCGTCTTGAAACAAACCAATTCAATGCGCATCCATGGAGAGGAAACCCCGATGCAAAACGAAATCGTCATCAACGCCGTTGGAACGGCAGCCCCAACCGCCCCCTCGAAGGAGCACACAGTGACTGTATCCCAGGTTGTCACCCGGCCGCGTCCCACGGGCGCGGTCATTATTGAAATCGACAACGTCGTGAAGACGTACGACTCCGGCACGCAGCAGGTGCGCGCACTCAAGGGAGTCTCGCTGAACGTCCACAAAGGCGAGATGGTCGCCATCATGGGAGCTTCGGGCTGCGGAAAGACCACGCTCCTCAACTGTGCTTCCGGTCTCGACGTGGTCGATGCCGGGAAGATAAGCATCGCCGGCTCGAACCTGGCGGACCTATCCGATAAGACCCGGACGACCTTCCGGGCGAAGAACATGGGATTCGTCTTCCAGACCTACAACCTGCTTCCCGTGCTCTCCTCGGTGGAGAACGTCGAGCTCCCGCTCATCGTCTCCGGGGTGAACCCACGAGAAGCCAGGAAGCGTGCGCTGGCGGCGCTCGAGACGGTTGGCCTGCGAGGACTCGCGAACAATCGGCCTTCGCAGCTCAGCGGTGGTCAGCGCCAGCGCGTCACGATTGCGCGTTCCCTGGTCAACGAACCGGAGATCGTCTGGGCCGATGAGCCCACCGGCGCCCTCGATTCGAAAACCGCCGCCGACATCATGGGCTTGATGGAGAATCTCAATCGCGAGAAGGGCCTGACCTTCGTGATCGTCACCCATGACCCTGGCGTCGGCGCCCGTTGCAATCGGGTGGTTCGCATGAGCGACGGCAACATCGTCTCTGAGGAGGCCTCCAAGTGAATGAATTGTTTGGGCTTCCAATCAACACGCTTGCAATCGTGTTGGCCAGCCTCCTCGGCGTCGCGGTCGTAACCGTCGTCGCCCTCGGCCTGGCGAACCGCACGATGTTCAAATTCGGCCTGCGCAATATTCCACGGCGCGGCCTCCAGTCCGTCCTCGTGATCGTCGGCCTCGCGCTGGCGACCCTCATCACTACCGCCTCGTTCGTCACAGGCGACACCATCGACCACTCACTCACCCAGGACGCGTACCAAACGTACGGTCGTTCTGACCTCGAAATCTCGTGGACGGGAGAGCGAGACCTCTTTCGCGACGCTGGTGGTGCGGTTGAAGGCCAACCGATCCTCGCCAGTGGCATCGCGGTTGACGCTCTCGAACAGCACTTCTCCGCTGATCCCGACATCGACGCGTTCCTGCCGTTCCTCGCGAGCTCGTCGCCTGTGACCAACCTGCGGACCGGCGATGCGAAGCCCGCCATCCAGGTGACAGGTGTCGATTTCGCCCGGCTCCAACGAGTTGGCGGTCTCACGCTAGTTGGCGGCGGCATGGCTGACCCCTCGGCACTCGGAACTGACGGAGTCTTCCTCAGTGAACGCGCTGCCGAAGACCTCCGCGCCAAGGAGGGCGACACGCTCGCCATCTCAACCTCCGATGGTCCGATCAACGTCCGCGTTGTCGGTATCGTCGAGAACGAAATTGCTTCCGGGGTCATTGGCCTCAGCTTCTCCAGCGCCCCAGGTGGTCTCGTGATGCCCATCGAACGAGTTCGCGAGATGACGGGTCTCACTAACGAAATCAGCTCGCTCACGGTCGCTCTTCACGGCACGCAAAGCGAAGTACGTTCCCTTGCCGACCCGGTTGCCGCCCGAATCAGCGATTACCTTGCTGGCGACGGCTCAGAGTTGTTTGCAAGCGCCGAGGCTCAGTCCGGCTATGACACCGAGGTGATCACTGCCAAGAAGGCGATGCTCGAACAGTCCGAATTCCAGGGCAACCTGTTCACGACCTTCTTCCTGGTACTTGGCCTCTTTTCGATGGCTGCCGGAGTCATGCTCATCTTCATGATCTTCGTGATGCTTGCCGCGGAACGCCGAGCCGAGATGGGAATGGCCCGGGCGGTAGGCGCACAACGCGGCCACATCGTCCGTTCGTTCCTCGCTGAAGGCATGGCCTACTCGCTGCTGGCCGGTGTCATCGGCGTCGCTGCCGGTGTTGCCGCAGCATGGCTGCTGGTAGACGTGCTTCTCAAGGCGGTCGGTGGCGACTACTTCGACCTCGTTCAGATGGAAGTTCGCCCAACGGCCCTCGTCATTGGCTACAGCCTCGGCGTGGTGCTGACGTTCGTCACCGTCATCTTTGCTTCGCTGAAGGCAAGCCACGTGAACATCGTGGCCGCTATCCGTCAGCTCCCGGACGTCCAAAAGCCCGAAGGCAAGCGAAAGACTCGCTGGGGCTGGGTGATTGCTGGTATCCCGGCAATGATCGTCCCGCCTCTGGGCGTCTGGTTCTTCTTCCGGAAGGGCATCGGCCTCCCGTGGGGATGGATTGTCGGTCCGACGGGAATCGTCCTCGGCGCCCTCTTTATGGTGCTGGGTAAGTCCTCGGAGACGCTCTTCCCGTTCGCGCTCGGCATCTCGCTGTTGCCACTCTCGATTGCTGCCATTGCTCGACAGTTGCGCGTCCCCAACCGACCACTCTGGACGATCGTCGGCGCCGCCCTGGCCGGCTATTGGCTCATGCCAGCCAGCTTGCACGACAAACTGTTCGGCACGCTGCACGGCAACATCGAAATGTTCGTTCTCAGCGGCGTGATGATCGTCATCTCGTTCACGCTCATGATCGTCTTCAATGCTCGCCTCCTTACGTCGCTGTTTAACAGCACCGGTGAAGGAACGCGCGCCTACGGCGTCGCTGCTCTGACGGGTGTCGTGGCGGTCGCTCTTGGAGTCACTGGCTACGTCCTCCGGGATACCGGCGACGGCCTGGGCGAACTGATCTACCTCGCGGCCGGCCTCCTCGTACCGGTGGCCCTCACCGCAGCTGCGGCAGCCCGTTTCCCGGCGCTCGCCCCGGCCCTGAAGATGGCCATCGCCTACCCGCTGGCCAACCGATTCCGCACCGGGATGACGATTGCGATGTTCTCGCTCATCGTCTTCTCCCTCACGGTCTTCAGCGTCCTGCTGGCTAACTTCGATACCGCCTTCCTCGGCGGTGATGCCAAGGCGAACATGGACGTCGTCACCACTGCCGGTGGAACGAGCGCGGTCCGCGATGTTCCTGCGGCCCTCGCCGAGGCGAATTCGGCGGTGGTCAATGACATCGCCGGCGCCGGCCGCACCAGCATCGACGAAACCGGTCACCTCGTCGCCCAACCGGGCGAACAGAACGACGGTATCTACCCTGTTATCGCTGCGGATGACGGGTTCTTCTCCAGCCTCGGCACGACGCTCGACGCCTACGCCGAAGGCTACGCCAACGAAGCAGCGGTGATGGACGCGGTTCGCACTGACCCGCACCTCGCCCTGGTCGATTCATCGGTGGTTGGCATCAGCTTCAACGAGTCCTGGGATTGGACCGCCAACGGTGTCAGCATCACCAATGACACGTTCAAGGCCTTCGATGTCCAGGTCACGGACCCGAAGACCGGTACCTCGAGCACCTTCACCGTCGTGGGTGTGCTTCGAACCGGACTCTCAGGGAACAAGGTATCGGGCATCATCGTCGACGAGCAGGCGTACGAGTCGCTCAGCGGCGCACCTGACTACCGCCGCGGCTACATCCGCCTGAACGACGGCGTAGACAACGTCGAAGCGGCGCGGGCCATCGAGTCAGCGCTTGCGGTGAAGGGCGTGAAGGCGGAATCCGTCGACAAACTCTTCGACGATGCGTCCGCAACGAACGCGGCCTTCAACCGAATGTTCCAGGCGTTCATGGCACTCGGCCTGTTCGTCGGCATCGCTGGACTGGGCGTCATCGCCTTCCGCTCAGTGGTCGAACGCCGCCAGCAGATCGGCATGCTCCGTGCCATCGGTTACCAGCGGCGGATCGTCACCCTGACCTTCCTTCTCGAGTCGAGCTTCATCGCGGTGATGGGCATCCTCTCGGGAGTGGTCGGTGGCGCAATCCTCGGCCGCAACCTCCTTACTTCGCCAGAGTTCACTGAAGGGGCCGATATCTCCTTCGCGATGCCCTGGGCCGAAATCATCCTTGTCATTGCCGCCTCGTTCATCTTCTCGCTGATGATGACCTGGTGGCCGAGCAAGAATGCGAGTCGAGTTCCGGTGGCGGAGGCACTCCGCTACGAATAGCCGTTGATTCGCTCGCACACAACACCCCAAAAGGGGCTCCTCTCCTCGAGGAGCCCCTTCTGCTTTGTCCGAACAACGACCTACAGGTGGCTGCCGAAGAAGCTCACGATTTCGGTAGTCAGTTCGTTCGCGCCGGGATCCGGCGTGCCGCCGGTTGGCACGAAGGCGTGCCCGGCATTCGCCACCCGGGTGAAGGCAACATCGATTCCCGCGTCCTGGAGCGCCGCGAAAAAGATCTCCGACTGAGAAATCGGCACCACCGGGTCCTCCTCGCCGTGGAGGAGCAGGAAGTCGGCGTCGTCGCGTCGATGAAGTTGATGGCACTGGCCATCCATAGGTTGTTTGATTCGTCGTCTTCGTATGTGGAGGTGCCGAACACCTGGACGTGCGCCTCATTGTGCGTTTCCATGTTGGGGTCGCTGAAGTCACTCGCGCCGTACATGTCCACAACGGCGGTTACTTCACTTGAGTAGCCTTCGTAGCCGCCAACTTTGTCGAAGTCGCCCGGGTCGGCAGTGCCCAGAAGGTTCACGAGCTGGCCGCCGGCGCTGCCGCCGAGTGCTCCGATACGCTCGGTGTCGATGCCGTAGGAGGCTTCTTCGGCCCTGATGTGGCGAACTGCGCACTGGACGTCTTCGATCTGGGCCGGGAACTGGTATTCGGGCGCGAGCCGATAGTCGACGGCGAATACCACATAGCCGTTAGCCACCAGCGCAGGGATGTATCGAGCGCCCTCGCCCTGGTCCCGGCTGCCCGTGGTCCAGCCGCCGCCATGGACGTACACAACCGCCGGGTCGTTGGAGTCGGCCGTGTGTCCGTCCGGGTAATAAATGTCCATAAGCAGTTCCACGCCGCCAACTGGTTCGCAGAACTTCACGGTCTCATCCGGGGTGAGTGACGAGGGACGCCCGCCGCCTGGGAGCGAGCCGTCCGCCGGCCTACCGCCTGAAGTCGAGGGTGTGGCCGCGACCGGGCTGCCGGCCGGCGGAAACGGTGGTCTCGCGTCGGCCGCGCCGCCAAACGCGCATGCCGCGATGGCGGCGCTCCCGGCGAGGGCCCCCACCAGTCCAATCATTCTCTTGCTCATGTGCTTTCTCCTTCGCCAGCTCGCGAGCTGGTTCTGGTGAGCAATGGCATCAGCCGGTCGTCAAGTGACTGCGGCCGGTAAAGGCTGGTAGAGAGTTGTTGGAGAACCGTTAGCTGCGGTCGGCATGGCGCTCACACCGGCAGTTCGATGCCCGGGTAAACCGAAGCACGGGGCGGTCACCACCTTCGCCGCTACCCTGACCCAAAAAAGAGGCGCCCTTCTTAAGAAAGGCGCCTCTTTGCTACGCGTGGCTGGCTGAAGCGTTCGGTGGAGTCTGGGAGCTGTGCCCGGACTATCCGTAGGTTGTGGAAGGCGTCTGGCGCGAGGATCGAGTACCGGACTTGGTCCACTTCGAGTCCGGGAGGGTGTCAAACGTTACGGCTCGAAGCTGGATATTGAGGCACTTCTCGCAGTACATCGCTACCGCGCCTCGAGGTTGAAATCGAACCCGGCCCGAGACATTGCAGCCCACGCAAAGGAACGGAAACGAATATCCAGGGACCTTTTTGTCCAGTTCCGCTCCGTGACAGCGGGGGCAACGGTCAGGTCGGCCCGCGATGCTTCGAATGAGCTGAAACTGCTTTTCATCTTCGGTGAAATCAAAGCCCGCGGCGCAGAGGCGGCACGTGAGCGACTGGGTTTCGGTAGACATAATTAAACCATCCTGAGTGTGATAGCTCCGTCGAAAAGCGATTGAAAAGTTTCTGGGATTGGCGGAGGAGTACAGCAACCGTAGCACAGAAACGGATGACTCAGTTTACGCGCGGTGAACTCTGAGCTCGGTCCGCAGAGAATCGACTGTCCGGTGTTGAAGCTGACCTTAAACACGCGTTCGCCTTTTTCGTCGTCGCTGGTCATGCTTCACTACCCACTCACCTCTGCTACGTGATATGGAGCCTGAACCCATGGATTTCGAACTTTCCGAAGAAAACAAGCTGATCAAGGACACGGCGAGGCGAATCGCCCGCGACGTCGTCGCTCCCCGGGCGAAGGAGCTCGACGAGACCGGCGAGTACCCGCACGACTATTTCGAGGCCTTCAAGAAGGCCGGCCTGCTTGGCATGGCCATCCCGGAATCGATGGGCGGCACCGGGAACGGCATTCTTCCGCTCTGCCTCGCCATCGAAGAAGTCGCGAAGTACGAGTGCGGTGCCGGTCTGATGCTCGTGCTCAGCGGGCTTCCCACCCGGCCAATCATGTTTGGCGGAACACCCGAGCAACAGCAGAAGTGGCTGCCAGCCCTGGCGAACGGCGACCGCAAGGCGGCGTTCTGCCTGACCGAACCCGATCATGGTTCTGACGCCGCCGCCCTCGAGACGCGTGCGACCCGAGATGGCGACGACTACGTCCTCAACGGCAACAAGGTCTACATTTCCGGCGGCACCGTCGCCGACCAACTGACAGTCTTCGCGCGGACCGGTGGCCCCGGGGCCAAGGGCATTAGCGCCTTCGTGGTGGACGCGCATGCGTCGGGAGTCCAGATCGACCGCACCGATGACAAGATGGGAGTGAAGTCGGTCCCCACGGCGCACTTCAGCTTCTCGGACGTCCGCGTCCCGGCCGAAAACCTGCTCGGCGGCGTCGAGGGCCAGGGCTTCAACCACGCCATGCTTACGCTGAACAGCATGCGCCCAACGGTGGGAGCCCGGGGTGTTGGCCTCGCTGAGGGAGCTGCCGGCTACGCGATGGAGTGGGCTCGTGAGCGCAAGGCGTTCGGTAATTCAGTGATCGATTTTCAGGCGATCCAGTTCATGTTCGCGGACATGGCCATCCAGATTGAGGCGGCTCGGAACCTCGTTTACAAGGCTGCGTGGCTCGTCGACCAGGGTAAGTTCATGAAGGAGTACGCCCACAACCTTTCGATCGCGAAAGCCTTCGCGACCGAGATGGCGAACAAGGTGGCCTTCGACGCACTCCAGGTCCTCGGAGCTCAGGGGTACATGAAGGATCATCCACTCGAACGCCACTACCGGGATGCTCGCCAGCTCACGATCGTTGAGGGAACCAGCCAGGTGCAGCGCGTCGTCATCAGCCGCGCGATGATCGACCGGTCGCTGGTATACGGCTAGGCCGTGAATCCGGGCTCGTCGCGAGAGAACCCGATTGTCCGGCCTACGGCACGGGTCCTGTTGCTCGATCCGATCGGTCGGACACTTCTGTTCACCGCCAAGGATCCCGATATCGACACCGGCAAACCGTTCTGGTTCCCCCCGGGCGGCGGCGTCGAACCTGGCGAAACCCATGAGGAAGCGGCCGCGCGTGAACTGATGGAAGAGACGGGACTGACCGTCCCGCTCGGACCCTGCATCTGGACACGGCGCTGGGTCGGAGCGTTGGGGGATCGCTGGCTCGACGTGTTTGAGCGCTACTACGTAGCTCGCACGGAGCCTGACTCGCGAATCACCGTGGATTCGTGGACGGACCTGGAGTTGCAGGAACTCAAAGGGTATCGATGGTGGTCTCTCGAGGAGATCCTTGCTTCGGAGGACGTCTTCGTGCCGCGCGAGCTGCCGATGCTGTTTCCAGCGGTACTTCGAGGCGAACTCCCAAGCGTCCCGTTTGAGGTGGACATCGACGGCCGGATTTGAGGCGAGCTACCAGATGCGACGGATCCCATAGCGCTCGAACACCGCGTCCGAAGAGATGACATCGAAGCCTTCCACGATGGCTTGCAGAGCAATGAGCCGATCGAACGGGTCGCGATGATGCCATGCCAGCGAATCCGAGGCAGCCGAGTGCCGGAACTCTACCGGGAGCGCGGAGAGTCCAAGGCTTTCCATTCCTTGTTGAACAAACGCTGATGGTGCAACGGGCAGCTGTAGTTTTCCGACATGAACCTTTTGCGACAGCTCATAGGTTGTCAGCGGGCTCAAGAAAAGTGGCCCGCTCGGAGAAAGAATTGCCGTGCGAGCCGGGGCGGTGAGCCGGGCCTGGTCTCCCAGGGCCCACACGAAAGCGTTCGTATCCAGTAGGACACTCAAGGAGCCCCGACCTCGTCGGCATACTTATCGCCAAACTCTTCCCGAATCAATTCATCGGGGACAGGCTTCCACCAATCGGGGTCAATTTCGCGGACCAGACCCTCAAAGAGTCCCAGTCTTACCTTTGGACGAGGGCTCTCATCGCAGGCGGAGACTTTTGCGACTGGCTTACCGCGACGTGCGATCACGACCTCTTCACCTCGCTCGACGGCCGCGATTAGTTCTGAGAAGTGGGTCTTGGCTTCGTGGATGTTCACCTGGCGCATGTCTGAAGGATAACTTAGTCCACTGGACTTAGTCCACTTAGTCCAGTCACACTGGCCGGGTGTCCTGGTTGCTTCAACGCTGCAAGTCGCTCGCGTTTCCTGTTGTTTTGGTTGCGGTTGGCGCCGTCGTTCTGCTCACGTTGACCGGCATCATCGCCGAACCTGAGACGGTCATAGAGAACGTCGTCCGGTTTGTGCTGCGAAAGTGATCGGAATTCGGTCGCGAACCCGAAACGCCCCCGACGCGGTCAGCCGGTAGGATTGCCGTCGTGGCACAACTCGCACCGAATGCCGACGCCCCGATCACCGTCATCGAAGGGCGAGACGGTTCGACGAGTCCATACCTCAAGATCTCCATAGCGATTGGTTCAGGCGCTTTCCTTGCGAGCTTCGCCATGAACTTCTGGTGGCCGTTCTTGCCGCTCTACCTCCGGGACATCGGTGCGACTAGCGATGCGAACGCGCTCTTCTGGGTCGGCATCGCAACCGCCGTGCAGGGCGTCGCCCGGTTGGTCACCGGGCCAGTCTGGGGTGTTCTGTCCGACCGCTATGGCCGCAAACTCATGTTCATTCGCGCGCTCTTCGCCGCGACGTTAACCACTGCCATCGCCGCCGTTGCACATGCACCGTGGGTCATCGTGGTTTCGCTGTCGATGCAGGGGCTCTTTTCCGGGTTTATCCCGGCTGCCATTGCGCTAACAAGCGTGTCTGTCCCGGAGGAACGCCTCGAGAAGGCGCTTGGCGTAGTCACGGCAGGACAGTACCTCGGCAGCACGCTCGGCCCTGCCTGCGGAGCCGGCCTCGCTATCCTCGTCGGCTTTCGCGGGGCGATTGTCGCGAGCGCCCTCCTGCCTGCGTTTGCCGCCATCTGGATCATCATCGCCGTCCCCCGCGACCAGGTGGAGCCGCAAGTGGCGAAGCTCAAAGAGGCCGGAGCCAGGCGGCTCCGAGCTCTCGCTGAGCTGGGCATCCGGTTTCAGTCGAACGTTTTGGATTGCGGTGTTGCTTTATTTCGGGCTCTTCGCCTTGAACCAGTTGATTCGTGTTGCAACGCCGATCGCCTTGAAGGATATCGCCGGAGAAGACCGCGCGAGCACGTTGTCGGGAATCGCCTTCACGGCCGCCGGCGCGGGCAGCGTCATCGGCGTGCTTGTCGTCGCCCGAGTGCTCGGACTGTGGACCGGGCTGCGGGGGACACTCGTTGCCCTCACGCTTCTCTCCGCCGCTGCGGCCCCAGCCCTCGCGATTGGAAACAACGAGTGGTACTTCGTGGTTGGGTTGTTGGTCTTCGCGGTTGCCAACGGGGCCTCGATGCCAGCGACCAACACCCTCATCGCCAGTAGTGTCCCACCGGCTCGCCGGGGCACTGCTTTCGGGCTCGCCAGCTCTGCCCAGGCGATTGCCTTTATGGTCGGGCCACTGAGCGCCGCTTATTTCGCGTCGACCTCACTCACCGTGGGCTTCATTGTTTGCGGGGCGATGTTCGTTGTGCTCGCAGTGCTTGTCGCACTCTTCTCGAAGCCTCCGACTTCCGAACCTGTGCCGGTATGATTCGGCCTGTGCCTGAACCTACTTCGAAAAGTCCCCGCCCCGTGCCGATGGGCCATCGCATAGCTGTCTACGGGCCTTCCGGCTCCGGAAAGTCGACGCTGAGCCGTGAATTGGCGGCACGTTTCTCGTTGCCGTTGCTTGAACTCGACGCGGTTTTCCACGCCCACCCCAACTGGGTGGACCTTTCGCGCGAGGAGTTTCGAGAGAAGGTATCGGCGTTTCTTGAAGGACATCCCGAAGGGTGGGTCATCGAAGGCAACTACTCCCACGTTAGGGACCTGATACTTCCCGTCGCCGATACCGCGATCTGGCTTCGTCTCCCGTGGCGGACGGTCTATCGGCGCCTCTCCTGGCGGACGATATCAAGGTCTTTCGCCCACCACGAATTGTGGAACGGCAATCGCGAGACGCTCGGACAGACCTTCATGAGTCGCGATTCGATGCTTGTTTGGGGAGTAACGGCGTTCAGGAAGCAGAATCGCGGGCTTCACGAATCGCTTTTCGAGAATCCACCGAATGCGACGGTGTACGTGCTGAAGACGCCGGGCCAGGTTCGCTACCTCTTGGAACATGCGCGCGCTGTCGCACCCGAAACCGCTACCATGCCAGCACAATCCGATTCAGGAGGCTGAACCATGGAATCCGTCCGCGATGGTGACCTGGAGATAGTGATGGCCGGCCCGACCGGCTACGGCAACAACGTTTTCGTCGTCATCGACCGAGCGACCGGCGAGGCCGCCTTCGTCGATGCTCCGGGCGAACCCGACGTCAATTCCGCCGCCGCCGAGAGCGCGGGCGTGAAACCTTCGAAGATCCTGCTGACGCATGGTCATTTCGACCATACTCCGGCAGTCGACGCTCTGAAGGAGAAGTTCGGAGCGAAGCTCTATGCAGATGGGATTGAGCCCGGCCTGAAAGACGGACAACTCGACACGGCGGTTTCGCATGGCGACGAAGTGAAAGTCGGAAACCTGGTCTTCCGGGTGCTGAGCGTGCCAGGGCACACGCCGGGCAGCACGACCTACGTTTGCGGGAAGCATGCCTTCGTAGGCGACACGCTGTTTCCAGGGGGCCCAGGACGGACCAAAGACAACGATGCACTCTTGCAGGAGATCGAATCGATCAAGCGGGAACTCTATGCCCTTCCTGACGACACGACCATCTGGCCGGGCCACGGCGCTATTAGCACGATCGGCGAGAGCAAGAAGGAGTACGCGGTCTTCGCATCGAAGTCGCACGCGGAAGATCTCTGCGGCGATGTGAACTGGCTCGAGTCGTAAAACGAGAGCTGCGCCGCTACTCGGGCGGTTGCCAAACCGGGTTGTAGCAGGCGACTTCGTGCGTGCCGCCCTCAGGCTGTGCGAGTGGTGGTGGAGGGCTCTGCCGGCAGATGTTCATCACCTTCGAGCAGCGTGGAATGTATGGGCAATGCTGCGCGGGTTCTACCATTTCCGGAGGATGTCCCGGAATCTGGCGCAGATGTGAACGCGCGTCGTCCACTCGGGGCAGAGTGCCTAATAGCGCGTGTGTATAGGGATGTAACGGCGCTTTGAGCATTTCCCAGACCTCGCCCCTTTCCACGACGCGGCCCGCGTACATGACGGCCACCTCGTCGGCCATCTGGGCGACTACACCGAAGTCATGGGTAATTAAGAGGATCGCGGTACCGCGTTCCTTCCGGAGCTGGTCCAGCTGGTAAAGAATCTGCGCCTGGATGGTCACATCCAGTGCGCTCGTCGGTTCGTCGGCGATGATCACGTCCGGGTCGAGCGCTGTCGCGATGCCAATCATTACCCGCTGACACATTCCACCAGACAGCTGGAATGGGTATGACTTGGCGATGCGTTCCGGGTCGGTCAGACCAACATTCCGCAGGATTTGGACGGCCTGGACCTTCGCTTCCTTCTTGCTAATCTCCATGTGGCTGGTGAGCATCTCGGCGACCTGGCTGCCGATGTCGAGTACCGGGTTCAGGCCCGCAACCGGGTCCTGAAAAATCATGGCAATTCGGCGGCCACGCAGCGGCCGGAGTTGTCGTTCTTCGAGCGCCAAGAGGTTGCGGCCCTCGAAATTCACCTCTCCGGAGAGAATGTCGGCCTCATTGGGCAGCAGCCGGAGGACGGACATCGCGATGGTCGACTTGCCGGAGCCGCTCTCACCGATGATCGTGAGGATTTTGCCACGCCGAAGTTCGAAGGCGACATTCTCGGCCGCATGCACGACCGATTCCCGCGTTCGGTAGCGGATCGAAAGGTCGCGAACGCTGACGATTGGTTCGTTCATGACAACGCCAGGCAGACCCGCTTCGAGTTGCCCCACCTCTCCAAGTGTCAGGAGATATTAATCGCTCGGGCGGAAGGAAGAGATAAACCGACCCTGGATCTCGACGTTGTCGGCCGAGGTGTAGATCGGCTGCATGGTGCTGTTGGCAGGTTGCAAACGCACGCTACTGCCTTCGTGATAGATGCGCTTCAGTGTCACTTCGCCGCGATCCTTGAGCCAAACGGCGACTTTCTCACCGTCGTTTGCCGCTCGGGCCGGCTCAAGGAAGACGATGTCGCCATCGTCGATGAGGTCTTCGATCATCGAAGTCCCCTTCACGCGCAGGGCGAAGACATTGGTTTTGCCCCTGACCATGTCCTCGGTCACCGCGACCGTGTCTTCGTTGTCGTTGCCCCATCGTTCGGCTGAAGGAACTGGAATCGGCTGCCCGGCTGCGATTGTTCCGAGGACCGGAATCTCCACGATTCGGGCGCGACGGCCACCGCGTGCGCCAAGTACTTCAATCCCGCGGGATACCTCGCGGTCGCGGCGAATCATGCCCTTCTCTTCGAGTTTCCTGAGGTTGTAGTCCACCACCGAAGTGCTGCTAATGCTGCAGCCTTCCTGGATGTCGCGAATGCTCGGCGGATAGTCTTTGTCTTCGATGAATGAGCGCAGGAACTCGAGGATTTGGTCCTGTTTGGAGGAGAGTTCTTTCATTGGGGCAGTCCCTCTCGAACGCATGTTCGTGCCCGAACTTTAGCAACGGGCAGGCTTTATCGTCAATCGTGTTCGGAACACCCCGTGCTTGCGACGGCATGGCGGGTGCGCAACGATGGGTTGCCATGACCGATGTCGCCCTTGTGATCGCAGCTCACCCCGACGATGGCGACTTCGGTGCGGCCGGGTATTCGGCGCAACTCGCGGCAGCCGGATGGGAAGTTTTCTTTCTCATTTGTACGAACGGCGCCAAGGGCACAGAAGACCGCAACATGCCGCGACAGCGACTGATCGGCCTGCGCAAGGAAGAACAGCGCGAGGCGTGCCGGCGGATGGGCGTGAAGGACGTCTTCTTCCTGGAGCACGAGGATGGCGAACTGGTTTACGACCGGGTGCTGCTTGAAGAGATCGTCCGTTACATCCGCGTCCTGCGCCCGCACACCGTCATCACGCATGACCCGACGGACATCATCATCCGGGATAGTTTCATCAACCATCCCGACCATCGAGCTGTTGGCACCGCCGCGCTTGACGCTGTCTATCCCACGGCCCGCGACCACCTGAACTTTCCGGAGCATCTTGCCGAGGGCCTCGAGCCGCACAAGGTCCGCGAAGTCCTGCTGTGGAATTCCAATCAGCCGAACTTCGACGTCGACATCGCTCCCCAGTTGGAAATGAAGATCCTCGCGCTCTCCGCGCACGTTTCGCAGTTCGGCAAGCAGCAAAACTTCGAAGAGTTTTCTCGCGAGCGTTGGAAGTCGGACGACGGGCGCTACCTGGAGCGATTCCGGCAAACTCGTCCTTCAGTTCTAGTCCGGTGCGAACGATGCACTGTAGAACGGAAGCCTAGTTTCGGGTCGTCAGCGCGAGCCAATCCTGGGTGGTGAATGGCTGACGACTGGCGGCTGTACCCAGCGTCAGCACCATGAACGGGGTCTGACTTGGTTGCGTCGCTCCGCCTTTGTCTTCGATCGTCAGGGCGAACGCTCCGAAGTGAGAGATGTCGCCGGGCGAACTCACCCAGACTCCGCCCTCGCTTGTAGAGAAGACATCGGAAGGTCTGGCGGTGCCGCTCTCGATGAACCACGCCTGGTACGCCTTTCCGTCAGGGAGCGTTGGCAGGTTCTGGACCCACGCGAACGCGGAAGAACTGCCGGGCGCATAGACGAGCGCCGTCGTGGCTCCGTCCTGTTCGGCCGTTTCGCGCCGGGCGTTCCCTTCGGCCACCGCTTCGACCAATGTTCGTTGGAGTCCGTTCTCTTCCGTCAAGGAGTTGTCGCTTCCCGTAAGGAACGCTCCCGCGAATCCGCCAACCACGACCAGGACAGCGGCGGCGGCGGCTATCGCGGTGAGCTGTTGCCAGCGGGGCCAGCCTCGCTTCGGGCGCAGCAGGCGTGGTTCGCTCGCTATCCGGTCCATCAGTCCGGCGCGAACCTCAGGGCCGGGCTCGAGCTCTTCCATGGCGAAGGGCAGCAGGCGCGCAGCTCGCACCATCGTTTCGTACTCGTCCCTGCAGGACGCGCACGTTTCAAGGTGTTCCCGGATGCGGGGAGCGTCGTCTTCGGCGAGAACCCCAAGCGCGAGTTCAGGCAGGTAGTCGAGGGGATGTTCTTCTTCAGTCAACGTTCGCTATCCCCCTCTCTTGCAGAACTCCGCCAAGTTTAAGCAGACCGAGGCGCAAGCGACTCCTCACTGTGGGGGCCGGCACCTCGAGGATTCGTCCGACTTCCTGGCTGGTCAGCCCGTGAAAGTAGACCAGTTCGATAGCGCTACGCTGCTCGCTCGAAAGCGAGCCCAGGGCGCCTCGCACCTGCTGTCCGACAATCTCCCGCTCGGCGGCGACATCGGTGCGGTCCGGGGAGGCAACTTCAAACGCATCGTCGAACGAAGGCATCTCTGGCACGCGCCTGCGCCTTCGGCGAATCTCATCGATGCAGAGGTTCCGGGTAATCGAGAGGATCCAGCTGGCGACGCCTGCCCGCGAGCTATCGTACTTTTCGGCGTTTCGCCAGACTCGGACGAAGGTTTCTTGCACCGCTTCTTCCGCATCCTGTTCTCCGCCGAGGATTCGAAGCGAGAAGGAGAAGCACTGCCGGTGAAACCGGTCGTAAAGCACGCCGAGGGCGTCTTCCTTCCCTGCAGCCACCAGCGCTATGAGGTCGAAGTCATCGGCCAGCCGAAAGTCACTCACGTACAGAAGATACGACCGCTTACGCCGAGGTGATCACTCTAACCGGCGATCAGGTGTTCCAAGAGGTCTTGTTCTTCCAGCAATTCGCGCCCGCGGCGGGCGAGGGTGCTGATCGTCCCCTTGTCGCGCCCGCTGAACAGCGAGCCGATTCGCGGCAGGCTGTAGCCTCGTGCCTGGAGACCGGCGGCAGCGACCGCTCGTGCTTCCGAAAGGCGATTGCTTCTGGCGCGGCCGATGAGGTCCTCGCAGGCGACTCCGAAGTACTGGGCAATCCGATCGAGAAGTTGTTGTTCGCTTCCGCCCGGGACGCTCTTATCAAGGACTGTTACGCCTGCGAGCGACGCGTCGAGCGTCCGGAGGTCGAGTTGCTGAGCACGTTCGAGGGCGAGGGCGGCATTCACGCATCCGAGGAGGACTCGCACGGATGGAGCATTCACACCGGCAAGCCGGTCGATGGCCCAGCCCGGGAGCCCGCCGCGCTTTCTTCGGGCGACCGCTTCGATGAACGCCCGGCGTTCGCTCCACTCAAACGGTTCCATCCGCGTGATGATGCCGGCTGCAAGGCGCGACTCGAGGCGTTCGAGCAACCCCAATTCGAACGGGTGCCGTTCAGACGCGACGACCACATGTCCGCCGGCGTTGGTTACGGCGTCGATTGTCCAGACCAGTTCGTCCTGCGTGGCCTTCTTCCCTGCGATCGACTGGAGGTCATCGATGATCAGCAGTTGGACGCGCCGGATCTCCGCCTGGAACTCGTCGGCCCGTTTTGCGCGCATCGCGCCGAGGAACCGGTTGGTGAACTCTTCCGCGCTTAGACAGGCTACATTTCGGCCAAGCTCTTTTGCCCGGCACGCCAGCGCGTGCAACAGGTGCGTCTTCCCGAGCCCAGGGGAGCCAAAGAGGACAACGGGGCTCGCGACGAGGTCACTTGGTTCGACCAGGGCGAGGCAAGCCTGCAATGCCAGCCGGTTTCCCTGGGTCGAGAGGTAATCCTCGAAGGTAAACGAGCAATTCACCGTGCCGAGCACGTCACCAACGGTTCGGGCGGCAACGGCTCTCGGCGCCAGAGCAGTCGGCTCCTCTGTCAGGTGTTCGCCCGAGGCAACGAAGGTAAGCTGCACCTCGGCGCCAAAGGCCTGGGCTGCCGCCCGCTCCACGACGGTGCGCATCCGCCGATCGAGCCAGTCGCAGGCCATCGTCGAGCGAGCTTCGACCACAAGGTCGGAACCATCGAACGAACGCGCGCGGGTTGGCGCCAGCCATGTCGTGAAGTTGTGCGGATTGAGTTCGAGTTCGAGGCGCCCGAGGACGCCCTGCCAGGCTCGGAGGAGTTCGCGCGAGTCGAGCCGGACACGGTCTTCCATTCGGGGCGCACACTCCTCTCTCCCGGGGCTTGTCGGGTTTCGAACCGGAACCAAATTCGTCAATGAACACGCTGGCCTGAAGGGCCTGCTCCGGGGGACGTCACGCAAGGTGACCCGGGAACGTAGGGCGTAAGTTAGTCCGCACCACGGGCTGGTTCAACGCTCTTATGTTCTTGTGTTGGCTCTTCACACGCAGTTTTCACGCCCGGGTCGGCTTATGTGTGACGGTGGCTTCGGCCCAGCGCTGGGCCTAAGGAGCAACCCTCTATAGCGATATTTACAAGGACACACTCCGTCATTCAAGGGATCTTTCCGGCACCCAAACGCGGAACATTGACGTGCGCGTTAACGTTGTTAGACTAGGCTCAAGAAATGTCCGATAGCGCTCCCACCGAACGATTCCTGCAGATTGGCGAAGCAGCCGAACGTGCCAGCCTTACGCAGCGCACGCTCCGGTATTACGAAGAGAAAGGCCTCCTCGATCCGCCTACGCGGATGGATGGCGGGTTCCGGCTGTACTCCCCGGAAGATATGGAGCGAGTCGATCGGATCCGGCAACTCAAGGAGCTTCTTGGGTTCTCACTCGCAGAAATCAAGGAGATGCTCGAGGCCGAAGATGTGCGCCTCCAGATTCGCGCCGGCTGGCGCAAGGATGCCGACGCGCTCGAAAAAGTGGGCAAGGCCCGCATCGCCCACGACGCCACGATGCAGCAAATCGCGCTTATCGATCAGAAGATGGAAAAGATGTCTTCGATGCGAGAAGAACTTGCCGAGCGCGCGCGGAAGTATGAAGACCTGCTCCGCCGCCTGGCCGAATTGCCCGAGCCCGAACCTGCCGCCACCACCTGATCGCAATTCGCTACACTGAACACGTGGTACTCACCGATTCATTCCAGCGCCCCCTGCGCGACCTTCGCATTTCCGTAACTGATCGCTGCAACTTTCGCTGCACGTACTGCATGCCGCGCGAGGTCTTCGGGCCGGGCTATCAGTTTCTCAATCGCACCGAGCTACTCAACTACGAAGAAATCACCCGCCTGGCGCGGATCTTCGTAGCCCATGGCGTCGAGAAGATCCGAATCACCGGGGGCGAACCGCTCGTTCGGCGCGACCTGAACACCTTGATTGCGAGCCTGAACGAAATCCCCGGACTCAAGGACCTCACGCTCACGACAAACGGTTCACTTTTGCGTGCGCAAGCGCAAAAGTTGAAGGACGCTGGCCTTGAACGAGTCACCGTCTCCCTCGATTCGTTGGACGATGCGGTGTTCCAGGCGATGAACGATTCAGGTGTACCGGTGTCGGTAGTGCTCGACGGCATCGAAGCGGCTCGCGAGGCTGGCCTCGCACCCATCAAGGTGAACGCGGTGGTCAAACGCGGCACCAACGACCACACGCTGGTTGACCTGGCTCGCCATTTCAAAGGCACCGGGGTCATCGTCCGGTTCATCGAGTTCATGGACGTTGGCGCCACGAATGGCTGGCAGCTAGAGCACGTTGTGCCCGCGCGTGAACTCGTCGAACGCATTAACGCCGAACTTCCGATTGAGCCAGCCGAGGCGAACTATCGCGGCGAAGTCGCCCGCCGCTGGCGGTATACGGATGGCTCCGGCGAGATTGGTGTTATCACCTCGATCTCTGAGCCATTTTGCGGCGACTGCACACGCGCCCGGCTCTCGCCGGAAGGCGAACTTTATACTTGCCTCTTCGGAGTCCGCGGCCACGACTTCCGTTCGCTCCTCCGTTCTGGCGCTTCGGATGAGGAGATTGCGACGTTCCTCGCCTCGGTCTGGCGAGTTCGCGATGACCGCTACTCCGAACTCCGAACGGCCGAAACTGCACTTCTCCCGAAGGTCGAGATGTCGCATATCGGCGGTTGAGCGTGACGCATGCCGTTGCCCGGCGGTAGTCTTTCGGGACTCCGACCATGAATGCTTCGAGTCCGCTCGATTTCGGACGCCGGCGGACAGTCGTGCTTGTGGCAATTGCTCCGAGTTTGGCTAGGCTTATGAACACTCGAGTGCCCCACGCGTGAATGATGTCCCGGCAGTCCCGCGATCCGTCCTCTTCATTCAACCTCGCGGTCCCGCGCCGGAGGTATGGCGAAGCATGAGCCGCTATTCCGAGCGCCTTGTGGCACTTCTGGACCCTGAAACGTCCGTTCGCGGTATTTCGGCGTCGCATTTCAACATGCCGGCCCCGTTCCGAGCCCCATTTCAGAGATACCGCCACTTCAGATCGCTTCCTCGCCGGTGGACAGCACCGCCGGACCTCGTCCACTTCACTGATATCTACGTTGCTCCGCATATGCGGCGATTCAGCTGTGCCCGCGTGGTGACGGTCCACGATTTGATGCCGCACCAGTTCCGCAGGAAGTGGCCCCCCAACGCGGTCCTGGCCCGCGCTGTGTTTTCACGGTCTTTCAAAGCTCTCCATAACGCGGACGCCATCATCGTTCCCTCGACGTCGTCGGGAGAAGCTCTGAGCAGCCTTTCACCGTCTCTCGAAAATCGGATTCACGTCGTGCCTGTGCCTGTCCCGGACTACATTTATGCCGACGCTAGAATTTCTCGCGAGGATGGCGTCATTCTCAGCATCGGCACCACCGCCTACTACAAGAACATTCCCTTGATGCTACACACCCTTGCGGAGCCTGCGCTGACCGGGTCGCGACTGGTGCGAATCGGCGAGCGGTTGAGCCGGAAAGATCTTGACCTCGCTCGACGTCTCGGCGTCGAGAATCGAATTGATGAACGCGGTTTCGTTGATGAAGAAGCTCTAATTCACGCACTTCACACTGCATCTGTTCTTTTTCAACCGAGTTTGGGCGAGGGATTCGGTATGCCCGTCGCTGAAGCGATGGCTGCTGGACTCCCAGTGGTGGTCAGCGACGGGGGTGCCCTACCTGAAGTCGTTGGAGGCGCGGGGCGGATTGTGCCTTTCCGGGTGCGAGCGCCTGAAGTGCCGGTCCATCCGGAAGATGCGCGGGATATGGCCGCGGCGCTCGCCGAGGTGCTTCAAAACGAAGCTGTTCGGGAGCACATGAGCGCAGCGGGCGTCCTTGAATCCCGAAGGTTCCGTCGACCAACAGTTCGCGCCAGCCTTCTCGAAGCGTACTCCGCCGCCAAAGTCCGTTCTAACGCTCGAACCGGGGCTTGAGGGCGAGTGCACCCGGCAACGTGAGCCGGAGAAGTAGCTCCCGCCACTGCGGTGCGCGAAGGAAGAGCATCTCAAGGATGTCTACTGCCTCAGCTTCGCAGCCGAGCATCATGAGGGTATCGACGGCGAACCAGAACGTTTGCTCATCCGACTGGTAGAGCCGCGATGCTTCCTGAAATGTAGCCATCGCGACATCAAGTGGCGTCGAATTGGTTATCTGGCGCGAAATCAATTGTCCGGCGAGCCGGATGTTGACGAGGCGGCGAAGCTCTTCGAGCGGTTCGCGGCTGTTGTCCACGCGCAGGTCCCACGTCGAGGAGAGTGGCCCCGGTTCGCGTACGAGGATCGCGGACGACTGGCTCCCACGGATGTCGCCGCCTGCTGCCTGCCCCGCATCGAGCGCGGCCATGATTCGGACAGCGAGAGGTCCACGGGCAGCGGTATAAGCGGCGGCCATGGCTTCAGGCACGCCTTCGGAGGTCATCATGTTCGCCTGGGCAGAGAAGCTTTCGCCGATGACGTGGCTCGCAAATGGTATGCAATCGGCCCCCGTGTGGACTGCGGCAGTGCCAGACTCATCGATAATCGCGACCTGCCGCCGTTGTTCCATGGTGTCGCCCGCGATGATCGCCGCAAGCGCGCGCCCAGCGTCGAGACCAGTTTCGAGCAGCGCTAGCCCCTGCGGGCCGAAGTTGATGTTGGCGAACGACTGGGTGGCGACCGCCCCAACGCCGGACTTCACCCATGGGACGATTGCGCCAACCGACGGTTGGTGCGTTTGGACTCCAACGCCGAACCCGCCGGTGTCCGGGTCTCGAGCAACGATCGAATAGGTCATGCCTGCCTCCTGCTGAGGCGGCAGGCTACCACGGTGATCTGCCACTCGTCGTTGGCTTCGCGTGCGGGCCAAGCAGAGCGAGGACCTGCTGGTCGCTCAACCTCGTTGCGCCGCGAAGAACGCTCCTGATACCGTTCGCCGTCTATTTCAACTGGAGATATTCGACGCATGAGCGACTTCGAACCGCGGGTGGTCAACAGCAACGATCCCGGCGTAACAGTCTGGGACTTCGCAAATGGTGACAACCATATCCGCCGCTTGCTCGGTGCTGAACAGACCGCGGGGAGGTTTTCGTTCTTCGAGTCGGTCCTCGCGCCGGGCTTCGTTGTCGGTGCCCACACGACATCGGGACGAGGACGAGTATTGGTACATGCTTGACGATGGTCTTGAGGTCCTCGTCGGCGAACGCCGGGTTCCTATCGCGAGGAAGACTGTTGTCGCTATACCGGCCGGGACCCTCCACGAAGTCAAAAACGTTTCGAGTGCCAGCGTTCGAAGTCTCTTCTTCGCAATGCCCGGAGGGCTCGAAGAGTTCTTCGCCGGATTGGACGGGCTCGATTCGAAACGGCGCGGGACCTGACGGCGTTCGGCGAACTCTTCGCGAGGACGGGAACGACGTTCCCAAGTGGACTTTGATAGCGACCGCCGTTCTAACCCCGCTTCGCCAACTCCGAAACGAACTCATACGTCGCGTCGGCTTCGTTCGCTCCCGGCGGGATCACCGCCACGAGGTCGGTGACGCCGGCGGATTCGAACGCACGGAAACCCGACTCGATTTCTTCTTCGCCCCCGACAATTGCCACGTCGGCCGGGTTGGCCGCGCCTCCACGGTCCAACGTGGCTCGGTACGAAGGGATCTGCCCGTACCTGGCGAAGGTGGAGTTGACCGTGTCTCGTCCGGCTGCCGGGTCTTTCGCCAGCAGCACGGGCACCATCGCGACGAAGCGCGGCGCAGGTTTCCCTGCCTTCTTCGCCGCCTCTGACATCGTCGGGACGGCGACATTACGTAGGAAGTCGGTGCCGCCCATCCACGTCACAGTGCCATCGGCGAGCCGCCCACAAAGGCGCAGCATCGCCGGGCCGAGGGCGGCGACGATCACCGGTGGCCGCTTCGCCCCGGCGACGCCCACCTGGTAGTTCACCCGGTATTCCTCGCCCTGAAAGGCGACGCGCTCGCCATCGAGGAGGCCATTCAGGATGGTGAGGTACTCACGCATGTGGGGAATTGGCCGGGAGTAGTCCAGGCCGAGGCCGCCTTCGATCATCATTTTGTGGCTCAGCCCGATGCCCAGCGCCAGTCGACCGCCGGTCGCGTCCTGGGTGGTGAGGGCCTGCTGGGCGAGCACCGTTGGGTGCCGCGGATAGGTCGGCACGACAGCAGTCCCGAGTTCGATGCGATTGGTCTCCGAACCGGCGAGCGCCAATGTCATCAACGCGTCCACCGTCCCGACCTGCGGCAGCCATGCCGAGGCAAAACCCGCCGCCTCCGCTCGGGCGGCCCGAGCCACTAACTCAGCGGTACCGGCAGGGTCGCCCGGCATGGAGAGCATTGTCCCGATTCGCATCAGTGGCCCCTAACGTGAATGTGCCCCCGCCGATCGAGTTCGACCGGCGAGAGCGAGAGTGGATATCAGGCTACGTCGAAACGGTCCGCGTCCATCACCTTGGTCCAGGCCGCCACGAAGTCTTTGGCGAACTTCGCCTGCGCATCGCTCTGTGCATAGACCTCGGCCAGGGCGCGGAGCTGGGAGTTCGAACCGAACACGAGGTCGGCTCGCGTCGCGGTCCATTTCACAGCGCCGGACTTGCGGTCGCGGCCCTCGAACACATCTTCGGCGCCGGAGGTGGCCTTCCATTCCGTGCCCATGTCGATGAGGTTCACGAAGAAGTCGTTGGTCAGCGTCTCCGCCCGGTTCGTGAAGACTCCGTGCTTGGAGCCACCGACGTTGGCGCCGAGGACACGCATTCCGCCGACGAGGACCGTCATCTCCGGGGCGGTCAGCGTGAGCAGCTGCGCCTTGTCGATGAGCAGTTCTTCCGCGGAGAGCGTGTACTTGGTCTTCTCGTAGTTGCGGAAGCCGTCGGCCATCGGCTCGAGCACCTCGAACGACTCTACGTCGGTCGCCTCCTGCG
The DNA here is from genome assembly GCA_963797735.1 of uncultured Chloroflexia bacterium. Taxonomy (GTDB): domain Bacteria; phylum Chloroflexota; class Dehalococcoidia; order Tepidiformales; family Tepidiformaceae; genus Amarobacter. Next base: position 1,651,447 of record CAWCQJ010000003.1, read on the forward strand.
ATGTGTCAGTGCGGCCGGGTGTGAAGGGGACGGTCACGTCGTGCCCGGCCTTCTTTGCGGCGGCTTCAACGGCTGCACAACCGCCCAACACGATGAGATCAGCAAGCGAGACCTTCTTGCCACCGGTTGCCGAGTCGTTGAAGGCCTTCTGGATACCCTCGTAGGTCTTGAGCGCCGCCGCGAGCTTTGCCGGTTCGTTCACTTCCCAGTTCTTCTGGGGTTCGAGGCGGATGCGCGCGCCATTTGCGCCGCCCCGCTTGTCGGAGCCCCGGAAGGTCGAAGCGGATGCCCACGCCGTCGACACGAGCTGGGAGATTGGCATGCCCGAGGCGAGGATCGTGGCCTTGAGTGCCGCGATGTCATTGGCGTCGATCAGCAGGTGGTTGACACCGGGGATCGGGTCCTGCCAGATGAGGTCCTCGGCCGGGACTTCGGGGCCGAGGTAGCGAGACTTCGGACCCATGTCGCGATGGGTGAGCTTGAACCACGCGCGCGCGAAGGCGTCGGCGAACTCCGCCGGGTTCGCGTGGAAGTGGCGTGAGATCTTCTCGTACTCGGGGTCGTATCGCATCGCCATGTCGGCGGTCGTCATCATGATCGGCAGGTGCTTTGACGCGTCCTCCGGATCGGGGGCCATGTCTTCCGGCCTCAGACCTTTCGGCTTCCACTGGTTTGCGCCCGCGGGGCTCTTCTCCAGCTCCCACTCGTAGCGGAAGAGGACGTCGAAGTAACCCATGTCCCATTTCGTCGGGTTCGCGGTCCAGGCGCCTTCCAGCCCACTGGTGATCGCGTCGCGGCCCTTGCCGCTCCCATAGCTGGAGAGCCAGCCGAATCCCTGGGCTTCGATGGGAGCGGCTTCTGGTTCGGGCCCGACATGCGTGGCCGGCCCTGCGCCATGCGTCTTGCCGAAGGTGTGGCCGCCCGCCGTCAGTGCCACGGTCTCGTAATCGTTCATCGCCATGCGCTTGAACGTCTCGCGGATATCCCGACCCGAGCCGATTGGGTCCGGGTTACCGTCCGGGCCTTCCGGGTTCACGTAGATGAGGCCCATCTGCACGGCCGCCAACGGATTCTCGAGTTCCCGGTCGCCAGAATAGCGAGAGAGCTCGTGGTCGCTCGTGGCCAGCCATTCCTTTTCCGCGCCCCAGTAGATGTCCTCTTCAGGCTCCCAGATGTCTTCGCGCCCGCCGCCGAAGCCAAAGGTCGGGCCGCCCATCGACTCGATGGCGCAGTTGCCCGCGAGGATCATCAGATCGGCCCAGGAGATCTTGTTGCCGTACTTTTGCTTAATCGGCCAGAGCAGGCGGCGCGCCTTGTCGAGGTTCCCGTTGTCGGGCCAGCTGTTGAGCGGGGCGAAACGCTGCGTTCCTGACCCTGCGCCACCGCGGCCATCGCCTGTGCGGTAGGTGCCAGCGCTATGCCAGGCCATGCGGATGAAGAGTCCGCCGTAGTGGCCGTAGTCTGCCGGCCACCAGTCCTGGCTGTCGGTCATCAGAGCGTAGAGGTCCTGCTTCAGCGCTTTGAGGTCGAGCTTCTTGAATTCCTCTGCATAGTTGAAGTCCGTGCCCATAGGGTCGGACATCGAGGAATTCTGATGCAGGATCTTGAGGTTCAACTGGTTTGGCCACCAGTCGCGATTGTTCCTGTCTCCGAAATTCGTGGCCCCGTGGGCCACCGGGCATGCGCCTTCGCCGTCCATAATTTCTCCTACGAAATACTCTTTGAGTTCGATACTCTAGGCCGTTTTCAAGCCAGTTAAATCTAACGTAATCCATCTGGGAAGAATGCGTGTCGAACCGCCGGAATAAAGCCGCGCCCCGTCACTCCGCCGGGCTGGCCAAGAATTCGTGCCCAAACAGCCCTGCCGCCATGGTCCTAACGACCCTCGCGATGCGGCTGGCCCAGGCAGAGACTGCAAGTAACGACAGCCGCTTTCGGTGTGCTCGATTCGACCGGGAGCCAGCTGTGGAGGTTCAACATGGCAATCGAAACTCCCGTAACCGCCGACCTCGGCCAGATAATGGACCTGATGCCTTACGGCCTCTACATCGTTGGTAGCCGTGCGGGTGATCGCGAACTCAATGGCATGATGGCTGACTGGGTCATGCAGGTCTCATTCAAGCCGCGAATGCTGGCCGTCTCGTTCGAAAACGACGCCCATACCCTTGCCAACGTCCGGGACGACAGGTGGTTCACCGTCAACTTCCTCCCTGCGAACGACGAGGGGCTCCACCTCGCGGCGAAGTTCGCGCAGCCACATAACGGCTCCAAGATTCTCGGGAGAACCGAGGGCGAAAAGGCTGTGGTTCACCACAAGATGGATGGGATTCCACACGCCGTTGCACCGCATGGCTCTCCCGTTTTGAACGGCGCGATGGCCTGGCTTGAGTGCAGGGCCGAGCAGTTCGTGCCCGTCGGCGACCACACAATGATCATCGGCGAGGTCGTTGGCGGGCACCTGATCAGCGACGCCGACCCAATCACGTCCACCTTCACTGGCTGGACCTATAGCGGCTAAATCCGTCGGCGCGAAGGGCTCCTCAGCTTCGTGCCAGGCGGTTTCGAAACAGGGCGCTCCACTCGGAGCGCCCTGTTGGCCGCCCCTGCCGGATCGTGTCGCGCGGTGTTCAACGCTGCTAGGGCTTGGGCAAGAACTTGGAGTACGTCTGGTTAGCGGACAGGATGATGTGGTCCTCTATGGCGTTCTCGCGATGGACGTTGATCTCCGCATATTCCGGTGAGGTCATCATCTCAAGGAACGCCGCACGCGACGGATAGAACGCGACGACCACCCAATCCCAGCGTCCGTTCCCGAGGTCGCCGAGGGCTGCGCCCTCAACGTGTCCTGCCCACAAGACCGTACCGCCAACCTTCTTCAAGAGTGGCATGTCGCCCTTGCTATAGCGCGAGTAAGCGTCCCAGCCGGAGCCGTTGCCATCGAGGGAGTGCTCCCGAAACCGCACTAGATTCACCATCACTACGGGGGTTTCGTCCGTTAGGCCGCGCACAAAAGCTTCGTTTAGGTCCGTGGGTGCCTTCACGATTTTCCTTCTTTCACCGACCGTGGAACTCTTGCCCGGACGGGCTGCAAATAAGGACAGGCGACTCGTACGAGTCGCCTGTCCTTTCGTATTGAACCGGGGCTGGCTTTACTGGCCGCCGCCACCGACCGCGACCGGGAATCGGACCTGGTCCTTTTCCTGGACGATTGGGGCCGCGCGGTCCTCCGCGGGCATCATCTTCGGGTACCACTTGTCCTCGAAGTCGTTGAACTTGTCGCGCAGGTGAGGGGCGACTCGCTCAGCGAACATCTGGGTGTTGTACATCGCGACTTCGCGCGGCATCGAACCCATCTGAAGCAGGAGCATCAGGTGGCCGATGCGCAGGTTGTCGGCGAGTTCGTTCAGCTTGGCGATGACCTTGTCCGGCGGGCCCGCAACCACGTAACCCTGCTCGACGAGGCCTTCCCAGGTCAGCCTGGCTGTCGCGTTTTGCTGTGCCTGCTCGAACTGGCTCTTGATGCCGGCCTTTACGGTCCGCAGCGTGCGGTAGCCGGGGGCATCCGCAAATCCGGGGTAGACGTGCAGGCAGCGGTTGTAGAAGTAGTCGATGTGCGGCCAGTAAAGCTCTTTCGCCTCGGCCTCGGTTTCGGCGACGCAGACGACCTGGGCGAAACCGGCATGGTACGGGTTCGGCTCAATGCCCTTGTCGGTCATGCGCTTCCAGAAACCATCCATGATGGTCTGGGCGCGCTTGTACCCTGAGTACGAGAGGTAGGAGTAGAGGTAGCCCATATCGGCACACCACTCCCAAGTCTCGATCGAACCGCCACCGGGAATCCAGATCGGCGGATTCGGCTGCTGCAGTGGGCGCGGCCACGGGTTCATGTATCGAATCTGGTTGTACTTGCCGTTGAAGTGCGTGACGCCCTTCTCGTGCCACGCCTGCATGATCATGTCGTGCGCTTCGTAGTAGCGGTCGCGAAGCTGCGAGCCCGGAACTCCGTAGGCATAGTTCGTATCCATGCTGGTGCCGACCGGGAAACCGGCGACGAGCCGGCCACCGCTGAGGATGTCGAGCATGGCGAACTCTTCGGCGACTCGCACCGGCGGGTTGTAGAGGGCGATCGAGTTGCCCATCACCACGATCGCTGCGTTCTTGGTCCGCCGTGTGAGCGTCGCAGCCATGATGTTCGGGCTCGGCATCATTCCGTATGCGTTCGAGTGGTGCTCGTTTACGCAGATCCCGTCGAAGCCCATCTTTTCCGCGAACTCGAGCTCATCCAGGTATTCGTTGTAGACCTCGTTACACCGTTCGGGATTGAACAGGTTGTAGTCGACGTCGACCCAGACTGAGCGGTTCTTCTGCTGGAAATCGTCCGGAAGGTCCGGCCAGGGCATGAGATGGAACCAGTGGAATTTCAAGGTGCAGTCCCCTTATTTGGCGTCAGGCCGCGAAGTACTTCGTGCCTGCCTAACGGTTGGCGAGAAGTATAGACGAATCGAATGGAGCCTGTAAGCGGTTGGCGGTACCCGGTCCGAGCTACCCGTTCCGCACCGAAGTAGTGTTACTGCGCGACACTTCCGTGATATACCCCTATGGGGTATCCTCTAGCGAGGAGTGCAAGTCTTGGTTGACTCACATGTTCGAACGATTCTCGCGCTTTCAGGCAGCCTCCGTGCAAGTTCATCGAACGGATTGCTGCTTCGCGTGGCGTCCAACGTTGCGCCCCCGAACGTGACGTTCGATTTCTACGATGAAGTAGGCGCGCTGCCGCACTTCAATCCCGACATTGATACCGAAGAAGCGGACCCGGACCCGGTAGTTTCGCGATGGCGCCAGGCGGTGAGATCTTCGGACGGAATCGTGATTTCCTGCCCCGAGTACGCGCACGGTGTCCCCGGATCGTTTAAGAACGCCCTCGATTGGCTCGTTTCTAGCGCCGACATGATGGACAAGCCGGTGATCCTATTGAACGCGTCGTCCGCCGGAGGCAAATTCGCCCAATCGTCGGTGGCCGAAACACTTCGAATGATCGGCGCCAACGTGCTCGAAGAGCATTCTCGACTCGAGCCGTTTCTACCGCCCGGATTTCTCAAAGACCCGACGGATCAGACTGTTCTCGACGCGATTCGTCAGAGCATCAGTGGGCTTCTCGCCGCGACGTTCCCAACCGTGACGCAAGCATCACCTGATACCATTTCCTAACGGTGGAAGAGTTCTCTCTCCTTACTTCTATTGCCATTGCCCTTGGTCTTGCTCTTGGTGGCGGCGTTATAGCCCGCTTCGCCGGCCTGTCGCCGATCGTGGGCTATCTCGCCGCGGGAGTTGTCATCTCCCCATTCACGCCGGGCTACGACGCCGACCTCGATGCCATCCGCGAGCTGGCTGAGCTCGGCGTCATCTTCCTGATGTTCGGCGTCGGCCTGCACTTCAGTCTCGCCGACCTGCTTCGAGTCCGAACCATCGCCATCCCGGGCGCCATCATCCAGGTAACGCTGGCCACGGCGTTGGGGGCGGGCATCGGGCTCGCCTTCGGCATGAGCGGCCGCGAAGCACTCGCGCTCGGCCTCGCGATGAGCATCGCAAGCACGGTGGTGCTTATTCGTTCGCTCGAAGACCGAGGGCTGATGAACACCATCCACGGCCGGGTCGTGGTTGGGTGGCTCATCGCCCAGGACCTCCTGACCGTACTCATCCTCGCGATATTGCCGACGTTGGAACCGGGTTCCGGCGGCGAAATCTGGCGCGATATCGCCTGGGCGATTATTCGCGCGGCGATCTTCGTCAGCATCATGCTCATCGTCGGGGCGCGGCTCGTCCCGAAAGCGCTGTCGCTCATCGCGCACACTGGCAGCCGCGAACTGTTCATCCTCGCCTTCGTCGCGGGCGCCCTCGGGATTGCCACGAGTGCCGCCGCGTTTGGGTTATCTGTGGCGCTCGGGGCATTCATCGCCGGGGTGGTGGTATCCGAGACCGAGACCAGCCACCAGGTTGCTGCCGACGTCGTACCGCTGCGCGACGCCTTCGCAGTTCTCTTTTTCGTTTCGGTCGGCATGCTGCTCGACCCACAGGAAGTCCTCGATCACTTCGATCTCTTCATCGCGGTGACGCTCGCAGTTCTTTTCGCCAACGCGACCATTGCCTTCGTGACCGCGGGTGTATTCCCGTATTCGGGCCGCACCGCGCTCACTGTCGGGGCCGGGCTCGCCCAGCTCGGCGAGTTCTCGTTCATCATCGCCGACGAAAGCTTCAGCATCGGCCTCATGGACCTCGGGACCTACAACGTCATTCTTGCGGCCGCTGCGGCTTCGATCTGCGTGAATCCCCTCGCCTTCGCCACGTTGCCGAAGCTCGAACAAGCGCTTCGGCGCCTCGGGCCGATCTGGCGGTTCATCGACCGCCAGGGCGAGATACCGGCGCCGCCTCTCCCACAGAGCGGGCACGTCGTCATTATCGGATATGGCCGTGTCGGCGAACTGGTCGGGCACGCCATGGGCCAGGTGCAGGTGCCCTTCGCCGTCATCGAGGCCGACCTCTCGCGCGTTCGCAAGCTGACCGAGGCCGGGATACCGGCGGTGTGGGGCGATGCAGGCCGGCACGAGGTGCTGGACCGCATCCACCTGCCCACGGCCATCGCGGTCGTCATCGCAGTCCCTGATGAGAGCACCGCCATTGTTGCCACGGCCGCAGCGCGCGAGCGCAACCCGGGAATCCCGATCCTTGTCCGTGCGCGGACCGGCGGCGAGATCGAAACGTTCCGCGCGCTTGGTGCCAACGAAGTGGTCGTGCCCGAGTTCGAGGGCGGATTAGAACTCATGCGCCAGGCACTCATCGCTATCGGCAACGACGCGGAGGAAGCCCTTCATCTCAGCCACGCCATGCGCGACATCCACTACCAGGCCGCGGAGCACGGGTAAGGTTTAGAATCCCGGCGTGCAAAGTGAAGAGCGACTAAAGGCGATCGAACGCGCGACTGATATTCCACTCCTACTCCTCGCGTTAGCGATGGTGCCATTGCTGGTGGTGCCGTTTGTTACCGAACTTTCGGACTCCTCTAGCACGGCGTTCCTCGCCGCTGACTGGTTCATCTGGGCCGCTTTTGCTGCTGACTTCGGAGTGAAGATTGCCGTCGCACCTCGTCGCTTGGAGTATGTAAAGACTCACCCCTTGGAAGCTGGAATGGTTGTTCTTCCGTTCCTGCGCCCTCTGCGTCTGACACGACTACTTCGGCTCACTCGAATTGCTGTGGCTCTTGGAGTAAACGTCGACATTGTTCGAGACCTTATGACGCAGCGGGGCGCGAAACTGGTCGTTGCCGCGGTGCTGCTATGTCTGGTCTTCGGAGCCGGAGGAGTGTTTCTCGCCGAACGCGATTCGCCCGATGCGAACATCAACAGTTTCGGTGACGCACTTTGGTGGTCCGCAACGACTATGACAACGGTGGGTTACGGGGATCGGTTCCCGACAACCCCGGAAGGGCGTGGTGTGGCAGTCGCACTGATGTTCTTCGGAATTGCGGCGCTGAGTTCTCTGACCGCAGTGATTGCGGCGACTCTGGTCCGGGAGCACGAAAATCTCGATACGGATCCGAAATTTGAGGCCGTCCTTCTCGAGCTGCGACAACTTCGGGCAGAAATCGCCGAATTGAGAGAGAACTTGAACGGCTAGGCCAGGTCCGGGCGAATTACCTGCGTTCGGATCGATTCGGCAATGTCGGCGGCAGTCGCATTGTGACCAGTCCGTCGTTTGATTTCTTTGCGCACAGCGTCAATAACGGAGTCGGAGGTTAGAACACCTGAGAGAGCCTTTGGCGACGTTGCACGTTGGGCCCTCCAGAGGTCATCCATCACATGGCGCTTCATTGCGTCGCGCGAAAGGTTGAACAATTTGTTGACCTTCTGAGTCGGCGTTTCAGCCCCGATCAGTGAAACCTGAAGTGTGAGGTCCACATCGATGAGCGGACCTGATGGCGGTGCGCCTGCGGGCCGCTGCGCTGCTGGCGCCAAATGGTAAACGTGCCAGTCGTTGCCGTTGGTTAGTATCCCCCATTCCACACCTTCGTTGATCGCATAGACCTCGACTTGACGGAGATGTTTGGGGCCGAGTTTCGTTGCCACGCGCTTCACTTCAATGAACGCGGAAAGCTGCTTGTCGATTCTCACGCCGTAGTCGGCGAACTCCCCTTTTACCTGGTATTCGGTGGTCAGATCCTCGTATTTGTCGTAGCCAAGCACATCACATAAGAAATCCGTTACCAGATGTCGGGTGTCCCCTTCGTTTGCGTCCCTCTCGATGAGGCCCGCCAGGGGCTTGGCCATCGTTCTCAGGCCGGCTCGGATGCGCTCGCGCGCGTCGGCTTCCCATTTCGGAGCGGATTTCGAACCCGCTTTTGTTTCGGTCGACGTCTGTTCGGTGGTCATGCGCCCGCTCCTTTGAATACAAAATACGCCGGAAGTATATCCGTTTCGCTCGGCCCCGCCACGTCGCCGCTTTGCCGCTGGCCCCGCCTCTCGCTTCCACGTAGCCTTCTCCTCATAAGAGGAGGACGCCCATGGAATTCGGCATCGGTGTTGATGCGAGCCTCGGCCTGAGCTTCGCCGAGCAAGGGACGCTCGTGCAGGAGGCGGCAAAGCTCGGCTACAAGAGCGCGTGGACTCCCAGTGGACCACCCTTTCGCGATGGCTTTCAGGTTTGCGCGCAATGGCACAACGCCACCAGCGAAGTCGTTGATGGAGGGCTGCCCACTGGCATCGCCGTCATCCCTGCGCCGCTCTGGACAGTCCCGTCGCTCGTCCAGCAGGCAGGAACGCTTGCGGCCCTTACCGGTGGCCAGTTCACGCTCGGGCTCGGTACCGGCGGCATCTACGGCAGCGAATACCAGAAGACGTACGGGCTCCCGGCCTGGCCGGTCGTCCGCATGATGCGCGAGTACCTCACCTCGCTTCGGGGCCTTCTCGCCGGAGAGGTTGTCACCGTTGACGGCACCTCGGTGAAGTTGCACGAGCTGCAAATGGCCGCCCGCCCGATGAAGGTGCCGCTCTTCACGGCGGCCCTCGGCCCGCAGATGCTGCGGCTTGGCGGAGAACTCGCCGACGGCATCAGCTTGAACTGGACCGCGCCATCGATGCGCGCGTGGTGCCGTGAAGAGGTCGCGAAAGGCGCTGCCCGCGCCAACCGGGACATCTCTTCGGTGGCAATCACCGAGTACATCCGCGTGTGCATCGATGACGACGAAGAGGCGGCGCGAAAGGCCTTCGTCCGCGCGTTCATGGGCTACGCCCTCGCCCGTCCCGGCGCCGCCAAAACCAGTGGCTACCGTGGGCATTTCGCGCGCATGGGCTACGACGATGTGCTGAACAAGATCGAAGCCCGCCGCGATGCTGGCGCGGCCGAAGCCGAACTCGTCGACATGTTCCCGCCGGAGTTCCTGCGTGAGGTCGGCTACTACGGGAAGGCGTCTGGCGCCCAGGCTGCGCTGACTCGCCTGTCAGAGGGCCTCGATCTTGCAATCGTCCGCATCGTCGGAGTTCGCCCGGGCATGGACGCAGCGCGCGCTGTCATGAACGCCTGCGCACCGTCCTAAATCCGAAATCACCAACAGGAGCCACCCATGAAAGCCGCTGTTTACTACGAAACAGGTAAGCCATCAGTCTTCCGCTACGAGGACATTCCCGACCCGGACTGCCGTCCTGGGGGCGTGATAATCGAAATCAAGGCCATCGGCATCCAGGGAGGCGACACGCTCAACCGCCTCGGCGGGATGATGGCGTCGAAGCCGCACGTCGTCGGATACCAGGCGTCCGGGATTGTTCGTGAAGTAGGCGACCGCGTGACTGACCGCAAAGTCGGCGACCGGGTTGTCGCGACGATGGCGTTCGGTTCGCATGCTGAACTGGCGTCGGTGCCTTCGGGCTCCACCTATCTCGTCCCGGATTCGCTCGACCTTGAACTAGCCGCGGGCGTGCCGATTGAGTTTGGGACTGCAGCCGACTGCCTCTTCGAATTCGGCCATCTGCAGTCGGGCGAAATCGTCCTCGTTCAGGCCGGTGGCGGCGGTGTGGGGCTTGCCGCGATCCAGCTGGCGAAGCGCGCCGGGGCTACCGTGCTTGCTACTGCCTCCACCGACGACAAGCTCGACCGCCTGAAGGCGTTCGGCATGGACCACGGAATCAACTACAAGACCGAGGACTTCGTCGCGAAGACGATGGAAATTACTGGGGGTCGCGGGGCGAATCTCATCGTTGATTCAGTAGGTGGCAAGACGCTGGAAGGCAGCGTCGGCGCCCTCGCCTATCGCGGGCGCATCAGCTGGGTTGGGAACGCAGGTCGCGAAGGCCCGGCGAATCTCGGTGGCCTCGGCCAGAAAAACGCCAGCGTTACCGGGGTCTACCTCGGCGCGGAAATGACGGTGAATGCCGCGCGCTGTCGCCCGATGATCGAAGGCCTCCTCGCTGACGTCGCGAAGGGCGAACTCAAAGTGGTCATCGACAAGAAGTTCGCGCTCGAGTGACGCCGCCGGAGCACACGAGTACATCGAAGGCCGCGGCTCATTCGGGCGGGTGTTGCTCATCCCGTAGGGGCGGCGGCCCTACGAGCCTGGAGTTCGACGACCCAGCTCACGAGGAAGCACAACCCTGCTGCAACTATCAGCGCGAAGCCAAGGGGTGGCATCGCCATCCCGCGCCGGGCCAGTCCGATCGCGAGCAGCGAGGCTGCGGCAGCGACCAGGTACCACCCGCTGACCGGATAGCCGAAGTGCCCCCGATGCTTCGGCGCCAGGACCGTTTGCCATGTACCGGCGATGGCCACGCCGAGGATGGCGAGCCGGATCGCCCAGAGCGTCGCGCCAGCCGTGACCGACAGGTCGAGCGCCTGCAGCCGCCCGGCAAACCCGACGAGCGTGAAGCCGGTGAAATCGGTTGCGGCGAATGGGCCGGGGCCGGTTGCCCAGGGGAGGAAGAAGCCAACGAACGCCAGAGGGCCGGCGCCGAGTCGCAAGAGCGAGACCCGGCGCCGCCATTCGGCGGTTCGACTAATCCTCGACGGTGAGGATGCCTGAGAGACGGGCGACGCCGCGTTCATCAACGACATTGATGATAAGCCCCGAGAGCGCGCGTTCGAAGTCGCCGAGATCGGCGGGGACGCCGCCCTCGGCCAACCGCAAGAGCGTCGCCATGTTGAAGTAGCCGTACGTTCCGAGCTTCGTCGGCATCTGGTCGACGGCCTCGCCATAGCGGCGAAGGCTCGAAAGCGGCGGCTCCTGGTTCTCGATGACGCGCTTCACGGCGGCCGGTGTCCCGATGAGGAGATTGCCGTCGAGGAACGCGTACGCCGTAGTGTCGCCTCCGTCGTCCTCGAAGGAGACGATATCTGTGCCCTTGACCGAGGTGGTTTTCGGCGCGCCGACGGCAGTCGTTTTCACCATCGACTCCAACAACGACTCCGCCTTGCCCTGGTCAACTTCGGCCAGAACAAGGCCTTCGGCGCCTTCCTCGGTGCCGTTGGGGAACCATAAGGCAACCGCGGTCTCGCCCTGAAAGAGCTTGATGATGTCTTCGACGCTGCCGATGCCAAGTTCCTTGCCAGCGGCGCGGAGGGCTTCATCGAGGCTGTCTGTATTCGCCTTCTTCGCGGATGGCCTCGTCGATCTGATCACGGGCGGAGTCACTGATTCGTTCCCAGGTGCCGGCGATATCCACCGTGCTGAAGAAGAAGGCAGCGTCCGCGGGCACATGCGTAATGAGCTTCGAGTCACGCGGCGCGAGCATCGGAGACACCGGCCCTGGGTCTCCCAGGGAGGCCGCCTGGAACTCGAATCCGTCTTTCTTCGCCCCGATAACCCAGGCCGCAGGCTTGAATACGAGGTCGCCAGTGCCGGAAGAGTCGAGGGCTGCCTTCACGACCGGATCGTCGAGGAAGAAGTCGCCGATGAGGTTCTCGGTGCTCAGGTAGACGAATCCGAGGAAATTCCCGGTCAGTTCGTCGCGCAGTTTCTGAAAGTCATCGACGCTCGCGAGCGACTTCTTGTCGCCGTTCTTCACATCGATGACGGATTCCATGCTGTCTTCATCGAACGCGATCACCAGGTGATCTCCGATGACCGCAACGAACCCGCCCATCACTTCGTAATACTTGAAACCGCCATAGGTGGTGTCGTCGCCAAGGCCCGCCTGCTCGTCGATGACGTCGAGGGCCTTCTTCGCATCCTTGCAGCGAAGGATGACAGCGCCTTCCGCGTTGACGTCACTGATGGAGATGCCGCGGATAAAGACGGCCGCGTCGCCACCAAGGAATGGCGCGACGTCGTCTTCCCAGTCGAGGCCAGCTTCGTCCGCGCCGCTCTTGAGTTCGTCCTCCGGGTTGTCCTGCCCGAGTCGTTCGGCGAGGTGGAACGTATTCACCCACTGGCTCGATGTCAGGTCGGTGTTGAGCGCGAAGTACATGCCAGCGTCGTCGGGCACGAGGCTAGCGGAAGTGAGGTTCACTTCGCTCGCTTTGCCGGATGTGAAAAGGATGGCTCCGCCTACAAGAGCGCCAATAGCAACGAGGCCTGCGGTGATGGCGAGGCCCAGAGATTTTTGAGGCACGGTTCCCCCTCCGTTCGTTACTGGTAACTATCGGCGCAATGCGGGCTACGGCGCATGATCCGCTTCACAGTTGTGCCAGAGATCTGCCTTCGCGAGGTTGGAACGCTACGATGGCATAGTGCAGTACGATCCATCGTCCCACTCCGTATTTAGTCGGGTAATTGCCGTTCTCACGCTCCGGTGCCCGCGCTGTTGCCAGGGCCGAGTCTGGCGTTCGCCGTTTCGGATGAACGAAACCTGCCCGGTCTGCGCGCTGCGCTTCGTGCGGGAGTCCGGGTACTTCACCGGCGCCATGTATGCGAGCTACATGATCGGTATCGGGCTCACGCTGCCGGTTTGGATGGCATTCTTACTTTCCGGCGCGAGCCTCGGCGTCACGTTAGCGGTGGCGATTGGAATGATCGTTGCCCTTGCGCCGATCTCTTTCCATTACTCTCGGGTCGCATGGTTGCATGTCGATTGCCATTTCAACCCCCGTACGTTCGAGGCCGATGCCGGCTCCTGAGAGCCGAAGGTGCTCCTCGCTTAGACTCGTGTGGAGATGATGATCGAGATTCGCTCCGCCGTGGCGGAAGACGCGGGAACGCTTGCCGCCTTATACGCCGAAAGCGAATTGGCCGACGCTCCTAACACGGTGGCGAAGTTCGACGTGATGACCCAGACGGGTCACGCGTTCCTCGTGGCAACGCTTGATGAGCAGACAGTCGGCGCCGTCCGGTTCCACGACGACGAAGGGATTGGCTGGTTCGACCTGCTCGTTTCGTCGCGACCCTGGGCCGGGGCGGAACTCGTGCGGGCTGTACAGCGAGGCTGTCAGGACAGGGGCATCCGGCTGGTGCGACTGCGATGTCGCGATGAACGCATCCTCGAGGACTACTTCGGACGTCTCGGCTACCTCCCCATCGGGCGCTCGCTGGATGAAGCAGGTAACCCCGACCTGCTGCTCGAGCGCCGCCTCCCACTGCTCACGGTCCGCGAGCAGCGCAGGACCGACGCCGAGGCCATCGGTGAGTTCACCGGCGAGGATCCATGGGTGTTCGAACAGGGTGCCCGGCCCGGTGTCTTCGTCGCTTCCGATGGCGACAAAGTCGTCGGCCTCATCCAGTGCTCTGATGCCGGCGGAGGGGCAGTCAACTTCACGGCGCCGAAACTGCGCAGCGAGTATCGCGGCCGCAATCTCGAAGCCTGGATGGTGGCACGCGCTTCGACCTACGCGGAAACCAACGGCTATCACACCGCCGAAATGCCAGCCGAGCCTTCCCTCGATTCGGTGGGGAAGGCTCTCGAAGACGCTTACTGGATTCGTGAAGCCGACCGGTGGCGGCGCGTCTTTTTCACTCCCAGTCGGAGCGAAGAAGACGAGTGGGATGACTGACGGCTAGAGCCCTGCAAAGAAACCGTTCAGTGTTTCAGCGCCGCGCTTCGGGTCCTGGCACATCCACCAGTGCCCCAGCCCGTCGATCACCGTGACTTTCGCCCCGGCGCGTTCGGCTGACCGTCGCGCGAGGACCTCGCCGCCGGTGTAGTGGTCTTCGGTCGCGATGATCACGTGGCCCGGCTTCGCTTTCGCCTTGTCGAAGCTTTTTCCCCACTCGGACATTTTGGGCTGGGCGGCCGACCTGTAGAGCGCGAGGATGCACTTCGCCATATCGCTGTTGACCGCCGCAGCAACGTTCGCGGCGGCGGCTTTGGTCATTCCGAGGCTTTCGAACTGCGCTGTACGCGCCTCGACCGGCGCGCCGACCATACCGGCCACTGCCGCTTCTCCGACATCTGGCTTCTGCCAGGCCTGCGCGGCGTCGTGCCAGACGTATTCGGGGTCGAAGCAGCCGGCGATGTCCATCGTCCACGAGCGGATGAGTTCGGGGCGCTCCATGGCGATGCGAGCGACGTGCCCGCCTCCCCAGTCGTGCCCGACGAGGTCGATCGGGCCGGGAATCTTCTTCAGTTCGCCGGCAAGCCAATCGACGATATTCATCCGCCGTCGCCCCGAAACCATCGGGCACGGGCGCGCCGAAGCCTGGAGGCGACAGCGCGATGACGTCGTCGGTGCCGAGATGCTTTCGCATTTCATCCCAGATGGCGGTTGTTTCAGGGTTTCCGTGGACAAGGACGATGGTCATAGCAAGCTCCTTCGTAGCGAGGGAGCATAGTGAATCGGCGTTCAGTCGTCACTTCGGCGCGTGTAGACGGGGTGGAAGAGTCTAGCGGTTGGACTTCTGTCCGCGGTGCAGCCAGGTCGCGCCGGAGAGGTTTCGTGCCTCATTCGACCGGGCGAGTTCGGTGCGCAACCAATCGCGCTCTTCTCGAAGATCCTTGATGTGGTCGCGCAGGGCGGCAACAAGCAGGTCCATCTCGGTGACCCGTGCGACGGCCCGCTCGCGCACGAGGCGAATTTCGGTGGCGATTTCACCGTGCTCGCGCGATGGGACGCTAATCACCGGTGGCCCTCGCCACTTGGCAGTTCACCGGGGCGCTCAAGCTTCGGTGGCGCCCACTGGCGAAGGAACTCGCGTTCGTGGCGCAGGTCGCCGAGGTTGCCGTGGAGGGCGGAAATTACTTCTTCAAGAGTTTGCAGCCGGCTCGTACGTGCCGCCTCGGAGAGCTGAAGCTCCTGCAGGCGGGCTTGCATCTGGCGATGGCGCTGCTGAACTTTCCGCTGCTGCTTGCGAAGCCGCTTGTTCTCCGCTTCCGAAGACATAACAGCACGAACGAGCACTGCCGGCGCAAGCGTCAGCGCGGCTTCCGGATTCTTGGCGACGGACTTCGGGTCGACCTCAAGCATTTCATCGTGCTCTTGGGCGAGCGCCGCGAGTGTTTCCTGGAGTGCCGAGACCTCGGTCCGAACCTGCCGTACCAGCCGCTCCGCGCGAGCGTCGGAAGATGTCATCTGGCCGCGGAGGCGCATTTCGCCCGCCCGGGGGCGAGTTCGCAAGAGTTCGTCCCAGCTGCCGTTCTGCGTATCGATCGGGGCTGAAGCTGGTGGGGGGAACGGGATCGGCTCGGGCGAAGTCGCCTCACCCTCCGGCGCTGCCGAGAGTTCTGCGTCCTGTTGTCGTCGTAATGGGAATCGCACCGGGGCCCCCGTTCACCTGTCCTCTACTTGAATATACGCCCGGAATTTCGCTGTCAGTAGGGGCAGTTCACTTCTGTGAACCTCAATTTTTGTCTGGATTAGTCTTTCGCGACTTCTGGCCCAATGGCTCTGTATGGGCGTTCGCTCGCAGGTGGGATGGTCGGTGTGGGGTCGGCCGCAACGCCATAGAGAGCGACCACGCCGAAAATGTCGTCCTGCTGCGGCTCGGTGAAATCGTCGGCATCGCCGCCGCCGCACATGGCCTTGCCGGGGCAGGCCGCAGGCTCCGTGTGGTCGAGTCCGAGGCCGTGTCCGAATTCGTGTAGGGCGAGTGCCTGGAGCTGCTGCGCACTGTACGAGGCAAGCGGTTCGAAGATGATGTCGATTTCCTGGATGGCGAAGTACGGGGTGCCGGGCACCAGCGACGACCCGCGCCAGTGGCATGAGTAGCCCAGGTGGCCGCCGACAATGTGGCCCCAGCCAACGACGTTTTTGCCGTCTTTTCCGTACTGGCTCACGTCGCCGTTGCAGCCCGTAGCCGTCGTAGTTGTACTGAGGTAGTCGAAGTGGAAGCCGGAACCGCCGGCGTCGTTCCAACCAGCGGCGCCTTTCTGGATTGCTTCGAGCGCATTGGCGGCGGGCATCGCAAGCGTCACGCCGTCCGGGTTGTATAGCCACGTTGCCGAAGGTTGTGGCCAGCGAACAGGTGTCGGGAACAGCTTGAACGCAGCCCGCACTCCGCCGTCGTCAACCTCGATGGCACCGGGGAAACGGGCCAGCATCGCAGCCTTGCCTTCCGCCTCTCTCGCCGCCATGTCGCCGCCGTCGTCAATCGCGTAGAGGTGGATCTCGCCGTAAGACCAGCCGTCCGGGCCAGGAACCGCGATCTCCATTGAATACTCGAACACTTCCGGGGTGTTCGCGGCCTCGTCGGCGGTCGCCCCCCGGGTACCCACGGCAGCCAGGCCAGAGCCTGCCAGGCCAAGCACGAACGCAACAACGATGCCGAAGGTTTTCACGCTTGCGAGTGTTGCATTCCGCTCTCGCGGTTGCCAGTTCAGGCGATTGGTATGCGCTCGTACGGTACAGTTCCGGGCATGTCGTACAACATGTTCGAAGGTAGGAAGGTTCGGCTGCGCGGCGTCCGAGCGGCGGATTGGGAGCACTTTGCGGAGTGGGACCACGATAGCGATGCGAGCCGTTATGGCTGGCAGTTGTGGCAGCCCTACAGTGAGGATGCGGCGAAAGAATCCGCCACCGAAGAGTCGAAGAAGAAGCCTACCGACGGCAACTTCCGCTTGATCATCGAGACCCTGGAAGGCGTGCCTGCAGGCAGCGTCAACACGCGAGTCGACGCCCGTCGATTTAGCTTCGAATACGGCATCGCACTCGGCCGCGAGCACTGGGGCCGCGGATATGCTGAGGAGGCCATCCAACTGGTTTGCCGGTACATGTTCGGCGAACTCCGCCTGCACAAAGTGCAAGGCGTGGGTTTACGGCTTCAACACCCGCTCGCAGTCCATGCACACAAAGTTCGGCATGGTGCTGGAAGGCACGATTCGCGAGGGGCACTTCACCGACGGACGATTCTGGGACGTGCTTATCTTCGGGATGACTGCCGATGAGTTCTTCGCCCGGTATGGCCCGACATGGGGCGACCTGCCGGACTAAGGATTCCTGTCTGGCAGGGTTGCGGTATTCTTCCGCGCACCTGTGAAAATCCTTCGCCTCACAAACAGCAGCGACATCCATCCCGGCGTTCCTCCGGAGATGCGCTCACCAGCGGTCGCCGAGCGGGTCATCAGCGAATCGCTCGGCGAACCAGTCGAAACCGTTGTCAAAACAATGTGGCCGACCCCCTCCTTCCCGGGCGTGCTCGGTCGTTGGCTGGATCAGTACGACCCGGATGTGGTCTTCGTCCGCCTTTCGTCGTTCTGGGTGGCATACGAATCGGTGCCCTTGCGCATTCAGCGAAAGCTCGGCCGGGCGGGCACACCGGTCGCCGCCGCCGGATTGAAGCTCGGGGACCGACCGTGGTTGGTCGAACGTGGCGTTTACAAAGCTGGCCGAAAACTGGTGGTGCGCACGGTCGGTGGCGATACGCACTTCACCCCGCAAGAAGTTGGAGAGGTGTTTGACGCCGTTTTCCGCCGAATCGCGGCGAAGGAATCCATCGTCCCGGTGGTACGCGGGACCAACTTGCTGTTGAACAGCGCTGGCACACGAGGCGGCATGCAGCGAACAAAGCAGCGAGTCGCCGCGCTTAACCACGAGACCGAAGCGGCATGCATCCGCCATGGGGTGAGCTTCTTTCCCGAACCCCCGGCCGAGGCACTGTCCGAATCCAGGCTCGGGGACGAACTGCACGATTCGGCCTCCGCGCATGAACGGCTGGGCATCGACGACGCCAACGCGATTCTGGAGGCGTGGCAGGTTGCAAAGGTGCGGCCAATCTGAGCATTGCGGGTGCAACCCCGGCTTTGACCGGTCTGGTAGGATTAAATGGAATCCCGCATGGTGCGGAAAACAGGAGACCCATTCCCTTGGCTTTTGCCGACAAACAAATAGCCTGCCGAGACTGCAGCACGAACTTCGTGTTCACTGCCGGCGAGCAAGAGTTCTATGCCAATAAGGGCTTGATGAACGAGCCCACCCGCTGCCAATCGTGCCGATCGGCGCGCAGGACCAGCCAGAGCACCCTCGAGCAGAACGACGGTTACGTCCGCTACGGCAACTTCGCCAGCTTCGGCGGGAAGACGCCGCGGCAGATGCATCCCGCATCCTGCGCCGACTGCGGCCAAATGACCGAAGTGCCATTCGTCCCGCGCGGCGAACGGCCGGTGTATTGCAGCAATTGCTACAGCAAAATCAAGCCGCGCGAAGAAGTCCCGAGCTAACGGGGAAGATGAGCGATACGCGGCACCGCCAGCTTTCGCGCATCTATTCCTGTCCCATCGAGACTGACGACGATGCCCGGGCAGCCATTGACGGCGACCCGGGCATCCTTGCTTCCGCCCTCTTTCTCGAAGCCGTCGAAAGCGACGACGTGACCAGCATCGAAACTGCCAAAACCTACCTCGAAGACCGGCTCGCCTTCCTCGGGAACCTCACTTCCGGAGCCGACGGGACCATCCGACAGCAGTTCGATGAGCGGGTCGGTGCGTGGGCGTGATGAGAGCATCCTTTGCTCCACGTATGAATTCGAACGTATCATCAGGTTAAGTCCCGGGGGTAAAGCGCATGCGGTTCGTCCTGGTTGTCATTCTTGCTGCCATCGTCCTCGGGCTTGGCATTCTCGGTGTGAACGGCATCCTCAGCTATTGGCACAACGACTTCATCGGTGGCGGTGCATTCCCCGATGCGTGGACCGGCCCCGATAGCTGGAGCGAATGGCGGGACATCGTCATCGTCCTCACCGCGTTCTTCTGGCTGCTTGCCGGCGTACTCTCCGTCGTCCTCGTGATCGCCCTCATCTTCCTCGTCAGCCTCGTGCGCAAGGTTATGAAGGAGAATGCGGCGCCGGCCATCGATTCGCTTCGCGCTTCGCTCGATAACATCAAGGGCACGACCGAATTCGCTGGTGAGACAGTCGCCTCGCCGATCATCCGCGTCTACTCGGTCGTCAAGGGCGTGCGCAGCGGCGTATCGGCCGTTACGAACCTGCCCGAGTTCGTGAAGAAGCGACGCAAGGGGAAGAAATGACCTCGCCAGACCCGCAGGAAGCGATCGCTCCCGAAGTCGTGCTCGAACCCTTCGAAGAGGAAGAGCCGCGAGACAACCTGATTATCGGCTGGGCCAAGGCCATCGCCGGCGGCATCGGCGACACGGCGAAGGGCATGCTCGATGAAGGCCGGCGCGGCGCCCGCGAGGCTATGGAAGAGAGCTGGGACCGGTTCGATCAGAAGACGAAACACCGCCGCGACAAATAAGTCGTCGCGGGAACATCTCGCAAACCGGAACTTTGTTACGATGTCTGGCGGCCCACGGAGAGGTGCTGGAGTGGCCGATCAGGTACGCCTGGAAAGCGTATGCGGGCGCAAGTCCGCCGTGGGTTCGAATCCCACCCTCTCCGCCAGCAATGTCTTCAAGCCCGTGCGTAAATCGCCACGGCTGCTTGGCTTGTACTAACTCAAACGGCTGCTGGCAGATTGGCTTGGCCAGGCTAACTACGAAACGTAGTGGTCAGGGAAGTACAGGCTGTCCGTCCCGGAACCGGCAACCCCAACTTGGGCACTATCGGTCACTTCTCCAGCGTTGTTACCGTCCGGCCAAACGGTTTTTGCCGCGACTGCCACCTTGATGCCGGCGCGGTCTTCGCGGCCTTTGGGGTAGGCTCCTGTAACCGAGCCGGCGTCCAACGCTGCCTGGAAATCGGCCTCTGAGGTGACCGTGTTCGGAACCGGTCTCGCTCGCTTGGAGTGCTTCTTGTCCCGGGCCCAACGTTCAGTCCACCGGGTGGTGGCCGCTTCGTCGGAGAGTGCTTCACCGAGAAGGTGATTCTGCTCGAAGGAACCACCGGTCATCCAGTGCCGCTTTGGCGTGGGTTTCGGGGGCGTCCCAAGGTCTTTTCGCTGAATCATTCGGCTCACCGCGGCATTGCCGGCGGTTGCCTGGAGCCCCGCTACGATGGACGGCCGCACAGCCTGGCGCGCTGACGCGCGAACACGAGACTCGTCGTTGGCATGAGCCGGTTGGGACCGCGATGCGTGTGCTGGGCCTTCCATATGGCTCCACTATAAACGTCCCAACAATCTGCATGCCCGACCGGAAGGGGGTCCGTCCCCGACTGGGCAACCCTCCGATGCGAGTGTCGGCCCGGACGACGGCTGTGGTACTTTGTCCGCATCGTCCGAGCGGATTCTCAAACCGACTAAACACGTCACCCACCCGAAGGAGCGCCACTATGCCGTCACTCGTCGATTCACTCATGGAACAGCTTCAGAACAAGGGAGCGATCGACCAGATCGCCGGGAAGCTTGGCGTCCAGTCCGGGCAGGCGAACTCCGCCGTCAATGCGGCCATCCCGGCGATCCTTGCCGGTCTCGCGAAGAATACGGAAAAGGCCGATGGTGCCGCCGCGCTTTCGGGCGCACTGGAGAAGGATCACGACGGCGGCGTCCTCGACGACGACTCCTACTTCGACTCCTACCAGGAGAAGAAGGGCGACAACATCCTCGGGCACGTGTTCGGCGACAAGAAGCCGGCGGTGCAATCCCAGGTTTCGGCGCTCGGGGGTATGGATCTCGCACAGGGCGGCGAGCTGATGAAGATGCTCGCGCCGCTGGTGATGGGCTACCTCGGCAAGGAGAAATCGAGTGGCGGCCTGGACATCAGCAGCCTCTCGCAGATTCTTGGCGGCGGCGGATCAGGTGGTGGCGGCGGGCTGCAGCTCCCCGGTGGCCTCGGCGACATCCTTGGCGGACTGGCCGGTGGCGCAGGCGGCGCTTCGACCGGCAAGGCGAAGTCGGGTGGGCTCGGCGGAATCCTCGGCGGGCTCTTCAGCAAGAAGAAGTAGTTCGCACTCGGACTCAAAGACAATTGACCAGCGGCGAAGAGTTTCCGTCTGCTCTATCATCCCGAACCACATTCGGTATTGGGGTGAGCAGGCATGAAAGACCTTCAGGGCAAAGTTGCGGTCGTTACCGGTTCGGCCAGTGGTATGGGATTCGCATTCGCGAACCGGTTCGCTGAAGAGGGTATGTCCGTCGTCCTCGCAGACATCGAAGCGGAACCGCTCGCGATGGCAGAGGCCGCGGTGAAGGCAAAGGGCGCGAAGGTTCTCGCAGTCCGCACCAACGTCCTCCACGACGGCGAGGTAGAGAAGCTTGCCGACGCGGCCTTCAAGACGTTTGGGAACGTCCACATCGTCTGCAACAACGCTGGTGTCGCCGGTGGTGCGGGCAAGCCGGTCTGGGAAGCCCCGCAGGAAGACTGGGACTGGGTCTTCGGCGTGAACTTCAACGGCGTTTTGCGTGGCATCCGCGCCTTCGTCCCGAGGATGATCGAGAACGGCGAAGAGGGTCACATCGTGAATACCGCCTCCGTGGCCGGACTGCTCACCGGGGCCGACCCGTATTCGGTCTCCAAGCACGGTGTCGTCTGCCTCACGGAAGGCCTCTACAAGAACTTCAAGACGCTGAACCTGAAGCTCTCGGCTTCGGTGCTCTGTCCGGGTTGGGTGAACACGAACATCCTGGACGCGAGTCGGAATCGCCCGGAAGAGTTGGGGAAGTCCGCGGATATCTCGGAACTCGCCCCGGAAGCAGCGCAACGGCAGGCGATGGTCCGCGGCATGCTTCAGAACGGGTTCAAGCCGGAGGAAGTCGCCCAGCAGGTCCTCGATGCGGTGCTGACAGACACCTTCTACATCATCCCCGCTCAGGACTACATGCTCGCCGCAATCAAGACGCGCTTCGACCAGATCATGAACAAGGAGAACCCGACGACCGGGTTGTTCTAGCCTAAACGGCCTCCGCCCGACCTCGGTTAACGACCGGATCCGCGATTAGCGGGCGGGTACTTCCACCATCATCGGCTTGCCGTTCGCGATGACCACGTACTGAGTCGGCGAGACCTGCGCGAGCCCGGTCGGGTGATCGAAGTGGCGCACGAACTCACCGGCGCAGACCAGGTCGCCGCCTTCGTCAACGCTTTCCCACTCCAGAATGCAGAGGCTAAGCTCGCCCGGGGAGGTTGCGAAACGATCTTGCGCCACGGCAACGACGGGTTTGCCGTTCGGCAGTAAGGCAAGTGGCGAAGACCGCCCGAGGTCGTAAACACCTATCCCGCCGCCAAATAGTCCGAAGGCAACGTATTCAAAACGGTTGCCGAACCTGGCTGAATCGAGGCCTGTAGGGACGCCTTCCGGCTGGCCCGAATCCTGCGGCCAGAAAACGCCGAGCACTGTTACCTGTCCCATCGCGGAAACGTGAAGGACATCGTTCGCGGCCGCGTCGCTCACGATCCAGCCGTCAGCGCCGTCGGAGACAATGTCGTACGGATTGCTCTCCGCCGCCCGGCCGTCCGGGTTGTTCTCTCGCTCGAACGCCTTGATGTCGACCATGAGGCCGTCGCTGCACTGCATCGTTCCGTATCCGACCGTTGGTCCATCGCCAATCACGACGCAGGCCACCCCCAGCGCATTCATGGCCGCCCCGCTCGGACCGGCGAGGTCGCTGTGCGCCTGGCCGCTGTTCCGCGTCGAGGGGAGTTTGTCCATCAAGACTTCCTGGGGTCCGCCGGGTCTGACCGCGACGACCCGGCCGTCGTCATGGCCGGTGCCGAGGTCAGCGATGATCAGCCGCCCGTCGGGCGCGACATGCACCGAACGGGCGTTGTCGAAGTGCCCGAATTCGCCGGAGTCCTCGCCAAGCCAGCCAAGCCCAATCCCAAGCAGTCCGCCGACCACTCCGGCGCCGAGGACTACTGCAACCGGAAGCCACGCTCGCGATGCCATGTGCTCATACTACTGCGCTACGGCACCGCGATTGACGAAGTCGGCCAGCAACTACTTGCCGATGAAGGTCGGTGTCCGCTTCTCCATGAACGCCTGGCGCGCTTCTTTGGCGTCCTGGCTCCCGAAAGACTTCCCGATGCTGACGAGTTCGAGCCGCGTCTGGGCTTCGAGGTCGATGGCAGTCGTTGCCTTCACCACGGTCCGCTTCGTCATCCGCATGGTGATCGGCGAGACCACCTTGCAGAGGTTCTGACAGTACTCACGCAAACGTTCATCCCACTTGTCGTCGTCGACGACTTCGCCGACGAGACCGAGGCGGAGAGCTTCTTCGGCGTCGACCGTCTTGCTCTCGAGGAGGAAGCGCATTGCCTGTTCGTAGCCGACGGCCTGTGAGAGGGTGAACGTCATGCCGCCATCCGGCGAACCGCCAATGCGTGGGTAGCCGGCGAGGATGCGGGCGCTGCGCTTCATCAGGCGGATGTCGGTAGCGAGCGCAAGCGAAAGGCCGGCGCCGACGGCGACGCCGTTAAGGCCTCCGATGATCGGCTTTTCGCATCCTTCGCGAAGCGTGAGCAGGAAGCGTGAAACCCAGCCGAGGTCATCGAGCTGCGCCGTCATAGCCGACTGTGGCGTAAACGCTTCGGAGCCCCGCAGGTCCAGACCGGAGCAGAACGAATCGCCGCTGCCGGTGAGGCAAATGAGCCACACGTTGTCGTCCTTCGTTGCGTCTTCAATAGCACCGAGGACACCCCATGCGAGCTCCTGGCTCACCGCGTTCTTCACTTCAGGGCGATTGAGGCGGATGGTTCGGACGTGACCTTCATCAGAGACCAGGACGACTTCGGACATTTGGCTACTCCAGGGCGCGTATTGCGCAGTGCGCGAAGTATAAAGCAAGTTGCACGATGCTACTGAGCCACGTTCGTGGCGTTCAAGAATCCGCGGAGGGTCACTTCGCCAGGAATCTGCAGGAGGAGTCCGATTGGGATTCCTGCGATGAACGAACCGCTTTGCCCGGCCTGCAGGATGGGCGTCTCGCCGGCGACCTGGAATGGCACCGTCGGCTCTGTGCCGGTCGTCACGAAGGCAACGTTTCCCTGGCCGTCATAGGCGACCACGACGGTGTCCATTTCAGCGAACGCCGACGTTCCTGTGTTGGTGACCTGGCCGCGCAACTCGCTGAGCGTTGTCGAGTACGGAATCACGTGGGTCTTCGGGTCGGGCGGCCCAATCTGGAAGGGATACGGTCCAGATATCGCAAAGGACACCATGGTGGCTGGCTCGGCTGTGGCCTCGAAAGCCGAGACCTCAGCGGAAATGACCCCGCCTGTATCCGTGACGCCTGCGTAGAAGACCTGGAACGGGCCCACGCCCCCTGGCGGGATGATCGTGACCAGCGAGACGGTTTCCTTCGTCGACGTCGATCCGTTTCGGTTCAGCGTGACAGTGACTTGAACGCTCGTGATGTTGCTCGCGCTGCCATTCAAGACTTCGCCCGAGACGACGAGACCGCCATCAACGCGCTGGCTAAGGTGTCCGGCGGTAACCAGCTTCGCGTCGGAGACCGGGGACGCCGCGGTATCCGCCGCCATTCCCGGCACGAAGGCGCGAAACGGGAGCGCGGCGGGGGTGATGTCGGCAGCCGTCTGCCGTCGATACGGCCCCGATGACGAGACAGCCAATTGCCACGACAGCTAGTCCGAGGATGGCACGCACTCCTGCATCCTCGGCGCGCTGGCTGTGGAATAGCTGAGAGCCGGCTGAGAAACCACCGGACTACCGCGGCACCCGCGCTCCGGGGGCTGAGTCATATTCCGGAAGGTAGGGTTTCACGTCGAGCACTGGCGTCCCATCGATGGCGTCGAGACCACGAACACGCAGAGTGAGGCCGTCACAACCCAACAACTCGACTACGGAAACGCCGAGGTGGTTCGGCCTCAACTGGCTCCGTGTCGCGAATATCCCGTAGGCATTTCCGCTTGCCAGGGTGAGAGTTTCTGGCTTTTCCGGGGCGTCAGCGGCTACATCGAGATAGGTCACGACGATCAGATGGCTGTAGCCTTCGATTCCACCGAGCCGGGCCGCATGTTCCGGGAGGAACTCCAGCCTGCTTTCGACCTTTTCCCAGCCGTGGGGCCGCGGTTTCACGACCTCGTTTTGGACGCGCGCGATCGTGGCAAGCAGCACTTCGCCCGGCGGCTCCGGGCGTTCCCAGTCGTCCTCTCGCTTGCGACGCCAGAACGGCATTAGCGGCTCCTCGGGGCTGGACGGTTGGGCATGAGGTCTCCATTGAATTCGCCAGGCGTCGAGTCTACCTGAGACTGACCTCGACATGCTCCACCGTGCGGCCACGCACTAAACACCTGACCCAACTGCCGACGCAACGGACACCGCCGTTTTCTTTATCAAATGGAATTTTCTTGGAGCGGCCGGTGATTCGCCAGAGACTCTTTGTACTGCCTGTTTTGATTCTTGCCGGCGTAGTCGCGTCGAGTTGTTTCTTCAGCGCCCGGTCGCCCCTCTCGAGCATTGAAGGCGCCACCGGCAAGGCCCTGGGGGCGGACACGGTCCACTTCGAGCTGTCGACCAGCTTCGAAGGCTTAGATGACCAATCCGACGCGGATTTCTTCAAGGTCGAAGCTCACGGTGCGTTCGATGCAACCACCAACGACTCCTATTTGGTGATCGGGGCCGCTGGTTTGGATTTCGAAATGAGGCGAATTGGGAAGGAAACGTTCGTCCGAATCTATGGCGATAACTGGTTCAAGTTCGAAGAAGACGAGGCGTCGCTCTTCGACAGCCTCTACATGCCGTTCTTCGACCCCTACGAGTTGCTCAAGAACCTCGGTGTGGATCCCGCGGACGTGAAGCATGAAGGCTCCGAAACCATTCGGGGGAAGTCCGCTGAACAATACAGTCTCACCGTTTCCGCCCGCGACATTGATGAGGATCTGGTCGAGTCATTCCTCGGCGGGGCGCGCGAGTCGCACGTCGAATTCTGGATTGGCGAGGACGGTTTGCCCGCGCGGGTTTCCTTGAGTTCGACATCGGACGGTCAGGAATTCGGCGCCACCCCCGGAACCGACGTCACCGCGACGATTACGATCGAATTCTTCGACTACGGGGTCCCTCTCGGCATCGAGCGGCCTTCAGACGACGAAATCTCTGATTTCGGCTCGTTCGGCTCATTTGGTGGAAACAGCGTCGACCCATTCGAGGGCGCCGAATGCTACGGCGACCGGCTTGAGGAATGCCTCGCGGTCGACCCAGAAACGGCCGCGATGGCCCAAAATCCGGGGCTTTGCCAGGGCGATGAGGCGCGCGTCTGCCTTGTCCCTGTCGGTAAGGTTCGGCCCGATGTTGTGCAGGCTATCGTGGACTTCCACAAGGAGACCAGAGGCATCGATGTAGTCGTTTTGCCGTCGGTCCCGCTACGCCTCTCGGACGTTCGGGCCGACAGTTCGCAGGTGGCGGAAACGACGGTCTTTAGAAAGCTCCAGGGCGCCTTCGGTGTCTCGGATGCTACGGCGAGCACCTTCATTGGCATCACGCCTATCGACATCGTCCCCGAGAATGACGAGTACGGATGGGAGTTTGGCTATCGCGTCGGCTCGGGCCCGTATGGCAATCGCCACGGGGTGTTTTCGTACTTCCGGATGGTCAACGTGGAGCCGTACAGCGGCGATCCGATCACCGCTCGATCTGATTCATGAGCGCGTCGCGAAGTACATGGCCCGCTACACGACCATCCTCTTCCTCCATGTGCCCGTTGGCGACGACATCCAGTACCTCAACTACTGCGAGCATGTACGGATTCAGCGATCTCGACTCGATGGGGACGAAGTGGCCGGCGGAGGACGACGATGAAGTGCAGCGGGGAGCACGAGGCTATTTGCGTCATCCCGGACGGAGAATACGCCGACGACGATTTCTTCGACGATGTGAAGGCTGTGGTAGATCGGCTCGACAAGGAAGGGCCTCCGCGTCGAACTGTTCCCGCCCATGCAACACCAAGTTTTACGCATCCGACGGAGCCTGACTGGGGAACCGAGTTCACCGAAGACGTGACGAGGCTGTACGGAAGCATCGTCAGGGGCAATCCTCAGATCACCTTGATCGGCGTCAGCGATGACTCATTTGTGCAAGACGCCGTGACGGTGCCGCCGCATTTCGAGTCGTATCGCTCCACGGAGAAGATTCGCGCGGTCTCCACCGGGGATGCCGGTGGCACGGTCGGCACGAAGCCACACCGGGAACGACTCTACCGGATGATGCTTCGCGCGATTCTTCACGAGCACTACGGTGTGCCCTTCGATGACGACCCCTCGACCATCATGTGGAGCGGTGCAACGAGGGCATCAGACCTCGATGGCAAGACGATCCCCGCAATCCCGAAGTAGGCGCTTACTGGTTCCCCGGCAGTTTGAACTGCGCGAGCCGGTCGCCCGCCGCCTGCTGGCGCTCAGACCAAAGCCGCCCGGTGGTAATCCCGCCATCGACGACCAGGGCGTGGCCATTCACGAAGCTCGCTTCGTCGCTCGCGAGCCAGGCGGCCGCGTTCGCGATGTCTTCTGGCAGGCCCGAGCGCTTAATCGGCTGGCCCTGGGCGAGGCGGACTTTCATCAGGTCGACCGTCAGGTCCGCCTGTTCTGCCGAAAGCCCCATGCCTTTGCCGAAGATAGGCGTGGCGATGCCACCCGGGCAGATCGCGTTGACGCGCACGCCGCTTTCGCCGAGTTCATTCGCAACGGACTTCGTCAGGTGAATGACGGCGGCCTTCGCCGCGCTGTACACGTGCGGGCCGAATCCAATGCCGACGCCGGCGACGCTCGAAGTCGAGATGATCGAGCCGCTGCCCTGCTCTTTCATCACGCGCCCGGCGTGTTTCATCCCGAGGACACGCCGCGCAGGAGGACCGCCATCGTCGCGTCGTAGGCGGCCATGTCGGTGTCGAGGATGGAGCCCGAAACGCCGCCGAAGCCCGCGTTGTTGAACATCACATCGAGGCGGCCCCACTTCTGTACCGCATGCGCGACCGCCGCTCGCACCTCTTCTTCGTGCGCGACGTCGGTGTGGTAGTAGCTCGTGTTCGGCCCGAGTTCTTCAGCCAGCTTCTCGCCGCGGGCGTCCTGCACATCGGAGATGACGACCTTCGCGCCAGCTCTCGACGAATTTTCGGACAGTGCCCTCGCCGATTCCGCTCGCGCCACCGGTGATGACGGCGATCTTGCCATCGAGTTGTGCCATGTGAGTCTCCTCCAGTGATTCCCGCCCGGGTCGGTGATTTGCCTATTGCTGCCGCATCGCCGCCCGGAGTTCGCCCGCGGCATCGACAACCTGGTCGCTCTCGAGTTCGTACACGACCCTGTGCAAGGTCCCGGTGAACTGCGAACGGCGCCTCGAAGTCGGAAACCGCCGGCTTTGGCGCGCTGCCGATTTCGAGTCCGATGAACGATGCTTGGGCCCGGTACGTTTGCGGTAATGCGATGCTCCCACACGCCGTGCCGTTGATGAAGAGTGTTGCTTCTCCGGCAAACTCGCCGGTCTTCTTCATCTCGTATCGCAGTTCGCAACTGCCGGTCGGCACAGGGATGTCGCTCCGAATCAGGTAGTGCGTATTCACAAAGTTGTAGTCGTGGACGAGGTGACCGTCCTTCACGTACATCGCATACCCGCCGCACCAGTCGCCCTGCGCAACAAGCGCGCCCTCGGCACCGCCTTCCGGGATGTCGACGAAGCGCCGTGATCGAGTAGGAGCGGTTGCGCGTGTCCGGGGCGGCGGCGCGCGGGATGCGCCCGGCGCCGGGGCGCAATTCCCAGTGGGTTCTTGCTCGCGACGCTGTACGGGTTCCGTGAAATGAACCGGGCGTTGGTGTCGTTCAGGGGCAGCACCTTGTTCGCCCCAGCATCGGCCCACCAGCGACGGACCATCTCCTGGAGCTTCTCCGGCTGTTCGGTGCTCAGGTCGTGGACTTCGTTGAAGTCCTTGTCGAGGTGGTAGAGCTCCCATTCGTCCGCTTCGAACGGCGTGCCCTGGCGGTGCCAGGTCACGGCTTTCCAGCCGTCGTGCCAGATGCCGCGATGCCCGAGCATTTCGAAGTACTGGCTGCCTTTCTGCTCGGGCGCGTCCGGGTCCTCGAAGCTGTACACCAGGCTCGTCCCCTCGACCGGCTGTTGGGCGACACCGTTGATTTCGGCGGGCGGCTGGATGCCCACCGCTTCGAGCACGGTCGGCGTGATATCGGAGACGTGATGGAACTGGCGGCGAATGGCGCCGCCGTCGGCGATTCGCTTCGGCCAATGGACGATCAGCGGGTCTCGC
Organism: uncultured Chloroflexia bacterium; assembly: GCA_963797735.1. GTDB lineage: Bacteria > Chloroflexota > Dehalococcoidia > Tepidiformales > Tepidiformaceae > Amarobacter. Next base: position 1,680,891 of record CAWCQJ010000003.1, read on the forward strand.
ACGCCGCCGCCATGGGTGTTCTGCTTGTACCGCTTGAGCGGCGTGTTTCCGGCCATGGCCCAGCCCAGCGGATAGTTGTTGTTCAGGTGGCCCTGGCCAATTTCGTCGATGTGTTCGAGGTTCTGTTCGACGTTGTCGCGAACACCGTTGAAGTAGCGGAGCGCGTTGACGGTGCCGAACGGCGACCCTTCCTGGCTGGCGCCGTTGTCGGAAATGAGTGCGATCAGCGTGTTGTCGAGTTGCCCGGTCTCGGAGAGGTACGCAAGTAACCGGCCGATTTGAGCATCGGCGTGCTCGAGCATGCCGGCAAAAGCAGCCTGCAACTTCACCGCAAGCCGGCGATGGTCATCCGGGAAGCTCATCCCAGGCGCGAACGCCGGTGTTGCGTTCAGGCAGTTCGGTCGAAGCGGGAACGATGCCCATCGCCTTCTGGCGCGCGAGACGGTCGGCGCGTGTGGCGTCCCACCCTTTTTCGAACACGGGGACGTACTTATCGATCAGCGCTGCCGGGGCATGATGCGGTGCGTGGGTCGCGCCAAAGCACATGTAGAGGAAGAACGGCTTGTCCGGGGTGACCGATTTCTGTTCGCGGATGAACGCCATCGATTGGTCGACGATGTCGGCGGAGAGGTGATAGTCCGGGTCGTCCGGCGATTCGATGTGGTGGTTGTCTCGCGTCAGTTCCGGGTACCACTGGTTGGTCTCGCCTTCCAGGAAACCGTAATAGCGGTCGAAGCCACGTTGGAGTGGCCACTGGTCGTAAGGCCCCGCTGGCGAGGTTTCGAATGTTGGCGTGAGGTGCCATTTGCCGGTGGCGAAGGTGTTGTAGCCCTCGCCACGAAGCATCTCGGCGACGGTGCCGGCGCTCTTCGCGATCCGTCCGCGCATGCCGGGATAGCCGAAGTCCCAGTCGGCCAGTCCGCCCATGCCCACGGAGTGGTGGTTCCGGCCGGTCAGCAGCGAGGCTCGCGTCGGCGAACAAAGCGCCGTTGTGTGGAAGTTCGTGTATCGCAGGCCACCGGCAGCCAATGCATCCACATTGGGCGTTGCAATTTCGGAGCCGTAACAACCGAAGTCCGAGAAGCCGAGGTCATCGAAGACGATGTACACGATGTTCGGTGCGCCCTCGGGGGCTGTCGGCGGCTTCGGCCACCATGGGGTCGATTCAGCGACCGTCGTCCCGACTCGCCCGCCATACGCTTGTTCAGCCATACCTATCTCCTCGCGCCGTGTGCGACCGCCGCGAACGATAAACCACCGGGTGGGTCAGCGCCTCAGGCGTCCATCGCGCAGCGGAATCCCATATGTCCGGTGGTACTGGATGGTGTGTTTGAACTCCGGGCGCTCACGCGGTAGCGATTGCAATAGCTCTCGTGGCAGAGGTAACTGCCACCGCGGATAACTCGCTCAGTGCCATCCGCCGGGCCAGCGGGGTCGACCAACGCGGCGCCCAGAATGTCGCGGCGTGAACCAATCGCCGCACCACTCCCAGGCATTCCCGCACATGTTGAAGAGCCCGAACGCGTTCGGCGCGTAGGCATCTACCGGCGCCGTGCCGTAGTAACCGTCGTCCTTGGTGTTCGATGTAGGGAAGGCGCCCTGCCATACGTTCATCCGGTGGCTGCCTTCGGGGACGAGGTCGTCGCCCCACGGAAACCGTTTGCCCTCAAGTCCGCCGCGGGCCGCGAATTCCCACTCGGCTTCCGTCGGCAGACGGCCCCCGGCCCAGTTGCAGAATGCGGAAGCATCGTGCCACGAGACATGGACCACGGGATGATTCGGCACGATTGTCGATGATTCGATCCGGGACCTTCGGGCGTTTGCCAGCAGGCTCCTTCGACGGCTCTCCACCATGGAGCGGCCTCAACTGCCCGGGTCTCCGGAAAATCGGACGGCAGCAACCCGGCGAAGACGAAGCTCCAACCTTCGCTCTCTGCTTCGGTGACGTAACCGGTGTCCGACACGAACTCGGCGAACTGCCGATTTGTCACGGCGTAGGCATCGATGCGAAATGGCCGAATGGTCACCATACGTGCAGGGGCTTCTCCATCGGAGGGTTCACCCTCGTCCGCATCGGAGCCCATCAGGAACGTGCCGCCGTCGAGCGTCACCAGCGTTTCGAAACGGGCCGCGCCGTTGGGTTAGTGACGATGTGGGAACGTGAGGTTCGCGTCCGGATGACGGTGCACAGCACGAGCCCTGCTCGTCGAGGGTCCACCGACTTAGCTTCGCCACATGGCGGGCTCGCTGCCTTCGACGATTGCATCGCCACCGGAATAGCCCATCGGTGCGCCATCGGCTCGCCAGCAGGCGGCGCCCTCATACATCCCGTCCGCCCGCCGCATGATGCCGTTCATGCCACCGGCCACCTTGAGCGGCGTTTCGATGGTGTGACCGCGAGCTTCGAGGCCAGCCTTCAGGGCGGCGAACTGCTGGAACCCGCGTTCGATTTCCAGGACTGGCCCTCGGCCCCACATTCGAGGGGCTTCGAATGCCTCCTGCAGCGTCATCTGATGGTCGATCACATTTGAAATGCCCTGAGCGACCGACCCGAAGATTTTCAGTCCGCCGGGACAGCCAAGCGTCATGAACGGTTGGTCATCCTTGAGGACGATGCACGGCGACATCGATGAGAGCACGCGTTTGCCCGGGGCAATCGAGTTCGTTCGGCCCGGGTTCGGGTCCATCAGCTCCATGCAGTCGTTCAGCAGCATCCCTGTACCCGGGACGGTCACCTTCGAGCCGAAACCGGTGTGCAGCGTGTTCGTCGTCGCGACGATGTTTCCCTCGTCGTCCATGGCGCAGCAATGCGTGGTCGATTCGACTAGCGATGCGGGCTGCACTCCCGCGGCGTATTGCTTGCTGCGCACCAAATCGAGGTCGCCGCGCCGCTGGTTTGCGTACTCCTTCGAAGTCAGCCATGAAACGGGCACGGCCGTCGATGCCGGATCCGCCACGTATTCGGTCCGGTCGGCGAAGGCGAGCTTCATGACTTCGGCCCAGAGGTGCACCGTTTCGAGTGAGCCGAATCCCATCGACCGCAGGTCGAAGCCTTCCAACAGGTTGAACATCTGGATGATGTGGAGCGGACCGGATGATGGCGGTGGCGGCCCGATGATCTCATGGCCGCGGTAGGTGCCGCGCACCGGCTCGCGTTCGTAGATCTGGTAGTTCTCGATGTCGTCCATCGTGATGAGGCCGCCATTCGCTGCCATATCTGCGGCGATCGTGTGCCCGAGGGGTCCGTGATAGAGATAGTCCGGCCCGTGCTCGGCGATGGCAGAGAGCGTTTTCGCGTAGTCAGCGCGGACAATCCGGTCCCCGACGGCGGGCACCTTGCCGTTGGGGAGGAAGACTTCGGCTGTTGCCGGGTAGCGGCGAATGTTCGCCTCCTGCATCTTCGTGATCGCCTGGAGGTACGGACTGACGCGGAAGCCACCTCGCGCGAACCTGATCGCCGGTTCCATCACCTCGCCAAGACTGAGCCGGCCGTATTTCTCGATGGCAGTTGCCCAGCCCAGCAGTGTGCCACCCGTCGCCACCGAGAGGTGGCCGACTTCGTTCAGTTCGCCTTCAACCTTGTGGTCGATACGCCCGGGAATGGGGTTGAACATGTCGGCGGTGGCGCGGCCGGGGACGGTCACGTAGTTGTCGATGACGGTGCAGGTGCCGTCCGCGAGCCTGATGTTCACGAAACCGGCGCCGAAGATGGTGACCATCATCGGCTCGACCACGGTCAGCGCGAACATCGTCGCGATGGCGGCATCGACGGCATTTCCGCCCCTGACGAGCATCTCGTTCCCCGCCAGCGATGCCAGCGGATGATTCGAGGTCACCATCCCCTTCGAGGCAATGGCCGGCTGCTTGATCGTGGTGGCGACTGAACCGTTCGTACCCATGGCGAAACTCCTGAACGTCCTCGGTTGTACTCCGGAGAGGGGAGAAGGAAAGCCTCGCCGGTTAGTTGAATTCCCCGAATGAATCGTTGCGGCGTTAGCATTCGTTCATGCCCGGCATCGACGCCCACACGCACCTCTTCGCGCCAGGCCAACTCCTGGGGCGCCAACAGATCGCCGAAGGCGATCGTACGTTTAGGGAGATGTACGCCGATCCCGAAGCAAAGATGGTTGTCGCCCGCCAGCTTCTCGAAGCACTTGACGAGGCTGAGCTGGAGGCGGCGGTGGTCGCGGGGTTCGCATTCACGCACGAACCCGACCTGCTCGAACAGAATGAGTACGTGATCGAGGCCGGCCGCGTTTCAGGCGGGCGGCTCATCCCGCTGGCAACGGTGAACCCGGCCTTGCCCGGCTGGGAGCGGGTCGCGAACCACGCTATCGGCCGCGGCGCCCGAGGGTTCGGTGAGTTGCGGCCGCACAACCAGGGCTGGGACCCCCTCGGTGACCAGGCCCGGCGACTTTGTTCGCTCGCCCGCGATGCGAAACTCGTTTTGCTCTGGCACTGCAGCGAACCGGTAGGACACGACTACCCCGGCAAGGTGGGGGGAATCTCACCCGCTGAACTCGTCACGTTGGCTTCGGAGTTCCCGGATGTTCCCATGATTGCCGCCCACCTCGGCGCCGGCGCCGCCTTCTATCTGCAGATGCCCGAAGTAAGGGCTGCAATAGATTCCGTCTATTTCGACACCGCAGCGTCGTCGCTGCTGTATGATGAAAAAAGTGTCGCGCGCCTCGTCGACCTCGCCGGTCCCGAACGCGTGCTCTTTGGCTCTGATTACCCATTGCTTTCGCCCCGGCGCCAGATACAACGCCTCGCCGCGCAGTTGCCGGGCCCGGTGCTGGAAGTAGTGTGTGGCGGCAACGCCCGGAGACTGTTTTCGGAAAACGGCAACTAAATGACAAACAATGTTCAGGACCACGTTCGACTCTTTGTGGCCTGCGAAGTTCCAGAAGATATCCGCGAGACGATCGGTGAGGTCATCGAGGGTCTCAAGGCGAAAAGTGGCACCGCTGTTCGCTGGATTCGCCCCGACGGGGTGCACGTCACACTGAAATTCCTCGGCGAAGTGCCCACCAAAAAGCTTCCGGCGGTGAAACTCGCCATACAGGAAGCCGTCGTCGGGCACCCGCCGTTCGAACTCGAATTTTCGAACATCGGTACCTTCGGTGGCCGCGAGGGGCTTCGCCTCATGTGGGCCGGGATTGCCGGCGATGTACTGCGCCTCGAGGCCCTCGTTCGGGCAGTCAACGCCGCACTCGCAGTAGTCGGCTTCGAGCCCGAGCGGCGCCCCTTCCGGCCACACCTCACGCTTGGCCGCGTCCGCGATGAAATCTCGACCCGCCACCGGGCCGAAATCGAAGTTGCCGTCGGCAAGACCGGCGTCCCCCAGGTCAGCTGGCGGACCGCCCAGGTTTCGCTCATGCGCAGCCGCATCACTTCGGCTGGGGCGACCTACGAAGTGCTGGCCACGTTCCCGCTGCGGGTCACGCAGTCGAACAACTAATATTCACACCCAATGACGAACGAGCTTAATGACGTTTCGGTCCGCAGGCTGCTCGTGCTCGGCACCAGCGGCACAAATGGCACGGGCCTCCATGGGGCGGACGCGAGAATCTGGCCAGAGACGGTGCGCGATGCGTTGTCAGATCGCCTTGGTCCCGTCGAACTCACGCTCCGGCGATTCTACGTTCACGCGGGCACGCCTTTCGAGATTCTAGAACGGGAACTTGCAGCCGCGAATTACGACTTCATCGTGCTGCAATGCACGTCTGTAGCGGCCACCCAGAAGACGGTTGCCAATCGCGTCGGGAAGTTTCTTGGGAAGTCGGCCGGGGCCTGGACTGAATCTCGGGTCCGAACCTTTGATCGGAGTACCAGGCGTCGCGGAACTGTCCGCTCGCGTGTGAATATCGTCGGACACACGTTGGCCAGGCGGGTGATTGGTACTTCTCCCACTATCGCTGTCGCACCTCTCATCGCCCGTTATCTGCGCGCAATTGACCGCGTCGCAATGGTGGAAACTGCGAACATTGTGGTGATCGGTACCGGCTTCGCATCGAAACAGGCCCGCGAAAACAATCCCGATGTCGATGCCATCAAGCGCAATTTTGATGGCACGCTCTCGCAGGCGGCGCGTCAGAAGCATCTCCACTGGGTCGAATCGGCCGCCGTGACGCGGGAGAGCGCCGATCCTGAAGCGACGTTCGTCGACCCCGTGCACAAAGGTCAGGAATGGCACGATGGAATCGCTGCGCGTGTCCTCGCCGCGTTCCTCGCGGAGTAATCCTTACCAATCGTCCCAGTCGTAGTTTCGGCTCGGCCTTTGCGCCCGTTGAATCAGCAAGTCAGGGTCATCAAGTTCGTGCGGGCTAATGCGGCGGCCGACCAGCGCCTCAACGCGTTCGTAAAACATGTGCTCAGGCACCGAGCGATTGGCCAACAGCCACCGCTCCAGTTCTTCGATCCGCGTGGTCATAGAAAGCTGAGATGGGTCCGGCGCCTCCTCGAGGAACCGCACGCAGTACACGCAGCCGCGCTCATCCTGGATTGGTACCAGGTGGATGTCGCATTCGCGGGCCTGCCTGGCCATCACCACTCGGAAATTGTATTCCGCCTCCGCAACCATCTTCACAGTCGGTCTTTCACGAGCCTTGCCCCTCCTCGCTCCATCCGATGTTCGACAAGCGCTCGCTGGCGCTCGAAAATCGCTAGCTATGAGCAAGAAGTCCAAGGACAAGAAGAAAAGCAAGAAGTCGGCAGTGACCGTTGCAGGCGAAGCGCGCGCCACGCCGCTGATGGGTTCGGCACAGCAGGAAGCTCCACCGCCAATCGAAGGCCCGGCTCGCGCCATGGTGATCATGGCCCACCCGGACGATGCCGAATTCCTGTGTTCTGGAACGGTCGCGAAGTGGTGCAAGGAAGGCTGGGACGTCTACTACGTGCTCGTGACCGGCGGCGACAAGGGCACCCACGACCTGACGATGCACCCGGAAAAGCTCGCCGCGATCCGCGAGGAAGAGCAGCGCGAAGCCTGCCGCGTCCTTGGCGTGAAGGAGTGCATCCTCCTCGGCTACCCGGATGGCTTCACCAGCGAGAGCGCCGAACTTCGTGGCCAGATTGTCCGGCTGCTCCGAACCTACCGTCCCGATGTGGTGATTACCTGGGATGCGTTCCGGGGCACCTTCAACCATCGTGACCACCGCAACGTTGGCCAGGCGACGATGGACGCCATCTATCCGATCGTCCGCGACCGGCTCTTCTACCAGCGAGACGAGGAAGATGGCCTCGAGTCGCACCAGGTGAACGAAGTCTTGCTCGCGGGCGCGGCTGATGCCGACTACGTCGTCGATATCACCGAAGTCTGGGAGACGAAGGTCGCGGCCATCCTCTGCCACACGAGCCAGATCGGCGAACGCACCAAAGAAACGTTCATGAAGGAGCGAGCCGAGCGCGAGGCGAAAGAGCCCGGCAAGCCGATCGAAGAGCGCTTCCGCCGATGGAGCATCCGCCGGCCGCCGCGTCAGACGAAGCCCGAAGACGAAAAGAAAGGCGAATCGGTAGCGGCAAAGGCGAAACCTCAGCACGCCGCCTGACCAGGGCGATTCAAGTTCTCCGGATCCGCGTAGGATTCGCGCATCTACTTTCCGAGCATTCTTGCTGGCACGAAGGGATCCGCATGTCTTACGAAACACTGATTTACGACAAACAAGACCACATCGCGATGGTCACGCTAAACCGCCCCGAAAGCTTGAACGCGCTCAACAGCGTCCTCCGGCCCGAAATTCTCGAGGTCTGCAAGGAGATGAAGGCTGACGACGACGTCTGGGCGGTCATCGTTACCGGCGCCGGCCGTGGCTTCTGCTCTGGCGCGGACATCAGCGGCCCGCGCCCCGATGGTGACGAATCGAGTCCACCGCAAAACACACTCCTCGATGAATTCGGCTGGGTTGGCGACCAGGCCATGGCCTTGTATGGGCTTGATAAGCCGACAATCGCCGCCATGAACGGCGTCTGTGCGGGAGCGGGCATGAGCCTGGCGCTCTCCTGCGACCTTCGCGTCGGTTCGGAAAACGCCCGTTTCCGGACTGTCTTCCTCGAGCGCAATCTCTCGCCCGATTCGGGCATGAGCTGGTTCCTCACGCGGATCGTCGGGTATAGCCGGGCGATCGACCTGATCCTGACGAGCCGCGATGTTGGCGCCGACGAGGCATACCGGATGGGCCTGCTCGACCGCTTGGTCCCCCATGCCGAGCTGATGGAGCAGTCGCTCGCGCTGGCGCACCAGATCACGCAGTGGCCGCCGGTCGCCGTGCGCGCCGCCAAGCGGGTGACGCAGCAGAACCTCAACAAGAACATCGAAGACGGTTTGCGCAACGAATCGGTCCATCTTGGCTACGGCCGGAAGGCGAAGAACGATGCGCGGGAGTCGCTAGTCGCTCGCCAGGAAAGGCGCAAGCCGCAGTACACCGGCACCTAGGCAGCTCCGCAAGCCAATCGTTCGACCAATGACCTGTCCGGGGTGAGTGGTGTTTTCAAAGTTGCTCGTGGCGAACCGTGGAGAAATCGCGGTTCGCATCATCCGTACCGCCCGCGAAATGGGCATTCGAACCGTCGCAATCTACTCGGCGGATGACGCGCTGGCGCCGCACGTCCGCCTGGCTGACGAAGCGGTAGCCCTCGACGGTGAAGGCGCGCCTCCCTACCTCGACATCGCCGGAGTCGTTGCGGTTGCCGTTGAGCATGGCTGCGAGGCGCTCCACCCGGGTTACGGGCTGCTGAGCGAGAACGCCGCCTTCGCGCAGGCGTGCCACCAGGCGGGCGTGGTGTTTGTTGGCCCGCCGCTCGAATCACTGCGGATGATGGGCGACAAGGTTCATGCGCGAGCAGCCGCCGCTGCCGCGGGCCTTCCCATTCTTCGTGGCGAGCCGGTCAACGCGATCGAAGACGCGGCCGCCTTCTTCGCCAGTCTCACCCCGGGCGCAACGATGCTTCTCAAGGCCGTTGCCGGAGGCGGCGGACGAGGGCTTCGCGTAATCCAGAAGCCCGAGGAGATCGAAAAGGCCTTCCCCCGGGCCGAATCAGAAGCGCGGGCCTCGTTCGGCGACGGCCGCCTCTACGCCGAGCAGTTCGTCCCTCGCGCCCGCCATATCGAGGTGCAAGTTCTCGGTGATTCCAGTGGCAACGTGATTCACCTCGGCGAACGCGACTGCAGTCTGCAGCGGCGCCACCAGAAGATCCTCGAAATCGCTCCCGGCGCCCGCCTTCCCGGCAGGCTTGCGTGAGCGCATGACCACGGCGGCGGTCGCGCTGGCGAAGTCCGTGGGCTACCAGAATGCCGGCACCGTTGAGTTCCTCGTCGATTCGAGCCAACCACTCACGGATGACTCGCCGTTCTACTTCATCGAAGCCAACGCTCGCCTCCAGGTCGAGCACACCATCACCGAAGAAGTGATGGGCCTCGACCTCGTGCGTGCCCAGTTGGATAGTCGCGGCCGGAGAAGTCGCTGGAATCGCTCGGCATTTCCCAGGGCGGTGCACCGCGCGGCTTCGCCATTCAGGCGCGCGTGAACATGGAAACGATGCAGCCCGACGGCTCGGTTCGCCCCGCGGGTGGTGCACTGACTCGATTCGATGCCCCGGGCGGCCCGGGCATCCGCGTCGACACTTTCGGTTACGCGGGCTTCCAGCCCAGCAATCGATTCGATTCGCTCCTGGCCAAGGTCATCGGGAGTTCGCCCACAAACGACATCACCATCGCGGCCAACCGGACTGCCCACGCCCTCGCAGAATTTCGTATCGAGGGGACGAAGACGAACGCCGCATTTCTTCGTGGACTTCTCGAGCACCCGGCGTTCGCTGCCGGCGATATCTACACGCGATTCATCGATGACCACGCTGCCGAAATCCTTGCGGCAAATCGTGGAACCGGAACCTGCAGCCGCAGGCGAACAGAAATCCGGCCTCGCGGGCGTCAAACTCGAAACCAAAGACCCGCTCGCGGTGCTGGCATACGGCCAGTCCGAGGGACGAGGCGTCCGCAGGGGACCGGCCGTCGCCGAAGTCGCGACAGATGGCACCGTCATCGTGGCGTCGCCCTTGCAAGGGACGGTCGTCAGCATCTCCGTAGCAGTTGGTGATGCCGTAGCAGCCGGGCAAACGGTGTTGATCATGGAATCCATGAAGATGGAGCACGAGATCAGGGCCGAGAAGAGCGGAGTCGTCCAGCGGGTGGCGGTCTCGCCCGGCGACACGATCGTGGAAGGCCTAACGCTGCTGGTCCTCGAAGAGTCCGACGTCGAAGGTGGAGAGGTAGCCGTGGAGGAAGAAGTCGACCTCGACTTCATCCGGCCGGACCTCGAACTCGTGCTCGACCGCCGGGCAATGACGCGCGACGAAAAGCGCCCGGACGCGGTCGCCCGCCGCCGAAAGACGGGACAGCAAACCACCCGCGAGAACATCGAACAGCTCGTCGACCCCGGTACCTTCGTCGAATACGGGCCGCTCGTGCTCGCCGCTCAGCGTTCGCGCCGCTCGGAAGAAGAACTCATCGTGAAGAGCCCCGCCGACGGGATGGTCACCGGCGTCGGCAGCGTCAACGGCGACCTGTTCGAAGACCCGGCTGCTCGCTGCGCGATCATGGCCTACGACTACACCGTCTTCGCCGGTACCCAGGGCGCGCAGAATCACCGAAAGACCGACCGCATGATCGGCGTCGCCGAAAGCGGACGCATGCCAATGATCCTCTTCGCAGAGGGTGGCGGCGGCAGGCCCGGCGACACCGACCGCGTCGGCTCCAGCCAGACTTCGACCTTCGCCCGGTTCGCTCAGCTCAGCGGGCTCGTGCCGATGGTCGGGATTACCTCGGGCCGTTGCTTCGCGGGCAACGCATCGCTCCTCGGCTGTTGCGACGTCATCATCGCGACTGAGGGGTCGAACATCGGCATGGGCGGCCCGGCGATGATCGAAGGCGGCGGGCTCGGCGTTTATGCGCCCGAAGACATCGGCACCATGGACATCCAGGTAGCGAATGGCGTGGTGGACCTCCTCGTCAAAGACGAAATCGAAGCTGTCGACATCGCCAAGAAGTACCTCTCGTACTTCCAGGGTCCGATCAAGGAATGGAAGGCACCCGACCAGCGCCTGATGCGCCGCATCATCCCCGAGAACCGCTTGCGTGTGTACGACATCCGCAAGGTCATAGAAACGCTCTCAGACGAGGGTTGGGTGCTCGAGCTTCGCCCGAAGTTCGGACTCGGGTCGGTCACTTCGCTCATCCGCGTCGAGGGCCGCCCTGTTGGTGTCATCGCGAACAACCCGGCGCACCTCGGCGGCGCCATCGATTCAGACGCCGCGGACAAGGCCGCGCGGTTCATGCAACTCTGCGACGCGTTCGATATCCCGCTGCTCTACCTCTGCGACACGCCCGGGATCATGGTTGGCCCGGAAATCGAGAAGACGGCCCTGGTGCGCCATTCGAGCCGTATGTTCCTCATTGGCGCGAACCTCGCGGTTCCGTTCTTCACGGTCATCCTGCGCAAGGCTTACGGCCTCGGCGCCATCGCCATGGCCGGCGGGTCGTACAAGGTGCCGATGTTCTCGGTCTCCTGGCCGACCGGCGAGTTCGGCGGCATGGGCCTCGAAGGCTCGGTGAAACTCGGCTTCCGCGAGGTTCTTGCCGCGATCGAAGACCCTGAAGAGCGCCGTCAGAAGTACGAAGACATGGTCGCCCGCGCCTACGAAAGCGGCAAAGCCCTCAACAACGCCAGCGGATTCGGCATCGACGACGCAATCGACCCTGCGGAGACGCGTTTCTGGTTGGCGAATCTGCTGGCCTCGATTCGTCCTCCGGCGCCGCGAGAAGGCAAGAAGCGCAGTTCGATCGACGCCTGGTAGGCGCTAAGCCCAGCCCGACTTCGTCCCGAATTGCCGGATGGCCATCATCGGCCCGATTCCGCGGACATCGCTCTCCGTGCGCCATCGCCTATACTCCGTCGCACTATGGAATTCCGTTTCACACCCGCGCAGGAAAGCTTCCGGACAGAAGTCCGGGACTTCATCAAGACCGAATGGCCAAAGGCTCGCGAAGGCGAGTCGTTCACCAAGAAGCTCGCCGCCAAGGGCTGGCTCACGATGTCATGGCCGAAGGAACATGGCGGCCAGGGTACCGACCACATGCGCCAGCTCGTCTACAACGAAGAGATGGCCTACAACCGCGCTCCCGGCCAAACCATGGGCACCGACCGCGTCGGCCCGACCATCATCCTCTTCGGTACTGACGAACAGAAGAAGGAACTCCTCCCGAGGATCATCAAGGACGAGATCACCTGGTGCCAGGGCTTCAGCGAACCCGGCTCAGGTTCGGACCTCGCGAGTCTGCAGACACGGGCCATCCGCGACGGCGACCACTACGTCATCAACGGCCAGAAGATCTGGACCTCGAACGCCCAGAACGCCGACTACATCATCCTCCTCGCCCGTACCGAACCGGATGCACCGAAGCACCGCGGCATCACTTACTTCCTGGTGGATATGAAGTCTCCGGGCATCAACGTTCGCCCGCTCATGCAGATGACCGGCCAGGCCGGCTTCAACGAAGTGTTCTTCGAAGACGTTCGCGTCCCGACCACCGCGGTCGTCGGCGAGGTGAACCGGGGCTGGTACGTCTCCACCGCCACGCTCGACTTCGAACGCTCCGGCATCGGCCGTGTCATCGGCGGCCTGAAGACCTATGAAGAAATCGTCCAGTACGCGAAGACCACGCCGGCCCGCGAAGTGCCTGGCGCGACGCTTTGGGACGACCGTGTCACACGCCTCGCCCTCGCCGATATCGGTCTGAGCTTCCGCGTTGGGCGACTCCTCAGCTACCGCGTGGCGTGGATGCAGAGCCAGGGCATGGTCCCGAACTACGAAGCCTCGATGGCGAAGACCCTCGGCACGGAGCTGCATCAGCGCATGGCTCGAACGGCCATGACCACGCTCGGAATGGGCGGCCAACTAATGTCTGGCCCGCAGGCGCCGGTCCATGGCCTCGGCCCGCAAACCTACCTCTCGACAGTCTCGCTGACGATCGCCGCAGGCACTTCTGAGATTAACCGCAACATCATTGCCCAGCGCGGTCTGGGCCTGCCTCGCGGCTAACCCGGACCGTAGAATTCCGTACACGCCTCTTTCGAAGGACTGATCATGACTCTCGCTACCACCACCTACGGAAAACTGGAGGGCCTCCAGAAGGATGGCCACCAGGCGTTTCTCGGGATCCCATTCGCCTCGCCGCCCGTTGGCGAACGCCGCTTTAGAGCTCCCGAGGCTCCCGCATCATGGGGCGGCACTCGCGAAGCGAAGGCCTTCGGCAACGCCGCCCGCCAGACCGGCCATCCAATTCCCGGGTTCGCAGCCAGCGGCCCCCAGGATGAGGACTGCCTCTATCTGAACGTTTTCACCCCGGAGGCCGATGGCGGTCGTCGACCTGTGCTGTTCTGGATACACGGTGGCGGCTACACGCACGGCACAGCGGCTGAGCCGCTCTACGACGGTGGCCCGCTTGTTACACGCGGAGACGTGGTGGTTGTCACCATCAACTACCGCCTTGGCGCCTTCGGTTTCCTGCACCTGGACGACGACCTTCCCGGTCAGGACCTGCGCGCGAACTGCGGCCAACTCGACATGATTGCGGCCCTCGAGTGGACCCGCGACAACATCGCTTCCTTTGGTGGCGATCCCGGGAACGTGACGATTTTCGGAGAGTCGGCAGGCGCTGCGGCCGTTGGCTCGCTCCTCGCCATGCCGGGCGCGAAGGGCCTCTTCCACAAGGCTGTTCTCCAGAGCGGCAGCGGCCGCGCCGGTGACCGGGCCAGCGGTCAGCGAATCGCGCACAGATGTTCTTCGAAGAACTGGGGATCACTGACCGACCCCTCACAGATTCGCACCATCTCGGCGGACCGGGTCCTGGATGCGCAGACTGCTGTGTCGGCGAAACTGGGCCGGGCGGCGGGTCCGATCTACGGACCAATCGTCGACGGTGTGTCACTTCTGAAGCGCCCATTCGATGCTGTCCGCGATGGTGACGTCGCCGAAATTCCGGTCATCATCGGCACGAACCGGGACGAGACAAAGCTCTTCGCCGCGACAATGCGACGGGAACCCATGGAGGATGCGACTCTGTCGAAGGCTGTCGCCACCGCACTTCCGAAAGCCACTCCCGAAGCGAATCGAATCGCTGATTGCGACCTATCGCCAATCGCGCGAAGAGAAGGGCCTTCCCGCCAGCAACCTCGACATCATCGACGCCGTACAAACGGACTCGGGGATGCGTGCCAGTGCCAATCGCACCGCACTCGCCCAGCAGAAGCACCAGCCCGCGACCTTCAATTACCTGTTCACGTATGCCTCGCCGGCGCGCGGAGGATCGCTCGGCGCCTGCCACGCACTCGAAATGCCTTTCGTCTTCGGTACGACAAAAGCGCCGACCCAGGACCGGTTCGCCGGCACGGGCCCTGATGTCGATCGGCTCTCAGCAAAACATGATGGACGCATGGCTGAGCTTCGCGAAGACCGGGAGCCCCGGGCACGAAGGCATCGGCAACTGGCCCGCCTACACCGCTGATACTCGCCCCACGATGGTCTTCGACCGCGAGTCAGGCCTCCAGAATGACCCGTTCGCCGAAGAGCGACAGGCCATCGAGCAACTCATCTCGTGACAGACTCCCTTCAGCCAAACGGTGTCCTCAAGGGCGTAAAGTCCTCGACTTCAGCGAATACATCGCCGGCCCGATCGCGGGCGAAATGCTCGCGGATCTCGGGGCCGACGTAACGAAAGTGGAGCCGCCGCATGGCGACTTCTGGCGCCATACCGCCCCTGTCGCCCCGAACGAGAGTCGCGGCTTCATGGGCGTGAACAAAGGCAAACGCAGCATCTCGCTCGACCTCAAGAACCCGGGCTCGAAAGAAGTCCTCCACCGCGCGGTTCGTTCCGCGGATGTCCTGCTCGCGAACTACCGGCCGGGCGTGGCGAAACGCCTGGGCATGGACTACGCCACCCTTTCGGAGATCAATCCGCGCCTGGTGTATTGCGAAAACACTGCCTTCGGTTCGAAAGGGCCGTACAAAGACCGGCCCGGCTTCGATCTCGTCTCACAGGCGATGACCGGAATCATGTCCTTCGAGGGCGCTGGCGGCCTGCCCCACCCAATCATCACCAGTTCGCCCACTGACCTCGCCGCAGGGATGTTCATGGCGTACTCGGTCGCGGCGGCGCTCTATCACCGGGAACTCACGGGCAAAGGCCAGTACATCGAGACGAGCCTCTTCGGCGCCGGTCTCTTCGTGCAATACCGGCCGATGTTCGCCATCGAGAAGTTCGACAAGGAACCGCGCGAACAACTTCTCCACGACATTCGCGAGGCGCGCGCGCAGGGCAAGCGGGCGGATGAGGTAACCGCCGAGCGCCGCTCGCGGCCCGATGCTCTTCGCAAGAGCAACCCGTACTACAAGATCTACGAAACATCCGACGGCTACATTGCGCTGGCCTGCCTGAACAACCGCCTTCGTCGGGCGGCGATCGGCGTGCTTGGTGTGGAAGACCCACGGCTCGAAGGCGATGCCTTCAACATCGACAACCTTGGGCCTGACGAAACAATCGTCCTGAGTGAGTTGATTGGGGCGATCTTCTCCGGACGAAGCACGGATGAGTGGGTCGAACTCTTCGACGCGTCGGGTGTCCCCAGCGGGCCAGTGAAAATGACCGCTGAACTGTTCGAAGACCCGCACGTCGAGGCCGAAGGGTTCCTCGTCGACGTCGAACATCCGACCCTTGGGACGGTGAAAATGGCAAACAGCCCGGTACGCATGAGCGCAGGCGAGACGGGCACCCGGCGGTCGTCGCCTGCCCTCGGCCAGCACACGCACGAATTTCTCGCGGAACTTGGATTCGAAGCTGAACGAGATAACGAAGTTGGAAACGGCTGGCGTCGTGCGAAGCTGGAAGCAATCCCAGAGCTAGATCGCAACCGACCCGCCAGGTTTAGGCAGCCAGCTCTTCGGAGCCCTTTTCCAGCTGTCCGGTATTTGATAGCCAGGTCACGAACGCCGTCACGCAGTCGGGATCGAGTTGTGTTCCTGCGACACACGCTGCAGTTCCGCCACGGCGTCGCGCCAGGGGCGCATCGGGCGGTACACACGAGTCGAAGTGAGTGCATCGAAGGTGTCGGCAACGGCGACGATGCGCGCTTCGAGCGGGATCTGGTCGCCTGACAGGCCGTCGGGATAACCGCCGCCGCTGAACCGTTCGTGATGGGCGCGCACAACTTTGGCAACGCGCTTTAGGACGCGTGACGAGCTCGCGATGTGAGCGCCGCGCTCGGCATGATGCTTCATCGTCTCGAATTCTTCCGCGGTCAGACGGCCGGGCTTCAGGAGGACGGCGTCTGGGACCGTGATCTTGCCGACGTCGTGGATTCGACCGGCGATCACGGCGACTTCAACCTGCTCGTCCGAGAGTCCGAGCTCCGTGGCGATGGCTTCCACATATTCGGCGACGCGGCCCATGTGGTGACGCGTGTACGAATCTTTCGCCTCAACCGCGGCCTCGAGGGCTTCGAGTTCTCCAGCTTCGCCTGTGGTTACCTGGTCGAGCGAGTCACGAAGTTCGAGAGCGCGCGAGAAGACAATCAGTGATTTGGCCCGAACAGCTTCGATTGCCCAGCCAGTGATGAGCGTGCAGAACGCGACGAGCAGGAGCGAGTGATAGAGCCACCAGCTCAGGTGCCAGAGCTGTCCGTAGTACGTGGAGATTTGGGCTTCGGCAAGGAACGCGAGGGCGCACACCATGGCAATCTGGCCCGGCAGTTCAGTGAGGCGCCATGCTCGCCAGTATCGCCATGCTGCGAAGACGAGGAGCGTGATCGTCACCGAGGCAAGGATTGTGTCCCACGGCTTCGTTCGAGGAACGAATTCCCAGATCTCGGGGCGGAACATCATCGAAAACAGGTAGCCAAAGAGGACCGCGAGCGCGCCGATGAGAATCGCCGTCGGGTGGCGCTGGACGAAACCTGACCCGGGCCAGTTCTTCGGGGTCGACACTTAGCGCGATGAAGATCGCGCCAACCGTCTGGCTCAATCCCGCGGAAATGACCACGGCGTAGGGATAGTCCGTGCCATCGACGATGAAGCCCGGCGTCCCGAGGCCGTGAGTCGCGAAAATCAGCGCCACTGCTATGAACCCGAGCGCGAGATACACGGTTCGCGTGCTGCGCACGCTCTGAACTGAAAGCGCGAGTGCCGTCCCGATACACCCGGAAAGCAGCGAAGCGGCGGAAACTATCCAGAAATGGCCGGTGGGATGCATCGCCAGCGGATCCCAGCCGGGAACCAGCCGCATCGCCGTGAACGCAAAAATCGGCGAGAGCACGAACCCAAGCAAAAGCCAGCTAGAACGTTGCGACACTGTTCGCCCCCGATGCCTGAATTCATAGTCGTCATTCGGGGAGTGCTTCTGAAGGAATGGAGATTCGAATCCTTAACCGGGGCGAGCTTTCGAAATGTCCAAGCGCTGGAAGCCGTGGAGCTGGTAGTTTGGCGCGCGCTGACCAGAAACCACCTGGAACGGGCCGTAGTGCTGAAGCAATTTACCAATGGCAATTTGCATCTCCAGCCGCGCCAACGGCGCCCCAAGGCAGAAATGAATGCCGTAGCCGAACGAAAGATGGCGATTATCTGGTGCGATCGAGTTGGAGCGTGTCTGGCTCGGAGAACCGTTCGGGGTCTCGGTTTGCCGCCCCGACCATGACATGGAGTTGCTGGCCCGTTCGGACTGACCTTGTACCCAGTTTCACGTCGGCCTTCGCCCACCGCGCCACAAAATGCGTGCTGCTGTCGAAACGGAGGAGTTCTTCGACCGCCGGCGCGATGGTTTCAGGACTCTCTCGGAGGCTCGCCTGCGCTCCCGGGTCGCCCGCAAGCGCCGCGATTGCGTTTCCCATGGCCATCGAAGTAGGCCCGTTTCCGGCGAGCGAGATGTGGATGAGCATCATCATCATCTCTTCGGGGCGCATCGATTCGTCGTCGCAGGCCGCCATCAGCACTGAGAGCACGTCCGAGTCGTCCGAGCGTCTCCTTTTGTTCGGCGAGCGCCCGCGAGGTACTCGAACATTTCGGCCTGTGCGCGCGTGGCGGCTTCGACCACGCCCGGGACAGCCGGAACCTTCGGCCCGCGCCCGCATCAGCGCAAGCGACCAGTTTCGGAAGAGGCCGAAGTCGCTCTGCGGTATCCCGAGGTGAGCAAGGATGCTTCCCACCGCTAGCGGTTCGGCGAACCGGGAGACAACATCTAACGGTTCGCCCGGCCGGAATTTCTTCCAGGATGGCATCGACGGAGGCCTCGATGGGTGTCCGCATCGACTCGATCACTCGCGGGGTGAATCCGCGATTCACGATTGCCCTCAGACGTGTGTGCTCGGGCGGGTCGGAATTCCCCATGATTGCGGTCTGCCCGAGCGGAGCCTGCGCTCGCTTCGCCAGCACTTCTGCCGCCAGAGAGTTGCGGTAGAAGTTGGGATCCGAGGAGAAGGACTCATCGTCCTGCAGGATCGCCAGGCAATCCGAGTAGCTTGGTGACTACCCAGGCGTCGAGATCCTTCGCCCAGTGGACGGGCTCGTCGTTCGCGAGCCGATGAAGGACGGAATACGGATCGTCCAGGTAGCCGGGACGAAACGGGTTGAAGAATGCCACCTCGCAAGTCTAAGGCGGATGGGGCGCTCGCGAAAGCGTCCGAATTCAGAAAAGGAGAGGCATCGAATAAGGGTTCTCCGCATCGTGGCATGCGGGCTTCGCGCGATAGGGTTGGAGCGTGCACAGAACGCCCCCGCCGCGGGCCCAGGGCCTCGACCTGAACCAACTGCTCCAGAAGCTGAAGAAGCCGCAGTACGCGTTACCCGCCGCGATCGTTGTCGGGATGCTTGCACTCGCGTTCGGTATTCAACCGGGAACGACGAGCAAAGCCCAGGACATCTCAACGGTGCCGATCGAGCGTTCTGACGCCACCGTGCCGACACTCGCCGTACGCGACACCCACCGCGATTCCGCGACGCGGCGGTGTGACCTCCACTTCAGCTGCGAATCACTCGGCCGGGACGATTGGCAACCAGGACGCTCAGGGGTCCACTACCCCGAAAGCAGACGTCGCCGGCGCCCGCTCTACGCCGCAGGCGACTCCCACCTACGATGAAGCACTCCAACAGCAGCCGACTCAATGCGGTGAGATCAAAGAGACCACGACCGCCGTCGCGGTTGAGCAGTCCATCTCCGGTGTTTCGGTGAAGGCCACCAAGGTCGCTGTCTATCCGGTCGAATATTTCCGCTGCATCCTCATGGCCACCGGCGGCCAGGAGGCGTACAGCCTCGCCTCGTCCATTCTCAAAGCTGAGGAACAGGGCCAGACGCACATCATTCTCATCGACCTCTGGATGGCCAACGCTTCGAAGCAGTTCGGACAAATCAATGTCCGAAACGCGACCGTCGCCGCTGCGGGGCAGACGTTCGCCCCGATTGCCACCCTGGGCGGACGCTCCGAAGTTGTGGTCTCCTCTGGTCAGGGCCGAAATCTCAGTCTTGTCGTCGCCATCAAAAACACAATAGGTGACACGCCCGGGCCGGTGACGCTTCTCATGGACGGGCCGCTTCTCGCCGGGTACCCAGGTCCCCGGTAAGTACCAGCTCTTCCTGCCCACGCCGTAGTCCAACAATACCGCCTGCACTTTCCCGAACTTCGCCGCTGAGCCATGCTTCCGGGCATGGCTACCTACGACGAGATCCAACTGGGCGACTCTGCCTCATTCACCAAGACCATCAGCGAAAGCGATGTGTACCTCTTTGCCGGCATCACCGGCGACCTGAATCCGGCGCACATGGATGCCGTGTCAGCGGCAGAAGGCATGTTCAAGCAGCGCATTGCTCACGGCATGCTCACGGGCTCGTTCATTTCAACTGTGGTGGGGATGCAGCTACCCGGCCCGGGAACGATCTACGTCGGCCAGGAGCTTTCGTTTCGCGCGCCAGTGTTCTTCGGCGACACGGTTACGGCTCGAGTCGAGTGCATCGAAAAGCTCGAGCCGCGCAAGTGGCTGAAGTTCAAGACAACGGTGACCAATCAGGATGGAAAGCTCGTGGTGGATGGCGCGGCGACGGTGATTCCGCCCTCGGCCTGAGATTCATGCCGTGTGTCGGCGCTCTTGGAGTTTCGTTCTCTCGGCGGCGGCGTCTTCGACGATGGCCCGCATGTGCCGCAGGAGCGTTTCCGAGATGCGGCCGTTCGGGGAGCTAGCGATCCACGCCCGAGCGTCAGTCGCCCGGGTGAACACACCCAGTTCTTCGCCGATTTTAGCGAACCTGGCGAACCGCCTGGCGACCGGCAATTGTGCCGGTGTGCAAACTACCGCGATCCGCAGACCCGCGCGGAGTCGCGCCGTGAAACCCGCCGCGATAACGGAGAGGCTCCCATGGGCAAGGCCATTTTCCACCTCTCGCAGGTCGCAAATTGCGCGTGTAACGTTGCTGGCCTCAGCCAGGATGAAAGCCTGCGAAACCGCGCGTAGCGCTTCTTCGGTCGTCACAGTTCCGGAGAACTCCGCTTCCAACACTTCCACATCTGCCCGTACCCGGAGTGCGTACATCACGGTACCTCATGCTCAGCATTGATCCGTCCCGTACGTCGCGGCACTAGGTGTTTGCCCGAAATGGTCGACGGGTCAACCCGCAGCCTCGAACCTCACTGGCGGTGAAACATCGCGCGGCCGCAGGACCGAGAACGTGCATCGCCCGTCGACGAGGACGCTCAGTCGTTCCGCCACACCAAGCACGTGGTCCGAAGGAGCTCGTGGAACGACGAGGATCGCTGCCATTGTGCCAGCCCACCTCATCGTAGCCACGCGAGAAACGCTTGAGCAGCCAACCGAGTTCGAACAGCTCGGTGCCTTCCAGTGGGGTGCACTGCACCACCGTCCGGTCCAGTTTCCGGACATCGAGCCGGGGGAGACAGGTCTCTGAGTCCCATGAATTGAAGTCGCCGCGGGACGCGTGCGAGAGCGCAGCCGTGAGTTGCTGAGGCGTGGTGGGAATCGTTGCCCAGCAGCGAGCCCCGGCTTCGAGCGCCTGCTCGAGGTCACGCCGAGCGCGAAGGCCCGGCGAGGACAACGGTGGTGAGGTCGAGTCCCTTGCGTTCGCGAATCTTGTGGGCGGCATGGCCAGTTGCGGTTGCCTGGGTAATCAGCAGGTCGGCGGGTTCGGTGACAAGTTCCATGCCCATCGCCCGGCAGGTTTCTGCGGTCAGGGCGCGCGTGGTGTTGTCTTCGATGTCGAGAAAGACTTTCAGCCCGCGAAGGTTCGGGTGTGGCCAATTGCCGTAGGGGCCGTCGATATCCCGATTTCCGGTCCCGCGCACGGTTCGTCCGTCGCTGGCGAGGGCCGTCAGCCAGGCTTCGCATCCGGTACAGGCGAAGATTTCGACGCGTCTCCTTGCTTGGAGAAACCCAGGTCAATTTCGCCGCTCGCCCCGTCGGCATTTCGCAGCACACCTGGCACTGATCCTCGAAGACGAGCTTGCGACTCCCGGAACTCGGGCCACCAAGAACGCGATGCGAACCATCGGGAATCCTTGCCGCTGCGGCAAGGCCGCCGAGCCATTCGGCGCAGCTACCGCACAGTGGCAGCGTCGAGCCAGTTCGGTCCCCGTCGGGCCGCCAGGCGCGATACATCCGCATCGGACGGATGTCGAATTCCCACTCCGCAGCGACTTCGCGCCCACAACACGGACATCCAACCTGATTCATGTATGTGAATCATCGGGAGAATCACACAGTCACTTGAGGGTTTAGCTAATTTCTACGTTCGCAACGAGTGCGAAGTGGTCGCTGGGATACAGGGTTGGGTCGTCCGGGGCAGGTTGGTTTGCAGCTACTCGGGCGGACTTTACCGCTACCCGCCCCATGAACCAAATGTAGTCCAGGCAGTTCGGGTCACCGTCGGTGTCCATCGTTGGCGCCTGGATTCCCGACGGCCAGGTGACCTCCGGCTCGGCGCCATTCGCCACCCGCAACGCTGAGCGATAGCCGGCACGGACCATAACGTCGTAGGCCGGTTCGAACGGCGGGGTATTGAAGTCACCCACGATCACCGACGCGTCGGCGGCGGGCGCGCTGGCCATCCACTGGACGATGGCTGCTGCTTGCTCAGCGCGAACTTCCGGCTCTTCCGGTTTGTGATGCAGGTGAGTGTTAGCGAACCAGAGCGTGCGCCCTTCTGAGACCACGAGGATGCGGTGAGCGGAACGCCCCGTGCTCAGGCGAAGTTCTTCGTGAGTCTGCATATCGTTGCGAGCGACAAAGGATGGCGTTCCCGAAATTGGGATGCGTCTCATGGCGAGCAATGAAGCTGCGATAGTGGCGGTCTGGAAGCTGGCTGGAGAGGAAGTCATCCTGGCGTGGCGGGCTGAATACCACCTCCTGGACGCCGATGATGTCTGCGTCCAGCTCTGCGAAGGCCGCTTCCGAGCAAAGGCTTTCGCTCCTCGTAGCGGTCGTTGATGTTCCGGATGTTGAACGTCGCCAGTCTCAGTTCCAAAGCAATACCTCAGTCGAAGGCGCCTGCGTCGCGCAGTGTCGAAAGGATTCGCGCGCCCGCCTCGAGCGGCGCGTCACCTTCGAAGGTCATGATCGCGACGCCGTTGATGTAGGGCGTGGCAATAAGTTGTTCGATAGTCGCCCGGAACGCTCCCCACGCGAGTTCCTGGTCACCGACCGCGAGGACTTCCCGAAGGGAGTCCGGCAGTCGAATACCCAGTCGTTCTTCAATTCGTTCGCCTGCTTCCATCGTGAGCAAGGGCATGGCCATGGCGATAATCTGCGTGTCGCTCGCCGCCCGTGCGATTCCTTCCGCGTACGGCGCAATCGGGGCCACGTCGAAGACTGGTTGGGTTTGAACGTACGAGGCCCCGGCGGCGAGTTTCGGAAGCAGGTTGCGGAGCACTGCCTCCTGGTCGCGCCCGTACTGGTTCAGGGTCGCACCGACGAGGGCGGAAGGCAGCGCTTCGCCGGCCATCGCTACGGCTTCACGAATTGTCGGAGAATCATTCACGTCGGAGCCAGCGTGGTCACCGAGAATACAGAGGACCTGGGCTATTCCGCCCGCGGCGGCGCGCTGCAGGTCCGCGGCAACTTCTGCTCGCGTACGGCCCCTGGTCACAAGGTGCCAGGCCGGTTCAATTCCCTGCAGCCTGAGCGCCAGTGATGCATCGAGGCTCGATTGGCGCCCCGGCCGCTGAATCACGTTGATTGCCTGCGGGTGCTCTTCGAGAAGTCGCGCCCGACGGACGAGAACCTTCGGCAGATGTTTCTGCGGCGGAAGGATCTCGAGGGCCACCGCAAAGCGGCCATCTTCGAGGCGTCGGCGGAATCGCATCCGAATAGGGTGGTATCCGGCGCTGTTGACGTCTACCACCCACGTGGATACCTCGGTCTAACAGCGCGCTAAGCTGCAGCAGGAATTCGCATTGCCATGCCCAAACCAGTTGCCCGAAGTCAAAAAGTGGATCGCCTCCTCGCATACCTCTGTGACGGTGTCTCCGTACTGTCGGAGAAGTCCCTGGAGGATGAGCTTGGCCAATGGCTGAGCGCTTCCGACCGGTTCCTGGGCTTCGCCGATGCGAATCGCGACAAGATCCGTAAGAAACTTCGGGTGTCCTCCGAGCCGGCGGCGCGCAGCGACGTTCGGGCGGAGCTCCTCGCGGCCTTTTTGCTTCTTGCCGATCGGCGGATCGAACTTAGCTTCGAGGCGTATGGCCGCGAACGACGTGGTCCGGACTTCACCGTTACCTTCCGCGCGAGCCATCACTTCAACCTTGAGGTGACTCGCCCGCGTTTGCCGGACGTTGGTGCCGACCGCACATCGATTGTCGGCAACGCCCTGCTGGGCAAGCTGCGCCAGCTGCCGGTCGATTCGCCCAATGCGTTGCTCGTGGCCACGGCGCTCGCAGCGTCGGACGACGAAATCGCGACAACGATGCGTGCGCTTAAGCTTCGCGCCGATCGGCACGAAGAGGAATTCTTCGCCCGGCGAGGCCTGTCCACGGCCGAGTTTCAGCTGTACTACAGGCGGCTCGGGTTGTTGCTGGTTGGCAATTTAGTCGGTCCCGGCGTGCACACCTGGGTGAACCCGGAGGCCCGGCGCAACCTGCCAGATGGAGCGACGGCCGCCTGTATTGCCTGCCTCGCCAACGCCAGATGGATGGTGGACGGCTAGTCGTCTCACCGACGATCGGGCTGTTCTGGACCGGCCCTCGCAGGAGACGCCCAGGCAATCAAACTAACGCCGGATGACACTCTCTCCAAGTAGTCGCTCTCGCGCCTCGGCGACCAAGTAGAGCGATCCCGTGATGAGGATCAGGTCATCGT
The DNA here is from genome assembly GCA_963797735.1 of uncultured Chloroflexia bacterium. GTDB lineage: Bacteria > Chloroflexota > Dehalococcoidia > Tepidiformales > Tepidiformaceae > Amarobacter. The sequence goes on from CAWCQJ010000003.1 coordinate 1,705,287, forward strand.
CCTTCGCATGGGACATCGCTGTATCGAGTGCGTCTGCGACGGATTCTTCCGCGACCGCCGCCGGCCCGAGAAAGCCAACCTCTTGCACCATCGCGTAGGGGTCCATCGCCCGAGGGTTCTCGAAGCGCGTGCAGATGATCAGTTCAGCGAGCTTCGCCAACTTGAAGCCGATTTCCCTAACATCCTTGTCGCGGTTGCAGCCGAGAATGAGGAAGCAACGGTGCCATTCGAAGTAATCGCGCAATGCAATCGCCAGGGCCTCGGCACTCTCTCCGTTGTGGGCGCCGTCGGCCACGATGAGCGGCCGCTGGCCAACCACCTCTAGCCTGCCGGGCACGCGCGTGAAGGCGATGCCATCGACGATTGCCTGCTCAGAGAGTGAGTATCCTCGAGCGCGGATGGCCTCGGCGGCGGCCACCGCGGTCGCAGCGTTCTGAACCAGATGGCTACCGAGCATTGGCGTTCGCATGTCGCGTTCGCCACTGGGTCCGATTAGACGGAAGGATTGCCCAAACGGGAACTTCTCCTGCACTTCGTACTGATACGACGCGGCCACATCGACCAGGGTCGCACCGACTTCTTCGCAGCGGGCGGCAACCACCTCGCGGACCGCCGGGTCGTGTTGGGGCGCGAGAATCGCCGTTGTCCCGGCCTTGATGATTCCGGCCTTGTCTGTCGCAATTTCTGCGGGAGTGTTCCCAAGGATTGCCGTGTGCTCAAGCGAGATGGGAGTGATCACCGCGATTTCAGGCGGTTCGATCACGTTGGTTACATCGAAGGTGCCGCCAAGTCCGACTTCAACCACCTGCCAGTCGACGCGAGGGAGTTGAGCCCGCACGAGCCAGAAATAGAGCGCTGTCAGGACACCAAAGGTACTCACATCGCCATGAACGCTTTCGCGCTCGGCTTCCACCGCCGATTTGATGGCACCGAGTCCTGCGGCGAATTCTTCTGGCGAGATCGCCTCGCCGTCGATGGCAATCCGCTCTGTAAATGAATGCAGATGCGGGCTGGTGTACAGCCCGGTCGAATATCCCGCTCGTTGCAGGATGCCGGTGATCATCGAGGCGGTGGTGCCTTTCCCTTTCGAACCCGTGACGTGCACGGTCGGTCGGCCCAGATGCGGATCATTCAACCGTGAAAGCAACGAACGCATCGACTCAAGGTTCATTGTTGGGTTCGCCGATGCCTGGAATCCGCGCTCCATATCGTTGAGCGAAAGCAGGAAGTCTAGTGCGTCCGAATACTCCACTATCCGATTGTAAGCGGCGCCACGCTCCGAGGCCCGTTCGACATTCGGGTACTCGGCCCGGAAAATGCGCCCCAATGGTGCCACTCGTCGAACAGTTCGAGCCCTGGTTGAATCGCCTCGAAGGCTTTCGCGACTCGCGCGTACTCTCAATAGAGCCTGTCGATGGCGGAGCATCGAACATAACTTGCAAGGTGGAACTACTCGGGCGAGGGCCAAAGGCCGTCTGCCTGAGGATGCAGCGCCAACGTGGAATCTTCGAGCCCTACGACGTGGTCCGCGAAGGACGCGTTATCGAGGCGCTCGCAGGCTCCGAAATCCCGGTCCCGAAGATACTCGGTTCGGAAAGCAGCAACGCTCCCCTGGGTGCCCCGTTCATCGTCATGGAATGGGTCGACGCTCCCCACATGGGCGTCGCACCGAATCCCAGTTTCGCCGCCTTCACGAGGATGGTTGCCGCGATCCATGCCCTCGATTGGCGCGCGCTCGGCCTTGACCTTCTCGGCGTGCCGACGACGCCAGCGGAAGGCATTCGCGGCGAACTTGATTCCGTTGCCCGCCGAATGCCGGCCTTCGGCTGCGATAAGGACCGTATCCTCGTTCACGCGCTCGAACGCCTCCGGAAGACCGTTCCCGATACGGGCCGACTCGCCCTTTGCCAGGGCGACATCAACATCTTTAACTACCTGTTCCTCGGGGAAGAAGTCGTTTCAGTAGTCGACTGGGAACAGGCCCGCATCTCCGATCCCCGAAGCGATATCGGGCAACTGGTTTCGCTCTCGCATCTGAAGGGTGCGCCGTTCGGTCCCGCTGAAGCCCAACCATTCGTGCAGGCGTATGGGGTCGCTGCTGGAAAATCACTTTCCGGCATGGCATTTTTCCGAGCGCGGTGGCTGTTCGAACTCGGCGTGATCTACCACGGCTGGCGCCGCTTTAATAACAGCTCCCCCTGGTACGAATGGGACCACCTCGTCGAACTCCTGGAGCAGTCGCTCGCTGAGTTGGCCTGATGGACTGGCGAGACAAGCTCGCGACCTACCTGACCCGGCAGCTCGTGACGGCCGATTCCGTCGAAGTGGTCAATGTGCGAGGCATGCCGGCCGGCGCCAGCAACGACACGGTCAGCTTCGATGCGCGCATAACCTGCGGCGAGGAAATCGTCCTGCTCCCCCTGGTGCTTCGCCCCGAACGCCCAGATGGCATCCTTGCCCCGTACGACGTCGAAAGACAGTTCCGGGTGATGAGGGCCCTCGCCCCCACCGCGGTGCCGGTCCCGGCGGTGGCATGGTATGAGTCCGATGCCGACGTGATTGGCGCACCGTTCTACGTAATGCAGCGCATCCTCGGCGACACGCTGCCGCTCTTCTGGTACGGCCATTCAGAACGGCTCGACGTCGCTGCTGGAGCACTCGCAGAGATTCACGCGGTCGATTGGCGCGGCGCCGGGCTGGGCTTCCTGTTGCCAGAGGTGGAAACCACCTCATCCTTGGAAGGGATCCTTGGTGCCTGGCGAGCACGGGCCGAACGACTTCGGATTTCCCGCGCGCCCTTGCTGATTTCGTTGGGCGAATGGCTCCGCGCCAACGAACCTGCCGATGCTCGGATGGCGCTCCTGCACGGCGATCCAAACCCCGGTAACTACCTGTTCAGGGGCGATCAGTTGGTCGGAGTGCTGGACTGGGAGGTGGCAGCGATTGGCGACCCGCGCGCCGACCTTGGCTTCTACTCCGCCCTGCACACCATCTTCGGTGGCATGCCCGGGCCAACGGGCGAAACGTTGCTTTCAGATGCCTACCAGCGCGTGACCGGCGCGCCGCTCCACAACCTCGAGTTCTACGAAGCAACCGGGCTCTATCGCATGGCGGTCGTCATGGCCGGTTGGGCCGGGCGGTTCACCGGCATGACAAGCGGCTACACGATGGACGCTATCGCGCGGCGGCTGGCTGTACTCCTCGGCCCGCGATGGGAAGCGTAAACACGAAGGTCGTGCCGCTTCCGGTCTCGCTCGTCGCCCAGATCTCACCGCCGTGGGCCCGCACAATCTCTCGCGAGATTGCCAATCCAAGCCCGTGGCCTTTGCGTGCTGTCTGGTTATCGCCCCGGTAAAACCGCTCGAAAAGGTGCGGCAGGTCATTCACTGGAATCCCGGGCCCAGTGTCGGCGACGGTGATCTGCAACGTTCCCGGCTGAAGGTCCCGGCACGTCACTTTCACGGCGCCGCCCTCGGGTGTGTGCCGGAAGGCGTTGTCGAGCAGATTGTTCATCACCTGTTCGAGGCGGTCGAAGTCCCCTCGTACGTGCGCCCGTCCAAGAACGGACACATCCATGTTCACGCCGGATTCTTCGCTGCGAAGCGCGAATACCTCTCCCACGTGCTCGAACAATTCGTGGAGGTCGATGTCCTCCTGCTGCATCAAGACCTGGCCGCTTTCGATGCGGGAAAGGTCGAGCAGTTCCTGCACGAGCCGGAGGACCCGGTTCGACTCGTCGCTGATGATCTTCGCCGAACGCTCGATGCCAACCTGGTCGTCGATCGTGCCGTCGAGCATCGCCTCGCTGAAACCGCGAATCGAAGTAAGCGGTGTCTTCAACTCGTGCGAGATATTCGCGAGAAAGTCCCGCAGGGTTTGCTGCGAGCGCTGGACCTCTTCGGTCATCCGGTTGAAGTTCGCCGCGAGGTCACGCACTTCTCGGGGGCCGGTCGCCGGCACACGCTGGCGATAGTTTCCTCGGGCCACGCTGCGCGCCGCCCGCGCGATGTTTCGCAGAGGGGCGGCGACACTTTGGCTGAGGGCGAAGCCAAGTACGAGGGCGGCCGCCACGCCGATAAGGCCCGAAAACACGAGTCGCGGGAACAGGTCTCCAACGATTTCGCCGAGGCTCGCGGCCGGTCGCGCGACGATGATCGCCGAGGCGTCGGTGCCTTCCAGCGCCTGCAAGACTTCCGCACTGAGTGGAATGCTCACGCAGAGAATGTCCGGTCCCATCGGCCGGTCCAGGCGGCAGCGGCGTGGGTCGGTTGTCGGGTCTTCGGTCGGCTGATCGGTGAGGTCCCGGACGACTGAACCATCGAGATCGGTTGAGCTGGTGGCAAAGCCCGGCAGCACCCGTCCCGTCGCGTCGATGATCGCCACCGTGGTTTCCCGGCTCACGGTACCTGTGGCGCTATTGTTGAAGAAGCTGTTCAGGTCTGCGAGGAGCTTCTTGCCGCGCTCGTCGCCGGTTTCGGTACCGGGCGCAGGGTCACCTGATGGGACGCTGCTGCCTTCGGCGAGCTGGATTTGCAGCCCGGCCTGGGAATTGACCAACCGCCCCATGTCTTCGAGGTTTCCGTACGAAATCGAGTCCCGGTATTCGCCGAGCTGAAGCAGCAGGCTAAGCGCGGCCAGCCCGAGCGTTACGGCGATGACGAAAAAATAGGTAACGAGCAGTCGGACCTGGAGGCTACCCACCGGGCGTTCTCAGGAGAGAAGACTGGAAATCGAAGGTTCGGTGTGAGAACCGACCTCCGGAATCGAATAACCACGGCATCTGCGCGAACGTGAGCGCACCTCTCCGTCGCGGGGCTAGACGGGCACTTCGATTAACTTGTACCCCACCCCCCGCAGGGTCTCTATCTGTACATTCGCATGATTCAGCTTTGAACGCAGATGCTGCACATGTACGTCCACGGTTCGCGTCTCTCCAGCGAAGTCATAGCCCCATACGGAACCCAGAAGCTGGTCGCGGGTCAATGCGATGCCCGGGTTCTCCACGAACGCGAGCAGGAGGTCGAATTCCTTGGTTCGCAAGGTGAGTTGGTCGCCATCCACGCGAACCTCGCGCCGGGCTTTATCCACAGAAAGGTTCGAGACGGATATGGCGGTTTGCGGTTTCCGCCCACCCTCTACGCGGTGAAGGATTCGCTTCACGCGAGCGACGAGTTCGCGAGGATTGAACGGCTTCGTCATGTAGTCGTCGGCGCCGAGTTCGAGGCCGACGATTTTGTCGACGTCTTCGCTGCGCGCCGTGAGCATCAGGATGGGAACATCGCTATCGCGCCGCAGTTCGCGGCAGACCTCGAAGCCGTCCATCCCGGGCATCATGACATCCAGCACGACAAGCTGAGGCTGGACCTGCTCGAACTTCGCGATCGCTTCGATTCCATTGGTCGCGTGTTCAACGGCGAAGCCCTCTTTTTCGAGGTACATCGCGTTTAGGTCTCGGATGTTTGCTTCGTCATCGACGAGGAGGATTTTCTGCACCAGGTGTTCCTCTCGTTGAGTAGCCTGCAGTCGGGTTTCAGTATGCGCCGAGGGCTCCGGGCCGGCCACCCGGCAGCGCCGGGACGGGGTAGGCGAGCCTGGAGCCCTCGACCACCAGAGGGTGACCCTGCGGTTGAGGCCGTCGTCCAGCCCGCAGTTACCCGTATGTTCGGCGCCTTCTGGTTAGGCGTAATGGGCCAACTGCAAACTGCGTGTAAAACGTCCGCAACCTCCTGAACCGAGGGTTTTCGCCTACTCCGTTAATCGCTGGTTAAAGGGCCACCCATAGCCTGCGGCAGAAGCAATTCAACAAAGAGTCTTCAACTTCAGGGGTAGGAACGAAACACATGGTTCAACTGTTCAAGAAAGGGAAGTGGGCGTTCGTTTTCGCAGCGCTCATTTCGATCGTCGCGCTAGTCGCTGTGTCCTGCGGCGGAGACGACGATGATGACGACACCACGTCACCAACCGCCACCGCCGCTTCCGGCGGCACAACCACCGCACCGACCTCCGCGCCTTCGGTGTCCGGTAGCTTGAATATCGAGGGCTCGAGCACCGTCGCCCCGTACACACGCCTCGCCATCGAAGCGTTCGAAAAGGCGAACAAAGACGCAAAGGTCACCACCGGCGAAAAGGGCTCGGGAGCTGGCATTACCGCTCTCATCAAGAAGGAAGTCCCGCTTGCCGCCGCCAGCCGCGCCATCAAGGCCGATGAAGTCAAGCAGGCCAAGGACAATGGCGTTGACGCCGTCGAAATCCCAATCTTCAAAGACGCACTGCTCATCGTGGTTCATCCCGATAACAAGGTCGCGCAGCTGACCGAGCAACAGGTCGCCAAGATCTTCGCCGGCCAGATCACCAACTGGAAGGACGTCGGCGGCGCCGATTCCAAGATCACCCTCTACACGCGCAACGAAGAGTCGGGCACCTATGCCTACATGCAGGAAGACGTCATCCAGGCGCTTCTCGGCAAGACATCCGGCTACTCGGCTGACATCAACAAGCAGCAGAATGCGCCCGCCGGCCTGACCGCAGTCTCCGGCGACAAGAACGGCATCTTCTACGCCGGGCTCGGCAACATCAAGGACCTCGGTTCGAACGCGAACAAAGTCAAGGTGCTCCCGATCGCGAAGTCCAAGCTCGACTCCGCCTCCGGCACCATCACCGATGACACCAAGTTCGTGAAGGGCGAAGAAACAACGATTCGCGACAACACCTACCCAATTAGCCGCTTCCTGTACTACTACTCAGCCGGCGACTACAAGACCCACGAGAACAAGGTTCTCACCGCGTATATCAATTACGTCCTAAGCCCTGAGGGCCAGAAACTCGGCGAGCAACTCGGCTTCTTGCCGGTTAAGTAGCCCTCCCGCCGCTTTCATTCACCAGTCAGGCGGGCGATAACCATCGCCCGCCTGTAACTGTTTAGAATCGCTCAAATCTTGGAGGCAGGCTCTTGGCAACTTCTCCCACCGCGCCGGCTACAAGTTCGCCCCGGATCGGTGAGCTTATCCAGCAGCGGAGAGTCGGCTGGGCGCTGGAGACAGTCGTCGAGTGGGTAATCCGGCTGGCGGCTCTTTCGAGCATCATCCTGCTCTTCGGCATCCTGGTTCTTCTTGGTACTGAAGGGCTCAAGCTCTTCACCGATAAGGACTACGGTGTCTGGCGCTTCCTCACCTACGGGAATGCTGAGACCACGAATACGACCGACCCCGCGGCTTTCAAGTTTGGGATCAAGGCGCCGCTCATCGCGACGTTCTGGGTGACAGGGATCGCCATCGCCATCGCTGTTCCGCTCGGCCTCGCGACGGCCATCTTCATTTCCGAAGTGGCGCCGCCCAAGATTCGGCTGATCATCAAGTCCACGGCCGAACTCCTCGCCGGAGTGCCAACGGTCATCTTCGGTTTTGTTGGGCTGGCGATTGTCGTTCCGTGGCTCGCTGAGCACCTCTACACGAAATCGTTCTTCACCTCGATCTTCGGCGACGGCGCGGCTGGCGGGCTTTCGGGCTGCACGGCTGGATTCATCGTCGCGTTCATTACGGTCCCATTGATTGTTTCCATCGCCGATGACGCGCTCCAGGCCGTCCCAAGGGACTTCAAGGAGAACGCCTACGCACTCGGCTGCAATAAGCTCCAGGCGGTCTGGTTCGTTATTGTTCCGGCGGCCATTTCTGGCATTACGGCGGGCGTCATGCTCGGTGTCGCGCGAGCGATCGGCGAGACCATGGCCGTCTTGATCCTCGCTGGCGGGAACAGTTCCGTCCCCGTACCTGCCAAATGACTCGATGCGCACGATGACCGCGACCATCGCCACCGGGTTCGGCAACGCTTCCGACCAATCGCTTGTGAAGCCGGCGCTCTTCATGACGGGTGCGGTTCTCTTCGTCATCACCCTGCTCAGCACGATGATTGCTGACGTCGTCCTCGAACGTCAGAGGAAGAAGTTCGCTCGATGACCACCCCAAACATCACCGCTGGCGAACAACTCACCCGGCGCGACCGCGGCAAACAGAGGATTCAGTTGCTGGTGTTCAGCGTCTTTGGCCTCGCGACGCTACTGGTTTGCCTCCCGGTCTTCATCGTGTCCATTTACGTGCTGCGCGAAGGTGGCAGCGCCATCTCCTGGTCATTCATCTTCGATGGGCCGGTGAACGACGGGCAGAAGGGCGGTTTCTTCCCCGTTATCGTGTTCACCTTCTACATCCTTTTCCTTGTCACGATCATGGCCGTCCCCATCGGCGTGATGAGCGCGATCTACCTCTCCGAATACGCTCGTCCGGGACGGCTCCTTCGCCTGATCAATCTGACGATTGTGAACCTGGCGGGCGTGCCGTCGATTGTCTACGGCCTCTTCGGCGCTGCATTCTTCCTCGACTTGCTCGATCCGATCGCCGATACGAAGATCCGCCAGCCCATGTGGATCGCGGCGGCAACGCTCGCGGTTCAGGCGCTTGCAATCATCATTACCAGTTCCCGCGAGGCTCTGGCTGGAGTAACCCCCGGAATCCGGGAAGGTTCGCTCGCCCTTGGCGTCTCAAAACTGCGGACCATCATGTTCATCACCCTTCCGCAGGCCATTCAGGGCATCATCACCGGCACGCTGCTGGCCGTGAGCCGAGCCGCCGGAGAGACGGCACCGATCATCGTGGTTGGTGCGATCATCGCGAAGAACGTCTCGCTCGGTCCGTCCGCAGTCTTCAACGAGCGCGCTCAGATGCTCTCGTTTGAACTCTATGGCCGCATCACCGAGGGTCTGCGTATGCCAGACGAGCGAAAGTGGGGCATCGCCGTACTACTTCTCAGCATCGTGCTGTTCTTTAACCTCACCGCCCTATTTTTGCGACTACGGATACAATCGAAGGGGTCAGGAAGTGGAAACCTGTGACCGATACAATGACGAAGTCTGAAACCGAACGACAAAGCAGCGAACAGGCAACGCCCGTGATTTCGGTCGCGAGTGCAACCATGCCCCGCAACGAATCACCGGAAAACAGAGAGCTCGCACTTCAACTGAAGGACGTGAGCTTCTGGTACGGGGCGAAGCAGGCCGTTGAAGGTGTCTCGTTGGACATCTTTACCAACAGCATCACTGCTCTCATTGGCCCGTCTGGCTGCGGTAAGAGCACCCTCCTTCGCTGCTTCAACCGCATGAACGATCTGATTCCTGGCACGCGCGTTGAAGGCTCCATCACCCTCGACGGCGTCGACATCTATGCGAAGTCGGTCGACCCCGTTCAGTTGCGACGGCATGTTGGCATGGTCTTTCAGAAGCCCAACCCATTCCCGATGTCTATTCGCGAAAACGTCGCCTTTGGCCCGAAGCGTCAGGGTGTCCGCAACCGCAGCCAGCTGAACGAAATCGTCGAACGCTCGCTCGTCGACGCCGCTCTTTGGGACGAAGTGAAGGACAAACTCGATCAGCCGGGCACCGCCCTTTCGGGCGGACAGCAGCAGCGGCTCTGCATCGCGCGCGTGCTCGCGGTTCAGCCCCAGATCATCCTCATGGATGAGCCTTGTTCGGCGCTCGATCCGATCGCGACGCTGAAAATCGAAGACCTCATGCGTTCGCTCGCCAGGCAGTACACCATCGTTGTCGTTACTCACAACATGCAGCAGGCGGCTCGCGTGAGTGACGGAACAGCCTTTATGCTTGCCGCCGAGGATCGGGTTGGGCGGCTGGTGGAATATCGCTCCACTCAAGAACTTTTTACTAATCCTCAGGACAAGCGCACCGAGGACTACATCAGCGGTCGATTCGGCTAGGCTCGAAGGAAGGCAAGGACACCGCAATGGCTCGTGACCTGTTCAACGCCGAGCTCCGCCAGGTTCAGGACGATGTCCTGATCCTCGGGTCGATGACGGAGAAGGCCGTCATGGACGCGATGGAATCGCTGCGTGACGGTGATGCCGTTTGGTCGCGGAAAATCGTCGAAGACGACAAGTTGATCAACGCAAAGCGCTTCGAAATCGAAGATCGGACGATGTTCGTCATCGCTTCCCAGCAGCCCATGGCGACTGACCTTCGCTCACTTGCGAGCGTCCTCTACATCATCACAGACCTTGAACGCATCGCCGACCACGCCGAAGGCATAGCCAAGATCAACTTGATGCTCGGGGACGAACCTCTTCCCAGGAAGCTCGGGTACCTCCCCGGAATGTCTGACCGGGCCGTCGCCATGCTTCGCAACAGTCTCAAGGCGTTCATCGACCACGATGTTGACCTCGCCCGCCAGATCTGTGACGCCGACGATGAGGTGGACCGCCTTCAGGACAGCGTCTATGACGACTGCATCGCGGCGATGATCGCGGATCCGTCGACGGTTCAACGGAATACGTTCCTCATTTGGTGCGCACACAACCTCGAGCGAATCGCGGACCGCTGCACGAACATCTGCGAACGCGTCATCTACACCTCCACCGGACACATGAAAGAGATCAACATCTCCAAGTATTGAGTCCGGAGCGTTCGCACGTATGTCGGGCTCTGGTACTCTGTTCTTCCGCGTGGCGGGCGTAGCGTAGTGGTTAACGCGTCTGGTTGTGGCCCAGAAGATCGCGGGTTCGAACCCCGCCGTTCGCCCCAATAGCAAACAACAAAGAAGCCGCCTCTCCCAAAGGCGGCTTCTTTGCGTGCCGAACCAGATGACCGGAGGATTTAGTCCCTCGCGAGCACCGGCAAAAACCGCTTGTACTTCTCGGCTCCGCCGCCAAGGAACCCGCTGCTCACCGTGTAACTGCCCCCGGTCGAGGTGTTCGCCAGTGGCTGGCCAATTGCGCTGTGCTCGGTGTAGTCACCCCCGGTGCTCGAACCCCCTCCGGCAAGCGCCCGCCACGAGAGGTCGTACATCCCGCCGGACGTCTGGGCGAAAGCAGCCGCACCGAGGGCCAGGGCGGCCAGGCCGCTCGCACCGAGCGCTAAGCTCCGCCTCCTCGGCATCATTGCTCGATCACCAGGACGTTGAACTTGGTGTCTGCCGGAATGGGGGACCCATCGGTCGAAAAGATGACCCAACGGTCTGTGACGCCGGGGCACCATCCAGGTGCCACTGAGGGGTACCAGGTGAGCGCCACGCCAACGATGACGTTTACGGGCGTAATCAGCACGATCGCGTTGGGGTCGGTCACCGGGAGGTAGGTTGCGGCGTCCGGCCCGTGAACGCCTCCGTCTCCGGGGCAAGTGTTTCTGTCTGGGCCAGCGGTATCGACAACGTGCACGAACGCCGCGGGGTTGGAACCCGAAACCTTAATCGGCCCTGCGACTTCCAATCCGGTATCGCCGCTGAAGTAGCCTCCAGTGCCGTTGGCGCCGATCGCGAACCCGCGTACTGCGACGCCATCGACGTACGTCGATTCTCCCTGAACGCCCGCGCCGCCGCCCGCATTCGTCCCGAGTACGCCCGGGTACTCGCTTGCGTCCGTGCTCTCCCGGTTGCCTGCGATGCCGATGCCGGTTCCGGTCTGAGTCACGGTGAAGAGGCCTGTCGTCGAAGCGGGGGCTCCTGCCAGAGATCCTGTCGCGGCGAAAGGCACCGCGATGCCGGCCGCGGCCTTGGCGAACAGCGCGTACGGCGTTGGGCTGATTGGCTGCCTCGGGGAGAGAACCGTGAAGGTGCCGGCGCTGGCCCCGGGTCGCACCGAAATCTCAACCCAGCGAGCGTCGCCGTTGAATGACGCGTTCCCGAAGTCCAACTCGACTGAGAAGAGGCCGTTCGTAACGGAGACGTCTTCCTTGGTCTGGGTGGACCCCACGGACGCACCGGCGGTATCGGCGTCATAAAGGATGAAGCGAAGGTCGTAGGTACCGTTGGCCGGGCTACCAGCATCGGTCAACCGGCCCTGGTAGGTGAATGCACTTCCGAGAGCGGTCACGGCCTGGATTGTCTGTCCGGGTGGTTCCGCGGCGTCGTCTCCGAGCGCTGTGGCCACCGGTACCAGGGCGATGATCCCAAGCCCAGCCGCAACTGTCGCGATGATTCTATTTCGTCGCATCCGCACACCTCCTGACCCGCGCAACGCGGGCAGGTGAAAGTATAGATCAACTGCACAAGCGTTTGCACATTTCTTCGCGTCACCGGCCGCTCCGTCTCACTGTGTTAACAACCGTCCATTGACCCTGCTCAGCCTCGGACGTACGTTCACGACCGTGCGCAACCCCGCGTGCCATCAACTTCTCGAACGAAGGGCCATGCTGTGCCTGAAGACGTCGCAGCCCGCGAAGTCCTCGACGATGCGCGTGCACTCGCCGCCTCTGGCGAATGGGCGAAACTTGTCGCGCTCGTAACCTCCCTTCACCCGGCGGACCTGGCAGAGCTCGTCCTTGACCTCGACGAGGACGAGCGCCGCGACCTACTGGGCCGCCTCCCCTCCGACGTCGTCGGGCAACTGTTCGAATTCGCCGAAGACGATGAACTTCGCGACCTGATCCGCGGCGTCGGCATCGAAGATCTCCCCGCCGTTCTCGAAGAAGTCGACGACGACATCGTCGCCGACGTCATTCAGCAACTCGAACCCGAAGAACAGGCCGAAACACTCGCCGCTCTCGACCGAGGCGACGAGGTCGCTGAACTCATGGCGTACGCCGACGAGTCCGCCGGCGGGTTGATGAGCCGCGGCTTCGTCGCCCTAAACGACGGAATCAGCGTGCAGCAGGCCATCGACTATCTGCGTGTTCTTCGACCTTCGGCCGAGCGCGCCTATTACCTCTATGTGCTCGACGACGATGGCCGGCTGCAGGGAGTCGTTTCGATCCGCGACCTCCTGGTTTCGGCGCCACGCACGACGCTCGCAGAAATCACTCAGCGCGACGTGCATGCTGTGGCCACTGGCACCGACCAGGAAGAAGCCGCCCTGATCCTGCAGAAGTACAACCTGCTCGCCCTTCCCGTGGTCGATGAGGACGGCCGCCTCGAAGGCATCATGACGGCCGACGACTTGATCGACGTCCTCCAGGAAGAAGCCACCGAGGACATGTATCGAATGGCCGGCGTTGGCGACGACGAACGGGTGTTTAGCCCTGTTCGCACAAGTGTCCGGCGCCGGCTGCCGTGGATGATGGCGAACCTGGTCACCGCCTTCGTTGCCGCCGGGGTCGTTGGGCTCTTCGACAGCGCATTGAGCAAGGCAGCGGTGCTCGCCTACTTCATGCCCGTCGTGGCAGGGATGGGCGGAAACGCGGGCACACAGACCGCCACCATTGCGGTGCGGAGCATCGCTCTTGGCGACCTCGATGTCCCGGACATCTTCCGCGCCTGCCGGAAAGAGATCCTCGTTGCGATGGCGAATGGCATCGCGATCGGGGTCGCAGCCGGGGTGGGGGCATATCTCTGGCAGCAGAACGGGGCACTCTCGCTGGTACTTGGGGTGTCCATCTTCCTGAACATCTGCGCAGCGACCCTGGGCGGCGTCCTCATTCCCCTCGGCCTGAAGTCGATCAAAGTTGATCCAGCGCTCGCGGCAAACATCTTCGTGACGACCATCACCGACGTCATGGGCTTTGTCTTCTTCCTGGGCATCGCGTCGCTCGCGATTAACCAGATCCGCTAGCCCTTGGCGGTCGAGTAGCGCTCCAGCGCCACTTGTCTTTCGAGCGCATGGTCGACGATGGGTACGGGATAGTCCTCGCCTAAAATGCAGCCAGCGGCGTACTGCTCTTCCGGTGTCATGCGGTGAGGTTCGTGGATGCGACTGCCCGGAACGCCTCGCAGTTCGGGCACCCACCGCCGAATGTACTCGCCGTCCGGGTCGAACCGCTTCGACTGAAGGACCGGATTGAAGATTCGAAAGTACGGCTGAGCGTCCGTCCCGGTAGAGGCTGCCCATTGCCAGCCGCCGTTGTTGTTGGCTACGTCGCCGTCGACGAGGTAGCGCATGAAGTGCGCCTGCCCAGCGCGCCAATCGATGTGCAGGTCCTTCGTCAGAAACGACGCGACGATCATCCGCGCGCGGTTGTGCATGTAGCCGGTGGCAAGCAATTGGCGCATCGCCGCATCGACCACGGGAAAGCCGGTTCGGCCATCTTTCCACCGTTGCAGGTGCTCGCCGTCGTCGTCCCACGCGAGGTTCGCGAAGGCCGCCTGAAACGGTTCGTCGATTACGCGCGGGTTGTGCCAGAGCACATGGTGGTAAAAGTCCCGCCACGCGACTTCAGTGATGAACTTTCCACTTATCGGTTCCGGTACCTTCCACCGCCGCGATGACCTGCCCGGGCGAAAGCGTCCCGAACTTCAGATCCTGGCTGAGTCTTGAGGTGGCATCGCGGTCCAGTCGGTCCCGGCCCTCCGCATACCCCTTGAGCCTGGCCATCCATCCCTCGAGACGCTGTCGTGCGGATATCTCGCCTCCGTGGAGACGTTCGGGAGAGGTCTTGTCATCGCTCAAACTCATGACTGATCGAGGAAAGGTCCCTACTTCGAGACCTCCGACGGTGTCGATCCCAGTCGGTGCCAGAAGTGGCGTTCGCTGAGGCAAGGTCGACCAGTTTCGGAAGAATGGTCCGTAAACCGAATACGGTTGACCGGCCTCGGTCAGGACACTTTCTGGTTCGTGTACCAGTGTCCCGGGGCACAGGTGAAGTTCCATACCCCGCGCAGAAAGGGCCTCGGAAACTGCCACGTCCCGCCGGCGTGCGAACGGGCGTGTAGTCGCGGCTCGCGCAGACGGCTTCGGCGCCACACTCAGCTGCGAACGCTGGAACCACCACTCGCGGATCACCGTGACGCAGGTGCAATCGTGAACCCCTCGCGTGTAATGCGGTGTCGAGCGCGCGGACGCATTCGAGCAGGAATGCGTTCCGATTCGGCGACCGCCAGCGGCCCGCCACCAAGCGGTCGTCGAAGACGAAGAGCGGCGCGACCGTGCCTGCCTCCATTGCTGCCGCGAGGGCCGGCAGGTCGGTCAGGCGCAAGTCTCGTCGGAACCACATCACTGATGTCACAGGATCATTCTGGCTGCTCTACCAGTTGGGAGCCGTCAGCCCGCTTGTCTCGCGTCCGACCTCGCCTGATGCTGAGTAGATGAAGTCTGTCGACCTGGACACCGCTATGGGGATCATCAAGAGCGGTGACCGTGTCTACGTGCATGGTGGTTCGGCCACGCCGAACGTATTGATCGATGGGATGGTTACGCTCCGTCCGGACCTCCGCGGCGTCGAAGTTGTCCACATGCATACCTCGGGGCCTGCGCCCTACTGCGAACCTGAGATGGAAGGGCGATTTCGCCACAACGCACTCTTCATTGGGGCGAACGTCCGGCGCGCGGTTCAGGAGGGTCGAGCCGACTACACGCCAGTCTTCCTCAGTGAGATCCCGGCGCTTTTCAGTCCCGGCGGGACGTTGCCGCTTGATGTTGCCCTCATTCAAGTCGCTCCACCCGACCAGTTCGGTCGCTTCTCCTTGGGCGTTTCTGTCGACTGCGCTCTCGCGGCTACTCGAAATGCCAGGACTGTCATTGCCCAGGTGAACCCGCGAATGCCGTGGACCTATGGCCATACGCTCATGGAGAGCGACATCGACCTGGCTATCGACGTCGATGAACCATTGCCCGAAAGTGTTCGGGGTCCGGTCTCTCCGGAGTCAGTCGCGATCGGCGGCTTAGTGGCCGAACTCATTGAAGACGGCGCCACTCTTCAAATGGGGATCGGCGATGTCCCCGCGGCCGTGCTCGCTGCTCTCGGAGGACATCGTGATCTTGGTGTCCACACAGAGATGTTCACTGAAGCCCTGTTGCCACTCATCAGAAGTGGCGTCGTCAACGGCACTCGCAAGAACCTCAATCGCGGGAAGACGGTTAGTGCGTTCGCGGTTGGTGACAGGGAGACCTACGAATACCTGGACCGCAACCCGCGGGTCGCTATGCGCCCGGTGGCATATACCAATGACGTCGAAGTAATCGCCGCCCACGATCGCATGGTCGCCATCAATTCTGCGCTCAGCGTCGATCTCACGGGACAGGTTGTTTCGGACTCTATTGGCTCACGCTTTTACAGCGGCATTGGCGGCCAGGTCGACTTCATCCGCGGAGCGGCGCGCTCGAAGGGCGGGGTCCCCATCATTGCTTTGCCATCGACGGCGAAGGGCGGAACGATTTCGCGGATCTGCCCCGAGCTTCCGCCCGGATCAGGCGTCGTCACCACGCGAGGCGATGTGCACTGGGTGGTCACCGAATTCGGCGCCCGTAAGCTCCACGGCCGCACCATCCGCGAGCGAGCGAACATGCTCATTGAGATTGCACATCCGGACTTCCGAGAGGGACTGTTCGAACATGCGGGGAAGCTTGGCTACCTCGGAACACGAACGCCTAAGTTCTGAAGTCGCCGCCCTCGACGTCGTCGGGTTCGTCGAATACCGGGGCGCTCGATCCCTGGAGTGCGGCGATCAGGTCGGCTGCATCCTGTGGGCTGATTTTTCCCTGCTCCAGCATTTGCAGCACCCGCATCTCTTCCGCCTCGCGCCGTCGCGAACCACTGCCGCTCCGACCGGGTCGCTGTGGTTTCGATTGGGCCGCCGGGGCTTTGAAAGCGTTCGGTTGTCCGGCGTTCACATCGCGCGTTTTCACGATGCACTCGCCGATCCCCGAATTCATTCTCAGGCTAGTTACGGCGCCTGACGCCGCACTCGGGTACTCGATACGAGACTTCCCAATTCCGCTGGCGGCGCTGATATTCACGGACCCGCCTTCGGGGAAGCGAACTTCCGCGCGGCCGATGCCCACGTCAATCTTGTATTCGCCTTCACCGAGCTCGGCGATATCGAGCAACACGTCGCCGGTGCCCGAATCGCAACGTGCGAGCCCTGAATGCGAGAGCACGGACATCTTCCCGGCGCCAAGGTTCACATCCAGCGAGCCACGCGTAAGGATGCACTGCACCATTCCTGCGCCAACATGGATGCGAAGGTCGTCGGCCGTGATGGCCTGGACTTCGGTCTCGCCGTAGCCGTTGTCGATCTTGACCTGCTTAAATGCCCGCTCGTCGAGTCTCACAACCGTCGACGCGCCCTGTCGGCGGCGGAACAGCCACCCCTTGCTGAGCTTCACGTCGATGTTCAGCTTCGACCCGTCCTGGTGGACGTTGATTTCCGGGGTGGTCTTACTGCTGATAGAAGTCACGCCAGGGGACTCGCCCTCTTTGCAGGCGCGGACCGTCAGCTTGCCGGCTGTTTGATCGATCTGAACCGAATCTACGCCATCGAGTCCTATCGCATGTTCAGAGCGAACCCCGGGGTTCGAGTCGCTGTCTTCCGACCGGAACTGGCTGGAATCGTGACGGCGGCCGCGGCTATGCCGACTCTGGTCGCGGGCTTCGTCGCGAAGTCTGCGTGCTTCATCCCGGGCACGGCGTGCGTCTTCCCGGAGTCGTTCCGATTCCGCCCGCGCGGTTTGCTTGACTCGCTCGGCGTCTTCGCGGGCGCGTTTTGCTTCGGCCAGAGCGGCCTGAATCTCATCGTTTGTATCAACCATCGTCGGAACCTGCCAGTGAGGATCGCGATCCTCGGTCGTTTTGCCAGAGGTCCCACTCGAACCCCCGGGTGAAGCGGAATCCACCACCGAGCCGGAACGATGCGAGTGCCAATGCGCCAAGCGACAGCCATGACCAGTCTGGTCCCGCGACCAAAACGGTCACCGCCACAAAGGCCCACCAGCCGACGGACATAAATCCTCGGAGCATCGGGTGCCGGGTGTGGGCCAGCGTAAGGGTGGTGACGAACGCGATAACCACCATCCATGCGACTTCATGACCATGCGCCGCAACCGCAGCTCCGGTCGCCAGCCATGGGGCGGCAATGCCAAGCCCGAGCACCCAGGCGTTTCGATTGAGCGTCCCGAAAACCACGGCAGCGGTAGTGAACAATGCGAATATCGCGGGCCATGCGGGGCCATCGTTTGACGCGGCAATGACCGCCGTCCCGGCCCAGATGCCCGAGATCGCCAGCAGCCTCGAAACGCCAAGGCGTCGCCATGAGTTCGCGCCAATCATCGCGGTCGTCAGCAAGGCGAAGATGAGGATCGGCCAGCTTTCCGAGCGAATGACGACAGCGGTAGATGCTAGCCGCCCATACGGCGATGGTCGCCAACACGGCGCTCGCTTTCAGGGTGAAGTGTTCCTGCCATCGGAAGTCGTCGCGGATGCGCCGGCGTTCTCTTGCCCGATAACTCCGATGCGAGCGGTGGCCGCTGGCGATAGCGTCTGCTTCGTCGGTGTACCGGCGGGCCTCATCGCGAAGCCGTTCAGCTTCAACCTCGGCCGAGGTTCGTACCCGGTGGGCTTCTTCTTGAGCCCGTCGCGCCGCATCCAGCGCGGCCTGGACATCGTCCCGGTTAGCCATCTCGCGACCCCAATGCACGGAGCTGTTCCGCCGCGTCGGCGGCGCTCAAGCGGCCAGCCGCTAGCTCATCCAGCACGCGTTGGCGGCGCTCGGCGTCCCTCGGGTCTTCGCCGGCTTCGAAGCCCAATGCGATGAGGACCTCGTTCAGGCGTCCGACGACGGTTGGGTAAGAAATTCCCAATTCTTCTTCTACGTCTTTGATCTTGCCGCGAGCTCGCAGAAACGTTTCAACGAACGCCAGCTGCTCGCGGTTCAATTTCGCCAATGGCCCCGCGTCGAAGCGTCCATCGACACCTACTCCGCACGATGGGCACTCCAGCCGTCGGACAACCAGTGCGCTTTCACAGCTGGGACATGCACCCACGAATCGGGCCATTGCTACTTCCTCCTGCCTTATCGCGCCGAATGGAGGCGCGGAAGGCGATCTTCGACGACGTTGGCGTTCGTCCCGCGGGCCCAGCTCTCGATGGTTGCCGCCGCACGGCGAACGCCCGCCGCCATCATGCCGATGATAGATGCCGCAGGCGATCCGTTCCCGTAACGCAGGTTGCTTGCTGCTGCGCGGCGGTCGGCGATGAAGTGCTGGCTGTAGAGCTCGATGAATTTCATGTTCAGGTCCATTTGCTTTTCCTCCTCCGGCCCTTCTGGGTCCGGAACCTTCACCTGATGAATGAATAATCGGCGCGTTGGTTGATAAAGTCAATAGTTACCTTAAGAAAATTAAGAACTTGGTTAACTCAAGCCATATGCAGGTACGGAGAATCGTGACATGAGTCACATCCGGCATGCGAAATCGACTATGAAGCATCACTTCGCAGGACGAAGTCGCGGTCGGCGGAAATTGCCCACGGCCGTCGATATGCGGTTGGGGCTTTCGAATTCGAACTAGGAGAGGGCCGACAACGCTTGCTCGGCCGCGCCGTAGCGGCTGACGACTAATGCTCGCAACGGGCGCTCAGCCCAGGCGACACCCAGCGAGGCCGCCATCCCGCGAAGTCCCTCGGCAACCATCGTCGCCGCAACATCGTCGTATGCGGGGGAACCGACCGCGATAATGAGGGCGCCACCGCCGTCTCGTTCGATGACGGGTGCGAAAGCATGGAACGCCACCAACGGCGCTGTGAGCCCGCCGGTAACGATTGCATCCCACTCATCGCGAGAGATCTCGTCGAAATCGATGCGAACCTGCGCTGCCGGGAGGACCACCAGCGCATCGCACCGGCCGAGCCGGTCTGCGACCTCGGCCGCGAACGCCGCCGCCGCGGCAGGGTCGGCAGCATCGAGCACTGAATTGAACTGCTCGCGTCCAATCGCCCAGATTTCATTGGCGATCGAGGCCGTTGGGAATTCTTGTTCCGGCGTTGGGGCAATCGTTCCTATCGCGATGTCGGCGCCGGCCTCTGCGAGCGCGACGGCAACCTCACGGTCCGGCTCACTCCCGCTACAGATGATCGCCACGACTTTTCCGTCGAGTGCGCCCATCAGTTGAACAGCACCATGATCATCGGGATAACCAACGAGGCGACCACCACCAGTGCGATTCCGGCGCCGATCGCATTCCAGTTACGCGTCTTCACTCGGCCCGAGTAGTACGCCTGTTCCCAGGAGCCATCCATCAGGTCAAGGTCACGTTCGTCCGGCCCAAGGTCTACTCCGTCGTCGTCGTCTTCGAAGTCGTCCTCATCAAGAATCTGGAATCCCATGCAGCGATCTTAGCGCACGACCTTCACACGTTCGCCGTCGTCGTCCTTATCCCAGAGATCCCATTCCACACCCCGCGGAAATTGGAAGCCGCCAAAGCCGAACGACAGCGTTGTGAGTAAGAACGCAAACACGCTCAACCAGGCCAGACCTGCGCCGAATGCGATGACGAGGACGCCCGTCGCACTCCACCAGACGGCGGCCGCAATCCCACGCGAGAACGAACTGTGGCTGTTGGCCACGGAGCCGGCCGTAAGGAATGCGAAGACGCACATCCATGCGGCGTCGGAACCCTCGGTCAGCACCGACAGACCGACCACTAGCCAGGCCACCGCGATGCCAACACCGAGCAGCCACGCATCCCGTTTCATGGTGCTGAATACGACTGCCCCGGTCGTGAGAAAGGCGAAGATGCTCACCCACGCTGCGTCGCTCGTGCTGCCCGCAGCGACCGCGACTCCCGCCCAGGTTCCCGCTATTGCGATGAGCCGCGAGATCCCCAGCCTGCGCCACGCCGAGACTCCGACCGCCCCCGTCGCAAGGAAGGTGAAGATCAGCAGCCACCAGCTGTTCGGTTCGATAGCGACGGCGACGACGCTCGCGACCCAGATCGCGAGTATCGAAAGGACAGAGGTGGCTTTTATTGTCACACCAGTCGCCCGTTTTCGTCTCGAATTTCGGGTCCGTTCACGCGCGCCCGGCCATCGCCGAACTTCGCGTCACGCCAGTGAAGGGCCGCCTTCAGGCCCTCTTCGCCGGCCCGTCGCCCGAACTCCCGCACGCTCGGCGCAAGGTGCGCCCGGGCATCGTTTTCCACGCCGAATCGCTGCATCGTGCGGGCGCCCATGAGTTCGAGTGCGACGTTCACGATGCGCTTGTTCGCCGAGAGCAACTCTGTGTCGATCATCACCATGCGGTCGACAAGGCCCTCAACTTCGCCCTCAAGGTTTGCGAGCGGAACGGACTTAAGAACGAGCCCGATTTGCTGGGCCTCGGCCCCCGTAACGGTGTCCCCGGTCAGGAACAGTCGTTTCGCCCACTGCGGTCCGCAGTGGTAGACCCACATCTGGTTCGGCAGCGAGCCCATCGCTCGTGCCGGCGGGAACCCGATGGTCGCGTCGTCGGCCGCGATGATGATGTCGCAGAGCAACGCGATATCGGTGCCGCCTGCGAGGCAATAGCCGTGCACCTGCGCGATTACGGGCTTGTGCATGTCGAAAATGGCCATGCGGAGGCGCTGCGCCTTCTCCATCTGCCAGGCGTCATCGTCGAATGAAGCACGACCGCGATAGACGGCCGTGTACCCGTCCTGGGTGCTTGTCTCAGCCGGCCCGGCTTCGCCCGGTCGGCGTCGCGACATCGGTGTCAGGTCGTAGCCGGCGCTGAATGCCCGCCCGTTCCCTCGCAGGATTACCGCATGGACGTTTCGGTCATTGTCCGCGTCCCAGAGCGCCTCGTTGAGTTCCGTCTGAAGTTCAAGGGAGAGCGCATTGAGCTTCTCCGGCCGGTTCAGCGTGATTCGTGCCCGCCCATTCTCCACTTCGTAAATGATCGTGTTGTACTCGGCCATGGTGTGTCCTCCGTAATTGCGGCGCATTCTAGCAAGCCGCAATTCGAAGTCGAGAACGAGTCGCACGCCGAAGGGGGAGGGAAATTCCTCGCCAGCCTTCCTACAATCTCGCAATGGCGCGAACTGGCCGACCGCCCGCTGACGATGTGCTCACTCCCAGCGAGTGGCAGGTCGTCCACATGGTTCGCCATGGGATGACGAATCGCCGGATCGCGCTGCAGCGAGGAACGACCCTGGACGCCGTGAAGTTCCACCTGGAAAACATTCGGGCGAAGCTCGACCTCCCCAGTCGCCGTTCCATCCGAACCTGGGACGGGATTCCCAGATATCACGCCTTCGGGAGCGAGAACATGACCTCTCCATCAATACCTGTCGCGCTCGGAAACCTCGGGCAAATTTCATTCACGGTGAAATCGCTGGAACCTACAGTGAGTTTCTTCCGAGACACGCTGGGCATGACGCATCTATTCACGGCCGGGGAACTGGCCTTCTTCGACTGCGCCGGCACCCGCCTCATGGTTGACGCGCTTCCCGAGGCGCAGGGCAACGGAAACTCGGTGCTGTACTTCTCAGTGGCCGATATCCAGGGCTCGGTCGCGACCCTCAAATCAAAGGGCGTGAACTTCGAAGGCGAACCCCACAAGATATTCACGCATCCGGACGGCACCGAGGAATGGATGGCGTTCTTTAAGGATCCCGAGTCGAACATGATCGGGCTGATGAGCCAGGTGAAGCCCGCATAGCGTGCTAAAATGAGCCGGTGACCGCGAAGCAGAAGTTGCTGGAGTACGTTGCCGGCCTTACCGAGGAAGAAGCGGAAGAACGCCTGCCCTGGGTCGTGGGGTTCGCCGAAATGCCACGAGATGACCGCCCGCTACCAGCAGCGGCGCGAGATGCCATTGACCGCGGCCTAGCCGACATCAAGGCTGGCCGATTCGTCACGCTAGAAGATTTCGAAGCCGAACCGGAGAAGTGGGACGGTTGAGAATCGTCGTAGCCGACGAGGCGCGCGAGTCTCTCAGCGCCATCACCAACTACATTAGCCAATACTCTCCCGTTTCGGCCCGAAGTTTTCGTTCCCGGATAATCGCCCGGATTCGGAGACTTGCCGACAATCCTCGGGTTGGCCGTAAGGTTCCCGAGTACGACTTGGAGGAGATCCGCGAACTACTGGAAGGACAATACCGTATCTGGTACCGCCTCACTGAGGACCAAATTGAGGTACTGGCGATATTCCACGGCGCGCGGGACGTCTGAGAACTGCCGGCTCTTTGCGCGGAGATGATGGCTCTACCGTTTGCTCGTTTCGACTGTGTTATGCTTTGCAGCAGAGTTGATGGTGACCGAGAGCCCTCTGAACGCTCCCATACCTATGTCGTACTGTTCGTTTGTCACCTCCTCGCCTGGATTGAAGAAGTTTTCCGCCCGGTCAGCGCGCCTGTGAGGGCTCGGCGCAGCGGCCTGTTCGGCGCCACTTGATGCGCCACCCGAAAGGACCCTGAGCCCCCTGCTGTCTTTCCTCACTCGTAAACGTAAGGGCGAAGCCGTTGCGGCCTCAGCCCCCTCCCTGGATGTTCAGGTGCCGTCGCCCGCCGCAGTTCGCGGTCGCTCCGTGACGCCGCACGTCGAACATGTTCACCACGAAACCGCACCGCATCCCGCCGCGCACGATCCGCTTCCAAAGCGCAACCGCAGGAGTCGCGGCCGTCGCGGCCGCGGTCAGGGCGAGCACACATCCATCGTCTCGCCGGACGGGCGCAACCTTCCGCCCCCAATAGCACCCGATTTCCGAAGCGTTCGCCGCACTCGGAGTCGATCAGACGGCGCTCGACGCAATCGCCGCGCTTGGTTACGACGAACCCACTCCCATCCAGGCCGCCGCGCTTCCCAGGCTCCTCGATGGCGAAGACCTTATCGGCCTCGCCCAGACGGGAACCGGTAAGACGATCGCCTTCGGTATTCCCCTCGCGCGCTCCATCGATCCTTCGCGCAACGAAGTCCAGGCCGTAGTCATGGTCCCGACTCGCGAACTCGCAAACCAGGTCAAGGATGTCATCACGCACCTTGGCCTTTTTTATGGCTTCAAGACGCTTGGCCTCGTGGGCGGCAGCCGTGTCCGCTCCGACATCATGGCGCTCGAGGAAGGCGGTCACGTTGTCGTTGGTACTCCCGGCCGGGTAATTGACCATCTGAAACGTGGAACGCTGCGGTTCGAGGGCGTCCATTTCGTCGTTCTCGATGAGGCAGACGCGATGCTCGACATCGGTTTCGCCCGCGACATCGACTACATCCTTCGCACGGTGCCAAAGCAGCGCCAGACAGCGCTCTTCAGCGCCACGATGCCCACCAGCATCGCGCGCCTTACCTACCGACACATGCGCAAGGCCGAGACGGTTGAGATCGAACCCGAACAGCGCACTGCAGCCGGTGTCCGCCAGCTCTACTGCGAAGTGTCAGAGCGCGAGAAGTTCATGGCCCTCCGGCACATCTTCGAAACGCATGGCCTCGGCCGAACGCTGGTGTTCCGCAACACGAAGATTGGCGTGGACCGCCTCACCGACCAGCTCATCGCCGCTGGTGTCCAGGCCCGAGCGATCCACGGCGACCTCCGCCAGGGGCAGCGCGACCGCGTCATGCAGGACTTCCGCGCAGGAACGCTCGAATTCCTTGTGGCGACGAACGTTGCCGCCCGCGGCCTCGACATCCCGGATATCGAGAACGTCATCAACTACGACGTCCCGCAGAACGCCGAGGAGTACATCCACCGCATCGGCCGCACGGCGCGAGCCGGCAAGGAAGGTGCTTCGTACACCTTCGTCGGTGAATGGGACCTCGACTTCTGGGACGTGATTCGCGATGAAGTCGGCGACGAGAACCTTGAGTATCTGAAGCTTCCCGCTCGCTGGGACTAAACCAACCGGATTAATTCCACGAAATGAAGGGCAGTCTGGGGCTGCCCTTTGTCTTGCCCGTTCGGCACTCACTTTAAGTCTGCGGTGTTCGGTCCGGCCGAACGTGCCCTTACTGACCCGTCCTTGTGTGAGCTCTGCCACACGAAACTAAGACAAACCTCTGGTCTCCAGACTTTCTCCACATTCTCTCCAAGCTTCGCGCCACCACTACACCTAGCGTTGTTCGTACGAACCGGGGTCCGACTGGGACCGAAAAGGGAGTACGAACATGGCAAACGAAAACTACGACATCATCTCTGTCGGTGGCGGCCTCGCCGGCGCCGCCACTGCTGCAGTCATGGCACGCGCAGGCGCGCGAGTGCTGATTCTCGAGAAGGAGACCGCCTTCCGCGACCGCGTTCGGGGCGAGTGGATTGCGCCCTGGGGCATCGCTGAGGCCCGCCACCTGGGCCTGCTCGATGTGCTGGACCGCGCCGGAGCGCACCAACTTCCCACGCTTGCCGGGCGCTCCCTGAAGGCTCGCCCTGTGGTTGCACCGAATGGCGACGTCCCGCTGACCTTCGCTCACCACGAAATGCAGGAAGAAGTGCTAAAGCACGCGGCCGCAGCCGGTGCGGAGATCATTCGGGGCGCCAGCGTCACGAGTGTGGCGAATGGGCCGTTCGGCATCGTCGAATACAAATTCGACGGTGCAGTCTGCTCAACCTCGGCTCGCCTCGTCATCGGCGCCGATGGCAGGTCGTCGCTCGTGCGTAAGGAATTCGGGCGGGAGCCGCAGGTGCATCGCGCCGGGCGCCTGCTCGCTGGAGTCCGCGTCGGTGGCATTACGGGAGACCCGAGCGTCGGCTATTTCATCATTCGGGAAGATGCCGGCGGGCTCGTCTCGCTGTTTCCCCAGGGCAATGGCTTAGGCCGCGCCTACGTCTTCGTCGCGGCCGGAGATGCTTCGACTTTCAGCGGCCCGCAGGGGTTCCAGAAGTTTGTCGAGGCTTCGATCGCAATGGGTGTGCCTGCGGAAGAGTTTGCGAATGCCTACCCGATCGGGCCGCTCGCTGCCTTTATCGCCGATGACTCGTGGATCGAACACCCCGCCGAAGGCTCTCTCGTGCTTGTCGGCGATGCTGCGGGCATCAGTGACCCGACATGGGGCATGGGCCTGTCGCTCGCGCTTCGGGATGCTCACACCCTGGCGGAAGCCCTGATGGGCACGCGGGATTGGACGACTGCGATTCACCAGTTCGCCGAGGCCCACGACCGTTACTACGGCGCGATCGTGACTGCCGAAAACTGGCAGAGCGACCTGCAACTGCAGGACAACCCGGAGGCGAATCGCCGACGCAAACACGCAATGCGCCTCTGGTCGAAGGAACCTGATCGCATGGTTGATCTCCCCGGTCTCGGGCCCGCCGTCGATGTCTCGGAAGCCGCCCGCCACCGTTTCTACGGCGAGGACGTCCCGTTCGAAGTCACCGAAGGCGCTTCGGCGGGGAAGGCCGCCGCCTAGCTGAACAGTGCCGTTATGCTCCTTCTCCCGCCCGGGAGAGGAGCATGAACATCGACTTCCCCGCCCATATCCGCGAAGATTTGCCCATGTACCGCGCCCTCTTCGAACAGTTCAGCGCCGAATGCGTTGGCCAAATCTGGCGGGGCGAATCACTGACCCCCGAAGCGTCGGTCGCCTTCAGCGCCTACCTCGAAGCCCGCGAAGCCTCCCCGCGACGTCTCCTCGGCAAGCACGCCGGCCCCGACGCCAGCATCGACACGGTCACCGGCCGTTGCGGCATCCGCCCGCTCTTTCGCTGAGGCGGGGGAACTAATCCGCTTCCTCCGGCGTTACTTAGGGCAGCGTATGCTCGCGCCGAGAGCGTAACCGTGCAGGAATTTGTCACCCCGGACACCCTCGATGAACTCGACCGCCGGGTCTACGACCTGGCGATCCAGCACATTCCCCTCGCCGAAATGGCAGTTCGGCTTGGCGTGCCGGTCCCGCAGGCCGATGAAAAACTTCAGCGTCTCTACTCCCGCCTCGGCGTAACAAGCCGCGATGCATTGCGAGCGCTCTCCGAACGTCCGTCCCAGCCACAAACAACGGCGACCTCCGACGAATCGGTCATCGGCGGGGAAACTGAACCTGTCGGCGGTGCTGAACCCGATTCGGCCGAACCAACCCCGCGATTCACGCGCCGGGCCATCCTCGCGGGAGGCGCCATCGCAAGCGTCATCGGACTGAGCGGCATCGCCGCGCTAGTCATGGATCGCCGCCGGGCTGACGCGCCAGAAACCATGACGCCAGCGGATGAGCCGACTCCGACCGTCGCCGGCGCTTTGTCTCCAATCGCGCGGGTTTCATTCGGAGAGACCTGGGAAGTCGCAGATTTTGCCAAGGGAGATCTGATCGACTGGGCTCATGGCCTCTTCCTTATGGGGATCGTCGGCGGGAGCGTGCGAGCGCACCGGCTTCGGGTTCCGGACGGCATCAACTACCAAACATGGCCCGGCGGGCGTTTCGTGAGCGGGTCAGCGGCGAAACGAGATTCGCCGACAGAAGAATTTCTGATGGACATCCTGAACACGGAAATAGCTTGGTCGTGGTCGCCTGAAGACATTCGATTGATTGGGGTTGCCGGGAAACTGGCTGACGCGACGCTATTCTTCGAGCACGTCGACAACAACAAGGGGACCGGCGAACTCTCAGCGTTCCGAGTCCCGAGCCCGGGCGCGGACCTTGAACCTGCGTTCGAACTTACGGTGCCACCGACGGGGTTCGAAACGCCGTTGCTAGTTTCTCCAGATGGCGACGCCGTCGCCGTGGTGTCGCTTGACAGTCCGACGCTGAAAGTGACGGTCATCAGCGCAAAGAGTGGTGAGATTCGCGCTACCCACGTGGCGGGCGTGACAGCATCTGGCTTTGCCCTCGATGCGCTTCAGAACCTCGACGGAGGCGACGCCTTCCTCCTTGGTTGGCATCTATTCGAACCGCAGACGGGCAAGTGGCTGACAGGATTCTCATCGCGATTCGCCTGGGACGGTGGTGGCGCGCCCAAACCCCTCTTTAGCGAGAAGGCGGCAACATGGTCAACCGATGGCAGCCTCTACCTTCGGGAGATCAGCCTGCGAAGTGCCACCTCGGGCGGGGCGGACGGGCCCCGCGAATACTGGCCGGCGCTAGAAATAGTTGAGGCCGAGACCGGCAAGGTCCTCCAGCGGATTCGGTCCGCAGCAATCTACTACGGTGACTGGAGCCCTTCGCCTCGATGGACCGACCCCACGTCGTTCGTCGCACTTGTTCGCTCGGAGACTGAAAGGGACGGCTTTGATGTCGCTCACTTCGTTCAATCACCCAAACGCCCGGGCTGGGAGATTCTCCAACGCTTGCCCTTTCCATCCGATCCGACACTCGAAGGCGCCTGGTTCCAGGCACCGTGGGTCCAGGGCGTTGTTCCGGCCCCGGGCAACCCGGAGTTGGTCGCGTTCGGAAAGTTCGCCGCTCTAAACCTCCGAGACGGACAGCTATCGAAGGCGAACATCCGCAGTGAATCCGGCCCCTCCCACATTGACCCATGGGCAGCGGGGCCGAACTGGCTCACATTCGCTTTCCCACATGGCGGTCACGGCGGTGCGACTCCGCCTGTCCTCTTGCAGCCGAAGTTCGAATCGGGCGAAGAACCGGTTGATCCAGTACAGCGCTTCGTCGTAGCCCGAACTGGCGACGGCCTGAATGTCAGGAGCGGCCCCGGGATCGATTCGACCCGGATCGTAGGCGTGGTGCCGGATGGCACAGCTCTTGAGATCGCTGAGGACGTTAAGTTCGAACCGGGCCTCCGAAGTGTCCAGCACGAACCCGACGGCATCTGGGTTCACGTCAAGACGGGCGACGATCTCTACGGCTGGGTGTCCGCAACCTACCTCGACTGGGCGTAGTACTCCGCTCTCGCGATGCAGTACGGGATGAGGTTTCAGACCACCCCGTTCCGCAGCACGCCCGCGCCCGTCACCTCAACCTCGACGCTGTCGCCGGTCTTCAACTCGGGCGGGGAGCCAGGCGTGCCCGTGTAGATGATGTCCCCTGGCACGAGGGTCATCACGGCGCTCACGTAGCGCACGATTTCCGGGATGTCGCGAATCAGTTCGCCGGCGCCACCGCGCTGCACTTCGGTGCCGTTCACACGGGTAATGACCTCGAGTTCGCCGTACTCGACGCCGGTCACGATCGTCGGGCCGAAGATGCCGAAGGTGTCGCTGCCCTTTGCGCGCCACCACTGGCCGTCCGAGCGCTGCCAGACGCGCGCCGAAACATCGTTGCCTGCCGTGTAGCCGAAGATCCCATCGAGCGATTCTTCTCGCGTCGCGTTCCGCAGCTTCTTGCCGATCACGATGACAATCTCGCCCTCTGGGTCCACCCGGCCCGAATCCGGCGGCAGGATGATGTCGTCGCCCGGCCCCGAAATGCTCGAAAGCGGCTTGAAGAAGAGCGTAGGCGGGTCGGGCGCTTCGCGGCCCTGAAGGTGACTCGAATAGTTCAGTCCCACGCAAACGATCGACCGAGGCTCGGTCGGCGGCAGCAGCCGCACGGCTTCCATCGAGATGCCGCTCGCCGGTGGCATTCGCCGCTTCCCAGAACGGCTCCTCGATAACCCGGATCGAATCGCCTTCGACCTGACCCGCGCCGGTTGTCCCGTCTTTGCGCTCGAATCGCACGTAGCTCGCCATGATGTAACCCCGTCGTATGTTGTGGCGCGAGTCTACTGGACAGGCGGAGAACCGTCGTTTCCAATGCCTGTTCAGCCGCGACCACGCCGCCGGTAAACGCGAAGTCTCCGTGATATTCCAGGAGCCTCCGCGCTCTCCGTGCCTCCGTGGTCCAATCCGTTGGAGAACGCCATGCCCGGAAAGATGACCCCAGACGAAGTCAACGCCTTCCTCGATAGCCGCCCGGGCTGGATTGCCCTCACGACGATCAGCCAGAGCGGCCATCCCCACACGGTCCCGATTGGCTACTTCCGCGTGGGCAAGGATGTCTACATCGGCTGCCGTCCCGGGACCCAGAAGATCAAGAACATCGAACGCAACCCGAAGGTGTCGCTCATGCTCGAAAGCGGCGGCACGATGCAGGACATCAAGGGCATCTGCATTCAGGGCGCGGCGGATGTGATCCTCGACCCGGCGGCCCAGCTTCCGCTGCTGAGGGAATCCATGCGCCAGCGCGGCATGCCCGAAGCCCAACTCCCCACCGAAGCTCGTCCCGGCGCTGCCTACATCCACGTCGTCCCGGAGAAAGTCATCTCCTGGGACTATTCAAAACCGTAGGGCCGGCCGGTTCCTCTTCTCCCAACTTGGGAGAAGGGGTTGGGGGATGAGGTCTACCACTCGTTCCAGTGCGTGATTTCTGCCACCGGCGGACGGTTCGCCGGCTTGAAGTCGGTTCCCTTCGTGTAGGCCACGGGCACCAGCCCAACCTGGAGCACGTTGTCTGGGATTCCCAGCAATTCGGCTGTCTCCTTCTCATGCACGAGGTGAAGCGTGGTCAGCACGCTGCCGAGGCCTCGCGACCGCAAGGCCAGCTGAAAGCTCCATACGGCGGGAAAGATCGACCCCATCGAACTGACGACGTTCAGCAAGGGGGCACCTTCGGCTGGCCTGCCCATTACACAGGGAATGACGAACACGGGTGCCTTCTCAAGGTTCTGCGCGAGGAACTCGGCGGAGTCGTAGACGCGCACCGTTTGGTCGTCCCCTTTGCTCTTCGCCCGTTCGGCCGATGAACTGAGGTACATGTTCGACGTCTGTCGGTAGAGGTCGGCGATTGCCTTCTTCTTCGCCGGATCGTCTACGACCATCCAGCGCCATGTCTGGCTGTTGGAGGCGGTTGGGGCTTGAATCGCAAGCTCAAGGCATTCGTTGATCACTTCGCGCGGCACCGGCCGGTCGAAATCCATGCGCTTTCGCACGGCACGTGTGGTGCTCAACAGCGCGTCTGTCATTTCCAGGTCGAAATCCATAGCAACTCCAGTTCCAGTGGTTCATACTTCGCGGGTCGTGGAAATAGTAGACCGAAGCGACCAGAGTTACTTTCAGGCTTGGCGTCTGTTCGGGCGGTCGGGCGCCGGAGCCGTGTACGAAGAGGGCGGCGTCCTCGCCGTAGCCAGCGGGATTCCGGTCGCATGGCTGAATCTCATGTTCGTGACCCGTCCGCTGGCGAAGCCCACCGAACAGTTGAAGAAAGCGGTCGAATTCTTCGACGCGCGCGGCACGGAATTCGTGGTCCGCATCCGCGAGGGGCTCGACCCGGCCACCGAAGCCGCCCTGGAAAAGCTCGGACTTCCCTACAGCGACACCGTTCCCGGGATGGCTTCGACACAGATGGAAGCACCGCCCGCGCCATCCGAACTCAGAATAGTCAGGGTCCGGGCAGGGAAGGCGCTTCGCGACTATCACGGCGTCATCGCGCTGGGATACGGAATGCCGGTCGAAATCGCCCGGGCGCTGATCGGCCCGCAATTGTTGCTCGACCCCGAGACCGAAAGCTTCATCGGCTATGTCGGCGACGTGCCAGTAGCGACATCGACGCTGATCTTTGGCGGGCAGGTTGCCGGCGTTCACAACGTCGCAACGCACCCCGAACACCGCAAACGCGGGTACGGCGAAGCCCTGACCTGGCGGGCTGTTCAGCGAGGCGCCGAACTCGGCTGCGATATGGCGGCCCTCCAGGCTTCGGACATGGGCCGCCCCATCTACGAACGCATGGGCTTCACGCTCGTCTCTCCCTATAAGACGTTCCACCGGCCCGGCGTTTAAGGAATCAGGTCAGGAGCATCCGGTTGAGCGCTTCGCCGAGTTCGGCGGTCGAGTGCACGACCTCGTCCGGAATTTCTGACAGCGAACGCGGCTGTTGTTCGATGTGGCGCCCGGTGCGGAAGAGCACAGTTCCCATCCCGAGCAGCTTCGCCGGGAAGATGTCGTTGTCGATGCGGTCACCGACCATGATGCATTCATCCGGCTCCACATCGAGGTCGGCGCACGCTCGGAGAAACAGCCTCGTGTCAGGCTTCCGGTAGCCGTGGTGTCCGCTCACTTCGCGATGGCTGAAGTACTGGCCGAGCCCGAATCCATCCAATTCGTCGATGACTCTTGCCGGCTGGTTCGCGGCGAGACCCAGCTTCATCCCTCGTTCGTACAGGTTCCGGATGAGATCGCCGATGCCAGGCCGCAACTCGATGCCGCCGCGACGCTGCTGGCGCTCGGTCGAGTAGCTCGCGAATGCGAGTTGTGCGTGCGCGCGTGCGTTGCTCGTCGCCTCGGCAGAGCTTCCAAACCATCGCGCCGTAGGCGTCCGGCGCGAACGCATGGATGGCCCAATCGCTCGCGGCGTTGAATGACTCGTCCGTGACGTGCACCCCCACATCCAGGAGCGCGCGCCGGAGGTATTCATCGACCAGGCGTTCGTGCTCTACCTCGGTGTCGATTGGGCCGCCGACGTCGAAAAGGACAGCGCGAAAGGTCACAGGACGACAGCGTCTTCAGGAATCTGTCCACCGTCGATCACTTCGTCGAGCCAGCGAACGCCTTCCGTGCCAAGGTCCAGCGGGTCGACGCGATCGAGGTTTCGGCGCCGGTATTCGGCCGCCACCAGCAGCTTGCGATGGCCGCCTCCGGCGAGGATCTGCGCGTCCGCTTCGCCGAGCAGGAGAACGCTGCAAACGAGCGCGGAAATCCGGTCGCACATCGCCGCCATCTTCGGCTCTCGCTCGTCGGCTGTGGCTTCGAGCAGCCCATCGAATCGGGCAGCGGTTTCCATGAGTCGGTCGCGAACACGTTCGCCGTGTTGGCGGGCCGCGGGCGAGGTCAGCGAATCGATCCGCTCTTCCAGGTCTCGGAAGAGGGCGTCGTGCGCTCGCTGGCGCGCGGCCGCGCGCGCCACATCCAGGGCCACCACGTTTTCGGCGCCCTCCCAGATGCTTCCGAGATGAGCATCGCGCAGAAGCCGGGCGTTGACCCACTCTTCGATGTAGCCGTTCCCGCCGCGCACATTCATGGCCATCCCGGCAGTCGTCCGGGCC
Organism: uncultured Chloroflexia bacterium; assembly: GCA_963797735.1. Classification (GTDB taxonomy): domain Bacteria; phylum Chloroflexota; class Dehalococcoidia; order Tepidiformales; family Tepidiformaceae; genus Amarobacter. The sequence continues at coordinate 1,737,844 of CAWCQJ010000003.1, forward strand.
TGCCGGCAGTTGGCGTACTTGATAAGCGGAGTGACGATTCGCACCAGCAATTCGTGGAATTCGGAACCCGCGTCAGCTTCGTCGAGGCAGCGTGCCGCGTAGAGAACGATCGAGAGCGCCGCTTCCGTCTCGAGGGTCATCTCGAAGATCTGTTCGCGTAACAAGGGCAAGTCGAACATCGCCTTGCCAAAAGCCGAACGACCCCGCGCGTGCGTCACCGATTCCAGCAGCGAACGGCGCATGATGGCGGCGGCTCGCATCCCATTCGAGAGCCGAGAGACGTTAATCATCTCGGCCATCTGGGCGAAGCCCCTTCCGATGTCACCGACGACGTAGCCAACGGCTCCGTCGAATTCGTACTCGCCGGTTGGCATCGACTTCGAACCGAGTTTGTCTTTCAAGCGGCGAATTGCGTACCGGTTGCGGGTGCCATCGGGCAGATCCTTCGGCACGAGGAACATTCCGAGCCCGCGAGTACCGCCCGCCGCCCCTTCCGGGCGTGCGAGGGTGAGGTGAACGTCCGCTCCGGCATTCGAGCAGAACCACTTTTCGCCGGTGAGTTGCCATTCGCCGTCGACCAGCCGGGCAACGCACTCGTTTGCGCCAACGTCGCTTCCGCCGGTGCGTTCGGTGAGTAGCTGTGCGGATTGAGTGAGTGTCGCGAAGTCGGTGCTGATGAGGCCGGGGAGATACCGCTCCCGCAGTTCATCCGGCCCGAATTGCGCGACCACACGGGCGGCGGAGTCAGTCATCGATACCGGGCAAAACAGTCCGAATTCTCCTTGGACGAACACGTACGACAAGGCGAACTTCACCACGTGGGGCACGCGTCCTGGCCAGCCCAGTACCCCATCGCGATGGGACATCGCGGCGAACCCGAACTTCTCGAACGCGAGCCGCTGCATCTCGATAAATGCCGGGTGATAGTCGATTTCGTCGATACGCCGTCCCTCGCCGTCGAAGCTACGGAGTGTTGGCGGGTTCTGGTCTGCCAGCATCGCCAATCGATCGAGTTCTTCACCGGCACAACGCCCGACTTCGGTCAGCGAGTGGCACTGCCCGCGCGAGGTCGTTTGGTGCGGCGTAGCTCCTCAGCGCCTGAAGAAGGTTGTGGTCTGCTTCGAAGAAATTCAGCCCTCGCGTGGTAGGCATCCCGGAGTTCGGCGGTAAGTTCGGCATGCCGCGATTCTACCTGTACGGGTAGCACTGATACTCTCAATCTCGTGGTCACCGCAGAAAGCATCCGCTCCGAGTTCACCCAGCGTTACGGTACGGCGCCCGCTTCAGTCTTCCGCGCTCCCGGGAGGGTGAACCTGATCGGTGAGCACACGGACTATTGCGGGCTTCCTGTCCTCCCCATAGCCATCGACCGTTCGACGTTCGTCGCCGCCAGCCCGACCGATAACGGACTGGTGCGGGCCTTTTCCACGGCCTTCAAATCTCCCGCAGAACTGTCTCGGAACGCACTCGGGCACCAGTCGGAGCCGTGGCACGAATATCTCGCCGGCGCGCTTCGGGAACTCTCGGAGATTGCGCCGGGCAAAGGTGCGAACCTCTTATTCGATGGCGACCTGCCGACCACTGGTGGCTTGAGCTCTTCAAGCGCATTCTCCGTTGGTGCGATTGCCGCGCTTGCCGCTGCCTGGGGCGCCCCACTTTCAGCCGTCGAAGTTGGCGAACTGGCCACGACCGCAGAGCGCCGGGTCGGCGTGGAGACCGGTGGTATGGACCAGTTGGTCATTACCCAGGGCAAGGCGGGTAATGCCGTTCGCATCGACTTCCTGCCTCTGAGCATGCGGCTGGTCGCGCTGCCCCCGGAACTCTCGTTCGTCGTCGCCTACTCTGGCGAGGAAGCGCCAAAGGGCGGTGCCATGCGCGACGCCTACAACGAACGCGTGGTCGGCACGCGAATTGCTGCCCTGATGCTCGCGGACAAGCTTGGCGTGGAACTTGATGGCACGCCGCTCCTCGGCAACGTCGCCGATATCGATGCCGCCCCGGTGATGGTCGACGAACTTCCCCTACAGATGGCGGCCCGCGCTGCCGCGAACACTGTCGAGGCGGACGTCGACCGCATTATCCAGTTCGCCACGAGCCATTTCGATTCGGCCCAAAAGGTGCCAGTGCGCCGCCTTGCCCAGCATGTTCTTGCCGAAGCCGAGCGCGTCGACGCAGCCGAAAAGGCACTTCTTGCCGGCGACCTGAAGCGGTTCGGCGCGCTGCTCAACGAATCCCACGACAGCCTGCGCAACAACTACCAATGCAGCACGCCCGCACTCGACAAAGTCGCGGCCGCCATGCGCAAAGCCGGCGCGTTTGGCGCTCGTCTGACCGGCGCGGGGTTCGGTGGGTATGCCGTGGCAGCTTGTCCGCCCGGCAACGTCGAAGCGGTCATCGCCGCAGCTGTCGCTGCGACCGGCGGGCCGGCCTTCGAAGTGGTCGCCGCGGACGGTCTTGCGGCCGTATGAGTCCGGTTTCTCAGGCTGTCCTTCTCGCGGCGGGCCGTGGTACCCGTCTTGGTTCGCTCACCGACAATTTTCCCAAGGCGATGATCGATGTCGGTGGCATGCCGATTCTTCACCGGATAATTGGCGGCCTCGCCCGAGTCGGAGTAAGCGACATAATAGTTACTACCGGTCACTTCGCCGAAGTTATCGAAGCCGGTACTGGAGATGGCTCACGCTGGGACATTCGCATCCAGTACGTGCGACAGGAGACCACCGACGGCACAGCTCGTGCCCTCGCGCTCGCCCGTGACAGCCTGAGCGATGAGTCGTTCTTCGTGGGATGGGCCGATGTCCTCGTGGACATCTCGAATTACGCCACGATTCTCAAGGCATCAGAAGAGGTCGGCGCATCCCTCGCCGTCAACGATGTCGAAGACCCGCACAACGGGGCCGCTGTCTACGTTGATGAACGTTCGATCGTCACCCGGCTTGTCGAAAAGCCGGCTCCGGGCACCTCGACCACACGCTGGAACAACGCCGGGCTGTGTGTCCTCGTCCCGACTATTTGGGATTTTATTGAGCGTCTTGAGCTTTCACCGCGCGGCGAGTACGAGTTGCCCGAAGCTATCGCCAACTTCGTAGCCGACGGCAATTCGATGGTTGCGGTGCCGATCGCCGGACCCTGGTTCGATACCGGGACGCCAGAAAACCTCGCAGCCGCCCGAACACACTTCGAAGGCCCGAACACGGCCGGATAGTAGCTCCGGACTCGCAACCGGGAACTCAGGTACCCTTACCCTGCATGCTGAACCTTCCGTGGGACCTCTGGTTCAACCCTCTTGATTTGCCGCCCGAAGTCGGGCTCGAAACCGAATACGACGCCGTTTCCGCACGGCTCCAGATCACCGTCGTGAACCGAGGCTCTACTCCTGTTATGCCGGGCCGCGTCGGGCTCACGGCAGAGCTTGAATCGGGTGCCACCGGTAACTGGGCATGGCTCCACGGTCGCTACATGCAGACCGATGCCCTCGTTCGAAACTTCGGCGAAGAAGCACCGGAAGGCTACGACGGCCGTTTCCTGCGCGAATCTGAAGGGCGAAGGGCGTATGTGTCGCGTGAGGTCGGGACAATTTCGGTCCTGTCTCAGCAGCCACCGATTTTGCTCGCCGGTTCACTGCGGGGGGATCGCTTCTTCTTTGATGTCGAGTACCTCCTGAACGAGGAGGAGACTCGCATCGAAGGCCTCTCGATGCGCTTCGACCTCGAGACAACCGAACTCGCGCCCGGCGGCCGTCTCGAGCTTCCGCCAGTCCTCTTCCTGGCCGGCTCAGATGCCCGCGACCTGATCGAGCGCTATGCCGACGAAGTCGCGCAGGAGATGTCGGCTCGAGTCCCGGATCACGTTCCGACGGGCTGGTGCAGCTGGTATTACTTCTACAACAAGGTCAGCGAAGCCGACGTCGTTGCCAATCTGGCCGACATGGTCCGGGAAAAGCATCCAGCCGAGTACGTCCAGATCGATGATGGTTTCCAGGCGCATACCGGCGACTGGCTAACTCCCAACGCGAAGTTCCCTTCGGGGATGAAGGCACTCGCCGACCAGATCCGGGACAGCCGGATACAAGCCCGGCCTGTGGCTCGCACCATTCGTCCTCAACGAAGACTCCGCTGCCCTGCGTGAACACCCGAACATGGTCCTCAAGGATCGCTCGGGCGAGACGCTCTTTGTCCAGACCTGGCTGGGACGATGCGCGGTGCTTGACTGCACGAACCCGGAGGCCGAAGCCTGGCTGCGACAGGTGATTCGAACAGTTGTCCGCGGCTGGGGTTACGAATACCTCAAGCTCGATGCACTTACATTCGCTGCCCAGCCGAATTCGCAGGTCGCGTATTTCGCTCCTGGCACCACCGCCCCTGCGAACATTCGCCGTGGCCTCGAAATCATCCGCGATGAAGCTGGCAACTCCACCTTCATCCTTGGATGCACGTGCCACTTCGCCCCGGCCATCGGCCTCGTCGATGCGATGCGAGTCGGTCCGGACGTGAAGGAAATCTGGGCGAATGGCCCCAACCCATCGGTCAAACACGCGATGCGGCTTACCCTTCAGCGCAACTGGATGCACATGCGCTGGTGGGCGAACGATCCGGACTGCCTCATCGTCCGTGATACCGACACCTCGCTTGATGAGGCGGAGACCCGCTTCCTTGCGACCGGCATCGCCTTGAGCGGTGGGATGGTCGTCGCGAGCGATGACCTGCCGAAGCTCTCGCCGGAGCGCCGGGAAATGGCACTCGCGCTCTTCCCTCCGCCAGGGATTGCCGCTCGCCCGTTCGATGCTGCGGATGGCCCCGTACCGCGAATCTGGCGGGCCGAACTGGGCGAAGGCCGCTCCCTAATCGGCGTACTCAACTGGGGAGACAAAGCGGAATGGGTTCCCTGGGCAGAGATTCTGAAGCCCGGCGAAGTGGCCTTCGACGCCTGGAATGCCCGCATGCTCCCCATGGGGGACGTTTACCTCCGTCCGCATGAAGGCGCCCTCTGGCAGGTTTCGGGCGCCGGGCCCACGCCACGCGTCGTCGGCGATTCAGCCAGCCTTACGCAGAAGGACCTCTTCGTACGGCAGGTGTCCGGACGTCTTCAGGTTCGAAACGACGCGGCACGCCCTCGCGTCATCGCGGTCCAGCATCGCGGGCAGGCCTGGGAAGTCGACCTCGAACCGGGCGAAATGCGCTGGTTCGACTAGTTCTGGAGTAGGCTGACGCATCACTCGACGAGAGCGCTCCGATGCCACCACTTTCACGAATAGAACGCGACGAGTTTCTGCAGCAGCCCGGGATCCTCTGCCGAATCGCCACCGTCCAACCCGGCGGCGCGCCGCACGTCACGCCAATCTGGTTCATCTGCGAAGAAGGCGCCATCTACATCACGCCTCGTGCCGAATCAGCGTGGCTCGGCCATCTCCGGGCGGATCCGCGCGTGGCCCTCACCATCGACGACCAACTGGCGCCCTACCGAAAAGTCACTATCGAAGGCACCGCCGAACTGCTCCACGATCTCGGCGACGACGACACCTGGCGCGACCTCTACCGCCGTATTGCGCGCCGCTACGTTGCCCCGGAGGGCGCCGAGCACTACGTCCAGGAAACCATCGACCAGCCCCGCGCACTGCTTCGCATCCCGCTTGCCGGGTCGAAGGTTCGCACCTGGCGAATGCCCGTCCAGGGCGAGTCGTTCACCGGGATCTGGCACAAGCGCTACTACGTTCCCGGCTCGAACATGGCCGCGAAAGCGGAGTCGGACTAGTCCTCGCCCGGGAACCAGCGGTACTCACGCAGCCGAATCTTCCCCTCGAGGCTGAACCGCACGCCTTCGGCCTCAAGCCGTTCGCGCTGGATCTCCGCCGCTATTCCGCGGCTCCCAAGACTGATACCGCCGCTCGCGTTCACCACCCGCCACCACGGGACATCGCTGCCGGGCGAAAGATTGTTGAGTGCATATCCCACGGCGCGCGCCGCTGCCGGCGAACCCAGTTCGAGCGCAACCTGCCCGTATGTCACCACTCGCCCGTGAGGCACGCCGGCCACGAATTCGTAGACCCGGTCGTAGAACGTTTCACGTTGCGCTGTTTCCCCTGGCACCGCTACATCCTCCCCCAACGGCCAACGGCCAACGGCCAACGGCCAACGGCCAACGGCCAACGGCCAACGGCCAACGGCCAACGGCCTGTATGATCTCCTTTCACAATGACCACACCTGAAGAAGTTCTTCCCCTGACCGGGATCCGCGTTATCACGACCGGCCAAATCATCGCCGGACCATTCTGTTCAACCCTCTTCGCCGAGTTCGGCGCGGAAGTAATCAAGATCGAGCCGCCAGTTACAGGCGAATCGAACCGTGGCAGTGTCGCCTTCGCGCAGGACAACCGTGGCCAGAAAGCCGTCACTCTCGACATCACCAAGCCCGAAGGCGCCGCCGTCTTTCGAAAGCTCGCGGACAAGGCCGATGTCCTCGTGGACAACAACCGCCCCGGAGCCCTTGAAAAGTGGGGGTTCGCTCCGGACAAACTGCGCGAAACCAACCCGGGTCTCGTCGTCGTTCGAATCAGCGGCTATGGCCAGACAGGCCCCTATAAGGATCGCGCGGGCTTCGACCGCGTCGCCCTTGCCTTCGCCGGTATCACCGGCCTTACGGGCGACGCTGACCGACCGCCTGTGCGTCCCGGCTACTTCGTGGCCGATTACGGCGCCGGCATGTTCGCGGCCTTTGGCGCGATGCTGGCTCTCCGTGCACGCGACCTCACCGGCAAGGGCCAGGATGTCGATATGGCCCTCTACGAAGCGGTCTGGCGAATGAGCGGAGCCCACATCGCCAACTACGGCCTCCAGGGCCACGGCCGCGAACGCTCGGGCAATTACTTCCCAGGCGTCGTGCCCGCGGAGCAGTTCGAAACCTCGGACGGCCACTTCCTCGTCATTAACGCGACTACGCAGCGGGCGTTCGTGAAGCTCTGCGATGCGATTGGCCAGCCCGAACTCGTTGCGGACGAGCGCTTCACGCCGCGCAACAACCTGGGCAAGAACCATGCCGCGATTCACGCAATTCTCGGGGAATGGGTCGCGGGGAAGACTCTCCAGGAGTGCCAGGAAACGCTCGACCGCTACGGAGTGCCGGCAACGAAGGTGTACCTCATGGAAGACATCGTCGCAGACCCGCACTTCCACGACCGTGGCCAGGTGCTTTCGATCGAATCGGTCGACTACGGCCACACGCTTCAGCCCGGAGTCGTCCCGCTCCTGACTGATACCCCGGGCCGCGTCGCCTCACGTGCGCCCATGCTAGGAGAACATAACGAAGAGGTCTTCCGCGATTTATTGGGGCTGTCAGATACGGAGATCGGAGCGCTCGAGTCTGGGGGCATCGTGTGAGCGCAGCAGCCCCGCTCTGTTTGCTGTGTGATTGGGCGGCCGCCGACCGGGAGTTCAGCCGGGTTGAGGTCTGGCAAGACGATCTTTGGCGACTTACCACCAGTCTGAAGGCGCCCGTGGCGGGTTTTTCGTACCTCGAGCCGAAGCGTCACATCCCGGCAATCACCGAACTTGATGGCCGAGAGGCCATGACTGTCGGCGCAGTCCTCGCGCGCGTCACGAGGGTCCTCAAGCAATCCACAGGTTCCGAATTGGTCTACGTGAACGTCTTTGGTGAGCGTGTGGCGCACCTTCACTTCAACCTTGCTCCACATACGCGCGGCGATGCGCTGACCGGAGGTCCTGGAATGCTCGCCTCCGGTGCGGCGATTCCTGAGCAGTCAGTTCTCACTGCGGTCTCCGAGCGAATCAGGACTGCGATGGCCTCGGAAGCGCCACACGACACGATGGGACAAAAGGACCAGGTCTGATGTAATCCGGCCGAATTCAACAGGTAGGAGCATCCGAATGGCTGAGCGAGTCGCCCCGATCGAAAGCGCATCGGCGACATCGCCGCCAAGACATCAGTCGTCCGTGCCTGAACTAACGTAGCGGCTCGCAAATATGGTTGGCTGCCGTTTCCTTGCTACGAGTACTCATCGGGGCGCACTTCGACGAGCCCCGCTTCTACCTTCACGCCGTCCGATTTGCTGGCCGGTTCTCGCTCGAGCATTGATACCGCGATCTTGCGTTCGACGTTCCAATAGACCCGCCCGACCGTCACTGCCGGGTCGCCGAGGACTTCGCGTGTCGCCGCGAGCGGATCGGTTACGACATCAGCTTTGAGTGAGATTGTGGCGGCAACGGGTGTCGGCGCCCGCTCATTCCCCGCCGCTTCATCAATTTCCATGGCGTCGACGAACGGCGTAGCGCACAGATCTTGAAATGCGGAGAGCACCGAGAGATTCGGCGCTTCGAAGACACACATGCCCCAGGTTCCGCCTCTCTGCCAATAGGAACGGATCCAGCTGATCCCGTGAGGGGTCTCAGTCGGCTGGTCTTCGCCGCGATAGATGTACGACTCGAGCGCAGCGCCGCTGGCGAGAACCATCGCATCGAGCTCGGTTCTCGTTAACGCCGGTGGATACTCCCTGAACAAGGCGTACTTGGGCATGACTTCACCCCTTTTCGAACTCTTCGGGATTGACCGGTTCGAGGACGGCCTCGACATCCGATTCCCGGATACGAAGCACTCTTCGGCCCGCCAGCCGGCTGGCCGGGAGTTTGCCAGATCGAATCCACGCGCGCACCGTCTGGACATTGACGCCCAATCGCTGTGCGACATCCTCCGGGGTCAGGAACGATTGCGAACGATCCGAAACCGAGGGCCGTTTCGCGAAGAGCTCGATTGCTTCGGCCCTCACGCCCAACTCTCCGAACACTCGACCCGGTAAGCCCTCGGGCGTGCGCATGAACGCCAGCAGGTAATGGAGTTCGTTGGCCCGCTTCGTGTTCGCGCGCTCAAGTTCTGCGCTAAGGCGTCCATAGAATGCGTGGGCGCTTGGCGCCATCCGGTGAGGTTCGTCCGATGTCTCATTGAGAAGCGACCGGACAAACAGGTCCTCGACCACGCTCACCTCAAGCGAGATTGGGCCGTAGTGAAACCTTCCGAAACGCGCCGTCTCCAGCAAATAGGCAAGGAAAAGCAGGTCAACGTGAACCCCGTGGATATCGGGGTACTGCAACCGGAGTTCGTTGACCCGTCGGTTCACCAATGTGGCAAAGGAATCGCTGGTGGCTTCCGGCATGATGCCATCATCCCGCATCAGCTAATCAGTGTCTAACTAACGAAAACTAACGATTGACAACGTTAACTACTAAGCTCAGAATCCGCCTGCGCCGAACCGATTACGGCATGCACGCTACGACGAGGGTTTCACACGTGACTCAAACAACTGTCCCAACCAAACCGATTTCGCTTGAAACGGTACGCAGCCTCGAGGGGGTGCTCCGCGAAAACAGCGGTCAGGGAGAGGTCGACCGAAGGATGTCGGAGGCGTCCATGGAGGCGCTCATCGACTCTGGGGCTCTGCGCATGTGGATGCCGAGTGAATTCGGCGGCGCCGAAATGGAACCCAACGCCTCGCTCGACGTCATGGAAGCGTTCGCCCGCATCGATCCAGCTGCCGGCTGGATTGTGAGCAACTGCGTGTTCATCTCGATCATGGGACAGTTCTTGCCGCCCCATGTGGTCGCGAAGATTCTGAGCGACCCAAAGGCGGTGACATGCGGATCGTTTGTGCCTCCCGGATTAGCGCAACCGACATCTGGCGGGTATTCCGTCACTGGGAACTGGTCGTTCGGAAGCGCCTCCCATTACGCGACGAGCCTCGTTGTTCTGACGTTGCTCGCCAACGCTGACGGCCCGATCTTTGACTCAACCGGCGCGCCCACCAGCGTCGTCTCATTCCTGACGCCAACAGATGTTGAACTGCTCGATGCGTGGAACACGCTCGGTCTCCGGGCGACCGGCAGTACGAACTTCACAGCGGCAAGCGTATTCGTTCCAGTGGAACACACGTATCTTCTTGGGCCGTGGGACCCGCCTGCCGGGGCATTCTCAGGCCCGCTCTATCGGATGGGGGTAATCATGGACGCCGTTCGGATAGCCCGCGTCGGAGTCGGCATCGCCGCCGGGGCGCTCGATGAGTTTGTCGCCCTGGCGAATACCAAAACGCCCGCCTACACGGCCGCCCTCACTGCGGATCGCGCGACTGTACAGGAGCGCGTTGCAAGGGCGCAGGCCCTGATCGATGCTGGCCGCAATACGCTTCGCGCGACTGTGGCCGAGGCTTGGGCGGCCGTTCAGAAAGGGCCACGCATCACCGGGCCTGGCTCAATTCCGATGGGACTCGCATCGGCGTTCGCCTTGGATGCATCGGTTCAGGCTGTCGAACTTCTCTACGAGAGCGCAGGTTCCACGGCTTTCCGAGATGAATCACCCTTGCAGAAGCGATTCCGCGACATACAGACTCTCCGCCAAAACGCCATCACTTCATGGAGCCGCTACGAAGGACTCGGGAAGATGATTTCTTGGGCCGCCAAAGCGATTGGGCATTCCACAACCTTTAAGCGTTGCAGCCGTCGCCCGCTTAGTTCTGGATCTCTGCCATCCGCTCATACAAGAACTCCAGCGTCTTCTCGGTGTGTTCGATGACTACGTCGTTCACGTACGAACCGTGGCCGGCATCGAACCACACTGTCTCGATCTCCTTGCCCAGTTCGCGCATCTTCTCCTCGTAGGCTTCGTACTGGCGCCTTGGGCACCGGGAGTCATTCGCTCCCTGGAACACGAGCAACGGCGTGTCGACTTCGGAGGCGTAGGTGATTGGCGACGCGCTTCGCGTGGCTTCAGGCACCTGGTCGGGCGTCCCACCGAAGATAGATGCCTGGTACCGACGGAGCGTCTCCGCCTGGTCTTCGTACATCAATGCCCAATCGGCGATGGCAATCCCCGCGATCCCACCTGCCCAGAGACCGGGCGCCCTGCCCACCGTCTGCAGTGTCAGATAGCCGCCGTACGACCACCCCGTCAGGAAGACCTGCTGTGGGTTTGCGATACCTGCATCTACCAGCCACTTGCGTGCCGCGACCACATCATCGACTTCGCGGTTCCCGAGGTCCCCGATGATGCAACGCTCGAAATCCCTGCCGAAGGTCACCGAGCCACGGTAGTTCAGGAACAGCACCGGAAACCCGTGGTCGAGCAGCGCCTGGTAGCGCGGGTAGTTCATCTCGATGGTGACGGCGGTTGGTCCGCCGTGCATTTCGATCACGCATGGGCCGGGCTCTCCCGAATGCCCTTCCGGCAGGGCCAGCCACCCCTGGATCGTGGCCTCGCCTGACGAAGGGAACGAGACGGACTTCCACGGCACTCCCGGCTCCACGGGCTCGCTTTCAAGCGAGAACTCGAATCTGTTCGCCGGTCTCGCGGTCCAGTTCGACGACCGTTGTTGGTCGCTCAGGGCTGTTGAGCGTTGCCACGATGCTGTCTTTCCAGAAGGTCGCGCCCTGGAGGGTGCCGCCCGGATGAGTGAGTTCGCGCAGTTCTTCGTTCTCGATTTCGTAGACGAACAACCGTATTCGCGCATGCCACGTCTGCATCACCAGCAGGCTCCGCTCGTCGTCTGACCAGTCGATGGCCGAGACTTCCCCGGCGAGGTCGATCGGCAGATCAATACGTCGGTGCGAGTCCATGTCGTAGATGTACGGCCTGTTGACTCCAGAGGCATCGGAAGCCGCCATGAAGCGATGGGAATTCCGCGCCCAGCGGCCCGGTATGTTCGAGCCGGCCTCTTCGAATATCGCGAGCTGCGATTTCACCCGATTCCAGGTCAACCACGATGATTTCGGAGTCAGTGTTGCCCGAACGCTCCATGTTCCCCATCGAAGCGAATCTGCCGTCGGAAGAGAGGATCGGGCCGTGCGTGAGCGCGAAGCTTCGAAACGCCTCCTGCCACTCGCCAATCTTCCCATCTGTCAACGGGGCGTGGCGGAGCACGAAGCCCTCACGCGTGGCTCCGACGAAGGCGATGCGCGAGCAGTCGAAACTCGTGGGAATCATGCTTAGCGCGTAAGGCTCGAGGTCCGGCGTGATGTCTTCTGGCTCGCCGCCGTCGAACGGTACCCGCACGATGTGGCCAATTTCGTTGCCGCGGTCGTCCTGCAGGTAATAGATGTATTTCCCGTCTGCGGCGAGTCGCGCACCCGGTCGGCCTCGCTCCACGAACGTCAGCTGGCGGAGCTCACCGGTTTCTGGTTCCCATGCGTAGACCTGCTGAACGCCGGACTGGTTCGTGACGGCGATGCCGCGGTCTGGATTCGCGGGGGCGAGTGAACACGATGCCACTCGCCACGCCCGGATCCGTTTCTTCCACGGCGCATCGTCGGAAACGTCGATCGGTTTCAGCATCCCGGCCCCCTTACCTGGGGCCGAGTCTACAACAGCGCCAGAACGCGAAAACCGCCGCCACCCGTGGGATGGTGGCGGCGGCAAATGGTCTCCTCGGTTCGGGGAGAGGTCCGAACCAGGAAGAACGGAGAAGTTGTTTAGGCGGCGGCAGAGATGCGGTGCTCTTCATTCGTGATGAAGTCGCCGTCACTGAGCCAGTTCTTGAATTCCTTGGTAACTCCGCAGGTCTTGCAGGTACCAACACTGATTTGGCCGTTCGGCTCGTCAATCCGCCAGCGATGGAAGTGCTGTTCGGTTGTGGTGGCCGCCGGAGTTGCGGTGGTGGTGGCGTTAGCCATGGTGGTGACCATCCTTTCCGTTTGTTGACTCGGCAACCGCCGTTCAACTACGCTTGTTTTCGGAAACCTCTGGTACTAGCTTTAGGCTAGTCCTAGGTTGTAGCGGAATAATAGCACCCGGCGCTATCGTGTCAATAGTCTTGGCACTAGCCATTTATAGGAATCTTAACTAGCTCGAAACGAGGGGAAGCCGCCCATGGCCCAGCGCACCGAAATCGATGCATCCAGGAAGACGTACAACCTTCCCTGTGTGATCGCACAGACCCTGGATGTTCTCGGAGACCGCTGGACGCTTCTTATCCTTCGTGACCTTATGGCAGGCCTGCAGCGCTACAACGACATCCTCGAAAGCTGCTCCGGAATGTCGCCCAACGTGCTTTCCGATCGCCTCAAGCGTCTCGAAGCCGCTGGTCTCGTCAATCGTGACTACTTCAAGGAACTCCCGCCTCGCGTTGAATACACGCTGACTGACAAAGGATGGGCCGTGCGGCCTGTCCTTTTGTCGTTGCTGGACTGGGGCCGGCGCTACGTAGAACCAATCACTGAGGATCAGATCGGCGATACCGTTTCGCACGATTTCGCCATGCGCGTCATCCCAACCTTTTCGTTCCAGCCCGAAACCGCCGCCGACCTCGCCGCGCGCATGACCGTCGAAATCTCCGATTGCAGCGACTGCAACACCTGGACCCTGGACATCCACGATGGCCACCTCCATCCCCGTCGTAACGGCTCCCCGGATGCCGATCTCCATCTCAAGACCAACACGCATGGCTTCTTTAAGTTCATTCGTGGAGAAGAGCCCGCCGAGGCAGTGGGCGAACTCACCGGCCCCGTCGAAATGGCACTCAGCATCCAGGCCTGCTTCCAGACTCACTAGAACCGCTCTAGAGTTCTCCGATGACGATCTTCCGGACTCCCGATGAGCGCTTCGCAGACCTACCGGACTATCCCTTCGAGCCGCACTACGCCGAAGTCGACGTTGATGGCACGAAGTTGCGCATGCACTACCTCGACGAAGGTTCTGGAGCATCCGGTACGGCATTACTCCTCCATGGGATGCCCACCTATTCGTTCCTCTATCGCAGGATGATCCCGCCTCTCGTCGCTGCCGGCTGGCGATGCATCGCGCCGGATCACATCGGGTTTGGAAAAAGCGACAAGGTACTCGAAGACTCCTGGTACTCCATCGAACGGCACAGCCAGGCGCTCTCGACGCTCATAGCCACACTCAACCTCACCGGCCTCACCCTCGTCTGTCAGGACTGGGGCGGCCCAATCGGTCTCCGCCAGGCCGTCGACATGCCAGACCGCTTCGATCGGCTCGTCATTGGAAACACCTGGCTCCACCACGAAGGTTACGAATATTCCCCTGCCATCCGAGGTTGGAACGCGGCCTGGCACGAAGGCGGGCCAATGGACCAAATGCAAGGCTGTGGCTTTGTGATGCAGAACTTCCTCACGAACAACCCCAGGGGGTCGACTCCGCTCACACCAGAGGCCGCATTCGCCGCATACGAGGCTCCGTTTCCGGACAAGGCTTCGAAAGCAGGCCCGCGCCGATTTCCGCTCAGTATCCCTTTCGACAATCCTGTCGGCGGCAACGCAGAAGTGCAGCAACGATGCTGGGATCAGTTGGCTGAATGGACGAAGCCAATCCATTTCGTCTGGGGGATTCGGGACCAGGTGTTCACCGAAGCCTGGGGCCGGGAATGGGCCGCGATCTACCCGCAGGCGACATTCGACCCGCTCGAAGCCGGCCACTTCCTCCAGGAGTCCCATGGCCCCGAAATGGTCGAGGCGATGCTCCGCAGAATACGATTCTGAGTAGCGCCTCACTCGCCATAAACTTCAACCCTTCGTAAATCGTGTTTCGCTCAGGCTGAATCAGCGCGATTCGGATCGCCCCAGAGTCGATTCACCGCCTATCCTTAGCCCCGATGCCCACCACACTCGCTCCTGTCTCCATCGCCGAACTCACGGAAGTGGCCAAGCGCATCCGCGCCAACATCGTCGAGATGGTCTACCAGGCCCAGAGCGGACACCCCGGCGGATCGCTTTCTTCCGTCGAACTCGGTGTCTCCCTCTTCTGGAATCACCTTCGCTGTGACCCGGAACGCCCCGATTGGCCGGACCGCGACCGATTCATACTCTCCAAGGGCCACGCGACGCCGTTCCTGTATAGCGTCCTCGCTGAACGCGGGTACTTCAGCACCGAACTGCTCTCGAAGTTCCGGACGCTCGGCAGCCCCCTCCAGGGGCACCCCTCTATGGGCGCCGCGCCGGGCATCGAAATGTCGAGCGGTTCCCTCGGCCAGGGGCTCTCCTTCGCTATCGGCCACGCGCTCTCGGGGCGTCTCGACAACAAGGACTTTCGCAACTGGGTGCTCATGGGCGATGGCGAACTCAACGAAGGTCAGGTTTGGGAGGCCGCCCAGGCGGTCGTCCACTTCGACCTCGGCGACCGCATCATCGCCATGGTCGACCGGAACGGCATCCAGAACGACGGGTTCGGCGACAACATCATGAAAATCAATCCACCAGAGATGTGGCGAGGTTTCGGCTGGCACGTCATCGAATGCGATGGCCATGACATGACGGCCGTGGACCAGGCAATTTCGGAAGCCGAGCGGCCCCACGAAAAGCCGCGAGTCATCGTGGCCCAAACCGTGAAAGGCCGCGGCGTGAGCTTTATGGAGAACAACCCCAGCTTCCACGGAAAGGCGCCGACGAAAGACCAACTCGCGCAGGCCCTGCAGGAAATCGCCGGAGGTCTGAATTGACCGCCGCACCTCCGGCCGCCGCCACTCGCGAAGCCTACCCGGTTGCCCTCGTGGAACTGGTCGAACAGGGAGTCGATATCGTCGCACTTGATGCGGACCTCTCCGCTTCCACGATGGGATACCAATTCGGCAACAAGTACCCGGATCGCTGGCATTCGGTTGGCATCGCCGAGGCGAATATGGTGGGCATCGCCGCTGGTTACGCCGCGGCCGGCAAGACAGCCTTCATCGCCAGCTTCGCGTCGTTCCTCCCTGGTCGCTGCTTCGACCAGCTGCGAACGTCAGTCGCTCAACCGCGTGGCGGCCTCAACGTGAAGTGCGTCGCCAGCCACGGCGGCGTCACGGTAGGAGAGGACGGCGCCAGTGCCCAGGCACTCGAAGACCTGACACTTGCCACCTCGCTCATCCCCTTCGATGTCATCGTCCCGGCGGACTTCGAATCCGCTCGGCAGGCCATCATCGCCGTTGGCAAGACGACACGCCCCGCGTACGTGCGGACTGGCCGGCCAAAGATTGAGGCGATTTACGATTCGACCCTCAAGTTCGAAATCGGCAAGGCAGTGGTTCTTCGCCCCGGGACGGATGTCACGATCATCGCCTGTGGCATCCTCGTCGGCATCGCCCTCGAGGCATCGGCGCAGCTCTCGAGCGAAGGCGTTTCCGCCCGTGTCATCGACATGGCGACCATCAAGCCGATTGACCGCGAGGCGGTGCTCGCTGCGGCTCGCGAGACCGGTGCCATCGTTACTGCCGAAGAGCACCAGACGCATGGGGGCCTCGGTACCGCCGTAGCGCGCGTGCTCGCTGACTCGCTTCCCACCCCGATCTCCTTCGTCGGTGTGGATCGTTACGGAACGAGCGGAAAGTGGGATGAGCTGTCTGGGCTACTTTGAGCTCACTCCGGCACGTCTGGCGTCTGCTGCGAAGGATGTGATCGCCCGGAAGCGCTAGTCGGCTGTTGAGTCTTCGCCCACCGCGTAGAATCCGGCTCACAGCAACCGGAGGGATTCAGATATGGCTACCATCAACCGCGACGGCGTGAACATCTACTACGAGGACCACGGCACCGGGCCTGCCGTCCTGCTCAGCCATGGGTACAGCGCAACCAGCCGCATGTGGGCCGGCCAGGTCGATGCCTTCAAGGACCGCTACCGGGTTATCACATGGGACATGCGCGGCCACGGCCAGAGTGATAGCCCGGACGATCCGTCGAAGTATTCCGAGGCAGCGACGGTCGATGACATTGCAGCAATCCTCGCTCATCTCGGAATCGAGTCGGCGGTTATCGGCGGCCTCTCACTCGGCGGCTACATGTCGCTGGCGTTCAACGTGGCCCATCCCAAGATGGTCCGCGCCCTGATGCTTTTCGATACCGGCCCAGGCTACAAGAACCCGGTCGCCCGCGAAGGCTGGAACGAGACCGCCCAGAAACGCGCCGAAAACTTCGAAAAGAACGGACTGGATGCGTTGGGTCGCAGTGCCGAAGTTCGCGTCTCGCAGCACCGTTCGGCCCAGGGCCTGGCCAACGCCGCCCGCGGGCATGCTCGCCCAATTCGATTCGCGGATCATCGAATCCTTGCCGGAGATCAAGGTTCCCACGCTCGTGCTAGTGGGTGAGAACGACAAGCCGTTCTTCGGCGGCACTGAATACATGGCGAACAAGATCCCGGGCTCAACTCGGGCGATGATCGCCGATGCCGGACACGCTTCGAACATCGACCAGCCGGCAGCGTTCAACGAGGCAGTCGAGGCATTCCTACAAACGCTTTAGAGAGCCTTGGCTCCCTCGATTATTCTTCAGCGCCGAGAGCACTTCGGGCACGTGTTCCTTCACCCGAAAGTCGTGACGAATGGCCGATTGGATGATGCCGCGCTTATCGATCACGTAGGTGATGCGCGGTGTCATCCACGGGATCAGGCCAACGACTTCGTACATCCTGTGGAGTTGACGTCCCGGGTCAGCGATGAGGGGGAAGGGAAGCTCGTGCTTCTCTTTGAACGAAGTGTGTGAGGCCTCCCCGTCGCCGCTCACCCCGACAATGATGCCATCGAACTTCTCAATCTCCGCGTAGTTGTCTCGAAACGTGCATGCCTGCGCTGTGCACCCGGGCGTGAAGTCTTTGGGATAGAAGTACAGGACGACGTTCTTCTCCCCGCGATACTTCGCGAGCTCGAACTTCGACCCGTCGTCGAGCGTACCGATGAAGTCAGGAGCGGTTGTGCCGGATTTGAGCATGAAGGCCTCCGTCGCATTGAGTGTACGCGTCGCTGGAAGCCATCGATCACCGGGGGGCTAAGGGAGCAGCGTGAACGCCTCGACGTGAGTGGGACGAATCGCGCGGAAATGCCGGTGGTCGAGGGTTGACGATTGTCGTGGCGTCGAGCCGTTCGGCGAGCGACGACAACCGACGCGTCGACAGTACCGAGCAGGAAGTCGGAGTACTAAGCATAATGTTCGCGCATCCGAGCCCAGTCTCGAGCACCTTGGAGGTTCGAGTTCAAGGTCGGCCAATGCTCCGACATGAACTCCGCTTCAGTGGATGCGTTCATGTCGCGCGTCGACAAGGTGTGCGACTTCGGCCACGCACAAGAGTGGCATGACAGGTCAAATCTCGCGCCCGAGCGAGGGCGGCTGCGACATGGCTCGTAATAGGGATCGCGAACGTTAATCGAAGCGAAAATGACGCTGGTATCAAGGATCGCTCGTGGTCAGCTGTTATGAATCCCGGCCCACGTCTTGGCTAACTCTTCGTCCACGTCTTTCGCCGTGAATAGGGAAGCTCTGGTCAGCGAACCCGACGATAACCTGGCAATTGTGATTCGCTTCGTTTTCGAGTGCAGCCTCGACTTGTTCGCTAATTACTTCGGCTACGCTACGTGTTCGGCGTCGTGCTGCTAGCCACAAATCGCCGCGTGGAGTTCGTCGGGCAACGATATAGTTATGCGCTTCATACGCGCATACTAACATACTGCATACTCTCCCGCCTCGCGTGTCCGCCCCGTAGAATCCGAGGCACCACCCGCTCCGGAGCGACCCATGACACGAGAAAACCGCATGTTCGGCCTTTGGCCGAGCCCAATCACTTCCTCTGCCATCGCGGCGGGCATACGGCTCGGCGAACCCTGCTGGGACACCGATGGCCAGACTCTGGCATGGATCGAGGGCCGCTCCGATAAGGGCGTCATTGTCGTCCAGGGCCCCGACGACCGGTCGACCCGCGACCTGACCTCCGACATCTCGGTGCGCGCGTTCGTCGGCTATGGCGGCGGCGATTTCACCCTCGCTCAGGGCGTCGCGTATTTCGTCGGGCAAGCCGACCAGCGAATCTATCGTCAGCCGCTTTCTGGCGGGTCGGCGAAGCCGATTACCCCGGCCTTTGGCGCAGCGTCCTCGCCGGTCGTCTCACCCGACGGTCGGTGGCTGGCATACGTCCACACGTACGAAGACGCCGACTGCATAGCCGTGGTCGACACCCAGGGGAAGCACTGGCCCCAGCGCCTCGCCGAGGGACATGACTTCTACATGCAACCTGCGTGGCACCCCGCCAGCGACAGGCTCTCGTGGGTCGAATGGGACCACCCCAACATGCCATGGGATGGCACCGAGTTGCGTGTGGCGAAGCTCGGCTTCCCGGAGGGGGGCCTGCCTCTTGTGGCGAGCTCCGAAGTTATCGCCGGCGGCAAGGAGACTTCCATCTTTCAGGGAACGTTTACCCGGGATGGCTCCGCGGCGTTTTACGTCTCGGATGAAACCGGCTGGGGCCACATCTACCGGCGCGATCTTTCGAATGGCTCGGTGAAGCAGCTCACCACTGGCGAATTCGAACACGGCACCCCGGCGTGGGCCCACGGGATGAAAACGTTCGCCCAGACCGCCTCCGGAACAGTCGTTGGCGTTCGCCAGCGGGCCGGCTTCGGGACGCTCGTCGCAGTCTCTCCGGACGGCGAGGTGAGAGACCTCGGCGAACTCCACCCCGGCTACTCGGTCTTCAACGGCATCAGCGCGGCCCCAAACAGCGAGAAGGTTGCTGTGGCGGCGAGCGGTGGCAAGCAGCCGTCGCGTGTTGTGGTCTTCGATCTTTCGGGTCAACAGCCAGCGCACTCCGTACGCCGCCGAAGCGACAGCGAATCAGTTCCTGCCACTGCGCTTTCCGAACCTCAGCCGGTGTCGTGGACATCGTTCGATGGCGAGCAGGCCCACGGCCTCTACTACCCGCCGGCCAGCGAAACCTTCGAAGGCACTGGCGCGCCTCCGATGATCCTCCTCATCCACGGCGGGCCGACTAGCCAGGTCCAGGCCGGCTGGGCGCCGCAGGCCCAGTACCTCGCGACTCGCGGCTATGCGGTCCTCCAGCCCAACTACCGCGGCAGCACGGGCTACGGTCGCGACTACATGCTCAAGCTGCGCGAAAGCTGGGGCATCTACGACGTCCAGGACGCGAAGTTTGGCGCCGAAGCGATGGCCGATCGCGGCATGGCGGACCGCTCCCGCCTCGTCATCATGGGCGGTAGCGCCGGCGGCTACACCGTCCTCCAGTCCCTGGTCGAACTCCAGGGCTTCTACAAGGCCGCGATCTGCATGTTTGGCGTGGCCAACATGTTCACGCTCGCGGCCGACACGCATAAGTTCGAAGCCCGCTACCTCGATTCGATGCTCGGCCCGCTCCCAGAAGCCGCCGCCGTGTACCGCGAACGTTCGCCGATCTTCCACGCCGACAAGATCAAGGACCCCATCGCCGTCTTCCAGGGCGAAATCGACCGCGTCGTCCCCCGCGAACAGAGCGACAGCATTGTCGCCTCGCTGAAGGCACGCGGCGTTACTCACGAATACCACCTGTACCCGGGCGAAGGCCACGGGTGGCGCAAGCAGGAGACCATCGACACCTTCTACAAATCAGTAGAGGCCTTCCTGAAAACCCACGTGCTGTTCGCGTAACTGCCTAGCCGGCGTACAGCCGCTCCCAGAGTTCTCGCTCCTTCGGCCGCGGATCCTCCACCACCGCGCTCTCGTTGTTGATGAGCATGGTCTTTCGGTCTGCCTTCGAGTACGGCTCCCACTTCGGTAGGTCCCCGGTGTTCGGGTCGCCGGTGCGGGCGAAGGCCGCCCACGTGGCGCTGACCTTCGCGGCGAGCGCCTCCGCCTCCGGCGTCGCTCGGGTCAGTCCGGACCATGCCGGCCCCGTAACACTGTCGAACACGAACGGGATTTCGAGGGCGTGCGGCGTCTTGAGCTTGCCCCAGCGCGCGGGCGATTCCCACTCGAACGTGTAGGCGTACGCGGGCGCCGCTCCCAACTCCGATTTCCGCTCGGCGAGCCGGATGGAGTCGATCGGGTAGCGCAGGAGTCCGGTGTGGATCGCGATGTACAGGTCCGACGGTGAGGCATCCGGGTAGAGGTCTCGCATTTCCGCGAGTACTCCCGGGAGCGCGATCCTTCAGCAACCGGGTCGTGCGTCGCTCAAGGCCTTCCGCATCGAGTTCGAAGACTTCCTTGTCGTTGGCGAGAAAGAGCGTCGCTTCGGTCCGATTGAACCCGACGATGATCGGGATGTCCGCGGAAATCGCGGGCGCCGCCGGGCGAGAATGGGTGCGAAGGCAGGCTCGGGGTACTGGCCGTCGGACGGAATCCGCCCCGGGCGCCCGAAGAAGGCATCTTCGCAGCAGCCGCAAACTGCGCCGCCATGATTCGGTCGAGCGGCACAGCCTGGAGTTCCTGAAGTTGCGACGGCTTGAGGTCGAGTTCCGAAAGCATCGTCTCGGCGAGCTCGTTCGCATATGGCGCGTTCGTTCACTCGTAGTTCGGGGCCGCTCTGGATGATGGCGCGATGGAAGAGGCCTTTCGCCGATGGCATCGAAAGGATCGCCGAGGTCTTTCGACCACCTCCGGATTCGCCGAAAACGGTCACGTTGCCGCTGTCGCCGCCGAACGCCGCGATGTTGTCTCGCACCCATTCCAAAGCTGCCACGATATCGAGCAGGCCAACGTTTCCCGAGTCGGCGAACTCTGGGCCACCGAGGTCACCGAGGTGCAAAAAGCCGAGCGCCCCGAGCCGGTGGTTGATCGTCACAACGACGACGTCTCCCCGCCGCGGCGAGGTTCGAGCCGTCGTATGAGGCGCCGCCGGAACCGCTCACGAATCCGCCGCCGTGGCACCAGAACATGACGGGGCGTTTGGCTCCGTCGAGGCCCGGCGTAGAAGACATTCAGCACGAGGCAGTCTTCGCCCTCGAGGCCTGAAGCATCGTCGATCGCGGTGGAACCGGCCCGCAGTCCGGCACTTCGCTGGGGAGCTATCGGGCCGTACGAGACGGCATCGAAGGTGCCACTCCACGGCTCGGGCTCACGCGGGGGCATGAAGCGGTTCGCTCCGCCGGTGGGAGCGCCGTAAGGAATCCCTTTGAAGCTGTGAATGCCCTCGCGCGTCTCTCCGCGGAGGGAGCCGCCCGTGGTTTGCACGGTGGCGCTGGTTTCGGTCGATGTCATCTGTCCCTCGCTGCCCGACGTTTGTTTGTGCGGCGCGATAGTAACAGCCACCAACTCTCCTGTTGACCGCCGCGGTTGCGCCGGACGGTAGAATAGCCCCGATGGCAGGCGGGAATCAGTCTCCGGAGGTCGGTCACCCTAGCTATCGCATCGATCCACATGACCCGTCCTGGTTGACCATCGCCGCTGCCGAATGTGCGCTCATCTCCGACGTACTATCGCTGCCCGCGGTACGAATCGAACACATCGGGAGCACCGCCATTCCTGGCCTCGGCGCCAAGCCGATAATCGATGTCATGGTGGGGGTCGGGATCCGAGCGGCGGTATCCGGACTACGTTCCCTTGCTGGCGACCCTCGGCTATGACTGCCGCGGCGAAACTGTTCCCGGCACCCTCTACAACCGAAAGCAAGGCCCGCCTCGGGTCAATGCGCACCTTTGCGTGTACGAAGGGCAATTCTGGGTCGACAAGATCCTGTTTCGCGACTATCTGCTCGAGCATCCCGAAACGGCGAAAGCATACGAACGCCTGAAACGCCAGATCCTTGTCGACCTCGGCCCCGACCCCCCGGCCTACAACGCGGCGAAGGAAGCGTTCATCGTCGCAGTGCTCCAGGATGCGCGACGGTCCCTAGCGGAGTAGCCCTTCGACTATGCGCCCGAACTCCACGGGATCCTTCGTGTCGATCGACACCGAATGGATGTCGACCCCGAGGGCTTCCTGTTCTTCGATTCGTCGGCGGCAGGTGTCGACGTCGCCCGCCACGCCGAACTCCTGCAGGAACTCGGGACTGATGGCTGCTGCGCCAGCTTCGGAGCCCTGTTCGTTGAATACGCGGCGGACGCGGGCAACTTCGTCCGTGAATCCGAGTCGCGAGAGGTGGTTGTAGTAGAAGTCGCCCATCCGGGCGATGTAGTACGCCGTCATCGGGCGGCCAGCATCGATCGCCTTCGGGTTCGTGCTGACGGTCACCCCGCCCGGAGACTTCACTTCCAACTTCGACCCGTCGCGGCCCGCTTCGGTTGCCCACCGCCGGAACTGGTCGATCTCATCCTTCAGTCCCGACTTCGGGATCCAGACCGGCATCCAGCCATCGGCGATTTCCGCGGTCTGCTTCGTGCTCTTCTGGTTCAGCGAGGCGATGAAGATCGGGATATGTGGCCGTACGGGAGTCATCCGCAGGGTGAATCCGCGGTCCATCTTGAACCACTTGCCGTCGTAAACGAGCTTCTCGCCGCGAAGGAGCAAGTTGATGATGTCGACTGTCTCCCGGATCCGAGCGAAGGCCGGCTGAAAGCGCATCCCGTGGAAGTGCTCGATGACATTCGCGCTCGACGCGCCAAGCCCGATGATCGCCCGCCCGCCGCTCCACTCGTCGAGCGTCGCAAAATGCTGCGCCAGCGCACCCGGCGTGCGGGAGTAGACGTTCACGATGCCCGTAGCGAGCTTGATTCGCTCAGTCTTCTCGGCGATCGAAATCAACAGCGAGAAGGCGTCGTGTGACCACCCTTCAGGTACCCAGAACGAATCGATCCCGGATTCGTCCGCGATCTTCGCGAGCGCGATCGCGTCCTCTTTGCGCATGTCGAACTGCCAGGTCACCCCAACCGCCAGCCGTCGTGTCATCGTTTCCTCCATCCCCAAGTGGGCCAGAACTCACTAGTGGGCTGTAGCCTACGGACGGTGGCGCACTGAAGCTAACGCGCATTCGGACAGGCGCTGCCTACACAGCGCGCGGCGCAGTTGCCCGCAAGAAAGCTCCGCCAAGGAGCACCACTGTCATCACCGCGAAGAAATACACATCCGTGTCCTTACCACCGAGGTCGTGGTCGATAAGGTGCGTCACGGTATGGAAAGCGGACCCAATACCGGCTCCCGCCAGCGCCGCAAACAACGCGTCTGTCCTCTTCCAGAGTGCCGCCACGAGGGCGACGCCGATGCCAATCTGGAACGCCCCAATGTCGTGGATGAAATGCTTGTTGTACGGCTCGAACGGAGCGAGTTCGTCATAGAACCCCTGCGGGTCAACGAAAGCCCAGATGCCAGGCCCGAGAAAGAGCAGCGCGCCGAGCACGCCCACGACTGGGACAACCATATTCCGGTTCACAGATGCCTCCACCCGAGTGCGAATGCCAGGCATTCCTTGTCTTCCTCGAGGCTGGTCGCGAGTTATACGCAGATAGTTGCGTATTGACAACAGCACCTATCTGCGTATTCTTTCGCAATGCGTCGCAAACCCGGCACCCTGGTGCCAATCGAAGTCTCCATCCTCTCCGCGGGAGTGGCGCTCGCTCTCGGCGGACAAGCCGAGTTCCATGGCTATGCCGTAGCCAGGGAACTCAAGGAGCTCGAAGAGGCACGGCGGCTTACCGCCCACGGCACCCTCTATCGCGCGCTCGAACGCCTTCAAAAGGCCGGCTTCCTGCAGGACCGCCTTGAAGAAGCAGAGGTAGCGGCATCCGAACAGCGTCCGCGCCGCCGCCTCTACCACGTAACCGCTGCAGGTCAGGCGGCGCTTTCGCAGGCACTGGCCCGTGAAGGCGCTGCCCTGCCCACGTTCAAACATCAGGGCGCTGAATCATGACTACCGCGCTCACTTCCCCGCCCGGAATCGTGCCCGGCCTCACGCGCGCCTGGGTCCGTCTTTATTGCACCGGCATGAGCGAAGCCGCGAGAGAGCTTCGCCTCGTCGAAATCGAATCCGACCTCTGGGAACACTTCGCGGATCGTGCTGCCGAAGGCGTGAGCTCTGCCGCAACGGGCGTCGAAACGCTCAGCAGGCTCCTCCGCGGGATCCCCAGTGACATCGCCTGGCGCTTCCAGGCCGAGGGCTTTCACATGAACATCAGCTTTCCCGTTGAACGCCTCGCAGGCTTGCTTCTGCTCTTTTTGATCGTCCCGTTCGTCGCCGGAATCAGCATTTCGGGATATGACGTTGGCCGCGAGGCCTGGCCGGATGAGTTCGCGCGCTTCTCGAAAATCTCAACTCGCACACGAGAGCTCACTGGTCTGTCCCATGCCGCTATTGGCCTCGGGCTGATAGCAGCAGCCACCCTACTCTTCGCGACCCTGCGCGAACGCTCCCCGAAGCTCATTACTTTGGCCTTTGGGCTCCTTATTGCTGCCGGGGTGACGATGCTGGTCAACGCCGGCCTCTACCGCGCGATGAGCGGACTAGCGGATGACTACGCCCTCAGCGGCGAAGCTTCGTTGATCGCTTCGGCGAGGAGCTTCGCACTCGCGATCGAACTGCTCAGCCTCGTGAACGTCGTGGCGACAACATTCGCCATCCTCGCGACGAGCGCCGCCATGATCCGCCTTGCGATGGTCCCGAAATGGACCGGCTCTTTTCCGATTGTCGGCGTGACGTGTGCAGTCGCCTACCTTAGCTTCAGTTCGATCGGAGGAGATTGGCTCTGGGGCGTCCTCATCCTGAGCTGGTTCTCGCTCGCCCTCTGGCTCGTAATTTGCGGCGCGTGGCTCCTGCTCGGCGGCGCCTCGAAACTAAGTGCAATGCCTCCAAGAAATGCACCGGCGATGTAACGCCAGCCCGTGTGAGCAGACCCGCTAGCGAGTCTTGAGGGGTCCGCCCGGGTTCCCGTTAATTTCAACGCCAGAGCATGGCATTTCGTGCGGCCGCCTGCTCGCGGACGCTTTTTTCGGCCCATTGGCTCAGGAACGCTTCTCCGACTATTTCCTTCGCCGCTTGCCAGTTCATGGGAAGAGCCGCTCCATCCGATCGCTCCACCACCGCCACGAGGAAAGCAGTGGAATCGCCCAGGTCGAAACTCCGGAGCACTTCTCCAGCCACCCATCCGGCCCCACCCGGGAACACCGGATCGTTAAGGTCGGTCAGCTCGAACGCAAGTCCATCGAGTTTTGGCCCGTCGCGCCCGCTTCGCAGACCCAGTGGTTCCAACAGCCCGGCCTGATCCTCGGAGAGCACCGTCACCGAAAGCGTTTTGGATTTCGATACGAGGCTGGTCGTGTAGTTGGTATTCGAAAGCACGACCAGCAGTCGAGGTCGCACCGGCACGATGGAAGCACCGAACACCGACACGCAGATCTGCGCGTTCGGACCGTTCTCTCCGTGGCTGCCAACAGCGCAAAGCGGCGACCAAAAGTGTGAAAGGACACTGGTGTTGGGTTCTGCCATCGCTGAACTGTAAACCGTCTGTAACTCTTCCCCTAGCCCGGCCCTGTTCGTTCGACCGTTACACGGGAGCGCATCAACAATCGACTCATGCAGATGCAAGACTGCCTCTTCTGTCGTATGTCCCGTGGCGAGGTCCCCGTCGAGTTCGTCGCCCAGAACGAACACGCCTTCGCGATTCGTGATATCAACCCGCGCGCGCCAATCCACTGCCTGGTCATTCCCAGGGAGCACGTGGAAAGCGCCCGTGAGTTCGAGTGGAACCACACCGAACTCCTCGCGGGCCTCTTCATTCTCGCCAAAGACGTTGCGCGCGTGGAGGGGGTTTGGGAGAGCGGCTACCGGCTCGCTTTCAACGTAGGGGACGCAGCCGGGATGACCATCAATCACCTCCACCTGCATCTTCTTGGTGGTCGGGTCCTCGGCCCCGAGGGTTAGTTGCCGACTTCGATCCGAAAGCAGATTGGGTCGATCCAGACCGAGTTCGAATCCCGGCCCGAAGGACTCGTGCGGCACATCCAGCGCGTCCTCGTGGAATCGATCGACCTTGCTCATCGCTACGACCTCGATCCGCTCCGAGTAGAGCTCGCGACTTGGGGACACGACCTCTTTCGTTCTTTTCAGCCCGCCGAACAGCTCAAGCTGGCGGTGGAGGCAGGCCTGCCGATCGAGGCTGCCGATAGGGCCGATCCTGGTACTACTTCATGGGCCTATTGCCGCGGTCACGCTGCGCGAACGATTCAAGGTGAGCGATGAAGAGGCTCTGGCGGCCGTCCGCGACCACACGCTCGGCGCCGAAGCGATGCCGATTATTGCCAAGGTCATCCTTCTTGCCGACAAGTTCGAAAAGCGAAAGCGAGACCGGACACCAATCATGAAGGAGATCCGGCGGCTCGCGTGGCGAGACCTCGATCTCGCGCTGCTGTGCTGGGCCGATTGGAAATGGCTACAGGAAGCGGAGCACGGCTGGCAAAGCCATCCCCAGCACTGGAATGCCCGCACCCGCTGGGTCCGTGAACATCACGCGGAGTTGGCGTTGCCCGGGCGCGACTCTTCAGACTGATTAAGCCGGACTACGGGATCTTCAGTTCCTGCCCGATCGCCAGCGTTAGGCAGTCGGCTTCAGTCATCTTGTTCGCGTTCAGCAATTCCTGAAGGGTCACGCCATTGTCCTGCGCGATCGTTCCGCAAAAGTCGCCTGCCTTCACGATATACGTCTTCGACCCCGAACTCGGCGTACCGGTGCCCGGAGTCTTGGACGCGGCCGCCGTCTGACTCGCAGCCGGCGTTTGGCCGGTGCCAGGAGTTTGACGTGCCCGCGGTCGCGGTTGTCGGTTGCCCGCCCCCGGCCTGGGCCGTCTTTGTCTTATCGAGTGCGGCGGCCGTGGCGACGGAATCACCCGGAGAGGTCTGGTCGTTTCCACCATCGTCGGTCAGGTTATTAATGGCGAATGCGATCGCGATAACTACGACCGCAAGGGCGAACAGGCCGATGGTCATGACCGGCATGCTGATCCCGCCGGATCGAGGACGCGGACCAAGCGCACCGGCATTCGGTCGCTTGGGGCGTTGTTCGGATTGTGGCCGTGGGCGTTGTCCGGGTCGCGGACCCCGAACAGGGGCTTCGCTCCCGGAAGAGCTCGCCTCGGCGGCGGCCCCGGCCGCTAGGCCAGCAGCGCCGGCTGCGGCAGCGGGTGCGCGTTGTGGTGACTGGGGCACGCCCTCTCCGAGGTACACCGGGCAGGTAACGTGATTCGCCCCCAGGCAATGCTTGTCCTGGTGAGGCGTGGCAATTCGTGTTGGGTTGGGAAGGCGATAGCACCGATGTGCTTCTGTCGCATAGGTCGCGTGGGAATCGGCATCGTCGGCGAGGCCGAGATACGGGCATACGGCCGAATATTCTTCCTGAGTCACACTTGCTCCTGTCCCGCGGGCGCTCCTACCACCGTCTCCATGGTATCAGCCAGAACCGAACAGGGAACATTGCGAACGAATCCGGGAATCCCGGGGGCCAACCGCCGATGGCCGACCAGTAGTTGGGGGTGGGGCGCCCCACAAGTGAGGCGCCCCTGCGACGGGGAGGACAATGTCGCTTGGCGAACCTTTGGTCAGGAGGCCGCCTACCCTTACTAACGGACGTTGCGCGCCTTGGCCTAGGGCTCCAGACCGAACGGTTCGGTGTCGAAATGGTGCGACGCGACATAGCGTCGAAACAGAACCCGAATCATTCGGCGAAGAGTTGACTCAACTGATCAGCCAGGTCTCCGTGCTTGGCAATCTCAATCCGATTCAATCCGAGCCAGCGCGCCATGACTCTCAGCTCTTTCGCCAACGCCGATGCTGTCTTTTTCTGGCGCTGCCCCGGGTTCGAGGTGCGCGGCCTGCACCTGGAGGCTCGAGGCCTGCCGATTCGCCTTCAAATCGATTCTCGCCACGATGCGGCCTTCATTCATAAAAGGGAGGACGTAATAGCCGTGCACGCGCTTCGCCGCCGGCGTGTAGATCTCAATGCGATAAAAGAAGTCGAACAGGCGCTCCGTCCGTGCCCGGTCCCAGACCAGATTATCGAACGGATTGAGGATTGCCCTCGGATTCAGGTCCGGCGCCGATGTCACCGCGGTATCGAGATAGGCGACGTCTTTCCAGCCTTCCACAGCGACTTCCCTCGCCTCGCCAAGTTCAATCAGTTCCTCGATTCGCGGGATGACATCCGCGATCTTCACCCGGTAGTAGTCGGCCAGATCCTTCTTCGTGGCGACGCCCATCGCCTTCAGCGAATTTCGAACCCATTGCCTATGCGCCACCTCTCTCGTAGGGCCGCCGGAAAGCATGTCGGGCGGGAAGACCCGCTCAGCAAGGTCGTACACGCGCGCGAAGTTTCGGCGTTCCTTCACCGCCAGCCTCCCGAAGGCAAACTGGTACTCGAGGCCGAGCTTCGCGTCGCTCCAGCCCCACCAGCCCTTCGTCCCGCCGGCTCCTTCGCCCTCCATCTCCCCGGTGACGACCGGCCCGGCAGCACGGACCTGTTCCAGCACCGTCTCAAAGTACGCCAGTCGGTTCGGCGACAGCGTTTTCCGGCGCCAATGGCGACCCTCAGCAAGCTGATGATGAAAGAGCGGATAGTCCGCGGTCGGGATGAAGCTGGCTACGTGTGCCCATTGCTCGAAGAGGTATTGGTCGCGGTAAGCGAGCTCGTCGAGCATCTCGCGGCGGTACGGGCCGAGTCGCGAAAAGAAGGGCATGTAGTGCGCCCGCACCAGCACATTCACAGAATCAATCTGAATCAGGCGTAGCCGATCGACCACTCGGCGCATATCATCGCGGTCTGGATTCTTCGGTTTTGGCTCGCCAAAACCTTGTGCTGCAAGTGCGATTTGGCGTGCTTCGTCTTTGGAAATGCCGTCCATCGCGGGCATAGTACGTGCCCTGGGCGTCGGGCTGCCGAAAGGCCTCCCGAAGTTGACACCACTTATTGCTGTGCTACTCTTCTTATTCGGCGCTTATTGACTGTCGGACTATTTTAGTCTGCGCAGGTCGCGAAGCTGAGTGCTTGAAGACGGCCCGGGACCATTAAGTGCCCTGGGCGCTGTTCACGAACAGGCTTTTCGGCCTGTTTTCGTGCCCAGAACAAGAAGGCCTTTCCGGCCATAACCCGCGGATTCTGATTTCAGGCCCGCACGAATTTGCCCACCGCAGGGGAGCAGCGATGCCGACCATTAACCAGCTCGTCCGCAAGGGACGCACGCCGAAGTCAAAGAAGTCTGGCGCTCCTGCCCTGCTCTTCAGCTTCAACTCGCACTCGAACCGCTTGAAAAAGGTCGATGGCAAGTCGGGTTCCCCGCAAAAGCGCGGCGTTTGTACCCAGGTGCGAACTCAGACCCCGAAGAAGCCGAACTCGGCGCTCCGCAAGGTCGCCCGCGTTCGTCTCTCCAACGGCATCGAAGTCACCGCCTACATCCCAGGCGAGGGCCACAGCCTCCAGGAGCACTCCGTCGTTCTCGTCCGCGGTGGCCGCGTGAAGGACCTCCCGGGTGTCCGCTATCACATCGTCCGTGGCGCGCTTGACGCGACCGGCGTCAACAACCGTAAGCAGGGCCGTTCCAAGTACGGCACTCGCAAAAACGCCGCGGCCGCGGGCCGCAAGAAGTAATAGGACACACAGGAGTCCCATCGTATGGCTCGACGTAATCGACCGGAAAAGCGCCCCACCCCTGCCGATGCGCGCTTCAATTCGCCGAACGTGCAGGTCCTTATCAATAAGGTCATGACACGCGGCAAGAAGAGCACCGCGGAGCGCGTGGTTTATGGCGCGTTTGATCGCATCCAGACCACCACCGGCCGCGATCCCCTGGATGTCTTCCAGCAGGCGGTCCGCAACACGACGCCGGTTCTCGAGGTTAAGCCTCGCCGCGTCGGTGGCGCGACATATCAGGTTCCTGTCGAAATCCGGCCAGACCGCCGTCTCGCGCTTTCCATGCGCTGGCTACTGACCTCCGCCCGCAACCGAAACGGCCGCTCGATGGCCGAGAAGCTCGCGTCCGAGTTCATGGACGCCGCGAATAACACTGGCGCCGCGATTAAGCGCCGGGACGACACCCACCGAATGGCCGAGGCGAACCGCGCCTTCGTCCATTACCGGTGGTAGGCGAAAGGCTGCTTTAGAACCCATGGCGCGCACAATTGACCTCGAGCGTATTCGGAACATCGGAATCATTGCCCACATTGATGCGGGTAAGACGACCGTGTCCGAACGCGTGCTCTTTTACACCGGCCGAACCTACAAGATCGGCGAAGTGCACGAAGGCGCAGCGACCATGGACTGGATGGAGCAGGAGCGCGAGCGCGGGATCACGATTACTTCCGCCGCTACTTCCTGCGAATGGAATGACCACCACTTCAACCTGATCGATACCCCTGGGCACGTCGACTTCACCGCCGAAGTGGAGCGCAACCTTCGCGTTCTCGACGGTGGTGTCGTGGTTTTCGACTCGGTTGCAGGCGTTGAGCCGCAGACCGAGACCGTTTGGCGACAGGCAGACCGTTACGGCGTCCCGCGAATCGCCTTCGTAAACAAGATGGACCGAACAGGTGCCGACTTCTGGCGGACCATTGAGATGATGATCGACCGCCTCGGCGGTAACCCGCTTCCAATCCAGATTCCGGTTGGCGCGGAAGGCGACTTCGACGGCTGCATCGACGTTGTCGAGATGTGCTGGTGGTGGTTCGGCGGCGACAAGGGCGACAAGCCCGAGCGTAAGGAAATCCCGGAAGCCCTTCAGAAGGCTGCCGAGGAGGTCCGCGACAAGCTCGTGGAAGGCATCGGCAACGTCGATGACCAGATTGCTCTCAGCTACCTCGAGGGCCACGAGATTGGCATACATGAGCTGAAGGCTGCCATCCGCCGCGCAACACTGAATAACCTTGCCGTCCCGGTGCTTTGCGGCTCGGCTCTCAAGAACAAAGGCGTCCAGTTGATGCTCGACGCGGTCGTTGATTATCTGCCGAGCCCCGTCGACATTCCGCCGGTTAAGGGCATCGACCCGAAGCATGGCGGCGAGGTCGAGCGCGGCGTCTCCGACGACGAGCCAACCAGCGCCATCGCCTTCAAGATCGTCACGGACCCGTTCGTTGGCCGCCTGGCCTACGTCCGCGTCTACAGCGGCGTTCTTAAGGCCGGCGAGAACATCTACAACTCAACCAAGGATGAGCGCGAGCGCATCGGCCGCCTCCTCCTCATGCACGCCAACCAGCGTGAAGAGATCAGCGAAATCGGCACAGGTGGCATTGCTGCCGTCGTAGGTCTCAAGCAGACGTTCACCGGCGACACACTCTGTGTTCAGGACCACCCGGTGATCCTCGAAAACATCACGTTCCCTGAACCTGTCATCCGGGTCGCTCTCGAACCGAAGAGTAAGGACGACCAGGACAAGCTCGGCCTCTCTCTCAGCAAAATGGCTGAGGAAGACCCGACTTTCCACTGGACTTTCGACGAGGAAGCCGGCCAGACCCTTATCTCGGGCATGGGCGAGCTTCACCTGGAAGTCATCGTCGACCGCATGAAACGGGAACACAAAGTGGAAGCCAACGTTGGCCGCCCGCAGGTGAGCTACCGCGAAGCCATCACGCAGAAGGCCCGCGCAGAAGGACGATTCGTCCGCCAGAGTGGTGGTCGCGGCCAGTACGGCGTTGTTGAACTCGAAGTCGAACCGCTAGAGCGCGGCATGGGCTTCGTGTTCGAAAACAAGGTCGTCGGTGGCTCGGTGCCAAAGGAATACATCTCGTCCGTCGGACAGGGTGCGAAAGAAGCGCTCCAGGGCGGCATCCTCGCCGGATATCCGGTGCTGGATGTGAAGGTCAGCCTCATCGACGGCAGCTACCACGCTGTTGACTCCTCGGAAATGGCGTTCAAGAACGCTGGCTCCATCGGGGTCAAGGAGGCGGCTCGCCGCGCCGGCATCATCATTCTCGAACCAATCATGAAAGTCGAAGTCCGCTGCCCCGAGGATTACTTCGGGTCGGTCGTCGGCGACATCAACTCCCGGCGCGGAATCATCATGGGCTCTGAGTCCATGGGCAAAACCCAGGTCGTCCATTCCATGGTCCCGCTTGCCGAAACGTTCGGCTATTCGACCGACTTGCGTTCGCTCTCCCAGGGGCGCGCCAGTTACAGCATGGAATTCGATCACTACGAAGAAGTTCCGAAAACCGTCGCCGCCCAGCTCACCAAGCAGGCGTCGTAACCCACTACGTAACGAAGGCTCCACACGAGGAAAGGAATCCATCAATGGCGAAGGCGAAATTTGAGAGGACAAAGCCGCACGTAAACGTCGGAACGATTGGTCACGTTGACCATGGCAAGACGACGTTGACGGCTGCGATCACGAAGGTGCTGGCGCTGAAGGGCGAAGCGGAATACCGGGCGTTCGATTCGATCGACAACGCACCGGAAGAGCGCGCTCGCGGCATCACCATCGCCATTGCCCACGTGGAGTACGAGACGGATGCGCGCCACTACGCGCACGTCGACTGCCCGGGCCATGCCGACTACATCAAGAACATGATCACCGGCGCCGCCCAGATGGACGGCGGCATCCTCGTGGTCGCCGCCCCGGACGGACCGATGCCGCAGACGCGCGAGCACATCCTCCTGGCCCGCCAGGTGGAAGTCCCCGCCCTCGTCGTCTTCCTGAACAAGGTCGACATGATGGAGGACGAAGAACTCCTCGAACTGGTCGAGCTCGAACTCCGCGAACTGCTCTCCAGCCAGGAATTCCCCGGCGACGACATTCCGATCATTCGCGGTTCCGGCCTGAAGGCGCTCGAGTCGACTTCAACAGACGTGAACGCGCCTGAGTACAAGTGCATCCTCGACCTGATGGACGCCGTCGACTCCTACATCCCGACCCCGGAGCGCCCGCTCGACAAGCCCTTCCTGATGCCCGTCGAAGACGTCTTCGGGATCAAGGGACGCGGCACGGTCGTCACCGGTCGAATCGAACGCGGCATCGTGAAGGTCGGCGAAGAGATCGAGATCATCGGGATCATCGAGACGCGCAAGACCACGGTCACGGGCGTCGAGATGTTCAAGAAGCTTTTGGATGAAGGCCAGGCGGGCGACAACGTCGGCTGCCTGTTGCGCGGCATTGAGCGCGAAGACGTGCAGCGCGGGCAGGTGCTCGCGAAGCCGGGTTCGATCAAGCCGCACACGAAGGTAGAAGCCCAGGTGTACGTCCTCTCGAAAGAAGAGGGCGGCCGCCACACGCCGTTCTTCAACGGCTACCGGCCGCAGTTCTACGTCCGCACAACGGACGTGACCGGCGCCATCGCCCTGCCGGAAGGCGTGGAGATGGTGATGCCGGGCGACAACATCACGATGACGATTGAGCTCATCCAGCCCGTCGCCATCGAAGAAGGCCTCCGCTTCGCCATCCGCGAAGGCGGTCGCACCGTCGGCGCCGGCGTCGTCACCAAGATTCTCGCTTAGGCGATTCCGGTAAACCGAGGGAAACGCACATGGCTCGTCAACAGATCAGGATCAAACTCAAGGCGTACGACCATCGCCTGCTGGACCAGTCGGCTCGACAGATCGTCGAAGCAGCCGAACGGACCGGTGCCGCGGTGGCCGGCCCTGTGCCGCTCCCGACGTCCATCGATAAGTACACGGTGCTGAAAGGCCCGCACATCCACAAGGATGCCCGCGAGCAGTTCGAAATCCGTACCCACAAGCGGCTCATCGACATCATGGAGCCGACTTCCAAGACGGTAGACACGCTTATGCGGCTGCAATTGCCCAGTGGCGTCGACATCGAGATCAAGCTGTAGCCATGACGATTAACGGACTCCTCGGCCGCAAACTCGGCACCACGCAGGTGTTCGACGAAAAGGGACGCCTTCGCGGCGTTACCGCCGTCGAAATTGGCCCTTGCTTCGTGACCGATATTCGGACGCCCGAAAAGCACGGGTACTCTTCCGTGCAGGTCGGCTTCCACGATGACAAGCGCCTGAATAAGCCGGAAACCGGCCACCTGAAGGCTGCTGGCAACCTGAAGCTCCGCCACCTCGCCGAATTCAAAACCGATGGCACTGCTGCCCTCGGCGACCAGTTCGGCGCTGAATTGTTCGAAACCGGCGATTACGTCGATGTGACCAGCAAGTCCAAGGGCCGTGGCTTCCAGGGTGGCGTTAAGCGTCACAACTTCGCTGGCGGCCCCAAGACCCACGGTCAGAGCGACCGTCACCGTGCTCCGGGTTCCATCGGCTCAGGTACCACCCCGGGCCGAGTTTTCAAGGGCACCCGAATGGCTGGTCACATGGGCGACGCCCGCACGACCATCCGAAACCTCCAGGTGGTTTCCAAGAACGAAGAGAAGAACGTCATCTTCGTCGCCGGCTCGGTGCCAGGCGCGATTGGCGCACTTGTCCGCATCCGCAAAGCAAAGAAGGTATCGAAATGAAGCTGAAGGTTTTCGATACCGCCGGTAAGGAACTCCGCGAAATCGACGCCGCTGACGAAGTCTTCGGCATCGAGCCCAATCGCAGCGTCCTTCACCAGGCCTACGTAGCGCAGATGGGCAACCGTCGCGGCGGCAATGCACACACCCAAACCCGTGGCGAAGTGCGCGGCTCCACCGCCAAGATTCGCAAGCAGAAGGGTCTTGGCCGCTCCCGCCAGGGCGGCATTCGCGCATCCCACCACGTTGGTGGTGGTGTCGCGTTCGGGCCTCGGCATCACAGCTTTGCCAAGGCGCTGCCTCGGACGATGGGTCGCCTCGCACTTCGCTCGGCGCTCTCCAGCCACGCCAGTTCAGGCTCGCTGATAGTCGTTGAAGGCCTCAGCACCCCCGACGCCAAGACTCGCTCGATGCAGAACCTGCTCGATTCGCTTGGTGTCGAACGACGGACGCTCGTTGTCACCGGTTCTTACGTGCCGGAAGTGACCCGTGCCGCTCGAAACATCGATATCGCGAAGGCAGTTCCCGCTGCGAACCTCAACGTTGTTGACCTCATCAACGCCCACCGCCTGGTGATGTCCGAAGACGCTGTTCGCGCCTGCGAAGCCCTCTGGGGTGGCGCGAACGTCAAGCCGCTCCGCGGTCGCGGGAAGGAGGCTGCAGTTTAATGCCGAAGGAAATTCATCCTTACGCCGTTCTCCTGCGGCCAATCATCACCGAGAAGACCACGGTGCTCACGGGCTCCGACAAGTACGTCTTCGAAGTTGACCTGCGCGCGAACAAGAACCAGATTCGCGAAGCCGTACAGGTGGCCTTCAACGTCCGCGTTTCTGAAGTGAACACGATGGTGATGAAGGGCAAGCCGAAGCGATTCGGCCGCAAGGTCACCAACCGCCCCGACTGGAAGAAGGCCATTGTGACCCTCGTTTCTGGCGACAAAATCGAACTCTTCGAGGGGATCTAGGCATGCCGATTAAGCAATATAAGCCGACGTCCCCGGGTCGCCGGAACGCCAGCTCGCAGACCTACACCGAGATTACGAAGAAGCGTCCTGAAAAGTCGCTGACCGAGTCTCTCAAGAAGAAGTCTGCTGGCCGCAACAACCAGGGGCGCATCACTGTCCGCCATCGTGGTGGTGGGAGTCGGCGCCTCTATCGAATCATCGATTGGAAGCGCAACAAGCCCGGTGTGCCTGCGAAGGTCACGGCGATCGAGTACGACCCGAACCGCACGGCTCGGATCGCGCTCCTTCAGTACCAGGACGGCGCGAAGCGCTACATCCTGGCCCCCAACGGCCTGACTGTCGGCGCCATTGTTACCAGTGGCCCTGATGCCGAAATTCGCGTGGGTAACTCACTCCCGCTGGCGAACATGCCGACGGGTACCCAGGTTCACAACATCGAACTCACGCCCGGCCGCGGCGGACAAATGGTCCGCAGCGCGGGTGTTAGCGCTCAGCTCATGGCGAAGGAAGGCGAATACGCACTCCTCCGCCTGCCCAGTGGCGAAATGCGCCGCGTCCGCATCGAATGCGTCGCGACCGTTGGCCAGGTAAGCAACGTTGAGCACTCGCTGATCAAGCTCGGCAAGGCCGGGCGCACGCGTCATCGTGGTCGCAGGCCTCAGGTTCGCGGCGCCGTCATGAACCCTCGGGACCATCCACACGGAGGCGGCGAAGGCCGTGCGCCGGTTGGTATGCCGGGCCCGAAAACCCCATGGGGCAAGCCGACTCTCGGCTACCGCACCCGCAACAACAAGCGCACGGACCGTCTCATCGTCCGGCGCCGGACCTAGGAGGAGTAGGACATGTCACGTTCTACCAAGAAGGGCCCCTACATCCATCCTTCGCTGGAAAAGAAGGTGCTGGCGATGCGTGGAGCGTCAAATCGCTCCGTGATCAAGACCTGGTCGCGCGCATCCACCATCCTTCCGGAAATGCTCGGGCTCACAATCGCCGTCCACGATGGCCGCCGCCACGTGCCGGTCTTCGTTACCGAAAATATGGTTGGTCACAAACTCGGTGAATTTGCCCTCACGCGGACCTTCCGCGGGCACGTCGCCAAGAGCGACCGCCAGAGCAAGGTAAGGCGCTAACCGATGGAAGTGAAAGCTAGCTGCCAGGGCATGGGTGCTTCACCTCGCAAGGTGCGCCTCATCCTCGACCGCCTGCCCGGCCTCACCGTCGACCAGGCGCTTGCGCTGCTGCGCTATGTGCAGTCGCCGCATGCCCGCACCGTTTCGAAGGTCGTGCTCTCAGCCGCCTCGAACGCTGAGAACAACTTCGACCTCGATGTCGATGGGATGGTCATCAAGCGCGCATTCGCCGATGACGGTCCCACCCAGAAGCGCTTCCGTCCCCGCTCGCGCGGTCGCGTCAGCCCCATCCTCAAGCGGTCGAGCCACATCACGATCATCCTCGACGAGCGGGAGGCGTAAATGGGACAGAAAGTACATCCGCACGGCTTCCGCCTTGGCATCATCTACGACTGGGAATCCAAGTGGTTCGCGGAGAAGGACTACACACAGCGCCTTCACCAGGACCTCAGTCTTCGTGAATACGTGCTGAAGGAACTTCCCGACGCTGCTATTAGCCGCGTCGAAATCGACCGCAACGCGAACCTCGTCACCGTTACGATTCACACGGCGAAGCCGGGCATCGTTATCGGCCGCGGCGGCGCCAAAGTCGAAGAACTTCGCAATTCCCTCGAACGCTTCACAGGCGGCCGGGTCCGCGTGAACATCCAGGAAATCCGGACGCCGGAACTGGACGCGTACCTGGTTGCTCGCTCGGTTGCCGATCAGCTCGAACGGCGCGTGGCCTTCCGCCGCGCCATCAAGCAGTCGGTCCAGCGAACGATGCAGCGTGGCGCCCTTGGATGCCGCGTCGCCATCGCCGGCCGTCTCGGTGGTTCGGAAATGTCCCGCCGCGAAGATGAGACGCAGGGCCGCGTCCCGCGCCACACGCTTCGCGCCGACATCGACTACGGACTTGCAGAAGCTCGCACCACTTTCGGCGCCATCGGCGTGAAGTGCTGGATCTACAAGGGCGAGATCCTGCCAGAACGCGGCGCTCCGAGAGTCGAAGAAGAAGTCCTCGAACCCGTCGCCCCAGCAGCTCCGGTTGCAAAGGTCGAAGAAGAGGGTCCGGCTCACACCGCTATCTCGATGGAACAGCAGGCAGCCGCCCGCGGTTCCGATGAGGGGGGCAGCTAATGCTTCAACCTCGTCGTGTTAAGCACCGTAAGCAGCATCGCGGCCGCCGCTCTGGCCACGCTGCCACGGGCAACTTCGTCGCTTTCGGCGAATACGCTCTCCAGGCGCAGGGTGCGGCGTGGATCGATTCCCGCCACATCGAAAGCGCCCGCCGCGCCATGACTCACGAAATGAAGCGCGGTGGCAAGGTCTGGATTCGCATCTTCCCCGACAAGCCGGTCACGGCGAAGCCGGCCGAGACCCGCATGGGTTCCGGCAAGGGCGCCCCGGATCGTTGGGTCGCGGTTGTGAAGCCAGACCGAATCATGTTCGAAATCGCAGGCGTGCCCGAGGCCGTCGCTCGCGAAGCCCTTCGCCTTGCAGCCCACAAACTGCCGGTGCGCGACGAAAGTCGTTGTCCGGGAGGAGACAGTCATTTAATGGCACGCCAAACCGCGGAAGACCTCCGCAGACTCGACGATTCCAAGCTGGACCATGAGATTAACGAGGCGTATCGCGCCATGTTTACGCTCCGGTTCCAGCACGCCAGCCGCCAGCTCGAGAACTATCGCGAGCTGCGTAACGCGCGCCGCAAGATCGCCCGCCTTCGCACCCTGAAGCGCGAGCGACAAATCGAAGCAATCCTGGGTGAGGAGTAGCCATGGGAACCCAACGTGTCATCCAGGGCACCGTCGTCAGCGACAAAATGCAGAAGACGGTGGTTGTTTCGGTCGAACGCAAGAAGAAGCACCGCCTCTACCACAAGGTCGTGACGGTCACCGAGCGCTTCAAGGCCCACGACAACGACGACAGCTGCAAGCTGGGCGACGTCGTTCGCATTGAAGAGAGCCGCCCCATGTCCAAGGACAAGCGCTGGCGAGTGATCGAAATCCTGACCCGCGGCGACGTCGCTGATGTGGCTCCCTCGACCATCGGTCGAGAACTCGAGAAGGAAACGCAGCTTGCTCCGAAGGCGGAGGTGCAGGCGTGATTCAGCAAGAATCCCGGCTCAAGGTGGCCGATAACTCCGGTGCGCGGTCGCTGCTTTGCATCCGCGTGCTCGGGGGTACCCGGCGCCGCTATGCACGCCCCGGCGACATCATTGTTGCCAGCGTGAAGGTGGCACAGCCGAACTCCAACGTGAAGAAGGGCGACGTCGTCAAGGCAGTCGTTGTTCGAGTCACCAAGGAATACGGCCGCCAGGACGGTTCGTATATCCGATTCGACGAAAACGCTGCGGTTCTTCTGGGTACCGACGGCGAAAACCCGCGCGGCACGCGCATCTTCGGGCCGGTTGCTCGCGAACTCCGCGACCGCAACTTCATGAAGATCGTGTCCCTCGCTCCGGAGGTGCTGTAATGCCCGCCAAAATCAAGCGTGGCGACAAGGTCGTCGTGCTCTCCGGCAAAGACCGGGGTAAGCAGGGCACCGTGCGCTCAATCATCAACAAGGACAACCGCGTCCTCGTCGAAGGCGTGAACATCATCAAGCGCCATCAGCGCGCCCGGCAGCAAGGCCAGGCATCGCAGATCATCGAGCGCGAAGCACCAATCCACATGAGCAACGTCATGTTGATCGATCCCAACGACAGCCAGCCAACGCGTGTCACTTTCCGGCGCCGCGAGGATGGTTCCTGGGTTCGAGTCGGCAAGCGCAGCGGAGAGGACATCGAATAATGCCCCCGCGATTGAAAGAGACCTACCAGAAGGAAGTTGCCGGCGCGCTGAAGGAACACTTCAGCTATGGGAACGTGATGCAGATTCCGCGGATCACCAAGATCACCGTGAACATCGGCCTGGGCGAAGCGCTCACCGATGCCAACGCACTGGACAAGGCCGCCGACGAGATGGGCATCATCACTGGCCAGAAGCCGGTAATTACGCGCGCCAAGCGCTCCATCGCGAACTTCCGCCTGCGCGAAGGCAATGCCATCGGCGTTGCCACTACCCTCCGGGGCGACCGCATGTGGGAGTTCCTCGACCGCCTGGTCAGTGCAGCGCTCCCGCGCATTCGCGACTTCCAGGGACTAAACCCCAACGCATTCGATGGCCGAGGCAACTTCAGCATCGGCCTTCGTGAGCAGCTCATTTTCCCCGAGATCGACTACGACCGCGTCGATAAGGTCCGGGGTCTCCAGGTCACTATCGTGACTACCGCCCGCACTGACGAAGAAGGCCGCAAGCTCCTCGAGCTCATGGGCCTGCCATTCAGGAAGAACTGAGGAAGCACCCATGGCATCCAAAGGAATCGTCCTGCGCGATCAGCGTCGCCGCGAGCTTCATGCGAAGTACGCCGCCCGCCGCGCCGAACTCAAAGAGCAGCTCCGCCACTCCTGGGAGAACCCCCAGGAAGTGATGCGATTGCAGAAAGAGCTCATGAAGCTCCCGCTTAATTCCAGCCCAACGCGGCTTCACAACCGCGACATGATTAACGGTCGGCCGAAGGCGTACATCCGCAAGTTCGGTCTTTCCCGCATCACCTTCCGCGAAATGGCCCACAAGGGCTTCCTTCCAGGCGTCACCAAATCCAGCTGGTAAGTGCCATCGGGGCAAACTGCTAGAGGGGAAGAACTCATGAGTCTTAGTGATCCTATCGCCGATATGTTGACCCGAATCCGGAACGCCTCTTCGGCGCGCCACGATTCGGTGCTTATGCCGGCCTCGAAAATCAAGGTCGCAATTGCCGGTGTCCTCAAAGAAGAAGGCTTCATTAAGGACTACTCGGTCGCGCTCGAAGAAGGCAAGGTCCAGGCCAGCCTGAAGGTAGACCTCAGCTATGGCGGCGGTCGCCGGCAGCCCGTTCTCAACGGGTTGCAGCGCGTCAGCAAGCCGGGTTTGCGTGTCTACGTCCAACGCCGCGAGGTTCCCCGTGTTTACGGTGGACTTGGTACGGCCATTCTTTCGACGCCGAAGGGTGTCATGTCGGGGCAGGAGGCCCGCCGCAACGAAGTTGGCGGCGAGGTCATCTGCTACGTGTGGTAGGAGGTACTCGATGTCGCGCATTGGCCGTCAGCCAGTAACCGTTCCCACCAACGTCACCATCAGCGTGAACGACGACAACTTCGTCGTGGTGAAAGGACCAAAGGGAGAACTCTCCCGGCAGTTCCCGAAGACCATCACGCTCAACCGCGACGAGGGCGTCATCAACGTCACGCGTCCAAACGACGAAGGCAAGCAACGCGCCCTCCACGGGCTCTCACGCTCGTTGCTCAACAACATGGTCACCGGAGTTACCACCGGTTACGTCAAAACACTCGAAGTGCAAGGCGTCGGTTACCGCGCGCAGCTCCAGGGTTCCAGCCTTCAGCTGGCCCTCGGCTTCTCGCATCCGGTCGTTGTCGCCCCACCTGATGGCATCTCGTTCACCGTCGAAGGCCCGCGAGTCAATATTGAGGGCATCGATAAGGAGCGAGTCGGCCAGGTCGCGGCCAACATTCGCAAGCTGCGTCCACCCGAGCCGTACAAGGGTAAGGGCATCCGATATTCCGGCGAACGAGTTCGCCGCAAGGCCGGCAAGGCCGGGAAGGTAGGCAAGTAATGGCTAAGGCAACTTCTGTCCTCGCTCGCACGCGCCGCCACACCCGAGTCCGTAAGTCGGTTTCGGGTACCGGTGACCGCCCTCGCCTGAACGTGTTTCGCAGTTCGCAGCACATTTATGCACAGGTCATCGACGACCTGAAGGGGCACACCCTCGCCGCCGCCAGCGATGCCGATAAGGCGCTCGCTTCGGATCTCAAGGGCAAGTCCAAGAGCGAACGCGCCGCCATTGTCGGCAAGGCAGTCGCTGAACGGGCGAAGGCCAACGGTGTCTCCCTGGTCGTCTTCGACCGCGGTGGCTACAAGTATCACGGTCGCGTCCAGGCTCTCGCCGATGCCGCCCGCGAAGCAGGATTGGGGTTCTAAATGGGCAGTAACCGTTTCGAACGAAATGACCGCGGCCCGCGTGACCGCGACCGCGACGGCGGCGATGAACTGATCGAAAAGGTCATCTATATCAACCGTGTCGCAAAAGTCGTTAAGGGTGGTCGCCGCTTCAGCTTCAGCGCCCTCGTGGTCGTTGGTGATAACAACGGCAGCGTTGGTGTCGGGCTTGGCAAGGCCAACGAAGTGCCCGAGGCAATCCGCAAGGGTTCCAGCCAGGCCCGCCGCGGCATGATCAAGATCCCGATGAAGGGCGGCACAATCGCCCATCCCGTCTGGGTCCGCTTCAACGCTGCTCGCGTCATGATGAAGCCCGCCAGCCACGGAACCGGCGTTATCGCCGGTGGTGCGGTCCGCGCAATCATGGAAGCCGCCGGAGTCACCGACGTTCTCGCCAAGACCTTTGGCAGCCGGAACCCGGTGAACGTTTCGCGTGCCACCATCGAAGGGCTCTCCACTCTGCAGGATCCGACCGGTGCCAAGGCGCGCCGTCTCGCGATAGCGCGGGGAGATTCCTAATGGCCAAAATGACCGTCTTCTGGCGCAAAAGCGCCATTGGCTACAACAAAGACCAGAAGGACACGATTCGACGGCTCGGTCTGCGCCGTCTCAATCAGTCCCTTGAAATCGAAGACACCCCAACCCACCGGG
This sequence comes from uncultured Chloroflexia bacterium, assembly GCA_963797735.1. Taxonomy (GTDB): domain Bacteria; phylum Chloroflexota; class Dehalococcoidia; order Tepidiformales; family Tepidiformaceae; genus Amarobacter. The sequence goes on from CAWCQJ010000003.1 coordinate 1,780,637, forward strand.
GCATGGTGAACAAGGTCCAGCACCTTGTGGACATCCAGGAAGGCAGCGGGAAATGAGTATCGGCGCCGAAGAGCTTCGCCCCCCGCGAGGCGCCACGCATTCGAAGAAGCGCGTTGGTCGCGGCAATGGCAGCGGCCAGGGAACCTACGCGGGCAAAGGCCTGAAGGGCCAGAGCTCACGTTCTGGTAAGAAACTGCCTTACGACGCATTCGAAGGTGGCCAGTTCCCTTCCTCCCGGAAGTTCCACACGTTGCGCGGCTTCAATAACAAGTGGCGCGTGCCATTCCAGCCGATCAACGTCGCCAGCCTCGACAAGTTCGATGCCGGCGCGACCGTTACCCCGGAGAGCCTCCGCGACGCTGGGCTGCTCAAGCACCTCAACGAACCGGTGAAGATCCTCGGTAACGGTGATATCACCAAGAAACTGACCGTCAACGCCCACCGCTTCAGCGAATCGGCGAAGACCAAGATCGAAGCCGCGGGCGGTACGTGCACCGTTATCGCTGGCGAGAGCGACGAAACGAAGGACAGCTGACAATGACCGCACAGCCAGCCCAGCGGCCCCGCCTGTTGCAGGCAATGGTCGACGCCTTCCGTCAGGAAGACGTTCGGAAGAAGCTGCTCTTCACGCTGGCTATGCTGGTTATTTTCCGCTTTGTCGCTCACGTCCCGATTCCGAACGTTGACCGCGATGCGCTTTCCCAGGCATTCGAAGGTAACGCTCTGCTCGACTTCCTGAGCATTTTCTCCGGTGGCGCGCTGCAGAACCTGAGTGTCGCGGCCCTCGGCGTATATCCATACATCACCGCGTCGATCATTATCCAAATCCTCACGCCGCTCGTGCCCCAATTGCGGGCTCTTTCGGAAGAGGGCGAACAGGGTCGACGCCGGCTGCAGGTCTACACACACTGGCTCGCGGTTCCGATGGCGTTCGTCCAGGGATACGGGCAGCTCGTCTTCATCAACAGCCAGGGCAGCCCGGTCGTTAGCGACTTCGGCATCACGAGTCACCCGATGGGCACCATGGCGACGTTGCTGACTCTCGCCGCTGGCACCATGTTCCTCGTCTGGCTCGGTGAGCTCATCACCGAAAACGGCATCGGCAACGGCGTTTCCATCATTATCTTCGGCGGTATCGTCGCTCGCCTGCCCAGCCTTATCCCGAACCTCAGCACCCAATCGATCATTGCGATTATCGGGTTCACCGGATTCGCTCTCGGTCTCATCTACCTGGTGGTGTTCTTCCAGGAGGCGCAGCGTCGAGTTCCCGTCCAGTACGCGCGCTCGGCCTTTAGAGGTGGGCGGATGTACCGGCAACAGGGGCAGAGCCATATCCCGTTGCGCGTCAACATGGCCGGGATGATCCCGCTGATCTTCGCTTTCTCGATCATGATCCTTCCGCCGATCCTCGCGTCGTACTTCACCGATGCGGGTGGTTGGGTCGGATCTGTTGCGGACTTCTTCGTGAATCAGTTCCAGGGTGGTCGTGGCGGCGGTGGTACCGGTTGGTACTGGCTCATCCTCTTCGTGATGGTCGTCGGCTTCACCTTCTTCTATACGATGGTGCAGTACCAGCAGCAGCAGATCGCGAAGAACCTTCAGCGCCAGGGAGCCTTCATCCCCGGCATCCGTCCCGGAGCGCCGACCGAGGCTTACCTCATTCGTGTAGTCACGCGCATCACCTGGGGTGGCGCGTTCTTCCTCGGATTCGTCGCGATTCTTCCGTTCTTCATCGGTCTCCTGACCGACGTCCGTGCTCTCACCGTTTCAACCACAGGCTTCCTGATCGTCGTGGCCGTCGTTCTCGACACCATGAAGCAACTCGAAGCCCAGCTGTTGATGCGCAACTACGAAGGATTCATTCGCTAACGTGTATATCGTGCTCCTTGGCCCTCCCGGTGCCGGCAAAGGCACACAGGCGCAGCGCATTGCCGTCGCCACAAAGCTTCTGCATATCTCTACCGGCGACATGTTCCGAGAGAACGTCAAGAACGAGACGCCTCTCGGCAAGCTCGCCAACGAGTACATGTCGAAGGGCGACCTTGTGCCCGACGAAGTCACCATCAAGATGCTGATTGAACGAATCTCCCGCGACGACGCTCGCGCCGGCGCCATGTTTGATGGCTTCCCGCGCAACGTCGTCCAGGCCGCTGCTCTCGACGACGCGCTCGCCGGGCAGAACGCCAAAGTTGATTTCGCGCTGCTCATCTCGGTCCGCGATGAGGAACTGATGAGCCGCCTCGGTGGCCGTTGGATCTGCCGAAATTGCGGGCGCCTCTACCACGAGAAGAACGATCCGCCGAAGGCTGCAGGCGTCTGCGACGCGTGTGGTGGCGAGCTCTACCAGCGCGAAGATGACCGCCCCGAGGTGGTCGCCTCCCGTCTCGAAAAGCAGAAGCCGCCTGCGGCGCTCATCGACCACTACCGCACGGCGGGTGTGCTCAAGGAAATTGATGGCGAACAGTCGCTCGATGCCGTGACCGCGGCGTTGCTGGAGGCGATTCGCTAGGTATGGTCATCAAACTCAAGTCCGACGATGAGATCGCGGTGATGCGAGAGGCTGGCCGGATCGTGGCGAATACTCTCGCGGGCCTTCGCAAGATGATTGAGCCCGGTCTCAATGTCATGGAACTCGAGAAGTATGTGCGCGAGGAATACAAGCGCGTTGGGGCGAAGGAAACCTTCCTCAACTATGCGCCCGGCAACAAGTCCGGCTATCCCTCGAACATCTGCGTGAGCATCAACGAGCAGTTAGTGCACGGCATCCCGAAGAACCGCGTGCTCCAGGAGGGCGACATTGTCAGCCTCGATCTTGGGGCCACGTACAACGGATATGTTGGTGATTCGGCTATAACGGTTCCGGTTGGTAAGGTAAATCCAATCGCGGAAAAACTAATCGAGGTGACAGAGTCCGCCCTCTGGGCGGGAATCAAGGCTGCAAAGCCTGGCGTTCACCTCAACGATGTCCGTGGCGCGATTGAAGACACGATCAAGAAGAGCGGGTTTTCGATTGTCAAAGGCTACGGCGGCCATGGTGTGGGGCGTGATATGCACGAAGAACCCCATGTCGAGAACTTCCGTCAGCGTTTCAAAGGACCAATCCTCCAGCCGGGCCTCGTGCTCGCGCTGGAACCGATGGTCAACGTTGGCGGGCCAGATGTGTTTGAAGGGCCGGACGGCTGGACTGTAAGCACGAAAGACGGTAGCTTATGCTGTCATTTCGAGCATACAATAGCTGTTCGGGCGGGAGGTGAGGCCGAAGTCCTCACGCTCCCGTAGTCCCATCTGCGAAGCGAGGGTGCATGGCCAAAGAGGCAATACAAGTGGAAGGAAAAGTGACTGAGCCGATGCCGAACAATATGTTCAAAGTCGAGCTCGATAACGGTCACGAAGTGCTCGCCCATATCGGGTCTGGCATCCGAATCCAGTTTGTAAAGCTTCTTCCTGGTGACCGCGTCCTGGTAGAGCTCTCGCCCTACGACCTTTCCCGCGGACGGATCACCTACCGCTTCAAATAGGCCGGCCCTGCCGCCATCAAAGGAAAACGATGAAAGTTCGAGCATCCGTCAAGCCACGTTGCGACAAGTGCAAGGTCATCCGCCGGCACGGTCGCGTCATGGTGATTTGCGAAAATCCAAAGCACAAGCAGCGGCAGGGGTAAGGCCATGGCACGTATCGCCGGAATTGATATTCCAAACGACAAGCGAATCGAGGTAGGTCTTACCTACGTCTTCGGCATCGGGCCGACTCGGGCCAAGGCCATCCTCGCCGATACCGGTATCAGCGGGGACCTCCGCGGTCGCGAGCTCACGGACGACCACGTCCTCCGCATTCGCGAGTTCATCGACAAGCACTACACCGTCGAAGGCGACCTTCGTCGCGAAGTGCGCCAGAACATCGCTCGTCTGATCGAAATCAACTGCTATCGAGGGCAGCGCCACCGTCGGAACCTCCCGGTCCACGGCCAGCGCACTCGTACCAACGCCCGCCAGAAGCGGGGAGCTCGCAAGACCGTCGCCGGCAAGAAGCGCGCAGGAAAGAAGTAGGAGAGGTACCCACTAATGGCAGATGCAAAACGTGGAGCCGGAGAGAAGACGCGCCGCCTGAAGCGGCGCGAACGGAAGTCCGTACCTCGCGGTCGTGCCTACATTAAAAGCACGTTCAACAACACCCTGGTGACCCTCACCGACCCGAACGGGAACGTGATCGCCTGGGCTAGCTCAGGTGGTTCGGGCTTCAAGGGCTCCCGCAAGGGCACGCCGTTCGCCGCGCAGCTTGCTGGCGAAAACGCCGCCCGCCGCGCGATGGAGCATGGCCTTCAATCCGTTGAAGTCTATGTACGCGGTCCCGGAAGTGGTCGCGAGGCCGCAATCCGCGCCCTCCAGGCGACCGGCCTTACGGTTACTGCCATTCGCGATGTCACCCCAATCCCACACAACGGTTGCCGCGCTCCCAAGCGGCGCCGCGTATAGGAGCTCAATCAGCCAATGGCACGTTACACCGGCCCAGTTTGCCGCCTCTGCCGCCGTCACGGCGAAAAGCTCTTCCTTAAGGGCGACCGCTGCTTCACTCCTAAGTGCAGCTTCGATCGACGCCCCAACCCTCCCGGACCGCGCCCAGCCCGGCGCCGGAAGATCTCCGACCGAGGCCTCCAGCTTCGTGAAAAGCAGCGCGCGCGCGTCACCTATGGCGTGCTCGAGAAGCAGTTCGTGCGCTACTACAAGGAAGCCATCCGCAGCACCGGAGTTTCTGGCGAGAACCTCGTCCGGCTCCTTGAGACCCGGCTCGACAACATCGTCTATCGGCTCGGCCTCGCGGATTCCCGTAATCAGGCGCGCCAAATCGTCCGCCACGGCCTCATCGCTGTGAACGGCCACAAGCTCGACATTCCTTCCGCTCACCTTAAAGAAGGCGATGCAGTCTCGTTCACTCCCCGCGGTATCCGCAGTGAGTACTACAAGATCGTCACCGAAACCATGAAGTCCAAGAATCCGCCCACCTGGCTCTCGCTCGATGTCGCGAACCTTTCGGGACGCGTCACTGCGCCTCCGATCGTCGCTCACGGCGAGACACACCAGTTCAACGAAAACGTGATCATCGAGTACTACTCGCGCTAACCCGCGCCAGTACCTGCGAGAGTAGAGGACTACAAGGAATATGATGGATTCCCTCGAGTTGATCGGCCAGGCGACTGAAGAAGTCGTCCCGCAGCTCACTGTCGATGAAGAGACCGAGAAGTATGCTCGGCTCATTGCCGAGCCCCTTGATTCGGGCTATGGCATCACGCTCGGCAATGCCCTTCGCCGCGTGCTCTTGAGCTCGCTCGAAGGCGCTGCCATTACTTCAGTTCGCGTTGAACAGGTTCAGCATGAGTTCTCGACGATCGCCGGCCTCCAGGAAGACACCACCGAGTTCCTCCTGAACGCCAAGGAGATTCGCATCCGCGCCCTGAGCAACCGCTCGGGCACGCTCGCGCTCGATATCGAAGGACCCTGTGAAGTCACCGCCGGCGACCTCCAGGTTCCAGCCGACTTCGAGATTGTGAACCCGGAACTGCATCTCGCCACGATTGACGTGCCGAAGGCTCGCCTGAACGTCGAATTCCACGCCGAACTCGGTAAGGGCTACGTCCCTGCCGGTTCCGTCGAAGGACTTCCGATCGGCGTTATCCCCGTGGATGCCATCTTCACGCCGGTTCGTAAGGTTAACTACCGCGTCGAGAAGACTCGCGTTGGCCAGTCAACAAACTACGACCGTCTCATCCTTGAGCTGTGGACCGACGGCACGATCAGCCCGATCGACGCCGTTGGCCAGAGCGCGGACATCCTCATGGATCAGTTCGCCCTCTTCAGCCAGATGGGTCGTCCGGAATACACGATGCCGCACGGCGGCGCCGTCTCCGTCGGCAGCACGTCCGTTGGTGGCCTTCTTATGGCCCCCGACCGCTACAACACGCCAATCGAAGACCTCGCGCTTTCCGTCCGGGCCTACAACTGCCTCAAGCGCAGTGGCCTCATGACTGTTGGTCAGGTTCTTGAGAAGACCGAGGACGAGCTTCTCGCCCTTCGCAACTTCGGCCGCAAGTCGTACGACGAACTCCGAGATCGGCTCATCGAACTCGGCTACGTCGATGGAACCGCCGAGGGTCTGGTGCCGATCGTCGATTCCCCGACAGCTCCAGCGGCATCCTCCGGGCGACCCGCTCCGCGTCCTGTTGGCCGCTCGAGCTCGGTCATCATGGACGATGACGACGAGGAAGAAGAAAACCTGAGCGCCCTCGGCAAGGCGTTGAAGGAAGCACTCCTGAAAGACGGGAGCGCCGAAGATCTTATCGGCGCCGACGACGAGGACTAGCAAAAATGCGACACCGCGTAGCCGGCCGCCATCTTGGCCGAGACACTGCCCATAGGCTCTCGCTCTACCGCAACCTGGTCACTGACCTGCTGCGCTATGAACGCATCACCACCACCGAAGCCAAGGCCAAGGAAATTCGTCCGATGGCCGAGCGCATCATCACGCTCGGTCGCCGTGGGGACCTTCACGCTCGCCGCCAGGCGATGCGGTTCGTTTTCGACCCTTCGATTGTGAAGAAGGTCTTCGACGACATCGGTCCGCGAATGGCGACACGCCCTGGTGGATACCTTCGCATCACCGGCATGGAGCCTCGCAAGGGCGATGGCGCCAAGATGGCTGTTATCGAGCTCGTCGACTTCGTCGATGCTCCGCCGACACCGCGCCCACAGCGCGTGACGGCTGCCCCGACGGCTCCGGCCCGTGCCGCTGTCGCAGAGGCTCCGGTTGCGGCCGCACCTGCGACTGAAGAGGCGACCGCTGAAGTCGAAGAAGCCGTAGCTGAGGCGGAAGAATCCGCTGAAGCCGTCGCTGAAAACGAAGGCGAAGCTTCCGTCGAGGAAGCAGCGGCCGAGGAAGCGACTCCCGCCGAAGACGACGAAGGCAAGTCGGAGGCATAGCCCACGTGTCCGCGACGCGATTCGCGGCCACGGTCAGTTACGACGGTACAGCGTTCGCCGGGTCCCAGAATCCAGCCGAATGCCAGGACCGTCCAACAAGAGCTGGAAATCGCGGCGAAGGTGCTCTTCGGGAGCCCGACCCGCGTTGAAATGGCAGGACGCACGGATTCCGGCGTCCACGCCATCGGCCAGGTCGCCGCATTCACCGCGGAAACGCGGCACGAAGCGGCAACCGTCAGGAAGGCGCTCAACGCCAACCTGCCGGAAGATGTATCGGTTCGCGCAGTGCGCGAAGTGCCTGCGGGTTTCGACCCGCGACGCTGGGCGCGCAAGCGCTGGTACCGGTACACCGTCGCCAACGGCGAATCGCGCGAACCGCTTTCGCGCCGCGCCGCCTGGTACATCGAGGGAAACCTCGATCTCCCGGCGATGCGAGCAGGAGCGGCAGCGCTGGTCGGGAAGAAGGACTTCAGTGCCTTCTCCGGGCCGCTTGAGCCGGAACGCACCCCGGTGCGGTCTGTGTTCACCGCAGGATGGAGCTGTGAAAACAGCAATCTCCTGTTCGATATCGAGGCAGATGCGTTTCTGCCCCAGATGGTCCGCCGCATCGTCGGCAGTCTCATCCGGGTCGGGCGCGGAACCGTAAAAGTGGAGGAAATCGTCCGCCTGCTCGAACAGGCAGCACCAGGTTCGATGGCTCAGGTAGCCCCGGCCCATGGTCTCTGCCTTCAGCGCGTGTGGTACGACGAGGGATATACCGAATGAACACGACAGTTCGAATCAAGCAGTCGGAAGTCTATAAGGACTGGCACATCGTCGATGCCGCCGGCCGCCCTCTTGGCCGCGTCGCGACGGAGGTGGCCACCCTCCTCAAGGGCAAGCACAAGCCAACTTACGAGCGCCACCTCGATGACGGCGACTTCGTGATCGTGATCAATGCTTCCCAGGTTCGCGTCTCTGGCGCGAAGGACCAGCAGATCAAGTACTACCGCCACTCTGGCTATCCGGGCGGGCTGAAGTCTCGCACGTACGCGCAGATGATGGATAAGTTTCCGGAACGCGTCCTTGAGCAGGCCATTTGGGGCATGCTCCCGAAAGGGCCGCTTGGCAAGCAGATGTTCAGGCACCTGAAGGTCTACAAGCACGCGAACCATCCGCACAAGTCGCAAATCGCGAGCACAGAGACGGCCCAGGCCGCCCGTAAAGCAGCTCAGGCTGAACTTGCGACCACGGAACGCAAGGTTGCTCGTCTTCGCCCGCTCTCGGTGCCTCAGGTTACTGAGAGTGGCGCCGAACCGAAGGCAAAGAGGACCGTAACTCCGGCTTCGGCCGCTGCCCGCGCCGCCAAATCGCGCGTGCGAGGCACCCAGCCGGCCGCACCGGCTGAGGTCGAAGAGACTCCAATCCCCGTCGCCGAGGCGCCGGTGGTCGAGGCTCCGGTAGCCGAAGCACCCGCCGCTGAGGCGCCGAAGCGGACACCTCGGAACAAAGCCGCTGGTGCCGAAGCCTCCGCACCAGCAACGACCGAAGAGGCCGAAAAGCCCAAGCGTGCACCGCGACGCAAGGCTGCGGAGGCCACCACCGAGGCTTCAACCGAAGAAAAGCCCAAGCCTGCTCGCCGTAGCGCGGCGGCAAAGTCCGAAGGGACTGAGGAGTAACCCATGGCAGATCAATACTTCTATGGCACAGGTCGCCGAAAGACGTCGGTCGCTCGCGTTCGGCTCTATCCGGGCAATGGCGCGGTCGTTGTAAACGGCAAGCCTTACGAAGAGGTCTTCTCGCGCGACTCGCATCGCGCCGAGGTGCTCTCTCCGCTCACACGTCTTGGTCGCGAGGGTCGCTACAGCGCCCAGATCAAGTGCGACGGCGGCGGCATTAGTGGTTGGGCCGGCGCCATCCAGATGGGCATCGCCCGCGCGCTCGTCGCCAGCGACGAAAGCGTGAAGCCGGCGCTCAAGCGGCCGGAAAACCTCCTCACGCGCGACCCCCGCATGAAGGAACGAAAGAAGGCCGGTCTCAAGCGAGCCCGCAAGGCCCCTCAGTTCACCAAGCGCTAAGCTTGCCTGGACAACAGCACAACTTTCACGAAGGCCCCTCCAAGAGAGGGGCTTTCGCATTTCCGAGCGTTCCTCATGGGCAACCGCTACTGCGCCGACTTTAGTCCCGGGCCTCGCAACCACTAATCCACCGTCTTGCCACCGACACCACGCCCGCCACTCGCGGCATCTCAGCCGATCCTCACGGCAGGGAGTTGAGATGAATACCGGCATCCTCGTCCTGGTCGGTGGAGTAGTTGGCGCTGGCGTACTCTTTTACACGAGCTCCAGTGGGAGTGCCGCGCGCCCGGAAATAGCCCCAACTCCGGCTCCCCACGAAACTCAGGAATTGGCGCACTCCGGGAAGACGCCGAAAGCCAGCCCTACCACCACCGCAACTTCGGAGACCCCGGGTGTCACCGCGACCCCCACTCCGCCGCGCCTCACCCTGGCGCAGGTTTTCGCCCTGCCTCGCCCGGTCGTTCCGACGGTGGTCGTGAGCACGGGAGCTGGAGGGCCATCGTGGCAACCGGCGCCGCCGCAACCCACCGAGCCAAATCCCACGCCGACGGCAACGCCAACTCACCCGGTGGCGGCGCCGCCTTCGGAGGCGCCCTCAACGCCAACGGCGATCGCGCGTATCCCTACGCCTACCCCAACTCCCTACCGAGACCCGTGGTCCGTGCCAACACCGCCAACGCTGCCGCCCTACCCGGATGCGGGCCTCGAGCCCGCCCCCCCGAGCGAATAGTCGTTTCCGCTATAAGCCATCCGCCCGCGTGTGCTAGTGTCGCGTGGAGGAGGCAGCGAATGGCGACTGAGTATAAGAAACCCGGGACAGTAACTCGCCTCATGAACGGGACGCTGGGACTGGCAGTGAAGCTGGGCATGAGCCCGCAGGGCGCCCAACTCCTTACAGTACGCGGGCGCAAGTCGGGTAAGAACATGACGACCCCTGTGAACCCGATGCAGTTCGAAGGGGCCGAGTTCCTCGTTTCGCCACGCGGCAATACCCACTGGACGCGAAACCTCCGTGCTTCGAGGCAGGGTAGCCTTCGCCTCGGCCGCAAGAAGCGCGTCGTCCGAGTGGTGGAGGAACTCACTGAGGAAGCGAAGCCCCCGGTTCTGCTGGCTTACCTCGAACGCTGGGCGGGGGTTACCAAGGACCACTTTGGGATCGCCTGGCCGAACCCCTCGGAAGACGACATCACGCGCGTCTGCGCTCGCACGCCGATGTTCAAAATCGAAACGGCCACGTAGGGCTGTAGGTAAAGGTTGTGAGGCGCCTGTAAGGATCCCCGTCTTCGTCGGTCTTATCCCCGGGACACATTCCCGGGAGCAAGACAATGAAGACTCAAATCACTCGGTTCACCATTATCGCAGCCCTTTCCGTTTCGGCATTCGCTTCGGTTGGCTCGTTCGCGAGTTCAGCCCATGCCCTCTCTTCGGGCGACCTCGCCGTTTGGCAGAACAACTACGGCACGTCGGCTTCCACCGATGATGACGTAGACGGACGTGACTTCCTCGTCTGGCAGCGCGGTGGCAGTCCTGCCGCCTCCGGCGACGGCGACGTCGACGGCCGAGACTTCCTTATCTGGCAGCGCGGTGGCAGTCCCGCCCCATTCGACCCGGGTTTCGTCGGCGGCGTTAGTGTCGCTTCTGCCGACATCAACTAGTGAACCCCAACGACCTCCCACTCTTCGCCGTACCAGATCGGTGAATTGGGGAGGTCGATGAAGTTCCGCTCATCCTCAAGCAGGTCGCGCGCTGCCTGGCTCGCTGCTTCATTTCTGATGCCGGTGCCAAGCGACTCGTACCAGAGCTCCGCGATGCCATCGAACGGTTCGGGGGAGCCCCCGTTTCGGGCCTGCAACCGGGCGTGCAGCGAGCGATCCTGCAAGGTACGCACCTGAACGTAACGTTTGATCCCCAGGATCTCTGCGCGCTCCTTCACCAGCGGCGCATGCGTCGTCCGCCAGTACTCCGAGAACTCCTCCCAGGTCAGCCCTGGCTTCCGTCGAAGGCAGTAGGTCATCTTGATCATGACTCAGACCTAGGTGTGGACACGGATCGTGGGCGTCCGGAAAGGTACGAATTCGGTGAGCACGCCATGCACGTCCTGCGGATAAAAGAACGCGGCTCCAGCCTTGGGCCCGAGATCAACGCGTCGTAGGCCCTGGTCGCTGAGTCGCTTTGCCTCTTCCTCGACGTTGTCTACCGCGTAGCCGATGTGGTGAAGCCCCGGACCGCGCTTGGCCATGTACTTCGCGGCGCCGCTGGTGGCGTCCTGGGGGACGATGATCTCAATCACCGTGTCACCCTCACCGACCTGCAAGAAGTAGTTCATGGTCCGTTCTGGTGCGAAATACGAGCCGGTTTCGCCAGCTCCCTTCCATTCGGCAATCGGAAATCCGAGCTTCCCGAGCAAGACGTCACGGGCCTGCTCCCAGGAAGGCGAAACCAATCCTATGTGGTCGATACGGCGAATCATTTGCGTTCCTCCAGGTAAGTAGCGGGAGCGTAGCCAAGCGCGGCCTTCGCGTCGACCGGGTTTCCAGTCGGCCCCGAAGGCATTAGGCTCCCACTTGCCACTCGGGAGGTACAGAAGAATGCCATCAACACCAGCTCGCGCACACGTCATTTGCGGTGGGTTCCCACCTGGCCGGGCCGCTGGGCACGACCACGACTACGCGCGGCTCCGCCTCCTCGAATTTCTCGATGAGCAGGGCATCCATGCTTCTACAGCCAACGACTACGTCGATGTCGAGCGCTGGCTGCCCATCAGCCGACTGCTCATCACCTACGCTGCCGGGCCCTACCCTGCCCCCGATCAGGACAAGGCCATCCGTGCATGGATCAACGAAGGCGGAAAATGGCTCGGCCTCCACGGCACCAGTGGTGGCAAAGCCGTTCGTATCGAAGAAGGCGGCCGCCGTCGCGCAATGGCCCGCCTCGAACATCACGAAACCCTTGGTGGATTCTTCCTCAACCATCCGCCCGTCCGGAAGTTCCAGGTGAAAGTCCATAGCTCGAACGACCGCTTGACCGACGGCCTGCCCGAGACCTTTGAGACCATCGATGAGCCCTACATGGTCGAATCGAGCGATCCGAACGCCCGTGTACTGCTGACCGCCGAACTCGGCCCGGACAACTCGCCTCCGGGTTTCGGCTTCCACTACGAATCCGACACGGCGCTCCTCCCCGACGGCAAGACCCGAGTAATGGGCTACACCCGCGACGTTGGACAGGGTGGAGTGACCTACGTAGCCCTCGGCCACTGCCACACACCGGCTACGAACAGCCAGCCATTCGTGGACAAGTCAGTCGACCCCGAAGGCAAGACGCCCCCAATCATCCGCACTACGTGGGAAACGGATGCTTACAAGACATTGCTTCGGAACAGCATCACCTGGGGCATGGGCGGGTAACCCTTCCCTTCGCTCCCCCTCTCCATGTCCATGGAGAGGGGGCCGCGGGGTGAGACCTAGCCGTTTTCGGCAGGCTTCGGGTTCTTCACACCTGCGCCGAGCGTGCTCTGGAACACCTTCTCCAGCGAATCGATGTCCCAGCCGCCCTGGCGGTATATCGTCCGCTCGCGAACGGGCTGGCTCATGATGCTGATCTCGTCGCCACCAACGATGAAGTCGCGGCCATTGATGTTCGCGGCGGCATCAGTGCAGAGGTAGACGACGAGCGGAGCGACCAGCTCGGGTGCCATCGCCGAAATCCCGGTCAGCGCCTGCTCGGCCGAGCTTTCCGCCTTCGGTGCCGCAGCTCCAGCGGCCTGTCCGGCCATTTGCTGGCGACGGACTCGCGCAGCTTCCATCTCTGGGCTGAGCGTGAGCCGCGTTGCTGCACGCGGACGCAGTGCATTCGCCGTCACCCCGTACTTGCCGAGGTCGAGCGCAAGCGTACGCGTCAGGCCGGTGATGCCTTCTTTGGCGGCGGCGTAGTTGGCCTGGCCGAGGTTCCCGAGTCCGGATTCCGACGAAGTGTTGATAATTCGTCCACCGCGCTGCTGACGCATCACGATCGAAGCGAACCGCGTGATCGTGAAGTGGCCCTTCAGATGGACTGCGATAACCGCGTCCCACTCTTCTTCGGTCATGTTGAAGATGATGCGGTCGCGCAGGATGCCGGCGTTATTCACGAGGATGTCGAGGCGACCCCATTTATCCATCGCCTGCTTCACTACTGCTTCGCCGTCCGCCATGGAAACGACGTTGCCGTAGTTCGCGAGCGCGTCGCCGCCCATCTTCTTGATCTCGGATACGACCTGATCGGCGGGCGATGCGTCAGCGCCCTCGCCTCCGGCGGTCCCGCCGAAGTCGTTCACAATTACTCGCGCGCCCTCGCTGGCCAGCGCGAGCGCCTCACCTCGTCCGATGCCTCGTCCCGCTCCGGTGACGATTGCAACCTTGCCTTCGAGCCTTCCGGCCATAGTTCAATTCTCCTGTGGCTTAATCAGTCCGGTTCCCCGGACAAACGCTGGCAATCTACCATTCACGCACGGGCATTGTCTCACTGCTCCACGGCGTGGTGGGCTACCATCGAAGCGTGCCCCGTGTTCTCGCGTTGATCCCCCACCCTGATGACGAGTCTTACAGCTTTGCCGGTACCCTGGCTTTGGCTTCGCGCGCCGGATGGGACTGCTTCGTCGAGTGCGCCAGTTACGGAGAGCGGGGCAAACGCCACGATGGTGGTCCCTCGCGCCCAAACGACCTCGCCGAAGCGCGTGAGGCCGAACTCACGGCCTCCTGCGAACTCCTTGGAGTTCAACCGCCTACGTTCTGGGGTCTCCCGGACGGCGAGATGGGTATGCACCGGGGTGAACACCTCCGCATCCGCCATCTCATTTCCGAACTTCGACCGTCGCTGATCCTGACGCTCGGACCCGACGGCGCCTACGGTCACCCGGACCACATCGCACTCCATCGCTGGGCATCGGAGGTCTGGGATGCAATGGCTCCCGAATCGCGGCCAACGCTGCTCTACGCGGCCTTCCCGAAAGGGCTTTTCCTGCCCCAGTGGGAAAAGGTCGGCAAGAAGCTTGGCTCACCGCCGAACCCTCCTGCCGAAGCCATTGGTAGCGATGAATTCGATTACGCAATTGACATCGCACCGGTCCGTGAAAAGAAGCTTGCGTCGATTGCCGCCCATGGAAGTCAGCTTCCAGAAGGGAAGCCCGAACAACTCTTCCCGCCCGGCATCATTTCGCGATTGTTGGAGGTGGAGCGATTCGTGGACGCGTGTGGCGAAGTCGATCCCGCCACGGCGGCAACGCTTACCGGCCTCACGGGTAGCTAATCGCTGCAATTGCACCGGTTCGCGATTCCCCGCCTGTCGAAGTCCCCGTCGGCCATTCGTCTATTCAGAGAAGGCCGGGCAATAGGCTCGCCACAATCCGCTCGAGGAGAACCTATGACGCAGTACCTTGTCGCTATTCACCATCCCGATGATTACGACCCTTCCGCTGAGGACGAAGCCATGGCTCAGGAAATTCGCGCGCTCAATGGCGAGATGAGTGCCGCTGGTGTCAGAGTCTTCGTCGGTGGCCTGCAGGCGGCAGGCAGCGCGAAATCTTTGCGCCCGAGCGCGAATGGCAAAGTGCTCATCACCGATGGGCCTTACATAGAGACCAAGGAGCACATCGGTGGGCTGTGGGTGCTCGAAGTCGCGGACATGGACGCGGCCCTCGAGTGGGCAAACAAGGCGGCCGTTGCCTGCCGGGCGCCGGTGGAGGTGCGCGCGTTCAATTGAACGGCAGACCGTGCGTCCTTAGGCTGCCGCGCTACTTCCGGTTGAACTTGCTCCCTGCGGCGTCGACCCCTTCGGTCATGATGCATTCCACCGCGTCGGCTGCCAGTTCCACTGCCTCGTCCAGCACGCGCTTGTCATCGCCATGCGGCACGCCCAGCACCCATGGAGAGACGTGCTCGGTGTCCCATGTGGGCTCGCCATTAATGTGGGGGCGTCCGATGCCGACGCGGATGCGATTGAATTCGAGGCTTGCCGCCTGTCCGATGCTCTTGAGGCCGTTGTGTCCGCCGTGCCCGCCGCCCGCCCGAATCCGCAATGCGCCCGCACTGAGATCCAACTCGTCATAAAGCACGATGGTGTGCTGGATGTCGCAGCCTGTCCATTGCAGCGCCTGGGAAACGGCTTTGCCGCTCAGGTTCATGAAGGTCTTCGGTTTCACCAGCGCGACCTTCTGTCCCTGCAGTTCGCCCACGCCGATGTGCATCAGGCTGCCGGTCGCCTTCGGCTGCGTTTTGGCGCGCTTTGCCAGCGTGTTAATCACCCAGAAGCCGACGTTGTGGCGGGTCCGCGCGTACTGTTCGCCGGGATTCCCCAACCCAACGATCAGCCAGTCGGCCTCGAACCGCGGGCCGCCACCACCACCGAAGAGCTTTCGAAACGCCATGTTCAGATGGTCGCAGAGCGGAATCATCCCGGAAACCACCCGGGAGGCCTTCTCTCTACACGACCTAGCTGGTGAACGCCTGGATGGCCGCGATGACGGCCGGCCGCAGAATGATCAGTGCCCAAGCGACCCCGAGGTAGGAAGCGGTATCGCTCAATGGCGACCGCCCGCCGGGAACGAGCCATATGCCAGGTACCGGCTCATCCGCTTCGGTATCGCTCGAATCTGAAAGTGCTGCGATGAGTCCGTGCGTCGCCTTCGCGAATGCCCACCACGCAGCTACGAGGACCACGGCGATCCCAACTGTGATAATCAGGGCCGCTGTGGCCATGAGCTTTCTATCAGGCTCGAGAGGGCCGGAACTCGAAGAAATAGCAGCAAACAGGCCGAAGTCGTAAGGGCTGGTCGCGATTCGTTGACCGGCCCACGAAGAAACGAGCAGGGCCACCAATTCCGCGCCCCAGATCGCACCGCCCAACCATCGGGTATCGCGCAGCGCCGCCGGGCTCGCGGGGACCACGCCGCTGGACGATTCTGGTTGTTCGCTCATCGCCGCTCACCTCTATCGAGAATAGCCACGATGCTACTCCCGGCGGTCAACGGTGTGAATCCACTCGCTGTCCGCTACCATCCGCTCGATGGTCGACCTGCTTTTCGGCAACAGCTACGAGGCTCTGCTGCTTGTGATCGCGCTCGTCGCAGCCATCCCTTATGGCATTTACGTCGGGCTCAAGAAGCTCGGCTCGCGATTTACTGGAGGCAGGCAAAATGGCAACCCGCGAACAGGTCGATGAACTCAAGCAGAAGATGGCAGAACAGCGCGCCGAGCTGCTCGCCGCAGCCCGCAGTCTCTCGGCCGCTGATGCCCTGAGCGTTCCGAAGGATGCCGAGGGCGAGGAGCAATGGACCGCACTCGAACAGCTCGCCCACCTGTGGGAGATGGAGCGCTCGTACGATTCCTGGGTACTTCGGGCGCTGCACGAAGAAAACCCGGAACTTGCCGGGTCCCTCTCCGAGTCCGTCGCGATTCCTATCGAAGCTGCCAACAGTCACACCATCGATGAGATGCTCGAATGCCTCGTCCGTGAGCGGATGTACACGAACGGTCTCATCGATGCCATCCGCCTCGATGACTTCGAACGCACCGCCGTGAGCCCTATCTTCGGGCAACTCACGGTCATGCAATGGCTGCGCTCGTTTTATCGCCACGATCGGCAACACGCCGCCCAGCTCCAGGGCCGCAAAAGTGACTACCAGCCAAACTTCAAGGGCAAGGAACCAAACCAGCGAAAGGCCCGAATTGAGTTGGTGGCTCGCCGAAATCAGTAGGCGGCCGCCACTCGGATGACCGGCATGGCCGCAATTTCTCGTCAGCGAGAGATTGCGATCTGTTTGCCAAGTAACTGTCTCTGTTTTACCTCCCAAGGCTAGTTTCACGTCTGCGTCCCGGGAGGCAGACGAATGCAGACACGTGTGGCCGTGATGGAACGGCCGATCGCCGAACCCACTTCGTGCGAACCGACGGAGTCCTTCGAGGTCAATGAGGCTCCTCTCGATTCGGCGCCAGCGGTCCTCGTCGTAGGAGCGACTCGAAACGAACTGAGAGCACTCGCAGGCCCTGCATCTCGACTGGCCGCTGCGCGAGGAGCGCGCCTGACCATGCTGTTTCTGCCGTCGTCTTCGCCCGCACGAAGGCGTCGAGGCGCGGCTACCTGGCTCCGCTCTCTCGCGGGCGAATACAACGCCGACTCCAGGGTTTCATGCCCCCAACGAGGCAGTCCGGACGCACTTCGCAAGGCGCTCGAAGACATCGACGCATGCCTCATCGTCGCTGCTGGCGATTCGCCCGTTCTCGGCCAGTTCGACGATTCCAGCGGTCTCGAAACCTTGGTCATCCATCGCCCGCACGAGCTTTCCGATAGCAGAAGGGTTCTGGCCGTGATCGACGGCGGCAGTCGCGCGCTACTAACCGCGGCCGCCGCCGAAGGAGCCGCCCGTTCAGATGACGATTCCGACGGCGAGGTGGTCCTCCTCCGGGTTGTTCCGCTCGGTACAAGTCAGGTTGAGTGCGAATCGATCAAGGCCCGCACAGAGGCTTCACTGCCGCCACCTGCGCTCGGAGTTCGCCGTGTGGTCCGAGTGGCTCGGGCGAGGTCGATCGAAGCGGCAACCCTCGCCGCACTTCGCAACGAGGACTTCGACCTGCTGGCGCTCTCAACTCCCCGGGAACAGATGACCTCAAAGAGCCCAGCGACCGCCCGGCTGATCGAGCGAGTCGAGATTCCGGTCATCGTGGCGACGAGGCCTTCGCCGACGCTCGACCGGCGCGTAGGAAACCTGGGACAGGCAGTCTTTCGGCTGCTTCCTAGCCTGACTGAGGCGGAGCGCATGCGGGCCTACAGCGGCATGCGACGGTCCGCCCGCGGAGGACCAGATTTCACGTTCATGATCGTGGTCGCCACGGCCATTGCCGGGCTTGGGCTTTGCGCGAACAGCGCGACGGTCGTCATCGGAGCGATGCTGGTGGCGCCGCTCATGACGCCGATCATGGGACTCGGGATGGGCGTGGCCGTTGGTGACGCGCGACTCGTCCGGATTTCGACAGGGTCCATTGTCCGTGGGGTTATCACCGTCCTCGCTGTCGGAATCACGCTCGGGTTTGTAATTCCGGCCGGCTCCCTGACGGGTGAGATGGTCGCGAGGACACACCCTGCCCCACTTGATGTCGCGGTCGCGTTGGCCTCAGGAGCGGGCGGCGCCTATGCCCTTTGTCGTCGAGGTGCCGCAAGTGCACTCCCTGGCGTCGCTATCGCCGTCTCACTGGTTCCGCCGTTGACCACTTCCGGTATTGCCGCTGCAGCCGGCCAGGAACAGGCAGCCGCTGGCGCGTCACTGCTGTTCCTCCTGAACCTCACGGCGGTCTCATTCGCCTCGACCGTAGTGTTTCTCTGGATTGGCTTTCGCCCTCACGCCGACCGAATTGGGCGACTGCGCCTCTTCGTTCGAGGCTTCGGTGGCCTCGCTCTCCTGTTGCTGGCCGCTGCGCTCCCGGTTGTCTGGCTCAACTGGCACGCCGGTTCTGGGCCGTCAGTTGAGGACCGGGTCGGGGAAGCGCTGACCGCTGCGGTCGAAGAGTCACCCGGCGCGGAATTGCGGGCGTACGAAGTAGCGAGAGATCCCATTGGCCAGCTTTCAGTCCGGGTGGAAGTCGCTGCCAGCGAACGCCTGGACTATTCGGCCGTGGTCGAACTCCAGGACGCCGCCTCGAAGGCCGCTGGCCAACGCGTGGAACTCACCCTCGACTTCATCGAATCGACGCACCTGTCGCCGTTTGATCTCTCCGCCCAACGCCCGCACTAGTGTCGGTCAGTTCATGCTCAGGGGTTCATGCCTGCCCATTTAGGAAAGCGGGAGCCGGACCGAGAATGTCGTGCCTCGCCCCAATTGCGAGTCGACGGAAATGCGTCCTCCGTGGGCTTCGGCGATCCATTTGCCGATTGCCAATCCAAGGCCGGTGCCGCCCTTGCTGCGTGTGCGTTCGCTGTCTGCCCGGTAGAAGCGTTCGAATATATGCCGCTGATCCGAAGGTTCGATCCCGGCTCCGTCGTCAGTAACCAGCAGTTCGGCGCGAGCCCCGTCTGGCGCGCAACGTACGCGGACGGCTCCGTTTTCAGCGGCGTACTTGAGCCCGTTGTCTATGAGAATGACGACCAGTTGGCGCAGCCGGGCGCTGTCGCCGAGCACCCGCGTCGGCTGAGTCTCGCAGGTGAGTTGAACTCCGCGGAAGTCGGCGAGAGCGCTCATGTCGCGAACTACTTCTTGGGTTAGTTCGTCAAGGTCCAGTGACTCAAGGAGGAGGTTGGCGCGACCTTCATCCGCACGAGCAAGTGTCGTGAGGTCTCCCACGAGGACGGACAGGTGGTCGAGTTCCGCGGCAATGGCTTCAGCCTGTTCCAGGTGCGATTCGATGGTGGCCTCTGGATCATCGAGCAGCAAAGCACTGTTGGCTTTCGCAGTAGCCAGCGGAGTGCGCATTTCGTGGGATGCATCTGAGATGAATTGCCGCTGTGATTCGAGGGTGTGGCGAATTGGCCGAAGCGTCCGTCCAGCCAGGGCCATTCCCGACACGCCAGAGACAATCAGCCCGATCAATCCACCCCCGATGAATACGAGGCGAAGGGTATTGAGCTGGTGATTGACAAGCCGAAGCGAACGCCCGACGGCGAGGTAGCTGCCGTCATCGAGTTGCGAGACCGACATGCGGTAGTCGGCGGCATCGCCACTCACACGTTGGATAAGTGAGCCGTCTGAGTCTTTCGCCAGCTTTGCCAGGTCTATTCCGCTCACGTTCACCCTGCGAGGGTTCGAAATGACCACTCCTTGGGCGTCGAATGTAACGAAGAACACATCGCTAGAAATGGTGGAAAGGCGAACTGATTCATCATCATCCTCCGATGATGCGTGTTCAGAGCTGGAATCATCGTCGTCCTTGTCATCGTCCAGGCTGACTTCAGTTGTCGGAGCCGGCGGAACGGTGGGGACCAGTGCCCCGCCACTAGCCTCGAGATCGCGAGTCGCAGTTTGCAGGCTGCGATCAATTTCGGACTCGAGGTCATCCTTGATAAGGAAGTAACTCGCGGCGCCGATTCCGGACAATGTCAGCGCCAGAGCGGCGGCGTACGACACCGAAAGTGTGAGCCTCGCACGTTGAAACATCAGGCTTCCCGTATGGCGTAGCCAACGCCGCGGACGGTTCGGATGAGTTTCTCTTCGAAGTCTTTGTCGATCTTGTTCCTGAGGTAGTGGATGTACATTTCGACGACATTCGAATCGGTGAGCACGTCGTAGTTCCACACCGTGTCCAGGAGTCGAGAGCGTGTCATCACGTGGCCGGCATGCCGCATCAGGGCCTCGAGCAAGACGAATTCTTTCGCGGTCAGTTCGATTCGCTTGCCTGAGCGCGAGGCTTCTCGCGTGCGGACGTTCAGTTCAAGGTCGGCGACGCGGAGGGTGTCGGCTTCTTGGTTGACCGCCGCGTTTCGGCGTCCGAGTGCGCGCACGCGAGCCAGTAGCTCCTCGGGGGCGAACGGCTTGACCAGGTAGTCATCGGCGCCCGCGTCCAGGCCCGCCACACGATCCCGGACGGAGTCACGAGCGGTGAGCATCATGATGGGCGCTGACTTGCCCGCGGCCCGGAGCCGCCGTGTCACTTCGAACCCGTCGAGGGAGGGAAGCATCACATCGAGAAGGAAGACATCGTAGGGCTCAACGTCGGATTGAAAGAGCGCGTCCTCACCATCTGCGACCCAATCCACGACGTGGCCTTCGGCCGCAAAAATGCGCTGCACCGCCTTTGCCAGGCGTTCGTCGTCTTCAACCAGGAGGACATGCATCGGTTCTCCGATCAGAACAGATCGTAACTCTGCTTGCCTTTGAAGGTTCTTATTTTCGGCACAGGGAGGTCTTAGGTAGCGGCGCGAAGATTGGAACATCTTCCGAACGAGGTTTCCGATGGATCTCAAGATTGCAGTTATCACCGGCAGCGTTTTCGCCGGAGTTCTCGTGGCCGGAGCGCTGGCCGCGCCTCGCTCTGGCGGCGATAGCGCGTCCGCTCCCGACTCGACGGCAGTGGTCACTGCCGTCGACAACGCCCCGGTTCTATCACAGACCACGACTCGTCGGTCCGAAGGCGATGAGCGTGACGAGGATCATCACGAAGAGGACGACGACTGATGGCAATCAAGTACCAAAAGGCGCGATTCCTGATCGCAGGTTCTCTGGTCGCGGCTGTGGTTGGAGGGACGAGCTACTTCGCCGGGTCGGTCAGCTCCGCGCCGACGGCTAGTCAGTCAACAGTCAGGCGCCCAGGTAGCGGCGCCCGTCCTCACGACGAGTCGCACCACCACCATCAAGTCGACCGTGAAGACTACGCGAGGCTCTTAAATGGCTTCCCTCAGACTCTCTGGTGCAATGATTTTTGTGGGCTCTATCCTCGGAGCGATGGCCCTTCACAGCACAGATCTTGGAGCGATCCCGTGGGCGGTCAGCCGAGCGTCGGGTCTGGCGGCCTTCGCGGTGCTTACCGTCTCGATGGTAATGGGCCTCTCGATCAGCACCAAAGCAAGCGACGGGCTACTCAGCCGTCCGTTCGTCTTTGAAATGCACCAGTTTCTTGCGGTAGCGTCGCTCGCCCTGATTGCTGTGCATGCCGGTAGCTTGCTTTTCGATGGGTTCTTGCACTTCAGTTCGCTTTCGCTCGTTGTTCCCTTTATCGCGCCGTATCGCCCGCTGGCTGTAGGCGTTGGTGTAATCGCGGCCTGGTTAGCCGCAATCTCGACGGCCAGCTTCTGGATGCGGTCGAGGATCGGCCAGAAGCGTTGGCGTACGCTCCACTACGTCACCTTCCTGGCGTATATCGCCGCCCTCGGGCATGGCGTCTATTCGGGAACTGACACGCAGTTGCCATTCGTATACTGGGGGTACGTGTCTTCGGCCGCCGCCGTGACGGCACTCCTGACCCTTCGAATTACTGGCTATCGCGCGCCCAAGAAGGCAGTCGTGAAAGTGAAGAACGGCCTTGCCGCGTGAATTCGCGAACTGAACCGGTTTTCCCCCGCGATGTGCTACGTCTCACGACTGGATACCGGGCAATCCGCGACTGGACCGCCGTCGCCGTAAAGCGTGATCCATAGTTCCCAAACGCGATGAAGTCGTTCGAATTTCAGGACGTCGAGCGGGTGGTCGCGGGTTGACTTGCGGTGTCACGCGAGTGGTATGGTCGTACTAACGTTTCCGTAAGAGTTAGGGTCGTCTCGGCGATTCCTGACGCAAATCCGGCAGGTCTCAGATTCAAACGCAAGAACGGCCACCCATTAGGTCCGAGTCTCTAGCCCCCACCGCCGTCGCTAAACCGGCGACCTCAGGGCAAAGGCGGACACTCCCTCGCACCTTCGTCTCGTTCGAAAACTCCGTCTTCCGCTGGTACTTCGGCGCGATGGTCGGCTGGATGGCCGCGGCCAATATGCAGCTCCTGGTCCGGGGCTACCTCGTCTACCAGCTGACAGGTTCGTACGCCAAGCTCGGGGTCATCGGGCTTGCCAGCGGCTTCCCGATGTTGCTGTTCGCGCCGTGGGGCGGCGTCATCGCCGACCGCGCTCCCCGGAAGACTGTGCTCCAGGTCGGCCAGTTTGTGAGCATGCTCATCGCCATCGGGGTCGCTGTCATGCTCTTCACCGGGGTGCTCGGATTCGAGCACCTGTTCATCGCATCGCTCCTTCAGGGGACCGTAATGGCGATGATGATGCCCTCGCGCCAGGCGATGTTGCCCGAGGTCGTCGGCATCGACGGGCTCCAGAACGCCGTGCCGTTGAACGCGGCCGGCATGAACGTCATGCGAATGATGGGACCGGCTCTCGGAGGCACCCTGATCGTCGTACTCAGCCCCGGCTGGGTTTACAGCGTAATGGCGGTCCTCTACCTCAGTGCCGTCCTCCTGCTCTTCAAAGTGCATCCGAAACCGGTCGAACCCGACAAGGCGCGCACGAAACCAACGTCGAGCGGACTGAGTGACCTCATCGAAGGCGCAAAGTACGCCGTCCGTGACCGCGTCATCTTCGTCCTCCTCGTGATGAGCTTCTTCACCTCGCTGCTCGCGATGCCGTACCTCCAGATGTTGCCGGGCTACGTCTCGGATGTGTTCGATGGCAATGCCGTCGGTCTCGGCGCCATGACTGCCGCGAGTGGCGCTGGCGCCCTTGTCGGTGCGCTCGCGCTTGCCTCAATCGACCTCCAACGCCGCGGGCTTGTGTTGATTCTCGGTGCCGGCTTTCTCGGCGCGGCCTTGCTGCTCTTCACGCTGACACCGGTGTTCTGGCTTGCTGCCGCCTTTATGCTGCTCGTCGGACTGGGAACCGCGATCCGTCAGGCCCTCGCCCAGGTGTTGCTCCAGACCTACGTCGAAGACGAATACCGGGGCCGCGTCATGGCGCTCTACATGACGCAATTCAGTCTGATGCAGTTCGGTACGTTCTTCGTCGGCCTCTATTCCGAATTTCTCGGAGTCCGATTCGCAATCGGCTCACTGGGCTTGAGCCTCGTCCTGGTTTCGGCAGTGCTGATCGTGGTGATGCCGCGGCTTCGCCAGTTGGCCTGACCTTGGCAACGGAATTCAGGCGGAAAGCTTTTCGACGTGCGTCTGAGGCAGCGGTTCAACCTGAGTCGGGATGATCCCGCGCTTCCCGCATCGCTCGCATTCGCGGACTCGAACCGCCTTCGCTGCGACGTGGACGAAATAGCGCCATCGATGTTCACAGTACCTGTCGTGCGTTTCCATGTGACTAGTATTCGTAACGAATATGAACAGTTCGTTACTGCAACGTGAACGGTTCGTTCTAAATTCTCGTGGAACAGCATGATTTGTTACGGGGCCTTGTTGGTCGCCGGTTCAAGGTCTCGAGCGAGCCTCCGGCGGCGGTTTCGTTCGCCCAACCGCCGTCCATTCGGAGCTTCCATCCACTCGAGACGCCACAGGCTGGTGACTCCGCGGCCGAGAATCGAAGCTTTCACATTGCCGCCCCGGCGCAACCGTGCCTATAGTTACCCGCTTCACGCCATGCTAATTGACCTTCACAGCCACACTTGGCCACGCTCCCATGACAGCGTCCTCAATCCAGACGACCTGATCACCCGTGCGAAAACTGCCGGGCTCGACGCGATCGTCTTCACGGAGCACGACACCGTCTGGGACTTCAAGTCCGTCGAGGAACTCCGGGCGAAGCACAACTTCCTCGTTCTCGCCGGTGTCGAAATCAGCACTGACGACGGCCACATACTGGCCTTCGGTATCGATAAGTATGTTTTCGGAATGCACCGCTCCCGCGAGCTCGCCAGCTACGTCGAAAAGTCGAATGGCGCGATGGTCGCGGCACATCCGTACCGCCGCCAGATGCCATGGTTCAGCCGAAACGAAGAGGAATACCGCGCCGCTCTAGAGAAGGCCTCCCGCAATCCGGCATACCAGTACGTCCAGGGACTTGAAGAAATCAACGGCCGCGGCAGCGATAAAGAGAATGAATTCTCACAGCGACTCTGCGAAATGATGGACCTCAAGGGCACCGGCGGAACTGATTCCCATGCCATCAGCGATGTGGGTAAGTGCGCGACCTACTTCGAGCGCGAGATTCACGACGAAGCCGAACTCATCGCGGAAATTAAGGCCGGCAACTTCTACGCCGTTGACCTTCGCTCCGGCAGCCCCGTCGCCGCCCGTTCCGCCGCAACTGACGCCTAGTCGTCATCGAGTTTATTGCTGCCGGCGAACCTTGCTTCACACTCAGAAGAGCCGATAGTAGGATGTGAAGACCGGAGCGGCCTTTACGAACGGCCTTGGAGAAGAGGAGCCAAACGAACCTATGACCTACGTCATCACCACCCCCTGCATCGATGTTCAGGATCAGGCCTGTGTCGAAGTTTGTCCTGTTGACTGCATTCATTTCGATGAAGGCAAAGACCGCATGCTCTACATCAACCCTGATGAATGCATCGACTGCGGCGCCTGCGAGCCGGCCTGCCCCGTGACCGCCATCTTCGCGGAAGACGATGTCCCCGGTGACCAGTCCGCCTTCACCGAGATCAACGTCCTCTGGTTCAGCGACAAGGACGACGCTCGTTCGAAGGTCGCTGCAATCAGCCCCGCCTAGGGCTACTTCTCCAGCACAAATTGAAAGCCGCCGATGAGGCGGCTTTCCTTCGTCTCCCGGCAAGATCACGGGCGTTCGCAATCGGAAATCCGTATCGCGAACTTGACCGTGAGACTATCCCGGATAGATTGGAAACGTTGCGCCACGTATTGAGCGTGGCGCGGAGGTCCCGTTTTTCATGGCTGAACGAGTTGTTATCCAGGCCGAGGCACGAACTGTGCTCGGCAAGAAAGTCGCCCGCCTGCGCCGCGCAGGCCGCCTTCCCGGAAACGTTTACGGCAAAGGCATCGATTCCCAGGCCGTCGATATCGACGCTCGCGAGTTCTCGCGCACCGTAAAAGGCGCCGGGCTCCGTGCGATGATCAACCTCGAAGTTAACGGTGAGGCGAACCCCCGGTTCGTGGTCCTCCGAGGCATCGAGCGCAAGGGTGGTACCGGCGATCCGATCCACGTTGACTTCCTCCAGGTCGATCCGAACGAGCCGATCCAGGCGAACGTTCCCCTCCGCTTTGAAGGCGACGCCCCGGCCGTCCGCGACCTCGCCGGCACTTTGCTGACGGTTGTTGACCTTGTGGCCGTACGTTGTCGGCCGCTCGACATCCCGGATAGCTTTACCGTCGACCTGACCAGGCTCACGAGCTTCGATATCTCGCTCACCGTGGCGGACGTGCAAGCGCCAGAAGGCGTCGAAATCATCACCGATCCCAGTGTGGTCATTGCCACGGTGAACGCACCGCGCGTCCGCACAAGCGGTGGTGAAGACGGAGAAGAGTCCGAAGGCGAAGACGGCGAGTCCGGCGACGGAGAAGAGTCCGCAGACGAAGCAGCCTCCGAGGAGTAATCCACCTTCGTGACCGACTACACCTACCCGGCCGACCCAGCGGAGGCCGGGCTTCGGTTTTTCCTGGGCTGGTTCGGGCCTCATTACGCGCGTAGTGCTGCAGTCACATCTGCCGAGTCCGATGGCTCGCTGCTTACAGCAGAGGTCAACGTCGGTCGCAAATGGAACATGTCGGTTGCCGTGCTGAACACGCTCGCGGCCGACGCCACCCTCGAATGGGAGGCGGCGCGCTCATCGATCGAGAAGCGGTTCGATCTTGAAGGGCTTTCCCTCGCGCTGTGGGCTCCCCGCGGCGCAAGGCTTCCTTCGGTCGAGCCCGGCCTCAGCCAACTGATTCTTGCCGTCAACGAAGCCAAAGCCCTCGAAGACGGCCGCAAAGAAGTGCGCCGTCCGGTGAATCTCTACCTTCGGCGTGTCGGTACCACCGGCTCGGTGATCACCGTGCTCGGCGGGCTCTCCGGGCACTGGGCCCAATTCACGAACCGAGTCCCAGGCACCTATCAGCTCAACTCGGCCGAACTTCTCCGCCTTCCGGCCTCGCAAGAAGAACGTGACCAACTCGCCGAGCAAATCGTCAATTCCGCTGCCCAACCCGATATCGATGAAAGCCAGATCGTTCCCGCCGTCGATGCCTGGACCGCCAACGATCTTGGCTCTGGCCAATCCTGCGTCCTCGGCACGCCCGCCGGCGAGGATGAGGCATGGAGTGCATCGCTCCGCCGGAACTTGCGCAAGCTGCTCAAGCAGGCTGAGCCGAACCTGCGTAAATCCGCTGACGCACGTGCGCTCGTCGTTCTCGGGTCGGCGACGTACGCGGACGAAGAGAAACTCTCCTGGTCCCTTCGCGGGATGGACCCGACGCTATACGCGGGCTACGACATCCTCGCAGTCGTTGCCGATGGCGTGCTCAAGACGGTCCTGCAGCCACGGCCTCAGACGCTCCCGTGGGACGCACCCCTGGGATAGCGGTCTCCGACCGTTCGGACGGTGCTGGCCAGCCAGCGCATCGCAACGGGTAACATGGCTTCTCACCTTATCCCGGGAGTTCCCATGGCTATCACTCGCGTCGGATTCATCGGTCTCGGCATCATGGGCGCGCCCATGGCCGCAAATCTGCTTAAGTCAGGCTTCGAAGTCACTGTCTGGAACCGCAGCCCCTCGCGGACGCAGCCGCTCGTCGATGCCGGCGCGAAGGGCGCTGAGTCGCCGGCTGCGGTTGCCGCCGCTTCCGAAGTCACCCTCAGCTGTGTCACGAATTCCGGCGATGTCGAAGAAGTCGCGCTCGGCCCAGAAGGGGTCATCCATGGTGCGACAGCAGGCTCCGTCTATATCGACTGCTCGACAATCGCACCGGAAACCGCACGGAAGGTGGCGGAGCAGCTCGCCCGCAAGCAAGTTTCGATGCTCGACGCCCCGATTTCTGGCGGCGATGTCGGTGCAAAAGCGGGAACGCTGGCTATCATGGTTGGCGGCGAAGCGGACGTGTTCGAACGCTGCCGGCCCGTGTTCGAGGCGATGGGGAAGACGATCGTGCACGTCGGGCCATCGGGTGCCGGCCAGGTTGTGAAGCTGTGCAATCAGGTCGCGGGTGGCCTCAACCTCTTGGCCGCCGCGGAAGCCATCAACCTCGCACGCCGTTCGGACGTCGACCCCGCGAAGATGCTCGAGGTCGTGAGCGCAGGCGCTGCCGGTTCATGGATGATGTCGAACCTTGCTCCACGCGCCGTCGACCGCGATTACAGGCCCGGTTTCATGGTCGATCTAATGCAGAAGGACCTGCGCCTCGTCCTCGATGCCGCTTTCGACACACACACGCCGCTGCCGGGCACCGCGCTCGTGTCTCAGCTGTTCCAGGCGATTCAAGCAGAAGGCCGCGGCACCGATGGCACTCAGGCCCTGGTCGATGCGATAGAAAAGCTGGCTCGCTAGCCTGCGACTGCCTTCGGCGAGGGGATGCGGACCGAGAACGCCGCTCCATGAGGTTCAACGCACGCGACAGCCACTGAGCCATCGTGGGCTTCGACGATGGCTTTCACGATAGCCAGCCCGAGTCCTGAGCCGCCGTCCTTGCGGTCCCGGCCCGCAGCGGCGCGGTAGAAGGGTTCGAAGACGTGCGGCCGGTCTTCGTCGCGAATGCCAGGGCCCGCGTCCCGGACTTCCAGCAAAGCCCCTTCACTATCAGTCCCCACATGGACCGTAATCGGCGCGTCGTCAGGTGTATGGGTCATCGCGTTCGTTACGAGGTTACTAACCACCTGGTACAGCCGATGCGAGTCGCCGGAAACAACTACTTCCTCGTCTTGCGCGAATTCGATCGTGCGCTCCGGTTGCCGCTGGCGCGCGTCTTCAACGACCTCGGCCGCGATATCGCCAAGATCGACTGGTTCAAGCTCGAGGGGTCGGGCTCCGTCGAATCTCGCCAGCAGAAGCAGGTCTTCAACGATGTCGCTCATCCGCTCGGATTGCTGCGAAATCCGGCGCATCACGTTTTCAAGGTCGGCTGGCCGACCACTGGCTCCGCGTCCGAATAGCTCCGCGTAACCTCGGATCGAGGTCAGTGGCGTACGCAGTTCGTGCGAGGCGTCGGCCAGGAACCGCCGCAGTTGCGTTTCAGAACGGTCGCGTCGGGCGAAGGCTTCCTCAAGATCGTCGAGCATCTCATTCATCGCTGTACCAAGGCGGCCAATCTCGGTGCGCGGGTTGTCGACCGGCATCCTCTGCGTCATGTCACCAGCAGCGATGTTTCCGGCGGTCATCGCGAAGTCGTCCAGTGGCTTCAACCCGAGTTTCACCAGCAGGAAGGCCAGCCCTCCAAGCAAGATCAGCGCGCCAACGGTGACGCCGCCGCCGATGAGGCGGAGCTGATCGAGCGTCTTGTCGTATTCCGTCATGGGGACCGCCACAAGCAACGTGGCCCCGCGGTCGTCCGCCGCTCTAACACTCACGCGAAAGTTCTGGGACGAATCGATTCCGCTGACAGTCAGCAGCCGGGTTCCTGATTCGGCACGGAGGTCGTCGGGAAGGTCGGGGAGCGGGTAGTCTCCGCCGAAGCCGAACGACGTCGCGCGTGGCTCGCCATCGGCGAAACGCACCTCAGCGTAGGTCCCGGGAGGGAGGCTCGCAGTGAAGTCCTCCGGAACTCCGCGCCCGGGTCCGCCCGGCCGGATTCCGCCGCCTGGCCCGGGGTTCTCGATCCCACGGAAGCGGTCTTCGACAAGCAACCGGGTGACGGCCGGTGCGTTGGCTGCCTCCACCTGTTCATCCAGCCTGGCGAGCATGAAAGAACGCACCGAGTAATACGTCGCCACCTCGGCGACGCCAAGGCCAACGGCCACTACCACTATCAAACCCACAATAAGCCGGACGCGGATGGAGAAGTGCTTCATTCCCTCGCCATTCGCAACGAGTAGCCAAAGCCCCGGACGGTGTGTATCAGCGGGGATCCCTCCGCATCGACTTTCCGCCGGAGGTAGCTCACGTAGGTCTCCACGATTCGCGCATCGCCATCGAAGTCGTAGTTCCACACGTGGTCGATGATCTGCTCCTTCGAGAGCACGCGGCGGGCGTTCAGCAGCAGGTAGCGCAGGAGCTTGAATTCCGTCGGCGTGAGGTCGATGTGGCGGCTACCACGCTGAACCTCCATGGTCTCCGTATCCATTTCGAGATCGGCGAACTTCAGCTCTTCACCGCCCGAACGTTGGGCGCGACGCAGGGCGACGCGCACTCGAGCAATCAACTCGGCGAGGCTAAATGGCTTGCAGATGTAGTCGTCCGCACCGAGGGTGAGGCCGTGGACGCGCTCTTCGGGAGTGTCGCGAGCCGTCAGGAACAGCACCGGGACGCGCAAGCTCCTCAGCAGTCATGCGCTTAATGACCTCGAAACCGTCGATGTCGCCGAGCATCACGTCCAGGATCACAACGTCGGGCCGGTAACTCCGTACGAGTGAAAGTGCTTCGCGTCCGCCATCGGCGGTGGCGACGTCGAATCCCTCGTAGCGGAGGGCCGTCGCCAGGAGCTCCGTTATGGCTTCCTCGTCGTCTACGACCAGGATCTTGCTGGTTGCTTCAGCGTTTCGCGTCGCTGCGGTTTCCATCGGAGCACCCATTCGGACACCTCTCCTCGGAGTCTGTGGCACCAGCCTGCCTGAGGTTTATTGAACAAAGCTTAGAACTTGCTGGGAATTAGCTGAGTGAGGGGCTCTTTCTGGAAGTCTGCCCGGTCTCTCGGCGAATTCTCAGGAAGCTCTCAGGAAGTCGCTGTGCAATTGCCCCGGTGCGTGCCCATCGATCTTCGCCACGCCCGGAGGAACCATGTCAGAACTCTCGCCGCCGTTCAGTAATGATTTCGACTCCGAGTCCTCCTGGTTGCGACGCAAGCTCGGCCTCATCGTCGGATTGATCATCGTGCTGGCGGCCGCCGGGGGCGCGTACTGGTACTTCAATCGCGACTCCACTCCGGCCGTGGTCGCTCCTCAGCAGCAGACAGCGACTGTTACCAGCGGAAGTCTGGTCAGCAAGCTCAGTACAACGGGTACAGCCGCCTCCTCGCTTACCTCGAAGCTGACGTTCGGCGCTTCCGCCAAGGTTTCGACCGTGAACGTCATCGTCGGTCAGAAGGTTACGGCGGGTGAGGTGCTCGCGACGCTGGATTCCTCCGATCTCCAATCGAAACTCACATCGGCGCAAACTGCCCTCACCAGCGCTCAGCTCAAGTACGCCGACGCTCTCAAACCTCCAACAGCGAGCGCCCTGGCGAGCGCCCAGTCGGCGATTTCCAGTGCGGAGACGCAACTCGCAAACGCACAGGAAAACCTGCGCAAAGCCCAGCCAGGCGCCGATACCGACGCCATCACGGCTGCCGATAACACTGTTTCGCAAGCGCAGCAGAGCCTTACCAGCGCCCAGAACCAGGTGCAGAGCTCGTGGATTTCGCTGATTTCCGCGCAGCGCAATTACTGCACCGCCGATAACCACCTCGTCCAGGCCTGCTACGAATCCGACCTTCCCCTCAGTCAGGCGAAAATCGATTCGCTTATCGCCGAAGTTCGAACCCCGGCGACGAGTGCCGTTGGTTCGGCGGCCAGTTCGTTCATCTCGTCGAACACCTCCTACGGCAATTCGCTAACCAGCGTCACGAATGCAGAAAAGACCCTCGCGACAGCGGTGGAAAAGCGGCAGGCACTCAACGACCCGCCTTCGGCGCTGACGCTCCAGCAGCTCAACTCGGCCATTCAGTCGGCGAACGCTTCGTTGCTTGCCGCACAACAGAAGTACGACGACTTGGTGGCCGGCCCTACAGCCACAGACGTCGCGAGCCAGCAACAGTCCGTCCAGTCAGCACAATCTGCCTACGAAACCGCGAAGACCAACCTCGAAGCAGCAGTGCTCACAGCCCCGTACGCGGGCACGATCACCGCGGTAGGCGTCGCCGTCGGTGACAACATCAGCGCCGCCACGCAGGCCTTCACTCTGACCAACACCGATAGCGTGGTCGTGAACCTCTCGGTCCAGGAGACGGATTTCGTGGGCCTTGAAGCGGGCCAATACGGTACCGCTACCTTCGAAGCCCTCACGGGCCACACCTACATCGTCAAGATCGTTTCCGTGAACCCTACGCCGACGACCACCCAGGGCGTGGTCAGCTACCAGGTTCAGGCGGTCATCCTCTCGACCGCCGACCTCCAGGACACGGCGACCCAACAATCCGCTCTCAGCGCGTACGCAACTCTAAGCACCGGAACCTCAGGACTTGGCGCGCGGGGCGGCGCGCAAGGCGGAGGTCCCGCTGCCAGCGGGACACCGGGCGCCGGAGGCCGCTTCGGTAACGCTCCGGCGGCGGCAGGCACTCCGGGTGCGGGCGCTCCCGCAGCACAGCAAACGGCCCGCGCGGGTGGCGGCTTCCCTGGCGGCGCAGGACGGACGCCAGGCGCGGGTGGCGGTTTTCCGGGCGGAGCGGCCAACGGCGGTGCGGCACCCGGAGGCGCTGGGATCCTTCAGACCCTTCTCGATGCGCCCGTTCCAACCCCGGGCATGAACGCTACCGTCGTGATCCTCAAGAGCGTCGCTGAGAATGTCGTCCTCGCTCCAAACAGCGCCATTCGCACCACCGGGACCGTGAAGACCGTCACGGTGAAGAATGCCGATGGCACCACTGAAAACCGCCCTGTCCAGACCGGCGCGACGGATGGCACAAATACGATCATCACGTCCGGCCTTACCGCGGACGAAGTCGTCGTCCTCGGCACCTCCACGGCGGTGACCACTGGAGGTACGACGACAGGTCAACAACGTGAGTTCCCAGCCGGCGGATTCGGTATCGGTGGTGGCCAGGCCCCGGGCGGCAACGCCGGCGCGACAGGCGGTGTCCGGTGATTCTTCTGGAGAATCTGAGCCGCTATTACCGTACCGGCTCAGAAGTGGTGAAGGCGCTCGACGATGTGAACGTCGAAATCCAGCGGGGCGAGTTTCTCGCCATCATGGGTGCCTCGGGTTCCGGAAAAAGCACCATGATGAACGTCTTGGGCTGTCTCGATCGCCCCACTGGCGGGCGGTACACGTTCGAGGGCCACGATGTCGGCAAGATGAACGACGACACCCGGACGAGGCTGCGCGCCAGCGTCTTCGGGTTTGTCTTCCAGCAATACAACCTGCTCCCCCGGATGAATGCGGTTGAGCAGGTGGAGTTGCCGCTGGTGTATCGCGATGTGAAGAACCGCCGGGCACATGCGAAGCAGGCGCTTGCCATGGTTGGTCTCGCCGACCGTATGAAGCACAAGCCAACCATGATGTCCGGTGGCCAGCAGCAACGCGTTGCCATCGCCCGAGCGCTGGTGGTCAACCCGCGCGTAATTCTCGCTGACGAACCGACCGGTGCCCTCGATACGAAAACCGGCGAAGAGGTGATGGAACTGCTCGAAAATCTCGTCCGCAACAATGGAATTACGGTCATCATCGTCACGCACGAACAGTCGGTTGCCGACCACACCGACCGCGTCGTCCGTATGAGAGACGGCCACATCGTCGAGGACACGCGCCGAGCTGTGAGGGCGGTCTCGTGAGCTGGTTCGACGCACTTCGAGTCGCCTTCCGCGCAATCGCTGCCAACGGGCTGCGCAGCCTCCTCACCACTCTGGGCATGGTTATCGGCGTAGGCTCCGTCATCGTCCTCATCGCCGTCGGCCAGGGAGCCCAGAAAGGCGTCCAGGACCAGATCCGGGGCCTTGGCAAGGACCTGATCTTCATTCAGCCCGCAGCCACCGGAGGAGCTGCCAATGGCGGTGCGCGAGGAGCGGCCGGCGGCGGCCAGACGCTCACCACTGCGGACTCGGACGCCCTTGCGAACTCCGGAATCGTCGGCCTGCAGGGAGTTGCACCCCAAATCAGTGCGGTCGCTCAGGTCATCACGGTCGATGGCAACCAACAGGTAACGGTCATCGGGACCACTGCCTCATATCCCGAGGTTCGCGCGGTCGATGTGGCGGAAGGTAGCTTCATCACCGATGCTGATGTCTCAACCAAGACATCGACAATCGTCCTGGGCTCAGAGATCGCGAACACGCTGTTCCCTGATGGCGGCGGCGTTGGCCAGCAGATTCGCCTTTCCGTTGGCCCCACCAATATCAACTTCACCGTTGTTGGCGTGATGGAGCGCAAAGGCGGTTCCGGAGGCGGTGAGACCGATGCCTATGTCTACGTTCCGGTGTCAACGCTCCAGTCACGCATCGGCTTCAACCGAAACGCTTCGGGCGCGGTTGTGGTGAACCAGATCAACATCCAGGCCGCGCCGAATGCGAACCAGGACCGGCTCATTGCGGACGTCACCGCGCTCTTACTCCAGCAGCACAACGCCACGACAGCCGACTTCACGGTCAAAAGCCAGGAAGACCTTCTGGGCGCATCCACACAGGTGAGCCGGACGTTGTCCATTCTGCTCGGCAGCATTGCCGGCATCTCTCTCGTGGTGGGTGGCATCGGCGTGATGAACATCATGCTCGTAAGCGTCACCGAACGGACGCGTGAAATTGGCATTCGCCGTGCCGTCGGCGCGCGCGCGAAGGACATTGTCACCCAGTTCGTCACCGAAGCGCTCGCGCTCTGCGTTGGGGGCGGTTTGCTTGGGATTGCCCTTGGCGTAGGCATTGCCCTCGGCATCGACGGCCGAACTATCGCCGACCAGGACATGACCACGGTCATTCAGCCGTGGAGCATCGCCGTCGCTTTCGGTGTGGCCGCCGGCATCGGCGCCCTGAGCGGGAGTTACCCCGCCTTCCGCGCTAGCCGTCTCGACCCAATTGATGCGTTGCGTACCGAGTAAGCGTCACCAACCGTCGGCTCGAGTGGTACCTTCGAGCTAATGCGCTCCTGGTTAGCCTTTTGGCTCGCTTCGATATTTCTGGCCGGGTGTTCGACGATCGAGACGCCCGGCCCACCGTCGGCTATAAACCTGCCGGAAGGCGTCACCTGCGATTGGGCGAAGGTGGTTCGCGTGACGGATGGCGACACGATCCGGGTGGACTTCAGCGATGGCGTCGCGAATCAGCCTGTCCGCTACATCGGCATGGACACTCCGGAAACCGTTCACCCGACGCTAGGCGTCCAGCCCTTCGGGCCTGAGGCGAGCGCGCGAAACAAAGAACTCGTGGGAAACAAGCAGGTGTGCTTAGAACGCGATATCTCAGAGGCAGACCGCTATGATCGACTGCTCCGGTATGTCTGGCTTCCTGACGGGCGAATGGTCAACGAAGTCCTGGTGCTCGAAGGGTTCGCCACTGTCGACACGTTCCCGCCCGATGTGAAGTACGTGGAACGGTTCGTGGCGGCACAGCAGCTGGCGCGAGAGGCGCACCTCGAGCTCTGGAGCGATCCGTGAGATCAGACCGAGAGCGGGCGGTTCAGTCCTTCGCCGCGATACCAGGCCTGCGCCGATTCGTAGCCGACGAAGGTCGAGTTGAGTGCCGCCTGTGCGGCCATCGCATAGGCCGAGACCGTGTTGTACTCCGGTTCCCACTGTGCGACGCCTGCCCATGCCCGCGCGAACAGCCCAGAGCCGTCGTCGCGGCGCGCGTACGGGTTCGAACCGATTCCCGTCCGGACGCGCTCGGAGAACTGTGCGGCGCCTGCAGCGCGAGCCTCGACAAGCAGCACCGCGAAGACCTGCGTCGAGACCCTCGCGACGACATCTGAAGTTCGGGCCGCGGTGAGCAAGGTCTTAGCAACGAACGGCGCCGGCGATGGGAGCGGCCCGGCGGTAGCCTTTTCTGCTACCCCAACCTCGAAAAGGACGAGCGCGCTATTCGATCCGTAGCGGAGCCCGCGCGCGATCTCTTTTTCAAGCGCCTCTTCAAAGCGTGAGGCAGCCATCAACCCCGTTTCAGGGTCGATTTCCAACTCTTCAAGCGGGGCTTGCTCTGGCTCATTCCTCTCGGTCTTGCGCTTCCCGAACATGTCCTCTCCTAAGCCACCGAAGGTCCGTC
Source organism: uncultured Chloroflexia bacterium (assembly GCA_963797735.1). GTDB lineage: Bacteria > Chloroflexota > Dehalococcoidia > Tepidiformales > Tepidiformaceae > Amarobacter. Next base: position 1,816,080 of record CAWCQJ010000003.1, read on the forward strand.
CGACTCCTCGTGTATCCGCAGCACCGAAATCATCGGACGTATAGTTTTGTCGTCGCTCAGTTGCTGGTCGGCCGCGGCGAATAGGTCCGCGGGTTCGCAGTTCACTCCGGTCGCGACTCCGAAAGTCAGTGTGACTGGAATCATGTCGGCCCACTCTTCGGCGTTCAGCCGTTCGACTTCGTGAGCGATGCGTCGAGCGATCAGTCGCCCGATTGTCAGGTCGCCATCGGGGACGACCACACCGAAGTCGTCGCCGCCGATGCGCGCCGCCGTATCGGTGCCGCGAATGCATCGGCCCAGTCCGTGGGCTGCTCGCCGGATCATGTCGTCGCCGACTTCGTGTCCATGTACTTCGTTCACGATCCGGGTCCCACAGATATCCACGAGGATAACCGTGACCGGCCGTTCTCCTTCGCGGGCCTGTTGGCAGGCTTCGCGCAGACGCTCGTCGAACGCGTGGCGGTTGTAGAGCCCCGTCAGGTGGTCAGTCCGGGCCTCGCGTTCCAGCCATCGGACCATCGTGTCCCGGCGGCGTAGGCTTCGGTTCTCGTCGTAGGCCCCTTCGATTCGCAGCGCAAGTTGATCGCCATCTTCCAGGTGTGCCTTGCTGATGAAATCATGCGCGCCGAGTTTCAACGCCGGAAGGGCTTCCCGTTCATTGTCGCCATTGGTCAGCAGCACGACGGCCACGTCGTTTCGTCTCTCGCGAAGCTGCTGGACAAGCACATTGCCTTCGGTAGTCCAGGTGCCAGAGTCGACGAGGGCGACGTCGAAGAGTCCATCCGCGAGCATTGCGCATGCCTCGTCGGAGTTTCGTGCGGTATGCGTGACGAAGTCGCCATTCGCGCTAAGCAGTTCGCGCACGCGGCGAACGTCGTTGACGTTCGAGTCAACGACGAGCACCCGCAAGATACGCTTGCGCTCGGTCGGTGCGACGGCCTGCATTACCATAGATTCTTTTGCTCCAACTTCAGTATCGACAGAACCACGTCATAACTGGAGGGTGGAGAGAAACGAATTTCGTCTGAACTTGTCGATATCGCCGGATTCCCGTGTTCTTCGCGTACATTGCGTTCGATGCAACTCCCAGACCTTCAACGCGTTTCCGGACTGATAGAAGAGGCGGCCGCCGTCGAAATCGTGCCGCGCTTTCGCAACCTTTCTGCGGGTGACGTCCGTGAAAAGTCCCCGGGCGAAGTCGTAACTGCGGCCGATGAGGCGATGGAACGCCGGCTGGAACATGAACTTCTCAGCCTGCTCCCGGGTTCGGTCGTGGTCGGAGAAGAATCCTGCGCGGCCGATCCTGCCCGCCTCGACCTGCTTCGCGAGAACAAGCCGGTGTGGGTGATCGACCCGCTCGATGGGACGGCGAACTTCGCCGTTCGGCATCCCGCTGTTCGGTTCGATGGTTTGCCTTATTCAGGACGGAGAAACGCTCGCCGCCTGGATCCATCTCCCGCTGGAAGAACGGACGCTCGTCGCACAGCGAGGAAAGGGCGCCTGGATGTCTGGCAATCGCCTTGTCGTCGCGCCGGCCCGGCCACCATACCGTGCGTCGATAAGCACGAAGTTCTTTCCTTCGCCGCGTAAGGAGCGAATAGAAGCCGCAGTGGGCCAGTTCGCGACTCACGAAAGCTCACACTGCGCCGCCGTCGCCTACAGGCAGCTGGTTACGGGCGAACTCGACGTCGCGCTCTACTACCGGCTGATGCCATGGGACCATGCGCCGGGAGTGCTCATCCATGCCGAAGCCGGTGGGTACTCCGCGCGGCTCAACGGAGCGCCGTACTCACCGCTCGTTCATTCGGAAGGATTACTGGTCGCGCCCTCGGAAGCTGACTGGCACGCGACAATGGCTCTGCTCGGCGAGCAGGGACCGAAAATCGAGGGTTAGCCGAAGAGCGGGCCGCCCGGATCCAAAACGTTGCCATCCAGCGCGATCACGGCGGGGCGCTCTTCGCAGTAGCCCTCGTTTTCACACTTGTCGAAGGTGAATGCGCCCTTCTTCTTGTCGAAGTGGATAGCCCACGTGCCCCGCACGGGGCTCGATGGTCCTGCGTCTTTTTCAGCGGTCAGAATGGCGATAAGGGCGGCGATTTCTTCTCGTCCCATGGGTCTATGTACAGTCCTGTTTGAAGAGTCGGGCGGGCTACTTGCCGCCAGCCAGCGAGGGCAATCCTGCGGGCTGGCGATCGAGCCTTCGATTTAAGGATACATGAATCAGCGTCGTCGCTATGGTGGTCGCGATGACGAGTGTCCCCATCAGGAAGATCGTCTGGCGTTCGCCAACTGCGTCCGCCAGGAGGCCGAATGGGAAGCCAACAAGACCCTGCAGGCCCCACGCCATCATCGTGAGTGACATGACCCGCCCGTAGTAGTCCCGTTCTGAGTTCTGCATGATCAGTGAGTTATTCAGAAGCTGGAACACGCTCGCCCCGGCCCCGGCGACGAACATCGTGATCATCGCCTGCCAGAAGTTCGCAACTCCGGCCGTCAGTGCCAGCGAAACGCCTAGCACCAGGCCACTCGCGAGCATCATCTTCCACGCGTGAGGCCCCGAGGCCCTGCTCGCAATAACCAGAGTCATTACGAGACCCGAGAGCGCGCCAGCGAAGAACAACAACCCCATGTCTTTCGCGTCGTGACCGAGTTCGTTCTCGAGCAGGCCCGGCAGCACGACCTGGTAGGAAAACCCGAACATGATCACACCCATGAACGAAGTGACCAACAGCGCCAGCCGTGGTCGGCTCGCAATGTGAGTGAACCCCAGTTTGAAGTCGGCCATGATCGATTTGCCGTCTTCGGGCGGGCGAGATTTGGTCGGCCGGAGCATGCTCAGGGTGAAAATCACGAAGCCGAACATGCCCGCCATCGTCAGATAGGTGCCGCCGGTACCGATGAACGAGATGGCGACCAGTCCTGCCACCGCAAGCGGCCCGAGGACGCGGGTAAGCGTCATCCCCATTTGTTGCATGGCGATGGCGTTGCCGATTTCCGGCCCTTGCACGATTTCACCGATCCACGCCTGACGCGCCGGGCCGATGAAAGAGAAGACCGCGCCCATCACAAATGTGGAAGCGACCAGCATCGGAATCGTGATGTTATCGGTCACGATCAACAATCCGACGGCGAGGAAGTCGAATCCGATGATTGTCTGGCCGATGAGGACCAGCTTCCGCTTCGAAACGCGGTCGGCGATGACTCCGCCGAACGGCGCAATGCTAATGGTCGCGATGCCCATCCCGAGGGCGACGATGCCAACCGCCCCGTTCTTTCCGGTGAGGTCGAAGGCCACGATCGACTGCACGATCATCGACATCATGAACGCGAGGAAGGCGATCGTGCTGCCGATCCAGAGCGTCCGATACTGCTGGTCGTGCAGTGATTCGAAAGTGCTATCGAACCATTTGGAAATCATTCGCGTCATGGTAACTGTTCGAGCGGTGTCATTGCGAGCACCAATTCGGTCATCACCGGCGTCCGAGGTTTGGGCGGCTACACGAACCCGCGAAGGAGGATTGCCTTGGAAACGCGCTCGAGCGAGATGTCGAAAGCGGCCTGTCGAGGCGTGGTCCCGTCCTTTTGCGTCTTCGCCACCAGTTCAGCGAACGTGTTAACCATCTTCCGCTCAAGTTCGGCCAGCACGCGGTCAAGCGGCCAACGGAACTGCTGAATGTTCTGCGTCCATTCGAAGTAAGAGACCGTTACGCCACCAGCGTTGACCAGGATGTCCGGGAGCACGGTGATCCCCCGCTTCGCGAGGACTTCATCGGCATTTGGCGTGACCGGATGGTTGGCAGCTTCGATCACGACCCGGGCGCGAATCTTCGATGCATTGGCGATAGTGATGACCTCTCCCAGCGCGGCGGGTACAAGATAGTCACACTCCAGTTCGAGGAGATCCTCATTCGTGATCGGATCCGCCGGTTCAAAGCCAGCGACGCTTCCTGAAACCGCCACCCACTTGTCCAGCGACTCGATATCGAGTCCGTCTTTGTTGTAGATGCCGCCCTTCACGTCGCTCACACCGATGATTGTGAAACCCATCTGGTGTGCGATGCGGGCAGTCCACGAACCGACGTTTCCATACCCCTGGATGACGACACGCAGATCGTTGGGGGATACGTTCTCTGTAGTGGCGTACTCGCGCATGCAGATGGCCACTCCGTGGCCCGTCGCCTGGTCTCGACCGTAGCTTCCACCGAGTTCCACCGGCTTACCCGTCACGATCCCGGGCGTGTAACCGTACCGCTGGCCATAGGCGTCCATCATCCACGCCATCGTTTGGGCATTCGTGCCCATGTCAGGCGCGGGAATATCGCGGCTGATGCCCAGCACCATGCCGATGTGCTGGGTATAGGTCCGCGTCAAGCGATTCAGTTCTGTGTCGCTCATCCGGTTTGGGTCGCACATCACGCCGCCCTTTGCCCCGCCGAACGGCAGATCCATGAGCGCGCACTTGTAGGTCATCAACATCGCCAGGGCTCGTACCTCATCGATGTCCGCCTTGGGGTGAAACCGGACGCCCCCCTTGTAGGGACCACGTGCTCCGTTGTGTTGCACGCGGTAGCCCTCAAAAATGTGCAGCTTTCGGTCGTCCATCCGCACGGGGATCTCCGCCCGAACCTCCCGCCATGACATGCGAAGCAGGTCGATTACCTCAGGGTTTGTCTGGAGCCGCGCCGCCGATTCGTAAACGGATTGCAGTACAGATTCAGAAGGGGAAATTACAGGGGCATCAAGGGCGGTGGTCATCGGGACGCTCCGGATCGAGGCTGCTATTCACCTTACAACTCCCGCTGGAACATTCGAGGGCTGCCCGCGAGACTGGTCGCCGTGGGCAAAGTCTTCATTACTCGCGCCGTTCCGGGTCGCGCCGTCGAAATCCTCAGAATCGCGGGGCACGAGCCCGATGTCTGGCCCGACCCGCTCCCTCCGCCTCCCGATGTCCTCGCGTCCAAACTGGCGCAGTCAGCTGCCGCCCTCACGATGGTCGTCGATCGAATTACCGGCGAGATGCTCGGTGCCGCTTCCGGCCTGAAGGTCGTCGCCAACATGGCTGTTGGCTATGACAACATCGACCCGGTGGACGCGGCCTCGCGAGGCGTTTGGGTCACTAACACCCCCGGCGTGCTTGCTGAAACGACCGCCGATATGGCGTTCGCCCTCCTCATGTCGGCAGCCCGCAACGTTGTCGCGAGCGACCGCGATACCCGTGCCGGTGGCTGGAAGACTTGGTCGCCAACTGGTTTCCTCGGTCAGGACGTTTTCGGCGCCACCCTTGGCATTGTCGGCCTGGGCGAAATTGGCGAGGCGATGGCTCGTCGGGCGCGTGGTTTCGATATGCGGGTGCTCTACACGAGCCGCACGCGCAAACCCGAGGTCGAATCCGCGCTTGGCTGCACGTTTGTATCGCTCGATGAACTGTTGGCGCAGAGCGATTTCGTTTCCGTGCACACACCGCTCACCCCCGCCACGCGCGGCATGTTCGGTGCACTCGAATTCGGGTTGATGCAGCCGTCCGCCGTTTTCATCAACACGGCGCGCGGCGGCGTGGTCGATCAGGAAGCGCTGATAGACGCACTCCGCTCCAGGAACATTGCCGGTGCGGCGCTCGACGTCACTGATCCCGAGCCGCTACCACTGGATAACGCGCTTTACAGCTTCCCGAACGTCATCATCACGCCCCATATCGCCAGTGCCAGTCTCGCCACCCGGTCGAAGATGGCCGACATGGCAGCCGCGAACATCATCGAGGTTCTGGCGGGCCGCGAGCCCATCAACCCGGTAAATCGCCCCCAGAAGTAACGAGCGCCGCTCGTTTTGTCCCTCGTGGAACGCGGCCAAACTTGACACATAACGCTGTGGAACAGAAAAAGGTGAGTACGATCTGCGTTTTCCGTGGCACGCGTGTCCGAACTTCCCGGAGTGAACCTTTTTGACCAAGTCATCCAAACCTGTCGGCAACCTCTGGCTTGCCGAAGAACTGTGGAAGCTCGACGCCATCGGCTTCGGCGATTTCACCCTTGGACGCACTGCTGTGCACTCGCCCATCTATGTGAACCTTCGCCGCCTCATCAGCAACCCGAAGGCGCTCGCGCGTTGTGCCCGCATCATCAAGAGCGAACTCGAAACGCTCATGTCGATGCGAAACCCGCACGTCCAGCCGTTCACGCTGGTCGCCGGCGTACCGTTCGGCGGCCTGCACGTGGCAACTGCTTTTTCGCTGAGCGTGAACACCCCGATGATCTATATCCATCCCCCGGCCACCGATAAGGCCGACGTCATCGAAGGCATCTACGTCCGCGGACAGAGCTGTCTCATTATCGACGACCTCATCACCGGCGGCGGCAGCATCCTTCAGACGGCCACTACCCTGAGTGAAGCAGGCCTCGTCGTCCGCGATGCGGTCACGCTCATCGACCGCCAGGAAGGCGGACGGCAGGCCCTGAGGAACGCCGGCATCAATCTCGTCGGCATACTCACGATGGAGCAAATCGCCAACTATCTAATGTCGGCGGGGCACATCCAGGAAGATCAGTACCGGCGAACGATGACTTACATCGAATCGCGCGCCTGACCCAAGCTCCGAAACACGTTCGACATGCCCGTGCCGGAATATTGGTCTGCGATGTCTGTCCGCCCGGCGACGGAAGCTGACCTTCCGGCGATCAACGCGATCTACAACTTTTACGTGGCAACTTCCCCGGCGACGTTCGACCTCGAACCTATGACCGAGGAGTGGCGGCAGGAGTGGTTCGCCGCCCGAACGGGCCAGGGCCTTCCCGTGCTGGTCGCAGATATCGCAGGGGAAGTTGCCGGGTGGTGTTGTCTGTCTCAGTGGAGCCCAAAGAAGGCCTACCAGAAGACCGCGGACGAGTCGATTTACATCGCTGACGAGCACCGTGGCGAGGGGATCGGTACCGCACTGCTTGGCGGAATTCTTGCCGAGGCGCGAAGTCTCGACATGCACGTGGTCATGGCCGGGATCGTCGGTTGCCAGAAAGCGAGCCTCGAAGTCCATCGGAAAATGTGGTTTCGTCGAGGCCGGCCGCTACGAGCATATGGGCTACAAACTCGGTAGCTGGCACGACGTCCACTGGTATCAGCACCATCTCTGGAAGTAGATCCGCGCTCGCAGATTTCGAATTGCGTTGCGGCGCGTATCGTGGCCTTTGTGAATCCAGAAGCGATTTGTTTTCTAGACGCCGTGGAGATGGCCCGGCTGATTCGTGCGAAGGAAATCTCCGCACGAGAAGTGATGGCGGCACATCTGGCCCAGATCGAGCGCGTGAACCCGAAGGTCAACGCGATCGTGACGCTTGTCGCCGAGCGGGCGATGGCGGATGCGGCGGCAGCCGACGAACGCCTCGCCCGGGGCGAAGATGTGGGAATCCTTCATGGCCTGCCGGTGGCTCACAAGGACCTGCACGAGACAAACGGTATTCGTACCACCTACGGCTCGCCTATCTATGCCGACTTCGTTCCCGATTTCGATTGCATCACCGTCAGTCGGCTGAAAGACGCTGGCGCAATAACCGTTGGCAAGACCAACACGCCCGAGTTCGGACTTGGTTCTCAGACGTTTAACGCAGTCTTTGGCGCGACGCGCAACCCGTACGACCTCTCCAAAACGTGCGGCGGGAGTTCCGGTGGCGCGGCGGTCGCCCTCGCCTGCGGGATGGTGCCAATCGCCGACGGCTCCGACATGGGCGGTTCCCTGCGAAATCCGGCGAACTTCAACAATGTAGTTGGCTTTCGCACCTCTCCCGGGCGTGTTCCCGGCAAGCCCGGCTCGTGGGCGAACCTGAGCGTCGATGGCCCGATGGCCCGCACCGTAGGGGACGTGGCCCTGATGCTGAGCGCACTGGCCGGTCCCGACCCTGCCTCCCCCATTAGCATCACAGAGCCCGGCGACCGCTTTCTCGCGGCGCTTGGGCGTGACTTCCGCGGTGTGCGTATCGCCTGGAGCAGCGACTTCGGCGGACTGCCGATAGATGCCCGCGTGGCAATGACGCTTGAAGCCCAACGCTCCGTGTTTTCCGATCTTGGCTGCGAAGTCGTCGAAGCCTGCCCTGACCTGTCCGATGCCTACGAGGCATTCCAGACGCTCAGAGCCTTGAACCTCGCCGAGACGCGCGGCCCACTGCTCGAGACGAACCGGGACCAGCTGAAAGACACGGCAGTCTGGAACATCGAGAAGGGCATGGCCCTCACGGGTGCCGAAATCGCCCGAGCAGGACGACTGCGCACGGGGGTGTTCAACACCATGAAGGCGTTCTTGGACGATTATGAGTTCCTCATCCTGCCGGTGAACCAGGTCCCTCCCTTCGATGTCGAAGAGCCATACCCGGTCTCTATCAACGGCGTCCCGATGGAGACCTACATCGATTGGATGAGGTCGTGCTTCTACATCACGGTCACCGGCCATCCGGCGATTTCCGTTCCCTGTGGCTTCACGCCAGAGGGCCTGCCGGTCGGCGTCCAGATCGTCGGCCGCTATCGTGACGAGTTCGGCGTGCTGCAACTAGCGAAAGCGTTCGAATCAGCGACCCAGTTCAACCGCCAACACCCCGCAATCGCGCAGCAGGGCTGAACCGCCGAGGCAATCCCGTCAGAGGCGAGTGCGGAAGCGCTCGCTCGTCCTCGCACTCGCAACAGATTCTCTGTACTGCGGTTTATCGCCCGAAGGCCTGCCCGTCGGCGTCCAGATCGTGGGCCGCTATCGCGACGAGTTCGGCGTGCTGCAACTAGCGAAAGCGTTCGAATCAGCGACCCAGTTCAACCGCCAACACCCCGCAATCGCGCAGCAGGGCTGAACCGCCGAGGCAATCCCGTCAGAGTCGAGTGCGGAAGCGCTCGCTCGTCCTCGCACTCGCAACAGACTCTCCGAACATTCGACCCGCCCCCAACTACACGCTCTTGCGAACGGTCACTCCACCCGGCAACTTCATCCCCATCGATGATCGGCCAGAAGAACTCCATGTGCCGCTCAGCGGCCCGCTGGCAGAACTGACGCTGAAACTCTTTTCGTTCACGTTCAGCTTGAGTCCACCCGGTAGCGCGAATGTTCGTCGCTTAGCGACCCGCCTGGTGGTTGAGCGTTTCGCGGCAGGACGCGCAGTGCTCCGTCTTTTCGCCGTGCTCTTGCTGGATTTCGCTTTCGCGGCCATCGTCACGCTCCTTCGCTGCCTGATTCCGAGAATGATAGCGGAGGTAGCTGCTGAGGCCGATGGACACCGCGAACCAATCCTTTGCCGAACATTGGAATCCTCTCATGCAGTTCTCATGAAGGTATGCTCCGATCAATGGCGAAAATGAAAATCCTCCTGGTTGAAGACGAAGCCCGCCTGGCCACCGCTGTCCGCCGTGTTCTTGACGACGAGGGCTACGCCACCGATTGGTCCGCCGACGGCGCCGAAGGTCTCGCGCGCGCCGAAAAGGGCGAGTACGACGTCATCCTCCTCGACGTCATGTTGCCTTCATACGACGGCTACGAAATCGCCCGCCGTCTGCGTAGCCAGGGGGCTACCGTGCCGATTCTTATGCTCACCGCCCGCGATGGCATCCAGGACCGCGTGCGCGGCCTCGATTCAGGCGCCGATGACTACCTGGTCAAACCGTTCGCCCTTGCCGAACTCCTCGCCCGTGTGCGAGCCCTCAGCCGTCGTGCCCGCATGGGTGAAGCGACCGAAGCTGCGCTCCTCACCGTGGCTGACCTCGAACTCGACCTGCGTTCCCGCGACGCACGACGCGGCCAGCGCCGTATCGAGCTCACGGCGCGAGAGTTCGCCCTCCTCGAAACCCTCATGCGCCACCCGGGCCAGGTGATGACCCGCTCACAGTTACTCGACACGGTCTGGAGTTACGACTCCATCACCGAATCGAACGTAGTAGACATCTACATCCATTACCTGCGAAACAAGATCGACAAGGGGTTCGACAAGAAGCTCATCCGTACCGTCCGTGGTACCGGTTACGCGATCAGGACGGACTGATGTTCACCCGGGCGCGATTCGTCCTTGCCACGTGGTTCTCGCTGGCTCTCCTCGCCACGCTGGTGGTGGTCGGCGCTTCGGCCTATGTGCTAATTCGCAAGGATATCGACAACGAGATAAACGATAGCCTCGAAACCACGCGTGTCGCAGTGGATCAGCCCCAACAGACGCCAGACCGGAGCCCTGGCGACCGCGATGGCCGAGGTCCCGGCAATCTCGCGACCGGCGGCGACGGTGACGACTACGACCGGCTGCCACCCGGTGTGCCGTCCGACGTCTTCATCGTCTACACCGATGCCACCGGCACGGTATTCGGAAACCCGCGTTCGATCAGTGTTGACGACGTTGATTTCGCCGGTCTTTGCGATGCGGCGGCCGGTGGCTCGGTCACAACCGATGTCCATGCCGACAGTGCTCACTACCGCCTCGTGACCGAGAAACTTGGAAACTCCGGAATTTGGATCCATATCGGGCGTTCGCTTGAAGCCCGGGATCGCCAGCTCCGAACGCTCAGGAACGTGTTCCTCGTCGGTGGGCTCGGCGGCCTCTTGGCAGCTGCAGCGGGTGGCATCTGGCTGGCCGGCGTTGCACTTCGCCCGATCCGCACCTCGTACGAACGCCAGCAGCGGTTCGTCTCCGATGCCTCCCACGAGTTGCGCACGCCGCTTGCTGTACTGCGAGCGAACGGAGAACTGCTCCAGCGCCACCCGGAAGACACCATCGCTGCCAACATGGACCAGGTCGACGCCATCACCGAGGAAGCCGAGTCGATGACGAAGCTCGTCGAAGATCTCCTGCTCCTCGCCCGAGCGGATGAGGGCGCGGCCAACCTCGCGCACGACCCGGTGGCCCTCGGTGCGGTCGTCGAGGACCTCGGCCGCAAGATGGAACCGCTCGCTGGCGAGCACCAGAATCCTGCTACGAGTGGCTGCCGAACCTGTGGAAGTCGACGGCGATCGTGCCCGGCTCCGCCAGCTCGCGACCATCCTCCTGGACAACGCGCTCAAGTACACGCAGGCCGGCGGACGCGTCGACGTACGTTGCATCCAATCTGGAAAGTGGGTGGAACTCACTGTTTCCGACACCGGACCTGGCATCGCTGCCGAGGAACAGTCGAAGATTTTTGACCGCTTCGTCCGGGCGGATAGCGCTCGAACACGCGCGATGGGTGGCGCCGGGCTCGGTCTGGCCATCGCGAAGTGGATCGCGGAGGCCCACGGTGGCCGCATCTCAGTGGAATCGGAGCCGGGGAACGGCGCGAAATTCACCGTTCGGCTGCCGGCTCTCGGGTAGTTAGGGACACGCGAAGTTTCCCGGCCTAGAATGCCGCCCACAGACAGTCTGGGAGACCGAAATTCAACGGGCAGGCTCAACCTCGCCCCGCCAGAATTACCGCCGACTAGTGGAGGGGCAGGAATGGTACGAGAGGGCTACTACATCATCGACGGCGATTCGCACGTCCTCGAACCGCCGGATCTCTGGGACGAATACCTCGAACCCGAGTTCCGGCCCCGCTCCATTCGCATTACCCGCAGCATCTCCGGTCGCGACGGCGAAAGCCGCGGCATCCGGCCGATGATGCCGCCTTCGGGCGCGCAGGCCACAAGTGAAGACCTTCGCAACCTCCCGGAGATGGCCCTCGAACTGAAGGCACGAATGGCTGCGGACGAACACCTCATCATTGACCGCCAGGTCATCATGAGTGGCGGACTCTCCGGCCTGGGCGGCGTGGACACGAACCGCGCCGAACTCCCGTACATGACCTACCTCGACTCGGCTCCGCTGGCCAGCTTCGACACGAAGGAACGGATAAAGCTCTTCGACGAAAAAGGCATCGAAGGTGGGGTCGTCTTCCCAACCATCGGCATCCTCTGGGACACCCCCGACCCGAAGCTCGCCGACGCCTACTGCCGGGCCTATAACCGCTGGTGCGAAGACTTTCGCGGCGACCAGCAGGACCGCATCTTCCCGATGGCCCATGTCGCAATGCACGACCCCGAACTTGCCCACGCCGAACTCAAGCGCTGCCTGAAAGCCGGGTTCAGGGGAATGTTCGTCGCGCCCGAACCGGTCAACGGCCGCAGCCCGGCTCATCCAGACTTCGACCCCCTCTGGCACGAACTCGAAGATGCCGGCCTGCCCGCTTGCCTCCATGTCATCGTCCGCTTCAACCGCATCCTCGAGAACCCGACCCGCCACCACAGCCTGCTTGTCGAACCGAGCCGGACCTTCGGCTTCGCCATGGGCGCGACCTACCAGGTCATCCCCGCCATGGCTTCGCTAGTTCTCACCGGCCACTTCGACCGCTTCCCCAATCTCAAGTTGCTCTGCGTCGAAGCAGGCGCCGGCTGGGCGCCATATATCGCCCACCGGCTCGACGAGAAATACGAAATGTTCGGCTACACCGAAAAAACCAAGCTCGAACCGAGCGAATACATGAAGAAGAACGTCTACTACGTCGTCGAGCCGCGCGAAAAGAACATCGATTCGTGCATGGACATCATCGGCGAAGACCAGTTCCTCTGGGGTTCCGATTACCCTCACGTCGATTCCAGCGCCGACTCCCTCGACCAGATTTTCGCCAGCACGCTTCCGCTCAGCGACACGCGCCGCCGCAAAGTCCTGGGCGAAAACGCCCGTAGCCTCTACAACCTCTGAAGGACGGGAAGTGGCGGAAGAGGGAAAGAGAAAGGCCCCCGGTTTCGGGGGCCTTCCTGTTGCTGTCGGCTAGCAAAGAGAGCTAGTTGACGTTGGACGCGATAGTCCAGGTGACGGACGACGGTCCGGTGATGGCGATCCAGTAAGCCTGGCCCGTCTTCAGCGAGGTCAGGTCGTTCGCGCCAGGGACGTTAACCCCGGACGGGAAGAACCCGAGCCACTGCTGTGCCGAGGCGTCCCAGCCGTAGATGGCCGTCACGCTCGCCGAGATGTCGTTGCCACCAGGATTCTTCCCGGAGGTACCGGTGCCCTTGATGGCATCGTTCACGGTGATGGCGTCCGCGCCAGCCCAGGTGACCAGGCTCCAGCGGAAGTTCAGCGTGTAGGAAGTCGTGTTCGTCAGATCGATGATCTTGTCGAACCCGATGTTCCCTTCGTCGTCATGAGCGATCGTCAGAACGTTCAGGACGCCGAGGAGGCTGTTCGAGACCTTGATCCAGGCCTGGCATTCGTCCGTTGCACCGGAAGCCGCCAGCGAGCTGAGCGGGAATTCCTTGATGCCGGTCGTAGCCGGGTCGTTCACTGCGGTCGAGAAGGTCCAGAGGCCAGTAGCGAACTGCTTGCCATCGTTGATGGTGCCCTGGTCGCTCTGACCGATGATGATGCCCTCACCAGAATCGATGAGGAAGTCAACGGTCTCGATTGGGTCGACACTGCCGATGGTGTAGTCATCGTCGATAGACGACAGCACCGGGTGCAGCAGCGTGGTCCACGAGGCCGCAGATGCGTAGCAGAAGCCGTCGCGGTCAAGTGCGTGGAAGACCACGTACTTGAACTGGTCGGTCTCGCCAGCTTCAACGGTCACGTCCTTGTACCCGCCCCACGTCCAGGTGACGGTGGCCGAGTTCGAGAGGACCGGGAAGTGCTTCCCGCGGAAGTCCGGGTAGTCAACGGTAGCCGTGATGGTACCGGTGCCCACGTGGTCTCCAGGTGCGCAGTGCTTGCCGCCAGCGAGGACGTTCGTCGTGCAGGCGGTGAGGTCGGTCCGGTAGTCGCCGTTGGCGGTGACCATGAACTCGCCGTGGTTGTCGCTGTAGACAACGAGGTCGCGAGCAATGGTGCCGTCGCCGTAGGCGCTGCGGATTGCGTTCAGTTCAGTCGTCTGTGCCGAGGTGAACGTGTCACCGAAGCCAGCCGAGTTGCTACCGATGATGGCCGGCTGCCAGAAGGCATAGGAACCATCGCCGTTGCCGCCAGGGCCGTCATTGCCCCACGTGTCCCAGAAGTAGCCGCCGCCGACTGCAATGGCCGGGATGAACGGGCTGTCCGGGATGTCCGTGAAGTAGAAGCCGTTCGGGTATACCTGCGCGGTCGGCGAGTTCGCCGTGCCGTTGTAGTAGACGTCCGACTTCAGGACCTGCTTGATGAAGCCAGTGCCGCGAAGTGCAACGCTGACCATTGCCGGGGGCATCGGAGCGTCCCACCAGTCGACGTCGCCGTCGGCAAGGATGGTGTCGCGGATGCTCCCGTCATCGATGTCACTGAGGGCAGCGCCACCGAGGCCGTTGCCAGCAAGGCCGGGGATATCGAGCAGGCTGTACGGGCCTTCGAACGGAGCGAAGCTCAGAACAAAGACCGTCGAGCCGGCTGCCGGTGTGGCACTGGCCGACCCGGAGAACTTGAGGAGGTTACCCGTGCAGCTCGTAACGTTGCGAACGGTCGTCGCGCTGCTCGAGAAGAAGAACGAGGCGCCCGGTGCCAGGTCTGCACAGCTATTCACAACAACCTGCGAGGTGCTATTTGAAGCGCTCGCGACCACGATGGCCACCTGTACGGAAACCCCAAACGGAGTGCCCAGTGCGACGCCGCGGGTGTTGTTCGGGGCGAACATGATGTCGTAATACGGGCGGAACTGCTCAGCCGTACCAAGCGCATCCGAACCATCTGCCGGGTCAGCAGGACCACCGGCCAGCAGCGGCCAGTCGTTCGGCATCACCCAGCGGTCAGCCGGGAGGATGTTGAGCGGGTTGCTCGTGTCGGCGGCGCGACCCGATGGGTTGCTGTTCGTGAACCAACCGGTTACCCGGCCGCGAACCAACAGGTCCTTCGAGACGTTCCATTCCGTCGCGTTATCCGCGTCGTCCTTGCTTGCGTCCCACGGGTTGCCCGGCGAGTAATCGCCATGCGTGCCGGTGGTCTTGAACGAACCGAGAGAAACAAAACTGTTGTCCGAAGTGGCGTTGTGGTCAGGCTTGCTGACCTGCGTCACCAGCGACACGTTGATCGTGTTGATCTTCATGTAGTAGATGACAAACGCGTGCTTCGTCACGTTGATCTGTTCGGTGGACTGAAGTTTTGCGATGCCCTTGCCGTCGAGGACGAAGGCTTCAATATCAACCTGGCCCTGGTCTTCGGACTCAAAGAGCACCCGGCTGATGCAGGAATCCTGCGGGTAGTTCGGGATCTTATCGTCGTCCTGACTTGCTTCGTCGTAGACATCGACAATTGCCTGGTCACTTCCGTTGATCTCCGTGTCGAGACCAGGAACGAAGTTACCCGGGCCTGAACCCTTGATGTACGTCACCGGGAATCGTCCGTCGAACGGGCAGTTGCCGACTGGCAAGACGTAATCTTCGTCATCCCAGTAGTCGCCGGGGGCGATGCGCCAGTCGTGTTCGAGGATGATGCGCTGGCCGGCCCAGGCGAGGAAGACCTGCTTCTGGCTCGGCGGAGGCGCTACAAAGTCGATGATGACTTGCTCATGGACATCGAGCCCGGTGCCACTCGCGAGCGGACCTTCGTGCCCATAGAAGTCAACAATAATTGAGTCGCCGACGACGCAGTCACCAACGTCCGAGATGTGCGCCCATGGCTCGCTTGCCGGGTCCACGAGTCCATCGCTCCCGAGCTTCGTCGTTCCGTCCAGACTGGCATAGAAGTAGCCACACTGATACTGGACGTCAGCTTCGTGCACAACACCGACGAGGCCAGAAACGTACTCCGTCTGGTTACCACTGTTCAGGTGGCTTCCCTGGAACGTGTCTGAGACCGACAGGTAGTCGCCCGTCGCCCAGTTGTACTTGCCCGTCGCCGGGTTCAGGTACAACGGGATGGTGATGTGGAGGGGCGAATCGCCATCTTTAAGGTCGTGAGTGTCCGTTACGGAGGCAGCTCCGGTGACAGTCACCTTGGAGTCCTCGAGGACGTTCCATTCCTTGATGATGGAATCGTTAACCGGGCTCGTGACCAGGTCGTTGCCGTCATCATCGGTGTCCCAGTCGATCGTGTACGTAGCGCCATCGGCACCGACGTAATCGAGGCTGAGCTGCTGGTCGCCGGCGCCCGTGGAGTACCACGAAACACAGGTCGCGCCATCGAGCCCGCCGTTATCGCCATTGCCGGTGAAGACGGTGATGTTGCTCGCGGTCGGGGACTGCGGGCCAACACTCTCGTCGCCGTCATAGGCGTCCGGGACCTGGTTGATGAAGTCCGAAGGCTGAGCGTTCAGCTGCGGGATCAATAACGGGTGCTCGTTTACGGAGCCATCAGTCACACAGACGGTGTGCTGCGAGCCGCGGACGTTATTGTTGAGTTCCTGCAGCGTGATCACGTCGCCGTAGTCGGAGATGTGGCGAAGTTCGCCAGCTTCGTAGTACTTGGTACCACATTCGGATTGGAAGTCTGGGCCAGCATTATCGTCGTCGGTCGTGACGAGGAGGCAGACTGTGCCCATTTCAGCGTTTGCGTCGTCGTTGATCACGGTCACCTGAATGGTGTCGCTACCGTTGCCATCGACCGGCCCGGGGGCTACCGATACGAGCGAAAGGTCGCCGGTGAGCACAACGTCAGATGCGACGCACTCCGGGTAAATCCCGTTGTCGTTGGTATCGGACTGGCAGGTGTAGCCATCGGGGAAGCTGAAGGTGAAGACCTCGGGAACGCCGAGAGCGTTCCAAGCCTCCTCCGGGTCTACCTGGACCGCGTTGTCAACGGTGATTGAGGCCGGGATCGAAGAGAAGTCACAGACTTCGCTCGTCACGTCGATGGCGCACGCGCCGCCGCTAAGGTTGCCGACCGGTCGCGCGACCGCCGTCCCGTCGAAGGGCCAAACGAAGTTCACGCTAACGGTGCCATCGAGATAACTGCCCGCGTTGGCCGAGTTGCAGTTCAGCACGTTATTCGCGGCCAAAGCGCATGTGGAGCCTGTGCCAAACAAGTTGGCGGTACTGCCCGGGGACCCACCAAACGGGATAAGATTGTCCGGGAAATCAATCGAGAGCACCGGGGTCAGTGCTGCCGGCGTCGACGCACCGGTAACGTTTACGTTACCGTGTACGTGACAAGTTGCCCGGCTACTGGCGTCGGGTCGTCTATATCAACGTCAATCGAGATGTCTGGCAACGCAGCTTCAGAACTGCGCCACTGAGTGGCGACAGCTGCCATGACCGCGAAGGCGGCGAGGATGGCAATGAGCCATCCGACCTGGAACTTGGGTCGGGTAGTTGGTTCTTGTAACACTATCGGCGTACCTCGGGCGATTTAAACTTGGGCAAGTTTGAACTCATGGGTAATCGCTCCACCGACGTAGCACGCCGAAAGAGTCGTCGCAGCGAACCATACCGAAACTTTTCGGTTCGCGACAATCCGGAAGCTCGCCGGAAACAGGTAGTTAATACATCGTTAATAAGGGGAGCCTGCCGTTCCAAAACAGACACACGCCACCCATTTGGCATTTCCAGCCGGAGCGTTACACTTCGCGCGCTGAGTCGGAGGTTGCCTGATGGAGATATCCGGTGATCACAAGTTCAATGCGCCGAGAGCGGCAGTCTGGCAGGCGCTGCTCGATCCGAAGGCGCTCCAGGCCTCTATGCCCGGATGCGAGAAGTTCGAGGAAGTCGGCCCGCAGTCCTACGACCTGATAATCAAGGTCGGCATTGCGGCAATCAAGGGTACCTATTCAGGCAACGTCAAAGTCCTCGACCCGGCCGAGAATGAAGGCTACCGCCTGCTCGTGAGCGGCACGGGCAAGCCCGGAAGTGTCCAGGGTGACGCCACCCTGGTGCTCTCAGATGAGGCCGGCGGCACCCTCGTCAAATACACCGGCGATGTCAAAGCCCAGGGCGCTATCGCGCGCCTCGGAAGCCGTCTCCTCGCGGGGACGGCAAAACTCATGATTGGCCAATTCATGAAGGCCATGGAGAAGCAGGTCGAAGGGCGTTCCTAACACGGCGCAGCGCACGAATCCATTTCGGAGGGGCCACGAGTGGCAGACCAGGTTTCAGTCAGCATCAACGTCAACGGTTCGAATCGAGAGGCTGAGGTCGCTCCTCGGACCCTGCTCGTGCACTTCCTTCGCGAAGATCTCGGCCTCACCGGCACGCACATCGGCTGTGATACCACTCAGTGCGGCGCCTGTACCGTCCTCGTCGATGGCAAGAGCGCGAAGTCATGCACCATTTTCGCGGCGCAGGCCGATGGCTCGTCGGTCACCACCATCGAAGGCGTCGGCGCTGGCGGTGAGCTCCATCCGGTGCAAGAAGGCTTCTGGGAGGAGCACGGCCTTCAATGCGGCTACTGCACGCCCGGAATGATCATGTCCGGCATCAATCTGCTGAACGAGAACAAGAACCCGACGGAGGACGAAATCCGTCGCGGTATCGATGGCAACTTCTGCCGCTGCACCGGCTATCAGCACATCGTCAACGCCATCAAGTACGCGGCGAAGAAGGGCTAGGGCCATGTCAGTTGTAACCCCGAAAATGATCGGCACGCGCGTAAAGCGTCGTGAAGACCCTCGCCTCATCCAGGGCAAGGCCACCTACGTCGATGACATCAAGCTCCCCGGCATGCTCCATCTCGCCTTTAAGCGAAGCGACATCGCCCACGGCGTGATCAAGAGCATCGATGTTTCTGCTGCCGCAGCGATGCCCGGCGTCGAACTCGTTATCACCGGCGAAGAACTCAAGGCGTTCCTCCCGCCGATGCCGATTGGCACCCCGTTTCCTTCGCCGGACCACTATTCGGTCGCTGTCGACCGTGTCCGCTACCAGGGCGAACCGGTGGCTGTCGTCGTCGCGAAAGACCGCTACCTGGCCCGTGACGCAGCGGACGCCATCATCGTCGATATCGAACCACTCCCCGCGGTCATCGACCCGGAAGTGGCGATGACCGGTAAACCGACGATCATCCACCCCGCCTTCGAGAACAATCTTGCCGTGGCCTACGTTCCCGGCGGCACAGGATTCGACCCGGTCGCGGGCACAGTCGACAACACAGCAGTCGACAAGGCCTTCGCCGAAGCCGACTTCACGCTCTCTCAGCGGATGATGAACCACCGCCTCGCGCCGACGCCGATGGAAACGCGCGGCGTTGTCGCCCACTACGAACCCGGCAAGGAACACCTGACAATCTGGAGTTCCACCCAGAACCCCCACATCCTCAAGACGTTCATCGCGGCACTTACCGGCACCCCCGACAACCAGGTCCGCGCGATCGCGCCCGAGGTTGGCGGTGGCTTCGGCTGCAAGATCAACATCTATGGTGAGGACTACGTCGCTGCCGCCCTCTCGAAGCGGCTTGGCAAGCCCCTGAAGTGGATCGAAGACCGCTCGGAGGCGTTCCAGTCCACCATTCACGGCCGCGACATCCTTGCCTACGTCGACATCTGCGGAAAGAACGACGGCAAGGTAACGGGCCTCAAGATCAGGATGATTGCGGACATCGGCGCCTACAACATGATCCTGACCGCCGCCATCCCGACGCTGACCATGCTCATGCTGAACGGGACGTACAACATCCCGGCCATCCGCGCCGAACTCACCGAAGTGTTCACCAACAAGATGCCGACCGACGCGTATCGCGGGGCCGGCCGCCCCGAAGGTACCTACTTCGTCGAGCGCGCGATGGACATGGTCGCTCGCCACCTCGGCATGGACCCGGCCGAGGTGAAGCGCAAGAACTTCATCCAGCCCGACCAGTTCCCATTCGAGACCCAGATGGGTGCGATCTACGACTCAGGGGACTATGAGAAGGCACTCGATCTCGCCCTGAAGAACGCAAACTGGGAGGGACTCAAGGCCGAACGGGATCGCGCTCGTGCTGACGGCCGGATCGTTGGCCTGGGCCTGGCGTTCTACGTGGAAGTCTGCGGACTCGGCCCGTCGTCTTCCCTTCCGACCGGCGGCTGGGAATACTCCAGTGTCACGGTCGAACGCAGCGGCAAGATAACCGCGACCACCGGCGCCTCGCCCCATGGCCAGGGCAACGAGACGACCTTCTCGCAGATGCTCGCCGACCAGTTCGGCATCCCCATGAACGACGTCACCATCCTCCACGGCGACACCGGAGTGGTGAAGCAGGGGATCGGCACGTTCGGCAGCCGCTCGCAGGCGGTGGGCGGCACCGTCCTGATGAAGGCAGGCGACAAGGTCAAAGACAAAATGGCCAAGTACGCCGCCGCCATGATGAACCCAAACGAGGAGATGGACACCAGCGAAATGGTCTTCGAAGGTGGCCGCATCTTCGTCAAAGGTTCGCCGGGCACGTCGATCGGCTTCTCTGATGTCGCCGCGTTCGCCTATGTGCCGGTACCGCTTCCAGCGGGCCTCGACCCCGGACTCTCCGACCAGGCGTTCTGGGAGCCGGCGAACAACACCTACCCGTTCGGTTGCCACATCGCCATGCTCGAAATCGACCGCGATACCGGCGAACCGAAGCTGCTGAAGATGGTTGCTGTCGACGACTGCGGGACGGTCATCAATCCGCTCATCGTCGAGGGCCAGATCCACGGCGGCCTCGCCCAGGGCATCGGGCAAGCCATGATCGAAGAAGTCGTCTACGACGAAGACGGTCAGCTCATCACTGGCTCGTTCATGGACTACGCCATCCCCAGGGCGACGGACTTCCCGTGGTTCGAACTCGACAAGACCGTCACGCCGACGCCCGTGAACCCGCTTGGCGCCAAAGGCGTCGGCGAAGCCGGCACCCTCGGCTCGACGCCATGCATCGTCAACGCAGCAGTGGACGCGCTCAGTGAATTTGGCGTGAAGCACATCGACATGATGCTTCGGCCCGAAAAACTCTGGCGCATCATCAACGAGGGGGTCCAGTCATGATCTCGACCGAATTCGACTACAAGCGTGCGTCTTCACTTGATGAAGCCATTTCCCTGATGCAAGGTTCGGACGGCGAAGGCAAGTTCCTCGCCGGGGGCCATAGCCTCATCCCGCTGATGAAGCTTCGCCTGAGCGAACCCGGCGTCCTCATCGACATCTCGCGGATCGCGCAGCTCAAGGGCATCAGCGAAAAGGACGGCAAGATCCAGGTCGGCGCCGCCACCACGCACGCCGAAGTTGCCGCGTCAGACCTCATCAAGCGCCTCTGCCCGGTGGTAAGCGAATGCGCCGGCGAAATCGGCGACCCACAGGTGCGCAACCGCGGCACTATGGGCGGCTCGCTCGCCCACTCCGACCCCGCCGCGGACTACCCGGCAGTGATGGTCGCCCTCGATGCCGAGATTCACATCAAAGGCCCGACGGCCTGGCGGGCGGTGAAAGCCGCCGACTTCTTCCAGGGCATGTTTACGGTTGACCTCGCGGAAGACGAAATCATCGCGGGTGTCCAATTCGCGGCCGCGAAGAACGCTGCCTACGCGAAGCTCCACCAGCGCGCCTCGCACTACGCCATCGTCGGCGTGGCTGCCGTCCTCGAGATGGATGGTCGCACCTGCAAATCCGCTCGCATCGGGCTAACCGGCGCATCGACGCACGCCCAGCGTCTGGCCAACGTCGAGGCCGCCCTCGCGGGCAAGGAACTGACCCAGGCGAATATCGATGCTGCCGCCGCGGTCGCGGCCGATGCCCTCGAAGACGTCAACAGCGACATTCACGCCAGCGAGGCCTACCGCCGCGCGATGGTGAAGGTCTTCACTCGCCGCGCCATCGAAAGGGCCGCCAACCGTTAGGGCCGCCGTGCCTGGTCCCCTTCTCCCAAGCCTGGGAGAAGGGGCCACGGGATGAGGGAAGGACTACCATCCTCCCAGTCCCACCCGAGGTGCCCGGTGCTGCGACAGGAAAACTACGAAACTATCTAAATCGAACGCGAGCCCACACGAATCCGTTGGTGAAGGGCGACGAAGGCCGCAGTCGGGTCTCGATCGGCATGCGCCAAAAGTCGTCGCCCAAACGCTGACGTTCTGTGTTGGCTTTAACTAGACGGGAGCTGTGGAGAGGCGGAAGAATCCGCTTCTAGCTCGCCACCATTCGTCCGCGGCTGCGATCAATTCTTCGAGCGCTATTAAGGTGCTCGACTGCTCGGCGGTGGGAGACTCTGGGGCACGCAGGAGGACTACTTCAAACGAACCCTCTGTCCGCCACTCGTCCAGCGACCGCAATACATCGAATGCGCCGTCCCAGTTGGGCGTTAGTTGTTCGAACGGGACGTTCGTGAACCACGGGCAATCGACCTCGCGATAGATCTGGCGGAGCATTCCAGATAAGGAGTCCTCCCAAGCGACGCGGATGATCAGTCCACCCCGTTCAGGTGGAGTAGCAGTAGGTGGCCGGTTCGGCGGAGTTGGGTTCCGTGGTTGGGACAACGTCTGACCTCCCTGGCCTCAATAGTTAAGGAAGATGGATGCGATGCACGACGGGCCACCGAACGGACCCTCGTTGATCCGGTAAAACGGTTTGTGACCATTTTGAAGTTTGCCATAATGATTGTCGGTGAGGTGCTACTCGCCGTCGGCGCCTTTCAATTGCGGCAACCGCTCAGGATCAAACGGTAGCCCACTCTCCCAAGCGTCCGCACCTCCGACCACCGTGAAGCCGTGGCAGCCTTCCAGGAAAAGCGCGAGCCGAAGTTCACGGGGCGCTAGCCACCCCGGAGGGACGCCCGCCACTGCAACTCGCTACAATCGCCCGCACATCTCGCGACGCGGAGTAGCTCATGCCCGGAACAACCGACCAGTACGAAGGCATCATCGCCGAATCAATCACCATCGCTGGCCACAACGGCGACCCCATCCACGCCTACTACGCCCGGCCCCTCGGTGACGGTCCATTCCCGGGAGTCGTCTGGCTCCATCACTTCCCCGGCTGGGACGAATGGTCCAAAGAAGCCGCAAGAAAGCTCGCCTACCACGGTTACGCAGTCATGGAGCCCGACCTCTACTGCCGCGTAGACCACGGTCTGCCGGAAGATGTCGCCGTGAAGGTCCGCGCCAACGGGGGCGTGCCCGATCCGCAGGTGGTTGGTGATTCCGCTGCCTGCCGTGACTTCCTCCGCTCGCAGGCGAATTCCAACGGCAAAATCGGCGTGGTCGGCACCTGCTCCGGGGGGCGCCACGCGGTTCTCGCAGCATCCTGCGCACCCGGCTACAACGCGGTCATCGATCTCTGGGGCGGCGGGGTAGTGGCCAAACCCGAAGACGCCACGGAGATGCGCCCAGTCGCTCCAATCGAGTACACCAGGGACCTCGACTGCCCAATGCTGGGTCTCTTTGGAAACGACGATCGCGCCCCATCAGCCGAGCAGGTTGACGTGCACGAAGCCGAACTGAAGAAGCATGGTAAGACGTACGAATTCCATCGCTACGATGGCGCCGGCCATGGCTTCTTCTACCATCACGTACCCCAGGCGTACCGGGCCGAGGCGGCCGTGGACGGCTGGAAGAAAGTCTTCGAATTCTTCAATCGGCAACTGGGGAACTAGACCATGTGCACAAACATCCTCGAACGAGCGCCTCTGACCGGAAGCGGCCGTGGTCGCGAAGGCTGGTTCAAGCTCGCTGAAGTCTCGGTCAGCTACGACCACCCCTTCGATGTCGATCTTGAGCACGCGGTGAATATCGACTTCACCAATGAGTCTTCAGGTGTCGCTGCGCGGGTTGCGGTCGAACTCACGATCGATTCCGCGAAGGAATTGGTGAAGGTGCTGCTGGCCGCCGTCGACCGTGCCGAACAATACGAACACAGCGGAACCGATTGATGCTCGTTCGTGAGCAAGTGGCGTAAGGGGAACTCCTGAGAATTCTGCGGTAAATACCCGTCAACTTTTGAGGACTTCGTGCCGATAACCACGGGGAAGGCAGACTAACGAGGCCAAACATGTGTGGCCTCATTCGTTGAAGAGGTGTTGAGGGTGGTTACTGCGCAGTCGCTTGAAAGTCTCATGGATTCCCCGCGGCTTCCGACAATCCCGGCCGTGGCCGTCCAGATTGTGGGCCTCGTGCAGCGGCCAGACATCGATATCGATGTCCTCACCAACACGATCGCTCGAGACCCAGCCCTTTCCGCGCGAGTATTGAAGACTGCCAACTCGGGATTCTACGGGCGGCCCCGTTCTGTCAGCCGCCTTCGTGACGCAGTTATCGTCCTCGGACTCCGCAGTGTAAAAACCCTCGCCCTCGGCTTTTCCCTCGTCGGCAACATGCGAAAACAAAGCGGCCTCGCCGCCGACCACACCCTCGTCTGGCAGCGAAGTCTGCTAACGGCGACAGCGGCGCGAGCGGTAGCAACCAAGGCGGGCTACGCATGCAGCGACGAGGCCTTCCTCGGTGGGCTGTTGCACCTTATCGGCGTCATCGCCCTGGACCAGGCGCTTGGCGAGGACTACCGCCGAATCTGCGTCGCCGCGGGTAGCGACCTTTCGAAACTGCGCGCTATCGAACGCACGAAGTTCGGTTTCGACCATGCAGAAGCGGGCGCCGCCCTCGCCGAAAAGTGGAACCTGCCCGAAGCGCTCGTCAACGCAATTCGCATGTTCCCGAAGCCTGACAATGCCGACCGGGACTTCCGCGAGATCGTCCGCTGCGTTGCCACCGGCGAGGCGGCCGCGGACCTGGTGCTCAGTCAGGATCCCTCCTCGGCACTCATCCGGTTCCGCTGGGACTGCGAGCAACTCTTCGGCATCGACAATGATGGCGCCGACGAGATTGTCGAAAAATTCATGGCCGATGCCGAAGTCCTCGGTTCCATGCTGGACGTGCCGGGCCTATCGACCACCTCGGAAGAAGTCCTGGCACGGGCGCAAGAGGCGCTTCTCCAGCTCACGCTCGAATCAGAGCGCGAAAACACCCAGTTGCACGTCGAACGTGACCGCCTGTCCGTAGAGGCCTCGACCGACGCGCTCACCGGACTTGCCAATCGACGCCACCTTGAGGAGTACCTCGGTGAGCACTTCCGCATTTCAAGCCGCTACGGCACGCCGCTCAGCGTCATCATGTTCGACATCGATCGATTCAAGAGCGTCAACGACCAGCACGGGCACCAGACCGGCGACCAGGTACTCCGAGAGCTAGCAGGAATCCTCCAGGCGACGATGCGAGATGCGGATCTTTGTGCGCGCTACGGTGGGGAAGAGTTCGTCGCCATCCTCCCGGCTACCTCAATCGAGGGTGCTATCGAATCCGCCGAACGCGTCCGCGCAGCGGTGGAGAAACACGTACTCATTTCCGGAGGCACGAAGCTCAAGGTGACCATTAGCGCCGGGGTGAGCACCTATCGCAGCGGCGAACAGCCAGGTCCAGAGTGGCTGCTGAAGGAAGCCGACGTTTCGCTCTACGAGGCAAAGAGCGCCGGGCGCAACCAGGTTCGCGCGTACCAGGTCGTCGAAGCCTCTTCCCCGTGGAGCCTCACCGCCTAAATCGGTTGTTCGGCGCCTCCGCGATCCAGAAAGCTGGTTCGGCTAGACTCCTCCGGCGGCCGCTTTGCCGCGAGGGGAATACACACATGCCGAACCGTTTCAATCTCACCGGCAAAGTCGCACTTGTCACCGGAGGCAGCCGCGGCCTCGGCCGCTCAATGGTCCTCGCTTTCGCTGAAGCCGGGGCCGACGTCATCATCGCCAGCCGCAAGCTCGATTCGTGCGAGGAAACGGCCGCCGAAGTTCGTAAGCTCACGGGCCGAAAGGCACTCCCCGTCGCATGTCACGTCGCCGATTGGGGGCAGGTCGAAGAACTGGCCGAGCGTGCCTACGCAGAATTCGGCAAGGTCGACGTCCTGGTGAACAACGCCGGTATGTCCCCCATTTACGACCACGTGAAAAACGTGACCGAAGACCTCTACGACAAAGTGCTCGATGTAAACCTCAAAGGTCCGTTCCGCTTGAGCGCGATCGTCGGAACGCGGATGGCCGAAGGGGACGGCGGTTCGATCATCATGGTTTCGAGCACCGCATCGCTTCATCCGGGCGCGAACGTGATCCCGTACGCCGCCGCCAAGGCCGGCGTGAACGCGATGACGATCGGCTTCGCGCGGCACTTCGCACCCAAGGTACGCGTGAACTGCATCATCCCCGGGCCGTTCCTGACGGACATTTCCAAAGCCTGGGACATGGAAGATTTCAATAAGCGCGCAGCCACGACCATTCCGTTGCAGCGAGGCGGCGAGCCGGACGAAATCGTCGGTGCCGCGCTCTATTTCGCCACCGACGCCTCCAGCTTCACCACAGGCTCACTCCTCACGGTAGCTGGCGGCAGCGGAATTTAGGGACAACTCGCGTGGCCGGACTTCCCTCGTGGGACGCTACTTTCCCCTCGCCGGTCGCCTTGCGGGCGGAATGCGACGCTATGCGCGAAGCTATCGCGACGGCGGTACTCTCGGTGCTCGGCGAGCAAGAGGTTGTAGGGATCTACAGCCACGGGTCGAGCCTCAAGCGATGGACTTCACCCATCGACTACGTCCCCGAGCTGTCGGATGTCGATGTACAGCTCGTGCTGGTTAACCCCGACCTGCTAGAAACGGACCTGGATCGTACCTTTGCCGTTCAGGCCGACTACGAAAGACGGTTCTCGGAAAGTGTCCCAGCCCCGCTTCACACACCGCGACCACAAATCATGGTCATCAACCGTGAGCTTGGGAATCCAGAGTTCCTTAGCGGCCCGGTGGGGACAGCAATCACCATGTTCGGCAGCCCCTTTGAGGAGGTGCGCCCTCAACCGGACCATGCCTTCGTTGCAGCCGTCGACAAGAAGTCGCTCCTGAGCGACGTACACGCGTCATGGACCGCGAAGCTCCCGTCGCATCTCATTGACCGCCCGGCGAAATTCCTCTGGCAGCCACTGCGAGACATGTCGTGGCGCATCTCGCCGTTGGCGCCGCGGGTACTGAGTGTACTCGGCGCCAGCTTCGAAGAGGCATGGGGCCAGAACCGCTCAGGGCTCATTTTGAGCCTGCGTGACCGCGGTGAAACCGAATTCGCAGACACTTACGCGCGCTTCTACCTGGAGGGCTGGAAATTCTTCAAGTCGGGTTACGTTGATTCCGGTGCGGCCCGTCGTGCCCTCAGCGCCGGCCTTGGCGCCATCGCGCAGGCCTCGAAGATCGCGAGCTGGCGCTAAGCCCGCTGCTGTGCCGCGATACAAGCTCGTCCTCGTTCGCTAGACTTCACCGGCTTACCAGAAAAGGAGTCCACCGCAAATGGCTATCGATTTCGAAATCCCCGCCGAGGCAAAGGCGATTCGCGAACGAGTTCGCAAGTGGGTCCACGACGAGTGCATCCCGGCCGAAGCAGAGCTTGAATCACGCCCCTACAAGGAAGTCCTCACGGAGCTGCGCACCAAGGCTCGCGCCCAGGGGCTCTGGTGCCCGTTCATCCCCAAGGAATGGGGCGGCATGGGCCTTGGCCCGCTGGCCAACGCCCTCGTGCAGATGGAACTCGGCGAGAGCCACCTTGGCGCGCTCTCGATGAACAGCCAGGGACCGGACGACGCGACGATGCTCACGCTCCTCACGCATGGCACTGACTTCCAGAAAGAGAAGTTCCTCAAGCCTTTGCTCAATGGCGACAAGCGCGTCTGCTATTCGATGACCGAAAAGGCCGCCGGCGCCGACGCAACCGGCATGCGCACCAAGGCCGTCCGCGACGGGGACAACTGGGTCCTGAACGGCGAGAAGTGGTTCAGCAGCGCCGCAAGCGCAGCCGACATCGCAGTCGTCATGGCCCGTACGGACGAAGATGCCCCGCGACACCAGCAGTTCAGCACCTTCATCGTCGAACTGCCGAACCCCGGCTACCAGATCATCCGCGATATCAAGACGATGGCGATCGAAGGGCCGCTCAGCCACGTCATGGGCGGCGGTCACGCCGAGATCAAGATCGACAACCTCGTCGTTCCCCACGAGAACCTCCTCGGCGGGATTGGCCAGGGCTTCAACATGGGCCAGCATCGGCTCGCCTACGGCCGCCTTCGCCACGGCATGCACAACGTTGCCATGGCCCAGCGTGCCCTCGACATGGCAACTGCCCATGTCATCGAGCGCGAGACGTTCGGCAAGCACCTCTCCGAGCGCCAGGGTGTCCAGTGGATGCTCGCCGACTGCGCCAGCGAGCTTTACATCGCTCGCCTCATGCTCATGCATATCGCCTACAAGGCGGAGAAGGGCATGGACCTGCGCCAGGAGAACGGCATCGCCAAGGTCTACCTTGCCAACATGGTCCACAAGGTGGTCGATACCGCTATCCAGCTCCACGGCGCACTCGGCTACTCGCAGGACACGCCGCTGGCGCGCTGGTACACCGGCATTCGCTCCCAGCGCCTCGTCGATGGCCCGGATGAAGTCCACCGCTGGACCACCGGCCGAAACGTCATCAAGGCCTACCAGCGCGACGGCACCACCGCCGGCGCCTGCGGAGGGGACCTCCTCTAGCGAGACTCCCTAGGCGGATACGTGAAAGGCGCGCCGCAAACGGCGCGCCTTTCTTTTTGACACGACAGCTAGGCGTTTAGATGAAGAACCCGAGCCCCAGCTGCCCTTTGATCCCGTTGATTTCGCCGAGATGCATGAACCCGTGGGTCATCACCACCTGCCGGTACATCCGCCATTTCGGCATCTCGCCGAGTGGCTTCACCATCTGCATCTCTTCGAACTTCGCGAGGGGCACTGTCTTCAGGAAGTCCAGTGCGCTCACCCGCACGTCAGCGAGATACTCGCGCAGCGCGGCGGTTTCGAACTTCATCGAACGCGCGGTCTCCATGTCCATCCCGGTTCCCTGGTCCACTTTCGGCAGTCCCATGCGATCGGCATAGCCTTTTTCGATCCAGACGGGCGGTTTGCGGTCCTGCATAACAAAGTTCGAGATGTTGTCGGCCGTCCGCGTGACATGCCAGGCGTTGAAGCCAATGCTCACCGTCTTCCCGGCGGGCAGGAAGTTCGTCTGTTCGTCGTTCAAGTCCTTGATGGCGGTGTCCAGCCATTCCGTCATCTGGTCGACGCCATCTACCAGGATGTCGCGTGCTTCCATGTTCGCCTACCTCCAGCGTTGCGCCCGGAGTCTAGCCACGATTGCCAGTTTCTTCAAACAACGCTCGCCATGGGCGGCTACCCGACCGACAGCGTCGAGACGAAGCCCCGGCGCACCCGATCCGCATGTGCCACGAGTCCGTAGAGCGTCGACATCGTCGGCACCTCGATTCCGAGTTCTCGTGCCCGCCGCACCGGGTTCCCCAGGATTGACTCGACTTCCAATTCGTTCCCATGGAGGTAGTCGATGACCATGCTCGTGCGGTAGTCACCCATCGTTTCGGTCAGACCAAACATGCGTGAAACCACTTCTTCCTCGTCCAACCGCGAATCCGATTCGTGCGCCGCAAGATCGGCGTTGCCTGCCATAACGACCTCGCGCATCGCCCGTTCGGCCGTTCTGCGCAGCTCCGGGTCACCCAGGATGGTCTTCGTGCCGATTCCGCCGCCGGCAACGCTCAGCCCATTGAACGGCACGTTCCAGCAGAGTTTCTCCCAACGTGCGTAACGCAAGTTCGGCGCCACCACGGTTTCGATGTTGCCACTTCGGAGCAGCGCATCCAGTTCGGCATTTTGCCGCGTATCGTCCAGTGCATGACCCAGCGACACACGCCCGTATTCGAGGTGATGTATCACGCCCGGTTCCCCGCGATTGATGCAAACGAACGCCATCCCGCCGAAGACGCGTTCGGCGCCGAACCATTCGGCGAAGCGTTCCTCCACTCCCAGTCCGTTCATCAGTGCGAGCACCCGCGTGTCGGGTCCGACGCACGGTGCGACCAACTCCCGGGCCGATTCCATTGCGGTGGCCTTGAGCGAACACACGACCCAATCGACCTGACCGAGTTCATCCGGTGTTGCCGCGCACTGAACGTCGGTGAGGTGAAAGTCGCCCTGCGGGCTAGTTACGCGAAGGCCCTTGGCACGAACGGCTTGCAGGTCGCGTCGCAGCAGGAACCGGACATCGTGCCCCGCCTCAGCGAGTCGCCCGCCGTAATAGCTGCCAACCGCTCCAGCACCAATAACCGCAATGCTTGTCACGTCGCGATTTTGGAATCGGAACCGGCGGTTTGTCGAACTCGCCCGTAACTTTTGCGCGGTTTCGGTGGATAAGCCCGGAATCACCACCGGGTGAAAAGACAATGCGGCCGGATGCGTTCAGGCATCTCGACCGCGGGTCGCAGGGCTTGCCAACCTTTGCTCCGCGGAATTTAGCAGCTGTGTGAAGCATTCGATGCCCGGCGATCAGAGAGGGTCGTTCATCCCGGCAACAGCGATGAAACCGAACCACTACGCAAGCAAAGTCGCCGATGCCGCGCAACGCCGTCGGGACCGGGCTGCAAGACTCGAGCGCTGCCCGGTGAACTAGAGCGTCCTGACCGCCTCGCGGATTCGGGCCGCAGCCTCGATTACAGCCTCCGGCGATTCCTGCACCGGGATGAGGTTGATGTGTTTCGCACCAGCCTCGATGAACGGCCCCAGGTACTCGGCGATCTGTTCTGCGCTCCCGAAGGGCGTGTACCGCTCGAATCGCTCGAACGGCAGCTTGTAGGTGCTCTGCATGCCTTTCGAAACGAGCGACTTCGCCTCGTCCCGGGAGTCGGACACGCTCGTCCAGTACTGCATGCCCAGTTCGATTTCAGAAGGGTCGCGACCAGCGGTAACAGCCACCTCGGCAATCCGTTCCCCTGCTTGCTTGAACCGCTCGGGTGAAAGCCAGATGCCGGTGTAGCCGTCACCCAACCGGCCGGCACGGCGCAACGCTGCGTCGCTTCTGCCGCCGACGTGAATCGGTACAGGCCGGAACGGCTTGGGATAGACGGTCACATCGTCCAGTTGGAAGTGCTTGCCCTCGAAGCTCACGTGGTCTTCGCTCCAGAGTCGCTTCAGGATCTGCATCGACTCATTCGTCCGCGCTCCGCGAGTGGCTGGGTCCACGCCCGAACTCCAGAACTCGTGTGGGTCCTCCCCGCCGACCCCGATGCCCAGGACGAAGCGGCCCATGCTCAACTGGTCGAGCTGTGCAACCTGCAGTGCAACGGGAACGGGATGCCGGAGCGGCAGCAGGTACACGCCCGTCTTCAGCTCAATCCGTTCAGTCACCGCTGCAGCCGCCGTCAGGGTGATCAGGCCGTCGTTGCCGTACCCGTAAAACGTCACGTGGTCGCCTGCGATGATGCCGTCGAGGCCCACGTTTTCGGCGAGCCGCGCGGCGTCCAGGACCATCTCGCCGGTAGTCCCCACACGGATGTCCCACGAGCGAAGCATCACTGAGACCGAAGGAGCGTTGGCCATCTCTTGCCTCCCGGGCGAACTGGTTCGCTACTGCCCGGCATCATACCGATCGTTCCTTCCCAGGCGCTTTCACTGTTCATCCTGCTCTGCGATAGTCCGGCTAAGAACCGGAACAGCGAGGTCGGGAAACGAAATGACTCAGGGACAACCACGCACGCCAATGGTTTTCGATCGGGCGTTCCTCACAGGCGTCGAGGGCGTAACCGAACTCATCTTCGTCCGTCACGGTGAGCAATTCATCGCCGACCCCCGCTCCGGCCCGGTTGGCGATACGTTCGACCCGCCGCTGAGCGAGCGCGGCGAACAACAGGCGAAGCTCGTCGGCGAACGACTCTCCGTCGACCGAGTCGACGTTGTCTATGCCAGCCCTCTCAAGCGGGCCCTGGAAACGGGGAAGCAGGTTGCCCGTCATCACCGTCTAGAGCCAATCGTCATCGACGACCTGCGCGAGGTCGAGGTCTTCCGCGACATCCCGGCCGACCGTTCAGCGGTCGATTACCTCGGGCAGGGACTTCTGCTTGCCATGCGCGAACGAATGTTGCGCGAGCGAAAGTGGGATGTGTATCCGCATTCGGAGTCGAGCTTCGAATTTCGAAAGCGCACCGTGAACGCCGTCGAGTCGATCATCGCCGAGAACGAGGGCAAACGTGTCGTTATCGCCTGCCATGGCGGCGTCATCAACTCGTACATCGCTCACATCATTGGCGTCGACTACGACATGTTCTTCCGGCCCGCCCACTGTTCCATCCACACCGTCTATTCAGGGCACGGGGTCCGGGCGCTGCAATCGCTGAACGACGTCCACCACCTCCGCACCAGCGAATGGACGCTCGTCAGTCACTAAGTCCGGATGGAACGCCTAGTAGTGGAGCGCGCGCGGGAGCGCTTTGGCTTCCTTCACCCAGTCGGCGACGTCACCGGTCGAGGGCAGTCGGTCCACCAGGATGTGGTCTTCGTTCACTTCCACAAGCTTCGCGTAGAGGTTCTCGGCGTTCCGCTGTGCCAGTTCGGGCACGGTGTCGACGCCGGCGGCTTCGAGCAGGTCGGCGTACTGGTCACCGATGCCGTTTACCCGGGCGAGGTCCGCTCGGTTGGCCCAGTTGAGCACCTGTTCCATCGTCAGGTTCGCCCGCGCCACCAGATCCTGTCGTCCGGCCGGGGTTCCCGCAGCAGTAAGGAGTTCCTCCTGGGTCTTAATTCCCAGTTCGGCGAGCTTCGCCGCGTGAAACGCGCCCACACCTTCAATGTCGATCAAGTTCGCCATGATTCCCTCTTCTCAACCGGACTCTTGGTTTCGCGCGACGTAGCGGCACTTGCCATGCAACGCAAATTCTGCAAGTTCGGTGGTCTTCCGGCTAGCGAGCCCCATGAGCCTCTGGGGAGGCTAGGCCGCGGAGGTTACTTCTCGCTTCGCAGGAACATCACGGAGACAGCAACCACGTAGATAGTCAGTGCGAGGAATGGAAGAACCGAAAGGCCGCTCGTCGGAGTGAATGCGCCCTCGTAGGCAAGCATCGGCGAAGCGGCTAGGCCGACTACTCCGGAAACCACCCCAATCCAGCCAACCCACTTCGGGAAGCCGCCTTTGGCGACGACTATCCAGCCGGAAATGAGGCCGAACGCTCCCAGATGCCGAAACCTGGGCGCTGATTCCAACAGCAAGCAGATTCCAGAGAAGCCGCGCACTATCCTCGCCGAGGCCGTGGGTCGCTCCATAAGCACCGCCCCCGAATGCCGACGCCACGACTTCGCCCATGATCAGGGCGACAAGAATAGCCATGAGGGCTGCGATGCTAAGCGGGCCTGGAGCGCCTTCAGCTTCTCGAAGTTGCGCAATGAAGTACCCGAAGAAGATCACTCCAGGGACAATGCCGAGGAACAAGAGCCATTGGCCAACCAGGATGCTGGTCCTGCCGTCTTCGAGGTACTTGAGGATCTCGGAATTCGGGTCGCTCATTTGCGGCGGTGCTCCAGGCAACAGGAACGACGCGATAGTAAGAACGATGAAGAGTATTCCGGCGATTCCGGCGAGCCTGCGTATATCGGACACTGGTCACCTACACGTTGGTAAATTCCGCTCCGCTTGCGACTTCTACTCGCGCAGATAGCTCAGTGCAATAGAACGGTTCTCAGGTTTTCGCCGATAGCGAACACCATCTCGCACGGTCTTCGCCTACAATCCCACGGCAAACCTCCCCGGCCTGTCCGGTTTTACAAAGGAAACGAATACCCATGTCCGTTGCCAACTTCTCACTCGAAGGCAAAGTCGCCATCGTCACCGGCGGAAGCCGCGGTATCGGCCGCTCCATTGCGGTCGCCCTCGCCGAAGCGGGCGCAGATGTCTGCGTCGCCGCCCGCAAGCCAGAAGCACTCGAAGAATCCGTCGCCGCGGTCAAGGCCACCGGGCGCAAGGGAATCGCTGTTCCTACCAACGTGCGCGATACCGAGGGCCTTCAGAACCTCGTTTCTGAAACGAAGAAACAGCTCGGGCGCATCGACATCCTGATTAACAACGCGGCCACGAATCCTCAGTTCGGCCCCATCGCGAACCTTGAAGAGCGGGCCTGGGACGCAATCATGAATACCAACGTGAAGTCCGCCTGGCTCCTCAGCAAGATGGTGCGCGAAGCCATCATGGAACACGGCCAGGGCGGAAGCATCGTAAACGTGAGTTCCACCGGCGGCCTGCGCGCCAGCGGCGGGCTTGGCGGCTACTCCGTTTCCAAGGCTGCGATCATCATGCTCACGCAGGTCTGCGCGAAAGAATGGGGCGTTGATGGCATCCGCGTGAACTGCATCGCCCCGGGCCTAATCAAAACCGAGTTCTCCCGTGCTCTCTGGGACAATGAGGCCATCCTCAAGAACTCGCTCACCCAGTCCCCACTTCGCCGCATCGGCGACCCGGACGAAATGGCCGGCGCCTGCGTCTACTTCGCCGCCGATGCTTCTTCCTTCACCACTGGCCAAACGCTCGTCCTCGATGGCGGCGGACTCGCCTAATTCGAGACGTACTGACTCCCCTCTCCATGACACTGAGAGGGGCCGGGGGTGAGGTAGTGCCGGACATGCTCGCCAGGCTGTACGACCTCCCGGAGTTCGCTCCGGAGGTCGTGGCCCTTCGCCAGAAGGGCATCAGCTGTCGTCGTGCCGAGTCCTACGAGCGGAGTGCGGTGCTCGCCTTTGCGAAGACACACTTCCCCCAATGGGTCGATGAACTGACTGTCGGGTTTGCCACCGTTCCTCCAACAACATTTATTGCGACGGAGAGCGGCGCGGTCCTCGGTTTCGCCTGTTACAACGTCACTCGCCCCGACTTCTTCGGCCCGACCGGCGTGGATGAGCCAAAACGAGGACTCGGCATCGGGCGAGTCCTCCTGCTGCAATGTCTTGAAGCGCTCAAGGCCGACGGCTACGCCTATGCGATCATCGGCGGTGTCGGACCGGCCGAGTTCTACGAAAAGGCCGTTGGCGCGACACTGATCCCCGATAGCGATCCCGGCATCTACCGGGACCGGATTAATCCAATCCAGCGAGGCAGCGCATGAAGTGGTTCGGACGCCTGTTGAAGAAGATGGTTCGCCTCGCGGTCATCACCTCTGCCCTTACCATTGTGGTCATCCTGCTCGATGCGTTGCTTTCGCCGGATGGCAATGAGTTGGACCGCTCCTGACCTAGCGCGTTTCGTGGCGTCTCCGCGCCGTCTCTGTGGCCAATCGAGCGTGACTTCCCGGCACTCCACGAAGTCCGCGCGCCCGCAGCGCTTCGAGGATCTCGTTGAACTGCTGTGCTCCGTTTACTTCCAGAAGTAACTCAAGCACGGCAACACCCACCGGCATCCCCGGCGCTTCGCGATTGTGGTCTACTTCCAGAATGTTTCCCCCGACCTCGGCAACAACTGATGACACCAGGGCCAATTCGCCGGGGGTATCGCTCACCTCGATTGACAGGTGCTGGTATCGCCCAGCCTCCACAAGGCCACGGCGAACCACTGAGCCGAGGAGGTTGATATCAATGTTGCCGCCGGAGACCACCGCCAGCGCCTTGCCCTTCGGCCGGTAGCGGCCGCTCATGACTGCGGCGACGCCCAGCGCGCCAGCACCCTCCACCACGAACTTTGCCCGCTCGATCAGCATCACAATGGCCTGGGCGACGGCTTCGTCGGGCACCGCCACTATTTCATCGACATACTTCTCAATGATCCCGAAAGTTCGGTCCGATGGCCCGGAGACAGCCACCCCATCGGCGATCGTGCGTTCCACGGGCACAGAGACGACTGATTTCGCCGCGAACGATTTCGCGATGCCGTCCATCGCGGCACTTTGAACGCCGATCACCCGAATCGTCGGGCGCAGTGACTTGAGTGCAAGGGCAATGCCCGCGAGTAGGCCGCCTCCACCCGCCGGGATCAGTACCTCGTCGACATCGGGCGCCTGGCGGAGGATTTCCAGTCCGACCGTGCCTTGCCCGGCGATGACTGCATCGTTGTCGTACGGAGGGACGAAAATACGTCCTTCGCGGTCGGCGATGGCGAAGGCTTCGGCTCGCGCCTCATCGAGGGAAGCGCCGTGGACCACGACTCTCGCCCCGAGTGCTCGGGTCGCGTTGATCTTCGCGAGCGGCGCAGTCGCCGGAACAACGATGGTGGCGGAGACTCCGCGCGTTCGGGCCGCGAGCGCGACACCTTGCGCATGGTTTCCCGCGCTCATGGCCACAAGTCCTCGCCGTGCTTCAGCGTCGGAAAGCTGGCGAAGAAAGTTCAGGGCGCCGCGCACCTTGAATGACCCTGTCAGCTGCAGGTGTTCACACTTCAGAAGAATGTCGAGATCGGGCCCTGGCGAGGGAATATGTAGTGGCCAAACTGGTGTCTCGCGGACCTGCCCGGAAATCGCTCGCTCCGCCGCCTGGATGTCTTCAAGGCGGACGGTCTCGTCGGTGTTCATCGGCGGCGCCAGATCTTTCGGCGTTCCCAGCATCGCTGGCAGATGCTCACTGGCCGATCGATCGACACCATGCCCTCGCTGAACGGATACATGCGCTCGGTCAGGTGCGTCGCGCAGAACCTTCCACGGCAGAGCGAACATTCGAAGCCCGGGTGGGGCGCGCATTCCTCGATGCCACAAAGTCCAGCGTTATTTCGTTGCAGCACTCGCGTCTTGTAATCCGTGTGAGCCAGCAGATCCTGGAATTTTGCCTGGCACTTTTCTCGGGAGCAGACAGCATCGAGGTCCTGGGCATGGTGCGTGTGCAACTCGCAGAAATGCCGGCCGCAGTACTGACACGCGTGCTCGGCCGCGTTGTGGCAACGCGAAAACCGCCCACCGACCTGGCATTGTCGCCCATTGGGCACGGCTGACTCCTCCGCTCTCGTCCGCCGATCGTGCTGCTTTCACGGCCTCGGGGTCAACGAACCTCGAGCCAGAGGCATGAACCGAGTCCTGTATCAAGCTTGAAGTTGGTTACCGGCTTCCAATCCGCCGTCGCGAACACATTCAAAATCCCGTCCGCGTTGGCCGCCGATCCGAAGTAGGCTCGATCCGGCGAGGGGCACAACCCATCCGGGCGTTCGCCCGTGGCGATTCGTCGCTCAACTTTTCGACTCGCAACGTTCACCACGGCAACCCTGTCTTCGCCTTGCAGTGAAACGAGGGCGAGATTCTTATCGATGCCAACCACGCGTACTGGACCGCTTCCCACTGGCAACATGGCCGGGCTAGAAAGGTCGCTCGCTCGCGCAATCGTGAGGGTGTTGCCCGCCGCATCGGCACTTACCACGTCACCCCCGACGACAGCGATGCCTTCAGGCTGCAGCCCTGTGGGAATCGTCGCGTTCCCCGGGACAATTTGGCGAAGCATGTTGTCCCGCGAATCCGTCACCAGGATCGCTTCGCTGGATACAACGACAACATGGGGCGTTTCGCCTGTTGGGTAGCGCCGAATTTCTGTCAGGGAGGCGCGATCGATGACGACGACTGCGTTGCCCTTGTCGAGCGTCACCACGAGATTGTCACCCCAGGTAGCGAGGCCATGGGGCTCGTCCTCGAGGTGCAGAACCCGAAGGATCGCCGCGGAATTTGGCTCGACCTCGACCAGCGCATTCCCGCGGCCGAGCGTCACATAGATACGCCCGCCGCTCTGGACGATCTCATGCGGCGGACCCGGCAAGAAAAGCTGTTTCGTGCTCCCGGAGGCGAGGTCGAGGAAGCTCAACGACTCGGTGCGGAGATTCGCCACCACGATAATTCCCGAAGAGGGGGGATCGACCTTAGAGTCCCCGCCATCGGCGAACCGCGAGAACACAACTATCGCGAGCGTCATCAGCGGCAAAATCGCCAGGCTGGCAATCCGATTCATCCGCCCCAGGCTTAGGTTCCCAATCACGACCGAACCACCCTAACGGAGGACCGGCCAACGTCGCGGGCTCGATCTGCGCCAAACCAGAAGTCCCCCTCTCCCGAAGCGGAAGAAGGGGTAGCTCCCAGGGGTGCTCCCCCTCCCCATGAATATGGAGAGGGGGCTGGGGGGTGAGGAAACACGGTCGACGTCATGCTCGTGCCTCCATTCGTTTAGTTCTCGGCCAGGCGTCTAACGCCTAGCGGATGATGTTGACCAGGTCTTGAAGCATCTGATCGCCCGCCGTGATGACTCGCGACGAGGACTGGAAACCGCGCTGGGCAAGAATCACGTTGGTGAACTGCTGTGCGAGGTCAACGTTGGATGATTCCAGGGTACCGGTGCTCACGGCGCCCCGGCCGTTGGTGTTCGGAAGGCCGACGATGGCTTCGCCGGAGTTCGAGCTCGGAGCCCAGAGGTTCTGGCCCTGGCGCTGAAGGCCGCCCGGGTTCGTGAAGCTGGCGAGTGCCAACTGTCCGATGGTGCGGTTCGCGCCGTTCGAATAGATACCGGTCACTTCGCCGGTGCTGCCAACCGCGAAGCTGACGAGGGCGCCGGCAGCGGAACCAGTCTGGCTTTGGAGGTTCGTCTGGCTCGAGCCTGCGTACTGCGAGAACGAGCTGACGTCGATCGTGAAGGTCAGCGGGTCGGCGCCGGTGCCGAGTTCGGCTGCCGGAATGGTGAGGTTCACCAGTCCGTTGCCTACGATGCCGGTGTCGAGTGTTCCCGTCGGCAGGAAGTTCAACGTAGCGCCGCTATTGATGGTCACCGGGTCGTCGAATGCAACCCCAGGGGTCGGATCGGGGCCAGGGGCATCCGGGATGTCATGATTGGCGCTGACCGTCCAGGTGTTCGAAGCGGTCTTGGTGAAATTCACGCGGATTGTCTTGGCGTTGCCGAGCGAGTCGTAGGCGGTGACGGTTGTGGTCACCTGGTTGTCCGGTGCCAGCAGCGGCGTG
The DNA here is from genome assembly GCA_963797735.1 of uncultured Chloroflexia bacterium. GTDB lineage: Bacteria > Chloroflexota > Dehalococcoidia > Tepidiformales > Tepidiformaceae > Amarobacter. The sequence continues at coordinate 1,854,621 of CAWCQJ010000003.1, forward strand.
CCGGCATCGAGGTTGCCGGCCATGATCATGCCGGCTTTCGGGGCCGGGAGCGTCAAGTCAGAGGTCGCTTGCGCACTAATTCGCGTACCAAACGGGATCTGGAGCGGCTGCAGCGGCGTTTCGATGTCGACTGCACCACTGGCGTCAGCTACCCAGCCCATAACTTTCAGGCCGGTGACGGGGTTCACGAGGCTGCCTTCAACATCGATGTCGAACGCGCCATCGCGAGTGTAGAAGTTCCGGGACCCGTCGCTTACGACGAAGAAACCGTCGCCCTGGACGGCGAAGTCCGTGAGCTTGCCGGTGCTCTGCAGCGAGCCCTGGGTCATGATGTTGTCGATGCCGCCGAGCTGCATGCCGAGGCCGATCTGGGCCGGGTTCGTACCACCACGTCCGGCCTGTGGGGTGCTGGCGCCGCGAACGGACTGACCGAGGATGTCCTGGAACGTCGCCCGGCTCGACTTGTACGCGATGGTGTTCACGTTGGCGATGTTGTTTCCCACCACGTCCATATAGGACATGTGGTTCTTCATCCCGGAAATTGCGCTAAAGAGTGCTCGCATCATGGCAGTAACGATCCTTTCCTGCGGCTCTGGCCGCGGTGGAGAATGGATCAGGCCTCCGACATGCGGACCGGCCTAATTGGGCGTTGACGATATGGCTCGAACTCAGGCAATAACGACTGAATCGATGTTGGTGAAGACCCGCTCCTTTCCGGCTTCGGCGTTAATCGCCGTAACGACCCTGCGGTCGCGGATATCGACGACCACAGCGAGGTCATCGAGCATGACCACGCTGTTTCGAGCTCCCTTGTCGGCAGCCCGGTTGATGGCGGAATTGAGTCGATCCAGGCGCCCGGCATCGATGTCGAGGTCTCGACGGTCGATGCGCTTTTGCGCGTGATTGCTGAACTGCACTCCCTGGGATGCGCCCTTGAGTGCGTCCTGGAAATTTGGCCCTCCCGCCGTGCGGACCGGGGCCGGATTGGCTGGTCGGGGAATCCCCGCTGGCCCTATCTGCTGTGTCCTGTCGATGGCCATCACTGCACCGCCGCAATCGTGAACAGGTCAACGACCTTGTTCCCAACAAGGAGCATCGGAATGCCCTTGGCGTCCATGACGACTTTATCGACCGAACCGGTCACTTCGTTGCCGGCGTTTGGCAGGTCGGCCGCGGCCGCAACAACGCGTTCGTCTTTGTTCACGGATACGCGATCGAGGCTCGTGAGCTTTGAGAAGGGCCGGCCGAACAGGTCTCTTGAGACGATGTCCCGGGTCACGGCGATCCCGTCGACTTGCTTGCCGGTGATCGTCTTACCGATCATGCTCGCCGCCGTGTTGAGTTCGCTGACCCCTTGCATCACCGTCATGCTCTGGGCTACCGACTTCATCTGGTTGAGCGATTCAAACTGAGCCATCTGGGCCATGAAGTCCGAGTCCGACTGCGGTTCGAGCGGGTTCTGGTTCCGCATTTGCGCGATGATCAGCTTCATAAAGTCGACCTGGCTCAGATCTGAGCTGGCAGTCGAGCTCGGCGCGTACGTCGAGTTCTGAAGTTGCGTCACCGGGTTTATAGGTGAGGTCATAGCGGTTGTCCTAAACCCTGAAGAAGTGCGCGCCGTCCGGGTTATAGGCCGCGCGCAGCCGCTGGTGACGTTCGATAGGAACGTCCTTGTCGATGCCCATTACCGAGGCGAATTCCCCGTTGACCGGCCGGTTTTGCGGCCGCTGGTCGTCGCCCCATGATTGGCTGCCGTTTCCGCGGCCGAAGCCAACGTTCACGTCCGAGAGGTTCAGTCCGCGTTCGCCGAGCAACGTCGATAGGTCCTGCGTGTGGTCGCGAAGGATGTTCATGGCTTCGCGGCGTTCGGCATGGATGGCCACCCGGACGGTATCGCCGTCCGTGTGCACTCGAATGGTCACCTCGCCCAGTTCAACCGGGTGAAGGTGGATGCGGGCCTCGCCGCCACCTTCATCCACACGTTCGATCACCGCACTGGCGACCTGGTCGACTGGTTGCTGAAGCTCTGGCACGTCGACCGGCTGATCGACCGTCACCGGAGCGTCGACCGCCGGAGCTTCATTTGCCTGGCGCATTTCGCCCACCGGCGAATTCGCGGAGGCGTGGGCGATGCCTTCGGCCGATGCTCGCGGCTGCGGTCGGTCGATTGACCGAACGCGCCCGCGCTCACCGTGGGCTTCCCGCTTGTCGGGGTTGCTGTTGGTTTCTGCGTTCCCGACGGTGCGGACCACGCTAGTTGTTTCAGATTGTTCGGGCTGCGGCCCATCCGCCTCGGTTGGCGGCTCGCCGGATTTTAGTTGGGGTCCGTCTGCCGGTTCGGCTTTAACTGGCGGAGCGTCGGTTGCGGCAGCGGCAGCGAGTTCGGTCACCGCGGTCGTTGAGGTTTCGGTGATGATTCGACCGGGATGGAATCCGATGGCTCCGGAGCGGCCACAACGTCCGGGAGGACATCGGCCATTGGGATTGACTCCGTCGCAGCAGCGGGAGCTAGTCCGTCCGTCAGAGGAAGCTCAACAGCAGCTCCTGCTTCGTCGGGCGCCAATTCCTGGCCGACGGTCGATTCGACTCCCTCGGTGCCAGCAACAGCCTCTACTGCGGAGGAACCGTCGAGTTCCGTTGAGGGCATCGTTGGCGTCGATAACGGCAGCGGCATGGTCATCGCCATGAGTGCCGCGAATGGGTTCGACTGCTGCTTCTTCTCGTCGGTCTCCGGGGCGAGTTCGCCGATCGGGATTTCAAGCGACTCGGCCTTAACACCTTTCGGTTCTGCATCGAGGCCGGCGGAAAGCGAAGCCAACAGTCCGGCGAACACGTCGCCAGTGCCAGATTCACCCTGCGTCTGCCCCTGCGTCGCCGCAGCCGGGTCGCTCACGGGAAGGGGAGCATCGATTGGGGCTTGAACAACCAGTCCCATTACATCTGCATCCTGAAGACTTCCTGGTAGGCCTCGACAGCCTTGTTTCGGACAGTTGTCGCCAGGCTCATTGCGATGCTTTCCGTCTCCACGGCGAGCATTACGTCCGAGAGGTTTACGTCCTGGCCCGTGGCCATCGCGTTCACCTTGGCGTCTGCGTTGTCGCTGACCGATTGGAGCTGGCTGACGGCCTTGCCCAACAGGTCAGCAAATCCGGCTGCCGGTTTAGCAGCTGCCGTAGCTCCAGCCTGAGCTACCGCTCCGACTCCCTGAATCCGTCCGATCTCCATATCTGCCTCCACAACTCGTCTATTGAGTGCCTGTCAAAACCCCTAGATGTCTATCTGCTCGTGATATCCAGGGCTCGAAGTGCCATCTGCTTTACGGCGTTGAGCACCGTCACGTTCGCCTGGTAGGAGCGGTTTGCCGATGTCAGGTCAGTCATCTCCTGGACCAGGTCAATGTTTGGCATCTCCACCAGGCCTGTTTCTGGGTCTGCGTCGGGATGTGAAGGGTCAGTGACCATTCGTGTCGGTGTTTCTGTGTCCTGGCCAACCTGGGTCAGCACAACGCCAGTGCTCCCGCCGCCCATGAACTTCTTCACCACGCCCGAAAACGGCAGCGCCGGGTCGCCTGCTGAGAACCGCACAACCTTCCGAATGTACGGGCCGCCTTCCGGCGTGTTCGTTGTCTCGAGGTTCGCGACGTTCGAGCTCACCGTGTCCATGCGGACGCGCTGTGCAGAAAGTCCCGAAGCTGTGCTCGCCATTGCCTGAATCAGTCCCATGGCACTACTCCTTATTCAATGAACTACGAAATCACCGTTCGAATGTTCCCGAGCTTTTTGCTCAGTACCTGTGCCGCCGCCTGGTAACGCATCTGCGTTTCAGTCAGCGTGATCATTTCCTGGTCGATATCCACAGTGTTCCCGTCGAGGCGGCTGGAACTCAGCAGCTGCTGAGGGTCCATGCCCAACTGGTTCTGCAGCGAACTTCCGCCGTTGAAGTGGCGCGGATCCGTGGCCGCCATCGAGGTCGAACCGTGGCCGAATGCGCGCTGCAGTTCGGTCTCGAAGTTCACCTGTTGGCGGACGTAGCCCGGCGTGTCGATGTTGGCGATGTTGTTCGACGTCGCCTCCTGCCTTCTCGAAAGGCCATCAAGCCAGCCGGTCAGCGTTTGCAGACCTCGGTCACCGATGGGATTCATGAAGCACCTCCACTTGGGCGCCAGCGCGTCGTCGCGAGCTCATCGATGAGCCGCAGGTCTGCGCGTGCGCGTTCAATCCGCTCTTCTTCCAGCCGCTTGTCCAGCAGCGTTTCCAGTGCTTTTCGGTCACGACGCCGAAGGAGGAGTTCGTTTCGCTCCTCTTCAACGTCATTCGCCGAGTGCTCGAGCGCAGCGCGCCGTGCCCCGATTTCGCGGTCGACACGCCGAAGGTAGGCCCCGGCCGCGATGAAGTCGGCCATATCGAGTGGGCCTTGCGTGGCTGCCGTGTCCATGAGCTGCTCGCGATTTCCGATGGACTCGTTGAGCGACTCTTCGCGCTTGCGGTAGAGCCGCATCGCGCCCGCGAGTTCGCCTTCCTGGAGCTTTTCAAGGCGTTCACGCTGTTTCACCAACCGTCTCAAACGTTGTGGGGTCAGCGTCATACACGTCCTCCAAAGTCGGCTCCTCCACTCGAACTACAGGGTCCATCGATACCAGCGCGTCGATAGCGTCGTCATAGGGCGTGATGTCGTCCGAGCGCTGCCGAAGGAAGCCGTTGAGCGCCGGCGTCAGCGAGATTGCCTGGTCCACGACCGGGTCGCTCCCCGCGACGTACGCGCCGATCGAAATCAGGTCCCGGGAGTCTGCATGTGCCGCCAGCAGCCCGCGCAACGTCCGGGCGGACTCCTTGTGCGCCGTGCTGGAAACGCGTTCCATCAACCGCGAGACACTGTTGAGGACGTCGATCGGTGGGTAGTGCCCGGCACTGGCGAGCGATCGCTTTAGCACGATGTGACCGTCCAATGTCGCTCGAGCGAGGTCGGCGATGGGTTCGTCCATGTCCTCGCCATCGACGAGGACGGTGTAAATCGCCGTGATACTGCCAACACCGGCCGGTCCCGCTCGCTCCATCAGGTGCGGCAAAAGGCTGAACACCGAGGGCGGATAGCCTTTTGTCGTCGGTGGTTCGCCGGCAGCAAGTCCGATTTCGCGCTGTGCCATCGCGACTCGTGTCAGGCTGTCGAAGAGCAGCATCACGTTCAGGCCTTCGGCCCGGTACGCCTCCGCGATGGCTGTCGCGGTCCGCGCCGCGCAGAGTCGCATCGCCGCGGGGTTGTCTCCGGTCGAGGCGACCACCACGCAGCGCTTGAGGGCGTCGAGTCCCAGGTCATGCTCGATGAAGTCGCGCACTTCTCGTCCGCGTTCGCCGATAAGCGCGATCACCGTGATGTCCGCCGTCGTTCCCCTCGCGAGCATGCCGAGGAGCGTGCTCTTACCGACGCCAGAGCCTGCGAAGATGCCGACGCGCTGACCGCGTCCAAGCGTGAGAAATCCATCAATAGCGCGGACGCCCGAGGGCAAAGGTTCGCTAATCGGTTCGCGTTGTAGCGGATGTGGAGGCTCAGCGTGCCCGGGTACCCATCGCACGTTGCGCGGTTCTTCTCCGCCATCCATCGGTCGGCCAAGCCCGTCGAGGACCCGCCCCAGCAGGCTTCGGCCAACTGGCGCCGAAGGCGTTCGGCCGGCAGCCAGTACTTTCGAGCCGGCGACAACCGTCCCGCGGTCGAGCATCGCCAGGTACGAGTCGCCGCCATTCGAGCCGGCGCATTCGGCCGCAATAGGTCGTCCCGCCGGGTCTTCGATGAATGCGAGTTCGTGCGGCTGAAGGTTGATGCCGCGCGCCGTGACAATCTCGCCGGAGGTGTGCATCACCGTCCCCACTCGACGGTGAATCGGTGCTGCCGCGGCGGCTTCAATCAGTACGTCGAGTCCGGTGCTCATGCCGCTGCCCCGCCTGCGGAGTGGAGGGCGAGCTCCATCGAGATCGAGCCGGGAGTCCAGCGTTGCGTCGATCGTCCCGTTCCGAATGTCGATGATGCACCCGCCGAGTTCGATCGCTTGGTCAGGTTGGACATACTCCGCCAGGTCAACAAGGTCGGCCCGGACCACATCCAGGGCGCCTGGGTTCACACGAATCGAGAGAATCTGTTGGTTGGCGGCCATGCGAACTGCGTCTGCGCACGCTGCAGCTGTGAGCGATGGGTCCGCATCGTACGCGGCGCCGACTACCCGCCGGCAGGCCATCGCGACCGCCTTTGCTATCGTTGGCATTGCCTCTTCGATCATCGCGTCGCGGATAGCTATGCCTTCGCGCGCGGCCGATTGAATAGCCTGCAGGTGTTGTGAAGCCTCGCTTGAAGCGCCGCGTTGACCTGCACTGACGCCCGCTTCGAATCCAGCTGACCGCGTCGCATCTGCTTCGGCTTCGGCCTGGGCGATGATCGCGGCGGCGTCAGCTTCAGCCTGGGCGAGGATCGCTTCCGCTCGCCGTTTCGCTCCGTCGATAAGGCTCGTCACGGAAGTCACCGGATCGTCTGCGGCCATCTGATGGCGCATCGGCGTCCCGACGACGAACACGTCGTCTTCGCCCTCCGGCGAACGGAATATCCTGCGGCTAGCCGACGAGTTCATCGTCACCACCGCGTGAAATCACGATTTCTTCCGCTTCGTCGAGCCGCCGGATGATTTCGACTACTCGCTGTTGCGCCTCTTCCACCTGGCGCAGGCGCACCGGGCCGGAGGCATCCATGTCCTCTTTCATCATGGCCGCCGCTCGAGTCGACATGTTCCGCATCACACACTCCTTGACGTTGTCAGGAGTGGCTTTCAATGACAGCGAAAGGTCCCGAACCTCAACTTCGCGCAAGATCCGCTGAATCGAACGGTCGTCGAGGGTCGCGATGTTCTCGAAGACGAACATCCGCTTCTTTATCTGGTCGGCCAGTTCGGGTTCGTTGTCCTCGAGTGCCTCGATGATGGTCTTTTCCGTCATGCGGCTGGACTGTTTCAGCAGGCCCACAAGCACTTCGATGCCGCCAACCGACTGCGACTGCCGGGTCGGCTGGAGCACCGCACTGAGCTTTCGCCGCAAGACTGATTCGACCTCGTTGACGATCTCAGGGTTGGCGCGGTCCATCAGCGCGATTCGCTGGGCGACATCCGCCGCCATCTCCGGGTCGAGGCCAGCCAGCACCTGCGCCGCCTTGTCGGACTGAAGAAATGAGGTAAGAAGTGCGATCGTCTGCGGGTGCTCATTCGAGAGGAAGTTCACCAACTGAGAGACGTTCAGATGCCGGAGGAATCCGAATGGGACTGTTGGCGAGGTCGCGGAAAGGCGGTCAATGAGCTCCGTCGCTTTGTCTTCGCCAAGTGCCATCCGGAGCAATTCTTCTGCGTACTCAAGGCCGCCGAGTGAGATGACGTTGCGGGCCACGGCCGATTCTTCGAAGTCTTCGATGACTTCCCGGCGCTGTTCGTGCTTCAGTTCGCCCATCGCTGAGATTTCCCAGGTCAGGCGTTCGATGTCCTCATCGCTCATGTGTCGCAAAATTTCGGCCGAGCGATCTTTCCCCAGCGTGATGAGCAATGCGGCCGCCTTCTTGCGGCCTTTGAGTTTTTCGTCAGCCCGCACGACCAATTACTCCTCCTCTCTCATCCACGTCTGGACCACGTCGGCGACGGCGCGAGGGTTGGCGTCAGCCAGCTTGAGCACTCGCTCTTCATGAGGGTCGCTCGCAGGCTGTAGCGCCGGCATCTCCGGCACCAGCGGCAGAGCCGCGAAACCTGCCGCCGACGGCAACATTGCTGGCTGCAGTGGCATAGGAAGGGATAGCTGGCGTTTACTCAGCGAACGCAGGAGCAGCATCACGAGCACGAAGCCGAGTACGACGGCGAGCATCGGAAGCAGAAGCTTCAAGTAGTTGAGGTAGATCCCGATTCCGTCCTGAGCGGCCGGAAGGAGGTCTTCCCGGACGCTGGCATCGAACGGCAGCCGAGTGACACTCAGGGTGTCGCCGCGAACCTGGTCAAGACCGACAGCGGCTGCGACGGCGCTCGTGATGCTCGCCTCCTGCGCGGCAGTCACACTCTCATCGAGGACTACGGAGACGCTGAGCTTGTCGATCGAACCAGGCGCCTTCACCGTCGTCGAGGTCGTTCGGTTGATTTCGTTGTTTGTCGTGGTTTCGGTGCGGCTGTAGGTGCTGTCGCCGTTCGCGGTCGTGCTCGTGCCACCGCCGGTGCCGCCGTTCGTCCCGGTTCCTGGAACATTACCTACGTTGAGGTTGCTGCCGTTGAAGGTCTCATTGGTGCTCGTGGTGCTTCGCGGCACCGCCTGGTTCGCTGCGCCGAATTTGTCTTCGACTGCGGTCACCTGGTCGAAGTTCAACGAAGCGCGCACGGTGACCGCGCTTCGGCCCGCTCCGACAACCTTGGCAAGGGTCTGCTGCACATCGTTCTGGAGAGAAATCTCGTACTGACGCTGAAGGTCCATCTGGGACCCCGTGGCGCCCGTCGAAAACGAGCCGTCGAAGGTCGCGCCGTCGAACAGCACCGTCCCCGTCTGGTCGATGATTGTCACGCCACTGCGTTCGAGGCCCTCGATCGAGTTCGTCACGAGGTTCGTAATGCCCTGGACCTGGTTGTCGCCAATCCGGACTCCCGGTGCGAGCTGGAGGACGACGCTCGCGGTCGCGTTCTTTTGGTCCTGGGTGAAGATCGCCTCGGCCGGCATCACGATGTGCACGCGGCTCGCCTTTACGCCGTCGAGGGTGTTGATCGAACGCGCGAGTTCGCCTTCCATCGCCCTCTGGAAATTCACCTGCTGGACGAAGTCGGTTGCCCCGAAGTTGGTCTTGTCGAAGATTTCGAGGCCGACGGAGCCGCCCTTGGGCAAACCAGCCTGGGCCAGCTTGATCCGAATCTCAGCAACCTGGTTCGCGGGGACCGACACGGTCGAACCGCCGCCGCCGATCTTGTAAGGGGTTCCGTCGCTCTCGAGCTGGTCAGCAATCGCCGCGCTGTCTTCGGGGGCGAGGCCGCTGAAGGCAACAACCATCGCAGGGGAACTCGACGCGATGAAGATGAAATAGATAGCAATGACCGCCGCTGCGCCGATGCCGCCAAGCATCATCTGGCGAGCCCGGGGAAGCTGATTCCAGCGTTCCAGCCACGGTGCTATCGGCGAACCAGGTCCCATCTTTGTCACCCCATCGATCGCAGGCGTGTGCCCGACTCTTCGGACTGTAGCCAGCCGCACTTTCGGCGCGCATTGGGCGAACCCCTAAGTCGCGGTGGAGCTTCCGGGTACAGCCGAGGAAAACCCCTGATCTTTCCAGCGACGGGGCACATGGATACGGGTGTGGCGGGGCGGTTCCCGTTGGCGTATCGTTTCGTTCGCACAAATCACTCCGTGGAGACAGCAATTGGCAGACGAACTTCCACCCCTGATCACCGACGCGATGAAAGCTCTCGTGGGCAAGGAATCCGATCCCAACACGAGCGAAGTCGACAAGACAGCGATCCGAATGTTCGCTCGCTCAGTGGGCCATACCGACCCCATCTACTTCGACGAAGCAGCTGCAAAGGCTGCCGGTTACCGCGGACTCGTGGCTCCTCCAGGCTACCTCGGTACCCCGGTCTTCAACCCAAGTTCACCTTCGCGCCGTGGCGGCGGTGGCATGTTCGGTGGCCCTGAGCCGAGCCGCCCGCTCAAGCGCGTCCTCAACGGCGGCACCGAGATTGAGTACCTCGAAGACATCTGCGCAGGCGATGTCCTCACCTCGACGTCACACGTCGCGGCCTATGAAGAGACCAAGGGCAGCCTCGGCGAGATGCTCATCAGCACCAACAAGACCGTCTACAAGAACCAGACTGGCAAAGTCGTCGCCATCGCGACGGGCACCAGCATCCGCTACTAGGAGGATCGACATGGCAGTTAAATTCAGCGATGTGTCCGAAGGGATGTCTATCCCTGAGCTCAAGAAGAATTGCAGCACGCAGCAGTTGGTCCTCTGGGCCGCCGGCTCCGGCGACTTCTACCAGATTCACTACGATAAGGACTTCGCGACCGGCACCGGTCTGTCCAACATCATTGTCCACGGCGCACTGAAGAACGCCTTCCTTGGCCAGCTCGTCCACGACTGGGTCGGCAACAGCGGGAAGATTCAGAAGTACGGCTGCAGCTACCGCGGTATGGACTTCCCGAACGAAGACATCACTTGCAAGGGCGTTGTCACCAAGAAGTACGAAGAAGACGGCAAGAAACTCGTCGACCTTGAAGTCTGGACCGAGAACCCCCAGGGCAAAAAGACCACCCCGGGCTACGCAACCGTCATCCTCAACAGCTAGACGGTCCGACCTGAGAACACTTTGCGAGCCCGTCCCGCGCCTTTGGCAAGGGGCGGGTAGTCGCGTCTAAAGGAGACACTTATGGCCAATTTGCTCGATGGAAAAGTAATCGCAATGACCGGCGCGGGCCGAGGGATCGGCCGCGAATGCGCCCTCCTCGCCGCCGCTGAAGGCGCCCGTGTGGTCGTAAACGACCCCGGTGTGAATCCCGGACGGCTCGGGCACCGATGCCGGCCCTGCGCAGCAGGTAGTCGACGAGATTAAGAAGATGGGCGGCGACGCCGTCGCCAACCTCGCCGACGTTTCGAGCATGGAAGGTGGCGAGTCCGTCATCAAGACCGCGCTCGACACCTACGGCAAGCTCGACGGTCTCATCAACCTCGCCGCCATCCTGCGCGACCGCATGGTCTTCAACCTTACCGAAGAAGAATGGGACGACGTCATCCGCGTCGACCTCAAGGGCCACTTCACCACCATCAAGCCCGCTGCCGTTGTCATGCGCCAGCAGCGCTACGGACGCATCGTGAACTACAGCTCGGTCTCCGGCCTTCAGGGCAACTCTGGCCAGGCCAACTACGGTGCCGCGAAGGCCGGCGTCGCTGGCCTCACCCGCGTGGCCGCTCGCGACCTCGGCCGCTACGGCGTCACCGTGAACTGCATCGCCCCCGGTGCTGCAACCCGCCTTACCGCCACCGTGCCGTCCTCGGCCCGCGAAATGCGTGCCCGTAGTGGTATCGCTGGCGCCGGTGGCCCAGCAACCACACCTCAGCCAACCGCCGCCGACGCAGCAGCAGCCGAAGCCGCTGCCGCGATGCGCGGGCCGGATATGGTGGCTCCGATGACGGTCTACCTCCTCCTCGATGAGGCATGGAACATCAACGGCCGCATCTTCCAGGTGGCTGGCGGCCAGGTCGGCCTCCTCCAGGACATGTACCCCCCGCATAAGAACATCTTCAAGAACGGCAAGTGGACGCTCGACGAGCTCCGGAACCTCGTCCCAACACAGCTCATGAACGGCATCGTCAACCCGGCGCCGCCGCCGGCTGATCTTTCCGTTCCGGGCCGCCCCGTCTAACTCCCGGTCACCGGCTTCAGAACCTGCGAAGAGGGGTGCCAACTGGCACCCCTCTCTGTTTAGACTCCAAATCACAAGCTCTCGCAACGAGGTGAACTCCCATGGATGACCATGTCCAGTACGAAACCCGCAATGATGGGCAGATCGCGCTGATCTCCCATGGCCCGAGAGCGGTACCGAAACCCCCTGAGCCAGCAGATGATGAAGGCCCTCGAGGAAGCCTTCGAAGATGCCGATGCAGACCGCGACGTCCGAGTGATCGTCCTCCGCGGGCTCGGCCCGGTGTTCTCGGCCGGCCACGACCTCGGCTCGCCCGATGCGCTCGCCACTCGCGCGGAACGCGAAGCTGAATCGGCCGCCCGCAGGTACAACCGCACCCGTTCGATGGATGTCGACCCGCACCTTCGCTTTCGCAATATCACCAAGCCAACCATCGCGATGGTCCATGGCCACTGCGTCTACGCTTCGTGGATGCTGGCTTCGGCGATGGACATCGTTTTCGCCGCCGAGGACTCCCAGTTCCTTGCGACCAACTTCGCCTACTTCTCTGTGCCGTGGGATATCGGTGCCCGTCGCGCGAAGCACCTGCTCTTCGAAGGGCGCTTCATCGATGCGAAGACCGCCGCCGAGTACGGCTTCGTCCAGGCCGTCTACCCGCCGGAAGACCTTGAGCGCGAGACGCTCGCATATGCTGCTCGCGTCGCCGAGAACGACCCGTTCCAGCTGCAGATGATGAAGCATTCCATCAACCAGATGCAGGAAGTCCAGGGCTTCACCGCTCACATCATGTCGAGCTTCTCTGACCGGCAGGTGCGCGCGGCCAACACCGAAACGCCGATCACGGTCGCCAACGAGGACCCGAACAAGCGCCGCCTCTACGTTTCAGTCGAACGCGCCCGCGAGCGCCGGCCCTAAGCGGTACGTCCGCCCTCTGTTGGGGTCGGTGCGTTTGGGATTGTTGCCCTGGGCCAACCATCACCGCTTCGGGTAGCTGAACTCAAGCGCGATCCCATCTGGGTCCTTGAAGGTGACACTCGGCGGCTGGTGATTGTCCTGGATGGGGCTGTGCTCAATGCCGAGCGTGTCCAGGTGCTCGACCCATGCCTCGAGTGCGGCTCGGTCCGCGACTCCGAACGACACGTGGTCGAGGCCCGGGCGTCGGGCGGAGAACCCTTCCCTCTCCTGTTCCATGTGCTGTGTGAACGCGAAGACCATCTTTGACTTCGGTTCGTAGATGGCGCAGGCAGTTATCCCGTATTCATCGTTCGATCCGCGCCAGACGTCACGAGCGCCTAACAGGTTCAGGTACCAGGGCACGCTCACTTCCAGGTCACGAACGCTCAGTTCCACATGGGCAATTCCGGTTATCTCAGGCATGTCCACCTCCTATTCAACCTTCAGCGAATCTGGCGCGTCCTTGCAGCGCCACCGCGAGCTGAAAATGACAACGAAGTGGCCCGTATCCGCATCGCGGCTGTGCAAGAGATTGGGTTTTGGCGGCCGTCTCCCGCAGGCATCGATTAGACTTTCTCCAATGGCAAACCGAACGATTCTCATCACCGGCGGTGCGGGCTTCCTCGGCATCAACCTCGCCCGCCACCTCCTCAACCGCGGCGACCGCGTCGTCTCGCTCGACATCGCACCCTTCGACTACCCCGAGAACGACCGCGTCATGGTGCACATGGGCGACATCCGCGACCGGGCCGCAGTCGACCGCGCGATGGAAGGCGTCGATGCGGTCGTTCACACGGCCGCCGCGCTGCCGCTCTATTCGAAGCGCGACATCGTCACCACGGACATCCACGGCATTCGCAACGTCCTCGAGTCCGCGCACGAACATGGCGTCGAACGCGTCGTCCATATCTCTTCGACCGCCGTCTACGGCATCCCCGACCACCATCCCCTGCTCGAGACAGACCAGCTCCAGGGCGTCGGGCCGTACGGCAAAGCCAAGATCAAAGCCGAGCGTATCTGCGATGAGTTCCGCGAGAAGGGGATGGTAATCCCGGTCATTCGCCCGAAGAGCTTCGTTGGCCCCGAGCGCCTTGGCGTGTTCGCGCTCCTCTATGACTGGGCCAAAGACGGCAAGAAGTTCCCGGTCCTTGGCAGCGGCAAGAACCGCTACCAGCTCCTTGATGTCGAAGACCTGTGCGATGCAATCGGCCTCTGCCTCGACCTCGACGCCGCGAAGGTGAACGACACGTTCAATATCGGCGCGAAGGAGTTCGGGACGCTGCGCTCCGACTACCAGGCGGTCCTTGACGAGGCGGGCTTCGGCAAGAAGATCGTCTCGCTGCCGGCGAAGCCCGCTATCTATACCCTGCGCGCGCTGGACAAGTTCCGCCTCTCGCCGCTCTACAAGTGGGTGTATGAAACGGTCACCGAAGACAGCTACGTTTCCATCGAGAAGGCGGAGACGGTACTTGGTTACGCCCCCAAGTATTCGAATAGCGACGCCCTCATCCGCAACTACCGCTGGTACCTCGAGAACCTGCACAACTTCGAAGGCCAGTCGGGGGTCTCGCACCGGGTCCCCTGGAAGCAGGGCGTCCTCGGCCTCGCGAAGAAGGTGTTTTAGGCCCAGTTCCGCGTGCGGAATTTTGTATTCGATTTTCGGTCGATTTAGGTTCAGGTACGTGACGCGGTTTAGGTTCGAGTGTACTGACAGATCGTGTCGCGATGTGTGTTCGGTGCACGGGGTCGGTCTGGTCTTTGTATGTGGGGATTGACGGCCCCTGTCGGCCGGTGGCCTGAGGGGGAGGGTGGCCGGTCGCTGATGCTCCCGGTTCCATTTTGGGGCGGTGCTGGGGATGGTCATTGGGCGAGGGTGGTTGGCCGGGCGGGCGACGTGGAAGTGCGTGTTGGCACCGTTAGGACAGACGAAGACCGCCGGGCCGCTGCGCAGAACGGCCCGCGACGTTGAGGTTGGGTTCGCCGGCGAGGCCCTACTTCAGCGGCGAAAAGTCCGTCGGCCGCAAGATGCGGTTCTCGATGTGGTGGACCAGCGGGCCGTCTTTCTCTGATTCCGCCGCCGCTGCGCGCCATTCCGGGTCCGAACCGAAGGCCGCCCAGGCAGCGTCGCGCTGCGCCATGCTCTCGAAGCTGACGATGTACATCAGCTCGTCCGTGCGCCCACCGATTGAATTCGTCCAGTAGCCGACGTTCGTGATGCCGTGCTTCTCGAACAGCTTGCAGGTGTGGTCGCGAAAACGCTTCTGCAGCGCCCCCATTTTGCCGGGGTGTGCGTAGTAACTCCGAAGCTCGTAAATCATGTGGCTCTCCTTCTTGCGGAGCGGATTCTAGCCGGGAACACCGCGCAACGCTCCGGCCACCTGGAGCTAGGTTCGTTTCAGTCCTTCTTGCCCGCCAAGGAACATATCGATGACTTTCGCCCGCAGTTTGGTGCCGTCAGGGTCGCCCGCGGTCTTGAAGTCGCAGACGTCTTCTGACCACGCGGAGGTGCGCAGGCGGACCGGCGGCGTTTCGGCGCTCAGGCAGCCCATCACCACATCAGCGACCTCATCAGGCGTCTGAAACACCCCTTCGGGGCGTTGCGTCCGGGAGCCCATATAGCGCTCGATCAACGGCTTGTACTCGTCTTCGAGGATGCCGCCGCTCGCCATAACCTGTTTCATCGCGTTGTTGGCGAATTCAGAGGATATTCCGCCGGGTTCCACCACGGTGAACCCGATCCCGAACGCCGGCCCGACATAGCTTGCGAGCGATTCCATGTAGCCTTCGACCGCGAACTTCGATGCGCAATAGATCTCGTTAAACGGTTGGCCAACCAGGCCTCCGATAGAGGAAATTGTGACGACCCGCCCTGATCGAGCAACACGCATGTGGGGTAGGACTGCCTTCGTGCAGCGAATGACCCCCTTCAGATTGACGTCCAGAACCCATTCGACGTCTGCTTCGCTTGCCTGTTCAGTGCTTCGTACGAACCCGACGCCAGCGTTGTTCACCAGGACGTCGATGCGAGACTCCTCGCGGAGGATCTGTGCGACTACGACCTCGATTGAAGCAGTGTCCTGCACATCGAGCGGGAGAATCTCCGCGGTTGCGCCGGCAGACGAAAGGGCCGCTCGGAGCGCATCGCTCTTGCCGAGGTCACGCATCGTCGCGTAAACGCGATAGCCGGCGAGGGCGGATTTCACCGCCACGGAGAGACCGAGTCCGGTCGAGGCCCCCGTAAGAAGAAGCGTCTTGGTCAAGTTCATTCTCCAGTCTGGCCTGGCCAGTCAGATAGTGTGAGCGATAGAACCTGGGAAGCGTAGTGGCACTGCCAGTCCTCGACTACGGCGCCTACCTCTTTTCTCTTTCCTCTTTCCTCTTCCTCTAACCCCGCCCCGTCACCTTTCCCCGTTCTCGCGCCATTCGTAGAGTGAAACCCGCCGTGCGCGATACAGAGGATGAGCCCCATGGCTCCCCAGCCAACAGTTCAGGCGATGCAGAAGCCCTCGCTCAGCGTGCTATCCAGCGCGACCCCGCCGCATGGGAGCAACTGTTCGAGCTTCACTACCAGAACGTCTTTCGTTTTGTCCGATACCGGCTGCGTTCTGCCGATGAAGCCGAAGACATCGCTTCGCAGGCGTTCGAAGTCGCCTACGCCCGCGCCGACCGCTTCGATTTCCGGGGCGTCCCGATTGAGGGCTGGCTCTTCGGCATCGCCCGAAACCTCGTCCGCGACCACATCAAGAAACAGGGCCGGCGCGGCATCGACGACGAGTTCGACGATTCGCTCGAACTCTCGGAACCGGACCACGCCGATGCCATCGGCCTTCGCCGCGACCTATTGGAAGCCATGCACGAACTCACTCCCGACCAACGCGAAGTCATCGAACTTCGCTTCCTCCTCGATAAGTCAGTCCTGGATACCGCCCTCATGATGAATCGTTCCGAAGATGCCGTGAAAAACCTCCAGCGCCGCGCGCTCGCCGCAATGCAGCGCGCGATGGTTGGAGACGGCTATCCGCCGGGAGGCGCCTCATGATGCCCGATCGTCTCGATGATCTCCTCGAACAGGCACTTCGCTCGGGCACGATTCCCTCGGATGCCACCGACGAAGAGCGGACCGCACTCGGACCGATGATTGCCCGGGCCGAAGCGCTCAAGCTGAACGCCGCAA
The DNA here is from genome assembly GCA_963797735.1 of uncultured Chloroflexia bacterium. Classification (GTDB taxonomy): domain Bacteria; phylum Chloroflexota; class Dehalococcoidia; order Tepidiformales; family Tepidiformaceae; genus Amarobacter. Next base: position 1,871,154 of record CAWCQJ010000003.1, read on the forward strand.
CCGTCGATGCGGAAGCGTCGGCGGCGATGACTGCGGCGCGCGCCCGCTTCCAGCGCCACCTTGCAGCTCAACGGCCAGGTCCGGCAGCACCAGCCGTGCGACGAAAGAAGCCCGGTTTCTTTGCTCGCTGGCTCGGGGGCAGCACGATGACGTTCGCAGGTTCGGCGGCAGCCATCGCCGCGATTGCCGTGGTTGCGCTGCTCGTCTTGCGCCCGTTCTCCAGCGTGGAGACGGCCTCTGCACTCACCATCGACGATTACGTGCAGGTGCAGGGAGTCGTTTCCTCCACCTCCAACGGCGTTGTCACCGTGCAGTCGCCGGAACTGGGCAACCTCGACATCGCCTTGAGCGACAACACCGCGGTCACCGATGACTCCGGTACGCGCGCGGCGTCCAGCCTTCGGCCGGGAGACCCGGTGCTCGTCAGTGGTGTTGTAACCGCCCGAAAGGCAATCGCCGCTTCGAACGTCGCGGTCGCGGGCAATCAGTCGGCGCCAACTCCCGTTACCGATCGGAAAATCCCGATCCTCAAGGCATTCCGGCAGGGATTGGAGGGCACCATCTCGTTGTTCTCGCTCTCGCCCGACGGAAGTCGTGCACGGATCCTTCTCGTCACTCCCCGCGAGACCATCTTCGTAGACGTGGACCCGGCGTCGATGGATCGCTTCCTCGCCGATCACCCGGGAGCCATCGGTGCCCACGTGAAGATCGCCCAGGGTGATGGTCTCGCGGGCGGAGTCTTCCGTCTTGAACCACTGGAGCCGACGACTCCGCCGAACCCGGGCGCGACCGACGCTCCGCAATTCCAGGGCGTTCGCGGTGTCGTTGTGAGTCGGGTTGCGAACGTGCTCATGGTCCGAACCGACCGTGGCACCGTACCTGTGGTCATCCAGCGGCTAGCCTCCCTTCGTTTCGGCGAGAGCGGCCTCACCGCCGATGACGTTCGTGAGGGACAACTGATCGTTGGTCACGAGGTCGCGGTCTCAGGCAATCTCGAACAGCCCGGTGGGCGGCGGGTCATTGCGACGCTGATCGTCGTGCTGCCGAAACCTGCTCCCTAGGCGACGAACCACCCTACAACCGCGTGAACGCCCACCCGCCTTCGACGACGTTCAGGCCGTCGTACGGTTCGATACCGTGAAATGGTCGCGGGTCATCATCAAAGACCATCGGTAGCCAGAGCCGGTCGCCGCTCCACATCGGCAAGTCTCCAGCGAGCAACCTTTCGATTGCTACCCAGTGGAGGTCGCCTTCCGGGTTCGAAGTGAAAGGCGAGCCGCTCCACTCGTCGATGAGGAACACGAAACCGAACCAGCCTTCGCGGTCGTTCCCGAAGCCGGGCCACGAAAGGGTGCCGCGCAGTCGCAGGCTCGTGACCTCGATGCCAGCTTCCTCGCGAATCTCGCGAACCATGCAGTTCGCGAGATCCTCGCCCGGTTCCATCTTTCCGCCGAGCCCGTTGTACTTGCCGTAGGCGTGATCGGTCGGCCGGGCATTCCGGTGGACCATCAGCACAGACTGACGGTCCGAGGAAAGCACGTACCCAAGCGTCGCGAGGACCGGGGTGTATACCACGGCGACCGCTATCGGCTCTTGAACTGCGGCTCGCGCTTTTCGACGAATGCGCGCGGGCCTTCGCGGGCGTCATCCGACGTTTGCGCGACGAACATCGCCATCTGGGCGATATCGAGGTGCTCGTCGAATGAGATGTTCGCCGAGCGATACACGAGCTTCTTCGAAAGCTGAACGGCCACGCCAGGACCCTTCGCGATCTGGCGCGCGTACTCCGTCACGCGAGGCATCAGTTCTTCCGGTTCGTAGACGGCGAGCACATAGCCGATTTCGAGCGCCTCTGCCGCCGTGATCAGTTTGCCTGTCCAGATCATGTCGAGCGCACGCTGGGTGCCGACGATGCGAGGCAGCGTGTAGGTGCCCCCGTCGCCCGGGATGAGTCCCATGCGCACGTAGGTCATGCCCACGCGGGCCTTGCTGCTGGCGAAGCGAATGTCGGCCATCGTGGCCATATCCATGCCGGCGCCGGCGGCCGCGCCATTGATGGCGGCGATGTATGGCTTTTCGAGCTGGATGAGGGCGCGCGGAATCGGATGGACGCGGTCGCGCAGGCTGTGGCGCCGGTCGGCCACGCTGGCCTCCGTGCGAAGCACGCCAGAACCGCCCGCCTCGGCGGCGACATTCATGCCGCTGCAGAAGCCGCGACCGGCGCCAGTGATGATGACGGCGCCGACTCCACGGTCGGCGTCAGCGCGGCGGATGGCGTCGGCCCATTCGGTGAGCATGTCGTCGTCGAATGCGTTAAGGCGCTCGGGCTTGTTCAGGGTGATGGTGGCGACGCCTTCGGCGACGTCGTAGAGGATGGCTTCGTAAGTCACGGGTTCGAATCCCTCGGGTTCAGTGTGGAGGCATTCTAGCCGCGTGAGGCTTCACGCGTGAGGTGCGGTGACGACACTAGGTCTGCCGGTAGGCCCGGTGACGCATAACGATGCTCTGCAGAATCCCCAGCGAGATGAAGATGCTGACCAGCGAGGAGCCGCCCTGGCTGATGAACGGCAGCGGGATGCCGGTCACGGGGAACACGCTGAGGTTCACGGCGATGTTGATGACCGTCTGCATCATTATTAACATAACTATTCCGACCGCGACGAGCTGCCCCGCGGTGTCACCCGCGATCTGCGCGGCGCGCACCCCCCGCATCAAGAGCAGGACGAACAGGCCCATCACGGTCACACAGCCCACGAATCCGAACTCCTCGCTCAGCAGGCTGAAGATGAAGTCCTTGGTCGCGACTTTCAGGTAGCCGAGCTGCGTCTGGTCGCCGTTGGTGAAACCTTTGCCGAACCACTGACCGGAGCCGACGGCGATCTTCGACTGGTTGACGTTGTAGCCGTCGCCCAACGGATCTTCCTGCGAGTCGACCAGCACCGCCACGCGGCCAACCTGGTACTCCGCTATGCCGAAGGTCCAGAGGAATGGCAGGACCGCGATGAAGAGTGCCGCCATCACGAACAGATGGCTCCGGTTCGCGCCCGCCACCACCACGATCCCGATCCAGATGGCAAAGAAGACGATGCTTGTGCCGAGGTCCGGCTGAATGAAGACGAGCCCGGCTACAGGCGCCACGATGACGAGTGAAATGAGCAACGTCCGCAGGTCGCGCGCGTCGCCGCCATGCTCACTGAAGAAGCGAGCGAGGGCGAGGATTGTCGCGAGCTTCGCGAACTCCGATGGCTGCAGCTGAATCGGGCCGAGGTCGAACCAGCGTGTCGATCCGTAGGCCGTTTGGCCGATCGCGAGGATCGCGATGAGCGAAAGAATGCCGAGCCCATAAAGGAGCCAGGCGTAGTGCGTGAGGTAGTGGTAGTCGATTTTCGAAACCACGAGCATCGCAGCGATGCCAACGCAGGCGAATACCACCTGTTTGAATACCGGGCTGCTGAAGCTCGTCAGTGGGCCGTCGTAGAAGGAAAGCGAGCCGCTATAAATCAGGACGAGTCCGACGCCAACCAGCGCGAGGGCGGCAACCGTGAGCAGGTAGTCGAATCGGTCCCACCCGCGCCATACGCTGGTGCCGGTTCGTGCACCGTTGCCATAGCCTCCGTACGCGACGCTGCTCATCGGTTCACATTCTCGAAGTAGTACTGAAGGATCTTGCCGGCCACGGGCGCGGCGTACGTACCACCAATGCCCTTGTCGAAGTACACGGTAACGACGACTTCCGGCTTTTCGTATGGTGCGAAGCCTGTGAACCAGGCGTGCTGCGTGAGCCGCCCTGTCTCGAGATCGTAGAACTCGGCGGTACCGGTCTTGCCGGCCACTGTGGCATTCGGGATTTGCGCCAGCACGCCCGCGCCGTACTGGACCGAGGCGAGCATCCCTTCACCGACGACCCGGATGTTCGCGGCTGAGGCGCCGACATCCTGAAATTCCGGTTGAATGGTGCGAACGGTCTTGCCTTCCGGCGAAATGATCTCATCGACGATGTGCGGCGTGACCAGCTTGCCACCGTTCGCGATGGCTGCCGTCATGCGGGCCACCTGGAGAGGCGTGGCCAGCACGTCTCCCTGTCCGATGGCGGTGTTGTAGGTATCGCCGATGAACCACTCGTTCTCGCCGGGATTGAACCCTTCGCCAACGTACGTCCGCTTCTTCCAGGCCGGATCGGGGATCCGGCCCGAGCCTTCGCCGTACAGGTCGATGCCCGTTGGGCTACCGAAACCGAAACGCCGTGCCCAGGTTGCGAGGATGGCCCCGGAGTCGTTGACGGATTTACCCAGGCCGCGTGTCGTCTCCAGGTCGCCGCCTGCGGTCAGGAACATGAAGACGTTCGACGACCAGGCCAGAGCCGAACGGACATCGAGAACCTGGTTGTGACATCTCCAGTCCGGGTAGGTGTAGATGACGTTGTTCTCGCCGGTGATTTCGAGATTGCAGCCCACGTAACGGCTCGTGTTCGGCGTGATGCTGCCCTCTTCGAGCCCGGCGGTTGATGTCACGATCTTGAAGGTGGAGCCGGGCGCTGCCGCACTCAAAGCCTTGTTGGTGAGGGTGTGCGTGAAGTCGTCGTTCTGAAGCGCGTCAAGCTCCGCGCCCCGGATCTTGCTCTCAGCCCAGATGTTGTTGTCGTAAGTTGGAATCGAGACCATGGCGAGCACTTCGCCGGTGTTCGGATCCATGACGACCGCCGCGGCCTCGTGAGCTGCACCGTACGTCGGGTCATTCGGGAGCGAATCCTGCAGCAGTTCGGCAACGTACCGCTGCAGGTCGGCATCGATGGCCAGCTTCAGGCTGTTCCCCGGAACTGGGTCTCGCGACTGCAAGGCTGTGATCTGGCGCCCAAATGCGTCCTGTTCTACGGCGCTGTAGCCAACGGTGCCGCGCAGATCCGCTTCGTATCGTGCTTCGAGCCCATCCTTGCCAATCGGCTCGTTGAACTCGTAGCCGAGTCCTACTAGCCGCGCCGCATCTTCTTTGAACTGCGGGCCGATGTAGCCAAGGATGTGACTGAATTCGTTCCCAAGATAGAGGCGGCCAGGCGTGATTTCGAGGGTGACACCAGGCATCTCCGCGGCGATCTCGTCAAGTGAAAGCGCCTGCTCCTTGGTCAGGTTGTCCGCCACTTTTATGGCGATGTATCCCTGGCCAAGTTCTTCGGCGTCATCAATACGCGACTGGATCTCGAGCGACGAGGTCCCCGTGAGCTGCTCGAGCTTCAGGTACATCTTGAAGCGCATCTCTTTCCAGTCGTCGAACTGGTCTGCGTTCGGCAAAGCCTCCGGGAGCACGCTCGCCGAATAAACCCCGACGTTCTGCACGAGTGGTTCGCCGTTTCGGTCGGTGATCAGTCCGCGCGTTGGGAGAATGTTCTTCTGGTAGATGTGGTTTTCTTTCGACCGCTGCGCATACGAAGCGCCATCGACGATCTGCATCTGGGCGAGCCGCACGCCGAGCAGCAAGAAGAACCCTACCACCGCAATTCGGAGAATCTGCAAGTTACCGTGGGGACGGTTCCGGCTCGTGCCGCCGGGTGCTCTGAAGCCTTCGTCGAGGATGCTCATAAGCTCGAGTAATACCCACCGCGTGAAAGCGACATACCCTGTCCACTCCATCCTAGAAGCCGAAGCGGTACGTACACGACAGTTAGTAAGGACAGGTCAAGTAGCATTCCCGGCAGAATGACGTCAGAGACAGTCAGGCCGAGTGATGCATGCGCCCCGCCGACAATGCTGCCCAGCACGAGCAAGCTTCGCGCCCACATGCCGATGAGCACCATCGCAGCGGCCGTCCGGACGTAGTGGTTGAGCGGTACATTCACCTCTTCCAGGTAGAAGCCGAGCGGCAGAAGAGGGAAATAGGCCAGGACGAGAAGCCCGGGCTCGCGGTTCGAGAGAAAGCCGTAGGCCAGCGCGGCAACCGGCACGCAGATCATCGCGCGCTTCGGAGATCCGAAGGCAGCAATCAGGACAAGTGCCAGCAGCACGAAGTCGAACACGACGCCTGACACCGGAAACAACGGCGCCACAGTCACCTGTGAGGTCGCTGCGAAGATCGTTGCCATGACCGCGAGGAAGCCCTTCATTTCGCGCAGCTCGACTGCTTGTGGCTGAAGAGGTGGCTGGTCACCATCAATTGTCCAGCCCGAGCGACTCGGGGATAAAGTCGGTCCGCACGAGCACGTTCTCTGCCGTCCCAATGCGGACGCCCGGTTCGATGGTGACTTTCTTATAGAGATCCTGGTTTGTGCCCGAGACCGAATCGACTCGCCCAATGGGCAAGCCCCGCGGGTAGCCGCCGCCGAGGCCGGCCGTTACGACAAGGTCACCGACCGTCACCTCGCCCTGTACAAGCGCGAAAGAAAGGCCACGGTTTGGTGTGCCCTTCACGCTGCCATCGGCGCCAGTGCCCTGGATTTCAGCGCTGACCGTGCTCTGGGTGTCCGTGATGAGTCGCACGAAGGAGTTCGTCGAAGTCACCTTCGTGACTTTGCCCATAAGCGTGCCCTTGGTGGAAACGACAATCATCCCGACTTCGATGCCGTCGCCACTTCCGCGGTTGATGGTGACCACATCGGTGAATGGCGAAGCATCGCGATGCACGATGTCGGCCGCGAGGTACTTCACGGAACTGTCGCCTTGCGTCAGGGCGAGGGCCTCGCGGAGACCTTTGATGTCCTCTGCGTTTTGCTGCAGTTCGCCGACCTGGTTGCGGAGGTCTTCGTTCTCAAGACGCAGCCGGTTGTTCTCGTCTCGAAGGCTGCGAATCTCACCGGCGTTCGACAGAACGGATGCCACCGGCCGAAAGACTCCGTTGAGCACGGACTCGACCGGAGAGGTCACGCGGAGGAATACGCCCTGGAACGGAGTAAGCACACCAACTTGCCCGGCGAGCGCCAGGAAGAGCGCGAGCCCGATCATGGAAGCGACCCAGAGTTGGTACCGTTGGAAGATCAGCATGTGACCACCACGGGGCGTGCCCCGATGCTAGCGCCCCTGTCGCCGGGATGCGAGTTGCGATTGAACCTTGTTGAGCAATTCGGCCTCCTCCAGCACCTCACCGGCGCCCCGTACCACACAAAGTAGCGGGTCTTCCGCAACGTAAACGGGAAAGCGAGTCTCCTGGCTTAACCTTCGGTCCAGTCCTCGGAGCATCGCTCCGCCGCCGGCGAGCGCAATCCCGTGTGCCATCAGGTCACTGACGAGCTCCGGTGGAGTCACCTCGATCGATGATCGGACGGCCTCCACGATCGCGCTGATGGAGCCGGCAAGCGCGTCGCGAATTTCGACGGTGCTCACCTCGACCGCTTTCGGCAGCCCGGTTGCCAGATCTCGGCCGCGGATGTCGATGGACTCCTCGGGATCGAGTGGCGCGGCCGAACCGGCCACCTTCTTGATCTCCTCAGCGGTGCGTTCACCGATGAGGAGGTTATGGACCTGCCGGGCGTAGGCGATGATGTCCTGATCCATCTCGTCGCCAGCGACGCGAATCGATGTGCTGACCACCATGCCGCCGAGCGAAATAACAGCGACCTCGGTCGTACCACCGCCGATGTCGACGATCATGCAGCCGGCCGCTTCCATGACTGGAAGGCCGGCGCCGATAGCGGCTGCCATCGGTTCTTCGATGAGGTAGCAACTGCGTGCGCCGGCGTTGAGAGCGGCGTCATGGACGGCGCGCTTCTCTACTTCGGTCACACCGCTGGGGATGCCGACAACGACACGAGGCTGGGCGAGGAAAGTCCGGTCGTGTACGGCCCGAATGAAGTAGCTGAGCATCTTTTCAGTGACTTCGAAGTCCGAAATTACGCCGTCGCGTAGGGGGCGTACGGCGATGATGTTGGCGGGCGTGCGGCCCACCATGCGCTTCGCCTCTGCGCCGATAGCGAGGATCTTCTTGGTGGTGCGATCGATGGCAACGACCGACGGCTCGTCGATGACAATGCCGCGGCCTTTGACCATCACGAGTGTGTTCGCGGTGCCAAGGTCGATCGCAATATCGTGCGAGAGAAAGCCAAACAGGCCTTTGAGCGGATTAAAAAACGCCAAGGGCGAAAACCTGCAGTCATGGAAGCCGACAACGTCGCCGCTGGCAGCCTTCAAAGTATACGCGCCATAACCGGGTGCAGCGAATCTGCAAGAGTTTGTGGTTGGAGTTTGGATTAGACCTTTTCTTAAGCGTCTAACGTAGGTTCGAGAACGCCAGGGCCGCCTTCGATCAGTCTGCCGAACTCTTCTTCCGTGATCGTCCGCGTGCCGAGCTTTTCCGCCTTCGCGAGCTTCGATCCGGCCTCTGCACCGACCACGAGGAAGTCCGTCCCCTTGGTAATCGCGGAGCCAACTTTGCCGCCGAGCTCGCGGATCTGGTCCTCGGCAGCGTTCCGCGACATGGTCTCCAGCCGCCCGGTCACAACGATGGTCAGGCCGTCCAGGATGCCGCCCTCAACGGCCGTGGAAACATGGATGGGGTTCACGCCGTGCGCGATGAGCCGACGAACCAGCTCGCGGTTCTGCTCGACTTCGACCCACGCCACGATGCTTCCGGCAACGATTGGACCGATGCCCTCGATGTTCTGCAGAGACTCCTCATCGACGTCCAGTAGGCCTTCGAGCGTCTTGATGTGTTCGGCGACGAGACGCGCCGTTTCCCAGCCGACGTGCCGAATTCCGAGCGCGAGGAGGACGTTGAAGAGTGGGCGCGCCTTGCTCGCTCCGATGCCCCGCATGAGGTTCGCTGCGCCTTTCCCTTTGATGCCAGGCAAGGTCATCAGCTTCTCGTCTGTGAGCGCGTAAATGTCCGCGACATCCTTGACGAGCCCGGTATCGAACAGCGTGTATGCCATCCGTTCGCCCAGTCCTTCGATGTCCATGGCTCCGCGACTCGCGAAGTGCTCAATCATCCGGACCGCCTGCGCCGGGCACTGTGGATTCGGGCAGTAATAGGCGGCCTCGTCCGGGTCGCGGTACACGGTCGTGCCGCAGGACGGGCACTCGGTTGGCATCGCGAATTCCTGCTCAGCCTCGGTGCGGAGGCTCAGGACCGGCCCAACTACCTGCGGAATTACCTCGCCCGCTCGCTGGACGATGACCGTGTCGCCGGCGCGAATGTCCTTGCGGTGGATATCGCCTTCGTTGTGCAGGGTCGCCATCTGGATCGTCGCGCCGCTGATAACGACCGGCTCAAGGATGGCGAATGGCGTCAGTACCCCCGTTCGGCCGACGTTGACCGCGATTTCCCGAAGCTTCGTCGTCCGCTGCTGCGGTGGAAACTTGAAAGCCGTGGCCCATCTGGGTTCGCGCCCGACATAACCGAGTCGTTCCCAGTCGCGTGTGTCGTCGAGCTTGAGGACGACTCCATCGATATCGTAGTCGAGCCGTTCGCGCTGCTTGCCCCACCAGGCGATGCGTTCGTGAGTGTCCGCGAGCCCAGCGTGGAGCCGCGTTTCCGGGTTGATGTTGAAGCCCATCGCCTTCAGCCATTCCAGCGTTTCGTGGTGGCTGTCGGGCCGTGGGCCTTCGCACCATCCGAGCTGATAGATGAACATCGCCAGCGGCCGCGCTGCCGTCACCGTCGGGTCCTTCTGTCGCACCGAGCCCGCCGCCGCGTTCCTGGGATTCGAATACAGCGAAAGAGGCTTGCGGCCCGCCTTCTCTCGTTCGAGGTTCTCGTCGCCGATGGCAGCGTTCATCTGCTCGAAGCCGCTCTTCGACATGTAGACCTCGCCGCGGACCTCAAACTGCGAAGGGAATTCGCCTTTCAGTGACCTTCGGGATGGTCATGACGGTCCGAAGGTTCTCGGTGACGTTTTCGCCCTGGCGCCCATCGCCACGAGTGGCTCCCTGGACGAAGCGGCCGCCTTCGTAGACGAGCGAAATGGCCAGCCCATCGATCTTCGGCTCGGTCGTAATCGCAAACGTGTCGTTCCCGAGCCGATCGGCCGCGCGCCGATGCCAGGAAGCAAGGTCTTCCTCGCTGAAACAGTTCGAAAGCGAAAGCAGTGGGACCCGGTGCTCGACCGTTTCGAAGGTCGTCAGCGGCGCCGCGCCCGTCCGTTGAGTCGGCGAATCCGGGGTGATGAGTTCTGGATACTCGGCTTCCAGCGCCCGCAGTTCGTTGAGGAACTGGTCGTAGACGCCGTCCGGGATCTCCGGTGCATCCTTCTCGTAGTACAGGCGGTTGTGATAATTGATAAGCGAGCGAAGCTCTTCACTTCGGAGACGTGCTTCGTACTGGGACTGCGGCGCGGCGGCTTCGGGCATAGCCCGAAAAGTATAGCGAGCAGCCTGCACACAACCGACCCTCCATGTCACTTGCCGCGTCTAGAATCGACATCCGGCAACCGACAATCGACAATCGAAAGATGAACAAGGGCCGAGTGGTGGTGATCGACTATGACGCAGGGAATCTGCGCAGCGTTGCCCGCGCCCTGGCCCATGTCGGCGCCGACCCCGTGGTCAGCGCCGACCCTGCGGACATCCTCACGGCTGGCGCGGTCATCCTTCCCGGAGTAGGCGCCGCCGCCGATACGATGCTGAAGCTCACAGAGCGCGGCCTCGTCGAGCCCATCCACGAATACATCGATGCTGGACGTCCCTTTCTCGGCGTCTGTATGGGCCTGCACGCGCTGCTCAACCGTTCCGAGGAGGGCGGTGGACAAGACTGCCTTGGCGTCCTCGATGGCGAAGCTCGTCAGTTCACCGCCGCTCCGGGGTTCAAGGTCCCGCACATGGGTTGGAACACCGTCGATTGGGTGCGCGAGCATCCCTTCACCGCGGGTGTCCCGGACGGTCGCTATTTCTACTTCGTGCATAGCTACTACCCTCACACCGAAGACCCGGGCCTGGCGCTTGGCCAAACCGATTACGGGGTGCCTTTCGCGAGTGTGCTCGCTAGTGGCTACGTGGTGGCTACACAATTCCACCCGGAAAAGAGCGGCGAGGACGGCCTCCGGCTCTACCGCAATTTCGTTGACTGGGCGCGTGACGGTGCCGCGGTTCCGGCGCCAACTTCAGCGGCAGCACTGCCCGCGTGACCTTCGAAGTAATCCCGGCGATTGACCTCCGCGGCGGCCGCTGCGTGCGCCTCCTCCAGGGGGACTACAACAAGGAAACGGCCTACTCCGACGACCCGGTCAGCGTGGCCAAACGCTGGGCAGAGCTCGGCGCGCCACGAATCCACGTCGTTGACCTGGACGGGGCGAAGGACGGCAAACCCGCACAGTCGCCGGCGATGGCTGCGATTTGCGCGGCCGTCAGCGTGCCAGTCGAAGTCTCCGGCGGGATGCGGACCATCGAAGACGTGGCAAAGGCGATTTCTTATGGGGCGAGTCGCGTTCAACTCGGCAGCGCCGCCGTGAAGAATCCGCAACTGGTGAAGGACGTGGTGCAGCGATTCCCCGGGGCAATCGTCGTTTCCATCGACGCGCGCGACGGGATGGTCCAGACCGATGGATGGCTCGAATCCAGCTCCGTCCGCGGCGTTGACCTCGCGAGGGAGATGGCCACCGCAGGGGTGCCTCGGATCATGTTCACCGATATCGGTCGGGATGGAATGCTGACCGAGCCGAACTACGCGGCGTACGAGGAGTTGCTCGCGGCGGTTTCGTGCCCGGTGGTGGCTTCCGGTGGAGTGTCGAAGCTCGAACACCTGGTCCGGCTGGCGCAGATCGGCTGCGAGGGCTCTATCGTCGGCAAGGCGCTCTACGAGTCTGCGTTTACGCTTCCTGAGGCACTCCACGCCGTTGTGGCTACAGCGTAGCCACATGGCCAGATCGACATTCATGCCGCTGCAATCGAGAATCGAATCGTGCTGACTCGCCGTATCATCCCCTGCTTCGATGTGGACAACGGTCGCGTCGTCAAAGGTGTGTCATTCGTCGAACTCCGTGATGCAGGCGACCCGGTGGAAATGGCCGGTGTCTATGAGCGCGAAGGTGCAGACGAGCTGGTGTTCCTCGACATCACCGCTTCGTCGGACAACCGGACCACGACCTACGAGATGGTGGAGCGAACCGCCGACCAGGTGTTCATCCCCTTCACCGTCGGCGGCGGAATCCGCACGGTCTTCGACATGAAGATCATGCTCGAGCTCGGCGCCGAGAAAGTGAGCATCAACACCTCAGCGATTCAGCAGCCCGACCTTATCAACGAGGGGGCATACCGCTTTGGGAGCCAGGCGGTGGTGGTCGCGATTGATGCCCGGCGAATCCCCGGCGAGAGCGGCAAATGGGAGGTCTTCACCCACGGCGGGAGGAACCCGACTGGGCTGGACGCGGTCGAATGGGCGGTTGAGGCGACTACCCGTGGGGCGGGCGAATTGCTCGTGACCAGCATGGACACGGATGGCCACCTGAAGGGCTACGACAACGCCATGCTTCGAGCCATCAGCGACGCCGTGCCGGTGCCCGTCATCGCCTCGGGCGGCGCGGGTGGACCCGAGCACATGGTCGAAGCCTTAACGGAAGGTCGAGCCGACGCTGTCCTCGCCGCGAGCATCTTCCATTTCGGGACTTACTCGATTCGCGAGGTGAAAGACCATCTCGCCGCGGCTGGTCTCCCGGTCCGTCCGGTTCGCGACGCCTGAATCGACATTGCCGTTGCGGCAATCGACAATCAAAACGTGTCCGAAGCTTCCTTACTTTCCTTTGATTCCGACGGGTTGATTCCTGCCGTCGTCCAGCATGCCGATTCCGGCGACGTGCTTCTGCTCGCCTGGATGAACGCGGAGTCCATCGCGCACACGTACGAGTCCGGCCTCGTGACCTTCTGGAGCCGATCCCGAGACGAGCTCTGGGAGAAGGGCGCGACGAGCGGCAACCAGCTCCGCCTCGTTTCCATCAGTAAGAACTGTGAGGCGAACTCACTGCTCGTTCGCGCACGCCCGACTGGGCCTGCCTGCCACACGGGAAACGAGTCCTGTTTCTACCGCGAACTCGATCCGTCGACCGACATCGAGGCTCGCTAGCGTGGAGATATGGCCCGTCGAGGGGCCATGGCCCGGGCAGTTGGCGGTGTGTAGCCGTCCCCGCGCCGGCTGGTTCCTCGACGACGACCTCCGGCAGCTACACAACGAAGGGTTCAGTGTTCTCGTTTCAGCGCTCACGCCCGAAGAGGTAATCCGCTGCGAACTGGAACGCGTTCCAATCGCCTGTGAAGACATTGGCCTCGAGTTCGCCCACTTCCCGACCGGAAACCTTCAGGTGGCGCCGCCCGAACGGGCTCATCCGTACCTCATGGACTGGCACGGACGCCTCCAGGCAGGCGATGGAGTCGCGGTGCATTGCTGGGCAAGCGTTGGAAGAGGTCCGACCATCGCCTCGGCGCTCATGGTCCTTGGGGGCGTTGAACTCCCGGAAGCCTGGCAGCGAAT
>CAWCQJ010000004.1:0-7847 GCA_963797735.1 uncultured Chloroflexia bacterium
CGTTTGGAGAGCTAGCAATCAGTTGCTCTCCGCCTAAAGCACGAGGCCGATTGTGACGCCCTTCACGCTCATCGAACGCGCCTCCGGGTACGGTGAAATGGCACCAACTTCACCTTCAGGAGGAGCCACGTGGCTCTCCGCACAATCCGACCCTTAGCAATTGGACTCCTCATCGCAGGGCTCTCGACATTTTTCCTCGCCGCCTGCGGCGATGACGATGACGACCCTACCACCACCCCTCCGCCCAATACGGAGGCGCCGACCAAGGCTCCTACCGAGCCCACGAAAGCCCCGCCAACCGTGAATCCCGGGACCATCACCCCGACCCCGGATGCCAACACCGATGCCGGCTTCCGCGCCGCCCTCGAACAACTCAACAAGGAGCTCGGCGCAGGTACGCTCGATCCGTTCATCTCGCGCTTCAAGGTCATCGATTACACCTGCAAAGCCTAAGATATCGTTCCCGGCCTCGGGCAGCCCGAATGCACCACCGCCGGCGAAGTCATTCGCGGATTCCAGACCGGTAACTGGCGCTCCGAAGGCGGTCTTCGCAAGGTCGCGTCCGTCGTAGACAACCTCAAGGAACGACAGGCCGGATTCGACACTTCGAAGAGCGACGACTTCGGCGTTGGCACGCTTCGCGTCTACGCGTTTGATTCGACTTCGCATACCGCCGTTGTCACCGTCATTTCGAAGTGCCTTCCGCAGTTCCAGTGCGCTTCCGGCGTGCAACGGCTCGTCTGGGTGCCGACTTTCGAATACCAGGACGGCCGCTGGGTTATCTCAAAACTGCTCTACGCCTACGTCCTCGGCGACGACTTCCTCGACCCGCCGTCGGCGGAAGGCAAGAACGTCATGCCCGGCTGGCAGAAGTTCTAAGTCCCGTGTCAGGTTGTGGCGGGTGGGAGGAAACTCTCGCCCGTCACGACACGATTGTTCGCCCGATAGACCGTTTTCCCGCAGTTGCTGTTCCGGCAAAATAGGTGCCATGAAGATCCTTGTTTGCACGGATGGTTCCGGTGCCTCGCTGGCAGTCTTGCCGCATGTGCGCCGCTTTGCGGAGGCTGAAGAAGCTGAGGTCACACTCGTTCGGGTGCTGGACTCGCGAGTCGATGCTGCGTCTGAAGTGACTGCCCGGCTTGGCGACGCGGTTGACGTAGTTCGGATCCGATGGGAGACCGAATTGCGCAAGGCGCTCGCGGATGCCGGGATCAAGGGAGACGTGACCGTGCCGCTTCGCGAATGGAGCAAGGGCACGGCAGACGCCATTTTTCAAACAGCAGACGACACCGGTGCAAACCTGATCGCGATTGCGACCCGCGGTTCGGGAGCCCTGCGCCATGCCCTGTTTGGGAGCGTGGCCCTTGGGGTCATTTCGAAGACGAACATACCAGTGCTCACCGTCGCCGGCAGTCCGCCGGTGCGGGAGGGGCACGCCCCGTATCACGTGGTCGTCACGACCGACGGATCTCCTGATTCGCGCAGCATCTTTGCGGCCCTGAATTCAGTGCTGAAGCCCGGGAAGACGCGGGTGACGGTGCTCGAAATCATCCGGATCAAAGGGCAGGAATCCGTGGATGAAGCAAGGCTTCGCCTCACGTCGCTCCTCGAACGGATCCCGGCGGGTGTCGAAGCCGCCGTTCACGTGAAGGCCGTCCCGGAGAGTGCCAATATCGCGGCATCAGTCATCGACGCCGCAGTCGAACTTGGTGCGGATGCCATCGCCTCTGCCACGCATGGCCATAGCGCCGCGCGTCACCTCGTGGCCGGTAGCACAGCCCTCGGCATCGTCGAAAACGCGGAATGCCAGTCATCCTGGTGAAAAGCAGCCCGGTCGACTGATCCAATCGTTCGGCCCGTTTACCAGGGTCGGCGCCACTTGCTCCAGTTAAATGGTTCGATGCCAGTCTCGGTGAGTTGCCAGATGGTCGCTTCGGCCTTGCCGCCATCGATTTCGAGGAAGCCGATAGTCCCGAGCTGGGTGTCGAGGTTCCTTGGGTACGTTGGCGAGCCGGGGTTCACGCAGAGGCAGCCGTTAATCGTGTCGATCGCCTCCACGTGGGTATCGCCATAGATGAGGACGTCGAGCTCCGTGGTGCCGAAGTAGCGCTGCATCGCCCGATCGAGGGTCAGGTGCGGCGGGTATTCCGGGATCGGCACATCGTGGGTCAGGCCGACCTTCAGCCCGTCGAGGTCGAGCAGCCACGATTCCCGCAGCCGGTGATGGTCGGGCTGCACCGGACGTCCACCCGAGCCTTCTTCGCCATTGCCGCGCGCCGCCCAGGTGGGCGCGATGTCGTGCAGTTGGTCGATGACGACCAGGTCGTGGATGTCCCCGGCGTGGAGGATGTAATCGACGTCGCGGAAAGCGTCGAAGACCTGCGGCCAGAGTTCGTGCCGTGCTTCCGGGATGTGGGTGTCTGAGATAAGGCCGATACGCATGGCCGTATTCAGGCACAAATCATCCGCAATGAGCAATCGGTTGTGAGCGATGAGCAACGAGCGACGAGCAATGAGTGAGTTCGGGTGGCCCTGTATGCCGGGCCATGCCGCAAGGCGCGTGGTGGCCGATAATCGCCGGATGAGTTCGCGAACATCGAAGTTGATGACCTTCACTTCCGCGCGTACAGGCATCGCATCCTCGCGCTTGCGGTTGAAGCGCGCCCCCTCCAAGAAGCCGCAACCGGTAGCCGTGGTCCAGGGCAGGCCGCTGACGGTGATGAACGCGTGAAGCTCCTAGTGCTCGGCGATAGCGATACGGCGGGTAGCCATATCGACGGGGAACCGTGGCCCGCGTTATTGCGTTCCAGGCTGGAATCGCGCGGTGGCGTCGTTGATTTCGCGGCGGTTGCGTTTTCGCCGGCTTCGCAAAATGCTGCGGCCTACTGCGAAAAGAAGATCCGCGAGCACGAGCCGGACACAGTGGTGCTGGTCGTCGCATCGTTTCCGTTTGTCGCAAAGTTCGTCTGGCTACGCGTTGAGCACCTCTTTGGGAAGCGGGCCGGCCGCTGGTACAAGCGGATGGAAGACGAGTTCGCGGCACTCACCCACGGCCAGGGCACTGCAAGCAAGGTAGCCAACAAGACCGGCCGAGCGCTGGTGCCCCGAATTCTGGGCCGCGCCTCATACGCCTCGCGGGCGGAAGTCGACCAGGAACTACCTGGAGACATTCAGAGTACTCTCGCGGTTCGAAAACCTTGAGGTTGTCCTTTTCGGGTATCCGGGAATCAGCTCCGCCGCCGGGACCCGCGACGCGACGAAAGAGCGGCAACGGTTCTTCGCGGCCATTAAGGCTGCCGCCGCGCAGAACCGCTTTGCCTGGGTGGATGGCGCCCAGCTCTTCGCCGGAAAGCCGCGCGAGCAACTTCTGGCCGACGAATATCACTTCAACGAGGTCGCCCACCGGATGATTGCGGACGCGATCGAAGCAGCTCTTCAGACAACGAATTGACAGGCCGCTTCCGTCGGTCGAAACCTCATACATCTCGCCGGAAAACGCATTTCATAAAACCGTGCTACGCTCGATTACGAGCCGCGTGGAACTCCACGCACCGTGCCCTAACTCGTTCTCCCTTCTAGTGCGTTTGTCGTTGTGCGATTGGCGGGGAAGTTCAGCCGAGATCAGGCCACACCCCAAAACAGCTCGCACACTTTGAATTTGGAGAACCCAACCTACTTGTCACTCACTTTGAATCGTCCTTCTTCGGAGGACGCCGTTCGGGAAATTGCGCCCGTCGAAGTCATCACGACCACCGACGAGCCCGAAGGCCCGACCTTCGCCGATCTCGGCCTTTCGCCAGAGATCCTCAAGACCCTCGATAAGCTCGGGATCGAATCCCCGTTCGCGATCCAGGCGATGACCATCGCCGACGCGCTCGCCGGCCGCGATGTCTGCGGCAAGGCGAAGACGGGCTCCGGCAAGACGCTTGCGTTCGGCCTTCCGGTCATCCAGCGGACGACGACTTCTAAGAAGCGCCGCCCGCAGTCGCTGATCCTCGTTCCCACCCGGGAACTCGCGAACCAGGTCGCTGAAGCCCTGACGCCGTTCGCCGCAGCGAGCGAACTCTGGGTCACCGCCATCTACGGTGGTGCGTCCATGGTCCGCCAGATCAAGGCCCTTCACGCTGGCGTCGACGTTGTCATCGCTACCCCCGGCCGACTCAACGACCTCCTCGAACGCAAGGAGATGTCGGTCGCCGATGTCCGCATGGTTGTCCTCGATGAGGCCGACCAGATGGCTGACATGGGCTTCCTTCCGCAGGTCCGCGAAATCCTCGACCAGATCCCGGAAGACCAGTACCAGACACTGCTCTTCTCGGCGACGCTCGACGGCTCCATCGGCGAACTCGTTCGCCGCTACCAGAAGAACCCGGTAACCCACGAAGTCGCCTCGGACACGACCTCAGTCGAAACCGTCGACCAGCGCTTCATCGGCGTTGAGCGCGGCGAAAAGCTGAAGGTAGCCGCGAACATCTGCAAGGCCTCGAAGCGCACCATCGTCTTCGTTCGCACCAAGCACGGCGCCGACAATGTCGCCCGCCAGCTCGGCCGCGAAGGCGTCGATGCCCAGCCAATCCACGGTGGGCTCACCCAGGGCCGTCGCGAACGAACGTTGGCGATGTTCCAGTCGGGTCGGGCGCCTGTGCTCGTCGCAACCAATGTTGCGGCCCGCGGCATCCACGTCGACGGCATCGATACCGTCCTCCACTTCGACCTGCCCGAAGACGGCAAGACCTACCTCCACCGTTCGGGCCGTACAGCCCGTGCCGGTTCGGATGGTCTCGTTGTCACGCTCGTCGCACCGGAAGAAGGACATGACGCTCGCACGCTTCAGCGCGAAGCCGGCATCCATCTCGCCATCGTGCCGATGAGCCACGACGACGAGCGATTGCTCGACCTCGCCGGGTTCGAACCGCCGGCTCCTCCGCCAATCGAAGAGCGACGTTCGAATAACGGCAACGGAAACGGCAACAATCGCTTCCAGGGAGGCGCGCCGCGCGGTAACAACCGCCGTCCGTTCCGCCCGCGAGAAACGGCTCCCGGCGACGGCGGCTCACGACGACACAATCGCTCGTGGCAGGGTCCGCGCAACAGTCCGGCGAACGCTGGACGCGGCGGCGGCCGCTAGCCTCAAGCCCCGACAAATTATCCGAAAGGCGCGCCACCCGGCGCGCCTTTTGCGTTGGCGTGCCGAACGCTCGAACGATGCCTAACCGGCCTTCCGTTGACTGCGCCACGCCCCCGGCGCCACGCCCGACGATCGCTTGAACGCCCGACTAAACGCTGCTTCGGATTCGTAACCGACTCTTTGCGCAATCGCGCTCAGTGGCAATTCAGTTGTTTGAAGCAGGTGGCTCGCAAGTTGTCGGCGCCATAGTGCGACATACCGCATAGGAGAGAGCCCGAGGCGTTCAACGAACCGGGCCGCCAACACCGAACGTGAAACTCCGAGTTCCTGGGCGAGGAGAGGGACCGACCAGGGATGTGAGGGATCGCTGTGAATTCTCATGAGTGCATCGCCGATCACTGGGTCCGCAAGGCCGGCGAGCCATCCGGTATCCGTGTTGGGTTGCGTCGCGAAGTGCTGACGAAGCGTCTCCACGAGCAGGAGTTCCGGCAGGCGGGCCCCGAGAGCGTCACGGCGCAGGTCGTCGGGACCAAGCCCGGCAAGGTAAGCCAACCCCGCGTGCATCCACTCTGCTGCCGGGCCTCGTTGCGGGGTTATTTTCATGAGCGGCGGAAGTGCGCGAAGAAGGGGGCTGAAAAGCACGTCCCCGCACTCGAGGTAGCTGCAGAGAACGCGAGTGACCGGGCCACCCACATGCCCCAATTGCGTCATCAGCATGCTGGCCCATGGAGCCGGCGGAAGCAGATCGTCGATGGGTACGCACTGAACGGTACCCGGGCTGAGCATCGTGTGCTTTTGTCCGAAGGGGAGGATCACGAAGTCGCCCTCCGTCGCTGTAACAGATTCACCGGACTCCAGCCGGACTTCGCAGACGCCTTCGATGATGGCGTGGAAAATAATTATCTGCTCTGCCTCGGGACGAAGCGCCTGGACCAGGTCCTGAGCTGACGGCGATTCGAAACCCCACGGTGCGGAGAATTCGCCGCGCAGGTATACGGCTCCGGTAAGACGCACCATGCGAAGTGCTTCACTTAAGGCCGCGACTGCTGGCTGAAACGAAGGCGTTTCGGCCATAACTTTCGGCTTCTGAATCATAGCTGGGTTCGCTCCTCTCCTCGGATAGTAGATGCACGCACCGGTGCCGAACTTCAGACCTTTGGAGGAGAACCCAAAATGCCTAGCACTTTCTACGATGGCGAGACGCCATTTCAACACGGCTCGCCAAAACCCCCACAGTCCGGTGGCCCGAATGGAACGGGGCGCAACGTTATCCGGAACATTCGTTGGCCCCTCGCGGCCATCATTCTCGCCTCGCTCGCAACACTGGCGGCCTTCGCCATTGCCAGTGCCCGCGGCAACGACGGTGGCGAGCTTGGGAAAATCCGATCAGCAACCGCCAAATTCCATTCAATTCCGTTGGCCCAATCAGAAGGATGGGATCTTCGCGAAGGGTTGGATTCTTGCTTCGAGAACCCCGGAGTTGGCGCGATGGGATTCCACTACATCAATCTCGAGTCGCTGAATGACCTCACCGAAGACCCGTTGCGGCCCGAGGCACTCGTGTACGCACCGGGGCCAAACGGCCAGTTAACGCTTGGAGCCATCGAATACATCGTTCCCGCCGAGCCATGGGATGCGGCCGGAAACACGATGCCACCGATGCTCCTCGGCCAGCATTTCCACCTGAACCCCACGCTCGGTGTCTACATCCTTCACGTCTGGCTCTTCAAGGAAAACCCTCGGGGAATCTACGAAGACTGGAACCCCAAAGTGTCATGCCCCCACTGGCCCGATGCCGGCACAGCAGGGAACTAGTTTTCACCAACCATTGCGAGTACGGCGGGCTCAATTCGGGCCCGGCGTCCGCACCATTTCTCGGTTTCCAATACAAGGAGAAACAAAGTGACTTCAGTAATCGCACCCCAGGGCATGGTGAGCGCCGAGACGCTTGAGCAATTTCGCTCTCGCGCTCCGATCTACGACCGCGAGAATCGCTTCTTCCAGGAAGACTGGAATGAACTCAAAAAGTCTGGCTTCTTGGTCGGGCTGGTACCCAGGGCGTTCGGCGGGCTGGGCTGGACGTTCCCGGAGTATTGCAAGCAAATCCAGCGTCTGGCGAGCTACGCGCCGGCCACGGCGCTCGGGGCAAATATGCACAGCTACTGGGTCGGTATTGCCGCAGAAATGCACCGGCTCGGGGACACGTCGCTCGAGTGGATTCTGCGCGAGGCTGCGGCCGGAGAGATCTTTGCTGCCGGCCATGCTGAATCGGGCAACGATCTTCCGGTGTTCCTTTCTACTTCGACGGCTGAGCGAGTGCAGGGCGGGTACCGCTTCACTGGCCACAAGATGTTCGGCAGCCTTAGCCCCGTCTGGACGCGTTTTGGCTGTCACGCCATGACTTCAGACGGCCAGATCATTCACGCGTTCATGCCGCGCGAGGCCGAGGGCTATCGGGTGAAGGAGACCTGGGACACGCTCGGCATGCGGGCAACACGGAGCGACGACACCATCCTCGAGGGTGTATTCATTCCCGACAGCTACGTCAGCCGTGTTATCCCAGCTGGTACAGCAGATCTTTTCGTCCTCTGCCTGTTCCAGATGGCGCTCGGTGGCATCGCCGCCGTCTATCTCGGCATCGCCCATCGGGCGATGGAACTCGCGGTGGCGTCAGCGCACAAGCGGACATCTTTGGCCCTGTCTCGCTCGATGGCCTATA
>CAWCQJ010000005.1:0-67500 GCA_963797735.1 uncultured Chloroflexia bacterium
GCGCGCGCAGAAGGTTGGCCGCGGTTCGGTTGGCATATTCGACTTCGATCTGGATTTCGGGCTTGACCCATGTGGCCGTTTTGTCGTCCTGCGTCGGGCCGGCAAACGGACTCTCCTCGACGACCAGTTGGTCGAGTGCGACGCGAAAGCTGCGGACGTCGCGATCGGTGAAGCCGCTGCCGACTTTGCCGCGGTATTCGAGCGCACCATTCACCCACTCTCCGATGACGAGGCCGCCGAAGCTCTTGCCGCGATGGCCAGTGCCTGCGGTGAAACCGCCGACGACGAATGTTTCAGTGTCCTTGCCTTTGCGCTTGACCCAGCTGGCACTGCGCTTCCCTGGTTCGTATCGGCTGTCGGCGCGCTTCGCCATGATGCCTTCGAAGCCGGCAGCGATTGCGAAGCGGAACGCTTCATCGGCTTCCGCCGGAATGGCGAAGGTCTCCCGAAGTTGCGGCATTGGCAGGACGAGTCGAGTGAGGATTTCCTTGCGATCATGGAGGGCGACCTTCGTGAGGTCGTAGCCATCGAGATACATGACATCGAAGGCGTAGAGCACGGTGGGGATGGTTCGCTCAGCAGCTGCGATCTGCGTCGGGTCGTGGAGGTTCATGCGCTGCTGGAGCAGTTCGAACGAGGGCAAACCTTCGGGCGTGATTGCGACGATTTCGCCATCCAGGACGGCGGAAGACGCTGGCTGCAGCTTGAGCGCGGCGACGATGCCCGGATAGCTCGCCGTCACATCCATGCCGCCACGAGTGCGTAGGTCGACTTCGCCGTGGTCGATGGTGACAACGACGCGAATGCCGTCCAGCTTGGGCTCGAAAATCCATTCGCCGGAGTTGGGAACGGAGGTGGCTGAAGCGAGCATCGGCTCGACGCGGGTAAGCGGTGCCTCCCGCGAACCTTCGACCACGGCCGGGCTGAACGACCAGTCGGTATCCAGTGTGTCAGCGACGGCGCCAGCGCGAAGGTCATCGAGGGTGTGTCCGGTGGCAACGGACGTTCCGTCATCGGTGAGTTCTGATGTGGGGTCGCTGGCAGCGTCCTTGTGCTTGAGCATGAGCCACTCGTTGTTGGTCTTCATGCGGACCAGCGCCCAGGACCCTTTGAGCTTCTTCCCGCGAATCGTTATGCCAACCTTGCCGTTGGCGAGGCCCTTGCGAAATTCGGACTGGGCGAACTCGCGGTCTTCGAAGGGAGGCGTGATCTTCTCGTCGGGGGCGTAAGTGCCGGCGTCCCAGATGAGGCTGGGACCCGCGCCGTACTGTCCCGAGCCGATGAGCCCTTCGAAGGACGAGTAGCCAAGCGGGTGGTCTTCGGTGGGCGTCGCGAAACGCTTCTCGCCGGTCGTGGCGGACGGCCCTTTAGGAACAGCGAACGACTTCATCACCCCATCGAGTTCGAGGCGGAGGTCGTAGTGCAGCGCGCGAGCATGGTGCTTGTGGACCATGAAGCGGAGCGGGCCTTGGGCCGGGGCCGTGGTGGAGCCATCGGGCTCCGCCGTTTTGGAAAAGTCGCGCTTGCGCCGGTATTCGGAGAGCGAGTCGCCGGGCACGGCGGGTTAGCGGGCGCCTGCCGGCGTCTTCTTCCGTGACTTCGCGGGGGCCTTCTGCTCTTCTGTTTCGGCGGCCGGGGCAGGTTCGGCCTCGCTCTTGCGCTTCTTTGCGGCCTCGACGCTCGCTTTGAGGGCGGCCATGAGGTCGACCGCAGGCGCGGCTGCAGCGGGCTGGTCAGGCGCGACGTATTCGTGACCTTCCAGCTTCGCTTCGATGATAGACATCAAGGACTCGCGGTACTCGTCCTTGTACTTCTCCGGCTCGAATGGCTCCTGGAGCAGGTCGATGAGAGCGTAGGCAACCTTCATCTCCGCCTCGGAGACTTTGACCTCGGGCGCCTCGGTGTCCGGTGGCTTGATCTCGTCCGCGTAGAACAGCGTTTCGAGCATGAGAGAGCCGTTGCGCGGGCGAAGCGAGCAGAGGCGTTCCTTGGTTCGAATGGCAATCTTGCCTACGGCGTTCAGGTGCTTCTCTTCGAGGGCCTTCACGAGCAGGGCGAACGGCTTCTTGCCCATTTCGTCGGGCTCCACGTGGTAGCTCTTCTCGTAGAAGACCGGGTCGATCTCTTTGGCTTCGACGAACGCGGTCAGCTCAATGGTGTGCTTGCTGGGAATCGGCAGCTTCTCAAGGTCGCTCTCATCCACGAGGACGTAGTGCTCCTTGGCGTACTCGTAGCCCTTGACGATCTCGTCGCTCTCCAGGTCCTTGCCATCGGCGGCGCAACGTCGAATGAGCTTGATCGGACTGTTGTCGGCGGCATGGAGCTGCCGGAACGACACGTCCTGGCTGTCAGTCGCGGTGAAGAGCTTGATGGGGATGGTGACCATCCCGAAGCTGATGGTGCCTCTCCAAAGAGCACGAGCCATGGGGACCTCCGACGCGCGGGGAAGCGCGGCAATTCCGGGTGAGCCGGGGCATCACTCTACCATAATGATGCGAGTGGATATGAAGATGAAAGGGGGAGCGAGTTCCGAGGTCAGTGTTCCGAGTCCCGAGTGAGGATGCCCTACCGGGTTGCGATGAACGTGTGAAGGGCCGCTCGCGCTTCGATAGAGTCTGTTCGCACCTGGTCGACTAATTCGTTCAGCCGTTCTGAAGCGGAGAGGGCCGATGGCTCGTCGGGCAATTCCGCGAAGAGTCGAGTCACTTCCGCGTCCATGGGGGCGGGCCAAATCCCAAGCGCATGCAATCGCGCATAGTCGAGCCAACGATCTCTGGCATTTTCAACGCTTCGTTGGCCTGCTGCGGTGGGAGCCGTGATTGCCAAGTCCGTGAACTTCGCGGAGAGATACCTTTCGAAATTCGTAAATTCGACCGGCACCGTTGTGGACCGTGAGAGCGGGATTGATTTGCATTCTCGAATCGGGGTTCCGCCGGGGCACGGCGCCGGTGGTTCTTGGGCGCTGGCGGTCACGAATATCACGTACAACTGCTCGGCGTCACTGAATGCTTTCGACAACTCGGCGTCCCATAGGACTGGGCTGTGGGCGAGGTCAGCACCAAGAATTGGTCTCAATGACGGCAGCGGGGTTGTTGGAGATGTTCCATCGTCGGAACAACCGAGGACCAACATTCCGACACAGCCGACAATGGTGGCTACTAAATTTCTCGCTCGCATCGGAATCAGAATAGCCTGACGCAAGAAAGCATTTCACGCGGACAGGGTGACTATTCGGTGAATTGATGCCATCGGTTCTGAGGTGAACCTGCTGGCTCAGTCGGCGAATGGTGATTCGTTGAGCAGCCAGGCGAGGGCGAGATCTCGATCCGTGAATGCGGCCGCCTGATTCGGTTCCGCCGCGGCTATTAAGACGATCTGGCGGCCAACGCCGAACCAGGCGACCGCCGACGCGAAAATCGCCACGCGAATGCCACGATCGATGAAGTCCCTAACGCGAGCGCCGACGATATATGGATCGACGGCGACTGCTTCGACGCCTTCGAAGTTGTAGAGAAGCGCCCTTGTGGTGGACAGGTGCTCGAGGATTTGCGGGGGGAAAGTGACCAGCCGGTCGTAGGTCAGCGGCAGCTGTATTTCAACGAAGCCATCATGTGCCTCGAACGCCGGCTGCATCGGACCGTGGTCTCCGCCTCGCACTGATTGCAGAGGATCGTAGCAGGGCCGAGTTGGCATAGATAGATGAAAAATGGTGGTGGGCCCACCGGGATTCGAACCCAGGACCAACCGGTTATGAGCCGGCCGCTCTCACCGCTGAGCTATGGGCCCCACGGATGTGAGTATACGGCAGGCGGAGCCTGCCCGGCCGTTAGCGTTTGGCCGTTTGTTGTTGGCCTGCGGCGCCATTGGCTGTTAGCGGTTGGCCGTTTGCCGGGACCTTGCTGGTGAGCAGTGTTGTTGAACTCGATCGTTCCGTGTGCGCCGGAGCCCCGCTTCCTTCCGGTCGCGGCTCTGATCGTTGTTTTCTGACAACAAACGAGGCCGGGATTGCTCCCGGCCTCGTGTTCATTCCAATTGCTGGGTTCGAAGGTTTAGCGCCGGCCTTTGCCGCCGCCTTTTTCGCGGTTGCGGTCGTTCCAGCCGCCGCGGCCGCTTCCGCCGCCACGTCCGGTTTCGAACTGGCCGCCGAAGCTTCCGCCGCCACCGCCGCCGAAGCCGCTATCGCGTCCGCCGCCTCCGCCGCCGCTGTCGCGGTATCCGCCACCGCCACCGCCGCCACCAAAGCCGCCTCCGCCTGAGCGACCACCGCCGCCTCCGCCAAAGCCACCGCCGCCACTTGGGCGGCCGCCGTTGAACCCACCACCCGTGCTGGAAAGGCTCCGGGGCTGGGGCTGGAAGCAGTCACTGCAGTAGACGGGACGATCGCCCCTGGGCTCGAAGGGTACCTTCGCTTCTTTGCCGCACGATGCGCAGGTCGCATCGAACAATTGTCGCGGTGGTCGACGGTCGCCGCCGAATCCACCTGCGTCTCCGTTTTGCTGCTTCTTCAGCCGCCGGCAGTTGGGACACCTGCGCGGCTCACTCGTGAAACCTTTTGATGCGTGGAATTCCTGTTCACCTGCTGTGAACGTGAACGACTCGCTGCAATCGATGCAGACGAGCGTCTTGTCGGTGTAAGACACCCGATAGACCTCCTGGACTAACCCAAACCTAGAATTTTTCTTGGACCTACGGTCAATCGAGCGCCGACAGGATATGTAAGCCTCTCCGTGAGGCCGACGAACGTGGGTACCGCGATCAGAGTACATGTGGCCGAATCGATTGTCATCTACTTGTGCCCGAATTTCGTATGTGATGCCCCACGAATTCTCCGGGCGGTGCTATAGTGTTGGCGACCGTCCCACGAGAAGCCTGGCCCGGGCCCAACGGTCCCTTCGGGGAAGTCGCGGCAACCTGGCGAGACGGCGATACCGGACTAGCTTCCGGCAAGGGCCCAAGTACCCCCACGGTAAGTGGAAGGAGGCTTGGGACATGGGACTTTATCCGCCCCGCTCATCACCATCCTTGTAACGTAACGGCTGTTCATCTCTCGCCGCGTGCGGCGGACTATGATTCGTCGCGATTAGTACAAGGACAGATCAATGCATCCAAACAGTTTCGAAACACGCTCAACGCTCACCTCGGGTGGCGCCCAGTACACCTGGTTTTCGCTCGAAGCCCTGCGCAGCAAGTATCCGAGTGTCGGCAACCTGCCGGTTTCGCTCCGCATCCTGCTCGAGAACCTGCTCCGGCTCGAAGACGGCCGGGCAGTCACGAAAGACGACATCGAGGCGCTCGCTTAGTGGAAGCCGAACTCTGGCGATGACCGCGAGATAGCGTTCACGCCAGCCCGCGTCCTCCTCCAGGACTTCACCGGCGTGCCGGTGGTCGTGGACCTCGCCTCGATGCGCGACGCGATCAAGGACCTTGGCGGCGATCCGGCAGAAGATCAATCCGCTCCAGCCGTCGACCTTGTGATCGACCACTCGGTGCAGGTGGATGAGTTCGGCACGCCCGGCGCCTTCGCTGCACAACGTCGAAATCGAATTCGAGCGCAACCGCGAGCGCTATCAATTCCTGCGCTGGGGCCAGGCCGCATTCGATAACTTCCGCGTGGTGCCGCCCGGGACGGGCATCGTCCACCAGGTGAACCTCGAGTACCTGGCGTCCGTCGTGTTCAGCAAGGACGAGGACGGCAACACGCTTGCGTACCCGGACACACTCGTGGGCACCGACTCCCACACCACGATGATCAACGGACTCGGCGTCCTTGGCTGGGGCGTCGGCGGCATCGAAGCGGAAGCAGCGATGCTCGGCCAGCCGGTCGCGATGCTGATTCCGGAGGTCGTTGGCTTCAGGCTGACAGGCAAACTGCCCGAAGGCGCCACCGGTACCGACCTGGTGCTCCGCGTGACGGAGATGCTGCGGGCGAAGGGCGTCGTCGGGAAGTTCGTCGAGTTCTATGGCACGGGCCTCACCGGACCTGCCGTTGGCGGCCCGCGCGACCATCGCCAACATGGCGCCGGAATACGGCGCGACCATGGGCTTCTTCCCGGTCGACGACGAGACACTGAGATACCTGCGGTTCACCGGCCGCGACGAAGACACCGTCCAGCTCGTCGAGGCGTACACCAAGGCGCAGGGAATCTTCCGCACCGACGCGACGCCGGATCCCGTGTTCAGCGACACGCTGACGCTGGACCTTGGCGAAATCGAACCGGCGATGGCCGGCCCGAAGCGCCCGCAGGACCGCGTACCGCTGAAGTCATCGAAGGCGATGTGGGAAGAGAACCTCAAGTCGACGATCGACCCGGCGACGATGAACACTTCGGTGCACCTGAACACCGGCGTTGAGTTCGAACTCAAGCACGGGTCGGTCGTGATTGCGGCGATTACCAGCTGCACGAACACTTCGAACCCGGAAGTGATGCTCGGCGCCGGACTGCTGGCGCGGAAAGCTGTCGAAAAAGGCCTCAAGACGCCGGCCTGGGTGAAGACCAGCCTCGCGCCGGGTTCGCAGGTCGTGACCGACTACCTCGACGCTGCTGGTGTGACGCCCTACCTGAACGAACTCGGGTTCGACCTCGTCGGCTACGGCTGCACGACCTGCATCGGGAACTCGGGACCGCTCGACGAGAAGATCACGGCGGCCATTAAGGACTCAGACCTCGTCGCGGCGGCGGTCCTCAGCGGGAACCGCAACTTCGAGGGCCGCGTAAACCCGGACACGCGGGCGAACTACCTTGCTTCGCCGCCTCTGGTGGTCGCCTACGCACTTGCAGGGACGATGGACATCGACCTCTACAACGAACCGATCGGCAAGGGCACGGACGGAGACGTCTTTCTCAGGGACATCTGGCCTTCGCAGGCAGAAGTCGCGGAAGCCATTCGGACTTCGGTGAAATCGGAAATGTTCCGCACCCGCTACGCCGAAGTCTTCAAGGGCGACGTTCGCTGGCGCGAACTCGATACGCCGACCGGGGACCTGTTCCGCTGGGACTCCTGGTCCACGTACATCAAGAAGCCGCCATACTTCGACGGTCTGACGATGACGCCGCCACCGATCACCGACATCAAGCGTGCGCGCGTGCTCGCACTGGTCGGCGATTCGGTGACGACCGACCACATTTCGCCAGCAGGCAACATCAGCGTGAACAGCCCCGCGGGCATCTACCTGCGCGAGATGGCGGTCGAGCGGGACGAATTCAACTCGTACGGCTCGCGGCGCGGCAACGACGAGGTGATGGTGCGCGGCACGTTCGCGAACATTCGCCTTCGCAACCAGCTCGCGCCCGGCACCGAGGGCGGCGTGACGCAACACCTGCCCGATGGCGCCGAAATGCCTATCTACGACGCGTCTGTGCGGTACAAGGCCGGAGGGCACGCCGCTGATCATCCTCGCGGGGAAGGAATATGGCACGGGCTCATCTCGGGACTGGGCAGCCAAGGGCGTCTACCTCCTCGGCGTGAAGGCGGCCGTGGCCGAAAGCTACGAGCGCATCCATCGCAGCAACCTCATCGGTATGGGCGTTTTGCCGCTGCAACACCTTGCCGGTGAGAACCGCGAATCGCTTGGCCTGACCGGCCGAGAGACGTACTCGATCGCCGGCATCGCCGACGACCTCGCGCCCGGCAAGCGGCTCAAGGTCACCGCAACCGCGGACGACGGCAAGGAAACGACCTTCGAAGTGACCTGCCGGATCGATACGCCAGTGGAACTCGACTACTACAAGCACGGCGGGATTCTCCAGTTCGTCCTTCGACAGCTGGCGAGCGCCCAGTAACCAACGAAGACCTCGGGACGGACGGACGTCCCACCACCAGTTCATCAAAACGTAGGAGCCCGTAACCCATGGCGAAAATCAAGGTCACCAACCCGGTCGTCGAACTCGACGGCGACGAAATGACGCGGATCATCTGGCAGTTCATCAAGGACAAACTGATCCTGCCTTACCTCGACGTCGAACTGCTCTATTTCGACCTCGGCATCGAGTACCGCGACGAGACGAACGACCAGGTGACCATCGACGCGGCGAACGCGATCAAGAAGCACGGCGTCGGCGTGAAGTGCGCGACGATCACCCCCGACGAGGCACGCGTCGAAGAGTTCAAGCTGAAGTCGATGTGGAAGTCGCCGAACGGGACGATTCGAAACATCCTCGGTGGCGTGGTGTTCCGCGAGCCGATCATCTGCTCGAACATCCCGCGGCTGGTTCCCGGCTGGACGAAGCCAATCGTCATCGGGCGTCACGCTCACGGCGACCAGTACAAGGCGACCGACTTCCGCGTTCCCGGCCCCGGCACGGTGACCATCAACTTCGTACCCGATGGCGGCGGCGAGCCGATCAACCTGGAAGTCGCGAAGTTCACGGGCTCCGGGATCGCGATGGGCATGTACAACTTCGATGATTCGATCCGCGACTTCGCTCGCGCTTCGTTGCGCTACGGCCTCGACCGCGGCTACCCGGTGTACCTTTCGACGAAGAACACGATCCTTAAGGCCTACGATGGGCGCTTCAAGGACCTCTTCCAGGAAGTCTTTGACGCCGAGTTCGCTGCCGAGTTCAAGAAGGCGGGCCTGACCTATGAGCACCGCCTCATCGACGACATGGTCGCGGCCGCTATGAAGTGGGAAGGCGGTTACGTCTGGGCCTGCAAGAACTACGACGGCGACGTGCAGTCGGACACGGTGGCGCAGGGATTCGGTTCGCTCGGCCTGATGACTTCGGTGCTCATGACGCCGGACGGCAAGACGTGCGAAGCCGAGGCTGCTCACGGCACGGTCACTCGCCATTACCGCGCGCATCAGCGCGGCGAAAAGACCTCAACGAACCCGATCGCCTCGATCTTCGCGTGGACGCAGGGACTCTCGTTCCGGGCGAAGCTCGACGGCACGCCCGATGTCGGCAAGTTCGCGGAGACGCTCGAAGCGGTCTGCGTTGAAACGGTAGAGAGCGGCGAAATGACCAAGGACCTGGCGCTGCTGGTCGCTCCGGACGCCCCGTTCCTGAGCACCGAGGAGTTCCTCGATGCGCTGGACCGGAATCTGCAGAAGAAAATGGCCGCCTGGTAGGCGCCTCACCCCCCGACCCCCTCTCCATTTCCATGGAGAGGGGGTAGTATCCGGGTTCCGTTCTCATCTGGAGGAACCCATGAAACTCGGACTTATTCCCGTCAATATCGGATTTCGCTCTTTCGAGCAGGTCGTTGAAACGGCCGTCGCCGCAGAAGAAGCCGGGATCGAATCGGTCTGGACCTTCGAGCATGCAATCGTACCGGTGGAGTACGAATCGAAGTATCCATACTCGCCGACAGGGAAGATGGGCGCAGCGCCCGAGACGAACTTCATCGACCCGCTTATCGCTCTGACGGCGGTTGCGGCGGCTACGAAGAAGATTCGTCTCGGGACGGGCGTGAACATCCTCTCGCAGACGAACCCGCTCACACTTGCGAAGCAGTCGGCCAGCCTCGACCTCCTCTCCGGCGGACGATTCATGCTCGGTGTCGGCATAGGCTGGCTGAAAGAAGAGTTCGTCGCCATGGGCACGCCCTTCGAGCGTCGTGGCGCGCGCTTCGATGACTACGTCCAGGCGATGCGGAAGGTCTGGTCCGGCGAAGTGGTGGAGCACGAAAGCGAGTTCCTGAGCTGGCACGGTTTTAAGAGCTACCCGGTACCCGTTCAGGACCCGTTCCCGGTGATCATCGGTGGGAGCAAGGGCAAGATTTACGAGCGCATCGCGAAGTACGGAAACGGCTGGTATGTGCCCGGCGGCCCTGACCAACTCCCTGGGATGCTTGCGGAGATGCGGAAGTCTTGCGAGGCGATTGGGCGCGACCCGGCGGAGATTGAGATTTCGGCGATGTGGCCGGGCAAAGGTGGCACAGAAGCCATCAAGTCGTTTGCCGACCTTGGAGTACACCGGCTCGTTGTCCCGCTCGGAGCCGTAGCCGCCGGTGGTGCGGGGATGATGAAAGAGTTGACGGAGCAGGCGGGCGGCGTTTAGGCCTCACCCCCTGCCGCCTCTCCCGCGACGGGAGAGGGGAGTCTAGTCAGATCCACCTATCGCCTGCGGCGGTGAGTTCGCCACCGGTCTCGCCAGTGTTGACCACGCCTGCCGGTTCGATCAGGAGGACGTGGCATTCCCCGGCTGCAACGGGGCGATGCTCAACGCCCTTCGGAACGACGAACAGCTCGCCTTCGCGGAGTGTCACTTTTCGGTCTCGCATCTCGATTTCCATGCTGCCCGCCAGCACGAGAAAGACTTCGTCGGTGTTCGTGTGGTCGTGCCAGGTGAACTCGCCCTGGAGCTTCACTAGCTTGAGCTCGTAATCGTTCAGGGTCGCGACGATTTTCGGTGACCAATGGTCTGTGAAGAGCGCGAGCTTGGCGGCGAGGTTCACCGGAGTCGGAGGGTTGTGCGGCATGGTTAGATTTTAGCGGCTCTCCCTCACCCCCTGCCCCCTCTCCCGCGACGGGAGAGGGGCGTCTAGTCATGAGTCATCACCGCAGACGTCACCAGTCTTGTTAATCGAAGGCTATTCCGCGGCAATTCGTTTCGTCACGGCTACGTTTGAGCCGAAGGCGAGGAGGACTGTGTTCGTCGCGGTGCGGCGGATGGCGATGCCGCGGCCGTCGGGAAGTGCGACAACAGCTTCGCTGCCAGTGGCGGCGCTGGGGGCTTGCAGCCACGAATCCATCGCTGACATGAACTCGTCGGCGTTCTGGGGCGAATCGAAGGCTACTTCGAGAGTCGCCACGGATTCGTCTCCGTTCTGGTAGAGCGCGTATTGGTCGCCGGCCCAACCGGAGGCTCCAGCGACGGCAGGGAGGCCCGTCAGCCGGAGCTGAAGAAAGTTTCGAAGGCGGAACTCGCCGAACGAGCTCTGGCTGACTCGCTTCCAACCGCTTCCGAGTTGATTCGAGAGGTCCGGGAGTTTGACCGTGGCGGGCTGCCAACCATCACCCAACTCCGGGTGGAGGATTTGTGCGGTAGTTATCCGGCGCCCTTCGAGAGCGGCGTTCGTTGCTGCGTTGCCGTCGAGTGAGCCTTTCAGGTCGACCCAATCGAGCCCGGAATCGTAGGGGAAGCGAAGTTCGCGTTCGAGGGCAGCAGGGATGCCGCTGCCGCTTATGCCGCGCTCCGGCACGACGCCGACGTTTCCGGCGTGATGTTCCGCAGCCCAGAGGCGCTCGTAGTGGACGGCATCGCCTTCGATGACAGCACTCAGGGCGAGCGACCAGTCGGGGTCTGCCGCCGCCCGAGACAAGAGGGATTCGAAGTTGTAGCTGCCGTCCTGGACGGAATGAACCAGCTCGTGAGCGACCGTGGACTGGAGGGTGGGTTCGAACGAGGCGAAGTCGAGACCGGAGTCTTCGTCGACCAGCCAGAGAATTTTGTCCGAGGGCCGGTAGAAACCGATGACGGCGCGGGCGGCGAAGTCGAGGTAGAGCTGCTCGTAGTCGTCGTTCGGGCCGATGAGACCCATGAGGCGGTAGAGCGCCGTCAGTTGTTCGAACGCGGCCCTGTCTTCGTCTGAGAGCATTCCGGCGATTAAGGCCCGGACCTGGTCGCGGGGAGTGGTCGCGGCCTTGATGTCGGTTGGCGCTGGCAGAGCACGGAGTTTGGCGACGTCTTCAAGTACCTGGTGGAGTGCGGGCGTGAGCGGATCGCCTCCCGACGGCGGAGGTTCTTTCGATTTGGAACCGCTGCAGGCGGTGTTAGCGACGAGCGCGATGGCGAGCGATGCCAGCGCCGCCGTGCGCCATCGCCGGCCGATTCCTTGCCCGCGAGGAGTGGTCGCGGATATCCTGAGCGGTACGGCGCATTCGTCTAGTGGCCTAGGACACCGCCCTCTCAAGGCGGAGATCAGGGGTTCGAATCCCCTATGCGCTACCAGCGTGAATAGTGCGAGCAGGGCAAGCGCCCTGCTCGTTTCATTTCTCCCAAAAGCCGTCTTTCGTAACATTCGCGGGGGTATCGAGACTCCTCGCTGGAGAGTGTCATGGCATTTGTGGATGAGGCAACCGCAGCGCTTTACCAGGAGGCCTGGGATGCGTGGTTCAAACAGATCGAACATGTGCATCGCGTGTTTCTCGGCGACGAGCGTCCTAAGCCAGATCAGCTGAAGGGCCTGCTGAATCGCGAGGCGCGAGCCAAGGAGAAATACGAGGCAGCCCGGCTGAAGCTGCTCGGGCTCGACGAATCGGGCGATGTTCCCGCCGACCCGGACGCGAACCCATTCAAGTAAAGCCGTCCTCACCGAACCTAGCACCGGACCGGGGGTAAAATCAGCGCGATGGCAACTCAACGCGCCTTCGGGCGGCCATTAACTTCGCGCGCGAACCTCTACCTCCTGTTCGCAATCCTTGTGCTGGTCCCGGTCGTGGCATTCAGCATCGGGCCGCTTTCGGGTTCGAGCTTCAGCCTCGACGGGCCGGGCGGTCCGTTCCTCGCGTTTTCGGCTGGTGTGCTTTCGTTTGTCTCGCCCTGCGTGCTCCCGATGGTGCCGATCTTCATCGCGCAGATTTCGGGTTCGAGCATCCAGAACGGCAACTTCACCGCTGACCGGCGGGTGACCTTCACCCACGCCGTCGCCTTCGTAACCGGGCTTTCAATCGTCTTCATTTCTCTTGGGGCGGCGGCAGGATTGCTGGGTTCCTACTTCCTGGTGGACAACCAGCGCGAACTTGGGGACATTGCCGGGACTGTCCTGGTCTTGATGGGCGTGCTGGTCGTCCCGCCGCGGGGCCGCGCAGACCCGCTGAAGTCAGCGCTACTGCTGGTCGCGCTCACCGGCGTCTATTTGTTCCTCGCAGAGGTAGCCCGGCTCCAGGGAGACAGCTCCAGGCTGTTTCTGTTGGGCCTTGTCCTACTCGCCGTTTGGTTGCGATTCGCCGGCTATCTACAGCTGGCGTTGTTCTCGCGGACAGTGGAGGTACGCATCGGGTCGAACCGGCCGATCGGCTACTTGCGGTCGGCGTTCGTTGGCGGCGCGTTCGGCCTCGGCTGGACGCCATGCGTTGGCCCCATCCTTGGGAGCATCCTCACGCTGGCGGCCGATTCCGGTGGGGCGCTGCGCGGTACGTACCTGCTCACCTGGTACTCGCTGGGGCTGGCAGTGCCGTTCCTAATTGCCGGGCTGGCAGTGTCGGACGTGAACCGGTTCATGCGGAAGATTCAGCCGTATACGCCAGCGATCGAGGTGCTGAGCGGACTGATGCTCATCGGGGTTGGGGTGCTGCTCATTTCGGGACGGCTCACCGGTCTGAACGACCTGTTCTCGTTCGCGGACTTCAACCAGGGACTCTGACCATTTCGGATTTTGGATTGTGGATTGGGTTGAGGTGGCCGCGCGGTCCCGGTGGAAGCTAACACTGGACCGGTGATACGCTCTCCTGCGCGGCGCGTTCGTCTAGAGGCCCAGGACGCCGCCCTTTCAAGGCGGAGATCAGGGGTTCGAATCCCCTACGCGCTACCACTCTCCCCTCGCCGCACAAACCCGTTTTCTGTCCCTCGTGGCCGATGGCTGCTCGATCGGGGGTTTGTCCCTGGTTGTTACGATCTAAGGGAACCTTTCGCAAAGGACCCTGAAATGGAACACCGACTCAGCAGCACGCTTTCTCCGCCCTGGCGATTTGGCATCGTTGGAATACTCTCGGCGGCCGTTATCGCCGGGCTCGCCGTCTGGTCCCTGGCCAGGTTGCTTGGCGTTGATATTGAGGCGGAACAGAACGGAGAACTTCGAACCATCGGTCCGGCCGAAGTGGCCTTCGCCGCACTCGTCGGCGGATTATTGGCATGGGCGGTCCACTGGCTGCTGGACAAGAGCGGACATCTCAACTGGTGGCCGATCGTTGGCAGCACCGCTCTCGCGATTTCGATTATCGGTCCGAGTTATCTTGCCGATGGCAGTTCGGCTGTTGCCCTGATCGCGATGCACTTCGCGGTGGCGGTTGTACTCATTTTTGGATTGAGCCGGGTTCGACCCCGCAACGAATGATGTTCGCCACAGCTGAACCTAGGCCAACAATTCGGCGGCGTGGCCATCGAGGTGGCCGATGAGGACGGGGATCATGTCCGCGAGCGGTGTTGGCCGGCCGCGGAAGGGCATCGGGCGGTCGCGTTGCTCGGGAGTGAGGGTTCGCAAAAGACCGATGAGGGCGGCGCGGTTCTGACGCATCTCCTCGAGCAGTGCTTCGACTTCGATGCCGGTGCGTTCGTTGACTCGCGCGCGATTCCAGTCGTGGACTTCGAGCTCGGCGGCATGTTCCAGGTCGTCGCCGGGTTCGGGGATCCCGGCCCCAATGCGAATTCTGACGAGCTGACGGAGGTCGTTGGCGGCCATGTGCGCCAGGAGCTGGCGGCGTGTCCACGCGCCGTCGCCGGTGTGGATGACTTCGTCCCAGCCAGCGGGGGCGACTCCGTGGACCGAGTCGATGACGCGCGCAAGAGAGTCGTTGAGTTCCTGCAGCATCGATTCAAATTCCGATTGCGAAAGCGCCATTCGAACGACCTCGGCCTAGAAGATTGGGCCTTTGCTCGGGGATTCCTCAGTCGATTCGCCGAGGAGGGACTCTACGGTCAGCACGCCGGCACCCTTGAGGACCTGGCGCCGGATACCCAGCAAGGTTGCCTCGTCCGCTCCCGCAAGTGCGCGCTTCACGAGTTCGAAGAGCGTTCGGGTTGAGAGCAGGCTGTACCGGTAGTTCTCGCAGGCGACGCGGAGTGGGCCGCTGAATTCTTCATCGCGCTGTTCGGGATCCTTTTCGCGATAGCCGTTGGCGATGACGATCCCCTTAAGCAGTTCGGAATTCTTGAGCAGGTGTTCTTCGAGGCGGCGCTGGACGCGGATATAGGGCCATTCAACGACCTGTTCGCGGGCGCTTTCGAGTTCGAGCAGGGCTTTGGTGCCTTCGTGTTCGAGCGAGATGGGGTCGCCGGGGGTGTGGTCCACGGTGAAGCCAAGCAGACGGAGCGCTTCGACCACGGCACCGGCGAACGACTGGCCATCCTCCCAGAGGAGGCGGCGGTGGCGGGCGACGGTGTCATGGCGCTCGCGGACGGCCTGCTCCCTGGAATTCGCTTCTTCAGCGGCGGCTGCGGCTTCTTCGAGTTCGGCTTCGACCTGTTCGAGGCCCGGAAGCGCCTGAGAGCGAACCCAGTAGGGCTCCTGTGCGCCGAATTCGCTTCCAGCGTGGCGGGTGCAGGCATCCACCATCGCCTGGGCCAAGTCCGACTTGTTCGCGTACGAGCTCTCGGCCATCACGGGCAGGAAGAGGACTCGGCCGCCAAGGACGGAAAACTCGACGGCAATCGGAGTCCCGGCGCCGCCGGTGGCGAGCACGCGGGCAACCTTGCGAACTTCGGCCTGACGGTCATCGAAGATGGCGCGGTAACCGACTTCTTTGCGGAATTCGCGCAGGAGCGGGACGAATGGGTGCTCTTCGGTGCCGGAGATTCGGACAGTCTTGCCCTCGGAGGGTTTCAGGTATGGCGCGCCCCAGGAGAGGCCACCGGGTGCCGGGAGCCAGTGGTATCGGTCCAGGCCTTCGAAGCCGAGAACTCCGCCCTGGACAGCGTTGGGCCGGGCGAGGACGACGACGAGGCCCCCTGATTCGAGCAGTCTCGATGTCTCGTCGATGCGCCGGCGATACTGTTCGGCGGCGCCAACCGACGAAGCGGTGGTCGGCGCATTGATGATCGGGCGGCCGTCATAGGCTTCGAACTGCTTCTCGATGTCGCCGAGGTCGGCAGCCGACCTTGTCACGCTGGCCGGATCGACGATGAGTGCGTCGTAGTCGTTGTAGCTCGGGGCCGTCAGCGGGTTGTAGTTATCAATCTCTTTATTCGGGAGAGGAAATCCAATCGAGAGGATGCGCATGCAGCGTTCACCTTTAGGCGAGGAGTGGGCCGAGGCGTTCGCGAAGTGCGTCAGCAAGCTCGGGCCTGCGCATGGCCGCCGCCACAGATGCGGTCAGGTAACCAAGCGGCCTACCCGTATCGTACCTGACTCCGGAGAACTGGAACGAGAAGACCGGCTCCTCGGCTGCGATTTGGCTCGCGAGCGCGTCCGTTATCTGGAGTTCGCCATTGGCGCCGGGCGGAATCGCATCAATGTGGCGGAAGATCGTCTCGCTGAGGATGTAGCGGCCAACAATGCCGAGGCGCGACGGCGCATCGTCCAGTGCCGGCTTCTCGACGACCCTGCGAAGGCGTGCCGGGTTCGCCGTGTCCACCGGGTCGACGATGCCGTACTGCGGCACATCGGCGTCGGCGACGGGTTCGACGGCGATCAGGCTCCCGCCGGATTCGGCGTGGGCGGCAACAAGTTCTGCGACGCAGGAGGCACCGAGGATGAGGTCGTCAGGGAACATGAGGGCGAACGGGCGACCCTCAAGGTATTTGCGGGCGCAGTTCACCGCGTGGGCGATGCCAAGCTGCTTCTCCTGGTTCACGTAGTGAAAGGTGGCGCGAGAGCCTATCGCGAGGAGTTCGTCGGCGCCTTTGGTGTTGCCTGTTTCGCGAAGGGCACGTTCGACCCGTGTACCGGCTTCAAAGTGCTCACGAATGGCTTCCTTGCCTTCAGCGACCACGAAGACGATTTCTGAGATGCCGGCGGCGAGTGCTTCTTCGACGCAGTACTGCACGAGCGGCCGATCGACGATCGGAAGCATCTCTTTGGGGACTGATTTGGTTGCGGGAAGCATCCGGGTGCCGAGGCCGGCAGCGAGAATTACGGCTGTAGAGACTGATTGCATTGGGTTAGCATGGTACTCTGTTGGTTGGCGCCGGATATACAGAAAGTAGCACTGCTGCTATTATTCGAAGCCGTCTATCTTTCCCCGGGGAGCATTTTGAGGAAGCGATCTGAAGGTCCCACCGAAGCCGGCACCACCAGAGCCGAGAATCAACGAACGAATCCGAGTTCCGGAAGTTCGCGTCATTGATGAAGAGGGGCGCCAAATTGGCGTCATTCGAACGGCAGAAGCACTGACCATGGCGCGTGAGCGCGAGGTCGATCTGGTGGAGGTCGCTGCCCAAGCGAGCCCTCCTGTCGCACGCCTCATGGACTTCGGGCGTTTCAAATACGAGCAATCGAAGAAGGAACGGGAGGCCAAGAAGCATCAGGTAAACGTGCAGCTTCGCGAAGTGCGGATGAAGCCGAAGATTGATGACCACGACGTGGACTTCAAGACCCGGATCGCTGCGAAACTGCTGAAGCGGGGAGACAAAGTCAAAGTCACGGTCATGTTCCGTGGGCGCGAGATAACGCACCCGCAGATCGGCAAAGCACTGCTGGACCGTGTGCTGGCCAGCCTTGAAGAGGTTGCGATCCTTGAAAAGGACGCGATGCTTGAGGGCCGGCATATGACCATCATCCTCGCACCTGATAAGAAGAAGATCGCCGCGAAGGCCCGCGCAGCAGCGGAAGCCGCCGGCGGCAAGCTACCCGTTGAAGATGACGACGACGATGAAGCAATCACCGCAGCAGCCGAGGCAGCTCCGGTGGTTGATGAAGACGACCACGATGACGTCGACGATGAAGACGACGACGACGACGAGGAAACAGGAGACTGAATTTGCCGAAGCTGAAGACCCACAAGGGCGCAGCGAGCCGCTTCCGTGTAACGGGCAGTGGCAAGATCATGCGAATGCAGGGAAGCCGAAACAACTTCCGTCGCAAGAAGCGCCAACAAGTTACCGTGAATTTCGGTCGAACCGTAGAAGTTTCGCCGACTCACGCCCCACTCATTAAGCGGTTGCTCGCCGGCCAATAGGCCGCCGACACTACCAGGAGAACCAGGACCATGAGCCGAGTAAAGCGTGGCGTCACTTCACATCGCCGCCATAAGAAGATTCTGTCGCTGACCAAGGGTCACGCCGGACAGCGCCATCGCCTGATCAAGCGCGCGACTGAGAGCATGCTCCATTCGCTTCGCTACAACTACGTGGACCGTCGCGACCGCAAGGGCGACTTCCGCGAGCTGTGGATCATGCGCATCAACGCTGCCGCCCGGCTCCATGGACTCACCTATAGCCGATTCATGTTCGGGCTGAAAACGGCCGGGATCGAACTCGACCGCAAGTCCCTGGCTGACATCGCCGTTACCCGGCCTGATGCGTTCGAAGAACTCGTCGGAACCGCGAAGGCGGCTCTCGCGTAGGACTTCTCCTGCAACGAATACCTTAAGGGGCGCCCTACGGGCGTCCTTTTTCGTGTGCGTTGTTCGGGAGGCTAGGAGCCGGAGTAGGTGAGTTTCGGGGTTCGAGACAGGCCGAGCATGTAGATAGCGACCGCGAGTGTCCCAAGCACAAGGAAATCGATGCCAAGACCGATGAAGGTCGCATCGCTCGATGCGTAGGTCGCAAGTTCGAGGGCATCGACCGCGTAGGTGAGCGGGTTCACGAGGGCGAGTATCTCGAGCCATTTCGGGAGGCCGTCGATGGGGAAGAACGCGCCCGAGAAGAAGAGCAACGGAAACAGCGCCAGGTTCATGAGCAGGTGGAAGCCCTGCATCGTCTTGATTCGCGAGGCGAGCGCCTGAGCGATTCCGGTGAGCATCAGATTCAGGAGGACGATGGCTGCGATGGCGATAGCAATGCCAGCGAGCATGCCGTGTTGCCATTCGAAATCCACAAACGGAGCCGCGACAGCCAGGACGACAATCGCCTGGATGGTGCCTATGACCAGCGCAGCGAGCGACTTGCCCAGCATCAGGGTCCGCGGATGGGCAGGACTGGAGAGCAGGAGTCGGAGCAAGCCGTTGTCACGGTCGCGGTAGTAGGAGGCGCTTGAGAAGGTGGAAGAGAACACTGCGGTCATGGCGATGGCGCCCGCTACGAGGTATGCGGTGAAGTTGCCGTCCGGAAGATTCGAGGGCTGCAAACCCTCTGAGACGCCGTTGCCAAGGAACACGAGGAATAGCAACGGCGTTAAAATCGAGCTGTAGAGCTGGCTCCTGGAACGCACCACAGCACTGAGATCTCTCCGGGCGACGACGATCGCTATCTTCATGCGGAAACTTCCTGCCGACGGCGGACATGCTGGAAGTAGGCATCCTCGAGCGACGCGGTCGCGATCGAGACGGAGCGGATGGCGCCAGGCGCGAGTTCGAATAGCCGCGGCACCAGTGTCGCTGAATCATCGGTAGTCACGACCACGAGGTCGCCATCGTGCGTGACTTCGCCTGTATCCGGCCAGGCCGCGAGTTGAGCGAGGTCGCTGGCGGAAGGCGACACCCAACCGATGCGGACCGATTCACGGCGCAAGCCGGACTTCAGCTCCCGCGGAGTTCCCGAAATCACAATCTTCCCATCCTGGACGAATGCGACCCGATCGCAAACGGCGTCCGCTTCGGCCAGGTCGTTCGTCGCGAGCAGGACCGTGATGCCGGCGTCGGAAGACCGCAGGTTTTGCCAGAGTAGCGAGCGTTCCTCCGCGTCGATGCCGGTGGTTGGCTCGTCGAGAAGGAGCAAACGGGGGCGATGCAGCAGGGCTCGGGCAACTTCGAGGCGACGGCGCATGCCGCCTGAGAGGGTCGAAACTTCGTCGCGGGCGCGATCCTTCAGTCCGAACTGGTCGAGAACCTCGGGCACTCGTGTGCGAAGGTCAGTTGAACCCACGCCGAACAATCGCCCGGCGAACTCAAGGTATTCGCCCACTCGCATCAATGGGTCGGCCGAGTTCTCCTGGAATACGGTCGCGACTTGCAGGCGCAGCGCTCGGGCCGGCGGTGATCCGAACACTTCGAGCGTGCCTTCAGTTGGAAGCTCCATAGCCGCGACCATCGCCATGAATGTACTTTTTCCGCTTCCATTCGGCCCCAACAGGCCGAAGACGCCGGAGGTCGGCACATCGAGAGAGAACCCGTTCAGCGCGCGACGGTCTCCGTAAGAGCGCGTTATGTTCGATGCGCGGATCGCCAACTCAGTCACGGGCACAGTGTCCCACAGGGTCGGCCGTGAAACGAGGATCGGGGGAGTGAGCGTTAAGCCGGGGCGACGAGCATCGCGACCATGTACTGCATCATGATGAGGGCGAACATGGCTATCAGCGGACTCAGGTCGATCATGCCGGTCTGGGGCATGACGCGCCGGATCGGCTCGATGATTGGCTCGGTCACGCGATGGAGCATCTGGACGAGCGGACTCGACTGATCGATAGGGAACCAGCTCATGAGCGACCGGGCGATCACGGCCCACATCAGAATGCTGAGAAAGGTAATGGTCAGTTGGGCGATGTAGGGGTTTATGGCGAGGACTCCGAAACCGGCACCCGGAAGTGCGTTTCAGTATACCAGAATCGATTTTCGTGGCGGCGGAATGGCTTTCCCAAATGGTTACTGAGAGGCGGCTGACTGCACGACGGTAATCATTACGAACAAGACGATAATCACGATCATTGAGGAGAAATCGATCATGCCGGTGCGAGGCATGATCCGTCGGACCGGCTGAAGCAGCGGCTCGCAAACCATATCGAGCAAGCGGACGAACTGGTTGTTTCGGTCGACGTTCGGGAACCAGGTGAAGAGCGAACGGACGATGATGGCGACGATGAGCAGGTAGAGGAAGGTTGTGAAGATAAGGGCGACCTGGTCGTTCATGCCTTGCCGAGCTCCATGGCGCGCTGGTGGGCCGCGCGAACACATTCGATGATCGTGGCGCGGAAGGCGCCT
Organism: uncultured Chloroflexia bacterium; assembly: GCA_963797735.1. Taxonomy (GTDB): domain Bacteria; phylum Chloroflexota; class Dehalococcoidia; order Tepidiformales; family Tepidiformaceae; genus Amarobacter. The sequence continues at coordinate 20,675 of CAWCQJ010000005.1, forward strand.
TTTTCGAGTTCGAACAGGCCCGCGGCCGTGGTTCCTGCGGGTGAGGTGACCATGGCGCGGAGTTCGGCGGCGCTGCGTTCGCTGCCTTTGGCGTAGAGAGAGGACCCTACCAGACGTCTGCAACACGAGTTCTTCCGCCGCGGGACGGGGCAGGCCAATTGCCACCGCGCCATCGATGAGTGCTTCGATGAACATGAAGACGTACGCCGGGCCGCTGCCGCTGACGGCCGTGACCATGTCGATCTTCTTTTCGTCATCGACGTAGAGCTCACTGCCGATGGCGCCGAGGAGGGACTTCACGAAGTCCTTCTGCGAGACCGTGACAGCGGCAGTCGCGGTCCAAGCGCTCATCCCGGCGCGGACAGCAGCCGGGGTGTTCGGCATCACGCGGACGATCGCTTCGTGGCCAAACGCATCGCGAAGCGAACCGATAGTCACGCCCGCCATGATGGAGATCAGGAGCGAATCTCGGCGGAGCGAGCCGGTGACGGTCTTCGTCTCCTGTGGCTTCACGGAAAGTAAGACCACGTCAGCATCCGACATCGCGTCAAACGAACTGGAAGCCTGGACACCGTACTTCGACTGCAGCACAGTGCGTCGCGGTTCGAGTTTCTCGATGACCGTGACAGAAGATGCCTGGAGCACGCCGGCCTCGAGCGCGGCGCCGAGAATCGCCTCGCCCATGACCCCACCGCCGACGATGGCAACGTTCACGACCGATCACCGAAGAGCGCCCGGCCAATCCGAACATGGGTGGCGCCTTCTTCGATGGCGACCTCGTAGTCGTTGGTCATGCCCATCGAGAGCGCGGTGAGGCCCTGGTCCTCTGCGAGCGAACGAAGTTTGCGAAACACCGGTCGGGCCTATTCCACGTCGTCCACGTGCGGAGCGACAGTCATCAGGCCGAGCACTTCGAGGTTGGGCAACGAGCGACCGAGATCGACGAGAGCCGGAACTTCGGCCACGGCTATCCCATACTTTTGCGGCTCGGCGGCAACGTTCACTTCGATAAATACCTGGACAGGCGAGGTTGCCGCAGCGGAGATGGCCCTCAAGAGCCGTTCCGAATCGACAGAGTGGAGTATAGCAAAGGTCCCGAGCGCGGCTCGGACCTTGTTCGTCTGGAGGTGCCCTAAGAGGTGCCAGGTGGGCTGGTCCGTGGTCGCGGCCTGGGAGTTAACTTCGGCGGCCTTAGCAACGCCCTCCTGCACTCGGTTTTCACCGAGATCGCGGAGTCCTGACCGTACGGCCTCGACAACGGTATCAGCCGGATGCGTCTTGGTGACGGCGACGAGGGTGATGGCTTCGGGCGACCTGCCTGAACGATCGGCAGCTCGGGCTATCTTCTCGCGGACCACGGCGAGGCGGGTGGCGAGGTCCGGCGTGGCCACCGTCATCCGATCTCCGGCGGGTGTTTCGCTTCCCAGATTCCATAGCCGACGAGCGCAATCACGCCGGTGCCCACGATACCGAGACCGAGCCAACCGCTGATGGTGAACGCCCAGATGATGAACAACAGGCCGAAGACGGCGCCGAAAAGCAGCCCCAGGGGCATGGCAAGAGCCTTGAACACCGCGATGATGATCGCGAACGTCTCGCCCCACGAACCAGGCTTAGGGTCGTCATCCGGTGGTTGCGAGGAGCCGTAGTAAAAGCCCATGCCCTCAAGTGTACGTGAGGTTCAGGTTTGAACGGGCGTCACCCGAGAAATGGGCTGCTCCAAATCCTTACGGGGCTTCGCCTGCATCCATGAATGACCAGAGGTCGAGCCCGGGCGTCGGGATGTCGTACGTTGCGAGGACGCTCGTGATGTTCGTCCGATGTTCGACGCCGTGGTTGTAGGCCTGGAAGAGCGGGACATAGAGCGGCATGCTGAACGGCTCACCCTTGAACGTGCCCGAGAGACGCGACTCCTCGTTCAAGTTGCGCGCGTATTCGATGAGCTTGTCGCCCTGGTCCGCCGCCCATTCGCGAAGCGTGGCGCAGGTCGGCAATTCTGCAGGCAATGGATTGAACTCGAGCGCTTCGCCGCCAATGGTGTCGATAAATCGGCCTTCGTTGGCGATCATGTGGAAGAGGGTTTCATGGATCGTCCCGAATCCTCCGGGCGCCCGGCGCTCCAGGTCTTCAGCGGGCAGTCCGGCGAGGTGGTCGATGAGGGCGAGATTGGCCCATTTGTGGTGGCGGTAGAGATGAGGAAGAAGGTCCATGGATCGAGTGTAGCGGGGACGCTGGGCGATCTCACAACTCAAGAGACATCCGGCCGCTCAGGACGGCAATCACCACGACGCCATCGACAAATCGTTCGTAGATAATTCGAACTCACCTTCGATAAGTTCGCGAATGTACCGATTCATGAATTCGGGGAACGCCCTTCCCGAGACTGGAAACTCCTCAAGCTGCCGGCCACGGGCCCGAATGTCTCGCACAACTTTATTGGCGCTTGCCGTGGAGAACTGACTACGAGCGGCGTAGAGCGCTTCGAATGTCGGCACGCGCCTTGGAGACCAGCTGAGCTTCAATCCGAGTCGTCAAGATCGAATTCCGCGAACACTGCATCGGTGGTGAGTAGAGGTTCTTCGCGAGCAGACTGGCGACCTGCTTCCATCTGTTCGCGCACATACAGCATTTCGCGCGGGTCCCCGAGCGTGGCGTCTTCGGGGAGGCTATCTATTAGCCGGTGCATTTCTTCTTTAACCAATGGCTGCGCCATAGGAAAGGTTATACCAGCCCGTCGGGGGTTGGACCGAGGTTGAGTTCCTCGAGCTGGCGGGCAATTACCTCCCGATCGTCTTCGTCGGCAATGATCTTAAGCGCCAGCCGCGAACGCTCGGCGAACTGTCCCGCCTCGGCAGGGTTCCCGGCGACGAGATGCGCCCGCGCGAGTACCTCGAGGGCGGACGCGAGGTCCCAATCCTCGATTCCTTCGCCGCCCGCTTCGACGAGTTCGAGACAACGCTCGGCGTGATGGAGAGCGGCTTCGCCTCGGCCCAGCGCTGCGTACACGCGGGCACACTGGTTTTCGCCGCGGGCGATATTCGCCGGCGTGCCACCGAATTGCTTCCAGTGGTAAGCAGAGGCGTGGACCGTGTGGACGAGCTCGTCGTCCTGGGCGGCAGTGCGGGCGTCCGTGAGCATAAGATCCCAACTTCGATTGAAGAGGGAAACAGCAAGCCGCCGATGCATCGCTGGACTGACGTCGTCAGAGCCCTGCGTGGTCACCGGCGGCCTCCTGAGTTTCCTGAATGCCTCCGCCCTTACCTCACCCGCACTTGTTGTAGAAGCAGTTGTGGCAGATGAGGCAGCCTTCGGCGTAGTAGAGCACTGCGCCGCACTCGGGGCAGCCGACGCCGCTTGCCACGGCATCTGAATGCTTGCTGGCGGTCACGATTGGGTTGGTGCTCTCAGCGACTTCCTCCGCGGGGATGAGCGTCGGCTGGATGGAGGCGTTCGCCCCATCGAACTTCAACTCGAGCCATCGGAAGACGTAGTCCACGATGCTGGTCGCGATCGGGATCTGACGGTTGCTGGTCGGGCCGCTGGGTTCGAAGCGGGTGTTCTTCAACTTCGCGGACAGTTCACTCAACGGGACGCCGTACTGGAGCGAATAGCTCGTGAGCATCGCGACGGTGTCCATGAGGCCAGAGACGGTGGAGCCCTGCTTGTTCACGTTGATGAAGACTTCGCCGGGGGTGCCGTCATCGAAGAGGCCGACGGTCATATAGCCTTCTTGCTCGCCTACGCGGAACTTGTGAGTGATGGCCTGGCGCTCATCGGGAAGCTTGCGCCGTACGGGGCCGTGCCCGGCCGTGAGAATCGCCTGGGCGGCCTCGATGGCCTTCTCGCCTTCCGACTTCGAAGCGTGCTTCAGGACCTGGAGTTCGCGGGAACCGTCGCGGTAAATGGTGATGCCGTTGCAGCCGGTTCGGTAGGCCAGTTCATAGGCGGTGCGCACGTCTTCGACGGTGGCGGTGTTCGGGAAGTTGATGGTCTTCGAGACTGCGTTGTCGGTGAACTCCTGGAAGGCCGCTTGCATGCGAACGTGCCAATCGGGAGCGATGTCGTGGGCAGTGACGAACGTGTCCTTCACCCACTGCGGGACTTCTGCGCGCTCCGCGAGATGTCCGCCTTCGGCGAGGAAGCGGATGAGCTCGTCGCTGAAGAAACCCTCTGCCTTGGCCACTGCCTCGAACTGCTCATTCACTTCGGCGAGTTCGGTGCGCTTGGTCGGGTCATCCTTATCGAGGTAATGCGAGCGGATGAAGGCGAGCGAGAACACCGGTTCGATGCCGCCGGAGCAGTTCGCGATGATGCTGAGCGTGCCGGTCGGGGCGATGGTGGTGCGAGTGGAGTTTCGCATCGGCCGCGGACCTTCCTGGCCGCCAGGCCCGTAAATGGACTCCTGCCAGTCTGGGAAGTTGCCGCGGACCATGGCGAGCTGTTGCGATGCCGCATCGGCTTCGCGCTGGATGTGCGACATCACTTCGCGGGCGGTCGCGAGTGCCTCTTCGGAGTTGTAAGGGACGCGGAGCTCGATGAGCAGGTCGGCCCAGCCCATGACACCAAGTCCGATGCGTCGGATGGCATTCGAGGTCTCGGCAATCTCCGGGATCGGGTAATGGTTCATCTCGATGACGTTGTCGAGGAGGTGGACCGTGCGCCGGACGACGGTGCCGAGGCGCTCGAAGTCGACGGTTTTACTTCCGGGAGCACCCTTTACAAAATGCCCGAGGTTGATAGAGCCAAGGTTGCAGGAGTCGTACGGGTAGAGCGGCTGCTCGCCGCAGGGGTTCGTCGATTCGACCGGGCCACGTGTGGGAACGGGATTAGCGCGGCCCTGGTTGATGCGGTCGATGAAGACGACACCCGGGTCGCCGTTCTTCCAGGCGTTGGCGAACATCGTCTCCCAGACCTGCCGAGCATCGCGCGTGCCGACCACGGCCCCGGTCTGGGGATTGATGATGTCGAAATCTGTGCCAGCTTCGACGGCCTTCATGAACGGCTCGGTGACAGCGACGCTGATGTTGAAGTTCTGGAGCGTCGTCATGTCCGCCTTCATGGCGATGAATTCGTCGATGTCCGGATGGTCGACGCGGAGGATGCCCATGTTTGCGCCGCGGCGCGTGCCACCCTGCTTGATCGCTTCGGTCGCGGAATCGAAGACGCGCATGAAGGAGACCGGGCCGCTGGCAACGCCCATGGTGGAGCGAACGCGGTCGTTCGACGGTCGCAGGCGAGAGAACGAGAAGCCGGTGCCGCCGCCGGACTTATGGATGATGGCGGTGTGCTTTACGGTTTCGAAGATGCCGTCGATCGAGTCTTCAACCGGGAGCACGAAACACGCAGAAAGCTGCTGCAGCTCGCGGCCGGCGTTCACCAGGGTCGGCGAGTTGGGGAGAAAATCGAGTGAGGCCATAAGCCGGTAGAACGAGTTTTCGGCGGCGGCGCGGTCACCCTCGGTGCCACCGAAACGCATTTCCGCTTCGGCAAGATTGGAGGCCACTCGCTTGAACACGTCGTTGGGCGCCTCGAGGGCATTGCCCTTGTCGTCGCGGCGGGCCACTCTGCGTTCGATCACGACCTTCGCGTTATCTGAAAGTTCTGCCGGGTCGAACTCGCCTGAGCCCCCGAAACCGACTGTGTCCGAAGAAGTCGTGACCATGATGTTTCTCCCACTTTTGCTGATCCGTCTGACGACGGGGGTTGATGACGATACGAACAAACGTTCTAGCTGTCCAGTGTTTCCGGTGATGAATTCAGTGAGCGAACTCCCTGGCAGGAATTCGCACCTCGTCGCTCCGCATCAGGATCGGGTCACCGAGACGGGACCTTCCGGTGGCGAGCGCCTGGCCCAGGTGGCCGGGTTCGGGAGACGTGTAGTAGTTGAGCAACTCGGCGGCCGCATTTTCCGGGCCGATTTCGTCAATGAGGCGAAAGAGCTGGGCGGGCCGCATGTCGCGAATTGCGAGGAGGTAGCCCTTCTCCGAAAACAAGAGCCCGTCGATCTCGCAGTTACCTTCGCCCGTGGTGCGGATTCTCCCACCTGAGTTCATGGCATGGACTTCCCATATTTTCATAGCTAGCTCACCGACTCTGCGAGATGGAGACTTTCGACATCTTGAAGAAGCCGCGGGCCGCGGGGACCCGGCGGAGTCAACTCAGGGAGACCAAGCTGGAGGTCTCGCTCTTCAACCGTGGGCACTCGGCCTTGCTGGAGAGCTTCGACGGCCTCTTTGAGGGACTCAATATCGGTGAATGAGCGATAGACCGAGGCGAACCGGATGTAGGCGATGTGGTCGAGACGGCGAAGGGCATCCATCGCGAGTTCTCCCAAAACTGGCGATGGAACCTCGGGCCGTCCGTCGCTGTTCACCTTGGCTTCGATATCCCCGACGATGCCTTCGAGCTGAGCGACCGAAATGTCCCGCTTTGCGCAGGCGCTACGGAGCCCGCGGAGGAGCTTCTCCCTGGAGAACTCTTCGCGGCGCCCGTCGCGCTTGAGGATCTGGACGCTGGAGAACTGGACGTTCTCTACGGTGCTAAAGCGTTCGCCACAGGCGATGCACTGGCGGCGGCGACGAATGCCGTCATCGTTCGCCCGGCTATCGGTGACCTTGGAGTCTCGGAAGTGGCAGAACGGACATCGCATGGGTTGACGTAAAATCCTTGAAGCGTCTAGACACCTTAACAATTAATTGGGGTGCGTCGGCGAGTATGGATCAACATCTTGTGGGACGTCAACAGTAATGGCACAAGATATTGTACCAGTCTTATGAACAGTTGGAGCGTGGTTCGAAGCCGGACGAGTCTAGCGAGGAATGCCGGGGCACTGGAATAAGCCGTGCACGCGGCCCTGATCCGGCGTCGTAATCGTGACGTCCATGTCGCCAGCGCCCGTGTCGTCTACGAAGATTGTGCCGTGGCCGGTCTGGTTGCCATCGAGTTCGAATGTGACCATCGGGCCGGACCCCGGGACGCCATCCCAGATGTATTCACCGGGTCCATCGTAGTTCTCGATCACTACCCTGAAGGTATGGCTTTTGTCACCGACGAGGCCACGAAGTGCCATCTGGAACTTCCCCGCGCCGCCGGCGGGATCGCGAAGCCATGCGCAACTGGCCGAAGAGTCGATCATCGTGCCTTCGACGACGCCATTGAATTCAAGTTCTTGCATCGCCTGACCCGAGGACTGGTAAGCCAGTGATGGGTCCGCTGTCCGCGGGCTCAGGTGTCGCCGTTGGTTCGGGTTGAGCCGGGCCATCACCACAGGCGCTCACCAGCATGAGAGCGAGCGCCGCGAGGCCAACAAACCAGAGGGAACGCATGACTGAAGCGTAGCGAGCGCCCGGGCTAGCCGCGATAAGAGGTTCAGCAGTCTTGCTTATCGCCGTGCCGAGGCCTTCGTTCGCTCGAAGTAATCGCAGGCCGGCGTGTCTGTGAACGGGTTCAGGATGCCGCTGGCGATGTGGAGGCACGTTCCTCGTCCGAAGTCGTGGTCTTCAATGAACTGCCGGCAATTCCCGCAGGTCCTCGGCTGTTCGCCTCGTGGGCCAAAGCCGGGGCGCATGCCCGCAATCTCGAGCAGCGACACGGGCTGAGGTTGGATGAAATCGTCTTCGGTTACCTGGGGTTCGCGCCGCCATCGTTCGCGGGACTGCTGATCTAGCTTTCGTTCGCGTTTGCGTTTCTTTCTATGGCCCACACGAAGAGGTTACCGTGCAACGAACGGAATTGCAGGTTTGCTGCGAAGTCAGTCGCGAACGCGGGCGCGAGCCAACTGAGCCGTGCGCATTCGACAGGCGGCGATGGTCAAGGCCGCACACAATCCGGTTGCCAGGGTCATCCCCGCACCATCAGCGGCACCGAGGGTCGTTCGCAGACCCAACTCGATAGCGCACCAGACTGCCGCCGGCCAGGCCACGATTTCGAAGAGGTGGTACGTGCCGATTCTCATGCTGCAGCCTCACGATACTGGCGTTCGATGACTTTGACGAAGACTTCAGCGAAGTCGGGGTCAAATTGCGAGCCGCGGCCACGGAGAATTTCCTCGATGGCGCGGTCTCGGCTAAGCCCTTTTCGGTAGGGGCGGTCAGTGGTCATCGCGCTGAATGCGTCGGCAAGCGTGAAGAGCCGGGTTGGCGCGCTTATCTCCAGCCCCTTGAGGCCACCAGGGTATCCCTCGCCATCGATGCGCTCGTGGTGATGGCGAACCAGATCGACAACGATGTCATAGTCCGTCACCGCGGCTGTAATGGCTGCGCCAAGGAGCGGGTGCTCTTCCATAGCACGGCGTTCCTCGATGGTGAGCGGGCCTGGCTTCCGGAGGACTTCGTCGGCTACAACGATTTTGCCAAGATCATGAATCGGCCCGCCAATGGAAATGGCGCTCACTTCTTCATCGCTGAGGCCGACTTCCCGGGCGACAGCCAGCGCCAGTTGCGTGGCGTGGTCGCTATGGAAGCGGGTGTAGCTATCTCGGCGGTCGATGGCCTTCACGAGATTCCTGAGCGCCTTCAGGTTGCTGACCTTCAACAGTCCATCCGTCGGGGTATCGGCTGAACGACCAACGAGCGAGTCCGGCGACATGCTCTTGTCGAGGTACATCTTGTCTTCCGCTTCGGCGATCAGGTCGCGAGGGGATTCGTAACCGCGGAACGAGGCTATCCCGCAGCTGATTCTTGTTGGGAGGTTGATGCGGGCGCCGTTGACTACCTCAATCTCGGAGACGGCACGGCAGACCCGGTCCATGACCTGGCGTGCCCGATATTCGTCCGATTCGGGGAACACCACCACAAATTCATCCCCGCCGAAGCGGGCGAAGCGGGCGGGCTGGACGACGTGGCGGGTGAGAGCTGCGGCAACTTTTCGCAAGACGTGGTCGCCCTCTTCGTGGCCGACGAAGTCGTTGAGAAGCTTGAAGTTATCGATGTCCAGGTAGGCAACGGCCAGGGGCAGGTTGGTTCGTTGTGAATTTGAAACGGATTCGACGATGAATTCATCGATGAATCGGCGATTGGGGGAACCTGTGAGTGCATCGGTGTACGCGAGGGTGCGGTAGACGGTTGCCTGCTCGGCCTCGATTTGTCGTGCCCGGGTATCAACGGCCTTGTTCAGCATGTGCCAGAGGATTTCGGCATCGAAGGGCTTGCCGAGGAAGTCGTCGGCGCCGGCCTTCATGGAACGGACGGCAACATCAACATCCACGAAACCGGTGATGGCCACGATCCCAGCGGCGGGGGCGACAACGCGCGTTTCAGCGATCACATCGAGGCCCGACATGTCGGGTAGGGAAATGTCGGAGGCGATCGCGTCGAATCGGTGTTGGCGAACGAGTTGTAGGGCCTCGACGCCACTCCTCGCGACGGTGACATCGCTGGTGTGCTGGCCGAGAACCAATTGGATCAAGCGACCGAGCGCAGGATCATCTTCGATGACCAGCACGCGCCGTAGCCTACGCCCGTCCAGGGAATCAATGCTATCCATCTGGGTAGATCGTCGGCATTCCAATTGCATCGCGTAGTGGAATCCTGCGAATGAGTTGGTTACTTTGCTCGGTCCACCCAGATTCGACTTGCCACCTGCGTACCCATGACTATTGACCGCTCGCCGATTCGGCCCGTAACGGTCCCGCGATAGGGCGCCACAGACTCAAGAATCACGGAAACGCCCGGACGAATACCTTCTTCGTCGAAGAACTGAAGCAGTTGTTCATCTTCTTCAAAAACTCGATCAACAATGACGCGGTCGCCCTCACGAATGTCGGCGAGCGTAGTCATGGTGAGCTTTCGCACGGGTCCGTGCCCGGGGATTGGGTAGCCGAACGGACTACGCGAGGGGCGGCCCAGCGTTTCGAATAGGTGAGGCTCGGTGATATCGGAAATGCCATGTTCGAGGAGGTGGGCTTCTTCGTAGGCGCGCCACCAGGGAACTTTCAGGACGTCAGTAATCAGGCATTCAGCCAGCCGATGGCGACGCACCATCTGTTCAGCGCGGCGCAAGCCTTCAGGTGTCAGGCGAATGATCTTCCTGGAATCGGTAGTGACGAGGTGATCACGAAGAAGACGTTTGAGCATGCCGGCAACCGAGGGCGGCGTGATATCCAGCCGATCGGCGAGGCGGACGGCGATGACGTCCTGGCCTTCGTCGTGGCTCAGGCGGTAGATCGCGGTCAGATAGTCATCGCTCGCAACATTCGAGACCTGCTTCGGCATGCGGCGATCGTGCCACGAAACGGCTCAATGGAGCTAGCAAATAATTGCAGGCACCGAGAAACGGCCTCCGCCGCTCGGGAACTTCTCCGAAATGGCAGGCCCCGTACGCCCCGGAAATGGCGGAATCAGGCGGCCTTGCGCTGGCTGAAGACTTCCACGCGATGCAGTGGAATCACATTGGTGGCGGGCATCGACGCGCCCTTGCCAAGATAGGCGACGACGCAGGGCGGCACGCTATCGGATGCCGACACGCAGGTTTCGCAGCGGTTGGCACGGCTCTGAGCATCGAACGGGCAGCCATTTTCAATTCGAGACATTGGGTTGTCCTCCCGGGTTTCTAACATTTCTTTCGACAGGTCACGCCGGGTGGATGAGGGGTGTTTACCAAGTTTCACATGAGCGAAACACGCTTATCAGGGAAAAAGAGAGAGGGCTTCCGGAGAAGCCCTCTCTCAAATCGACGAGGCTGGCGGTCACTGTGCAATACCAAGGCGGCTGCGGATTCGCTCAACGAATCCTTCCGACTCCTGGCTCAACAGCTTCTTGATTCGAGCCTCACGGTCGAGCTTGCGGAGCTCCTCGGCGTGCTCGTAGCGGCGGCGCAGGAACTCTGGCTCCGGTTGACCGAAGGCCGACACTCGCCCGTCCGACAGACTCAGTACGCGACCGTGCAGGACAACAAAATGGGACTGAAACACTTGTGGATTCCTTTCGGGGTGGCTGGAACGGTTTTCGTTCCATTCGCTGGGCGGGTTAGGCGGTGCGTTCACGAAGGACCGCATCGGCTGGTTGTTCATCGGTAGCGGTCCGTGCTCGCCTGGCCATGCTGGCCCACGCAATGCGATGACGAATTGCGTGATCCTTTTCGATGTCGATATAGCGCTTGTTCATCGCCATCGCCGCGAGCGCAGGTGATTGTGTTAGTACAAAGTTCAACACGTTGAAACACTCCAAGATTCACTCGACGCCGATACGTTTCGGCGCGCACGAATACTTCTCGTTGCCATTTCTAGAAACGAAGATGTGAAAAAGATGGAAAGACTGGTGCCTGCGAAAATCGAGGCTGCATTCAATTGACGTGTTGGCGATGCCGAACGCGGCTCTGAGCGGGGCGCTGGTTCTGTTAAAACAAAAACGCCGTACCGCCAGGCGGTACGGCGTCGAGGCCGTCCTGCTGTTACAGGATCACTAGCCTATCGACGCGTCTCCGCGTGCGGTCGCCTGGACGAAGATATCGTTAACCATTGGACACTCCTTGCTGGCGTTGCCGCGCTTGTTGTTGATAAACGATACTGCCCGCACAAAGGTTAACTGTCAACGAACAAAATTCTCGTTCCTGCCACCGTCTGTGCAGCAGTTCACACACGCGAGGTTTACAGCGACCACGGTACACTCAGCGTGATGGCAGAACGGGGATTCGGCGAAGAATTGCGATACGTCGGGCGTGACGGACTCACTGGCATGCCGATCCGGGTCGATGACGTTTTCATCGCCGAGACGGAATTAGCAATCGAACGGTACGGGCAGGACGCTCGCCAACCGCAGCCGCCACCACCAGCAGGTCCGGTAGATATCGCGACGGTGACCATCCCCAAACTGGGGCTGACCCAGACGAAGACGGCGAGGTACGGACTCGACGCCTATGGGCGGCTGGATGTTCCACAGGACACGAGCACCATCGGTTGGAATCCGGCGTACTGCTCACTCCCCGGCGAAGGCGGCACGACCTTCCTGGCGGCGCATGTTTCGTACGGAGGACGGCCAGGCGTATTCGCCAAGCTCTCGACACTCGCGGCCGGAGATTCGGTGGCAGTCACCCTTACCGACGGCTCCGCGCACTCGTACGCTGTGACATCGGTGGTTGAGTACGCACTTGGAACCATCGACATGGGCGCGTTGCTGCATGGCCGAGAAGGCTTCGAATCCATCACGTTGATGACGTGCAGCGGTCCGCCAGACGAAGGCGAATACGCCTTCCGGACGGTTGTGCTCGCGGTCCGCTCCGACGCCTAGCTGAAGGAGCCGTGGCGTCCCGCTCCAGCGGCGAAACGTGCGGCGCCCTCACGGGTCTCGCCTGAGTCGATGACCTCACGGCCGCGCCGGGTTTCGTTGCGCATGGCCGCATCGAAGTCACTATCCCACTGCTCCAATGCCGAAAGCCTGTCGCTGCGCATGCACCGCTGAGGGAAGTCCGCGATCTGCGCGGCAAGTTCTTTCGCTGCGGCGAGCGCCTGGCCCCTGGGCACGATGCGATTCGCGAGGCCCATGCTCTGGGCCTCTTCGCCGCTGACCCCCGGCCGGTGAGGATCATGTCCATGGCGTTGCTTTCGCCGATGAGCCGCGGCAGGCGGACGGTTCCGCCATCGACCAAGGGCACACCCCAGCGACGGCAATAGACGCCGAAGACGGCGTCCTCGGCAGCGACACGCATATCGCACCAGAGCGAGAGCTCGAGCCCGCCCGCGACGGCAAAACCTTCGACCGCTGCGATGACGGGCTTCGAGAGACGCATCCGTGTCGGACCCATGGGGCCGTCGCCCTCGCTAGCGGTGCGGTTGCCGCCGCCAGTGGCCACGGCTTTGAGGTCGGCGCCGGCACAGAACGTCCCGCTCGCGCCGGTGAGGATGGCTACTGCGAGCGCGTCGTCGGCGTCGAATGCTCGAAACGCGGCGGCGAGTTCTGCGGCCGTTGCACGATCGACGGCGTTGCGAACCTCAGGACGGTCGATGGTGACCACGGCGATGGGCCCTTCGGTGGAGTAGTGGACGGGCATTGGCTAGACCTCCAGTTGTCGCAGGAATAGTAGCCATCTACAGTCCGCAGCGGGACAGGAGATGGCTCAACAGCTCATGGACGCGACCGACAGCTTTTCGTTCGAAATCACGGCAACCGACCGAGTCCCGGAGTCGCTATTCGCCGAGGTCAAGCGGGTGTTCGGTGAGAACTACCGGGACGCGAACTTCGGGTACCTGGAGAAGAACCTCGGCAAACTTCGGTATCTGGCGACGGCCACGAACGACGCAGGCGCGCTCGCAGGATTTGCCCTCGCCGAAGCGCGTGTGATTGACCTGCCGCGCGCCCCCGGCTCCAACGTTCACCTTGCGGGGTTGTGTTGCGTGAGCGCGGCCTTCCGCCGCCACGGACTCTTCCGGAAGCTTGAGAGCGCTGCGCTTGGGGCGAACAGGCTCCCGGCGGCCGAACGCTACCTTTCCTGCGGAAGGACAGCCCACCCGGCAAGCTTTCGCGGGTTCTACTCGAACCCTGCCGCGGTGCCCGGGCCTGGCCGAATTCCCACCGAGTGGCAACAGGAGGTTGGCATCGCGATTGCGGAGGCCTACGGCTCGCCGGCGTTCGACCCCACGACCTTTGTCGTGGCGGGCAGTGGCGTGCCAATTGGCTGGCCAGTCATCGAAATCGAAGCCACAGCGGAAGAGTGGGAGATGTTCAAGCCCGTGGACCGCTCGAAGGGTGACTCGCTGTTGGGCATCGCGTGGAACCCGGGACCACCAGCAGGCTGGACGGACTAGTAGTTACAGGTCGCGGGCGATGTGGCGAGTCGCGAACTTCCATTCGCCATCGAGCTTTACCAGCGTGTCCGTGTACACCCCTGTGAGCTGAATTTCGGGTGTACCAACCGGACCTGGGACGGTCAGGATTATTAAGTAACACGTCCCATTGGCCCCGGCCGCCGACCCTTCGATGACGAGGTTGTTGATGAGGTACCGAGCGGTCCGGTCCGAAGAGAACCCGGTCGCGTAGGCAGCCAGCGCTTCGTGGCCACGGACCTCGCGGGCGCGGTTCGAAAACACGCCGTCAACGCCGAAGCAGTCCGCCCACGCCGCTCCATCCGCCGCGTGAATCGCGAGGTTGTACTCCGAGTAGAGCCGTTGAATTTCCAGGATGTCGTTCGGCGTCAGATTCGCGCGATTCACCGAGCGGCGATGTCTTCGCGAATCGTCTTCAGCGAGTGCTGTTCGAGCTCATAGATGTGCTTCGCGACTACTCGATAGCTCCACTGACCCGGGGCGGTCTCGCTGTTGAATTCTTCGTCCGACATTCCCACAAAACTCGCGATGAAGCCGGCCCTGGCGACCAACCATTCGCCGATCAAACGCTCCATCGGTGATGCCGTGGCGCGCGCTTCATAGCGCGCCTCGAGGACCTGTCCCGCGTGGATGACTTCGTGGTCGATGTCGTTGGTTATGAGAGACCAGAGGTCCTTGCCCTGGGCGCATACATGTGACGACGGGAGCGTCAGTTCCTCCTGGGGCAGAGCGAGGAGCTGGTCGCACATCTGGCGGGTGGATTCGAGCAGTTGAGTGATGGTTTCGCGGACCGTTTCGGGCATATTGGCGCCTCCGGGACGAGATACTACGTCCCGGTGCCGCGCCGTGGGTACTCGTGTATGGGACTTACGCGACCAGCTTTGCCTTGACCGCCGACATCGTCGAAGTACTGAGCCCGATGCTTTCGAGGTACCCAGCAGGGCCGCCGTAGAGGCGGTCGATGTGTGAAAGCGTACTGAGCATGTCTTCTGTATTCGATGCCATGAGCTTCCGGCCTCGATCCGCATCGATCCCACGTTCGGCCATTTTCGGGAGCCATTCGCCCAAAAGGGGCTCAAGGAGGCGGAACGAGTGCGAATAATCTTCGGCGATGGTCTCGGCGTCGACACCGACGAGTCCCAGCATCAACGCGGCAGCGACACCTGTGCGGTCCTTGCCGGCAGAGCAATGAAAGAGCACACGGCCATCGGTTTCAGCGATGATTTCGAAGAGCGTCCGGTAGGCGTTCTGGCCCGTTTCCAGCATTCGTTCGTAGACGACCGCGTAGCCCGGGAATTCGCCTTCCATTCCGACTGGGGACTGATCCTGCTCGAAAACAGCCGCAAAGATGTGCCGAATACCGGCGGAAGTCGGGTCAGGCGTGACATCCCGCTCGCGTTCCACGGTGGAGCGAAGATCGACGATGGCGCTTACGCCGTAGTCGGAGAGGGCGCCGATACCGTTTGGGGTCAGGCGGTGAAGGCCGGCGGAGCGCACTACCGAGTCCGATGTAACCCGGCCCTCCGGAGTGGAATAGCCGCCAATATGGCGGACGTTGTACGCGACTTCGAGTGCAAGTTCGCGATTGGTGATCGTTAGCGTCATGCAAACAGTATCGCAGGCCTCGATGAACCGCGCGTTAACGGGGGCTGACAGGGAGTTCGTGGGCCTACGTGGCAATTGGCAACTCGGTGGTGATACCTTCCGCAGCGTGATTAACCGTGACCGACTCGTCCAAACCTTTCTCGAACTCGCCGCCATCGACTCGCCCTCTGGGGACGAGGACGCCATTGCCCTCGAATTGGAAAAGAGGTTGCGGGCCCTCGGGCTGGAGGCGAGCCAGGATGCAGCCGGGAACGTCATCGCGCGCAAGGTAGGAAGCGGCGACGCCATCCTCCTCTCGGCGCACATGGACACGGTGGAACCGGGGCGAGGGATCAAGCCGGTGTGGGATGGCCCGGACATCATCCGGAGTGACGGGACGACCATCCTTGGGGCGGACAACAAGGCTGGATGTGCGGTGGTCCTCGAAGTCATCCAATCGGCGATCGAAGACAAGGCAGAGACGCGAACGATTGAAGTCGCGATCAGCCGCGGGGAAGAGATTGGACTGGTGGGAGCGGCGGCCATGGACTACTCGCGCATTTCCGCGAAGGTGGCGATCGTCATCGACAGCGGCGGCCCGCCATCGAGCATCCAGGGGCAGGCGCCGTATCACAGCACTTACGACATTGAGGTCCACGGAAAGAGCGCCCATGCCGGACTCGAGCCTGAGAAGGGCGTCCCGGCAATCTCCATTGCAGCCGAAATCATTGTCGGGCTCCCGCAAGGGCGGTTCGACAGCGAAACCACCGGAAACGTCGGCAAGGTGCAGGGAGGGCTCGTTCGCAACGCGGTGCCGGACCACGCCCTCATCCAGGGAGAAATCCGAAGCATGGTGGAAGAGAAGCTCGAAACGCTGATGACCAACGCGAAGAAACACGTCGACGAGGTCGCCGGAGCGCACCCGGACGCGCGAATCGATGCGAAGTTCAGCCAGGCCTACCCGGGATATTCACTCACGCCCGACGACCCGGCAGTGAAACTGCTCTTCCCGGTGCTGGAACGACTCGGGTACAAGCCAGACCCGCACCCGGTGGGCGGCGGCACCGATGGAAACGTGTTCCGCGGACACGGCATCGCGAGCGTTGTCATCGGGCGCGGCGGCTACAACCAGCACACCAAGGACGAGTATCTCGTCATCCCCGAAATGCTGCAGTGCGCCGCCGTCGTCGAGGGCTGCGTTCGGCTTTAGTTCACTATTTCGCGGACGCCACGGGCACCGACGAACCGGTTTCAATGCCGATGCCGGAGAGCATCGAGTGAATCTTGCGGGCGGTCTGGATGATCCGGCCTGCTTCTTCCTGCACGGCCTGCTTGCCGTCGCAGAGGGCTTCGGCGGGGTTGCTGTGGATATCGAATTCGGTGCCCTGCGCGCCAGCCGCCACGAAGGCGTAGGTCATGCGCTCGACAAGCTTGCGGTCGCCGCCGCTGTGGCTGGGGTCGGCCAGCAAGGGCAGATGCGACTTCATCCGGACGAGCGGGATCATGCCGGCGTCGGCACCGAAGCGCGTTTCGGATTCGAAGCTCTTGATGCCGCGGTAGCAGAGGATCACGTTTCGGTTGCCGGAACCGGTGACGCGGCCCTCTCGGTCGATCCCCGACATGATGTAGGCGGCGGAGCAGAGCCATTCGTTCAGGTCGTTGCCGAATCCGTGTTTGAGTACGACGGGCGTGTCGATGCGGGAGAGCTCTTCGAGCAATGGCGAGTACTGCGCGCTTCGGGCGCCGACCTGGATCACATCGATCCCTGCCTTGAGGAACGCATCGAGGTGCCGCAAGTCGATCAGCTCGGAAACGGTCGGCATCCCGGTCGCTTCCTTCATGGCCGAAGCGATTTCGAGACCTTTGCCGAGTTCGAGTCCGCGATAGTCGTAGGGGCTCGTCCGGGACTTGTCGACGAAGGCGCGAAGGATGTCGCAACCGGCGTCTTTGGCCATCATGGCCGAGTCGATCGACTGCTTTTCGGTCTCGATCGCACATGGGCCACCGAAGAAGGTCAGGTTGTCTCCGCCGACTTGAACGCGGCCGCCGACAGTGATTACCGAATCATCCTTGTGGAAGTTACGGCTGGCGTCCTTGTACTTCTCGGTGATGCGGATAACGCGGTCGACACCCGGCAACTCGGTGATGCGACCTTCGTCGACAATCGAGGCAATGCCTTTAACGCCGATGACGGTGGTACCCGAAACGATGACTTCGCAGCGAAGACCGTAGTCCGTGGTGACGCGGTTGATGACGCGCTCGACCTGATCGATGGAGGCCCCGGGGGCCATGTGGATGATCATGTGAAAAGGCTCGCAATTATTATGTTGGGGAGCCAGTGTGCGATGCCGAGCGGTTAGACGCGATAACCGGCCATCGGCCGCTCTTAGGGGTCGACGATGAAAGTCCCGACCATCTCCGGGTGAATGCTGCAAAAGAAGAAATACGGGCCTGCGGGGCTGGCGGTGAATGTCTGCGTCGCGGTACAAGGGCCTGTGCACGTCTCGCCGAGCCCCAAACCGGACAGGCTGAAAGCGAGGTTATGCGCTACCCCGGAGTCGTCGTTTTGCATGGTCGCGGTGACGATGGCACCGGATTTCACGTGGACAACGGTCTTATCAAACGCGTTATTCGCGGCCCGAAACAACAACGAGGTCTGCGACGAAGCGGGTGCGGTGGTAGGGCGGGGCGCAGAAGTAGCCCCCGGCGCGGTGGTTGGTATCTGAGTCGCGACGGCAGGCGCGGTCGCCACCGCAGTTCCCGTTGGGACGGCGACCGTCGAAGTCGCTGATGCCCGGGGTAGCTGCGTTGCGGTGGCTGCGAGAGTTGGCGCTGCAGTCGGGGTGTTCGCTCGAGTCGGACCGGTGATGATCGCTGTCGGAGTCGGGGACGGTGAGGCTCCACCTGAACAAGCGGCAAACGCCACCACTATTACGGCCAGACCCAGCAGACTAATGATGGAATTCGACATGTGCTCACCATGAAATCAGGGGCGGCCATTTTGGCCGCCCCTGTGCGTTGGTTTGCCGTGACCCGAACTACGCCCGTCGGCGCGAGATCGCGACGGTAAGCGTCAGGAGCGACGCGACGACCAGGGCAACTCCGAGACCCTGCGAGAGGCTCATGCCGTCCGCCGCAGCGAGGCCTTCACCTGTCGCCGGAGGAAGTGGAGCGAGGGTGGTTGCAGGAATTTGCGCTCGAAGCGCCCCACCTGGATGAGCAGCGGTATGGATATTCACATAGAGATCGCCTTTGGCGAGCGCTGTTGTAAATCCCTTCCAGTCACCTGCGAAGGTGCCGACGAGGTTGGCTGCGGCAATGGTACCGGTCGGGTGAATCGCGCCAACACCCGGGTCAGTTGGGCCGAAAAGGAACGCAACGGCCGGGCCATTCGAACCCTTGGCGCCGGAGTGGATGTGCGCGGAGATGATTTCCGGTGCTACGCCACTGAGGTCGAAGGTGAGTTTGCCGTCCGTGAGCGTGGCGCTGAAATAGCCAACGCCGTTGACGTCGCCGACGGGTGGGTTTTCTCCCGCGCCAGTCAGTGTGATTTGCTTGATCTCGGCGGAAGGTGCCGCCTGGGCGCCTGCGCTCGGGGCCGACGCCAAGATCATGGCGAAGCCGAGTGCGGCTGTTGCGATGAGGGCAGCGAGGCTCCATCGCCCCTTCGAACTAGAAACCAGTTGCATTAAATGTGCCTCCAGACACGCACGCGCTATCCGCAGTGCGTAACGGATTGTGGAGACTTTTGTAAAAAGTTCAAGGGGTATCGGCAATTTTTCGACCGACGAAGCCCGAGCGTCGACACCTAAAACAGCGCGCTGGACAGCCTTCGCTGATATTCGCGCGTCAGCTCGGAATCCATCCCGAGGATGTCGAAGATGGCCAAGATCGCCTTCCTCGCCGCGCCGTCGGCGAAGGAGCGGTCGACGCGGACGGACTCGATGAGCTCGTCCAGGGCCGGTTCGTAGTTTTCGCGGGCGGCAAGCATTACGCCCCAGCGATAGCGGTCGCGCGGACTCTTCGGGCTGGCGGCAGCTGCCCCTTCGAGGTCCTCGCCGGCATGCTTTGCGGCAAAGCCATCGAGGAAGATGCGGTGCTTCATCGTCTTGGCGCGGCGGTCTGTGGGGGCCCGCTCGAGCAGTTCCTCGGCCGCTTCTGTTTCGCCGCGACCCAGAAGAATGGTGGCGAGTCCAACAATTGCGTCGGGCTGGGCTGGCTGCTTCATCAGTATGGCCTTGTAGGCGGTCTCGGCAGCCGGCAAGTCGCCCGCGCGGAGGAAGTCCTCGGCGTCCTGGGTAATTCGATGGCCGGCGCGCCAAGAACCTTCTCAAAGAACGCCCGAACCTGCGGCTCGGGGTAGGCGCCCGTGAACTCGGCGATGACCTTTCCATCTTTGAAGGCCTTCACCGCCGGGATGCCCTGGATTCGGAAGAGCGCGGCGACCCGTGGGTTTTCGTCGGTGTTGAGCTTGGCGAGGATGACCTTACCGTGATTCTCTTCGGAAACCTTCTCGATGATTGGGCCGAGTACCCGGCACGGGCCGCACCAGGGCGCCCAAAAATCGACGACTACGGGCAGCGTCTTCGAGCGTTCCTGAACCTCGATAGCAAAATTGGCGTCAGTGACTTCTACGTAGGTCTGCGGGTACATGCAGCGGCTCCGATTGGGGAATTCTGTGCTTCGATCCTAGCGAACCAGACCGCGGATGTCAGGACTTCGCGCGTGCTGCGCGGACCTCGGCGAGGGGCGTTATTTCCTCTGCGGGCACTTCCACAACGGCGCCGTCACGCCACACGAAATGGAATGACCAAGCAACCGATGCCGTTCGATGTCGTCATCAATCGAATCCTGCATCGCCTTAGCCTGAGCTTCTGAGTCGCGGATGAGCTCGTCGAGTGGTCGCTTGCGCTGAATCATTAGCTCGATGCTCCTCGAATAGCATTCCAGGTATGAGCATCATACACCCGCCGAGTCTACCGAGGGTTGCCTTCGGCAATAACGGTGCGAGCGTTCGGCTCGCGTATTGTCGTAATCGATCCAGTCATCAGCGATGGGTTGATAGAGCTCGAAAAAGTTTCGGAGCCCTCCTAAATAACGGCGACGCACCACGTCGTCCGGGACAAAATGGCCCCCGTCCCTGACGCGTCCTTTGATTCGGCCGATGGAGAGTTCGGGGCTCGGTATCCAGAGGTAATTCAGCCGAAACAGGTACCCGTGCTCGGCACGCAACTTCGCGATCCAGGGCGCGAAGCTTCGCTGGCGAGGGTCGTTTCGAAGGCAAAATCGCGCCCTTCCGCCGCTAGTTCACGCAACCGTTCGAGCATGACGCGGCCCGCCTCGCGCGCGACGCCTTCGGGGTTGTACGCCGAAAGGCCTCGCGCAATCACGTCCGCGTTGACGAAGTCTTCGATGCCGAGGAGGGTCTCAAGCAGTCCCGGTGCGGCAGTGGACTTCCCGGCGCCGTTGGGTCCTGCAATGACGACGAGGTGAGGCACCGCGCCTAGCCCGACTTCTTGGCCGCCAGCCGCTGCTCGAATCGGGGGCGGTCGACGACGAAGCGCTGATGCGTGCCGTTGCCAACCTCGTCGACGCCATCGGTCGCAGTCCAGGTGAAGTCGAGCTTGCGCCCTTCGAGAGCGGCTAACGTAACCGTCGCGGTGACCGTCAGGCCTTCAGGCGTGGCGGCCGTGTGATTGATGACAATCTGCGCGCCGACGGTCATTTGGTCGGCCGCGAGGTGCTTGCCTACCCATTCCGCGGCGGTCTTTTCGACAAGGGCGCCGAGAGCCGGTGTGCTGAAGACGTCGGGCGTGCCCGAAACAATCTTGCTCGCGAAATGTTCCGGCGCCGCGACTACCGAGAGCGTCGCCGTCATGCCGGGCTTAAGGTCTTCGAGTGCCATAGATCCCCTCCAGTGGGGAGCCATGATAGAGGTTCAGCGGGCCTGTAAGCCGGATTCTGTCCAACTTCCCGGCAAGCCGAGAAGCCTGTGTGACCATTTCTCTCGACGCCGCATCGCTGCGGCGCTCTAGCAGCCAACCCGGGAGTGATAACGGGGCGGGCACCCCTTCTCCCCTATTTGGCCTTGCTCCGGGTGGGGTTTTCACGGCCGCCCTGTCGCCAGGACGCCGGTGCGCTCTTACCGCACCATTTCACCCTTAGAGTTCGAGCAAGCCCGAACGTCCGGTATGTTTCTGTTGCACTTTCCGTCGGCTCGCGCCGCCCAGGCGTTACCTGGCACCCTGCCCGGTGGAGTCCGGACTTTCCTCTACGGCCGCAAGGACCGCAGCGATCACCCAGCCCGCTGAACAATTTGATTGTCGGGGTCAGGGTGCCGGTTGTCGATGAAACGTGCTTCAGTCCAGGGCCGGGGGCTGGTTGAAGCGCTCGTAGATCAGATCGGCTTCTTTCGAAAGCAAGTCTCGCAGCGTTTGCAGCATCCGTTCTACGTCCGTACGAATCGTGGATATACCGTGGAGATCGCCGGCCTCAACCCTTGCCACTTCAATCTGAAGGTCAACGACTTCGGATTCGATCCGCCGCAGTTGAGCCGCGATCTGCCTGAGTCTCGCGTGGCTCCAGGGTGCATCGCGGAGAATTTCGGCGTAGAGGCCAACCGGACCTTCTACTTCGAGCCGGTGGTCGCGGAACGCTGCCAGTGCCCTGGATAGCTCGGTGCTCACCGCTTCGGCCCAACGCCGTTCGCGCATTGGTTGCGGACGTCGAAGCGCAGCCAAGAGGTGGTCCTGTGCGGTGAGCAGCCCATCCTGAGTCTGTTTGGCGCTCTGTACCGCTGATTCTTGTCCTCGATCCATCGTCGAGGCCTGTCGTGTTTCCATGACGGTTCACCTCACAATGAAGATTGGGACTCAGATCGTAGTAAAGCGGTCGGACCGTTTCAATGTTGGTTCTTAGGTCGGAACGTGTGTCGTTGTGACCTCGCAAAGCACTTTGTCCCCGTCGCCGAGAATCTCGCTTCGGATGACGGTGATCCGCCGCCCAACGCGAACCGGCCGCGAGACCACGCGGATGGTGCCGCCCTGTTGATTGGCAAGCATGACGGCGTGGAGGTCGACGCCGACCATGAACTTTCGTTCGCCCGTCTTCTCGAAATAGGCCCGGTTCGCTGCCCCGGTGGATGCGTTGTCGGCCATGGTGAGGAAGACGCCACCGTTGATGTTGCCGGTCGGGTTCAGGTGGTGTGGTTGGAGTTCGACCGTCGCGCTGGCCGCGCCATCGACCTGGTGGTGCTTCATCCCGATGTATTCGTCGAAGGTCATATGCGTCTCCTGTGCGGCATGGCTACGCCATCCCACCCCAGTTTTTGCCCTGCTTTAGGTCGACTTTCAGGGGGACGTTCATCTCGAGGCTGGCGGGCATGATGCGGGTGGCCAGGTCTCGGATGGCTTCGACCTCGTCGGCCGGGCACTCGAAGATCAGTTCGTCGTGGACCTGGAGGATCATGCGGCTCTTGAGGTCGCGTTCGCGGAGTTCTTCATCGACGCGGATCATGGCGAGCTTGATGATGTCGGCGGCCGTGCCCTGGATGGGCATGTTGATGGCTTCGCGCTCGGCCGCGGAACGGACCTGGAAGTTCGTGCTGCGGATTGCCGGGAGGTACCGCCGGCGCTCGAACAGCGTCTCTGCGTAGCCCTTCTCGCGCGTCGAGGCGAGCGTGGTCTGCTGCCAGAGGGCGATGCCGGGGAAGTTTCGGTAGTAGGTCGTGATGAACGCCTCGGCTTCCTCGCGGGACATTCCGGTGCGGCTGGCGAGGCCGAATTCACCCATGCCGTAGGCGATGCCGAAGTTCACCATCTTGGCGGTATCGCGCATCTGCCGCGTGACTTCGTCGGGCTGGACGCCGTAGACGGTCGCGGCGGTCGCGCGATGGATGTCCTGATCGGCGAGGAAGGCCGAGACGAGCCCTTCGTCCTTGGTCACGTGGGCGAGCACGCGCAGTTCGATCTGTGAGTAGTCACCGGCGACGAACCACGGGTCTTCGAAGTGCGAGGCCACGAACGCACGGCGGATATCGCGACCGGTATCGCTGCGGACCGGGATGTTCTGAAGGTTCGGGTTCGTGCTGCTCAGGCGACCTGTGGCGGCGACCGTCTGCTGGAAGTCAGTGTGGATCCGGCCATCCGCTGCGACTGTGCCGGGGAGGGCATCGGTGTAGGTCGACTTGAGCTTTGTCAGCTCCCGGTAGCTGAAGATCTGGTCGATGATCGGCGCGACCGAGCGCAAGTTTTCGAGCGAACGCTGGTCCGTGCTGTAGCCCTGGGTGGTCTTGCGTGTCTTGGGCAGGCCAAGTTCGTTGAAGAGGATGTCGCTGAGCTGCTTAGGGCTGCCGATGTTGAATTCGTGCCCGACGATAGCGTAGATCTCGCGTTCTGCCTTCTCCGCGTCGGTGCCGAGGGCGCGCGAGATGTCGCGCAACACTCCGACATCCACGGAGATGCCGATGCGTTCCATGCGATAGAGCACGGGCATGAGGGGCATTTCCATGTCGGAGAAGAGCGGCCACTGTCCGCGTTCGTTGAGCTGCGACTCCAATTGGGGCCGCACGCGCAGCAACATTTCGGCTTGCTGGCAGGCGTGGAGTGCAACCTGCTCGGGCTCCGCCTGCGAGAGGACGATGGCCTTTCGGCCGCTGCCGATGAGCGAGGCCACGGTGACCAGTTCGATACCGAGCCGTTCGTTTACGAGCGCTTCGAGGGTGGATGACGTCTCGCCGAGGAGGAACGCGCCAATGGAGACATCGAACTCGTAGCCGGCGAGGGCCATGCCGTTGGCTTCGAGCTGGTGGAGCAGGTACTTGGTGTTGTAGGCGGTCTTCTTGATCGCGTCGTCCGCGAGCAGGGGACCGAGCGTTGCCCGGAGCGCGGTCATCGAGACCTGTTCCATGGGCGCATCGATACGCGGCGCATGTCCCACGGGGACGTACCACGCTTTGCCCGGTTCGGTCGCGAAGGAAAGGCCGAGCAGCATCGGATGGGCGGTGTCGCCCGAGGACGAGACCGCAGCCATCCCGAACGAGCCGGCCTTTTTCAGCGTTTCGGCGAGGGCAGACAGGTCCGATTCATTGCCGACGATTTTGTAGTCGGTTTCAGCGTCGAGGAGTTCCTGTGCGGGCTTCGAGCCCATGACTTCGTCGAGGCGCTGGGCGAGCATCCGGAACTCGAGCTCGCGGAAGAGGGCCATGACGTTGTCGCGGTCGAAGTCTTTGACCCGGCACTTATCGATGTCGAAATCGAGTTCGAGGTCCGTGTGAATCGTCACGAGGTCGAGGTTGCGGAAGGCGATGTCCCGACCTTCGAGGAGCTTCTTCTTCACCGCTCCCTTGGTCAGCTCGATGTTCTCGTAGATCTCCGGGACGCCGCCGAACTGGCGGATGAGGTCGGTGGCGGTCTTCTCGCCGATGCCCTTGATGCCCTCGATGTTGTCGCTGGTATCACCCTTGAGCGCCTTGTAGTCGATCATGTGCTTCGGGCTGAAGCCGTAACGCTCGGCCGCTCGCGCCTCGTTGTAGTCCACGGTGTCGCGCTGGTAGGGACGGAACATGAAGAGGTTCACGTTCGGGCCGATGAGCTGGACGAGGTCGGTGTCGAGGGTCGCGATGTAGGTTTCCATGCCGGTGGCCGCCACCGTTTTGGAAATCGTCCCGGCCACGTCGTCTGCCTCGAAGCCGGGCATTTCGAAGATCGGGATGCCGAACGCGTCGAGCATTTCGCGCACGCGCTTCATCTGGACGATGAGTTCGGATGGGGTTTCGCGGCGGGTCGCCTTGTATTCGGCGCTGGCTTCGTGGCGGAAGGTGGGGCCGTGGGCATCCCAGGCCGCACAGATGTGCGTCGGCTTCAGGAGATCGAGCACGCGGATGAGTGTTTCGGCGTATCCGTGGGTGGCGAAAGTCAGTTCGCCCTTTGAGGTCATCAGCGGGTTGTCGGAGTGGGCGAAGGCGAAGAACGCGCGATAGAGGATGCCGTGCGAATCGAGGACGACGAGGCGAGGCTTGTTGGCAGCGGGATAAGGCACGTCTGGGATTATAGGGCGGAGGGCCAGAGTTTCTGCGCCAGAGACGAATCGACCGCGGGTGCTATTCCACAACCTTCGTGCCGGCGAGCCAATCCCAGGGCGAACGGCCGTTGGCGCAAAGCATCCAAAGCGCCACCGCGACGGCCCCGACGGCCATAAAGGGCAGTATTGCGAAGGGCGAAAATGAGACTGCGAAAATAGTGATCGGAATGCCTACCCAAAGGCATACCTGCTGAAGTACGTACCGAGAAATGGACTGGAAAATCGTGATGGGGTTCTCATCCATATCGACGATTTGCAGGCCAACCAGCCGCTTGCCGGGTGTTCCCTGCCATCTGGTGGCTGGAAACACCACGAAATACCCCGTTTGGACGACGAGCAGCGGGAGGGTTATCCACCAGTCGATGTGGTATTGGCCGTCGGATGTGACTCTCATGCTCGAGCCGAACGCGGCAACAACCGCCCACCCGAATAGCCCGAGAATCGTTGCGTCGACCAGGAACGCAAGCCCTCTGCCAAGCCTGCCAGCACCGAGGACGACGTCTCTGCGAGGTGACGTGTCCAATGCGACCCAATGCGGGACGCCGGCCGGTGCGACCTGAAGGCGGTCGGAGGCGGCAACAGTGGGGCGAATCACTTCGCCACATGAGAGGCAGACCCGCGCCTCGTCGCGCAGTTTCGAACCACAGGCGCTGCATTCCATTCCAATCGCTCCTGAAATAAGAATCGGCAATAAGGGCTTGCGCATTCAGGGATCGTACTCGGTATGGCAGATTGCCAATGTGGTAGAATGCCAATATGGCAATTCGGGTTTCGATGAATAAGACCGGCCGGATCACACTTCCAGCTTCGATCCGGAAGATCTTAGGGCTCGATGGTGAAGCTGAATTCGAAGTTGAGCAGCTTCCGGGAGAGGAAGGTTTCGTGCTGCGACCAGTGGTGGTGATGCGACGGGAAGATGCCTGGGCGTACACGACCGAACACCGAGAGCGGCTCAAAGAAGCTCATGAGGATGTGCGCGAGGGCAGAGTGCGCAGCGTGACTGAGGCCGAACTAGATGAGTTGCTCAAAGGTCGCGAGTGAGCGACTACCTTCCGACGCTCAGGCTGTCGAGACGGTTCACGGCAGATCTTCTCGACAACCGGCTGACGGCCTCCGAGCGTAGCGCCGTCAAGAAGGCCCTGGAATTGCTCGATAGCAACGAACAGCATCCTTCCTTACGCATTCATCGACTCGAAGGGGATCCCGAGGGCAGCTGGACCGCTTACGTTACGATGAAGGTCCGCATCACCTTCCGGCGCGAAGCGGGCGGATTGAAACAATTGCTCACGTTGACCAAACACTACGATCGCTGATTCGCGTGTTTGAGCCCGGGAAACAGGAGCCACCTATGAACTTCCGATTCACTCCCGAACAGTCCGCATTCCAGCAAGAGGTCACCGAATTCATCGACCACGGTCTGCCGGCCGGTTGGAACGAGGATCATGGCTCGCTCGAGGCGGGACTCGTGGTTGAACGCGAAATAATGACGCGACTGGCGGCGAAGCATTGGCTGGCGCTGCCGTGGCCGACGGAGTTCGGCGGGCTCGGCGCTTCCCCGATGCAGCAGCTCATTTTCAACGAGCAGATGGCGTATCACGGGGTGCCAGGCACGGTGAATATGGGCGTTGCATGGGTTGGTCCGGTGGTGATGCTGTACGGCCGCGACGACCAGAAGCAGCAGTACCTTTCGCGCATCGCCGACGGCACGGACCTCTGGTGCACGCTCTACAGCGAACCCGGGGCCGGTAGCGACCTGGCGGCGATGCAGACCCGCGCGGTGCGCGATGGCGACGACTACATCATCAATGGGCAGAAGATCTGGACAACGTTCGGGCACTATGCCGACTGGGGTTGGCTTGCGGCGCGCACCGACCCCGATGTGCCGAAGCACAAGGGACTCTCGACGTTCGCCATCAAGATGGACACGCCGGGAATCACGGTTCGGCCGCTCGTGAACATGGCGGGAACGCACGAGTTCAACGAAATCTTCTTCGAAGACGTCCGCGTGCCGGCGGCGAACCTTGTCGGTGAGGAAAACCGTGGTTGGTACAACGTAGCGGTCGGTCTCGACTTCGAGCGCTCGTCGATCGGGGCTACTTCGAACTCACGGCGGCAGGTGGACGACCTGGTCGCGTATCTCAGGGCACAGCCGAACAAGCTGGATCGCGCAGTTGTGAACCGCCTCGTTGAGGAAGCGATCAGCGTCGCGCTCCTTCGGAACATGGCGTATTACATCGCCTCGCAGCAGGAAAAGACTGGCATCGCGCCAACACGCGAGTCCCAGATGGCGAAAGCTCTTCGGCGCCGAGCTGCAGCAGCGGATCGCGGCAACGGCCGTGCAGATTTTCGGGATGGAGGGCCAGGCGGCCCGGGCCAGCTCGAAGGCTGAGCCCTACCAATACTCATTGTTGCGAAGCGTCGCGAACACGATCGAGGGCGGGACCAGTGAAATCCAGCGTTCAGTGATTGCAACACGCGGGCTGGGGCTGCCCCGGGAATGACTCAGGCTCGTTCGACTTATGTTGGTTAGTTCACGGATTGACTCCCACTAGCGTGGCAAACTGGGATCGAAGGGTGACTCTCAGAACGCTGTTCATTGAGTTACCCAACATCGTTCTCGACCGGCCTCGACCGGCTTCTCCGAAACTAGATCGGGAAACAGGTCTGATCGCTTTGATCTAGGAGCCCCAATGACCGCCGCCATCACCACTCGAAACCTCACCAAGGAGTTTGGCGAGCTCCGCGCGGTCGACAACCTCGATTTGCGGGTGGAGCGCGGCGAGATCTTCGGGTTTCTCGGGCCGAACGGCGCGGGCAAAACCACAACGATCCGCATGCTCCTGGACTTCATTCGGCCCACTTCAGGCACTTCGGAAGTACTTGGCGGGAGCGGCGCGGACCCGGCGGTTCGCCGAAAACTCGGGTATCTGCCAGCGGACCTGAATCTAAATCGCCGGTATTCCGGCGAAACCACCTTGAATTACCTGGGGAGCCTGCGAGGCGGTTTCGACGAGCCGTTCGCGAGAGAACTCGCCGACCGGTTTCATCTCGACCTCAGTCGACCCTTTGGTGAACTTTCGACGGGCAATCGCCGAAAAATCGGCATCGTCCAGGCGTTCATGCACCACCCGGAACTTCTGATTCTCGACGAACCAACATCCGGTCTGGACCCCCTGCTACAGGATGAATTCCAGGAACTGGTTCGAAATACGGCGAAGAACGGCGCGACCGTGTTCCTCTGCTCTCATGCGCTCCCGGAAGTTGAGGCGTTGGCGGATCGGGTGGCGATCATCCGCGCGGGAAAGCTCGCGACTGTCGCCCGGATCGATGAACTTCGCACACGTGCGCGGCACCGAATGTTGCTGGTGATTGAGGGCGAGTTCGATGCTGGCGACTTCCGGCGATTGGCGGGAGTCATCAGTGCCGAAGCGAGCGGACAGAAGCTGGAGGTCGTGGTCGAAGGAAGCGTGGATGCGGTGGTGAAACAGGCGGCGCAGCTCACGGTTACGCGCCTCGACACACCTGGCGACGACCTCGCGGAGATCTTCCGGGCATTTTACGAAGGTGATGAATGACGATCTTCCGCCGATTCGTCATCGACCGATGGCGGGCAGATGTCTGGTGGGCCATTGGCATCGTCGCCATGATCGTCGCGAACATGGCGTTCTTTCCGGGGATCAAGGGTCAGGCGGAACTCGATAAGACCGTGGCCGACCTGCCGCCCGCGCTGAAGGCGATGTTTGGCATCGAGTCGGGAATTTCGATTGGTTCGGCGGCGGGCTACATCCAGGCGCAGGTCTTTTCCTCGCTGATGCCGATCCTTCTGCTGGTGCTTGCGATCGGGCTCGGTTCGGGGGCGGTGGGCGGAAGTGAAGAAGACGGCTCGTTGGAATTTCTCCTGGCGCAGCCGGTTTCGCGCCGTACGATTTTGTTCGAGCGCGGCCTGGGCATGATGGCAGTGCTAGCCCTTCACACGATCGTCCTGACCGCTGCGATGTTTGCAATTTGTCCCATGTTCGGCGCGCTCGATGGCGTGGATTTGGCCGGCATGGCCGCGGAGTGCATCGCTTGTGGTGCGCTCGCGATGCTTCATGCCGGGGTGGCCTTTAGCGTGGGAGCTTGGACTGGGCGGCGCACTCCAGCGATAGCTATCGCCAGTGCGGTCGCGGCGGCTGGATATATGGCGCTTGGGCTGTTCTCCGCGATCGACGCGCCCGTTGCCTTGCGGTACCTGACGCCGTGGTACTGGTTCCTGCGTGAGAACCTGATGGTCAGTGGGGCAAATTTGATCGCATTCCTCCCGGCGCTGGCGTTGGCGGTTGTCGTGACCGCTGTGGCCCTGCCCGTTTTCGCGCGACGGGACATTCGCGGCAAGTGAAACCTCCGTATGAGGACAAACCCTGCATTACCTTTGTGAAGAAACCGACAGAATGCCGTAAGAACCCCTCAAGCTGGGGGTGTCACCTGCCGTCTACTCAGGTGTAACCCTTTTGGAGGCCCTTCACATGGTGCAAGACAACGAGATACCGGCATCTCTCCCAACGAACGAACCGGTCGCATTCGACGACCGTACCCGCCGCGTGATGGAACTCAAAAAACAGATCCGCGAAGGCACGTATCAGATCGACAACGAGGCCATCGCGAAGGCAATCCTTCGAGAGTGGAGCTCGGTTGGGGACATTGTCGTCCGCGACGAAGCGACACCCGTTGTAGACACGGCCGCAGAACGCAAGGCAATCGGCGCACGTTTTGTCGTGGCGCAGGACGCGCCGGAGACCGAATCCACCTCGGCGGTGGGACAGATCGCCTGATCAGAGCCTGGCTGCGAGAAACTCCCTGGTGGCGTCGGTGCCTTCCGGCGGCATCTCGGCGTGCAGACCCATATGTGTGTGCATTCGCTTATCCGCCGAGCCGAGCATCCCGAAGAGTTCGAACGCGCCATTGCGATCGAATCGTTCGTCGTCCCACTGAACCATGAAGAGCACCGGACAGGTGACGTTGGGGGCGTCGGCCCGATGACGGTCGCCAAATCGCCCTCGGATGGCACTGCGGCCTTCGAATCCACAGAGGCCGAGAACTGCAGCTTTTACACGCGGTTCCGCGGCCACGAACGGCAGGCCGAGCATCGTACCCATGGAGAGGCCCCAGTAACCCACTCGTGATGCATCGATCTCTGGGAGTTGAAGGAGCTGCATCCAGCGTTGCCTTCCAGTCGGCGACCATCCGGTCGAAGGTGTCGGCACGTTTCCAGAGCGCGATGTAGTCCGGATGACCAGCAACGTCCTCTGTCACGACGATGTTGCCGCGCTCCCCGTGTTCAATCGCATCGATGGCAGCAACCGCCACGCCATTTCGACGGACGAACCGCCGAGCCAGGGCGAGACCGTTCGGGTTGCGCTTCTCGCTCTGACCGCCATGGCCGATGAGAACGAGCGGAAGCGGACCTTCCGACGACTCGGGCTTCCAGAAGATCCCGGGGATCCGGTCATTATCTCGAGTCACGGAAAATGGGCGTTCGCTTACGCCCATCGAGATTTCTGCATCGCCAGTCCAATCCATATCGTTTTCATCCCCTCGGTTCCGTTTGAAACGGCAGTCTACAGAAGGGATTACCCGCGTTCTCCAAGTTGTTACCCGGAGTTTCGCGTACGAGGGCGAGAACACGGCAGCGGTTCCGTATACTCGATCCAATGCAGATTGCTGTGATCGGCGCGGGTGCGGCAGGGCTTACGGCGGCGTTTCGACTCCTCCAGGCCGGACATCGGGTTACCGTTTATGAATCCGAGCCGTACGTCGGCGGGCGAACCCGAAGTGAGCACTTTGCGCCCGGGCACTATCTCGATACCGGGGCCGGTTGGCTAACCACGGCTTACACACAGACCCTTCGACTGTTTGAGGAGTTGGGTGAACGCAGCCGACTTCACCCAATCAAGGCTTCTGGCCCAAGCGAGCTTCTGGTTGATGGCCAGAGCTACCTGGGCAGTGGCATGCCGCGGACGCCCGGCGGGGATCATCTAATTCCCGGCGAGGAACGCGAACGGCTAAGGAACTGGTTGCACTGGCTGGATGGCTATCCGCCCCTCGGATACAGGACCTTCAACGACAACGAAGACGCGAAACAGCACCTCGCGCCGGTCAGCCCCGCTGCGGAACGCTTCCTGTTCGCGCCGATGTTCGAGGGCCTGTTCGCCCCACTCGAAGAGCAATCGGCAGAGTTCTTGCGTTCGTGGATAGCGGCGTCACGCGCGAAGTACTTCCAGGTGGAAGACGGCATGGATGCACCGTGGAAACGGATCGCGACCCATATCGACGTCAGGGTGAACTCACGGGTCGAGATGATTCGCCAGGGCGGCTCGAAATTCGAAGTT
Source organism: uncultured Chloroflexia bacterium (assembly GCA_963797735.1). Classification (GTDB taxonomy): domain Bacteria; phylum Chloroflexota; class Dehalococcoidia; order Tepidiformales; family Tepidiformaceae; genus Amarobacter. The sequence continues at coordinate 52,463 of CAWCQJ010000005.1, forward strand.
GTCGCGAACAGCGCCGGTGCACCGTTCGACGGACTGGTCGTCGCGGTACCTCCGCCGGTCGGGCACACCTTCATCACACGCGCGCTCGAGCCGAGATGGGTGGCGCAACTCCACTACGAGACGATCAACTACGCGGGGCAATGTCGGCTCTACCTGGCAATGCCGGGAAGTGCGCCGGCACGAATCCACAAGCGACCGTTGCCGATGGGATTACTTGCCAGCGTTGAATGGCAATCGGGCTCGGATGGAGCCTGGGGAGCGTGCCCGCCAGGTTGGCAATGGGCGCTCATCTGCGCGAATGAGGCTTACAACTCCAGGCTCATCGAACTACCCGATTTCGAAGTTTCGGAACGCCTGTGGAAAGCGGCGGCGGACATCGTTCCAGGACTACCGCCTCTGGACGTGTGGAAGGTTAAGCACGTCGTGAAATGGCGAAATGCGGTCCCGACGATGGCTCCGGGCCACTTCTCGCGGATGGCCGCCTATACCCGAAGGCCGCCGATCGTCTTTGCAGGCGATTGGACGCACCAGGCCTGTGTCGAGGGCGCCGTCCGTTCCGGCGAAGCCGCCGCCGAGGCTTTCGGACCGGGTTAACACCGGGTGCCAGGTTCGCGCCGGGACCTCGGATTCGGCTAGAATTCGGCGGCATATCACCGGAGGAACGTTCAATTGCGATTCCAGGACACTCCCGAACTCGCCGAGTGGCGAGGCACAGTCCGTAAGTTTGTAGACGACCACTGGCGGTTGCCGGACGTCAAGGACGAAGACGACCCCGGTTTCGAGGGGCCGGTCGACCAGACCCGCACGCAAAAGTGGCTCGACACGCTGGGGGCAAACGGCTGGCTCGCGCCAGCCTGGCCGAAGAAATACGGCGGGGCCGACATGTCGGTACTCGAGCAGTTCGTGCTGAGCCAGGAGCTCCACGAGGCGGGAGCTCCGACGAGCCGCCAGATGCTGAACCTCGTTGGGCCGACGATCATGCTCCACGGCACCGAGGAGCAGAAGGCGGAACATTTGCCGCCGATGCTTCGCGGCGAAGTGGCCTGGTGCCAGGGGTTCAGCGAGCCGGGCTCTGGCTCGGACCTCGCTAGCCTTCAGACGCGGGCCACGCGTGACGGCGACGAATACGTCGTGAACGGGCAGAAGATCTGGACCTCCGGCGCACACCGCGCGGACTGGATGTTCATCCTGACCCGTACCGACCCGGACGCGCCGAAGCATCGCGGGATCAGCTACCTGCTGCTTGATATGAAAGCGCCGGGCGTTAGCGTCCGCCCGCTGATCAACATGGCCAACGGCCACGTCTTCAACGAAGTCTTCTTCGAAGATGTGCGGGTCCCGGTGCGAAACCGCATCGGCGAAGAGAACCGTGGCTGGTATGTGGGCACGACGACCCTCGACTTCGAGCGATCGAACATCGCGCGCGCAATCGCCGCGCGAAAGAACGTCGTTCGGCTTGGCAACTATGTGCGCGCGCGAAAGGCTGAGGGATCGCCTGTCTCCGCGGCGTATCGCCTTGAAGTCGCCGACCGGGCGGTCGAGACCAGCATCTGCGAACTGTTGTCGTTCGTAGTGGTATCGATCCAGGCAAAGGGCGGGGTGCCGAACATGGAAGCCTCCATGTGCAAGATGTATGGCTCAGAGCTCTCACAGCGCGTAGCACTGACGAAGATGCACCTGACCGGCATGTACGGGCAGGAGCGGAAGCCACGCGGTCTCCAGGAAGAGCACATGATGAACGCTGCGATGGAGTACATGCAGGTTGTGCCGGCGACGATTGCCGCTGGCTCAAGCGAAATTCAACGCAACATCATTGCTACACGCGGTCTCGGCCTGCCTCGCGGGTAGGAACCAACGACACGAAACGCAACGGACGCCCGGCGAAAGCCGGGCGTCTTCATTTCGGGGGAATACGTGTGACCAACATCCAGGACCTTTTTCAGTACAACGCCTGGGCCAACGCGCTCGTTCTGGCAGAGACAGACAAGCTCTCGGATACGGAGTTGCGTGCGCCGATGGATGAACTCGGCGGGTCGGCGTTGGAGCTGCTTGGGCATACGGCTCAGACGGAAGCCGCTTTCCTGGGGCTCATGACCGGGGCAACTGAACGCCCGACTCGCGAAACCGAGTATCTACACATTCGGGAACGGCTGGTGGCGAACAGCACCGGATTCCTGGTCGCAATGCCACAGCTATCAAAGCGGCTCTCAGAGCCATTTCGGGTGCCGTGGTTCGAGCGAGAGTTCACCATCGAGCAGGGATTAATGCAGGTAGCAACGCATTCGGTGCAGCACCGGGCCGGGATTTGCGCGGGAATCGCCCGCGCCGGACGAGAAGCACCGGGGCTCGATTACATTCAGTGGTTGTACGGGCACCGCTAGGGCCTGGCCCCTCGTCTGAACGGCTGTCCGGCCTCATCCCCCGACCCTCTCCCGACTCGGCTTTGTTACGTGGGACAGGGCGAGTGTTGATTGGGAACAGCAATCAGCATGGTAGGCGGGAAGCTTCACTGCCCTCTGCGCTGGGCTAGAGGGGACGGTGGCCGGTCGCTAACGCTCGCGGTTCGTCCGGTGGTTAGCCGCCGCCGAGTGCTGGGACGATCGCAATCTCCACGTCCGGGGCCAGGGTGTCGTGAAGGGCCAGGGGGTAGACCTCGCCGTTGATAGCAAAGGCCAGTTCGGGGCGCAGGCGGCGGTTCTCCTCGACGACACGGTCGTAGAAACCGGGGCATTGTGCGTCGACTGCGCGCAGGACTTCGCCAACCGTTGCGCCCGGGACTTCGAGTTTCGAAGCCCCGGCGCAAAAGTCACGCAGAGTGGCAGGGATGATGACAAGGGCCATCAGACCATCAGCAACGCAGCCGGATGCAACGTCCGGGTGAAGGGATTCAGTACGAGACCGAGTTCCTCGAGCGTTACGGCCCCGAGAAGCGCAACGTCGCCGGTCTGCCCGAAGATGATCGGCGTCGGCGTCTCTCCAAGCTCGACAAGATTCACTGTTGCAAGTCCTATCTCACGGGTCATTTCTGTCGCATCGGTGAGGCGGAACCGTTGGCGTCGCCGCCCGGCAAGGCCGATCTGCCGCCAGACTTCTTCGGGCAGCAGCGTGTACTGTGCACCGCTGTCGACTAAGAAATCGACAGCGGCGCTACCACTCGGTCCGGTCACGGTGCCCGAAACATAGGTGATGCCCATGTTTCGATCCTACTCCAGGCCGTTCAGCGTCTCCACGATTCGGCGGGGGGACATCGGCAGGTCCGTGAAGCGGTGGCCGGTTGCGTCTGCGATGGCGTTCGCGATGGCCGCCAACGGTGGGACGATCGGCACTTCGCCGACGCCGCGCACGCCGTAGGGGTGTCCCGGGTTCGGGACTTCCACAAGCACGGTGTCGATCATCGGAACGTCGAGGGCGGTCGGCATGCGGTAGTCGAGGAAGCTCGAGTTCACCATGCGGCCGTCATCGTCGTAGAAGTACTCCTCGTTCAGTGCCCAGCCGATACCCTGAACGACTCCGCCCTGGATCTGGCCTTCGACGTACGAAGGGTGGATCGCGGTGCCGACGTCCTGGGTGGCGGTGTAGCGAAGGATCGTCACCTTACCGGTATCCGGGTCGACTTCGACATCCACGATGTGGGTGGCGAAGGCGCCGCCGGCGCCGCGGGCGAGGAGCGATGCCTTACCGGCAATCGGCCCACCGGTCCGGGCGCTCTGGCCAGCCATTTCCTTGAAGGTGAGCTCTTTCGTCGAGTCCTTCAGGCTGTGAAGCTTGCCGGATTCGTAGACGACCTCTTCTTCGGGAGCGCCCCAGAGCTTGGCGGCACGAGCGATCATCTGGCGACGGATATCCATACCGGCTTCAAAACAGGCGAGGCCGCTGGCGAAGGTCGTCCGCGAACCGCCGGTGACGTCGTTGTGACCGATCGAGTCGGTATCAACAACCGTTGGGCGAATGGTTTCGTATTCCACGCCGAGCGTTTCGGCGAGCTGCATTGCGAGAGAGGCGCGAGTGCCACCGATGTCAGTCGAGCCTTCGACGAGGTTCACGGTGCCGTCGTTGTTGACGTTAGCCACGACCGATGACTGCATGCCGCCGTTGAACCAGTAGCCCGAGGCGACGCCGCGGCCACGGTTCGGGCCTTCGATGGGCGACTTCCAGTGCGGCGAATCGATGGCAGCTTGAACGGTCTCTTCGGCGCCGATTCGTGGGAACGAAACGCCATTGACCATGCGCGTGCCTTCTTTGGAGGCGTTCGTGCTTCGGAACTGGAGCGGGTCGAGGCCTTGTTTCTTGCAGATCTCGTCGATGACGCTTTCGATTGCGAAGGCGGCGGCCGGGGCGCCAGGAGCGCGGTAGGCGGCGGTCTTGGGCTTGTTGACGACCACGTCGTAGGCGTGGAGTTCGAACGAGTCGATGTTGTACGGCGAAAGCATGGTCATGGAGCCAGCGCCAACGGAGGAACCGGGGAATGCGCCGGCTTCGTAGCAGAGCGTCGCCTGGACAGCCGTGAGGCGGTCACCCTTCGCGGCGGCCTTCACCTTGATGTAGGTGCCACTGGTGGGGCCGCTACCTTCGAAGACGTCGGTGCGGCTCATGAGGACCTTCACCGGGTGGCCGCTCTTCTTGGAGAGCAGTGCAGCGACGGGGTCGAGATAGATCGGGAGCTTGCCGCCAAAGCCGCCGCCGATTTCCATCGGTACGACCTTGATGCTGGCGATCGGGTGCTTGAGCACATCGGCGGTCAAGTTGCGAACGGCGAACGCACCCTGGGTGCTCGTCCAGATGGTCAGGGTGTCGTCGGAGTTCCAGTTTGCGGTCGAGTTGTGGGGCTCGAGGTAGCCCTGGTGGACCATGGTCGTCGTGAACTCGCGTTCGACGATGATGTCGGCCTCAGCGAAAGCGGTGTCGAGCTCTCCGCCGGCGAACTTGTTGTAGCTGGCGATGTTCGAGGCCTTCTCGGACAGTTCGCCGGTCATGAGCGTCTTGGTGTGGCGATTTTCGTTCAGCAGCGGGGCATCTTCGCGCATCGCGTCGCGGACGTTGAGGACGGGCGGCAGAACTTCGTACTGGACCTTGATCTTGGCCAGCGCTTCTTCGGCGATGTGGCCATTCAGCGCGGCGACGGCCGCGACCGCATGGCCGCGATACAGAACCTTGTCGGAAGCGAGGATGTTGTCCAGCGCGTCCTTCAGGTTCATGGCGGTTTCGCCGAGTTCTTCGATCTTGTCTTCAGCTTTGGGGAAATCGCTCGAGGTGATTACGGCGAGGACGCCGGGGTGCTTTGCAGCTTCAGTTGTGTCGATGGAAAGAATCTTCGCGTGAGCGTGGGGAGAGCGAAGGATGCGGCCCTGGATCAGGCCCGGGAGATGGATGTCGGCGCCATACTGGGCCTTACCCGTGACTTTTTCCGCGCCATCCGGACGGACGGGGCGGGTGCCGATGACTTTGTATTCCGATCGTTCGACGGTTGTCATGGTTATTTCGTCTCCTGGAGTTCGGTGGCGGCACGCTGCACGGCGCGGACGATTTTGTCGTATCCGGTGCAGCGGCAAAGGTTGCCCGAGAGCCAGAAGCGGATCCTGTGCTCATCGGGGTTCGGCTCCGTATCGAGGAGCGCCTTGGCGGACATGATGAATCCAGGGGTACAGATGCCGCACTGAAGCGCAGCTTCCTGGAGGAATGCTTCCTGGAGCGGATGAAGCTGGTCGCCCTCGGCGAGACCTTCGATGGTGGTGACTTTGCGGCCCTCGGTTTCGACAGCGAGGACGCAGCAGGAGTTCACGACGCGACCATCAAGGTTCACAGCGCAGGCGCCGCAGTTGCCGTTGTTGCATCCTTCCTTCGCGCCGGTGAGACCGATCTCATCGCGAAGGATCTCAAGGAGGCTCTGGCGGGATTCACAAAGAAAGTCGGTTTCGACCCCGTTCAGAGTCGTGTTCACATGTGTTCGAGCCATAAGTTAGCGAGTCTCCCGGATTCGGTTGAGCGCGTTTTCGAGCGCGCGAACGGTGAGGATTTTGGACAGGTGCTTGCGCTGGGCGACGCCACCGCGCATGTCGTCGATTGGTGTGGCGGCAGCGGCAGCGGCTTCGCCAGCAGCGGCGAAGGTTTCCGCATTGGCCGACTTGCCGACGAGGGCTGCCGCAGCGGCGGGGACCATCACCGGAGTCGCAGCGACGGCGCCAAGAGCGACTCGAGCAGCCGTGATGTTGTTGTCGGCATCGACGGTTATTGAGACGCCTGAGGAGGCGACCGCGATGTCCATTTCGTTGCGAGGGATGAATCGGTGGTAGAAGGCGCCGGAGTTCGGCACCGCTGCCGGGATCTTCACCTGCAGAAGCAGTTCTCCCGGTTGAAGCGTGTTACGGCCAGGACCGGCGAAGAAGTCTTCCGCGGAGATTTCTCGGGTGCCGCTGCTTGAGGCGATGACCAGCTTCGCACCGAGGGCCATGAGCGCCGGGGACGAGTCCGCTGCCGGGCTGGCGTTACAGAGGTTTCCGCCGAGCGTCGCGCGCGACTGAATGGCGATTCCACCGATGATGGTCGCGCAATCGACAAGCGCCGGAAATCGCTTCTGGATTTCCGTGTCTTCGTAGAGTTCGGCGAGCGGTACGGCCGCTCCGATTTCGAGCGAGCCATCCGAGTTGAGTTTGTACGACATCATCTCGGGAATGTGCTTCAGGTCGACAAGTTGGTCGCACTGGCGGCGCCCTTCGCGAAGCTGAACGATGACATCAGTGCCACCGGCGAGCAGAAGCGAGGTTTTGCCGTTGCCGAGCGCACTGAACGCTTCGTTCAGCGAGCGCGGCGCGAGATAGTCAAAGGAGTCCATGCACCATCCTTGGGTTTGAGCGGAGGCCCGCGAACCGGCGAGCCGCGTATTGCCTTGAATGATACGGGGCTGACAGTGGGTTGTCTTGAACGGGCGTTCAAAGCCGACAGGCGCAGTACAATCCTCGGCATGCGGAAGTTCTTGCTCTTGTTCGCGTTCGCGGCCCTTCTTGTCGGCTTGGTTGCGACGAATCCGCAGAGCGCGAGCGCCGATGAAGGCTGGACGATCAACTCGTTCGACATCGTCTACGACGTCCAAAAAGACGGGACGATTGAAGCCACCGAGACGATTAAGGCAGACTTCGGTTCCCTTTCGAAGCACGGAATCTTCCGCTACTTCAATACGAAGATCCCGTGCGGGTCTCCGATCACCGGGGCGCAGCAGCCCATCACTCCCTGCCCGGATGGCGAATACCGCCAGTACGACTACTCCTTTGAGAGCGTTAAGAAGACGAACGGCGGAACCTGGAAGTACGACGTCAGCAACGCGAACGGAAAGGTGACGGTCAAGATCGGCGACGGCGACGTCTTCATTTCCGGCCGGCAGGACTACGTCATCAAGTACACGGTCCGGGGCGCGTTCGATGCCTACGACGACCACGACGAACTCTACTGGGACGCCTCAGGCGAGTGGCCCGTGCCGATCGAGGCGTTCACGCTGACTGTGAAGCTGCCCCCGGGCGCGAAATCGATGGCGGCCTGCTACGAAGGCTATGCCGGCTCGAACGCGGAGTGCGCTGCCTCGGCGGACGGTTCGACCATCAGCTACCAGAGCACCCGGGAACTTTCTTCGAATGAACAGGTCACGATTGTCGCGGGATGGCAGCACGGCATTGTGGACGTCGCCGTTCCGGTGCTGGCCGAGCGAACGACCTTCCGAAGTTTCTTCACGTTCGATGCCCCGGAATTCGGGGGGCTTATCGCCAGCGGCATCGTCGGGGTGCTCATTGTCATCGCAGCGTGGTGGCGTTTCGGCCGGGACAAGGCCTACCTGACGATTCACTACCTGACGAACGAGACCCACGAAGATACGAAACCGATACGCGGCGGACCACCCATAGTGGTCGAGTTCCTGCCGCCAGAGGACCTGCGCCCGGCCCAGATGGGTGTACTGCTAGACGAACGAGCGGACACGCTCGACGTGACGGCGACGATCATCGACCTGGCCGTGCGGGGCTACCTGCACATCACGGAGATCCCAAAGAAGGGGATGTTCGGAAGCAAAGACTGGAAGCTGGACAAGCTGAAGGACAGCCGAAGGGCTGAACGCATTCGAAAAGCGCGTGTTCACCGGATTGTTCAACTCGAAGACCGAAGTGGAACTTGTCCGACCTCAAGTACAAGTTCGCCGACGACCTCGTGAAAGCGAAGGACCTGCTCTATAAGGATGCGATGGCGCAGAAGTGGTTCGCGATTAAGCCGGAAACTGCTCGCGGGATGTGGGTCATCGTGGCCATCAGCATGATGATCCTTGGGGTCGGCCTGTCGTGCTTCGCGGCGATATTTTGGCATCGAGGGCTGTTTTTCCTCGGGCTAATTCCTGCGGGGCTGGTCATGATGGGTGTATCCCGCGCGATGGCGAGCCGGACGGCAAAAGGCAGCGAGACGTTGCGCCGGGTCCTGGGCTTCCGGCTGTACATCGAAACCGCGGAGAAGTATAGGCAGCAGTTCAACGAGGAAGAAAACATCTTCGCGCGCTACTTGCCGTTTGCCATCGTGTTCGGGTGTGTGGGCAAGTGGGCCAAGGCGTTCGAGGGCCTCGAGGCGACAGCGGCGGCCTCAACTTCTGGCTGGTACAGCGGGACGGGAGCGTTCCAGGCGATGGCGTTCTCAAGCAGCCTACAGAGCTTCTCGAGTTCCGTGAGCTCGACCATCAGCAGCACCCAATCGAGCGGGGGCTCCGGGTTCTCCGGCGGTTCCTCGGGCGGCGGCGGCGGTGGTGGCGGCGGCGGGAGCTGGTGAGGTTGGCCGGTTGGTCGTCAGTCGTAGGTCTTAAGCCCGGAATTGCGACACAGCTCCCAGCTGAGCCCTGTACCTAGGGACTCTCTGCGAGCCACTGCCTTAGCTGGTGCGGGACGTTGGTGATGATGCCGTCGACGCCGGCTTCCACGACGCGTTCCCAGTCGGCAGGAGTATCGGCCGTCCACGTCCAGACCGACACCTGGCGGCGTTTTGCCTTTTCAACGAGCGCCCGATCGACGCAATCGTGGCGGACGGAGATAGCCTGGGCGTTGCGCTTCATAAGACCACCGAGCAAGCGGTCGACCTGCTCGCCGGCGATCGGGCCAGTGATGATTGTCGCGGAGATCCTGGGCTCTGTGTTTCGCGCGCGTTCGACCATCTCCGGGTTGAACGAGTGGACGGCGGTCCATGCCTCGGCATTGTGGCGGCGTATCACTTCGACCACTGCGTCGACGCAGGCCTGGTCCTGTTCGGGCGCGCCCGGGGTCGCCTTGAGTTCGCACATCACGGTTAGCCGTCCTGCGACAAGTGCGAGTACCTGGTCGAGAGTCGGGACGGGTTCACCGTCGCCAGCATCGGCCGCCTGCAGCTCTGCAAGCGTTCGTTCGCGAACTGGTCCGCGAAGGTTCGTCGTGCGATCGACGGTGTCATCGTGCATCAGCACGGGAATGCCATCGGCACAGAGCTGAACATCGATCTCCATGGCTTCGGCGGAGGCATCGAGACAGCTTCGTACGCCGGCGAGCGTATTCGCGGGGGCCTCGCCAGCGGCGCAGGCATGCCCAATTACCAGGACGTAGGGCTTCATTGCGATGACTTTACGCGGCCCGGATTATCAATGGAATCCGGGCCTTCGTGCCCATGCCTTACTCGCCGTCGCAGGCGATAAAGATGCAAGGGTTGTATTTGCCAAGCGACGAGTAGGCCTCGGCCTCCGTCTTCTGTGTCCCGTGTGATATCGAGCTCGGGACTATTGGAGCGGCATCGCCTTCGTAGTGAGCGTAGTCACCGCCGCTTGAATTGCCGCCAGCAAATGCGCCAGCCAGCATGAACTACCGCGAGCGGTATTGCGACGATTCCTGCGTAGACTTTTGAGAGAGTGGAGTTCATTAGAGCGGATCCCTTTCACGATTGGTTTCTGCTCCTACACCAATCCTGTGGGATTCGCCGGGCGGGCGATGTGACGCGCATCACTTCGAAGGAAAATTGGCACGAAACCGCCCGGCCAGGGCCGCGGGCGCTTTACAGCGACGCGCGCGGACTCCTTCTGGCCGGGGTCGCGCTGTGGCCGCTCCACGTTGCATCTCACGCACGAATAGGGTGCCTCGAAGGGATATGCGTGAGTTGCACGCCGATGGAATCCTGATCTTCCTCCACCGTCACGCGCACGCGGCGATGGCGGGCGAAGTCCATGGGGCTATCAGCGACACCTGCCCGAGCTGAGAAACCAAGGCCGCGACTCGTCGCTTCGAGCCATGCTCCGAGGAGTGTGTTCACGGCGAATTCCGGGAGGTCCTGCAGCTCGCGCTCGGCAATGGGACCGACCGAAGGATCGGTTTCGCTGATAACGCGGCTGACCATGCGGAGCGGTTCAATTGGCGATTTCAGTGCGTCGATCATCCGCGCCCGAAATTCAGGATCGCGCTCCTGCCGCTCGCAGAACCACCAGAGAAATTCTTCGCAACCGGTGTGGCCCATGGCAGTGCCTCCCCCAAGGATTCATGCCAGTCTTTCGCCTCCCGGAGACCCCGGAAATTCAACAGATGATGTATCTTTCGGCGTACAACACGAGGAGCCTGGATTTGAGACTCGCGGAATCTCCGCTCCATGCATATGTCGAAGCTGCCCGCCGCCGAATCAACCAGCTGCATGGTCCGGGCGAATCGAACTGGCGCGAAATCGTGGACCGCGGCTTCGGCGAAGCTCTCAGCCAGGGCGACCTCTCGGGATTCACGAGAGTGGTCCAACTTGTGGCTCACTTGCTCGAATCCGAGGGCCGATTCGATGCGATCCTGTCAGAGATTGATTCCGCCCTCGAGCTAACTGTCGAACACCCCGGACCGACGGCATCATTGCTCGCATTGCGGGCCTCGGTACTGCCGACCTTTGGGAAGCTCGACGACGCTCGCCAAACGGCGCAGACCGCAGCTGAAATGGCGGCGATTCACCTCTCCGGGGAGTCGCGGCTGAAAGCCCTCGCGCTTGTCGAATCGACGCGCCTTGTCATCCTGGAACCACCGTCACCCACGTTGCCGAAGTTAGTTTCGGAACTTACATCGGAGGCGCGCGAACTCGACCACCTCTTTGTTCTGAGTTGGATGGTGCCGTACGTGGTTGCTCATGGAGATTTCGCCGGGGCAGGACCGCTCATTCGGCGCACGCGAGCCATGGCGCACGCGCAGAATGCCAGCCTGCGGGTGGCCGATGCGGCGGTTTTCGAACGTTGGCAGCACGTTACAGATGGGACGGCGTTGCTGATCGATGGACGAATCGACCGGCGGGCTCACATTCCGGCGTGGCGAGACGCGTGGCTGGACTTGTGGGTCGCCATACTTCATCGCAACTGGGCTGCGGCGGAAATCGCCTGCAACACGGTGACCCGACGGGCGCAACGGCTCGGGCCCCACACCGGGGATCCCGCCTACGCGGACGCGCTCTTCAGAGCGGCGACCACTGGGGAATGTCCCGAAGGGTTAAGTCCAACGCCCGTTCAGGATCTGACGCTCGACAATCTCGCTTCGAATCTCTCCGCCGCCTACGCGGTAGGGGTCGCCGGGACTGCTGACGATGCCGCCAGATGGCTGGACTGGGTGAGCAAGCTCCGGCGCCGCGGCATTTCGACAAGCCTGGAAGTGCCCGTATCGCTCAGCCGCGTCCATGGTTTGCTTGCGCTGAGTGCCGGAAAACCGGTCCTGGCCCGGCGTTCCTTCGACACGGCTGCGAGTGAACGCGAGGCGGGACTTGTGCTCGAGGGTGCTATCGCGGCAGTGCAGGCCAGCGAGCTCCGCCTCAAATCCGGGGTTTCGGAACCGCCCGGGGTCGCAGCCACCAACCGAGACCGCCTCCTAGCCTTCGGGATTGACCCTGTCCCGCACCAATACCTGGTTCATCGCGCATGGGACGCGGGCAAGGAATCCTCGGCCAAACCGCTGCTTACACCGCGAGAACTCGATGTTTTGCGGCAGCTCGAGCACGGCCTTACCTATAAGCAGGTCGGGTACGTCACTTGGCATCGCCTGGACGACCGTCCAGACGCTGTCGCACCGGATCTACGAGAAGCTCGGCGTTGCCAACCGGATTGAAGCAATCGCGGCAGCCCACCGCCAGGGCCTGCTCTAGCTCTTACTGCTTTGGCCCGGTGTACACGACCTCGAACAAGGATCTTGTCCGGCGATTCGAACATTACCTGGTAGTACGTCTGGTCAGGCGCCTGCGGCGAATTCAGGACGGTGGCGTGGTGTCTCGAACAGCGCCGCGACGCCCTTGCCTGCGAGGTAGGCGGCGGCGGCATCCACATCGGACTGCGTTTCGGTGGCAATGCCAAGGTGGTTGACGCCTCGGCCGTCGTAGTCGTTCTCCGCTCCGTTCGCCCCTGACATGAACCAGAGACTGGCTCCATCGCTGCCCCCGATGCCAAGCATCCCATCGCCCTCGTAGAGCGTTTTCCAGCCAAGGAACGAACCAAGCTCTTTGTAGAAGCCCAGGTTGGCCGTGTCGATTTTGAGTTCAACATGTCCGAGTTTCGTCTGCATTTTTTGAAATCCTCTTCCTGTTTACGTGATGCGCAAACGCGCGAGCGCCGAGAAGGTAACGCGCATCCGAGCGAAGCTCCCAGAGCCCGGTGGCACACACGAGTGGAACGGACGATGAAAAAGGCGCCCTCTTCGAAGAGAGCGCCTTTAGGTGTTTGGTAGCGGGGAAGGGATTCGAACCCCTGACCTTCGGGTTATGAGCCCGACGAGCTGCCACTGCTCCACCCCGCGGTGGGACAAGGCGGCGAGAGAGCACACCTTAATGAACTGAAGAGCGAAGAACTGCAAACGGGCGACTCTAGACAGCGAGTCTTCAATATAGGTCAAGCCCTCGACCATTAGTACGCCTCAGCTGAACACATTACTGTGCTTACACCTGGCGCCTATCAAACAGGTAGTCTTCCTGTGGTCTTACCTGATTAACTCAGTGGGAAGTCTCATCTTGAGGTCGGCTTCGCACTTAGATGCTTTCAGCGCTTATCCGATCCGAACATGGCTACCGGGCAATGCTCCTGGCGGAACAACCCGCACACCAGAGGTTCGTTCACCCCGGTCCTCTCGTACTAGGGGCAACTCCTCTCAAACTTCCTACGCCCATGGCGGATAGAGACCGAACTGTCTCACGACGTTCTGAACCCAGCTCGCGTACCGCTTTAATGGGCGAACAGCCCAACCCTTGGGACCTACTCCAGCCCCAGGATGCGACGAGCCGACATCGAGGTGCCAAACCTTGCCGTCGCTGTGGACGCTTGGGCAAGATAAGCCTGTTATCCCCGGGGTAGCTTGTATCCGATAAGCCACGGCCCTTCCACTCGGTACCGTAGGATCACTTTGACCGGCTTTCGCCCCTGCTCGACTTGTAGGTCTCACAGTCAAGCTCCCTTATGCCAATGCACTCAACGGGTGATTTCCATCCACCCTGAGGGAACCTTTGTGCGCCTCCGTTACATTTTAGGAGGCGACCGCCCCAGTCAAACTCCCCACCAGACACTGTCCTCGCGCTTGCTCACGAGTTAGAAAGCAGATCAGAGAAGGGTGGTATTTCAAGGATGACTCCACGCTGCCCGAAAGCCTCGCTTCAAAGTCTCCCACCTATCCTACGCATCTCAGACCCACTCCCAGTGCCAAGTTGGAGTAAAGCTCCACGGGGTCTTTTTGTCCTGCCACGGGACAACCGCATCTTCACGGTCAATTCAATTTCGCCGGGTCCTCCGTTGAGACAGTGCCCAGATCGTTACGCCTTTCGTGCGGGTCGGAACTTACCCGACAAGGAATTTCGCTACCTTAGGACCGTTATAGTTACGGCCGCCGTTCACCGGGGCTTCAATTCAAGGCGTGAACCTCTCCTCTTAACCTTCCGGCACTGGGCAGGCGTCAGCCCCTATACGTCAGCTTTCGCTTTTGCAGAGACCTGTGATTTTGATAAACAGTCGCCTGGGCCTGCTCACTGCGGCCCTCGATTGCTTCGGAAGTAAATTCCTACACAACCAAGGGCGATCCTTCTCCCGAAGTTACGGATCTAATTTGCCGAGTTCCTTAACGAAGGTTCTCCCGATCCCCTTATGGTTCTTACCATCACCTACCAGTGTCGGTTTGCGGTACGGGCGCATTGGTAACTAGCAGCGAGGATTTTCTCGCCAGCGTGGGCTCAGCCCCCTCATGTTGACAAAGTCTCTATTCGTCTCGGCTCCTCTGCTTAACCTCACCGGGGATTTACCTCCGGCAAGACGCCTACAAACCAAGAACGGACCATGTCCAGTGGGCCCGCGGGACCTACCCTCCTGGGTCCCCCCTCTGCATCAAACGCTACCATCGCGGTGCTGGAATACTAACCAGCTGTCCATCGCCTACGCCTTTCGGCCTCGGCTTAGGCCCGACTAACCCTACGCGGATTGACCTTCCGTAGGAAACCTCAGGTATACGGGGGGTGCGGTTCTCACGCACCTTACGCTACTCATGCCGGCATTCTCACTTCGCTACGCTCCAGGGTGCCTCACGGCTTCCCCTTCTCTGCTGTAGCAAACGCTCCCCTACCGCCAGCTCGCGAACGAGCTGACCCACAGCTTCGGTGCCATGCTTAGCCCCGTTGAATTGTCGGCGCAGAACCACTCGACCAGTGAGCTATTACGCACTCTTTAAAGGATGGCTGCTTCTAAGCCAACCTACTGGCTGTTTTTGCGATTCAACATCCTTTCACACTGAGCATGGACTTCGGGACCTTAGCTGGTGGTCTGGGCTGTTTCCCTTTCGACAATGAAGCTTAGCCCCCACTGTCTCACTGCCACACTTTGTCCAACGGCATTCGCGGTTTGATAGGGTTTGGTAAGCGGTAAGCCCCCTAGCCCTTTCAGAGCCCTACCTCCGCAGGAGATCGTGTGACGCTGCACCTAAATGCATTTCGGGGAGAACGAGCTATCTCCGAGTTCGTTTGGCATTTCACCGCTACCCACAAGTCATCCAATAACTTTGCAACGTTAGAAGGTTCGGGCCTCCATC